>NZ_JACHBW010000071.1 GCF_014200455.1 Paraburkholderia bannensis | reverse complement strand
AGGAATCGAAAATGACTGACATTGTGATCGTTTCGGCCGCACGCACGGCGGTGGGTAAATTCGGCGGCTCGCTGGCAAAGGTGGCCGCGCCGGAGCTGGGCGCGCTGGTGATCAAGGCGGCGCTCGAACGCGCGGGTGTGAAGCCCGATCAGGTGAGCGACGTGATCATGGGTCAGGTGCTCACGGCTGGCTCGGGCCAGAACGTTGCGCGTCAGGCCTCGCTCAAGGCAGGCCTGCCGACCTCCGTGCCGGCGATGACGATCAACAAGGTGTGCGGCTCGGGCCTGAAGGCCGTGATGCTGGCCGCCAACGCGATCATCGCGGGCGATTCCGACATCGTGGTGGCGGGCGGCCAGGAAAACATGAGCGCTGCGCCGCATGTGCTGCCGGGCTCGCGCGACGGCTTCCGCATGGGTGACGCCAAGCTGATCGACAGCATGATCGTCGACGGCCTGTGGGACGTGTACAACCAGTACCACATGGGCGTGACGGCGGAAAACGTCGCGAAGGAATACGGCATCACGCGCGAAGAGCAGGATGCGTTCGCCGCGGCCTCGCAGAACAAGGCGGAAGCCGCGCAAAAGGAAGGGCGTTTCGACGCGGAAATCGTGCCGGTCGAAATCCCGCAACGCAAGGGCGAGCCGCTCAGGTTCGCCACCGACGAATTCGTGCGTCATGGCGTGACGGCCGAATCGCTCGCGGGCCTGAAGCCGGCGTTCTCGAAGGAAGGCACGGTGACGGCGGCCAACGCGTCGGGTCTCAATGACGGCGCGGCGGCGGTGGTGGTGATGTCGGCGAAGAAGGCCGAGGCGCTGGGCCTCACGCCGCTCGCGCGCATCAAGTCGTACGCGGCCGGCGGCGTCGATCCGAAGATCATGGGCATGGGCCCGGTGCCGGCCTCGAAGCGCGCGCTGGAGCGCGCGGGCTGGTCGGTGGGCGACCTCGATCTGATGGAAATCAACGAGGCGTTCGCGGCGCAGGCGCTGGCCGTGAACAAGCAGATGGGCTGGGATACGTCGAAGATCAACGTGAATGGCGGTGCGATTGCGATCGGCCATCCGATCGGCGCCTCGGGCTGCCGCATTCTGGTGACGCTGCTGCACGAAATGCAGCGGCGCGACGCGAAGCGCGGC
>NZ_JACHBW010000070.1 GCF_014200455.1 Paraburkholderia bannensis | reverse complement strand
CATACCGTCGGCTACTACAGCACGGCAACCGGATCCGTCGGCTGGCAGATCGGTGCCCAGTCGCGTGCAATCGTCTTTCTGTTCATGACCGACGACGCGCTGAGGCGGTTCCGCAGCACGGACGGCTGGTCTGCTGGCGGTGACGCTTCGGTCGCCATCCTGAAGATCGGCGCGAACGGCAACGTCGATACAAGCACCGCGGGTGGTCAGGTCGATGCGTTCGTGCTGACGAACGCCGGGCTGATGGCCGGCGCGTCCCTCGAAGGCACGAAGATCACACGACTCAATTCACTCTAAATGAGCTGACCTCGTGGCCGGCGCGTCTAATGCCATCGAGGCGCCGCACATCACGGAGGCGTCATGTTGCGAAGCATAAAAGATCTGCAGGGATGCACCGTACGCGCCTCGGACGGCGATATCGGCAACATCGATCAGGTTTATTTCGACGACGAGGCCTGGGGCATACGTTACCTTGTAGTCCAGACAGGGAACTGGCTCCACGACAGAAAGGTGCTCATCTCCCCCTACTCGCTCACGCACGTGGCGTGGTCATCGAACGCAGTCCATGTCAATCTCACGCGGCAACAGGTGCGCGACAGTCCGACACTCGACACCCACAAGCCGGTATCGCGCCAGCACGAAATCGAATACCTGCGTTACTACAGCTATCCAACATACTGGGGCGGACCGAATCTGTGGGGCATGGGCGCGTGGCCGACCTTTGCCCCGGTCGCGCGAGCGCTCGCGACGCCAGCCCCGCCACGCCCCATCCTGCACGTCAACCAAGCTCTGCAGGACGTCCACTTGCGTAGCACGGACGAGGTCAAGGGCTACCACATCGAAACGATAGACGGGACCATCGGACACGTGTCGGGTTTCATCTTCGACGATCGGGCCTGGGCCCTGCGCTACCTGACAGTCGATACGCGCAACTGGTGGCCCGGCGGGAAGGAAGTCCTGATCGCCACGCGATGGATCGACCTCGTCGACTGGTTCGCTGCGACCGTGTCCACCTCGCTCACGCGTGCTACGATCGAGCGTAGCCCGGCCTACGACGACTCGGTACCCGTTAGTCGAAGCTACGAGGTGGCGCTGCACGAATACTACAATCGCGAAGGATATTGGTCGGAGTCCGAATCACTCTATCCGGTCCGCGGATCCGAAGGCGATCCGGATTCAGATTCGGAGGATGGTCTGATGCCATCGAACCTGTAACCCGCGCCTGGAAGGCGCCGGGAATGTTCCGAGCGAGCGCCTGCAGTACACTAG
>NZ_JACHBW010000069.1 GCF_014200455.1 Paraburkholderia bannensis | reverse complement strand
ATCCGGTTGTTTTTACCAATCTGAACGTCACCGTACATACTTACCGTTTCCTGCGTGCGATTCTGATATCCCGAAACCTGCGGGTGCCAGCGAGCACTGGATCGCTCTCCGCGCAGGCATTTGCGAGCCTCGGGTGGGCGGTGATGCGCCGCAAGCCATCGCACCGACCGCACGCTCCCTCCCTCATCCGGCAGGTCCGCCGGTTCCTGGCGCCCCGTTGGCGCGAAATGGGGATCACAGAATGTCAGCACATCCCGTTTCCTTCCGGTCGTTGCTTGACGGTCCGGCCTTGCAGTACCGTGTCGTGGTGGACGAAATCATAAGATCCGCTGCTCAACTGAGTGCCATTCCTGTTTTGAAGGATTCTCCTTCGTCCGGGAACCATGTCGATCCACTACAACTGAAGAATGAAGTGCTAGCGATGGTGGCGCACGAACTGCGCGGGCCGTTGACGCCGTTGCGGCTCGCCGCCGGCGTCATCCGCTCGGCGTTGGCGGATCGCCCCGACATGCTGCGGCTGGTTGATATGATCGATCGGCAGATCAACGAAATCGGGCGGCTTTCCGACGATTTGATGGACGCGACCCGAGTCGGTCAGGGCTGGCTCCGCCTGAGCAAGGTCAACGTCGACATCGTCACTGTTCTGGCTGATCCATGCGAGACGGCTGCATCAGCAGCGGCGGCGCGGGGGCAAACATTTACTGTGCAGATTCCCGACCCGGCGCTGCGAGTTGAAGGCGATCCTGTGCGCCTCACTCAGGCCGTCAACAACCTTTTGCATAACGCGATGAAGTACACGCCGGCGAACGGGAACATCAGAATGACTGTTCTGGCCGACGGAAAGGATCTGGTTATTTCCGTCCGGGACAATGGACTCGGAATATCGGACACGCTGCTGCCGCATGTCTTCGAGCTGTTTGCGCAATCCAGCAGAACGATTGCTGCCAGCGCAGGCGGCCTGGGCGTAGGCCTCGCTGTCGTAAAAGCAGTCGCGGTGTCACACGGCGGGACGGTGTCGGCGACCAGTGCCGGGCCAGGTGCCGGCAGCGAATTCACGCTCAGACTGCCGATTGTCACGGGCGCTGCGGCGCCTGAGATTGAAGATGAGCGGCAATCGTGCAGCCGGATCGGGTAGCCGGGCGCAGCGCGCTACATGACGATTGACGCCGGGCTCTGCGGCGGGCCGGGGTGTGCCCGCGTACTATAATTCAGGTAGTGCCCGTCTGACGCGTTCTCCGGCAAATCTCTCTGCCTGTCGCGACGCAAAAGTATGTTCGCTGCCTCGTCTGGAGAC
>NZ_JACHBW010000068.1 GCF_014200455.1 Paraburkholderia bannensis | reverse complement strand
TGAACCGCCCCGGGTTTTGTGGAGGCTCCAACTCTTGAGAGAATGGAGCCATGAACAAGAAGGTAACCAAGTTTTCCCCGGAAGTCCGAGAGCGCGCAGTGCGTCTGGTGCGCGAGCAGCGTAGCGAACATCCGTCGATGTGGGCGGCGATCGAATCGATCGCGCCGATGATCGGCTGCACACCGCAGACACTGCACGAGTGGGTCAAGCGCGACCAGGTCGACCACGGTGAGCGCAATGGCTTGACCACAGACGAGCGCGAGCGCCTCAAGGCCTTGGAGCGCGAAGTCAAGGAGTTGCGCCGTGCCAACGAGATTCTCAAGGTCGCGAGCGCGTTTTTCGCCCAGGCGGAGCTCGACCGCCGTTTCAAGTCCTGAAGGCCTTCATCGATCAGCATCGCGACACCTTCGGGGTCGAGCCGATCTGCAAGGTCTTGCGGATTGCCCCGTCGGGTTACCGACGCCATGCTGCGCAGCTTCGTGATCCGACGCGGCGCTCTGTTCGCGCAATCCGCGATGAACGTCTGCGGCCGGAGATCAAACGTGTGTGGCAGGCCAACATGCAGGTCTACGGCGCGGATAAAGTCTGGAAGCAGATGAACCGGGAGCGTATCCCGGTGGCGCGCTGCACGGTCGAACGGTTGATGAAGCAACTGGGTTTGCGCGGCGTGATGCGAGGCAAGCGTGTTCGCACGACTGTTCCTGATGCCATAGCCCCGCGCCCGCTGGATCGGGTCAATCGTCAGTTCAAGGCGGCACGGCCGAACCAGCTCTGGGTTTCGGATTTCACCTACGTTTCGACGTGGCAGGGCTGGCTGTATGTGGCTTTCGTGATCGATGTGTTCGCTCGCCGTATCGTCGGCTGGCGAGTCAGCAGTTCGATGACCACGGACTTCGTTCTGGATGCACTCGAACAGGCGCTTTACGCGCGGCGCCCGGGCGACGACGGAACGTTGATACACCATTCGGACAGAGGGTCCCAATACGTCAGCATTCGCTACAGCGAACGGCTTGCCGAAGCGGGCATCGAACCGTCGGTCGGCAGCCGGGGCGACAGCTATGACAACGCCTTGGCGGAAACGATCAACGGCTTGTACAAGGCTGAACTGATTCATCGCCGCACCTGGAAAACGCGGGAATCCGTTGAACTGGCAACGCTGGAATGGGTGGCCTGGTTCAATCATCATCGACTGATGGAACCCCTCGGCTATATCCCGCCCGCTGAAGCTGAGGCAAACTACTATCGGCAACTTGAAACGGTTGCCGCTGAACCGGCATTAACTTAAACCAACCAGCCTCCACGATTCCCGGGGCGGTTCA
>NZ_JACHBW010000067.1 GCF_014200455.1 Paraburkholderia bannensis | reverse complement strand
GAGACCGGCCTTCGTCTTGATGGAGCATCGTCGCCGCGCTGCTGTGCTGTTTCGAACGAAGAGCATGGCTCCAACCGTGTCGTATGTACAGGGCGGAACGTTGCGCCGATCTTCCTGCGGGCGCTGCGTGAGCTCAGGACATCGATGGGAGAAAGCCCAGCAGTGCGTGCCTACGGGCTTCCCGCGATAGCGGTTGCTCCTTCAGGCGCCCCCAGAGGGCCCGAAAAATACTCGTTTGCGCCGGTCCATTAACGTTCATTGACTCACCTCGGTAACGGGTTACCAGCACGGGTATCGTCGACAACAGGAGTATGGATTGCGTGACGCTACCAAAAATTAATTCCATCCACATGGGATGAGGGTAGGCACCCATCACCAACCAGTCGTATTGACCTTTTTCGATGTGTTCACGCAGTGAGGCATGCTCTGCGGTGGTTCTGATCCGGAGCACGTCTGGCCCGGCCGCGACTGAATGTTTGGTGAGGTACGCGAGGAGGCTTTCCGCGTCGTCCTCGCGGCTCTGCTCTGCGCTGAGGGTAGAATGATTAGGGTCGGCCTCAAAGCTGGAGGGCGTCGACGAGGCGTGACGCGGGGCTCGGGTTGCGTGAAGCCGCACCGACGACGCCGATACGAGAATTTGGCGTGGATTGGGTTTATGGCCAATCCTTCGTCCGAGCCGGTCGCTGGCGTTATTCATGGGTCACGGAGTCGCTCGCGGCGGTGGGAGCGTCAGGCGTGGCCGGTGTATTGCTCGCGCCGCGAGCAGCTTCCTGCGAGTCGATCCATGCCAGCATGAGGGCATAGGTGACGGCAAGCATCACCGGCCCGATAAACAGTCCGACCATACCGAACGCAATCAGACCACCAGCCACGCCGGCAAGAATGAGGATCATCGGCAACGCGATAGCGCGCTGGATCAGGATCGGGCGCAAACTGTTGTCCAGCGCCGTCACGCCGATGGACCAGGCGAACAGCAGGATCGCCGCAACCCCGCGCGTCATGCATGAACAGCCACGCGACGCACGCCAATAGCGGCAACAGCGGGCCGAGTTGAGCGAGACAGAAGATGAACAAGATCGCGGTCAGGACGCCGGCATACGGGACGCTCGCGACCCACAGACCGACGCCGCCCAACGCGGATTGGGCCAGCGCCGTAACCACGACGCCGAGTGCGACCGCGCGAATCGCGTGTTCGACGAGCCGCACCATCGCCGCGCCGTTCTCAGGTGCCACGCACTGTGCAACGCGGGTCACGGTCAGCCCGGCTGCTTCCCCCTTCGTGTAGAGAATGCCGCAAATGATGACTGTGAGCAGCGTCTG
>NZ_JACHBW010000066.1 GCF_014200455.1 Paraburkholderia bannensis | reverse complement strand
AACCTGAAGCACCAGACCGCGTTGTCGGTCGCGTACGGCGCGGGGCTGCGCGCCAGTGAAGTGGTCGCGCTGAAGGTCGCCGACGTCGACAGCGAACGCATGACACTGCGTATCGAGCAGGGCAAGGGCCGCCGTGACCGCTATGCGATGCTCTCGCCGGTGCTGCTCGAGCGTCTGCGTGTGTGGTGGCGCGTGGCCCGTGCGCAGGGCAAGATGCCCGATGGTGGGTGGCTGTTTCCCGGGCTCGATCCGCTCGACCAGTTGAGCACGCGGCAACTGAACCGCGCCATTCATGCCGCCGCCGAGGCTGCCCACATCGACAAACGTGTATCCATGCACACGCTGAGGCACAGCTTCGCGACACACCTCCTTGAACAGAAGGTAGACATCCGCGTGATCCAGGTGCTGCTCGGCCATGCCAAGCTTGAGAACACCGCGCTCTACGTCCAGGTGGCCACCGACCTGCTGCGCGAGGTCACCAGTCCGCTGGACCGTCTGCCCACCGAGTCGGCCCCTGTGCTGTAGCGCCTCATGCTGGAGGTTGCGGATATCTTCCGCCGCCACCGGCCAGCATGGCGGGCTACAACGCACCTGAGCCTGGGGCAGCTGAAGGTCATGTCGGCCATCGAACGGTGCCGCACGGCGGCACTGGGCGGGCATGTGCTGCGCTGTTCAGGCTGCGCAAGGACGGAGGTGTCCTTCAACTCGTGCCGCAACCGGCATTGCCCGAAGTGCCAGGCCAGCGCCGCACACCGCTGGCTGGAGGCACGTCAGGCCGATCTGCTACCCGTCGAATACTTCCACGTCGTCTTCACGCTTCCCGCGCCCGTCAGTGCGATCGCCTGGTATAACAAACGGATCATCTACGGCCTGCTGCTCGACATCGCCGCCGACACGCTGCGCACGATCGCCGCCGATCCCCGGCATCTCGGCGCGCAGATCGGGGCCACGTTCGTCCTGCACACCTGGGGCTCGGCACTCACGCATCATCCGCATGTGCATGGGATCGTACCCGGCGGCGGACTCTCTCCCGATGGCGAGCGCTGGATTGTGTGCCGGCCCGGCTTCTTCCTGCCGGTGCGCGTGCTCTCACGCCTGTTTCGCCGGCGCTTCCTCGAAGCGCTCGAAGCGGCACACCGGTATGGCCAGCTACAGTTCTTCGGCGAGTACACCGGGCTCGCCGATCCCGCCACCTTTGCGCGGTGGCTTGCGCCGCTGCGTACCTGCGAATGGGTGGTCTACGCCAAGCGCCCATTCGCCGGACCGAAGGCGGTGCTTGAATACCTCTCACGCTACACGCACCGCGTCGCCATCTCCAACCAGCGCCTGGTCGCCTTCGATGAGCTTGGCGTGACGTTCCGCTGGAAGGACTACCGTG
>NZ_JACHBW010000064.1 GCF_014200455.1 Paraburkholderia bannensis | reverse complement strand
GGCCGAGATGGAATGGACACCGCCCTCCCTTCGGGGACGTAGGCTCTGGATAGCACGCAGAGGTCCTCAGAACTGATCGGCAGTAATGTGCCAGAGTGGAGTTTCAGCATGTCCACTCGAGGAACGGAGGGCCAAATGAATGCTACGACATACGGTCTGGATATTGCAAAGCGCGTGTTCCAAATGTACTGGGTCGACAATCAAACTGGAGAAATTACCAACCGACGCTTTCGACGCGACGAGTTGATCACGTTTCTCGCGCAGCGGCCAGCTGGCCGGGTGGCGCTCGAAGCTTGCGGCAGTGCTCATTGGTGGGCACGCAAGATCCTGGCGCTTGGGCACAATGTGGTACTGCTGCATGCGAAGTTCATCCGGCCGTTTGTTCAGACCAACAAGACTGACGCAGCAGATGCCCGGGCAATCTGGACTGCGGTGCAGCAGCCGGGGATGCGAACGGTCGCAGCGAAGACGGAAGACCAGCAGGCGATGCTCGGCCTTCACCGGATGCGCTCGTTGCTCATCAAGTTTCGCACCATGGAAGTGAACCAGTTGCGCGGGCTTCTCTATGAGTTCGGAGTGTCTTTCCGTGCGGGCCGCGCAGCTGGCCTCGCCGAGATGCGGGTTCGTATACCAGAACTCGAGGATGTACTCCCGGCAACAATGTTCAGCGGGCTGCGTGACCAGTTGGCACGCATTGATCGAATTGAGCAGGATATCGAACAGCTCGAGCGGCAGATCGGTGCCTGGCACAAGCAGGAAGCTGAATGCCAGGCAATAGCCGCAGTACCTGGCATCGGCAGGCTTACCGCTACAGCGCTCGTCGCGACGATTGGCAATGCAAAAACATTCAGATCCGGGCGCGAGTTTGCGTCGTTCCTTGGTCTCGTGCCTCGGCAAAGCGGAACGGGAGGAAAGATACAGCTTGGACCAATCTCTCGCCGGGGTGATCCGTATCTGCGCACACTGTTGATTCATGGCGCGCGTTCGGTGATGTGCCATGCGAAAGTGCCTACTCCATGGCAGAAAGCGATTCTGGAGCGAAGGCCCGCTAATGTTGCAGCAGTTGCCCTTGCCAACAAGATGGCCCGTACTGCATGGGCGATACTCGCGCGCGGTGAAGCTTACGACAGAAATCACGTCAGTGTGAGGCCTGTTTAGCAGGCTGGCAAAACGAAGAGAGAGATGAAGTACCGATAGGTTGCTGAGGTTGATTCACATGCGATGGCGAAACAGGTCGGACCGCAGGAACCCAAGCCTGAACACGGCCTTGCGCTTAAAAGTGCGCGGCCGAGATGAGGATGTTCCTGGCGAATTCCATCAGGGCCAGCGGGCTTCGGCTTGCGTTACAGGCCGGATATAAGACCGCAACCGATACCTCGTTTTGAGCATCGTATCAAGATCAATCTTGCAAACCGGGCGGTGTCCATATAAGGCCGTGTG
>NZ_JACHBW010000063.1 GCF_014200455.1 Paraburkholderia bannensis | reverse complement strand
CTGAGGCAAACTACTATCGGCAACTTGAAACGGTTGCCGCTGAACCGGCATTAACTTAAACCAACCAGCCTCCACGATTCCCGGGGCGGTTCAGTGCTCGAAGACCTTGAGTGGCTTCGCAGCGAATGGTGGTATGAAAGTCCTGACGAACTTTCGTCGGGTGACTTGCGTCGCGGCAGTGTATCGCTGCATTTGCTCCTCGTTCAAGGACTTCTTGGAAAAGCATGGAGGGAATACGGATTTCCAAAAGAGCCAAAAATTATCGCGCCGGACATGGGAGCAATTGCTGCCGAAGAGGGCGTTAGTCTCGACATGGCTGCGGCCTGTGTCGCAGGCGGTGGCCGACAACGCAACTTGCTGCTGTCCTTCTTTGGCGTGTTCCGTGTCGACAATCCGACGACGGGAGCTCGTGCTGATGCTGAAGAGGGATTTGCAGTCAAAACGACTTGTCTGGCGGCATCTTCACCGACCACTAATTTGTCGGAGCTCCCACCAATAGATGGCCTAGCGCGCCGCGAACTGTCGATATCTCAATATACTAGCGCTGTCGGTGCCATACGCATCAGCACGAGATTTACCCGTCAGCAGGTCTTGGAGTACTTCCGGAACTACGCGGGCGGCGCGCACTACGAGTCATCGGATCCATCGCCGAATCGTATTCCCAGCATGGACTACTTGCGCCTCGCGGAGCTTGACGATCACATTAAGGCAGATGTTCGCGGTGGCCTATCGTTCGAGTTGCTTTCGATTGGGCAAGCTGTCGCTACGGCACCAGATGTTCAGCGATTGATTGACGCGATGAAAGCTGTTCAGATCGAAGCTTAGAACGATAGCTGGGCAAGCGGTTGGCATACACGGCAAGTTACCGGCTACCCGAATGCGAGTGGCGAAAGTAGATCATCCTGGCATTGCGGGTTTTGGTTTCTCAGAAAAGTTTTGCCGGTTTTCTGATGTCGTTGCCATTCAATGGATGACATTTTTAATGCGCTCTACGCTGTAGCGGCCTAATTACGCGCAGCCTGGAACTGCGCGTGATCAAAAAAGGGATCGCGCGAGCCTGTCACGATGCGATGGCCTCGCAGCAGTGATGTCAGCAACGACTCAGAGGTCTGGGCCGAAAGCAACAAATGTTCGACAAAGAATACGTTGTGAAAGAGGAAGTTGTCGAACAGGTCTGTTGGCTTCTCGGATGGCATCAGAGCGGCGAATTCCGAACAGTGCTTTTGCAACGTATCCAACTGCTCGTTCGCACTGTCTAGGCCGTCCTGTTGTTTCGAGTTCAGTTCCCTGGCCGGGTTTAGATGGATTTGGGAGAACGTCGTGAGCGTGTTCCTTACTACGGCACCATCGTGGAGGCCGCCATAGTCGGCCAATGAGATGACGCATTTCATTATCCGGCGCCCATTGAGTTCCAGCGTTGTTCCATCGATGAACGTCAAATGGCCATCTCTTAGAAGGTGTTATGCACTTTTGTTAAGGGCTGCAAAGTGGACGAGCATAAGCACGGAGAATACGACGAAATGCAACCCAGCCAATGTTTCGGG
>NZ_JACHBW010000062.1 GCF_014200455.1 Paraburkholderia bannensis | reverse complement strand
CAGCGCCGACCATAACTCGTTACTGATTTTTCGTCTGGCCATGCCGCCAGGATATGGCTTTCATGGCCTCATGTCCAGGTTGTGTTAGCCGCTCTTATTGCCCTGCCAGCCCCAAGTATCTTTATGACGCGCTTCAGGTTGTAGGCCAACACTTGAAGACTCATTTCGGTACTCACCCGTCCGAGCGTCCTGGTCAGGAAGTGTGTGGCCCCCATCCAGTGCTTCAGCGTGCCGAAGACGTGCTCAACGGTGCTTCTGCGGATGGTCATTGCGTCAGGCATGCGGTCTAGTCGACGCTGCATGGCATCAAGTATATGTTCGTGCTCCCATCGTCGAATACGGCGGTAGTCGCTGGGCGAACATCGTTCCTTGAGCGGGCAACGCGGGCAGGCGCTGGGCCAGTACACCTGCAGCGTCATTCCGTGTTCCACGGTCGTGAATCGACGGATTGCGTGCTCACCGGCGGGGCATCGATATTCGTCTTTCCCTGGAACGTAGACAAAGTCGCGCTTGGTAAAGAGTCCTTTCTTCCTTGACGCTGAAGTGAGGGATTTCGGGACATACGCCGTGATCCCGGCCAGTTCGCATGTGCGGATATCCGGACCGCTGAAGTAGCCCCGGTCAGCCAGTACCTTCAGTTTGGATTTGCCCATCGCTTTCTTCGCCGACGCAGCGATCCTGCTGAGTTGTCCGTGGTCACCCCCGACATTCGTTACGTCATGTTCGACAATCAGATGATGCTTTGTATCTACTGCGACCTGAACGTTGTAGCCTACCGTTCCGGTTCTTTTTCCACCACTGGTCATGGAACGGGGATCCGGGTCGGTAAGCGACAACTGTCTGTCCGGCTGTTTCTTCAGTTGCTTTTTGATCCGCTTGAGCTCACGCATCTGTTCACGCAAGATCGCGATCTTCTCGTACAGCCGCTCGGTCCTCGCATCGAAACCCGTCGGACTGGTCCGGTCTGCGGTCTCAATCATGTCGAGATATCGCTGAACGCTTTCCTCGATCTGCTGCTGACGCTTGTCGATCTTGCCTTCCGTGTAGTTTCTGTCACGGCTGTTCACAGCCTTGAACTTGCTGCCGTCAATTGCCACCATGTCGCTGCATAGCAGCTTCAATCCGCGACACAATTCGACGAAACGACGGCATGCATTGCGGATGGCCGGGCCGTTGTCGCGGCGAAAGTCGGCGATCGTCTTGAAGTCCGGTGTCAGACGCCCCGTCAACCACATTAGCTCGACGTTGCGCTGGCATTCGCGCTCGAGACGCCTGCTCGAAGGCACCCTGTTTAGATATCCATAGACGTAGATCTTGAGCATCACGCCCGGGTGGTAGGACGGGCGCCCCGTGGCTGCAGGCGTGGTACCGTTGAAGCCAAGTTCCGCAAGGTCTAATTCATCCACGAAGGCATCTATGACCCGGACCGGATTGTCCTGCCCGATGTAGTCATCGACGCATTCGGGAAGTAGTGCAACCTGCTTGCGGTAATCGCCTTCAACGAATCGCTTCATGAATCACCCCGTAACCATGCGTTGATTCAGTTTAGGCAATCCATGCGTTTTCACACGGCCTTATATGGACACCGCCCGGTTTGCAAGATTGATCTTGATACGATGCTCAAAACGAGGTATCGGTTGCGGTCTTATATCCGGCCTGT
>NZ_JACHBW010000061.1 GCF_014200455.1 Paraburkholderia bannensis | reverse complement strand
AGGGATATACCGGCGAGGAGCCTGCGCAGGCAGCACTCGACGAAGGAATCGAGCTTCAAGTAATCAAACTCGCGGAGGCTAAAAAGGGGTTCGTGCTGTTGCCGCGCCGCTGGGTGGTTAAGCGCAGCTTCGGCTGGCTCAACCGCTTCCGACGACTGGCCAGAGATTACGAGCGATTGCCCGAAACATTGGCTGCGTTGCATTTCTTCGTAATCTCCGTGCTTATGCTCGTCCACTTTGCAGCCCTTAACAAACGTGCATATGTGGACGCCACCCGGATTGCAAGCTGGTTTTGCATATCTGGTCTGCAGGTCAAGGCAGCACGCTTATGTCCGGCGTGTTGACGCAGGCAGTTCAGCCTGCTGGCCAATATGGAATTCGCTGACGAGCGTCTCATCTAACACACGAACTCAAGGTTCAAGCACTTTTTCAGACTTACCTCGTCCCGGTCCGACCTGTACTCCATCATGCAATTCGTTGCTTGCGCTCCTTGGTGAGGTGGATCTGCAACATCTCGATGTGCGGCAACAGAGTCGTCGCTACGCGTGGACTGGTGCCTCATACCGCGTTTGCCGCGACAGCAGGGCCCAGATAGTTCGCGCCAGCTTGTTCGCCACTGCAGCGACGGCAACATTGAAGGGGCGTCGAGCCAGCAAATCGTCGAGCTAGGGTGTGTGGGTGCAACGCGCGATCACGGCTCTTGCGCCGTGCATCAGCAGCGTACGTAAATAGGTGTCACCTCTTTTGCTCAGGCCCAGTTGTCGTATGCGCCCGCCAGTTCCGGTCTGCCGTGGCACCAGACCGAGCCAGGCGGCAAATTCACGGCCGGAGTGGAAGGTCGCGGGATCGCCGATGGTCGAAACGGTCGCGGTTGCAGTCAGCAGACCGACACCGGGAATCTCTGCGATGCGCTGGCATTCCGGGCTATCCCGGAGCGCATGCGAAAGGCGACGCTCCAGTACGGCAATATCTTCGTTGACCGCCTGTATGCGGACCCGCTGCTCGCGCAAACTATCCACCAACATACCTGGCAGGCGTTCGGATGTTCTGGCTAGGGCTGGCGCGATTTCCTTCGTAAACGACTGGTAGCCTTCGGACAGAATTTCACCGAATTCATACAGGATGCTGCGCAATGCATTGGTCTGCATGATGCGAACCTTCATCAATTGGGCACGTATCCGGTGCAGTGCCAGGACTGACTGCTGGGCTTCACTCTTGATTGCGACAAACCTCGCGTCGGGTTGTTGCACAGCGGTCCAGATCGCACGCGCATCGGCGGCATCCGATTTGTTACGCAATACGAAGGGGCGTACCGAATGTGCGCAGATGAGCCTGACGTCGTGACCGAGTTGCCGTAACTGCCGGGCCCAGTGATGAGCACTGCCGCAGGCTTCAATCACCACGAGCGAGCGTTCCCGCTTTGCAAAGTTCGTTACGTCGCCGCGCTTGAGTTTCACCCGCTCGATCTTCCCGGTGGCAACATTGACCGCATGCAACTGGAAGACATGCTCGGCGATATCCATGCCGATGACGGGCGTCTTCATTTGGAAACCTCCTGCGCGAGCTGTCGGGTTCGACGTACTACTGTACAGCCAGTTACAAATGTTCTTTGTTACTGGATTTGCGCTGACCCGTTACCGGGGGGAGGCGTCCATACCATCTAACACCTTCTAACACGGTCTAGCCGGGCAAATGACGCTCGCAAGACCGGATTAACCCTTCGGCATGCTCGCGACCTCGCTCGATCGCTTCCTGCCGCTCCCGGTATCCTTCC
>NZ_JACHBW010000060.1 GCF_014200455.1 Paraburkholderia bannensis | reverse complement strand
ACGAACACCAACGTTTCGAACCTCGCGGGCAACGTGACCACGTTGGCTGGCGACGTGACGACCATCAACGGTCAGATCACCAACATGCAAGGCCAACTGGCCGATGCGGTGATGTACGACTCGTCGTCGCACAGCTCGGTGACGCTGGGTGGTTCGGGCGCAAGCGCACCGGTCGCACTGACGAACGTGGCGAATGGCCAGCTCAATGCATCGAGCACGGACGCGGTGAACGGCTCGCAGCTCTACGCAACCAACTCGAACGTGTCGAACCTGGCAGGTGATGTAACGAACCTCGCGGGCAACGTGACCACGCTGGCTGGCGACGTGACGACCATCAACGGTCAGATCACCAACATGCAAGGCCAGTTGGCTGACGCCGTGATGTACGACTCGTCGTCGCACAGCTCGGTGACGCTGGGTGGTTCGGGCGCTGCACCGGTCGCACTGACGAACGTGGCAAATGGCCAGCTCAACGCATCGAGCACGGACGCGGTGAACGGCTCGCAACTTTACGCAACGAACCAGAGCATCTCCGATATCTCGGGCAACATCACCGACATCAACGGCAAGCTGCAGGACGCCGTGCTGTACGACTCGTCGGCGCACAGCTCGGTGACGCTGGGTGGTTCGGGTGCATCCGCGCCGGTCGCACTGCATAACGTGGCGAATGGTGTGCTGAGCGCATCGAGCACGGACGCAGTGAACGGTTCGCAACTGTTTGAGACGAACACCAACGTTTCGAACCTTGCGGGCAACGTGACCACGCTGGCTGGCGACGTGACGACCATCAACGGTCAGATCACCAACATGCAGGGCCAACTGGCTGATGCGGTGATGTACGACTCGTCGTCGCACAGCTCTGTGACGCTGGGTGGTTCGGGCGCTGCACCGGTCGCACTGACGAACGTGGCAAATGGCCAGCTCAACGCATCGAGCACGGACGCGGTGAACGGCTCGCAGCTCTACGCAACCAACACGAACGTGTCGAACCTGGCAGGTGATGTAACGAACCTCGCGGGCAACGTGACCACGCTGGCTGGCGACGTGACGACCATCAACGGTCAGATCACCAACATGCAGGGCCAACTGGCTGATGCGGTGATGTACGACTCGTCGTCGCACAGCTCTGTGACGCTGGGTGGTTCGGGCGCTGCACCGGTCGCACTGACGAACGTGGCAAATGGCCAGCTCAACGCATCGAGCACGGACGCGGTGAACGGCTCGCAACTTTACGCAACGAACCAGAGCATCTCCGATATCTCGGGCAACATCACCGACATCAACGGCAAGCTGCAGGACGCCGTACTGTACGACTCGTCGGCGCACAGCTCGGTGACGCTGGGCGGTTCGGGTGCAAGCGCACCGGTCGCACTGACGAACGTGGCGAATGGCCAGCTCAACGCATCGAGCGCGGACGCGGTGAACGGCTCGCAGCTCTACGCAACCAACACGAACGTGTCGAACCTGGCAGGTGACGTAACGAACCTCGCGGGCAACGTGACCACGTTGGCTGGCGACGTGACGACCATCAACGGTCAGATCACCAACATGCAAGGCCAGTTGGCTGACGCCGTGATGTACGACTCGTCGTCGCACAGCTCTGTGACGCTGGGTGGTTCGGGCGCTGCACCGGTCGCACTGACGAACGTGGCGAATGGCCAGCTCAACGCATCGAGCACGGACGCGGTGAACGGCTCGCAGCTCTACGCAACCAACACGAACGTGTCGAACCTGGCAGGTGATGTAACGAACCTCGCGGGCAACGTGACCACGCTGGCTGGCGACGTGACGACCATCAACGGTCAGATCACC
>NZ_JACHBW010000059.1 GCF_014200455.1 Paraburkholderia bannensis | reverse complement strand
CGCTCTCGGACTTCCGGGGAAAACTTGGTTACCTTCTTGTTCATGGCTCCATTCTCTCAAGAGTTGGAGCCTCCACAAAACCCGGGGCGGTTCAAGCCGCCCACCAAGAGTCCTGCCAGCATTGCGCTATAGATGAACCTCATAGATCGCATCCTTGTTCTTATCGTTGACCAGAAGCAGGTTGTCCGCCGATCGTCGACGATCGACGATTCCGTGTCGAGAGACTGATGCTGGCCGAACTGAGCCCGATGCCAGATCGACTCACCCTGAGGTTCGACTCAGGTGCACCATCGTTTTAAGCTGGCCTACCTCAATTCCGCGGAGATTGCGGAGGCGTGGATTGTCCCAGCGGGCGAGAACTGAGACGTTTCTATCGTCGACGAGCCCGATTTCCCTCAAGACGGCGACCGCGCTTGCGTAAAGCGCTGACAGGTCGCCATCAGCAATCTTGATGGCGATTCCTAAACCAACGCTCTTAACCCCGATCACGTATGTGCCGTCTACGCCCACCTTTCCGACACAATCCCCAGATGTTGCTCGCGCAATCGCCAGGTCACAGCGGCCGGTCCCTGAAACCATCTCCGGGTGTGCTGTCATCGCCGCGAAGATCTCAGTCAATATGGCGTCTTCTTTCGCGCTACCTCCCGATGCGCCAGAAGCCAGTCGGGCCCACATCATCGCAAGGCGAGACAGCGGCATGCCAATGTTAGGTGCGCTGCATCCGTCCGTGCCAAACCAAAGCTCTGACGTTCGCAGTCCAGATAGCCGTTCGATCTCCCGGACGATGTCTTGCTGTAACGGGTGACTGTCCGCGACGTAGTCCGCGTGATCGTGACGGTGCATGCAGCAATACCCTAAGAATCCAGCATGCTTCCCCGAACAGTTGTTGTGTCGTTGGTCAAAGCGACTTCCACCAGGGGGCAAATTGTCTTCACCATACTGAATCGGCAAATGGACCCCGCAGCGTAGATCCCGCTCCAACAATCCAATCTTTGACAGCATCGAGCTAACCGCTGCTACATGGGTATCTTCGCCTGAATGGCTTCCGCACAGCAACGCAACTTCCGAGGTGGAAAATCCAAAATTGGATGGGCCGCGATCCCGCACAAACGGAATCGCTTGAAACGGCTTGATGGTTGAGCGAGAGAATGCGTAGACATCCGGGTCCCCGGCCCAAGCGAGCAACGAGCCTTGGGCATCTGTGATTGCGACCGACCCCCAGTGACTGCGCTCGACGTGACCATTGCGGGTCGCGGTAGCTAACAGAATGTGTTTTGACATTGTGAATTTGTTCGCAATGAGATTGCCGCGTACATGGCATTCGTCCTTAATACCAGCCTTGGGCGCGGGTGCCGCGCAAGGGATTGTCGACGATCTGAACGGCGATGTCGAACGACCGGTTGTGGCCCCGTACTGTCCGACGCGCCCGACGCATGTCGATGCCCACCAACCGCTCGGATTTCTCGACAGCCGCCACTCGCCGCCGACTACTTTTGTAGTCGCTAGAATAGACTCACAACCCGACAGCGAGATGAGCGAATGTTGAACGGCAAGACGATTTCAATGATAGCTGCAATGGCGAAAAACCGAGTGATCGGCGCGGCCAACGACATTCCGTGGCGGGTGCCGGGAGAGCAGCAGCGGTTTCGCCAACTGACCGAAGGGCACTTGGTGGTAATGGGGCGACGGACATACGAGTCGATAGGCCGACCGCTACCAAACCGGGACATCTTGGTGATTGGTAGAAAGTCTATCGCCGCCGAACGAGTGTCGACTTGCACCACGCTGCAGGGTGCGTTTGAAGTCATCGCAAACGATTCGCGGGAAGAGGTTTTTATCGCAGGCGGTGCACAGATTTATCGTCTGTTTTTGCCGTATGCAGATACGGTGTATCTCACAGAACTCGATTTGGAGCCGACAGGCGATACAACGTTTCCGGATTTGCCAGCGGACTTCCATTGTGCAGAAAGGGTCGACGTTAGCGGTCCGACCAGCTACACCTTCTTTACCTACCGTC
Organism: Paraburkholderia bannensis; assembly: GCF_014200455.1. Classification (GTDB taxonomy): domain Bacteria; phylum Pseudomonadota; class Gammaproteobacteria; order Burkholderiales; family Burkholderiaceae; genus Paraburkholderia; species Paraburkholderia bannensis_A. The sequence continues at coordinate 370 of NZ_JACHBW010000059.1, read as the reverse complement.
GTGCCGCCGATCACAGCGACAAGTTGCCTTGATGGTTCGGCCAGCCCGTGTTGCCGGTCGATTGTTGACGATGTAGGAGGTGGCGCCGAGTGTCCCTTCCTGGCCGCATCGAGGCAGTGCCCTCTGTGATTTGCTCGCCGCAAACCGGCCATTGAGCGAGGCCGGACGAGACCTCGCTCAGCCAAACTAGTCGACGGGCTCGACCGGCCGTTCATGGCCGGGGCCTGCCCGATGCAAATCGTACATTTGCCGGATGTGGCGTCCAACGGGAATATGCGAGCGGTCATACCGGCAGGCCACCGCAGTGCCGCACGCGGACACCGATGATCGCAAACAGAAGACGTTTGCTGGCGCAGCGCGCGCGGCTTCA
>NZ_JACHBW010000058.1 GCF_014200455.1 Paraburkholderia bannensis | reverse complement strand
GGGTCGCAGGACTAAACCGCTCGCGCGGTAGGGGCTACGGTCCGGCGCTGAAGGTCAGGGAGAGGCCGGTCGCGCGGTTTATGTTGGCGAGTGAGGCAATCCGCCTCGTTCTTCAACAGGAGCCGCATCATGACCTCCTCTCTACCGACCGTCAGCCCGTTGCGCCAGCGCATGATCGACGACATGCGTATGCGCCAGCTTTCCCCGAAGACGCAAGCCAACTATCTGCGCATCGTCCGCGAGTTCTCCCGATACCTCGGGCGCTCGCCTGATACCGCCACGGTCGAGGACCTGCGAACCTACCAGTTGCATCTGGTCGATCATGGCACGTCACCAATTTCACTGAACGCCGCGATCACCGGGCTCAAGTTCTTCTTCGAGACCACGCTCCACGAGCCCGAACTGATGGCCCGGATGCAGCCCGTGCGCGTGCCCCGTACATTACCGGTCGTGCTCAGCCCCGATGAAGTCCGGCGGCTCATCGCCGCCACTGGGAACCTGAAGCACCAGACGGCTCTCTCGGTCGCCTACGGCACGGGGCTGCGTGTCAGCGAAGTGGTGGCGCTGAAGGTCACAGACATCGACAGCCAGCGCATGACGCTGCGTGTCGAGCAGGGCAAGGGGCGCAAGGATCGCTACGCGATGCTCTCACCGGTACTGCTCGAACGCCTGCGGGTCTGGTGGCGTGTGGCCCGTGCCCAAGGCAAGATGCCCGACGGCGGGTGGCTGTTTCCCGGGCTCGACCCCGTCGATCCCCTCACGCCGAGGCAACTCAACCGTGCCATCCGTGCGGCCGCCGAGGCCGCGCAGATAGACAAGCGTGTGTCGATGCACACGTTGCGTCACAGCTTTGCCACGCACCTGCTCGAACAGAAGGTCGACATCCGCGTGATCCAGGTGCTGCTTGGCCACAAGAAGCTGGAAACCACCGCGCTTTACGCGCAGGTGGCCACCGACCTGCTGCGCGAAGTCACCAGTCCGCTGGAGCGCCTGGCCGCCAACTGACCCGGCGCAGTGCCTCATGCCAGAGGTCGCGGACATCTTCCGCGCCCACGGGCCAGCGTGGCGTCGCACAGTCCACCTGAGTCTCGGGCAGCTCAAGGTGATGTCGGCCATCGAACAGTGCCGCAGCGCGGCGCTGGGCGGGCATGTGCTGCGCTGTTCCGGCTGCGCGCGCACCGAGATTGCCTACAACTCCTGCCGCAACCGCCATTGCCCCAAGTGTCAGGGCAATGCCGCACGACGCTGGCTCGAAGCGCGTCAGGCCGATCTGCTGCCGGTCGAGTATTACCACATCGTCTTCACGCTGCCCGCTGCCATCAGCGCAATCGCCTGGTACAACAAGCGGGTCGTCTACGGGCTGCTGTTCGACATCGCCGCCGACACGCTGCGCACCATCGCCGCCGATCCCCGGCATCTCGGCGCGCAGATCGGCGCCACGCTCGTCCTGCACACCTGGGGCTCGGCGCTCACGCATCATCCGCACGTGCACGGCATCGTCCCTGGCGGCGGGCTGTCGCCCGACGGAGAACGCTGGATCGGCTGCCGGCCCGGCTTCTTCCTGCCGGTGCGCGTGCTCTCGCGCCTGTTCCGGCGCCGCTTCCTCGAAGCCCTCGCTGATTCTCACCGGCGCGGCCAGTTGCAGTTCTTCGGCGAGTACGCGGCGCTCGCCGATCCGACCGACTTCGCCCAGTGGCTCGCGCCCCTGCGTGCCTGCGAATGGTTTGTGTACGCCAAGCGCCCCTTTGCGGGACCCGAAGCTGTGCTCGCGTACCTCTCGCGCTATACACACCGCGTAGCGATCTCCAACCAGCGTCTGCTGGCCTTCGATGAGCACGGCGTGACGTTCCGCTGGAAGGACTATCGCGAGAAGGGGCGTACCCGCTACAAGACCATGACACTGGAGGCCGGCGAGTTCATGCGTCGTTTCCTGCTTCATGTGCTGCCCGGCGGGTTTCATCGCATCCGTCACTACGGGCTGCTCGCCAACCCGGTGCGCCGCGCCAGTCTCGCGAAGGTGCGTGAGCTGCTGCACGTCACGCCCGAATCCGAACCGCCATCCCCGGAGCCCGTCGTCGCGCTCCGGGCCGTCTTCATCTGTCGGCACTGCGGAGCCTCGATGATCGTCATCGACATCCTCCAGCGCACCGCACCGATTCGCGCGCCCCCGATGCAGGCCCGCCCATGAATGCGGCGCTTCCTCGATATCCCAACCCAACGTCGGCTTTGCGGCAACGCGGCCCACAAGCGGACGTTTGTGCCTGGCGCGTCACGCAGCCTCCCGTACGGCCACTTCCTCGTCACCCTCGCGTTAGTGCACCGCATCCTCACGACGTCTGCGCTCTCCCGGCATTCTGTTCAAGCCGCCGTCCTCCAGAAATACTGAGGATGCCAGACCATCAATCGCCATAGCCGACCGAGATTCCGAGCGTCCCGGACCACTCCGCGGTTTCCTCCCTCGAGGCTTATTCGACGCCTGCCCACACGCGCCGCGGCAAACTCACGGTCATGTGAACGAGGCAGACGTCCAATAACCCTTAACG
>NZ_JACHBW010000057.1 GCF_014200455.1 Paraburkholderia bannensis | reverse complement strand
GAATGCAAGAGCGGCTGGCTACATGGCCTGCTGCAGCGGCGAAACGCGAATGTCGCTGCGGTTGCACTCGCGAACAAGAACGCGCGGATCGTCTGTTCAACGTCTCGGTCGCCTTTGGATATTTCGCCGCATAGATCGACACGAAAAGATCAAACGCAGCATGCGCGTCGGCGTGGGTCGCGGCCATGCAGATCGATTGCATATCGGCCTTCGCGCGTGCCTGTTGCGATTTGGGCAGCGCGTTCAGCACGTTGCCCATCTTGTGAAACCAACAGCGCTGGCCACGTGTGGTCGGAAACACCTCTTCCAGCGCCGCCCAGAAGCCCATAGCGCCGTCCCCGATTGCTAGCCGTGGGCCTGCCTTCAGACCGCGCTTTTTCAGGTCGAGCAGCAGCTCCAGCCACGACGCTTTCGTCTCGCGATACCCATCGCCGATCGCTACGCGTTCTTTGCTCCCGTCCGGTTTCACGCCGATGATGACCCGCAAGCATTGCCCATCGGAGTTCTCGCTGCGCAGCCCCGTGTGAATGCCGTCGACCCACCAATAGACGTAGTGCGACTCGGACATGTCACGCCGGCTCCAAGCCACATGCTCGTCGGCCCATTGCGCCTTAAGCCGGCTCACCACGTTGGCCGACAAGCCCTTGGCGTCATCGCCCAGCAGCACGCTCAACGCTTCGCCCATGTCGCCCGTCGAGATGCCCTTCAGATACAGCCAGGGCAGCGCTGCGCTCACACGGGGCGACTTCCTCACATACGGCGGCACGATCGTCGAATTGAACTTCACGCCCGATCCCGATCGATCGCGTACCTTCGGCACCTTCACCGCAATCGGCCCGGCGGCCGTCAACACCTCGCGCTCTGGCAGGTAGCCGTTGCGCACCACGGCGCGTTGTCCGTGCAACGTCTTGACGTTCGCGAACCGCTCCATCAGTTCTGACAGCTCCGCTTCGATCGCTTGTTGAATCACTTGCCGCGCCCCGTGACGAACCAATTCGTCCAGACCAAGCCCGACTCCCGATAGACCGAAGACTGCTTTTTCCGTATCCTTGCTCATGGTGGATGGTTTGATGTTTGCTGGATTCCGACTTCGACAATCAGATTCTCAGCTGAAACCTCCACCGCCTTCAACTTCCCGCCTCAACTCCCCCGTACACCACTTCCGACTTTAGCTCGGTTGTGGTCATGCAAGGTCAAATGCAAGAGTGCGAGAACGGCGTCGTCAATGGCAGCTGTATTGATGTTCATGGCGTTCATCCCGATGTTGTTCATACCCGTGCGCAAAACTGTTCGAGTCCCGCGAGAATTTCATCGGCCGACTTGCTCCAGACGAACGGTCGGGGATTCGCGTTGTTGACGTAGAGATAATGCCGGATCGCTTCTTCAAGTTGTCGCGTCGATCGATGCGTGCCACGTCGGATGTATTTCTCGGTAAGCGTAGCAAACCAGCGTTCCACCTGATTGAGCTACGATGCCGACGTTGGGGTGAAATGAATATGGAACCGCTGGTGTTGAGCGAACCAGTTTTTGATCGAAGGCGTCTTATGCCTGCCGTAGTTGTCCATCATCAGATGAACCTCCAGATCGGTGGGAACGCTGGCTGCGATCGTGCGCAGGAAATGCAGGAATTCACTACTGCGATGGCGACGGTGCAATTCACCGATGACTTCGCCAGTGGCAATGTCCAGCGCGGCGAACAAGGTGGTGGTGCCGTGGTGCATATAGTCGTGAGTACGGCGCTCGGGGATGACGGGTGCCAACGGCAATATGGGCTGGGTACGACCCAGAGCCTGGATCTCGCTCTTCTCGTCAACACACAGCACCATCGCCTTGAGTGGCGGATCGAGGTACAGGCCGACGATGTCGCGAACCTTGTCGACGAACAGCGGATCGCTCGAAAGTTTGAAGGTTTCCTGCCGATGCGGCTGCAGGCCGAAAGTTCGCCAGATCCGCGACACCGCAGTCTGCGAAAGACTCATCCCGAGCCATCGTGCGCGTACTCCAGTGCGTTGCTCCCGCAGGTACAGACTCCAGCGTCTTCGCAATCACGGCATCGACACGCGCGTCTTCGATCGATCTGGGCGCACCCGGACGCGGCGCGTCGAGCAGACCATCGAGCCGGTGCGTCACGTAGCGCGCACGCCACTTCGAGACAGTTTGCTCAGTAACTCGCAGTTTCGCCGCGACCATCTTGTTGCTGGCTATGGATGCCAGCATGGCTCCCGAAGTCGAGGCGGGGCGCTTACTGAGAGTGCTGCCCGAATGGATAGGTCCACCCCAGGATTTGAATGCACTGTTTCCGCGAGAGCTGGTTCCCTCGCCCAAGCTGCAAGCTTTTCTGAACTACCTCAAAACGCAATTGCGTTTCGGCGACATCGCGTGACAGACATCGAAAGCGTTCAGGTTCGACGATTGGCTACTGTGCGCCATAAGCGGACCTCGGAAGTGTATTTCGATGACCGGCTTCTTCGGGTCGCAGGACTAAACCGCTCGCGCGGTAGGGGCTACGGTCCGGCGCTGAAGGTCAGGGAGAGGCCGGTCGCGCGGTTTATGTTGGCGAGTGAG
>NZ_JACHBW010000056.1 GCF_014200455.1 Paraburkholderia bannensis | reverse complement strand
TCGTTGTGGCGCTTCCGTGAAGAACTTGGCCCATAGTGCCTCTTTCCATTCCAGGGAGAGAATTGCACCATGAAAATTCGGGACTGTACACCTAGCCAAATCGCCGGTAGCCGCGCAATTTAATCTCGCTGCCAATGGCAAACCGACAGCTTTTGAAGGCTGCATCAAACGCAGCGTCATCGCTAACAAACGGGCCATACGTGCCGCGAGGGTCTGCCTGAGTGCCTGCGGCACCCGAAAATTCCTTAAACGTAATGGGCTCAACAATGTAGTACTCAGCGCGGCCAGTAGAGGAAGGTCTGCTTTCGACAGTCGCCCTCATTTGCCAGCCGTTAAAGGTATGAAGGCGCGTTTCCATAGATCCTCCCTTTTGGACGCGGGAAGGCCATCGCGAGGCCGAAATAACGTTTCCCTACCTCATGGTGCGCCTAATACCGGTTGCCCACAAGGCTTATATATAGGCGTATTTGCCGAGGTCTCGCCATGCCGATGAGAACGCTCCCGGCATTACTCGCAGTCGCGGCGACCGTGAGTGCAGCTTGCCTCTCGATCATGCGTGGATGGCAACGCGACGGATTCCTCGCCGAGCGCGTACCGTGGATCGCCGTCGGCGTCGTGCTCGTCGTCGCGGCTCACCGGCTGCCCGCACTCGTTCGATCGCACGGCTGGCGAGTGCGCACCTTCGGCGCCCTGCTCTGGATCGGCCGCATCGCCGCGACGTGCTACGGCCATGCCGTCTTCCTTCTGATGGCGCAAAAGCATGCGGGCGAGCCGCGCGCGGCTGCGGTGCCAGTCGGTCGTGACTTGAGCGTGATTGCACGTGACCGTGCCGACGCAGTAACGCGACCGGCCCGCGCCACCGCGCGCCGCTGCGCCTCGCCCGAGCCTGTGCGCCGGCCGCCCGTCGCTCGCTGCGCGCCTCGATACGCTTGATGTGGAGCAAGCCGAAGCACGCCGCGTCCAGGCCGAGCAGGACCGCGCGGCCGCACTCGCCGACCCGGTAACTGGCGCGCTGACCGCCTTTAGCCTGCCCACCGCCCGCGCCGACCTGATTGCCGGGCTCGCCTTCGCGAGCGTGCTTGAGGCTGTCGCCTGCTTCGCCTAGATGCTCGCGCTGCGCCCCGCTGCCGTGACTGAAATCGCGGTAACAGCCGCCACACAAGGCAGTCACGGGGCTTTGTCAAGTTGATGACTGTGCCGGGTAAAATGGCGGGATGCAGAAGAGCAAATCACACCCTACTACGGTTTCCGTTTCCCGGCATCGGTCATCAGCTGCGCAGTACGGTGGTACCACCGCTTCAACCTGAGCCTGCGGGACATCGAGGAATTACTACTCGAGCGTGGCGCGAGTGTCAGGTACGAATCGGTGCGCAACTGGTGCGATCGGTTTGGTGCGCAGTTTGCGCGTCGCGCGAAGGCCGTGCGTGGAAAGGCGTGTTCGACCTGGCACCTCGATGAAGTGTTCGTGAAGCTGCGCGGCGAGCCGTACGTGCTGTGTCGCGCGGTGGACGAACACGGCACCGAACTGGACGTGCTGTTGCAAAAACGACGCGACAACGCTGCGGCCAAACGCTTCTTCAGGAAGGTATTGCGCTCACATCCGGTGCCACAAAAGATTGTCACCGATCAACTGCGTAGCTATCCGGCGGCAAAGGCGGAGGTGCCCGAACCGGCCGGCGTGAAAAATCTATTGGTGAAAGCGTCGACCCGGGTCAATAACCGCGCGGAAAAAAGCCACCAACCCACGCGCCGGCGCGAGCGCCAGATGCAAGGCTTTCGCGATCCCCGGCGTACTCAGGCGTTTCTCTCCCGCTTCGGTCCTATCCGTCAGCACTTCGCCTTGCCGAGGCACCAGATGAAGGCTGCCTGCCATCGCGCAGAACTTCAGGCACGCCTGCTTGCCTGGCAGTGCTGGGCCGGCGTGAGCAGCCTCGGAATTCTCCAATAAGGATACCTTAGCTTGCCAAGATGGCACACACCATCTTCGGCCAACTTGACAAAGCCCCAGCAACTGTTGTGGGGCACGGAAGTCAGCTCGCTCAAGGACCTCTACATCGAACACGTGTCGGTGTCCGACGTCGAGCTGAAACTCTTGCTCCAGATAACCGCGCCCGCTGAAGAAATCACACACTCCTACGCCCATGTGTTCGACCTCATGGATGCGCTGCAAGCCTGCCTTGGCCGCGGCGGCAACACGAAGAGCTCCGCGACAAAGCCGGCCCGACTCCGGCTGCCACGAAGCAAACGCTGACGCTTAGACGCGCTGAATCTGCACCAGCGGCCGCCCCGGCCAAAACGGGTCCGCAAGTAATGCGCAACGCCTCTGTTCACGGGTACTAGATACGGAATGTGCAATTATTGCTGGCGCATGCGGATGTCGTCGGTCATGCGCTGACGCAGCGGGCTGACACCCGGTTGAGAGATCATGATCGGCTCCTGCTGGATAACGAGGCGGATTGCCTCATTCTCCAACATACTGAACCGCGGAGCCGCCCCCTCACGAACCACCGGACTTAGACGGAGCTCCTACCGCGCGAGCAGTTTCGTTCATCGTTAAGGGTTATTGGACGTCTGCCTCGTTCACATGACCGTGAGTTTGCCGCGGCGCGTGTGGGCAGGCGTCGAATAAGCCTCGAGGGAGGAAAC
>NZ_JACHBW010000055.1 GCF_014200455.1 Paraburkholderia bannensis | reverse complement strand
ATTCAGATTCGGAGGATGGTCTGATGCCATCGAACCTGTAACCCGCGCCTGGAAGGCGCCGGGAATGTTCCGAGCGAGCGCCTGCAGTACACTAGCAAGCCGGGCGGGTTACTTGCTGCCTGAGTGTGCTTGTGCTTGTGCTTGTCCTTTGTGCTCTTCGCGCCGCGATTCCGGGCATCGAATGACATGAAACAGCCGGCGCATCGCCGGCCTCCCCGTTTCCGTCTTTCAATCGTGATGGTCCGAGGCTTCGCGCAGCGCTTCGCTCCCTTCCGCCCTCACCTGTCGCGCCGCGGTCGACCGTCGGTCACGCTCGACCTGCCGCTCTCCGGCACATATACATGCCCCCTTCGCTTGCCGCATGGCTCAGGTCGAACTTCCGCTCCCGGCATGTACCGCAGCCGAACCTGCGTAAAGTCTCCTCGTTGCCGGTAAGCGACTCAGCCTGGCCGTTTCCCTGTTCGCGCGCGCGCAGAGCATGATGGTGATGACGTGGTGGAATCCGTGTAGATCACGGGGATCGTGTCCATTATCGGTGATCGTGGGCACGATCCATCCAAATCTATCCAGATCTACCCGGTTGATGGTGTGGGCGGGGTGAGGGGTTCAGTTTGTCAGCCACATTCCAGGGCAGCAGTTCGTCGATGCGGGAGATCTTGTGATCAGCGATGTGGGTCAGGACGAATTCCAGATAAGCACGCGGGTTGATGCCGTTGAGCTTGCACGTCCCGATCAGGCTATACATCGCAGCGGCCCGCTCGCCCCCGCTGTCGGAGCCGACGAACAGATAGTTTTTGCGTCCGAGCGCGACACAGCGCAAGGCGTTTTCTGCGAGCACGTTGCTGATCTCGGCCCGACCGTCCTCACAGTAGAACATGAGGGCTGCCCAGTGGTTCAGCGAGTAGTTGATCGCCTTGGCAAGCGCGGACTTCGTCGACAGCGTCGTGAGTTTTGCCCTGATCGTCGTTTCGAATTTCACGAGCAACGGCTTGCTCTTCTCCCGCCTCACGCGCAGACGCTCGTCTGGTGCCTTGCCGCGGATGTCGGCTTCTATTCCGTAGAGCTCGCCGATCATCTCGAGCAACTGCTGGGTATCCGCAGTCGGCGTGCGTGCGTGAACATCGTAGATGTACCTCCTCGCGTGATCTCAGCATGCCGCTTCGTGGATCTCGCCGCTCGCGTACAGTTGATCGACCCCCGAGTAAGCATCGGCCTGCACGATGCCGTGGAATGCGGCGAGTCGGGTTTGAGGGTGGACGCCTTTGCGATCCGAGGAGAAGTCGAACCATACCGCAGCAGGCTCAGCGGAACCCGAGCGACGATCGTCGCGCACGTAGACCCAGAAGCGGCCCGTCACCGTCTTACCGTTGCCTGGTGCGAGCACCGCGACCGGCGTGTCGTCAACGTGCACCTTGCCGGGAATCAGCGCGTAGCGCTGGATCGCTTCAACGAGAGGCACACAGAGCTCGGCAATCTGCCCGAGCCAGCGGCCCATGCTGCCGCGATCCAGCGTCACGCCGTCGCGTGCCGCAATCTCCGATTGGCGATACAGCGGTTGGTGATCGGCGAACTTCGACACCGCAATATCGGCCAGCAAGCTCGGATGCGCGATGCTGTGCTCGATCGGCAGGCTGGGCATCGCGGGCTGTTTGATATGGCCGCAATCAGGGCAACACAGCTTGTGGCGGATCGTGCGGATCACTTTGAACGCGGCCGCCACGCGGGCGAGCTGCTCGGATACATCCTTGCCGAGCAGCTGCATCGCAGTCGCGCATATGGGGCAAGTCGAATCTGGCGTAAGTTCGATCTCGTCGCGCGGCAAGTGCGGCGGCAGTGGTTCTCGCGTGGGCCCTTGATTGGGTGGATCCTTCGACGCTTTGTCTCGTGGTCCTCGCGCCTCTGCCGCCCCCTGGCCGGCCGTCAGGTCTTCCAGCTGCGCCTCCAGCTTATCGATCTGCCGAGCCAGTTTTTCGGACTTGCTACCGAAGTACATCCGCCTGAGCTTGTCGATCTGCGCCTTCAGGCGTTCGATTTCATCGTCCCGTGCGGCGATCTCCCGCGCCATCTTCTCGATCGACGTCTGCTGCTCGCGCACCAGAGCCTGGAGCTCAGCGACGGTTGTAGGAAGCGGCGCATATTGGGACATGCGTCGCAGTTTACGAGCCTTCGATGTGGTTTACAACATCGACAGAGCAGCGGTGCGTTGCGGGTGTCGCCAGTCGATGCCTTCGAGGAGCATCGACAGCTGTGCGCTCGTCAGATGGATCTTTCCACCGTCGGCCTGGGGCCAGATAAACCGGCCTCGCTCCAATCGTTTTGCGAGCAACCAGAGTCCATCGTCGGTTGCCCAAAGCAGCTTCACGAGATCGCCGCGGCGGCCGCGAAAGATGAATACGTTGCCACCCAGCGGATTCTCTTCGAGCGCGGTCTGCACTTTCGCGGCCAGACCTTGGAACCCGCAACACATGTCGGTCACACCGGCCACGAGCCAGACGCGCGTGCCTACCGGCAGCGCGATCACTTCAAGCATTCCTGCAGGAACGCTTCAGCGCGCTCGGCAGACAGGCCGCGTATCCTCACACGCCGTTTGCCAATCTCCACCTCGATTTCGCACACGGGCGTCGCCATCGGTACATCGCACTTCGCTCCCGACGCCACTGCCGGCTCCGGCGGCCGCACTACCAATGCCGAGTCGATCACGTCGACGCTCAGCAGATTCATGCTGGGCACGCTCGGCGTAGCCTCGAGCGCAGGGACAACCAGCTTGCCTTCACGGTATTGCTTGCGCCATCCGAAAACCACGTTGGCGTTGATGTCGTGCCGTCGCGCAACAATCGACACCGACATGCCGGGCTCCAACGTCTCCCTGATCACCTGCTGCTTGAATTCTTGCGCGTACGTGCGATGGGGATGGGCACGGTTCCCTGCGTTCGACATGGCTGACTGGCTCCGTCAATCTAAACGCGCCCATCATGCGTTGGAAAAATCAGCAACGGGAAACGGTCCGGCTGAGTCGCTTACCGTTGCCGGATTCCGCTCTGTACAGATCCGATCCCTCGAAGACAACTTTGCGGATACCCAGCGTTTGCGGACTATGCGAGTCTTTCGCGGGCTCGCATTGCGCCTGGTGCTTGCGATGCACGGCGGCCCACGCACGGCCCGATATGCCCGTCGTCGTCCACAGTCGGAAGCGCAAGAAGTGGCGAACGGCCGGATGCAGATAGAGCGCGCGATGAGATCCGGACTGTCTCGCGCGCCATGGGGGCAAGAATACGCGTTACTACAATGCGAGTTCTTTACAGCATGGACTGCATGTTAGCGTGCAGACGATCCTCCGGTTACACGGACAAGCAGCGCTGGGGCTATTGGAGCAGCGGCGTTCCGGCCGTCACAACGCTTTCAGATCG
>NZ_JACHBW010000054.1 GCF_014200455.1 Paraburkholderia bannensis | reverse complement strand
CGAGCGTCGTCTCGACATTCATGTTGCGTTGCTGTCCCTAGCTGCTGCCGTTATCTGTTCACGCTTTGTTGATGACTTGTGTTAGCCGCTCTTAGGCATTCGGCTCCCACCTCGGGTGATTGACGGCAAATCGGCGATCTGGCCAGGCATGAAGAATTTGCGGTTGAGGCAACCACTCGTCTGCCAGACGCTGAATACGCTGCCACGTCATCGTGTCCTTCTGACTGCGACGCCGGAGCGTCCGCCGCCAGATGTTCATAATGCCGTGCCGGAACGCACGCAGCGACCGGATATTGGTCGGAACGGCATGGTACGCAAAGTAGCCCCGAACGATCTGCGCCAGCCAGCGCCCTTGTGAGGCAATCGGCTCGTGCATACGCAGGCGCATCTGCTCCTTGACCTGCTTGAGCTTCGCGCGCAGCCGGTCCTTGCGGCTCTTGCGTTTGAGCTGGAAACTGTCGTTGAGAGACGTTCCACTTATGTGGGTGAAACCCAGATAAGCAAACGTCTCCGGCTTCGCCATGCCCTTACGCCTTCGCCGCTCGGCCGCATATCGACCAAACTCCAGCAGACGGGTCTTCTCCGGGTGCAGCGTGAGGTCGAATTCCTCCATGCGTTGCCGCAGTTCCTTCAGCAGCAGCAGCGCATCTGCTTCGTACTGGAAGCCCACTACCGTATCATCCGCGTACCGCGACACAATCACCGTGCCTCGGACCCGCTGTCGCCGCCATCGCTCTATCCACAAATCAAAGACATAGTGCAGATAGATATTGGCGAGTAATGGGGAGATCACCGAACCCTGGGGCGTACCGGCCTGTACCGACGTTAGCCGGCCATTGTCCAGCACCCCAGCATCGAGCCACTTGCCGATCAGGCGAATGACTCGCGGGTCCGCCACCCGATGCTTCACGAAACGGATCAACGATTTCCTGTTGACAGTGTCGAAAAAGCTTCGGATGTCGGCATCCAGAATCCAGTTCACCGGTCGCCACTGAATCGCGGCAGCCAATGCGTCGAGCGCATCATGCTGGTTACGACCCGGGCGAAACCCGTACGAAAAGCCGAGGAAGTCTTCCTCATAAATGGCGTTCAGAACATCAACCATTACGCTCTGCACAAGCTTGTCCTGCAGCGCAGCTATACCCAAGGGCCTGAGACCTCCGTCGCCCTTCGGTATGTAACGGCGCAGCACTGGCAGGGCACGGTAGCTCCCTGTGTGAACCCGCCTGTGCAGGTCCCGGAGATTGCTCTCCAGTCCCGCTTCATAGCTTTGCCACGTCATGCCGTCAACTCCCGGCGCCGCCTTACGTTTGAGCGCATAGAACGCAGCGCTCAGCCGCTCGACCGTGACGTGGTGCAGCAACGTCGTGAAACGCATCTTCTTATGCTGTCTCGCCAACTGTCGTACGCGATCCAGTCCCTGTGACACGCTTCCCCGGTTCTGCGCCCGGCACGTGTGATTCTGGTTCGCGTTCCCCTCGGTCCCCGCCCTTGGCTCCACCCACTCCGCAGCCGGTTTCCCGACCTTGTTCGCAGGCTTCTTCGCTACTACGGCGGAGTCTGACTTCTCACGTCCGTACATCATCGGCTTCGGCTCCTCGCCTTCCCGACGCGGACCTGGCCAATACCGCTACAACGCCAGGTCAGACGTGAGATCTCCCGGTTCCCGTGCAAGGCGCTTGCGTGCATGCCAGGTTCTACGACCACGCCGGATCGGCAGGCACTCGCGATGTCGCGCCCGCTCGTATTGCCTTCCACGTACTGGAGCGCGTGGGCATCCGGGATATAAACCATTTCGTGGCTCCATGGCTGGCCTACACATTCCCCTGCCGACGCTTCGCTGACCTCCTCGCGGATGCCCGCGCACGGCTCGGGGGCGATGTGGCTCGCTATGCCTTCATCGTAGTGGACTCTCACCACCTACGCCTTGCCGGTCTCCCGGCGCACCCAGTAGGGATTTTCAACCCATTGCCAGACGACCTCTTCGTCCGACAGATCGAATGCGTGCTGCAGATACAGCAGGCCGGCGATCAGCCTGGGGGATGTTGCCGGCCGTCCCTTGCGCGACACGAAGCTCTCGCTCATCGCCATGCCCAGCCGATCCCAGTTGATCAGCTCAGCCAGCCGCACGAGCGGATGTTTCAGGTTGATCTGCTCACGCAGCGGCTGCCGGAAGAAATCTCCCTCTGTCACAGGCGTCTTCGGACCCATCCGCACCTCGTCAGGATTTGCAGGATTTCAGCACTAATATGCCAGGGCCCTGCAATTCCCACAACACCATTTCGGCCTCGCAGCCTTGCCGCATAAGCCTTCGCGATTTGTTCAAGGCCGACTAATTACGTGCTTGCAGACGGCGTGAAGTTCAACACGGGCGATGACTGCATCGCGATCAAATCGGGTAAGGCAAACGACACCGAGTATGGGCCCGCGCAGCATCACGTGATCCAGAACTGCACCATGAACAGCGGACATGGCGGCCTCACGCTCGGCAGCGAAATGAGCGCAGGAGTCCAGAATATCTATGCGCGCAATCTCAGCATGCTCAATGAGAACTAGGCGACCAATCCGCTGAATATCGCCATTCGCATCAAGACGAATATGAACCGCGGCGGCGCGGTGCAAAACGTCTGGATCGATGGTGTGACGCTGCCGAACGGTGTGACGCTCGTCGGCAAGGGTTATGGTTCGAGCAATATGATCGCAGGCGGTCCGATTACGGCATCGGTTCCGGTTGGTACGACGAGTTCGTCGGGTTCGAATCCGGCGGCGTCGCAAGGTGGCCTGATCACGTTCGATTGCGACTATAGCCCCGCCGGCGACGCGGTTCGCATCAGTCCGCCGGTCGTGAAAAACATCAATATTTCGAACGTGACGGCCGGCAATGCCACCTCGGGCGGCGCTACGGCGTCGTGCTTTCAGGCGATCGTCGCGCAAGGAGCGGTTTCCGCCGATTACAACGGCCCCGCGCCAGCGCCAACCGTGTTGCCGATCAGCGCAATGACGATCTCGAACTGCAATCTGGGAACGCCGGTTTGCAGCGGCACGGCTTCGGCGACAAATCCTGGGCCGATCTACGTGAATAACGTGAATGCCATCGCGCTGAGCAACGTGGTGATCGGCGGGACGACGTACAACACGTCCCTGGTCGGTTATCGCAAACGGCGCCCGGTTTAAGCCCGGGCGCTGCGCTTAGTCCTCTTCGCGAACAGGGATCACCTGTGCGCTGATCGTGCGGTTGTGCCAGAAGATATTGTGGACGCGCGGTTGCAGCGTACGCAGGAAATCGTCGGTGAGTTCGTTGTAGCGCAGCAGGGCAGCAGGACGTCCCGCGCCTTCTATGCGCTGAATTTCGTCGTACGGGGGAAAGCCGTACTTCTGCAAAAAGGCGTTGATTTCCTCGTCGGCGATATTTTCTTCAATGTTTCCGAGCAGCAGTTCGGCCATGACGCACCTCTTTTGAATGTTGAATTCAAGCGTGTGGAACTGGCGTTGCGAAGCTCATGATAGTTTGCGGCGCGGCGGTGCGTATGAAACCTGCGCGTAAACGCCAGAACCCCGGTTCTCTTTTGGAGACACCGGGGTTCTGGACGACCTGCATAAGGAGCCTGACGATTACCTACTTTCACACGGGCAATCCGCACTATCATCGGCGTGGAGCTGTTTCACGGTCCTGTTCGGGATGGGAAG
>NZ_JACHBW010000053.1 GCF_014200455.1 Paraburkholderia bannensis | reverse complement strand
CCACTCTTCGTCCGATACGTCCGTTGGGTAGGGTCTGCGTTTTTTCATCCCGCCAGGGTACCAGGTCTGGCCGAAAGTTCATAACACCTTCTAGGTTTGTATGCGCGAAGTCGTCTGGTCATGGTTTGCTTCTTCGATAAAGCCATGCATTAGACATCCGGTGACGAATCGATGACAATCGCCTTGTTCCGGATTTAAAGGCTGGAGCCTGTCCGCCCCATGAAAATCGCAGCCATTTCCGATATCCACGGCAATCTAGCGGCGCTCGATGCCGTATTGGCGGATATACGCAGTCAAGGCGTCGATCTGATCGTCAATCTGGGCGATATTCTCTCGGGCGCGCTTTACCCATCGCAAACGGCCGACCGGCTCATGGCGCTGCGCCTGCCGACGATCAAGGGCAATCACGAACGCCAGTTGCTGGCCGGAGAACCATCACGCATGGGGCCGTCCGATCGCTTTGCACACCATGCGCTGCGTGAAGATCAACGTGCGTGGCTGCGCGAGTTGCCCGCCACGCTCAGACCCGCCGACGACGTGCTGCTCGTGCATGGCACGCCCTCAAGCGATCTCGACTATTTCCTGGAGACCGTGACGCCAGGCGGCTGCCGGGTCGCGACGCGCGCCGAAGTCGCGAGCCGTGCGGGCGATGCTCAGGCCGCGCTGATTCTGTGCGGGCACACGCATCTGCAACGATCGATGAGGCTCGATGACGGACGGCTGATCGTGAATCCCGGCAGTGTTGGGCTGCCCGCCTATGAAGACGATCATCCCTTCCCGCATCGCATGGAAGCGGGATCCCAGCATGCCCGTTACGCCATCGTCACGAAGCATGCATCGCATTGGAATGCGGAGTTTAGAGCCGTCGATTACGACTGGAACGAGGCCGCGAAAGTGGCCGCATCGAATGAGCGGCCGGAATGGGAAAGGGCGCTGCGAACGGGATTCTGCTGAAGCGCGATCGAGCGATTCCCAGGCGTGGATTCAATGCACGATCAATGCATTGGACTGCGCATTACCCGCACCGGCGGCGATATTGATGCCGATATTTCCGCTTGCGCCAGCGAGCGCACCTGCACCGAGCGATGCGCTCGCGCTACCGGCGATCAACCGTATGACGGCATGCGTACTTTGTTGCGTGACGATTTCCGCCTGGGACGTGGTGGCCAGAACGAGCTGATTGGTCTGCGCGTTGAGCGCGCCCGCCGCCAGATTCACGCCGACATTGCCGCTCGCGCCGCGCAAAACGTCCGCGCCCACCGCGGCCGTTGGGCCGCTGATTTTCGCGCTGCCGCCGATGTCCTGCAATGAGGTCAATTTGACCGATGAGAAAACGGTGCTGCTGTCGTCGTCCGACAAAGCCGTCGCTGTGCCCGCGAACGTCGGCGCAGCGCCCACACACGTTGCGGCACAAATGGCTGCGGCGAAAAACATACGGACTTTCATCGGTGGCTCCCGGCGTGTGTGAATCACACGAATACTTGCGATATCGACCTACGCCGGGTAAGTTGGAGTCAGGGTTTTCCCTGGTATTTGTGCTGGCGCTGCCTGAACGGCCGCTTCGTCGCCTGTCACATGGCAGCATGCGCTTGCGCGGCGACACACTCGAAAATTCGAAGTGACCAGGCGTGATGCATTAGCCGCGCTAACCGCGTTTGCGTAGCGGCGCGAGCAGGTCGCGCAGGCCGTTATGATCCATCTCCTGCATCAAGGCAAGGAGGCGGCCGATCTCTCCAGGCGGAAACCCCTCGCGGGCGAACCAGTTGAGGTAGTGCCCTGGCAGGTCGGCGATCAGCCGGCCTTTGTACTTGCCGAAGGGCATGGCGAGGGTGACGAGGCGTTCGAGGTCTGGGGCTTGCATGGCAGATATTGTGCATGTTTTCAGGCGCGCAAGCGTTCGCGGCATCGCTCATACGCAACGCGTCGCTTATTAAACCGCTTAAAGTCCTCGGGCCTCTGCCGTTAATCGGGAAAGGGCAATCGCTGAATTCCGGGGGGCAATGGTGTGCCCGATGCGGGACAAGCTGGTCTGGGGCACACCGATAGCGCCGCCGGTTCTGCGCACGATCTTGCGCTGGAGCGTTACATGGAGAACGTTGGCGCAGGGCGGCTGCGATAAGCGGCTCACTCTTCGGTTTCGTAAAGCAGCTCGTATTGCCCATTCGTTCGTTTGATGCGCGCGAAGCCGGGTTGGCCCAAATGCATTCCGGCAATCAACGTGCCCTCTGAACTGACCCAATCCAGAAGCCGCGATCGCGTTGCGGCCGCCTGTGATGCGTGCTGGTCGAAGGCGATCGTGACATCGGGCCGTTTGATCTGGATATGGGGGAAATGCACGATATCGCCCCAAACCAGCAAGCTCTGATTACCGGATTCAAGCGCATATCCGGTGTGTCCATCAGTGTGTCCCGGTAGCGCAATCGCCTTGATACCCGGTAACACTTCTCCGCGATCGAAAGTGCGGAGCTTGTCGCGGTATGCGTCGAAGACCTTGCGCGCTATATGAAAGTTTCCACGCGCCCGCTCGCTTGCGCGCGCCAGGTTTGCATCGTCCTGCCAAAAATCCCGCTCTCGATAATGAGCCACTAGCTCGGCATTAGGAAAGCAGCGTTGCCCGGTTGGGTCGAGCAGTCCGCCGACATGATCGGGATGCGCGTGGGTCAGCAGGATCGTGTCGATCTCGCCTGCTTCGACGCCAGCAAGCGATAAATTGGCTTTCAATTGGCCGCCCCATTGCCTGATTCCGCCCGCACCGGCGTCGACCAGAACCGTTCGGCCCTCAGTTCGTATCACGTAGCAGTTTATGTGCACGGAATCAGGCTCTTTTTGTCCTGCATCGCTTTGAATCCTGAGCGCCTGAGATGGGTCGATATTGGAAAGAGCGTTCAGGTTGGCGGTGAGGTAGCCATCGCTGATTGCGGTGATAGTGAAATCTCCAACTCGCTGAATGGGAAACGTAACGTTGGGCACAATTATTCTCCACGGGCACTTTTCAATTGCGTGCATGAATGCTGGATGCGGTAACGCCAGAACAACCGATACGTGTTAAGCATCGCAGCTCTGCTTTTGCTGTCCGGCCGCAAGGACGCGTGAACTTCTGAGTTGCCCGGTTATCGGCGCGTAAAGGTGCACCTGTTGAGAAATATTCCGGAAATGATCGATATCGTGGCGTGACGCCTTTGCAAGCCAGCGATGTTCTGGAGTTCGCTCCAGCGCGACTGCGTGCAGGGCCAGCGGTGATAGACCCAACTGGATCAGCGATTGGGGGCTGTTCGCACACAGTACGAGTAACTCATCCGCATCGACCGCCGGCGCCAGCCCGATATCGCTATAGAGATTGCGATGCCAGTCGGTGATATGTTGCTGCCACTTTGCGAAATTGCCACCGCCTTTCCGGCGATATTCCTCCCCCGTCAGCACATCGATTCCGTCGATGGTATGGACGGCGAGGTAGGTCGGGCAGCCGTCGCTCAAAGCCCTGAAGCGTTGCGATGAATGGAAGCCGGTCACGGATATCAGCGCGGGCAGCTTTTCGAGGCTGTAGAAGTCGTTCCATTCGGCCTCGCTAAGGGAATCGGCGAAGCTGCATTCCACGGTATAGATCATCGGATTGGTCTCCACGTCGATTGAGGATATCGCAGCGAACGATTCATGTTCATTGCGGTAACAGAATGCTAATCTGACGTTGTCCGCTCAAACAGCGATATAACGTCAGCCTTCAATGACATTTGATCAAGCTGATGCCGCACGTAGTCCAACCAGCAAAGACCCAATGCGACGTAAGATCCCGAGCAATACCGCGCTGCTGGCCTTCGAAGCCGCGGCTCGACATGGCAGCTTTGCCCGCGCAGCCGAAGAGCTGGCGCTGACCGAAGGAGCCATCAGTCGCCAGATTGCTCGGCTGGAGATGTTTCTGGGTGTTGCGTTATTCGAGCGCGTGGGGAATCGGGTACGGCTTGCGCCCAATGGCGCACGTTACGCGGTGCAGGTCCGCGAAACGCTCGATCGACTGGAACGGGACAGTCTTTATCTGATGGGGCAGCCTCTTGACGGGGCGAGTATCGAGATCGCTGCGATTCCTACCTTCGCTACGCGTTGGCTCATTCCCAGGCTCAAGCGCTTCCAGAATCTGCATTCCAACATTACCGTGCATATTGCCGAGCGCATGGAGCCATTCGTTCTTCCCGGCAGCGGTTTCGACGCAGCGATTCATTTTCAGCACCCCGCATGGGCGGGTATGCATACTGAACCGCCCCGGGTTTTGTGGAGGCTCCAACTCTTGAGAGAATGGAGCCATGAACAAGAAGGTAACCAAGTTTTCCCCGGAAGTCCGAGAGCG
>NZ_JACHBW010000052.1 GCF_014200455.1 Paraburkholderia bannensis | reverse complement strand
ATCACGCAGGTGGGGAGGTTGGCGAAGAACTCCGCAACGTGATTTCTCTTGAGCACTTTCCTCAGGACGGTTCGGCCATGCTCATTTACACCATGGACGGCAAAAATGTTCTTCGCCAGATCGATGCCAATCGTCGTAATCTTCATGATGGGCGCTCCCCTCGGTCGGGTGGTTGCTTTGACACTTCCACTTTGGCACATTGATGCCGCTTCGGGTGGGGGCGTCCATCCCATTAGACTTGACCTTATTTCGGCTCGCTCACCCCCAGCTACTGATCGTGTGCGAGCGCTTCGAGACGAGCGTAGCCCGCGTCTTTCGCCGCGCGCTCCGTAGAAAAGGGTTCTTCGGCTACGAGCGAGCGGCGCACTTCGCGCGCTTCGAAGTCGACGAGCGAGATAACCCACACCCAGCCGCCGATCTGTTCGGCCGTCAGCACGAATGCACAAACGTCACCTTTGTCCTCGGTGTTCATTTGACCTCCTCGACAGAAAAAACCTGACTGTGCAGCGGCGGATATGGGAAACGCGGCCGGCTGGTCGCAGATCAAGGCAGCTTGCCGATGATCGCTCGGATGCCCTGATCGGTGAATTGCGAAAGCACTACAAAAGGCGCCATCACGCTTCCCGGTTACGGCTCAACGTTCGGGAAAGTCGCAGGGGTACGGTCTTGCTCCCCCTGCCTCCGCAGCATTAAATTTAGTCAATGGGAAGCGACGTAGCGTTGGTTCAACGGACGTGATCCCCTACTTCGCGCGGGTCGGAATTAATGGCCGCGAAATTTTTTTGGGGGGCAAATTCGACCGTCTCGGCCCTAGAAGGTGTTATGCACTTTTGTTAAGGGCTGCAAAGTGGACGAGCATAAGCACGGAGAATACGACGAAATGCAAGCCAGCCAAGGTTTCGGGCAATCGCTCGTAGTCTCTGGCCAGACGACGGAAGCGGTTGAGCCAGCCGAAGCTGCGCTCCACCACCCAGCGGCGCGGCAACAGCACGAACCCCTTTTTCGCCTCCGCCAGTTTGATCACCTGAAGCTCAATTCCTTCGTCGAGTGCTGCCTGCGCAGGCTCTTCGCCGGTATATCCCTGATCGGCGAACGCCACCCTGACCGTCTGGCCGGTGGCCTGCTGAACCTGACGCGCCAGTTCTCCGACCTGTGCACGCTCCTGTTCGTTGGCCGGCGTCACATGCACCGCAAGCAGTTGCCCCAATGTGTCCACAGCCATGTGTACCTTGCTGCCTTTCTTGCGTTTGTACCCGTCATAGCCTGCGCGTGGGCCGCTCTCGCATGTCGACTGCAGCGTACGGCCATCGAGGATGACAGCACTGGGCTGGCCTCGGCGATCCTGCGCCACCCGGATAATCGAACGCAGGTCATTGACCATAGCCTCGAAGCAGCCCGCCTGAATCCAGCGTTGCGTCTGCTGGTAGACCGTCTCCCACGGAGGAAAGTCATTGGGCAGCAGACGCCACGGCGCACCCGCGCGGACAATCCAGCGCAAAGCGTTGAACATCTCGCGCAATTCATAGCGGCGCTGAGGCGCGTCCTTGTTCATCAAGGTCAGGTACGGAGCGGCGAAGTACCACTCTTCGTCTGATACATCCGTTGGGTAGGGTCTGCGTTTTTTCATCCCCCCAGGGTACCAGGTCTGGCTGAAAGTTCATAACACCTTCTAGAATTCACGGATGGTCACATTCCCAAACGAGACCGCCAGGACTCAGGTAATGATCAGTTTTTCGACTGGACTAGCTCGTCGCATTGCGATAGAACTTGATCGCGCCCATTGCCACTCCTGCTTTGTGTTTCGACATGTGCAGCGAAAGCGGCATTGAATTGTGAAGCAACCCGACATAGGGCGGCCACGACTCGCAACGCGAAAATGCAGACTAAGCTTTTTATGACGAACGATCTCGAACAAATACCCATTTCAGGTCAATGGCACATACGATGATTCTCTTGCCAGACGACGCAACGCATCTCGCCACTTTCCACTCGATCGGTTCACGGCGATTTACGGCGCGTGGACGCAAGTACCATCCCGCCGCCATCAATACCGCTTCACCGGTGCCAAACGTCTTTGCCTCGCTCCGTCAACTCACCGCAACTGTGTTGCGCGTCTGCTTCAGTTTCTTCTATCGCCATTTTGCGCCCGGGCGGCTCATGCGCCCGCTGCAGGCGTCCGGCTCGAGCCGCCACTGCATCATCGTGCGATTTTCACGCATAGTATAGCGTCATCATTGCAAACTCCTCTTGCCTGACACCCACAAGTGATAGCTGGTCTTCCTCGAGCTTATGCAGTTAAAGCCTGCGGACGGTGATTCCGCTATCGGTCAATTCTCACCGTCATAGCTTGCCGTCGTTCAATCGTTCTTCTCCATGAAGTCATCATTTCATGCGCCCTTTCTCCCAGCCACGTCCACTGGAAGGTCAACGCACAATGCGACCAATCGAGTCGCACCTCTGTACGCCAACGGACTTTTTCCACGTCCTACCCGCCACAGCTAATGTCCTGGCCACGAAACGCAGTGCGAGAGCCACGTTCACTGTCCTATCCGCATGCAAGCTTGAATTTCAGTGTATTCCGTTGTCTCAACCCGTGTTTCCTCGTCCTGCCAAAGCAATTTGCCTACGTAGACAAGGGCCTCCCAGTCTTCTGCATTCATCGTTGCGTGCTCGCGTGCGAGGAACTCTGCTAGCCACTGAAGACAATGAGCAGTGGCAGACTGGTCGGAAGACATCCCGACACCTAAGCGAAACTGTTCGAGAATCGCCTCCACGCTAAGCCATGGCCTATTCATAGTGACCTCCTTCCGGGAGCACGACGTGTAGTGCATTTCATCACGAGCGTCATTTCCGATGATGGCGCTCATGTACTAGCGTCTACGATGCATCCACCTCATGTGATGTGAGTCCATCCATTGAAACATTCCCTCGCCCGGGTGTTCGATCCGGTACCTACGGAACAGCACAATCAGGATAACTAAAAATACGCCCAGCCCCACTACAACACTAATCATGGATTGTGACATAGTACTCTCCTGCCGGGCGAGCACTTCTGGAGTGAAGTGGTTCGTCTATGGCCACGTTTTCGCAGTACCCCGCAAAGCCAGTAACGCCATTTCTTCGCAGTGGGTTCGCTTGCGGCGGCGTCTTCACTGCGTTTCTTCTCGCGTGTTTCGTCGGCACGCTCATGTGCCACGCGTCTATCCTGAGGTGGGGGCTTAGTGCGACGGGGAGAGCGACATATGACCTCCTTGTATTGTCTGTGCAAGCAATGAACGTGTTCATGGTGTCGGGTCGGGACACGGCCGAGGGTCCGCCCGCTTGCCGCGCAGATACAACGCGAATGCGATCATCAATGCCATTCCGGCGATAACTCCCCACGGCGCCGATGTCACATTCTCTCCGTCTCAGTCCACATCCATCGACGGATGCTGCGCGTGAGCACTCAATGATGGCTGTTGGGCCTTGCGGATGCTGGCAGGATCTTTATCGTCATGTTTCGTCACCTGATGCCGATGCACGGCCCAGTACCGCAACATCAGATAGATCGCAACGAATACCGCAGCGGCAAAGCCCACCGAATAACCCATTAGCGTCTGGCTCATTTCGCCCTCCCGTGAGGTAAGATCCCGATAGATACACAATGCGCCCTGGCCACGCCTTTGTTGAGCCAGACGCGCGAGTTCTTCAAGAGCGCCGAAGCGCTACTTCATCGCTCACGTGTGCCAGTTCATGAAAACACGCAAGTGTGATATACGCCGACCTGCCGATATGGCGCCGTTGCGCAGCAAGGTCGATCTCCTGCAGAACGCTCCTGCAAAGGGAAATCTGTACGAACACGGAATGCGACTGGACGTTCATCAAATCGATATCGACGAACATCCACAGGCCTTCTCCATCGTCCATATCGAGCGCCTGCAGTGCCGACATGTCGCTGGTCGGAGCGGGAAGGATGTGCTCGCTGCCGTGATACATGCGTTGCACGAGACGCTCTGCGCTTACCGCCAGATCGTCAAACGTGCGGCCTTCCACTTCCACCCATGGAAAATCTGCAAACACGCCGCGATAGCGTTGCCCGTCACGTTGAACATACAGGGGATAATGCACAGTCGCCTCCGCGCTGACCCAAGAGAAGTCTCTCATGTGATGGCGCATTTTGCTGTCGAGGCCGATGCACGTCTGTACGGTGCAGGACTTTCGTACGTCCGGCATCAAGACGTGTATCGCGAAAGTTCCAGCACGTGACGCAGCACATCGGAAAACGAATTTGTACGGTGTCGCACCGCATCGGCGTTCATTCTGGCGTAGCGTCGAAAGCATTGCCCCATACTTCAGGAGGGGATCATGCCCAGACGAACATTGATGTGGAGCGTGCCGGGGTTCGCCCTCGCACTTGCACTGGCCAGCTCCGGCTGCACCACAACCAGCCCGTCCAACGCCAGCGGCCAGCAGATGGACAAACGCCACACGATCGACGCGGGTTTCGACTCGACCCTTTCCCGTCTTTATGCCGACGCGAAAGGTTCGCGCGAACTGGTTTCCAAAGCGCGGGGCGTGCTGATATTCCCGTCAGTGATCGATTCGGGCCTTGTGGTTGGCGGACAGTACGGCGAAGGATCGCTGCGCGTTGGCGGTCATACCGTCGGCTACTACAGCACGGCAACCGGATCCGTCGGCTGGCAGATCGGTGCCCAGTCGCGTGCAATCGTCTTTCTGTTCATGACCGACGA
>NZ_JACHBW010000051.1 GCF_014200455.1 Paraburkholderia bannensis | reverse complement strand
TGAGGCAAACTACTATCGGCAACTTGAAACGGTTGCCGCTGAACCGGCATTAACTTAAACCAACCAGCCTCCACGATTCCCGGGGCGGTTCAGATATTGGGATTCTATCTTTCACTTCGCAAGCCAAGATATCTGTCATGTATGGCTGCGTTGATGGACATGACGCGACGATTCGAACGCGCACCAGAATTTGTGGTGTTTGATGGAGGATCGGAGTTTGGGGCTGCTGACTTCAAGTGGATGCTGCGCTTTCTCCGCTCGGGAGAAAAGCCAAGAAAGACGTCTGCATGTCGGGAGGGTGATGTAATCGAGAGGCTCTTCGGTATGTCGCAGGCGGCGTTTATCCACAATCTTTACGGCAACACCAAGCTTCGAAGAAACCCAAGAAGTTTGACGAAAAAATCCGACCCGACCGTTTTGGCGCGACATACCCTCGAAGAACTCTACGATGGGCTTGAGGAGTTCTTCTTTGATATCTATGACAAGAGACGTCATGGGACGTTATGCATGTCGCCACGACAGAAATTTGAGACAGGCCTCGATCGAGCTGGAAGGCGTCCTGGAAGAAAGCGATATCTTAAAGATTGCATTCCTTTTGCGTTCCCCACAGTGAGAGGAAATACGCGAAGGCTTGATTGCCAGCGCGGAATACGGACGGACTATTCTCAATTCAGAAATCCTCGCTTGGAGAGTCCTCTATACCATGGGCTGTCTGTGCAAGTTAAGAATCACCCAATCGATCCGAACATAATTTACGCCCATGTGAAAAGTGAATGGTATCCAATGTTACGCGTGAAGACTGATGCCGACGCTTCATCGACTGAGTCGATTTCGTTAGCCGAAGCTGAGGAGAATTTCATTCTCCATAGCAGGGTCCTTGAGTCTCAGTACGAAGCGAATATGGCAGTATCGGGAATAGTCGAAAGTATGGATCGGAAGTGGACTGAGCGTGTTGCTGCGAATCAGCGTGAGCAAGAAAATTCGGATCCGGATGAAGGAACTGAAGACATCAAACTTGACGATGATGGTACGCAATCAAAGTCCTCCGGTGGAACGGGCGAAGAGCCGTCGCTTGCGGAACAGATGCGATTGCTCAAGGCTGGAGGTTATCATGCGAAAAGGTACCAATAGCAAGGGCGTTGAAAGATGCCCGGAAGATGTCCTGAGAGCCCCTCTCAAAGTTCGCCTGGAATATTTCAAGAATGCGATCGTAAGTCACAATATATTCGATGATGTCGTGGAAAAAATCGAGGCGGCGATCGAGTGTGGTTTGCCTGGAACAATGTTGGTACTCGTGGGTCCGGCAGGCGTCGGAAAATCGTCCGTTGGAGATGTACTACATCGGAAGGTAAGCGAAGAATTCTTCAAATCTAATCCGGAAGATATACATACCATCCCGTCAGCATTGATAGAAGCATGGGCTGGAGAAGATGGACGATTTGACTTTAAGGACTTCTATGAACAAATCCTAGAAGCGCTTCAGGCTCCCCTCATCTCGAATACATTACCTGAGGTCAAAAAAGTAGTCTGTGGCCGTGAGTTTTTTCTACCAGATATAACCCAGCGACGAGCGCCGACTGTGGCGGCATATAGAGCGCGTTTGCGCCGATCTATACGTGAACGGAAACCATTCCTTCTATTTTTTGATGAAGGATCCGCGATCATAGCTTCTTCGAATCCAGGACGAGTTCGCCAGAAATCGAACACACTTCGGTCCATGGTGAACAATTCAAGCACGACAATGATTCTATCGGGAGCCTACGATTTATATGATCTGGTCTTGCAAACCGGTCAGCTAGCGCGTCGCGGAGATGTAATTCATATGGCACCTTATCTACCGAAACAGGTGAAGGAATTCGCTGAAGTCCTGTATTCGTTTCAGGATATTATGCCTGTGAAGGGAGGGTGTAACCTCGAGCCATTCGCTGAGAATCTTTCGAAACAATCCCTATGCACGACAGGAATTTTGAAGAAGATCCTCATTAACGCGATCAAAATATCAGACAAGAAAGAGCGGCCGATCGATGAGGAAATCCTGAGCGAGAGCTACTACAAGCCCGCGCAGTTGGAGAAGCTTGAGCTAGAAATGTTTGATGGATATTTTAAGGTTGAGGGAATTCAGCATCCAAATGATAAGCGCAAGTTGACGCCACCTAAGACGAGCGAGGACGGTGCTGACGGCTCCGACGGCGCTCCGGCAAGGGCCGCAAAGAAGCGCGGCCGTCGTCCCGGCAGAGTGACGCCTTCGCGAGGTGCGCCGAGGGGCAGTCGTGATTGAGTTCGATCCGCATTATCGGGTGCGTCCGCGAGCGCTTTTTCTGCTTGAGCCCCGAGCGAACGGGACATGGGCGCGCCAGCGGCTGACCAGCTACGTGCAAGAGCTCGCGATCACGTCGCTGATAAAGCCGCACGCGCTCCGCGACTGCTATGGGCCATTTCCGTTTGGCGCTCGTTCCAGGGAGGGTGCGGTCGATCCCAGTAAGGCTCCCAATATTAACGGGGCTGCGGATTGCGCACGAAACTGGGTCTCGGTGGTGAGTGAGATTGTCGGACGAACGGATATCGAAGGGTTGACACTCCTTCCCTTTGCGGACTTCGTCCGGTCAGGTGGAGGAGCGCATTTGCATGCCCGCCGCATGTGGTGCAGGCGTTGTCTTCAGGAGGACATTGCTCGAGGGCAACTACCATACGAACGCCTGCTGTGGTCGCTCAGGCAGGTTGTGGTCTGCCCACTACACGGGGACCTTCTTGATTGCATCTGCCCACACTGTGGCCGTTCCCAGACGAATGAGCTTGCACGAGATTGTCTGCCCGGGCACTGTGGATTTTGCCAACACTTTCTGGGCGATGAGAGGACCTACGATGTAGTGGAATCGGAGAGTGTTGCAACGGAATATCAACTTTGGGTGGCAAGGGATTTTGGCAATCTTCTGGATATGAATTCCGATCAGATAGAAGGAGCTTCACATGAAAATGTTCGTCTCATGATGCGATTGGCGATAGCAAAAGCGTGTCGTGGGAGACCGCAAGTGTTCTCCGAAAATCTGCGATTTGGTTGCGAGACTGTCAAAAACTGGGTGGGCGGATGGAGGAGGGTATCACTCACCGTCATCAGTTCGCTGTCGTGGATATACGGTGTACCCATGCGTGCGTGGCTTCTCGGGGAAGTCGACGCATGGAATCGCTGCTGTGTTCGAGAACTGCCCCTCGATATTCATCGGGATTCAGATTTCCGTACGAGGTCCTATTGGTGCGATTGGGGTGCCGTAGGGGCTCGGATTCTCGCAAGGTTGGAAAGCGACCAGCCACCGCGTGGTGTGACCGACGCTGCGCGGATGGAGAATATGACAGCTGAAACCTTCAAGAAGCGACTTCCCGACGTGTATCTTCGCGTACGCGACGCGGCTGCGGAGAGGCGCAAGGCGTCTAGTGCAATAAACAGATCCAAGCTCAGGGAAAGAATTCGTGTGTGCATCGAGCAACTGACCCAGGAGGGTCAGCCGCCCACGCGAACGAGAGTAGCGACGCGCCTTGGTAGGGGCCTGTTTCCGAAAGGAGAGCGGATTTATTGGGAGGAGATTCAGCGCTTTAATGGGTGAGCACTGCTGGATCAGTTAGGTCGTGAAATTTTTTGCGTCCAGTCTAAGAGGGCGTGATCGAAGGCCGGAGAAACGACATCGATGGAATTTAATCTTGAAGGAGTACTTGGTGAATGCTTATCTTTCTCCTGAGAGAAGTGCCTTTCATCTCAAGCCGGTGAAGTGTGCGGGTTCGAATCGTCAGAAGTTGACCGATTACGTTGTCCAAATCGCAAGCAATTCGTTGCTGCCGGTGGACGTGATCGTGAAAGAGCTAGTGGGGTGGCCAGCGCGCAATGCGAGTTCGGACGCTACCCGTCGACCCTTCGCGTCAGGCCAGCATCTGGCGCTGGCTAATGCGCACGGCGAGACAGCAAAGTATTGGGTCGAACGTCTCAATGATCTTACTGGGCGAACGGACCTTGGGGCGCTCACGCTGTTGCCGTTTGCCAGCGTTTTGCGCGATCCATTTGGACTTGTTGGGCGTGCCAGACGGTGGTGTCCTGTCTGCCTTCAGGATGATTTGCTGGCCAATCGAGATATTTACGAACGCTTGATCTGGTCGATAAGGCTTGTGGAATGGTGTCCTGCCCATGACGTTCCACTAACCAACGTGTGCCCTGAATGTCAATACAGACACTCCACCGAAGCTTGCCGCCGCTCTATCTCGGGATGCTGTGCTCACTGCCACCAGTGGCTTGGAATGGAGATGCTTCGATATCGGAGATTTTTAGGTCGCTGCAGTCGAAAATGCTCTCGGGAAAGATGGATTGCGAGCGAATTTGCGTCGTTGCTGGACGTTCCAGATACGTCGCTTCACAAGATCTCGCAGGAGAGCGTGGCATTGATGATTGAATCAGGTATCGTTCGGGTTGCTGGAGGTAATGCGAGGCGATTTGCAAGCATATGCGAGAAATCTGCTTCTAGCCTCTCGGAATGGCGCGGCGGCCTCGTGATTCCTTCGATTCAAGCGGTCTTCGATATGTGTGAAAGGTTTCAGATTCACTTGACTGACTGGCTTTGTGCACATTCCGACGCCTGGCCGCATAGCCTGGAGCGTCGAGAGCATGCTGTTGAATATACTCCGCGTCGAACCGCCTGTTTGGAGCGCGACTGGTTTTCAATTGAGCGAAAGCTTCGAACGATGGTGAATTCCAATAGATGCCAACTGAGCTGGGAGCAGACAGCAAGGAAGCTCGATATTGATCCGTCACAACTGCACGCAAAGTTTCCGGAACTTGCGAGAAAGATTTCAGGGAAGGCGCGCGAACGCAGGGCACGTGACCGCGCCGATCGAATTGAGGCGCGACGTACTATGTTGCTAAGGCATTTGAAGAACGTTATCCGAAGAATGATAACTTCTGGCATCAATCCGTCCCGGCGGTGTGTGGAGGCTGAGTTGACCAAGCTGGGAGTCGAGTATCGATGGGCCGACTATCCACTGATCGCTCAAGCTAGACATGAAGTAGAACGGGACATGTGATCGAGCATTGGCATGTATTCGTGTGCAAACCGAGCAAAACGGTTGATACGAAGATCTATCTTGATAGTCTCGACTGACTTCGCGCTGTCCCAAGTCGTCGTCAGCTAACATTGCAAATCATCGACGACCGAGTACAGTTGAAACCATCCGATATTGTGTTCATTCCGCTTGGCAACCATTCCTTGACCCTTTGGGAGGGGCAAAATGCAGGAGCCTTTGGATGGAAGGAATGTGGTAAATCGTTTATTTTCCGCGGCATATGAAGGGAGTTTGGAGGAGCTGTACGTTCCACGTGTGAAAGCGGATGCCGAAACGGATCGAGTTCGTAGTAGCTTCAAGGCAGACGTCAGGCTGCCGGTTCTTTGTGTCTTTGGGAGATCGGGGATCGGAAAGTCAGGGTCTGGCCGCCTCGCATGCGTGGACAGCAGCAATGAGGAGGTTGCCGCGCCGCACCAACTAGCTGCGGCAGACTCAGCAGAAAAGAACGACCAGGATCTCAAATTCGTTCGGATGGAGTATTTGGGCCGTTACGACGAACCCGACATTGATTTTCAGGCGTGCCTGGAAAGACTCTGGGTCGCCCAAGAGCGCAGCCGGAAGTGTGCGGTGGTGGACCATTTTCGTTTGCCGGAAGGTGGATATCTTCCCCTAGAAGGTGTTATGAACTTTCGGCCAGACCTGGTACCCTGGCGGGATGAAAAAACGCAGACCCTACCCAACGGACGTATCGGACGAAGAGT
>NZ_JACHBW010000050.1 GCF_014200455.1 Paraburkholderia bannensis | reverse complement strand
TGAAGCCGCGCGCGCTGCGCCAGCAAACGTCTTCTGTTTGCGATCATCGGTGTCCGCGTGCGGCACTGCGGTGGCCTGCCGGTATGACCGCTCGCGTATTTCCGTTGGGCGCCACGTCCGGCAAATGTACGATTTGCATTGGGCAGGACCGTGCCGGGATGAGACGCTCGTCCGGCGAGTCGTCCGGACATTCAGGTGGCACCGCCGTGTCAGCAAACAGCCATTGTAGGGCCGAATGCGGCCCCCTCTTCACCATGAACGACCGCTTCGCGTTACGCGATATCGTGTGCCCGCTCGTTCTTCCGACTGTTGAGGAGGCCTCCCGTCAGATCGTCATTCCGTCAATCCCGCTCTCCCCGCGTGCTACGATGAAATATTGGGCGAGTGGAGGTAAGCAATGGACATGGACGGATTTAGGCCATATCGCGGCTACTTCTATCGAGCCTCAGCGAATTTCGGTCAAGACGGCTCGTGGCGCGGTACGATTGATATTTTTCGGCGTCGTTGGGATGGCACCACCGAAACCGTAATTTCGAAGATGGACGTGCCCGGCACGTTCATCGCAGAAGAGCTAGCCCTCGCTGCTTCGGACGCCTACTGCCATGTTCTTATCGACGACGCCGAATTTCAGCGGTGATTGGTGTCAAGACGAGCTCATGAATTCGGTGACCCAAAGTGATCAATTCCCGTTGTTAGTTCGCTGGTTCGCCCAAACGCCATTTCACAATGGGTATCGAGCATGTGGCGCGCAATAATGGCATGGCTACTCTTCAGTACCGCCTCGCGTACCCGTCCCGCCACAGGGCTGCGCCAACGACTCCAAGCAGCGCAATGTCGCGCTCGCCAAAACTATCCCAAGCACCCGCGAGCCATTCTGCGAAATCTGTGCAGGCATGGTTCAGATCGATCGCTGCGCGACCTTCACGATTCACTTGTTCGAATATCTTCATCACGTCATCAGGGGGCATCGTTACTTCCCCGTATCTGCTCCGCGATCTACGCGTCAGACGTTCAGACCACCTTCCGCGTCGGTCCCTTCCATCGTAGCGCCCCAAAGCAAAGCCCCCGCTGTGGCGATCACCGCCCAGTCATAGCTGTCCATCGTCCCATGCGTTCGAGCGAGCAATCCGATCAGGTCGAGCAGCGCCTGTTCAGGCTTGACATCCCGTAAATACGCCGTTGACCGAATCATGGTCAACACAACATCAGGGCTCATTGCCGCGATTCACCTTTAAACAGCCAAACCTTAGCCTTTCCTCGTCACGCGAATATGTCCGAGTGACCGCTTAGGTTACTTTACGATAGTAGCCGGTTAGCAGGCATTGGTCGCGCGAAATCGGAGATAAGGAAACGCTGGGACGTTAATGAACATTGGCAGGGGCGACATTGGGCTTCGCTTTCCGCAGACACGAGAAGTTAGACATGCTATTCGTGTAAGTGGGTAATACCGTCGCCTGTTGCGCTCATGCCGTTTCCGTACACCGTAGATGGAAAGAGCCCCTGACATGACGGCTGCGCACTGGTATCTAGCACTTGGATCGCTTCTTGTCGCACTGGTCTTGTCGAAGGGGTTGCTCGCCCGCCTTCTTCTTAGCCGCGCGACCGTTTATTTATTCGTCGGTGTTCTCCTCAGTCTCATCGTCCCGCGCGGCGATTCATTGAGTCCCATATTTCATGCCGTGCTGCTTGGTCGGGTGGCGGAAATCGCGTTGTTGATTTCGCTATTCACGGTTGGCCTTCGCATGGGGGTCCCGATTCTTGATAGGCGGTGGCTTGTCCCAGTACGCCTCGCGGTGTTTTCGATGGCGATCACGGTCGGCTTGATCACCGCGATCGGTATTTGGGGATTGCGGCTGCCATTGGGTGCAGCAATATTGCTGGGCGCCATTCTTGCCCCAACAGATCCGGTTCTGGCCTCAGGGATACAGACGGAGCGTGGCCAGGATCCTGATCGTCTCGGTTTCAACCTTGCAGGTGAGGGCGCGTTGAACGATGCCACATCGTTTCCCCTCGTCACGCTAGGTTTGGCGATGCTGCCGCAGGCGGGGGGTACAAGCCTGAACATCTGGCACTGGATCATGTGGGACGTATTCTGGTCCAGCGCCGCTGGCATCGTGCTCGGGGCGCTCGTAGGTACAGCGGTTGGCCGTGCTGTTGTGTATTTACGAACGCGACATGCGGCAGCGGTCGGCCTGGACGAATTCCTGTCGCTGGGCGTAATCGGCATTGCCTACGGCGTTGCACAGTTATCCGACGCGTCTGGCTTTCTTGCCGTGTTCACCGCAGGCCTCTCACTCCAGCGGGTGCAGAACCTGCCGTTAAGCGGTGCGACTCCCCTGGGCGCGGCATCGAGTGCCGACGGCCACGGGTACGAAACACTGGCAACGCATTCGCATCACGCCAGCGAAGCGATGGGCGACGCGGTGCGGAATTTTAATACACAGCTTGAGCATCTCGCCGAACTGACGGTGGTCGTGATCGTAGGTGTGCTGCTTCCCTGGTCGGCTCGGCCAGGCGCGTTGTGGTGGTTCATTCCGACGGTGCTGCTGTTCGTGCGCCCTGCCGCAGTGGCGAGCGGCGCGCTTGGCATCGCGACCATTACCCGTGGCGGCGCGATGGTGGCGTGGTTCGGCATACGTGGTGTTGGCTCGATGTTCTACCTGATGTACGCGCTCGGCCATGGCCTTGGCACCCCTCTCGCTACAGTATTTGTCGCAGTGACACTTGGCGTCATATCCGCATCCATCGTATTACATGGGGTATCTGTCCGGCCGATGATGACCTGGTATGAGCGGTCACCGTCGGGGCCACGCCGATAGCTGGCGAAGGCCACGCCGTCCAAGGCGCGGCTCTGCTCCGACCTGCTCGGGGGTCCCAAACGAGCTTGGTTGCCTCATTGCGGCACAGAGGAGGAGCGTATGAACGCTCTCGGGCAAGGCAATGTCTTGCCGGTGTGCTCCCCCTATCTCGCTATTCCGAAAGGCCCAGTGGCCGATAGGCTCTCACATGAGGCATCTGTCGTGGCAAAAGCGAAAGATCACTTCGGGTCGGGCCGCGTCGGTCCGTTCTTCAAACTGATGGCTTGAGTGCGGCCAGTGGAATTGAGCCCACCGGAAGCTGCCTGTCGGTGTGCGTACTCCCGACCTGCCAGTGGCCTTAGGATAGCAATGCAGCGCTTCCGTGATGTGGATGCACCAGTTTCCTTGCCGGGGTCCGGTACGGCACCGTACCGATTTTTACCCCGCTTGCGCGCATTGTTGTAACTGTACGCTTTCGATCCCCATTCTCAATGCCCCGGGGGGTTCCAGCGTGGGCGGTAGGTGCGCGGCGGATACTGCAGCGTGACGCGAAGCCCGTGTGAGGGGGGCGTCTGCATTGTTTCTACTCGACGCCATCATCGCCAGCACAGATGGAGATATTTCGGCTGCTGTCGTTAACTGCCGGCCGGGAAACCGGGCGGTAGCAACAACCGCGCCGACATAGCGGGCCGTCGGAACCGAAATACGTGCCGGTGCGGAAAGGCCGCTTGAATGGAACACTCGATATTGCTCGCGTGGTGGCGGCCATTGACAGACGACTTGAACGGCGGTCATGCACGGCATATCGCGTGACCGGTGTGGGCCATCCATCACGGCGAGCCGGCGAACCGCGCCGATGTCCCGCGAAATGAACTCAGGAGGGAATCATGACGACACTCGACCCGACCAATCGGCCTTCGACTAGCGGTACAGGTGCCGCGATTATGGGCAGCGGGACTGGCGATGGGCCAGGCCCCAGCGTGATGGCGGCTGATACGCTCAAGGGCAATAAGCTCTTCACGTCTGACCTCGAGGAGATCGGGAAAATTTCCGCAATCATGCTGGATGTACGCGGCGGACGGATCGCCTATGCCGTGCTGTCAAGTGGGGGCTTTCTCGGCATGGGTGAAAAGCTTCACGCCATTCCGTGGAGTGCGCTGACCCTGGACACGGACGAAAAGTGTTTCCGGCTCGATGTCACTGCAGACCGCGTGAAAAATGCCCCCGCTTTCGACAAGGAACATTGGCCCTCAATGGCGGATGAGCAGTGGGGTTCGTCGCTTCACCAGTACTACAATCGCCAGCCGTACTGGTTAGCCACGCGGGAAGTCGTCGAAAATCGCCCACTTGAACACTGAAACACACTCGCCAGGCAGCATTGAAAAAATTTGGATAACTGATGATATTCATGGGAATGCCACCCCACCGGTGACACCGTGTGAGCCTGATGGTAATAGGCAAGCAACATCATCCACAGATCAGCTACGTATTGGAGGTTCATCATGAACAAGGATCAAGTCAAGGGAACTGCAGAGAAGTTGAAGGGTAAAGTGAATGAAGCCATTGGCCGTGCCACCGACGATACGAAACAGGAAGTCAAAGGCGATATCCAGCAAGCGGCCGGCCAGGCGCGAAAGAATCTTGGCGACGCCAAGGAAACCGTCAAGAAATCTTGATTGACCACGGACTCTTCACCGGGGTCTATTCCGCCTTTCAATGAGCTTCAGGCGGCGGGTTGCATCGAACGGGCCTGCGGTCAGCGACGTTGCGGCGTGCATGGAAGGGGCGCAACACCGCCGTTTGCGAAGCCGGTGGTGTCGGATCGGGCATCACGACGCGAAGAGGAAGGAAAACAAATGAGAAGCACCGTGCTCGGCAACTCCAGCGGGACAAGGCTCCACCCGCGAAATGCTACCCGTCAATGCTGCGATGTACGCATCGCGACGCTGATTGGGCCTGTGTCTACCTTGACGAGAGCGTCAGGAATAACATCGTCTGGCTCGTAGGAGCCGTGGTCATCGTTCTATTCGTCCTCGGCTATTTCGGATTGAGATAGGACGTTTCATTGTCTTGCTCATCACGCCACGGCTGGTCAACGACTGCGATCAAATCCCTGCGGTGAGCGTCGCACACGTACTGCCACTGCCAGACGACACTGGCGAGTCCGTGAGGTGATAACGCCAGGAGTCGAGCTGGATGGCAACGAGCTGCAATCCCCGTCGCCATTGGAAAGAGGAAACGTCGATCCGATCGGTGACTACATGCGGCGGTAAGCCCACATAGTGTTTTAGGTCGCGACAGCCATTCGTCTATCGTAGGAAGCAAAATGAAGATGCTCAGGATCATCAGCTATGCCGGTCTCGTGGCAGTTGCGATCATGCTGCTGGTCGCGATGTGCGCGATCCTGGAGGACAGCGTGATTTCTCACCGTGCGCATCGGCAGGAACTGACCGGCAGCACACTTTCCAGTCCCGGCCTAGATCACTTCAGTTAAGTCGCCCGTCACCGATTTTCAGCTTCCAACTTATTTTAGAAAACTCCGGCATTCGGAAGGCAACCTGAATAGCAAGACGATGCGGATAAGAGCAGGTTTCGGTATCAAAAATCTGTTCACGTTACATGTTACAAGGCCTCACCAGAGGCCGAGATACCCGAGTACAAAGACTGTGAGCAAAAGTGCGACGGACGCGGTGCTCAAAATCCAGAGGGTGTTGGTCATGACTTTCTCCACGAGTGCGAAACTAGACCGTGTTAGGAACTTCAGCTCAGACCTGGTAACCTGGGCGGATGGAAAAGCGCAAACCTTACCCGAGCGACGTGTCTGATGAAGAATGGAGTTTCGCAGCTCCGTACCTGACGCTGATAAGCAACGACGCCCCCCAACGCCGATACGAATTGCGCGAAACGTTCAACGCACTGCGCTGGATTGTCCGCGCGGGTGCGCCCTGGCGCCTGCTGCCCAATGACTTTCCTCCGTGGGAGACGGTCTACCAGCAAACACAACGCTGGATTCAGGCAGGCTGTTTCGAGGCGATGGTCAACGACCTGCGCTC
>NZ_JACHBW010000049.1 GCF_014200455.1 Paraburkholderia bannensis | reverse complement strand
TACTATAATTCAGGTAGTGCCCGTCTGACGCGTTCTCCGGCAAATCTCTCTGCCTGTCGCGACGCAAAAGTATGTTCGCTGCCTCGTCTGGAGACTATATCCCTTTGTTCATATCAACGTATCAAGGCTGGCTCACCGAATGCGGCCGCGTGCCTGAAGAGCCTGACGGGGAGCGTCAAAAATTGGTTGCTCAATCCGCCGGTCGACGCAGTGCGCCGTCACGCGCTTGGCGGCGCCACGGTTCACGGTCACGACACGCCGCTGCCGGTGCTCGCGCTAGGCAATGGCAGGACAAAGACGGGCCGGATCTGGGTGTATGTGCGAGACGATCGGCCCAGTGGTTCCCCGGAAGCTCCGGCGGTCTGGCTTGCCTATACAACGGAACGTCGCGGCGAACATCTCCAGCGACAACTTGCGAACTTCAAGGGCGTCGTGCAGGCGGACGCATTTGCCCGGCATGCTGAACTGTATGCCGCTCATGCCGTTCCGCTGTCATTCGGCAATTGAGGTGAAGCAAGGAAATAGACGATCGAGGCTCAGCAGCAGCCAACGGCACAACTGCTGGTCGATCGAATAGTGCCGGTTGAAACCGCCGTCTGCGCCATCTGGGTGATTAGTGCCTGGCTATAGCGCAATCGCCGCTGCACGGAATCCGCGCGACTGCATTTCTCTTTCAAAATGCGGGCATCCATTCGATACGCCTTCCCTGCACTTTGCGTAGCCGCGCGGCACGGGCAAGGGATATTGGCTGGATCTCAACCACGCGTGGTACGCCGACGTTCTGATGCCGCAGACGGCTAATTGGCCGCGTGGTGGAGCGAAACTGGTTGCGCGGCCGCTTAATCGTATTTGGGGGACACCAAGAGCAGGGTCTGGTTTGCGGGGCTTGACTGAACTTTCGTATCGACTGCGAAACGTCGTAAGACGCTCGCAGCGGTTAGGCGGCTTCGTCCGCTCCGAGCATTTTCGCCCGCAACTCCTGACACACAGGAGCGAGGATCCGCTGCCGTTCATACCGACCACTGGAGTGCGATGGCGTACCCGCTGGCCGGGGGTTGACCATAGCCGAACCGTTCGCCGCACCACCCTCGTGTGGAGATCTTGCGCGCGAGGCCGCCTGCTCAACCTACGATGAAAGTGATCGGCGCCTCAAAGTTGCGGATCCGATGCCAGAACTCGTCGGCGCGCCCAGCAGGGCGTCCCTCCTGCTCCCAGAGCACGTACGCCCGCTCGCGCAGATGCTGCTCCAGCGCGCGATGCCAGTATTCCTCCGCATTTCCCGAAAGACGCGCGTCCTGCTCCCACAGAAAGTACGCGCGCTCGCGAACGGCCTGCTCCAGAGCTGATAGCGTCTCCGAACTGCTGGCGACGCTATCGCCATAGGGCGCCATCTGACCGCCGCGACTGATGTGTATTCTGGCGGACAGGCTTGCGAGTTGTGCGTCGGGAACCAGCCGGCCGTGGGCGGCTGCCTCCAGCGCCTTTGTTTCGTACCCCAAATCGTTAGATTCATCAGCCGATTGCCCGAGTAAGACGGGGTAGGTATGAATGACAGCGCCTCTGCTGTCCAGTACGTCGACCAGTCGCTCTGCCATGGCACTTTTCTCCCTTCTATTCGCCGGACCGTCGCTGCTGCTTCCGTGGAGAAAAGTAGTCTGGACGTCACCGTTACACATCGACAAACAACTTGCCACCGTTCCCAGCGGCGCGAGACTGATCGCATCGCGATGCCGCACCAAAGAACCGTCTTTGCTTCGCCTCGTCCGGGAAATCTGGTGGCGGATGCATGCCCAGCCCCCTGGGCGACCTCCTGTGCGTTGTAATTTCGTTTATCAAGCCAATGGCCGCGCGCGGTTGATCGATCGGGAAAGTTCTGGAATTCTGGCACTCAAGGCAGAATCGCCGTGCCGCTACACTTGGAACGGATATTCCGTGACTTTCCCCACCCAACCGCCAGACTATTCACATACGGTATGGCATAGTTCGGTTGCCTGAACTTTGCCATCGACGATGGCTTTGCCGTATTGCATCGCGAGGTCGAGCGCATCGTCCATGGTGGTGGGACTTAGCGCGCCGTACAACGTTGCATAGCGCCTTGCCTTGACCGTCCCGGAAGGAATGGTCTCGATCCGCACGAACGATGAGAACTGCCTGGGTCCATTGGCGTACGGATCGCGATGCGGGGGGAATATCTGGTGTGAGTAAGCACGCATCTCGTGCCCTTTGTACTCGATAGTGGGAATGGTCATGACGGCACGCTCCTTAAGCTATCCTGACCGTCATGAACCGATGACTGTCCGGATGCGAAATGCGCGGTCAGGTACATCTGGATCGTCTTACCATGCGCTCTATGCTGTCGAAAAGCAAACTAAATCGTGACGCTTCCCGAAGATAAACTCGCGGGTATGCCGAATCTTTCGGCAATCTGCGGTGGTTGACATAGCAATAGTACGATGGTGTACAGACGTTCTTCCTGAATGCATGAATGCTGTGGTGCGCGCGTCGGATACGTAACGCCCGATTTGGCGTTTGAAGTGTTCTATCGCCGAAGTCACCAGGCAAAAGGAGCATCAAATGAGGCCTAACCGTATGAACGCGGACGTGCTGGCAGAAAGCAGAAGGCTGGCGTTCGACGTTAGCAACGCAACTGACGACGGCATGCGCAATGCGCCGGAAAACGGAGTTTTGCGTGAGATGGCAGGCCAGCAACGCAGCGTTGCGCGGGTTCGGAGGCAAAGGAAGGGCCCGGGAAGGTTGGGGGACTTGACGAATGCCGCCGAGAGGTGACGCGTCTGAGCGAAAGCGCGGTGGTGACCGTGTATAACGTATCAGCATTACTAATGAGGAGGTCGAAAAGATGACGAAATGCTATGCGGGAAGGTCACACGATGACGCAGTCGCTGCACATGCGGGGAAGCGCCAGCCAGCGCAGGAGCAGGCTGGCGGCGACATGGCGATAGCAGGAACCGAAGCTGACGCGCAACACAGTTGCGGTGAACTGTCGGCGCTCGGCAAGGCAGTCTGGCGCCGGGGAAGTGGCATCGACGGCGGCGGCATGGTGCTTGTGCCAGTGCGACGCGAATCGCGTTGACGAGCCTCGGGTTGACCAGACGCTCGCCCGCACAGCGGTTCTGCACCGTGTCGTTCGGCAACCGAATCGATGACGCACGAGATGGCGATAGCTTTCGATATTGACCATCGGGTTGCACTCGCAACCTGCAACTCGCGTGCGCCGCGGTTCAGTACCTTGATGAGTCCGGGCGTATGACACCTTCGTCCAGCAGTTTCCGCTCAGTGTCTCCGTCAGCTTGATATTCGCAATGCAGCATGTTGGCGATCAGTTCCTAGCGGCGCTAGATAGGACGTCTTCATTGCGTGGGGGTAAGCACGTCTGCAAGCATGGAGTCAAGCTCAGGGGTGTCTCACGGTACGCCATGCCTAGTTTTGCTTCGTGCGTTATGCCTGATTTCCGCGTCTTGATCTGGAGTCACGGGAAGAGCGCGAAAAGTGCTTTGGGAATTGACATCGGTCATGGTGGTAGGGAGGCGGGCGCGCCGGCAACGTCGCGGCGAACGTCGTCGAAGCATCGCCCTCGTTGCGTCGGCCGGAAGCTAGCGTACGCGGCCTTAGCCGCCATCGCTGTAGTGAATATGAACGCCTCCCTTTGCGAGAGGCTTCGGTCGGCATTCCGGAACAAGACGGGCTGCAGCTGTATATCCGGCCTATTTGCAGCTCGGACTACCGCTGCTGGCCACTATGAAATCCGCTGACTCGCACCTCATTGCTCAAACGAGCTCGAAGCTCTCACTACAACACAGGTTCAGCGAGCCCCGGTCCTACCTGTTCTGTCATTCCAGATGAAGCTCCTGCGCAACCTCTTGATGGTTCACGTAAGACACGATGATGTTGATACGAAACTTCCTGATTCCACGGCCCACCGGAAAACGTGCTCAGACTGGCCGAACGCTCGCGTAACCCTTTTCATACGTCCGTCCGTGTGCAAGGACTGCCCAGATGATCCGTGCGAGCTTGTTCGCCAAAGCGATCACTACCACGTTTGTCGGCCTTCGTTTTTTCAGTTGCTCGACCCAGAGGCCCGGGTCCTTGGCATTTGCCAGTACGCAGCGCGCACCGTGAGTCAGGAGCGTGCGTAAATAGGTGTCGCCCCGCTTGCTGATTCCAAACAGACTTACCTTTCCGCCCGAACCGTGCTGCCTCGGAACGAGCCCTAAAAACGCAGCAAATTCTCGCCCAGATCTGAACGATTTGGGATCGGCCATTGTGGCCACTGCCGCCGTTGCGGTGAGCAGACCAACGCCAGGAATTTCGGCTATGGCCGAACAACTCCTGTCCTGCTTCAGCCAGACGCGAAGCCGTTGCTCGATCCTCGCGATTTGCTCGTCCATTCTTGCAACTTCGTTCCACCTGTCACGCAGCGTGTCGATAAGCATCGCCGGCAGACGTTCAGAGAGTCGGTGCAAAGTGCCTGGCATTTCTCGTTCTAGTACCGCGCGGCTTCGCCCCATTACCTCGCCGTATTCAGTCATCAGGCCGCGCAGCGCGTTTATCTGCATCGTGCGCATCTTCACCAGTTGCTCTCGCATTCTGTGCATGGCGAGCACTGCCTGCTGAGCTTCGGTTTTCACTGAAACACACTTGCCTGGCTGTTGGACAGCCAGCCAGATTGCTCGTGCGTCCGCCGCATCACTCTTGTTGCCAATGTTAAATGCCTTGACGAATCTCGATGAGAGCAGCCTCACTTGATGCCCTTGCTTTGTCAGTTCACGCGCCCAATGCTGCGCGCCCCCACAAGCCTCCATTCCAATAAGGCAAGGCGCCCGATTTGCGAAGTAGTGCAGAAAGCTGGCGCGCTTGATCGCCTTATTGATGATCTGACCCGTGTCCGCGTCTACATGGTGAACCTGAAACACCGACTTCGCGATATCAATCCCAACAGGAGTGAGCAGCATATCGATCTCCGATCTGTACCAAGACTCCTTGGCCATCCAACTATAGTCCGACGGCCGAGGTGTTGGCGTGGGTGGGAGGCGTTCATATCATTGCTCTCTGAATTGGTGCCATTTAGCGTCCACGCCCTTTTCAGCCGGAAGATGTGAGATTCCGCTCCGTGCATCCGCCGGCGTTTCGCACATCAATATA
This sequence comes from Paraburkholderia bannensis, assembly GCF_014200455.1. Lineage (GTDB taxonomy): Bacteria > Pseudomonadota > Gammaproteobacteria > Burkholderiales > Burkholderiaceae > Paraburkholderia > Paraburkholderia bannensis_A. The sequence goes on along the minus strand of NZ_JACHBW010000049.1, from coordinate 722 downwards.
ACGTCGCACTCCGACATATTGGCGATATATTGAATAGTGCTCGGGGTCGCGCAGCGGTGTGGTTTGCGCACGAACCCCGAAGAATGTTGCGCCCCACGCGAACCGCAATGCGGGTAGCATTGCCCGGCGATACTTGCCCAGGTGTTTAGTCCCGGCATTTGATGGAGCGGGTCAAGAATGAACCTTTGGGGCTCTGTTGTCGAGATCTTGCAGATGTATTCGTAGGGTGTGAGGCCCTTGAGAGTCTTCAGGCGACGAGCAAAGTTGTACGCCTGGATGAAGTCGTGAAGGTGGGTTTGAAACTGGCTGTGAGTCTCGTAGTGATAGCGTTTGACGGTTGCTTCCTTGATCGTGCGATTCATTCTCTCGACCTGACCATTCGTCCACGGATGCTTGACCTTGGTGAGCCGATGCTCGATGCCGTTCTCCCTGCATGTGCGGCCGAAAATGTGCTCAAAGGCATAACGATCCCGCGCACGATTCGTGAATTGGATGCCGTTGTCTGTCAGTATCGTGTGGAGACGGTAGGGAACGGCCTTGATGAGGTTTTGCAGAAACCTGGCGGCCTCCAGCTTTCCTGCCTGTGGGTGCAATTCAGTGAAGGCAAACTTGCTGGTGCGGTCGATCGCCACGAACAGATACAGCTTCCCCTCGGCTGTCTGCACTTCGGCAATGTCGATATGGAAGTAGCCGATTGGATAGCGCTTGAACAGCTTCTTTAC
>NZ_JACHBW010000048.1 GCF_014200455.1 Paraburkholderia bannensis | reverse complement strand
GAATGCAAGAGCGGCTGGCTACATGGCCTGCTGCAGCGGCGAAACGCGAATGTCGCTGCGGTTGCACTCGCGAACAAGAACGCGCGGATCGTCTGGGCGTTATTGGTCCACGGCCGCGAGTTTCACCCCGAGTACCACGCGCCTGCAGCGACTGCGTAAAGGTCAGCCGCATGCTTACCGCGTAGCTACCAGCAGGAGACTACCGCCGATTGCTCAGGCGATCATGACGTGATGGCGAGACAGGTTAGACCGTGGCCGGGAAACTCTGGGTACACCAGTGTGCGCAAAAGAGCACGCAAGACTGATGAGAGTCCGGTCAGCGCATTCCATCAGGGACCGCCGGCCTCGCGCCGGACAGTGAAGTCCGGATGCATGGCCGCAATCATTACCTGCCCTCCGTTACAAATGAGAGCTTGGCAAGCCGGGGGCGTCCATGCATGGTGTACGCGGGTCGGGCAGCATGATCAGGCGGCCAGCGCTTGAGGAGCCGGTGTGCTCTCGATCACCGGAGTGCCATCCTTGAAGGGAATGCCCTTCAGAAGCGGTTCGATCTTGTCGACGCCGCGGATCTTCCTCCAGGTCTGCTCGGCCGCTTCGATCAGCTTGAACGCCATCGCGAGGAAGGTCGAGCGCGACAGACAGTTGCGCGTGCGGCTTGTGCGATGGCGCACCGTCGCGAACGTCGATTCAATCGGATTCGTGGTCCGCACGTGCTGCCAGTGTTCGGCCGGGAAGTCGTAGAACGCGAGCAGTGCGTCGCGGTCTTTCGTGAGCTTCTCGACGGCCTTTGGGTACTTGGCCGCGCACGTGTCGACGAACTGGTTGAACGCGGCGATTGCGTCGGCTCTTGTCGCGGCATTCCAGATCTCCGCGAGCGCAGCCTTGGCCTTGCCGTGCTGCGATTTGGGCATGACGTTGAGAATGTTGCCGATCTTGTGGAACCAGCAGCGCTGGTGCCGTGTCTGCGGGAACACCTCTTCAAGCGCCGCCCACAGCCCCATCGCGCCGTCGCCGACGGCAAGCAGCGGCGGTGCCTGCAGACCTCGTTTCTTCAGGTCGAGCAGCAGCTCTTTCCAGGATTCCTTCGATTCGCGATAACCGTCGTTGAGCGCCACGCGCTCCTTGCTGCCGTCCGGTTTCACTCCGATGATCACCAGCAGGCACTGACCATCGGAATCCTCCGTGCGCGCCTGCGTGTGGATGCCATCGGCCCACCAGTAGATCCAGCGCGAGGCCGACAGGTCGCGCTTGCTCCACTTCTCGTACTCTTCTGACCAGGCGGCCTTCAGGCGGCTCACGACGCTCGCTGACAGCCCTTTAGCCTGCTCGCCAAGCAGCTCGGACAGTGCGTCGCCCATGTCGCCGGTTGAGACGCCTCGCAGGTACAGCCACGGCAGCGACGATGACACGCGCGGCGACTTGCGCACATAGGGCGGCACGATCATCGAATTGAACTTGATGCCGGAGGCCGAACGATCGCGGACCTTCGGCACCTGAACGGGCACCGGGGCCGACTGCCGTGACGATCTCGCGCGCTGGCAGGTAACCGTTGCGCACGGCCGCGCGCCGGCCATCGATCGTCTTCACATTCGAATACTGCTCGAGCATTGCCGCCAGTTCCGCCTCGATTGCCTGCTGGATGATCCGCCGCGCCCCTTGCTGGATCAGATCGTCCAGGCCGGGCGTACCCTTGATGTCTGCTTCTGCTGTTTGACTGCCGCTCGTATCCTGCGTATGTTTCGCCATGGTGGTGGAGTTCGATTGAGGAAGTGTTACCGTGAGAAGCAACATTCTCCTTCAATCGCCACCGCCTTCTCCTGCCTCATCCCTACGCCGCATACACCACTTTCAACGATAGCTCGCTCGAAGCGCGGCTGGCGAAGGCGTCGACTATTTCTGTTCCGACCATCACCATGGAAGGCGACGCCAACGGCGCACCGCATCCCGAGCCGGCCGCGTATGCGAAGAAGTTTACTGGCAAGTATGCGCATCGGAACATCGGCGGTGGCATCGGGCATAACCTGCAGCAGGAAGCGCCGAAGGCATTTGCCGATGCTGTCGTCGATGTCGCCTGTCTTTAATTGGAATGAAGCAGTCTGACGAATTCAAGTCGCCGACCGTCTCCGGGCGGCCTAGGACAATGCAGACGAGCGTAAAAGATTCACGCCGGTATGGCTGTGGCGCTGGCAGCACCCTCATTGCAGCGCACCGCACCGACCCTTCGCTAGCCGGAGACGATCACGCATGCATTGATTGATTACGTACAACCTGACCGAGCACGGCACAAGCAACTAACAGCGAGCCGGTGACGAAGAACACAGCGTGCAGACCGAGGTGGACACCTATCAATCCACCAATCACCGGCCCGATAACCTGACCGGCGAATTGGGCCGACTGTAGATATCCGAGCATCGTTCCCGACTGCTGTTCACTGGACGCATGCCGAACCAGCTTCGCAATCGACGGCAGCAGCCCAGCCAGCGTCATGCCCATCAAACCGCGCAGGAGCGCCAGTTGCCACCACTGCGTGACGAACGCTTGCGGCACCAGGATGAGGCCGGTCAACACGAGGCAACCGATAATCACGTTCCAGCTACCGATCCGGTCCGCCAGTGCGCCAAGCCGTGCCGCAGTCAACATGCTGCCGAATGCCGAGCATGCCATAACGATACCGGCAGTGCGGGCCAGATGGTCCGTTGGCACATTCAAGTGCGCGATATACACAGTGATGATCGGCTCGATCGACATGTTGGCGAGCAGGACCATCATCGCCGTGAGCAACAGCGCGACCATCACGGTGCGGTTGGCCAGCTTTGGCGACGCGGGGTGGGTCGAAGCACGCGCTTTGGCATCCGCCTCGGGATGGAAATCTTCTCGTACAAACAAGATCGTCAACAACGCGGCGACTGCGATCATGGCACCCCCGGCGAAGAACGTACTGCGAATACTGATCAACGAGGGCAGCAGACCGCCGACCAGCGGACCCGCGAGACTGCCGGCCAGCGAGCCGGTTGACAGAATGCCGAGTGCCCACCCCGCGCGTTCGCGCGGCGCCTGGGTGCCGATCATCACAATCGACGCCGATGCATATCCGCCGATCAATCCGGCCAGCAACCGCAACACCACCAGCTCGGTCACGTTGTGCGCCATGCCGATCAACGACATTACAATCGCCATGCCGACCGCCGCTCTCACGAGCATCGGCTTGCGCCCATAACGATCGGCCAGACGTCCCCAGAGCGGCGCCGTGACGGCCGTGCCGAGAAAGGTCGCGCCGAACGCCACGCCTGACCATTGCACGATCGCAGCCTGCGAAGTCACGCCCAGTTGCTGCACATAGAGCGGCAGAAACGGCAGCAACATGCTCAGACTGACGAGCGTGGTAAACGAGCCGAACACGCAAATGAACAGATTGCGGCGCCAGTAGAGGATATTTCGTGTGGCGTAGCTGGTGGTGGCCGCGAATCCGGCCCCGACCCCACTGGGCACCACATTGGCTGGCTGATTCATAAAGCCCCCCGCGATTCGGTGCGCATTCGTGCACCGGCGATCCGCATCACTTGCTGTTCCGAGTCCATTGCCTGCTCCTTGCGCTAGGCGCTGCAGCCAGGTTTGGCTGCAGCCATTACCAATGGAAACGAGTTTAGGGACGAACACGCGGCGAGAGAATCGCCGCCGCGCGGCAGCTATTCTTCCGCGATGCGGTTCAATCCGCGTCGGTGATCGCTTTGAGCGCGCTGAAACGGGCGCGCGGACGCGGTACCGCGAAGTCGACGAAGGCCCGGACTTTCGGCACCGCGAGACGGCCTTGCGGCGTGAGCAGATGAACGGGGAGCGGCGCCTGCTCGTAACTGGTCAGCACGATCTTCAGCGAAGCTTCGCGGACCTGTTCGGCGACGTGATACGAAAAGAGCCGCGTGACGCCGTATCCGTCAACGGCGGAGGCCACCGCGCCCTGCACGCTGTTGACGATCAGCCGCGGCGTGAAGTGCACCGTTTGTGGCGCGGCCGAATTGTTCGACGCCGGAAAACTCCACGAATCGACGCCAAAGTGCGTCATCGAAATGATCCTGTGTTGCGCGAGATCGGCGGGTTCCTTCAGACGCGGGTATTTGGCGAGATAGCCTGGAGCGGCGGCCACCACCCGGCGTACTTCGCCGACCGGTGTCGCGATCAGCGTCGAATCGGCCAGGTGGGCAATGCGCAGCGCGACGTCGATGCCCTCGTCGATCAGGTTGGCAGGGCGGTCGAGCAGGTAGAGGCGCGCGGTGACGTCCGGGTACAGGTCCACAAACTCGTCGAGCAGAGGCCGCAGAAAGTCCTGACCGGCGGCTACGGGCGCGGTCAGCGTCAGCGTGCCGCGCGGCGCCGCGCGCTCGCCGGCAATAATCAGATCGGCTTCTTCGAGGTCGGTCAGGATTTGCCGGCATGAGGCGGCGTAACGCTCACCGGCTTCGCTCAGCTTGATCGTGCGCGTGGTGCGATGCAGTAGCGCCATGCCGACATGTGCTTCGAGAAACGCAATGGCCCGGCTCACGGCGGCGGCCGAGCGCCCGAGCCGCCGGCCTGCGGCGGCAAGGCTGCCCTCGTCGAGGGCGGTCACGAACACCTTCATCGCATCGATTCGATCCATTACGGTTAATCCGTTAGGGAGGGAAGAGGTGACAGCGTCGCGCGGAGCGGAGCCGAGCGTCTCGACGAGAAAATCGACGAAGCGTCGCACCCGCAACAAAAGATCGCGTAGCCGCACGAACGGCCGCGAGGCGCCTCCGGTTGCTGGCGACACCTCCACCAGACCACCTCTGGCCATCTCGTGCTCAACGACGAAACGATACGTCTGGAAGAGCTCCGCGCCGCTGCGCGCCAACGTCACGCCACCGAGTACATCTCCCGCGCTCGAATAGCCGTCGTCGGTGAAATGCTCCTGCACTTGCCCCTCGCTTTTGAACGACCACGGAACCTTGCGGCCACTCCTCGGCCGGTCGAACTGAATGCAATCGTGGCGTGTGAGGTCGTCGACCGACGACGGCGTCCCGGTTCACGACAGATAAGCGCTGGCCACCACACCCAGTTCGCGTCTTCGAGCTTGTGGGCAATCAGATTCGATTCGCTCCGCGTGTTCCGCGAATGGCCAGATCGAGGCTCTGTCGCGATAACGCGCTGCGCTAGAATTGGCATTTTTCCACGAATCACGAACGAGATGGGCAAGACGAAGAAGTCATCGCGCGCGACCTTGCCTGCGGATATCAGTAAGGTTCTCAAGCGGCTGCACTACGTTGGACGTGATTCTGCTGTGTGTTCGCTGGTACGTGGCGTACTCGCTGAGCCTGCGCAACCTCGAAGAGATGATGGCCGAGCGGGGTATTGAGGTCGACCACTCGAGTGTGCACCGGTGGGTCGTCAAGCTCGTGCCGTTGTTTGAAAAGGCATTTCGGCGAGTCAAGCACCCGGTCGGCAGGAGCTTGCGTATGGACGAGACCTACATCAAGGTCAAAGGTCAATGGAAGTACCTGTACCGGGCCGTCGACAAGGAGGGAAACACGGTCGATTTCCTTTTGCGGGCCCATCGTGACAAGCCGGCTGCGCGTCGGTATTTCGAGAAGGCGATCGCCCAGAACGGTGAACCCGAGATTGTCACCGTGGACAAGAGTGGCGCCAATCTGGCCGCGCTCGAAGCGCTCAACGCGGGCCGGCCGACGCCAGTCAAGATTCGGCAGAACAAGTATCTGAACAACGTCATCGAGCAGGACCATCGTGCCATAAAACGCATCATCAGGCCGATGATGGGCTTCAAGAATTTCCGCAGCGCACGCATCATCCTGTCCGGCATCGAGATCATGCACATGATCCGCAAAGGGCAGATGCGGGGCGACGGCGGTACAAAAACCGCAGCAGATCAGTTCTATTCGCTGGTCATGTAAGCATTCCTACTAATTCGAAAATTCTATCGTCTCGTTTTTGTTATCGCGACACAACCTTTCCACAAGCGCATTGAATCCGGATCGCGGTTGAACCCGTTCCGGTTGCCCGAATGACGTACTCACGGCACTACGCATTCGGCTGGTTTCTCCG
>NZ_JACHBW010000047.1 GCF_014200455.1 Paraburkholderia bannensis | reverse complement strand
AAAGCAGGGAAAAGATGCCGCCGGAGCGACCCGCCGTTTCTCGCGGCAGGCTTCGCTGCCGGTAAGGCTGAACAGCGAAGGGGGCGAATCTTAGCTTGCCTCGTATCCCCTACGCAAGCACCAATTTGCACCCGGCCAAAATAAAAAGGCGCGACTTCCGTCGCGCCTCAAACCTCCACCATCCTTCATCTTTATCAGCTTGCCCCACCCTTCGGTGGCTTCTTGAACATGGCCTTGCACGGTGGCGACAGCTCGGCATAGTGCTGCTTCATACACGCCGTTATCTTTTCCTTGTTCGGAATCTCGCTTGCGCAGAAGTGAAAAGCATCGCCGCGACAGGCGTGATCCTCGTCGTCCTGCGATGCGGCGTAGCCAGGCAACGTCACGGCAGCCAGCGTGAGCGTCGCCGCCAGCATTGCGCCCACGCGCATCGGGTATCGGAAGTTTCTGGTCATGACACGATCCTCGTGATGATTGTTCCGCTCGATCAATTGCAAGCGTCGTTCCCGGCACGACGTTTGCAGCTAGCGCACATCACCACTTGAGGCGCTGCAAATCGGGCAGCGAATCCAGCATGCAAGCCAAAGCCCTCATCGCGACCGCATTTCTGTGGCTTGCGCCACTTGCCGCCCACGCCGACGACAGCGCAAGCCCCTGCGCCGCACTCAAGCGCATCGTCGCGGCCGCGCCTCAGCACTTCGCGTCGTTGAGTCCCGCTGACGGCCGCGCCGTCGCCCAGCCCTATAGCGACGACGCACAATGCACCGCCGCCCACGGCGCCTATCAATGCCTATGGAGCACGCGCAACGCCGACACCGGATCGGGCACGGACGCGCTCGAAGGCGTCGGTGCCGATATCGCCTCGTGCCTGCCAACCGCCACGCACGACGGCAACGCTCCCGGGCGGCAGCACTTCTATCTAGGCGAGCGCGGCAGCCGCACCGAGATCACCGCGCAAAGCGACGGTGCGACACGAGTCAAGCTGACCGTTTCGCATCAATAGCCTGACCAGCCGATACCGCGTGTCGCAATCGCCAGATTCTGACCGAGCGCGATCAGCTCGATAGGTGCGGCTTCGAACAAAAGGCTGCGCGCCGCGAACGGATTCGAGAAACCCGGCGTGAGCGCCAGATTGAACAGGACGAGCGCGGCATAGCCAAGCCTGGCGGCGGCCACGGCGCGTCGAATCTCAGCAAGCCAATGCCGTGACGCTGAATTTCATGCACGAAGCGCCCGCGTGCGGCGCAGAGGGCTGGCCATTCAGTGAGGCGCAGCAATACATCACGCTCGACGAAACGGGGCTCTCCACCTGGGTCTGGGCGCAACCTCGGCTCGCGCAGTATGCCCTTCGGCTTCGGCCATCATCCCTACTATCCGAAGCCGCCCGGCACCCGCCTGAGCGCCCGCGTGCGCGCGATGTGGGAAATCGACGCCGACGTTTTGCCGGTCACGCTCAGCGAGCATCCCGCGGTCGACGCGCTCGAAGGCGGTCTGATCGTCGATGACTTCGATCTCGACAATAATTTTTCGGGCTGGCGTCGCGAAGCGCTGATCGAATGGCCCGATCAGGGCCGCCGGTTCACGTTGCGAGCGGGCACGCCGCTAGACTTTTCGTGCTCTCCACCGCTCAGGGCCTGCCGTGGCTTTTCTCCGAGCCGGTCAGCAACACGACGGACTCGCCGGCCACCTCGACTTGGGGGCACCGCGCTCGCCCTCGGCGAAAGTGTGGAAGCCCTGCTGAGCTGGACGCCCGGACGTCTTCAGGACGGCCGTCAGCGGGCGCTCACATCCCCTGCGGCGGATGAATGCCTGCCTGCGGCGCACCATAGCCGCCCGACTGGGAATTATTCGGCAAACCGTTGGCCAACTGGCCGCGCGGGTCGGTGGGCCCGACCGGCAGTTCGCCCGCCTGCCGGTTGCCGTGCGTCGGGTATTCACTGCCGAGCGGCGCGTTCGGCATCAGCGCCAGGCTGTTCTGCGGCGAGCGCAGATCATCGTTCTGCGAACGCGCTCCGCGCGGGCAGCCCCGCTACCACGGCCACCGTCAAAGCCAGCGCGCCCACGCGCGCCGTTGAAAACAACGTCCGGTTCTTCACGTCGATCTCCTTCAGGCCCGCATTCGGACCGGTAAGGCCAGGCAAAGTACAGCTTCAACACGCTGCCACGCGGCATGCTTCGTCAAAGATACGCGCCTCGCGCCAACGCGGATGCACTCAAGAATCTCCCCGATATCGCGCTAGCTTATAGACAGGTACGATGGCATCCAGAGTTCGCGTAGCGAATTAGTGTGCGCTATTTGCGAACCATGCATAACACAATGGAGAGACCTTTCATGAGCCGCAGTGCCGTCAACGTCCAGACGTTCATCAACGAGCATCCGTTTTCGCCGTTCCAGTGGTTCATCTTTGTGATGTGCTTTGCCATCGTGCTGCTCGACGGCTTCGATACTGCGGCCATCGGTTTCATCGCACCCTCGCTGCTCGGCGCATGGGGACTTGCCAGGCCAGCGCTCGCGCCGGTGTTGAGCGCCGCCCTGTTCGGGCTCGCTTTCGGCGCGCTCGCTTCCGGGCCGCTCTCCGACCGGCTCGGCCGCCGCGCCATGCTGCTCGGCTCGGTGCTGGTGTTCGGCGTTGCGTGTTTCGCCTCCGCGTTCGCGGACAGCATCGACCATCTGGTCTGGCTGCGCTTCCTCACGGGCGTGGGTCTGGGCGCGGCCATGCCGAACGCCGTCACCATGATGGGCGAGTACTGCCCCGACAATCGCCGCGCCACCATCATCAATCTGATGTTCTGCGGCTTTCCATTGGGTGCGGCCTTCGGCGGCTTCCTCGCGGCGTGGATGATTCCCCACTTTGGCTGGCGCAGCGTGCTGCTGCTCGGCGGGGTCACGCCTCTCGTGCTGGCGATTCCGCTCGCGCTGCGCATGCCGGAATCGGTGCGCTATATGGTGGCCAACGCCAAGCCGGCCGAACGCATTCGCGCCGCGCTCGCGCGTATTTCCGCCGATGCCGCCGCGGCCCAGTCGTTCACTATGACCGAAACCGCGCCGCACGCCGATGGCAACGGCATCGGCGTGGTGCTGTCGGGCCGTTATCTGGTCGGCTCGCTGATGTTGTGGATCGCGTATTTCATGGGCCTGGTGATCTTTTATGCGTCGATCAACTGGATGCCGTTGCTGCTCAAGGACGCGGGCTTGCCGCCCGCACACGCGACGCTGATCGCGGCGCTGTTCCCGCTCGGCGGCATCGGCGCGGTGCTGTGCGGCGTGCTGATGGACCGCTTCAACGCCAACCGCATCATCGCTGCCTGCTATGCGTTGACTGCGCTGTCCGTCTGGCTGATCGGCCAGGCCGTGGGCAACGTGGGGGCACTGGTGCTCGTGGTGTTCGCAGCGGGCGTGCTGATGAACACGGCGCAATCGTCCATGCCCGCGCTCGCCGCCGCGTTCTATCCGACTGCGGGCCGTGGCACAGGTGTGGCGTGGATGCTGGGGATCGGGCGATTCGGCGGGATTGCCGGTTCGTTTCTGGTGGCCGAGCTGGCACGCCGGCATTTTTCGTTCGCAGGCATCTTCGCGACCATCGCAGTGGCAGGTCTCGTCGCATGCGCTGCTCTGCTGGTGAAACAGGCCGCCCGACCGCACATCATGGAAACCTCAGCGGATGCGCCCAAAGAATCGTTCGGGCATTGACGATCGCACCAATCATCGCCAATCAGCAACAGTCGGCCGCACGCTGAACAGCGCGCGGTCCGCGCAAAAAAGAAGGGGCCGCAGTTTCGACTGCGGCCCCTTTTGCATTTCAATCTACGACGCTATTTGCCGATCAGAACTTCGGCAGCGGACGATTTGTCAGCCCTTGCGTCGCGTTGTGCGACACGCCCGACGCAGCGGTCGTGAACGTCCAGCCCACATTGATCGCATGCGTCTGGCTCGATGCATCGGTCAGAGTGCCCGTCACGCGCACCGTGTAAGTGGTGCTGGCCGCGAGCGGCGAATAGGGCGCGCACAGCGCGGCGTTCGACAGTTCGCTCGGCGTAGTCTGGGGCGTCTGCGCGAGGCACGGAATGTTGGTGCCGTTGGTCGCCGTGATCGTGAAGCTCAGGTTGCTCAACGTGGAGCCGAACGCGCTCTGGATCGTCACCGGATAGCCAACCGTGGTCATCTCGTACTGCGTCGCGCTGGCGAACGGGTTCGGATCTTCATTGGCGAACCAGCTCGTCGGTACGCCCTGCTCGCCCGGATACGGGTAAGCGACGAGCGAGGTGGCCGCGAGCGTATCGGCGCTGGTCGAACCGAAGTCGATATTGAACGCCTCCCAGTTCGAGTTGGCCATGTAGCCGACGCCCATCGACGTGAAATCGTCGAGCATGACGATGCGGTGGAACGGCGCGTCGAACAGCGTCTCGACCGGCGACACGCTGTCGCTGAACGCCGCCGGCTGACCGGCCACGACCACTTCGCCCATCATCGTGAAGTTGCCTTCAGCCGAGATGCGCGTTTGCGGATCGGCGCCCGTGAAGCCGGTGTTGCCCGCCGTTTCAGTGTGACCGTAGGCCTGATTGTCGACGAGATAGGTCGCGTGGTCGCTGGAAGCGGTCGCCAGGCCCGCGTTGCTCGGCAGCGCCGCGAGGCCGACGTTCTTGCGCATCGCGTTGATGTAGGCCGTGCCGTCGGCGCTGGCATTGCCGCTCGCGCTCGGCAGCGCGGTGAGGTTCGAAGCCGGCGTGATCAGGATCGCGCTGTTGGCGGACAGATTGGACGTGGAGGTCGTCGTGGTGTTGGCGGCCTGTGCCGAGTTGCTGCTGCCATTCGACGAATTGCTGGTCGCCGCGCTGCCCGAACTACCGGACGAACCACCGCCACCGCCGCCGCAAGCTGCGAGCAAGGCGGTCGCGAGCACCGCAACCGCTTCGAATCTGAATTTGGAAAACCGCATATCGTGCCTTGTAAAGGTTCTACGTGAAGCAGCGCCGGCCAATATGCCGCCGCCAGATGCAGGCGCGCCCACCCTTGCTGCTTCGGGGCTTATCGACCCCAAAATCCGCAAATCGCTCTCAATTCGTCTACAGAAAACGATTGCGCGAAATTGATTGCGCGTCCTGACTAACGGCAATACACGAACGAACTTGAGTTGAAACAGCTGAGGAAATACCAGGCACGTTTTACCGGTAACACCGGCAAAACGCGCGATTATGCAGGAATGCAAAGGGGGCTGGAACGGACTTTTACACTTCGTTTCAGCGGTAATCCGACCGCGAATTGGAGGCCGGATGCAGATGTTTTCGTCTGACTTTTATTTTGATGTGCTTGTTATTTTTTCTGCAATCAATCCCCAATCGCTGCGAGATTGAGCGTGTACGAATGACCGATCCACACTGCGGCGTCGCGATGATCGCGCAATGCGTTGCCCGTATTCGGATGCACGAAAACATCGAGCTTGCCGTGGTTGACGACAAGCCACGCAAATACGGCTGCAAACTGTTCATTTGTCACAGCAAGCTGATAAGACCACATCGGATGCGGACCAACTGGACGTTCATGAAAGCGGCCGATTTCCACGGCATCGCCCAATTCCTCTGCGATGATTTCGCGCAAGGCCCAAGCGGCGTCGCGCGTTTGCGCATCGAAATAGATATGAGCGTGCCAGCTGGCAATGTTGGCGGGATCGGCAAGGTTCATGATGAGCTGTCCTGAAGCGCGGGAAGTGATTTTGATCCGCTATTTTGCCGTGAAATCGGTTTTTTATCCCGGTATCCTGATTCGATTCAGTTTTCTATTTCCCGACCAGATTGAATAGCATTCCTTTCTAATTTTTCCTTTTCTCTTCTTGCTTATGTGCTTGAGAGATGTCCCGTTCGACGTCGGACATCTCTCTCACATCACTCGCTCCTGATCACTTCAGGAACAGGCGATAAGCCGGATTCTGCGTCTCTTCCCAGTGCGGGTAACCGAGCGTGGCGAGGAACTGGCGGAATTCAGCGTCCTCCGCGGCAGGCACCTGGATGCCGACCAGGATCGAACTGTAGTCCGCGCCCTGGTTGCGGTAGTGGAACAGGCTGATGTTCCAGTTCGGCGCCATCGACGACAGAAAGCGCATCAGCGC
>NZ_JACHBW010000046.1 GCF_014200455.1 Paraburkholderia bannensis | reverse complement strand
CTCTCGGACTTCCGGGGAAAACTTGGTTACCTTCTTGTTCATGGCTCCATTCTCTCAAGAGTTGGAGCCTCCACAAAACCCGGGGCGGTTCAATCAGCCGTGACGAAAGCCGGCCGGATCACAGCGCGAGGATTTCCATGAAAAAGATGAGGTTCGCTTGGTTGGCAGCCTTAGGAATGGCCATCAACTTGGGGCCCCTGTCGGTTCAGGCGCAGCCGTCGTCAGTTACAAAGCCGGCGTATTACGTCGCCGAGTTCCAGGCGACCGATTCCGAAGGCATCAAGCCTTACAGCGCCGCAGTTGAGTCGACCTTCAAGCCGTTCAGCGGACGCTTCATCGTTCGCGGCGGCGAAATGGACGTGAAAGAAGGCTTCGGCGCGCAAGGGCGCCTGGTGATCATCAAGTTCGACTCACTGGCGCAGGCACAGGCTTGGTACAACTCTCCTGCCTATCAGGCCATTATTCCCATTCGCCACCGGTCAGGAAATAGCCGGACTTACATCGTCGATGGGGTGGCGGGGCAATAATCGCCGCATCAGGCCAAGCTAATGATTATTCAGGCTTGGCTAGAAGGTCGGAACTCGGCGGACGCGCAAAACTAAAACTCGCGATGATGAGGCAAATAATGCAGACTCGTACACTTGGTCAAGGCTTTACCGTATCGGCTGTTTCTCTCGGCTGTATGGGATACGGGAAGTCCAGAGAAATCCCTGATCGCGCACAGATGATCAGCCTGTTGCGAAGAGCAGTAGAGCTCGGCATGGACTTTTTCGACACCGCCGAGGTGTACGGTCCATGGACCAACGAAGAGATGGTGGGTGAAGCCTTCGCGGGGATGCGCCAACATGTTCGGATCGCCACGAAGTTTGGTTGGGACATCGATCAGACAACGGGCGAACACCGGGGCGGCGTCAACAGCAAGCCATCGCAGATAAGGTCAGCCGTGGAGGGCAGCCTGCGAAGACTCAGGACCGACTATATCGACCTGTTGTATCAGCACCGTGTAGACCCGGACGTGCCAATGGAGGACGTCGCAGGCGTCGTGAAGGACCTGATCGCCGAGGGTAAGGTTCTCCATTTTGGTCTATCGGAAGCCAGCGCGCAGTCGATCCGCCGAGCGCATGCAGTTCATCCGGTAACCGCATTGCAAAGTGAATATTCCCTATGGACCCGCGAGCCTGAAACCGAAATTATTCCGACCTTGGAAGAGCTTGGGATCGGCTTTGTCCCATTCAGTCCGCTCGGCAAGGGCTTCTTGACCGGCAAGATCGATGCGGGCACGGCGTTTAATAGCGACGACTTCCGCGGTCAGATTCCCCGTTTCACGCCGGAGGCCCGCCAGGCCAACCAGGCGCTCGTTTCTCTGCTGAAAACCGTCGCCGATCGCTACGGAGCAACGCCTGGCCAGATCGCGCTTGCATGGCTTCTCGCGCAGAAACGATGGATTGTTCCATTGTTTGGGACGCGCAGCGTTGACCGGTTTCAGGAGAACGTCGGCGCATTGTCTGTAACGCTAACGGATTGTGACCTCGATGAGATAAGAGCAGGCGCGGAAGCGGTGGAAGTCTTAGGCGCGCGTTATCCCGAGGCGATGCTCAAGCGATCTGGGCTATGAAGCGCGGCGTACGCTTTTCCGGGCGAGTGGCCCGAACCGGTACGAAGCCGTAACGCCAACATCCATCAGAGAGTCGCTCCCGGTCATGAGGGCACCGTCTGGTCCTATGACCAGCCCCGCCACGTTGGCAACCTCGTCCCTCAACATCCGGTTGCCGACGGCCGGCGGGATATATGCCTGGGAGTTTAGGAAGGGCGGCCGTGAGCTGAACGTGCGCGTCGAGGGACGACTCGTGTTCAACACGGCCACGATGGCGGTGAAAGCCGCGCTTGCTGGCGTCGGCCTTGCCTTCGTCCCGGAACAGCGCGTGTTGCCGCAGCTCGAAAGCGGAGAACTTCTACGGGTGCTGTCTGACTAGTGCGCCTCGTTTTCCGGCTTCCACCTGTACTATCCCAGCGGCCGGCCACCCCCTCCTGCTTTTTCGTAATCGTTGACGAATGCGCTTCGTGGCGATGCAGACGTGCACAAATTAGCGTCGAATTAAAGCGTCGTGGAATGCGCGGCCGTCCGCTTTTGGAGGTGGAGCTGCCTGCCAGATGTCCTGCAATTATCGTGGGTCAACGACGGCTCATGGCCGGCTAGCGCCCGACGACCGAGCGCGGCGATCGCCGTGGGCGCGGTCGCTTATGTAAAAGGCATAAAGCGACCCTAACCCGTCATCCAATCCTCAGCCTGTCAACGACCGCTGACAAGCAACTTCAGCCAGCGGCCACATTGCTTTCACGCGCCGACTTCGCCGAGCAGAATTCGGCCGAAGTCAGTACGGAATACAGGAGCAGGAGCTCGCACCTATCGGCCGGAGTCCGACTTTCTGCTCGGGAGAACGACCCTCGATATGGTTTGCCTGGATGGCCGGACTCACGATTACTCGCCGCGGCCCGAAACAAGGTTCGCGTTGATCCACGATGCCACGTCGGTGACCGGAATGGCGTGGCGTTGGTTGAACGTCCCACTCTTGTCCCATGCGACACCTCGCCCTTGAGCAAAGGCCGCACGATACTTGCGCATCATGTTGTTTGGGTCGCGCGCCAGCTCATCCAGCAAATACTGCTCACTCCACACCGAACGGCTGAACTGCCGGCCGAGGCCCGCTTGCAGCTTGTCGGCAACCTCCCCATAAGTCACGGTGTCGCCAGCCAGATACACGATCTCGTTCCGGATGCGGGGCTGGGCGAACACGATCGCGGCGGTCAGCGCACCGATATCATCGGGCGTTGTCAGCGTCACGGCGGTGTCGAGGCTGCCCAGCGCGTGGACCGCGTCGTTTTGCAGGTCGACGACACCGAATTCCGGCTCGAACAGGTAGCTCATGAACATGCCGGTCGAAATGATGACCCACTCGGTCTCGTGCTGACTGCGCAGCAACTCGCGCACGTCCAGCTGTGCGTCGAAGATGTCCTGCGGACTGCCGCGACCGATTACGTCAAAATCGACCCCGAACTGCCATGGGAAGTACCTCGGGATTCGGGCCTGCAAGGCGGCTCGCGCCAGCTTCATCGGCGTGTCGACTCCGGCGGTAATCCCCGTGCAACCGATTACCGTGTCATATCGCGTGAATAGTGCCGCCAGCTCATCAATGGAGCTCTTCACAATATCGCCTGCGACGATCTCGATCCCGAGACCTCGGATCTCCGCGATATCTCGTCGTTTGCCGGGTGCACTGGACTCAACTGTACTTGGGCGCAGCAGCACGCTGATCTTCGCACCGTCGACGTCCTTAGCCCGGTGCCGCGCAAGATTGCGTAGTACCGGGAGGCCGAGTTCGCCGGCACCGAGCACGAGAATGTTTTGAGACGTAGCGTTAAGATCTGTCTGGTTCATCGTCTAGCCTTGCTGAGGAATGCGTTGCTGCAGTCTAGCGGTGCATGGACGTGTATGAAAGAAGGTACATGCATGATACTGGGAGCCAGATAGTTGGATCGAGACGAACTTCTCCGATACTCGCAGACCGTGTGCGACGGCCTGCGAGACGATGATGACGGGCTGCGGCGGGAGGTGCTCGGACACGCCGGAAATCGTTGGTCGCTCGGTGTCGTCCACACGCTCGGCGTGTACGGTGGGCTGCGCCATGCCGAAATCGGCAGGCGCATGCACGGGGTGACTCAGCGGATGCTGACGCGCACGTTACGACAACTCGAACGTGACGGCCTGGTGCTCCGTCACGATTTTGAAGAAGTGCCGCCTAGAGTCGAATACGAGTTATCCGACACGGGCATGGAGCTGCTCGTTCGCATGGTCCCGCTGTGGACCTGGATCGTCGAGAATGCGGAGCGCTTCCGGGAAGCGAGGCGGAGTTTCGATAGCCAGCACCGCGACGCAGACTCTTAGCCTGCCGGGTGTTGATTTGCCCGCTGCTGGCTGGCAGGGGGAAGGATTGGAGCCTCGCGGTTGAGCGGCCCATGGCGGCCGCGCAGAAAGTGCCGCGCTTCAGCCAGCCCTTCCCAAACGCTAGCCTTCGGTGTCGAGCGACATCGATTCGGCTACGCGTATTTGTCACCTACCGTACTGCGAATTGGATGAGTGTCGTAGACAATGATCATCCGCTCGATGAGTCCGTTGTCATCGAATTCGAAAACATCGACGCACTCGAAACGCACCGCGGATCCATCTTTTAGCCCCCAGTCGTAGACGAAGTAACCGGTCGCGCGTCGAGCTCCCGTCGTGCTCACGCAGATGTCGATGGGCGTTATTCTGCTTTCTCCAGACGCTGCATTGACCTTCGCAAAGAATGGCGCGGCGCGCATCCAGCCGAGAAACGGGGAGGATACTTGGGCGTCCGGCGTGAACAACGCACAGATTGCCGAGACATCGCCGCGCTCCAACTCCGCGAGATAGTTGCGAACCTGCCGGGTGTATAGTTCTTCCGACGATGAGGCCATCTTTAATCTCCGATCATTCGTTGACAACTCCGCGCATTCGAACGGGCGCGCATCCGGTCCAGGCAAGATAGCGATGCACCGATGACCGAACAATCGAAAAATCCGCAACCCGGGTATGCAACCCGTGCATATCCATTGGCCGACATGACGCGGCCGCTGCCTCCGCTGACAGCGTTCCAGTCATTCGTCGCAGCGGCGCAACTCGGGAGCATCAGCAAAGCCGCTGACCATCTGTGCCGAACGCAGGGCGCGGTGAGCCGTCAGGTTCAGCAACTGGAGTCGCACTACCGGTGTGCACTTTTCGTGCGTCATGCGTCGGGACTGAGGCTGACGGCGGAAGGAAGCGAACTGTTGACCGTGGCCGTAAGCGTACTCACGCAACTGGTTCAACACGCCGACATTCACGCTAAGACAGCGCCTATCGTCACTCTCAAGCTGCCATCCACATTCGCAATTCGTTGGCTGCTCCCACGGCTCACAGACATCAATCACGCGTTGCCTGGAACAGAACTTCGCATCTCCACCTCTGCGGACGACACGCCGGATTTCACTACACCTGACGTCGACGCCCTCGTTGTTCGTGGAACCGGGCAGTGGGCGGGTATGGACGCGGTTCCGTTGTTTGCCGAGCAACTCACACCGATGTGTACAAGCCAAATGGCTGCATCGCTTGGCTCGGCAGCCGACCTTGCTCATGTCACATTGCTCCATCCCGGACACGGCCATGAAGAGTGGCAATGCTGGCTGGAAAGCGTTGGGGCACGGCAGATCGACGCGAGCCGCGGGCTCGTTTTCGATACCCTCGAATTGACGCTCACCGCTGCGGCGGAAGGGCATGGAGTTGCAATCGGCGATCCTCGGATGGCGAGGGACCGCCTGCAGGCGGGAACACTGATTACGCCCTTTGGCGACGTGGCGCAAAACGGCTTGTCGTACTTCGTCGTCTATCCATCCCAACGAGCCGCACAGTCCAAGATTCGCGCCCTCGCTGACGTCTTGTTTCGGCTGGCGCAGGAAGACTGATTGTTACCGCGGAAAATTGTCCTGTACTGCGACTTCACAGTTAGCCGGCGACGTGAGCGCGAACACCGCCAATGTCAATGTTCAAATCTTCGATGATCACGTTGCGCATCGCCAATCGGGCCGCCGAAACAGGACGGCACATTTCGACAGGGCAGAGTCTCATAGCTGAGCGGAACTGACGTTTGAATGTCTGCCCGAGAGCGCGGTCGAACGACCGCAAATGGCCGATGGACTAAACCGCTCGCGCGGTAGGGGCTACGGTCCGGCGCTGAAGGTCAGGGAGAGGCCGGTCACGCGGCTTTATGTTGGCGAATGAGGCAATCCGCCTCGTTCTTCAGCAGGAGCCGAATCATGACCTCCTTACCAGCAAACGTCAGCCCATTGCGCCAGCGCATGATCGACGACATGCGCATGCGCCAGCTTGCCCCCAAGACCCAGGACATCTATCTGCACATCGTGCGTGAGTTCACCCGGTTTCTCGGGCGCTCACCTGACACGGCCACCGTCGAGGACCTGCGCCGCTACCAGCTCTATCTGGTCGACCACGGCACATCGGCCGTGTCGCTGAATCACGCGATCACCGGACTGAAGTTCTTCTTTACGGTGACGCTCGACCGGCCCGAACTGATGGTCAGGATGCGACCCGTGCGCGTGCCCCGCGTATTGCCCGTCGTGCTCAGTCCCGACGAAGTGCGGCGGCTTATCGAGGCCGCCGGCAACCTGAAGCACCAGACCGCGTTGTCGGTCGCGTACGGCGCGGGGCTGCGCGCCAGTGAAGTGGTCGCGCTGAAGGTCGCCGACGTCGACAGCGA
>NZ_JACHBW010000045.1 GCF_014200455.1 Paraburkholderia bannensis | reverse complement strand
GTTTCCTCCCTCGAGGCTTATTCGACGCCTGCCCACACGCGCCGCGGCAAACTCACGGTCATGTGAACGAGGCAGACGTCCAATAACCCTTAACGCGTTGCGTCAATTCGATCTTCAAATTGATCGCCGGAAAGCGGCCACTGGAATTCCGCTTCCCGGAAGCGGCCAGTCGTCAGTGCGTACTCCCGACCCGTAAGCGACGTTCGACTCACCCGACAGCGGACGTTCAAATGGTGCATCATGGCATCCTGCTCGATAAACACCTGCAAGTGTACGCCCAGTGCTTCCAGAAGAAATTAACGCAGAATGCTCAGAACTGTTCGACGTGTGGTGCGAACGGCGTGCGGCCCGGCCATTGCGACACTTGCTTTGCGCATGGCCGCTAACGAGCGGGCTGACAGATGATTGGGGCGCACTTCATGAAGCGCTACGGGCATTGCGAGCAGACTGTCGAGCAGACATTTCCGATACGGAGTTGACGCAGGTGGAGGATTTGATCCGCGCTGTCGCCCTCATCGTCTTTCGGCGATGAGCCGCACAGACTATTCCTTTTCCGCCAATGCCTGCCGCAACATCGGTCTGGTGTATTTTTCGACCGGATCGACATCTCGTGAGTCCTCCGGGTGGTAGAACTCGCCATTGTCGAACGCATGGAAAACCGACCACGCGAAATCAGTGAGGTTCCATTCTGCGAGCGGCATCATGTTGTTGGCGACGCTATCGCAAAACGTGAAATCGCGCCGACCTTCGAGGAACTCGGCGGCAAGCCAGCGGGCAAGCTCGTCAAAAAATTCGAGCCTTGATATTTTCGCGACTTGGCATGCGGCATCAACGTCCGGCGAACTCAATTTTTGATCTTCACATCGAATGGCCATTGCCTCAATGTTCATGACGGTGTTGCCTTCAAAGGCTTAACTCAAGAGTGGTGCCGCTCGCGGCCATCCGCTCCAGAAAACTTTGGAGCGAAACTAGTTGCGCGACGAGGGTAGCCCTCGGGGTTTCGAGGGTATGAGCTTCACCTGTACTGAACCACCCACACCTGAAACGAATCATTTCTTCCTCGCGCGCTTCAAGCTCACGAATCTCGCAACACATTTGTGCTGCAATCTGATCGAGATTCGCGGGAGCCGCCTCGTCCTCCTCGTACTGGTCATACATCGTCCCCATCAAGCGGTTGATCCGAGTCCAGAACCCCGAGGCGAAGAGCCACTCCGACGCGATTCCGTCCAGTACGAAGACTGGCTCTGAAGGACATTCGGAGATAAAGAAACGCGATTTCCGTACCCTGTCCATGAGATTCTTTTGCGATATGCGGCGTTAAATTGCCGACGATCTGGAGCCTATTGTCGACTGACCGTTCGGGCCGCGTGCCGCCATGAGAAGCGCGGGTGAGACATCCTCGCAGCCGTCAGATGCGATTAGACAGGATAGGAAAATGTTGAAAGCTGGATGGACGGCTGAATCTGCAAACGGAATCCGTATGGTGGCGCGTCCGCGCAATCGTAGCGCCCGTTGAACAAGTTCGCGGCTGCAAATTCAATGTGCGTACCGCGATCGTCTCGCACGACACGTGCCCCCGGACAATCCAACAAATTAAGCTGTACTAGCGGCTCTGCTACTCCTTCATAATTGATCAAAAGTTCCACGTCACAGCTAAGTGGCCATATTGTTAGACTCAGAACCACGGGTGTCTTGGAGACAACGTACCGATACGAAACTCCGTACTCTTCCTCGATCGGCACCACATTAAGAACCTCCAGAAAATCCAGCGGTTCCCACGAGAAATTCGGCATAGCTCTTCCGGGTTGATTTGATATCGGCGCTGACGAATCTGAAGTCTACGCGTTCGTTCTTCAAGTTGATTTCAAACAAGTTCATGGATTGTTGACGATCTAGTCAACTTTGTCGAACGGCCGGAGTTGGCCGCGAGCCGTCCCATGCAGAACGCATGGGCTCCGCGAATCTCTTACGACGCGCTCGACGGCACGCGCCCCCCAAGAGACATTCGACCCGGTGCGAGCGATATGGCCGATTGCAAACTGGAACGGCCTTTCGCGCGGCTTCTCGGCCGGTGTGTTGCCGGCAAAACCCGACAGTGAAGCGAACTAGATCAATCGCCGATTTCAGCGAATATGCGAGAGGCACAAACCCACCTTACGTGGTGCCTAGCGACGTGGACCCGCATGGCGGAGGGCGAATGCTGCCCCCCACAGGCTTAACGTTCTCGGTCCTCGAGTTAGTCTCTGGCACGAACCAGATCAGGCAATTCTGGCAGTTCTCCCTGCCGCCACGCCGTTGGAGTCACGCCGAGCAGCGCCTTAAAGGCTTTGAGGAACCCAGTTTGGCTCTCGTAGCCAACTCGCTCGGCTACCTGCTTAAGGGGCATGTCCTGGCGCAACAGAGCTTGGGCGACGCTGATCCGCCAGCGGGTCAGGTATTCGCCAGGAGTGATGTCCACCTGTGCCCTAAAAGCCGCCGCGAACGACGCGCGTGACATGCCGGCAACAGCCGCGAGCGCCGCCAAGCCCCAGGCGCGTTCAGGCTCGGCGTGGATGGCGTACAAAGCACGGCCGATTTGTGGATGGCCGAGCCCGCGCAGAAAGCCGGGTTGAGCGTCGACTGCCAGCAACTGCGCACGTAACAGCTCGACTAGCACGACCTCGAATAGTCGGTTAAGCACCGCTTGGCGCCCGAGGTTATCCGCGAAGGCCTCGGCAAACAGTACCGCGAGTACCGGCGCGGCCAACGGCATGGCGCTCAGCGGCCGCACCACCTGATCCGGCAGAGCCAACGCGATCGGATTAAAGGCCTTGTGCTCGAAATGCACCGACGCGCAGACCAGATCTACCCCGTGCACGGGGTCGGGCTCAAACCAGTGCCACATCGGACGCGAATAGAAAACGAGGCTCGGCTCACTCAGTTCCAGCGTCTGCCCTCGGTCGTTGCTAAGCCGCGTCTGCCCGCCCCGTATCAGATGAAGATACCCCACGTCCACCTCTTTACCGTAGTCCGCCCGTCCGCAGAAGTTGCCCGAGAAGAACATCTGAGCGTGGATGTTGAAGCGCTGCAGCAGCGGGGCCAATGGGTCGGGTTTGGGATTCATGGGCTCGGGACCCGTCGATTTGGACGATGGGCGAACATGCCTGGACGATAGGTCAACTGTAGCATCGGACTAAATCCTATAGTCAAAACGTTGCTTCACGTTGAACGCCCCAATATCCAGCTGCGAGGAAGTCGTCATGTCGCAAACCAACACGCCCATCGTTGCCCCAGTCTCCCTGTCCACAGCCCCTGGCCCTGTGGCCGACACGCTGAAGGCTATCAAGACCAAGATCGGAATGATCCCCAACCTGTACGCGACGCTGGCCCATTCGCCCGCAGCCCTCAACGCGACGCTGGCCGCCAGCGAAGCGATTGCCGGAAGCAGCCTCGCTGCATCGGAGCGCGAAATCGTCGCGCTGGCCACTTCGCAGGCCAACAGCTGCCACTACTGCCTTTCGGCCCACACGTTGATCGGCAAAGGCGCCGGCCTGAGCTTGGAGCAAACGCTCCAGGCGCGAGCCGGCACGGGCAGCACGCCTCGCCATGCCGCGATCGCCCGCCTAGCCAAAGACCTGGTGGCGAACAAGGGGCACGTCAGCGGACAGGATGTCGCCGCTGCCCGCGCTGCAGGCTTGAGTGACGCCGAACTGATGGAAGTCGTGGTCAACACAGCGTTGACGGTGCTCACGAATTTCGCCAACAACCTGGCCCACACCGAACTCGACTTTCCAGCCGTTCCAGTCGCCTTGCCAGCATGACGACCAAAGTGTCGGAATACGTTCGAACAAGCACTCGGTGACCGTGACGACTCGCGAAACCAAGGCTTGCCCAAACACCAGTAAGCAACAAAGGACATACACCATGACCAAGCTTCTCTACATCAAGGGGTCGCCTCGTGCAGAGCGCTCCGTATCCATCCGGCTGGCCGACGAGTACCTTGCCGCCTACAAGCAGAAGCGTCCGGAAGTCGAAGTCGACGAGATCGATCTTTGGCAAGCGGACCTGCCGGAGTTCGACGGTGACAGTGCGGCCGCCAAGGTGTCGTTCTTTGGCGAGCCGGAGATGAATGGCAAGCAGCTCAGGGTTTTCGACGAGCTAAAGACGATCTTCGACCGATTCAATACAGCAGACGAATACTTGTTCGCCGCCCCGATGTGGAATTTCGGGCTGCCCTACAAGCTCAAGCAGTACATCGACCTTTTGAGCATGCCAAGCACGCTCTTCGGGTTCGAGCCTTCGAAGGGCTATATCGGTTTGCTGAAAAACAAGCGTGCAACCGCGATCCATACCGCCGCCATCTACATGCCGGGGCTGCCAAAGTCCTATGGTACGGATCACACCTCGCCTCATCTGACAGACTGGCTGAACTTCGCTGGTGTCGACGACGTAACGACAATCTGGTACTACGGCAGCAAGATGCGCAACGAAGCCGATACGCGAGCAGCTTATCAGCAGGCTGTCGACGACGTACGGCGGGCCGCATTGCGTTAGTGATAGCCTGAACGGACCGAGCGAAGTGACTGTTCGATCCTTAGAGTTGGCGGTACGGCCGTCCGCAATGCAGGTTTTGTCGATCCCGAGATTGTCAAGATCATTGCGGTAACGGTCGACAAAATCTTCACCAACTATCTGAATGATGTGGCCGGGGCTGAGGTAGATTTTCCGCGCGTGTCCACGGCCGATGCGTCCGCTTAATCGCGCGGAGGTGCTGGCGAACGGCCATGGTCAACACGTTTTTCAACGGCATCATCGTGGCGGCCCGCCTTATACCGCTTTCCCATCGTGGATGGCTCGCCGCGCCTCTGTTCCACCAAGCAGATGACAGGGTGCAAGCGCCTGTCCCGCTCTCGCGGGCACCCACCGTTTTTTCGATAGAACCCACCCGCTGCACAATCAGGCCAATTTGAATGCCGCCGTAGGAGAAAAGCAATGAA
This sequence comes from Paraburkholderia bannensis, assembly GCF_014200455.1. Lineage (GTDB taxonomy): Bacteria > Pseudomonadota > Gammaproteobacteria > Burkholderiales > Burkholderiaceae > Paraburkholderia > Paraburkholderia bannensis_A. Next base: position 5,380 of record NZ_JACHBW010000045.1, on the reverse strand, counting down.
AACGACCGAAGTTCCCGCGAGTGTCGCCGACGCACTTTATTCCCATCAGCCAAGTTTTGATCCGGCTGCCCTTCGTGGCATGTTCACCAAGGGATTGAACGTCAAAACGTTTGTTGTCTATTGCCCCGATCCCCGCGCAAGCGGAATCCCTTCCGCTGTGGCGAAGGAATTCGGCGAAGTTTTCCCCGGCGAAAATATCTTGGACGAGAACGGCAACAAGGTCGGATTTACCACCAACGTCGGCCAGTTGATCAACGCCGGTGGCCGCGCGGTCGATGCCTTACGATCCATCACCTTGCTGAACCACTTGCTTGGATTTGGCCGCGTCGTCGTCGTCCATCACACCTTCTGCGGCATGACCACGTTCACGCCCGACAGCGCGACCGATGCATATAAGAAAGAGCACGGCGGCGACCTGAAGAAACATTACGATTCGCACGATCTTTATATCGGTGATTTCAAGGAATCGCTGACCTATGACGTAACACTTCTCAGAAATTCCCCGGTCATTCCTGCGTCGGTTGATCTCTATGGCTATGTCTATGACATCAACACCGAGACCCTTCACAAAGTGATTGAGGACCTCGGCACAGGCAAGGCCTGACACCCCCGCGCAGCGCGCGCGGCGGAGTCGTGGTTTGCCCAAGGCTTCCGCTGCGGCGCCGTGGCCGTTCTCAAACAAATCGCTCCGGGCGCGCCGGCCCTCGCGGAGCGTTTGCTAGGAGGAACATCATGTTTGCAGTCAACGGTTACGGAATGACGAGTGCGAAAGCGCCGCTCAAACCGATCAGCTTCAATCGTCGCGATCCGCGTCCGCACGACGTGGCCATCGACATTCTTTATTGCGGTATTTGCCATGCCGATGTGGGGCTCTCGCGCGGCGAATGGGGCTTTGCGACCTATCCTTGCGTCCCTGGCCACGAAATCGTCGGGATTGTGACTCGCGTCGGCGACGCCGTGACCAAGTTCAAGGTGGGAGACCGCGCCGGCGTCGGCCCGCTGGTCGATAGCTGCCGGACCTGCGCGCCCTGCAAGGAAGGGTTCGAGCAGCTATGCGACGCCGGTTTCATCCCGACCTACATGGGGCCCGACGCCGATTTCGGTCACACCTATGGCGGCTATTCGGGCGCAATCGTGGTCGACGAAAACTACGCCGTCACCGTCCCGGCGTCGCTCGATCCGGCGCGGGCGGCACCATTGCTCTGCGCCGGGATCACCGCCTGGGCACCACTGAAACGTGCCGGCGTCGGACCGGGCACGACCGTCGGAGTGATCGGGGTCGGCGGCGTCGGGCATATGGCGATCAAGCTGGCCAAGGCGCTTGGCGCGAAGACCGTGGCGCTAACGAAATCACCCGGCAAGGTCGACGATGCCAAGCGGCTGGGGGCCGACGATGTGCTGGTCACCACCGATCCGGACGCCATGGCCGCCTCGCGCGAACGCTTCGACCTGCTCCTCGACACCGTGTCGATGCCGCATGACCTCGATGGATACATGGCGCTGGTCAAACGCCAGGGCGAACTGGTGATGGTCGGCACGCCCGACCAGATCGAGGCGAAGCCGCTCAGCTTCGTGTTCCGTCAGAAACGGATGTCGGGATCGTTCATCGGCGGCATCCATGAAGTCCAGGAGTTGATGAACTTCTGCGCTGCCCACGACATCGGCGCGGATATCGAGCTGGTGCCGATCGAGCAGGTCAACGAGGCGTGGCGGCGCATGATCGCGGCGGATGTCCATTATCGGTTTGTCATCGACATGGCGACGCTGCCAAAGCCATCTGCCTGAACCTTTCCCCGCTGCAAACCAGGAAGACCCTTCCGATGCTGGCAGCCTACTATAACGGTCGCGCGGGCGTGCGCGTTGGCAATCTTCCCGAGCCGAAAATACTCTTCCCTGGCGAGGCCATCGTGCGGGTGACGCTCGCTGGGATGTGCAGCGCGGATCTCGAATTCACGCTGAACGTGGCAGTGACGGCCTTTGCCTTGCCGATCCGAGCCGACAGGCATCGGTAGAAGCCGCCCAGTGCAGTCTCCGTCTTGCCGAGCGTGACTGCGGCAAGACGGAGTGCGGCAGCAGCCTGGCGGCTTCATGGGGTGGAGCCGACGTTGCAAAGTCTGAGCGCCGGTGCTCCCGAATGGCGCTTCGTGGCCGAACCCGGGCCGACGCAAACCTCGCAGGATCGCTGATCGCAGCAGATATGCGAAAGGCATGGACCGACCCGTACCGGTCAGGCACGCTTCCCGGAAGCGGACCCTCAGAGGGTGGTAGCGGGAGCCCTTGGCGACCTCCGTTTAGATGAATTCTCAGGGCGTATGCGCCTCTCAGTAAGATCGAGCACGGTCGGCCTTGCGCCTTACTCCGAGCGGGATGTCGCTCGGGCAGTGACACGCCGTACCGCTGGCTTCGTTGCTAGTTCGTCCAGAGTGGTAAAGAACTCGAAGCCTTTGTCGTTTTCACGCGTCACCAGAAATCCAAGTTTGCGATGGAAAGCGATAGACAATCGGTTGGTCTTGTAGACATGGCTTCGTAGCTCACCGATTCCCCGTTCGGTCGCCAGAGTCGCGATCTTCGCGAACAGTTCACTTACGACAGTGTACGTTCGATGCAAGGGATGCGTACCAAAAGCACAAACGAACCAGCACGCTCCGGCTTCCGGGCGAAGCATTGCATAGGCCACGAGTTTCCCGTCCCGTCGCACGGTGCACACCTCATTAATCTCGAGTGACTTGCACAATTTTTCCCGGTGCTCGTCTACATCAAAGAAGTCGCCAGCTCGTTCTGTGTGCTCACGCAACGTAAGTACGTCAAGCGCGAGAAGTTCATCGACAACATGCGACATAGGGGTAGTCCAGGATAATGGAGAGGCACGCTGCAAGAGTACTTCAGAAAAAATCGCCGCCAATTCGGACCGCCTTAGAGGCCGACCGCAACTGGCCACACTCAGCCGAACGACCTTTCATCGATCGAACCGGTACAGCTTCGCATTGCAGTCGTCGATGGGCAGAGAATGGACGACATATTTGCCGTCGGATACAACGGGGACAACCTTTGCCCAAAACGCCGCTGCTCCCAAATTTTCCCTGACGTGCCATATCTGCCAGCGGCCGGGGAATTTGCGCAGCAGATCGGACACGACCCGCGCTCCCACACCTAGACCGCGATAACGCCGCGCCACGAAAAAGTAGCCGATATTGTGCTGCGCCCCTGCGGCATGAACCTCGTCGTCGACGATCACGAAACCAGCAATTTTGGCGTCAACGAGAATGAGAAGTGGAATCGTCGTTGGACTGGAAAGATACTCAAGCTTCGGACGGATAGCGAAGAACCCGTCTTCCGCAAACGAAAGCGGAACCCACTCGCTGAAGTCATAGTTATAGAACTGCATCAGGTTTACGATTAGCTGATGATCCGCTTGCTCAGCCTGCTTCAATTCGATTTGTGGCATGTGAAGACTCGATACGGACTGCGCGCGTTAGTGGCCCGAGGGCAAAACCACTACAGATTGTCGACGATTCATCCAGCAATGTCGAACGTCCGAAACTGGCCGCACTGCGTCCGACGACCGAGCGCGGCGATCGCCTCGGCCGCACATATTATGCAAAGGGCATATCCCGACCCGGAGCGGTCAGAGGTGGGCTCACTCGTTCGGACAGTGATCTGAGATTCTTAAGTGGAACGCCCGAGGCAATCATGCTGCCGATTTGATCGCGGGCAGCGTCGCGAAGTATGCCTCATCCGGCGTCTGATCCGCCAGGCTCGAATGCGGCCGTTTCCGGTTATACAGCTCGATGTATTCTCCAATGGAGCGCCGGGCATGGCTGACCGACTCATAGGGCCGCAAGTAGACTTCTTCGTACTTGATACTGCGCCATACCCGCTCGACGAACACGTTGTCGCGCCAGGCACCCTTGCCGTCCATCGACAGGCGGATGTTGCGACTGAGCACCGCGTCGGTGAACGCGCCCGCCGTGAACTGGCTGCCCTGATCGGTGTTCACGATGTCCGGCAACCCATAGCGGGCGAGCGCGTCTTCCAGCGCCTCAACGGCATGCACGGCCTCCAGCGTAATGGCGACACGGTGCGCGAGTATCTTGCGGCTCGCCCAGTCCACCACTGCCGTCAGATATACGAAGCCGCGCGGCATCGGAATGTACGTCGTGTCGAGTGCGAACACCTGATTGGCGCGGTCGATCTTCATGCCGCGCAGCAGATACGGCCAGATTTTGTGCTGCGCGTTGCGTCGGCTCGTGTTCGGCTTGCAGTACAGCGCCTCCACGCCCATGCGTTTCATCAGCGTGCGCACGCGACGGCGGCCAACCCCGTGGCCCTCCCGACACAGCAGACGCGCCAGCATTCGTTCCCCGGCAAACGGAAACTCCAGATGCAGCTCGTCAATGCGGTGCATCAGCCGCTGGTCGGCCTCACTCAAGGGTTGCGCCCGGTAATATGCGCTCGATCTCGCAATGCCAACAAGCCGGACTTGCTGCGAAACCGGCAATGCATGGCTACGGTCGATCATCGCTTTGCGCTCAGCAATCCCGCTTTGTTGAGCGCGCCGCTTAAAAAATCATTTTCCAGCGTGAGTTGCCCGATTTTGGCGCGCAGCGTCGTCACGTCTAACGGTGGCTCGCTGGACACCGCACCAGCCGAGCCGAACACGTCGGCTGCACGCTCCTGCAACTGCCGTTTCCATTCCGTGATCTGGTTCGGATGCACATCGAACTGCTGCGCCAGTTCGGCCAGCGTGCGTTCGCCCTTGACTGCCGCCAGGGCCACTTTTGCTTTGAACGCCGCTGAGTGCGTACGTCGGGTTCTCTTCGTCATTTCATCGGTTCCTTTGCCCGCATTATCGCTGGCTCAGGCCCTGGTCGCTCCACTTATCTGGCTGTCCGAATTTGCGCGACCACCTCTGTCATACGGCTTACCTCAAAGCGGACGTTCCTCCGTTTGGCGGACTCAGAAATCAACTAACTCCATGCTTGGCGTGCGCGGCGAAATTGACCGGGTGAACCACTTTGGGCTACGAGCAGAATTGCTGCGACAAGATCCAGCAGAAAACAAAGTAAGCAGCGACGCAAGCAATGAACAGCCATCCTTTCCGCCGTGAAACTGCTGCTACCTTCGTTCTACCTACTGTCATACCGAACTGCGCGAAGAATGCCACAGCCATACCGGTGATTGCGAGACCTAAGGCAACCCCATAGACGATGATCACAATTCCCCGATCGTCGGGTGCAATGTCGAAGATGCTAAACGGTGATCTGTGACAGGTGCCTGCAAACAAGCTGAACCGCCCCGGGAATCGTGGAGGCTGGTTGGTTTAAGTTAATGCCGGTTCAGCGGCAACCGTTTCAAGTTGCCGATAGTAGTTTGCCTCAGC
>NZ_JACHBW010000044.1 GCF_014200455.1 Paraburkholderia bannensis | reverse complement strand
CGCTCTCGGACTTCCGGGGAAAACTTGGTTACCTTCTTGTTCATGGCTCCATTCTCTCAAGAGTTGGAGCCTCCACAAAACCCGGGGCGGTTCAACCCGTTCAGTGCCAGCTTCAAGACCGCGCCGCGCGGGCGCAAGGCGTTCCGCTTCACGAGCTATGGCGATCTCGCCACGCCCAACACGGGCTGGGTGCTTTCATCGCCGCAGAGCCGCTTCGCCGTGGCAGCCGTCGAGCGCTTCCAGCCGCTCTTTCACCTGCTCAACGGCGACCTCTGCTACGCGAATCTGAATCCCGCGCACCAGACCGACGTATGGCGCGATTTCGGCAACAACAGTCAGACTTCGGCATCGAACCGTCCGTGGATGCCGTGCCCAGGCAATCACGAGATCGAGTTCTACAACGGCGCGCAGGGGCTGGATTCGTATCTCACCCGCTATACGCTGCCCGACAACGGCACGCGCTTCGCGGGCCGCTGGTACAGCTTCCGTGTGAGCAATGTGCTGTTCGTTTCGCTCGATGCCGACGATGTGGTCTATCAGGACGCGGCGGCCTTCGTCGCCGGCCCCGCGCCGCTCGTGCCGGCCGCGAGCACGGGCAATGCGCCGATCGCCGCGGGCACGTCGTTCTACGTGCGCGGCTACAGCAACGGCGAGCAGACGCGCTGGCTGGAAAAGACGCTGCATCATGCATCCAGCGACGACGATATCGACTGGATCGTCGTGCAGATGCATCAGGACGCGCTCAGTTCGTCGAAGACGGGCAATGGTTCGGACAAGGGTATCCGCGAGGCGTGGCTGCCGCTGTTCGACCGCTACGGCGTGGATCTGGCGGTGTGCGGTCACGATCACGATTACGAGCGCAGCTATCCGGTGCGCGGCTGCAATCACCATGCGGGCGTGGACGCGAAGACGGGCGAGCCGGTCGATACGCTGCAGCCGAGGCTCGTGCCGCATGCCCAGCTCACGCAGGCGGGCGCCAACACCTTCGACACGAGCCACGGCACCATCCATCTGATTCTGGGCGGCGGCGGCACCAGCGCGCCGCTCGACGTCTATGGCGTGGATATCGGCAACGGCAATCCGCAGGCGCGGATCTTCACGAAGCCGAACCGGCCGATTCCGAATACGGCGGCGACTGCCGCGCCGGGTACCTACGTGCGGCCCGGCGCCGATGCGCTGGAGGACGCGAACTGGTCCGCGCAGCGCGATACGGGTACCGGTTATGGGATTGCCGTGTTCGACGTGGATCCGGGCGAGCACGGCGGCAAGACCACCATCACGATGAATTACTATCACGCGCCGGGCGCCGACCAGACGCCCACGCCGGACTACGAGCTTTTCGAGACGGTGACGCTGACGAAATCGCGCGGATAAACCGCGCGCTTCCTAAAGCCCGCGGCAGCGTCCCCTCAGGTTTTCAGACCAGACCGGGCGCTGCCGCCTGCAATACATCCACGCGCGTGGGCACGAGACCGAGATCGTGGAAGGTATCGGCGATCTTTTGCTGCTCGCCAAGGATCGGCTTCGTGATCGTAACCGTGCCGAATTCGGTGCGATCGATGGCCTGCTGCACGATCGGCGCGGGCAGACCCCACAGTTTCGCGAGTTCGGCGGCGTACTCCGCGCGATGGGTCTTGCCCCATTCGTCGGTCTTCGCGATTTCATCGACGACGATGCGCAGCACGTCCGGATTCTGGCGCGCGTAGTTCTGCGACGAAAAGTAAAAGCCGCGATTGCCGTCCACCGCCGTCGCGTCGGCGAGCAGGCGCGCACCCAGCGTCGCCTGCGCGGCCGCATAAAACGGGTCCCAGATCACCCACGCGTCGATCGAGCCATTCTCGAAGGCCGCGCGCGCATCGGGCGGAGAAAGGAAAACGGGGCGGATGTCGCCGTAATCCAGGCCATGTTTGCGCAGCAGTTGCACGAGGAAAAAGTGCACGTTGCTGGCGCGGTTGAATGCGACACGTTTGCCCTTGAGATCCGCCACATCGCGCAAGGGCGAGTTGCCCGGCACGATCACGGCTTCCGAGCGCGGACGCGGCAGCGTGGCGGCCACGTAGGCGAGCGGCGCGCCGGCGGCCTGCGCGAAGATGGGCGGTGCGTCACCCACGTCGCCGAAATCGATCGAGCCCACGTTGAGGGCTTCGAGTTGCACCGGTCCCGCGTTGAATTCAGTCCAGGTGACGCTGACGCCCAGCGGCGCGAGGCGCTGTTCCAGCGATCCACGGCCCTTTAGCAGGCTCAGCGCGCCCTTCTGGTTGCCGATGCGCAGCACACGCGGCGCGGGGGCCGCCAGCGCGCCTGACGCATGCAGGCCGGGGAGCGCCGCGGCAGCAGCGCCTAGCGAGAGTTTGAGAAAGTCGCGGCGGGTGCTCATGGGTTCGGTTTCGACTCGTTATGACAGGTGCAAACGATTCTACGAAGCGCGCCGCCAAAGCCTAACGATGGAGTTTTCCGATTGAAATCAGCGTGAGGACTAAGCACCCACGGGCAGCGGCCTTGCCTGCCCATTAGTTTCCCTGTCATCGAACAGACGGTTCAATGTGATACCGTAAGCGCTCAGAGCCAGCAGTACGTTTCGGTCGAACATCAGAAGGATGCTCATGGAATTCAACAATGGCGCTGTACTCGAAGCTCTTCGACTTGCCTTGCATCGCCAGATCCCCTGGCACAAGCGACCGCCCATTTTTACGGCGCTTCGTTCGCAAGGTCTGATCCAGATCGTGGATCAGAAACCGCCTCCCAGTACGCGGTACCTTCCCCCATTACAGATTGCCACGCTTACCACCAAGGGACAGAGCGAGATCCACCGCATCGAAGCGTCCAGGCATGTTTCAGGCTGGCTGGATGACGACTACTTCGCAACGTTTCTTGCACAGGTTGCGTTTGCCTGAAAGCGCTTTGGCGCGCGCCTGAGCTATCCCACCACACTCCACGACTCGGGGCGACGATTGCGCGCTCGCTCCGGGCGTCGTCTGATGGCCACTGCGCCTGTTCCTGCAACGATTCCTCGCCTCTGGATAAACACTTCTTCATGATGCTGCATCGGGTTCGATAGGCTGAACTAACTATTCTCTCGCTACCGGGATGCGATCTACCGCATTCACAAACCGGTCAACGAATACCGTTCTCAGGAGGATAGTTCCATGAAGTCGCTCATGCTCGTCGCTGCATTCGCCGGCGCAATCGTCACCGCGTCCGCTTTCGCCCAGACCGCGCCGTCACAGACCGGCCAGCCGGCCACTTCGACCCAGGTCGCAATGAACAACACGGCCACCGCATTCAACAACGACAACGGCGGTTGGGTACCGCCTTATGGTCAACCGGTGCATCAAAAGACGCGCGCCGAGGTCTACCACGAACTCGTGCAAGCTGAGCAGGACGGTCAGCTCGCGTACCTGAACTCCACGCTCTACGCGCATTAAGCCCTTGTTTTGCAGGCTTGTTGCGTTCCACGCGCGACGCACGCTGCACGATTCAGGTCCATGCGAAAGCGGCACGCTCAGGCGTGCCGTTTGGTGTTTTGCGCGACAGGTACACGGGTGGTGCCTCGTATGTGACCTGAAATCCCATAGGCGGTTACCTTTGGTTCAGGCAATGCTTTTGAGGGTATTCGAGGTCGCTACGCGAGCTTGGGCAGCGTGAGTTGATAGCCGTAACGGCTGATGGTTTCGATGCGCACTTCGATGGCCTCGCGTTCGAGCTTGCGGCGCAGCCGCGAGACCACGAGGTTCACCGTCGATGGATCGATATCGTCCTTCTCGGGCCACGCATAGCGGATCATCTGATCGCGCGGGACAGGCATGTTCGGTTGGCGCAGCAGACATTCGACCAGCAGATATTCGCGGCGCGTGAGTTCGGCGCGGCGCGCGCCTTCGACGATCTCGCGTGTACTCGCGTCGAGCAGCGGCGCGATGGCGTCGCTGTCGGCGAGCGTCTGTGGGCCCAGCGCGCCCAGCGTCGTGTGCGTGACCGGCGCGGCGCCCGTGCGCAGCAGCGCGAGCATGCGCTCATGCATTTCGATGAACGAGAACGGATAGCGAAAACATGCGTCAGCGCCTGCGCGCAGCAGTTGCGAGCGCGCCTGGGCGCTCGCTTCGATGCCGAGTACCGCGATGATGGTGGCGCCGTTGCTCGCCTGGGCGAAGCGGGGCAGGAGCGTGAGCAGTTCGGGCAGCATCGCGCCATCGAGCGCCACGGCGATGACCGCATCGAACGCTTCTTCGCCCGCGATATGGAGACCGTCGCGCAGTTCTGCCGCGCGTTGCAGGCTATGGGCGCTTTCCTGCAGGGCCTTTTGCAGCCACGCGCCTTCGGCGTGGCACGGCGAGATGAGGAGAATGCGCATGGGATCGGTATAGGTGTTACATCAGGTGAGCGCGCGCGGCCAGCATTGCACGCTCATCCGCACGCCGGGGCCAAGGCTGCCGGCGACGGCAAGATCGGGCGCATCGTCGATCTGCAGCGTGAAGTCGTGCACCCGCAGCACCGCCGCGACCACGCTCAGGCCCAGCCCGGACCCCGCGATATGGCGCACCGCATCGCCGCGATAGAAGCGCTGGAGCACGGCGGCGCGCTCGGCAGGCGCGATGCCCAGGCCGTTATCGGTAACGGCGAGCAAAGGCCCACGCGGCGTTGCGCTCAGCCTCACGCTGACGATGCCGCCTTGCGGAGCGAACTTGATCGCGTTGTCGATGAGGTTGCTGAAGGCTTCGAACAGCAGCGCGCGGTCGCCGTGAATTTTGCTCACGGCTTCGGTCTGCACGCGCCAGTCGATTTCGCGGCTTTCCGCGAGCGGCTCGTAAAGTTCGGCGAGTTCATCGACCAGCTCGCGCAGATCGACGGTCGCGAATCCGCCGCGCCGTTGCAAGGTGCCGATCTCGGAGATGCGCAGCATCGCGCGAAAACGTTCGAGCAACTGGCCGGTTTCGGTGCGCGCGCGTTCCATCATGTCGGCGCCTTCGGCGTCGGCGCGCAGGCTTTCGCGTTCGGCGATGCGCGCGAGCAGCGTGTGCAGATGCACGAGCGGCGTGCGCAGGTCGTGCGCAATGCCATCGCATGCGCCCTTGACCTCGCCCATCAGGCGCTCGACCTCGTCGAGCATGTGGTTCACGAGATGCGCGAGCATGTCGAGTTCGTCGTCGCCGCCCACCGGCAGGCGCTGGTCGAGGTCGCCGCGCGCGATGCACTTGGTCACACGGCGGAATTCACGCACGCGGCGGATCTGCCGCAAGCCGAGCGCGAAGCCGCCTGTGGCCGCGGCCAGCAGCGCGAGCACCGCGCCGATCACCAGCGTGCGCACCATGAACTCACGAATTTCCAGCACATTGGTCATGTCGCGCGCAACCACGAGGTGCATGCCGTTGGGCCGCACTTCGCCCATTGCGCGCACGATCGGCGACTGCACGCGGTCGCGCAGCGTGAGCGTATGCCGCAGCGTGCAGCCCACGCGATCGTAGGCGATGCCGGACGGCGCTTCAAGCAGATCGCCGGCCACGTATCGGCCATCCGCCGTGAACAGGCCGTAGTAGTTCACGTGCATGCGTTCGTGCTCCAGACGCTGATAGATCGCGTCGGGCAGTTGGGCATCGGGAATCGAATCGAAGTAGATGAGCTGCCAGCTCATGATCGAATCGGTATCGCGCTCGATCGTGCGGCTGGCGCTCCATGCGATAAAGCCCACGAGCAGGGTGAGGACCACGCCGAACAGCGCGGTGTACGCGCACAGCCAGCGAAACGTGGTGGTATGCCAGCGGCGGCGCGGCAGCGCGGGCGCGCTCAACATATTGGGCGCGGCGGCGGAAGACGGACGGCTCGACACGCGGTTTATCCGAGAATGTAGCCGGAGCCGCGCACTGTCTGGATCAGCGGCGGCACGCCCGGCGGATCGATCTTCCTGCGCAGACGGCCCATATGCACGTCGATCAGGTTGGTGCCCGGATCGAAGTGGTAGCCCCAGACGGCTTCGAACAGCATCGTGCGCGTAATGGTCTTGCCCGCATGGCGCATCATGAATTCGAGCACGCGGTATTCGGTGGGCAACAGCGCGACCTCTTCGCCGTCGCGGCGCACCTTGCGCGAGATGAGGTCGAGTTCGAGCGGGCCCACGAGCAGTGCCGTTTCGCGCGCAACGGTCGCGGCCTGACGGCGGCGCAGCAGCACTTCGAGGCGCGCGGTCAGCTCTTCGGGATCGAAGGGCTTGGTGAGGTAGTCGTCGCCGCCCGCACGCAGGCCACGCACGCGCTCATCGACGTCGCCCAGCGCACTGAGCATCAGCACCGGCGTCTGGATGCCGACGGTGCGCATCGCAGTGAGAATCGACAGACCGTCGACGCCCGGCAACATCCGGTCGAGCGTGATGGCATCGTACTCGTCGCTCATGGCGCGCGCCATGCCGTCTCGGCCGTTATCGACCCAGTCGACCACGAAACCGCGCTGCGTTAGTTCATTGACAATTTCATTGGCTGTGACGGCATCGTCTTCCACCGTCAATACGCGCACCTGACTCATTTCCTCGCACTCCGCCGCGCGTCACCTGCGCGGCCTCTCTCGACGCGCAAGTTTACCGTCGTGAGGCCGCTGCGCCGCGCTGGCTTTCATGAAATTAAATTTAGGTTTGCAACTGCCTCGCACACTTGCAAAGGGCTTACGGGCACGCCCCGGCTGCCCCCGGCGACCCGGGCGGTTGCGCTCGCAGCTCGAGCTGGTAACCGTAACGGTTGATCGTCTCGATCTGGGTGCGCGCGCGATGGGTGATGAACTTGCGGCGCAGGCGCGAGACCACGAGATTCACGCTGGACGGTTCGACGTCGCCTTTTTCGGGCCACGCATAGCGGATCAACTGCTCGCGCGCGACGGGCGCATTGGCGTGGCGCAGCAGGCATTCGACCAGCAGATACTCGCGCGTGGTGAGCGAGATGCGCCGGTCCTCCTCGACGAGGTCGCGGGTAAGCGGATCGAGCCGCGCGAGGGTAGGGCCAGCCACGGCTTGGGCGGTGCGGCGCAGCGCGAGCATGCGCTCCTGGATTTCGAGCACCGACCAGGGCTGCACGAAGCAGGCGTCCGCACCCGCGCGCAAAAGGCGCGCGCAGTCGGCGGGGGTCGCGTGCGTGAGCGCGATCACGACCGCGGGCGCCTCGGGCAGGCGGGTGAAGGAGGCGAGCGCCTCGCTCAGGCCGTCGTGCGCGTGCGCGCCGCTCGCGCACAGGATCACCGCGTCGAACGACTCTTGTGAGGCGAGGAAGACAGCGTAGTAGAGGTTGTCGGCAACCTCGACGCTGTTGAGGCTTTCCCGCAACGCCTTGTATAGATAGCTCCGCTTTGCGTCGGCGGAGGAGCACAGCAGAACTCTCATGGATAGCGCGTGGTACTCCGGGCGTGTGAAGACCAGCAGTCGATGGTGACGGTGGTGCCCGCGGTGTTGCGCGGGGTGGTGGTTCTGCCGGTTTCGATGTCTGCGTCGTTGATTGCAAGGCGGAAGTCATGCAGCCGCAGCACCGCCGCGACGATGCCAAGCCCGAGCCCCGTGCCGGGTAGATGGCGGGCCGCGTCGCTGCGGTAGTAGCGTCCCAGCACCGCGCTGCGTTCCTCAGGCGCGATGCCTGGGCCGTTGTCCGTAACGCTGAACTGCGCGCCCAACGGCGTCGCGTGGAGCGCGACGCGTACACGACCGCCTTGCGGCGCGAATTTGATGGCGTTGTCTAGCAGGTTGCTGAAGGCCTCGAATAGCAGCGCGCGGTCGGCGTGGATCGGGGCGGGTTCCAGCGGGCTGGCGCCTTGGTCGATGCGCAGGTCGATCTGCCGGTCTTCCGCGAGCGGTGCGTAGAGGTCGCACAGCTCGGCCACGAGTTCGGGCAGCGACACCTGCGCAAAGGCGCTGCGCCGCTTGATGGCGCCGATCTCCGAGATGCGCAGCAGCGCAGAAAAGCGTTCGAGGACCGTGTCGGCCTCGTCGCGCGCTCTCTCGATCAGGGCCGCCACGGCGGGTTCGTCGCGCCGCTTCAGGGTGTCGGCGGCGTGCGATAGACGCAGGCGCAGGCGCGTGAGCGGCGTGCGCAGATCGTGGGCGATGCCGTCGCAGGCGCTCTTGACCTCGCCAATCAGGCGTTCCACTTCGTCGAGCATGCGGTTGACGAGATCGGCCAGCATGTCGAGCTCATCGCCGCCCACCACGGGTAGGCGCTCGCCGAGTTCGCCGTTGGCGATGCGCGCGGTCGCACGCCGGATCTGGGCGACGCGTCGAATCTGCCGCATGCTCAGCAGCAGCCCCGCGCAAAGACTGCCGCCCAGGCACAACAGGCCGCCGCCGAACAGCGCCTTGAGCAGTTCGCCGTGGACGTGGCGCACGTCCGAGAGGGTGCGTGCGACGACGAGGCGCGAGCCGTCGGCGCGGATTTCGCCCATTGCGCGCAGCCCCGTCCGGTTGGCGGGCGTGACGCCGGTGTCGATCAGCAGCGTCTGGCCGCTCGCAAGCTCGTGCGGGCGGCCCCAAGGGTCGAGCGCCAGGCCCGAGGGCAGCGTGTGAATGTCACCGGCCAGCCAGCGGCCGTCGGCACTAAAGAGGCCGTAAAAGTTCTGCTGGCGGTTTTCGCGGTGCAAACGGGCAGCGATGGCGGCGCCGAGCGTCGCATCGTCGCGTGAATCGAAGTAGCGCAGTTGCCAGCGCAGGCCGCTATCGGTCTCGCGCAGCATCGCGTGAGTTACCGAATATTCGATGAAGCCGAGCAGCACCATGAAGGACACCGAGAACACCGCCGCGTAGGCGGCGAACCAGCGGAAGGTCGTGGTCTTCCAGCGCTCGTGGCCAAGCCCGCCGGACGGTGTGCGGGGCAGTTCGGCGTCACGCGACGCAAGCGCTTCAGTCGCCTCGACGGTTTCAGCAGCGTCCGGCATGAAGGCCCCCAGGCGGCCGGCGACCCAGCCGGGCAAATTCATGGCGTGCCGCGAGCCGCATGCTCGCGCAACTGCGTGGCGGTTTCGCTGACTGACATGGTTTCCTCAACTGCCTTCCTCGATGCGCCGCCTGGTTGGACGGATGAGCGCCATGATTGCGCGCGTGGCCGGCCATGATACGGGTGGGCAATTGCCCAAACGGCATCACAGCGATGAAGAGCGGGTCATGTTCTTACCGCCGGGTGACGCGAACCTGACAGTTTGTCAATTCCGGGCGACGCGAGGCGAGCGTCCTGGATGGGCGCCCAGAAAACGGCCGGAGCCTTCGATGACCGTTCTTTCATGCTCTCGCGTGGCCGATCTGTTGTCGGCCCACAATAAATCGGAGATCACCATGAAGCGTTGGCGCAGGCTGGTATTGATTCCATTCTTCGGCACCGCGAACTTGAGTGCGTTTGCCGCACCGCATCTGTCACAGCACGCCAGGCACAGTTACCCCTTCGTCAAACCCGCGCATGAGGTCACGCATGGCCAACTCATGCAGGAACTCAAGGATCTCTCCAAGGTGGGTTACGTCGAGCGAGCGGTGGACAGTCACTACCCGTCCGACCTCGAAGCCGCACAGCGACGTCTGGGCACGCTCTATCAGCATGATTGCCTCCCCCATCACGCCGCGGCAACTGCGCAGCCCGGCATGCAGCCCCGGGTTTCGGCCGGGAATCAGGCGCATTAGGTCTGCTTCGCCCAGTTAGCAAGGTCACCGCAAGCGGGTGTTACGGTGCACCTTGATGAGCATGATTTGCCGGTTTCCCATTTCCGGTAACCTTTCTCAGGTAACGCGATATGGGAACCGGTGACCTTTCCTGGGTTTACCCCGATCTCTCGCGCTTGCCCTCATCAGGGCGCCCAGTGGTGCTGTTCAGACGGATTTGAGGTTACCTGACGCCAGGTGTCTGAAACGACGCGCTTGCTTAGCAGGTCGATCGGTTGCCCCATAGCCGGTTACCTATGTCACACAAGTTTCCCCCATATTTTGTGACCATACAGTGATCTAGTTATAAAAATCATGGAGTTAGCGCGTTAACTCAATGTGTTTTCCTGGGTGTTTCAGTTTAGGTAACCCGCAATGGGAGTCCTATTGGCGTGCAATTGCATGTAGGTCACCGTCGATGGGATTGGGCATGTTGGTGACCACTTACATACGGATAGGGTCCCGGTTTTGGGAAACCTCTTTCTTGTTGGACGCATCGTTTGAGTGTTTACCAAATACGCTTTAGAACCTTTAGTAAACCTTTAGGACGCTGGAAGCCTTACTGGGCATGGGTTTGCGGCCGATTTGGTCACGTCTTATGGGGTTTCAGATACCGGGTATGGGAGTTCGGGGCTGTGGATATGGGATTTCGGTATCCGGCGATGGGGACTTCGGACTGTGGATATGGGAAAAAGGTCGCCCGGTATGGGAAAAATTGCCGAAAAGGGCTTAGGTTGCGGGTTATGGGAGACCCTGAAGGTGCCCGATTATGGGTTTCCGGCGCGCTCTTTGAAGTCCCTCCGGCATGATTTCCTGTTCCGTGGGTATCCAGTTATGGGGAATTGCCTAGGTAACGCTTTATGGTGCTTCTGCGGGTTGCTCGCTGGAGGTAGCCGGTTGGCCCGGTCGAGGCCACTTCACGCAGAGACTTGATATGCGGACATCTGTGTTTTGCTGGGTAACGGGTTATGGGGAACGGCAAAGGTAGCGGGTTATGGTGCTGCATTGGTACATGCTCGGCGAAACCCCCCTGAAACAAGGCGATTAAAGGTAATCATTTATGGGATCTGCTAAAGGTGCCCGAGCATGGGAGGATTTCGGGGCATCGCGTGAGAAGATCCGCTAGGCGCCTGGTTAGGCAATAAATCCCATAGACGGGTACCTGTGGGTAACTATATTGAGAGTGAGTACTCACATAAGTGACTGAAGGTGACCGGATATGGGAGTTTTTTTGCGGGAGGGCAGGTTAAAGGTCACGGGTTATGGGCTGTTTTGCAAGCGCCTCGTCGAGTCTTGGCGCCCTGCTCCCGCCTTGCGCGCTAACGGCGACGGCGTCGGCTTGCAATCTTGAGGCTGGCGCTGTCGCGCCGGCGCACCGACATATCGGCACGCTTGAGTCACCTGGTCGCTTGGTATACAGTTACCAACCGACCAGGTTTCCTTTTACGTGGGTCCTATGGCAAGAAAAAAGGCCGACGCCGGCGACGCCGACAAGCAAGGCGCACTCGTATTCCAGCAAGGCCAGCCCCCCGATCTGTTCCGCAAGGCGGTTCCTGCGATTCACATCGCACCGAAATCCGGATCGATCAGCCTTCAGCAACGCAAGATGTTTAGTTCCCTGATCAAGAACGCAATCCGCCAGGATTCGCTTGAGCAAGGTCGCTCGTCGTTCGAGATCACGATTTCCGCCCTCTCGCAGGACGTTGATCTGAACAGCAACAACACAGAGTACGTCAAGGAAACGATCAACTCGCTCATCAGCACGGTCGTCAACTGGGATTACCTCACGCAGGATAAACGCAGTATCTGGAAAGCTTCAGGTCTGCTCGCGGGCGCAGAACTCGAACGATCGGTGCTGCGTTACACGTTCTCCGAACAGATCCGCGGCGAGCTGCTTAACCCCGAAATCTACGCGATGATCGACATGCGGATCACGCGTCAATTCAGGAAGGCACACTCGCTTGCGCTGTGGGAGAACGTCGTCCGCTATGAAGCGGTTGGCGTGACGGCGCGTTTTCCGCTGGCGACCCTGCGCGACCTGATTCTCGGGCAGGACACCTCGGCGCAGTCATACAAGTTGTACAAGCAGTTCAAAAGCCGCGTGCTGGTGCCTTGTATCAAGGAAGTCAACGAGATCTCGGATCACAACTTCGAACTCATCGAGCACAAGGTCGGACGCTCGGTGGTGGCCTTGCAGTTCCGTGTCACCCGTAAGCCGGAAACGGATCCGTCGCAGGAAATGCGCGCCAACGATACCTTGCTGATCGGCGAGATGGCGAAGTTCAGCATTCCGGTCTCGGAAGCGCGGCGTCTACTCAAGCAATACGGCGACGAAAAGATCCGCACCGCGGTGGCCTACACGGCTGCACGCGTCGCGCAAAAGAACGCAGCGCCGCTCGCGAACGTCGCCGCGTATTTCCGCAAAGCGCTTATGCAGGGCTATCAACTGCCCGGCGCAACTGCTGCGGCCAGTGCGAACGCCGATGCGGGCAAGGTGCGAGAAAGCCAGGATCAGGTGCAGGACCGTTACATCGCCGCGAAGATCGCGGAGGCGCGTTCGTATTTCAATGAACTCGAATACGACGACCAGACGGCGCTCATCAAGCGTTACAACGAGACGGTCGGCATGGACAAGCTCAAGGTGTCGACTTCTAAGGTACCGAGCAAGATGGCCTCGACAAACTTTTTCCGTTGGGTCGTGCTGGACACCTGGGGGCAACCGACGGCAGCGGATCTGCTTGAGTTCCTCTTGAGTGGACAGCAGGCGCCCGCTGGCGATGCGCAAGGTGCGATGGGGGACGTCGAACTGGCCTTCAAGTCGCGCGAAGAGTAAAGGAGGCCACGCCCTACTAGCGAAATTTGCCCATTATAAAAACATAGGTAAATTTCGCTTTATCAATTTTCCGCATTCTTCGGGACGGTGCTGATTTTGTGAAGTTTGGCACGATCCCGATGTCTCAATCCCTGATTCGCTTCAATGCGAACTGCGGTTCTGATACGTCTCTCTTGATCTGTTCGTTGATGGGGATCTCCACGTGGAGATTGGCTTGAGCTCGCTTCGCATTGTTTGTTGTTTGTTGCTTGGCTTCGGGTTTTTTTGAGGCTGAAGAAAGGCGTGGTGTAGGGAATCTGCGCAGCCGCTCGTTTGCTAACTGAGTAAGCCGCATTCAAACGAGTGGCCTGAACCAGACTGTCCGCTCCTGCGCTGATGGCGGAACGTGGATATGCATCAATTGTTGGCAGTCTCCACGTGGAGAATTTCTGCGCCGTGCTTCGCAATCAAGTCAGAAAAAGCACCAATCGTTCTTCGACACTCGCAAGCCCCTTGGTTGAAACTCTCCGCATAGAGACAAGCGAGACCTGAGAGAGTTGTTATATCTACGCGTT
This sequence comes from Paraburkholderia bannensis, assembly GCF_014200455.1. GTDB lineage: Bacteria > Pseudomonadota > Gammaproteobacteria > Burkholderiales > Burkholderiaceae > Paraburkholderia > Paraburkholderia bannensis_A. The sequence goes on along the minus strand of NZ_JACHBW010000044.1, from coordinate 2,940 downwards.
GGGTAACTACTCTGTCGGTTGGTCCACGGTTGGATAGTTACCTCCGTCTGTGCCAATTGCATGCAAGTGCGATCGACTCGATAACTCTCCACGTGGAGATGGCCGCTATACCAACACTGAAAGCATCAAGGCTTTCACGATTATTCCTGTCAGTCCAATTTGCGATGAGATCCGTCGGCCCGGAGAGGCTAAGGGCAGATAGGGGCCTCGCCGCATCTGTGAGGATAAATTCTCCACGTGAAGATTCCGACGGAGAGTTACGCAAGAAGTTAAATCCCCTGGTACTCTGCGGAGCAACATTAAACGCGCGATGCCCCTGGCCAAATGGCTAATTGGTGGTCAACCAGCAACGATTTCAGCGCTAAAGCTAGAATTTACTTTAACTAGACGTTAGACTGCCAGTTGACTCAATGGAGGGTCTCCACGTGGAGATTGCACGTGAAAATCCCTCCACCGTTGAACATCGCATGGAGATCCGAATGGGACTGGTCATCGCTGTAGCGAACCAAAAGGGCGGGGTAGGCAAGACGACCACCAGCATGAATCTGGCTGGTGCATTTCAGTCCGAAGGCTACAAAGTCTATGTCGCCGATGCCGACGGTCAGCAATCGTGCATGAGTTGGTGTGCCGCTGCAGGCCCGGAGACGCCCTTGCCGTTCCGGGTTGGCAGCATCAATAAGCTGGAAAAGATGATTGGCCCGGAAATCGCCGCTTTGGCGAACGACTACGATGTCGTGATTGTCGATTGTCCGCCGAATATTAATGATCTTACGACGGCACGTGTGCTCGCCGTTGCCGACGCCACCGTTATCCCGACCGACGCTTCGCCGATCGATATCTGGAGTAGTGAAGGGATGATGGAACTGGTTGAGCGTACGCGTGTCGCGAATCCCGCAGGAAAATTCGCAATTTTGTTGAATAAATCTAATTCGAAGACGTTGTTGCACACGCAAATGAGTGCAATCCTGGCGGAAAGCAATGTCCGCGTGCTGTCGTCGACGGTGAAACAACGCGAGCTTTATCGCCAGGCTGCCGCACTCGGTCGGACCGTCTTCGATGTTAAAGGCGTGCGCGGGGTGAAGGTGGCCAAGGACGAAATCGCTGCGGTTTACAACGAAATCATCGCGCTGGTGCAGGAAGAGGAGTTTGTCGATGGCAACTAAGCTGAATTTCACCAGCAAGGTTCGCGCGGGCATGGCCGTCGAGCGCGCCTCGGCAGAGGAGCGCCTCGCCGATGGCGACATTGTCGGCATTGCGCAGCGAGATGCAGCCGTGGTGACGCTGGCTGAAGTTGCGCCGGCCGCGGCGACGGTTGAATCCGCGCCCGTTGTGTCGGCGGCAACGATCGCGCCAGTTGCCTCCGTTGGGCCAGGCAACGCAACGACTCACGCGGTCGCACGCATTCTGGTTGAAGACGTTGTCTCGAATCCATATAACCCGCGGGCGTTCTACAGCGCGGAAACTATCGACGAGCTCGCCGACAGCTTCGGCAAACAAGGCCAGATCACGCCTATCCTCGTGACCCGGCTCGCGGAATTTCCCGGCAAATATGTGATCGTCGATGGCGAACGCCGTATTCGTGCGGCGCGCTCACGCGGCGACAAGCATATCGATGCCGATGTCCGCGACGGTCTCGATAACCAGAACCTCTATCTGCGCGCCTACCACGCGAACAAGGAGCGCGAAGAGCAGACCGTCTTTGACGACGCTCTCGCATGGAAAAAGCTCCTCGACGATGGCGTGTACGTTGACCAGGTCGAACTGGGAGTCGCGGTGAGCGAGGACCCTAAGCACATCAGCAAGGTTATTTCGCTGACTTCGCTGCCGCCGTACCTTCTGCAACGGATGGCGCAGAACCGCAAGGATGTTGGACTCGGTCACGCCTACAACATCAAGCTGATCTTCGATCGCGCCGGCGCGACTGTCGCCGAGCACTGGCTCGAACAGGTGATCGAAGGGAAGGCAAGCGTGCGGAAGCTGGAAGCCGCTGCGTCGGCGGAGGCCGGTGCTCGCCGCATCGGTCCGCGTCGCACGCACTACCAGTCGCGCGTTCAATTCAATCGACCGGATGGTGTTGCGTTGGGGGAACTCAAACTCTTCGGCGATGGCCGCGCTGAATTGAACCTGAAGGGCATTGCAGCAGCGGATCAACAACGTCTGGCTGAGCGCATGAAAGCCGTGATTGACGAATGGGCTGCGGAGATGGAAACAGCAACGGCAAGCTAGCGCGCAGTGGTGCTCTAGCTATAGCGAAGAGGGCAGGGCTCATACGGGCGCCTGCCCTTGTTTTTGGGCCATCAGGAGCCATTGCGTTGCTCGGAGGAGGGGCTGGGGTCGAAACCGTGAAACAATGCCTAGAAAAAACGATGAGCGATAAAATCTTTTCGAGTCAAGGGCTTACACTATAAAATCTAGAATGTTTCACGCATGGATTCGTTTCTTGCGCGGTTTCAGTACCCCTTATGAGAACCTCGGACACCTTCCTGCGAAGAGTCGACTAAATCGTACGATTCAAAATGTAATTCGTAGTTATCAGAACGATTTTCGACTGAATCGTATGAATTGACAATTCCTGCCGGCTACGCCATGCTTTTACGAATGAACACGCGCCTCCGTCCGATTACGCTGATTATTATCGCCATTCATCGAATGGTGGGTTAGCGTACGTCTGGTAGAAGCGACAACAACCCGCCCCACGAGGCGGGTTTTTTGTTTCCGCTTCCTGGGCTCTAAAAGAGACAGCACAGGAGCCGTCATGCAGGTCCAATCAAGCCGTACCGCAGCCGAAGCCGAAACTTGCGCAGAAACGCTACCCGCGCAGCAGACCGACTATCTCCGCTTGATTCTCACCGCCCGCGTCTACGACGCCGCCCGCGAGACCGAACTCGAACGCGCGCCGAATCTTTCGACGCGTTTGCGCAACACGGTCCTGCTCAAGCG
>NZ_JACHBW010000043.1 GCF_014200455.1 Paraburkholderia bannensis | reverse complement strand
AGCGACAGCCCCGATTCCGACGACCAGGCACGGCAGGTCGCGCAGGCGCTCTACCAGGGCAAGGGCTCGGACCTGTCCGATACGCTCGGCTACGCGCAGCTCATCGCGGCGAGCCTCGGCGAGCAGTGGGCCGGCATGGGCAATGCGCTCTTCGTCGAGCCGGTTACGCAGGCGACCCGCACGGTGCTCGCGCCCGCCGAAGCGAGTCTGAACGATGCGTGGCGCCAGACGATCGTCGCTGCGTGGAACCGCAGACGCATCGAGGCCATCACCGACGTACACCACCGTCCGCTCAGCAAGCTCGTGAAGGGCGGCTTGATGCGCGGCGTCGAAATAACCGTGACACTCGACGCCGGGCGCTTTGCCGGCCACGGTGACCTTGAGCTCTTCGGCAGCATGCTTAACCGTTTCCTGGGTCTTTACGCGACGGTGAATCTGTACACGAAGCTGGTCATCGTGGCCCAACCGACGGGACAACGCATCGAATGGCCCGAGACGAAAGGTGAGGGAGCGCCGTTTTGAACGCACCAGGAATGCCGGCGGCAACGCCCACCCATGCCGCGCCCCTGATGGCAGCGCTGCTCGGTCAGGCGTCGCGCATGAATTTCATCCGCTTCTGCGAACTGCTCGAACTGGCGGCGCCTGACATGCCGCCGCTCGGCACCACCGATTCGCCCGCCGGGGAGCCGGTGCGGTTCCGCTCGCGCGCGCAGCTGGGGTTTCCGGGCCGGGAGATCGACGCGGTCCGGTACGACCTCGATAACCCAGCCGGGCCGCCGTCCGTGGTCACCACGTTCCTCGGGTTCTATGGCGTCGATGCGCGCATGCCCGCGTATTTCGTCGACGAGGTCGCACAGAACCGCGACGGGGCCGAGTCGCTGGCGGCGTTCCTTGACCTCTTCCATCACCGCATCATCACGCAGTACTACCGCGTCGCGCGCAAGTATCGCTATCCGGTCGGTTTCCGGCGGGACGGCACGGATCCTGTATCGCGCTATCTGCTCAGCTTTGCGGGCTTTGGCTTCAGTACTTCCACGCGCGTCGACACTTCCTCAATAGCGGCTAGCGACGCGCGGCCGCTCACCAGCGGGCGCCAGCGGCTCACCGAGGTGGCGGACAAACGCCGCTTGCTGTCGATGCTTGGCCTCGCCATGCAAAGGACGCGTACGGCAGAAGGGCTGGCTGGCGTGTTGCGACATGCCGTGCCGGACGCCTCGATCGTGGTCGAGGAGTTCCACCCGGTCTGGCGGGAAGTGAACGATCCTGAACCGGCCGCGCTGGGCGAGCAGTGCCTGCTTGGACGCGGGTTCTACGACCGCGCGAATGTGGTCCGGGTCGTGATCACGCCAACGCTACGCGAAACCGTGCTGTCGCTCGTTCCGGGCGAGGCCGCCCATCGCGAGATCATGGCGCTGCTGCGGTTCTATCTGGGCTACGAAAGCGAGGCGGATCTGGAGATGCAGGTGCGCGCCGATCTCATGCCGCAACCCATGCTTGAGCCGCGTCAGGCCAATCTGGGTTTTACGGCGCAACTGGAAACCCCGTACCGCTCCACGGCTCTGGGCCAGCTGCAGGTCACGCGCGTGCAACTCGGTCACTGGAACGGAGCCGGGAGAACAAGTGCATGACGAACAGCAAAACGAACAGGGGGAGGCTCCCAATGAGCGCAAACAGGAAACGTGTGACACAGCGCGCGGTTACCGCGTTCGCGATACTGGCTGCCGTGGTGACGGCCGGATGCGGTGTGGCGCAGGCAGTCGGCGACAGTACGGTGAGTGCTGCGAAGTGGGCCTTCACGACCCAGGTCAAGAGCATGAACGTGGACCTTAGGGCGCGTGCATCGATCAACGCGGACGCACAGGGACAATCCCTTTCGACAGTGGTGAGGTTCTACCAGTTGAAGGATGCAACGACCTTCGCCCAACTGACCTATAGCCAGTTGCAGTCGGACGATCTGAACCTGCTCAAGGCAGATCTGGTGGCCACGAAGGATGTCGTTCTACGGCCAGATGCGAGTGCAAGTCTTGCCGAACCGATGAATGCCGATGCCCAGCTCGTGGGCGTGGTGGCGTTTTTCCGCGAGCCGGTGCAGAGCCGGGTCTGGAAACTCGCCATTGCGAAGAAGCAGTGGAAGAAAACGGACCCGGTGAAGATCGAGGTCAACGGCAACGAACTCGTGCTGGTCGGTGCCGATCCGCAACCGGTCAAACACGACGCACCGCAGCAGGCAGTCCCGGCCAGTCCCGCATCGTCAACGGCAGCCAACAGGCAGGGCTGACCGGCATCTTTAAACCACCCGTGGGGTATCGCGATCAGTACGCATATCGCATCCCCCTTTCTGATGGAGAACACCTTGAAGAAACTGTTTTCGCTGGCGACCAGCATCAGCGTGCTCGCGCTGCTCCCGGCCTGCGCCGGGCTCGATCGCAGCCATGAGCTTGCCCTTAACCAGGCGACGGGTATCGAGGTCACACAGGGTCCAAACGGCGTGGAATTGCGCCTGCCCGAAAAGGTGCTGTTCGATTTCAACAGGTCCGACATCCGGGCGGATGCGACGCCCGCGCTTGCCCGCGCAGTCGTGCTGCTCAAACGCAGCGAGAAGCCGATCATCGTCGAAGGGCATACGGACAATGTCGGCACGCACGAGTACAACATGCAGTTGTCCGAGGCGCGCGCCACGACCGTTGCCGATGCACTTGAGACGCGGGGTATCGCCGGCTCGCGGGTCACGACCAGGGGCTTTGCCTACGATCATCCCGTCGCCGGCAACGATACGCCTGAAGGGCAGGCCAAAAACCGGCGCACGGAAATCGTGATCGTAGGCGAGTCCGAGACCCGGATCATGGGTAAGTGAGGTTTCAATCCACCGGGCGCGTGGGCGAAATCGCTCTGTTCCGCTCACACAGCCCGCGCCCGCTCCACGAGGCCATCCACATCCTCAAACGTAGTCGAAAAAGCCGTCACGAAGCGCACGACCCCCTTTCCCCAGCGGTCGTGATAAAACTGGAATCCAGCACCCAGCAGTTTCTCGATCAACGCCTCGGGCAATTTACAAAAAACAATATTCGCCTCAGGCGCACCCAAAACCTCAACGCCTTCAATCCCACCCAGCCCCTGCATAAGCCGCAGCGCCGCAGCATTTGCTTGACGCGCATTCCTTAACCACAAATCATCCTTCAAATAAGCGTCAATCTGTGCGGCCAGAAACCGCATCTTCGAAAAGAGATGTCCCGCCCGCTTGCGACGAAACGCCAGTTCACCCGCCAACGACCGATCGAACAACACAATCGCCTCGGCCGCAAGCACTCCGTTCTTTGTCGCGCCTAGCGAAAGTGCATGCACACCCGCTTTCCAGCTCATCTCCGCAGGCGTACACCCCTGCGAAACCAGCGCGTTTGCAAAACGCGAACCATCCATATGCAGCCGTATATTCGCGGCCTTGCACGCATCGCCGATCGTCTCGATTTCGCCGACCGTATAGACGCTGCCTTGCTCGGTTGCCTGCGTGATGCTCGCGCAGGCGGGTTGCGTCGAATGCACATCGCCGACCTTGGCGCGAGCCGCTTCGAGCAGCTTCGCCGGATCCATCTTCGCAGCCGGACCGTCGACGCTCACAAGCTTCGCGCCATTGGTGTAAAACGCGGGCGCACCGCATTCGTCGTTATTGATGTGGCTGGACGCGTGGCAATAGATGTTGCCCCAGGGCGGCGTCATCGCGCTCAAGCAGAGAGCGTTGGCGGCGGTGCCGGTCGGCACCAGCAACACGTCCACTTCGCGTTCGAAGATTTCGCACAGCCGGCGCTCCACGCTTTCGGTGTACGGATCCGCGCCATAAGGGTTGGCTTGTCCGGCGCTCGCCGCCACCAGCGCTTCGACGACTTCGGGCGATGCGCCCGCGATGTTGTCGCTCGTAAAGCCCAACGCCGGCGCCCTGTTACTGCTCGTCATGGTCATTTCCTCAACTCGGCAGGGGCCTATGCCCCGGATGCGGGCATCGTATGTCGGACGAGGGGCGCAGCGCTTGTAAAAAATTGACGGATGAATTGGCGGACGCGACGGAACCGCCTTGAACCCGACCGCAAGAATTCAGGCCCGAAAGCGCGAAGGCGCGACGCCATAAGCCTGGCGGAATGCGCGATTGAAATGGCTCTGATCGTAGAAGCCGACGGCCTGTGCGACCGTGGCGATGGCCTGCGAGCCTTGCAGCAGCAGTTCGCAGGCATGTTCGAGCCTCAGGCGCAGCAGCCATGCGTGCGGTGTCATGCCGATGGTCAGCTTGAATTGCTTGAGGAACTGGAAGCGGCCGAGGCCGCATAGCGCGGCCAATTCTTCGAGGGTGATCTTTTCGGCGAGACGGCTGTAGCAGTAGTCGCGCACGCGGCCCCATTGGGCCGGCGCGAGCGCGCCCGGCACGCGTTCGGGTACGACGGCGCGCGATTGAAGCAACAGACTCTCCAGCAACGTGAGCCATTGCGTCTGCACGTCGAGGCCGCCTGCGCCGCCGCTATCGCGCATCGTGTCGTGCAGGCGTACGAGGCTGCCTGCGAGCAGCCGATCGTCCAGCACCGCGCTGCTGAGTTCGGGTACGTGCGACCGGCCGCTGATTTCCCCGGCCACGCCGGCGACCAGCTCCTGCGATAGCCGAAAAGTCTTGAGCGTGTATTCGCCGCCGTCCTGGGCCGCACCATCATGGATTTCGCCTGGCGGCATCAGGGCGATCGTACCAGGACCCAGCAGTACGCTCTTGCCGTGGCTGCCCTGACGCTGCACACCCTCGCTGACGAGTCCGACGTGAAAGTCCAGGTGGAAGTGCCGATCAAAGCTGAATTCAGCGAAGCGCGCGGTACTCAGCACGAGGCCGGGTACCTCGGATACCTGCTGGTAGTGGACGTACTCGCTCATGATTCAGGGTGCGCTGGCGATGCGGGTGCAAGGTCGGAGGGCGTTCGCGAAGTATACCGCGCACCCGCCGCCGCAGATGTTGCTGCACCCGTCCCGCTCGCCCGACCGGCTTTGCCCCGTATCGTCAGGTGCTCTCACGCACGATCAGCTCGCACGCCAGCGCCTTGGGCCGCCGCACGGCGCCAGCGCGTTCCTTGCCCGCTTGCACGGCATCGAGCCGCGCGAAGATCAGCTCGGCGGCCAGTACGCCCATCTGACGCGCGGGTGGCCGGATCGTGGTCAGCCCTGGCGTGAGCATCTCCGAGAACGGAAAGTCGCCGAATCCCATGAGCGCCACCCGCTGCGGCACCGCGATGCCCGCGCGCTGCGCCGCGAGCAGGGCGCCCGAGGCCAGGTTGTCGTTGGCGAATACGATCGCATCAGCGGGGTCGGGGCCGTCGAGCAGCGCGAAGAGCGCCTCGCGTCCCGCGTGCGCGGGCTGCGCTTCCTGCGGCACGTGGAAGCGGGGTTCGCGGCCATGCTCGCGCATCACCTCGGCAAAACCGTCACGTCGCTCCAGCGCGCTGAAGTCGCCCGCCGCGCTGTTCTGCACGAAGGCGATACGCCGATAGCCGCGCTCCAGCAAATGACGGGCCGCCATGCGGCCCACCTCTGGATGCGAGAACCCCACCTGCCACGGCTTGCGGCGCGCTTGATAGTCCCATGTCTCGATCACCGGCACGCTCGTGCGCGCGAGCATCGCCTCGGTGGCCTGGGTGTGGAAATGCGAGGTCAGCACCAGCGCGGCAGGCGACCAGCCCAGCAGTCCGCGCACGGCATTTTCTTCCTGTTCGCCCGAAAAATAGCTGGACGCCAGCAGCAGTTGATAGCCGTGCGCCGTGACCGCGTCGCTGAAGCTCTGGATCGTGGCCGCGAAAATCGGCCCGGAGATATTGGGTATCACCATGCCGATCACCCTGCTATGCGCGGACGCCAGGCCGCCCGCTACAAGATTCGGCACATAGCCCAGTTGCGCGACGGCTTGCGCGATGCGCTCGCGCAGCGACCCGGAAACGCGTTCGGGATCCTGAAAGTAGCGTGAAACGCTGATCTGCGAGATGCCCAGGTGGTCCGCGACATCGCGCAGCGTGACGCGTCCCGAGTTGCGCCGCAGCCGCGTATGCGGCTCTTCTTCCGCTGCGTGTTTAGCCGTATTTCGCATAAGTTCTGCCGATTTCGTTATTTGACGCAGGCGCGCCGCGCAAAGGAAACTGCCGCCAAATGTTAGCGCTAACCGTTCGATCCGGCCAGCGATATCAACGCGGTCTGCGCGATGCGCAAAATCGTTGTTAAAACGGATGGCATCGCATAGACAAGGCTGCCGGATGGAATCTACCGGATTAATGAGGAGTTCGATGAAACGTGAGATGCACCTGGGCGCGTTCCTGATGGAAACGGGTCACCACCTCGCGGCCTGGCGTCTCGACGAAGTTCAGGCCGATGCAGGTCTCGATATCCACGCGTGGATCCGGCTTGCGCAGCTGGCCGAAGCGGCCTGCTTCGACGCGTTGTTCGTCGCGGACAGCGTGGCTGCCAACACGGGCCCCGGTGCGGACCGCGTGGCGCGCGCAGACCGTCTCGATCCGCTGACCTTGCTGCCCGCGCTGGCGGTGGCGACGCAGCGGATCGGCCTGATCGGCACGGCGACCACCAGCTACAACGAGCCGTATCACCTCGCGCGCAAGTTCGCTTCGCTCGATCACATCAGCGGCGGTCGAGCAGGGTGGAATCTCGTGACGACCGACAACGCGGCGGAGGCGGGCAATTTCGGCCGGGCCGAGCATTACAGTCATGTCGATCGTTACGCGCGCGCCGAGGAATTTCATCGCGTCGTGACCGCGCTTTGGGATAGCTGGGACGATGCGAGTTTCGTTCGCGACAAGCGCAGCGGCCAATACTACGACGCGGCAACGCTGCGCACGCCGCTGCATCGTGGCGAGCATTTTTGCGTCGATGGTCCGCTGAACGTGGCGCGCACGCCGCAAGGCTGGCCCGTGGTCGTGCAGGCCGGGTCATCGGAGCGCGGGCGTGAGCTGGCGGCGCGCACGGCGGAAGTCGTATTCACGGCGCAAGCCAGTTTCGAGACCGCGCAGGCGTTCTATCGCGATCTCAAACAGCGCGTCGTCGCGGCGGGGCGCGATAGCGATTCGCTCAAGATCATGCCGGGACTCTCGGTGATCGTCGCACCGACGCTGGAAGAGGCGCGTTCGCGTGAGGCGCAGCTTCAGGCCTTGGTGCATCCCGAGGCCGGTCTTGCGCTGCTCGCACGGATGATCGGCAATTTCGATCTGGGCGGCGTCGAGCTGGACGCGCCCCTGCCGGATCTGCCGATGACCGATAGCGGTCAACGCAGCCGTCAGCAGTTACTCACCAGCATCGCGGGCAATGAGCGGCTCACGGTGCGCCAGCTCTATCTGCGCATTGCAGGCGGGCGCGGGCATTTCACGCTGGTCGGCACGCCGCAAAGCGTGGCCGACGCGATGCAGCACTGGTTCGAAAACGGCGCCGCCGACGGCTTCAATATCATGGCCGCCGATCTGCCCGGCGGGCTGGAGCGCTTCTGTGAACTCGTGGTTCCCGAACTGCGCCGCCGCGGACTGTTCCGGACGACATATCAAGGAAAGACGTTGCGCGACCACCTGGGATTGCAGCGGCCGGTGCGCGAGCGATAAGCCACGCGTAATTCAAAACACCGCAAAACAATAAAACTCAACGTGAACAACAACCCGATGAATTACATTTGCACGCCGCTCACCCGCCAGAAACTGATTGTGAGCGCTATTTGCGCCGCTACTGTCGCGTCGGCCCACGCAGCCGACGGCACAAACGATCGTGCCGATCAAGCGGCGCCGGCCGTAGCGGCATCGTCGGCTTCCGCGCAAAGGCCAACCGAATTGCCGACGGTCACGGTGACCGCCACGCGCCGCAACGAATCGGCGCAGAAGGTGCCCATCGCGCTCACCGTGGTCAGCGGCGCGGAGATGGAACGCGCAGGCAACAACACCGTGCAGTCACTCGTCACGGCAGTGCCAGAACTCACTTTCAAGCCCTCGCTGTCGAGCAAGGACACCACATTGACGATCCGTGGCGTAGGGACCAATTCGACCTCGCCGGGGGTCGAGCCTTCGGTGTCCACCGTGATCGACGGCGTGGTCTATGCGCGGCCCGGCCAGGCAACGCTCGACCTGCTGGACGTCGATCACGTTGAAGTGCTGCGCGGCCCGCAGGGCACGCTGTTCGGCAAGAACGCAACGGCGGGCGTCATCAACATCGTCACGCGCGATCCGGCGAAGCAGCCCACCGGCTATGTCGACACGCAGTTCTATCAAGGCGGCGAGCAACGCGTGCGCGCCGGCGTGGAAGGCACCTTGCTGCCAGGATTGCTCACGGGCTCGTTCACCGCGCTGTATGGCCGCTACGACGGCAACGTCAAGAACGTCTACAACGGCGAAGAGATCAACGGTTATAACCACAAGGGCTTCCGCTCGAAATTCGTGTTCACGCCCAGCAGCAATGTGAAGGCGACGGTCATCGCCGACTACATGTACGCGCACGATTCGTACGCGGCCGGCGTGATCGGCAAGGCGACCAATCCCATCTACGCCGCTGCGCTTTCGCCCGTCGTGCCGAGCCTGCAGAACCGCGAAGTGAACTATCCCTATGGGCCTTCGGTGGAAGACACCAATTGGGGCGTCTCCGCGCAGGTCGACTGGAAACTGGGCGGCGGCTACACGCTGTCTTCGATTTCAGCCTACCGCCAATGGCTCAACCGCCAACGCACCGATGAAGCCTGGGTCCCACAGGTCTATCAGCAGATTCCCAGCTCGAACGATCGCGGCGATCTGGGCTTTACACAGCTATCGCAGGAACTGCGGCTGGCTTCGCCAAAGGGTGGCTTCTTCGACTATGTCGCCGGTGTCTACGCGCTTCATACGCAGGATAACGAGCACTACAACCGCGCCGTGACGACCTGCAAGAACTCGACGTCGGCGAGCATCGTCAGTGGTCTCACGCCATGCTATCCCGGTTCGTCCACGCTCACGCACACGACGGGAGACGCGGAGTTCGGCACGCTCACCAACAGCTTCGCGGCCTATGGCGAAGGTACGTTTCACCTGAGCGAGCGTCTGCGCGCCATCACGGGTCTGCGCGTCACGCACGATGAGGTGGGCTATGACTTCGAGCGCACCTCGACCTCGGCTGCGGCGGTCTCGGGTATCAATCCCTCGTTCGCGTCGTCGGGCTGGACGAGCGCCAATGGCCTGTCGGGCCGCGCGGGTCTGGAGTTCGACCTCACGCGCGACGTCATGCTCTATGCGATGTACTCGCACGGCTACAAGGGGCCGGCCTTCAACGTGTTCTTCAACATGCAGCAGCGCGATACGCCCGCGCTGCGTCCCGAAGAATCCAATTCGTACGAGATCGGCGCGAAGATGCAGACGCCCGATCATCGCTACACCGCCAATATCGCGCTGTACGACACCCATTATCAGAACTACCAGGCAAATTATTACGACACGGTGGCCGGCCAGGTGGTCACGCGCCTCATCAATGCCGGCACGGTATCGACGCGCGGCGTCGAGCTGGATCTGGGCGCGCGTCCGCTGCGCGGCTTGAGCCTCACCGGCGGCCTGGCGTTCACCGACGCGCATATCGACGAATTCAATTGCCCCGTGGGCGCGCAGGCGAGCTGCAACGTCAATGGCAAGACGCTGCCGTTCTCGCCGACGTTCAAGGCCAATATTTCCGCCGATTATCGCCACCCGCTGCCCATCGGCCCTGAGCTTGAGTTGTACGCGAATTACTTCTGGCAAAGCCGCGTGCAGTACGACCTCGCGCAATCGCCGAACACCATTCAGGGCGCGTACGGCATTCTCAATGCGAGCGTTGCGCTGAATTTCGACAATGGCTGGCGTGTTGCGCTGATCGGCAAGAACCTGCTCGATAAATCTTATGTGAGCGTGATGGCGACGGGTTCGGGCTACGTGACGATTGGCGTGCCGCGCGATGCCGATCGCTACTTCGGCATCCAGTTGCGTAAGGACTTTTTCTGATTTTCATCGAGAGGGCAGCGATTATGCAGTGGTTCATCAAAACGCTTTCGCGCATACGCATCGCCGCGCTATTCACCGCGGTAACGGCATCAGGTGCGCTCATGACACCGATGCCGGCATCGGCCGAAGCAGTGCTGAACATCGGCTATCAGAAGGGCACGCCGCTCACGCTGCTCAAGGCGCGCGGCACGCTCGACAGCGCGCTGGCGGCGAAAGGCTACGCGGTGCGCTGGACCGAGTTTCCTGCCGGGCCGCCCTTGCTCGAAGCGATGAACGCCGGCTCGATCGACATCGGCTATACGGGCGCGCCGCCGCCGATTTTCGCGCAGGCTGCGGGTAGCCGCGTTGCCTATCTCGCGGCGGAACCCGCCGGGCCGCACAACGAGGCGTTGATCGTGCGCGCGGGCTCGCCACTCAAGAGCGTGGCCGATCTCAAGGGCCATACGGTGGCGCTCGCGCGCGGTTCCAGCTCGCATTATCTGCTGGTGGCCGCGCTCGCGCAGGCGGGGCTGCGCTATGAGGACGTCAAGCCAGTGTTCCTTTCGCCTGCCGATGCGCGTGCCGCGTTCGACAGCGGTCACGTCGACGCCTGGGCAATCTGGGATCCGTATCTCGCGGTGGTGCAGGCAGCGGAGCCTACGCGCACGCTTGCCGATTACGCCTCGGGCATTCCGCAGCCCTATAGCTTTTTTCTCGGCGCGCCTGACTTCGTGAAGGCGCACCGCGATATTGTCGAAGCGGTGTTGCGCGCGGTCGCCGACGGCGATGCGTGGGTGAGCACGCATCGCGATGAGACCGCGCAATTGATTGCGCGCGAGACCGGCGTGCCGCCTGTCGTCGTCAGCCGTTTTCTGGCGCGTTCGCGCTTTGGGATCGTGCCGCTCGATACATCGATACTCGCGAGCCAGCAACGTGTCGCTGACGTATTCGCGGCCCAGCATCTGATTCCGCGCGCCGTGAAGGTGGACGCGATCGCGGCGCCGGTGTCGATCAGCGGGAAATGAGCGAGAAATAAGCAGGAAAAAAGCGGGAAAAAAAGCGGGCGCTCAAAGTACGGGCAACACCGCGCGGATATGTTCCGCGAACGCCGCCGCCAGTTGCGACGGCCGCTTGCGGCTGGATTTCACGGTGATGCCCACTGCAGGCAAGGGCGGCAGTGCGGGATCGCCGTTGAGGTTGGCCAGATCGGGCGGCACGGCCGTCTGCGTCATCACCGCGAATGCCTGGCCCGCGCGCACCAAAGCGATCATTCCGGAGAGGCTGCTGCTCGCGCAGGCGATCCGCCACGCTCGGCCCGCGCCCTGCAGCGCTTCGCAGGCGGCGATATGGTCGAGCGTGTCGGCATCGGAAAGCGCCAGCGGCAAGGGATCGAAGTGCGCAGGATCGAGACCCGGATAGCCGATCCACACCAGTTGTTCGCGTCGAATCAGGTCTTCGCCAGGCGCTGCATCGGGCAGCGAGACCATCGCCAGATCGACCGCGCGCTTGTCCAGCAGATCGAGCAGCCTGGGCGTGGGCGCACAAACTACCTCCACCAGCGCATGCGGATGCTGGCTCGAAAACTGGCGCAGCAGCGCGGGCAGGAACACGGTGGCGTAGTCGTCGGGGCAGCCAAAACGCAGGCTGCCGCTGAGCCCCGTACCGCTCAGATCGGCCATCGCCTCGTCATGCAGGCGCAGCATGCGCTGCGCGTGCACCAGCAAGCGCTCGCCCGGATGCGTGAGCACCACGCCGCGCCCGGTGCGCTGGAACAGCGGCTGATCGACGATGGATTCGAGCCGCTTCATCTGCTGGCTCAGCGCGGATTGCGTGCGGCCCACACGATCGGCGGCGCGGCTGAGCGCGCGCACCTCGGCAATTACGGCAAACGAGCGCAGCAGGTCGATTTCGAGTACCCGGCTCACGAGATGACTCACAAATTGGGGTTGGATATTAGCGCGGCTTCTAGCTCCTATTAATACTATTCGATTTTGTAAATGCAGGACGCGTCCTAGACTGCAAGGCATGCCGCCAATTCACGAGTCACTCACGAGGAGACCCACGGTGTCCCGCAACGACGACGCAACCTTCTGGCGCAACGCCAGGCAGCATCTGATCCGCTACGGCGGGACCTTCGAACCGATGATCATCGAGCGTGCGCAAGGCAGTTTCGTCTATGACGCCGACGCTCGCCCGATCCTCGATTTCACCTCGGGCCAGATGAGCGCCGTGCTCGGTCACAGCCATCCGGAGATCGTCGCGGTGATCCAGGAATACGCGGGGCGGCTCGATCACCTGTTTAGCGGCATGCTTTCGCGGCCCGTTGTCGATCTCGCCACGCGCCTGGCCGAGATCACGCCGCCCGGCCTCGACCGCGCGCTGCTGCTGAGCACCGGCGCGGAATCGAACGAAGCCGCCATCCGCATGGCGAAGCTCGTGACCGGCAAATACGAAATCGTGGGCTTTGCGCAGTCGTGGCACGGCATGACGGGGGCGGCGGCGTCGGCCACGTACAGCGCGGGGCGCAAGGGCGTGGGTCCGGCGGCGGTGGGATCATTCGCGATTCCTGCGCCGTTCACCTACCGGCCGCGCTTTGGCGGGGAGGGGGCGTACGACTATCTCGCCGAACTCGACTACGCATTCGATCTGATCGACCGCCAGTCGAGCGGCAATCTGGCGGCCTTCATCGCCGAGCCGATCCTCAGTTCGGGCGGCATCATCGAACTGCCGCCGGGCTATCTGGCGGCGCTCAAGCGCAAATGCGAAGAGCGCGGCATGCTGCTGATTCTCGATGAAGCGCAAACGGGCGTGGGCCGCACCGGGACGATGTTTGCCTTCGAGCGCGACGGCGTCACGCCCGACATTCTCACGCTATCGAAGACGCTGGGCGCGGGTTTGCCGCTGGCGGCGGTGGTGACGTCCGCGCAAATCGAGGAGCAGGCCCACGAGCGCGGCTATCTGTTCTATACGACGCATGTGTCCGATCCGCTGCCGGCGGCGGTGGGCCTGCGGGTGCTGGACGTGGTGGCGCGCGAAGGGCTGGTCGAACGGGCGAACGTGATGGGCGACCGCCTGCGGCGCGGGCTGCTCGACCTGATGGAGCGCTTCGATTGCATCGGCGACGTGCGCGGGCGTGGCTTGCTGCTCGGCATGGAAGTGGTCAAGGACCGCCGCACCAAGGCGCCCGCCGATGGACTGGGCGCGAAGATCACCCGCGAGTGCATGAACCTCGGCCTGAGTATGAACATCGTGCAGTTGCCGGGCATGGGCGGCGTGTTTCGCATCGCGCCGCCGCTCACCGTGAGCGAGGCGGAAATCGATCTGGGCCTGTCGTTGCTGGAGCAGGCGATCAAGCGCTCGCTCTAGAACTTCGGATTGCACTGGAAGCGCAGCACGGAATCCTGTTCCGCGAGCGCAACCATGCCTTGCCGGCTTTCGGTGTTAAAGCTCGTCTGCATGCCACGCGCTTTGCAGTAGTCAGTGGCTTCGGCCTGGGCGCGGCGGTGCGCGCGCGCCCAGGCGAGACTTCCACCGGCTGCGGAAGCGGTCACCATATAGACGCCATCCTTGCCGGTGGCGGTGACGTCGCCTGCCGACGCGCACGCCGATAAAACCGTCGCGGTGGCGAACAGCGAAGCAATCAACCGGGAAACGGTACGGGGGAACTTCGACAACGGGATATTCGACTGCATTTTTACTTCGTACTCGGGAACAAGCGGACAAAACACGCTTGGCAAAAGCGGGAAAAAAATTAAAACAAGGCGGTGCATGGCCGCCCGAATTCCTACGAGCAAAGATTGGTCGCAATACGGCTATTGCGGGCCGTTTTATCGCGGCATTGCTGGATTGCGCGCAGCTTCACGTGCTCGACGATCTTCTGGCTGGTGATGCGACCGGCGGCGCTGCGGAATTTGCGGCCCGCACGCGCGAGCAGGCGATCGTCGTGACGGCGATGCGCCCAGGCGCGTGCCGCGAACCAGCCGACGATGGTCCAGCCCAGCAGGATATTGACCAGCGTGATCGCCAGCGCATCGCTGTGATTGCGCGCGTCGGCCTCGATTGACGGAATCAGATAAAGGCTCAAAGCGACAATGGCCGCGGCGCCTTCGAAGATTTGCAACATGACAACACCTCCGGATCAAGCAGCAATCTGGCGAAGCACCTTTCTGCGGTGCGTCGCAATTGCGATGGAGGGAGTTTAGAACGTTGCTATCGAAAGACAATGCTAATAGAACGAAATCAGAGTTGCATCTGGGAAAACAATCGTGGCCTGAATCGTGGGCTAAACCGCGCCAGCATTGAGCACGCGCATCAAACGAAAGGGGCGGATTGAATCCGCCCCTTTGAATCCGCCCCTTAAACTGCCTGCCGCTTCGACGATACGCTTCAGCCCCAGGGCGACATCGCCTTGAATACGCCGTCGCGCCGCACCAGCGCGTGGAACAAGGCCGCCGCCAGATGCACGACGATCAGCGCAAAGAAACACAGCGCAAGGAAACGGTGCGCGTTCCATAGCAGCGAATGCAGTTCGTTGCTATGGGGCAGGATCGCTGGCAGGCGGATGCCTGCGGCCATGACCGGATAATCCGCCGCCGAGAGCATGCCCCAGCCGATCAGCGGCAGCGCGATCATCAGCGCATAAAAGGCCAGATGCGAGAGATGCGCGGCCAGTTTCATCGGCTCGGGCATGTCGGCGGGCA
This sequence comes from Paraburkholderia bannensis, assembly GCF_014200455.1. Classification (GTDB taxonomy): domain Bacteria; phylum Pseudomonadota; class Gammaproteobacteria; order Burkholderiales; family Burkholderiaceae; genus Paraburkholderia; species Paraburkholderia bannensis_A. Next base: position 2,558 of record NZ_JACHBW010000043.1, on the reverse strand, counting down.
GCGCTGGCGCGCCTTTCACCAGCCGCGTGACCAGGCGGATCAGCGCAAGGATCAGGATGACGATCCCAAGCGGCTTGTGGATCGACACGAGCGTGAGGTAATCGGGCCGGATGGTCGACACCATGCCCACGCCGATGAACAGCATCGACAGGATGCAGATCGCCATGATCCAGTGCAGGGCGCGTTGCAGTGGCGAAAAGCGTGCTTCAGTGGCTTGGCTCGGCGTCATGGCTTCGCTCCTTCGGCAGGCGTGTGCGGGTAGTCCTTGTCCTCCGCGGTGCGGCGGTTGAACGAGACCGAATAGGCGGCGGACCGCGCGGCGGGGAACGGATCGTCGGAAACGTGGATGCCGGCCGGCAAAACCGTCGGGTCGAAGTTCAGGTCGCGGCAGGGGCCGTCCGGCTCCGGCTCGATCGCGCTGACCACCAGTGTGCCCGCCTCCACCTTGCGGCGGTCGTCCGGCCAGGCCTTGCTGGGGTCAGCGGTGGGGTCGCCCGCATCGGCCACGGTCACGATCATGGTCCAGCGCTGCGGCCCGGCATGCACGCGATCGGTGATGTCGGCGGCGAGGAAATCGGCGCCGCGCTGCTTGAGCGCATCGGGCGAGACCGCCTCCGGCTTCTGCGCGGGCACGAAGGACCAGCGCACCACATGGTCTTCGCCCTGCGCATTGGTGAACACGAAACTGTTGAGGCTGTTGTAGCGCTCCTGCGCATAGGAAGCCGTCCACGGCGCGCTGCCGGCCCAGGCGCCGAATTTCGCGAATTCAGGGTGCGCGGCGATGAAGTTCTTCATGGCGTCAGGGTCGCTCTTGTTGCCGGCCGCCTGAAGCAAGGCGTAGAACGCCTGCGGCGTGGCGACCGGGAAGAACGGCGCGTCGATCATGGCCGAGCGCCATTCGCTGCCGTCGGGCGTGACGATGCGCAGGCTCAGGCCTCGCACGCGCACGCTGGCGTCAGCGGCTTTGGCGTCGGCCGTGGCCAGGTTGAAGCGTCCCGTGACGGGATAGGAACCGGCGGCGAACATGGGCGCTCTGGAAAGCGCCGCGGCCGCGCCGTTGGCCTCGAACGTGCCCGTGAAGCAGATGCCCTTGGCGTGATTGCGCCGGAAGCCGGGCGCGGGGCCGCCTGGCGGCGCGAGGCCATTGACGACCTTGGCGGGGGTGATGCGCCCCGGCGAGAGCCAGCCTGCGGTATAGGCGAAAGCGCCCACGAGGACCACCACGATGGCGGCGATCAGGACCAGCGAACGTACGCCGCCATTGGAATCCTTGGAACCTTGTCTGTCTGACATGGAACCCTCTTTGGTCAATTCGTTGTTAGGCTCTGCTGGGGACTTTGCGAGAGCATAAAGAATTTCTGCCGAAGGGGTTGCGTGTGCGTGCGGGTTGCCGGAGCGCAAGACGCGCCGTTCAGCGACGCCTCGATTGATTCCTCCGATCAAACCATCGGGCAGCGCAGATGACTCCCGCCGAAAGCGCCTAGCCCGCGAACAGGTCGATCAAATAATGAGCGCCGCCGTAAAGCGCGGCAAAGGTCATCAAAACATTCACCACGACAGACACGGTGAAGAAATATTTGACGTGGCGCACCGCGTAGACGAACAGAACTGCTGCCGCCGCGTGCATGGACGGAAACGACACCAGTCCCTGGTTCAAACCCAGGTCGACGCTGCGCAAGGTCCCGTCCCTCAAGGGATAGAACTGCGACCATGGAGTCGAGCCGTAAAGATCGACCATCCTGTAGTGAAAGAACGGATTCGCTGCAGGGATGAATGCCGATATGGCGATGGATATCGATGCGATCACAACAAACAGGAAAACAAATTCGGTCAATTCACGAATTCGATTTTTCATCGATAAAACGATCACTGTGACGACGACTTGCGGTCCCCAGAGGACATAAAGGCAATTCGAGAAGAATTTGATGTGATCGTGCCTTGCATACCAGGCTGCCAGGTATTCCCAGTGAAAGCCGATGCGCCGGTCGACGCCAATGAGCGCTTCATCGATCAGCGGGGCATTGTGGGCAACCGAGAGGGACTGGAAAACCATTGACGCAGCCAGAAATATTCTCATCGCGGCAATGCCAGACAGAGCGATGGTCCAGCGGCGCAGTCTTGCAGTTTCACTCAGGGCAGCGTATCGCTCCATCTTGCTGAGTGCGAACAGAATGACAACGCAAATCAGATTGATGGCAATGGGTTCCCATCTGTCCGAAATGATGATTTCAAATCCTGTGACCTTGGCGGCCACGATATCGAAGGCAATGAGTGCGGCTGTCAGGACGACCGATGCCCGGACAAAATTGGGATTCACCCGTTCCGATAGGTTTCGTGCGGCAATCGCGTCATGCTGCCCATAACGCGGTCTCAATGTATTCATCGCGCAGGTCTGGTGTTATTTATTTTGCGCCGTTTTTTTGGCGTTCCCGGAAAGCATTTTTTTCAAACGATAACATTTCTGCTTAGAAGGTGTTATGCACTTTTGTTAAGGGCTGCAAAGTGGACGAGCATAAGCACGGAGAATACGACGAAATGCAACCCAGCCAATGTTTCGG
>NZ_JACHBW010000042.1 GCF_014200455.1 Paraburkholderia bannensis | reverse complement strand
GGCACTCCGCGGTTTCCTCCATCGGGTTTATTCGACGCCTGCCGCCCTGCGTGGAGGCATGCACATTCCTGCGGCCGATGGCAGACATCGAATAAACCTTAACGCCTAGCGACACAGAGTCGGCTGATGCGCCGAGGTTGGCGAACTCGGGCTTTATCGTTGGTCGGTCTCCTCATTAAATATTTAACATAACCAAAGTTATCAAACTTTAATTTTGGGAGTGGTTATGTCAACTGCGACCAACTGAGTCGTCTCCGCAAATCAGACGTTATGTCAATTTTTGGGCGCTGATCAGGTGCTTTCCTTAGTCGCTGGGCTTCCATGCCGACATCCCGATTTCTACCGTGGCATCGATGATTTTGCGCAGCTACGCTTGACCGCTCTCGTCAACGACGCGGAGCGGCCTGATGGATCACTGGCGACTGGCATATCTTGGGATCAGGCAGGTGCCGCGTGAGTTGAGCGAATTCGAGATCAACACATTCTTCACGTTTTCAAAACGCGAACGGGCGCAGATCGATTCGCGGCGCACCGACCTTTACCGTCTGGCCATCGCGCTGCACATTGGCTTTCTGAAAATGACCGGACAGCCGCTTGATTCCTAGAGGCAAATCCCAACCATTCTATGGCGACATATTGGCCAGCAGCTTGATGTCCAGCCGCCGGATGTCGGCACGCTCCCGTCTATCTATGACGGTAACTTCAAGACCCTGTCCGACCACCAGAGTTTTGCGAAGTCTGTGGCGAATTTCCGGTCGATCGCCGAACGTCAGCGCCGGTATGTGATCCGCTGGCTCAAGGAACAGCTCACCGGCCGTCCTGAGCGCGGGCAGCTAATGAGTGATCTGAAGCGCTGGTTTTACGAACATCGTATCGTGATACCTCCAGATCGCAGGCTGAGGCAGTTCGTCATTCAGGCAGTACATGATATCGAGCACTCACTGCACGAGACGCTTGCCCAGGCGCTCGGCATCGACCGGCTCGAGAGTTGGCAGCGTCTTCTGGCTCAGCCGTATGGCGACCACACAAGTCTCCAGCGGTGGCTGTGGGCTGTCCCGCTTCGCGGCTCGATGCACCAGATGAGTGAGGTGCTCGACAAGATCAAGCTGCTCACGATGTATGGGGCGGCGGACTGCTGGCCTGGCGAGTGTAACGACGCGGTCGTACGGCACTACGCGCGACGCTGTGCCAGCCGGCCAGCTTCGATCAGCAAACGGATCGAGCCGCAAGGAAGAAGGCTTGAAGCGGCGTGTTTCATGCGATACAGCCGTTGTACAGCGACCGATCAGGTTCTCACAATGTTGCGTCGGTGGGTCTTGAAAGCCGTCAACGATGCCTCCCGTGACGTGGAGAGCGCGCGATTGAAAGCGGCTGATCAGCTTCGTGAATTCGCTCTCGCCGTAAAGGCGCTCGCGAACGACGAATCGCTCTCGCGCGAAGCGCTCGGCCAAGAGCTTTGCCTGCTGGCAGATCAGGTTCTGCAACCACATGTACCCAGCCGCCGCGGCGAGATTCGGCAGTGTTTACTTCGGAAGCGGTACTGCGCGCGCAATCTGTTGATGAGTGTCGTCCAGTTGCCATTCGAATCGGAATCCGTGCATCCGGTGTTGGATGCGATCATTCTGTTGCGTGGTCTCTACCGGCGTCACGCCTATCTGTTGCCCGACGGCGTGAATATCCGGCTTGGGCGCCCCTGGCGGGAAGCGATCGATGGTTACGACCGTCTGAAGGCAATGGTGGCCTTTGAATGGGCCACGCTCTTTGCGTTGCGTATTGCTCTTCGCAACGGAACGATTTTTGTTGGGCACAGCTTTTCATTCCGGAGTTCGGCACATATGCTGATCACCACGGAAGATTGGCGGACCAAGCGTAACAACCTTTACGGGCATCTTGGGCTACCACAGGACCCTCAGGAATTTCTTTGTCCGGTACTCGCCCATCTCGACCAGCGCCTTGCGCTGCTGGATCGTGCGGTTGATGACGGCAACGTGTGGATCGATACTGCCGTGCATCTCGATCCATTGGAAGCCCAGCCGGAAGACGTCGAAGCCGATCGACTGCGACGAGCTATTTTTGCAGCCCATCCGCCCGGCCAGCTACCAGAGATCATCCTCGAAATTGACAGCGCAACGCGCTTCAGCTGGATCCTGCTTGGGCGCGAGCCTCGATCGCGGGTCGAATTGCTCATGATGTATTCGGCCGTGCTGGCGCATGGGACCTCGCTCTCAGCAGCGGAGATCTCCCGAATGGTCCCGGAGATTTCGCCGGCTGCAATCCGTCAGATGATGAAACGCCTTGAGGATAAGAGAACGCTTCGGCTCGCTGCCGATGCTGTCCTCGAATTCGTGCAGGAGCATCCCGTAGCCGCTCACTGGGGCCGCGCCGATCTGGCGTCTTCCGACACGATGTCGCTGGAGACGACGCGTACCGTCTGGCAGGCGCGTGCCGATCCGCGGCGGCGCACACATCAATCGGGATGTACACGCACGTGCTTGATCGATGGGGTGTCTTTTACGACCAGCCTATTGTGTTAAACGAGCGTCAGGCCGGGGCAGCGATCGAAGGTGTCGTCCGCCAGAGTGCGGCCGGCGACATTGCGCAACTGGCTGTCGACACCCATGGCTACACCGATTTCGCAATGGGCCTGGCACGCGCACTAGGATTCGATCTATGCCCTCGCCTGTCACACCTTCGTGACCGGCGGCTTCATGTGCCCCGACGCCATGAGGTCCCGGCAAGACTCGCTGCGGTTACTGACCGCGACGTGAGGCTCGAACTCATCGCCAACGTATGGGACGAGTTTGTCAGGATCGCTGCATCTATCCGTTCGGGGAAATGTACCGCTGTCGAAGCTCTGACTCGCTTCGGATCAGCGGCGCGTGGGCAGGCCGTATATGAGGGCGGCGTTCACATTGGGCGGCTGTTCAGAAGCATCTTTCTGATCGACTACTTCACCAATGCACCTTTCCGGGCGGAGATGCAGCATGTCTTGAACCGTGGAGAAGCGGTTCACAACGTTCAACGCGCGATCCATATTGGCAAGATACCGATCGAACTTGCACGCCGTCAGGAATCACTATCGGCGGTATCGTCCGCGCTCACACTTCTCTCCAATATCCTGATGGCGTGGAACACCACCCACATGCAACGCGTTCTTGAAGACATTCAGGCGGCCACGGGCGAGCCACTGGCACCTGAACACTTGAGAAGAATCGCGCCGACACATCTGGAGGGAATCAACCTGCGCGGGACGTTCAATTTTCCGGTATCTCGATACGCACACCGAATCCTTCCAAGTCTTGAGAGTGATCCTCACGCTTCGACCGCCAGTCGCCGAGCCTGATGCATAGTTCCAATCGGAAAGCTGCCGGGGGGAGTCAGCAGGTGATTGATTAAAAGAGAAATTTATACGGGGCCGCAAGGCAAAGGCCCACCAGACAACGATGTGTCTAACCGGAAGCGTGCACGAAAATCAAGGAGACACCATCATCGGAAAGCTTCTTCGCTGACTGACCTTTGCGGATGTCGAAGGTCAAGGCGAGGGTGCGGCGGCTTCGTAGCGCCTCTGCCTCCGCGTTGCCTCAAGCGTGATCTGGGAGTGGAAGTGACATTGCGCGCACCAGTTGCCGGACGTTATCTGTCGCGGTCGGGACCACCAGCGATGCCCGCGGGCACATTCCCACTCAAGCTTCGTTTCGTTGTTGGTGTAGACATCTGACAAGCAGATGCCGCCACGTTCGTCCGCGATGGCACGCATGGTCTCCAGCCCACGAGCCTGCCGCTCTGTCCGTCTGCAGGTCGCACACCAGCTCCCCGCGAGTACCTGGGCGCCACGCATTGACCACTCGTGCCCGTGCGCGCACCGGAATCCGTATTCGTGGCGCACACCGGTGTAGTGGCTTGAGAGGCATATGCCGCCCCGATTATTGGCGGCCTGTTGAAGTTCAGCCAGCCCGTGCGGCCGACGCATCCGTTCGACAGAGCACTGCGGGCACCAGGCCTTGCGCATGACCTCGATGCCGGCTACCTCCCATTCGCGGCCCTGGCCACATCGAAACCGGTACTTCGCCATCCGGCCGTTATAGGTATCGGCCAGGCATTCACCCCCACGCTCACGCGCGCGATCCTGAATCGGCTTCAACCCTCCCTGAAGCCGGCGGTCTTCCGCACGCTTGTGCGTCGAGCATCGCGCGCACCAATGTCCATCCAGTATGGACGCAGCCGACGCCTCGAACCCGTGGCCAGCACCACACCGGAATCGGTATTTCGCCGCCTTGCCGCGATAGCGCTTGCTAAGGCATTCGCCCCCCGCAGCACGGGATGTTTCGTAAAGGCGCTCCAGCGTCTGCGCTGTCCAGCAGCGTTCGCATTCCAGCGCGCCACGCTGTCCTCGCAAACGGCGCATCAGGCTGGCGCCCGACTGTGACGACACGTGTCCGTGTGCGCAACGATACCGGTGCTGTTCCTGCACACCCAGCCAGGATCGCTCCAGCAAGGTAAATCCGGCGGCGGCCAGATAGGCTCGCACGTTCGAAAATCGGTCCGCTGCTGATGTCATATGTGCCAGATCATATAGCGGCCGACGTTTTGTGCGAGGTCCAGGCCGCCAGGTGCATCAATAAGATGTGAAAAGCGATTCGCAACCGTTCTCGCGCACGACCTTTTGCTTACGCTTTAGATCCCATACGCCGGGATAAGCTTCCGGAGTGCATTGCATGCTGCCGTCAACGCTCACGTAGCGCCCGTCCGGTGAGATGCGACCAGGCCGCGAATCAAGGTAAGTAAACGACTCCTTGAGTACGCGCGACGAACTCTTCGCCGTGCTATACATTCCAGCAAAATTGGCGACCGGCTCTCTGCTGCCGAGCTTTGCGACCAGGGCCGTGTAGGTGAGTGGGCTGGAGTTCACGACGGCCACCGAGAGATACAGACCACTCGCAACGTTCACATCGGTTACGGTGCCGGCCTTGTCGGGAATGCGCTCGATCTGCACAACGCCACCCGCGCAGCGCGTTACCGACCTGACGCTCACGTACTCGACGTTGCCTAGCGTTACGATCGTCTTGTTCCAGTTAAAAACGGGCGTGGCGTTTTCAAGCTGCGTATTGAGGCGGCATTGCGCTTGGGTGTGATCCGCCTCGGTGATAAGGAGCATTCCAGTCGCCGGGACATACCGGACGGCATCCGGCGTCTGCGCAAACACCGGTAGAGCGACCGCGGCCAGTGCGGCGGCCACCCATGCAAGGGAAGCTGCATGGCATCGCTGCAGTATGTGCACCGTCCAGCGGCGTTCGCATTCCGGCGCGCCACGTTGTCCCCGCAAACGGCGCATCAGACTGGCACCCGGCTGCGACGACACGTGTCCGTGTGCGCAATGACATCGGTGCGGTTCGTGCCCACCAATCCAGGATCGCTCCAGCAAACTAAAGCCGGCCGCTACCCGATAGGCCTGGACCCGTGAAAATCGGTCTGCGCGCGTTGTCATGCCTATTGCATCATTTGCCGAAAGGAAGTGCGATTAATAACGAAGCGGATCGGTAAGGTGAAGCATCTTCATATTGAAAGCTTTTTGAAAACACATTCCGCATTAAATCGGCATGCTTGTCGATAATAATTAGAAAACCGCTTTCTCATGCTGCGCGCAAAGAATGACTTTGATATTATTCGCGAATTAACGGCCGGTATTCGTTTATGGATTGGCAAATTTACCGACAACGCTAATTTCCGGTCAGAATTACTCTATCACCGGACAAAACACGTAGTCCACTTTTTCCATTAACAGGTGGCGACGTTGCATTGACGTCTGAACGGGGAACACCATGGCTTCTGAGATGCTGGACAGCGCGCTGCGCACCGGATACGCGCAACTCGACCGTCTTGCAAAACTCGATACGCCTTTAGGCAAAGACTGGTTGATTCCGCTTTATATCAGGATCAACGCCAGACTCGGTCGCAATTTCGACGTGACGGTCGATGCTGCATCGACATTCGACGATCAGATCAAGCTCAGCGCCTTGATGCTGCGGCCGGTCACGCTGTGGATCAGGCAGTCCGATGGCAATTACCTGCCAATCCACGGCTACGTGCAGCGCGCCCTGCGCCTTGGCAGCGACGGCGGGGTGACGTACTTTCAGCTCCATTTTTCATCGTGGTTGAGCTTTCTCAAACTCAGCAGCGATCGCCGCGACTGGCAGGAAGCAAGCGGTCGCGACATCCTGTCTGATGTGTTCGCGAAGCATCCCCAGGCAAACGGCAGCTTTACTTTTGACCTGCGCTCGCCGATCCGCTCATACTCAAACCGCGTGCAATGGGAGACTGACTGGAATTTCGTCCACCGCAGCATGGAAGAGGTGGGGGTGTTCCCGCGCTTCGACTTTGCGAGCGATGGCAAGTCGCACACGGTAGTGATCGCGGACGATCTTTACTTTGGGCCCCAGCTTCCGCAGAAGGAACTGAAATTCAGCCGCGCCGGCACCAACGAAGAGTTTGACGGGCTGACCCAACTAGGCGAGCAGCAGGAAGTGCAGAGCGCGACGCTCACACTGGCGAGCGTCGACTATAAGCGGCCGGATCTCCCCAAACAGATCAGCATGCCAGCCGCCGACACGGACGAACTGCCAGCACAGGGGGAGGATTACCTCTACGCCGGCTCGCAGAGCTGGGGCGGCTCGGACCAGGGCGAACTGCAGGCGAGAATCAGGACCGAAGAATGGGCTTCGCGCGCAAAACGCTACTTCGCGGTGGGTAGTCCGCGCTATGCGCTTCCGGGTTACTGGTTCACGTTAAGCGGCCATCCTGATTTCGACAGGTTGCCTGAGCAGGATCGCGAGCTGGCGATTATTGCCAGCGACTGGCTGATCCAGAACAACGTACCGGGCATGGAAACGCTCGCGCGATTTCCCAAGAGCCTGCGCGCAGCCGTTGAGCAGGCGAAGACTGCCCGGGGCGGGACAGACGTACATCATGCGGACGGCAGCGTGGGCTTTATCCAGGTGGAAATCGAGGCACAGCGCCGCCTCGTGCCGTTCCGCAGTCCGTTCGAGCACCGCAAGCCCGAAATGCACGTCCAGACCGGTATCGTGGCGACGGCAGAGAACGAAGAAATCACCACCGATGATGGCAATCGCGTCCGGGTATGGATGACCTATAGCCGCAAGGATCGCAACGAAAAGGCATCGGCCTGGATTCGCGCGGCCATGCCGGATGCGGGATCGAAGCGCGGCGGGTATTTCCCGCTACGCAAAGGTGACCAGGTACTCGTTGCGTTCGTAAACGGCGACTGCGATATGCCCGTGGTCATCTCGCGCCTGCATGGCGGCGAAACAATGCCGGTGTGGAACACGAACGGCGTGTTGTCCGGCTTTCGTTCGCGTGAATTTGGCGGCGACGGCTACAACCAGCTGGTGCTTGACGATTCGAGCGGCCAGAACCGCGTTCATCTTTACACGACGAGCTTTGCCTCGCACCTCCATCTGGGGTATCTGGTTGATCATACGGATAACACCCGCGGGTCGTTCCTCGGGCGGGGATTCGACCTGAAATCGGGCGCATATGGCGCAGTGCGTGCAGAGCAGGGGTTGTATGTGTCGACGCAGCCGTCGAGCGCGCAGCCAATGAACGTCTCTGCGGCGACCGGGCAGCTCGCGGCTGCGGAGGCTTTGCTCGACACCGTATCGAAATCGAGCCAGACGAACCAGGCTGAAAGCCTGCAGGACGGCCATGATGCGCTGAAGACATTCACCGATGCGACCCAGCAATCGGTTGCAGGCACAACGTCCAATGGCGGTCGCACGGCAGGTGGCGGCACGGGCAACGCGAATGGCTTCGCGAAGCCTGTGATGCTGCTGTCAAGTCCCGATGGCATCGCCGCCTCGTCGCAGCAATCGGTGCATGTCACCGCGAACAAGCATGTCAATCTTGTTGCAGGCAACGACGTCAACATCGGTGCGGGCAAATCGCTGCTTGCGAGCGTGATGGACAAGATCAGCCTGTTCGCGCAAAACCTTGGAATCAAGGTGTTTGCGGCGAAAGGGCCGGTGAGCATTCAGGCGCAAGGCGGCCCGATCACGATGGCGGGTCTCGACGATGTGACGGTCGAAAGTTCGAATGGCCGCGTCGTCATCACGGCGGCGAAGGAAATCTGGCTCGGTGCGGGCGGGTCGTATATCAGCATCAAGTCGGGGGTGATTGAGAACGTGACGACGGGGCAGATTCTGGAGAAGTGCGCGGACTGGGAAAAGCCGGGGGGAGGGAGTGGAACCGTTCACAACCCGTTACAGGCGAGTCCCGTTTCGACGGATGGCGGACGAGGTTCGCTTTTTTCCGGGTAAGCCGGAAATCGCTAACGCCTGATTGCGTCCAGCAAACAACGCACAGTTGCAAAATATTGAGTCAGCCCCATGAGCACGAATACCCATCCCACGCAGCCCACTAACACACAGCCGTCGGCAGCGGCACCGGCAGCGCAGCCCGTCGATGAGCCGCTGAAAAACTGGGCGTTTCCGTTTACGCCGCTTGACTCGAAGCTGGACGCGAGCGATCCGATGACCTACATGAAAGCGCTGGCATCGGCGGAGGATGGTTTTTTCCCCTTGGGCGCAAGCGGCATGCTCCATGGCGGCATCCATTTCGACCAGAATACGGCCAAATTACTGAATCAGGATGAGGGTGTGAGGGCCATCGCCGATGGCGAGGTGGTCGCTTACAGGTTGGACAGCGCGTATCCCGAGCAGGTCTATCGGGACGGCCGTCATGCGTATTATTCGACCAGTTTCGTGCTGATCCGTCACAAGCTGGCCCTACCGCCGCTCCCGACCCGAGCTGCCGCGTCTACAAGTCAGGGCCAAACGGCCGCGCAACCGGCCTCGGGCTCTCAAGGTGCGTCTGCGCCGCAAGCAGCGTCGTCGGCTCAACCCGGAAGTACTCCCGCTGCGCAGCCACCAAAGCAGGCAGCGCCGGATGAAACGCTGACCTTCTTCAGCCTCTACATGCACCTGACGGACTATGCGACCTATCAGGCCGCACAGACCAAAGAAGGCGTGACGGGCATCGATACAAAAAAGCTTAACCTCGCGTCCATGCCCTATTGGCAGGGTGACCGCTATTACCGGGTTGGGGATAAGGCCCAGGACAAGCAGGCGGTGCCGAAGCGCCAAAAGCCGACACCTGCGCCATCGCCGGCTTACGATCCGCTCGGCGCGTTTATTGAAGATAACTACACCGTTCCGCCGTCGCCGGTTGATGACGAACCGCCCCCGCCGCCGCCCGTCGTCGGCCTGCGCATTTGCATCACTCCGAACGGGAAAATGATTGGGGTGCTGCCCAAAGGGGCAGAACTCATTGCGTCCGACAACGAGACACATCCAGGCTGGGTGAAGATCAAGTCGCTTAAAAGCGGGCAGCCCGTCGCAGCCATGGTCGGAAAGACGGTTGACGCCCATGCCCCATGGAGCTGGGTTCCGCTAGCCGGGCTCGACCTGGTTGTTGATCCCCAGCCTCGCGATACGGTGGTCGTCCTGAAAAATCCTTATCCGGTGAAAGCCGGGGACATAGTTGGGGAACCCGGCCACTATTTGCGTTATACGGATGCGAAGGTCATCAAGGGCGCAACGGTACGTTCGCTTGCGCATCTTGAAGTGTTCGCCGGTCAGGAACTAAAGGCGTTCATCGACAAAAGCCGGCAGCGCGCGACTGAGGCCCGGAACGCTGAACACCAGGCAAAAGACGGACGGGATCTTCCCGGTGCGAAGACGCTAATGGAAGTCTCGCCTGGCGCGCTTCTCGTTACTAGTATTCCGGAATGTGATCAAAAGGTGCAGCCTCCCGCTGGTGGATTGAAGCTGGCGCCGGTGGCTCCAGCGCGTGGCTGTCGTTGGATCCTCGTGCAGCCCCAGGAAAAGAAAACCAGTGGCGGCCATCATCCGCACGTGACATTCAAGAACGTGGGCACAAAGATCTGGGTCGATGCAAAACTCGCCAATACGACGACCGCCGATTTAATTCTCGGTTGGACGAATTTTCCGCTGAGTCTTTCCAAGGTCAAAGGCCCGGGAGCGGACTTTCGCGAGGTGTTCCGTCGCACCGACCTTGACAAGCTCGGTGCCGATAACATCGCCCTGGACGAAAACGGCACTCGCTGGTGGAACATCACGCTCGCGAGCAAGGATGGTTCGCAGCGACAAGGGTGGGTTTGCGAGAAGGACCATCCGTTGGCGCGAATGTGCGGACCGTGGGACTGGCCGGGCTTTGAGCTGGTCGACAATACTGGCTTCAAACCGGTCGAAATGTTGAAGCGCTACCTATACGCGACTGACCAGTACTTGCCCGGAGAGAGCAAGTCAGACTTTGAGCCGAGCGCGCTTGCGGTGAACGCAGGGGAGCTGATTGTAAAGCTCGAGAATGCTGTCGATTCCAACCACGATGGCAAGGTAACGGCACAAGAACTGCGACACGCACAGGAAACGCCGTGGATTGCGGAGGCAGTTTCACATTTGATCGTGCGTTCGGAGACAGAGTGGGGCGGAGGCCTAGGGAAATGGGAGGAAGTAAGTCCATTGATGAAGAAGTTGCTATGGCTCTGGCAGGCGGAAATAGATCGAATCGGCAAACTGCAATGGTGGGAGAAGGCGGCAAGCATCCAAGCATTTCCAAAGGATGCCAAGCCGTGGCATTTGCATCCGATCGCTCTGGTCGGGAATTTTACGACCTGCACATCGCACCCGGTTATTACTATTAAAGGTGAGCCGGTCGAGCTTCAGTTCTTGCTGAAATCCAATGGCGTACCTATCAATGATCAGGATTACGCCAGCGCTGCGGCCGAGTTAGGTTGCGAGCCCCGCGCTATTAAGGCCGTTGCGAAGACGGAAACAGGCTCTTCCGGTCCGTATTTCAGACCAGGTCAGGATTTGGCCTCAGAAGACGATCCGGTACCCGCTATTCTTTTTGAGCGCCATTTGTTCCATAGGGAAACTCAAGGTAGATATGATCAATCCCACCCTCGAATTTCAGATCCGACACAGGGTGGCTACGGGTTGAAGAAAATTCAGTATGAAAAACTGATGGAGGCATACGAGCTTGATCCAGAAGCGGCTCTGCGCTCTGCGTCTTGGGGGCGATTCCAGATATTAGGCAGTAACTCCTCGGCTGCCGGTTTCGAAAGTGTGAATGACTATGTGGAAGCCGTTAGCGAATCTGAGGCAAACCAGCTTCGTGCGTTTACGTCGTTTATCAAGTCGGATCCAGTTTTGCATAGCGCAATTGTAAGCAAGAATTGGCATGCCTTTGCGATTCGATATAATGGTAAGAAGCAAAATGGTTACGATACTAGAATCGCGGCCAACTACAATGAATTGGGTTGATAATGAAATTATCCAAAAAAATTTTATTTTTTCTGTGTTCTTCGGCTGCTGTGTGCAATTCCGTCGATGCTGCGCCTTCACTGTGTAAGCCTGCGGAATCAGTAGTTTTCTCTTGTTTAACTAAGACTTCTAAGATAATTTCACTGTGTCTGGATGAGCGCCGCAATGAAATTTCTTATCGATATGGAAGAAAAGATAGTATAGAAATTTCACACACTGCAGAAGAAAACTCGAAAAATGGGTTTTTCTATAATCACTATACTCGACCGAGCGTTGAATACAGCAGAATCGGTTTCGTAACCTCAGGTTACGAATATTCTGTGTTCAGAAATTACGATGCAACCGAAGCGGCTTCGCCTCGCTATGGAGTGGCCGTATCCAAAGATGGGGACGAGAAAGCACAGGTCGCATGTGGATCACAAGTGGTCGATCATATGTCTCGAATGATCAGTAAGCTGAAATGTGATGAAAGCAGTGCGCTCGGGTGTTTCTGAACTTTGAAGGTTAGATATTTTGCGCTCCGGATCTCCATACATTCTTGCCTCAATGCGCTCGAGACTAGTACGCCGGATGCCTGCAGCTCCAATCCTGCTTGCATACTTCCGTCGATGAGATCGCGACTTGAAGCGCTAGCTACTGCAATGCGTTCGGACTGACCGCGCCGAGAAATGCCGCGTCGAGCACGGAGGCGAAACTCGACGAATCTTCATATCGCGGTTGAGTCACAAATTTGGTTATCGGGAATTGCTATTAATTTTGAGTCGGAAGCGGATGATAAATTTGATTCGAATCGGCGATAGTACCGATCACAATGGAAGAGTCGAGACCGGATCGACGAGTATGCGCGTCGAGGGTCGCTACGTTGCACGTAAGGGAGATTGCGTCTCTTGTCCACAGCACCCCGACGTGTCGCCCAATTTAATCGAGGAAGGCGATGAAGCGATGAAAGACGGCGGCATTCCGATCGCGCGACATGGACACCGTGCAACGTGCGGCTGCCATCTCATCTCAAGCCTCATATAACTCGAGGGGATTTAATTTCGGCGCGATTCTCCGGTTAGCCCGCGCTAGACAGGCCACGAGACAAGGGCACGCCAGTCATAAGCCTGTCTAACCGGAGAAGTGCACGAAACTCAACGGGACCCCGGCATAAAGGTACGCATTGAAATTGCTGGAGGTAAATAAATGAGAAAAATAATTTTTTTATCGATTCTATTTCTTGTGTCGCAGTCTTCATTTTCGAAGCCGTGCGATGCGCAGACAAACAACGATCTTGAGCGCTGTGCACAGGCAGGGTACGAGTCGTCCGATAAACAACTCAATTCGAGCTATGCGGATCTACTGAAGAAATTGCCCGAGGTTGACCGGAAAAATCTGATTGTGACCCAGCGGGCGTGGATCGGGTTTAAAGAAAAATATTGTCAGTCCCAGTTTGACAGCATCAGACCTGGCGAAGAAGCAGGCATCGACAAATGGACTTGCTTGGATACCATCACAGAATCCAGGGCAAAGGAAATAGGATATCTAGCGGGTGTTTCAGGAATGGAGGAGTTTCGACGATCGCTTAAGCTTATGGCCAACCTTTACGAGCATGGTGATACGGAAAAGGTGATCTCAAAGCTTCTGACGTATAACGCTCAAAGAAATGATCAGAATTGGATAAACTACGTCAACTTGGATTGTCGAATGACTAACTCGAGGCTTAGTGAAGAACACAATGCCTGTGTAGCCCGTCTTAATTTTTATAGAGATTGGTGATCGTTGCCGCTTACATTCTATGATGGACGACGGCGATCTACACGCCTCGTCCACTATTCGTCGAGCTAACACACGATTGCAAGCCTCGCGGGTAGCAAGTCGTCACGCGGAGGAAAGACTTGACCTTGTGTAGGCGCGCCGGACCGGAAACTTGTATCACGGGAACGCGTATCAACGGGCGGCGAACACAACGCCCTATGCTTCGACGGCTACGCTCATATACTTGCTCAATCAGGTCGCATAGGAGATGGGGTGAGTTTGAAAGTCAAGTTTATTAAGCAGAATCTTTTTCTTCTGCTTCTTTTGATTACCCAAGAGGCTTTCGCAGAAGCTAGCGTTCATTCTCTGGGTGTTCCAGCCATAAAGGCCCAAACGCCCTACGGAAAAGTTCGTCAAATCATGCTCAAGCACGGATGGAATCCTTATCATGGCTCGAATGTGTTGCCTTGCAGTCAGGATGACGTAAGGTGTCAGGGGCGACCGGAAATGCAAGCTTGCTCCGACGCTGACCGAGGGCAATGTACGTGGCTTTGGAAGAAGAATGGAAAGATTATTGTTATAAATACGCAGGACGATGATCTGTTCCAGAGAGTTACCCAATTCCACGGAAAGTAACCACTTCAGTGGTCTGGAAATTCAAGCTTTCGACTACCGGCTCTCAAGTCAAATGATAGATTTTATTCGCATTGGTGATCAGATGGATCATGGTGGCAACGTAGAAACCGGATCATCCAGCATGCTCTTTGATGGTCGCTACGTTGCCAGGAAGGGCGATCGAGTTTCATGTTCCAAGCATCCAGAGGTGACACCGAATTTCATCGAGGATGGCGATACCTCGATGAAAGACGATGGGATTCCGATCGCACGACATGGACATCGTGTGACGTGCGGCTGCCACCTCATTTCGAGCCTCGTTTAAAGCGTGGAGCTTGCCGATATCTTGCCTGCGGCGTCGCGAATCCAAATGACCTAAACGATGCGTATTAGCCATTACTTACTGGCTATCCTTTCCATTTCGCTATGTGCGGGCGATGCCTACGGCGCAACACTACCGGATAGTTTGATCGGTAAATGGCGGGTCGAGGAAGTCCATCTCAATACTGAGTCGGGACGTCCGACTCAGTACATCTGGAATGATCCACGCCTTAAAGGCCGCATCTTTGATTTCTCGCGCGTTGGTGTTACCGACGATGCATCGAATGATATGGATCGTTGTGCAGATCCGGAGGTGCGATACATCGATACCTCGCTCAAGGAGCTAATGCTCCGCAGCGTTGGCGGCTACGATGATAAGCATTCAGCGGACGCGAATCCGGTTCGCGACTACAAACTCAATTTCAACGGTGAGCAACATGTCCGGGCTATCAGTCTCACCTGTTCAAATGGCCTTTGGCAGGGCGATCTAGGAATATCGAATGGCGCGCCCGGTAACACTGCTGTATCCGGTGCCTGGATTGTTCCAGACGGCGATCAAAAACTGTTTATGCGTTGGCGAGACGAATCTATCCTTGTACTTGAAAGGATTTCCGGAAGTTCGGCAATCAAAGCATCGTTCCAGTGTGATCGAGCGACGTCGGCCACTGAGCGCGCGATCTGTGGCTCATATCAACTGGCCGCTTTCGACGAAAGTGTTGCTGCGTCATATAAACTGGCCCTGGCACACGCGAGAGACTTAGGCTCACAGCAAGCGGCAGATCTCAATCACAGCCAGCGTCATTGGATGCAACAGCGTGATGCCTGCGGCTCCAATCCTGCCTGCATACTTGCGTCGATGAGATCGCGACTTGAGGCGCTAGCTACTGCAATGCGTTCGGACTGACCGCGCTGAGAAATCAGTCATAAGCCTGTCTAACCGGAAAAGTACGCAAAACTCAATGGGACCCAGAAAGCCGTGCGAATTGCTCCTCGCCTGATGTTATTTAACATAATCTTAATGACCGCATTTTATGTGTTATTTCACCGAAAATGATACTTTAATTCGCCTAACGTCGCCAAAAGTCGCAATTTCTATCCAGATTGCATGGATTCCGGATTTTTCCGAATCCGTGAAGTGTGGTTACGTCAGGCTTGTGCCCGATGACTCTCCGCAGCCGATGAGGGGGCAGGATCTCGCGTGCTTCGACGGCAAGACCTGGAAACGCCTGGATCATCCCGACAACCTACCGGTGGGCCCTTGAGGACGGAGCGATGTCGCACAACGAGATTACGGATCAGATCTTTGCGAGGATCGGATGTTGCGGCATGGCACGACTCCGCTTAGGCGAAAGCGTTGCCGGAATGACTGGGCGCGATATCTCTGCCGGGGAGCGCAGGCAAACGTGGATTCTTGATGATGGACGCGCGATAGAAGTCACGTGGAACGAAGGCCGTGGAGTGGCGGCTATCGGCGTGCGGGCCCCTGTTTACCGATGTCCGGCACCGGATACAGATCGGCGTCCGCTTAGTTGTTGAAAGTCGAATTGCCGCTGCGCATCGTAATCAGGAACATGATGTCGACGAAGAGCAGAAACACGGTGGTGACATGCAGGACAATTGCGGTCCAGGGGCGCTCCGCGCGGTAGGCTGCGCGCACGAAAAAGAAGTATGCGATCAGCCAAAATGGCGTGGCGACAAGTGTAAAGAAGAGCAAAAGGATGGCCATTAGGCGTATTCCTCATCCTCATCATTGATCGTCGTGAAGCATGGAATTCGTTTCTCCCAGGTTAGTGCAGAGTACGCCCGAAACAAGCTTGTTCGTCTCATTGTCGATTGCGGTGTAGTGCACACCAGTTTTTTCATTCCAGTCGCATACTCCTGGTGCTGGGCCGCCAATCTTCACGTCGTGGATGGGATAGGCTCGCAGTGCGTACTCGGCGCTGCTGTTCGATACGCAGGCCGAGAGGGCGGTGCAGCTCGTGATCAATAGCGCGGCTCGAAGCAATCCAGTCTCCTTTGAAAAACACGAATCCTTTGAACAGTCGCGGTGATCGCGACGATCATTATAGTTTATAGAGACTTCGATTATGTTTCGGCAAACTCACCGCGGTGGCTGTCGAACGTTCGATGCGAGGCCCGATGAACAACGCCGCGATAGATCGACAGAGCGCCCCCTTGCGCGAGTTTCGATGCACGACCGAGGCTTAATCGAAGAGAGCTTGCTCAAACGGAAGACGTTCATATACAAACTTCTATTGGCAACTTGAAACAGCTGCCGCTGAACCTGCATTAACTTAAACCAACCAGCCCCCCACGATTCCGGGGGCGGTTCACCGTCGACAATGTCGAACACATTGAGAGCCAGTCGCTCTTTGGGCGTGCCGTAGTGGGATCCGGTGCAAATAGGGTCGGCGAATAGGTTAGAGTTGTCGGGATAAATTGAACTGATGACCCGCGATGAGCAAGCTAAAGAGTCTGGAGAAGTAGTTCGGCGGACGCTATTGTCATCGGGAGATCATCATTCTGTGCGTTCGCTGGTACCTGCGCTACAACCTCAGCCTACGCGATCTGGTCGAGATGTTGGCCGAGCGGGGTTTGTCGCTGGCTCACACCACGATCATGCGCTGGGTGAGGCGTTATACGCCCGAGTTCGTCAAACGCTGGAACCACTTCGCAATGCCTGCGGGGCGCTCGTGGCGCGTCGATGAGACCTAACTGAAGGTTTGTTGCAAGTGGGTCTACCGGTACCGGGCAGTCGATCGGGCTGGCTAGACGGCGGACTTCCTGCTCAGGGCAAGGCGCGACGTGGCCGCCGCCAAAGCCTTTTTCAGCAAGGCCATCAGGCATCAGGGCCGGTCGCCAGAGACTATCACGCTCGATGGTTATGCCGCCTCGCACCGCGCGGTGCGGGAGATGAAGGCCGACGGCCTTCTGCCTGAAAACACGAAGGTCCCGTCTTCGAGATATCTGAATAACCTGATAAAGCAGGGCCACCGCCAAATCAAATCCAAAAAAAATGTGATGCTCGGCTTCAAACGGATAAGGAGCGCTGCGGCCACGATTTCAGGCATCAAGTTGACGCATCGCATTCGCAAGGGCTAGTTCGATCTCGCGAGGCTCGGCCTCAGAGATGCATCGGCGCCTGATGTATGGAATGCTATCCTCTCTGATCGATAAGCTATCCTGCTTATAAGAAACTTCTCACCGAACTTACTAGTTGCACCAGAACCGTCTGTGATCAGACTTTTCGGTGAATACCCGATAGCATATTAAATGTAAGGTTCCCTTCATCTCAAGGTCTCAATTCGAATCCAAATTGATGGGCGTAATCGTTTACCGTTCCCCCAACGCACGTCAATGAGGCAAATAAGATGAACGAGTCACGGAAGTGGAGTGGAGTGAGCGCTGCATTTGGCGCGAGTGTTGTGGCGCTTGCCAGCCTGCATGCTCCTGTGGCGCAGGCTGACAAACCGCACGATGTGAAGCATGTACTTCTCATCAGCTTCGACGGCTTGCACGAACAGGATGTCGCTCGCTGTATTGGCGGCAATACCTGCCCGAATCTCGCGCAGCTCGCGATGTCGGGCGTGACATACACGAACGCGCACACCCCGGGCCTCTCCGACTCGTTCCCGGGCCTCGCCGCGCTGGTGACGGGCGGATCGCCGAAGACCACAGGCCTCTTCTATGACGTGTCATATGACCGAACCCTCTACCAGCCGACCAAGAACTGCACAGGCGCGCAGGGATGGAACGTCGTCTTCGACGAAACTGCCGGGAAAGACGGCTTTAACGGTGGCGCGCTAGTCCACCTCGACGGCGGCGGCGATTTCAATCCCCAGGCGATTCCGGATGCGTTGATCAACGGCGTCTGCACGCACGTCTTTCCGCACGACTACATCAAGACAAACACCATTTTCGAAGTCGTGAAGCAGCACATTGCCAATGCGCGCACCGCCTGGGCCGACAAGCACGCGTGGGGCTATGACTGGCTGAATGGGCCGTCCGGCAAGGGCGTCGACGATCTCGCTCGCACCGAGATCAACTCGCTCGATCCGAGCACTCCCCCGCCCATGTCCGACTACACCGACTTTTACACGCACACCGAACAGTTCGATGACTTTCACGTTCAGATAATCCTCAATCAGATAGACGGCAAAGACTCGACGGGAAAGAGCGCACCGGTCCCGACGCTATTCGGCACGAATTTCCAGACCTTGAGCGTGGCGCAAAAGGCGCCGGTTGCCACGAAGGGCGGCGGTTACCTGGACGCGAGCTTCACGCCGGGACCGGACGTTGCGGGCGCGATCAAGTATCTGGATAACTCCCTAGGCAAGATCGTGTCGGAGTTGAAGCAGAAGAACCTCTACTCGTCGACCCTGATCATCGTGACGGCGAAGCACGGCCAGTCGCCGACTGATCAAACGAAGCTTGTCAAGAATGGCGATACGCTGTCGGCACTTCTCCAGGCCAAGAACTATCTGGACTCGAGTGGCAACTACGGCCAGAACAACAATACGGGTCCCCTGAACGACGGTGAGGGGTTCACCGGGACGGGCTTCGTGCAAACCGATGACGTCGGTCTGATCTGGCTGCGTGACCAGAGCCAGGCGAAGACAGTCGTGGCGACGCTGAACGCAAACAACCACTGTACTACGACGGGCATCTGCACGGACGGTCCGCAGGCGTACATTCTCTCCGGCGACAGCGTCGCGGACCGGTTCGGGGATCCTGCACACGGCCGCACGCCGGACATCATCGTACAGCCGAACCCAGGCGTGATCTATACGAAAAGCACGAAGAAGGATGAAGAGCATGGCGGCAACGCGCCCGACGATAACCATCTGGGTCTCATCGTGTCGCTCCCGGGACTCCATCACCCCGGCCGCAAGGTCGACGACTATGTCCTGACGACACAGGTCGCACCGACCATCCTCCGCGCGCTGGGCCTCAATCCGCACCTGCTGCACTCGGTTGATGCGGAACACACTCATGCGCTGCCGGACCTTGGTATCGAGCGCAACGACTGACTTGCATTAGAACCTGCTCGTCGCAGCATCACAGCGTACGCGGCCCCCCGGACGTCGCGTACGCTGCATCCCATCGCGGCGCCATGCCGCATTTGGCGAACTACCCGCTCCTCCGGCTCCCTGAGGTGAGCGCGCAATGTGAGGCGCGTGCACGCTGCCGCGCCAAAGCAGTGCACCTTTAATGCACAAGGTGCCGGATCGCGCATACCCAATTCGCCGCTGGGGCGTAGGTGCCTGGGCAATCCATCTTGAAGTTCGCTAACGTAGGACGTAATAAAGATGTCACCGGCGCGGCGCCTAAGAAACGGCGCTCTCCGTCGTCGAAGCGACAGTTTTATTTCCACACCGAGCGCATTAAGAAAGTCACTTCGCCTCAGTCCGCATTAAATTCGACACTTCACATCGCCGCGAGGATCGCCGAAGGTTATGAGGCTTGGTCTGCACGGAAGCAGTTTCGTGAAAAAACGCAGCTATATCGCTAACACCGGTTAGCGACTGGGCCGCACTTTTGCGGCGATGTCGACCAGTGCACGCCGCCGTGAGTGGCCGTTCTTGGACGCTGCGTCAGGCGCCAGCCGTTAAGACAGTATGACTTTCCGTGAGGCAAAGGCTGGCCCGCCGTGAGGGAATCTAACGCGGGTTAGCATTGCCAGAGCCGCATGGTGTGCATAGCGCGACACCTCGGCGATTTCCGGCACGGAGGCCAGCATGGAAAACGATAGCACGGTGTACGTCGGCCTGGACGTTCACAAGGATTCGATCACCGTCGCCTATGCTCCCGGCGCGGGCGAGGTCGAACTGCTCGGCAAGATCGGTACGACGAAGACGGATATCGATCGTCTGTGCAAACGTCTTCAATCGAAAGCGCGCCATCTACGTGTCGTCTACGAGGCAGGACCATGTGGCTACGGCCTTTACCGGCAACTGCTCCAGAAGGGTTTCGACTGCATGGTGTGCGCACCGTCGTTGATTCCCAGAAAGCCCGGCGAGCGCGTCAAGACGGATCGGCGCGATGCGGTCAAGCTCGTACGCTCCCTACGGGCTGGGGACCTGTCAGAGGTACACGTGCCGACCGTCGAGGACGAGGCGTTCCGTGACCTGGCCCGTGCATGGATGACGGCCAAGGATGATTTGAGGCAGGCGCGGCAACGGCTTAAATCGTTTCTGCTGACACACGACGTACGCTATGTCGGTCATGCCGACTGGGGACCTGCTCACCGGCGCTGGGTAAGTCAGTATGCGTTTGTCAGCGAGTGGCAGCAATTCGCATTTGAGGAACTGCGGCGTACGATTGAGGACCGGCTCGCACAATGCCAGCGCGTTGAAGCCGCCTTGCGGGAGGCGGTGACGACCTGGCGATTTTATCCGGCCGTCCTGGGCCTGCAGGCCATGCGTGGTGTGCAGTTCACCACGGCCGTTGGAATGCTCGCCGAACTCGGAGATTTGTCCCGCTTTGACCATCCGCGCCAATTGATGGCATGGCTCGGCGTCACCCCGTCAGAACACTCATCGGGTGACAAGCGACGGCGGGGAAGCATCACCAAGACCGGCAACGGCTATGCAAGAAAGCTGCTCGTGGAAGCTGCGTGGAGCTACCGGCACCCTGCGCGTGTAAGCGCCGACATCCAGCGTCGGCACGAAGGCATCCCAAAGGCCATCATTGATCGCGCCTGGGACGCGCAGATTCGACTGTGTCGCCGATACCGGAGGCTGGCCGCGCGTGGCAAGAATGCCAATACTACGGTCGTAGCCATCGCCCGTGAACTGTCAGGTTTCATCTGGGACATCGGACGCCTGGCGATGTCGCTCGCGTTGCCTCGTACCACAGAGGCAACTTGATTAGAAAAGACCACGGCACTCCCCCATGCTCCACGAGTTTCTTGAAGGCGGCGTAGCCCGGTTACACGAGTAACCCGCGGCATAATCCGGCAACGGATATCACCCGATTTGCGGCTTAAGAATGCGGCAGGCTCATGAGACGGTCCACTGTAATGCGGTAACCAACCCGCGGATATCAGGATGATTCACCGTCGAGATTTACTGCTACGCCGCCCTCAGGGAATTCATTTGAGCATAAGAAACATACAAACCATATGTTCCGATTGACACGGAAAGTCATATCAGGTTATTCGATGTCTGCCATCGGCCGCAGGAATGTGCATGCCTCCACGCAGGGCGGCAGGCGTCGAATAAACCCGATGGAGGAAACCGCGGAGTGCC
>NZ_JACHBW010000041.1 GCF_014200455.1 Paraburkholderia bannensis | reverse complement strand
GCACGCTACGTGGTCTGGGCGTGGACCGACACGAGGAAGTCAGTTCGGCCGAAGGGGAAGTCACGTGGCCAGAGGGCGCGTCGCAGGCAGCCAGTGCGTGGCTCTGGCATCTGCAGGCGGTGGACCGTTCGCCGTTTCGGGCTGAGAATCCCCTGTTCGGGCCAAGATGAGGCACAGCGGCGGTCGTCAGCGTAACGGGCGGTAGCGCGGCCACGGGCTAAATTGCAAAACCGCCGCGACGAGGTCTCCTGCATTAGAAAATCCATCGCCCCCCCAAGGCGAGGTAATACGGGAACCGGCATCATCAGGCGGACACAGCGGCGCCGCGCCAAGTCAATCACCTGTGCCGGCGGCGTCCACACCCCCGGAGAAACCAGCCGAATGCGTAGTGCCGTGAGTACGTCATTCGGGCAACCGGAACGGGTTCAACCGCGATCCGGATTCAATGCGCTTGTGGAAACACGTTCACCGCAGGCTACCATTAAGATAATCCTTCTTATCATAAGGTATGCGTTTATCGATTAAACTCAAATATATGAAAACGCGTCACATCCCGCTGCCCGCTCCGCCCCGTCCTGACGATAACGATTCGTCCGGTTTCCCCGATGCTGCCGAACTGGCCGTCCTACGCGCGTGGTACGCCGGCGTGGCCGTGCGTCCCGCGGTCGAGCGCTATCTGCCTTCGGCGCTGGGTGACGGCAAATCGGCACGCGGCGTGCTCGGCCGGATCCGGCGCCGGCTGGTCGCGCTCGCGCGTGCTGCACACCGTGACGATCTGGCCACCATGCTCGATCATCCTGCGCAAGAGCGGACGCAGCAAGCGAAAGCGGTCGCCCAGGCCATCGACATTCTGCGTACCGCCCGGCCGCGCGAGCCGCAGATCGCCGACGACATCGCGCAGTGGTTCGCGCAGCGCGCCGTGCGCGTGCTCCAGGCCTACGGGATCACGACGCTGGCCGATCTCACCGTGCGCATCCCGCGCCGCCGCCAGTGGTGGAAAGTGGTGCCGGGCCTGGGTGCGGCGAGCGCGCAGGCGATCGAAGCGTTCTTTGCTGCGTGGCCCGCGCTCACCGAAAAGGCGCGCGCACTGATCGTCGCCAGCCGGCAGGGTCCCGTCGTGCCGTGGGAATCGATCAGCCTGCCGCACGAGGTTGACGGCTCCGAAGGCACCTTCCGTGCGCCCGCCGCGACCTGCACGCTCGATGCGACCAACGACTACCAGGCCGTCCAGACCTGGCTCGCGCTGCACGAATCACCGGCGACGCAGCGTACCTACCGCAAGGAAGCTGAGCGGCTGATCCTCTGGGCCATCGTGGAGCGCGGCCGCGCGCTGTCCTCACTGACGACCGAGGATGCCATCGCGTATCGCGCCTTCCTGCGTCATCCGACACCGCACGGACGCTGGGTCGGGCCGGTGCGCCCACGTAGCTCGCCCGACTGGCGGCCGTTCAATGGCAGCCTCTCCGCGCGTTCCGTCGCACACGCACTGTCGATCCTGGGCGCCCTGTTCCGCTGGCTGATCGAGCAGCGTTATGTGCTGGCCAATCCGTTTGCGGGCGTCAAGGTGCGGGACGCGACCGGATCGAACGTACTTGATGTTTCGCACGCCTTCAGCGAAGGCGAATGGGCGCTCGTGCGGACGATCGCTGACGGCCTGGAATGGTCGTACGGCTGGTCAGCGGCCGCTGCACAGCGGCTGCGGTTCCTGCTGGACTTCGGGTACGCGACTGGCTTGCGTGCCAGTGAGCTCGTCGGCGCCGCGCTCGGCCACGTCGAGACCGATCCGCGCGGCGATTACTGGCTGCGCGTCACCGGCAAGGGGAAAAAACTGGCGCGCGTCGCGCTGCCGCCGCTTGCTTGGGACGCGCTCGCGCGCTATCTGGCCGAACGCGGACTGCCGGTCACGCAGCTGCACTGGCGCCCGGAAACGCCGGTCATCGGCAATCTCGAAGCGGATAGCGCGGGGGCAGCGGGTACGAGCATCAGCAGCGTGCGCCTGTGGATGGTGATGCGCCGCTTCTTCCTGCTGGCCGCCAAGGCAATCGAGGCGGATCACGCGCCGCTCGCGGAGAAGCTGCGTCGGGCGAGCCCGCACTGGATGCGCCACACGCACGCTACGCACGCGCTCGGCCGCGGCGCAGAACTGACGACAGTGCGGGACAACCTGCGACACGCCTCGGTGTCGACGACATCGATCTATCTGCACAGCGACGAGGTCAAGCGCGCGCGGCAGATCGGGGATGCGTTTTCGGGCCGCAAGTAACTGCTGCGACTCCCGAATCGACTCACCTCGCCCGAGAGCACGTAGGAGGCAGCTCGCTCGCGCTGGGAATCCGACACCCTGCAGACGGATGCAGCCGTCGGGCTGCTCGCAAAGGATTACCGCAGCTGACCGTTAGATGCGTTTATGACAGACGTGCTTTGCTGCGCCGGCACAGACCGATTGCGGGCCATGAACGGTCAGCCGCGTCGGCACAAAGAGGGGCCGATCTGAGGCAGATTGCGGCCAGTCGCCTCGAGGAAGCTCACTTTCGCGCATCCTCTGCCATAACTCGCTGACGCTCCTAACACACCCGACGAGGCAGTCCCAAATAGCCTTGATTCCCGTTGACACGGCGCCAAAACACGCCTGTACCAGCGCCAAGAAACATTTTGACGTCACGCTTAAGGTCGGCGCGCGCAAACACTCGCTGCATATCAGCCGACCGAGCAATCGGCCCTCAAAAGGCGTTCAGTTGACCTTTGTCAATCGCGCGCGGCAGCTACGTTTCAATGTAGACATGCCACTTGCCTACCGATCGAGACAGCGATGACCGCCCTTACGAATGACTCCACGTCGCTACCAGTGATTTCGAACATCCTGGTTGCGGTCGACGCCTCGCCAGCATCAACTGTCGCTCTGCAATATCTCCGATCGCTGTTGCGATCAAATATGACCGTACTTATCGTGAGCGTGGCGGAAGACCCACGCTCGTTCGCGCCCCTCGGATCATGGTCCGGCCGGACTTTGGACGCAGCGAGGAGCGAACTGCGTCGGGATGCTGACGAAGCTGTCAAGGCAGCGCGCGCATCACTGGATCAGTGCGGCGCACGCGTCGAAGGAGAGGTCATCGATCTCTGCAAAAAAGACGGGAACATCGTCGAGGCACTCGATGAAGTCGCCGAACGTTACGCAGTGGATCTGGTCGTTCTTGGCAGCCACCAGCATCGACGCCTGATACGCTGGGTAGTTGGAGAAGTTTGCGCACCATTCACGCAGTTGCTTCGCTGGCCGGTGTTAATCATCCCAGCAGCGTACGAACTCAATGCCGATGAGCAACCCTCACGCATTATGTTCGCCACCGATGGCAGCAACGAGTCGCTCGCGGCTCTCCCCATTGCGGCTCGACTGGCGACATCGCAGGCCCACTGGCGGGTCATCTACGTCGTTGATCGTCTCCTGGCCTTCGGCACAGGAAGCCTTGAAACCCGTCTTGAAGATGCGCTCAGAGAGGTCGGAAATACGGCCATCGCAAACGCGCACGCCAAACTTGACGCGTATCGCCAGAAAGGATGGCAAATCGAAACTGCCGTGCTCAGGACTGCAAGCTCATTCGATGATGTACCGCAAGCACTCAATCGTGAAGCAATGCGATGGAACGCACAACTGCTCGTAGTCGGAACACACCGGCGCCGCGGTTTGACGCGCTGGATACTCGGCAGTGTCGCGGAACGCATGACAAGGCTAACTTCCACTCCAATGTTGCTCGTACCGCCAGCGAAGTAGTCGCGTGCGATTCACGGAAGCGACGACATGAACTCGCCCAGCGCCGAATACATGCCTTTTGCGGTTGCGCTCGGCATCGGTCTTCTCGTAGGCGCTGAACGGGAGCGTCGAAAAGGAACCGGGGCAACACGCGCGGCGGCAGGCATCCGCACGTTCGTTGTCATTGCCGTCGTGGGTGCGATCAGCATGCGCCTGGGCGGCACGCTGCTCACGGTCGCGTCAACCCTGGCGTTGAGCGCACTCAGCACGGCCGCGTACCTACGACCAAGCGACGATCCGGGACTGACCACTGAATCAGCGATGATTGCCACATTGCTGCTGGGTGGCCTCGCCGTTGCCGACGCCACACTGGCGGCGGCGTTGGGCGTGATTCTAACGATCGTGCTCGCCGCCCGCTCACAACTGCACGATTTTGTGACGTCCAGACTGGGACGTGAAGAAGTCTTCGATCTGCTAACGCTCGCGGCGTCTGCCCTCGTTATCCTTCCGATGCTGCCCGATCACGCCGTCGACGTCTTCGGCGCCATCAACCCGCAGACCGTATGGCGATTCGCCGTGCTGGTAATGTTGATCAGCACCATGGGCCACATTTCCCAGGTTGCCCTGGGGCCGCGCATTGGTTTAGCGTTCGCCGGGCTTCTGGGTGGTTTTGTTTCCAGCGTGGCGACAATAGCCGCGATGGGACGCCGCGCCAAAGCGTCTCCCGCCACCCCACTGCCAATGGCGGCTGCAGCCGCTTTGTCCTCCGTAGCGACACTCACCCAGCTATGTGCAGTCGTCGGCGTCGTATTCAAACCCCTGCTGCTCCCACTCGGCCCGTCGCTCGCGGCTGGCACCATTGCGTCGCTCGTCTTCGGTCTTGTCGTGACGTGGTTCGCGTCCCGGAGTCCAGCCCATGAGGCAATGGTGGTTGGACGTGCCGTCGATATCAAGGCCGCCCTGATCCTCGCCGCGACGCTCATGATACTCACGCTGACCAGCGTGCTGCTAACGCGTTGGCTTGGTAACGCGGGGATCGCCATCACCGCAGCTATCGGCGGCCTGGCAGACGCCCATTCCACCGCAGCTTCCGTTGCGTCTCTGGCCGCTCAAGCGCTGATTGCGCCAAAAGAGGCGGTACTTCCCGTTCTCGTCACGGTGACGTCGAATGCCTTGACCAAATGTGCCGTGGCGATTTTTCTAGGCACGCGCGCATTCGCGGTAATCGTGATATCCGGGCAATTATTTATCGTCGCGGCGGTCTGGGCGGTCTGGGCCATCGAGCACTAAGCCCAACACACGCATTCGATTGATCAACGCAGCAAGCTCAATCCATCGTCAGTACCGCCGCGCCAGTCAGCCTGCCTTCTCGCAGATCAGCGAGCGCCTGATTGGCACTGGAGAGCGGATATTCCGTTACCTGTATCGAGAGCTTGTGTTTCCCGGCGATGCTCATGAATCGCATGCCATCTTCGCGCGTGAGGTTGGCAACGGAAACAATGCGCCGTTCGCCCCATAGCCACGCATAAGGGAACGACGGGATGTCGCTCATATGAATGCCACCGCAGACCACCGTCCCGCCTTTTGCGAGCGCGCGCAATGCTGCCGGCACAAGTGCGCCGACTGGGGCAAACAGCAGCGCGGCATCGAGTTCGACGGGCGCCCGTTCATCGCTACCGCCGGCCCAGGCGACGCCGAGCCGTCGTGCGAATTCCTGCGCCGCGACGTCGCCGGGACGCGTGAAGGCGTAGACGCTCCGGCCCTGATGCTGCGCTACCTGCGCCACGATGTGGGCCGCGGCACCGAAGCCATAAATGCCGATACGCTCAGCGTCACCCGCCATCACGAGCGAACGAAAGCCGATCAGCCCGGCGCACAACAATGGCGCAGCTTCGATATGACTGTATTGTCCCGGCAAGTGAAGGCAATAGCGTGCATCCGCGACAGTACGCGTCGCGTAGCCGCCGTCGATCGTGTAGCCAGTGAATCCAGGCGCGTCGCATAGGTTTTCTCGACCATGAACACAGAACCGGCAATGACCGCATGTATGGCCGAGCCACGGAACGCCGACGCGATCGCCAATAGCGAAACCCGTTACGCCACGTCCGAGTGCAGCAACCCGACCGACGATTTCGTGGCCGGGAATCAAAGGTCGCTTCGGGTTCTCAAGGTCAGCGTCGATGACGTGAAGATCGGTGCGACATACACCGCAAGCAGCCACGTCGATCAATAGTTGCCCCTCGCGCGGCGAGGGATCCGGCAACTGGGTTTCACGAAGGACAGGACTCTCGCCATCAAAAACCATCGCTCTCACGTTCCACTCCTGATCCCAGCGTCACGAGGGTCAGCACCGCACAATCAACACCGGACTTGGCGAAATACGAATGAACTCCAGAGCGAAGTCAGGGCATGCACACATGCCTACATGTCGAACGCGTGCCGATGTCTTAGATCGACCCACACCATGCCTTCACGCAGCCCTTCCAGCAGGGCCTCGTGCTCGGTTTTGAAAGTACGATGATGGACGAATGTATGCGTAGTCCGTTGCTGAGCTGCCTCATGCGCAACGACGATTTCGCACGAAAAACCGCCTTCGGGTGTGGGTGACGTACGGGCATCAACACTCCAGCCCGTAGCGTCGATATGTCCATTGAGTGTCACTGTACCGATCTCCTTGCTGCACATGCGAACACAAACTCGCGCATCACATCTCGATAATCACTTTCAGCGCGTGCGTATCGGCAGCGTGAGAGAACGTCTCGTAGGCTTTCGCCGCCTCTTCGAAAGCAAATCGGTTGGTAATCAGTCGCCCGGGATCGATGCGGCCGGCGCACACTGTCTTGAGCAGCATTGGCGTGCTGACCGTGTCGACGAGCCTCGTGGTGATCGTGACGTTACGATCCCAGAGCTTGTCGAGGAAAATTGATGCCGGTACGCCGTGCACTCCCACGTTAGCAACGACCCCGCCGGGAGCCACGAGTTGCTCGCAAAGCTCGAACGTCGCTGGCACGCCAACGGCCTCGATCGCGCAGTCCACGCCCACACCGTCCGTAAGTTTCATCACGGCATCCGCCACATCGCCCGCGCGCGGATCGAGGCATGCTGTGGCGCCAAATCGCTTCGCGCACGCGAGACGATTGGGATCCATGTCGATCATGATGATCTGCGATGGCGAATAGAATTGCGCCGTCAGCAACGCGGCCAGTCCAATCGGACCGGCGCCGACAATGGCAACGGTGCTGCCCGGCTCGACCTTCCCGTTGAGCACGCCGCATTCGAAACCCGTGGGCAAAATGTCCGACAGCATGACGAGCGCCGCCTCATCGACACCTGCCGGTACCCGATACAGGCTCGTCTGCGCGTGCGGCGTGCGCACATATTCCGCCTGCGTTCCGTCGATGCGATTGCCCAGGATCCAGCCGCCCGTTTTGCAGTGCGAATACATTCCACGGCGGCAGTATTCACACTGGCCACAACTCGAAATGCACGACACAAGCACGTGATCGCCCACCTTAAGCGTCGATACGCCGCTGCCGATTTCGTGCACTACGCCGACACCTTCATGACCGAGGATGCGACCCGGCTCGCAAGTCGGCACATCGCCTTTGAGGATATGCAGATCGGTTCCGCAGATCGTCGTCTTCGACATCTTGACGATTGCGTCCCCCGGGCCCTGCAAGGTGGGAACCGGGCGCTCCTGAAGCGCGAACTTCCCCAGACCGTTGTAGACCAGTGCTCTCATGTTCCCTCCACGGAATTCTCGAACCCAGCCGCCACGACTGCGGCCGCCTGCGCCCGCATAAAAAGCGCGACACCTGACTATGATGATCGGCGACAACCACCCCGACAGCAGCGGGCAGCATAGACCGATCGCTGGCCGTTACATCGGCGTGAAATACGTGGGATAGCCGAGATGGTCTTCCACGCCCTTGACGCCCACCACGCGCTCGGCGCTAACGCAGATTGCCCGGCGCTCTTCTTCCGACGTAACAGTCCCCCAGAGGTGAACGACACCATCCTTGACGACCACATCTTCCGCAGCCATCGCCCAGCGATGACCGCCGAGCACCTGCAGCACGTGCTGGCGCAGCGCCTCGTCCGAAGCGAGCGCCTCTGAAGGACCTTGCACAGCATGCGCAAGAGCCTGCACAAGATTGGAGCGGCTCACGATCCCGAGCACCTTGCCCTCGACGACGACAGGCACCCGCTTGATGTGATGCCGTTGCAAAAGATCCGCCACTTCCGCGAGTGGTGTTGTCGGCAGGACGCTCACGACGTTCTCAGTCATGACGTCAGTGATTTTCAGCGCGTGCTCCTTGAGATACTCCGTCGCGAGCCGGCGCGTCGAATGGAGAAACTCCGCGAGCCACGACCGTTGCGGCTTGCCCGTGCCCGTTTCAACACGGTGTAGCAGGTCACCCTCGCTCACCATGCCGGCGATTTTTCCATCTTCTCCAATCACCGGCAGACCGCTGATGTGATGTGTGGCCATCAGGTTGGCCGCGTCAAAAACGCTCGCCGAGATTGGTACGGAAACGACTTCCGTGGTCATGATGTCCGAAGCTTGCATGAGCATTCTCCCAGGGTCGAATGGGTTGGTTACGCTCCCAATGTAGCGGTCGATACCCCTTCGCAATTGACCTCAATCAACCGATTCGCGCAGGAGCGCGGCCAGCGTCGCACTAGCGGCAACTGCCATCGCCGCACTGATGAACAGGACACGCATGGGACTGACTGGCGAATTCCGCCGGCTCTCTTCCAGAAAAGCTCACTCCACAGTCAGGTCGTCGACCACCGCGCCGACGCCCGGCGCGGCCCAAGCCGCACCGCGCGCCACGGCGCGTTCCGCATACGAATGAACGATTCCCGATAGTGTCACCGTACCCTCGCGAACCGATACGCGAATGTGCCGTGCTTCGCGGTCTGCATGACGGTGCATGGCGTCCAGAATGTCTTTGCTGATTTTTTCCGGTTCGGCGAGATGCCTCACCTCGATCTGGTTTGAAACGCCGGTCACGCCGCGCATCTGTGCGATCGCCCGCGCGGCCGCCCGGCTCTGCCAGGCATAATCGACGGTACCTTTGAGCACGACATGGCCATGCTCGACCAGCACGCGCACCGCGCCCTCGCTCAAGCCCGTCGTCCAGCGCAGCATACTGTGCGCGAAGTTCGCGATTTCTCCATCACCGCGAATTTCCTCGTCCGGCAGGCGCACCACCAGTTCAATCGTGACTGCACGAACACCGCCCACGCGCTGCGCGGCCTGCTCAGCGGCGATTTTCTCGCCCAGACTCGCGGGATGGCCCTTGAGCGTCACGACACCATTCTCGACCTCTACGTCGATCGTGGATGCAATCACGCCCGGTTCCCAGTCCAGTTCCGCTTCAACGTCCTGCTTGATCTGCAGATCGGATTTCATCGTTGCCTCCGTCAGGTCCGACAGATATCGGTCTTATGTACCGAGCGTGGCATGGGTCGGCATTTTGCAACTGATCTGGGTCAATCTCTGCTATCACGCGACGGACGCGAGAGCCACGCGTCGCATTGATTCAGGTCAATCGCGCTCGCGGATCGGCGCATAGAGTGGATCGCTGAGTACGCCGCCGGTCTTTCTTTCGCTGGGAGTGTCGATCATGAAGTACCGCAGCATTCTTGTTCATCTCGATAACAGCGAACGAGCACGAGCCTGCGTCGATATCGCGCTGGAGGTGGCGCAGCAACATCGTGCGCATGTCAGCGCCCTATACGCACCGGCAGTGATCGAACACCGACTCGACTATGTGTTCACGTTCGGAACCGATTATTGGGACCAGCAAATGCGTGACGAAGACGATCGTCGACGCGCCCTGGAACACTATTTCCTGTCGCGGCTCGCAGACACAAAGCTCACAGGGGAATGGCGCACAGTGCAGCAGCACGCGCAGCGGGAGATGATGGCGCGCGCCCGGTACGCCGATCTGATTGTGCTGCGTCAGAGCGATCCGGAGGATCCGGACGCCTCGCTGGGCAACCGCTTTCAGACTCGCATCACCCTGGCGGCCGGCAGGCCGGTTCTATGGGTGCCATTCACCGGCAAGTTTCCGAGCGTTGGGAATCGAATTGTCGTGGCGTGGGATGGAGGCCAGTCGGCCACGCGCGCTCTACGACGCATTGCCCTTCATGCGACATGCGCAACAGACCTCACTCGTCACGTTCACACTCGAAAACAAGGAACGCGACCGCATCCCCGGCGCCGACATTGGACTCGTGCTGGCCCGTCACGGCATTGAAGTTGAAGTGGCGGCTTTGCGTCCGCCGCCGACGGTTACCGTTGAAGCCGCCTTGCTGTCGCGAGTGAAAGACAAAGGCTGCGACCTGCTTGTGATGGGCGCCTACGGTCACGCCCGCTGGAGTGAGATTCTGCTTGGCGGCGTCACGCACGCGGTGATGGGATTGATGCCTGTCCCTGTTCTGATGTCGCATTGAGCGCATCCGCCAGAGCAGCGCAAACGTCTTGAGGGAAATGGCGATGGATTACAAGAGTCTGCTAGTGCATCTCGCACGATACCGAACGATGCGCTGTGCGCGTCGCGCTCGCGCTCGATCTGGCCGATCGCTTCGACGCGCATCTCGTCGGTCTCTATCTGCCCTTTTTGCATATCGGCAGCCCCGATGAGGCACGCGCAGCAGAACAACGCCGCGCGACTGCCCATGCGAGTTTCCTCTGCGCTGCCGAGCGCGCGGGCCGGATTGTCGAATGGCGCGCGCCCGAACGGGCCGACCTGCCGGGCGCTGTACTCCACGCGCGTCACGCCGACCTGCTCGTGCTTGGTCAATATGACGCGCAGGACCGGTCCGTCAATGTCGCCGGGAATTTCGTCACAGACCTGTTGATGATGTCTGGCCGCCCTGCCGTCATCGTCCCGTATGTCGGCGCATTTTCCTCATTCGCGCAGAACATCCTGATTGCCTGGGACGGCAGCCGCGAAGCGGCGCGCGCCACCTCGGACGCGTTACCACTGCTGGTCCGCGCGCAATACGTAACGATCGCAGTCATTGCGCCGCCACGCAGCGCCGATCTCGCACACGCGACCAACGCCGCAATCGACGCCGCGGGATGGCTCGATCGCCACGGCGTCAGCGCCTCGTTCCATGAGAGCGTCTGCGAGCATGGTTTCGAAACCGGCGTGACCCTGCTTAGCCGCGCAAGCGATGTGAGCGCCGATCTGTTGGTGACAGGCGCGTGGGCGCATTCGCATCTGCGCGAACGGGTGCTGGGTGGCGTCACGCGCACTCTGCTGGAATCCATGACCCTGCCGGTCCTGATGTCGCATTGAAGCGCCGCCTTTCGCGTGAAGCGCAATGCCGATCGCCCATAGCCCATAGCCCGACCGCATTGTCGCCAAAGTCACCGGAGCGCTTCATACAAATGGCTGGGTCGAACTCGCGCGGGTACTGGTTGTGCTGACCGCATTGCACATCGCCGGCGCGCTCTATATCGCTTTGTGCTTGACGACGGCGTGTTACAGCGCATGATGCCGTGAAGCATCCCGCTCGCCTGCAAGCGCAACCGAACTCGCGCAGCGCGCCTAGATGAGCAACGCGCTCTCCGCCATTCCGGCAAGTGTGCAGAACAGCACGACCGCGAGCGGTGGCGCCTTCTACTTTACCAGTGCCACGAAGCCGCAAGCGGCGAGCGCAAAATCAAAAGGCGACCGCACTGCACTCGTCCAGACCGGCGAGTAGAAGGCAAACGCCAGCAGGCCCACCACGGCAGCGCTGCGACGACGAGCAGCAGGCCCGGCAGAAAAATGCCGGCGACTGCCAAGGCGGCGCCCAACCAATGACCCGGTCCAGCGTGGCTCACCCAGCCGAGAAACGCGGCAAACGTGAACAAGGGGCCGGGAAACGCCTGCGCAGCGCCGTATCCCGAGAGGAATGCTGCAGGCGACACCCATCCGGATGCGACCGTCTGCTGCTGAAGCAAAGCAAGCACGACGTGACCGCCGCCGAATACCAGCGCACCGGACTGATAAAAGGCATCGAAAAGGCGCAATCCCTCGCCGGCCGAAGCGCCAAGCATCGGCAAACCGGCGAGCAGACCCAGATAGAGAGCCAGCGCCGCGCCCGACGCCTTGCGCGACCCTAGCCATCCAGACGCGGCTGTTGTCTGCGACTCACGGGACGTCGCCGCCAAGCCACCGCACAAAGCCAGACCCAGTAGCGCGCCCGCCGCGATGACCATCACCTGGGCGTACGGCGTAGCCAGTACCGCGAGCATCACCATGGCGAGCAGCGCGATGCCCTCACGCCGTCTGTCCGGACAAAGACGCCGCGCCATATCCCAGACCGCCTGCGCGACGACAGCCACCGCGACGAGTTTCAGCCCATGCAGGGCCCCGTCGCCCGCCCGGCCGCCCAGATCCGGCGCTGCGGCGGCAAAGACAAGCATCAACAGCACTGAAGGCAGCGTAAAGCCGAGCCAGGCGGCAATACCGCCGCGCCAGCCTGCCTTGAGCAGCCCGATGGAAAATCCAACCTGACTGCTCGCTGGTCCGGGCAGAAACTGGCACATCCCGACGAGATCGCTGAAAGTGCGTTCATCGAGCCAGCGACGGCGCTCGACAAACTCGCGGCGAAAATAGCCGATGTGCGCAACCGGCCCGCCAAAACTCGTTACTCCGAGTTTCAGGAAAACGAGCAGGACCACCATGGCGGAGTGGCCGCGCGTCGAGGGCACAGCCGAGGTATCGATGGACATGAAGTGGCGTCAGTGTGCGAATTGGGAGCAGGACTACCGGTCAGACAGCCGGAGCATGCCGTTTTGCCGCCCACAGGGCAAGGCTGTCGTCATGGCCAACGCCGCAGGATGCTCAGCGAGCGACGCCCACCTCGCGCGCAAACTCAATCTGGGCCTCGCGCAGTTGCGCCGCGCAACTCCCGTAGGTCCAGCCCGGACCGCCGTCGACGCTGTACATTCCGCGGCACAGCCCCTTGAGCCGGATGACAGTCCTCCCGTCATCTGCCGTCAGTCGCGTTGCCCAGAAATAGGCTACGCCGAACTCGTGAGGCATGCGTGTTTCGATGGTGTCGTCGTCCAGGTGGTCGATAGGTGTTGCGGAATGCCGCTGCACAAACAGACGCGCACGGTCCCACGCCTGCGAACACGCTTGCGGATCGGCGCATTCGACCTGAGCCTGCTCGCGGGCGGCCGCCAGATCGACTTCGGAGCGTCGGAACGCCGAGCGGCTGGCGTCGGTCGCACACGCAACAAGCGCTAGCGCCAGCAGAAGGGCAAGCGCCGGCAATAAATCTGGAAATCGCAGCGGGCGATGTCGGCGAAGCATGGTCGGGTATCCATGAAAACCCGGCTGCTTCAGATTCAGCCGGTGTTCCCAATGTAAGAAAAGCGGCCCGCTTGCCATTGATCTGGCTCAAGTTATACAAACCGCCCGACCACACTCCTTCGATCTGACGCAGATCAAACGCGTTTTCTTAAAGCGCGCTCCAATCGACCTCGATGGCGCCGCACGGCGCAATGCGAGGAGAACATGATGAAGCTGACCTTCCTGGGCGCGGCGCAGACAGTCACAGGCTCGCGATACCTGCTGGAAGCCGACGGCAAGCGGGTGCTGATCGACTGTGGCTTGTTCCAGGGCCCGAAAAACCTACGCCTTCGCAACTGGGAACCACTGCCCTTTGCGGCCGACACGCTCGACGCCGTCATCCTCACACACGCGCACATCGACCATTGCGGCTATCTGCCGGTGCTGGTGCGAAACGGCTATCGAGGTCCGGTGTACTGCACACCCGGCACCGCAGACCTGTGCGAAGTGATGCTGCGCGACAGCGCCCGACTGCAGGAAGAAGACGCTGCGTTCGCTAACCGTCACGGCTTCTCGAAACATCATCCGGCGCTGCCGCTCTATACCACCCGCGACGTCGAGAACACCCTTCGTCTGATCGGGCCACGCGAATTCGACTCGCCCGTGGCGCTAAGCAACCGGCTGGGTTTCAGACTCTTGCCCGCCGGGCACATTCTGGGGTCCGCCAGCGTCGTGCTGTGTTGCGGCCACACCGTGATCGCGTTCTCCGGCGACCTTGGCCGCCCCGAGGATCCGCTCATGCGCGCGCCCTCGCCTCCCGCGCATGCGGACTATCTGGTGGTCGAATCAACCTATGGCGACCGCCTGCACGACGCAACCGATCCCGAAGACGAACTTGCCGCGATGTTTGCGCGGACCTTCGCACGCGGCGGGATCGTCGTGATGCCGTGCTTCGCAGTCGGCCGCGCGCAGGAGATTCTCTACTACATTGCACGCCTGAAAGACGGCGGGCGCATGCCGAACGTGCCGGTCTATCTGGACAGCCCGATGGCGATCAGCGTGACCGACCTCTACCGCCGTCACATGGGCGAGCACCGCCTGACGGTCTCGCAGATGCACGCAATCGACCATGCGGCGTTCATGACACGCACGGTCGACGATTCGAAGGCTATCGCCTCGCGCCGTGGGCCAATGGTCATCATCGCAGGCAGCGGCATGGCCACAGGCGGCCGCGTGCTGCATCACCTGAACCTGTACGCGCCCGACCCGCGCAATACGATCGCGCTCGTCGGCTATCAGGCGCCCGGCACCCGTGGCGCCGCGCTGGAAGCCCATGCGCCCGCGATCAAACTGCACGGCGACTATGTGCGGGTGCGCGCCGAAATTTCTTCGATTTCGTCGCTGTCCGCCCACGCCGACTATCGCGAGACCGTCCGCTGGCTCGCCGGCATGAACTGTCCGCCTGTGCGCTCCTTCGTTACGCATGGCGAGCCCGCGGCGGCCGATGCGCTGCGTCGCCGGATCGTCGAGACGCTGCACTGGGATTGCACCGTACCGGAATACCTCGAGACGGTTGAACTGCCGGAAGAGCCGGCTCGTGAAC
Organism: Paraburkholderia bannensis; assembly: GCF_014200455.1. GTDB lineage: Bacteria > Pseudomonadota > Gammaproteobacteria > Burkholderiales > Burkholderiaceae > Paraburkholderia > Paraburkholderia bannensis_A. The sequence goes on along the minus strand of NZ_JACHBW010000041.1, from coordinate 6,654 downwards.
ATCCTTGTCCGCCCTGCGAATCAACGCACATCCCGGACACGGCAAACTGATCCGCCAGCAGACCGTGGCGCCCACGATCCTGAGGACATAATATTGAGACGCGCGGCATACGCGCTCTCGCACCGGGCCGTCTCGTTGAAACTGTCTGTTTGCAAACGAATAACGCACGACTCGCCCGCCCACGAGCATTTCGTTACAGACGGCTGCCATGACATTTGTCACCGACGCGCCACCACTGAGGAAGAAAATCCGTCGGCCAGCTTTGGCGGCGGTCGCTGCGTTTGTCGCGGTATTCGCCCTCGCGGGCGCGGTGGCCGTATTCGTGGCGCACCAATGGCAGAGCGCGGCCGAGCAGCGTTTCGGCCGCCGCGCTGCGGCTCTGCGCGAATCCATTGGACTCTCGCTGGTCGCCAATGAAGCCGTGCTGCGGAGTGCGAGAGCGCATCTCGCCCAGACGCCCCTGCCCGACGCCGCGAGCTGGGCGCGCTACGTGTCGGCCCTCGATCTTGACGGCTCGCACACTGCGGTTGTCGCGCTCGGCTATGTGCCCGGCGAGCACGACGAGTCCGGCGTGGCGTTCTGGGCCGGCCCCGCAGCCCGTTCGGGCAACTTGCCCGTCCGCCCCGATGCTGTCCGCTCAATTCGACCGGATGACATTGTGCTGGCTGTGGCCGCGCCTAGCCCAACCTCCGTGACGCCACTCACGCTGTGGCTTCCCGTCGACGACCGATCTGCGGCGCACGGCAACGAATCACGTAATCCCTTCGGCTTTGCCGTAGCCGCGCTCGATGTCCAGCGGCTCTTCGAGCCGCTCCTGGCGGCCCAGCCAGGACTCGAAATCACGTTGAGCACCAATCATCCGCCATTCGAGCTTTACCGGAGCGCGCCGCTTGAAGGGGATGAAGTTCTCTCGTACCAGCGGTTTGAGCGAACTGATCGGTTGTTTGCAGGCGGCACCGCGCTGACAATTGAAACACGCGCGGACGGCAGTCCACTGCTCACGGGTGCTGCGACCAGCGCCGCCGCGATCCTGATGGTGGGGGCACTAGTAGCGGCGGCGTGCGCCTGGCTGGCATTCCGGCTCGTCGCTGTGCGCCTGACGCCGTCAGTCAGCATCAGCGACGCCCGCCTGAACGAAGCACGCATGATGGCGATAATCCGTTCCTCCATGGAGGCGATCATCACGGTCGACGAGTTCCAGAAAGTCGTCATCTTTAATCCGGCCGCCGAATATGTATTCGGGGTGTCGGCGATGGAGGCGATTGGCTCGCCGCTTTCTCGTTTTCTCCCCGAGCGCTTTCGCGCAGCGCATGCGCAGCACGTCGACCAGTTCGGCGTTACGGGGGTGACGGAACGCCAGATGGGCCATCAGCAGCGTGTACTCCTTGGTTTGCGCGCGAACGGCGAGGAGTTTCCCATCGAGGCTTCGATCTCGCAGATCAAGGAAGCGTCCGGCAAGCTCTACACCGTCATGCTGCGCGACATCACCGAGCGGCTTCGTGCCGAAAACACGCTCAAGCGCTCGCGTGAAGAGCTGCGCGAGCTTTCGGCGAATCTGCAAAGCGTGCGCGAAGCCGAAAAAACCCGCATCGCGCGCGAACTGCACGACGATCTGGGCCAGCAACTCACTGCGCTGAAAATCGATCTGTCGTCGCTCGGGCAGCGCCTCGGTCCTGACGTGGCACCCGATATCACAAGCAGCCTTGCAGGCATGAGCAAGCTGATCGATGCCACGGTTCGAGGAGTACGCCGCATTGCTGCCGATCTGCGCCCTGTGATGCTCGACGACCTGGGGCTGGAATCGGCTATCGACTGGCTCGCCAACGATTTCACGAGCCGATATGGCATCAGGGTGCGCAAACGCCTGGAGACAGGCAAAGTTGTGTTTTCCAGCGCCGCGGCCTCCACGCTGTTTCGTATCGTGCAGGAGGCGCTTACCAACGTGGCGCGCCACGCACAGGCAAACAAGGTGGATCTCAGTCTGGAAGCCGATGCGCAGCATTGCATCCTGCGCATCGCCGACAACGGCTGCGGTGCAACGGGCGAAAGAAGCGACGCTCTACATCGGACACAACAAGACAAAACCTTCGGATTGCTTGGCATACGTGAGCGCGCCCACATGTTCAACGGTGTCGTCGAGATCGATACTGCGCCAGGCGAAGGCTTTTCTCTCTCCATCACGTTCGATCTCGATGCCCTTCAAACCGACGAGACAACTTCATGATCAAGGTACTGCTCGCTGACGACCATACACTCGTGCGCGACGGCCTGCGCCGCATTCTCGAAAGCGCACACGACTTTGAAGTCGCCGGAGAAGGTTGGGACGCAGCAACCACACTTGCCCTTGTTCGCGATCAGGCAGCCCCGGTGCTGGTGCTCGACCTGTCCATGCCGGGGCGCAGCGGCGTGGACCTCATCAAGCAGATCAAGGATGAAAAACCTGCCTTGCGCATCCTTGTCCTGACCATGCACGCCGAGCAGCAGTACGCCGTGCGCGCGTTCAAGGCGGGCGCTTCGGGCTATCTCACGAAGGAAAGTGCAAGCGCGGAACTGGTCAATGCCGTTACCAAAGTCGCATCCGGTGGCGTCTACGTCAGCACATCAATGGCCGAGCGCTTCGCGCTAAGTCTGAATGAACCGGCCGACATGCTCCCCCATCAGCGCCTGTCCGATCGCGAATTCGACGTTTTTCGCCGGATCGCGTCCGGAGAGACCATTACCGAAATCGCCCATGCCTTGTGCGTGAGCAGCAAGACCGTGAGCACCTACAAGGTCCGTATTCTGGAAAAAATGCAGATGCCTCACGAAGCCGCGCTGGTTCGCTACGCCCTGCGCCACAAATTGATCGACGATCAGGACGAAGTCTAGTAGCACTCGTCCAAACGCCTGCCAGGTTCCGGCCATAGCACCGCGCGGCATACCGTCGCACGTATGTAGGAATCGCCCTACAGATCTTCCTCCTTGCGTACACCAGTTTCCACCGCCGCCGATTTATTTTCGAGATGGCGATGCCGATACTGGACACAGGCAGGTCAAGCCGCCGCGACCGAAACCGCGCGTAGAACTTGCCGATCACGCGTGTGCATCGCGCGTCAGAACTGGAGACGATCATGTATGCCGAGTCCGCCTTCGACGCTCCTTCACCTATGGCGTCAGCCACATCAGCGCCTCCCATCCCGGTGCATCCGGTATCTGGCAGTGGCAAGCCGGGGTGTCTGCCGACTCGCTGCTCGACCTGTTCGCTACGCGCAGTCTGCATGCCAGCCGATCTTTCCGGCATCGAACTCCGGCAACTCGATACCGTCGTACTCACGACGCGTCACGTGCGGCGCGGCGAGGCGCTCTTTCGCACACACGATGTTTTCCAGAGTCTGTACGCAGTGCGCACGGGATCTTTCAAAACCATCGTCATGCACCGTGACGGGCGCGAACAGGTCATCGGATTCCAGATTCCCGGCGAACCGCTGGGTCTCGACGGCGTCTGCTCCGGCACCCATAGTTGCGAAGCCATTGCGCTGGAAGACAGTACGGTGTGCATCATTCCGTTTGCCCAGTTCGAATCGCTTTGCCGCGAAAGCCGCCGCATGCAGCGCCATCTTTATTATTTGATGAGCAGCGAAATCGTGCGCGAGTCCAGCTTGATGATGATGCTCGGTACGATGACCGCAGAACAGCGGCTCGCCTCGTTTCTACTCGATCTCGCGGCGCGCTTTCGCGCCAGAGGCTATTCCGGCGCAAAGTTCAATCTGAAGATGAGCCGCGAGGAGATTGGCTGCTATCTCGGACTGAAACTTGAGACAGTCAGCCGGATGTTCTCGCGCTTTCATCGCGATGGCCTGGTCGAACCTAAGGGCAAGCAGATCCACATCGTCGATGCGCAGGCCCTCGCACGCGTGTAGACCTAGGAGCTTCCTGTCGGCATCTGCCACCCACGCGCCGTCATGGGAATGCCCGCTCGTGTTTCACGTCATGCCGACTTCGTCTCGAGCTCGTGCTCGGCTGCATCAAAAGCTTCACGCATAGCGACGAGGGGATCACTACCGTAATGATGGGCAACCGGACTAAAGCCGGTCGATACTGTGACGAGATCGAGACGCACATCGTAAGTCTGCGATGCATCGAGTCCATGCACCTCTTCAATCGCCAGGTGACAGGACTTCAACGTCTTGCCGAAACGCTCCAGCCGCATCAACTGCACGCCCGCCTCCGCCTCGATCGCGGCCGATCCGGCAAAGCCCAGATAGACCACCTGCATTCCCAGTCCCATCGCGTGGCCTCCCTCACCGGCGTGGTGCTGACCGCTCAGCATCCCGCCTGTTTTCGTGGATTCATTCGACCAATACGTGCCAACGCCTCACCAGGCGACCACCACGCGTCGATCGATCTGCACGCTCTTTTGCGCGGCAGGTGCCTGCTTGGGCAGTTCAGGGACAACACGCCGTCCTGCCGATCCCGAACGGATCATAGCGGCTCAGATTGTTCATGTTTCACCTCTCCTTTGAACACAATTCGCGGGCCGCGCGCTTCGACATGCACTGGTTTCACTGTAAAAAAAGATCGCGGTTTGCGATTGATCTGCCTCAATTCTCTCGCTCGGCGGTGCCCGTAGCGGGCGATGGATAACGAGTCATCGCTTGATCCAGGTCAACGGCAAATGGAGGTCCGTTTTTAAACTCAGTTCAACTCGCCGTCTGCCCTGTGCCTGGCCGTGACATCTTCCTTCTCCCCGGAGATCCGTAATGAGCTACAAAACCTTGATGGTTCATCTGGATTCAAGCAAGCGTGCCAACACGCGCGTTTCGCTCGCGCTCAAATTGGCGCGCTCTTTCGGTTCGCATCTGTATGGCGTCTTTGCGGCCTTCGAGCCACATCCGCGAGAGTTCTATGTCATGGCCGGGACCGCCGACTACTACGACGCGCATCGCAAACTTCGTGCGGAGCAGCGTGGCGCCATCGAGCGCCTGTTTCGGGCCGAACTGGCGCGCGCACAGATCGTGGGCACACTGGTCGACGCGGATACAGATACCGATCCCGTTGCCTTGCTCATGCGTCACAGCCGCAGCGCGGATCTGACGATCATTGGACAGGCGGATCCCGACGATCCAGAGACGTTTGTCGCCGATCACTTTGCCGAGACAGTCGTCCTGGGCGCCGGAGGCCCTGTACTCCTCGTACCTAACACCGGGCATTTTGAAACAGTGGGCACCCGCGTGCTTATCGGCTGGAATGGCAGCCGCGAGGCAGCGAGAGCAGTGCACGATGCGATTCCCTTCATCGTCAGCGCCGCACACGTCACCATCGCAGCCTCGTCGACAACATTCGCTCCTGCGCCGTCACAGACTTCGTGCAGCGAACTGGCAGCAATGCTCGCGCGCCATGGCGCGACTTCCGTCGACATTGCCCGCTTTGACCGGCGAGCCGCGGAGACCACAGGCGATGCCCTGCTCAACTATGCAATTGACGGCGGATTCGATCTGCTGGTCATGGGCGCCTATGGCCACGCCCGATTGCAGGAACTCGTGCTCGGCGGCGCAACGCGCTCCATCCTGCTGACAGCGACACTGCCGGTCTTGATGTCTCACTAGCGCCTTTCGCGAGGCGATGAAGGCTCGTTTTCGCTCTGATGGCCGATGAGTCTTGATGGAGCGTCTCATGTACTCCAGCATTCTCGTTGCAATCGACGGCAGCAAGACGGCTTCGCATGCGCTCGACACGTCGATCCGGCTCGCATTGGATTCACAGGCGCAGCTGATGCCACTCTATGTGATCGATCTGCCAGTCATGGTCTACGATGTACCGGGCTTCGATCCGTCGATTATGCGCGACGCCTACTTCGAGGAAAGGCGACTCCTATGCGTGGAAGCACAGGCAAAAATGATCACGGCCGGCGTGCAGGGCATAGCGCGGTCGGTAGAGGCGAGCTTGGTGGCTGAGGATATCGCGCATTGCATCGTCCGCGTTGCCGCAGAGTTCAATGCAGATCTCATCATCATGGGTACACATGGGCGGCGCGGCGTCAGACGACTTGTACTGGGAAGCGTTGCCGAACGGGTGCTACGTATCGCCCAATGCCCTATTTTGCTTATACCGTCACGCACATTTTTGCGCGAATCCGCGACGCAAGCGCACGCCGGGGGCGTCACTAAGATCGCAGGCTGAACGCTTTAGATCGGCAGCGGCAATGCCTCCTTCACTGAGGAAGCCGACGCAAACAGAAGCATAAACGGGTAATGCAGCAGAAGACGCAACGACCGGTTCAGTTCGAGATCACGGAGCAGCCGCGTCAGAGCCTTGAGGCATGGATTCGGGCGCGGGGGCTGAAGTCTGCCGACTATCTATTCCCAAGCCGATTGCATGCGTCGCCACATCTGTCGACGCGACAATATGCGCGTGTGGTTCATCAGTGGATCGTCGACGATACGGCATACGGTACCCACACCATGCGCCGCATCAAGGCTTCGTCGATCTACCGGCGAACGAAAAACCTCCGCGCTGTGCAACTGCTTCTCGGATACACCAAGCTGGAAAGTACAGTTCGCCACCTAGGGAAGGTCTTATGTGGACGCCTCCCGGATTGCAAACAGTTCTACAATGTTGGCTGGCAGGTAAAGGCAGCACGCTTATGTCCGGCCCGTTTTCGCAGGCCGATATCTG
>NZ_JACHBW010000040.1 GCF_014200455.1 Paraburkholderia bannensis | reverse complement strand
AAGACGATGATGTACGGAACGCCAACCTGACGCGCCAGCAGGATGTGCTCACGCGTTTGCGGCATCGGGCCGTCAGCAGCCGAGCAAACCAGGATTGCGCCGTCCATCTGTGCCGCGCCTGTGATCATGTTCTTCACATAGTCAGCGTGGCCCGGGCAGTCGACGTGTGCATAGTGGCGGTTAGCCGTTTCGTACTCGACGTGCGCGGTGTTGATGGTAATGCCACGTGCCTTTTCTTCCGGCGCTGCATCGATCTGGTCGTATGCCTTCGCTTCGCCGCCGAACTTCTTGGTCAGAACCGTCGTGATCGCTGCCGTCAGCGTGGTCTTGCCGTGGTCAACGTGACCGATCGTGCCAACGTTGACGTGCGGCTTGGTCCGTTCGAATTTACCTTTTGCCATGTTTCTCTTCTTTCAAAAAAGTGGTGAACCGGTGACTGTGCGTTGCGGACCGGGCACCTGCCCGATCCGCTGCGTGCTCAAATGAGCGCCGATGCTTACTTCGCCTTCGCGCTAATGATCGCGTCGGCCACGTTACGCGGTGCTTCTGCGTAGTGCTTGAATTCCATCGTGTACGTTGCGCGGCCTTGCGACAGCGAGCGCAGCGACGTCGAATAGCCGAACATTTCCGACAGCGGCACTTCGGCGCGAACGATCTTGCCGCCACCAACCATGTCTTCCATGCCCTGGACGATACCGCGACGGCCCGACAGGTCGCCCATCACGTTGCCCATGTAGTCTTCCGGCGTTTCGACTTCGACAGCCATCATCGGTTCGAGGATGACCGGCTGCGCCTTGCGCATTGCTTCCTTGAACGCCATCGAGCCGGCCATGCGGAACGCATTTTCGTTCGAGTCAACGTCGTGGTACGAACCGAACGTCAGGTGAACCTTGACGTCGACAACCGGGAAGCCCGCCAGCACGCCTGCCTTCAGCGTTTCCTGGATACCCTTGTCCACTGCCGGGATGAATTCGCGGGGGATCACACCACCCTTGATCTCGTCCAGGAACTCGTAGCCCTTGCCTTGCTCGTTCGGCTCAAGCGTGATGACAGCGTGACCGAACTGGCCGCGACCGCCCGACTGCTTGACGAACTTGCCTTCGACGTCCTTCGCCGTGGAGCGGATCGTTTCGCGGTATGCAACCTGCGGCTTGCCGACGGTCGCTTCCACGTTGAATTCACGCTTCATACGGTCGACCAGAATTTCGAGGTGGAGTTCGCCCATACCCGAAATGATGGTCTGGCCCGATTCCTCGTCCGTCTGGACGCGGAACGACGGGTCTTCCTGTGCCAGGCGGTTCAGGGCGAGGCCCATCTTTTCCTGGTCAGCCTTGGTCTTCGGCTCGACGGCCTGCGAAATCACCGGCTCCGGGAAAATCATGCGTTCCAGGATGATCGGGTTCGCCGGGTCGCACAGCGTGTCGCCCGTGGTTGCTTCCTTCAGGCCCACTGCTGCAGCGATGTCGCCAGCACGAACTTCCTTGATTTCTTCACGGTTGTTCGCGTGCATCTGCAGAATACGGCCAAGGCGTTCCTTCTTGCCCTTGGTCGAGTTCAGCACCGTGTCGCCCGAGTTGACGACGCCCGAGTACGCGCGGAAGAAGATCAGCTGGCCGACGAACGGGTCGGTCATGATCTTGAACGCGAGTGCCGAGAACTTTTCGTCGTCAGCTGCGCGGCGCTCTGCCTTCTCGCCGCTTTCGAGTTCGCCCGTGACCGGGGGAATGTCCACCGGCGACGGCAGGAAGTCGATCACGGCGTCGAGCATACGCTGCACGCCCTTGTTCTTGAACGCGGTGCCGCACAGCATCGGCTGGATTTCGCAAGCGATGGTACGGTCGCGGATCGCCTTGACGATTTCCGCTTCGGACAGCTCTTCGCCGCCGAGGTACTTTTCCATCAGCTCTTCGCTGGCTTCAGCAGCCGACTCGATCATCTTTTCGCGCCATTCGTTGCACGAGTCAACGAGTTCTGCGGGGATCTCGACGTAGTCGAACTTCGTGCCTTGCGAGGCTTCGTCCCAAATGATCGCCTTCATCTTGATGAGGTCGACCACGCCCTGGAACGTGTCTTCTGCACCGATAGGCACCACGACCGGAACCGGGTTCGCCTTCAGACGCGTCTTCAGCTGGTCGTAGACCTTGAAGAAGTTCGCGCCCGTACGGTCCATCTTGTTGACGAACGCGAGGCGGGGAACCTTGTACTTGTTAGCCTGACGCCACACGGTTTCCGACTGGGGCTGAACGCCGCCCACTGCGCAGTAGACCATGCATGCGCCGTCGAGCACGCGCATCGAACGCTCGACTTCAATCGTGAAGTCGACGTGGCCCGGGGTGTCGATGATGTTGATGCGATGTTCGGGGTAGTTGCCGCCCATGCCCTTCCAGAACGCGGTCGTAGCAGCGGAGGTAATCGTGATGCCACGCTCCTGCTCCTGCTCCATCCAGTCCATGGTTGCAGCGCCGTCGTGAACTTCACCAATCTTGTGGTTCACGCCGGTGTAAAACAGAATGCGCTCGGTCGTCGTCGTCTTGCCGGCGTCGATGTGAGCGCTAATACCGATGTTACGGTAGCGCTCGATAGGAGTCTTGCGAGCCACTTTGATCCTCTATCGGGAGGTGCGCGCCGTAGTCGGACCCAACCGGGCCAACCCAACGCGCCTGAACACAAACGGGCGAGGCGCTTGATAAGCGCACCCGCCCGGAATTTTTTCCGTCTTTTGAGCCAACCCCAGAAGGGGTTTTCTCTTAGAAGCGGAAGTGCGAGAACGCCTTGTTCGCTTCTGCCATCCGGTGAACTTCGTCGCGCTTCTTCATCGCGCCGCCACGGCCTTCGGCCGCTTCGGAAAGCTCACCTGCCAGACGCAGGGCCATCGACTTCTCGCTGCGCTTCTTCGCGGCTTCACGCAGCCAACGCATCGCCAATGCCATACGACGCGAGGGGCGCACTTCGACCGGAACCTGATAGTTCGCACCACCAACGCGGCGGCTCTTCACTTCCACCACCGGCTTCACGTTGTTGAGCGCGACAGTGAACACTTCCAGCGGGTCCTTGCCACCCTTGGTCTGGATCTGTTCGAAAGCGCCGTACACGATACGCTCGGCAACCGACTTCTTGCCGGAGAGCATCAGCACGTTCATGAACTTGGCTACATCAACGTTACCGAACTTCGGATCCGGCAACACTTCCCGCTTGGGGACTTCGCGACGACGCGGCATGTTTCTTCCTTTAACTTTTCAGTTGAAGCGTGGATGGAACCCAACGCTCCGCGGCCACCAACTAACCCGATTCATCCATTACGACTTACCAGCCTGGTCGGGTGACCACTTACTCGACAGCACCGGCCAATCCGGCACCTGTCGCTTTTATCGCCAACGCCCGAAAGCGTGACGACCCTGGCTCTTACTTCGCAGCCTTCGCGCGCTTCGCGCCGTACTTCGAACGAGCCTGCTTACGATCCTTGACGCCCTGGGTATCCAGCGAGCCGCGAACCATGTGGTAACGCACACCCGGCAAGTCCTTCACACGGCCGCCGCGGATCAGCACAACCGAGTGTTCCTGCAGGTTGTGGCCTTCACCACCGATGTACGAAATGACTTCGAAGCCGTTCGTCAGACGAACCTTGGCAACTTTACGGAGTGCCGAGTTCGGCTTCTTCGGCGTCGTCGTGTACACGCGGGTGCACACGCCACGACGCTGGGGGCAGTCCTGCAGGGCCGGCGACTTGCTCTTCGTGACTTCCGAAGTGCGGCCTTTGCGAACCAGTTGATTGATGGTTGGCATTGTTTATTCCTGAAATTGAACAAAATCGATGCATTTATTTCCGGGCAAAGCGGAAAACCACGCATCTAAACTGCTACGAGAACGCCGGACCCTGAAATGCGCGACGAGCGCAGACATCTCAAAGACCGGAACCCAGCATGATATTCCGAAAATACCAAGCGAGTCAACGACTTGAGGTATTTCGGACCACAGAGAATGTGAAGAATGGGTGACGGTGCGGCGGCATCAAAAACCGCGCTCACCGTTAATCGGGAGGATTCGCCAACCCTCAATCGTCACCGACGACTTCGACCAGTTCCTCGCCGAAGCGCTCAAGCTTGCGCGCGCCCATACCGGCGATGTCGCGCAGCTCGTCCACCGATTCGGGGCCGTTGCGGGCGATCTCCGCCAGCGTGGCGTCGTGGAAGATCACGTAGGCGGGCACGCCCTCGCTCTTCGCGGTTTCCGTACGCCATAGGCGCAGGCGATCCCAGCGCGCACGCTGACGCGGGCTCATGCCGAGGGTCGGATCGGCGCGTTCGCTGGTGCGGCTTGACGACGCGCGCGTGCGCGTGGGCTTCACGTAGCGCCGCATCGTGACGCTCTGCTCGCCCTTGAGCACGGCCTTGCTCGCCTCGGTCAGCACGAGCGCGCCGTAGCCGTCGTGATCGACGGTGAGATAGCCGAACGCCACCAGCTGCCGGAAGATCGCGCGCCATTCGGGCTCCGACAGCGCCGCGCCGATGCCGAAGGTGGAGATCTTCTCGTGCCCGCGCTGCAGGATCTTTTCGTTGCGGTTGCCGCGCAGGATGTCGATCAGATGCCCCGCGCCAAAATTGAAGCCGCTCGCGCGCTGCGCGCGGAACACGCAGGAGAGCGCCATCTGCGCCTCGCGCGTGGCATCCCAGGTGGCGGGCGGCTCGATGCAGGTGTCGCAGTTGCCGCAGGGCTTGCTCTCTTCGCCGAAATAAGCGAGCAGGCGCACGCGCCGGCAGGTGGCCGTCTCGCACAGGCCGAGCAGCGCGTCGAGCTTGCCCGTCTGCACGCGCTTGTGCTGATCGTCGGCATCGGACTCGTCGATCATCTTGCGCTGCTGCACCACGTCGCCGAGACCATAGGCCATCCACGCATTGGCCGCCAGCCCGTCGCGGCCAGCGCGCCCGGTTTCCTGGTAATAGCCTTCCACGCTCTTGGGCAAATCCAGGTGGGCGACAAAACGTACGTCCGGCTTGTCGATACCCATGCCGAAGGCGATGGTCGCGCACATCACCACGCCTTCCTCGCGCTGGAACAGTTCCTGGTGCTTCTGGCGCACCTCGAACTCCATGCCCGCGTGATACGGCAGCGCGCGGATGCCCTGCCCCTTGAGCCATTCGGCGGTTTCCTCGACCTTGCGGCGCGACAGGCAATAAATCACGCCGGCGTCGGTCGTGCCGTCTGCGCGCGTGTGTTCCGCGCGGATGAAGTCGAGCAGCTGGGTGCGGGCGTTGTCCTTTTCGACGATGCGGTAGCGGATGTTCGGGCGATCGAAGCTGGAAACGAAGATGCGCGCGTCGTCGAGCGCGAGACGATGCACGATCTCGTCGCGCGTGATCGCGTCGGCGGTAGCCGTGAGCGCGATGCGCGGCACGTGCGGAAAGCGCTCGTGCAGGACCGACAGCTGGATGTATTCGGGGCGGAAATCGTGCCCCCATTGCGATACGCAGTGCGCCTCGTCGATCGCGAACAGGCCGATGCGCGTGCGTTCGAGCAGATCCAGAAAACGCGCGGTCATCAGGCGCTCGGGCGCCACGTAAAGCAGGTCGAGATCGCCTTCGCGCAGCGCGCGCTCAGTGGCCGCGGCTTCCGCGCCGCTGAGCGTGGAGTTCAGATAGGCCGCGCGCACGCCGACTTCGGTGAGCGCGGCTACCTGATCCTGCATGAGCGCGATCAGCGGCGAGACGACGATGCCCGCACCGAGCCCGGCTTCATGGCGCACCAGCGCCGGAATCTGGTAGCAGAGCGATTTGCCGCCGCCGGTGGGCATGAGCACCAGCGAGTCCCCGCCTCCTGCGACGTGTTCGACGATCTCGCCTTGCTGCCCTCGAAAAGCGGGATAACCGAAGACTTCGTTGAGGATTTCGAGGGAGCGGGACATGAAGGCGGCGGCGATGGAGCGAAAGGCGGTGGACCGGATTTTACCAACCCGGACGCACCGTGACCGCCGCGACCTCGAAGATTGGCCGTTTGGCCAGGGTAAAGCTGGAAATAGCGCTGCAAAATGCGCGCGCCTGGATCAGGCCTCGCGGCGGCGCATGACCTGCATCGCACCGACGATCGTCACGATGCCGGCGACGAACGACACCACCACGAGCAGGCCGAACGGCAGCAGCACGGCGCTGCCCACCATGAACACGAGCGAGCCGAGCGTGAGCAGCAAGGCGCCCATCTTCACCTTGCGCGCCAGTTGCATGATGAAGCCGATGATCAGGAACGCCCACAGCACGAGGAAGGTCGCGAAGAAGTTGGCCGCCTGTTCCTTGCCGACGAAATGCAGCAGATGCGAAAAATTGGCGACGCATGCCACCAGATTCAGGATAAGACCGATCCCGACGAACCACATGATTACTGCCTCCAGATTCAGATGAACGCCGACTGCGCTGTAGTACGAAATGACGCCGCAGGTCGGACTTGGCGCGCTACGTTAGCACGCGCCACCGTGACGCGCAGCGAGCCGCTGCCCGCCGCGGCGCGAAGTCGCAGGCGCGGGCGCGGGACGCGCGCGCCGCATCAGAAGCGGTTGCCGAGCTGGAAATAGACGCTGTGCGCACCGCGCGGCGCCATCGCGACGCCGAAGTATACCGGCCCGATCGCCGTCACCGCGCCGACGAAGGTGCTGGCGCTGCTCAGCCACGGTCCGCGCGCGAATTGCTTCGAGGTATTCCATACATTGCCGCCTTCCAGGCTCACGCCCGTGAAGATGCCGCGCAGCGGTCCCGAGCCATCCCTGGAGAGTTGCGCGAGGCCGCTGACACGCGCGTACGCGATGTAAGCACCGCTAAATTGATCCTGCGCGTAGGCCGACAGATGCTGGAAGCCGCCGAGCGTAAACAGATACGTAGGCGCGTCGCGACTGCTGCCGAATGCCCCACCCATCTCGAACGCCGCATTCAGGCTGAATATGTCGTGACTTGCGGCCCATAGTCCGCGTGCGTAGGCGATGTTGTAGCCGGAATCCGAGCCGCCGAGCCCCATCTCCGCGCGCCCTTCGAGGTGAAAGCCGTGGCGGGGAAATACCGGGTCGTCGAGCTGATCTATCCTGACTCCCGCGCTGGCCACTGTCTGCGTGGTCGGCGATAGCGACGGTGTTTCGGTTTGCGCCTGGCCCTGGCCGTCGAGCGCGAGCACCGACGAGCGCGCCTGGAACGACGTGCGCACCTGCGCGACGCCCGCTCGCGCCTCGCCCCAATTGCCAAGCGGTACGCCCACATCTAGCCCGACGCGCAGGTTCTGCTGCACGAAGGTGGCAAGCGGGCGCTCCCTGACGCCGTTGTCCGCATAGAAGTTCGCGTCGTTGCGGCGGATCGAGGCATAAGGCGCGAGATACACCTGCCCAAAGATCGGCTGGCGCAGTTCGGTGCGCCAGCCCAGATCGCGGCTGCCCAGAATGATGTCGTTGCGCCACGACAGGCCGCTCGCCGTGATCCACGGCAGACGGTGGCCGATCTGCAGCGAAAACGCGCCGTCGCCGTCGAAATTGGTCGACAGCCCGAGGCCGAACAGCAGGAAGTTCGGCCCCCAGCTCTTTTCGTTGGCCTCGACGTGCAGCACGCGTTCGCCCGGCGGGCCGGTCAGCGTCTGCGAGACGCTTTCCAGATCGTCGGTGCGCGCCAGCCGGGCGAGGTCTGCGTCGACGCTGGGCGCATCGTAGACATCGCCGGGCTTCACGCGCAGCGCCGCTTCAACGTGGCTTGCCGGGAGGCGTCCGCGCGTCGACACCTCGATGCGCGCGATGCGCGTTGCGGGCGGCAGCGCCGCAGCCTGGGACAGATTCGCGCGCCAGACGGCGTACTGCTGCGGCCCATCGGATAGCGCAGCAAGCCGCTCGCGCTGCTGGATCGCAGCCGCGTCGCCGGCCTGCACGGCGCGCTGCATGGCGCCGAAATCGGTGAACGAGAGCGAGCCCAAGTCGGGCTCAAGCAGGATATCGCTCGCGCGCAAGGTCGCCTTCTGCGCAGTCACGTTGCGCGACATCATCAGCCGCACCATCTGCGCCGTCACCGCCGCCATCGAATTGAGCTGATCCGCGCGCTGCAACTGCGTGCCGATATCGACGGCGATCACGATGTCCGCGCCCATCTCGCGGGCGACATCGATCGGCAGGTTCGATGCCGTGCCACCGTCGATCAGCGTGCGCTCGCCGATTTTCACCGGTGCGAACAGACCCGGCACCGCCATGCTTGCGCGCACCGCCAGCGGCAGCGAGCCGTCATGCAGCACCACGCGCTCGCCGGTTTCCAGATCGGTGGCGACGGCGCGAAACGGAATCGGCAAACGATCGAAATCGATGTCGCCGGGATATTGGCCGGTGTGCGTGCGCAGCAGGGCCATGAGCTGGTTGCCCTGCACAAGCCCGTTTGACGTTCTCAGATGGCCACCGCCAAAGCCCATTGGCAAGCCGATCGGATACATGAGATTGTCCTCGCGCGAGGACTCGGGCAGATCGCTGCGCGCATCGCGATCGAACGCGACGTCGCTCAGATTCTGGCCTGACAACGCCTGCTCGATGGCATCGGCGTTCATGCCGCTCGCGTAGAGCGCGCCGATCACGGCACCCATGCTGGTCCCTGCAATGCAGTCGACCGGCACATGCAAGGCTTCGAGTTCCTTGAGTACGCCTAAGTGGGCATAGCCGCGCGCGCCCCCTCCCGAAAGCGCGAGACAGATGCGCGGGCGTGCGGGCACCGCCGCCGGAGTTGCACCGCCACTTTCACCGGCCGGCGAAACGGTGTCTGGCGGCGACGAAGCATTGGCGGCAGCAGCGGCCAAGGTCATCAACAGCGCCGCCAGCCAGACAGCCAGCACGCGCGCGGGAGCGTTCAACCTCTGCCGCCACATGTGCTCAATCCTGCGCCAGCGAGCGCGCATACGACACATAGCCGTACATCGCCTCTTCGCGCGAGGTGCCGCGCAATTGCGCCCATGCGCCGTACTTCGCGCGAGCTATCGTGTCCATCACGCCAGGCCTGGCACAGCCCACGTCGCCGGAACGCGCCTGCTTATAGAGCGCGCGCAGCCGCAACAGGACGGCAGGCGGCAGCGGCCGCCCCGGCGCATTCATTTCGGCCACCGCGACCTCGAACGCGGCGGCAAGCGCCGCGCCGCTCAACGCCGGATCGACGCCGGACGGCGCAGGCATCGCGAATCGAGCGGCATCGCCGTCGGCCGAGCGCGCCGCGGCATTCCAGAATGCATCCTCCTCGGCGTACCGGTCCGGCTCGTAGCGAACCGCGCGGATGCGCGCGCCGCCAAATGCCAGTTGCAGACGGCCACTCGCCGCCAGCGTCGTGCCCGCCGCCGCGGCTTCGGTGAAGAGGGGCACACGCACCGTGCCATCGCTGGCGCAATCCGGCTCGCCGAAGCCAACCACGCGGAATGTGCCGGCTGACAGCGTCGAAAACTGCGAGAACAGATCGATCAGCGCGTTGCGGCCTTCGCAGACGCGCGCAACGGGGTTCGAGCCTCCTTGCTCCCAACGCACCTCGGCCGAAAGCAGCGCAAGCACGTCCTCGTAACGCTGCTCGCGCATTGCGCTCGTGAAGCGCTTGAGCAGCGACTGCACTTCATCCGGTGTACACGGCTGCGCCTCCATTGCCGCAGCCGTCTCCTGCGGCACGGCCTCGAAAAAATCGAGCACGCTGCTCACGACCTGATCGCGATCGTTGTCGACGCAGATCATGTGGTAGCTGTTTTCGAGCACCACGACCCGCGCATCGGGCGCCTTGCGGGCGATCAGCGCCGCCGATTTCAGGCTGGTCAATTCGTCCTCGCGCGCATGGACGACTAGCGTCGGACATGCAATGCCCGGCAAATCTCGCTTGACCTGGCGGCGCAGACGATCGACTTCGCGAATGCACGCGAGCGGCACCCAGCGATAGTGGAAATTGTCGCCGCGCGCGAATTTCGCCTTGACGATGTTGCGCACCAGCGCGTTCTTGATACCGAATGGTTCGCTTTCCTCAATTTTCATTCTGGCGGGCAGCACGGGCAGGTAGTAGGCGAGATGGCGCGCCGCGCGCCACCACGGCGTGCTCCATCCGTCGATGTAGAGCGGCGGCGCCAGCGTGACGAGGCGGCCCTTGTCGTGCCGTTCGAGCGCGCACAGTGCGGCAGCGAGCAGCGCGCCCATGCACATGCCCATTACATGAAAGACCTCGTACTGGCCGATAAGCTCGCGATATTTCGCCCTGACCGCATCGATCCAGGCTTCCGCGCGTATCGAAACCAGCGCCTCCGGCGTGGTGCCGTGGCCGGGCAACGTCAGTGAATGTGTTTCGATGCCGCAGCGCTTGAGATGCTTGTGCATTGAGCCGAGATCGAATTGCGTGCCGCCCAGTCCGTGGATCAGGAGCACCCCTGTGCGTGGTCTCATGATTCACCTCGCCGCCGGGGACGGGTTTTGCCAAACCCCGGCCGCGAAAGCGACACGGCCATTGCCATCCGAAAGCGGCGAACCGAGATCGAACAGTTCGATCCAGTCCTGGCCGCCGCGCACGCGCGCAAGGCGAAACCGTAGATGCGCGGGCGCCGTCAGCACGGCGGTATCGGGCGCGCACCAGCGCTCGCGCAGCCTCGCGCGGTCCTGCGGATGCACGAGATCAATGACATCGTCGATGGTGGCCAGCCGCCCGGCGGTGTGGCCGGTCAGCCGCAGCACGTCGCCAAACCACTGCACCCTGCCGGTCGCGGGATCGACCGAGTAGGCCGCCTGCGCGGCGCCGGCGAGCGCGAGCTCCAGATCGGTACGCCAGCACTCGGCTTGCAGGCTGGCTTGTGCCTGCGCAGCGCGTAACGCATGCACGATGAGCACGAGCATCGCCGAGACGCCGATGTAGAGCTGTGCCTGCAGCAAGGTGAGCGAGGCCGGCACCGACTGCGCAGCAAAAGGCCCCTCACCCGCCGCCGTATGGCCGAGACAGATGAGCATCAACGCGAACACCGCCAGCGTGCCGCCGCGCGCCCCGCCCACGATCGTAACGATCACGACGCAGAACATCGGCAGATAAAGCGGACACGCTACGCCCACGGCCTCCATGCTGCCGGTCGTCGCACGGTCGAACAGCCACCACGTAATCGCCACCATCGCGGCGAACGTGGCATAGCCCACGATTTCGCGCCCGCCGTCGCGCGGCGCGGAGCGCCTCGGGCGAAACTGAGCCCAGACGGCAAGCAGAGGAAACGTGATGCACACGCCCACGAAGATCGCGGCGCTCCATTGCCACATCGGCGCCCACAGCGGCATGTCTTTCGCGATCGAGAAATACAGCGCACCGCCGCCGCCGAGCAACACGGCGCTCACGAGCGCGGCCAACACGACGGCCTGCAGCAGGTGCAGGCCTTCCAGCGGCACGCGCATGCGGCGCACGAGCGTTGCGGCCGCCAGCGGCGCGACACCCGCCAGAACTCCGAGCGCGATCGAGGACGGCACATCGCGTCCGCCCAGATGAGAGAGCACGGCCTGCAAGAGCGCGAATGCGATGGCGAGCGCACCATCTGCTGCACAGCGCGGCAACAGCATGGCGGCGAGGCTCACGCCCGTGGGCAGCCAGACATAAGGCGCCAGCGCGGCGGTGTTGACGTTGAACTGGCCCGACAGCGCGCCGGTTGCCAAATAAAGAAGAAGCCAGCATGCCGCATGCGAAAGCGGCATGTTGCGAGCACGGAGATTCATTGCACCGTCACGGTGAAGGCGGTGCGAACGGCAAGGAGCTGGACGCATCGCGCGGTTGAGCGAGACGTCAACGCATCATCGGCCCTGCGGGCAGACGCGACGCATCAACGCCCTCCCATGCTAGGGGCGTCGATTTTGCGTGAATGTAAGACGATTCTGAATTTGAGAGGATTACTCTCAAAATTGTAGGAGTTTTCCTCGTGGTTTCTCACTGGGCGAGTCCGCGCTGCGGACGCGGGACGAAAAAAAACCGCCCGGTCGAAACCGGGCGGTTTTACGAGGTACTTCGTGATGCGAGAGGCGGCATGCGCCGCCCTTCGCCTTACTCGTCCGTCGTATGCGGCTGGTGCGGCGTTTCCACCGGCACTTCGGCGGCCGGAGCTTCCGGCGTACCGAATTCGAACGCTTCTTCCGCTGCGATCTGGTCGAAACGCTCGCGATCCGACGATTCCTTCGCACGGCGCGCCTTGTGGAAGGCGAGACCCGTACCAGCCGGAATCAGACGGCCGACGATGACGTTTTCCTTCAGACCGCGCAGATCGTCGCGCTTGCCCATGATCGCCGCTTCGGTCAGCACGCGGGTCGTTTCCTGGAACGATGCCGCCGAGATGAACGAATCGGTCGAGAGCGAAGCCTTCGTGATACCGAGCAGCACGTTCTCGTACGTTGCCGGGCGCTTGTCTTCCGCGATCATCTTGTCGTTCTCGTCGAGCATGTCCGAACGCTCGACTTGTTCGCCAGGAATGAAACGCGTATCGCCGTTGTCGACGATCTGCACGCGGCGCAGCATCTGACGCACGATCACTTCGATGTGCTTGTCATTGATCTTCACGCCCTGCAGACGGTACACGTCCTGCACTTCGTCCACGATGTAACGCGACAGCGCTTCGATACCCTGCAGACGCAGGATGTCGTGCGGATCGGCCGGGCCGTCCACGATCATTTCGCCCTTGTTGACGACCTGTGCATCGTGAACCAGAACCTGCTTTTCCTTCGCGATCAGGAACTCGTGCTGATTGCCTTCGAGGTCCGTGATAACGAGACGCTGCTTGCCCTTCGTGTCCTTACCGAACGACGTCGTACCCGTGACTTCCGCCAGGATACCTGCGTCCTTCGGCGAACGTGCTTCGAACAGTTCCGCCACACGCGGCAGACCACCGGTAATGTCACGCGTCTTCTGCGCTTCGGTCGGGATACGTGCGAGCACTTCACCCACCTGCACTTGCTGACCGTCCTTCACCGTGATCAGTGCGCCGACCTGGAAGCCGATCTGCACCGAGTGCTCGGTGTTCGGGATCTTGACTTCCTCGCCGTTCGCGTCGAGCAGCTTGACCTGCGGACGCACGCTCTTCGAAGCCTGCGAACCACGGCGCTTCACGTCGATCACGACCAGCGTCGAGAGACCCGTCACATCGTCGATCTGCTTGGCAACCGTCACGCCTTCTTCGACGTTTTCGAACTTCACCGTACCACCGTACTCGGTGATGATCGGACGCGTCAGCGGATCCCACGTGGCGAGCTGGGTGCCGGCCTTGATCTGGTCGCCGTCGAGTTGCAGCAGCGTCGCGCCGTACGGCACCTTGTGACGCTCGCGCTCGCGGCCATGATCGTCGGCGATGATGGCTTCGCCCGAACGCGAAATGACGATCTGCTCGCCCTTCGCATTCGTGACGTAACGCATCGTCGCCGTGAAGCGGACCGTACCGTTCGACTTGGCTTCAACCGACGAAGCCACGGCTGCACGCGATGCCGCACCACCGATGTGGAACGTACGCATCGTGAGCTGCGTGCCCGGTTCGCCGATCGACTGTGCTGCGATCACGCCGACAGCTTCGCCGACGTTCACGCGCGAACCACGACCCAGGTCGCGGCCATAGCAGCTTGCGCACAGGCCATAACGCGTTTCGCAGGTCAGCGGCGTACGCACGCGCACTTCGTCGATGCCAAGGCTTTCGATCGTTTCGACAGCGTCTTCGTCGAGCAGGTCGCCCGAAGCGTAGATCGTTTCCTGGGTTTCAGGATTGACGACGTCCGCCACCGCAACGCGGCCGAGAATACGGTCGCGCAGCGCTTCGACAACTTCACCGCCTTCCACGAGGGCCTTCATCGCCACGCCGTTCGACGTGCCGCAATCTTCCTCGACGACCACCAGATCCTGCGTGACGTCGACGAGACGACGCGTCAGGTAACCCGAGTTCGCGGTCTTCAGTGCCGTATCAGCCAGACCCTTACGTGCACCGTGGGTCGAGATGAAGTACTGCAACACGTTCAGACCTTCGCGGAAGTTCGCGGTAATCGGCGTTTCGATAATCGAGCCGTCCGGCTTCGCCATCAGGCCGCGCATACCCGCCAGCTGGCGAATCTGGGTTGCGGAACCCCGCGCGCCCGAGTCGGCCATCATGTAGATCGAGTTGAACGATTCCTGACGCGTTTCCTTGCCGTCGCGGTCGATGACCGGTTCCGTCGCGAGCTGCTCCATCATCGCCTTGCCGACCGCTTCCGACGTGTTCGACCAGATGTCGACCACGTTGTTGTAGCGTTCCTGCGCGGTGACGAGACCCGACATGTACTGACGGTCGTATTCCTTCACCTTCTTCGCGGCGTCGCCGACGATGGTTTCCTTCTGCGGCGGCACGAGCATGTCGTCCACGCAGATCGAAATACCGGCGCGCGTTGCCAGGCGGAAACCCGACTGCATCAGCTGGTCAGCGAAAATCACCGTCTCACGCAGACCGCACTTGCGGAACGCGGTGTTGATCAGACGCGAGATTTCCTTCTTCTTCAGCGGCTTGTTCAGCACCGAGAACGGCAGACCCGGCGGCAGGATTTCCGACAGGATCGAACGGCCAACCGTCGTTGCGTACAGCGTGATCTTCGGCACGAATGCCGGTGCGCCTTCCGACTTGTCCTCGTTGTGGACCATTTCGGTAATACGCACGTTCACACGCGAGGCCAGCTCGACTTCCTTGTTCTCATACGCGCGGAGCACTTCCGACACGCCCGTGAACGTCATGCCTTCGCCCTTGGCGTTGATCGCTTCGCGCGTGGCGTAGTACAGGCCCAGCACGATATCCTGCGACGGCACGATCGACGGATCGCCGTTGGCCGGGAACAGGACGTTGTTCGACGCCAGCATGAGCGTGCGCGCTTCCATCTGCGCTTCGAGCGACAGCGGAACGTGAACAGCCATCTGGTCACCGTCGAAGTCGGCGTTGAACGCCGCGCAAACGAGCGGATGCAGCTGGATTGCCTTACCTTCGATCAGCACCGGCTCGAAAGCCTGAATGCCAAGACGGTGCAGCGTCGGTGCACGGTTGAGCATGACCGGATGTTCGCGGATCACCTCTTCCAGAATGTCCCACACCACCGGCGTCTGGTTCTCGACTTCCTTCTTCGCAGCCTTGATGGTCGTCGCAACGCCCATCGTTTCCAGCTTGTTGAAGATGAACGGCTTGAACAGTTCGAGCGCCATCAGCTTGGGCAGACCGCACTGGTGCAGCTTGAGCGTCGGACCCACCACGATGACCGAACGGCCCGAGTAGTCCACGCGCTTGCCCAGCAGGTTCTGACGGAAGCGGCCGCCCTTACCCTTGATCATGTCGGCGAGCGACTTCAGCGGACGCTTGTTGGCGCCCGTCATCGCCTTGCCGCGACGACCGTTATCGAGCAGCGAGTCAACCGCTTCCTGGAGCATCCGCTTTTCGTTGCGGACGATGATCTCCGGCGCCTTCAGCTCAAGCAGACGCTTCAGACGGTTGTTACGGTTGATGACGCGGCGATACAGGTCGTTCAGGTCCGAGGTCGCGAAGCGGCCACCGTCCAGCGGCACCAGCGGACGCAGTTCGGGCGGCAGCACCGGCAGCACTTCGAGCACCATCCATTCGGGCTTGATGCCCGAACGCTGGAAGGCCTCGAGCACCTTCAGGCGCTTGGCGTACTTCTTGATCTTCGCTTCCGAGCCGGTGTTCTTCAGCTCGGTGCGCAGCGTTTCGACCTGCTCGTCGATGTTGATCGCGCGCAGGAGTTCACGCACGCCTTCCGCGCCCATTTCGGCACGGAATTCGTCGCCGTATTCCTCGACCTTATTGTAGTAATCCTCTTCGGTCATGATCTGACGCGCCTTCAGCGGCGTCATGCCCGGTTCGATCACCACGTATGCCTCGAAGTACAGCACGCGCTCGATGTCGCGCAGCGTCATGTCGAGCACCATGCCCAGACGCGACGGCAGCGACTTCAGGAACCAGATGTGCGCGACCGGCGAGGCCAGTTCGATGTGGCCCATGCGTTCGCGACGCACCTTCGCCAGCGTCACTTCAACGCCGCACTTCTCGCAGATCACGCCACGATGTTTCAGGCGCTTGTACTTGCCGCACAGGCACTCGTAGTCCTTGATCGGGCCGAAGATCTTCGCGCAGAACAGACCATCGCGTTCCGGCTTGAAGGTACGGTAGTTGATCGTTTCCGGCTTCTTCACCTCACCGAACGACCACGAGCGGATCTTGTCCGGCGAGGCCAGACCGATCTTGATCGCGTCAAAAACTTCTTCTTGTTGGACTTGCTTGAATAGATCGAGCAGAGCTTTCATTGCCTTCTCTCCGTAGTCCGATTAGTTGCGGTCGAGGTCGATGTCGATACCGAGCGAGCGGATTTCCTTCACCAGCACATTGAAGGATTCCGGCATGCCCGCATCGATCACGTGGTCGCCCTTGACGAGGTTTTCATACACCTTCGTCCGGCCCGTCACGTCATCGGACTTCACCGTCAACATTTCCTGCAGCACGTACGAAGCGCCATACGCTTCGAGCGCCCACACTTCCATTTCACCGAAGCGCTGGCCACCGAACTGCGCCTTACCACCCAGCGGCTGCTGCGTGACGAGCGAGTACGGACCCGTCGAACGCGCGTGCATCTTGTCGTCGACAAGGTGGTGCAGCTTCAGGTAGTGCATGTAGCCCACGGTCACCGTACGTTCGAACATCTCGCCCGTGCGGCCGTCGTACAGACGGACCTGGTTCTTCGACGGCGTCATGCCGAGGTTCTGCGCGATGTCGTCCGGGAACGCCAGATCGAGCATCTTGCCCATTTCCTCTTCGGTCGCACCGTCGAACACCGGCGTTGCGAACGGCACGCCTTCGCGCAGGTTCTTCGCGAGTTCGAGGATCTCGTCGTCGCTGAAGCTGTCGAGGTCTTCCTTGTGGCCCGACTCGTTGTAGATCTTCGTGAGGAACTCACGCAGCTCTGCAACCTTGGTCTGACGCGCAAGCATCTCGCCAATACGCCAGCCCAGACCCTTCGCGGCCCAGCCCAGATGCACTTCGAGAACCTGACCCACGTTCATCCGTGACGGAACGCCCAGCGGGTTCAGCACGACGTCGGCCGGACGGCCATCCGCCATGTACGGCATGTCTTCGATCGGAACGATCTTCGACACCACACCCTTGTTACCGTGACGGCCTGCCATCTTGTCGCCAGGCTGCAGGCGGCGCTTGACTGCCAGGTACACCTTGACCATCTTCAGGACGCCCGGCGGCAGTTCGTCGCCTTGCGTGAGCTTCTTGCGCTTCTCTTCGAACGCCAGATCGAACTGGTGACGCTTTTCTTCGATCGAGTTCTTGATGGCTTCGAGCTGTGCCGCTGCTTCTTCGTCCGCGAGGCGGATGTCGAACCAGTGGTAGTGGTCGAGGTCGCTCAGGTAAGCCTGATCGATCTTGGTACCCTTCGCGAGCTTCTTCGGACCACCGTTCGCGACCTTGCCGTCGAGCATACGCGCCAGACGCTGGAACGCGTCGCCTTCCACGATGCGCAGCTGGTCGTTCAGGTCGAGGCGATAGCGCTTCAGTTCATCGTCGATGATCTGCTGGGCACGCTTGTCGCGGGTAATGCCTTCACGCGTGAACACCTGCACGTCGATGACCGTGCCGCTCATGCCCGAGGGCACGCGCAGCGACGTATCCTTCACGTCCGAAGCCTTCTCGCCGAAGATCGCGCGCAGCAGCTTTTCTTCCGGCGTGAGCTGGGTTTCGCCCTTCGGCGTGACCTTGCCCACCAGCACGTCGCCCGCTTCGACTTCCGCGCCGATGTACACGATGCCCGACTCGTCGAGACGGCCAAGCTGCACTTCCGCGAGGTTCGAAATGTCGCGCGTGATTTCTTCCGGTCCGAGCTTCGTGTCGCGAGCAACGACATTCAGTTCTTCGATGTGGATCGACGTGTAACGGTCGTCGGCGACCACCTTCTCCGAGATCAGAATCGAGTCTTCGAAGTTGTAGCCGTTCCACGGCATGAACGCGATCAGCATGTTCTGGCCGAGCGCGAGCTCGCCCAGATCGGTCGATGCGCCGTCAGCCAGCACGTCGCCGCGCGCCACCCAGTCGCCCATCTTCACGATCGGACGCTGGTTGATGTTCGTGTTCTGGTTCGAACGCGTGTACTTGATCAGGTTGTAGATATCAACGCCAACCTCACCGGCAACCGCTTCGTCGTCGTTCACACGAATCACGATACGGCCAGCATCGACGTAGTCGACCACGCCGCCACGCAGCGCCTGAACCGTCGTACCCGAGTCGACCGCAACGGTGCGCTCGATGCCCGTACCGACGACCGGCTTTTCCGGACGCAGGCAAGGCACGGCCTGACGCTGCATGTTCGAACCCATCAGTGCACGGTTCGCGTCATCGTGTTCAAGGAACGGAATCAGCGAAGCTGCAACCGAGACGATCTGCGACGGCGCCACGTCCATGTACTGGATGCGGTCCGGCGTGACCATCAGCGTTTCGCCTGCTTCACGCGCCGAGACGAGTTCGTCGGTCAGCGTGCCGTCGTCAGCCACTGCCGCGTTCGCCTGAGCGATCACGTAACGGCCTTCTTCGATCGCCGACAGGTAGTCGATCTGGTCGGTCACCTTGCCGTCTGCAACCTTGCGATACGGCGTTTCGAGGAAGCCGTATTCGTTCAGGTGCGCGTACAGTGCGAGCGAGTTGATCAGACCAATGTTCGGACCTTCCGGCGTCTCAATCGGACACACGCGGCCGTAGTGGGTCGGGTGCACGTCGCGGACTTCAAAGCCAGCGCGCTCGCGCGTCAGACCGCCCGGGCCAAGTGCCGAAACACGGCGCTTGTGGGTGATTTCCGACAGCGGGTTGGTCTGGTCCATGAACTGCGACAGCTGCGACGAACCGAAGAACTCGCGAATCGCCGACGAAATCGGCTTCGAGTTGATCAGGTCGTGCGGCATCAGGTTTTCGCTTTCGGCCTGGCCGAGGCGTTCCTTGACTGCACGTTCGACACGCACGAGACCTGCGCGGAACTGGTTTTCCGCCAGTTCGCCGACGCAACGCACACGACGGTTGCCCAAGTGGTCGATATCGTCCACTTCGCCCTTGCCGTTGCGCAGTTCGACCAGGATCTTGATCGTCGCGAGGATGTCGTCGTCCTGCAGCGTCATCGGGCCGACGATTTCGTCACGGCCCACGCGGCGGTTGAACTTCATACGACCCACCTTCGAGAGGTCGTACGCTTCTTCGCTGTAGAACAGACGGTTGAACAGCGCCTCGACCGCTTCTTCGGTCGGCGGTTCGCCCGGACGCATCATGCGGTAGATCGCGATGCGAGCTGCCATCTTGTCGGCGGTTTCGTCGATACGCAGCGTCGACGAGATGTAAGGACCTTGATCCAGATCGTTCGTGTAGAGCGTCTGGATGTCCTTGATCTTCGCTTCGCGCAGCTTGTCGAGCACGCCTTCGGTGATTTCGTCGTTCGCGTTGGCGATGACTTCACCCGTGTCGCCGTCGACAACGTTCTTCGCGAGAACGCGGCCGAGCAGGTAGTCTTCGGGCACCGAAATAAAGGTGGTCTTGGCGCTTTCGAGGTCGCGGATGTGCTTGGCGTTGATGCGCTTGTCCTTCTGGACAATGACCTTGCCTTCACGATCGGTGATGTCGAAACGCGCGACTTCGCCTCGCAGACGCTCCGGCACGAACTCCATCTGCGCGCCTTCCGGCATCAGCGTGAAGTTGTCGAACACGAAGAAGTTCGCGAGGATCTGTTCCGGCGTCAGGCCGATGGCCTTCAGCAGGATCGTGACCGGCATCTTGCGGCGACGGTCGACGCGGAAGTACAGCACATCCTTCGGGTCGAACTCGAAATCGAGCCACGAACCGCGGTAAGGAATGATACGTGCCGAAAACAGCAGCTTGCCCGAGCTGTGCGTCTTGCCCTTGTCGTGTTCGAAGAACACGCCAGGCGAGCGGTGCAGCTGCGAGACGATGACACGTTCCGTGCCGTTGATGACGAACGAGCCAGTAGGCGTCATGAGCGGAATTTCGCCCATGTACACTTCCTGCTCCTTCACTTCCTTCACGACCGGCTTGCTCGGCGATTCCTTGTCGAGCAGGACGAGACGGACTTTGGCACGCAGCGCCGAGCAGTACGTCAAACCGCGTTGCTGGCATTCCTTGATGTTGAATGCCGGCGACGACAGCATGTAGCTGACGAACTCTAGACGAGCAAAGCCGTTATGGGAAACAATAGGAAAAACAGACGTGAACGCTGCTTGCAGACCTTCAGGCTTGCGCTGGGCGCTCGCCGTTTCTGCTTGCAGGAACGTACTGAATGATTCAAGCTGGGTTGCCAGCAGGAAAGGAACCTGGTGAACGATGGGGCGTTTCGCGAAACTCTTGCGAATACGCTTCTTCTCGGTGAAGGAATATTGCATACGATCTCCGAATCACGGCGGGTAGGACGACCCGAGTGTTCACCGACTGAGACCCGATGGCTGCGCGAGCCCTGGAAGCTTGGTGGTTGGCCTCTACCAACCGCTGGCTGACGGCAGCGGATACCGGCTTGTCATAACTTGCCCGCTGCCCGACCAAACTTGCCTTCTGCAGTCGCTTCAGAAGACAAAGAGAAGCGTCGTGCGCACAGACGGCGATCAAAAACTCACCCTGCACAAGACGTTTTTCTTTGGCTTCTGGGTCCCGCATCCCGCCTCCGCTTTCGGCAAAAATTGCCGAAAAATCGAACACAAAAACGCAGAACCCAAAAAGCACAAAAAGGCCGGCGGTGTAAAAACCGCCAGCCTTCGCACAGCGCGCTGAAACTTACTTGATTTCAGCCTTCGCGCCGGCTTCTTCCAGCTTCTTCTTGGCTTCTTCAGCAGCAGCCTTGGGCACAGCTTCCTTAACAGGCTTCGGTGCACCGTCAACCAGGTCCTTCGCTTCCTTCAGGCCGAGACCCGTCAGTTCGCGAACAGCCTTAATGACCGAAACCTTGTTTGCGCCAGCTTCGAGCAGGTTGACCGTGAATTCGGTCTGCTCTTCAGCAGCAGCAGCTGCGCCGCCGCCTGCCGGGCCTGCGACTGCCACAGCAGCTGCCGACACGCCAAACTTCTCTTCGAATGCCTTGACCAGTTCGTTCAGTTCGAGAACCGACATCGAGCCAACGGCTTCGAGGATGTCTTCTTTTGCGATTGCCATTTGAAATTACTCCAGATTTGAATTCGGAAACAGCTAGCGATCTTCGCTCGCTCTTGCTTGTTCGTTCGCGGCCTGAAATCAGGCAGCGGTTTCTTCTGCTTGCTTCTTCTCTGCCAGCGCGGCGAGAGCACGCGCGAAGCCGGAGACAGGAGCTTGCATGACGAACAGCAGCTTCGAGAGCAGTTCTTCGCGGCTCGGGATGTTGGCCAGCGCTTGCACGCCTGCCACGTCCATCACCTTGCCTTCGTAGGAACCAGCCTTGATGACCAACTTGTCATTGCTCTTTGCGAAGTCGTTCACGACCTTCGCAGCAGCAATGGCATCTTCCGAGATGCCGTAGATCAGGGGGCCAGTCATCTGCTCTGCCAGCGGAGCAAACGGGGTACCTTCAACAGCGCGACGCGCCAGCGTGTTCTTCAACACGCGGAGGTACACCTGCTGCTCACGCGCTTTCGCGCGCAGCTTGGTCAGATCGCCAACCGCGATTCCACGATACTCGGCCAGCACCATGGTCTGAGCCTTCGCGACTTGCGCGGAGACTTCAGCCACGACGGCCTGCTTACCTTCTTTGTTCAGTGGCACGGTTAACCTCCAGATTCGACACCCAACGCGATTGCGCCAGATGCCGCGTTCAACAACGGCGACCGACCAGTCCGGAGTAAATCAGCTTGCATCGTCAGACGTTGCCGTCTGCCTTGCTCACATCAACACTTCAAAACTTTTTCGGGTTCGCCATCTGCGTTGGCTTTACATTAAGGAAGCACCTGACTGCTGCACTCCCACCAACGGTCTTTGACAACCGGTTGCGCGATGCGGTACTTGCCACCGCGCAACCGCCCAAAGCCCTTTAATCCGCGCTGCCGCCTTTTCAGGCTTCAACGCGGCAAAACTGTTTGCGACGCTTGCGACAATCAGGCCGACAGCGACGACTGGTCGACGCGAACGCCAACGCCCATCGTGCTCGAAACAGCGATCTTGCGCAGGTACACGCCCTTGCTCGTTGCCGGCTTGGCCTTGGTCAGCGCTTCGAGGAGCGCGTCCAGGTTGCTGCGCAGCGCGGTCGCTTCGAACGATGCACGGCCGATGGTCGCGTGGATGATACCGGCTTTGTCGACGCGGAATTGCACCTGACCAGCCTTCGCGTTCTTGACCGCGGTAGCGACGTCCGGCGTAACCGTGCCGACCTTCGGGTTCGGCATCAGGCCGCGCGGGCCGAGGATCTGACCGAGCGTACCGACGACGCGCATCGTGTCCGGCGAAGCGATCACGATGTCGAAGTCCATGTTGCCAGCCTTGATCTGTTCAGCCAGATCTTCCATGCCGACGATTTCCGCGCCAGCTGCCTTGGCTTGCTCAGCCTTTTCGCCTTGTGCGAAAACAGCAACGCGAACCGACTTGCCCGTACCTGCCGGCAGAACGACCGAACCACGAACGACCTGGTCCGACTTCTTCGCATCGATGCCGAGTTGGACTGCGACGTCGATCGACTCGTTGAACTTTGCCGTAGCGCATTCCTTCACGAGCGACAGTGCGTCAGCGATCGGGTATTGCTTTTGGCGGTCAATCTTGGCAGCCAGTGCCTTTTGACGCTTCGAAACCTTAGCCATTTACACGCCCTCCACGACGATGCCCATCGAGCGGGCGCTACCAGCGATCGTGCGGACCGCTGCATCCATATCGGCTGCCGTGAGGTCCGGCATCTTGGTCTTGGCGATTTCTTCGGCTTGCGCACGGGTGATCGTAGCGACCTTGTCCGTGTGCGGCTTTGCCGAGCCCTTGTCGACCTTCGCTGCCTTCTTGATCAGAACGGTAGCCGGCGGCGTCTTCAGGACGAACGTGAAGCTCTTGTCAGCGAACGCGGTGATGACGACCGGAATCGGCAGACCCGGTTCCATCGCCTGGGTCTGCGCGTTGAACGCCTTGCAGAACTCCATGATGTTCAGGCCGCGCTGGCCCAGTGCCGGACCGACCGGCGGCGACGGGTTGGCTTTACCTGCAGGAATCTGCAGCTTGATAAAGCCAATGATTTTCTTTGCCATGTTGAAAACCTCAATGGAACGCGCGAGCGTTCAGGTGAGTGGTAGCGCGCGTTCGCAAAATCTTCGCTGTACCAACATTTTTACAGCCGACCGAGCTACTGACGCTCCTCTACGGCCATAACGCGGACCGTAAGCGCGGAAAAACGGACCGCACCCAAAGGTGCGATCCGTAGTATTCGATTTACAGCTTTTCGACCTGGCCGAATTCGAGTTCGACCGGTGTGGCGCGACCAAAAATGGTGACTGATACCCGGACACGCGATTTTTCGTAATTGACTTCTTCGACGCTGCCGTTGAAGTCCGTGAACGGGCCTTCCTTCACACGAACCATCTCGCCGACTTCGAACAGGGTCTTGGGGCGCGGCTTCTCAACGCCTTCCTGCATCTGCGACATGATTTTTTCGACTTCGCGCGGAGAAATCGGGCTTGGGCGATTGCGCGCCCCGCCGACGAAACCCGTCACCTTTGCCGTGTTCTTCACGAGGTGCCACGTTTCATCCGTCATTTCCATTTCGACCAGGACATAGCCCGGGAAGAAACGACGTTCGGTCACTGACTTGTGACCACCCTTCACCTCAACGACTTCTTCAGTCGGGACGAGGATCTGGCCAAACTTGTCCTGCATGCCAGCACGATCGATGCGCTCTTGAAGCGCACGTTGCACGCTCTTCTCCATCCCGGAGTAGGCGTGCACCACATACCAACGTTTTCCGCTCGGGGATGCCGGTGTATCGCTCATATCATTTCCAACCCAGAATCGCCGAGAAAATCACCCATTCGATGGATTTGTCGCAAACCCACAGAAAGATGGCCATTACCAGCACAAAACCGAAGACCACCAGGGTCGTTTGCGTGGCCTCTTTTCGAGTCGGCCAGACGACCTTGCGAACTTCCTTGTACGAGTCTTTGGCAAACGCGATGAAGCTCTTGCCGGGCGCCGAGAGAAGACCGACTACCACACCTGCGATGACGCCAACTGCGAGCGCTGCACCGCGGACATACCACTCCTGGCTACCGAGCCAGTAGAACCCTACGAACCCGGCCACAACCAACAATACGCCCACTACAAGCATCAGCTTGTCGCTGGAAGTATTAACAGTCTCGACGGAAGGATTCGCCATAACACCTTAAAGAACAACGCGCTAGAGGCGCGGGAAGTTGGCAGGGGCAGAGGGAATCGAACCCCCAACCTTCGGTTTTGGAGACCGACGCTCTGCCAGTTGAGCTATACCCCTAAACCATGCTGGGGTGGCGGTTAAACCACCCCGAAACCACTCAGTCGATCACCGAGACTGGCAAAAAACTTACTCGATGATCTTTGCAACCACACCAGCGCCGACGGTACGGCCACCTTCGCGGATTGCGAAGCGCAGACCTTCTTCCATCGCGATCGGAGCGATCAGCTTCACCGTGATCGACACGTT
>NZ_JACHBW010000039.1 GCF_014200455.1 Paraburkholderia bannensis | reverse complement strand
CAGTTCTATCGCCAGTTCTATTTCCGCCCGTCGAAGATCTGGGAAATCGTGCGTGAAATGCTCACCAGCTGGGACATGATGAAACGCCGTCTGCGCGAAGGCGTGGAGTTCTTCCGCTTCCTGCGCGCGCACGAGGCATGATGAGCGGCTCGCGCAAGGGCGCTTTTCCCACGAACTTACGAGTGCCGGCCGTGGTTATTCTGGTCGGTTCAGTGGCGGCGGCGATGACGAATATCGCGCCGCCGCACGTCGAACACCTGTTGCTCGATGCGATCGCCGTGCTGTTTGGCGCGGCGGCGTCCCTCGGTATCATGTACACCTTGTTGGCGAGTGCGCTGGTTGGACGGTTTTTTGCGCGCAGCGTCAACGCGCCGGCGCAGTTTCCCGGCGTGACCGTGGTGAAGCCATTACACGGCGACGAATGGCAATTGTCCGAACACCTCGAATCGTTCTTTAATCAGGATTACCGAGGACCGGTTCAATTTCTGTTTGGCGTACACGATGCGAATGATGCCGCGCTCAAAAGCGTCGAAGCATTGCGCGAGCGTTATCCGCAAGCGGCGATCACGATTGTTGCGGATGGGCGGCTTTATGGGCCGAATCGCAAGATCGCCAATCTCGTCAATATGCTCGAACACGCCGCGCACGATGTTCTGTGTTTCGCCGACAGCGATGTGCGCGTCGATAGCAGCTATCTGCGCAAGGTAGTCGGCACGCTCGACGAACCGGGCGTGGGTCTGGTCACCACGGTTTATCGCGGGCTGTGCGCGCCGGGTTTCTGGCCGCGCGTCGGCGCTGCGCTCACGAACTATCATTTTCTGCCCGGCGTAGTAACGGGCGTGGCGATCGGTCGTGCGCGTCCCTGCTTTGGACAGACGATTGCGCTCACGCGCCAGACGCTCAATGCGATTGGCGGTTTGCGGCAGTTTGCTCATCATCTTGCCGAAGACCACGCGCTGGGCGAAGCCGTGCGGCGCATCGGCAAGACGGTGGCGATTCCGCCGCTGGTCGTCGAGCACGCCTGTGTGGAAGGCACGTTCACTGACTTCTTCACGCACGAGTTGCGCTGGAGCCGCACCATCCGCGCCGCTGACCGTTCTGGTCATCTTGGCGCGGTGTTGATGCATCCCTTGCCGCTGGCCCTGCTGGCACTGGCGTTTTCCGGCGGTGCGGCCGCCGCCTGTCTGATCGCTTGCGCCGCCTTGCTGGCACGCACGTTGTTAGTCCTGAGAGTCGACCGCGCCACGCGCTGTCGCACGCGCGGCTTGTGGAATCTGCCGCTGTGCGACATGCTGCAATTTGCCGTCTATCTGGCGAGTTTCGGTTCGTCGGGCGTGGTCTGGCGAGGCATTCGCTTCAGTGTGGACGGCAACGGCATGCTGTCGCCCGTTCGCGATGAGTGAGCGCGGCGCGCGTAGTAACAGATATCGCGAACTCGAAGATGGACATACAAGAGCGCGCAAGAGGGCGTGATTCATGAAGCAGCTTGGTCGTATCGCAGCATTGGCCGGTTTTGCCATAGCCGTGTTTCTGGTCTGGCGTGAACATCCGGAAACCACATGGCGCTTGATGCGTGATGCGGGAATCGGACTCGTGATCGCCGCGCTCGTCCATATTCTGCCGATGTGGGCGAATGCCTGGGACTGGCGCACGCTGATCCGTCCCGCGGAGCGTCCGTCCTTGTTGACGATGCTTAAAATAGTTTGGATCCGCGAATCGGTGAATGGCCTGTTGCCGGTCGCGCGGGTGGGCGGCGAGATCGTCTCGTTTCGATTGCTGGGCCGCTTCGGCGTGCGTCCGGCGACAGCGCTGGGCAGTCTCGTGGTCGATATTCAACTGACCTTGATCAGCCAGCTTCTGTTTGCTTTTCTCGCCTGCGCCTATGTGCTCGACGGTTCCAGTTCAGGAACCGCGCGCACCATCAGTACGCTGCTCTGGAGCATCAGCGCGGCCGTGCCGGTATTGGTGCTGTTCGCTCTGGTTCAGCATGCGCGGCCGTTCGAGCGTTTTGCGCGCGTGCTCAATCAGGTAACAAGCGGAAAGCTGGTCGAACTGGTGGGCAAGTCGGTGCGTATCGATCAAGCCGTCAAGCTGATCTGGCGTCGCAAAGGCACGGTGCTGCGCTATCTGTTCATCTGGCAAACGGTGCAGTTCATCGGCTTCTCGCTGGAAATCTGGTTCGCGTTGCGCGTGCTGGGCGCACCCGCCACGTTCGCACAGGCCTGCGTGACCGAAGCGCTGATCCAGATTGTCAGCAGCATTGCATTTCTGGTCCCCGCGAGCCTGGGCGTGCAGGAGGGTGGTTTCGTGCTGATCGGCGCGCTGTTCGGCTTTGACGCGCCAACCTGTCTTGCGCTCGCGGGTGCGCGCCGTATCCGCGATCTGCTGTTCTATGTGCCCGGTCTGGTCGCCTGGCAACTGGCCGAATATACTTCGTCGCGCAACGACGACAAGCAGGCCGCCGGCACTGGCGCACCTGCGCAAAATACATGATGTCGGCCACTGGCCCGTCATCCAGAATCTGGCAACAAACCATGCAAGTACAGATTGCGTCGGATCTTCATCTCGACGCCCTGCAACAGAAGTTCCCCGATTGTCCGCCGCTGGAGGCTGCGCCCGGTGCCGATCTGTTGATCCTGGCGGGCGATATTCATCTGGGCGCGGCGGGCGTGGACCGTTTTGCCGGCTGGCCCGTGCCGGTGGTCTACGTCAGCGGCAATCACGAGGCCTACGGCGCGGGCTATATCGAAACCGTGACCGCCATCGCCCAACGCGCGCAGGGCACGAATATCCACTACCTGGAACGCAGTTCGGTGGAACTGGACGGCGTGCGCTTTCTCGGCTGCTGCCTGTGGACCGACTACGCGCTCTATGGCGACAGCAATAGAAGCATGGCATATGCACGCGACGCGATGTCCGATCATCAATCGATCCTGCGCGAGGACGGCGGCCCGTTCGGGCCCGAAGACGCGCTCGCGGAGCATCGCCTTGCGGTTCAGTGGCTCGTCAAGGCACTCGCCACGCCGTTTCGCGGCAAGACGGTGGTGATCACGCATCATGGCGTGTCGCCTGATTCGGTTCACGAACGGTTTCGCGATCATCCCGTCAATGCAGGGTTTCTGAGCGATCTGCGTAACCTCTTGCCGTTTGCGGACCTCTGGATTCACGGCCACGTGCACGACTCCTTCGATTACCGTTCGGGCGGCGCGCGCGTTATCGCGAACCCGCGCGGCTATCCGCTCAATCTGGCCTCGGCGCAAAACAGCGCCGAGTTGCAGTGGGAAAACCGCGCGTTCGATCCGCATTGCGTGGTCGAGCTTTGACGGCACTTTAGCCGTCGGTCGAAACGGTGACCGTTTCCCACGCGTCAATCTCTTTCTCAAGATCGCTCAATTTGTTTCTCACCAGCGCAAGCGCATCGCTGCCGAGCAGCAGATGCGCAGGCGGTTGTTCCGAATCGATGGCCGCGAGCATCGCGCGCGCCGCCTTGCGAGGATCGCCCAGTTGCTTGCCGCTTTTCTCTTCGCGTGCCTGGCGGATGGGATCGAAGAGGGCGTCATAGTCGGCAATCGAACGCGGCGTGCGTATCATCGAGCGGCCTGCCCAGTCGGTGCGGAACGATCCCGGCGCGACGGCGGTGACGTGGATGCCCAACGGCTTGACCTCCTTGCCCAGCGACTCCGAAATGCCTTCCAGCGCGAATTTGCTGCCGCAGTAGTAAGCAATGCCAGGCATGGTGATGTACCCGCCCATCGACGTGATATTGAGGATGTGGCCGCGTCGGCGTGAGCGCATGAAGGGCAGCACGGCTTTCATCATCGCGACCGCGCCGAATACGTTCACATCGAATTGCCTGCGCATTTCTGACAAAGGCGATTCTTCCATCACGCCTTCGTGTCCATAACCGGCGTTGTTCACCAGGACGTCGATGGGCCCGACGTTCGCTTCGATCCCGGCGACGGTGGCGTCGATCGCGTCGAAGTCCGTGACATCGAGCACGCGCGCATGAGCCGCGTTTTCTGCCAGTGCTTCGAAATCGCGGCGGGCTTGCTCACTTCTGACCGTGCCGACGACCGTATGGCCTGCCGCAAGCGCCTGCTGGGCGAGCGCTCGCCCGAAGCCGCTGCTGACGCCCGTGATAAGGATGATTTTGCTGGCCGACATAAAGACCTCTCATGGAAAAGTGGCTGTGGACTGCATACTAGTCTCAAGAAAAGAATGGTATAAGCCAAAATCTGCTATTTATATTGCCTGAAACTATGAGTGCGACCCGAGCCCTCGCCATTGGCCCCGACCTGTCCCCACGAAACCGCAAGCGCATGATTGCGTTGCTCCATGCACTGGCGCCGGATGAGGGTTACAACCTCACGGCGCTGCCGGGCGTGCGCATCCTGCGTTCGAACCGGCCCTTGTCACGCACGCCGGTGCTCTACGATCCGGGCATCGTGATCGTTTGTCAGGGCCGCAAGCGCGGCTATTTTGGCGAGCAGCTTTATCTTTACGACGAGGACCACTATCTGGCCGTCTGCGCGCCCGTGCCGTTCAGCATGGAGACCGAGGCCAGCGAACAGCATCCCTTGCTCGCGCTTTATCTGCACCTGGATTTCGCGCTCGCCGCTGAACTGGCGGCGCAGATCGATCGCGAAGGCATCACGGAACACGTACAAGCGCCCCAAAGCATGATGTCGACGCCGATGGACGACGCCATGCAGATATCCGTGCTGCGCTTCCTGGAGGCCATGCATCGGCCGCTGGAAGCCGCGGTGCTCGGCCCGAACCTGCTTCGCGAACTCTATTTCCGTGTGCTCACGGGCGCGCAGGGAAGCTCGATGCGCGAGGCGCTGGCGATGAAAGGTCAGTTTGGCCGTATAGGCCGGTCGCTGCGTCTGATCCATGCCGCTTACGCGCAGCCGCTGGACGTGATGCAACTGGCGCGCGAAGCGGGCATGAGCGTGCCGAGCTTTCACAGCCACTTCAAGGCGATTACCCGGGTGTCGCCGATGCAGTACGTGAAATCGACGCGCCTGCATCAGGCGCGCCTGTTGATGGTGCGCCAGGACCTGACCGCGCAAGCGGCGAGCCACGCCGTGGGCTACACGAGCGTGTCGCAGTTCAGCCGTGAATTCAAGCGGCTATTTGGCTTGACGCCCGCCGCAGAGGCGCGGCGCATGCGGGAAAGTTTTGCCATACCCGAAGCATTCGAGGATGCGATCTATGTCTCGTCGCATTGATCCGCGCGCTTTGTCATGCACCATCGTCCGCGTGCGTTTGCCCTAGCGTTTCCACAGGGCGATATTCACTCGGCGAAACGCCTAGCTCGCGGCGGAACATATCGCTGAAACTGCTGGGCAGATAGCCGAGCTGTCGCGCCACGGCGCTCACGGCCTGCCCTTCGGCCAGCCGCGACACGGCAATCGCCAGTTGCACCTGTCGACGCCATTGCGCGAATCCCAGCCCCAGCTCCCGCGTAAACAGGCGCGCCAGAGTACGCACGCTCGCGCCTACCGACGCCGCGTGCTGCTCGAAAGCGATCTCGTTGGAAGGATTCTCGATCACGGCGCGGCACAACATGGCAAGGCGCCGGTCGCCCGAACCGGCCGTGGCGTCCGTACCCGCGGCATCCGGCAGCGGCACCCGCAGCGAGGACCGGCGCGCATGGGCCAGTTCCATCGCGGCGAGTTGCGAGGCGGTGGCGAGCCACGCATCGTCGCGCGCGGCTTCGTGTTCGGCGATGGTGCGGATCAGTTCGCGCAGCAAACCGTCGATCTGGAACACCTCGCTGCGCGAACTCAGATGACCGATGTCGCGCTCGTGCAGATAGAGATTGCGCATCTCCACTTCGCTCATCATGTGGATCGCGTGGGTCGTGCCGGGCGGCAGCCAGACCGCGCGCTGCGGCGGCACGACCAGCGCTTCGTTGCCCGCTTCGACCCACATCACGCCGGACACCGCGTAAAGCACCTGCGCCCAGGTGTGCGAGTGCGGCTCGATATGCAGGCCGCGCGGATAGTGGCGCGCGAGCGAGCGGCCGCGCCCGGGGGCGTCGTCGAGAATGGGAGGTGCGGCTTGGGTCATGATGGGGCGCGGGGCGTCACGGCGCTGCGTAGCAAAGACGCCAACGCTATCACGAGTGCGCCGCGCGCGCGCCCTGGGACCGGTAGGTGAGCGTGATCTGTGCGACGGGGTACTAGCGCTAGCAGTGCGACCCAAAGAACTGCCAGCCAGTTTCGGGGGCGCGGGGATCGATCGAGGTGGTTTGCGCCATGATGTGATTCTGCGCGTGAACGGTGTTGGGCTGCCGTAATGACAGCATTGGGGTCAACGCGCCTGGAGCTTCGAGCCGCCGTCCACATGCAGCGTCGCTCCAGTTGTCCATCTGGCCTGGTCAGAGGCGAGAAAGGTAATCGCAGCAGCGATGTCGTCCGGTTCGGCGAGCCGTTTGATGGCCTGCAGGTTGAGCGTCATCTGGCGGCCCTCATCGGTGCGGATGAAGCTCGACATGGCGGTGTTCACCACACCGGGCGCGACCGCGTTCACGCGGATGCCGCGCGGTCCGAGGTCAGCTGCCAAATGGCGTACGAGCGTATCGACGGCACCTTTCGTCGCGGAGTAGGCCGACAGCTCACCGATGACTACGTGCGCCGCGAGCGACGAAAGCAGCGTCACGCTGCTGCCCTTGCACATGATCGGCAGCAATTGCTGAACGAGAAAATACGGAGCGCGCACGTTGACTGCGAACAGTTCGTCGAAATCTTCGACGCCTGTTTCCTCCAGCGTGGCGGCCTTCGCGATACCAGCGTTGGCAACGAGGATGTCGAGCCGTTCGCCGACGATTGCCCGCACATGGCGCGCAAGACGGTGCGGCCCATCGGATTCGGCCAGATCGGCCTGAAGGCATCGGGCACGGCTGCCCGCCGCAGTGATTTCGGCGACGACGGCCTTGGCCTCAGACGCACCGCGGCCATAGTGAACGATGATCTGAGCGCCAGCCTGAGCGAGCGCAAGTGCAGTGGCGCGCCCGATGCCACGGGAAGCGCCGGTGACGAGCGCGGTCTTTCCAGTCAGGGTGTTCATGATCGTCCTTCCAGCGGATAACTGACGTTGAGGCCAGGGAGGGTTTCGTCCGGCTGATGTGATCGAACGATAGTCGCCACTTGCCCGCGCGAAAAAGACTTTGTAAGCTGATCCCCATACCTGTCAGGCATGACTAAAAGGAACGCGCACATGGAACTGCGTCATCTTCGTTATTTCGTCGCGGTGGCCGAAGAGGGCAGCCTGAGCGTCGCGGCGGAACGGCGGCTCTACACGTCCCAGCCGTCTCTGAGCCGCCAGATCCGGGACCTTGAATACGAAGTCGGTGCGCAACTGTTCGTGCGTAGCGCGCGCGGCATCGACCTGACCGACGCCGGCAAGGCATTTCTGGACCATACGCGCCTCGCCCTTGCCCAAGTCGATGCGGCGTGCGAGGCGGCGCGGCGCGCGGCGCGACCGTCCAAGCCGACGTTTGCCGTTGGCTTTCTGAGCGGACAGGAAGTGACCTGGCTCGCCGAAGCGACTCGCGTGCTCGCGGGCGATCTGCAGAGCATCGAAATGACGGTATCGAGCGAGCACTCCCCTGAACTCGCAGAGGGATTGTCGACGGGACGGCTGGACATCGCCTTCATGCGCGCCGAAGCCAACCGAGCCGACCTCGATTACGTGACGGTCGCACGCGAGCCGTTCGTCGTGCTGATGCCAAGCGACCATCGCCTTGCAGCCTTCGATGAGATCGACGTGCACGAACTGGCGGGTGAACTTTTCATCAGCGGCTCGGACGTCGCCGGTCCCATGCGCGGCACGATCGAAAACTATCTGTCGACACACGGTCTCGCGATCGAGCCCGCGCATCGCGTGCACAACCTGACGATGGCGATGTCGCTGATCGCCTCGACGAGAGGCGTAGCACTACTGCCCGCCTATGCCGAGAAACTGCTGCCCTGGTCGGTAACAAGCCGACCGCTCAAGGGCGAACCGCCAAGGATCGAGCTGGTGGTCGGCTATAACCGGAACAACCGTTCAGCGATCCTGTCGACGTTTCTGTCGCGCATCGACCAGATCAAGCAGTAAGGTGGACGACGCCGTAGGCAGTACGTAAATAAATTCCAAAGTGCAGGGGATGCACTTCTGCGCGCGCTGAAATGTACTGAAGGAGGCTGATTCTCGCCGGTGCTCGCGGCTCGCCGGGGCCCCGATCATTCCGGCGACACGCGTGAAACCAGCCGCTACCTCCCGGTGGCGAGCATGCTGGCTGCAGGTAAGCCAGGGTTCATGTCAGACTAATAAACTGAGCCCAATGTGACACGTCGTTGCGTTGCGGCCCGGCAGTACAATCCGATGCACGCTCGAACCGAACACCCTCTTTCCGGGTATTGAATAGCCGAGAAGCCCCCCGCTGTTTTCGCCTCGTCACGAGGAGGTCCGAATGGACGTGTGCATATTGCATCACGGTGAATTCGCTTTCGGAGCAACGGTCGTCGCGCCACGCCGCCGCGAGGTCGTGCATCGTGGAACCCGAGTCGAGATCGGCGACCGGGCGTTCGACCTGCTCCTTCTTCTGGCGCAATCGCGTGGTTCCGTTCTGAGCAAGGCGCAGATCATCGCGAGGCTGTGGCAAGACCGCGTCGTCGAAAGCAATACCGTCGAAGCTCAGATTTCCGCACTTCGCCGCGCTCTCGGAGAAGATCGGGCGGCAATACGCACGGTGACGGGGCGCGGATACCAGTTCATCGCAGAAGTGCTTACGCAAGACGCGAATTCGGATAAGCCTCCTGCTGCACCAACGCACGGGCCGGCTTTTTCGGGCCTGTCGCTACCTGCAGAGGTCAGTCCTCTGATCGGCCAGGAAATTGCCGTCCGCGAGATTTGCCGTGGCCTGCAAACGCATCGTCTGGTCACGCTCGCGGGTACCGGCGGTATCGGAAAGACGCGGTTGGCGCTCGAAGCCGCGCGCCAGTCGGCATCACATTTTGCGGATGGCGCGTTCGTGGCCGAACTCGCGGCCACCACATCAACGGACCATATTCCAACGACCATTGCGGTCGCGCTCGGATTTCCTCCGGGCGACGGCACGTTTTCGCTCGAGCGGCTCGCGCCGAGCCTGATGTCGCGGCATTTGCTGCTCGTTCTGGACAACTGCGAGCACCTGATCGACGGGGCAGCAAGGATTGCCGAACAGTTCCTTCGCATCGCCCCGCGAGCGGTCGTGCTTGCCACCAGCCGCGAACCGCTGCGCGTGGCCGGCGAACTGGCCTATCGTGTTCCGTCGCTGGAGGTTCCGCCGGACGACAATTGCGATGACGCACTCGACTACAGCGCCGTACGTCTGTTCGAAGAGCGGGTCGGGCCGCATGCCGGGCTCAGTCCGGATTCACGGGCTGCATTGAGGCTGAAGTCACAGATTTGCCGCCAGCTCGATGGAATTCCGCTTGCGCTGGAACTTGCCGCGGCCTGTGTTCCGTCGCTTGGGCTCCAGGGCGTGGCCGACCGGCTCGGGAATCGGTTTCAGATCCTCACGCACGGCTCGCGCACCGCGCTCCCGAGGCAGCAGACACTACGTGCGGCGCTCGACTGGAGCTACGACCTTTTGTCCGACGAACAGCGATCGGTGCTGGATCGGCTGAGCCTGTTCGCAGGGACGTTCACGCTGGCGTCCGCGCAGGAAATGGCAAGTTGCGATGCACTTGCGCCTGACGCTGTCGTGACGGCCTTGATGCAACTCGTCGACAAGTCGCTTGTTTCAGTGGCTTCGGGTAGTGGCTACGTCCGGTATCGGCTGCTCGAATCGACTCGCGCGTACGCACGGGACGCGCTGCGCGCGAGCGGCGCGATGCCTGGATGGTCGAGGCGGCACGCCGGCTACTTCCTTGAGA
This sequence comes from Paraburkholderia bannensis, assembly GCF_014200455.1. GTDB lineage: Bacteria > Pseudomonadota > Gammaproteobacteria > Burkholderiales > Burkholderiaceae > Paraburkholderia > Paraburkholderia bannensis_A. The sequence goes on along the minus strand of NZ_JACHBW010000039.1, from coordinate 14,886 downwards.
TTTTCCGGACCGCCGCGCGGCGGGCAGAGGGGCACGCTGACGTCGACTGGAGAAACGGCTATGTGCCGCACCTTGACGACCTTCGCGCGGCGATGCAGTGGTGCTTCAGTGTTGAAGGCGACATGGAGCTCGCCGTCGAACTCACGGTGGCCGGCATCCCGTTTCTGACGCATCTCGCGCTACTTCAGGAATGCCTCGCGACTGTGGACAAGGCACTGGAGTGGCTATCGGGTCAGAGCGGTCCGGTCGACGAGCGGCAGATGAAGCTTCACGCGGCACGAGGGATGTGTCTGCTTTGCCATACCGTCGCGACCAGCACAAGCGATGCCTTCGAATCGGCCGTCGACATCGCGGCTCGGCTCGGGAACCTGGACTACCAACTGTTGGGCATGTGGGGGCGCTGGATGTGCCACTACCTGAATGGTGAATACGCGCGAGCCATCCCGCTCGCCCGCCACTTCAACGAGCTCGCGTTGACGTCGCCACGCAAATGCGATCATCTGGCCGCCCTTCGGCTGAGCGGCATGTCGCGTCTTTTCGCCGGCGATCTTCCTGGCGCGCTTGCCGACCTGCAACGTGCAGCGAACGATACCGGGCCGCTTCCGCGAGCACAGCGGATGCGCTTCCTGTACGACGAGAAGATGCTGTCCCACGCATCGCTTGCGCTCACGCTGTGGTTCATGGGGGAGACGGAGCTGGCACGGCAGGCTGCCCAACAGTCGCTCGACGATGCCCGGGAGTTCGACCATCCGGTCTCGATCTGCTATGCACTGAGCGAGGCCGTTTGCACGCTTGCCGTGTTGGACTGTGACGCCGCCGCGCTCGATGAGGCCGTCGCGTCTCTCGCTGCCGAAACGCGGCGTCACAGTATTTCGACGTGGCGCGCCCGTGCGCAAATGTGGCAAGGGCTGCTCGATCTGCGCGCGGGCGACCCTACCGCCTTTGCCCGGACGATCTCCCCGGCGATGACGAACATGGGATCGAAGCGGTTCTATGTGTCGCTGTCGCCCTACATCACGGCGCTCGCCGAGGCGCTGTGCCGGCGAGGCATGGTTTCCGAGGCGACCGAAGTCATTGACGCATCCGTCGCCCGCGCGATTCAAACCGACGACAGGTGCGGTCTGCCCGAGCTCTGGAGAGCGAAGGCGGAGGTGCTGGTCGCGACCCGGGGCGACGAAGCGATGCCGGCGGCCGAATCGATTTTGACCGATGCCCTTCAAATGGCCCAGAAGTACGGATTCCGTGGGTGGCAGGCGCGTTGCTCATTGAGCCTTGCTCGTCTCGCACACATGAAAGGTGACGCGAAAGGCGCGCTCAATGCCATCTTTCCCGTGACACAGCAATCAGCGGATGCGATTGACATTGGCGCGGCAGGTCCGACGCTGACCGGCCGTGAGGTGAATCGCAGAGGTCGGTCGCGCAGATACTGAGCGCGCGCCATCGGTCAGGGCAGACTGCTTTGCAGGTCGTGCCGTGAATGTTCGAAGACATCTGGCGCCGGCGTGAATCGCCCAGATTTCCGGAGGTTTCAACAGCGGCTTCTGGCGGGTGACCTTTCCCCATTTTCACGGCACACGGCTGCCTGCGCGGCCTTTGTGCGTTTGCGCGATGATCTCCTTCCGGCTGGAGGGAGGTTCAGTGTGCCGTCGCGCTGTGGAGGCGGTGGTCGCTACTCGACCCGTTTCCGCGGTTGGGGCGCACTCAAGTCCCAGTCACATAGATCCACCCGGCACCCACGAAACTGAGACGTCAGACTCTGCGTGCACTTTCAAATAAAGGCATGCGGCGCGTCACCGTGAACGAGCAGTCATGCTTTGCCACTCTTCCCGATTTCGGAGCCATGCTTCCCAGGCATGCGGGGGAGCCTCGAAAGTCTTTTTCCGCTGCGGGCTGAAACGCTACTCTGCATGCACGAGTTAGAGCACTTCACACCAGCCCACAGAGGATTGAACCATGAACAGCATCAGTCACGATACAGCGCCGACCCAATTCGTCGAAGCCAACGGCATTCGCTTCGCTTACCGCCGGTTCGGCAAGAAGGGCGGCTTGCCGCTTGTCTTCAATCAGCACTTCACGGGCACCCTGGACCACTGGGATCCGGCCGTGACCGACGGTTTTGCCAAGGACCGCGAAGTCATCCTGTTCAACAATGCCGGCGTCTCCAGCTCTTCGGGCGACACCCCGACGAGTTTCCAGGAGATGGGCGCCAATGCGATCGCCTTCATTCGCGCGCTGGGTCTGACCCAGGTTGACGTACTCGGCATTTCGATCGGTGGCTTCGTGGCGCAGGAGATCGCGCTGCAGGGCGGGGACCTTGTCCGCAAGATCATCCTTGTCGGCACCGGGCATCGCTCGCAGGACATGTCGGAAAGCCGCTCGGCGGAAATCTTCGCCGGCAGCTACGATCCGCCCGAACACTTGTGGCTTGCTGTCCACTTCGGACCTTCCGAAGCCAGCCAGAAGGCCGGTCTCGCCTTCCTTGAGCGCAAGCTGCGTCGTCAGGATCGCGATCCGCAAGTGAGCGCGCAAACCATCGCCGCCCAGGGTGAGGCAATCGGCAAGTGGCATGTGCCGAACGATAGCGCGCTGGAGTATCTGAAATCGATCCGTCAGCCCGTGCTGGTCGTCCAGGGCAGCAACGACGTCATCATTCCGACGCGGCATTCGTTCACGCTCCAGCAGCATCTGCCGAACGCGCAGCTGATCGTCTATCCGGACTCCAATCACGGGTCGATCTATCAGTATCCGGAGACGTTCGTTGCCAATGCAACGACCTTCCTCGACGCCTGAAACCCGCCGCTGGCCCGTTATGCGAGCCAGCGGCACCTGACGCGACGGAGCGAACAATGGCCAGACATCGCCAACTCCACCTGGGTGCTTTCATGCGGCCAGCGGCTATCCACACGGGCGCGTGGCGCTATCCTGGCGCCGACCCGCATGCGAATTTCAGCCTCGACCAGATGCGGCGCTCGATCCGGCGACTGGAAGCGGCGAAGTTCGACGCCTTCTTCATGGCCGATCACCTGGCGCTACTGAACATGCCAGTCGCCGCGCTCATGAGGAGCCACACGGTGACGTCATTCGAGCCATTTACGCTGCTCTCGGCGCTATCGGCGGTGACAGACCGGATCGGGTTGATCGCCACGGCCTCGACAACCTTCGATGCGCCGTACCACATTGCCAGGCGATTTGCGTCACTGGACCACATCAGCAGTGGTCGGGCCGGCTGGAACGTGGTGACAACGGCAAACCCCGACGCGGCCCTCAACTTCGGCTACGAATCCCAGATGGACCACGACGATCGCTACGAGCTTGCGCGCGAGTTTGTCGATGTCGTTACCGGCCTCTGGGACAGCTTCGCCGATGACGCCTTCGTGAGGGACACCGAGAGCGGGGTCTTCGTCGATCCCACGCGAATTCATGCGATCAGTCACGAAGGTCCCTCGCTGAAAGTACGCGGCCCGCTCAATATCGCGCGGCCTCCGCAGGGCTGGCCCGTGATTGTCCAGGCCGGAGCGTCACCGGCAGGCCGTCAGCTCGCGGCGCAAACCGCCGAGGTCATTTTCGGCGCACCGCCGTCGATAGAGGCCGCTCGCAGTTTCAATGCCGATGTCCGTTCGCGCATGGCCGCGATCGGCCGCGCGCCCGACACGCTGCGTTACCTGCCCGGCGCATTTGTCGTCGTAGCTGACAGCATCGATGAGGCGCTTGAGCGCCGCGCTACGCTCGATAGTCTCATCCACTATGACAGTGGCATCGGCTCCCTGAACGCGATGCTCGGATTCGACGTTTCAGGCCATGATCCCGACGGGCCACTGCCCGATATTCCGGAGACCGAAGCAGGTCGCTCGCAGCGCGAACGCATGGTCAATCTCGCCCGGGAGAAAGGTCTGACGATCCGCGAGCTAGCGCGCGCCGCCGGTAGCTACTCGGGCTTCGCCTTCGTCGGCACCGCGAAATCGATCGCCGATGAGATGCAGGAGTGGCTGGAGACGCAGGCCTCCGATGGCTTCAACGTCATGTTTCCATGGATTCCAGGCGGCCTTGACGAGGTGGTCGACAAACTCGTTCCGGAGCTGCAGCGGCGCGGTCTGTTCAGACGCGAATATGAAGGGCGCACATTGCGCGAGCATCTCGGCCTGGCACGGCCTTCCAACCGTTTCTTTGCGCCCGCACCCAGCGCGGCCGTCTGATTCAAGAAGTTTCAACCTGTAGTTCCAGCGTTACGAAAGCATGCGGGCGATTCATGCGCCCGCGACTCATCCTCTAGTTAATGGACAGAATCATGGCAAATACTCTTCAAGGAAAGATCGCGCTTGTGACCGGCGGCTCACGCGGAATCGGCGCGGCAACCGCCATCCAGCTCGCTGCGCAAGGCGCCACCGTCGCGCTCAGTTATTCCAGCAGCGAAGCCGCAGCCAAAGAAGTCGTTGCGACAATCGAAGCGTCCGGTGGAAAAGCGATTGCGCTGCAGGCAGACCAGGCTGATGCAACAGCGGTCAAGGCATTGATTGCGGACGTTGTCGAACGTTTCGGCCGCATCGACATTCTTGTCAATAACGCGGCCGTTTTCGTAACGGGCACGGTGGCCGAGACCACAGATATATCGGGCTTTGAGCGACAACAGAAGATCAATTACGAAGCGGTGGTAACTGCTATTCGAGAAGCTTCGCGGGTGATGGAGAGCGGCGGGCGGATTATTTCGATTTCGTCGGCCCTCGCCTGGCGATCAACCTGGCCCGGCCTTGCTGACTACAGCGCAACGAAGCGCGCGATCGAGGGCTATAGCAAGGGTGCTGCGCGGGATCTGGGCCCGAAGGGCATTACCGTGAATGTGATCGGCACCGGTTCGACGAATACCGAGATGAACCCTGATAACAGCCCCTTTGCCGAGGCGCAGGCCGCTGCCACCGCGCTCGGACGCTTCGGTCGGCCTGAAGAGATCGCATCGGTCGTTGCCTTCGTCGCCAGCCCTGCGGCGAGTTTCATCACCGGGGCGATCATTCCCGTCGACGGCGGCTACAGCGCGTGACGCAATTCGAGCCACGTGATGCACGTTTGCCATTTCGTGGCTCGAATAACTTTGAAAGTTTCAAACTGGTTGTCAAAGGAGCAAGAAAATGAGTGATTCACCGGTAGTACTTGTGACAGGAGCGCTTTCTGGAATTGGTCGCGCAACAGCCATTGCCTTCGCTAAAGAGAAAGCCCGGCTGGTTATCTCGGGTCGTCGGCTCGAAGAAGGCAGGGAACTGGCAGAGCAGCTGCGTTCATCGGGTGCCGAAGTGGAATTTGTGCAGGCAGACGTGCGTTTCGAGGACCAGGTTCAAGGCCTGGTCGATCACGCCGTTTCCCGCTTTGGTCGTCTGGATATTGCGGTGAACAGCGCCGGTTACGAGGGCGACCCCGCACCGATCGTTGAACAGAACGTCGATCAATACGCTCTCGTTTTCGATACGAATGTTCTCGGCACGTGGCTGGCGCTCAAGCACGAAATCCGCGCCATGGCAGCCCAGGGCGGCGGGAGCATTGTGAATGTATCGTCAACGATGGGGATTCGCGGTGCCGCCAGGAACGCACTTTATGTCGCCAGCAAGCATGCGGTCGAGGGCCTCACGAAATCCGCCGCGCTAGAGTCCGCCGCGTTCAATATTCGAGTCAATGCAGTCGCACCAGGACCCATACAGACAGAAATGCTTGACCGCATAACAGGTTCCGAATCGGGCAAGGCCGCGATGCTCGCCACCGTGCCGCTTAAACGCGCGGGCACGCCTGAAGAGATTGCCGATGCAATCATTTTTGTGGCATCGGACAAAGCGAGTTTTATGACCGGAGAAGTTCTTCGAGTCAACGGTGGACGAACTGCCGCTTAAAGCACGCGCATCACTTGCCGCAAGCATCAAGGATCTACCTATCGGTATCGCCCCGATGAGAGATGTCTCGGGTCTGCGGCTGCATTTCTGGAGATAGGAAAATGAGTGCTCTGTTTTCCCCGCTCGAATTGGGGGAGCTCAAGCTTGCAAATCGAGTCATGGTCGCACCCATGTGCCAGTATGTTGCTGAAGATGGCAAAGCGACCGCGTGGCACTTGATTCACCTGGGCGGACTGGCCAACTCGGGTGCGGGCCTGCTCTGCATTGAAGCCACGGCGGTAGAGCCCGGCGGCCGTATCACGGCTGGCGACCTGGGACTATGGGACGACCAAACGGAGCTGGCGCTAAAGCCGGTCGTGGACGCGGTGCGTCGCCACTCGAACATTCGACTGGCCATCCAGTTGGGGCATGCGGGGCGTAAGGCATCCAGCGAAGTTCCGTGGAAAGGCGGCCAGCAGATCGCGGTGGCGAATGGAGGCTGGATCACCGACGCTCCCTCGGCATTGCCGCAAAAGGAAGGCGAGGAGTTGCCGCGTGAGTTGGATCGTGCCGGGATGAGCCGCATTCGAGATGCGTTTGTTGCGGCCGCGCTGCGCGCAAACCGGCTTGGCATCGACGCGATTGAACTGCATTGCGCGCATGGTTATCTGCTTCACGAGTTTCTCTCCCCGATTTCGAACACCCGCACCGATGAGTATGGAGGCAGCCTGGAGGCTAGAATGCGTTATCCGTTGGAGGTGTACGATGCGGTGCGCGCTGTCTGGCCAAAGCACAAGCCGCTCGGTGTCAAAGTTTCGGCGACGGACTGGTTGGACGCAGGCTGGGACATCGAGCAGACCGTCGAGTTCGCGAAAGCACTGGAGACGCGGGGTGTCGACTGGATCGACGTGTCGTCAGGGGGTATTTCGCCGCTGCAGAAAATTACGGTGGGTCCGGGCTATCAGGTTCCCTTTGCCGACCGAATCAAGAAAGCGACGGGCGTGACGACTATCTGCGTGGGCTTGATAACCGATGCCCTGCAGGCTGAGGAAATTGTATCCAGGGGCCACGCGGATGCTGTGGCAATTGCGCGAGGCATGCTCTACGACCCTCGTTGGACTTGGCACGCAGCTGCGAGCTTAGGCGCTACCGTCGAAGCCCCACCGCAGTATTGGCGCGCCCCGCCGCAGCCGCATGGGGCCATTTTCGACGGAGTCGTGAACGGCGCACGATAAGCGCTTCGATCCTGGCTCATCGGCAAACTACGCTTAGGATAACTGCTCATCATGTCAGGTGTGACCGACCGCTGACGTTTGCTTCCCCGGGGGCCCCCGGTCAAGGCGATAGATCAGCCTGGCGATTAAAGACCGAGATCCGACAAGCCGGGATGGTCATCCGGACGGCGGCCGAGTGGCCAGTGAAACTTCCGGTCTTCTTCCTTGATGGGCAGATCATTGATGCAAGAGTAACGATTCACCATCAGACCGTCCTCGCGGAACTCCCAGTTCTCGTTGCCGTAGGAGCGGAACCAGTTGCCGGAGTCGTCACGCCATTCGTAGGCGTAACGCACGGCAATCCTGTTGTCTGTGAAAGCCCACAGCTCCTTGATGAGACGGTACTCCAGTTCCTTCGACCATTTACGCTCCAGAAACGCCCGGGCTTCATTGCGGCCGTTTGTGAATTCAGCTCGGTTGCGCCAACGAGTATCGACGCTGTACGCGAGCGACACTTTGGCAGCATCGCGTGTATTCCAGCCGTCCTCGGCCAGGCGCACTTTCTCGGCGGCGGTTTCGCGTGTGAAAGGAGGGAGCGGCGGACGAATTTCAGTGTTAGTCGACATGTTCATACCTCAGTGGTTGGTAAGGCCCGAAACGGACCAAAGGGGGATAAAAGCAGCGCGGCGAGTTTGCGCTGGTCAATCCAGGGCCACGAACAAATGAAGTCGCAGTGGGCATCCATCCGTATCGTGTTCATCGCCGTGTGTTCCAGGACGCTGAGCCTTGCGATTGGCCCGTATGCGGGCAAACGTCGCCCGCTTACGCGCTAAGGTGATGGACGAGCGGCGCAGTTCCTTCCCGTCCTGGATGTGTATGAATCTGGCGCGAGGTTTCGTGCGGAACGCGTATCAGGGCTCGGCACGAACAGCGCTCGCATGGCAGGCTGAGCCCGGCCGTCCTAGAACGGCTTGGTCGGCAGATACTTCCCGTCGAGCGTGATCACCGCACGCGAGCCGCCTTCCGGATCGTCGACTTTCTTGATGTCGAGCTTGAAATTAATTGCGCTAATGATGCCGTCGCCGAACTTCTCATGAACCAGCGCCTTCAGCGTCGAACCGTAGATCTGCACCATCTCGTAGAAACGGTAGATGGTGGGATCGGTCGGCACGCCACCCGGGATGCTGCCTCGCACCGGGATGGTTTGCAGCGAGCGGACTGCATCGTCGCCGAGGTCAAGCTTGTCGGCCACGATCTTTGCGGCGTCGGCTGGCAACGGATGCTGGCCGAGCAGTGCGGCGGTAACGAATGCGAGGCTGAGGCCAGTGCCTTCGTTGATCTGCTCGAACGTCAGGTTCTTGCGGATCTTCGCGTCGACGATCGCGTCGGTCAGGGCTTCGCGGGAGGACTGGCTGTACTGGGACTGCGTCATGACGATGCTCCTTGAGATGGACTGAAGCGGAAAAGCAGCCATTCAGGCGGCGAGGTTGAGTCGAGCCGGGGCTGCACAAACATGCGGATGTTCCGCGAGAGAAACGAACAGGTTGGTCGCGCCGTTGAGCGTATCGATCAAGCCGGTTTCGATGTCGTACACCCAGCCGTGCAGGGCCAGATGTCCTTGCTCAAGCGCAAGCCGCACAGAAGGATGAGTCTTGATGTTCGCGAGCTGGGCAACCACGTTTTCGCGGACCATCGAGTTGACCCGGTCGCGCTCGCTTTTGTGCTCACGCGCCTCGTTGACGACTTTCGCGGAATCCGCGTATTGCAGCCAACCGCGCACGGCCGGCATATGGTCCAGACACTTGCAGGTCGCGATGGCCGTCATCGCGCCGCAATCAGAGTGACCGCAGATAACGACATCGGTGACACCCAGTGCGGCGACCGCGTATTCGACCGAGGCGGTCACGCCGCCCGGTTCCGGGCCGTACGACGGCACGATATTGCCGGCGTTGCGGATCACGAACAGGTCGCCTGGCTCGCGCTGCGTGACAAGTTCGGGTACGAGCCGGCTGTCCGAGCACGAAATGAACAAGGTACGCGGGTGCTGGCTCTTAGCGAGTTGTTTGAAAAGCTCGGAGCGCTGGGGAAACGCGTCGCGCTGGAACTTCAGGAAGCCGTCGATGATTTCTTGCATGTTTCCCTCCATCTGAGTGTTTGACGAGATCCGATGGACGAAGAATGCGCCGAACAACCCATAGCGTCCAAGACCCGTTTATTATTGTCTTTATAGGCAACACCAATAGTTTGAGGGGGCCCGATGCTGCTCCGGCACATCCGTTACTTTCTGGCGGTCGCGGAACACCGCAATTTCACGCGTGCGGCCGAGGCGCTGCACATATCGCAGCCGACGCTGTCACAACAGATCAGGCAGCTTGAGGACGCGCTGCGCGTTCAACTGCTCGACCGGTCTGGCCGGACGATCCAACTGACCGACGCCGGCGCGGCCTATGTGCGCTACGCGCAGCGCGCGCTGCAAGACCTGGAGGCTGGAAAGCGAGCGATACACGACGTGCAGGAATTGAGCCGCGGCTCGCTGCGCCTCGCGATGACCCCGACGTTCACCGCGTACCTGATCGGTCCGTTGCTTGAGAAGTACAACCGCCGGTATCCGAACATCACGTTGAACATTCTGGAAATGCCGCAGGACCGGATGGAGGCATTGTTGAACGAGGATGCGCTTGATGTCGGCATCGCGTTCAAGGATACGCACCCCCCTGACATCGAAACCCGGGTGCTGTTTGTCGAAGCGCTGGGGATGGTGGTCGGCAAGTCGCATCCGCATGCGAAGAAGCGCGGCGCGCTGAAGTGTCGCGAGTTCGCGAGCGAAACGCTCGTCCTGCTCAATGAAGAGTTCGCTACCCGCCATTACATCGATCGATATTGCAGAGAGCATGGTATCGCTCCGCACATTGCGATGGAGGTCAATTCGATCAGCGCGGTCATCGAGATCGTGCAGCGCAGTGCGCTCGCAACGCTGCTGCCTGCCGCCATCGCGCGCGAGCACAGCGGACTGTTTCTGGTGAACCTGGAGCCGGCGCTGCCTCAGCGGACCGCCGCGTTGCTGCTGCGAAAAGGCGCATATCGAAGTGCTGCGGCACGGGCATTCATCGCGCTTGCGATCGAGGAAAGCGAGGCCGTGCCCATGGACCAGCGGGCGAAGGCAGGCTCGTAAAACTTCAGCAACTCGATCGCCTCTGCTGATTCCGGCTGACGACGCTGCGATGTAACTCACCGCTGCCTTGGATCATCCGTATCGATCGAGAAGCAGGAAATTGAGGCGCAACGGGGGGCGGCGCAGAGAGCCGCACTCGGACCCGCAAGCGCGCTTCGGTGGGGCTCCTTGAGCGTCTCTCCGTTGCCGCTGAACAGTCGTTCGCAACGGCACAGGATCGACGGAAAAGTTGCTGGTTAGTTGTGGCACATGCAGAGTTCGAACTCGTGTCCGTCCGGGGTGCTCAATACAATGCTTTTCATCGATTCGATCTTCAACCCGTCCATCACGATAGAGGCACCGTTTTCCGTTGCCCGCCTCACGAATTCATGGAGCGAATTTTCTTCAAACTCGAAGACAGGGACGGCGTTGCTACCCTTGATCTCGTCTCCAAAATCGTTCAACAGCAGGCCGAGCCGGTTTGCGCCGATCATGAATTCCGTCCACTTTTCCGAGCGCTTAAGCGGTTCATGCCCGAGAAGTCTTTCCCAGAAAGTAGCGGACTTCTCCATATCACTCACCTTCAAATACACGGTTCGAAGCTTCATGGCGTGTTCCCCGAAATGGATACCAGCCGAATCTAGCAGACGCAAAAAATTGGCGCATGGCAACGTCGACCAGACTTCATGTAGTGATTGAGGCTTGAGCATCCTGCAAATGGCATGCATGTTCGGCGTAATCCAGACGCCCGATCGGTCGACGCGGGCGCCATTGACCGAATGACGACACATGCATGTCTCATGTCGCGAGCCGCTGTTTCAGCCGCGGAGCTGCGAAGTCCAGAAACGCTCGCAATTTCAGCGGCACTTGACGCTGACTGGGATATATCAAGTTGATTGGTGTGATGGGTAGTTCGTAATCGTCCAGCACTGTTACCAAAGCCCCGGAATTTAGTTGTTCTACGATCTGATACGACAGAACGCGGGCGATTCCACCGCCTTCTTCCGCAGCCACTACCGCGCCGTCAATCGAGTTGACCATCATTCGCCAGGCCACGTCAACGACGTGTGGAGCACCATTGTTGTGAAATTCCCAGCTTGTGCCAACAACCAGACCTTCGTATCCCACGCAGTCGTGCGACTCCAGATCTGCGGGAGTATTCGGCACTCCTCGACGTGCCAGGTAGGCAGGGCTCGCGCAGAGCACCTGGCGCACTCGCCCGATGTGTATCGCGATCATGCTGCTGTCGGGTAAAGCTCCGGTACGCAGCGCTACGTCAACACGCTCTTCAAGCAGGTTCACGCTGCGATCGGCCAACTGCGCTCGCACACGGATCTCCGGATATGCCCGTAAAAATTCAGCGATGATGGGCAGTCCGTGGAGACGCCCCATCACAATGGGGGCGGCGACTACCAACTCTCCCCTTGGCGCGTGATATTCGCCAGTCGTTGTGCGTTCGACCTCTGCGAGATCTTCAATGATCCGCCGACATGAGGCGACGTATGCCTGGCCAGCCTCGGTGAGCGTCAGGCCACGATTGCAACGCAAAACCAGCCGGATTCGCAGATGTGATTCGAGCTCTGCCACGCGGCGACTGACAGTCGCGAGCGGGACGCCAAGTTGACGGCTCGCCGCGGAAAAGCTTCCGCCATCTACGGCGGCCAACAGAATAGTCATTGCTTCAAGTCGGTCCAAGCCTCTCTCCCATGGAAGGGCACCTCTCAAATTTACCGGCTATTCGATGAGTTAAAAAGTAAATACATTTACTCGCGCGCTCTGTCACTTCCCGAACGTTTTAAATCGCACGAGCGTTCGCTGCGTCCACTCGTCCTCCGACATGCGAAGGTGCTCCATGGATTTCAAAACGCTAACAGTTCAACGCGACGGTGCGGTGTTGATCGCGAGCATCATGGCGCCGCCAATGAATCTCCTCGGCCCAGAACTGGTCCACGACCTTGTCTCATTTATCTCGGAAGCAGAGGACGACGAAACCGTAAGTGTCATCGTTTTCAAGAGCGGCGACCCAGATTTTTTTATCCCTCACGTCGACGTGACGCAGATCAAGGCCTATCGCGACGAGGCCGCGAGGCTGACCGGAGAGGCCTCGATCGCCGTGCTGTTTCGTTATCTCAGCGAGAGCCGTCTGGTGAGCATCGCGCAGGTCGAGGGGCGGGTACGAGGCGCAGGAAGCGAGTTCGTCATGGGCTGCGACATGTGTTTTGCCGCGAAAGAGTCGGCGATCTTCGCGCAGATGGAGCCAGCGTTTGGAGTGGTTCCGGGAGGTGGTGGCGCTCAGCACCTGGTGAGGTTGATGGGCCGATCGCGCGCACTCGAGGTCATGTTGAGCGCGAACGACTACGACGCAGAGTTGGCAGAGCGCTATGGCTGGATCAACCGCTCCTTACCGGCCGCCGATCTCGATGAGTTTGTCCGATCGCTCGCGCAGCGGATCGCACAGTTTCCCGTTAGTGGCCATGTAGCCGTGAAGCGGCGAGTCAATGCTTTGGCGCTCGCCCCGATTGAGGATTTTCGCCGTGATTCTGATTTGTTCGGCGAAGGCGTTCGAGAGCCAGTAGCCCAGAAGCGGATTCAAGCCGCAATCAAACGCGGGTTTCAGACCCGAGACGCAGAAATGAATCTCGGGAAGTTGCTCGGCGAGCTTAACGACGATTGACTTAGGCGAGGACATATTGAACTACAGCAAAGAAGATATTCGCTTTCCTGTTGACGGGGGAGTCGAGCTGGCTGCGTGGCTCTTTGTACCGAAAAATCGCAATGGCCAGCTTCCCGCCATCACCATGGCGCACGGATATGGCGGCACGCGGTATCACGGCGTGGAGCGAATGGCCACGTTCTTCGCGGAAGCGGGTTTCGTAGTGCTGCTTCACGATCATCGAGGATTCGGCGATAGCGGCGGTGAGCCTCGCCAGGACATTAACCCGTGGCAGCAGATCTCAGACTGGCGAAGAGCGATCTCGTGGCTGCAGGATCGGCCGGAGGTGGACGAGGCGCGAATCGGACTTTGGGGTACCAGCTATGCCGGCGGTCATGCGATTGTGCTGGGGGCGACCGACAGACGGCTAAAGGCAATCGTCTCGCAGGTCCCGACGATCGACGGCCATGCTGCAGGTCTACGTCGCGTCACTCCCCAAGGCGTTGCAGCGCTTGAGGCCCGTTTTGATGCCGACGAGCATGCGCAGCTTCGCGGTGAAGCTCCGGCGACTCTTCAACTGGTTAATGAAGACTCGACCAAACCTGCCGCCTACAGCGCGCCAGACGAGATCAGCTTCTATCTGCAGCCCGTCCCTGAGGGGGTATGGGCAAACAGCGTCACACTGCGTTCGAGCCGTTGGGCCCGTATGTACTCACCCGGGGAATACGTCGCGCGGGTATCGCCCACACCGTTGCTAATGGTGGTTGCGGAGCAAGATCACACGGCTGCCACTGATCTTGCGCTCAAAGCGTTCGAAAACGCCCTGGAGCCGAAGCGACTGGCGATAGTGAAGGGAGGGCATTTCGATCCCTATCTCGCGGAGTTCGAGACCGCGTCGCGCGCGGCGGCTGACTGGTTTAAAGCGCATCTGTGAACCGGGCGTAATTGAGCGTGGTGGTGCCCCGGCCGTAGTCAGGTTGAATTTATCGGACTCTAACTATGAACGCAGCTTCAAGATATGGCCTTATGGCCGCAGCCATTCTTGCTTCTTTTTTGTTGTTCGTCGCTGCCGCTGCGACGGCAGCGCCGGTCGAAAACATCGTTCTCGTCCACGGCTACTTTGCCGATGGTTCGGGCTGGCAGAACGTCTCCAGGATCCTGTCGCGCGACGGCTACAACGTTTCGATCGTACAGGAACCCGAAACGTCTTTCGCGGATGACGTCAAAGCTACGACGCGCGTGGTCGATGCGCAGTCGGGACCGTCGATCCTCGTAGGTCATAGCTATGGTGGCGCCGTGATTACGGAAGCGGGAAATGACGCGAAGGTCGCAGGCCTTGTATACGTCGCCGCCTTTGAGCCGGACTCGGGAGAAAGCGCGATGGACCTCGCCAGGAAGATGCCGTCTGCCTCCACCGCGATCAAGGCTACGGCAGATGGCTATCTGTACCTCGACCCGGCTCACTTCCATGCGGATTTCGCGGCTGACTTGCCGGCGTCCGAAGCTGAATTCATGTCCCGCTCCCAGGTGATGCCCGCTGCTGCGTCGTTCGGTACGCCGGTGTCGACGGCCGCGTGGAGAACGAAGCCGAACTGGGCAGTCGTTGCGACCGCGGATCGTGCGATCAACCCGGATCTCGAGCGGTTCATGACGAAGCGCGCCGGTAGCACCACGATCGAACTCGATTCCAGCCACGTGGCGTATATGTCCCACCCCAAGGAGGTTGCGAAACTCATTGAGCAGGCAGCGCAGAAGGCTGCTCAATGATCGTTGCGGGTGCCATAACGCATGCATGGCGCCGGTCACGGATCCCACAGTCGAAAAGCCACCACGTTTTAAGCGCGATGTGATTGGTGGCGGCTTGGAACACTAAGAGAAACATTCAGGGAACTCGCGAGTCTCCTGCGATATCTTTACCCCGCCGCTAGAAGGTGTTATGAACTTTCGGCCAGACCTGGTACCCTGGCGGGATGAAAAAACGCAGACCCTACCCAACGGACGTATCGGACGAAGAGTGGT
>NZ_JACHBW010000038.1 GCF_014200455.1 Paraburkholderia bannensis | reverse complement strand
GAACAATCGACGATCTGATCGTTAACCCAACCAGTCGGGCACCGTACCTGATCCTTTCGATTGGGGGCGTGCTGGGCATGGGGACCCATCTGGTCGCGGTGCCCTTCAGCAGTATTCAGATCGTCGACAAGCAGATGCGACTGCCGGATGCGACCCATGAGTCCATGAAGGCACTACCCGAGTTCAGGTATGCGCCCGAGTGACAGGGCAACGGTTCAGGATAGCCCGGCGACATTCTTTCAGCACATTTGAGCGATCGTTTTGCGCCTGCCCCAATCAACAGTTGATCTCATGGGAGAGCTTTTATGACGAGGCAACATCACACCGAAAACGTCCGGAACTCGAACAACACAGCCGAAACTACACTGGTCGCGCTGACCATACAGATCTGCGGATTCGTCCACGAAGGAGCGCTCGATACCCGATGTGCCGCCAAACTTGTCAAGCGGCTTAGAAAGGAGGCGGAGGCCATCTCGGAGACCCGCCGTTCAACGAAATCCGGCAATAAAGAGCTGATAGATGCGTTCGACGCCGTCGACGCGGTTCTTCGGACCCATGATGCGGCGCTGCTGGTCGCGGCAAACGCGGCGTTGCGCGCAACCGCAGAAACCACCGGCACCATGCAATCAACGTGACGACCATGCGCGCAAGCGGCTGATCCGCTCAAGGCCGCCCGCGCGAGATCGCATACCGGGCGGAGCCAGTCATGGCATGTTTCTCGATTGGTCTATTCGACGTGTACGTCGATGTATTCGTCCTCAACCGCGGCTTCGGACGCCCTCCGGCCGAATCGGAGATTTTCGGATTCTGGGGAGAAATCGTCCCGCACGGTGGCGTGCGGACATCGCCGGGCGCCCTTCACTTCCGCTCGGTCGCAAAGGAAGGATACCGGGAGCGGCAGGAAGCGATCGAGCGAGGTCGCGAGCATGCCGAAGGGTTAATCCGGTCTTGCGAGCGTCATTTGCCCGGCTAGATCCGGCCTCAAGCTGCGCGGGCTGGCCGGTGCGCTGGATCAGCCACAGTCTGCCCGCGACCGTCATGTTGACAGAACCACCAATAGGCGACTCGTAAGCGCGCCCGACGCGCAGTAATTCCTCGGCGACTGCCCGTGGCAATCCTGCCTGTGAATCCGGGATGCGGTCGAATGACTTGAGGGCCGAAGCGGCCTCAGGGGAGAGTGGAATGCACATGATGGCGTCTAACAATGTTGTATTTTTATCCTAACGAGGCCATCGCCGATGCATCTGTCCGCACGCGCCCATTGCAACGCTTCTCGCCATTAGAACAGGACTCCCGATCATTACCCACTCAAAGGGAAAGTCCTGCATCGGACAGACCTCACGCAAACGCAAAGGTACAAGTAATTTACCCGGCTTAACTCGTCCGCACGTTTCCCAAAATCTTCGATCGGCGGCCGGTCCGACACCTGGTTAAATTTCCCAATGAGGCCCGTCATGAAACGTGTCCATCACACCTTCCCCCCGCGAACGCCGAACGTATCCGCGCTCATGACAACCCTCGCGCTCGCCACGGCAATCCTGGCCGCACCGGCAAGCGCCGCTTCTGCCGCCTCACCACCAACGGGCGCACACGTCATGACCGTTGCCGCGCACTCATCCGTCGAATCGCGCATCAGCAGCCTGCATTCGCGACTTCAGATCACCGCGGCGCAGGAAACGTTGTGGCAACCCGTCGCCCAGGTCATGCGCGATAACGCAGGTACGATGGATACGCTCAGGCAGACCCGGTTAACGAACATGGGCAGCATGAATGCAATCGACGACCTTAAGTCCTACGGCGAGGTGGCCGACGCGCATGCGGACGGTATCCGGAAAATGACTCCGGTCTTTCAGGCACTGTATGACACCATGTCCGAAGCCCAGAAGCGCAACGCCGACCAGATTTTCCGTGGCAAGAACCACCACATGCCGAAGAAGGGCTGAGTGGTGGCCGCGTTCCGCAGTTGGCCCGCAGTCGGCTGAGCCGGCGTTGCGGCAGATCTAGCACTGGAGAACAACATGAAAACCTCTCCTCATCATGGATGGGACCCCGCATCGGCGAAGGGACGACACATTACGCTATTCTGTGTGCTCGGTGTGTCGATCGCCGTCGGCGCCCTGATTGCGCCCGGTCCGTTACTGGCCGAAGGCACCCGGCATGACACTGAGCAGCACGGCGTGGCACACAGAAGCCACGAAACGTCTCACCATGACGAGAATCATCGAGGCGGCGGTTACGCCGACGGCGGCTACCATGGCGTCTACCGCGGTGGCGACATGGCACCGCCGGTGGTCTACGTGCCAGCACAAGAGCCGGGAATCAGCCTAGTCCTGCCGCTCTAGCTCAGCCAGGCGCAACGCACGCGCGACGCCATTCCGCCGGGGCTCGTCAAAGGGACATCCGGTGAACCGCGCAGCGCATGTCGGCGTTGCACCCGGCAGACCCTGACATGAGCGTGCATCCGTTTCATGAATTCAATGAAGACGAACAGGTCTGACGCGGAGTCAATTTTCGCCAGCCATGGCTTCGATATCACCGAATTCGACATCCGTGATGAAGATCCGTACCCGGCCGGCGATAGTGCGAACATGCTTTGCCGGAAAGTCTTAGCCGGAAGGTAATGGTTCCCCGACGTAGCAATCACAAGTCTGCTCTCTATGCTGCTGGTCAAGGCGCGGCATGGCACACCGATTTAGAACGCGACCTGGCGGCCGAAGTGCTCGGCGTCTGTCCAGGTTAGCGCGTCGTTGCGCTATGCGCATGATATCCGCAGTATTGACAGCCGGGAGCGCTCTCAAATGGATACACTGATACGCGAACCGGTCAAAGAGCCGACTCGCCCGAAACTGCTGCAGTTGATGGGCCCCGGCCTGATCACCGGCGCATCGGACGACGATCCCAGCGGCATCGCGACGTACTCCCAGGTCGGCGCGCAATTCGGCTATGGCCTCGCGTGGACGCTCCTGTTCAGCTACCCGCTGATGGGGGCGATCCAGGAGATCAGTGCGCGCATCGGTCGTGTGACCGGCCGCGGCATCGCGGGCAATCTGCGTGAGCACTATCCGCGCTGGTTGTCGACCAGCGTAGTTGGGATGCTACTGGTCGCGAACATCATCAACCTCGGGGCAGACCTCGGTGCAATGGGCGCGGCGCTCAAGCTGCTGGTCGCAGGTCCCGCGCTCCTCTACGTATGCGGTTTCGGGGTACTATCCGTTGTATTGGAAGTGTTCACCCGCTATGCACGCTACGTGTCGATTCTCAAATGGTTGTGCATGTCGCTGTTTAGCTACGTGATCTGCGCCTTCGTCGTCAAAGTGCCGTGGGATCAGGTTGGCCGGGCCGTGCTCGTACCGTCGCTTTCCGTCAAACCGGACTACCTCGTCGCAATCGTCGCGGTCATGGGCACGACGATTAGCCCCTATCTGTTCTTCTGGCAAGCAGAGCAGGAAGTCGAAGACGGAAAGGAGCGTCCCAGCGCACATCCGTTGACGCACGCGCCTTGGGAAGCGCCCGCGGAGTTTGCGCGGATCCGCATCGACACCTACCTCGGCATGGCGCTCTCGAACGTAATCGCGTTCTTCATCGTCGTGACGACGGCGGCGACCTTGCATGCACACGGGCTCACCGATATCCAGACTTCGGCCCAGGCCGCGGAGGCACTGCGCGCGATAGCAGGTCCGTTCACGTTCTTTGTGTTCGCCGCCGGAATCATCGGCACCGGCCTATTGACCCTGCCGGTACTAGCTGGCTCGGGTGCCTATGCGGTGGGTGAATTGTTTCTGTGGCAAGTAGGCCTCGCGCGCCTGCCTTTGCAAGCGAAAGCGTTCTACGGCGTCATTGCCGCCGCAACGGCAATCGGCGCGGGCCTGAACTTCACATCGATAGATCCCGTGAAGGCGCTCTATTGGTGCGCAGTGCTTAACGGCGTCGTTGCGGTGCCCGTTATGATCGTCATGATGCATCTGTCGATGCGTACGCACATCATGTCTGGTTTCACGCTCCCCCCCACACTACGCACCGTCGGCTGGATTGCGACCGGCGTGATGGCGGCAACGGTCGCGGCGATGGGTGTCACCTGGTTTGCATGACGGGCTTGCTCCATCACCCTGGATAATGCTGCGTTCGCACCGCTACGATTTTGTCAAGCAGATCGAGTTCGAGCGCGATGAACTCGAAATCCTGCGCGAGATGGCGGCCCTTGCGGGCACGCCGCAATAAAACGCCGTCAAATTACGGACCACCACCTTCGTTGGCGCGTTTCGGCTCGATCATCCCGTGCTCGACCAAGTCAAAGATCTGAAGGTCAGAAGCGCCGGACGCCCGGCACAATTCGATAGGTGAGAACTCCACCTGCTCCTCAACGATCAGGCATTTGTGCGAAGCCGTGAGCGATTCGTTTATGATGGCTCACCTGAAAAATGCGCGCGTGGGTCGCAGTCGCGTGCCTGACGTAATGTCTCGTAGGCGGCGAGTGCCAGGGTGCTATCGGCCGGTGGGAGAGCGATGCTCAACCGTGCATAGAGGTCGCCCGCTGTACCGGCAGGCCCGCTGGACAGGATGCCCTTGCCCTTCAGGCGCGAGCGTTGACCTCCGCTGGAACCTTTTGGTACGGCCATTTCGACGGTGCCGTCGGGCATCGGCAAGGAAATGCACGCCTAATGCCGCCTCCCAAGGCGTAACCGGCGCGTCGATCGTCACATCGCGGCCGTCGACGCGGAAATGTTCCCGCAGGCGCAACGCGATTCGCAGGTACAGGTCGCCCCTCTCCGAAACCCGCGCCCCGTGGCCGGCAAGCCGCGAATACCGCCCACTGTGTACGCTCTTGGGAATGGAGACATCGAGCGTTCGTGACTTCAAAACGACACCGCCACTTCCATCGAGTACCAACGTCTCCAGGGAAATCGTGCGCTGCCCCCTGGTAGGCATCCTTCAGATCGATCACCATTTTGACATGATGGTCCTGGCCCCGAGCCGAGTACGGAATTCCGCTATAAGCATCATCCATCTGTTGCGCCGTCGCGTTGCCACGACCTGCACCAGCAGCCTGCCGCCGACGTCCTGTCGGGGCACGGCCACCACCGGCATATTCTTCACGAAACAGTGCCTCGCAGAATTCGCTGACGCGTGGACTCTCGGCACCGCGGTCGTCCACGCCGCTGAATTAGAAACCTTCATCCCACCGAGGCGGCGGCTCGAACTCTTGACCATAACGCCACTGGCTGCCCAGCCGTTCGTAGACGGCACGCTTTTCCATATCCCTGAGCACTCCGTACGCCTCGCCGACTTCATTAAAGTGCGACTCCGCGTCGTCGAGCTTGCTCAGGTCCGGGTGGTATTTGCGAGCTTGCGATACGTACGCTTGATATCGTCCTGCGTCATGCTGCGCGGCACTCCCAACACTTCGTAATTGTCTTTGTATTTCATAATCGACGGCCTATAAGAAGGCCTCGCACGCACCTATTTCAGCTGTCTCGGGGCAGAACTGACAAGCGGCGCGTCAAGAACCGTCGCCCAGTCGGGGGTAATCGTCCTTTTCGTGCAAAATCTGGCGCTTCCTCCTAGACGCCTTTAGCGGCAAGGCTCAGCGGGCGATCCAGACGACTATCGGCAGGCTTGGCAGCGATCTGCGGTAACCTAGCCGCCCGCGATTTCGAATCGCCCTCCACGGGAGGCAAGCCATGCCGGGACTGGCGTTTCGCTATGTGGGGCGGCATCGTCTGCCCTCGAGGTTGTCGGAATTCGATGTCGAACGCTACTTCGCGCTGACTGATAGCGACATCGCCGCGCTTAACGAGCGTTTCCGGGGCGATCGGCGTGCTGGCGCTGCCATTCAGTTGGTGTTTCTGCGAGCAAGCGGACGCACGCTCGATCATGTTGGCACCCTCCCACGTCAGTTGCTGCGCTACATCGGCGAACGGCTCAGCTTGCCCATTCCGACGATCGCCTCGTTGCGCACGCTGTACCAGCGCTACAAGACGCAATACGATCATCAGGTTTGGGCCTGCGAATACCTCGGGCTGACGTCGCATGGCCAGGGCCAGCTGGTCGACGTTGCTGCATGGATGGAGCAGGATGCCGCCGAGACTCTCTCAATGGATGATCTGATCCAGCATGTCCACCACTGGCTCTACGAACGTCGCATCCTGATTCCGGCAGAACGGACGTTGCGTGATCTTGCGCGATCGATCTGGGCAGAGGTCGAGCGCGACCTGCTCGTACTGATCGAGGCGGCCGTGCCGAAAGTGCAGCGCGTGCGCGCCGATGCGCTTCTTTCCGCGCGGCATGGCAGTTCGGGCATGACGATACTGGAATGGCTCAAGACTCCGCCCGCTCGACACAGTCCGTCCACCATCACCGAAACACTTGCGAAAATCCGCCTCCTGAAGGACCTCGGCGTGCACGAGTGGCAGCTGGATGTCGTACCGATCGAAAAGCAGCGAGCGTACGCGCAGCGCGTTCAGGCTCGCCGTCCTGCGAAAGTACGCGAACTTAAGGAGTCGACCCGCACGATCGAGTTGATCTTTTTCCTGCACGTCACTCTGCTCGAGCTGACGGACGCGCTACTTTATCAAACGGGGCGGCGGGTTTCCGACCTCGTGCGACAGGCTTACGACCGCACGACCGTTCGGCAGGCACACTCCGCTGTTGAATACCGGCAGCAACTGGTCGTGATCAAGGCGCTGGTTCGGGATAGCGGGCGTACTGCGCAAGAAAGGCTCGACGATATAGACAAGTTGCTTGCGAATCTCGCAGACAAGCCGCCTGCAAGTCACGCAGCGAGCGTTCGCGAAGCGCTGACCGACGATCACCACCGCATCCGAAATCTGATGGGGCCGTTACGTGAGCTAGGCTTCGTGGGCCGCGAAGCGGAGCCGAGTCTCCGACAGCTCAAGCTTGTCGGCACACTGCGTGACAGCGGCGCAACCGAATTGCCGCTCGACTGCGATGTGCCGGTCAGCGCGGCCTGGCGCGATCTAGTCAAGGGCGACGATCGGACGCGAGCGTTGCGGGCGCTGGAGGCATCCGCAATCACGGGTCTGCGCAAGGGGCTTCGCCGCGGCTCGGTCTGGGTCAACCACAGCCTGTCGTTCCGTGAGCGCGATCAGTTGCTGATCCCGCACGCGCAGTGGGAACGCGATCACAACCGCTATCTTTCCTCGCTCGGGTTGCCGGGAACCGCGGATCCGTTCCTCGAACGGCTGACGGAACACCTGAAGGCCGCGCTGGCGGCCCTGGAGGAAGCACGAGAAGCAGGCCGCGTCACGATCGGCCCCGACCGCGCGCTGCATCTCTCAGCACTCGAAGCGCTGCCAATAGATGGCATACCTAAACGTACGCGGGATCTGATATTCAGCGAAATCGGTACCGTGCAGTTCGCCGACATGATCATGGAGATGGATGCCCACACCGGCTTCAGCGAAGTGCTCCTGGCACGCAAGGCGCGAGATGCGAACGAACTCGTCTCGCTGTACGCTGCTTTGATTGCACACGGCACGGACCTGGACACCACGAACGTCGCGGCCATGATCCCGAAACTGGACCCGGCGCATATTTCGACGGCAATGCGTCTCCTTGAGATGCCCGGGCGGCTGCCACGTGCGAATGACCGCGTGGTGGAATTCCAGCGCACGCATCCGATTACGGAACTCTGGGGCTCTGGACGGCAGACATCAAGCGACTCGATGAGCCTCGATACGTCACCGCACCTCTTTTATGCGCGGGTCGATCCGCGACGTCGCACCCATGCGGTGGGCATGTACACGCACGTGCTGGACCAGCACGGCATTGTCTATAACCAACCCATCGTGCTGAACGAGCGCCAGGCTGGAGTCGCGATCGAGGGCGTGACCCGCCACAACGAGAGCCGTGACGACGGCGGATTGCGGCGGCTTTCGGTAGATACGCATGGATACACGAACGTAGGGATGACTGTGTCGAAGCTGCTTGGTTTTGACCTTTGCCCTCGTCTGCGCAACCTCTCGGAACGCAAACTGCATCTGCCCAGAAGCATGGTCGCACCAGCGGGGCTGGCAGCCATCGCCGCCAACGAGGTGTCCATCAAGGCGATTCGTGATAGCTGGGACGGACTGCTGCGTGTCGTCGCATCGATTCATGCTGGCCGCGTGAGCGCGATAGTCGCTTTACAGCGGTTCGGAAGCGCGGCACAGGGCGATCCTGTGCACCGGGCGGCAGACCACCTCGCCAGGCTACTGCGCACGCTATTCCTGTGTGATTACTTCAGCAACGTCGAGTTTCGGCGCGAAATGCATACGTTGCTTAACCGGGGAGAATCGGTTCATCAGTTGCAGCGCGCGATCTACACCGGCAAGGTCGCGCCAGAGCGCGGACGGCGCCGCGATGAAATGATTGCGATATCCGGCTCGTTGACGCTGCTGACAAACGTGGTGATTGCGTGGAATACGCAGCGTATGCAGGCGACCCTTGACGGTTGGCGTAGCAAAGGTCAAGGCATTGGCGACGACTGGTTGCGCCGGCTGGGGCCGGCGCACTTCGCGCACGTAAATTTCCGGGGGACGATGAGCTTTCCGATCGAACGCTATCGGGAGATGCTGCTGAATGCGGCGCCGTGGCGGCGCACGGCCAGATTGTGAGGCGGGGCCCACGAAGGAGCGGTGTTGAACATGTGTTGAGGCCGTTATCTCCTAGCGGAATGAGATCGAACAGCGAACCCGGAAGACGCACGTCTCGCCGCCGAGGCCACACGCCACTACGCAGCGTGCACGGGAACGGCGGGCGCATGAATCGCCAGATCTTGCTTCAAAGAGATGAGGTCCGGAAATTCGGGAGTCGCATACTGCATTGATTTTAAAAGACAAAATAGACATAACCGCCAGATTTTGCACGAAAAGGACGATTACCCCTCTCAGAGGTCAAATTCTGATCGTCAAGACGGCCTCAGATTGACGCTTACGATCGTCGCCTTCACGGCCTCATTGGTTCAAGATGACATCGCCGGATGCTTACCTCCATTCCACCGAAGAAACGGTGTGATCGACCCCGGGAAACACAATGCGAAGAATGCCCAGCAATTGAATCGCGCAACGCTGCGCCTCTTCCGGGGCATTCGCATCCATCGCTTCGATTAGATTCACAAACACGCTGAGGAAGGCGTCGCCAACCGCCGTTTCGCGACCTTGCTCGCGCAGATAGGCGCAATGGCCGAAGACGCGGCGGATGAATTCAATTTGGTGGGCGGCAAATTCATCATCTTCGAGCGGAGGCGCAGTGACCGCAAGTTCTCTGCCAGACAGCCCGGCGGGCAGCCGGAAATATTTATATGAGTCGTTCATGCTGCGACCTCACGAATTGCACGATCGCGGCATGAATGCGGAAAGGAGTCGCCCCACATCACGACAAGGTGTGCGTATGCTATAAATGTCGAACAAATTTGACACGATTGCGCCTTCGTTAGTATTTCACGGGGACCAACCATCGTCAAATCAATTTGACACAGAATTTTACACTACTTGACCATAACGCCATGCAGTTTGACTGGTACGGGTTGTTCGATGAGTTAAAACGTCGCGGACGTTTCAACAGCGACGCGCAACTGGCTGACAGCCTGATGCTCACCCGCGCGCAGATTTCCGCGTGGAGGACTGGGAAGAGCGAGCTTGGCACGCTCACCAAGATAAAGATTCTCGACGCACTCGGCCACGACAACCTACGTTCGGCGGTCATGAGCCTGTTACCCGAAAAAAATCGGCAGGAGCAGATATTGCGCCACGAGCAACTCATTGCGAGAGTAGAACAAACCGCTTTCAATACCATTTTGGGTAGCGATGGCACCAATGCCGTGCCGGTCGAAATCCCACCTATAACAAACCAGTTGCTGGCGGCACTGCCTCCTGACGAGCGCGAGCGTATCGAACCCCACCTCTCGACCGTCACGATGCCATTAGGTCACGTGGTTTATGAATCGGGCGATCATCTCAGCCATGTTTACCTGCCCACTACTTCCATCATCTCGATGCTGTACGTGATGGAAAATGGGTCGTCTGCAGAAATTGCCGTGGTTGGTAAAGATGGCCTGCTGGGTGTCGCCCTGTTCATGGGTGGTGAAACTATGCCAAACCGCGCAATCGTGCAAAGTGCCGGCCATGCGTTCCGCTTAAGTGGCGCGGTCGTGAAAGACGAATTCGCCCGAGGCGGCGCGTTGCAGCGCATTTTCCTCCGCTACACTCAAGCATTGATCACGCAAATGGCTCAAACCGCAGTCTGCAACCGGCATCACTCCATCGCCCAACAATTCTGTCGCTGGCTCCTGCTCAGCCTCGACAGGCTGAGGTCCAACGAAGTGCAGATGACGCAGGAGCTGATCGCCAATATGCTTGGCGTGCGCCGCGCCAGCGTGACGGAAACCGCCAAACGACTTCAAGACGATGGCGTCATTCGTTATACGCGCGGATTAATCGAAGTTATGGATCGCAAGGCGCTGGAAATGCAGGTGTGCGAGTGCTACCGGGTAGTCAAAAGGGAAAGCGAACGGCTTCTAGGCGAATAAGTGCCCTGCCGAATGGATCCTAGTGGCCGCCTGTTCCGCTCAGCGTGAGAATTTGAATCTTTGCATCACCTCGATCCAACAATCGATACTTTCCTGAACCTACGGCAACAGCCGAGAAAGTGGAGATGCCCCTGTTACGAAGTGGACACCGTTAGATTGATGGCACCGCAGCGCGCCTTGAACTGCCACTAGGGTACCTTCATGGCATTGCGCCAGCCGAACACTTAGTTGCCGTTGACGTCGTGCCGACGTGCCACGGCTGCATCCGATAGCAAAATAGCTAACGACAACGTCCTCCAATGGGTTCAGATTGGCAGCTGCTTCCGCGCCCCCGTTACTATCTTCCCACCTCGATAGTCGCCCCTGAACAATTCGTTTTGGCCGTCGTCGGCGTCAGCCGGCGGATGCTCTCCGATCGACCGGGATGAACAGGGCGATGAGAACAAAGGCGTAAAAAAGCCGCAGCTTCCTCAGGATTATCCGCAGGTTGTGACCGGCGCCGCATAGTACAGCGTGCATCGCGTCACCGAGCGCTCCCTTCAGCCAGTTCCGATCAAGTTTGCCATCTGTCTTCATGTGGCCGATGGCTGGCTCAATCGCGCTGCGCCGTCTGATCATTGCCCGTAATCCGCGCGTGATGCCTCGCCGCAACCCCGGGTGGTAGATCTTCACACCTTCGATGTCTACGCCCTTGTAGCCGCGGTCCACGACGGCGATTTCTGGCGTGACGTCGCTCAGGATCTCCGCCTGCTCCAGCGCCTCTGCGAGCGTGTGACCATCGTACGGATTGCCCGGCATCGAGCGCATGCCAACAACCAGGCCTTCCTTGTGCGTCGTCGTGATCTGTGGCGCGACAATCTGGCTGAGAGACGCGCGACAATCAAGTTGAGAATGTCGCGGCAGAAATGATGATGCCGATGTTGATTGACGCTGGCAAGCGTTTATTGATTGACGCGCGGCGTTGATTGACGTGGGCGATTGGGTGTCGCGCGACAATCAAGCTGAAGCCACCGGTCGTTGAGGATTGCTGTGTAATGGTGACGCCACAGGTATTCTGGCTGCGTGACAATCAGGATAAGAATGTGGTGGCGTGGAAGGTGATGTCGGGGTTGATTGACGCGGGCTAGCTTTGCCTGCGAGCCGCGCGTCAATCAGGATGAGAACAGCGGGTCATTCGGTGAGGTCGATGCCGTGCTGATCCTCCTGTGTCGGTGGCACGCCAACGTTCTTTGGTGTCGCTCTACTGGCCGGGCGTCCCGGTCCATGCTGCTTGCGCTGCAGGGCAGTACGGCGACGGTAGCTTTCGACGTTCAGCTCAAAGATGGTCGAGTGATGGACCAGCCGGTCGACGGCGGCCACCGTCATGGCCCGGTCGGGGAAAACCTTGTCCCATTCGCCAAACGGCTGGTTGGCTGTTATGCAAAGAGAACGGCGCTCATACCTGGCGCTGATGAGCTCGAACAGCACCGACGTCTCTGCCTGATCCTTGCTGACATATGCGAAATCGTCCAGGATGACCAGGTCGAAGCGATCCAGCCGGTTGATGGCGGACTCCAGCGCGAGCTCGCGGCGCGCGACCTGCAACCGTTGCACGAGGTCGGTAGTGCGAGCGAAGAGGACCTTCCAGCCCTTCTCCAGCAGGCTCAGCCCGATGGCCGACGACAAGTGCGATTTGCCTCCGCCGCTTGGCCCCAGAAGAATCAGGTTGGTGCCGTTACGCAACCAGCCATCCCCAGCGCAAAGCGCCGAGACGTGCGCGCGCGACACCATTGGCACCGCGTCGAAATCGAAGTTCTCCAGTGTCTTGCCCGGCAGGAGCTTGGCGTCCCTGAGGTGACGTTCGACCCGGCGTCGATCGCGCTCGGCGATCTCGTGTTCGGCCAGCGCCATCAGCAGGCGCGCTGCCGACCAGCCTTCCGTGTCGGAGCGCTCGGCAAAGCTGGATCAGATCTGCTTGATGGCGGGCAGCCGCAAATCGTTGAGCAGCAGCGACAGGCGGGTGGCGTCGATGTCGAGACTCATGCCGTCACCTCCGTTGCCATGCCGTCAAGCAGGGCTTCGTAGTCGCTCAGCGGTGCTAGCTGGACGTTGACCTTCGGCATGCTGTTCGTGCGCTTCGCTTCGAAACGCGAACACAGTGCGTCCAGGTCGGGTAACCGTCCATCGTCCAGGCACTGCTGCAGCGCTTGGGCCAGTTGCGCTTCGCAGTTGTGCTCGTGGGCCAGGCTGAGCAGTTCAACCATGGTCCTGCATGCCTGACGCTCCGGGAGCTGTTCGAGCAGGCGATCGAAGCTCAGGCGATAGGCCTCGCGCGGAAAGACCTGATCGCGGTAGACCAGGTTGAGCAGCGCCATGGGCTTGCGGCGCAGCGCGTGGATGACGTGCCGGTAGTTGATGACGTGGCCGTGCTTGCCATTGGGACCCGCGCGGCCGCGCTGCAGTGTCATCAGGGCCGTACTGCCCAGGAACAGCTCCAACCTGTCGTCGTACAGCCGCACGCGCAGGTGATGGCCGATCAGTCGTGACGGGACGGTATAGAACACCTTGCGCAGGACGAAGCCGCAGGTGGTCGTGACGTACACGCGCGTTTCCTCGTAGTCGCACGTACGCTGGACCGGAAGCGGCTGAAGCAGTGCCCGCTCGGCCTCAATGCGTTTGCCATTACGCGCGTTGATTCGACCGACGATCTCGTCGATGAAGCGGCGATAGGAACCGAGATCGTCGAAGTCGTGACTGCCGCGCAGAAGCAACGCATCGCGCACTGCGTTCTTGAGGTGGCCATGAGGGCTCTCGATGGAGCCGTTCTCGTGGGCAACGCCACGGTTGTTGCGTGTGGGCTGCATGCCGTAGTGGGCGCACAGCGCGTCGTAACGCGTGGTCAGATCCTTGCGGGCGTCGGCATCGAGATTACGGAACGCCGCCGACAGGCTGTCGCTGCGGTGCTCGCGCGGCGCGCCTCCGAGTGCCCAGATGGCGTTCTGCAGCCCTTCGGCCAGCGCGACATAGCTCTCGCCGCCGAGAATGACGTGAGCGTGCTCAAAGCCCGAGCAGGCCAGCCGGAAGTGATAGAGGCGGTGGTCCAG
Organism: Paraburkholderia bannensis; assembly: GCF_014200455.1. Taxonomy (GTDB): domain Bacteria; phylum Pseudomonadota; class Gammaproteobacteria; order Burkholderiales; family Burkholderiaceae; genus Paraburkholderia; species Paraburkholderia bannensis_A. The sequence goes on along the minus strand of NZ_JACHBW010000038.1, from coordinate 17,998 downwards.
CGTGACACCCGTCACGGTGATGTCCAGGCTGTCCATCTCGGTGAAGTCGGACAAGCCTAGCTGACCGGGCTGGTGTACCTGACGGAACATGACGTCACGTTACTCGCCATGGAGTGCGCGCCAGTCGCGAATACGCCGCTCAAGCGTGCGGCGCACGTTGCCCGGAAGGTCGGGATGGCGCCGAAGCATCTCGTCCAGCACGGCTATCGGCCGGATGCCAGGGGCGGACTGGAGCAGCGGCACGATCTCAGTGTCAAAGATCGCGACCAGGGGATCGGCCCGGCGACGCCCGCGCGGGGCCTTCTTCTGCGACGGCAATCGCGCGTCCTCTTCGATGCGATAGCCCGTGGCGGCGCTGAACCCAGCGCGCGCAGCCGCCTGGGGCGGCCCCTCCTTGAGTCTGTACTTCATGTAGAGCCTCATCTGATGGTCGTTGATGTGTCGGCCGGGCAACTCAGCCTCCCTTCGCTACATGGAAGAGCTGTTCATACCCGATTTACCGCGACCACCGACAAGGCACCCCAACAGCGGGGGGCTCCTCGGCGCGGCGTTGCGGCAGCGGTTCCGGGCTACGCCCTCCACCGCTGCCGCAACGCCAGTACTCTCATCCTGATTGACGCGCTGCTCTCATCTTGTTTGACGCGCGGCAACGACCGCTTACGAGCAGCAGGGGTGTACCCTCCGCATAGTCGGATCACGCCGTAGATCGAGCCTGCAGGCTTGCCTAACGCCTTCCCGATGCCAAGGAACGATTCACCTGCCCGCCACCGTCGCCAAACCTCTGACTTGCCTTCCGGCGACAACCCCGGTCTTCCCATTTGTGCCATTCGTCAACCCTCCCTCATTCCATATTAATAGGAAGGTGTTGCAACGATCCATTGAACCTACCGCGGCGTACTTCGCGAAGGGGTCGGCATGAAGTACGCCTGGATCGAAAGTCACAGCCGACAATGGCCGGTTTCGCTGCTCTGTCAGGCGCTGGGCGTCAGCCCCAGTGGCTACCACGCGCGCAAGGCCCGGGATGTCGATACGGACCGTCCACGCCGACGCATTGGCAACGATGCCCTGCTGGTCCACATCAAGGCCGTGCACGCTCAATCCAAAGGCGAATACGGCTGGCCGCGCGTGTGGAAGAAGCTGCTTGCCCAAGGCATTCGCGTCAGCAAGGATCGTGTCCAGCGACTCATGAAGCTGCACGGCATCAAGGCGAAGACCAAACGCCGGTTCAAGGCCACGACTGACAGCAACCACAGTCTGCCGGTCGCGCCGGACCTGCTGCAACGTGACTTCTCTCCCGCTCGCCCCGATCAGGCTTGGAGTACGGACATTACATACCTCTGGACTGACGAGGGCTGGCTGTACCTGACAGTCGTCCTCGACCTCTTCAGCCGTCAGGTGGTGGGCTGGTCGATGCAGCCGCACATGCGCACGGAGCTGGTGTCGCACGCGCTGCGTATGGCGTGGTTTCGCCGCCGGCCGGACGCGGGCCTGATTGTTCATAGCGACAGGGGTAGCCAGTATTGCAGTCGTGACTTCCAGGATCTGCTCAAGGGCTACGGCATGCGCAGCTCGATGAGCCGTCGAGGAAATTGTTGGGACACTCAGTCTAAGATCGCTTCTGAACGTCGGACCGATCTGACCCGTGTTGGGATTGGCCGAGCTGCCCTGGTGTTGACCTGTCGTTCGGGTTCCGGCGTTCCCCGAGCGTTGCCGGGCTCACCCCCCGGCGTCATAGTAGTTGTCGCCTCTGAACTTTCTTATCAAGAAGAGTCAGAGGTACAGGTTGAAGACGAAACAAACGTATTCTGTTGAGTTCAAGGAGCAGGCGCTCTCGAAGGTCCTGCAGCGCGGGAGCCGAACGGTTGGCGCCGTGGCTGACGAATTGAACGTGAACGTACTGACATTAAGGAATTGGATGAGAGGCACCGCCGCCGCGCACCGGAGCTCGGGTTCTGGACACGCAAGACGTCCGGAAGACTGGTCGCTGGAAGAACGCCTGATGGCCTTGCAGGAGAGCCACGGCTTGGCGGACGAAGCATTGAACGGCTGGTGTCGGGAGCGCGGCCTGTTTGCGCATCATCTCGTGCAGTGGCGTGCGGATTTTTGCGCCGGCGGCGCAGCCGCTAGCCGACGCGAGAGCGCCCAGGAAGTACGGGATCTGAAGCAGGCCAATGTGCAACTGCAGCGTGAACTCAAGCGCAAGGAGCAGGCGCTGGCCGAAGCTGCAGCGCTACTGGTGCTGCAAAAAAAGTACCGCGCGCTCCTCGGGGACGAGGCCGAATGACGGCCCCTGAAGAGCGCAAGGTATTGATCGGCCTCGTCAACGAGGCGACCCTGGCGGGGGTTCGGCAGGCGCACGCGTGCAAGATTCTGGGGCTCAGCGCGCGCACAGTTCAGCGCTGGCAGCGCGGCGAACCTGACGCAGTGGACGGGCGCTCATTACGGCGCCACGAGCCGCGCCACAAGCTCTCTGTCGCGGAACGCGCCGAGCTTCTGGCAGTCGCGAACTCGGCCGAGTTTGGTCATCTGCCGCCAAGCCAGATCGTCCCGCGACTGGCAGACCAGCAACGCTATATCGCCTCCGAATCGACGTTCTACCGGGTACTGAAGGCCGAGAAGCAACTCGCCCACCGGCGCAGCGAACGGCCGGCCCACGCTCGCAGCAAACCGCGTTCGGTTTGCGCCGACGCGCCGAACCAGCTGTATTCCTGGGACATCACGTATTTGCCGACGACGATTCGTGGACAGTATTTTTACCTGTACCTGTTTATGGACGTGTTCAGCCGAAAAATTGTCGGCTGGCAGGTCTATGCCGAGGAAAGCAGCGTGCAGGCCAGCGAAGTTCTCAGGGACCTCTGCGCTCGCGAAGCGATACAGCGTGACCAGGTGATTCTGCATTCGGATAACGGCGGCCCGATGAAAGGCGCGACGATGCTCGCCACCCTCCAGGCGCTGGGCGTCATGCCGTCGTTGAGTCGCCCGGGCGTGAGCAACGACAACCCATATTCCGAGTCGCTGTTCAAGACCCTGAAGTACCGGCCTGCTTACCCGCTCAAGGCGTTCGATACCCTGCTGGCCGCACGCACCTGGGTGGGCGCGTTGGTGCGCTGGTACAACCACGAGCATCGTCACAGCGCGATCCAGTTCGTGACGCCGGCGCAGCGCCATGCCAACCTCGACCAGGACATTCTGGATCGACGAGCGGCGCTTTATGAAACTGCACGTCAACGCAACCCGCTGCGATGGAAAGGCCCCACGCGCAACTGGCAGCGGGTACATGCTGTGCACCTGAACCCGGATCGAATCGACAACCAGGGCGTCGCCCCAAACCGTCACCAGCAGAAGAAGGCCGCCTGAAATTTAATCGTTGAGGCGACAACTAGCTTGAAAATTTCCGTCACCGTCTGTGACCTGATAGGAGCTTTGTACTGCACCATGAGTGTCCTGTCCTGCGAGTGGGGTTGGCGATGCGCCCACTACAACGGATACACGTATGGAACAAAACGAAGTGATTCTGGGCGTTGACACGCATCTGGATACGCATGTCGGGGCTGTGATCAGCGACACAGGCAGACTCCTTGGAACGCTATCGGTCTCGACCGACATGGCTGGATATCTTGATCTGCTGACATGGGCGAATTCGTTCGGCCCTTTACGCCGCGCCGGGGTTGAAGGGACAGGCACCTACGGCGCGGGATTGGCCCGCGTGCTGCGCGATCATGAAATCGATGTGTTGGAAGTCAATCGTCCCGATCGCGCGATGCGCAGATCCAGAGGGAAGTCAGACCCCACTGATGCTGAAAACGCCGCACGTGCGGTTCTCTCCGGAAGGGCTACGGCTATTCCAAAGGAGCAGTCCGGTGCCGCTGAGGCGATGCGCGCCGTCTCCGTTGCCAGGCGCAGTGCAGTCAAAGCCAAGACGCAGGCTATCAATCAGCTACGGGCTTTGCTCGTGAGCGCACCGCAAGAAATCCGTGATCGTCTTCTGAAAGTGAAGGCTGCAGAATGCGTTGAGGGTTGCATCCGTCTTCGCTCGTTGGGTAAAACGCCAATGCTGCAAACGCTCACGACTACGCTGCGGTTGCTGGCGAAGCGTTGGCTGACGCTCGCAGAAGAGCTCAAAGCACTCGATACCATGCTTGACAGCCTCACCAGTCAGCATGCCAAGCGGGTTCGCGAAAGATTCGGCGTCGGCCCGCAGACCGCTGCGGTACTGGTTGCTCTTGCGGGCGACAATCCTGAGCGCTTGAAAAGCGAAGCGGCACTGGCGGCACTCTGCGGCACAAGTCCGTTGCAGGCGTCGTCCGGCAAGACAGTCCGGCATCGTCTGAACAGGGGTGGTGATCGGTCTGCAAACAACGCCCTATGGACCATTGCCATGGTTCGGATGCGCAGCGATCCGCGCACCCGCGCCTATGTCGAACGCAGGACGAAGGAAGGCATGTCCAACAAGGAAATCCACCGCTGCCTGAAGCGCTATATCGTCCGGGAGTTGTACCCGCTCATTCTGGCCGATCTGGCCGATTCGACCGCCTCTGCTTGACATAGGAGCGTCAACGCGCCGACCGAAAGCCTGTGGGGATCGCTCAAGCGTGCCCGCATCCTCGGCCAGCGCTTTGCAACGCGTCGAGAGGCGATGGATGAAGTTGTCGATTGGTTAAGCTTTTACAATCATTCGCGCTTGCACTCGACGTTGGGCTACGTCAGCCCGATGCAGTACGAGCAGGACTGGTACGCCGCCCAGAACCAACGGGTGGCATAATCTCCGCTCAGTTAAGGGATCCGAAATTCGCGGGCAACGTCAGCAAGCGACATAACCAGGCACTCATCGCACTGGCACGGTGACGCTGCGACGTCCTGTTCGCGATGCTGCGAGACGGCACCTTTTACGAACCCAAGTCAGCCCCTAACGCTTGACGAACCACATAGCCCCCCGCCATGGTGATGAGCAGCTCGCGGACAACAGATACCAGACGGAACCCGACATTGATTGCCCAGGGGAACGATATCGGTGTCGTGCTTGGAAGTAAGACCCAACTTGAATCACCACGCACCGAACGGGCCGCGTCCGATGAGACTTGCATCTGGGCTCGCCGGAGTCGGTACGGTGGCGGACATCGCGGCGCGCGGAATTCCGCTAAATTTGGACATCCAACTGTTTCGCTATACGCCTCGAATAGCTGCCAGCACACGCATCAATACGACAGCGTGCCGACAAGGGAATCCAAGCTGAACACGATCCAGTCGATCAGCTAACTCACCGCGCGAGAAGGATTGGCCATGCTGCATCATCAATTCGAAAAAGAACTCGTGCATCTCGAACTTATTATCCCGTTATTTGCCGGGGATGGCCCTTTCGCATTGTCATATTGGCGGAGCCGGACGACAGCCTTATTGGCCGACCAGGAGGTCGTTCCCTCGGGAGCACGACGCATAGTCCGGTTGCTGGATCTACTCGACAAGATCGAGCAGGAGACCCGCGCCGCACTACCTCGCCGCGCAAAATTGATTCCTGCGCAATAATAGGTGCCGGCTCACCAAACCGCGCCCCCAGACTATAAGGGAATCGGGATCCGTTCATCGAATCTACGTCGAGGCGCCTTATCTCTGCGCGGGAAAATATCGACTCAACCCTTGCGGAGCAGCATCCCGCCACCGTCGATGCTGCTTCCGTGGTGCCAGACTGCCTTGCCGATTGCATTCTGTTCGCCGCAACTGTGTTGCGCGTCCGCTCCAGTTCCGGCTATCGTCATGTCACCGCCATCTTGCCCCTGTGCTGCTTTCCGATGTCCCGCGCGTGCGGGTACTCCCTCATCGCGTGACCTTCCGCATAGCATTGCGCCATCTTTGCGAACTCCTCGTAAGTGATGTTGATCAGACGCCGCTCATGGATTAGTCATGTTCGTCACGGTCCCACAAACTTAGGTTCATTGAGGATTACCGGGGAACGCGGCGCGGATTTTGAGGAAGAAGTATTCCTCGTCGCGATACCCATAGGCTCTTCGCTTGATGACCTTGATCGTGTTGTTGATCCCTTCAACGATGCTCGTATTGAGTGGATGGCGGCGGCGCGCCAAGATCCCATGCCAGTAGCCTTGCAGGCGCAGGGCAAACAGTTGGAGGGCCGCGATTCCACTTTGCCTTGCCTGCTCGAAACATTGCTCCCAGGCCTTTTGCGCCCACGCAGGCTTGCGATAGAACCACAGCCGTTTCAGTTCGTCCCTGAGCACGTAGACGCATAACAGCGGCTGGTTGGCAGCCAGCAGTTCCTTCAGTTGCACCGACTGCCCAGGTTTCAGGTTGCGCCGGTTGCGCAGCAGCAGCCAGCGGCTGGACTTCAGAACCGTAAGCGGCTCGGCCCGACCGTTTCCCGATGCTGACTTTTCCAAAGCATGAGGAGCGCGTTTAGATTAACGGAGCCAGTCAGCCATGTCGAACGCAGGGGGCGGAGCCGATCCCCGTCGCACGTACGCGCGAGAATTCAAGCGGCAGGTGATCAGAGAGACGTTGGAGCCCGGCATGTCGGTGTCGATTGTTGCGCGCCGGCACGACATCAACGCGAATGTGGTGTTCGGGTGGCGCAAGCAATATCGTGAAGGCAAGCTGGTCGTCCCTGCACTCGACGTTGCGCCGAGCATGCCATGCACGGAACTGCTGAGCGTCGACGTGATCGACTCGGCATTGGTACTTCGGGCGCCGGAGCCGACAGTGATGTCAGAAGCGATGAGCAGCGTACCGATGCCGGCGCCCGTGTGCGAGATCGAGGTGGAGATCGGCAAGCGGCGCGTGAAGATTCGTGGCCTGTCTGCCGAGCGCACCGAAGCATCCCTGCAGGAATGTCTGAAGTGATCGCGCTGCCCGCAGGTACGCGTATCTGGCTAGCGGCCGGCGTGACCGACATGCGATGTTATGCGGTGCCACTCGTTATGCGTATTCGAAGCGAATTCCTGTCGCCCAAGCCGCGGAGATTGCTGTTTGCCGTGCTTGATTACTTTGCATAACGGGAGTCTCCTGAGGATACCGCCAGGCAGGCGGTCGAAGGAGGTTTGGCTATGGCTACCCCGAACAGTTCTTACGCGGCACAAATGCACGCACTGACTCCAGTTGCACTCGGGCCGTATCTCTACGAGTTCACTGCGGAGCTTGCAAACAATGGATATGCACAACTTACGATTTCCGAATACGCCGCGTCGATAGCGCATTTTGGAGGCTGGCTTGAACGCCAGCGCAAACACCTGCGATACGTATGCATACGCCTTCCAGTTGTTGGTCTGTTTTGCGGCAAAGCGTATGCACACTCAACCGTCTTTACTTGAGATTGATCAGGTCGACGCTCCACTGATTCTCGCATTCCTGGACCATCTTGAGAATGTACGACGATGCTCGCCACGGACCCGGAACGCACGTCTCGCAGCAATCAAATCGTTCTTCCGCCACCTCGAATATCATGATGTTTCGTGTCTCGACCAAGCACGGCGAATTCATGCAATCCCCCAGAAGAGAGCCGACAAAGCGCTCGTCGACTACCTGACTATGCCAGAAATGCAATCGATTCTGGATAGCCCGGATTTGACGACTTCAATGGGTATTCGCGATCGTGCCATGTTGCATCTCGCCTTCGCGGCGGGTCTTCGAGTTTCAGAGCTGGTTCAGTTGCGGATCGACCAACTGGAGCTTTCGACGCAGGCCGCGATTCACATCTACGGCAAAGGGAGGCGAGAACGTATACTCCCGCTATGGAAGCAAACCGCAACGGCGATACGTGCATGGCTTGCTGTGCGAGCGTCAGCGGGCGACCCAGGCACTTCATAGTATTCTACGTGCTTATGCCGCCCACTTCGCAGACCTTAACAAGAGTAACACCCGCTAATAATCTAGCCCGGGCCCCAGTGTCATGATCACGCGATGGCGTGCGCCATCGTCTACGAGAGGAACGGCTGCCACGCCGACTTCGAGCGTCCGGCCGTCCACGCTCATGCTGCACACGCCGCGGCAGACATGATGCGGATTGTTCACGACGATCTCGTAATGCGACTTGCCGTGGCGGAAGACTGCCGAAAAGCCGGGCCACGCGCTTGGAACACAGGGTTCGATCCACAGCTCGCCACCGCGTTTGCGCAGGCCAAGAACACCCTCGATGCCCGCGCGATACATCCATCCCGCCGAGCCCGTGTACCACGTCCATCCTCCCCGTCCCACGTGCGGCTCGACTGAATAGACATCTGCAGCGACCACATAGGGCTCCACCTTGTAGCTGTTCGCGCCCCTGCGCGTGCGGCTCCGGTTGACCGGATTGAGCATCGCGAGCAAACCAGCTGCGCGATCGCCGTCCCCCAATTGCGCGAACGCCAGCACCGACCACATTGCCGCATGCGTGTACTGGCCACCGTTCTCTCGGATACCGGGCGGATAGCCCTTGATATAGCCAGGATCGAGCGGCGTCTTGTCGAACGGCGGCGTGAACAACAGCGCGAGGCCATCTTCGCGTCGAATCAGGCGGTCATCGAGCGCTGCCATCGAAAGTGCCCCGTGTTCGACACTGGCGGCGCCCGACAGCACGCTCCACGATTGCGCGATGGCGTCGATTGCACATTCGTCGTTGCCTTCGGACCCAAGCGACGTGCCGTCGTCATAGTACGCGCGCCGGTACCACGCGCCATCCCACCCAGCGCTTTCGACTGATTTCCTGAGCGCGTCCGCACGCGCCAGCCAGTAATCTGCGAGCGCATCCTCATGACGCGCCCGCGCGAGCGGTGCAAAAGCCATCAGCGTCGCGTAGAGGAACCAGCCGAGCCAGACGCTTTCTCCTCGCCCCTCCTCACCCACCCGGTTCATGCCGTCGTTCCAGTCCCCAGTCCCCATTAATGGCAAACCGTGCGCGCCGAACAACCCGAGCGTGTGTTCGATCGCGACTGCGCAATGTTCGAACAATGTCGCACTGGTATCCGAGACGTCCGGTACGAAATATACGTCGCGCTGGTCCGCGGCCAGCGCGCAGCCTTCGAGGAACGGTACCATCACGTCGAGGATCCCTTGATCGCCGGTCATGTCGATGTACTGGGCCACGGCGTAAGCCAGCCAGGAACAATCGTCCGCGATACGAGTGCGAATGCCGCCCCCCGTTTCAGGTAGCCACCAGTGCTGAACGTCTCCCTCCGGGAACTGCCGTGCGGCTGCCCGCAACAGATGCTCGCGGGTCAGCGCCGGACGCGCCCAAACGAGCGCCATGCCGTCCTGAAGTTGATCGCGAAAGCCATACGCGCCGCTCGCCTGATAGAAACCCGCGCGCGCCCAGATCCGGCAAGCGAGCGTCTGATAGAGCAGCCAACGGTTGAGCATCAGGTCCAGCGCGCGATCGGGTGTCGTGACCTGAACGGCCCCGAGCGTCTCATCCCAGAAGCTCGTCACCGCAGCCAGAATGTCGTCGAGATCGGCTTCGCGATAGTATGCGACGAGTTGCCGGGCATCCGCGGCCGTCGCGGCCTCGCCAAGCAGGAACACCACCTCGACCACACCGCCGGTCGGCAGGTCGATGACCGTCTGCAGCGCCGCGCACGGATCGAGCCCGGCGCCGACCTTGCCCGATAGCGGGCTGTCGCCGGCGCCCTCGGCCAGCGCCACTGGATCACTCAACGTTCCATTGCGGCCGATGAACTCGCGGCGGTCCGTGGTCCAGCCACTCTGCTCGCCACCGAGATCCGCAAACGCTACACGGCCCCGATACGTCGCCCCGTAGCCGTTACGGACGAAAATCGCGCCCGTCGCCGCGTCGATCTCACTTACGATATGCGGCACCGTCACGCTGCGCTGCGCGCCGAGCACCCATTCGACGTAAGCCGTCACGGAGAGCTGACGGTCGCGGTTCGAGAGATTGCGCAGCGTGAGCCGCGAGATCTTCACCGGATCGCTCAAGGGCACGAATTGCAGCAGTTCGAGCGCCACGTCATCGGCGGTATGCGCAAATCGGCTGTAGCCCTGTCCGTGGCGCGCGATGTAAGGTTCGGCCCCCGCCGACTGGTCGCGTACCGGCGCGGCCTGCGGTCCCCATAACGCGCCGGTAGCCTCGTCGCGCACGTAGAAAGCCTCGCCTGCCGGATCCCCAACGGGGTCGTTCGACCACGGCGTCAGCTGATGCCCCCGGCTGTCCGACGTCCACGTATAGCCTCCGCCTTCGGCCGAAACAACGAATCCGCAGGCCGGGTTGGCAATAACGTTGACCCATGGCATCGGCGTGCGTTGCCCGGGGCCGAGCACGATCACGTATTCGCGGCCGTCGTGCGCAAAGCCGCCAAACCCGTTAAAGCATTCGAGGCCGGCATCCACCGCGACGCTAACCGCACTACTGGTGGAGGCGACGGCCTCCGGCGCGGGCTGCCGCCGCGCACGTGGCAAGCCAGCAGACGGTGCGCCCGCGAGCCGCCTGAGCTGCTCCGGTAAGCGCCCGTTACGTGCCGCCAGCACCGCACGCGCGACGACCGGGAAGAGAACGCGAGCATCGCCCGCCATGAGGTCGGCCCGCAGCACGAAGACGTTACCCGGCGCCGGTCCGGCGGATAGCGGCCTCGACCGCCCCGGCCGCACGAGCGTTTCAAGCGCGACCTGCAGATCCTGCACATACGACGACGCACGCTCGTTGACAATCACCAGATCGACCGCGAGCCTCTTCATCTGCCAATACTCGTGCGCATGCACCAGTTGCCGCACGAGCGCCATGTGCTCGATATCGTCGATACGCACCAGCAGAATCGGCAGATCGCCGGACACGCCGTGCGCCCAGAGCGGCGCCGCGCCCACGCTGCCGGCCGCGGCCGCGGCCGCCGCGCCGCGGATTAGGGCGACGGAGTTCGGCCGCATCGCCGCGTCGCCATACAGCAGGTACCCAGCCATGCGCTGGAACAGCGCAGCCTCGTCAGCACTCACGCCGGTGTGGCGCAATTGCACCTGCGCCTGGGTCCACGCCAGCATTACCGCCCGGCTGAACGACGCGTCATCGCTATGCTTGTCCACGATATCCAACAACTGCCCGCGCGTGTCGGCCACAATCGTCCAGAACGCGACGCTCGCGGTCGCCCCTGGCGCGATGCGCATGCGCCGCCGCATCGCGAACACGGGGTCGAGCACGACGCCCGCCGTGTTGCTGAGTGCTCGCCCCCCCCCCAGAACGCGCGGCGAACGGACACTGCCGCCGCGGCCGATGAAACGCGCCCGGTCGGTTTCGATTTCGATGGAACCGGGCTGATCGGCTTCGATCACCGAAAGATGCGCTGCCCAAACTTCGGGCTCGTCCGGCGCGCGGCGGCGCCGCGTCGCGAGTATCACGCCCAGCTCGGCGAGGTACTCGGTCTCGATAAACAGTTTGGCGAACGCCGGATGGGCCTGATCGGTCGCCGGCGTCGCAAGCACGATTTCAGCATACGATGTGAACTCGATAGTGCACGTCCGAGAGCCCGCATTGGACACCGAAACGCGCCGCACTTCCGCATCGTCCTCTGCGGAGACGATCACGTCGAGCGAGGTCGTCAACGCGCCGTCGCGCCGGACGAACTCCGCGCGATTCTCCGTGAAGGTCACGTCGTAGCTATCCGGCACCACGCCGGTCGGCTGCCACGCCGCGGACCAACAGTTGCCGCTATCAACGTCTTGCACGTATAGATAGCTGCCCCAGTCGTCGCGCGTCGCATCCTCGCGCCAGCGCGTAATCGCCATATCGCCCCAGCGGCTATAGCCCGAGCCGGCGGCGGTCAGCATCACGGCGTAGCGGCCGTTGGACAGCAGATGCGTGGCCGGCGAAGGATCGCTTGCCGATACCATGTGCCGCGCGACGGCCGGCTCGATGCCGCGCAGCTGGCCAGCGCTCTTTTCGTCAACCCGCAGATGCGCTACCGCCACCGCGCCCGGCATACGTTCCTGCAACAGCAGTTCTGTCGCGCGGATGGCCGGCTCCGCGTGGAAGAAGCCACGGATCCGCCCACCCAACAGCGCATTGGCGATCGACGCGATCACCATGCCCTGATGATGCGCCATGAAGGCCCGCACGATCGCCACCGTCTGGCCTTCGGGTACGCGGGCAGGCGTGTAGTCGAGCGCCTCGTAGAAACCGAAGCGGCCGGTCGCGCCTGCCGCTTCGAGACGTTCAAAATTGCGCAGCGCCGGTAACGGCGCGACCATCGCAGCCAACGCGGTTGCATAAGGAGCGATGACGGCCTGGTTGCCGAGTCCGCGCTTGAGCCCGAGATCGGGAATGCCGAAACTAGCATACTGGTAGGTCAGCTCAAGATCCCGGGAGTTGTAGGCGGATTCGGAGATGCCCCACGGCAGGCCTAGCGTCGCACCGTAGCGGATCTGCCGACGCACCACGAGCGCGACGGTTCGCGCAAGGAGACTGCTGAACGGGGCGCGAACGACGAGCGACGGCATGAGGTACTCAAACATCGACCCCGACCACGAGATCAGTGCCGCACCGCCCGCGACCGGCACAGCGACGCGTCCCAGCCGGAACCAGTGGCGCGCGGGCACGTCGCCCTTGGCGATCGCGACAAAGCTGGCGAGGCGCGCCTCCGAGGCCAGCAGATCGTAGCTGCCCTCGTCGAGCCGGCCTTCGGCGACCGAGTAACCGATCGACAGCAGCATGCGCACAGGGTCCAGCAGAAAGCCGAATTCCATTGCATTGGCCATCTGGAGCGCGCTGTCGGTCACTCGGTTCAGGCGCCTGGACAGCGCGGTCGCATCGCTTGCCGAACGCGTCACATCGCGCCCGTGACTGTGCATCGCGCGTTCCAGCGCTGTGGTCCAGAACAGCAGATCGTTCTCCTGCGCGTCTATGCGGTTCTGGCTGGTGCTCCCCTCGTCGACGAGTGCGTGGGCGATGTCGGAAACGGTGGCGACAAGGAGTACGCCGGTTCGCCAGTCGGGCACCGTACGCGCTTCGGAAGCTTCGGACATCCCGTCGCCCGTCGCACCTCGGGGCACCGCGTCGAGCCACACGCGCAGCGCCGCCACCGCTCGCAAGAACTCACCATCCAGCGCAGAGTGCGTGCGGTCGCGGCAACTCACGCGCACAGCTTCGTCCAGCAGATTGAGGGTGTCGCCGATGCCCGCGCAAGCGACAACAAAGTCAGCGCCGGCAATCTGCCGCGCCCACGCGCGACAGGCGTTGCCGAGCGCGATCAAATGGCCGGCGAGATTACCGCTATCGACGGACGACACGTACTTCGGATCGAGCGGCCGCAGATCCTGCGTGTCGTACCAATTGTAGAAATGCCCGCGAAAGCGTAGCATCCGCTGCATCGTTTCCAGCGTAGCCTCCAGCCGCTCGACAGCATCGGCGGTGCCGACCCAGCCGAACTCGCGTGCGCTGACCGTAGCAAGCAGATAGAGCCCTATGTTGGTCGGCGAAGTCCGATGGGCGACCACCGGCCGGGGATCCTCCTGGAAGTTGTCCGGCGGCAGCATCTGATCGTCCGACGTGACGAAGGTTTCGAAATAGCGCCACGTGCGGCGCGCCCGGTGACGAAGCTGCCTGGCATCGGCGTCGCCGACGGCGAGATTGGCCGCCGCCATTGGCGCGAGGCTCGACCAGTACGCGAGCGCCGGCGATGCAAGCCACACCAGCACAAACGGCAGCGCGACCCACACTCCCTCATGGCCGGTGCGCCATGCGGCCGACCCGGCCACTGCGCCCGCACCCAGCGCAAGCACAGCGCCGCCGGACATATGCAGCCAGGTACGGCCCAGCGTGAGCCGGCCGCGGGCTCCAGCCTCGGCGGCCGTGGTCCATTCGAGCAGGTGCCGGCGGCTGACCAGCACACGGAACAGGGTCCGCGCAATGGCGTCGCCCATCGACCACGCTTGTTGCGCCAGCAGCACGGTAGAAAAACCGAAGCGCCCGAGCGCGAGCCGCAGGTCGACCAGCCAAGCACCGAACAGACTGCGTGCTGTCATTTTCACGGACGCACGCCGCCGGTGCGGCACGAGCGCACCCAGGACGGGGAGCAGCACTGGCAGCGCAATCGTGGCAAGCACGAAGGCCGTCCAGCGCCACGCCGCCGTCAGCGGCAACGTCCAGCCAACCAGCAACGCGACGAACGCCGCCGGGGCGATCACAGTGCGGCGCAGGTTGTCCACCATCTTCCAGCGGCCGATCGCGGCCAAGGCGAGATCGGGCCGCCAGTGCACGCCGAGGAGCCACGGCAGCAACTGCCAGTCGCCACGCGCCCAGCGATGCTGGCGTGCTTCCGAGACGTCGTAGCGGGCCGGATACTCCTCGACGACCTCGATATCGGAAGCCAGTCCTGCCCGCGCGAAAATGCCCTCGAATAGATCGTGGCTGAGCATCGTGTTCTCGGGAACGCGACCGGCCAGCGCGGCCTCGAAAGCATCTACGTCATAGATGCCCTTGCCCGTATAGGAGCCTTCGTCGAACAGGTCCTGATACACGTCGGAAACGGCCGCCGCGTAAGGATCGATGCCGCTGGGGCTCGACACGATGCGCTGGAATAGCGACCCTTCGGTGCCGACTGGCAGCGACGGCGTCACGCGCGGCTGCAACACGCCATAGCCTTCGACGATACGCTGGCTCCTCGCATCGAAAACCGGATGATTGAGCGGATGAGCCATCTTGCCGATGAGACGGCGCACCGCATCGCGCGGCAAGCGAGTGTCGGCATCGAGCGTAATGACGTATCGCACCTCGGGCGGAGCGACGGGCGGGCGTCCGTCGATCTCGACGAATGTGGTGTCTGGCGCGCCGCGCAGCAGCCGGTTCAGTTCGTGCAGCTTGCCTCGCTTGCGCTCCCAGCCCATCCACTGGCCCTCTTCGTCGTTCCACGTGCGCCGCCGATGCAGCAGCAGGAAACGCGGCCCCCTCGCGCCGCCCCGATACTGCCGATTCAGCCTAGCGATACCCGCTACCGCGACGGATAGCAGTGCTTCGTCGCCCTCGACGCGCTCCGCTGGCGCATCGGTCCAATCGGTGAGCAAGGCGAAATACAGTTCGCCCTCAGGACTCGCCAGATGATGGATTTCGAGGCATTCGATCTGCTCGGCCACGGTACTAGCCGTAGTCAGCAAGGCGGGCACAGCGACCACCGTGCACTGACGTGCCGGAATGCCATTGCGCAGCGCGAGTCCGGGCAGCACAATCGCGCCGACGTCGCGCATCACGCTGCGATTGACGATCGCAACGGCAACATCGACGGCGGGTAACAGCCCCGCGAGAGAGAGGCAGATCAGCCAGACCCGCGGTGTGGCGAAGCCGGCCGAGAACTCGATCATGCCTGTCAGGATCAGCGCGGCCAGCACCAGGATCCGGCCGAGATAGCCCGGCAGACCGGCCCGCCGCGTGAAGCGATGCAGCCAGACCCCGATGGGTGGGCGATAACCGATGGCCCGCTCAAGCGCGCGGCGGCCTTCCGTGAGCAGGTAGTAGCCGGGCTCGCATTCGCGGCGCGCCGCCGCTCCGCCCAGTTGCCCGGGAAGCGGTTCGCCCTCCTCGGCGCGAGGCGCCGTCGTCCTGCTAGCGTTCTCCCCCTTTGCTTCCGCACTCTCCGCTGCTGCTATCACGCGATGCGCAATGTCCGTCTCGCTCGCCGACGAACCGCGCGCCAGCGCCTCGATCGCCCCACGATAGAGGTTGCGCGTCGCGAAGTCCATCTCGACGAAACCGCGATGCGTGCGCAACACGTCGTCCACGGGACTGATGCGCTCGAACAGCACCGTCCAGTCCACGTCCGAAATCAGACGCATGCTCGTTATGACGTTGCGCACCGTCACGCTCGCGGCGCCTTGCTGCTGATGCACACCCGCGACGATCCGCTCGGCCGTCGTGTGCTGTGCGGCCAGACGCTCGTCCATCCAGAGTACGGCGGGCGTGGTCTGCGGATCCTCGTCGTGCAGACGCTGAAGCAACTGCACGGAGAACGTGTCGAGCAACGACGTCCGCTGGTAACGCGCCGCCAGCGCGACCACGTCCTCGAACGCATGCCCGCCCCCATCCAGCAGACAATCGGCCATTGCGTTTGCGTCTAGCCGAGCGGTGCGTCCCTCGGTGATTTGATCGGCAAGGCGGCGGAGGTTCTCGATCAGCACAATGCGCAGCGTGATCGCCACCGCCCAGAGTTCACCGATGGTCAGCGGTTGAACCGTCTGGTACGCCCGCATGAAATGGCACAGGAGATCGGGGTCGAACCGGCTGTCCGTGTGGGCGACGAACGCCCACGCGACGCCGAATACGCGCGGATACCAGGCGAAGGGGCCGACGCTGAGCTTGGGCAATTGCCGGTAGTAGCTCGGAGGCAGGTCATCGCGAACCTTGCGCACCTGCTCCTCGACGAGATAGTAATTGTCCAGCAGCCATTCGGCCGCCGGAGTGATCGCCTCGTCCTGGGCTGCGGCGACAACAGTCGCGCCATACGCGCGCATGAGCCGGTGCGCGTTATCCTTCAACCTCGCGGCGAGCGAAGGCCCAGCGCAAGTAGCGGGCAAGATGTGCTGCGCACACGCGAGGCTCCTCGCGTGCTGCGCGAGACGCTCTTCGCCGAACAGCTCGTCGCGAACGGGCTCCTTGCTGTTCCACGGCGAAGTCGAACCATATGCGCCGGACGCACGTATAAACGAGAGGAACAAGATAGACGCCCTTGTTATGAGAGCTGCCAACGCTGCGGATACACGATCGAGGCGCACCGCGAACAGGCGTGACGCCCCGAGGCTCAGTGATTACTGTCGGAACTTTCGGAATCCGGCCATGGGTGTGGCACGGATTTCGCCGCTTGCCGCCGATACGCGGCCCAGCATCGCAAAGCCAGATAAATCGCGACGAATGCTGCCGCTGCAAACCCTGCTGAATAACCCATGAGTGTCTGGCTCATTGCGCCCCCACAAGGTCCGAACATGATCGATCGTCAATACAGTCCCCACAGGCGCGCCTGACGTGCCACCCATGCAAGGCTTGTTCAGGAGCGCCGTTGCGCCCCTTCATCGCCCACGTGCGCAAGCTCACGGATACAGGCCAGTGCGATGTAGGACGATCTGGAGACCTCGCTTTTTTGCGCGGCGAGGTCGATCTCCCGCAGCAGGCTCTTGCGCAGGCGAACCTGAACGAATACGGAGTGTGACTGGACAGCAGTCAAGTCGACGTCGACGAACATCCACAGCCCCCGGCCATCGTCCATCTCGAGCGTCTTCAGCTTCGACGTATCGATGGTCGGCGTAGGAATTACGTGTTCGCTCCGGTGAAACATCCGTTGCACGAGACTCGCTGCGTCTTGCGTCAAAGCGCCGAACGTCTCCCCGTCCACCTCGATCCATGGAAAATCCGCGAACCTGCCGCGATAGCCGCGACCGCGCTGTTGAACGTAGAGGGGATATTGCACGAGCATCTCCGCGCATTAACGTGGTTGACGCGAGAGACATCCCCGCCAGAACACCGATCATGCGTCCATGTAGCAGCGCTGTCTGTACGGTGCAGGACTTTCCGCTTCGCAGACTGCCTCGCGGTACATGTCGATCAATCAACCTGATATATCGAATACCGAATTTGTACGGTGACGTACCGCATTCGAGACTCGATCCGGCATAGCGTGGGGACATCGTCGGGTTCCCAGGAGAAGACCATGCTGAAACGAACATTAATCTGCAGCACTACGGCTCTGTTGATTGCGGTAGCCGCTCCGGGCTGCACCATCACCGGCCCATCGAATCCATCGAACTCCAATGGCCAGCAGATGGACAAACGTCAAACGATCGACGCGGGTTTCGACTCGACTCTTTCCCGTCTTTATGCCGACGCGAAAGGTTCGCGCGAACTGGTTTCCAAAGCGAAAGGCGTGCTGATCTTCCCGTCAGTGATCGATGCAGGCTTCGTGGTCGGCGGCCAGTACGGCGAAGGGTCGTTGCGCGTGGGAGGCCATACCGTCGGCTACTACAGCACGGCAACCGGATCCGTCGGCTGGCAGATCGGTGCCCAGTCGCGTGCAATCGTCTTTCTGTTCATGACCGACGA
>NZ_JACHBW010000037.1 GCF_014200455.1 Paraburkholderia bannensis | reverse complement strand
CAGCGCCGACCATAACTCGTTACTGATTTTTCGTCTGGCCATGCCGCCAGGATATGGCTTTCATGGCCTCATGTCCAGGTTGTGTTAGCCGCTCTAAATTGGGCACGTTCGGATCTAAGCGGGGGGTATCGGGTAACTGGTATTCCTACCGCAATCAGGTATTCACCGGCGAGACGTACCTGCAGACCGAGCCGCCGATCGATCCGTCGAGCCTGACGCGCTGGCGCAAGCGGTTGGGCGAGGCTGGTGTCGAAGAGTTGCTGGCCGAAACAATCGAAGCGGCAAAGCGTGCTGGCGTGATCAAGGCCGCAAGCGTGAAGCGCGTGATTGTCGACACGACGGTCATGCAGAAAGCGATCGCACACCCGACCGATTCGCGACTCCTTGAACGGTGCCGCGAACATCTGGTGAAGGCCGCAGCGCGGCACGGCCTGAAGCTGAGGCAGAACTACAACCGCGAGGCGCCGCACCTGGCGCGTCAGATTGGCCGCTACGCTCATGCGAAGCAGTACAAACGAATGAAGAAAGTGCTGCGTACGTTGCGCTCGCGTGTGGGCCGGGTGATGCGTGACGTGGAAAGGCAGATCGATGCGGTCTGCGAAGGCGATCGCGCGGACCTGCAGGAACTGATTGGGCGCACGAAGCGGATCCTGTCGCAAAAGACAAAGGACAAAAACAAGCTCTACGCACTGCATGCGCCAGAGGTGGAGTGTCTGGCCAAGGGCAAGGCGCGCACCCCATATGAGTTCGGGGTGAAAGTGTCGATCACGACGACGCACAAGGAAGGCCTGGTTGTTGGCATGCGCTCGATGCCGGGCAATCCGTACGATGGTCACACGCTCGCAGAGGCGCTGGAGCAGGCGGAGATCCTGAGCGACGTCACGCCAGAAATCGCCGTCGTGGACCGCGGCTACAAGGGCGTAGACATCGAAGGTGTGAAGATCTACCACCCGGGGTTGCGGCGAGGCATCACGCGCGGATTACGGGCAATGATCAGACGGCGCAGCGCGATTGAGCCAGCCATCGGCCACATGAAGACAGATGGCAAACTCGATCGGAACTGGCTGAAGGGAGCGCTCGGTGACGCGATGCACGCTGTACTATGCGGCGCCGGTCACAACCTGCGGATAATCCTGAGGAAGCTGCGGCTTTTTTACGCCTTTGTTCTCATCGCCCTGTTCATCCCGGTCGATCGGAGAGCATCCGCCGGCTGACGCCGACGACGGCCAAAACGAATTGTTCAGGGGCGACTAATGACCGTTGCCGAAGATGCGTTGTTCGACCGCTACACCCAGTTCCGCCAGCGCGGGCAAGTAATTCTGATCCTGCGCCCATGAAGTGCCCGCATCGAGCAGCGGCAACAGCGTGGCTGATTCAGGGTTCGTGATCGAGGAACTGCTGAGCGAAGTGAGCGCCGCATTGTTCGGATTCGCATAAGCCTGCGATGGCGTCGACGAACTTGCGCAATCATACGCGCCATTCGTTCCCTTGAACGTCCACCAGCAGAACGACGGCGTCGTGCCGTTGGCCTGCGCGGGCGTCATCGACTGGCCGTTGAGGATCGAGGTATCGCCTTCGCCGCTCAGGCCAATGTTCTGCTGCTGATAAGCGTAGACCGGCGAGCCGAAGTTCAGGCAGTCGTTAGCCTGCCAGCGCGTCCAGTAAAGATTGCCGTTGGCCGTGGCATGCGGGCCGCTTGTCGCATAGTCCGCTGGGTTCGGGCTGAAATAGATCGTGCAGTTCGCGCTCAGATGGAAGTTGACATTGCTAAGCAGTACGATGGGGCCGCCGCAATACCAGTTGCCTGCAGGTACGACCACGCGCCCACCGCCTGCCGCATTGGCGGCGACGATCGCATTGTTGAAAGCCTTACGCGAGTCGAAGGTCGTACCGGTCAGTGACGCCGACACCATCTGGTCCGCGCCCGGGCTGGTTGGCGACGCGCTCTGTCCGAGCCAGGGAATCGCAGGGCTCCAGGCTGTCGCGGCAACCACCTGCGAGGTGAGCGGCGTTGCGCCATAGGATGTGACAACGAAGTCCACCGAGGCGAACATCGAAGGCGTGATGTGCTGCAACGCGTCGATGATCTGCTGGGCCGCGCCCGTGGACCCCCAGATCGGGTCGACAGGAACCGGCGTTGTACTCCCCGAAGCGCCTGCCGGTGTATCGACATTCCCGCCGCAGCCGGGCAGGCTGCCCAGCAAGGTTGCCCCCGCAGTTGCGCCGGCCAGTGCCATGAAATTGCGGCGTCCCGGTGAGGCGGGCGTGCCGGCTGGACGGATCGAATTCAAGCGCGTGTCGTTCTTCTGCGTTGTCATGAATGACGCCTCCTGTTTGTCTCGCTGATGTTTTTTGTCTTTGACCGTCTGCGCGGCGGCCGTAGTAAGCGGCCGGTTTTGGACAAGGATTGTTGTTAGACAAGATGTTTATTGTCAATCGACATTGGCCAGGTAGTGACCCTGATATGACAACTTGGGCGGCAAAAAAGGACAGCATGGGAGCGTGAACCCGTCAGACAAACAGAAGCGATGAAGCAAAGGATCGAAATGGTGCGTATTTTTTACGTATTAGTTGAGCACTCTCAAACTCATTCGGTAAATCATGGTTTAATCAACTGGATTAAGCGTTACGCATATCCTTAATTAAGAAAAATGCGCGCCTTCATGTTGCTAAAACACATTTTGGGGTAGTATTCGAGCCTGCCCTAATTAGCCGATTGCGGTAACTAAATGCCCCGCAGGGAAGATCGCGCTAATGACGGCCATGCGTCCGCAGCAAGGCAGAACGCGGGCGCGCAGGAAATGGCAAGAAAAGACCAATATCAATTCCAGGGCATTCGATCCCATGAAGTTAACGCGCAAAAAGACCGCGATAACCGTTGCGGTTTTAATCGTTGCGCTGGTCGCCATTCAGGCGATTTGGCGACCGTTCGGCGGCAAAGGGGCATTCCGCTCTCACGAAGCCGCATTCGATATTCGATATCCCGACGCCATCATCGACAGCGCCGCACTTTCGCGTTTGCCGCGCGACATGATTCGGGTGCCATTACTGCACGCGCTGCTTACGCGCGATTTCGTCGACTATTACCAATCCAATGCCGCGCGACTGTCGGCTGAAGGCGCGGTGCGCCGTCTCGCCTTCGAGCACGATCTCGACTGGCGCGACGAACTGATCAAGCGCGTCTTTGACGAACCCTCACGCGTGTTGCTCTGGCGTTCGCCCGATGGACGCCTCGGCTACTGGGTCATGACGATGCGTCGCAACGGCCTCGCGAAGTTGTTGCAGGCCGTCGGCAATGTTGCCGCGGGTGATACGCAGTTGAGCCAGGCGGCCACGCTATCGGGAGGTGTGCCCGTCTATGCGCTCAAACTCGCGGTGGGTCACACCCTGCTGTTCGCCGCGAAGGACGATCGCCTTGTCGTGATGTCGGAGCCCGGCATCCTGCTCGATGCAGACGGCAAGACCATCGGCGATCGCGCCTCGGCGCTCGGCAAAATGCTCGATGACGGCGGCGCGGACGCCCTCCATACCTATCGCCTCGACGACGCCCCCGAAGTCAACGGTCATCGCCTGATCGTCTCGGTCAACTATCTGTCGTTCGGCTACCAGGCCTTTTTCGCGGGCGTGAACGCCTTGCGCTTCGACTTCGCCGCGTCCGGCAAGAACGCTGACCCGGCAGACGCCAGCGGCACATGGAGCACGGCGGCCCTGATCGATCCGGCTCATCTGCCGCAGCACTGGAATAGCGCCGATCTCTGGCGCGCGCTGCCCGCCAACGCCGCGGCCTGCGCGAGCTTGCCGGTGGACTGGAACGACGCCGCCAATCTGTTCGACAAACTCGGCGACGGCGAACAGGCCGCCTCGAAGATCGTACGTGAAAGCTTCGCGGGCCCTGCTGGCGTGTGCTGGTACGCGAAATCGACGCTGGTCGCGCCGGTCTTCGTCGCACGTCTCAAACCGCAAGCCGTGCAGGATCCGACGCAACTCGCGGCGATCAAGAGCGCGCTCGCGGGCGCCTTCGGCGACGCCATCGGCGCTTACGAGGCGAAGGCGGGCAACGAAGCCGGTTATCGCCGTCTGCCCGTGAAGGCGAGCGAGCCGTCCGCCGACGTCAGCGTCTGGACACGCCCCGTTAGCGCGCGCTCGGGCACGGCGCAAAGCGCTGGCTCGTCCTATGCGGCGCAGTTGTCCGCGCCGCGCTACTTCCCGGTCACGCTCGCGCTCGCGCACGGTTACGTGGTGTTCTCGCCCGATGCGCGTCTCGTGGACGACACGCTCGCCGTGCTCGACAAGCGCTATCCGGCGATTGCCGATACGCTCGCGCCGCAGCGCCTCGCAGCCACCGTGATGTCGATCACGCCCGCCACCTCGGCGGCGCTTGTGGAGCGCGAAGCCGGGCGTTCATTGCCGGCCGATCAGGAAGCTGTGTTCCGCAACGCCGCGCGTACGCATCTGCTGCCCAAGCTGCACGCGGTCGCCAGCTATGCGCCGTTCGCGCTGAGCCTGCCGGATTCGTTGCCCTCGTCGCTGGGCTGGGTGCCGGTGCAATGGCACTTCGAATCGCGCGCCAGCGCATCGCCGCGCGGCGACACGGCGGCGGGGCGGCCGCTCGGCGCGGGTCCAAAGGACGCCGACGATACCGGCGATAGCGAAGGCTCGCACGATCAAGCCAATCAAGCCAATCAAGCCGACCAACCCGGCACGAGCGCGAATTGACCATGCGCCGCCGGTTCCTCCTCAGCAGCGCGGCAGCGCTCGGCATGGCGCTCACGCGACCCGCGAGCGCGCTGATGCCGACCCAGGCCGCGCCCGATCCCGATGCGCTCACGCCCGAGCAATCGGCGATCTTTCGCGCCTGGTTCGTGCGTATCGTCGATCAGCAGATCCGGCGCGGTCCCACGCCGCGCTGGACCCAGCGCGACTGCGCGGGCCTCGTGCGCTTTGCCGCCATGGAAGCGCTGCGCGAGCACGACGCGCGCTGGCTTAAGGCCAACGGCATGAACAGCGCCGCCGACGCGAGCCGCCTGCCGCCCGAACTGCGACTGAGCGAACAGCAGCGCACGTTGGCCAACCGCTGGACCCGCATCGACGGCAGCGTGGGCGCTTACGCCTCGGCCATCGCGCTGATCCAGCGCAACAGCCGTTTCGTTTCGCGCGACGTCAATCAGGCGCTTCCGGGCGACCTGCTGTTCTTCGATCAAGGCGACGACCAGCATCTGATGATCTGGCTCGATCGCTACATCGCTTATCACACGGGCACCGTCACGCCGACCGATAGCGGTCTGCGCGCCGTCGCCGTTTCCGACCTGATGCAATGGAAAGATTCCCGCTGGCAGCCGTTCGACGGCAATCCGAATTTCGTCGGTGTGTTTCGTTTCGCGTTTCTGACGCCATGAGTGCCGCCATGCAACGTCTATTCGTCGCTGTGCTTTCTGTCCTGATGTCGATGAAACGCGCGCCTTCGCGTGCCCGCCTGCGCGTTTCGACGTTCCTCGCCGCGTCTGCCTTCCTGCTCGGCGCGGGACTCGCGCCCGCCTGGGCCGATGACGACCCCGCGCAACAGAACATCGACGCCAATCCCACACTGGGCGCGCCCAACCCGAGCAATTATCAGGAAGTGCAGGGCCAGCCGTTCTTCCTGCTCTCCGATGCGAGCTATGGCAGCAACCAGCTTGCGCAGGTGCGTCTGGAAGCGCCGGGCCGCGAATACCAGTCGGAACTCGAAGGCTATGGCGGCGCGGATATCGTGGTCTACAAGGTGCCGAATCCACTCGCGTTCCTGAAGGCGCAAAAGAATCTGCATCGGCTGAACATCAAGCCGAACTATCAGGGCGAAGGCCTCGCGAATACGCTCGCGTATCTGTGGGACCGCTGGTTGAGCGACGCGCGCCGCGCCTGGCAGCGCGTGCTGTCGTTCGCAACGCGCAGCAAGGTCACGGAAGCGAAACCTGAATTCAAGCTCGGCGATCAGGTGAGCGCGCCCACGCATTTCGAGCCCGAATCGCACTTCGCGCCGTTGCGCGGCTATGACCTCGTGACGCGGTTCCGCTATCCGATCTGGAATGCGAAGACGATCCAGCCGCCCAAGGGCGTGAACCTCGAAGGCAGCAGCAGCAATTTCATCGAAGCGTCGACGGGCAACGTGATGATTCCGATCGGCAAGCTGCCGCCGGGCCTCTACCTCGTCGAGGCGATGATCGGGAACTATCGCGCGCATACGCTGCTGTTCGTTTCCGATACGGTCGCCGTGGTCAAGGCGGCGTCGAGTGGCCTGCTCGTGTGGACCGCGCGCCGCGACAACGGCCAGCCGGTGCCCAATACCGAGGTGAACTGGACCGACGGCGTGGGCGTGCTGCAAAGCGGCTCGACCGGCGCGGACGGCGCGCTCGTGCTCGATCACGTTTCGCCGGAGCGCAGCTACGTGATCGGCAGCGATCCGCAGGGCGGGGTCTTCGTATCGGAAAACTTCTACTACGACAGCGAGATCTACAACACCAAGATCTATCCGGTCACGGACCGGCCGCTCTATCGCCCCGGCGATACGGTGCATGTGAAGTTCATCGGCCGCACCTTCCAGAGTGCGAACCAGTCCACCGCACCGGCTGCCGCGCTGCTTAAGCTCGATGTGGTCGATCCGAACGGCGCGCCCATCGCGACGCGCAACGTGGATTTCGCATCGGAAACGGGCGGCGAAACCACCTTCACGCTGCCGACCACGGCGCAGGGCGGCGGCTACACGCTGCGCTTCGACTACAACGGCGACACCTACGGCGGCGCGTTTCGCGTGGCCGAATACGTGAAGCCGCACTTCGACGTCAATCTGACGATGGACAAGTCCGACTACGCAACCGGCGACACGCCCAAGGGCAAGATCGCGCTGCGCTATCCGGACGGCAAGCCGGTGAAGAACGGCAAGGTGTCGGTGACGCTGCGCGCGCAGAAGGTGGCGATTGTCGATGGCGAACTGAACTACTCGGGCCTCTTCCCGGTGAAGCTCGAACAGCAGGAGCTGCAAACCGATAGCGACGGCAACGCCACGCTCACGCTGCCCGCCGCAAAGGAGCCAAGCCGCTACGCGCTCACGCTGTTCGCGCAGGACGGCGCGGCGTACCGCGTGCGCGTAACGCGCGAAGTGCTGATCGCGCGCGGCGCGACGCCGTATCGGCTGAGCACGGCGAAGTCGTTCTCGCAGCCGCATGAAAAGCTGACGTTCACGCTCGCGGCGCTGGCGAACAACGCCAGTGCGGGCAACAACGCCGCCCCGGCGCACAAGCCCGCGAAGTGGGAGTGGACGCGCCTCGAATCGCAGACCAAAGCCGAAGGCACGCTGCCCGCCCCCGGCGCGGATGGCCGCGTGAGCTTCCCGCTGCAGTTCGACGAACCGGGTTCGTACATGCTCTCGGTGAAGGACGATGCGGGCAATCTGCTCGCGGCGGCCAGCCACTGGGTCGCGGGCGATGGCCTCAAGGCGATCCCCGGCAGCGTCGAGATCGTGTTCGACCGCGACCACTACCAGATCGGCGATACGGCCGAGGCGCTCATTACCTTCCCGTACGCAGTAGACGATGCGCTGCTCACGCTCGAACGCGACAGCGTGGAGGCGCGCGCGCTGCTCACGAAGGGCGCGGACTGGCTGAGCCTCACGCGCGTCGCGCCGACGCAATGGAAGGCGCGTATCAAGGTCGGTGCGCAATTCGCGCCGAACATGACATTCTCGGTGCTCTATGTGCATAACGGCGAATACGTGTTCCAGAACGCGGGCATCGTGGTCGCGAAGCCGTCGATCGATTTGAGCGTGAAGAGCGACAAGGCCGTGTACCAGCCTGGCGAAACGGTCACGCTCGATCTTGGCAGCGCGCTGGCCGGCAAGCCCTTGCCCGCGCATCTGACCGTGAGCGTGGTCGACGAGATGGTCTACGTGCTGCAGCCGGAGATTGCGCCGAATATCTCGGACTTCTTCTATCACCCGCGTCGCAATAACGTGCGCACCACCTCCAGCCTGTCGTTCATCACCTACGATCTCGCGCTTTCGGCGATGCGCGGCGCGCCTGGCGGTCCGCAGCGCGGCCAGTACAACGAGCGCGGCGTGAAGGTGCTGGAGCGTCCGCGTCGCGACGATATCGACACAGCCGCATGGCAAGCCGATCTGCAAACCGACGCGAGCGGCCATGCCCGCATGAGCTTTCGCATGCCTGACGCGCTGGCGCGTTGGCGCGTCACCGTGCGCGCGATTGCGGCGGACGGCACGGTTGGCCAGCGCACCGCGTATGTGCGCTCGGACAAACCGCTCTACCTGAAATGGAGCGGCCCGGCGAGCTTCCGCAGCGGCGATCAGCCGGTGATCGACATGATCGCGTTCAATCAGGGCAATGCCGATGTGGACGCGCAATGGGCCGTCAACGGCGCGGGCCTGGCGGTCGATCGCAAGGTGACGCTCAAGCCTGGCGCGAACTATCTGGCGCTGCCGCGCGTGGCGCTCACGCCGGGTGTCGTCGATGCGGCGCTGCGCGTGAACGGCCGTGACATGGACCGTCTGCAGACCACGGTGAGCCTGGGTGCGCCGGGCTGGCTCGATCTGCGCGAAGTGCCGCTCACGCTCGACACGAATCCGAAACCGCTGGCGCTCGCGCCCGATGCGCAGGATGTGCGCGTGCGTTTGGTGGCGAACGGCACAAGCCAGTTCGCGCGTGTGGCCGACGATCTGATCGAGTATCCCTACGGATGCGCGGAACAAACGTCGAGCCGCCTGATTCCGCTCGCACTCGCGCATGACGTGCTGGACGGCGCGGGTTCGCAAAGCACAACCCAGGGCATCGAAGCACGCCTGCGCAACCAGCGCCAGCGGCTTGCGCTGCTCGCGGGCATCAACGGCGCATTCGGCTGGTGGGGCGATACCACGGGCGGCAGCGCGTTCATCACCGCCTACGCGTATTACGCGGACTGGCTCGCGAGCCGCAGCCTCGGCATCACGCTGCCGGACAGCAACTGGCAGCACGCGCTCGATGTCTATCGCGACGAAGGCGCGAAAGAGCCGTTGCTGCATCGCGCGCTCGCGCTCTGGCTGCTCCAGCAGATGGGCCTGCCGGTCGCAACGCCGGTGGCGGGCGTGGCCGGTCAGCTCGCGCAACAGACATCGACGATGTTCGATCAGGATGCCAAAGCATCGCGCGACAACTACGGCGTCGAGGACAGCCTGGTGTTTGCCGCGCCCGATTCGCCGCGCGGTCTGCAAGCGGCGGCGATCTTGACGGCATGGACGGCGCACGCCACCAACGCGAGCTTGCCGGAAGGTTTCGAAGCGCTCGCCGCGCGCGCGCGCGCCTCGCTGATGACGAACCCCACGCCGCTGATCCAGGCGCTGCTGGCGATGGCGGGCGACGCGGGCACGCCGGTCGATGCGAACGCGGTGCTTGCGCAAAGCAGCGCGTCGTATCCGACCGTCGACCGCGCGCTCACGCTGCTGTGGCTGCGCAAGGCGATGGCCGGCTCGCGTAACGGCGACACGGCGCAGGCCTTGCCGACGCTCCAGGGCAGCGGCTGGACGCGCACCTCGACGGCCACCGGCGCGAGCCTCTGGAAGTGGACGGGCGCGCAGCTGCCGACCTCGCTCGACGTGGGCGTGGCGCGTCCGGACGTTGCAGCGCTGGTCTCCTATCGCAGCCGCGCAGTGCAGGCGAGCCGCTTGCCGGTGAAGATCGAGCGCGTGTTCTATCGACTCGATCCGATCGCACCGAAAACCGATGCCGACAAGGCCGAAGGTCATTCCACCTTCGAGGCGCATCGCGTGAAAGCGGGCGACGCGATCGACAGCAATGCGCTGTATGTCGACGAAGTCACGCTCACGCCGCAGGACAAATCGGCGCTGCACTACGGTTTGCTGGACGTGCCGCTGCCGCCGGGCGGCTCGGTCGAGGCGACCAGTTGGGGCATGAGCATCGACGGCCTGCCAGGCGCGGCCGAGGGCGGCGGCGGACCGCAGCCGTTCGCGCGCGCGGCCAGCTATGAAATGGGCGATCTGAGCTATCACCAGCCGGTGCCGCTGCTCGACCGTCCGGTCGCGCTGCGCCAGCTCGTGCGCTTCGCGGTGCCGGGTGCCTTCACGATGCCGCCGGCGCGCTACTTCCGCATGTATCAGCCGGAGCAGAAGGCGTACGAAGGCGGCCGCAGCGACCGCATGGTCACGCTGCGCATCGAGTGAGGTCGAGGTGAAAGGGCGCATCTTCCGCAGAGCGGGCGTGCAGGCCGTGGCGTGGCTGCTTGCGCTGTTGTGCGCAAGCGCCGCTCATGCCGCCGCGCCGCCGACATTGCGCTTTGCGTGGCTGCGCGACGGCAGCGCGCGCCTGTGGACCTTCGACGCGAACGACGCGGCCACGCCTGCCTCACCGGGCGCCGGCGTGGCGTTGCCGGTGACGCTCGGCACGCAACTCGGCAGCGTGTGGAAGCTGTTCGTCTACGCCTATCTCGTCGACCGGCAGATTCCAGCGCCCGACTATCAGTGCCAAGGCGGCGACCGCGAAGAGGTGTACTGCTGCATGACGGGCGGCCACATCGACCGCGAGCGCGCGCTGGTGCAATCGTGCGGACTCTTCTTCGAGCCGCATCGGCTGCAACTCGATCCGGCGGGCTGGCGGCAATATTGGCGCAGGCGCAATGCGCCTGCGTGGCTGCTGGACCTCTATGCGCTGAAGCCCGATAAGCGCGTGCGGGTGGACGAACTGCTCGCGGCCTTGCAGGCGATTCCCGCGCGCGCCCGCGACGAGACCGGCAATACGCTGGTGTCGGTCGTCACCAGCGGGCGCGGCGAAGGCACGGTGTCGCTCTACGGCAGTTTGCTGCGCGCCAAGACCTGGACCATGCCCGATCCATCGAATGCAGGCGGCTACGAAGGCGGCGCGGCGGGCTGGCTTGCCGATGGCACGCCGGTCTGGATGGGCGGGCGCGGCGGCAGCGTGCGCGTGCTGGCGGCGGCTGCGCCGCGCATCGCGCCGCTCGTTGCGCAAAGCACGGTCGCCGATGACCGTGCATGCGTAAGCGTCGAATTCTTTTCCCGATATCCGATACGAAACGTCTTCGATACGCGCGCGGGCGGGCGTCCCGTGCAGCCGGGCCTGCTCGACGGCACGTTCAGCGTGGCGTTCGAAAACGGCAATTCGCTGCCGATCGAAAGCCATGGCGACATGCGCCTCGATCGCGACGACGATGGTCGTCTGCATATCGTCGGGCGTTTTGGTATGAACGACTACATTGCGCGCGTGGTCGAGCGTGAAGGCGACACGGCGCAGCCGCAAGCGGCGCGTGCGCTGGCCGTGGCGGCGCGCAGCTATCTCGTGCAGAACGCGGGTCGCGAGCGCGGCTGCTACGAAATCGACGACAGCAGCCGCACGCAGCGCGTCTTGCCGCGCCCGCCGCGCGCCGCGTCGCGCAACGCCGCCGATTTCACCGATGGGCTTGTGCTCGCTGGCGTGCCCGTGCAATTTCATCACGACAAGGCGGCGCCTGGGCAAATGAGCTGGCTCGACGCCAGGGCCGCCGCGCAGCGCGGACTCACCTTCGATGCGATCCTCGCGCGGACCTGGCCGCAGGCCACGCTCACATCGTTCGCCAGCCCGCTCGCGGGCGACTGCGAGCCGGTGGTGGGCGCGCGCGAGTGGCTGGGGCGCGAAGCGCCGCTCTGGGCGCGCCGCCTCGCGAGCGAACCAGGTTATGAGGAACCCGAATTACCAGCAGTGTGCGAAGTGACTTCGGGACGCCCGTATGCGGACGCCGGGCGCAACCGCGTCTACATTCGCCGCCTGCGCTCCGACGACGACCGCATCGCGCTGACTCACGAATATCTGCATCTGGCATTCGCGCATCATCCGCGCGGCCAGGATGAGACGTTCATCGAGCAGACCGCGCGCAAGCTGATTCTCACGGGAAGCTGAATGACGATGAAACCGTTCGCGCAAGCCTGCGTTCTTGCCGCCTCGCTCGCCAGCGTCAACGTCATGGCGGGCGGCGATGCGTCGCCGGAAGGCGGCGCGCTCGCGCGCATGACCGGCGCATTCAACGGCTGGCGGCATGGCGGCCTCACCGACGAAGGCGAGCAATACGTCGCGGCATACCCGCGCCCGCCCGTCGATCGCGGCGCGCAACGCTTTCGCACGCTGATCGAAGGCCAGTTGAAACATGTCGATGCGCACGCGCGCCGTCCGCCCATGCTCGTCATCAACGGCAACGCCACGCCGCTCTATACCGACGAACAGGGTGGGTTCGCGCGTCCGTGGGCGTTCGGCGCGGGTTCGAATAGTATCGAGATCATTTCGCCCGACGGCACGAAACATCAGCGCATGCAGTTTTACGAGGCGGATCGCACCAAACCGCAGGCCAGATTGCGCGCCATCGTGACCTGGGACGATCCGCGTGCGCAAGTCGATCTGCACGTCATTACGCCGGGCGGGCTGCACGCTTTCTTCGCGAATCCGGTCCTTGAAGACGGCAGCGGCTTCGACGTCGATTCCGTCGATGGCGCGGGACCGGGGATCTTCTCATCGGCCGCGCCCGAGCACGGAACCTGGCTATTCTTCCTCAATTACTGGGGCAATTTCGATTCGACCGGCTATAACTTCGACGCGCATGCTCACGACCGGGATGTGATCACCGCCACGCTCACGCTCGTGTTCAACGAGAACACGCCGGGCGAGCGTCGCGAGACACGCGTGGTGCCGCTGCGCAAGATCGGCGATCTCGTGCTCGTGAAGAGCGAGCGGCTTTGAACGCGCAACGGCAAACAGACTCATTGACAAGCGTACGAACATGAATGCGATCCGCCTCAAATCCCGTCCCGCGTGCCGCGCTCTGGCCGCCGTTGCGCTGGCGATCTGCGCGTGCGCCGCGCAGGCCGACACCATCGAGTTCACCGCGCCGCTGAACGGCTGGCGCAATTCGGCGGGCGATGAAGCGCGTTATACGCAGGACGTCCACTATCCTGCCGTGGCGGTCAGCACGCCCGAAGGGCAGAGCTTGAACGCGCTGATCGCAGGGCAGATCAAATCGGCGCCGAAGGCGAAGTCGGCCACGTCGGTGGGCACGCTGGTGGTGAACGGCACGCCCATGCCGCAGCGTATCGAAGAAGACGGCACGTTTTCGCGGCCTTTCGCATTCGGCTCGGGCAGCAATGGCGTGGAACTGCGCACCAGGGACGGCACGCGAAAGCGCGTGCAGTTCTACGAAGCCTACG
This sequence comes from Paraburkholderia bannensis, assembly GCF_014200455.1. Taxonomy (GTDB): domain Bacteria; phylum Pseudomonadota; class Gammaproteobacteria; order Burkholderiales; family Burkholderiaceae; genus Paraburkholderia; species Paraburkholderia bannensis_A. The sequence goes on along the minus strand of NZ_JACHBW010000037.1, from coordinate 21,235 downwards.
CGAACAAGACGCACCCGCGGTTGCGTATCGTACTGGCCTGGGACACCGACGGCACCGATCTCGACCTGCATGTAGTTTCGCCCGATGGCGTGCACACGTGGTACGGGGATCGCGTTGCGCCCAACGGCGGCGCGCTCGACGTGGACGTGACGACGGGTTACGGCCCGGAGATCTATTCGAGCGCCGCGCCGCTGCACGGCACGTATCTGGTCTACGTGAACTACTACGGCCAGGGCAATAGCGGTGCGGACATGACGGTGGCGCAGGTCACCATCATCACCGACGAAGGCACGCCAAACGAAAAGAGCGAGACGATTCGCGCGCCGATGCGCAAGGCGGGGGAACTGACGCTCGTGAAACGCTTCACGATTCCTTGATCGTGCATCAGGCATTCACGAGCGCTGAATTAATCCGGCGTGCTGAATAAATCGTTGAGCTGGTTTCCGGGCGCTGCGTTGAGGAAGCCATCGAAACGGCCTTCGCGCAGCGTTTCCACGGCGCGGATGAAACCGCCCCAAGCGGAGCGGGCCAACGCGCCGCCCACGCTGATGCGCCGCACGCCTAGTTCTGCGAGTTCCTGCACCGTGAACGGGGAGACCGATCCTACCAGCAAATTCACCGGCTTCGGCGCGACTGCCGCCACGACTGCGGCGATCTGCTCGCGCGTATTCAGGCCCGGCGCGTAGAGACAGTCTGCGCCTGCATCCGCGTAAGCCTTCAGACGTGCGATCGTATCGTCGAGATCGGGCACGCCGACGATGAAGTTTTCCGCGCGACCGATCAGCAGTGTGTCGCCGCCGCGAGTATCGATGGCGCTGCGCGCCGCCTTGATCCGTTCCACGCTAACGTGAATCGAGCGCAACGGCGCATCGGCGTTGCCGGTCGAGTCTTCGATGGAGAGGCCAGCGATACCGGTATCGACGGCGAGCGCTACGCTTTGCGCCACGCCCGCTGCATCATCGCCAAAGCCGCTTTCGAAGTCGGCATTGACGGGCAGATCGGTGGCCGCAACGATCTCGCGCAGATGGGCGAGAACCGCATCGCGCGAGACGTGGTTGTCCGCCAATCCGTGCGACCACGCGAAGCCGGAGCTGGTGGTGGCGAGCGCCTTGAAGCCCGCGCTTTCGAGGTACCGGGCGCTGCCTGCGTCCCAGGGATTCGGCAATACAAAGCAGCCCGAAGCATGCAGGGCGCGGAACGCGGCGCGTTTTTCCGCGACGCTGCGTGGCGAAGAGGACATGGCGTGTCTCCTGAAAGTGTCCTGAGGACAGGCGTGCGAAGGTTCGAAAAGCGCTGAAGCGCGCCGTGCATTGTGCGCCTGTGCGCGCCGCCGCGCTCTGGCCGTGCGCGTGCGGCGACAACCTCGTTTTCAGGCCGCTGCGCCGCTGCCGCTAAAATAGGCGCTCTTCACACCTCGACCCGTTTGACCCGATGGCCAATTCCCCTGCACCGAAAACCACGCCGCCGCGCATGTCCGATGTCGCCAGCCTCGCAGGCGTGTCGAAGATGACGGTCTCTCGCGTGCTGGCGGGCCGCAGCGCCTCGGAAGCGACGCGCGCACGCGTGCAGCGCGCCATCGACGAACTGGGTTATGTCGCGGATGCGGCTGCGGGCGCGCTGTCGTCGGGTCGTTCGTCGTTCGTCGCGGTGCTGGTGCCGTCGATGTCGAGTTCGAACTTCTCGGACACCGTGAGCGGCCTGACCGCCGTGCTGGAGGCGCAAGGACTCGAACTGCTGATCGGCGATACCGACTATTCGCTCGAACGCGAGGAGCGCCTCGTGCGCCAGATGCTGCGCCATCAGCCGCGCTGCATCGCGCTCACCGGCTCGCAGCACACGCAAGCCACGCGCACGCTGCTCGCGCGCTCGGGCGTGCCGGTGGTCGAGATGTGGGACCAGCCCGCGCATCCCATCGATATGTCGGTGGGCTTCTCGAACGTGAGCGCGGCGCGCGAAATGGTGCGTTATCTGGCCGGCAAAGGGCATAAGCGCATCGGCTTCATCGGCGGGGGGAGCGAGCTGGACTGGCGCGGCCTCGATCGCCTCAAGGGCTATCAGATGGAGATCAAGGCGCTCGGGCTGGGCGAGCCCCGTGTGGTGCGGCTGGGCGATTCGCCGGGCACCATGAGCCACGGTGCGCCGGCCATGACCGAAATGCTCGAACGCTGGCCCGACACCGATGCGGTGATGTGCGTCAGCGATATGTCGGCGTTCGGCGCGATCATGGCATGCCAGCGGCGTGGCCTGTCGGTGCCGGGCGATATCGCCGTGGCCGGCTTTGGCGACTTCGAGATCGCGGCCTGCTGCCACCCGACCATCACGACCGTTTCGGTCGATGCCTACGGGATCGGGCGGCGCGCGGGCGACGCGCTGCTCGCCGCGCTTGCCGACGAGGAAGACGAGATCGCTACCCGTACGCGCCGCACCGTGAAAACGCGCATCCAGTACAGCGTGGTCGAGCGCGAAAGCGCCTGAAATTCCGCGTTTCTTTCTCTACTTTTCGTTTGCCTTGCCGATGCGGTGGTTGCCCTGGCTGCGCCGGGTTTTCGCGTCGTGCTAGTCTCGTTGTGTTATCGGTAACATAAGCCGGTCGCACAGGAGACACGCAACATGGCACACACGCCCGCCCGCCGTCTGCGCAGCCAGGAATGGTTCGACGATCCCTCGCACGCGGATATGACCGCGCTCTACGTCGAGCGCTTCATGAATTACGGCCTCACGCGCGAGGAGTTGCAGTCCGGGCGGCCGATCATCGGCATCGCGCAGACGGGCAGCGATCTCGCGCCCTGCAATCGTCATCACATCGCGCTCGCCGAGCGCGTGAAAGCGGGCATACGCGACTCGGGCGGCATTCCGATGGAGTTTCCCGTGCATCCGCTCGCGGAGCAGAGTCGCCGCCCGACGGCGGCGCTCGACCGCAATCTCGCCTATCTGGGCCTCGTGGAAATCCTGCACGGCTTTCCGCTTGACGGCGTGGTGCTGACCACCGGCTGCGACAAGACCACGCCCGCCTGTCTGATGGCGGTGGCCACCGTCGATCTGCCCGCCATCGTGCTCTCGGGCGGTCCGATGCTCGACGGCTGGTACGAGGGCAAGCGTGTGGGTTCGGGCACGGTGATCTGGCACGCGCGCAATCTGCTGGCGGCCGGTGAGATCGACTACGAAGGTTTTATGGCGCTGACCACGGCGTCGTCGCCGTCGATCGGACATTGCAACACCATGGGCACGGCTTTGTCGATGAACTGCCTCGCCGAGGCGCTGGGGATGTCGCTGCCCGGTTGTGCGAGCATTCCCGCGGCGTATCGCGAGCGCGGCCAGATGGCCTACGTCACGGGCAAGCGCAGCGTCGATCTGGTGCGCGCCGATGTGCGGCCGTCGCGCATCATGACGCGCGAGGCGTTCGAAAATGCCATCGTGGTGGCGTCGGCGCTGGGCGCGTCGACCAATTGCCCGCCGCACCTGATCGCGATTGCGCGACATATGGGCGTGGACCTCGCGCTCGAAGACTGGCAGCACTTTGGCGAGCAGGTGCCGCTGCTGGCGAACACGATGCCCGCCGGCGAATATCTGGGCGAGAGTTTCCATCGTGCGGGCGGCGTGCCGGCCGTGTTGCGCGAACTCGACCGCGCGGGGCTGGTGCGGCGCGAATGCACGACGGTTTCAGGCCGCACGATCGGCGAAATTGCGGATGCCGCGCCAGTCGCGGACCGCGATGTGATCCGTAGCTGCGATGCGCCGCTGATGCATGGCGCGGGATTCATCGTGCTCTCGGGCAACTTCTTCGATAGCGCGATCATGAAGATGTCGGTGGTGGGCGAGGCGTTTCGCAAGACCTATTTGAGCGAGCCGGGCGCGGAAAACGTGTTCGAAGCGCGGGCCGTCGTGTTCGATGGCCCAGAGGATTACCGCGCGCGCATCAACGACCCCGCGCTCAACATCGACGAACGCTGCATGCTGGTGATTCGCGGCTGCGGTACGGTCGGCTATCCGGGCAGCGCCGAGGTGGTGAACATGGCGCCGCCGGCGGAGATGATCAAGCGTGGTGTGACTTCGCTGCCGTGCATGGGCGATGGGCGGCAGAGCGGCACGTCGGCGAGTCCGTCGATTCTCAACATGTCGCCCGAAGCTGCCGTGGGCGGGGGGCTGGCGCTGCTGCGTACGGGCGATCGCATCAAGGTCGACCTCAATGCGCGACGCGTAGAACTGCTGATCGATCCGGCGGAACTCGAAAGACGCCGCGCTCACTCGGCGTTTTCCGCGCCGCCTTCGCAGACGCCGTGGCAGGAACTCTACCGGAAAACCGTGGGCCAGCTTTCGACGGGCGGCTGTCTTGAGTGTGCGACGCTCTACCTGCGGGTAATCGAGCAGCGGGGCGAGCCACGCCACTCGCATTAGCGGCAACTCAAAGCGTTTTGCCGATGCGGTGCGCCATCTCCACCACCGCGATTGCAATGCGCTTCTCGCGGCGCGCATCGATGCGTTCGAGCGGCAGGCTGGTGCTGACCGCCACGCGTTTGCCCAACGCAGTCACGCCGACAAAGGCCGCAAAGCACGTGAGGCCCGCGGTGACTTCCTCGCGTTCGTGAGCAAGGCCCGAACGACGGATCGCGGCAAGCGCTTCGAGTAGATCGGAACGTCGCGTGAGGGTGTGGCTCGTGACCGCGGCAAGCTGCTTCGGCAGTACCTTCGATACTTCGTCATCCGAAAGACTGGCGAGCAGCGCCTTGCCCAGCGCGCAACAATGCGCGGGCAGACGCGAACCGAGATCGGAAATCAGCCGTACCGGCCTCGTGGGATCTTCGCGCGCAATATAGACGACTTCCGCGCCATCGAGCACCGCAAGCTGCACGACCTCGTTATGTGCAGCGATAAAGCTGGCCGCTTCGTGCCGGAAGGCTTCGTGCAAGCGATCGTGACGCACATAGGCGCTGCCCAGCTCGAACAAGGTCACGCCGACGATGTATCCATCCGCGCGTTTTTCGATCCAGCGCCGACGCTCCAGCGAATCGAGCATCAGATAGAGCGTGCTGCGCGACAGGCCGGTTTGCTCCGCAATGACGGCGGCGCGCACGGGAGCCTGCGCGTGCGCGAGCAGATCGAGAATGTCGTGAATGCGCTTGAGCGCGGGTACTTCGTAGGCGGTGGACATGATCGGTCGGTCGGGTCGGCATCCAACAGGCTGGAAATACTAGCACCAGGTTGGACACCGGGTTGGACAGCGTGCCGACCGGTCATGCACGGCGCAGTGCGCGGCGGCGTCGCTCAGCGGTTGCCGTCGAGCAGGTCGTTGAGCAGTTCGTCGAACGCCGCCTGGGCGTCTTCGAGTTCCTGCAAGGCGGCGTCGAAGGTCTGCAGCGCGAACTGCGAAGGGCGGCCTTCGCCTTCGGGCGGGAATTGCGTCTGCAAGGACGTGAATGCCGACTTGACGCGTTGCGTTGCATTGAGCACGCGGTCCATGGCGGCCGCTTCTTCGGCTCGTGCCTGTTCTGGGGTCATCGAAAGCTCCGGTTTGAAATAAGGTGAGGACGGTGCCGCATGGCCTGATTCAAGGCAGCGGCAATCCACCCTCGGATTTGACTTCACGCAGCGATAGCGCCGACTCCACCGACGTGACGCCTGGCAGGCTGCGCAGTTCGTCGCGCATGAAGGTGCCGTAGTCGTCGAGATCGCGCGCGACGATCATCAAAATATAGTCCGCCGTGCCGGCAACGTTGTGGCACGAAAGAATGCGCTCGATGGCACAAACTTCGCGTTCGAAGCGATCGGCGAGCGCGCGGTCGTGCACGGCGAACCGCACCGATACATAAGCGACCACGCCATAACCCAGCGCGCGGCGCGAGAGCATCGCGCGGTAACGCTCGATATAGCCGTCCTGCTCCAGCCGCTTGAGGCGGCGCGCGCAGGGCGTTTCGCTCAATCCGACCGTTTCCGCGAGCCGCGCGTTGGGCATCCGGCCATCGGCCTGCAAGGCGCCGAGGATGGCGCGATCGAGTTTGTCGAGGTCGCTCATATTGCGTCGAGTGCTTTTCCTGTTCGGATGCGGATATTTTAGTTGATTCCGCTCTCTATAACCGATTTGATCACGAATTACGCCAGAAATCGCTCCAGATTTAGCGGCAACATAGAGCCTCTTCCAGTCGAGGCCATCATGATTTCCGCTCACCTGATGTTGATGTTCATCGCCGCCCTGATCGTCGTTTGCGCACTGCCGGGGGCGGATATGGCGCTGGTGATGCAAACCAGCATGAGCCGCGGTGCGCGGCGCGGCTTTGCGGCGGCTTGTGGTCTCGGGCTGGCGCGCGCAACGCATGCCACGCTCTCTGCCTGCGGACTGGCGGCGCTGCTTCATAACGCGCCATGGCTTTATGAGGTCGTGCGCTATGCGGGTGCGCTTTACCTGACGTACGTGGCCGTGCAGATTTTTCGTGCGCCGGTGTTTGCGTTGCCAGAAGAGACTGCGATTGCCCGGCAACGCCCGCTGCGCGCAGACTTCTTCAAGGGCTTGCTGACCAATCTGCTGAACCCGAAGGCGCTGCTGTTCTGCTCGGTGCTGCTGCCGCAGTTTATTCGCCCTGAACAGGGCTCGGTCTGGCTGCAGGTGATCGAACTGGGCATCGTGCTGGTGATCGTCTGCGCATTGTTCGACGCCATCTACGTGCTGGGCGCGGCGCGCATCGCTGTCTGGCTGCGCCGCAGTCCGGTCGCGCAGACGGTGCAGAAGTGGGCCTTCTCTTGCGCGCTGATCGGTTTCGCGGTGCGCCTGTCGCTCGACTGAGCGCTTCGTCTCACACCGCTTTCTCTCATACGGCGGACCCGGGTCTGAGGCCTCAGGTCCACCGCATCCCTACGCGCCCCGCTTTTAACGGCCGCCCAGATAGTCGAGCTTGCCTAGCTCCACGCCGTTATGGCGCAGGATGTCGTAAGCCGTCGTCACGTGGAAGTAGAAGTTGGGCAGCACGAAAGCCAGCAGATAGCTCTGGCCCGTGAATTCGATCGGACCCGAGCGCATTTTCAGCGTGATGCTCTTGTCTTCCGTGCCGTCGATCTGCTCGGGCTTGAACGTGTTCAGATAATCGATGGTCTTCTGGATGCGCGTGTGCAGATCGTCGAAGCTCACTTCCACGTCGTCGAACTTCGGCGCATCCACTCCTGCGAGCCGCGCAGCGCAACCCTTGGCCGTATCCGTGGCGATATGAATCTGGCGCGCGAGCGGCAGCATGTCGGGGAAAAGCCGTGCGCCGGTGAACACTGCCGGATCGATCTGCTTTTCGGCCGCATGTGCCTGTGCCTTGCCGATGATGGTCTGCAGGTTGGCGAGACCGCGCGCGAGCACGGGCACCGAGGCTTGATACATGGTGATGGACATGGGAATTCCTCGTTTCCTTTATTAGGCGCGCTGGCTCCGATGCGGAGCTGAGCGGGCGAGCCATTATGCGCCAACGGTTTGGCCGCCGCCATTGGCCGAACGGCCGATCTTGCGCGCAACGGTGCGCATCTGATTTTATCGATGGCATCGGCGGCCTTCGCGCCGTGAAGGCCGAGCCCGGTTCGATCACCGCAATCGCCACGCGCTTGCAACGCGACCGCTGTGCGGTAGCCGCGCGCGTCGATCTTCAACTGTCGATCGACTGAGACGTTTTCGGCTGGGACGAGCACGAACACGATGTCAAGAAGCCGAGACCACGCACCAGTTGATTGGCAGGACGAACAAAAATTCCGTTGTTGATCCGGATGGTTAGATGCTCCATGCAGAAAGCCGCTGCCTGCGCGCGTTTGCGCGTGCGCCGTATCAAACGTACCAGGCGAGGTTCGTTTCAGGCAGGGGCCGCACGCTTGCCCTGGCGCACTTTCACCACATCAAAATTCGAATGTGTTTTAATTAGCCAACATTGACCATCCATTCAGCATCGTACGGCAGCGTACGGTGCTCTTACCACGAACGCAAAATTGGCAGAAGACTGTCCGACCGTGCGTAGCATGGCGAAAAGTGCGGCACGCCGGAAGGCGCCGCGCGCGCTGGGTGTAGCGCTGCATAGTGTGCTGCTGGCGCTCGTTGTTGGCGGGGCGGCGCGCAGCGCGCCTGTCTGGGCGCAGGATCCGCGGCTGCTTGACGCACGCGTGACGCAGGAATCGGTGGCGGATACGATCTGCCGGCCGGGTTACGCCGATACCGTAGCGCCGTCGTTCGACGTGGCGATGGCGCAGAAAGACCGCCTGCTCTCGACGCGCGGTATCGACGCCGAAGACGGCATCACCTACGCGCTCGACCGTCACGTGCCAATCGTGCTCGGTGGCTCGCCAGATGCGCAGGCGAATTTCGATCTGCTGCCGTGGGGCGGTCATGCCGGAGAGCGTCGCAAGTCGCTGCTCACCGTGCGCCTCAAGCGCTGCGTCTGCGCAGGCCGCATCTCGCTTGCCGAGGCTCAGGCGACGATCGCGGGCAATTGGTCGCGCCAGTATGATCAGCTAACACGCATGCAATGCGGCAGCGATATCGGCGACACCACGTCGGCGAGCCGCGACGAAGGTCCTTGAAGCGGCCTGATGAAGGCGGCCCTTTTTCTGGCGTTCCCCCTCGCTCTGCTGACTCATGCATCCCACGGGCACGCTCGTTGCGGGCTCTAGCGCTGCTCCGGGAAACCCGCCGAAACTCGACAATATGACGCAGTGCGCGTGCAGCAAAATCGGTCTACTCTGATGTATATCAATAAGAAGGAGTGAGCGAAATGCTAGCGTCCGGTCTCTCGATACTTGTCGTGATTTCTGTGGCTTTGCTCGGCCAGTCGTGCCTGATGCGCGCCAAGGCGCGTGCGAGCCTGCAACCCGTGCGCGTTCGGTCAGACCGTGCGCGCCGTAACCGGTAGACCGATATGCACCTGACTGTCTGGAATGTCCCCGAAACCTGCAGCGAGCAGGAAGTGCACGATTTTTTCAAGCGTGAACTCGGACACTACGCCAAGGCAGTCAAGGTGTATGACGTGGGCACGCCCAACGCTCATGCCGATCTCGAACTCGATTCGGAAGTGCCTTATGTGGGCGAAGCCGTCGCGCGCGAATTGCAGAGCCGGCGACTTGCCGGCGTGGCGCTGCGCGTGAGCGCGCCGCCCTTCGATAGCGAAGAGCCCGAAGTGCGCCGTCCGGCCTGAGCGTTTTTATGCCGATGTCGCCTTCGCGTGCGGCAGCGGGGCATCGGGCGAATAGGGCAGTGCCCGCTTATGCCGGGTCGCCTCGTAATAGCGCAGGATCGTTGCGCAGGCGTGATCGCTTACCGGCTTGGCCTCCAGAAAATCGTCGATTTCCTCGTAGCTGACACCATAGGCGTCCTCATCGGGCCTTTGCGGGCGCAGCGTTTCGAGGTCGGCGGTCGGCGTTTTTTCCACGAGGCGCTGCGGCACGCCCAGGTGACGTGCAAGCGCGCGCACGCGCCGCTTCGTCAATCCCGCCAACGGCAGCACATCCGCGCCGCCATCGCCGAATTTCGTAAAGAATCCCATCAACGATTCAGCCGCGTGGTCGGTGCCGATCACGAGGCCCGTACGCGCGCCCGCTACGGCGTATTGCGCAATCATCCGCTCGCGGGCCTTGATGTTGCCGAGCACGAAGTCCTGCTGCGCCGCGTCTTCGAATGTCAGCCCGCCTGCTGCGAGCGAAGCGCGCATTGCGTCGGCTGCCGGGGCGATATCGACGCTCAATATTTCGTCTGGCTGAATGAAGCCGAGGGCCGCCGCGGCGTCTTCCTCGTCGCGCTGGGTGCGGTAGGGCAGGCGCATGGCGATGAAGCGCGCATCGCGGCCTTGCTCGCGCAGTGTTTCGACGGCCAGTTGTGCAAGACGGCCCGCCGTCGTCGAATCCACGCCGCCGCTGATGCCGAGCACGAATGCGCGCAGTCGGCTCGCGCGCAGGCTGTCGGCGAGGAAGGCGATGCGCCGCTTGATCTCGTCGGGCGGGCAAAACGAGGTGGCGACGCCCAGCTCGGCGGCGATGGCGCGCTGGCGAGCGTGCTGGCTGTCGCGCTGGGATGCGCAAGGTGTCGATGCGGTAGCTTCAGTCATGCTTTTGCTCGCTCGATTGGGTTTGTCTGGTCACGCTGCGGCTTGGCGGCGACTTAAATTCGATGTCTGGTCTAATGTCGGATGATTCGGGCGCGCAAATTGCAGGGTGTCCGATATCAAACGAACGTATAAACAGCCGGATTCACGATGAACGACTATTGCTCGCGCGGCGCTCAGGCAAGCGTGAACGGGGGTGTCCGGGGCGACGCCGCGAAGACTCATTATCACGGCACAAGGCGCGTGCTGCAGTACGTGCGGCTTGCGGCGCTGTGCGCGGTGGCCTGGTGCGCCAACGCAACCGCTGCGGAGGGTGCACCGGCTTCAGGTGCGCATGCCGGTTCCGGGGCGATACAGGCGGCATCTGGCGCAATGGCTGCGGCTGCCAAGGCAAGAGCGCCATCGGCTGCCACGACGGCGTCCGCTGCGGTCGCGGCCTCTGCCGCATCAACGGCTCCTGCTGCGTCAACGGCATCAACGGCGTCAGCGGCTTCAACGACCGCTGCCTCCGCGCCGGTCGCCGCGTCAGGCCCCGCGCCGCTCACGCTGCCCGAGCATGCCAAACTCACGCCACAACAGGCCGCCGGGGAAACCCGTCACGCTCTGGCGATGCGTGAAACCTTCGCGCGCGACGTGACGCGCCGCCTGCGCGTGCCGCTTGCCGATCAGCGTGCTTACGGCCAGCGCCTGCAAGCGGCGCTCGACGCCAAGGATCTCGGCGCGCTGGCGGGCGAGTATGTGATCCTCGTGGATCGCAGCGCCAATGTGCAGGCGCTCTTCATCTATTTCCGCGCAATGCCGGGCGAAACCTGGCAGATGATCGGCGCGTCGCCGGTCGCAACGGGGCGGCCCGGCGAATTCGACCACTTCTTGACGCCGCTGGGCGTTTTCGAGCACACGCCGTCGAACATGGACTTCCGCGCGGAAGGCACGATGAACGAGAACAATATTCGCGGCTACGGCAAGCGCGATATGCGTATCTACGATTTCGGCTGGGTCGACGGCGAACGGGGCTGGGGCAAGGGCGGCTACTCGCCGATGCGCTTCCAGATGCATGCCACGGATCCCGACCGGCTGGAGCCTCTGCTCGGCATCCGCCATTCGAAGGGCTGCGTACGCATTCCCGCATCGCTCAATGCGTTTATCGACCACAACGGCATCATCGACGCCGAATATCAGGCGCTGGTCGATTCGGGCAAATCGCTGTGGGTGCTGCACCCGAATCGCGAGATCACGCCGTGGGCCGGGCGCTTTATCGTGGTGATCGATTCGGCGCGCAAGACGCGTCCCGCCTGGGCGCCTGCGCCGGGCAGCCAGGCGCGCGCGAAACTGCCCAAGGGCGGCGATACAGCCGATTGACGATCGATGACTAACGATCGACGGGCGCGGCGGCGCTAACCGCGTCGCGCAAGCAGCACCCCCGCGAGCGCCACGCCGAAGCCCGCGATCTGGACCGGCGTGAGCGTTTCGCGGAATAGCAGCCAGCTTTCCAGCGCGGCCAGCGGCGGCGCGAGGAACAGCAGCGCGGTGGCGCGGGCCGCATCGCCGTGACGCACCATCCAGACGAGCAGCGTCACGCCCGCGCCGGACAGCATGGCGATTCCCCAGCCGAGCGAAATCCACAGCGTCGCCGAAGCGATCCAGCGATGCTCCCCGAGAGCGAGCGCGAGCAGCGCCGCAACGATCGCCGCGCCCGCGTTCTGCACGGCGCTCGCGCTGCGGATGTCGGCCTGCGCGAGCGAGGTCTTCTGGTACAGCGTGCCCGCGGTGATCGCGCCGATCGACAGCACTGAAACGATCACGACGATGACCGGGCTTACGTGCGCGCCACCGGCGAATGAGACGCCGGCGCTCGCGTGCAGCTTTGGCGTCAGTACGAGCACGACGCCCGCCAGACCCAGCGCCATGCCTTGCCAGCGTCGCGGAGCAATCCGCTCGCCGAACAGCGGCGCGGCGAGCGCGGCGGTCAGCAGGGGCTGGAGCGCGCCGAGCAGCGCCATGACGCCGGCGCTCAGGCCCTGCGCCACGGCCCAGTAACCCGCGCCCAGATAGACCCCTTGCAGCAGCGCGCCCGCGAAAAGATGCTTGCCGATCTCGCGTCCGCGCGGCCAGGGCGCGCGCATCGCCAGTGCTACGCAAGTGAACAGCAGCGCCGTGCCGCCGAAACGCGCGAGCAGAAACAGATTGGGATCGGCGTAGGGCGCGATGGCGCGGGCGACGACAAAACCCGTCGACCACAAAAAGACGAAGAGAGCGGGCGTGAGCGCGGCGAACATAGCTGGCGTGAGGGCGAACTGCTGATCGAAAGGCTCGGAGTATCGCCCGCCGGGATCAGGCGGTCTTGTTCAGGACTGCACTGATCCCCAATCGCAACTAACAGCCAATCCCGGCTCGCATCAACGAATTGGGCCGTACTGGCGAAGCGACGGATCTGTCGAGCAGATCGTTCAAGCAGGCACGAGGCTGAACAGCGTCGCCACCACGCCGATGAACGTGCCACTCAGCGCGCAGGCGACAAGCAGCGCGCGGGTGCGCCGATGCTCACGCCGCAGTGCTTCGAGCATCGCTGCCTGAGCCTGCGCCTGCGCGCCGGGCTGGTCGTGCGTCGCACCCGAGTGATGGTGCATGAAGCGATAAACAAGCTGCGGCACGCGTGGTGCGATTTGCGCGAGATGAGGCAATTCCTGCGAGAGCCGCTTGATCCAGCCGTGGTGACCGAGGTCGCGCTTCGCGATATCGCCGAGTGTCGTCTTCGCGATACCCCAGGCGTCCACATCGGGATGGATTGTGCGCGCGAGCGCTTCCGCCTGACCGAACGTGCGTTGAGCCGCAGCAAGCCGTGGCGATACCGCACCACCGAACGGCTGGACCGCATGCAGCAGATGATGAAACAGCGCGCCCGCGCTGCGATCGCCCTCATCGTCGGCGAAATGGGCTTCGCTGCGGGTGCGCAATTCGGCTTCAATCTGCTCGGGGCGCGCGTGCACGGGCACGTGACCGGCGGCGTGATGCAGGTTCGCGAGGCGTCCGTAGTCCTGCTCGAATAGCGCCGTCGCGCCGTGGACGAAGAACTCGCGTTCCGGCGAGGAAAGCGAGGTCATCAGCGCCGCACTCGCGAACACGAGCCGTCCGCGCGTCTGCGGTTCGACGCTCACCGCGACGCGGCGCGCATCGAATGCCGCATGAAAGAAGCCATGCTCGAAGGCTTGTTGCGTGACCACTTCGATCAGATGCGCGGCCACCTTCGTCACGTTGATGTGATGCATCGCGAGTCCGGCCACATCGGTCGCGCGCAACGTGTCGACGTGCTCGACCGTGAGCGTGTGCGGCGTGCAGAAGTCCCAGATCACATCGGGCACGAGCACGCGCTCATCATCGGCGAGGTGATGGCCGCTCTGGCTCAGATTGGCCGCCTGCGCACGCAGATCGAAACGACGTTGCAGATCGTCGCGCAGCGTCTGGGCGAGCGTGCGCAGATGCAACTTGCGTGCAGCGCCTGAGAAGCGTTCGAGCCAACGCGCGACGGTGCACAGCAGCGCGGCTTCGTCGTCGACTTCCTGAGCCTGTTTCGCGCGCAGCACACGCACGGTCACCATCTGATGACCGTTGGCCAGCAACTGCAAGCGCGCGATATGCGTCTGCTCGCACCAGCCGTTCTGGCAGGGCGTGGGGTCGATCCACGAAAAGAGCGATTGCACCGGCTTGCCGAGCGCGCTTTGCAGGGCGGCGTTCAACTGCTCGGGCGTAAGCGGTTCCTCAACGTGCTCGATCGCGTCGATCGCGTCATGCAGGGTGGAGGCCGCGAGGTCGGGGTGCGTCGCGACCAATTGCGCGAAGGCGCTCGCGAGCGGCGCGAGGCGCGGCAGCGCGCTCGAAAGATGCGTGGCGAGTCGCTCGTTTTCGCGCACCCGTGCGGCAAGCGAGACGATCCAGTGAAGCTTGTGGTGCTCGGGTGCGGCAAGCCATATCAGCCGGATGCCATAGCGCAGCGCGCAGAACAAAAGACGCAGTTGGCGAAGTCTGGAACGCATGGATTCGGGATTCGGGATTCGGGATTCGGCGGTCGCGATCGTCGCAGTTACACGTCGCAGTGACGTTGGAACGGTTGACCATCCATCGCTTCGAATATCCGGATGGCCAGCACGAGAGTAGCAGGGATGATCGTGCGATGGCAGGGCAGGCTTCTACGGGGCCGCATGGGTTCTGCATGCGCCATGCATGGCGGCACGCCGGCGCGGGGCCGAAGTGCGCGGGGAGCACGCGTAATACAATACGGCGGCCTTTCCGATTCCACGCGCAATGCGCCCCCCAGATGCTCGCTGAACAACGTCACCAATACATCCTTTCGCAAGTGAACCGGACCGGCGCGCTCTCGGTGGCGGACCTCGTGCGCGAGCTGCGTGTCTCGCGCGAAACCATCCGTCGCGATCTCAACACGCTGGCTGGCCGCGGCCTGCTGGTCACGACGCACGGCGGCGCGCTGTCGAGCGACCGCCGCGAGCCCGATCTCGATGTTCGCGACACGGCCAATGCCAATGCCAAACGCGCGATCGGCGAACGCGCAGCAGAGTTCGTGCCCGATGGCGCGTCCGTCATCATCGATTCGGGCAGTACGACTCACGCGCTTGCGCGCGCGCTGACCGACCGGCACCGCCTCACGGTCTATACGAACGACTGGCGCATCGCCTTGCTGCTCGGTCGTCGCAACGAGAATCGGGTGACGCTGCTGGGCGGCGAGCTCTCCGATCACGAGGAAGCGACCTTCGGGCTCGATACCGTGCAGCAGCTTTCGCAATATCACGCCGATTACGCCTTCGTCGGCGCGGGCGGCATTACGGCCGACGGCTGGCTGACCGACTACTCGCGCATGGTCGCCGAAGTGCGCAGCCGCATGCTGACGGCCGCCGCGTGCGCCATCGTGGTGGCGGACCATTCGAAATTCGGCCGCATGACGCCGGTACGCATCAACGGCTTCGAGCGCGCGCGCTATGTCATCACCGAACTCGCGCCCGAAAAGGCTGTGGCGCGCGCCATCGAGTCGCGCGGGCCAGAGCTCGTCGTCGCCTGATTCCCTTCGCTGCCACGGCGCGCGCGGCCTGCCCGCGCGCCGCAGTTCTTTCTCTTTCCTCTTCTCAGCCTTGAGCCGACGCGTGCGCTGAACCGCATACGTGCCGATTTCGCCACGTTTGCCAATTTGCTTATTTTTGGCAAATTGTGGAATTTTTTGACAAACGCCACAATCGTCACGGCGATGTCACGGAAATCTGTGATTCTTGCCGGGCCCGTACAGACGGGGCTGGCGCATGACACGGCAGTGACCGTGCGCACCATGCAGCCGGGCGGTTTTAGGGTGGCAACGGCGGATTGCAGACAATCTGCACTCTGCGCGCCAGACCGGCCGCAGCACGGGCAAAGGCAGGCGGCGTAGTCCGCCGAAAGTCGACGATTCACTAAACACGCATCGGGTAGCCCCGAGCACATGGTTTTTGCCTTCGGAGAGTGACATGAACCAACGGAATTCCCATCGCGCGGGTTTCGCACGCAAAGCGCTGCCGATGATGATCGCCGCCACGCTGCTGCAATGCGCCGCGATGAGCGCCCACGCCGCCGACGCGGTCGTGCTGTACACGGCTGACGGCCTCGAAAATCTCTACCGCGACGTTCTGCCGGCCTTCGAGAAGAAGGAAGGCGTGAAGGTCAATATCGTGACCGCCGGCAGTGGCGAAGTTGTGAATCGCGCCAACGTCGAAAAAGACGCACCGAAGGCCGACGTGATCATCACGCTGCCGCCGTTCATCCAGCAGGCCCAGCAAAGCGGTCTGTTGCAGCCGTACCAGAGCGTGAACTACAAGAACGTTCCGGCGATCGCCAAGGCGACCGACGGTTCGTGGGCCACCTTCGTGAACAACTACTTCTCGTTCGCGATCAACCCGGACGTAGTGAAGAACCAGCCGAAGACGTTTGCAGACCTGCTGCATCCGGACTATTCGGGCAAGGTCGCTTACTCGAACCCGGCTACGGCGGGCGACGGCATGGCCGTGATCATTCTCACGACCTCGCTGATGGGCGAAGACAAGGCGTTTGACTACCTGAAGAAGCTCGAGCAGAGCGCCAAGTTCCACACCAAGGGCACGGGTTACCTCGACGTGCTGCTCTCGCGTAACGAAATCTCGGTGGCCAACGGCGACCTGCAGATGGACCTCGACGACGCAGCCAACGGCGGTCTCTCGCTCAAGCCGATCTTCCTCGCCGCCGACGCAGGCGGTCGTCCGACCACCTTCCAGCTGCCGTACGCAATCGGACTGATCAAGGGCGGCCCGAACCAGGCCGAAGGCAAGAAGCTGATCGACTACCTGATGTCGACGGACGTGCAATCGAAGGTGCCGGACATCTTCGGCATTCCGGGCCGCACGGACGTGGCGTTGACGGGCAAGAACGGCGCAGCGGTCAAGCAGGCGATCGAAGGCGTGAAGCTGATTCCGGTGGACTGGAACCAGGTGATGGCGAAGAAGGCTGACTGGACGACGCGCTGGAAGAACGAGGTGATCGGCTCGTCGGGCAAGCAGATCGAAGTCGTCAAGCCGCAGTAAGGCGCGCAGCAGGGCAGTCCGCGTGATTCTTCTGACTCCGCGCGGCTGCCCAGTACTACCTTGTTTCAAATGCAGGAGATGAACCCGGTGAATACCGCAAGCCTTGCGTCGGCCGAGATGGCCCGCGCCCTGCCGGACGCGTCCGGCCTGACCGATGCAACCGGCGCCCATGGTGCGGCGGGCCTGCAGATCGACCGCCTGAGCGTGCGTTTCGGCACGCGCACGGTGCTCAACGACCTGTCGCTCACGATCCGTCGCGGCGAGTTGCTGACCGTGCTTGGCCGCAGCGGTTGCGGCAAGACCACCTTGCTGCGCTTCATCGCCGGGTTCATCGAAGCCGATGGGCTTGCCGGTTCGCTGACCGTTGCCGGTCGCGATCTCACGCACGTGCCGCCGCATCAGCGCAATCTGGGTTTGCTGTTCCAGAGCTATGCGCTTTTCCCGCATCTTTCGGTGTTCGAGAACGTCGCGTTCGGCCTGAAGGCGCGCCGCGTGCCCTCGCGCGATATCGCGCGACGCGTGGCCGATGCGCTCAAGCTCGTGCAACTGGGCGATCAGGGTCACGTGATGCCCGCGCAGCTCTCGGGCGGCATGCAGCAGCGCGTGGCGCTCGCGCGCGCGTTGGTGATCGAGCCGGATGTGCTGCTGCTCGACGAGCCGCTGTCGGCGCTCGATGCCAATCTGCGCGCCTCGGTGCGCTCCGAACTCAAGGCGCTGCATGAGCGTCTGCCCAATCTGACGATCGTTTGCGTCACGCACGATCAGGACGACGCGCTGGTGCTGTCCGATCGCACGCTGCTGATGCGTGACGGTCATATCGCGCAGCTCGGCACTCCGCAGGAGCTTTACGACACGCCCAACGACGCCTACGTCGCCCGCTATCTGGGCGCGGCGAATCTGCTGCCGCCAGGCGTGGCGTTTCCGGTGGGCGACCCGCGCCACGACGTGCGCGACAAGCTCGCCTGTCTGCGTCCCGAAAGCCTGCGCATCGTGCCGCTTGGCGAAGGCGCATTGCATGGCACGATCGAGTCGGTCGAGTGGTATGGATCGGTGCTTTCCGTGCCGGTGTTGCTCGACGCGATGCCTAACGAACCGGTGCTCGTCACCATGCAGCGCGGCCACGGCATGACGCCGGAAAAGGGCATGCGCGTCTCCCTGCGTTACGAGGCTGACGATGTCGTCCTTATCAACCCCTGATTTCCCGCTGCCGGGCGCCGACGCCCACGCCGCCGCCGTGCGCCGCCGCGAGCGCCGCGCGCAATGGCACATCGCCTTTTTGCTCGTGTTCGTGCTCGGGCCTCTGGTGGTCTATCCGCTCGTGCGCCTCGTGCTGCTGAGCCTGAGCGGCGCGCACGGTCTGAGTTTCGGTGCGTACGCAACTTTCTTTGGCAATCCCGATTCGCGCGGCGTGATCGGCACGACGCTGTGGATTCTGTTCCTGAGCGCGGGCGTGGCCTCGCTGCTCGGCGTTGCAATCGCGGCGATCCTGTTTTTCAAGCCGTTCCCGGGCGCGCAGCTCGTTACGCGCTTTCTGGAATTGTTCGTGGCGTTCCCGTCGTTTCTGGTCGCGTTCACGCTGATTTTTCTGTACGGCTCGCAGGGTTCGGTGAGCATTGGTTTGCAGCGGCTCTTTCATCTGCAGTCGCCGCCGCTCGATTTCCTGTTCGGGATCGGCGGTGTGGTGCTGGCGGAAGTGGTGTTCTACGCGCCTTTCGTGGTGCGCCCGACGCTTGCGGCGTTTGCGCTGCTCGACATGCGTTTGATCGAAGCGGCGCGCAGTCTCGGCGCGAATAACCGCATGGTCGCCGCGCGCGTGATCCTGCCGCTCGCCTGGCCGGGCATCGCGGCGGGCACGATCCTCTGTTTCCTGCTGACGTTCAACGAGTTCGGCATTCTGCTCGTGCTCGGCAGCGCGCATCTGGTCACGCTGCCGGTGGCGATCTATAGCTCGGCGACCGTCGATCTGGATCTGCCGACCGCTGCCGCAGGCGCGGTCGTGATGCTCGCGATGTCGCTTTCCTTGTACGCGCTGTATCGGCGCGTGAATCGCCGCAATGGAGGCGCGCGCAATGGCAAGTAATTCTTCCGTCAATCCGGTGGCCGCGGCCTCGGAACCCGTCGCGCTGCCGCCGAAGCATCGGCGCGCGCGGCCCGTCGAGCGCAGCGTGATGACGCGCATCGGCAGCGGTGCGTTGCTTGCGCTGGCGGCGCTGCTGTGTTTCTGGCTGTTCGTGCTGCCCGTGATCGTGGTGGCGCTGTCGAGCGTGGCCTCGCACTGGTCGGGCACGATCCTGCCCGATGGTTTCAGCATGCGCTGGTTCGAGCGGCTCGGGTCGAGCGATTTCGATGCGCTCGTGACCAGCCTGGAAATCGGTTTTGGCGTGGCGGTGCTGGGGACGGCGCTCGGTCTGTGGCTTGCGCTGGCGCTCGAAGGACGCGACCGCAAGGGCCTGGGCGTGGTCGTCGACACGCTGGCGATGGTGCCTAACGGCGTGCCCAGCGTGGTGCTCGGTCTCGCGGTGCTGATTGCCTATCACAAGGCGCCCGTGGACCTGTCGAGCTCGGCGGCGATCGTGGTGTTCGTGCAGCTCGCGCTGGTGCTGCCGTTCTGTTACCGCTGTGCGTCGGCGGCGCTGCGTCCCGAACTGACGATCCTGCGCGAGGCGGCGGCAAGTCTCGGCGCACCGCCCGCGATGGTGCTGCGCCGGGTGGTGCTGCCGCAACTGGTGCCTGCGATCCGAGCGAGTCTCGCGCTGGGCTTCGCGCTCTCGCTCGGCGAACTGGGCGCGACGCTCACGGTGTATCCGCCGGGCTTTGCGACGGTGCCGATCGTCGTGGTCGGTGCGGTCGAGCGCGGTTACTATCTGCCGGCATCGGCGCTCTCGCTGATTCTGCTGGTCGTCTCGCTGGTGGCGTTGTTGCTGATCGCGGCACGCCCGCCGCGCAAGCGTGCGGACTGACACGATGGACGCCATACGCTTCGAGGGGCTGCATCGGCGTGATGAAGGCGCGGTGCGTCGGGATGACGAAGCGGCTCGCGTCGCTGTGCCGACGCCGCTTGCGATGGTGCGTCAGCATTCGCTAACGGACCTCGTGCGGGCGGAGATAGAAAGCTGTATTACGCGTGGCCAGCTCGCGCCGGGCGCCAGGCTCGTCGAAGCCGAATGGGCCGCGCGTTTGCAGGTGTCGCGCGGACCGGTGCGCGAAGCGTTGCGTGCGCTCGAACAGACCGGTCTGGTGCGCAACGAAAAGCATCGCGGCGTGTTCGTGCGCAGCGTATCGGGCGTCGAAGCTGAGGAGTTGGCGGCGCTGTGCGCGGTGCTGGAAGCGGCGGCTTGCCGCATCCTGGCGGCACGTATTGACGCCGCGCAGGTGGCCCGCTTGCGCGAACGGCTCGACGCCATGCGCGATGTGCTTGATGACGAAGGCGAATTCCTGCGGGCGCGCGAAGCGTTTCGCGATGCGCTGGTAGCCGCGGCAGGCAATGGCAAGCTGTACGAAAGCTGGCGGCGCGCGGTCAGCGAAGCGCGGCTGGCGAATCGCGCTGTATTTGACGATGCGCAGCGTGAGGCATCGTATTCCCAGCATCGTGCGGTATTGAATGCGCTGGCGTCGCGCGACGCCGATGAGGCCATCGCTCAGATGCGTGGGCTGACTGATCAAGACCAGCGGGGCGGCAGCGGCGAGCGTTGAAAATTAGCGCGCGCTGTCGAGATCGACGAAAGGGAGTAGGAAAGCATGGCACTGAGTCTGGAAGATATTCGCGGCCTCTTCGAGCAGCACGGCGCACAGGCATATAGCGGCGAGCCGGTCACGCAGCTGGAACATGCGCTGCAAAGCGGCGCGCTGGCAGAAGAGGAGGGCGCGAGCGACGAACTCGTGGCAGCGGCTTTTCTGCACGACCTCGGGCATCTGCTGAATCGCCAGGGCGAAACGCCCACCGAGCGCGGTATCGACGACCTGCATCAATACTATGCGCTACCGTTCCTGCGGCCGATCTTGCCGGAGAGCGTGCTGGAGCCGATTCGCCTGCATGTCGATGCGAAGCGCTATCTGTGCGCAACCGACGAAGCCTATTTCAGCTGCCTGTCGCTGGATTCGGTGCGCAGCCTGCAACTGCAAGGCGGCATCTTCGACGCGGAAGGTGCGCAGGCATTTGCCGCCCGTCCCTTCGCGGACGATGCGGTGCGTCTGCGCCGTTGGGATGATCTGGCGAAGGTCGCCGGTAAAGAAACGCCGGGCCTTGACCACTACCTGCAGATCGTCGAAAGCGTGATGCAACGTCACGCCTGAGACCTTCTCGCTCCCTTTCAGGAGATTTCAAAAATCTCTTGCCAGCGACCACGCCGATAACTAGGATCCCCTTCCTTCGCATTCTCACCATGAGAGTGCGGGGAGACGGGAAGCCTTATTAGCAGCTTTGCAGTCTTTTGAGCGGCAGGTATTTAACGCCAGCGAGTTTTAAGTGAAGTAAAAAAACTTGTTGACGAAGCGCTCGATGGTCTGCATAATCTCGTTTCTCTGCTGCAGACGCAGCAACGCAGAACCCGCCGGTAGCTGGACCGCTGGCGCGAAGTTCGCGAATCGATCTTTAAA
>NZ_JACHBW010000036.1 GCF_014200455.1 Paraburkholderia bannensis | reverse complement strand
TTTCGAGCGTCGTCTCGACATTCATGTTGCGTTGCTGTCCCTAGCTGCTGCCGTTATCTGTTCACGCTTTGTTGATGACTTGTGTTAGCCGCTCTTAGCGACCGCCGCCTATTTCCCCACAAATGGGCCAAGCGCCGCCAGCCAGTACGCCACCGCCACCGCGCCACCATCCGGCGATCCAATCGCGCGCTTGCCCAGATAACTCGCGCGCCCCACGCGCGGATGCATATGCGCCGTCGCCTGCGCGCCGTGCCCGGCGGCGGCCACGGCGGCGCTGAACGCCTGCTGCACCGCCTGCCCGTTCCTCAGCGCTTCCTCGAACGCCTCCACCGCCGGCGCCAATGCATCGATCATCGTCCGATCGCCAGCCTTCGCGCCGCCTAGCTCACTGATCGCCTCGATCGCGCCACGCCACGCCTGCGCCCATTCCTGCGCCGTCGGTTCGGGCGTATCGGCGAGCACGCGTGAAGCGCGCAGCAGCGCCGTGGCATAGAACGGCCCCGAACTGCCCGCGATGGCACGACGCAAGCTTGCCCCCAACGCAGCGAGCGCCTGCGGCGCCGTGCCCAGCACCTCCACCGGCAACGCCGACGCCGCATCTGCCGCACGATGCATGCTCGCGCCGAGATCGCCGTCGCCGGCAAGCGCATCAAGCTCGGTCAAGCGCGCCTCGTTTTGCACCAGCGCCTGAGCGACGGCATCCAGTGCAGCCTTCGCCCGCGCCGCCCACGCTGCGCGCGAAGCGTCGAGCGTCTTTGCTACGCATTCCTCATGAATCGCGCCAGACGCGACATCCAGTCGAATGGTCGGATTGATGCAGCCTTTCCCGGGCCATGCATGCGCCTCGGTCGCCGCGTCAAGCAAGGCGAGCCGGCTATCGTCGACGCGCATCAGCGAAATCGAACACCCCGGCATATTGAGCGCCGATAGCAGCGTCCCGGCCCACGCACGCTCCACACGCACTTCGCGACGCCGCAAGCTCGTATAAGCCGCGCGCAACACGATATCGAGTTCCATTTGCGGCGTCGCGCCCAGACCGTTGACGAGCAGCACTACGCGCTCGCCGCGCTGGATGGCCAGATCTTCGAGAACGTTGACGAGCAGCGCTTCGGTCAGTTCGTCGGCGGGCAGCGGCGCGCTGCGCTCCACGCCCTTTTCGCCGTGGATGCCAAGCCCTAGTTCGATCTCGTCGTCGTTGAGCGTGAAGCTCGATTGCGCCATGCCCGGCAGCGTGCAGCCGTCGAGCGCAACGCCCATGGTGCCCAGATTCGCCGCGGCATCGCGCGCGGTCGCAGCCACCACGTCGAGCGATGCACCGCGCGCGGCCGCCGCGCCGGCGATCTTGTGGATCAGCACCGTGCCCGCGATGCCGCGCCGCTGATGCTTCTCCGCGTGTGCGCGCAGTGCGACATCGTCGGCGACGATCACGACTTCGACCGGAATGCCCTGAGCGCGCGCAAGTTCAGCCGCGAGGCCGAAGTTGAGCCGGTCGCCCGTGTAGTTCTTGACGATCAGGAGCGCGCCCTTCGGGCCAGCGGTCGCGCGGATCGCCGCGAGCACCGCATCGGTCGGCGGCGACGTAAACACTTCGCCACACACTACCGCGCTCAGCATGCCCGCCCCTACGTAGCCGCCGTGCGCGGGCTCATGGCCGCTACCGCCGCCCGATATCAACGCGACCGGGCGCGACTGGGGCTCGGGAATATCGCGGCGCACCAGCACGTTTTCATCACCGAGAATGACGACGTTAGGCGCTTGCAGCGCGATGCCTTCGAGCATTTCGCGCACGACGTCCGACGGTTGATTAAGCAGTTTCTTCATGACGTTCCCGATGGATGCGGTTGGACATGCCGTCTATCGAGCGCGCACATGCGGCGTGCATAGCGCACTCAAAGTGCCCGTTCAGTGTACGCCGCTCGTCCAGGCGGCGCGCAGTGGCGTTCCCCCCTGCGCGCCGATACGTCATCAAGGCCCAATCAATGCTGCAGGAAATCCAGCACCATGCGATTGAACGCGTCCGCGTGTTCCCACTGCACCCAGTGACCGCAACGGTTGAACACATGCAGTTGCGCGTTCTGCATACCCGCGAGCAGACGCAGGCCGATATCCATCGGCACGAAGCGGTCGTCGCGGCCCCAGATCACGAGCGTGGGCGCAGCGATCTCGCCAAGACGCGGACCGTAGTCGGTGAACTGTTTCGGATTGGCCGCGAGGCTCTTCACGAAGTTCTCCAGGTGATCGCGGCGCGCGAGCATATTGTCGAGGCGCGCCTGCATCAGATCGTCGGTGATCGAACTCGCGTCGAAGACAAACACATTCATCATGCGCTTGAGGTTCTCGATGGTGGGCTCGCGGTAAAGCCCTTGCAACAGCTTGATGCCTTCGGTGGGCATCGGCGCGAAGTTGCTCGGGCCGCCAGTGCCGCCGCCCATCAGCACGAGCTTGCCAACGCGTTGCGGGTTCGCCAGCGCGAACGCCACGGCGCTATGACCGCCCATCGAATTGCCCAGAATATGCACGCGCTCGATATCGAGCACATCGAGTAGCCCCTTGAGCACGCGCCCGTTGAACTCCGAACGCGATGTCGTGCAGACGACAGGATCGCTCTTGCTCCACCCCGGGCAGTCCATCAGGATCACGCGATAACCCGCCGCGACCAGCGGTTCGACGTTGCGATTGAAGTTGGCCCAACCGCTCGCGCCAGGTCCCGAGCCGTGCAGCATCACGACGGTCTCGCCGTTTGCGCCGTTGCCTGCATTCGATGCGCTCGCACCAGTGTCGTTGTAGTGAATCCGCAGTTCGAGTTCGCCGTCCTTCACGCGAGCGAACTGGCTCGTGGAGGCTTCCGTAATCGTCTGTGCCGTCGAGGTCATGTTGATGTCCTTGCAGTCAAACCCGCTAATCCGTCATGGAGCAGGCGCTTGCCCGCTCCGCCAAAAATGATTGATTCAAACGCCTTGTGCGCCTGCCGCGTCGCGCCGCGCGAATCCGCCCACCACCGTCAATGCCGCGAGCGCCGCGATCACGCACAGCGGAATGCTCGACGCCACCAGCACCGAGGCGCTCTGCCCCAGCGCGAACAATTGTCCCGCCACCAGCGGCCCGAGAATCGAACCCAGCCGCCCCACCGCCACGGCAGCGCCCACGCCCGTGCCTCGCACTTGCGTCGGATACGCGTGTCCCGCCAGCGCATAGAGCACCGACTGCCCGCCCACCAGGAAGAGTCCGCAAAGCAGCCCGCCGCACGCCATCGAACCCGCGCCGCTTGCGCTCGCCAGTGCCGCAAGCGCCAGCGCGATGCCCACATACATGCCGATCACCGTGCGACGACGCCCGAAGCGATCCATGATTGTTGCGATCGCAACAGCCCCGATGCCGCCGCCGATGTTGAACATCATCAGCACGATGTTCGACTGCACGCGCGTGAGGCCGCGCGAAAGCACCATCGAAGGCAGCCAGTTCATCAGGAAATACAGCACGATCAGTGTGCCGAGATAGCTGATCCACAGCGCAATCGTGGTGCGTGCGCGGCCATGACGCCACAACGCCTCGCCGACTGCGGGAACGCTTTCACGCGCCGCCTTTGCCGCGCGCGACGCCACGAATTGATGCGACTCGCGCAGAAACACGCCGAGCAGCGGCACCATCACAATCGGCCCGAGTCCACCGACATAGAACACATCGCGCCAGCTCGTCGGACTCGCTCCCAGCATGCCGATCACAGCCGCGATCGCCGCGCCGAACGGCATGCCGCAATACATGGCGCCCACCGCCGTGCTGCGTTGCTGCGGGCCGGCCGCTTCGGAGCACAACGCGATGAGATTGGGCATGGCCGCGCCCAGCCCGAGGCCCGTCAGGAAGCGCGCGACCAGCAGGCTTTCGAAGTTCCAGACCAGCGTGGTCGCCAGCGAGAACAACCCGAACAACGTGACCGACGCCATCAGCACGCGCTTGCGTCCGAAGCGGTCGGCCAGCCGTCCACCCAGCGCCGCGCCCGGCAATAGCCCGATGGCGCCCGCGCTGAAAGCCCAGCCCATCTGCGACACGGCGAGCGAGAACTCCTTCGCCATCCGCGGCCCGGCCACGCCCGCCGATTGCAGATCCAGCCCTTCGAGCAGGGCAATCGCCAGGCACAAGCCGATGGTCGCCTTGTTGCTGCCTCCGGCAGCACTGATTCGTGACGTCATGTGAAAAGTCTCCAATGTTGGGTGTCAGCCACTCTTTGCGGCGGCTAATCATGTGTATTTCCAGTACGACACAACAACGCCGCGAGTCGCTCGATGCGACGCGCGGCGTTCGTTTTTACTGCGTTACGGCTTTGCTGCGTTGTTTCAAATCCAGCGCCACATCGACGATCATGTCTTCCTGACCGCCCACCATGCGGCGCTTGCCCAGTTCAACAAGAATGTCCACGGCTTTGAGGCCGTACTTTTGCGCGGCCACTTCCGCGTGGCGCAGGAAACTCGAATACACGCCCGCATAACCCAGTGCGAGCGTTTCGCGATCCACGCGTACCGGCCGATCCTGCAAGGGCCGCACGATATCGTCGGCGGCGTCCATCAGCGTGTAGAGATCAGTGCCGTGATTCCAGCCCAAGCGTTGCGCCGCGGCGATGAATACTTCGAGCGGCGCATTGCCCGCGCCCGCGCCCATACCCGCGAGCGATGCATCGATGCGGTCGCAACCTTCCTCCACGGCGACGATCGAATTCGCCACGCCCAGCGAGAGATTGTGGTGTGCGTGCATGCCGGTCTGGGTTTCCGGCTTCAAAATGGCTTTTACGGCACGGAACCGGTCGCGCACATCGCTCATCGTCAGCGCACCGCCCGAATCGACCACATAAATGCAGGTCGCGCCGTAGCCTTCCATTTTCTTTGCCTGAACGGCCAGATTCTCTGGCGTGGTCATATGGCTCATCATCAGGAAGCCGACCGTATCCATGCCCAGTTCGCGCGCGTATTCGATGTGCTGCTTAGAAATATCCGCTTCGGTGCAATGCGTGGCCACGCGCACGATGCGCGCGCCCGCCTCGTAGGCGGCCTTCAGATCGTGAATCGTGCCGATGCCGGGCAGCAGCAGCGTGGCGATCTTTGCGTGCTTCACCACGTCCGCGACGGCTTCGATCCATTCGAGATCGCTATGCGCGCCAAAGCCGTAATTGAAGCTCGAACCCTGCAAACCATCGCCGTGGGCGACTTCGATCGAATCGACTTTCGCGCGGTCCAGCGCGCGTGCGATGTCCTGCACGTTCTGAATCGAGTATTGATGGCGGATGGCGTGGCTGCCGTCGCGCAGCGTCACATCGGAGATAATGAGTTTCTTGCTCATCGCTTTACGCTCCCTGCACGCTCAAGAGCGTTTGCGCCATACGCCCGGCGGTGGCGAGCGCGGCGGAAGTCATGATGTCGAGATTGCCTGCATAAGCGGGCAGATAATGCGCAGCACCTTCCACTTCGAGAAACACCGATGTTTTCAGGCCGCTAAATTGCCCGAGGCCCGGAATATTCAAAGGCGCGCTCGCGGGAATTTCATCGAATTGCACTTTCTGCTTCAGGCGATAGCCCGGCACATAGGCTTGCACCTTCGCCACGGTTTCTTCAATCGAGCGCTCGACGGCTTCGCGGTCGGCCATTGCGGAAAGCGTGTAAACCGTGTCACGCATCATCACCGGCGGCTCCGCCGGATTAAGCACGATGATCGCCTTGCCTTTCGCTGCACCGCCAACGGCTTCGATCGCTTTCGAAGTCGTCTCGGTGAATTCGTCGATATTCGCGCGCGTGCCCGGTCCCGCCGATTTACTGCTGATCGACGCGACGATCTCCGCATAATGCACCTTCGCCACGCGCGACACCGCTGCGACGATGGGAATCGTCGCCTGGCCGCCGCACGTGACCATATTCACGTTGGGCGCGTCGATATGTGCATCGAGATTCACCACCGGCACGCAATACGGCCCGATCGCGGCAGGCGTCAGGTCGATCACGCGAATCGACGGCTTCAGCTTGCGCAGCAACGCATCGTTCTTCACGTGCGCGCCCGCCGACGTCGCATCGAACGCGAAATCGATATCGTCGAATACGGGCAGGCGCGTGAGCCCTTCCACGCCTTCATGCGTAGTCGCCACGCCCAGCCGCGCGGCGCGCGCGAGACCATCGGAGTGGGGATCGATGCCAACCATCGCCGCCATCTCCAGATGCTGGCTGTGGCGCATGATCTTGATCATCAGGTCCGTGCCGATATTGCCGGAACCGATGATCGCGGCCTTGAGTTTTTCGGAAGCCATGTGAAGTCCTGTGTTTCGGCCTGCAATTCAGGCGGTGAAAATCGCGCGAACGCTGCCGAGGCCGTCGATCTGCGCGGTAAAGGTGCCGGGTTCCTTGACGGCGACCATGGGTCCGAGCGCCCCCGTGAGCACCACGTCGCCGGCGCGCAACGGCGAGCCAAGCTGCACCATGCGATCGGCGAGCCACACGGCTGCGTTGAGCGGGTTGCCCAGGCAAGCCGCGCCGTTGCCGCGCGAGAGCACTTCGTGATCGCGCGAAAGCGTCATCGCGCAAGCGCCGAGATCGATCTGCGAGAGCGGCACCGGACGGCTGCCGACGACGAAACGCGCGCTCGACGCGTTATCTGCGACCGTATCGACAAAGCGGATATCCCAGTTCTGGATGCGGCTATCGACGATTTCGATTGCCGCCAGTGCATACGCACTCGCACGCAGAATATCGACGAAGGTGTGCTTCTCATGCGTGAGATCGCGTTCGAGCACGAGCGCAATTTCCGCTTCCACCTTCGGCTGGATCAGTTGCGCGAGCGGGACCGGCTCGCCGTCGCCAAACGCCATCGACGCGAACAGCGCCCCGAAATCGGGCTGATCCACGCCCAGTTGTTTCTGCACCGCAAGCGAGGTGAGGCCAATCTTGCGGCCCACGATGCGCTCGCCGTTCTGCACGCGCAGATCGACATTGGCTTGCTGCACGGCATAGGCAGTGGCGATATCGCCGATGGCGATCTGCCCGCGCACGGGTTCAATCACGGCGCGCGAGGCTTCCGCTTCGCGCAGACGCGCGGCCAGCGCCGCGATGAGTTTCGGATCGGTCATTGCGTTCTCCTGGTTCAATACGCCGAAGCCGCGTGCGCGGGCGTGGCATGCATGGTGGCGAAACCAGCGATCCATTCGGGAATCGCACGGTAATAATCGAGCGATGCGCGATAAGGACCGTGGGCCGCGAGCGCGCCAAACGCCGCCACCCAGGTGCGGATTTCATGCGCCGACTTGCCGCCGTCGCGCGTGATCGCGGCATTCGTCATGCCGTCCACGGCAGTCAGTTCGCCTGAGGCGAGCTGTTCGAGAAACGCGCGATCCCATTGCGGATTGAGCGGATGCAGGTGGCTATCGCCCTGCGTGAAGGCCCGCGCGGCAGCCACGGTGCGCGTCTGGCGTGCATCACGCGACTCCTCGGATGGGTTGCGGCCCGCAATCAGGCGCTCGGCAATTTCAGGCGTCGCGCCGAAAAGTTCAGGCACGGGCGGCTCGTGAGAAATGCCGCCTGAGCCCACCACCAGCACACGCTTGCCCGTACGCACCATGAAGCGCCCGATGGCATCGCCCAGCAGCCGCGCGCGGCGCAGCGTCGCCAGCGGCGGCGCAACGGAATTGATGAACACGGGAATCACGGGGTAGCGATCCAGGCTGCCTGTGAGCACTTCGAGCGCCTGCGCGCAGCCGTGATCGACCTGCATGCGATACGACAACGCTACGTCGATATCTGCGGCGAGCACGCTTTCCGCGAGCGCGTAAGCCAGGTCTTCGGGCACCGGCAGCGCACCCGCGAGGCTCTTGAAATCGCCAATCGATTGAGCCCTGGCGCCGATGCAGAACGGCGGCATCACGTCATAAAAGAAGCCGTTGAAATGATCGGGTGCGAACGCAACGATCAGATCGGGCCGGAATGCCTCGACGCGTGCGCGCGCTGCGCGGCCCACGCGCTCCACTTCGGCCACCACCTCCGGCTGCGGATCGAAGTAGCCGTGCAGCGGCGTGTGCGAAAGGCATTCGAGGTGAATCATGCTGGAATTCACGTGCGGCTCCTGCTCAGGCGGCTTCCACGATCGCGACGTTGGCGCGCGCGGGACGATGCGGCAAAGCCGCTTCGCGCATGGCGCTATCGGTCATCCCTAACTTGCCGGCCAGTTCGACGATGGCCTCCGAGACCTGCTGCGGCGAGCACACGCCCGCCACGAAGCGATCCGGGCGCAGCAACACGACCGATTCCGGCAAGCGACTGAACCAGTCCTTGAGACGCCCTTGCACATCGCCGAGCGCGAGCACGCCTGCGGGCACGTCATCGGCGTAATCGAGCTGCACGTCGGGTTTGGCCAGCACGAAGCGGGCGCCCAGGCGCTCACACAGCGCACGCGCCTGCAGCGTGAGTCCGAAGGTTGGGTCCGCGCCCCACGCAAGCACTGCGAAACCATTGCCGATCGCATCGTCGAGCCGCATGACGCGGCCATCGCTCAGGCGCACGCGCGGCTGGATAAACATGCGGCCCACCGGCGACGCCGCGTGCGGATCGCGCCCATAGGCCATGCGTCCGAGCAGCGAATCGCGCTTCTGGCTCATCAAACCCAGCAAGCGGCCCGGCGCCGAATCGCCCGCGCGTTCGAGCCGGCGCGCCAGCCATCCGCCCGTCGGCCTGGGCGGCGGCAGCAGCACGACGCCCGCTTCGTAACGCGGCATCGGCTTGAAACGCATCTCGACGAAATAGCGTTTCACCGCCGGGAACACGTTCATCGACTTCACGAATGCATCGCGAAAACGTGCACCCAAACCTGTGTTGGGCGCGAAGATATCGCCCGCGACTTCGGAAAGATGAATCATCGAACGCGCATGCGCGCGGCGCTCGACGGTATAGGTGTCGAGCAGACGGCCGTCGGCGAGGCCCTTCACGACCATCGCGAGTTTCCAGCCCAGATTGTTGGCGTCGCGAATGCCGCTGTTGTAGCCCTGACCCTGCCACACCGGCATGATGTGCGCAGCGTCGCCCGCCAGCAGGATGCGATCCACGCGGAAGGTTTCGGCCAGACGCGCGTTATGCGTGTAGACGCGCTTGCGGATGGTGTCGACCTTGTCCGGGTCCGCCACCACCTTGCGGATCAGCGCGGCCAGGTTGTCGGGCTTCGAGAGTTCTTCCTCGGTCTCGCCGGGCATCACCATGAATTCGAAGCGACGAATGCCGTGCGGCAGCGCCGCCGACACGTACGGGCGCTCGTGATCGCAATGCATATAGATATGCGGCGAGCCGATCGGATCGTTGCGCACGTCCACCACGATCCATTGATTCGGCTTGGTGCGGCCTTCGAACGGCACGTCGAGCGCGCGGCGCACAAAGCTGTTGCCGCCGTCCGCGCCCACCATCCAGGCGGCGCGTATCGTGCGGCGCTCGCCGCGGGAGTCGGTCACGTCGATGGACACGCCCTGTGCATCCTGTACGAAACCATTCACGCTGGTGCCCAGCAGCACTTCCACCTGCTCGAAGCGCGCGAGTCCTTCGTAGAGCACGCGATCGGCGAGCGGCTGAATAAAGGCGTTGCGGCGCGGCCAGCCGAATTCGTCGGTGCGCGGCTCGATGGATGCAAAGCAATGGCCGTCCTTCGTGACGAAGCGCATCCAGTGATCGGGCGTGGTGTGCGGCAACAAGGCATCGACCACGCCAACCGACTGGAATACGCGCAATGCTTCGTCGTCCAGACCAATCGCACGTGGATAGTCGATAATCTGTTCGAGCTTTTCGATGAGCGTGACGCGCACGCCCTGCAGACCGAGGATATTGGCGATCATCAGGCCGACGGGGCCTGCGCCGATGATGGCGACGTCGGTGGCGCGCTCGCGCACGCGCACAGCGTCGGCTGATGCAGCAGGGGTGTTCATGTTGTCTCCATGTCAGTCGCCCTTTATCGGGGCGATCTCGTGCAAGGCATGGAAGCGAGTCTAGAGTCGCCGCGACGCGCTCTCAACAATTTGAGAGAAATGTGCATAGAATGCACACAGTTGATTTAAAAGAGATTTTTTGAATGACAAAGTATGCAAACGTGCGTGGCCTCGCACGCGGCCTGCAAGTGCTGCGGGCGCTCAACGCGATGGAAAACGGCCGCGCGACGAGCCAGCAGCTCAGCGACGCCACCGGCCTGCACCGCACGACGGTGCGCCGTTTGCTGGAGACGCTGGTGGAAGAAGATCTCGTGCGGCGCAGCGCGTCGGACGACAGCTTCCGTCTGACGATGAACGTGCGCGCGCTGAGCGAAGGCTTCACGGACGACGAACTCATCGCCACCATCGCGCCGCCGATCATGGGCCAGATGATGCAGCGGGTCGTGTGGCCATCGGATCTCACCACGCCCGACGGCGAGGCGATGATCATCCGCGAGACCACGCATCGCTTCAGCCCGCTCTCGTTTCACCGCGCGATGGTGGGCCGCCGTCTGCCGATGCTGCTCACTGCCGCGGGCCGCGCCTATTTCGCCCATTGCCCCGAGGCGCAGCGCGAAGACATTCTCGACATGCTGCGCGCGGGCGCGGGCGGCGAGCAACAGCAGAAGCTGGCCGGCGACGCCGCCTTCGTGCGCAATCTCGTGCGCCAGACGCTGGCCGATGGCTTTGGTTCGAATCATGGCGACTGGGCCGACCAGCGCAAGATCGGCGCACTCGCGGTAGCGATCGGCGCGCATGGGCGCGTGATCGCCAGCCTCAACATCATCTATCTGGAGCAGGCGATCAATCCGGCGGAGGCCGTGCGGCGCTTCGTGCCCGAATTGCAGCGCGCGGCGCAGGAGATGGAAACGGCGCTTGAAGCAGCGGAGGACGGCGCGAAGCGCGCGACCTCATAAAGGTCGCCCTCAAACCTTTTTTCAACATTTTGCGAAAAGGGCTTGCAAGGCTTCGATACCCTCTCTATAATTCGCGCTCTCAACAGGCTCGTAGCTCAGTTGGTTAGAGCACCACCTTGACATGGTGGGGGTCGTTGGTTCGAATCCAATCGAGCCTACCAACGAATATGCAGTACCGCGCGGCTCAGTTCGCCGCGCAATGACAATGCCGCAGTCCTTCACAGGAATGCGGCATTTTCCTTTTTAGGCCTGCAAATGCAGGGCTAAAGCAATCTCATGCGCAGGCCCGCATCAATCGAGCGCCTAATCGAGCGCCCTATCGTTCGGATGCGCGAACAGGTCCTTCATCTGCTGCGAAAGCGGATAGTCGAGATTCATGCCGGTCGGCGGAATCGGCTGCGTGAACCACTTCGTGTAGAGCTTCGCCATCTCGCCCGAGGTCTGCATCTTCGCGACCGTTTCGTCGACGAGCGCCTTGAACTGCGGATCGTCGCGGCGCAGCATGCAGGCGTAGTTCTCCGAAACCGGGGGCGTGCCCGTCACCACGTAATCCTGCGGATTCTTCGTCTTCGCGCGCTCGCCATAGAGCAGCGGCTCATCCATGACGAAGGCCACTGCCCGCCCCGTCGTCACGTTGAGGAACGATTCAGCGTGATCCTTGGCGCTGATGATCGTCATGTTCATGTGCTTCTCTTCGTTCATCTTGCGCAGCATGCGTTCATCCGAAGTGCCCGCCGTGGTCGCCACGGTCTTGCCCGCCAGATCAGGGAAATCCTTCACGCCCGAGTCCTTGCGGGTGATAAAGCGAATGCCGTACAGAAAGATGCTGTTCGAAAACGCAGCCTGATTCTGGCGCTCGAACGTATTGGTGGTCGAACCGCATTCCAGGTCGATGGTGCCGTTCTGCATCAGCGGAATACGATTCTGCGAGGTGATCGGAATCGTTTTGACCTTGAGGCCGGGCGTGTTGGTCTTCTGCTTGACCGCATCGACGATCTTCAGCGCAATCTCCTGCGAATAGCCAATCACGTTCTGGTTCTGGTCGTAATACGAAAACGGAATCGACGATTCGCGCGTACCGAGCACGATCACGCCGCTGTCATGCACTTTCTTGAGCGTGCCCGCGAGTTCGTCGGCGTGCGCCGCGGCCGTTATCGTGGCCAGTGTCGTGAAGCCCAGTGCCAGCGCCGCGTTCGTCCTGATTGTGTTCATCGTGCTCTACTCCCAGCGTGTTGTGAAAACGAGGTGAGAAAAACGTTCAGCGGCCCGGCGCGAACGCGTCGCCGTTGAGCGGCAAGGTGCGCTGCGCGATCAGATCGGCCATTAACTGGGCACTGCCGCAGGCGAGCGTAAAGCCCAGCGCACCATGCCCCGTGTTCATCCATAAATTGCGAAATTGCGTTGCGCCGATCAGCGGCTTACTGTCTGGCGTAGCGGGCCGCATGCCGGTCCACGTCTGCGCGGCGCGGTAATCGCCCGCATCGGGAAAGGTCTCGCGCGCCTGGCGCGTGAGCAAGGCGATGCGCGCCTGATCGGCTTGCGCGCTCATGCCGTTGAGATCGACCATGCCCGCGATACGCAGGCGCTCGCCAAGCGGCGCGTAGACCACCTTGTGATGCGCGTCGGTGACTGACAGGCGCGGCGCGCCCGGGGCACGCGCCGTCGGCAGCGTGAGGCTGTAGCCCTTGAGCGGATACATCGGCACGCGCACGCCAAGCGAATTGAGCAAGGGCTGACTCTGCATGCCCAGACACACGACGAAAGCATCGGCTTCGATGTCGCCCGCCGACGTCACCACCGCTTCCACTGTCTTGCCTTTCGTTCGCAGTCCGGAAAATTGCGTGGCGAGACGCAGATCCACACCATCGCGTTGGGCTGCGCGCGCAAGGCCGCGCGTGAAGCGGTCGCAATCGCCGGCTTCTTCGCCCGGCGTGTGAATGCCGCCCGCAATCTCGCCGCTGATATGCGCCAGCGCCGGTTCAAGCGCGACGCACGCCGCGCCATCGAGCGCATGCTGTTCGCAACCCAGTTGAGCCTGATAGTCGGCCTGGCGGCGCGCGCCCTCGAAGCCGCCCTGATCGCGAAACACCACGAGCTTGCCGTTGCGCACGTAGTCGAAGTCGATGGTTTCGCGCGCAACGATATCGTGCATCAGACGTTGGCTCAGAAAACCCAGCCCAAGCAATTGCGCCGTGGTGGCGCGACTGCGCTCGCGCGTGCAGGCGCGCAGGAAGGCCACGCACCAGTGCAATTGACGCGGGTCCAACCGCGGCACGAAACGCAGCGCCGCGTCGCGCGAAAAGAGCCATTGCGGCAGCTTCGGCAGCACCGATGGATCGGCCAGCGGCGCCACGTAGTTGTAGCTCAACTGGCCGCCGTTGGCGTGGCTGGTCTCCTGCGCCACGTTTGAATGACGCTCGACGAGCGTCACCTGATGTCCATCGCGGGCCAGAAAATACGCGGTCGTGACCCCGATCACCCCGCCGCCCAGCACGCAAATTCGCATAGCCCGTTGTTTCCGCTTTCTGTGTTCCTTCCAGTCTCGCCGGGCAAAAAAAGGAACTCAATGGCGAATCGAACGGGGGATATAACCTCAGGTTAAGGCGAGCGCGCCCACGCCGGCGGCTTCGTGGCCGCCATGCGCCACTGCGCGCGCGGCCGCGCCATCGGCCAGATGGAACACGGAAACGGCTTCGCGCAGCGCATCGGCCTGCGATTCCAGCGACTGCGCCGACGCCGCCGCCTCCTCCACCAGCGCCGCGTTGCGCTGCGTGACCTCGTCGATCTGCGCGATAGCCCGATTGACCTGCTCGATGCCGTCGCTCTGCTCGCGCGTGGCCGCCGTGATCTCGCCCATGATGTGGCTCACGCGCGCAACGGCGTCACGCGCCTCGCCCATCGTATGACGCGCTTCCTCGACCAGACGCGCGCCCGTGCCCACTGTCGCCACCGACGCGGCGATCAGTTCCTTGATCTCCTTGGCCGCCGTACCCGAGCGCTGTGCGAGGCTGCGCACCTCCTGCGCCACCACTGCGAAGCCGCGCCCTTCCTCGCCCGCGCGCGCCGCCTCGACGGCTGCGTTGAGCGCAAGGATATTGGTCTGGAACGCGATGCCCTCGATGATGCCGGTGATTTCTTCGACCTTGCGCGACGACGACGAGATGTCGCTCATCGTCTCGTTCACGCGCGCGACCACGTCGGCGCCGCGCGAAACCGTGCTGAGCGCACCCTGCGCGAGACCGCTCGCTTCCTGCGCGCCCGCCGTGTTCTGGCGCACCGCCGCCGAAAGTTGCTCCAGGCTCGCGGCGGTTTCCTGCAGCGCCGCCGCCTGCTGCGACGTGCGGCTCGACAGATCGACATTGCCCGCCGCGATCTGGTTGGCGCCCAAGGTGATTTCCTGCGTGCTGCCGCGCACGCGCGCGACCGTGCCGATCAGCGCTTCACGCATCTGCGCCAGCGCGCCGAGCAGTTGGCCCATTTCGTTGCTCGAACGCACGCGCACATCGACGCTCAGGTCGCCGGCGGCGATGCGCTGGAAGTGGCGTATCGCCGTATCGACGGGCTTGACCACCGCCGCAGCCAACCCGCCGCGCGCGATCAGGCCGATCGCCACGCCCACCGCGCCGATCACGGCGAACACGATCAGCGAAAAACGAAAGCGCGTCGCCGCCGTTTCGGCATTGCGCTGTTCGCGCGCCTGCTGCCAGTCCTCCAGCGCGTCGATGGCCTTTGCATAGGTGCCGTAATAGCGGTCGGCGGTTTCGCCCTGGATCGTGCGGAAGGTGTTGAAGTCGTTGTCCACGAGCGCCTTGTACTCGGGTTCGAGCGCCTGCTCGACGAGCGCCGTGCGCGCCTGCGCAACGGTATGCGCGAGACGCGCCTCGTCGTCATCGGCGAACGGGCCGGCGCTGTAGGTCGCGAAATCCTTGTTCGAATCGGCAAGGATCTTGTGCGCCTGATCGAGCATGCCGTCGGTGGACTTGCCCACGCTGAAGAGCGTCTCGTAGCCGCCCAGCGCGAGACGCACCTGCAGGAGCCGCTCGGAACTGGTCTTGAGCGCGGCGAGCGACTGCGCGCTGCGCTGGGTGTCGAGCAGGCTCTCGTTGGTCAGCTTCAGCGCGCCATAGGCCACGCCGATCACGACCAGCAAGAAGGCGACGAAGATGCCGATGACGAGGGTGAGCCCTCCGCGAATCGTGATGTTTCTGAGCATGTGGTCCGGTCTCCTGGCGTATGGGTCCGCGATCGCTTTGGTGGGCGTCGCTTTTTTGCGTCTACTTTGTGTGACTTCTTATGTTGCGCATTCGTGCTCTTCGTCTCGTCCTATCGGCAGGAGCACGCGGACGTTGCATAGGGGATATCCATGAGAGCGCAGGACGACCGAACCAGGCGATGCTCCAACGAATTACTTCTGATAATTCGATAGATTATATTAATTACAAAAACTGTCTTAATCGAGACGCCGAGGCGCGTCTTTCGATTCCTGTAGGCAGGACGGTTCACGCCAAATAGAAAGGGCAAGGCCACGACGGCCTTGCCCTTTTTCGTTGCACGGTCTTCAGGCGAGGCCCAGACCGATCAGATCTTCAAACGCGTAACCTTGGTGCCCGCGAGCGAGACGTCCGCCATCAGGCCGGCGTTGGTCAACACGAAGACTTCGACCGGGTGCGTTGCCGTGTTGGTATCGACCGCGCCGTTCGCGCCGATCGTCACGAGCGCGACCGAAGCGTCCGCGCCCGCTGCCCAGCCGTCGGTGCTGCGGAATTTGTCCAGCGCATCCTGGGTCATGAAGCAGAAGATGACGGCCTTCGACTGCGCGCCGGCCTGCAGGCCGAACGAGCCGGACACCGTGCTGTAGTAGCCGGTCGTCGCGCCGCCCACGCGCAGCGAACCTTCGCCGTATTGCGCGCCGACGATAAAGCCCGCCTGCAGCACCGACGGGAACACCAGCACGCCGCGCGACTTGGCGACCAGCTCGCGCGAGCCCTTGACGGTCGAATACAGCTTCGTCATTGCGTCGTCGACATTGGCGTCGATCGACTGGCGCTTCGACATATCCGTCGCAGCGTTGGAGGTGTTGCCCGGCGTAGTGGTGCAGCCTGCGAGCGCCATACCGCCGGAGGCAAGCGCTACGGCTGCCGAAAGCATGAAGTTGCGTCGTTGCATGTCGTTATCTCCACACGAATAAGAGTTTGCGCAGGGATACAGCAAACGACGTGCCCGGCATCGATCCGGCCTCGCTTTCACCCTCTCCCCAGCCGCAAAGTGGAGGCGGCTGCGCGCCGTCAGCCCCCACTTCCAGCCGATTGTGCCCGATTTACACGTCAAGAGCGTTCAAGCGTTGCAAACCTGGCCAGCGGCAACGCAATGAACAGAACATACAAAAAGAAAGGCGCCCGAAGGCGCCTGCTGCAAAAACACCGTGTATGCGCTACACGGCGCGCCAGCACTTGACGCTCAGGGCGCCGTGGCCTGCCAGGACGGATCGGGATCGAAGCTCTTGAGCGCGGCGGCCGCTTTCGCGCCGTTCGGCCCGAGGTCCTTCTGGTACAGCTTGCCGTCCTGATTGACGATAAAGCTCATCACCCCCGTCTTGCCGTACTGCGCCGGCCAGGCCACAAGAGCAAAGCCGTTGGTCAGTTGGCCAGCTTCCAGGTAGCTGCGTGCGCCGCCATCCGCATGCGGGCCTTGCGCCGTAAGGATCCGGAAGTGGTAGCCGTGGTAGCCCTCCTGCGGCGTGATCTTCGAATCGTGCGGCATGGTTTCCGCAAGCGGCCCCAGCGGACTTGGGTCCTCGCCGGAGCCCACCGGCCAGTACAGACCATCATGCGCCCCCGGCGTGCTCACGATACGCAGGGCGTAGTGCTGCATGAGCTTGCGATAGTCGTTCTGCGCATCGACGTAGGCCAGCGACGAAAGCATGGCCGCGCGCTCGTTACGGCCGATTCGCCGCGTGAGCACTTCGATCCCGCCTTCGCGTGGGTCGAAGCGCCAGCCGCTGCCGCTCTGCACCAGCGGGACCGGCAGCGTCCAGCCGCTGTCGCCGACGCTCAGATGCGCGCTGGCCTTGCCAGCGACGGGCGTGGCGTCCGGCACGATCTGATGGCCTTTGGCCCACGCGCCGAGGAAGTCGTTGATGTCATCCTCGCCAATGTTCTGGGTGGGAATGAACTGCTGGAAATTGCTGCCGAGCACGTGTTTCATCGCTTCGTGGTCGTTGCTGGAGAGTGCGTCGGTGAAGGCCTGGGCCGCGGCATCGGGCGTGGGATACACGGCCTGCGCCAAGGCCGCGCCCGCGCCGGGTACGGCCAGCAAGGCAGGCGCGGCGAACAGCGCAAACGCCAGCGCCGCGCTGAGCCGGGTGAGCCCGGCAGGCCGCGCGCCTTGCGACGGGCGGCGTGCGTGAGTACGGATCATCGCGAGACTCCTATAGATATTCAACGACGGCCAAAGTGGCGTTCGCCACCGCCACCACCACCCAGGCGAGCGCCGCCGCCACGGTTCTGGAAGGCCTCTCGACTTTGCTGGCCGCGCTGCATATCGGCGCGCGCTCCACCGCCATCCCCGGCGCCGCGCAACGCGTTGTCGCGATTGGCGCTCTGGGCACGGTTGCTGAGGTCGTTTTGCCGGTTGGCGTTCTGCGCACGGTTGTTGAACTCGTTGCCGCGATTGGCGTTTTGCGTGCCGTTCGCACCCGGGCCGCCCGCGCCGGGCCGCGTACCGCCGTGCTGGATATCGTTCAGCCGCTGGCTGGCGTTGCCGTTCATGTTCTGGCCGGTGCGGTTCTGCAAGGTCTGCGCGGCCTGCTGACGCGACTGGTCGTAACCGCGAAACTGGTTGCGCTGACCATTCAGATTCGCGTTGCTCAGGTTCTGATTGAAGTTCTGGCGGCGCTCCACATTGGCGTTGCGATTCCAGTTGGCAGTCGAGCCGTTCGTGTTGATGCGGTTGTTGACGTTGATATTGTTGTAGCGATTGACGTTGATGTTGACGTCGTGCGTGCCCCAACCGAAGCCGCCCCACAGCGAATTCGCCACTGCCACGCCCGCGCCAAAGGCGAGCCCGCTCACGAAGCCCGCGGCGATTGCGTAGCCCGGAGGCGGCGGCATATACACCGGCGGATAGGCCGGATACGGCCACGTGCCATAGACCACGGTGGGGTTGTAGGTTGGCACATAGACCACCTGCGGATTGGCCGGTTCGATCACGATGGTCTGGGTCGTAGTGGTGCTGGACGCAGGTTGCACCACGACCTTCTGCTGCTCGCTCGACTTGAGGTTGCCGGCCTTCTGCGCCTGCGCGCGCAGACGTTGCACGGAATCCATCACGTCGTTCGGCTGCGCGAGAAAGGCATTGCCGATCTGCGCGACCCAGTCGGGCCTGGACGACATCGTGGCCAGCACCTGCGGAAACGCGACGAGCGATTGCACGCTAGGGTCCCAGGGCTGCGAGGCGACCGCCTTCACGGCATCGTCGCCCTGAAGTTTAGGATTGGCCTTGGACCATGCTGCGGCGGACTGCACGTCCTGCGGGAACGTGGCGGCCATGAGCACCTGGGCGAGCAAGGCGTCCGGGTACAGCGCGACCGGCGCGGTGAGCGAATCGAGTTGCTGGCTGGAGAGATGCGCCGCGCTTTGCGCCAATGCGGCAGTGGGCCCGGCAGGCCCAATGTACAGCGGTGCGGCCGCGAGCGCGGCGCATATGAGCCAGGCAGCATGCTGGCGTACACCGGACGGTTTCACGAATCGGCCCTCCTCGTTGCGGGTAGGTCTTTGCGAATGCCCAACTGCGTGTCCAGCAGCGGCATTCCTGCTTGCGGCGCGAAGGTTGGCTTGTGCTTGTGCTTGCGCCCGGATGCCATGCGACGTCGTACAGGTACTAGCGGCAAAATATAGGGGGGCGACTCGTAGTGTCAACCGCCGGTTCGTTAAAGTTTGTCTGTTTTGAAAAGTGGATCAATCAAGCCGATAAAAACGGACTACGAAATAATTCGGGAAGCATTCAATCGACCTTCAGGCACACAGCAAACAACGCGCTTGCATCATCAATGTGTCGCGTTTTGAGGTTGCCGACGCGCGGGCATGAGGTGCATGCGCACGAAGCCCACGTGCTCGCGCAGCACATAGAAAGCATCGGCATACGCGAGCGGCATGCGCAGCGTATTGAGCGACCTTTCGATCTCGTCGAGTTCGTTGATGAGCGCCACGCGCTCCTCCTCGCTCGTGTGTTTGAGCGCATCGCGCTCGATGGCGATCAGCGCGCCGTAGTAGCGATAGATGCGCGAGCGCACGCGCCAGCGATAGAGCGCGGGGATCGCGCGCAAGGCGGGGAACACCAGCACGGCCAGCGGCAGCAGCAAAACCAGCAGCCGGTCCGCGACGCTCGCAAGCCAGAATGGCAGCGTACGATAAAGAAAGCTTTTGCCCGACTTGTAGTAGCGCGTCGCGTCTTCGCTGATGCGGAAATCGTGCGCATCGGGGCTGGGAAACTGGCCCGCGCGCTGCAGCAGACCCGGCACGCCGTTGACTTCGCTCGCGGCTTCGATGATGAGATCGGAGATCGCCGGATGCAGCGTATTGCGCGCGACGATTTCCACCGTCGGCCCGACCAGATGCACGGTTTGCTGCGGCACGCGGCGGCGCAGATCGAGCACGCCCGGCGGCAGGTCCACGCCTTCGAGATACGGGAAAATGCGCGTATAGGCAGACGCTTCCTCGAAGCTCATCACCGAGATACCCGGAATATTGAGCAGCCGTAGCATGAGCGTGCGCGTGGTGGAATCGCCGCTGAGCATGGCGGCATCGGCGCGATCCGATACCAGCGCGGTGGCGGCCTCCAGGCCGTCGAGCGGCAGGAAGGTCGCATCGCCGCCTGGGTCCATGCCGTTCGCGTGCAGCAGCCGCAGCGACAGCTCACGCGTGCCGCTGCCCACGCGGCCAATCGCAATGCGCTTGCCGTCGAGATCGGATAGCTGCGAAAGCCCGTTGCCGCGATAGAACACCACGATGGGCAGATACGCCACGCTGCCCAGCGACATCAGCGTATCGGTATTGATGCCTTGCGCGATGCCGCCTTGCACGAAGGCAAGATCGACATGCGATTTGGGATTGAGCAGGCGCTGGAGATTTTCGACCGAGCCATCCGATTCGAGGATCTTGAGCTTAACGCCGTTGCGCGCGAGGATCGCGCGATAGCCCTCGGCCATCTGCATGAACGAGCTGTCGCGCGGCCCCGCGCTGATGGTGATGGAACGCGGCGGTGCGGGATCGACGAGCCAGACCACCAGCGCGACCACGGCAATACAGAACAGCGCGACC
Organism: Paraburkholderia bannensis; assembly: GCF_014200455.1. Lineage (GTDB taxonomy): Bacteria > Pseudomonadota > Gammaproteobacteria > Burkholderiales > Burkholderiaceae > Paraburkholderia > Paraburkholderia bannensis_A. The sequence continues at coordinate 17,513 of NZ_JACHBW010000036.1, read as the reverse complement.
GGCAGCGTGGATAACGCGATGTCGCGCCACGCGGGATGCGAGGGATCGCGCATGAAATGCGGCAGGGGCGGTCGATGTCGTCTCATGAGAACCCGGCGGCGTGGCGTCGAACTCTGGAAACTGCATCATGCCATTTTCGAGACGGATCGGGACGCTGGGGGTTGTGTGGGCTTACCCTGCTGTCGCGACCTTGCAAGCGAAGCCAGCGCAGCGCCAATATCAGGCGTGCGTCGTTCTGAAAGCGCGCTGTTTTTAAAACCCGCAGTTAAACCCCGCTGTTAAAACCTCAAGCCGCCGCCTGGGTAAGCGCGAACAATTCGGCGCGCAAGGCCTTGGCGCGGTCGCGCTTCATGTATTGCTCGAATTCAGTCTGGGCGTCCTGCCAGAGTGCATGCGCCTTGTCGAAGCGCCGCAAGCCGCTTGCCGATAGCCGATAAACCAGGGTGCGCGTATCGTGCCCGGCGGCAGCGGTCAGCACGAGGCCGTCGCGCTGCAAGGGTTTGAGCGCACGCACGAGCGTGGTGCGGTCCATCACAAGTTCATCGGAAAGCTCGGCGGCGGTGGCGTCGGGACGTCCCGCCAGACGCGAGAGGATCGTGAATTGCGCCGCCGTCACGCCCGCCTGCGAAAGATGACGCTCGTAAAGCTGCGTGACGAAGCGCGCGGCCTGCCGCAGCGCAAAACAGTTGCATTCCTCGCGCGTTACTCGCTTCGTCATCGCCGTTCACCTTCGGTTTTGCCTGGTTCGCTTCGTTAGTCAAAGGCGCGCGCAGCGCTTCTTGCACCACCGTGCGCGCCCGGCCATCATACTTTCTCAAGCGCCAGCGCGATACCCTGGCCGCCGCCGATGCACAGCGTCACCACGCCCCGGCGCACGCCGTCACGCTGCATCGACCATGCGAGACGTGTCGTGAGAATCGCGCCCGTCGCGCCGATCGGATGGCCATGCGCAATCGCGCCGCCTTCCACGTTGACCACATCGTCGGGAATGCCGAGCTGCTTCATCACCGCGAGCGGCACCGCTGCGAACGCCTCGTTGATCTCGAAGCGTTCGACATCGCCCAGCGACCAGCCTGCGCGCTGCAAAGCCAGTTGCACGGCCGGCACGGGACCGAGGCCGAACATGCCCGGCTCGACGGCAGCCACGCCCCACGAGACCAGCCGCACCATCGGCGCAAGACCCTGCGCTTCGGCGAAACCGCGCTCGGCCACCAGCATCGCCGCCGCCGCGCTATTGAGCCCGGGCGCATTGCCCGCCGTGATGGTGCCGTCCGGCCGGAACGCCGGCTTGAGTCTGGCAAGCGTCTCGAACGTCGTATCGGGACGCGGCGCTTCGTCGGCTTCGAAACGCTCCACGCCCTTGCGGCCCTTCAGCTCCACCGCGACGATCTCTTCCTTGAAGCGCCCCGCCGCCTGCGCCGCAGCGAAACGCTGCTGCGAACGCGCTGCCCAGCGATCCTGCTGTTCGCGCGTGAGTTCGGCTTTTTTCACGAGATCTTCAGTATGCCAGCCGGAATGCTGGCCCGAAAACGCATCCACCAGCCCATCGCGCAACATGCTGTCGTGCACTTCGGCGTTGCCCATGCGATAACCCCAGCGGCCGCCGTCCATCAGATAAGGCGCGCGGTCCATGTTCTCCATCCCGCCAGCCAGCGCCACATCGCCCAGACCAAGCAGGATTTCCTGCGCCGCGCTCGCAATCGCCTGCGCGCCCGAGCCGCATACGCGGTTCACCGTCAACGCTGGCACCTGCACCGGCACGCCGCCGCCCAGTTCCGCCTGACGCGCGGGATTCATCTTGTTGCCGGCCTGAATGACATTGCCCAGCACCACTGAACCGAGCAGGGCCGGATCGAGTTTCGCGCGCGCGAGCGTTTCGCGCACCGCGATCGCGCCCAGTTCGGTCGCTGGCACGCCCTTGAGCGAACCATTGAATGCGCCAATCGCCGTGCGCACTGGCTGACACAAAACAATTTCCCGTGCTGAATTCATGCTGCTCATCGTGTTTTCTCCATGAGATTGCAGTTGCACTGCGTTCACTGCTTCAGTTTATGTATGCATATGCACACATTCAAAGGAATTCGTGGAGGCGGCACTCGTCGCGTGTGGCATGGTTTATGTCCGATTCAGCAAGCGGCAGGGCGCGAATTACAAAAAATGCGCGCCCTGCTTCGCTGCCTGCTTCGCTAGCTTTACGCCACCGCGGGGAAATCCAGCGTCGTATCGTTGACGCGATTCACGAGATTCGTGAACGTGATCGATGCGATCGCCAGGGCCGTTTCCACGATTTGACGCTCGCTATAGCCGGCTTCCTTGACGGTATTCACATCCGCTTGCGCGACCGTGCCGTGCGTACGCACCAGCGTGCGCACGAAGCGCACCAGTTCATCGCGCTTCGCGTCGCCGGTGGCTTCGCCCGCGCGAATCTGCTTCATCGCGTCGGGCGACAGACCCGCGAACTTGCCCGCCAGCGTGTGTGCAGCAACACAGTAATCACAGCCGGCGACTTCGCTCACCGCCAGCTTGATCGCTTCAATATCGGCCTTCGAGAGCGAGCCGCCGGCCAGCACGGCTTCCACACCCAGGATCGAAGCCAGCGCTTCGGGGCTGTGCGTGCCGATGGTGGCATAAGCGTTGGGCACCTTGCCGACAGCCTTGCGGATCTTCGCGAATACTTCTGCGGCAGCGCCGGTGGCTTCTTCGGGCTTGATGGCGGTGAGACGGGACATGATCGACTCCTTGAGAGCAGTGAGAGGGTTGCCGGTTCCGGCGCGCCATCGTCGATGGCATGACGCCAGTCTATGCGCGCACGCCGCCGCTTTTAATGCCAGAATGACGCGACTTCATGCTCATTCGTCTCATGCCGCCGACCATGGATATCCTCAGCCGCCTCCTGTCGCTCATGCCCGTCGCGGGCCGTCTCGACGTGCGTTGCCACTTTGGCGCGCCCTGGCGGATCGAGCAGCCCGACGCCGACGCGCGCGAAATGCGCTACCACGTATTGCTCAGCGGCAGCGCGGTCGTCGAAGACGCCCACGGCGCGCCCACCGAGCTGAAGGCGGGCGATATCGTGCTGTTCCCCTCTGGCGGAGCTCACCAGTTGCACGACGGCAGCGGTGCCGCGCCCGCCCCCATCGACAAGCGCATCGAGCACGGCCGCACCATCGAGTCGAATCACGGCGACGGCGATATCGCCGATGTGCTGTGCGGCAGTTTCGTGCTGCCCGCCGTGCCGCAACGCCTGCTGCGCGAGAATCTGCCAGGGCGTCTGGTGGTGAGCAGCGCGCCCAAAGGCGGCGAGGTGCCCGAGCGGCTTGTGCGGCTGATCGACCTGCTGCGCGACGAGGCGCTCGAAGCGCAGCCCGGCAGCGAATCGCTTGTCAATCATTTGTCGGGCGCGTTGTTCGCGCTCACGCTGCGCTACGCGAGCCACACCGACGCGCCGCCGCGCGGCCTGCTCGCGCTGGCGCAACGCCCGCGCCTGCAGCCCGCCATCGACGCCATGTTCGACACGCCCGGCAAGCCCTGGACGCTCCCCGAACTCGCCGATCTGTGCCACATGTCGCGCGCGACCTTCGCACGTCATTTCGACGAAGCGATTGGCCGTTCCGCCGCCGACGTGCTCACCGACATCCGCATGACGCTTGCCGGGCGTCTGCTCGCGCAAGGCAGCCAGCCGGTCGCCGAGATCGGCGAGTACGTGGGCTATCAATCCGATGCCGCGTTCCAGCGCGGTTTCAAGCGTCACGTGGGCATGACGCCCGCGCAATGGCGCAGCGCCGCGCGCGCGAACGGCTGACATCGCCGATTGATATGGATGCCGAATCATTAGCCGCCTGACGCGCGATCGGTACCCTGCGCGATCACATCGCCGCTTTCGCTCCAACCGCCGCCCAGCGATCGATACAGCGCCACCGCCGCCTGCGCGCGCTCGCGCTGCGCATCGTTGAGCAGATCGGCGTCCGCCAGCCAGGTTTGCTGCGCGCTCAGCACATCGAGAAAATCCGCCGCGCCGCCTTTGTAGAGCTGGTTCGCGAGCTTGAGCGCCTGCGCCGACGAGCCCACCGCGTCGTGCAACTGTTGCGTCTGCGTGGCCGAACTGACGAGATCGGTGCGGCTGTCCTCCACTTCGCGCAGCGCCTGCAGCATGGTCTGTTGCAGATTGAGCTGCGATTCGCGCATGCGGCTTTCGCTTTGCTCGATATCGGCGGTGATGCGGCCCGCGTTGAAGATCGGGCTGGTCGCGCCCAAGGCCGCGCTAAAGAGGTTGTCGGTCAACGTCGGCATACCCAGATACGACGAAGCGAGCACACCGTCCGTGAGGTTGAGCGAGAACTTGGGGTAACGCTCGGCGCGCGCCACGCCCACTTCCGCCGCACGCTGCTGCACGGTCGCGTAGGCGGCCTGCACGTCGGGGCGGCGCAGCAGCGCTTCGGACGGCAGCAGTTGCGGCACGCTCTGCGGCGCGGCGGGAATCGGCGCGGGCGTGGCAAGCGCAAGCTGCGCAACGGATTCAGGCGTGCGCCCGGTATACACGGCGATCAGATTGAGCTGATGATCGATGCTGGCCTGAGCGCGCGGAATCCGCGCCTGCAGTTCGCTCAGTTGCGTCTGCGCGCGCGTCACGTCGAGCTGGGTCGACAGACCATACTTCAAGCGGTCCTGCGTGAGCTGCAAGGTGCGCTGGCGTATCGATACGTTATCCTGAAGAATCTTCAACTCGGCTTGCGCCCAGCGCAGATCGACATACGCCGAAGCCGCATCGGCCGCCAGCGCGAGACGCACCGCGTCGAGCGCATGCTTCTGGCCGACCAGATTGGCCTGCGCTGCCAGCAGATCGAGCCGCTCGCCGCCGAATACATCGGGCGACCAGCTCAGCGCCACGCCCGCGCCCGCCTGCTTCACGTAGCCCAGCGGCGGCGGCGTGTTCTGGCGCGCATACGCGCCCCGCGCCGTGAAATCCAGTTGCGGCAGCAGCGCCGCGTGCTTTTGCGTCGTGATCGATTGCGCCTGCTTGACGCGCTCCGCTGCCGCCTGCAGGTCGAGATTGCCGGTCAGCACGCCGGCAATGAGCGTGTCGAGCGTGGCGTCGTCGAACTGCGCCCACCAGGCGCACGCATCGACGGCATCCTGCGGCGCGTCGATGCGCCAGGCGGCGGGCGCGGTGGATTGCACGGCGGCAGGCAGATCGGGATGCTGGGCGGGCTGCACTGCGCAAGCTGCCAGCACGGCGGCGGCAAGCGCCGACAAAACCAGTCGCGCGGGCCGCACGAAAGAACGAATGGAGGTAGTCATGTTTGGACCTTCAAGACTCAAATTCCGGCTCAACTCGGGCTCAACTCGGGCTCAATTCAGGCTCAATGCGCGTCGGGCGGCGGCGCGGCGGTCGTGATGGGACGCGAGAACAGCACACTGACGATCGCGACCACAAAGCACAGCGAGAGCACGAAAAACGTATCGGAGAACGTCATCACCAGCGCTTCGCGCAATACCAGCGCGTGCAGTTGCGCGATGCCGGTTTGCGCCGCATCGAGCGTATTGCCCGCCACCGACTGCCAGTACGCCGTGCGCCCCGCCAGCAGTCCTTCGACTTGCGGCACGCCATGCGTGACGCTCTCGTTCAGACGCAGATAGTGAAAATTAAGGCGGTCGTTGAGCATGGTCGCGCTCACGGCAATGCCGATCGCGCCACCCAGATTGCGCATCAGATTGAACAGACCGCTGGCCGATTTGAGGCGCGAAGGCGGCAGCGAACCCAGCGACATCGTCACGATGGGCGGCACCGCGAACTGCTGGCCGATGCCGCGCAGCGCCTGCGGCAGCAGGAATTGCTGCCAGCCCCAATCGTGCGTGAGCGGCACATACAGATAGCAGCCAAGACCAAAGCACACGAGACCGAACAGCAGCAGCGCACGCATGCTGAAATACCGCGTTGCGTAGGCATAGACGCCCAGCGCGAGCAACTGGAACACGCCCACCGAAAGCAGCGACAAACCGATCTGCAAGGAACTGAAGCCGCGCACTTCGGCGAGAAAGAGCGGCGTGAGAAACACCGCCACGAAGATGCCGATGCCCGTCACGAACGACAGCACGCTGCCGATGCCGAAGTTGCGTACCGTGAGCGCACGCAGATCGACGATCGGGTCCTTCGCGGTGAGCGCATGCACGATGAACAGAAAGCCGCTGATCGCCGCGATCCAGGCACAGGCCACGATGGCGTCGTCGCCGAACCAGTTCTTGCGCGGCCCTTCTTCCAGCACGTATTCGAGGCAACCGAGAAAGGCGCACATCAGCACAATGCCGATATAGTCGCCGCGCTTGACGAGCGAGAGATCGGGTTCGTCGATATGCACGTATCTGGGCACCAGCGCGGCCACCGCGATGCCGGGCGCGAGGTTCAGATAGAACAGCCAGTGCCACGACCATTGATCGGTGATCCAGCCGCCTATCACGGGGCCGAGCGTGGGCGCGAGCGACGCGAGCGCGCCGATCGTGGTCGACGCAACGATGCGCTGTTTGCCGGGAAACAGCACGAACGCGGTGGTGAACACGGTGGGGATCATCGCCGCGCCCAGTGCGCCTTGCAGCGCGCGAAACACGATCATCGAGTGGATATCCCAGGCGAGGCCGCACAGCATGCTCGTGATCGTGAAGCCGACCGCCGACGCCACGAACAGCCAGCGCGTCGAGAGCACTTTCGAGAGCCAGCCCGACATCGGAATCACCATGATTTCGGCGATCAGATAGGCGGTCTGCACCCAGGAAAGCTCGTCCTGACTCGCGGACAGTCCACCGCCGATATCGCGCAGCGACGACGCCACGATCTGGATATCGAGCGTCGCCATGAAAAAGCCAATACACATCAGCGCGAAGGCAAAGGCGCGCTGGCCGATGGGCTGGAGATGCGGCGCGAGCGGTGCTGAAGGGGCCGAAGGGGCCGCGGGCGCTGGGGGTGCTGCGGTGACTTCGGCGGCGGAGGTCGGGGCGTTCATAGCGTCTGGCCTGTGGTTCAGTTCGAGGCGGCAGCGACGGGCTGGCCGCCATCGCCCTGCTCGCCCAGATGCACCTTCACCGTCGCCGAGAGGCCGGGGCGCAGCACGCCTTCCATGCCCTGCGGCACGTTCACGTGAATACGCACCGGCACGCGCTGCACGATCTTGGTGAAGTTGCCCGTGGCGTTCTCGGGCGGCAGCACGCTGAAGGTCGCGCCGGTGGCGGGCGCAAGGCTCTCCACCGTGCCGTGCAGCGTGCCGCTCGCGGCGTCCAGTTCGATGTCGGCACGGTCTCCCGCGCGCATCTTCTTCAACTGGTCTTCCTTGAAGTTGGCGTCCACCCAGAGATCGCTCGCGGGCACCACGGTCAGGAGCGGCGAGCCGACGTTCGCGAGCATGCCCACACGCGCCGTGCGGTTGCCGATGAATCCATCGACGGGCGAGCGGATGGTGGTGTATTCGACGTTGAGCGCGGCGAGGCGGCGTGCCGCTTCTGCCGTGCCCACGCGCGCCTGGGCGTCGGCGATCTGCGCGGCCAGCACGTCGAGCTGACGCTGCGACGCCACCACCGTTGCGCCGCTCTGGGCCACCGAGGCCTGCGCCTTGGCGAAATCGGCGTCGGCGCGTTCGACCAGCTGGTTCGACACGGCGTCGTCTTTCACCAGCGCCCGGTAACGCGTCTGGTCCTGGGCGCTGCGCGTGAGTTCGGCATTCGAGGAGCGCACTTCGGCCTGATGCTGATTGATGACCGCTGCCTGCAAGGTGCGCTGCGCTTCGAGTTGCGTCACGGCGGCGCGGGCGCTCGCCAGATCGGCATCGGCCTGGGCGAGTCGGGCGTCGTAGTCGCGCGAATCCAGCCGCATCAGCAGTTGGCCCGCTTTCACACGCTGGTTGTCCTGCACGTCGATTTCGGATACGAAGCCGCTCACGCGCGGCGCCATCAAGGTAACGTTGCCGCCAACGTAGGCGTCGTCGGTGCTTTGCACGAAGCGCAGCACGAAGAACCAGTAGCTGCCCGCCACCGCGAGCACCAGCGCCACTGCGCCCAGTGCGAGACGCATCCAGGGCAGGCCGGCGCGTTCGCGCGGGGCGGGAGCCGAGGCGCCCGAGGCAGGAGTGGAAGGACTCGACATGTCGCTCACCTGTGTATATGCACTACGAAGATTAAAAAATTGCCGCCTTACGATTGAAGCGGCCCGACTCAATGACAAAACAAACGGTTCGATTCACACCGCGCGCGTGATGCGCAGCAGTTCGCGCCGCAACCAGGCCGCCCGTCGCGGCCCGAAACGGCGCTCGAATTCGTCCTGCGCGGCACGCCAGTGCACGTTGGCCTCAAGCAGCCTTTCGCGGCCTGCCTGGGTGAGCGCCAGACGCCGGCGGCGGCAATCGCTCGCCGCCGCCAGATCTTCCACCAGCGCGCCGCGCAGCAGCGGACGCAGCGCGCGCACCAGCGTCGTACGCTCCATCACCATCGTGCGGGACAACTGCACCATCGTCAGCGATGCCTCGCCGCCCGCCACCGCCACTGCCGCCGCGCCCAGCGCGCCCAGAATGCTGAACTGCGTGGGCGTGACGCCCGCCGCGCTCAGGTGCCGCTCGTAAAGCTGCGAGAGATGGCGGGCCGCCTGGCGCACGGCGAAACAGTCGTCATGCTCCGGAAACGGCGCGGGCTCGGCGCCCTGAACCGGCGCATCCGGTAATGAATCGACGAGGGAATCGGCGTATGTGTGCATACGCACAGATTAGACGGCAGTGCGTTCCGTCACAACCGCCGCGCGCGGCATCACTTTATGTCCGCGCGGAGAACAATCCCTTGCTTTACGCCCCTGAAACTTTCAATCCACTTTCTGCACGGGATGCACCACGCCGCCAAAAAACGCGGTCGCATGGTCGATGAACGCGCGCACCTTGGCAGGCAGCAGCGTGCGCGAGGTATAGGCCAGGCGAATTTCGATCTGCATGTCGCTCATCGGAAAATCGTCGAGCAGCGTCACAAGGCGGCCTTGCTCCAGTTCCGTTTGCACGAGGCCCTGCGGAAGAATGCCGATGCCGAAACCTTCCAGCACCATCTCGCGGTTGAACGCGGGATTATTGGAGGCGATTTCGTACTTGAGCGGCACGGTCACGTCCTCGCCGTCGACGCGGAACGTGAGCGTGGGCTTGCGCAGTGAAGGCGGCATCGGCACGAACACATGTGAGGCCAGATCGGCGGGATGTTTCGGCGTGGACGTCGCGGCCAGATAAGCGGGGGTGGTGACGAGCGCGAGCGGAATGCGTTCGAGCAGTTTGGTCACCGTGGTGTCGGTGTTGAGCATGAACGGCAGCACGAGGCCAAGATCGTAGCCGTCCGCGACCAGATCGACGGGACGCTCGGTCATCATCACGTCGAGCGTCACCTTCGGATGCGCGCGCTTGAAGCTGGAGATCAGCGGCACCAGCCGGTTCACCGTAGCCGTGGTGTGCGCGACGATGCGCAGCACGCCGTTGGCCTCGCGGGTCTGTTCGGTCGCGCCTGCCTCCAGCGCGTCGAGATCGTCGAGCACGCGGCAACAGCCGTCATAGAAGCGCTCGGCGGCTTCTGTCAGCGAAACGGCGCGCGTGGTCCGATGAAACAGGCGGCTGCCCAGACGCTTTTCGAGCCGCGCGATCGCCCGCGAGACGACGGGCGTAGCAAGGCCGTGCATGTCCGCGGCGCGCGTGAAGCTGCGCGCTTCGACGACGGAACGGAAGATCCGCAGGCTGTCGATATAGTCCATGACGTTTGACGAGTGAAACGATGACGTAGCTTAAGGCCAGACACGCGAGTCTGCTCAAACCCTCGCTCTGCAAGCCCGCGAATTTACGGCGCGGCGTCGCCGAACACTTCGGCGCAGAAAGTGCGGCCGTCGTCGGACAGGCTCGCGCGGCCCGTGCCGTCCTCGGACAGCGTGGTCACCACGAGGCCGCTGTCCACCAGCGCGGTCAGATGGCGGCGCAGCCCGCTCATCGGTACGCCGGCCTGCTTGGAGAGCTTCGCGAGCGACCATTCGCGATCGGGCGTTTCGCGGTGCGCGCGCCAGAGCTGTTCGAGGATGGCGACCAGCGTCGGGTCGATGCCGCCGCCGTCGCCATCGTCGCCATCGATATCGTTGTTAGCCTGTTCGTCGTGCATCGTGGGTCTCCTCACGCCATCTTCGCAATCAGCTCGCCGAGCGTCTTCAACGCCGTCTCGGTCTGCGCCGTCCACGGATAGCTATAGTTCAGGCGAATGTAGTGGTGAAAGTCGTTGCGCATCGAAAACATATACCCCGGCCCGATGGTGATGCCCTGCGCGAGCGCGGCCTGATAAAGCCGCATCGAATCGACGCGCGGCGGCAGTTCCACCCACAGCACGTAACCGCCCTGCGGATCGGAAGTACGCGTGCCGGCCGGAAAGAAACGCTCGATCATCGCACGCATGAGCCGCGCCTGTTGGCGGTAAAAACGCCGCAGCCGGCGCAGATGGCGGTCGTAGCCATCGTGGCGAAGGTAGTCGGCGAGCGCCACTTGCGGCACCGAAGGCGTGGTCAGCGTGTTGAGAAACTTGAGTTTTTCGACCTGCGCGCGATAGCGGCCCGGCAGCGCCCAGCCGATGCGGTACGAAGCCGAAAGACTCTTCGAGAACGACGCGCAGTGCAGCACCAGCCCGCGCGTGTCGAACTGCTTGAGCGACACAGGCCGCGTCTGCCCGAAATACAGCTCCTGATAGACATCGTTCTCGATCACCGGCAGATCGTGCCTGGCCGCCAGCGCGACGAGCCGCGCCTTGTGGTCGTCGGGCATCTGGAAGCCCAGCGGATTCTGAAAGTTCGGCATCACCATGCAGGCCGCCACCTTCTGACGCTTGAGCACCCGTTCGAGCGCGTCCAGATCGATGCCGGTCTGCGGATGCGTGCTCACCTCGATCGCGCGCATGCCCAGACGCTCGATGGCGTGCAGCATGGCGTAGTAGGTGGGCGACTCCACGGCGACCGTATCGCCGGGTTTGGCCACGGCCTGAAGGCTCAGATTGATGGCCTCGGTCGCGCCCACGGTGATGACGATTTCATCGGGATCGATGGTGGTGCCGTTTTCCGCGTAACGGCGCGCGATCTGGCGGATCAGTTCGGGATTGCCAGGCGGCAGATCGTCGATCAGGTTCCAGCTCGCGTGACGCCGCGCGATGGCGTTCGCGTACTGGTTCACGCGCCGCCACGGATAAAGCGCGGGGTCGGGATAGGGCGAGCCGAGCGGCACGGCATCCTGCGCGCCGATGCTGCGCAGCGTCGAGAGCACCAGGCGGCTCACGTCCACGGGCGCGGGTGCGGCGGCCGGCGCGGCTTTGGCGGCGGCCTTCGGCGCGACGGCCGCGCCGGCGCGGCGCGCTTTCTGCGCGGATTGCGCACCGTGCACCTTCGGCCGCGCCTTGACGAAAAAGCCCGACTGCGGCCGCGACTCGATCACGCCCCGGCTCTCCAGCAGCGCATAGGCATGCAGCACGGTCTTGATGCTCACGCCGTGCTGCCCGCTCGCGCGCCGCACCGAAGGAATGCGCTCGCCGGGCCCGAACACGCCGCGCCGCACGGCGGCTTCGATCTCGTCGGCGAGCTGTTCGTAACGGGGCGCCAAAGACGGCGCAGAGGCGGACGAAAGCGCGGATGAAGGCGCGGACGGCGGAACGTTCATGTCGGCAAGGCAGGCACAGAGGCGATCTCGCCAGTCTATGTCAAATCGTCGCAACTGTATCCCTTGCTTTTTCGATTTTCTGTGCTCACCAGGTACACAGGCACACAGTAGTCTCACGACATTGGGCAGTCCGCCCACCTCCCTCCAAAGCAGATCCGAAGCCAGCGCATCATGAAGAAGCCCGAAGCCCGCATCGAGCCGTACCATCATCCCGCCGCCGGTTGGGGCGCACTCAAACAGGTCGCCATCAATCTCATCAAGGAAAAGGTCTCGGGCGCCAACTACCGCACGCTGCTCAAGCAGAATCAGCCGGACGGCTTCGACTGCCCGGGCTGCGCCTGGCCGGATCGCGAACACGCGTCCACCTTCGAATTCTGCGAAAACGGCGTGAAAGCCGTGGCGGCGGAAGCCACCAGCAAGCGCGTGACGCCCGCGTTCTTCGAGCAATACACCGTCACCGACCTGATGGCGCAATCGGATTACGAGCTGGAGCAGCACGGCCGCCTGACCGATCCGATGGTCTACGACTCGAAGCAGGACCGCTACGTGCCGATCGAATGGGACGCCGCCTTCGCGTTGATCGCAAAGCATCTCAAGGCGCTCGACGATCCGAACCGCGCCGCCTTCTACACCTCGGGCCGCGCCAGCAACGAAGCCGCGTTCCTGTACCAGCTGTTCGTGCGCATGTACGGCACCAACAACTTCCCCGACTGCTCGAACATGTGCCACGAAGCCACCAGCCGCGGCTTGCCGGGCACGGTCGGCATCGGCAAGGGCACCGTCACGCTCGACGACTTCGAACACGCGGATACGATCTTCATCTTCGGCCAGAATCCCGCGACCAATCACCCGCGCATGCTGGGCGAATTGCGCGAATGCGCCAGGCGCGGCGCGACCATCGTGTCGATCAACCCGCTCAAGGAGCGCGGCCTGGAACGCTTCGCGAGCCCGCAGCACACGCTCGACATGCTCTCGCCCAAGGGCGTGCAGATCAGTTCGGTGTTCATCCGCCCGCGCATCGGCGGCGACTTCGCGCTCATCAAGGGCGTGGCCAAGCGCACGCTCGAACTCGACGATCAAGCCGTGGTGCAAGGCACCCAACGTATTCTCGACGTCGACTTCATCGCTGAACACACGGTCGGTTTCGACGCCTTCGCCGCCGATCTGCGCGCCGAATCATGGGACACGATCGTCGCCGAAGCGGGCGTGCCGATCGAGGAAATCCTCAAGCTCGCCGATATCTACGTGAACGGCAGTGCCGTGATCTCGACGTGGGGCATGGGCATCACGCAGCACAAGAATTCGGTGGCAACGATCCAGTTGCTCTCGAACCTGATGATGATGCGCGGCAATATCGGCCGGCGCGGCGCGGGTCTGTGCCCGGTGCGCGGCCACTCGAACGTGCAGGGCGATCGCACGGTCGGCATCGAGGAAAAGCCCACCCAGGCCTTCCTCGACCGCCTGGGCCAGGCCTACGATTTCGAGCCGCCGCGCGAGCATGGCTACGACGTGGTCGAATCGATCCACGCGATGCTTGACGGGCGCGTGAAGGTGTTTATCGGCCTGGGCGGCAACTTCGCCATCGCCACGCCGGATACGCCGCGCACCTTCGAAGCCATGCGTTCGTGCGCGCTTACCGTGCATGTGACCACCAAGCTCAACCGCAGCCACCTGATTCACGGCAAAGACGCTCTGATCCTGCCGACGCTTGGCCGCACCGAAATCGACCTGCAAAACGGCGTGCCGCAAGGCGTGACCGTCGAGGATTCGATGAGCATGGTGCACATCTCGTACGGCATGAATCGCCCGGCCTCGCAGAACCTGCTGTCGGAAATCGCGATTGTTGCGCGCATGGCGCACGCCACGCTCGGCAGCGAAAAAGTGGACTGGCTCGATCTGGCCGCCGATTACGCGAAGATTCGCGACGGCATCGAAAAGGTGTTCGACGGCTTCCAGAACTACAACGAACGCATCAAGCAGCCGGGCGGCTTCCACCTGGGCGTCGCCTCGCGCGAGCGCATCTGGAAGACGCCAAGCGGCAAGGCGCAGTTCAAGGTGCATGCCATCGCACTCGACACGCCGATCCACCGCGCGCGCGCCGAACACGGCCAGCAGTTGATGACGCTGATGACCACGCGCTCGCACGACCAGTACAACACGACGATCTACGGCCTGGACGACCGCTATCGCGGCGTGTATGGCCAGCGCCGCGTGCTGTTCGCGAACAGGGACGACCTGGCGATGCTCGGCTTCGAGGCGGGCCAGCGCGTGGACATCACGAGCGTCTGGGACGACGGCGTGGAGCGCCACGTGGAGGACTTCCTGCTGGTGGAGTACGACATTCCGCGCGGTTGCCTCGGCGCTTACTATCCGGAAACGAATCCGCTGGTGCCGCTTTCGTCGATCGCGGATGGTGCGGGCACGCCCACTTCGAAGTCGATTCCGGTGCTGCTTTCGGCTTCGAAAGTGGCGATGGCGGCGTGAGTTAGAACACTGTTAGCCCGGCATTAAAAAAGCCATTCCGGTTTGCACCGGAATGGCTTTTTACTTTGCGGTCGAAGCGGCTTACGCTTCGTGTTCCGCTACAACGCGCGCGGCCTTCGGCGCTGCGTTCGTTTGCCCCGTCAGCGGGCCGATTTCCATCTCGTCGTAGCGGATGAAACGCGTCCGCTTGACGATGCGATAACCCAGCCACATCAGCGCGAACAGCGGAATGCCGATATAGGTGGCGACCACGCTCGCCCAGTCGATCTTGCTTGACGTGAAGGCCTGATAGTCCTGGCCCAGCATGATGACGAGGCAGACCACGAACGCGAAGATCGGGCCAATGGGGAACCACTTCGAGCGATACGGCAGTTGCGCGAACGAATGCCCTTGCGCGACAAAGCCCTTACGGAAGCGGTAATGGCTCACCGCAATGCCCAGCCACGCGATAAAGCCGGTCATGCCCGAGGTATTGAGCAGCCACATGTAGACGGTCTTGTCGCCGTACATCGACGACAGGAAGCACAGCGCACCCACCGCCGTGGTGGCGTACAGCGCATTGCGCGGCACGCCGCTCGACGACAGCTTCGCGAAGACCTTGGGCGCGCGGCCCTCGACGGCGAGGTTGTAGAGCATACGGGTGGACGCATACATGCCCGAGTTGCCCGCCGAGAGCACCGCCGTCAGGATCACCGCGTTCATCACGCCCGCCGACAAGGCCAGACCCGCGCGACGGAACACCAGCGTGAAGGGGCTCACGCCGATATCGGTGACATCGGACTTGAGCAGGTTCGGATCGGTATGCGGAATCAGCAGGCCGATCACGATGATCGCGAGGACGTAGAACAGCAGAATGCGCCAGAACACCTGACGCACCGCGCGCGGAATCGTCTTGCCGGGATTTTCCGACTCACCGGCCGCGACGCCGATCAGCTCGGTGCCCTGGAACGAGAAGCCCGCGATCATGGTGACGCCCAGCAACGCGGGCAGACCGCCCACGAACGGCCCGCCTTCCGAGGTGAAGGTGCCCCAGACGTGATCCGCGCCGCCCTTCATCACGCCGACGATCATGAACAGCCCCACGCCGATGAACGCCACCACGGTCACGACCTTGATCAACGAGAACCAGTATTCCGCCTCGCCGAAACCGCGCACGGACAGCGCGTTGAGCAGGAACATGATGGCGAGAAAGCCTGCGCTCCACCAGACGCCCGGCACATGCGGGAACCAGTAGCCCATCACCAGCTGCGAGGCCACCAGTTCGACCGCAATCGTCACGGCCCAGTTGTACCAATAGTTCCAGCCGAGCGCGAAGCCGAAGCCCTCGTCGACGAACTTCGCGCCATAGGTTGCGAACGAGCCGGAGACGGGCATGAAGGCCGCCATCTCGCCCAGACTCGTCATCAGGAAATAGACCATCAGGCCGATCACCAGATAGGCGGCGAGCGCGCCGCCGGGACCGGCCTGCGAGATCGACGCGCCCGAGGCGACGAACAGACCCGTGCCGATCGAACCGCCGATCGCGATCATGGTGAGGTGGCGGGCTTTGAGACTGCGATGCAAAGAAGGCTGCTCGTCCCCGGAGCGAGATGAGCTCCCTGAAACGCGATGCGGATCCGAATCCATATAACTCTATTTCTTTCTGGCTAGTGTGACTGGGTGTTCTGGCCTGTCTCTCAAGGCCGGACGGACAGCCCGGGGCGCGGTCATCGCCCAGACGGATGACCGTTCCATTCTTTACGGATGGCTGACAAAAGACGGCGGCAACGTTGCTGCAAGGTTGCCGCTGTACGGGGATTCGACCCCGTAATCTGACGCAACGCCGCGACGGGCGTGCCGGGTGAATCAATCAATCGACCGAATGGACTGCACGCCCTCGAAGGCGCAACCCGTGATTTTATCGTAGTGGGGGTTGGGGCGGGGCCGCCGATGCCGAACGCTTGAACTACCGTATTGCGCGGCTCGTCGGGGTCACGCGCGGATCGCTGCACAGCCGTTCGCAACTGCCGTGACATAACGGTACGAGTTCAATCGCGATCTGATGGAGATTCAATGAGCCATCTTCGTTCTTAACCATTTGATCGGTCAGTGTCTTTGGTTCAATCAGCACATTTTGCGGCTTGATGCCCAGTTGGACGAGATAGGCACTCACGACTGCACCGCGCTCTCTTTTCAACTTCCCGGCGTTCTTCTCGCCGACATACGCACCCGCGATCACGACGGCCTGAATATCGACATCGGGCCACTTTTTCGCTTCGAGAACAATATTTGCAATCGCCAGCCTGTCGTCGTTTGTGAGGGAGGTTGAGTTGAAGGGAAGGCGCGTCTCCAGAGTTTCATTGATCGTGCATGCGATGGCTGAAGCACAGATTGACAATCCCACAAAAACAAACGCGATCAATTTCAACGAAAGAAATAGTTTTTTCATTTTGCGACGGTTCTATCGAATGTTGCAATATATCCAGCGATGCTATCGGCGTTGCGGATTGCCTTGTCCGCATTGTTTATCGCAAACGCGTACATTCCGCTCTCGGTATTGCCATACATAATATCGTCCGAGTTGAAGGTGTCCGTATAGTGGGTGCATTCGTGGATGATCGTCTTAACCTTCGCGCTGTGCCACAACTCGCCGTTGGAGTCGGAGCAAAAAGCGCCGTAAATGGCGATGACGCGCTTTTCAGAATCTGGCTTGCATACGCCAGCCCGGTTCTGACCGCTATCGGGCACCACCGAACACGTCAGGTTCCGGTTCATCGAGTCATCCCAACGAACGATCTTCTCTGGTACAAGTTCCTGAAGAGCCGCGAGCAACCGCGGCAAGCCAGTCACGAGTGTGCTTCTTATCTCCTCATCCGCACGACCAAAATACGTTATCGCCCGATTTTTTTCCGGAATATCCCATTTAGCAACCGCCGTGATTCGCTCTTTGACCAGTATGACGGCTGCGTCCCGTACCTTCATCATGGTTTGCCGAAATTCCTGGTTCGTCATATTCGAACATATCGGCGCGGTATTGATAGTCACTCGAACTAGAGACTCGGGATCTGTATTCGTTACTGCTGCATCATGAACAGTTACCCAATCGGAGGAATCTTTCATCGCTCATTCTCCACATGAATTTGAAATTCTGGTTCTACGTGTCGACCATTGCGATTTTTCGAACTAACGAATGATGTCGAATCGCAGACCTCGCCTGTCACGAGTCCTGATTCGCTGAGTGCGGCCTTCCTTATCTGTTGTTCCGCTCGCCAGAATCTGAACCGCCCCGGGTTTTGTGGAGGCTCCAACTCTTGAGAGAATGGAGCCATGAACAAGAAGGTAACCAAGTTTTCCCCGGAAGTCCGAGAGCGC
>NZ_JACHBW010000035.1 GCF_014200455.1 Paraburkholderia bannensis | reverse complement strand
GCCCGAAACATTGGCTGGGTTGCATTTCGTCGTATTCTCCGTGCTTATGCTCGTCCACTTTGCAGCCCTTAACAAAAGTGCATAACACCTTCTAAGCCGACACTGAAGCCGATGACTGTTTTCCACGCAAGTCTGGCGGCGCGCCGCGCCGTCACGACTGCGCTGGCCGCCGGCGCCACCGCGCTGGCGGCTTTTGTCGCACCGGGTATCGGTGCGGCGCAGGCGCAGTCTCATGCCGCAGCAAGCCCTGCCACCACGGTAACCACGCTCAGCACTGCAAGCGTTACGCCGCTCAGCGACACCGCCGCGCTCGGCAAGCTCATCTTCAACGATACCGCGCTGTCCGCCTCGGGCCGCATGTCGTGTGCGAGCTGCCATAGCGCGGCGCATGCGTATGGACCGCCCAATGGCCTCGCCGCGCAGCTCGGCGGACCTGACTTACGCACGCAAGGTACGCGCGCAGTGCCGACGCTGGGCTACGTGCTCAACCGCACGCCCGTGTGGACGCATGTGCAGGCGGCCAGCGTCTTCGAGCGCCTGACCGACGCCGACAGCCCGCCCGCCGGCGGCTTCGGATGGGACGGCCGCTTCGACAGCCTGCACGACCAGGCGCTGTTCCCGCTGTTCAGCGCGAACGAAATGGCCAACCGCGATCCCGCCGAGGTGGCCGCGAAACTTTCGCGCGCCCCTTACGCGGCGCGATTCAGACAGGTCTTCGGCGAGACGATTTTCGCTTCGAACGACGCGGCGCTGCGTCAGGCGATGATGGCGGTGGAGCGCTACGAACTCGAAGACCCGAGCTTCCACCCCTACACCAGCAAATTCGACGCGTTCCTCGATGGCAAGGCGGAACTGAGCGCCAGCGAAATGCGCGGCAAGAAGCTCTTCGACGATCCGAACAGCGGCAATTGCGCGTCCTGCCATATCGACCAGGTGGGCGCGAACGGCGCGCATCCGCTCTTCACGGACTTCCAGTTCGAAGCGCTGGGCGTGCCGCGCAATCCCGAACTGCGCGCGAACCGCGATCCGAACTATTACGACCAGGGCCTGTGCGGCCCGGTGCGCACCGACAAGCTCAGTAACAAGAGCTACTGCGGCCTCTTCAAGACGCCCACGCTGCGTAACACGGCTACGCGCCGGGTGTTCTTCCACAACGGGCGTTTTCACAGCCTGCGCGACGCGCTGCGCTTCTATGTGGAGCGCGATACCGCGCCGCAGAAGTGGTATTCGAAGGACGCGCACGGCCATGTCGTGAAGTTCGACGATTTGCCGGCAGCGGTGCGCGATAACGTCGACGTGCTGGACGAACCGCTCACGCGCAAGGCGGGAGGCAAGCCGGCGTGGAATGCGCGCGATATCGACGATGTGATCGCCTTCCTGAAGACGCTCGACGACGGCTATTTGCCGAAGTCGCAGCCGCAGCCGCAACCTGGTAAAGCGTTCGTGAAGGTGGGCGCGCCAGTCGGGCGTTCCTGATCAGGCCGCGGGCGCAACGTAGCCGAGCAAGGCACTCGCAGCAAGCGCTTCGTTGCGCACAGTACGGCCAATTGCGCCCTCGGGCGACGGGTCGAACCCACCGGTCGCGCCGAGCGCCGTGAGCACGGCGCAAATCCTGCCGCTGTAATCGAACAGCGGCGCGGAGACCGCGCTAATCCCTTTTAGATAGGTATCCTTGATACTGACGCAGCCTTGCGCGTGGGCTTGAGCCTGCACGTCGCGGCGCAGCGCGCCAACAGGATCGTGCGCGTCGCGCGCTTCCAGCAGCGCACGCAGATCGGGCGCGGCATGCGCGAAGTCTTCGCGTGCCATCTCCAGCGTGCGCCGGTCGTCCAGCAGGCCAAGAAACACGCGGCCCGTCGATGACCAGAGCAGCGACATCACCGACCCCACGCGCGCATTCACCGTCACCGGCAGGCCCGATTCCTCGAAGCGCACGATGGTCGGCCCCTTGTTGCCCATCACCGCGACGAAGGACGTCACTTCGAGCGATTCGCGCAACCGCGCGAGCGCGGGCTCGGCCACGCGTACCGGATCGGCCTGACGCATCGCGGCCACGCCGATCATCATCGCTTCGGTGCCCAGGCGGTATTGCTGCGTCGCGCTGTCCTGCGCGACCAGTCCTTCCTCGATCAGGCTCACCAGATAGCGGTGCACCTTGGCCGGACTTTCGCCGACATGCGCGGCGAGACCCGACAGACTTGCCCGTCCGCCCATGCGCGCGAGGCCCTTGAGCACGGCCATGCCGGTCTGAGCGGACTGCACGCGTTGACGTCGTTCGCGCGTGGTGGCAGCGAACCCGGGTGCCGAAGCCCCGGAAACTGTCCCTGGTATCTCTTTTTTCATATGGTGATTCTAGATGCGCGGCCACGGTGCCCGTATGACCGCATGTTTCGAGGTTAACCCCTATCTCTGAATTACGCAATGCGTACTAGAGTTACGCAAATTGAAATGCGTTGCAGGAGACGGCGGCATGAGCGAGACGACTTCCCAATCCACCGCGGCGGGGCGCTGTCCCTTTCCCTTTCCCCATTCTTCCGCCCCATCGGCAAACGCCTCGCCGGCAGGGCAGGTGCGTTGCCCGGTGAGCGCGAACGCCGCGGCCTTCGATCCGTTCAGCGACGGCTACCAGCAGGACCCGCCCGAATACGTGCGCTGGGCGCGCGAGCAGGAGCCGGTGTTCTACAGCCCGCAACTGGGCTACTGGGTCGTCACGCGCTACGACGACATCAAGGCCGTATTCCGCGACAACCTTACGTTTTCCCCGTCCATCGCGCTCGAAAAGATCACCCCCACCGGCCCCGAGGCCAATGCGGTGCTGGAGTCCTACGGTTACGCGATGAACCGCACCCTGGTGAACGAGGACGAGCCTGCACATATGCCGCGTCGCCGCGTGTTGATGGAGCCGTTCACGCCCGACTATCTCAAGCACCACGAACCGATGGTGCGCCGCCTCACGCGCGAGTACGTCGATCGTTTCATCGACGATGGCCGCGCCGATCTGGTGGACCAGATGCTGTGGGAAGTGCCGCTCACCGTGGCGCTGCACTTTCTCGGCGTCCCCGAAGAAGACATGGACTTGCTGCGCCAGTATTCGATCGCGCACACGGTCAATACCTGGGGCCGTCCGCGCCCGGAGGAGCAGGTTGCCGTGGCGCACGCGGTGGGCAACTTCTGGCAGTTCGCGGGCAAGGTGCTCGACAAGATGCGCGAGCACCCCGACGGCCCCGGCTGGATGCAGTACGGCATTCGCATGCAGCAGACCCATCCCGAGGTGGTCACGGATTCGTACCTGCATTCCATGATGATGGCGGGCATCGTGGCCGCGCACGAAACCACCGCGAACGCCACCGCCAATGCGATGAAGCTGCTGCTCCAGCATCCGCATGCGTGGCGCGAACTCTGCGGCGATCCCGGCCTGATTCCCAATGCGGTGGAGGAGTGCCTGCGCCATAACGGCTCGGTGGCCGCGTGGCGGCGTCTTGCCACGAAGGACGTGCGCATTGGCGGCATCGATATTCCGGCGGGCGCGAAGCTGCTGCTCGTCACGTCCTCGGCGAATCACGACGAGCGCCATTTCGCCGATGCCGATCTGTTCGACATCCGCCGCGACAACGCCAGCGATCACGTGACGTTCGGCTATGGATCGCATCAGTGCATGGGCAAGAACCTCGCGCGTATGGAGATGCAGATCTTCCTTGAGGAATTCACGCGCCGCTTGCCGCATATGCGGCTGGCCGATCAGCGCTTCAGCTACGTGCCGAATACCTCGTTTCGGGGTCCGGAGCATCTTTGGGTGGAGTGGGACGCCAGCCGCAATCCCGAACGCTCGCAGCCCGCGCTGCTGGAGGCGCAAGTGCCGGTGCGTATCGGCGAGCCGTCTGCGCACGCGCTGAGCCGCGCGGTCGTGGTCGAGCGCGTGGAGGCGGTGGCCGACGGCATCGTGCGACTGCGTCTGGTCGCGCCCGGGGGCGGCGCGCTGCCGCGCTGGACGCCGGGTGCGCACATCGACGTCATGTGCGGGCAAAGCGGTGAAAGCGAAGAAGCCGGGTTTGCGCGTCAATACTCGCTGTGCGGCGACCCCGCCGATGCTGGCGCGTTCGAGATCGCCGTGCTGCGCGAAGCGCAGAGCCGGGGTGGCTCCGCCTGGGTGCACGACACGCTGCGACCAGGCATGCGTCTCAAGATTCGCGGGCCGCGCAATCATTTTCGCCTTGACGAAGAAGGCCGGCGCGCGATCTTTATCGCAGGCGGCATCGGCATCACGCCAGTGAGCGCGATGGCGCGTCGCGCGCGCGAACTCGGCATCGATTACGAGCTGCATTACAGCGGCCGCTCGCGCGCGAGCATGGCGTTTGTCGACGAACTCGCGCAACTGCATGGCGCGCGTCTGCGCCTGCACGTTTCCGAAGAAGGCACGCGTCACGACTTCGGCGCGCTGAAGGTGGATGCGCACACGCGCGTCTACGCCTGCGGTCCGGCACGCATGCTCGACGCCTTGCAGACGGCAAGCGCCGCGTGGCACGAAGATGCATTGCGCGTGGAGCACTTCGCGGCGAGCACAGGCAGGCTCGATCCCGCCAACGAACACGCCTTCGAAGTCGAACTCAGGGATTCAGGGCTGGTGCTCAGTGTCGCGCCGGACCAGACCGTGCTCGACGCGCTGCGCCGCGCCAATATCGATGTGCAGAGCGATTGCGAAGAGGGCTTGTGCGGCTCGTGCGAAGTGCGCGTGCTGGCGGGAGAGGTCGATCATCGCGACGTGGTGCTCACGCGTGCGGAGCGGGAGACGCAATCGCGCATGATGACGTGTTGTTCGCGGGCGAAAGGCGCGCGTCTGGTGCTGGAACTATAAATAGTGCGTGTGGGAATCCTGAGAGACCAGGTTTGGAGCGAGGCATGAGCAGAAACGTGGAAGTAACGGCCGCCATCGACGCGAGCCGCTTTGGGCCGTACCAGTTGCTGGTCGTGGCGCTGTGCGCGCTATGCCTCGTGATGGACGGTTTCGACGTACAGGCGATGGGTTACGTCGCGCCGGTGGTGATCCGCGAGTGGGGCATCGCGAAGGAAACGCTCGCGCCGGTATTTGGCGCGGGGCTGTTCGGCATGCTGGTGGGCTCGCTCACATTCAGCACGGTCGCCGACAAGATCGGCCGCCGTCCGGTGCTGATCGGCGCGACGCTGTTCTTTTCGGCCTGCATGATTGCGACGGGCTTTGCGCATTCGATTGGCGAGCTGGTGTTCTGGCGTTTCGTGGCCGGGCTGGGCCTGGGCTGCATCATGCCGAACGCGATGGCGCTCGCGGGCGAGTACAGCCCGCGCCGCATTCGCGTGACGCTGATGATGATCGTCTCGTGCGGCTTCACGCTGGGCGGCGTGGTGGGCGGGCTCATCACCGCCGCGCTGATTCCGGCCTTTGGCTGGCGCGCGGTGTTTTTCGTGGGCGGTGCGATTCCCTTCGCGATGGGCGTGCTGATGTGGCTGGCGTTGCCCGAGTCGATCCAGTTCCTGCTGTATCGCCGTAACGCGAGCGCCGATGCAACGAGCCAGCGTGTGCGCCGTCAGCTCGCGCGTGTTGCGCCTGAATTGCCGCTGCCCGCCGATGCCGTGTTCACGAGCAGCGAAACGCGCGCGCGGCGTGCCCTTCGTCGAGCTTTTCAAGGAAGGCCGCGCGCGCGTGACCGTGCTGCTGTGGATCGTGAATTTCGCCAACCTGCTCGATATGTATTTCCTCTCGAACTGGCTGCCGACCGTGATCCGCGAGGCGGGTTATTCGACCCAGACCGCCGTGCTCGGCGGCACGGTTCTGTGGGGCGGCGGGGTGCTCGGCACGCTGCTGCTGGGCCGCCTGATCGACCTCGCGGGCTTTACGCGCGTGCTCGCCACCACCTTCGTGATCGCCATCGCGGCCACGGCGGCGATCGGCAATCCGGCCGTGATGGTCTCGGTGGCGGCGATGTTTCTCGCCATCTTCCTCACGGGCTTTTCGATCATCGGCGGGCAGCCCGCGCTCAACGCACTCGCGGCGACCTACTATCCGACCGCGCTGCGCTCCACGGGCATCGGCTGGAGTCTCGGCATCGGGCGGATCGGCTCGGTGGTGGGGCCGGTGCTGGGCGGTGCGCTGATGCATCTGCAGTGGTCGTCGGCGTCGCTGTTCGCGGCGGCGGCCGTGCCGGCCTGCGTATCGCTCGCGGCGATCGTGGCGATTCATCGCGCGAAGGTGGGCACGACGGGCGCCGCCGAAGCGGTGCAAGCGACCCATTAGACCCATTAACCCGGCGTGCCGGCGGCCTCGTCGTCGGCACGTTTGACGTGCGTGCCGCATTGATTGCAGAACGGAAAAAACGCGAAATTGCGCGCACCGCAGCCGCAGACTTGGAATAGCCGCAGCCCGCAATGAATGCAGAAGGAAACCTGTTCGCCCCCCAGGTTCCAGGGCTTGTCGCATGACGGACAGAGCTTCTTCTGGTACGCACTGATGGCCTTTTCGTAAGCCACCGAGCGCGCGCGTTCGCTCTGGCTTTGCTGCATTTCGGCGCGTTTGCGTTCGACGTAGCGCTGGAACGCGCGCAGCATGTACAGCCCCGCGAACACCGTGAGCGCAATGCCCACTAGCACGCGCACATAGCCGCCAAAATTCGGCAGATACGGCACCAGCTCCACGAAAAACGCACTGAGCGCGAACAGCCCGAAGCCGTAAATGAAGGGCCAATAGCGGCTCTTTCGATGCTTCACGATCAGCCACACGGCGATGAGCAGAACCGGCAGCGTGAGCGCGAGACGCCAGCCGAAAACCGTGAGTTCGTAGCGTTTTTGCGCGGCGGCGTAGCGTGCGTCGGCATCGGCCTGCAGGCGGCCAAGCTGGGCGTTGATGGTTTCGCTCTGCGAATCGAGCTTGCGTTGCTGGTCGGCGAGCGCGTCGCGCTGATGCTGCCAGTTCAGCGCGTTCGCCTGCAGGACATCGAGCTTGCGGGTACGCGACAGCAGTTCGATATCGTTGCGGTTGTCGCCGGTCGCGCTGCGCGTCGCCAGCCAGTTACGCAGGCTTTCCTGTGCGTCGTGGTATTCGGTGGAGGCGCGCTCGTAGCCTGTCGAAAGCGTTTGCGCCTTGTCGCCCAGCGCGCTGCGCTGGCGCTCGATCTCGCGCAACTGCGCATCGAGCGGCGCGCTCGCACGGGTATCGACGAACTGCCCGGCAGCGGGCGGGCCGCCGTGCGGCACGAACATGAGATCGCGGATCACGAGGCTGCCCAGCATGTCGAGAAAGCCGGCAAACACGATGGCGATGATCCACGAAGCGATCTGCAAGAGGCGGGCGGGCCGCGAGTAAGCCTGACTGGTAGTCATGGGCAAGGTCTGCAATGGCGCAATCGACAGCCGTGTGTTGAGCGGGTGTTGCTTGAGCGTCGCTGGGCCGTGGTTGAGGGAACCGCATGATCATCGCGGCCTATTTTACGAGGCTGGAAGACAGGCGCACGGCAAATGCGCAGGCGCGGGGCTGCGTTGATTCACGTCGCATACGACGGACAACGTGCCCGGAGGGGCTCGCGAGCCTGCCAGCCCTGGCCCGAGGAGACCAACCGGCGGGTGGTGGAGGTGGTCAGCGATCTGCTGTTCACGCCCACGGCGAACGCCCTGGCCAATCTCGAAGCGCAACGATCAACGCAACCTTCAACGCAACTGCGTGAACGCAATCAGCAGCACCATCGAGCCGATCGCGCCGTCGAGCACGCGCCACGCGGCGGCGCGCTTGAAGAGCGGAGCGAGTGCGCGTGCACCATAACCCAGGCCGATAAACCACACTGCGCTCACGCACATCGCGCCGATCGCAAACGCCAGGCGCGCACCTTCCGGTTCGCGTGCGCCGGCCGTGCCGATCAGCAAAAACGTGTCGAGGTAGACGTGCGGATTGAGCCACGTAAAAGCCAGCGTCATGAGCATGATTGGCCAGGCGCGTTGCTCGGGCGCGTTCTGCGCTTTCGCGCTTGCGGCCGCGTCCATCACTTCGTGCGAGGGCTTGACCGCGCGACGCAGTGCGCCGATGCCGAACCACACAAGCCACGCGAGGCCCGCATAGAGCACAAGATGCACGAAGGTCGGATAGCGTTCGACGAGCGCGGACGCGCCGCCCACGCCCGCGCCGATCAGGATGAAATCGGACAGCGCGCACAGCAGCACGATCTTGCCGACATGCGAGCGTAGGATGCCCTGACGCAGCACGAAAGCGTTCTGCGCGCCGATGGTGACGATAAGCGAGGCGCACAGTGCGGCGCCATGAGAAAAAGCGAGCCAGTTCATGATTGGACATTGCAGGGGAACGGCGCTAGTCTGCCGCCGTGGGCCGATTAAGCAAAGCTCATTTTATTAAGGCCGAATAAGGAACGCTAATGCTCGACTATGCGCTGCTCGATGCGCTTGCCGCCGTGGTGCGCCACGGTTCGTTCGATCGCGCCGCGGGTGCGCTCAATGTCACGCCTTCGGCGGTCTCGCAGCGCGTGAAGCTGCTGGAGGAGCGGGTGGGCGCGGTGCTCGTCAAACGCGGCCAGCCCTGCGTCGCCACGGCGGCGGGCGCGCTGCTGTGCCGTCATACCGAACGCGTGCAACTGCTCGAAGCCGAACTCGGCGGCGGCATGCCGACGGTGGCGGGCGGGCTTGAGGTGTCGTCGCGGCCCACCTTGCGCGTGGCCGTCAACGACGACAGCGTGGGCACCTGGTTTATCGACGCCGTCGCGCCGTTTTGCGTCGAACGCGGCATCCTGCTCGATCTCGTGATCGACGATCAGGATCATACGGCGCAGCGCATGCGCGACGGCAGCGTGCAGGGCGCGGTGACGACCCAGGCCGAACCGGTGCAGGGCTGCCGCTCCACGCGTCTTGGCCGCATGCGCTATCTCGCGGTGTGTTCGCCCGAATTCTTCGCGCGCTATTTCGCGCAAGGCGTCGGGCGCGAATCGTTGCGCCGCGCGCCCTGCGTGGAGTTCAACCCGAAGGATCAGTTGCAAAAGCGCTTCGTGCGCCGCATCACGCGCGCGCAGGTCGATGCGCCGCTGCACTGGATTCCGCACGTCGCGGGTTTTCTGCGCTGCTGCATGAGCGGACTCGGCTGGGGCATGTGTCCGGAGCGCATGATTGCGCCGCATCTCGCGCGCGGCGAACTCGTTGAATTGACACCGGGACGCGCGCTCGATGTGGAGCTTTACTGGCAGAGCTGGCGGCTCTCGATTGGCTGGCTCGACGATTTCGGCGCGATGCTGCGCCAACGCGCGGCCGACTATCTCGATCAAGGGCGCGGCGCGTAGAGCGATCCGCGCAGCAGACGCCGGCAGCGCCTTGTGCGCTGCCTGAGCATTCATGTCATACGCATGACACGCATGACATTACCCGCCATTCAGGCAGTCTTTAGCCGCCAATTGAAATTTTGTTTTCCATGCAGGTAATCCCGGCGCCGCTATTAAAAAACTAACAAGGGCTATTGACGCGCTGCCGGTTCATGTGATTCGATCCATTGGCGCATGACAATACGACTAAAGTGCAATTGAATTTTTATTAACGATTCGTGAAATAGTGGTGTGTCTCACAATTGACTCAGATGGCGCCCACATCGCTTCATGCGACAAATCCCCACACCGTGTTCACGTGACAGCCGGAGTGAAATTTCCGGCTGTCCGCGACAAAACCGGTAATGCGTTTCATTGATCGGACGACATGCGACGCGCCGCAAAGGTGCAACCCCGCGAGCGTCGGAGCCCCTGGGAAAGGCCCGCTGGCCGCCCACTGGCTGGGCGTTGGGGCTGGCGTGGACGGGTTCGCGTGCAAACGGCTCCTGGCGCTCAATAGTCTTGCTAATGCTTTCCGAAGGTCTGCATAAGATCATGCTATCCGGTTATTTTTTCCTGGACGGAATGTTAAACATCAAAAAATCGGCAAAAAGTGCGAATGTAAAGAAACCACTATTGCTATCCTGCAATCTCGATTGAAAGCATCATGTCTGGCCTTTTGTCCTGCTTTGAGATATATCGTGTGAAAATTCAGTTTTTTCTGTGGAGTGCCAGAATCGCACGCTATAATCCCGACGTGGCAGAGTGCTTATTCGACCGGCATATTTGAATCGTTTCCACGTGCACGAGGTGCATTATGACGAAATTAGATACCGGCAGCGCATGGCAACAAACTATTGATCTTCTGACCGCAGCTTCGGAGCCGCCAGGCCCGGACGGCGAGCCCGAAGTCATCAGGAGCTGCAAACCGGTACCCATCACACGCAGCGCATCGGAAGCGGCCAATCGGCGCCGCGCCACCGTGCGGTCGTGGGATGCGCAAGGCATCACCTTGATCCGGCGTCATGATCCGGACAGCATCACCGTTTGTTGGAGCGACGCCACCTATGGTCGCTACTCCGACCAGTTGTGGCGGATTTGCACGGCGCGTCGCAGCGCAGTGTGCGCGTTGACTGGCGAGAAGATTCGCCGGGGCGACGCGGTATTCCGCCCGAGCCCGAATCGCCGTCATCGTCCGGCCAATGCCGACGCGATGATACTCGCGAGCAAGCTCGACGCATTCCCTAGCGGCGTGGTCGCTGCGCGTCTCGATGAGGCGCTGGCGGCTTAAGTTCGCTATGTGAAGAACGGCGCGGGGCTGCATGGGCTCCACCGCACGGTCCGCGTCATGCGGGCTTTCGTTGCACAGCCGTACCTTCCAGCATCTCCTGTA
This sequence comes from Paraburkholderia bannensis, assembly GCF_014200455.1. Classification (GTDB taxonomy): domain Bacteria; phylum Pseudomonadota; class Gammaproteobacteria; order Burkholderiales; family Burkholderiaceae; genus Paraburkholderia; species Paraburkholderia bannensis_A. Next base: position 27,888 of record NZ_JACHBW010000035.1, on the reverse strand, counting down.
GTGAAATCAGTGGTTCGTCAGGGCGGGTTGAACGCCTGGCGGGCGCGGGTTTCGCTGCGGGCGACTGCACATGTGTATTCGCGCGTTCTCCTGCGCTGGCGGGCCTCATGTGAGGTCGCGCGTCGGCACATCCATCGTTCGCTTTTTGTTTCTTCTGTTCTCTTTTTGTCTGCGGATTCGCGGACTCGCGGATGGGCGATGCTGTTGCTGTTGCTGTTGCTGTTGCTGTTGCTGTTGCTGATGTCATCGCGTCGCAATCGACATTGGAGCAACGCTCAAACAGCCGGCGATTTTTGTTTGCGCAAAACAGAGCGGGGCGCCACTGCCGCGCCCGGTCAGGCGACGGCGGCGGCGCCCCGCAGTGGCGTCCCGATCCCGGGCGCTGAATCGATACTGAGTCGATACTGAGTCGATATCGGGCCGGGCGTCAGGCCAGCTTGTCGCTGGCAGTTTCCTCTTCGATCGCGTCGCGCGTTTCCGGCATCACGAGCCATACCATCAGCACGGCCGCAGCACCCGCCGAGGCGAGGCCAAGGAAGCTCACGGTATTGCCGAAGTGATCGGCGATAAAGCCCGCGAGTGCCGTAGACAGCGTCGCGCCAATCCCCGCCGACAGCCCGAACAGCCCGATGCACAGGTTGTAGCGTCCCTTGCCGCCCGCCACGTCGGCGGCGATGAGCGGCAACATCACGCCGAACACGGCGGCCGAAAGACCGTCCAGCATCTGCACCGGCACGAGAAAGTACGGATTGCCGACCGCCGCGAAAAGCAGGGCGCGCAGCGGCAGGGCGCTGAAACCCAGGATCAGCACCGGGCGGCGACCCCAGGCCTGGGCGGTGCGGCCCACCCACGGCGACATCAGCGCGACGATGGCTTGCGGCACGATGATGCAGGCGGCAATCACGAGCTGGACGTTATCGCCCATGCCCGCCGTCACTTCCCCGGCGGCGAGGTTCAGCATCGCCGCATTCGAGAGGTGGAACAGGATCACGCAGCCCGCGAAGGTCAGCATGCGGCGGTCGCGCAGCAGATCGAAGATCGTCTCGCGGCTGCCGTCGGCTTGAGCTGTCAGGGTGTTCGCCGTCTTGAGGGGCTTGTGCGCGGGTTTGGGGGAATTCGCGTGCTTGTCGTATTCGATCATCGCGAGCGCCACCAGCGCGGGCAGCGCGAGCGCCGCCGTCAGCCAGAACACCGCGCGCGGCGAGACATACTCGCCGCACAAGCCCATCAGGCCCGCCGCGACCGCGCTGCCGATCGAGGCCCAACGCGCATTGCGGCCGAGCCGGTCGCCCAGATTCTGGCGGCCCACCAGCGCAAGCGCGAGCGCCGCCATGGCCGGCACCAGCATGCAGCTGGCGAAGCCGTGGAACACTTCGGCGGCCATCACCGGCACGACCGTCGGGCTGACGGCCAACAGCATCGCCGAAATAATGATCGCGATGATCGCCCACGCGGCCGCGGCCTTCTTGTTCTTGAGCGCGTCGACCGCCGCGCCGCCCGGCACCTGGCTGACCATCGCGCTGATCGTGCCCACCGACAGCGCCAGGCCGATCTCGCCCTGGGTCCACTTGTGCGAAGCCAGATACGAGGCGATGAACGGACCGAAGCCGGTCTGCACGTTCGCCACGAAGAAGTTCAGCCAGTCGAGCGCGCGCACGCTTCGCAGGCTGGGTGTGAGTTGCGTCGTGGTGCCTGTCGTCATTGGGCACCGCGCGCGGAAGCTGCCGGCGCGGCCGGATTAGCCGCCGCGGCTGCGGGGTTCGGGCTCACGGCACGCACCGGCTGGTCATTCTGGTAGGCCGGCGAGGCGTCGAGCTGCTGGTCGCTCATTTCGAGCTGCGCTTCGAGCGCGTTGTTCTTCGTGACGAAGTGCAGCGCCGACCAGTCGGCGGCGATGGTGCGCCGTTTCTCCAGCAGATCGCTCACGTCGAGCACCACCGCGAGCGGCGCGGCGCTGCCGTCGATCAGCACGTCCACCACGCGGCCCACCTTTGCGCCGTTCGGGCGCTCGACCGTGGTGTCGAGCATCGGCAGGCGAGTGGGGCTGGCCTCGGGCGCCCCGGCCTGGCCGCCGCCGGCCTTGGGCCGGTCGGGGATCTGCAGTTGCGCGGGGGTGAGCGCGAGCGTAATGGCGGGCGTCTTTGGCTGCACGTTGATGCGCACGGCGCTCCAGGGGAAATGCGCCTTGCGGTCGCCCACGCCCATGAAGCCTTGCAGATTCACGACCACTTCCTGCGGCTTGCCGCCGGGACCGGCGACCATGTCGACGGCGCGGCCCACCACCTTGCCGTCGGGTTTTTGCACTTCGCTGTCGAGCAAGGTGCGGAAGCTGCCACGCTCGATCGTGCGGGTCTGCACCAGCGGGGCGGGCGGCGGTGCAACCGGCGCGCTTGCGGGCGTGGGCGGCGGCGGCGCCACGCGACGCGGCTTGCGCGGCGCGGGGCGCGGCTTGTGCTGCGCGGGTCTGGTGCTGGTGCCGGTGTCGCTGGCGGCCTCGGGCGCGGAAGCCTCTTCCGGCTCGCTCGCGGGCATCTCGGGCTCGCTTGCGGCGACAGGCGGTTCCGGCTCGGGAGGCGCAGGCGAGCGGAACAGCGAACAACCCGACAATGCCAGCACCGTGAGCAAGGTCAGGACCGACGTAAGGGATACAGCAGGACGTGCGAAACCGCCTCTCATCTACAGAAACTCCAGGAGCGGCCGGCGCGTGGCGCGCGGCGGGGAAAAACCGGGTCGTGAGAGTTTAACCCGCATGGGTCGGTAATTCGCCTTAAACAGTCGTTAATCTGCTGACAAATGCCTTCCGGGCCTTTCCTGATAATCCCGGTTTTGAAAGCGTGTAATGCGGCTGGATTCAATGCGGCTGGATTATTTCCCGATCCGCGATAGCTTGACTTGTTGCACCCGTCGTTGCGACCCTCGCAAGCCGCGCGCCCGATGTCGTCCCCCGCGAGCCCCACGCGCCACGGGGTATACGCGAAGCCCGGCGGCCCGCTGCGCCTTGCATACGGCGATATACGCATCGCGGCATGTCCTCAATGCGATTTCCGCGATGGGAGCTTATGACGCCTTGGCCTAACCTTCGAACCTGTCAAAAGATGTCAAAAAATAGACATGCGCCCCAAGAGCGCATCTGGCTGTGCGTCGACACCCACAAGTCAAACCTAAGAGACGAACCTGATGACGGGCCCCAAGGTGATGCGGGACCGTTTCAGCATGCTGATAAAGGAGGCACTCACCATGATGGAACCCCACGCACAGCCATTGCCCGACGCGGCAATCATGGCTGATCCAGCCCTTCGGGACAGCGAGGTCGATGAAACCCTCGCCGAAGCGAGCGGCTTCCTCGACCGTTATTTCGGCATCCTCCAGCGCGGCAGTTCCGTGCGCCAGGAATGCATTGCCGGCGTCACGACCTTCCTGGCGATGGTGTATTCCGTGTTCGTCGTGCCCGGCATGCTCGGCAAGGCGGGCTTCGACACCAGCGCCGTATTCGTGGCCGTGTGTCTGACCACCGCGTTCGGCTCGCTGCTGATGGGTCTGTGGGCACGCCTGCCGATCGCCATCGGCTGCGCGATTTCGCTGACCGCCTTCACGGCTTTCGGCCTCGTGCTGGGCAAGGGCCTCAAGCCCGAAGTCGCGCTGGGCGCGGTGTTCCTGATGGGCATCGTATTCACGGCGATTTCCGTGACCGGCGTGCGCTCGTGGATCCTGCGCAATCTGCCGCACGGCATCGCGCATGGCACGGGCATCGGCATCGGGCTGTTTCTGCTGCTGATCGCGGCCAACGACGTGGGCCTCGTAGTCAAGAATCCGGGCGCGGGCCTGCCGGTGTCGCTCGGTCATATCACCTCGCTGCCGGTCATCATGTCGGTGGTGGGGCTGGCGGCGATTTTCGGTCTCGTGCGCCGTCGCGTGCCGGGTTCGATCCTGATCGTGATCGTGGCGATTTCGGCGCTCGGTCTCGCGCTCGATCCGGCCGTGCAGTTCCACGGCGTATTCGCGTGGCCGTCGCTGTCGGCGCCGGGGCATGCCTCGCTGATCGGCGCGATGGACATCAAGGGCGCGCTCTCGCTCGCCGTGCTGCCGAGCGTGCTCGCACTCGTCATGACCGCCGTGTTCGACGCCACCGGCACGATTCGCGCCGTTGCGGGCCAGGCAGGCCAACTCGACGATAAAGGCCGCATCATCAACGGCGGCCGCGCGCTGACGGCGGATTCGCTCAGCTCGATCTTCTCGGGTTTCTTTGGCGGCGCACCGGCAGCGGCGTATATCGAGTCGGCCGTGGGCGTGGCAGCGGGCGCGAAGACGGGTCTTGCCGCCGCGCTGGTGGGTCTGCTGTTCCTCGCGGTGATGTTCTTCGCGCCGCTCACCGGCCTGGTGCCGTCGTACGCCACCGCGCCGGCACTGATGTACGTGGGCCTGATGATGCTGTCGAGCGTCGCGCGTCTGGATATGGCCGATATGGTCGATTCGATGGCCGGCCTCGTCTGCGCCGTGTTCATCGTGCTGACGGCCAATATCGTCACGGGCATCATGCTGGGTTTCTCGACGCTCGTGATCGGGCGCATCGTCAGCGGCGAATTCAAGAAGCTCAACATCGGCACGGTCATCATCGCCGTGGTGCTCGCGGCGTTCTACCTGGGCGGCTGGGCCATCTGATGCATTGACATCCTCGTTGACATCGTTGGTCCCGCCATCGGCAGGACGGAACGCCTGGCGGCCCGTCCTGCCGGCTTCACGGCCCGCGTGCGCTTCTGGCGGCGCGGGCCGTGCGGCGTTCTGGGCGCCGGGTTTGCTTACTTCGGCAGGATGCTTTTGCGGCTGCGCTTGCGCGGCGTGGGCTCGACGCCCACGCGCGGATCGCGCGCGAGCACCAGCGCGACCAGTTGTTCGGCGGTGTCCTCGAAGGCCGCATCGTCCTGCGGCACAAAGAGCCATTTGCCGAGCACGGGATGCGGGCGCAGCGCGGGAAATTCGCCGATCAGCGCCTCGTGCTGCTCGCGCGAGGTGGCGACCAGCAGGCCATTGAAGGGCTTCGCGCGGTCGGCGGCGATCAAACACAGCAGGCCGTCCACGTAGGCGGCGTCGCAGCCGAACATCGGCTTGCGCACGTAGGTGGCTTCGCGCTCGAAGGCATCGAAGATCCAGAGCAGCGAATTGCGGATTTTGGACGGCATGGCGCGCTTCAAGAGGGATCGGCAGGGAACCCCCATTCTAGTGGCGAGCTTGGCCGGGCATGAGCGGGCATGAGCGGGCTTGACATCGGCGGCTCGCGACCTATGCTTAACCGCATGGTTAAGTATGAAGACGAAGCGCTGAACCGCACCTTCGCGGCGCTCGCGGATCCCACCCGGCGAGCCTTGCTCGCGCGCCTTGCGCAGCAGGAAGTGCTGTCCGTTAGCGCGCTCGCGCAGCCCTTTGCGATATCGCTGCCCGCGGTGATGAAGCATCTGGACGTGCTTGCCGAAGCCGGACTCGTCACGCGCGAGAAAACCGGCCGCACGGTGGCGTGCCGTCTCGCCGCCGGGCCGATGGAGGACGCGGTGCAATGGCTCGCGCACTACGAGCGCTTCTGGAGCGGGGCGCTCGATCGTCTGGCCGCATTCGTGGAGGAGGACGCATGTCAACCCACACCCCAGCCGAAGCCGATGCAGGAAGCGGCGGCCCCGCTCGCACCAACGGCACCGCCAGTGCCGACGCCCCCAGTGCCGACGCCCCCAGCCTCATCCTTCGGCGCCGTATCAACGCGAGCGCCGCGAAGGTCTACGCGGCATGGACGCAAGCCGCGCAACTGATGCGCTGGATGCACCCGCTCGACACGATCTGCCTGCATGCCGAGGCGGATGTGCGCGTAGGCGGACGTTTTCGCGTGCTGATGCGCTCGCCCGACGGCGAGGAGCACGACGTGAGCGGCACGTATCTGGAGGTGGTGCCGGAATCGAAGCTCGTCTTCACGTGGGCATGGCGCAGCACGCCGGAGCGCGAATCGCGTGTGAGCGTGACACTGCGCGCCGACGGCAGCACCACGGAACTGATGCTGCGCCACGAACGCTTCTTCGACGAGGCGGCACGCGATGCGCACCGCGAAGGCTGGTCGAGCGCGCTCGATCATCTGGTGGACCTGTTCGAGTGAAGCCCCCAAGGAGGAAGACATGATGGAACCGCACAAGATCGTTTCGGAGACCGAATGGTTGGCGGCGCGTGAAGCGCTGCTCGCGCAAGAGCGCGAATTCACGCATGCGCGCGATGCGCTGGTGGCCAGACGCATGGCGCTGCCGTGGGTGAAGGTGGAAAAGCGCTACACCTTCGAGACGCCGCAAGGCGAGCGCACGCTCGCGCAGCTATTCGGGCCGCGCAGCCAGTTGCTCACTTACCATTTCATGCTGGGACCGCAATGGGAAGAGGGGTGCCCCGGCTGCTCATTTCTGTCCGATCACATCGACGGCATGCTCACGCACCTGGAGCACCACGACGTCACCTATGTGGCGGTCTCGCGTGCGCCGCTCGCAAAGATCGAGGCCTTTAAAAAGCGCATGGGCTGGCATTTTCCGTGGGTATCGTCGTTCGGCAGCGACTTCAACTTCGATTACCGCGTCTCGTTCAGCGAGGCGGACAAGGCACGCGGCAAAGCCGTCTACAACTATGCGGAGCAGGACTACATGAGCGACGAATTGCCCGGCATCAGCGCGTTCTATCGCGATGAAAACGGCAACGTCTATCACACGTATTCGGCCTATGCGCGCGGCGTGGAGATGGCGCTGGGCACTTATGCGCTGCTCGAATTCACGCCGAAGGGGCGCAACGAAAAGCAGAATATGGGCGAATGGATGCGCCATCACGACCGCTATGAGGACGCCCCGCAACAGCACGCCTGCTGCTCGCACGAGCAGAAGCCCTGACAGGAAGAAGCGGGAAAAAAGCAGGGAAAAAAGCGCAGGACAGGAAGGCGCAAGCCGCTGGAAAGCGATTGTAAGTACAACGAAGCCGCGCGCCTTCGTGTCCTAGAGGGACATTTCGAAAGCGGGGCGTAGCAGGACTTCGATCGCCATCACGATCAGTCCCATCGCGGCAGCGGCGAGCGTCAGCGTGCCATATTCGTCGTAGCGCGCGTCATAGAGGCACGCGACCACGAACAGAATGGCGAGCAGATTGGTCAGCCAGTCGAAGTTCAGCGCGAGAAGCATCGGCGTATCCGGAGGCCGGGCAGAAAAACGCGCCGGCAGATAGTGCAAACCGGCGCGATTTTATCGGATCGACCTTACGGATACGCAACAATAGTGTGTTGCCGACCGCGTATTTTTGCGGCCGGCTTCATCCAGCGTCGATCCCGCTTCAAACAACCGGCATCTCGTCGCGAATCCAGTCCGTCACCGACGTGCGCTTTGGCGTCCATCCCAGCATCTTGCGCGCGCGCTCGCCGCGCACCCGGCTGTTCGACCCCAGCCCATACGAGGCCATTTCGTAGCCCCATTCCTCGATGGCCTGTTCGAGCGGCCAGTCCTGCGGCGCACCCAGCCCCATCTTCTGCGCGAGCGCGGCCGTCATGGTGCGGAAATCCGCTTCGCCGCTTTCAACGAAATAGAACGTGCCTGCGGGGGTGTTCTCAAGCGCGAGGCGGTAGAGCCCGGCCACGTCGTCGATATGCACGTTCGACCAGATGTTCAGCCCGCGTCCGACATGACGCATCACGCCGCTCTTCTGGGCCTGGCGGATGAGTCGCGGCAACTGCACGCTGGCCGTGCCCGGCACCGCACCCACGCCGTAGATCAGCGTGTTGCAGAGCACCGCGCTCTTCACGCCGCGCTGCGCGCCGGCCAGCACGAGATCGTCGATGGCCACGCGTGCCGCCTTGTCCGGCGTCGGGGCGGGCAGGGCGTCTTCAAAGTAGATCCTGTCGGTGGCTTCGCCGCCCGAGGCGTCCCCGACGATGCTCGAACCGCTGGTATGCAGCAAGGTCTTGCCCGAGCCTTCGAGCGCGTCGAGCAGCGCCTCGACCGCGCCGCGATGGTCGCTGCTGGCGGCGTTGATCACGGCGTCGGCGGCGCGCGCTTCACGCATCAGCAGTTCGCGATCGTCGAGATCGCCCGCTACCGGCGCGATGCCGAGCGCTTCGAGATCGGCGAATTGTTCCTTGCGGCGCACGAGGCCTCGCACTGCATGGCCCGCACGCGCAAGATGCGCGGCAATCGTGCCGCCGATAAAGCCTCCGGCGCCGGTGACGAATACTTTCATGGGTTCTCCGTTGAGTCGGTGATTCGGTATGAACGGCAGTATCGCGGCATTCGGATTTTGCAAAAACCGTGTTAGTCTCAAATGAATCTTGACTGCGAATCAACAATGAAAACCTCGACCGACGAATTGCTCGTATTCGTCACGGTGATCGATGCGGGGTCGATCACCGCCGCCGCTGAAAAACTCCAGCAGACCGTCTCCGGCGTAAGCCGCGCGCTCACGCGCCTCGAAAAGCAACTGGGCGTCGCGCTGATTCTGCGCACCACGCGCCGGCTGCAACTGACCGAGGAGGGCGAGCTATTTCTCGAACGCGCGCGCGCCATTCTCGCCGCGATGGAAGATGCCGAAGAGGCGGTCACGCGCCATCGTGAACAGCCGTCAGGGCGCTTGCGTGTGGATGCGGCCACGCCCTTCATGCTCCACTGCATCGTGCCGCACATGACGGCGTTTGCCGCGCGCTATCCGGATATCCAGCTCGAACTCACGAGTAACGAGCGCATCGTCGATCTGCTGGAACAGCGCGTGGATATCGCAATACGCATCGGTGCGCTGCAGGATTCGACGCTGCATGCGCGCTCGCTTGGCGTGAGCCGTCGGCGCGTGGTGGCGAGCCCCGCCTATCTCAAGGCGCATGGCACGCCGCGCACGCTGCAGGCGTTGCACGCGCACCGGCTGATCGGCTTCACCGCGCCTGCGCAACTGAATCGCTGGCCGTTGCGTCTGCAAACCGGGCCCGCGAGCGGCGACAGTAACGGGGCAGAGAGCGCACAGGGCGCGCAGGGGGCACTCTTCGGCGACGATGCCAACGAAGGTCTGGCGATCCATCCCGCACTCGCGGCGTCGAGCGGCGAGACGATCCGGCAGCTCGCGCTGGGCGACGCCGGCATCGCCTGCCTGTCCGATTTCATGACCGCCGCCGACCGCGCCGCGGGCCGTCTCGTGACCGTGCTCGACGACGCGCTGCTCGCCGAGCGCCAGCCGATCCACGCGGTCTACTATCGCAGCGCCGCGCTGGCCGCGCGCGTGCAGTGCTTTCTGGCGTTCATCGCCGGGCGCCTGGAGCCGTAACGAAATCGCGAACGCAGGCCGCAGGCTAGTGGATAGTCCCAGGTCGGCGGCAGTGGCAGAGAGGTTGTCTATACAGGCGCGCCAGGCTAGACTGCCCGTCACTTGTATAGACAGGATTCGATCATGCTCCTCACGCCCGGCCATCTGACCCTGCCGCAACTGCGCCAAATCGCCCGCGAGTCGGTGAAACTCGAACTCGATCCCGCAAGTTTTGCGGCGATCGACGCGGGCGCGCGCGCCGTCGCCGACATCACGGCCAAGGGCGCGCCCGCCTATGGCATCAACACGGGCTTCGGCCGCCTCGCCAGCACGCATATCCCAACCGATCAGCTCGAACTGCTGCAGCGCAACCTGGTGCTCTCGCACGCAGTGGGCGTGGGCGAGCCGATGTCGCGTCCGGTCGTGCGCCTGCTGATGGCGCTCAAGCTTTCCAGCCTTGGCCGCGGCCACTCGGGCATCCGCCGCGAAGTGATGGACGCGCTGATCACCCTGTTCAACGCCGATGTGCTGCCGCTGATCCCCGTGAAGGGTTCGGTGGGCGCTTCGGGCGATCTTTCGCCGCTCGCGCACATGTCGGCAACGCTGCTGGGCATCGGCGAAGTCTTCATTCGCGGCGAGCGCGCCAGCGCCGAAGCGGGCCTGGCCGCAGCCGGCCTCAAGCCGCTTACGCTGCAAGCCAAGGAAGGTCTCGCGCTGCTCAACGGTACGCAAGCCTCCACGGCGCTCGCGCTCTACAACATGTTCGCGATCGAAGACCTGTTCCGCACGGCGCTGGTTTCGGGCGCGCTCTGCGTGGACGCGGCCGCCGGTTCGGTGAAGCCGTTCGACGCCCGCATCCACGAACTGCGCGGTCATCGCGGCCAGATCGAGGCGGCGGCGGCGTATCGCGCGCTGCTCGAAGGCTCGGCGATCAACCTGTCGCATCAGGATTGCGACAAGGTGCAGGACCCTTACTCGCTGCGCTGCCAGCCGCAGGTGATGGGCGCGTGTCTCGACCAGATGCGTCACGCAGCCAACGTGCTGCTGATCGAAGCCAACGCGGTGTCGGACAATCCGCTGATCTTTCCGGAAACGCACGAAGTGCTCTCAGGCGGCAATTTCCACGCCGAGCCGGTGGCTTTTGCAGCCGACAATCTCGCGCTGGCCGCCGCCGAAATCGGCGCGCTGGCCGAGCGCCGCATCGCGCTCCTGATCGATGCGACGCTGTCGGGCCTGCCACCGTTCCTCGTCAAGGATGGCGGCGTGAACTCGGGCTTCATGATCGCGCACGTGACGGCCGCGGCGCTGGCTTCGGAAAACAAGACGCTTGCGCATCCGGCTTCGGTGGATTCGCTGCCGACCTCCGCGAACCAGGAAGACCACGTGTCGATGGCGACCTTCGCCGCGCGCAAGCTCGCCGATATCGCCGAGAACACCGCCAATATCCTCTCGATCGAACTGCTGGCCGCCGCCCAGGGCGTGGATCTGCGTGCGCCGCACGCCACCAGCCCGGCGTTGCATCACGTGATGCAGGCGGTGCGCAGCGAAGTGCCGCACTACGATCTGGACCGCTACTTCGCACCGGACATCGCGGCGGTTACGCAACTCGTGCAGAACGGCGCGATTGCGGCGCACAGCCCGTTCTCGTTCGAGTCGCAGGCGCGTTAAGCAGCGTGCGCGGGCCTTGCATGAGGCTTGCGCCGCTCGCCTCCTTATCGAATCCACGATGAACGCACCCGCATACCAGGGCATCAAGGACTTCATCCTCGCGCGCATCCATGCGGGCGAGTGGGGCGAGGGCGACCAGGTGCCGTCGGAGAACGAACTGGCGCGGGATTTCAAGGTCGCGCGCATGACCGTGAACCGCGCGCTGCGCGAGCTGACCGCCGAGCAGGTGCTCACGCGCGTGCAGGGCGCGGGCACCTTCGTCGCGCGTCCCAAGTACGAATCGACGCTGGTGGCGATCCGCAGCATCTCCGACGAAATCCTGGCGCGTGGTCATGGCTATCGCGCGCAGGTGCTGGAAATCGGCGCCATCGACGCCGACGACGCACTCGCGGACGAAATGGGCCTGCGCGCAGGCGCAACGCTGTTCCGTTCGCGCGTGCTGCACTTCGAGAACGACGAGCCGGTGCAACTGGAAGAGCGCTGGGTCAATCCCGCGCTCGCGCCCGACTATACGCAGCAGGACTTCACGCAAACCACGCCAAACCAGTACCTCGTGCGCGTCGCGCCTTTGCAGCGCGTGGAGTACCGTATCGAGGCGCTCGCGCCCGAAGACGGCACGCGCGCTCATCTGGCAATGAAGGCCGCCGAGCCCTGTCTCGTGCTGCATCGCCGCACGTGGTCGCGTCAGGCCGTGGCGTCGGTGGCCAACCTCTGGCATCCGGGCAGCCGGTATCGCTTTACCGGGCATTTCTGATACTTCGGACTATTTGCACGTAGTCCGAAGTATCTGGCATCTGCAAATCCGTCATCTAACGTTTCGACCCCGCTTCTAGCGGCTGAAAACGCCTTTCTCTCATTTTCCTTTCGGCTGTGACCCGTGTTGCGACGCGGCCGGCGATCTGCGGCACGCGGGTTGCATCATGCCTTGCGATGCAGCTAACCTTGAGGAATTGGCCAGGCAATCCTGGCCCGCAAGGGAGGACCTGAGCGATGGAAGATTCCGGCGCAGCGCTCATGCCCGTGTGGCGCGCGAATCTCGCGATGCTCACCCGCGAAGTGGGCGCGGTCACGCGTTTGGCGCGGATGATGACGTTTTCCGAAAGTTATATGAAGCTGATCGTGTCCGGACGGCGCGACTTCAGCGCGGAGTTCGTGCGCGGCGTGGAGGCCGTCACGGGCCTGCCCGAAGGGTGGATGGACGAGCGCCACGAGACGGGCGAGGTGCCGCCGCAGGCGCGCGCCGCCATCGCCGACGAAGCGCCGCGTGCACGCTTTCGCGGAACCGCGCACCCCGTACGCAAGGCGCCGGTGCTGCGTGCCGAGCCCATTTTCGGCCAGCGCGCGGGCAGCCGGACCGATGCTCCGGGCGGGACGCCAGCGGGCGCGGCAAAGCGCCCGGCGGGCACGCGCAAGATCCGCGAACTGGCCGCGCAGGACGTGCGCAAGCTCGAACGCCATCTGAGCATGCTGCCGGTCGAGCCCGGCGCGTTGCGTGCGCGCATCGAGGACGTCATCGCGCAGACCGAGCCCGACGAGCACGTGCGCGCCGATCTCGAAGGGCGTCTGGAGCAGATCGAGAAGCATCGCGAGTTGCTGCTGCGCCACATTTCGCGCCTTTACGCACTGCTCACGCGCACGGGTGACGAAGAACCCTGAAGCGTCGCCGCCCCCTTACATGCATGCTTAAACGCGCAGTTCCGCGAGAATCTGCTCGGCGAGAAAGTCGCAGGGCGGCCGGTTAGAACGCGCGCTGCGCGCGAGCACCACTTCAAGCTCCGGCAATTCAGGCAGGCCATGCTGGCGGCCCAGCGTCACGAAGGTTTCGGGCACGGCGCAGCGCGCGAGCGGCGCGACCGCGAGACCCGCCGCCACCATGCTGCACAGGCCCATCAGGCTCGGGCTTTCGTATGAAGTGCGATAGGTGATGCGCTCGCGTTCGAGCGCTTCGATGGCGTTTTCGCGCGCCACGCTGCCGGCGCTGAAAAGGGCGATCGGCAAGGGACGCTCACGCCAGATCTCCCGGCCGATCGCCGCGCTCACGCCTGCGGGCGGCCCGGCCCACACCATCGGCTCGAAGCGGATGAATTCGCCCGCCAGGCTAGCCGAGCCCGTCGTGCTGGTCACGCAGGCCAGATCGATCTTGTTCTCGCGCACCAGCGGCGCCAGCGCGCTGCTTGGCAGCCCCACCACCTGGATTTCCACCTTCGGCCAGTTCGCCGAGAACTTGCGCAGCACTGGCGGCAGCAGCGACGACGCATAGTCGTCGGGCATGCCGATCGACACGCGGCCCTTGACCTCGGGATGCGCGAGCGAGGCCCATGCTTCGTCGCGCAGCGCCAGCATGCGCCGCGCATAGCCGATCAGCGTATGGCCGTCGGGCGTGGGCGTCACGTTGCGCGGCGCGCGGATAAAGAGCGGCTTGCCGATCGCCTCTTCGAGCGCACGGATCTGCATCGACACGGCCGCCTGCGAGCGATGCACCAGCGCCGCGCCGCGCACGAAGCTGCCGGCGTCGGCCACGGCCACCACCATGGCGAGCACGTCGAGATCGAGGGTCTTCATGATTTCAGGCTGAAAAACGGTTTGCTATCAGAAAATCTGATCGAAAAGTTCAATATAACGCGTTTGCCTGAAGATGGCGACGTCCGTATGCTGGACTCAAACCGATCCATAGACCACCCAAACCAGGGAATGCGATGTCGATAAGCCCGATGCACTCGCAGGATAGTTTGAACTACGAACGATTCCGCCAATTGCAGATGCAACTGGATCTCTCGCGCGGCAAGCCCGCGCCCGAACAGCTCGATCTCTCGCAGGCCTTGATCGACGAAGCGGGGCAGGCGGGCTATCGCGCACGCGATGGCTTCGACTGCCGCAACTATGGCCTGCTGCTGGGACTGCCCGAGGCGCGCGAACTGGGCGGCGAATTGCTGGGCGTGGCGCCCTCGCAGGTGGTGGCGGCGGGCAATTCGAGTCTCGAACTGATGCACGATGCGCTCGCGTTCGCGTTGCTGCATGGCGTGCCGCAAGGCCAGCGGGGCGAATCCGGCCAACCCGGCGAACCTGACAAACGGGGCGAACCTGACGAACGCAGCGCGCCGTGGCGCGCGCAGGGCGATATCGCGTTCCTTTGCCCTGTGCCCGGCTATGACCGCCATTTCGCGATCTGCGAGGCGCTGGGCGTGCGCATGATTGCCGTGCCGATGCGCGAAGACGGCCCGGATATGGACGTGGTCGAAGCGCTCGTGCGCGAGGACGCCTCGATCAAGGGCATGTGGTGCATGCCGCTCTACAGCAACCCAACCGGGGCGATCTACGCCGACGAGGTGGTGCGCCGCCTCGCCGCCATGCCCGCCGCCGCGCCGGATTTCCGGCTGTTCTGGGATGACGCCTATCGCTTCCATCACCTGACCGATACGGCGCACGCGACGCTCGACGTGCTCGCAGCAAGCGCGGCGGCGGGTCATGCCGATCGCGTGCTGATGTTCGCCTCGCTCTCGAAGGTCACGATTGCGGGCGGGGCCTTGGCCTGGCTGGCCGCGTCGCCGCGCAACGTGGCCTGGTGGCAGCGCTGCGCATCGTCTCGCACGATCGGCCCGGACAAGCTCAACCAGTTGCGCCATGTGCGCTATCTGCGCGACCGGGCGACGCTCGATGCGCTGATGGCCCGCCATCGCGCGCTGCTCGCGCCCAAGTTCGCGGCCGTCGATGCAGTGTTGCGCGAGCGTCTCGCCAAGGTGCCGGGCGTGCGCTGGAAGGTGCCGCAAGGCGGCTATTTCATCAGCCTCTATGTGCCGCCGGGTCACGCGCGGCGTACCGTCGAACTCGCGGGCAAGGCGGGGCTCGTGCTGACGCCGGCGGGCGCGGCGTTCCCTTATGGCGTCGATCCGCACGACAGCCATCTGCGCATCGCGCCGTCGTTTGCATCGCTCGACGAGGTGAGGCTGGCGGCGCAGGGGATCGCCGTGTCGCTGCTGCATTCGCTTGAGACCAGCGAGGCCTTGGCCGGCTAAGGCAGCGGCGGCGCGGGACGGCAATGTGCTAAAACGGGAGGCTCGCGCCATTGTCCGAACGAGGTTCCGGTGCCCCGATCGCTTTCATCGTTTTATGCAGCCGTCCGCTCGGCTTGCACGCTTGTGTGCGCGACATCGTGCGCGGCGTCATTTGCGCTCTCGAACGCGTACGCCCAGCCCCCCATCGACGACGATCTGCCGCCCGCCACGCTCGAACGCGATGTCCACCTGTTCGTGATCCAGAAAGACGGCTCGGGCCAGGAACACGACGATTCGACCCTACGGGCCAATACCACGGCGGGCGTCGATGCGGTCGCGCAGCGCTATGTCTGGTTCAATAAGGATATCGAATCGATTACGGCGCTCGCCGCGCAGACCATCGACCCCGACGGCAGCGTCCATGAAGTGGGCGCGAGCAGCATCCGCGACGTGCAGGAGCCGCGCTCGGCGGGCGCGCCGACCTTCCAGGACGGGGTGCTTCGCACTGTCATTTTTCCGGGCGTGCAACCGGGCGCGCGCGTGCGCCTGGTGTTCGACAAGCGGCGCGGCCAGGCATTACAGGCCGGCACGTTTTCGTATTTCGTCGGGCCGCCGGGCGAGCCAGTCGAGTTCCAGCGCCTGATCTTCGATCTGCCTGCCGACCTGCCGCTTTACGCCGATGCGCGCGGCTACGAAGCGCAGCCGCCCGTCACCGAAAACGGCCGTACGCGTTATATCTTCGATTTCCGCCAGGGGCAGTTGCCGCCGCTCGAAGCCGGCGCAGTGGCGCGCGTGAACTGGGGCGCGCGCCTGATGGTGACGACCGTGCCCGATTACGCCAGCTTCGCCGCGCGCTATCGCGAGGCCGCCGCCGACCCAACTGCTACCGACACGACAATCGCCGCCTTCGCGCGGGCGCTCACGGCGGGCGTGACGGACCCGCGCGAGAAGGCCGCGCGCATCTACGACTGGATGCGGCTGAACATTCGCTACGTGGCGCTCTTTCTCGGCACCACGGCGGCTGCGCCGCACCGGGCGCTCGACATCCTGCACGCGCGCTACGGCGACTGCAAGGACCATGTCGCGCTCTTCACGGCGCTGCTCGCGGCCGTGGGCATTCGCGCCGAGGGCGCGTTGCTGAACCTCGGCCCGGTCTATTCGCTGCCTGCGGTGCCGGGTTACGGCGAGGAGGCCATCAATCACGTGATCGCCTGGCTGCCCGATCTGGGCGTATTCGCCGATACCTCGTCGGGCGGCGTGGCCTTCGGCTTTCTGCCGGCGGGTGTGATGGACCGTCCGGCGCTGCTGGTCGATGAGGGCGTGCTGGTGCGCACGCCCGCGACCCAGCCGCGCACGCGTTTGGCGCAACTCGACATCGAGGTGGGCGAGGACGGCAATGCCTCGTATCGATATCGCGTGGAGGAGGCGGGCGCGCTTGCCGAGACCGAGCGCAATACCTTTCGCCGCGCGACGCATCAGGGCGCGCAGCAGATTGCCGCCCAGCGCCTGCGGCAAACCGGCCTCGCCGGCACGGCGCGTCTGAGCGCGAGCGCGCTCGACGCCACCAGCGGGCCGTTCGCCACCACCACCGAGGGCACGCTCGACCACGTGGTCTGGCCCGACGGCGCCACGGCGCTGCCCGCCTTGAGCAGTCTTTCGGGCGGCATCGCCACGCAGCTGGACAACTGGCTCGCGGTGCCAGGGCGCTCGCAGCCCTGGGCCTGCATCGGCGGGAATTTCGAGGAGCACGCGCACCTCGCGCTGCCTGCCTTCGCGCGCGTAACCGACCTGCCGCGCGACTTCGCAGCGAGTGCGGCGAGTGCGGCGAGCGCCGCGCCGCTCGACTACAGCGCGCACTACGTCTTCGATCGGGGCACACGCACGGTCGAGGTGACGCGCAAGCTGTCGGCGCATTTCGGGCGGCAGCTGTGCACGCCGGAGGATTTCGCGCAGATGCGCGAGGCCTTGCTGCGCATGCAGCGCGACGCGCACGCGCAGATCGTCGTGCGCGCCAGGGCCCAATAGAGCAAGCCGTTCAGCCGCCGCGCGTCGCCACCGGCACCCAGGCGCCTTGCTTGACCTGATAGAGCGTCGACGTACCGTTCTTGAGGGCGCCGGTTTCGTCGAAGGCGATACGGCCCGTCACGCCGTCGAAGGAGAGCGATTTGAGCGTGGCGCGAAACACATCGGGATTCGCCGACTTGGCCGCCGCCATCGCGTGAATCGCGGCCCATGTCGCGTCATAGCCGAACGGCGCATAGGCGAGCACATCGGCGCCAAAGCGGTTCTTGAACTTCTGCGCGAAGCGCGGCCCCTCAGGCAGTTGCGCGAGCGGGCGTCCGTACTCCCACGCCATCGCGCCTTCGCCCGCGGGCCCCGCGAGCAGCACGAAATCGGGGATCGCCACGCCGCCGCCGCCCACGAACTGCGTGTTCATGCTGCGCGCCTTCATCTGCTTGACGAGTGCGGCCGCCTGGCGCGCGAGTCCGCCGAAGTAGAGCAGATCGGCGTCGGCGGCCTTGATGCGCGCGAGCTGCGGGCCGAAGTCGCCCGCTTCGATCGGCGCGAAGTCGCGCGCGACCACGTTGCCGCCGTGCTCCTTGACGGTGCGCTCGAAGACGTCGGCTTCACCCTGGCCAAACGCCGTGCGGTCGTCGACGATGGCGATGCGCCGCGCCTTCACGACTTCGACCGCCCACGCGCCCGCGATGCCCGCGTTCTGCGCGTCGTTGGCGATGACCGTGAAGGTGTTGGCAAAGCCCTGCGAGGTGATGACGGGATTGGTCGCGGCCGGGTCGATCATCGGAATGCCGGCGCTCTCGTAGATGCGCGAGGCCGGAATCGCCGTGCCCGAATTGAAGTGGCCGACCACCGCGGCCACGTTCTGGTTCGCGAGCCTGGCCGCGGCCTGCACGCCCTGGCGCGGGTCGGCGCGGTCGTCGATGGCGATCAGTTCGAAATGCGCGGTCTGCTCGCCGATCTTGATGCCCTGGGCGTTGGCGTCGTCCAGGGCGAGCTGCACGCCGTTCTCCAGGTCGTGGCCGTAATTCGCGTAGTCGCCGGAGAGCGGGGCGACGAAGCCGATGCGAACCGTGAGCGGCCCGGCCGCGCGCGCGGTGGTGCCCGGCGCGGCGGCAAGGGCGCACGCGAGCGCGCTTGCGCATAGCGCGAACAGCGCGGCGCGGCGGTCGCGCGAAGGCGGGCGCGGATCGACGCTTGAAGTGTGGCGCGGTCTCATCGTGACTCCTGGCGCTGTGCGGGCGCGGCAGTGTTCTTGTTGATGACGGGTGCGCGGAGCCGTTGGGGCAGGAGCGCGCCATCATGGCGAAGCAGTAGTGCGGCGATGCGGCTGCGTTGGAGGCGGCGTTGGCGTTGGCCGTCGCTTTGGCGAGTGAGCGAGCCCGGCGGGCGTGAGCGCAATATAACAGGCTGCCGAGACGCCCGGCCGGGCCGGCGCGCGGCGGCCCCGGCACGCTCGTGGCCTAGTGCCCCGACTGCAGCGCGAGCAGCGTGTCGCGCAATTGCACCAGCGGCGCCATGGCGCCTTCCGTGGCCCAGCCTTCGAGATCGTCCAGCGCGCGGTTGCAGCCGTCGAGCACCACGTCCAGGTCCACCGGCACGCCGTTGGCCAGCGCGAAACGGATGATTTCCTCGAAGCGCGCGCAGTCGTCGTCGCCATAGGCGATGTCGAGGTTGTCGGCGATGGTCTGGGCGATGTGGCTGCGCTCGCGGTCTTGCGCATCGACGAAATCGACGATGCCGCGCGCGACGTCGGGGGCGTGGTAGAGCGCGATATCGAGCCATTGGGCGGCGTCGAAATCGCCGTCGTGGCTGTGCTCCTCGAAATATTCGATTGCTTCCTGCTCGTGCGTTTCGCCGCCATCGACGGCAAGGCACAGCTGCTCGAAATATTCTTCCTGTTCGCTACGGATGGAATCGGACATCGGTCAATCTCTTTACTGATCTGGCTTCAACTAACGGTAAGCGACGCGGCGGCCAATCCATGGGATTCGCCTGAAAACCGGCTGGCCGCGCGCGCATGCGGATCGCATTATAGGATGCGCCGCGCCAGCCGGCAGGCTTGCCGCGGGAAACCACGCGAAGCACCGCCGCCGTGAAGCTCAGACCAGATCGACCGTCCATGCGTCGAACCATTCGCGCGGACGCGCGATCTGGTCCTGCGCGGCGACGATTTCCAGTTCGTAGCGCCCCGCGTCCCAGGTCATCTTGACCACCGCGTTGACGGCCGCGAGCGTGTGTTCGAAGGCGCGCTTGAGCGTATCCCCGAGCATCAGGCGCGCGACGAAGATCGCGCTGGTGATGTCGCCCACGCCCACTGGCTGGCGTGCAAACGGGTAGAGCGGGCGCTGCGCGAGCCACGCCTCGCGCTCGCTCACCACCAGCATGTTGAAGGTGTCGGCGGGACTGTTGCGGTCGAGCAGATGCTTGACGAGCATGAGTTTTGGGCCGCGCGCGATCACTTCGCGGCAGGCGTCGACGGCTTCCTCCGCGGTCTCCAGCTCCCGTCCGACGAGACGTTGCAGCTCGCTGTGATTGGGCATCATCGCGTCGGCCACTTCGGGCATCTGCGTGACGAGAAACTCCTGGATGCCTGGCTCGACGCGGCAACCGGCGGCGCCGCCGACGGCATTGAGCGTGCCCATCACCGGGTCGCAGAAGTAGCGCGCCTGCGGGTTGGCGGCCTTGACGGCGCGCACCACGTCGATCACGGCCTGCGCCTGTTCGGGCGTGCCCAGATAGCCGGACAGCACGGCGTCGCAACGTGGCAGCACGCCGATCGCGCCGATGCCTTCGACCAGCTCCACCATTTGCCCGGCGTCGATCGCGCTGCCGCTCCAGTGGCCGTACTGCGTGTGATTCGAGAACTGCACGGTGTTGAGCGGCCATACGTTCACCCCGAGACGGCGCATGGGGAACACAGCGGCGCTGTTGCCCGCATGGCCGAACACGACGTGCGACTGGATGCTCAGAACGTTTTTCATGGTCGTTTCGGTCTGCCTGGGATGATGCCGTTTCGCGATTCAACGGCGGGCGAGGGCGCGCTCAGGCGCATACCGCCTGCTGCACGGCGTTTGTGCGCGTGCAGCAACGATAACCGAATTCGTTGCGCCCGGTCGATGGGCGCGTGCGCGGAGTGTTGCGCGCATTGGACTGGTGGACGGGGCCGGGGTCGGGGTCGGGACGGGCGCGGCGCTCAGACCAGCTCGCGATAGAGCGCCATGTAGCGTTGCGCCGATGCTGCCCAGCCGAAGTCCTCGCGCATGCCGCGCGCGCGCGTTTCGCGCCAGTCGCGGCTGCGCGCATACAAGGCGAAAGCGCGGCGGATCGCGGCCGTGAGCGCGTCGGGCTCGAAGCGCTCGAACACGAAGCCGGTGGCGGTGCCGTCGGCGAGATTTTCAAGCGAGGCGTCCGTGACCGTATCGGCGAGGCCGCCCACCCGATGCACCAGCGGCAGCGCGCCGTAGGCGAGCGCATAGAGCTGCGTGAGGCCGCAGGGTTCGAAGCGCGACGGCACCATCATCACGTCGGCGCCCGCGACGATCGCGTGCGCGAGCGTTTCGTCAAAGCCCAGTTCGACCGCCACGGCTTCGGGATGCTGGCGCGCCGCGCGCGCGAAACCTTGCTCCAGACTCGCGTCGCCGGTGCCGAGCACGACCAGCTGGCCGCCGCGCGAGACGATGTCGGGCAGCGCCGCGAGCAGCAAATCGAGGCCTTTCTGCTCGGTCAGGCGGCTCACCACGCCGAATACGGGCGCGTCGTGTTTCTGCGTGAGATTGAAGCGCTGCTGCAGCGCCGCCTTGCAGCGCAGCTTGCCGCTCATGCGCGTGACCGAATAACGCGCGGCGATGGCCGCGTCGGCTGCCGGGCTCCACACGCGGTAATCCACGCCGTTGAGAATGCCGACGAGATCGTGCGCGCGACCCTTGAGCAGCGCTTCGAGACCGCCACCCTGGGCGACGGTCTGGATTTCGCGCGCATAGGTCGGGCTGACGGTGGTGATCTTGTCGGCGTAAAAGAGCCCCGCTTTGAGGAACGACAACTGGCCGTAGAACTCGACGCCGTGCATGTCGAAGAAGTCTGGCGGCAAGCCGAGTTCGCCGAACTGCTGGGCCGGAAAGATGCCCTGATAGGCGAGGTTGTGGATCGTGAAGACGCTGCGCGCCGGGGGGGCGCTCGCCGCGCCGCGTTCGCGCGCCGCCGCGCGCAGATACGCGCCCGCCAGACCCGCGTGCCAGTCGTGCGCGTGCACGATGTGCGGGGCCCAGTCGGGATCGAGATGCTGGGCAAGCTGCGCCGCCGCCCAGCCGAGCAGAGCGAAGCGCTGGGCGTTGTCGCCGTAGGGCACGTGCTCGTCGTCCAGATACGGGTTGCCGGGGCGCGCGTAAAAGGCATCGGCGCGGATCATGTAGACGGGCAGATCGTTGCCGGGCAGGCGTCCCAGTTCGAGCGTGGCTTCGCTGATGCCAAAGCCGCGCTCCAGCCGAGCGATCGGACGCAATTCGCTCAGCCCCGCCGCCACGCCCGCGAAGCCGGGCAGCAGCACGCGCGCATCGGCGCCCAGTTCGATCAGAGCGGCGGGCAGGGCGGCCGTCACATCGGCGAGGCCGCCGGTCTTGAGGAGGGGATAAAGTTCGCTGGCTACATGCAGGACGCGGATCGTCATCGGGCTGGAATCCTCTTTTGGCGCAGTCGGTCGCAGTGTGTGGCGCGCGGATTTCGCGCGGGGGCTCGGGTTCAGCAAGCGGCTCGGGTTCAGCAAGCTTTAGCAAGCGGCATGCGCGGATCGGGTGGATCGCGTGGATCAACCCGATCATGCGCTCGGCCCGAGATTCGCCAGCGCCTCGCGCGTGACCAGCACGATGCCGTTTTCAGTGCGATAGAAGCGCTCGCCGTCGCGCACCGGGTCTTCGCCGATCACCAGACCGTCCGGAATCACGCAGCCGCGATCCACCACCACCTTGCGCAAGCGGCAGCTCGCGCCCACGCTCACCTGCGGCAACAAGACTGCCTCGGCAATGTTGCAGAACGACTTCACGACCACATTCGTCGAGAGCACCGAGCGCGAAACCTGCGAACCCGAGATCACGCTGCCGCCGCACACGATCAGGTTGGTGCCCGAACCCTGCAGACCGTTGAGGTCGCGCACGAACTTGGCGGGCGGCAACTGCTCCATATAGGTCCAGATCGGCCAGTGGCGGTCGTAGAGGTCGAGCGCGGGAATCGTCGATGCCAGATCGAGATTCGCGGACCAGTACGCGTCGATGGTGCCGACGTCGCGCCAGTAAGGCTCGGCGCTCGGGTCCGAGGACACGCACGACATGCTGAACGGATGCGCGATCGCATGGCCGTCGCTGACCACGCGCGGAATGATGTCCTTGCCGAAGTCGTGATCGGTGCCGCTGCGCACGATGTTGTCTTCGAGCAGATGGATCAGGTACTCGGTATCGAAAACGTAGATGCCCATGCTGGCGAGCGCGATGTCGGGGTGGCCGGGCATCGCGGGCGGATCGTCGGGCTTTTCCACGAAGCCGGTGACGCGGCGCGATTCGTCCACCGCCATCACGCCGAAGGCGCGCGCCTCCATGCGCGGCACCTCGATGCAGCCCACCGTGCAATCCGCGCCGCTGGCGGCGTGGTCCGCCAGCATGCGCGTGTAGTCCATCTTGTAGATGTGGTCGCCGGCCAGCACCACCACGTACTTTGGCGAAATCGAGCGGATGATGTCGATGTTCTGGTACACGGCGTCGGCGGTGCCGCGATACCAGTGCGCGCCTTCCACGCGCTGCTGCGCGGGCCAGAGGTCGAGGAATTCGTTGAACTCGCCGCGCAGGAAACCCCAGCCGCGCTGCAGATGGCGCAGCAGCGAATGCGCCTTGTACTGTGTGACCACGGCGATGCGCCGAATGCCGGAGTTGAGGCAGTTCGACAGCGCGAAGTCGATGATGCGGTATTTGCCGCCGAAGTGAACCGCGGGCTTCACGCGCTTGTTGGTGAGCGGGCCAAGACGCGTGCCGCGCCCGCCCGCCAGCACGATGGCGAGCGTGGTGCGCTGCAGATCGTTGAGGCTTGCCGGAGTTTCCATGGTCGTCTCCTTGTTGTGATGTGCCCCCGGTGAAGCTGGCGGAGTGCCGTACCGCGTCGTTTTTATGACCGCGCTTTGAATGTTCTAGCACTGAAAACGGCGATGCGCGAATCGATCGCGCATCGCGCAGTCGTCTTGAAGCGGCGCGTGCGAGGCGAGCAAACGCGCAAGCAAGCGGCTTGCCCGATACGAGCCGCATGGCATGCAGCCGCCGCCGACGCGCGAGGCGCATGCCCGCTAGAATCCCTTGCGGTTAGAGAGTCGCCCGTTGCACCGATACGGCGCTCGCCTGGCCGCGCCCCGGAACTTCGACACTGCCCATGCCACCGATCCGCCAGTTGTTCTCTTTCGCCGCCTGCTGCGCCGCCACATTGAGTCTCGTTGCGTGCGCGGGCGCGCCTGCCGCCCAGACGGGCGCCCCGGGCCCGAGCGCCGATGGCCCGGCCTATGGGCCGCAGCTTCAAGGTTTCGACTATCCGCATCCGGTGCACGATTTCAGCTTCACCTCGCAAGGCCAGACGCTGCACATGGCCTACATGGACGTGCAGCCGCAGCGACCCAATGGCCGCACGGCGGTTCTGCTGCATGGCAAGAATTTTTGCGCGGCCACCTGGGACGACACCATCACGCGCCTGACCGCAGCAGGCTACCGGGTGATTGCCCCCGACCAGATCGGCTTTTGCAAGTCGAGCAAGCCTGCCGCCTACCAGTTCACGTTCCAGCAACTCGCGCGCAACACGCATGCGCTGCTGGCTTCGCTGGGCGTCGAGCGCGCGACGATCATCGGACATTCGACGGGCGGCATGCTCGCGGTGCGCTATGGCCTGATGTATCCGCGCGAAACCGAACAGCTGGTGCTGGTGAACCCCATTGGCCTCGAAGACTGGAAGGCGAAAGGCGTGCCCTCGCTATCGGTGGACGACTGGTATGCGCGCGAACTGAAGACGAGCGCCGACAGCATCCGCCGCTATGAGCAAACGACGTACTACGCGGGCACCTGGAGCACGCGCTACGAGCCCTGGGTGCAAATGCTGGCGGGCATGTATCGCGGTGCTGGAAAGGCGCAGGTCGCGTGGGATTCGGCGCTGCTCTACGACATGATCTACACGCAGCCCGTGGTCTATGAATTCGGCCAGTTGAGCATGCCGACGCTGCTGCTGATCGGCCAGAAAGATACGACCGCGATCGGCAAGGATGCCGCGCCGCCCGACGTGCGCGCCACGCTCGGCCACTATCCGGAGCTTGGGCGTGCGGCCGCGAAGGCGATTGCGCATGCCACGCTGGTGGAGTTTCCCGATGCCGGTCACGCGCCGCAGATGCAGGACCCGGAGGCGTTTCATGCGGCCTTGCTCAAGGGCCTGGCGGCGTTGCCGCAGCAAACGCACTGAACGCCTTTGGCTTGACGCTTGCCTGAGCCAGAAGGCAAAGCGGGCGCATCCGTTCAGGGAGCGCCCGCTTTTTTACAACTTCGAACGACGTTTTAGCGCGCGGCGGCCATCTCGTCGCGCACCTCTGCGGTGATCTCGAACGATCGCAAGCGCTTCGCGTGGTCGTGGATCATCGCGGTGACGATCAGTTCGTCGGCGTTGGTCTGTTCGAGCACGGATTCGAGGCCAGCGCGCACGGTCTCGCGATCGCCGATCACCGAGCACGCCAGCGCATGCGCGACGCCCGCAAGCTCGAACTCGTTGGCCGCGATCTGCTCGACGGGCGGCGGCAACTGGCCCGGCGTGCCGCGCCGCAGGTTGACGAACTGCTGCTGCAGCGAGGTGAAGAGAAAACGCGCTTCCTCGTTGCTCGCGGCGGCGAACACGTTCACGCCCACCATCGCGTGCGGCTTCGCGAGCGTCGCGGACGGACGGAACTGCGAACGGTAGACGCGCAGCGCCGTGAGCAGATGGTCGGGCGCGAAGTGCGAGGCAAAGGCGAAGGGCAGACCCATCGCCGCGGCCAGTTGCGCGCCGAACAGGCTCGAACCGAGGATATAGATCGGCACGTTCAGACCCGCACCGGGCACTGCGCGCACGCGTTGGCCCTCGACCGGCGTGCCGAACAGGCGCTGCAGTTCCGCGACGTCGTCGGGGAAGGCTTCGGCGCTGGCCTGCAGATCGCGGCGCAGCGCGCGCGCCGTGGTCTGGTCGGTGCCGGGCGCGCGTCCGAGGCCCAGATCAATGCGGCCCGGATAGAGCGCTTCGAGCGTGCCGAACTGCTCGGCGATCAAAAGCGGCGCGTGATTGGGCAGCATGATGCCGCCCGAGCCCACGCGGATCGTTTTCGTGCCGCCCGCCACATAGCCGATCACGACCGAGGTCGCGGCGCTGGCGATGCCGGTCATGTTGTGATGCTCGGCGAGCCAGTAGCGCTGGTAGCCCCAGCGCTCGGCATGCTGGGCAAGGTCGAGCGTGTTGCGCAGCGCCGCGCCGGCGTTCGAGCCGGCGGCCACGGGCGAAAGATCTAGGACGGAGAAAGGGGGCAGACGGGGCGTCATGGGGTGTTCCGGTGTGCTTCAGTCATGGTGGGGCGCTGCGCGCAGGCTTCGCGGCGTTTCGATCGTCGCGAAGCCGCTGCAAGGCAGACGCAAGCTTGCGGCCATTGTGCCAAAGCGCATCGGATCGCGCTGACGAGCTGCGGGAATCCACACCCTGCGCGTGGTTTCCGTTAATGGAGATGCAGTGGAGACTGGATTGAGTCGTAATGGATTATCTGGACTGAATCGTAATTATTCTTGTTTAATTTACCGGCCATCAGCTTTAATTCAAAATTATTAAAAATTGGTTGCGATATGCTTACTGATTTTTTTCAATTCATAAAATCCTGGACGCAGACTGCGGCTGGTGTGAAATCATTTCGAGCATTGCTATTCCGGGAAGCATTTTTGTGCGGAGTGGGGAGGCGGCCATCGGGTCTTGCTGCTACAATTTTCCGCTGAATCAGGGCGGGAGCAGGAAAATTCCGTCAAATTTTCAGAATTCTCTTAATCAAACTGTCAATTTGATTTGAGCCGCATCAATCGCCATGCGACCTCATTTAAGGCCTCGCTAGCTGTGTTTATGCGGCGCAGATACGATACCCGTCTGATTTTTTTATGAAATTCTGGTCAGGACAAATGTTCCGAGGCGAAATGCGCAATCTGGCCAATATGTCGCACGATGCGCCGCATATCGGTGCGGGGATTGCAGGGCGTCCTGAGAACCCGCGCGCGCCTCGTGCATCGAGCGGCCTGGAGCAGCGGCGCAAACCGGGCGCTGCGGCATGACAACGTCGCTTTATTCCCTTTCGCCGTTCGCCTGGTGGCTGCTGGCGGCGCTGTGTGGCGCGGCCACCTTCTACGCCATCAGCGCGGCGCTGACCATGCCGCGTTTTGGTTCCGCTGCCCAGGTGCGCGAGGCGGCCCGGCTCGCCCGCGTGCGCGCGCCGCTGCCGGTCAGCGTGCTCAAGCCGCTGTGCGGCGCAGAGCCGCGCCTCTACGAAAACCTCGCCACCTTCTGCGAGCAGCATCACCCGCGCTATCAACTGATCTTTGGCGTGTCCTCGCCGAAGGACCCGGCCATCGCTGTCGTGCAGCGTCTGCAGGCTGCGTATCCGGGTCACGATATCGAACTCGTGGTCGATTCGCGCGTGCATGGCAGCAATCTCAAGGTCAGCAACCTGATTAACATGGCCGATCATGCGCGCCATGACGTGCTGATCGTTGCCGATAGCGATATCGCCGTGGAGCCCGATTACCTAGAGATCGTCACGGCGCCGCTGGCCGACCCGGCCGTAGGCGTGGTGACCTGTCTCTACCGCGCGCGCAGCATCGGCGGTTTCTGGCCGCGCGTGGGCGCGCTGTTTATCAACGAGTGGTTCGCGCCCTCGGTGCGCGTCGCGCACTCGACCGGCTCGCGCGCGTTCGGTTTCGGCGCGACGCTGGCGCTCTCGCGCAGCACGCTGGAGCGCATCGGCGGTTTCGCCGCGCTCAAGGACGGACTCGCCGACGACTACCTGCTTGCCCGCTTTGCGCGCGATCACGGTCTGGCAACGGTGCTCGCGCCGGTGCTGGTCGCCACCGACGTGATCGAGCCGAACTTCCGCTCGCTGTGGCTGCGCGAAACGCGCTGGCTGCGCACCATCCGCTCGGTCAATCCGGCGGGCTTCGCCTCGTTGTTCATCACCTTCACGACGCCGTGGCTGCTGATTGGCGCGCTTGCGTATGCGCTGCTGCTCGCCGGCAGCGGCGGCGTGCCGGTCTGCGCTTCGACGCGCGCCGTGCTGGCCGCGCTGGGCACCAGCACGGCTGGCGGTATCATCGCCAGATTGGCGTTGCACGCGCGCAGCAGCGCGGGTATGGGCGCATTCCTGCGCGAGCTGCCGCTGGTGCCGCTGCGCGACGTTCTGCTCTTGCTGCAATGGCTCGCTGCCGCGTTCGGTTCGCACGTGATCTGGCGCGGGGTGCGCGTGCCGGTGGCCAATCCCGATGCTCAGCCGGCCGTCGAGCAACGCAGCGAGCGCCCGGTCAAGCCCACGCCCGGCGCCGCGCCACGGCAAACCCGTGCCCGCGCCGCCGTCGAGATGACGGATGGCCGTTGAAGGACTGCTACCTCGGTAGCGAGTACATAACATTTTGTCGCGCGTCATGCCGGCCCCGGCCGCAGCGCGCGATTGCATTGATTGGCAATGATTGGCATCGATTGGCATTGCTTGCGCATTCGTGCGCATTCGTGCGCATTGATTGCCCCCCATATTCAAGGTTAGCCGGAGCACTCCTCTCATGAAAACGCTGTTTTTGCAGGCCCCGTCCTATGACGGCTTTGACGGCGGCGCGGGTTCGCGCTATCAGGCGAAGCGCGAGATCCGCTCGTTCTG
>NZ_JACHBW010000034.1 GCF_014200455.1 Paraburkholderia bannensis | reverse complement strand
GCTGAGGCAAACTACTATCGGCAACTTGAAACGGTTGCCGCTGAACCGGCATTAACTTAAACCAACCAGCCTCCACGATTCCCGGGGCGGTTCAGATCGCCCATTTTTTTGAAGATTAACGGCATCGCACTTGCATCCATGGCGTGCATGTCCACAAGCCGCAGTGATTTCACCATCTCCAACGTTGAAGTCTTATATTTCCGGAAATGCGGCGACCTTAGGTGGGCATTGTATGCATCGCGGTTCGCATAGATTTCCAGAATCCTGATCTGAGTCGGATTCTCCCTTTGAGCGGACGGGAAGATGCAGAGAACTCCCGGTTCCAGACGCACCGAGGCTTCCGCCTCTTCACTCAAGGTGCGCTGATATTCATCGAGACGTTGGCTGAAGACCTCGATCTCGGAAATGCGCACTAACATGGTCGTCGGTTCCTGCGCGTACACATCGGCGTGTGCGGTCAAAAGCGCGAGGGCGCAGATCAGCACCCATATGAGGCCGGACGTGGGGCAGTATCTTTTGAGCATGGTGGATTATCCGATTCTTCCGATTCACACTTTCGAGCAGCAACGCTCTCAGCGAGGTTTTAGACCAGGCACGATTAGGGTTGCTGTCGCTGTCAGTGAACCAATCAGCCGCGCGGCGGCGTAATCGTCGGCGGCTGCTCGGGGAGCGGGGGCACGATCCCATCGACAGGATGCGGAACATACGGCTCCTCGAGTGCAGCGATTTCGACTTCCGTCAATGAGAAGTCGAGCGCGCTTATGGCGGTCGCAAGATGTTCTGGCTTTGTCGCCCCGACGATCGGGGCCGTGATGCCCGGCTTTGACAGCAACCACGCCAGCGCAACGTACGCGCGGGGCACCTGGCGATTCTCGGCGATACGCGCCACGACCTCGACGACTCTTTGATCCTGACTTTCGGCGTTTTGGTACATCTTCAAAGCAAACGCATCGTTCTGCGTCCGCGAGGTGGTTTCGCTCCAGTTGCGCGTCAACCTGCCACGGGCCATGGGACTCCAGGGAATGACGCCAACGCCCTGATCGGCGCAAAGCGGCAGCATTTCCCGCTCTTCTTCGCGGTAAAGAAGGTTGTATTGGGGCTGCATTGAAATGAAACGTGTCCAGCCGTTGCGCTCTGCGATGTGTTGCATCTTCGCGAAGCGCCATGCCTCCATGGACGACGCACCGATGTAGCGGGCCTTTCCCGCTTTCACAATGTCGTGCAGCGCTTCCATGGTTTCTTCGACAGGGGTGCCGTGATCGAAGCGGTGGATCTGGTAAAGGTCCACATAGTCCATCCCCAGTCTGTTCAGGCTGTCGTCGATTGACTGGAAAAGCGCTTTGCGGGACAGGAATCCAGTATTGGGCGAGTTGCGCCAAGGGAAAAAGGCTTTTGTCGCGACGACAATCTCTTCGCGCCGGGCCATGTCGTTAAGCGCTCGTCCAGTAATTTCCTCGGAGCTTCCGCCCGAATAGATATTTGCAGTGTCGAAAAAATTGATGCCCGCTTCCAGTGCCTGCCGGAAAAACGGGCGAGATGCCGCTTCATCGAGCGACCAGGGTTGAGGTAGAACTATGTTGACGTGCGCCGCCAGACATCGCGCCTGAAGCGGCTACTCCCCGAAGAGCGCGGCGATTATAAAAGCTTCGCGCCCTGTCGCGCAGCGGCATTTTGGTATACCCCTCCACCCTATTCTGATAATATACCCCCCTACTCTATGATTGGAGGCGCAGCATGAGCCATACGATTCGCGAAAAACAGAAGCTGCTCAACCGGGTGCGCCGCATCAAGGGACAGGTCGAGGCCATCGAGCGTGCGCTGGAGGACGAGCGCGGCTGCATGGATGTGTTGCAGCTCATCACGAGCAGCCGTGGCGCGATGAACGGGCTGCTCGCGGTGGTTCTCGAAGACCACATCCGGACGCACCTTGTCGACGCGGAGCCGCACGACGACGAGCACGGCAGCGGCACCGAACAATTGATCGAAGTGGTGCACAGCTATTTCAAGTGAGAGAAACATGAGCCAATTCGAGAACGCCGCTTTCGGGGCGGGACACGACCACATCTTTCTGGGCGCAGCCCATGAAGAGAACGAGCGCAGAACCTGGATGGTGATCGCGTTGTGCAGTGCGATGATGGTGGCCGAGATCGTCGGCGGGAGTCTTTTTGGCTCACTCGCGCTCGTCGCCGATGGCCTGCACATGTCGACGCACGCCGGCGCGATGCTGATCGCTGCTTTGGCGTATACCTACGCACGCAGGCACGCGTCCGACCCGCGCTTCGTATTCGGTACCGGCAAGCTCGGAGACCTTGCGGGCTTTACGAGCGCCATCGTGCTCGCGATGATTGCGCTGCTGATCGGGTACGAGGCCGTTTCGCGCTTTCTCTCGCCTGTGCCCATTCACTTCGGTCAGGCGATCCCTATCGCGGTGCTTGGTCTGCTGGTCAATCTGGCGAGCGTCTGGCTGCTGAGCGGCGACCATCACGGGCACAGCCACGGACACAGTCACGGGCACGCTCATGACCACGCGCATGGGCATGGGCATGAAGACGATCACGACCACGAAGAGGATGTGCAACGCATCTTCGGTAGCGCTGGAGTCTTTGCTGTGTCGATCTTCGAAGATGGTGTGCCGCCCGTCTTTCGTATCAAGCCGGAAACGGCTGCTTCGAACGTGAGCGCCGATGCTGTTTCAGTGACGACAATCCGCCCCGATGGCACGCACCAGACCTTCGCGTTTGCCGATCGCGGTGGTTATCTGGAGTCGAAGAACGACATTCCAGAGCCGCACGCGTTCAAGGCAGTTGTCCGCCTGCCCGACGGTGAACACGAGGTCGAGTTCGAGGAGCACGAGCACGGCCACGACGATGCACAGACTGCCGCGAACCGCGACCACAACATCCGCTCAGCCTACATTCACGTGATTGCAGACGCTGCAGTTTCCGTGCTGGCCATCATCGGCCTGTTGCTGGCCCGCGCGTTTGGCTGGGTCTGGATGGACCCGCTTGCAGGCGTAATTGGCGCGCTCGTCATTGCAAACTGGTCGTGGGGCCTCATGCGCGATACGGGTGGCATCCTGCTCGACATGAACACGGACCGCCGCATGGCCGAGAACGTCCGCCACGTCATCGAAGACAACGGCGACACCGTGCTCGACCTGCATGTGTGGCGCGTAGGCCCAGGGCACATGAGCGCGGTCGTTTCGGTCGCCACAGGTGAAGCACAGCGCAACCCGGGTTTCTATCACGCGGCGCTCAAGCGGTTCAAGGGACTGTCGCATGTGACGGTCGAAGTGAATCCCAACCGGGCTGTTACCTGAGCCGTGGCAGTTAAATCGCCCTGCATCGACCTATGCGCGTTCGATGGCA
Organism: Paraburkholderia bannensis; assembly: GCF_014200455.1. GTDB lineage: Bacteria > Pseudomonadota > Gammaproteobacteria > Burkholderiales > Burkholderiaceae > Paraburkholderia > Paraburkholderia bannensis_A. The sequence continues at coordinate 41,016 of NZ_JACHBW010000034.1, read as the reverse complement.
AGACCGGGCTCTGCACTGGCTGCTACCGGACGCGTGAGGAAGCCCGCGGCTGGAAAAAGATGACGGACCACCGGCGTCATCAGATCCTCAACGAAAAATCCAGACGACAGGCGAAGCTGACGCGTGAAGCGCCGCAATCGTCGAAGCAGGACTGAAAAGGCGTGCCCCTAGCGCAGCCGTGGGAATGGCCGGAATCTCCGGCGGACCATCCGTCCAGGCCGCGCTGTACCGAACGACTGCAGTGGGTCGGGTTATGCCCTTTGCTTAAGACGTGCGGTCGAGGTGGTCGCCGCTCTCGGTCGTCGGACGCAGTGCCATGAACGGTCAGCCGCGTCGGCACAACGAGGGGCCGATCTGCGGCAGATTGCGGCCAGTCGACTCGAGGAAGCTCACTTTCGCGCATCCTCTCCCATAACTTGCTGACGCCCCTAACACAGCCGACGAGGCATGTCCCAAAAAGCCTTGAATCCCGTTGACGCGGCGCCAAAACACGCCTGTACCAGCGCCAAGGAAAATTTTGACGTGACGCTTAAGGTCGGCGCGCGCAAACACTCGCTGCATATCAGCCGACCGAGCAATCGGCCCTCAAAAGGCGTTCAGTTGACCTTTGTCAATCGCGCGCGGCAGCTACGTTTCAATGTAGACATACCACTTGTCTACCGATCGAGACTGCGATGACCGCCCTTACGAATGACTCCGCGTCGCTACCAGTGATTTCGAACATTCTGGTTGCGGTCGACGCCTCGCCAGCGTCAATTGTCGCTCTGCAATATCTCCGTTCGCTGTTGCGATCAAATATGACCGTGCATATCGTGAGCGTGGCGGAAGACCCACGCTCGTTCGCGCCCCTTGGATCATGGTCCGGCCAGACTTTGGACGTTGCGAGGAGCGAACTGCGTCGGGATGCTGACGAAGCTGTCAAGGCAGCGCGCGAATCACTGGATCAGTGCGGCGCGCGCGTCGAAGCAGAGGTCATCGATCTCTGCAAAAAAGACGGGAACATCGTCGAGGCACTCGATGAAGTCGCCGAACGTTACGCGGTGGATCTGGTCGTTCTCGGCAGCCACCAGCATCGACGCCTGATACGATGGGTAGTTGGAGAAGTTTGCGCACCATTCACGCAGTTGCTTCGCTGGCCGGTGTTAATCATCCCGGCAGGGTACGAACTCAATGCCGATGAGCAACCCTCACGCATTGTGTTCGCCACCGATGGCAGCAACGAGTCGCTCGCGGCTCTCCCCGTTGCGGCTCGACTGGCGACATCGCAGGCGCACTGGCGGGTCATCTACGTCGTTGACCGCCTCCTCGCCTTTGGCACGGGAAGCCTTGAAACCCGTCTTGAAGATGCGCTCAGAGAGGTCGGAAATACGGCCATCGTAAACGCGCACGCCAAACTTGACGCATATCGCCAGAAAGGATGGCAAATCGAAACTGCCGTGCTCAGGACTGCAAGCTCATTCGATGATGTACCGCACGCACTCAATCGTGAAGCAATGCGATGGAACGCACAACTGCTCGTAGTCGGAACACATGGGCGCCGCGGTTTGACGCACTGGATACTCGGCAGTGTCGCGGAACGCATGACAAGGCTCACTTCCACTCCAATGTTGCTCGTACCGCCAGCGAAGTAGTCGCGTGCGATTCACGGAAGCGACGACATGAACTCGCCCAGCGCCGAATACATGCCTTTTGCGGTTGCGCTCGGCATCGGTCTTCTCGTAGGCGCTGAACGAGAGCGTCGAAAAGGAACCGGGGTAACGCGCGCGGCGGCAGGCATCCGCACGTTCGTTGTCATTGCCGTCGTGGGTGCGATCAGCATGCGCCTGGGCGGCACGCTGCTCACGGTCGCGTCAACCCTGGCGTTGAGCGCACTCAGTACGGCCGCGTACCTACGACCAAGCGACGATCCGGGACTGACCACTGAATCAGCGATGATTGCCACATTGCTGCTGGGTGGCCTCGCCGTTGCCGACGCCACACTGGCGGCGGCGTTGGGCGTGATTCTGACGATCGTGCTCGCCGCCCGCTCACAACTGCACGATTTTGTGACGTCCAGACTGGGACGTGAAGAAGTCTTCGATCTGCTAACGCTCGCGGCGTCTGCCCTCGTTATTCTTCCGATGCTGCCCGATCGCGCCGTCGACATCTTCGGCGCCATCAACCCGCAGACCGTATGGCGATTCGCCGTGCTGGTAATGTTGATCAGCACCATGGGTCACATTTCCCAGGTTGCCCTGGGGCCGCGCATTGGTCTAGCCTTCGCCGGGCTTCTGGGTGGTTTTGTTTCCAGCGTGGCGACAATAGCCGCGATGGGACGCCGCGCCAAAGCGTCTCCCGCCACCCCACTGCCAATGGCGGCTGCAGCCGCTTTGTCCTCCCTAGCAACACTCACCCAGCTATGTGCAGTCGTTGGCGTCGTATTCAAACCCCTACTGCTCCCACTCGGCCCGTCGCTCGCGGCTGGCACCATTGCGTCGCTCGTCTTCGGTCTTGTCGTGACGTGGTTCGCGTCCCGGAGTCCAGCCCATGAGGCAATGGTGGTTGGACGTGCAGTCGATATCAAGGCCGCACTGATCCTCGCCGCGACGCTCATGATACTCACGCTGACCAGCGTGCTGCTCACGCGTTGGCTTGGTAACGCGGGGATCGCCATCACCGCAGCTATCGGCGGCCTGGCAGACGCCCATTCCACGGCAGCCTCCGTTGCGTCTCTGGCGGCTCAATCGCTGATTACGCCAAAAGAGGCGGTACTTCCCGTTCTCGTCACGGTGACGTCGAATGCCTTGACCAAATGTGCCGTGGCGATTTTTCTAGGCACGCGCGCATTCGCGGTGATCGTGATATCCGGGCAATTATTTATCGTCGCGGCTGTCTGGGCGGTCTGGGCCATCGAGCACTAAGCCCAACACACGCATTCGATTGATCAACGCAGCAAGCTCAATCCATCGTCAGTACCGCCGCGCCAGTCAGCCTGCCTTCTCGCAGATCAGCGAGCGCCTGGTTGGCACTCGAGAGAGGATATTCAGTAGTCTGTATCGACAGCTTGTGCTGTCCAGCAATGTCCATAAATTGGATGCCGTCTTCTCGCGTCAGGTTTGCAACGGAAACGATGCGCCGCTCTCCCCAAAGCCACGCATAAGGGAACGACGGGATGTCGCTCATATGAATGCCACCGCAGACTACTGTCCCGCCTTTAGCAAGTGCGTGTAATGCGATGGGCACAAGGGCACCAGCCGGTGCGAACAGCAGTGCAGAATCAAGTTCAACGGGTGCCTGTTCATCACTGCCGCCGACCCATGCCACGCCCAGCCGTCGCGCAAGCTCCTGTGCGTCGTTGTCGCCGGGACGGGTGAAAGCGTAGACCTTACGGCCCTGATGCTGCGCTACCTGGGCCACGACGTGGGCCGCGGCACCAAAACCGTAAATACCAATGCGCTCAGCGTCACCCGCCATCACGAGCGAACGAAAACCGATTAGCCCGGCGCACAGCAATGGCGCAGCTTCGACGTCACGGTATTGGCGTGGCAAGTGAAGGCAATAGCGTTCATCCGCGACAGTACGCGTCGCGTAGCCGCCGTCGATCGTGTAGCCTGTGAATCCTGGCGAGTCGCACAGATTTTCGCGACCATGAACACAGAAGCGGCAACGGCCGCATGTATGCCCGAGCCACGGTACGCCCACGCGATCGCCAATAGCGAATCCAGTAACGCCGGTGCCAAGTGCCGCGACCCTGCCCACTATTTCGTGGCCGGGAATTAAAGGTCGCTTCGGATGTTCAAGTTCAGCATTGATGACATGGAGATCGGTGCGGCATACACCACACGCAGCCACGTCGATCAATAGCTGCCCCTCTCCCGGTGATGGATCGGGCAAGTGGGTTTCACGAAGGACCGGACTTTCACCATCGAAGACCATCGCTCTCATGAATCACTCCTGAGCCCTGTCCTGCCAATGCTAGCAACGCACAATCAAAACCGGACAAGGCGAAATGCGAAGAAGTTCCTCCGCAACACTTCCCAGAACCGCCCGGCTTATCCCACGTTTGCCGTGCGTACCCGCGACCACCAGATCCGCTTCCCGTATGATTGCGCAGCGTTGCAGACACAGGGCAATCGAATCGGATTTTCCAAGTGTTTCGCCAAGCTCGACGGCAACCGGAACGTTCTGCCCAATTGCCAAGCGCCTCGCCTCGTCCAGTGCCTGACGGCCCTCATCGCTTAGCACCCTCCCGAGCGCGTCGGGATCGTAATAGCCTGAATACGGCGCAAGACCCCATTTATGCACGACGTACATCACGTGTAAATGCGCATGCGCGAGCGCTGCGAGCGCGATGGCTTCCCGCGCGGCGCGACGTGCCGATCCGCTGCCGTCGACAGCCAGCAAGATTTTTCGATAGGCGGTCGTTGTCATGGTATCGCCTCCGCTGCCCGGCGCGTCGTGCGCGCACGACCATCACAGTACCCCGGCAGCCGTGGCACCAACTGATCTCTGTCAACTGGCCGCCCATCGGAGCCAGGTTTCCGGGCTTCCTTTATCGCTCCAGGACTGGTTGATCTGGGTCAACCGCGCTCACCCGTGAGTAGCGAGACTGATAAATGCACACCACGGCTGGTTCGCCCGAGCGAAGCAGCGTGGACGCGCAAGCTGTCGACCGCGAAACAAGGTTGACCGGCCCCCATCTGATCAGGATGAAAGATGTCAGCCCGTGTTGATTTGAGCGCAGTGCAGAACGCCTATGGACTCTGCTACGTCCGCACGCCCTGGGCGTGGTTCACGCGCATCGCGCTCGACCGGCAATGGGGTGAGCGCTGGGAGCACGCGCCGTACATGCGCGAGTCGGGCCTGCCCTATGCAGACGAACCGGATCAGATTCTCAAGCTCGGCTTCGATGGGCCGCTGCTGGGCCCGGAAGAAGGCGCACACGCCCACAGCTACAGCGTGCAGGAAATTAACGCGAGGAAGACAGCGTGGCTTCGCTCCGAGAACTATTTCGGCGGTGTTCCCATTCACATCATGTCAGGCGTGACGATACAGCGATTTACCGAACTGGTCGAGCTTGCGGGGGGAATGGTCTACGCGCCGCTCGGCTGGGGGCAGTTGCCAACGTTGCGCCTCAAGTCGGATACCACCAGTTAAACGTTCATACCGTGACCGATAGCCCGAGGTCACAAACTACGCGCCCGAACGGACGCGAGCACATCCGTCGGGCGAAATGAGATTCAGGTGGAGTAACCAATCATGAACGATGCCTTTGAGCGCCGGGCGCTGCTGCAGCAGCTTGGCAGCGTCCTGGAGATGCTGACAACCGTGAAGGAACACGAATATGAAGTGCAGCTTGTCGGCGAACTGATCCGCAAATATCCGTCGCTCGCGCAGATGGCTTTGCTCGACCACGTCGCACAGACCATGCCGCTACGCGAACTTGAACAGCGTGCACTTCACGCATTTTATCGCTGGCCAGCGCTGTTACTCGAAGAGAGACTCGACCGCAGCGCTCTGGCTTCGCCGGTCAGGGAATGGCTCTTCGACCACTATGAGTTCGGTTGGGAGTCGTATGCCGCGGCGCTCTCTGCCGACGTTCCCTGGTTCTCGGAAGCTGTAGCCGACACGACTACGTGAAAAGGGCACTGGGATTGATTCTACGGTGCCCTGATCTCACGCTATAGTTGGGCTGCTCACACGCGGACGAGCAACACCGGGCATTGAGCGATGCGCACAAACTGCTCGGCGACACTGCCGAGCAGCGCGCGTTTAACGCCACGCCTGCCGTGCGTGCCCAGCACGACGAGTTGCGCACCATAGCTCGAAGCTTCACGTTCCAGACATTGCGCCACGCCGTCGCTCATGTCCTGCACTTCGAGCAAACGCGTCTCACAGCGCACGCCTGCCGTCTTCGCTTCGCTGCCGGCAGCCTCAAGCATCGCCAGGGCGTCTTCGCGATATGCGTCGATCACCTCCGCAGGCATATAAGTCAAATCCATGCCTACGCTCATCGGTGAAACAACATCGAGCACATACGCGATTCGAAGTTGAGCGCCGCACAGGAGTGCAATTTTCAGTGCCTCGGTCAACGCCTGCTTCGACGTTTCACTGCCGTCATAGGCCAGTTCAATCTTCTCGTACATCGTGGTCTCCTCGCGAAACTCTGTTCCGCACAACAAGCTCTGACGCGGTCGTTCACTTAGACGACTCTGCGCGTGTCGGCGCACAGCCGCGCCACTTCGCTGGGATCGCACAGTGCCGTGCCACTCGACAACAAGGTTGCAGAGGCAGCTGCCTGAGCGAGGCACGCTGCGTCGCGCAATGGGTCACCACGCCGCAAAGCGACAAGTAGTCCAGCAAGAAAGCTGTCGCCCGCGCCGGTCGCACCGGCTACCGGCACCGATAGCGCCTGAAGACGGATTGTTTCTTCCGACGAAACGAGCAGCGCACCACGCGCGCCCAGCGTCAGAGCGACAATCTGCGCCCGGCCGTCGTGAACGATCTGCCGTGCGGCCTTCGTCCAGTCAGATTCCTCTGACAAAGGAGTTCCCATCAGGCTTGCCAATTCGGAAAGACTCGGTTTCACGAGGTAGACACCCGCGTCGAGTGCAAGGGAGAGCGCCGTACCCGAGGTGTCCAGCACTACGCGCATTCCACGCAGGCGCGCGCTGCGTGCCAGTTCTGCGTAGGCTTGTGGTGGCAATCCCGGAGGCAGACTGCCGCTCATTACCCAATAGTCTGGCATGCCAGACTCACCCGGGGCGGCTTTAATCGAGTCGAGCACCATTTGCGCTGCCTGCCATTCCTCTTCGCTTACATACGGGCCCGGCAAAACAAAGCGGAACTCGCGTCCGGTCGCGCGTTCCATTACCGAAAAGTTCTCGCGCGTCTCGCCTGCAATGCGCAAACGCCGGTTCGGTATACGTTCGTTAGATAGCATCTGTTCAAGCCTGATGCCTGCCGCTCCGCCGGCAAGGTAGAGGGCGCGACAACGCGCCTGCTGACCATCGAGGCGTCGGATAACGCGCGCCACGTTGATGCCTCCGCCACCGGGATAGCAACGCGTGGGCTCGCAGCGCAGCTTGTGCGTATCGACAATCCGGTCCACTGCTGTCCAGACGTCAACGGCAGGGTTCAATGTGAGCGTCACGATCTCGGCCACTTTACCTCCCTTGTGTCGGCAATTCCCTACAAACAATGCATTGGACTTACGCCAGTTTCAGCTGTGGCTCATTGGAACGCACACGGGCGCGTCCCATACTGGTTACATCGAAGCAAGCCCGACTTTCTCCGTTCTTTTGAAGGAGCGTTGACATGCCCTCCGTCCAGATGAACCCGCTGACTACTGCAAGCCGCCCCAACATTCCGGCTGATGACGCTGAATCCCTGCTCACGCTCGCCCGCAGCGCTGGCATGCTCGTCACGCTCGACGGCCAGATCGGGCGCGAAAAGTACCAGAGCGTCTCGGGGTCCCTGGTGGCATTTCAGCGCTTCGCCACCGCGCTTCGTGAAGCGCTGTCGGTGCCTCGCCCGCACTGACCACAGAGATCGCCGGGCATGCCGTCCGTACGCGACACAGTTGACTACTGCATATGCATGCCGCCGTTGACAGGAAAATTCGCTCCTGTCACAAATGCTCCGTCATCGGAACAGAGGTAGGCAATCAGCGAAGCGACCTCTTCTGGTCGCCCCAGGCGTCCCACTGGAATCTGAGGCAGGATTCGCGTATTCATGATGTCCTGCGGCACTGCTTCCACCATCGCCGTCGCAAGATAGCCGGGCGATACCGTATTGACGGTCACGCCGCGCTTAGCGACTTCCAGTGCGAGCGACATCGTAAATCCATGAATACCTGCTTTCGCCGCTGCGTAGTTCGTCTGCCCGAACGCGCCTCGTGATCCATTCACGGAACCTATATTGACGATTCGCCCGAAGCCCTGCTCCACCATGCCGGGCAGGAATGGCTTCGTGAGATTGAACAGGCTGTCGAGGTCCGTGCGCAGCACCGTATCCCAGTCGGGCTTGGTCAGCTTCAGGAAACTCGCATCGCGGGTAATTCCAGCATTGTTGATGAGGACATCGACGCCATCGAATTTTGCCAGCACCTTGCGCGCACACTCGATGCACGAATCGTAGTTCGATACGTCGAGTTCCAGAGCATGAAACGTCCGCCCGGCTTGCTGTTCGTGATTCAGCCATGTCGCGACATGGTCGTTGTGCTCCGAATGCGATACGACGACGGTCAGGCCCGCGTCATACAACCTCCGGCTGATGGCGGCGCCCAGCCCACCCATGCCGCCGCTGATGAATGCAACCCGGTCTTTGCGCATCGCGCTCTCCTTCGTACGGTGGCCCGGCCACAAATTGGCTCGGGATAACATCGCCCTACTATACGAATGGCTCCCTGCGCGCAATTGATATGCGTCAACTGATGTCGGGCGCGTCGGGCTGCGTGTGCTTATCTGATCGGATTGATTCAGGTCAACTGCAATCGGCCGATCGACCCTACACTGGCTCGCATTCTGAGGACGTTTCCAGATTGATGATTCTGGACCGCCTGTTTCCCGCGATCGACACCTGGCGCGCGCCGCGCCATCGTAGAGGTGCCAATGACCATGCTCGATACTACGCAGGCGTGCGCATCTGACGCGCCACGCAGCGAACCCAACGACGACAGTCTGCGTTACGCCTTGGGTCAGGCAACACTTGCTCCGTCGAGCCATAACAGCCAGCCTTGGCGCTTCGTTACCGACCGCGACCGGATCCTTCTGTGCGCCGACAGACTGCGGGCGCTGCCTGTCGTGGATCCGTTCGATCGCGAGCTGACCATCAGCTGTGGAGCTGCGCTCTTTAATTTACGCGTGGCGCTCGCAAGCCTCGACATTGGCTATGCAATCACCCTGTTCCCTTCAACTCTCGATCCTGATCTGCTTGCAGATGTGCGTTTGATGAATGATCGAACCGTGGCGGCCGAACTGGCACCGCTTGCCAGTGCCATTGCACTTCGGGTCACCACGCGTCGCCCATTTTCTGCGCAGCCGGTTTCGAAGGAAGTTGAAAACGCATTGATCGATGCAGCCGTCGCCGAAGGCGTCGACGTGGCATGCACGAGCGATGCGGGCACGCGCGAGGCAATAGCTGATCTCGTTGCTGAAGGCGATAGACGACAGTTCGGTAACCCAGGCTTCCGACGCGAACTGGCTAACTGGATCCATCCGCGCCGAAAAGGCGACGGCATGCCAGCCTATGCCGCCGGACTGGGCGCCCTGCTTGATTTCGCCACGCCACTCGCCGCTTCGGCAATGCGAACGTTCGATATCGGCGATGGCGTCGCTGCGACTCATCGGAACCTGGCTGCGGGATCGCCTCTATTGTTGTGCATTGCGACGGGCATAGACGACGCTCACGCCTGGCTCGCAGTGGGTGAGGCACTGGAACGCGTGCTGCTTGTCCTCACGTCTCATGGACTTTGCGCCTCTTATCTGAACCAGCCGATTGAATCGGTTGAACTGCGTTCGCAGTTAAATGCACTGCTCGACCTGCCCAATACCGCCTTTCCGCAGATCCTGCTGCGCATTGGACACGGTACGCCCGACGGCCCCTCGCCACGCCGCCCACTGAGCGACGTCGTGTCGTGACCGGTGCAGAGATAGTGCTGGCACGGTGAACCTCGGCCCTGAGGTACGCGTGGTTTTACGGCGCCTGGTCCGGCGCCGTCTGTTTTTGTAAGCCGCCGGGACGCGCGCCGTGCCCATTTGACACATGTCAATGGCACAGCGCCAATGCCTGACACCATGAACAGATGACTCTCTCCTCCAGTTCCCTTATTCATCCCAGGAGACGCTCGATGTCGCCCACTCCGCTTACGATTGCAACTGTTCCAGCAACGCTGTCACCTACGTCGCGCGCCGCCTTGTTCCTCATTCACGCTGTAGCATTATGCGCAATGGCGTTGCATGGCAATATCGCACATGCCCAGGTTCCCGAACCGACCGAACTTGTCGACCAGCAGCACTGCATGTTCTGTCACACGTCTGACGCACCGTTTCTCGCGCCGTCCTTCCACCAGATTGCACAACGCTACCGCGACAAACCCGACGCACGCTTCATGCTCGAAGACAAACTGCGGCACGGCGGCAAGGCACATTGGGGCGATATGGCCATGCCTTTACCTGAAGATCGCGGTGGCCCGCTTTCCGCCGAGGACGCGCGTACACTTGTCCAGTGGGTATTGAGCCAGTAATTTGCGCGTCTTACCGGCGATCCTGAACTCCTGCGCACGCGTAGGTCGCCTACCTTGGAAGATGAAAACTGCTGCCATTCACCATTGACGTACTTGAAACGTCAATGGTGAATGGCAGCAGGTGCCTGGAACAGCAATTGGTTCAAGGGCTAAAAAACAGGCCGGCGGCCGGTTACAGCAATCTCCGCCCGCATATTGACAGCGCGGAGTACCGGCTCGCAACGCTGACTACATTTCGAACGCGTGGCGCAGTTTCAGATCGACCCACACCATGCCTTCGCGCAACCCTTCCAGTAAGGCATCGCGCTCGGTTTCGAAAGTGAGATGGTGCGTGAACGTATGCGTGGCCTGTCGTGGCGCATCTCCATGCGAAACAACGATCTCGCACGAGTAACCTCCTTCGGATGCGGGCGACGTATGGGCGTCAACGCGCCAACCGGTAGTGTCGATATGTCCATTGAGTGCCACGGTGTCGATCTCCTTGTTGAGCACGCCAAGTTGAGCACGCCAACTCGCTCGCGCATCACATCTCGATGATCACTTTCAGCGCGTGCGTATCGGCAGCGTGCGAGAAAGTCTCGTAGGCCTTCGTCATTTCTTCGAACGCAAAGCGATGAGTAATCAGTCGACCAGGATCAATGCGGCCCGCGCATACCGTCTTGAGCAACATCGGTGTACTCACCGTGTCGACCAGCCGCGTTGTGATCGTGACGTTACGATCCCAGAGCTTGTCGAGGAAAATCGAGGCCGGTACGCCATGCACGCCAACGTTCGCAATGACCCCGCCCGGAGCCACGAGTTGCTGGCAAAGCTCGAATGCCGCCGGCGCGCCAACGGCCTCGACGGCACAGTCCACCCCTGCGCCGTCAGTGAGTGTCATCACGGCATCGGCGACATCGCCCGTGCGCGGATCGAAGCACGCTGTGGCGCCAAACCGCTTCGCGCACGCGAGGCGATTGGCATCCATGTCGATCATGATGATCTGTGACGGCGAATAGAACTGCGCGGTCAGCAACGCGGCGAGACCAATGGGGCCCGCGCCGACGATGGCAACCGTGCTACCTGGCGCAACCTTGCCATTGAGCACGCCGCACTCGAAGCCCGTCGGCAGGATGTCGGATAGCATGACGAGCGCTGACTCGTCGAGACCCGCCGGGATCCGGTACAGGCTCGTCTGCGCGTGTGGTGTGCGGACATATTCGGCCTGCGTACCGTCGATGCGATTGCCCAGAATCCAGCCACCTGTTTTGCAGTGCGAGTACATGCCCCGGCGGCAGTATTCGCACTGACCACAGCTCGATATGCACGACACCAGTACGTGGTCGCCTCGCTTGAGCGTCGATACGCCGCTGCCAATTTCGTGCACCACGCCAACACCTTCATGGCCGAGAATGCGGCCCGGCTCGCAACTGGGCACATCACCCTTGAGGATATGGAGATCGGTTCCGCAGATCGTCGTCTTCGACATCCTGACGATCGCATCGCCCGGTCCCTGCAAGGTGGGCATCGGGCAGCTCTGAAGCGCAAACTTGCCGGGACCGTTGTAGACCAGGGCTTTCATGTTTCCTCCACGAAATTCTGCCCCCTGTCGCCGCGAAGACGACCGCCTGCGCGTGCATGAAAATCAGGGCAATGATTCAATGATGGCCCGAGGCGAGGCGGCTCGTTTGATGTCGATCAAGCAGCTGCCTGATCAAAAAATCCAGGAAACCAAATAAAGTCCGCGCTCAGAGAGTGTCTACGCCAGCCTCACTTAGAGCGTGTTAGGCACTTTTATTAAGGGCTGCGAAGTGGACAAGCATGAGCACGGCGAATACGACGAAATGCAGACCAGCTAGGGTTTCGGGCAATCGCTCATAGTCTCGTGCCAACCGGCGGAAGCGGTTCAGCCAACCGAAGCTACGATCGACCACCCATCGGCGTGGCAACAGAACAAAGCCTTTTTTCACTTCCGGCAGTTTGATTACCTCAAGCTCAATTCCTTCGTCCAGCGCTGCCTGAGCGGGTTCCTCACCGGTATAGCCCTGATCGGCAAACGCGACCTTAACCGTCTGGCCTGTAACCTCCTGGACCTGACGCGCGAGTTCGCCAACCTGGGCTCGCTCCTGCTCGTTGGCCGGTGTAATGTGTACAGCCAGCAACTGTCCCAACGTATCGACCGCCATGTGAACCTTGCTGCCTCGCTTACGCTTATAGCCGTCGTAACCGGCGCGAGGTCCGCTCTCGCAGCTCGATTGCAGCGTACGCCCATCGAGTATGACGGCACTGGGCTGACCCTTGCGGCCCTGCGCGACGCGGATAACCGAACGCAGATCATTGACCATGGCCTCGAAACAACCCGCCTGAATCCAGCGTTGCGTCTGCTGATAAACTAGTTCCCAAGGCGGAAAGTCATTTGGCAACATGCGCCAGGGCGCGCCCGCGCGCACGATCCAGCGCAACGCGTTGAACATCTCGCGCAGTTCGTATCGGCGCTGTGGAGCATCTTTGTGCATCAACGTCAGATACGGAGCCGCAAAGCTCCATTCTTCGTTGGACACATCCGTCGGGTAAGGTTTGCGTTTTGCCATCCGCCCAGGATACCAGGTCTAGCCGTAAGTGCCTAACACGCTCTAATTGACGCGTGCCCCTTTTTGCCGTGAGCGCGCGTTTGGCACCTGATGCGCGAAAGCACGGGACGAAGCTCTTCCATGCCGCAGCGTGATGGCCGCAGGCGCGCTGCTGAACTCCCCACGCAGTGCCTGGATTTCTTCACGGAGCGATTTGATATCCCGGTGCATCTCGTGTCTCAGCCGCCGCTCTTCCTTGCCAATGAGCCACGCAGCCAGCCCGCCAAATGCCAGCGAAAACATGCCGTAGCCAAGCAACACAACGAATACGGCAAAAATGCGCGACGCGGGCGTCGTAGGAGCGATATCGCCGTACCCGACAGTAGCGCTACTCTCGAATGCCAGCCACAATCCCTCGGCATAGCTGTGCACGCCTGGCTCCAACGCGTAAAAGCCCGCGCCGCCAAGCAAAAGAACACCTGCTCCCGCTACAGGCAGCCACGCGAGGCGGGTTGGTTCAACGTACGCGCGCAGCATAGTGGCAATACGCAGCGCGATCGCTCCCATGAACGCGAGCCTGAGTATCCATTCGAAGGACGACCAGGGTGTCTCGCCACCGAACACACTAAGAACGGCGCCAGCAGTGATGACGACATCGAAACCATAGTTTCCATAAAACTGCTTGGGCGTGAACTCCAGGCACAATGGTCTAACAATAGCGGCTGAGCAAGCTGCGGCCATCGCTGCGTAAAGCAATCGGGAAATCAGCAGCGTAGCGTGCGACGTCGCGAGTAGTTCGAGATAGAACGCAGGAATGGCAATCAGACAGCCCGTGAGCAAGGCCCAGTGCGCGAACGACGGTGCATCCGTCAAGCTTTTTCTGTTCGACGAATGACCAGGATTTGTATTTGTATCGTGTTCACCGCTGCCCATTTGCGTGCCCATTGTTGAGCGCCCCAGCGCCGCTCCGAAATCGCTCATTCGCGGTCAACATTTTTGGTTCGGCTTGAGCCATGTCTGGAGGCTCGAACTGCTGAAAAGCTTTGCTCCTCCCCCGGTCAGTACACCGCGCAACGCTGCTGTACGTCGTAGCAGTCTGCCGCGATCGACCAGTCGTTCACCTGCTGCGACGTTTCAAACTCCAGAATGGCATCGGCGATTGCCCCGTCGACGTTCGCTGCTTTTTTAGGGATGCGCATCAGTTCGCACCGGTGCGGGAATCCACGGTGATCCAGAATTTGCTTGTAGAACACTATTTCGATGTTCTCAACGCTTTGCGCCACCGATGTTGTGGAACGGTGCATGTGTGTCGGCTTCGTAGTATGGCTAGTCATGTTGTCTGTGGTGACGGCTTGTCTGAAGTCGGAATCAGCGCGAGATTCTCAACGCGGGTCATCATGTCGGCCGCCTGGCGCTCCAGCATGCGGTCGCGCGGCCATTCAGACGTGAGTTGCCTGATTTTCGCTTTCCAGTAGGCAGGGTCATTGACCGGCCCCCCCAACGAAAGGTAAGCCCTTGTTTGCTCCAGCAAAGCGATTGCCGCCTCGATATGCAACAGGTCACGTTCCAGCTCACGATAAGAGCGCATCCAGCATTTCCTCACGGCGTGGTTGATAGTCAGATTGTCCGGCCATGAATGCTGCCTGCGCGCAACGCCCGCCAATTTGATCTGGATCAATGGTGACCGCGAGGAATACAAACCTCGATTCAGCTCTGCGCGTTGTCCCCGCGCGTTTTGTCAGAGGGCATTTCATCCGCATCTGACGTCGAGACCGTGCAGGGTGTGCAAACCTACGTCGACCTTTATCAGGGTGCCGCGTATTCCAAATGCAGAACCAGTGAGCACGGTCGTGTTGCTAGCGGTTAGCCGACGCATCGGCCGTCACATCGGCGTGAAATAGGTTGGGTAGCCGAGATGATCTTCTACGCCTTTGACGCCGATCACCCGCTCCGCGCTGACGCAAATCGCCCGGCGCTCTTCTTCCGAGGTGACCGTACCCCAAAGATGGACGATGCCATCCTTCACCACCACGTCTTCCGCAGCCATCGCCCAGCGATGGCCGCCGAGCACCTGCACGACGTGCTGGCGCAGCGCTTCGTCGGAAGCCAGTGCGCCAGACGGACCTTGAGCAGCACGCGCAAGTGCCTGCACAAGATTGGAACGGCTCACGATGCCGAGCACCTTGCCGTCCACGACCACGGGCACGCGCTTGATCCGATGCCGCTGCAAAAGGTCAGCCACGTCCGCGAGCGGCGTCTGCGGCAGGACGCTCACGACATTCGCCGTCATCACGTCGCTGACTTTCAGCGCATGCTCCTTGAGATATTCCGTCGCGAGCCGACGCGTCGAATAGAGAAACTCGGCAAACCAGGAACGCTGTGGTTTGCCCGTGCCGGTTTCGACGCGATGCAGCAGATCGCCCTCGCTCACCATGCCGGCAATCTTTCCGTCATCGCCTAGCACCGGAAGGCCGCTGATGTGATGTTTCGCCATTAACTCGGCAACGTCGAAAACGCTCGCCGAAACAGGCACCGAGATGACTTCCGTTGTCATGATGTCAGAGGCTTGCATGAGCGTGCTCCCAAGGTCGAATGGATTTGTAACAGCCAATCTAGCCCTCAAGGCGCATTTGCAATTGATCTCGGTCAACCGATTCAGGCAAAGTTCAATGCGCAACCAGCATCGCAATTGCGGCAACGCCCATTACCCCCGTGGCCAGCCAGCCTAGCATCCGGATTCGCCATCGCGCTGTGAATTTACCCATCACTGAGGCTTTTGATACCAGCAGGATAACGACCGCCATGAGCGGTACAGCGACTACACCATTGATGACCGCACTGATCAACAGGGCTCGCATGGGACTAATCGGAGAATATTGCAACACCAGACCGATCAACACGCTTACCGCGATGATTGCGTAAAAGCCACTGGCATCGGCCACCTTTCTCTCCAGACCTTCGTTCCAGCCCATCGCCTCCGACAATGCGTAGGCGCCTGAGCCTGCCAGCACGGGCACGCCAATCATCCCGACGCCGAAGATGCCGGCCGCAAAGAGTGCATAAGCAAAATCACCAGCAAGAGGACGAAGCGCGCTAGCAGCCTGCGCCGCCGTATCAATATTCGTTACGCCAGCAACGTGTAAAGTCACGGCAGTCGCGAGCATGATGAACCAGGCGGCAAGGTCGGAATAGAACATTCCGCTCCATGTGTCCCAGCTAATTCTCCGCAACTCGGGAGGCGCCGCGCGGACGTCAGACACCAGCGGAGCGCTCCCATCACTGCGCTCCATATCCTCGACCTCCTCTGCGGCCTGCCAGAAGAACAGGTAGGGGCTGATCGTCGTGCCGAATACGCCCACGATGACTGCGGCCGAGGAAGCATCAAGCGTGAAGGTCGGCCAGAACGTACGCAGCGCGACCTGGCGCCACGGGACGTGTACGGTGAACAGCACTGCCGCGTAGGCGACGAGCGAAAGCGTCAGCCACTTCAGAAAGTGCACGTATCGGTGATAAGGGATGAAGACCTGCAATACCAGCGTGGCAAATACGAAGCAGGCCGTCATCCAATGCCTGTTGACGCCGGTCACCAGTTCCGCGACCTCGCCCATTGCTGCGACGTCGGCAGAAATATTCAACGTGTTAGCGATCAGCAGCAACACCACCACTGAGTAGAGCACGAATGGCGGAAATGCCGCCTTGATGTTGGCTGCTAGCCCTTTGCCTGTCACGCGGCCGAGATCGGCGCACATCAACTGGATTGTGGCCATCAACGGGAAGGCAAGCGGCATGGTCCACAACATTCCCAGACCATACTGCGCGCCCGCCTGGGAGTAGGTTGCGATACCGCTGGGATCGTCGTCGGCTACGCCGGTAATCAGTCCGGGTCCGACTTTCGAGAGCGGATGCGCCTTCAACCTGACAAGACACCCCTTCAGGATGCCGGTTCGTGCCGTGTTCTCGACATCCATCAGGGTTTCCTCCGCTACGGTTCACTCCACGTTCAGATCGTCGACCACCGCCCCAACTCCGGGCGCGGCCCAAGCTGCGCCGCGCGCCACTGCGCGCTCCGCATACGAATGTACCGTTCCCGATAAAGTCACTGTCCCCTCGCGAACCGATACCCGGATGTGCCCTGCTTCGCGCTCGGCGTGACGGTGCATGGCGTCCAGAATGTCCCTGCTGATCTCTTCTGGTTCGGCGAGGTGCTTCACTTCGATCTCGTTGGCAACCCTGATGACGCCGCGCAACTGTGCAATCGCCCGCACTGCGGCACGGCTTTGCCAGGCATAGTCGACAGTGCCTCTGAGCACGACATGGCCATGCTTGACCAGAACCCGCACCGAGCCTTCGCTCACGCCAGTGGTCCACCGCAGCATGCTGTGCGCGAAGTTGGCGATTTCGCCATCGCCGCGAACCTCTTCCTGCGGCAGGTGCACGGTCAGCTCAGCGATCAGCGCTCTAACCCCGCCTACACGCTGCGCCGCCTGTTCGGCGGCGACTTTCTCGCCGAAGCTTGCCAGATGCCCTTTGAGCGTCACGACACCCTCCTTGACTTCGACGTCGATACTGGATGCTGCTACGCCGGGCTCCCATTCCAGTTCTTCCTCGACGTCATGCCTGATCTGCAGGTCAGATTTCATTGCTGCCTCCACCTGGGTTCACAGAAATCACTCGCCTAAGGCAAGCGTCGCACGGGGCTGCGGGTCTCGACTGATCTGGATCACTCAGCATGGCCACTGGGCGGCTATTGTCGCTTCATCATCTCCCAGCGTTCACGAGACCAGACGGATCGACAATCATGACTGCCATGCTGATCGTGCTCTCCGTGGCCATTTATCTGCTCGAACTCACTCAGGTTGGCGACCGCCTGCTTGATACCTTCGCGCTTTGGCCGCCCGAGGCACTCGCGCCCGATTCCGCTGGATTTCATTTCTGGCAACTTGTCACTTATGCCTTTTTTGCACGGCAGCTTTGGACACCTCGCCTTCAATATGCTGGGACTCTTCATGTTCGGGCGCGAAGTAGAACGGGTAGTTGGCGCGCGCCGCATGGGCACGCTCTACCTCGCAAGCATCGTCGCCGGAGCGCTGACGCAACTGGCCACTATGCTGTGGCTGATTTCCGCAACGACACCGGCTTGGCCAACGATTGGCGCCTCAGCCGGAGTTTTCGGCGCGCTCATGGCATACGCACTGCTGTTCCCCGAGCGGCGCGTCATGCTGCTTTTTCCTCCTGTGCCGATGCCCGCACGGCTTTTCGCATGGGGTTATGCCGTTGTCGAACTGGTGCTCGGAATCAATCGTCTGGAGCCAGCAGTGGCTCATTTTGCGCACCTGGGAGGCATGGCGGCCGCGGCGGTGCTGATCATTGCATGGATGCAGGCCGGTACCCTGGCTGACGGAGCGCGCGTAGCGTTGATTCAGGTCAATCGCCGTAACGCATTACTGCATAGACTAAATCGCTGAATAAACAGTTCGCCTTTGTCTTGCTGGGAGTGTCGATCATGGAGTACCGCAGCATCCTTGTTCATCTTGATAGCAGCGAGCGAGCGCGAGCCTGCGTCGATGTTGCGATACAGGTCGCGCAGCGGCATGGCGCACATGTCAGCGCCCTCTACGCGCCAGCGGTCATCGAACATCGGCTCGACTATGTGTTCACGTTCGGAACCGAATACTGGGACCGGCAAATGAGCGAAGAGGACGATCGCCGACGTGCGCTGGAACACTACTTTTTGCAGCGGCTAGTAGACGCAAAGCTCAAAGGCGATTGGCACACGGCACTGCAAAACGCGGAGCGGGAAATGATGGCGCGTGCACGGTACGCCGACCTGATTGTGCTGCGTCAAAGCGATCCAGAGGACCCCAATGCCTCGCTGGGCAACCGCTTCCAGACGCACCTCACCCTGGCGGCCGGCCGACCGGTTCTATGGGTGCCGTACACCGGCCGGTTCCCGAGCGTCGGCAACCGGATTGTCGTTGCATGGGACGCAGGTCAGTCGGCCACGCGCGCGCTCTACGACGCCTTGGCCTTCATGCGACAGGCGCAACAGACCTCACTCGTTACGTTCACCCTCGCAAACAAGGAACGCAGCCGTATTCCTGGCGCCGACATCGGCCTCGTGCTGGCCCGCCACGGCATTCAGGTGGAGGTCTCCGCATTACGTCCGCCGCCGACGGTTTCCGTCGAAAAGGCCTTGTTGTCGACTGTGCAAAAAGACGGCTGTGACCTGCTCGTGATGGGCGCCTACGGCCATGCCCGATGGCGAGAAATTTTGCTCGGCGGCGTGACGCATGCGGTGATGGGGCTGATGCCCATTCCAGTCCTGATGTCGCATTGAATGCGCGAGACGGATCTGCGCAACAGTCCGGAGGAAACTGGCTATGAGTTACAAGAGTCTGCTTGTGCACCTTGATGATACCGACCGATGCACCGTGCGCGTAGCACTCGCGCTTGATCTCGCCGAGCGCTTCGACGCCCATCTTGTCGGGCTATATTTGCCCCTTTCGCGTGTCAGTGGCCCCGATGATGCGCGCGCAGCGGAACAACGCCGGGCCAACGCCCATGCGAGCTTTCTCTGCGCAGCCGAGCGCGCAGCACGGATCGTCGAATGGCGCGCCCCTGAGCCGGCTGACCTGTCGGTTGCGACGCTCCATGCACGACACGCCGACCTCCTCGTGCTCGGCCAGCATGACCCGCAAAACCGGTTGATCACCGTCGCTGCAAATTTCGTCACCGACCTGTTGATGACAACTGCGCGCCCCGCCGTCATCGTGCCGTATGCAGGCGCATTTGCCTCATTCGGACAGAATGTCCTGATTGCATGGGACGGCAGCCGCGAGGCGGCGCGCGCGGCATCAGACGCGTTGCCGCTTCTTACGCATGCACAGTTCGTTTCGCTCGCGGTCGTCACGCCGCCACGCAGTCCCGATCTCGCTCGCGCAACCAGCGCTGCAATTGATGCCGCGGGATGGCTCGAGCGCCACGGCATCAGCGCGTCATTCCACGAAAGTGTCTGCGAACATCATTTCGAAGCCGGCGCGACGCTGCTCAGCCGCGCAAGTGATGTCAACGCCGACCTGTTGGTGGCGGGCGCATGGGCTCACTCAAATCTGCACGAACGGGTGCTGGGCGGCGTCACGCGCACGCTGCTCGAGTCGATGACACTGCCGGTTCTCATGTCGCATTGAAGTACCGCCCTTTGGAGTTAAGCGCGAAGCCACTACCTGCAGCGCGTCTACGATCGCCCCACGACTTTGGCCTATTATTTCCATTGCCGACGTGCAAACTACGTCGACTCCCGCATTGTCGCCAAAATCACCGGAGTGCTTCATGCAAACGGCTGGGTTGGCGTCCTGGAATGGGCGAAACAACAGCAGTATCGCGATCGTCGATCGCTATCGTCTGCTCATCGACGCCGTTCAGGATTACGCGATCTTCATGCTGGATCCGACCGGCTGCGTAGCGAGCTGGAATCCGGGCGCTCAACGTATCAAGGGCTACACGCCGGACCAGATCGTTGGCCAGCACTTTTCGCTGTTCTATACGGCAGAAGATATCGCCAGCGGCAAACCTGCACGACTGCTCGACTCTGCGGCGCGGTTGGGCCGCCGGAGGACGAAGGATGGCGCGTCCGCAAGGATGGTGGCCGCTTCTGGGCAAATGTCATTATCACCGCGGTCTACGATGAACATGCTGCACTGGTTGGGTTTGCCAAGATTACCCGTGACCTGACCGAACGGCGCAGGCTGGATGACCTTGAGCGCTCCCACACAGCGTCGGCGCTTGTGCAGCAAGCTCGCGAAAACGAGCAAAAACGCCTTGCCCGCGAATTGCACGATGACCTCGGACAACGGCTGGTCGCCCTGAAGATGGCATTAGCCCGTCATCAGGCCGAACTCATCAAAGAGTCGCCCAATGTAGATAGCGCACATCTGGCCTCGCTCGGCGACATTTCCGTGCAGATTGACGAGTTGACCGTCTCTGTACGCCGCATTGCAGCCGATCTGCGTCCACTGCTGCTGGATGATTTTGGGCTTGAGGCCGCGCTTGAATCTATGGCGCATGACTTCGAGCAGCGTCACAGCGTAACAGTGCATTGTGATCTAGATCCACAAATGCCACGGCTAGACGAATTCATCTCAACCGCGCTTTTCCGCGTCGCACAGGAAGCGCTAACCAATATCGCGCGACACGCCAGCGCTCGCACCGTAACGCTTGACCTCTCGGGTTACGGCACGACCATCAGGCTGAGAATCCGTGACGACGGCACCGGGTTCGATACGCACGCCGCAGCGCGCGCCGACGCATTTGGCCTGACCGGGATGGGGGAACGCATGTTGCAACTGGGCGGCACACTTTCGATCGAGAGCAAGCCAGGCAAAGGAACGGAGATCGTGGCCGAACTTCGTTTGCCAGCCCCGGAGGATGTCCGGGCGACCAATCCCGACGCTTGATTTCAGCGTGCTTAATCTAACGTTAATTTCCGGGCTTCTAGAATCGCGCTTTTCGCCCGGCTTATTTTCCCAGGAGAGAGTGGCCATGCACGCTGCCGCCAATACGCGCTACGACACGACTGCACGACTGCACGACTGCTCCATTGGCTCGTCGTCCTGCTGGTTGCGGAGCAGTTCGTGATTGGCTGGACGATGCCCGACGTGCACCGCGATACGAAGCCCATCGGCGAGATCGCGTGGCACTTGGGCGTGGGGACCGCGCTCCTCGCCGTCATGGCTTGTCGTATCGCCTGGCGCGCCACTCACCAGCCGCCGCCGCATAACCTGCCCAACGCAATGCGCGCGATTTCCGCACTTACGCACGGCGCTCTCTACATGCTCTTGCTCGCGGTGCCGTTGCTTGGGTGGATCAATGCGTCGTCGCGCGCGTGGGCCGTCAAGCTGGGCGGCCTCGTGGCGCTCCCTTCGCTTTCAACGGTCGGCTCGTCGTTGGGACATGCGATGGGCGATGTGCACAGCGCGCTCGCATGGGCACTGCTGGTGCTGATTGGCTTGCACATCACCGCAGCGCTGTACCATAGATTTGTGCTGCGCGACGGCGCGTTACAGCGCATGATGCCGTGAGGCGCTCTGCTTGCTCACGAGAGCCCCTTAACTTCCCCACAGCTAGATAAACAACATGTTCGCCGCAATGCCGCGAGCGTGCAAAACAGCACGACCGCGAGCGGCGGTGCCTTCCACTTCACCAATGCCACGAACCCGCAGGCGGCGATCGCAAAATCAGAAGGCGAACGCACCGCACCTGTCCAGACCGGCGAATACAACGCGAAAGCCAGCAGGCCGACCACGGCGGCGTTCACGCCAGCAAGCGCCGCCGCCATGCGGGGACGCTCACGCATCGCCTGCCACCACGGCAGCGCCGCGACGACCAGCAGCAGGCCTGGCAGAAAGATGCCGATGACCGCGATGGCGGCACCAGACCCGTGGCCGGGTCCTGCGTGGCTCACCCAGCCGAGATACGCGGCGAACGTGAACAAAGGACCGGGAACCGCCTGCGCAGCACCGTAGCCTGCGAGGAATGCCGCGGGCGACACCCATCCCGGTGCAACCGTCTGCTGCTGGAGCAAGGGCAGCACGACGTGACCACCGCCGAATACCAGCGCCCCCGACTGATAGAAGGCATCGAAAAGGCGCCATCCCTGTCCAGCCGCAGCGCCCAATACCGGCAAGCCAGCGAGGAGGCCCAGATAAAGCGCGAGCGCCACGGCCGATACCTTGCGCGATCCTCGCCATTGCGCCAGCGGCTCTGGCTGCGGCTCATGGGACGTTGCGGCTATCACTGCGCAGAAAGCAAGGCCAAGCAGCGCCCCCACAGCGATCACCAGCACCTGCGCATAGGGCGTCGCCAATCCCGCGAGCAGCGCGATGCCAGCGCGCCGCCGGTCTGGACAAAGCTTTCGCGCCATATCCCAGACTGCCTGCGCGACCACCGCCACCGCGACGAGCTTTAGCCCATGCACGGCTCCATCACCGGCGCGGCCGCCCAGGTCCGGCGCCGCAGCCGCGAACGCGAGCATCAGCAGGACCGAAGGCAGCGTAAAGCCAAGCCATGCGGCGAGGCCGCCTCGCCAGCCTGCCTTTAAAAGCCCGATGGAGAAACCAACCTGACTGCTCGCCGGCCCGGGCAGAAACTGGCACATGCCGACGAGATCGCTGAAAGTACGCTCATCCAGCCAGCGCCGGCGCTCGACAAACTCGCGCCGAAAGTAACCGATGTGCGTAATCGGTCCTCCAAAACTCGAAATCCCCAGTTTCAGGAAGACGAGCAGGACCGCAATGGCGTAGCGATCGCGGGTCGAGGGCACTGCCGGGCTGTAGATCGACATGAAGTGGTGTCAGCGCGCGAGGTGGGGAGTGAAACCACTGCTCAATCAGCGCAGAGCATGCCGTCTTGTCGCCGCCATGCAAGACTGTCATCCGAATCAGGGCCCCGCACCGCCCGATGCTCAGTGCGCTTCCCCCACCTCACGCGCAAACTCGTTCTGGGCCTCGCGCAGTTGCGCCGCACAACTGCGGTAGGTCCAGCCCGGACCGCCATCGACGCTGTACATACCGCGGCACAAGCCTTTGAGCCGGATGACGGTCATCCCGTCGTCCGCCTTCAGACGCAGCGCCCAGAAATACGCCACGCCGAACTCGTGAGGCATCCGGGTTTCGATGGTGTTGTCGTCCAGGCGCTCTATGGGTGTAGCGGAGTGCTGCTGCACGAAAAGACGTGCTCGCCCCCACGCCTGGGCACAAGCTTGGGGTCCGGCACATTCGACCTGCGCATGCTCGCGCGCGAGCTCCAGCTCCGCTTCGGAATTCCGGAACGCCATGCGGCTGGCGTCCGTAGCACACGCGACCAGCGTTAGCGCGAGCAAAGAAACCCTCAACGAAACCGGTAGGAGAAACAAACGTTGTCGGACAGCCATGGTCGGGTTTCCACAAGAATCTGGCCGCGTCGGATCCGGTCAGTGTTTCCACTGTAGAAAAGGGCGCCCTCGCGCGATTGATCTGGCTCAATCCGTATGGAATGTTCGGAACCACCCTTTCCCTCTGATGCAGATCAAACGGGTTTTCCCGGAGCGCGCTCCAATCGACCTCAGTGGCGCCGTCGGGCGCAATGCGAGGAGGACATGATGAAGCTGACCTTCCTGGGCGCGGCCCAGACCGTGACAGGCTCGCGCTACCTGCTGGAAGCAGACGGCAAGCGGGTGCTGATCGACTGCGGCTTGTTTCAGGGAACGAAAAACCTGCGCCTTCGCAACTGGGAACCGTTGCCCTTCGCGGCGGACACGCTCGACGCCGTGATCCTGACCCACGCGCATATCGACCATTGCGGCTACCTGCCGGTACTCGTGCGCAACGGATATCGAGGGCCGGTCTATTGCACACCCGGCACCGCGGACCTGTGTGATGTGATGCTGCGCGACAGTGCCCGGTTGCAGGAGGAAGACGCCGCGTTCGCCAACCGGCACGGTTTCTCGAAACATCACCCGGCGCTGCCGCTCTATACCACCAGCGACGTCGAGAACACCCTGCGCCTGATCGGGCCACGCGAGTTCGACTCGCCCTTTGCCCTAAGCAACCGGCTAGGTTTTCGCCTCCTGCCCGCCGGGCACATTCTGGGAGCGGCCAGCGTGGTGCTGTGTTGCGGCCACACCGTGATCGCATTCTCCGGCGACCTTGGCCGCCCTGAAGATCCGCTCATGCGCGCGCCCGCTCCGCCCGCGCATGCCGACTATCTGGTAGTCGAATCGACCTATGGCGACCGGCTGCACGATGCACTCAATCCGGAGGACGAACTCGCCGCGATGTTCGCGCGAACCTTTGCGCGTGGCGGGATCGTGGTGATGCCGTGCTTCGCGGTTGGCCGCGCGCAGGAAATTCTCTACTACATCGCCCGTCTGAAAGAAGGCGGCCGTATGCCGAACGTGCCCGTCTACCTGGACAGTCCGATGGCAATCAGCGTGACTGATCTCTATCGCCGCCACATGGGCGAGCACCGCCTGACTGTCTCGCAGATGCACGCAATCGACCATGCCGCGTTCATGGCGCGCACCGTCGACGACTCAAAATCGATCGCCTCGCGCCGCGGGCCGATGGTCATCATCGCGGGCAGCGGCATGGCCACGGGAGGCCGCGTGCTGCATCACCTGAACCGCTATGCGCCCGACCCGCGCAATACGATCGCGCTCGTCGGTTATCAGGCGCCCGGCACGCGCGGGGCGTCGCTGGAAGCTCATGCCCCCGTGATCAAATTGCACGGCGACTATGTGCGCGTGCGTGCTGAGATCTCGTCGATTTCCTCGCTGTCCGCGCACGCCGACTATCGCGAGACCATCCGCTGGCTCGCCGGCATGAACTGCCCGCCGGTACGCACCTTTGTGACGCACGGCGACCCCCCGGCCGCCGACGCGCTGCGCCGCCGGATCGTCGAGACGCTGCACTGGGATTGCTGCGTGCCGCAATACCGCGATACGGTGGAACTCCCTGAAGATCCGGTCCGCGAACACCCTTGTCCGCCCTGCGAAGCCGCTCAGTTACCGGGTACGGCGAACTGAACCCCCTGAAGATCGCGACGCGCTTGATCTTGGGGACATAATATCGAGACGGGCGGCGTATGTGCCCGCGCGCCGGGCCGTCTCAATCGCGCCGCCCGTTTGCCTACAAAAGACTTACGATTCGCCCGCCCACGAGCATCTCGCTAGAGACGGCTGCCATGACATCGGTCACTGACGTCACGCCACTACCCGCGCAAATCCGCCGGCCAGCCGTGGCCGCGATCGCAGCGTTTGTGACGGCATTCGCCCTCGCGGGCGCGGTAGCCGTGTTCGTCGCGCAGCAATGGCAGAACGCGGCCGAGCAGCGGTTTGGCCAACGCGCCGTTGCACTGCGCGAGTCCATCGCGCTCTCGCTGATCGCCAACGAAGCCGTGCTGCGCGGTGCCCGCGCGCATCTCGCCGGGATGCCTTCTCCTGAAGCCGGGAGCTGGACACATTATGTGTCTTCGCTTGATCTGGACGGCTCGAACACGGCGGTTGTCGCGCTCGGCTACGTCCCCAGCGCATCCGGCGTCACGCTCTGGGCGGGTCCGGCAGCCAGTTCGGGCAACGAACCCGGCCAGTCCGATCGGCCTGCCGCAGTTCAACCTGAAGAAGTGGTGCTGGCTGTGGCCGCGGCAGACCCTACCACCAGGACTGCCTTGACGCTGTGGCTTCCCGTCTACGAGGATTCGGCGGCACGAGGAAGCGGTTCACGCAATCCAGTCGGCTTCGCGGTCGCCGCACTCGATACCCAGCGCCTCTTCGAGCCGCTGCTGGCGGCCCAGCCAGGACTCGAAATCACCGTGCGCGCCACGCATCCGCCGGTCGAGGTTTACCGGAGCGCGCCGCTTGAAAGTGACGAAATCTTTTCCTCCCACCGGTTTGAGCAAACCGATCAGTTGCTCGCGGGAGGCACGGCACTGACGATCGACACACGCGCGCACGGCAGTCCACTGCTCACCGGCGCAGCCATCAGCGCCACTGCCATCCTGCTGGTGGGGGCGCTCGTAGCGGCGGCATGCGCATGGCTGGCGTATCGGCTCGTCGCCGCGCGACTGACGCAGTCAACCAGCGCCAGCGACGCCCGCCTCAACGAAGTACGGATGATGGCCATCATCCGATCGTCGATGGAAGCGATCATTACGATCGACGAGGCGCAAAAGATCGTGATTTTTAATCCGGCCGCCGAGTATGTGTTTGGATTGACCGCCATGGAGGCGATCGGCACGCCGCTTTCACGCTTTATTCCCGAGCGGTTTCGCACCGCGCACGCGCAGCAGGTCGAGCAGTTTGGCGTCACCGGGGTGACGGAGCGCCAGATGGGCCATCAGCAGCGTGTGCTCTATGGTTTGCGCGCGAACGGCGAGGAATTTCCCATCGAAGCCTCGATCTCGCAGATCCGCGATGGGTCCGGCAAGCTCTATACCGTCATGCTGCGCGATATCACCGAGCGGTTGCGCGCCGAAAACACGCTCAAGCGTTCGCGCGAAGAACTGCGCGAGCTGTCCGCCAATCTGCAAAACGTGCGCGAAGCCGAAAAGACCCGCATCGCGCGCGAGTTGCACGACGATCTCGGTCAGCAACTCACCGCGCTCAAAATCGACGTGTCGTCGCTGGCGCAGCGTCTGGGGCCTGAGACTGCGCCCGATATCACAGCCAGCCTCGCAGGCATGAGCGAACTGATCGATGCCACCGTGCGCGGAGTACGCCGCATTGCCGCCGATCTTCGCCCCGTCATGCTGGACGACCTGGGGCTGGCCTCAGCCATCGAGTGGCTCGCCAACGATTTCACCAGCCGTTACGGCATCAAGGTGCGGCTGCGGCTGGAAACGGGCAATGTGGTCTTCTCAAGCACAGCGGCCTCCACGCTGTTTCGCATCGTTCAGGAAGCACTGACCAACGTGGCCCGCCACGCGCAGGCAGACCGGGTAGACCTGACGCTGGCGGTGGACTCGCGGCGTTGCACCTTGCGTATTACCGACAACGGCTGCGGCACGACCCGCGAAGGCGGCGACGCCCACCATCGGACACGACACGACAAAACCTTTGGATTACTTGGCATTCGGGAGCGTGCCCACATGCTCAATGGCGTCGTCGAGATCGACACCGCGCCAGGCGAAGGCTTTTCCCTCTCCATCACATTCGAACTCGACGCGCTTCTATCCGACGAGACAACTTCATGATCAAGGTAATCCTCGCCGACGACCATACACTCGTGCGCGATGGCCTGCGCCGCATCCTCGAAAGCGCTCATGACTTCGAGGTTGCCGGTGAAGGTTGGGACGCCGCGACCACGCTGGCCCTTGTGCGCAATCAGCCCGCCCAGGTGCTCGTGCTCGACCTGTCGATGCCCGGTCGCAGCGGCGTGGATCTCATCAAGCAGATCAAGGAAGAAAAACCGGCCTTGCGCATCCTCGTCCTGACCATGCACGCCGAGCAGCAGTATGCCGTGCGTGCGTTCAAGGCGGGAGCCTCTGGCTATCTCACGAAGGAAAGCGCCAGCGCGGAACTGGTGAGCGCTGTGACAAAAGTGGCTGCCGGCGGCGTGTACGTGAGCATGGCCATGGCGGAGCGCTTCGCGCAAAGTCTGAACGAGCCCTCGGATGCTCTCCCACACCAGCGTCTCTCCGACCGCGAATTCGACGTCTTCCGACGGCTTGCCTCCGGGCAGACCATTACCGAAATTGCCCACGCCCTGTGTGTGAGCAGCAAGACTGTGAGCACCTACAAGGTCCGGATTCTGGAAAAAATGCAGATGCCTCACGAAGCCGCCCTGGTGCGCTATGCCCTGCGTCATAAATTGATCGACGATCAGGACGAAATCTAGCTTTTGGCCGAACCGGCGCCGGACCCGGCACGGCAATTGACCCGCGCGGCCGAGCCCCGCATATCTGTAGGAATTGCCCTACAAGACTTCTTCCCGGCGTACGCCAGTTTCCACCGCCGCCGATTTATTTTCGGGATGGCGCTGCCAATACTGGATACATGCAGATCCCGCCGCGTTTGCCGAAGCCGCGCGCGCATCGCGCGGTGAAACTGGAGACGATCATGAATGCCGAGTTTGTCTGCGAAGCCCCCTCCTCCGTAACGTCAGTATCGTCATTCACGCCGATGGCCGGGCCGGGATGTCTGCCGACTCGCTGCTCGGCCTGCTCGCTGCGTGCGGTCTGCATGCCCACCGATCTTTCCGGCATAGAACTCCGACAACTCGATAGCGTCGTCCTGACGACGCGACACGTGCGGCGCGGCGAGGCGCTCTTTCGCACCCACGATGTTTTCCAAAGCCTGTACGCGGTGCGTACGGGTTCCTTCAAGACCATCGTGATGCACCGCGACGGGCGCGAACAGGTCACCGGATTCCAGATTCCGGGCGAACCGCTGGGCCTCGACGGCGTCTGCTGGGGCACGCACAGTTGCGAGGCGATTGCGCTCGAGGACAGCACGGTTTGCATCATCCCGTTTGCCCAGTTCGAATCGCTGTGCCGCGACAGTCGGCGCATGCAACGTCATCTCTATTATTTGATGAGCAGCGAAATCGTGCGCGAATCCAGCCTGATGATGATGCTCGGCACGATGACCGCGGAGCAGCGCCTCGCCTCGTTTCTACTGGATCTGGCGGCACGTTTTCGTGCGCGAGGCTACTCCGGCGCACAGTTCAATCTGAAGATGAGCCGGGAGGAAATCGGCTGCTACCTCGGACTGAAACTCGAGACCGTCAGCCGCATGTTTTCACGCTTTCATCGTGATGGTCTGGTCGAACCCAACGGCAAGCAGATCCACATCGTCGATGCCCAGGCACTCGCGCGCGTATAGGCTGATAAAAAATAAAAAACTGATAGCACCTCGTAGGTTCTGCTATCGATCAGGTTGACCCAGCGTACCAGTGCATGCAGCGCTCCTTGATGGAGCGCTGATTGGCATCAGCTCGCCAGCATCGGAATGCCCCACGTACTTCTCATCATGCTGAATTCGTCTCGAGTTCGTGCTCCGCTTCGTCAAAAGCTTCCCGCATAACGACAAGAGGATCTGGACCGCAATGATGGGCAACCGGACTAAAGTCTCTTGATACTGTGACAAGATCGAGACGCACATCGTACGTCTGCGACGAATCGCTCCCATGCACCTCTTCGATCGCGAGGTGACAGGACTTCAACAATTTGCCGAAGCGCTCCAGCCGCAACAGTTGCACGCCCGCCTCTGCCTCGATCGCGGCAGACCCTGCAAATCCCAGATAGACCATCTGCATTCCGAGTCCCATCGTGTGGCCTCCCTGGCCGGCATGGTGCTCACATTCAGCATCCCATTCGCTTTATCGTTTCGTTCAGTCACCGCGTGCCGGCTCCCCGGCACGCAATCACGATGCATCAATCGATCTGCACGTTCTTCTGTGCGGCAGGTGCTCGTTTGGGAAGGTTCAGGGACAACACGCCGTCCTGATACTGGGCGCTTGCTGCAGAGTCATCGATCTCGCTCGCGAGTGAGAACGTGCGCGCAAAGGATCCGCTATAACGTTCCCGTCGAATCCATCGTTCACCCTCTTTCTGCTCGCTCCTGCGTTCGACTTTCGCATGAATGGAAACTGTGTTGCCGTCGACTTTCACGTCGATGTCCTTCTTGTCAACGCCGGGAAGTTCGGCCTTCACCATGTATGCCTGCGGACTTTCTGTCACGTCGAGCTTTATGGATGCCAACTCACTGCTGTCGGTTACAGAAGCACTACGTAACGGGCGGAAAAGCCCCTGAAACAGCTCAGAAACTGGTTCGATCCCGAACGGATCATAACGGGTCAGGTTGTTCATCTTTCCATCCTCCTTCGAGCACAAAAAGGGCCGCGCAATGTTCCGGAATTCGGCCCGTGTAGAGCCGCGCGCCCTCGCACACATCGCTTCCAATGTAAGAAATAAGCGCCGTTTGCAATTGATCTGCCTCAACTACCTTTCTCGGCAAACACCTGCCGCGTCCAACGGACAGCGAGTCATCGCTTGATCCACGTCAACGGCAAACAGAGGACGGCTCATAAACTCAGTTTCACCCGATGCGTGCCCTATGCGAGGCCGTGACTTCTTTCTTCTCTCCGGAGATCCGCAATGAGCTACAAGACCCTGATGGTTCATCTGGATTCGAGTACCCGTGCCAATGCGCGCGTTTCGCTTGCGCTCAAATTGGCACGTTCTTTTGGATCACATCTGGCCGGCGTGTTTGCGGCCTTCGAGCCACATCCGCGAGAGTTCTATGTCATGGCCGGCACGGCGGACTATTACGACGCACATCGCAAACTACGCGCTGAGCAGCGTGCAGCCATTGAGCGGCTGTTTCGGGCTGAACTGGAGAGGGCTCAGGTCGCAGGCACACTTGTCGACGCAGAAAAAAATACCGATATCGTTTCCTCGCTCCTGCACCACAGCCGCAGCGCGGATCTGACGATCATTGGACAGGCGAACCCCAACGATCCGGAAACGTTTGTATCCGACCATTTTTCTGAGACGGTCGTCCTGGGCACCGGAGGCCCAGTGCTTCTTGTGCCTAACACCGGGTATTTCGAAACCGTTGGCACACGCGTGCTTATCGGCTGGAATGGCAGCCGCGAGGCGGCGAGAGCCGTGCATGACGCGATCCCCTTCATCGTCAGTGCCGCTCACGTCACAATCGCAACGTCTTCGTCGACATTTTCTCCTGCGCCATCACAGGCATCGTGCAGCGAACTTGCAGCAATGCTCGCGCGTCATGGCGCGACTTCCATCGACATCTCGCGCTTCGACCGGCACGCAGCAGAAACCACGGGCGATGCCCTGCTGAACTTCGCCGTTGACGGCGGATTCGACCTGCTTGTCATGGGCGCCTATGGTCACGCCCGATTACAGGAACTCGTACTGGGCGGCGCGACGCGCTCCATCCTGCTCACAGCGACACTGCCGGTATTGATGTCCCATTAACGACCGCCACAAGGCGTTATAAATACATTGCTCGCACTGATCGCTAAAGAGTCGTGCTGGAGGCTCTCATGTATTCTCGTATTCTCGTTGCAATCGATGGCAGCAAGACAGCCTCGCATGCGCTCGACACAGCGATACAGCTTGCGCTGGAATCGCAGGCAGAGCTGACGCCACTGTATGTAATCGACCTGCCTGTCATGGCCTATGATGTACCAGGCTTTGATCCGTCGATCGTTCGCGATGCGTATTTCGAGGAAGGGCGACTCCTATGCACCGACGCGCAAGAGAAAATGATGGTGGCTGGCGTCAGAGGCGTAGCCCGATCGGTAGAGGTGGATCTCGGTGCGGAAGATATCGCGCATTGCATCGCCCGCACCGCAGCAGAATCCAAAGCAGATCTCATCGTGATGGGAACACATGGGCGGCGTGGCGTCAGACGGCTTGTGCTAGGCAGTGTTGCAGATCGGGTACTACGAAGCTCCCGATGCCCGATCCTGCTCGTGCCGTCGCGCACACGTTTGCCCGAATCAGCCACACAGCCTAACGCCAGTGACATCCCAAGAGTTGCAGGCTGACCGCTGTAAATCGGTGACGGTAACGTCACGCTCATTGAAGAAGGCGACACAAATCGCTTGGCTCTGGTGGCAGTACCCACTGGCAGTTCTGCGTACCCGGTAGCTAGAAGACCTCCAACGTTCGCACCGACGAGTAACGACGGTGGTGGGACGCGCAACAGCGCTATCATCGTCGGAAGCGCCATCTCTGTATGAGATAAGGAGTCAGCAGATCGCTGATTAGAAACGAAATTTATATGGGGGCCGAAGGCAAAGCTCCTATACGCTTGGCGTCACGTGACCGGAGATATGCACGAAAGTCAAAGGGACCCCTGAGTCCGCAAAAATACGATGATCGTCGGGAGCGATCGGGTTGCGCAGGTCACTCTCGATCGTCCGCTGGCGCTACCGACCGGTGGGGCGAATACGTAAGCATCGGCCACGGCCGTCGCTTCCTTGTCGAATGCCATTACGGTGTTGCGTGTCTTGCCGACCGATAGCGCCTGCAGAACGCCGGAGCAACGCGACTCTGCGTCCTACGACCAAACTGTGTTCAACCACTCCAACAGGCGCTCAACCGTAACATAGCGCGCACCCGTGCCCCTATATAGACCCGCGAAAGCTTCATAGCTAGCCTGAATCGCATCGACCCGCGCGCTTGCTTCGCTCCCTCCGCCACACGGCAACGCGAGAACACAGTCGGATAGCTGCACATCCGAGTCGACATGCCATGCGCCAATGTTCTCCTTTTTCGGTATCCCGACGCGGGGCAGAAGGATCATATGACCGGCCACAATGCCGCGCGTGAAAGGGCGCACCCGCCGGAGAGATGATATCGGTGCCCCTCGCACAAGATCCTTGATGTCCGTGGAATGAATAAAAGGCAGACCACCGCGCAACGAAACAGCTTCGAAACACGCAAGCCCGCCGCGCACGACAGATCCCTGGACAACAGGAACCTTCGACTCTTCACCCAGCTTTCGCAATCGCGGCCGTGAACGTTTCGTCATTGCGACGAGCAGCGAATTCGCCCGGGCTCCCCGGAACGTCGAGCTCTTGAACTGGGAGACAACATCGATGTCGTACAGCGACTCCAGCTCAGCGCGCCCCTGTCTGTCCATGTCGGCAAACATGGTCGATTCGGGAAGAACCGCAACGATCCGCCTCGGCCGTGAGTGGTGGATTGTCGCGATAACGTGCGCCATCGCGAGACTTCCGCGAATCGTCCTTCCGTCAAGCTCTATATCTACCCCCTTTGCGTGACCCATGCTGAAGGGAGGGTTAAGCACCGCGACATCTACACTCCCATTCAACTTCGCACGCACCCTTTCCCACGTCGACCAGGCGAGTGAGTCACCACGTACCAGCGTCCAGTGCGGACGCGCCTTCCGTAGATGCGAGATCGCGATCCCGTCAAGGTCGATACCCGCACAGTGGACGTTGGGAAAGGATCGCTCGACGGCGTCAAGGAGCGCTCCCCGGCCGCAATGACTGTCAAGGACCGACTTCAATCGCGCGCGCCCGACCGTTTGCGCAACCACGTCTGCTACATGTCCCGGCGAGTAATAAGCATCCGAATCAGATGTGAGCATCGCGTGGCTTTATGCAATATATGTGCGTGGGACCCACTCCGGTCGTTCGCTTTCCCTTGCGAATCGGATGGTCATAAATGATTTCGGTATCCCGTGGGTGATCGAGTGCATACCAGACCGCGCCCAGCGCGTGGGGCTTGGTGCCCGTCGGCGCGATATGCAGAAAACTGCCAGGGTTGTCCCGGTGGATTTCAAACAAGGCCGAGTACGCCTCGAAAGGACAGCTCGCGCGAGCGTATCGAATGTGATCAAAGGCGCGAGCGTCGTTCAGGAATTCCTCGTTGGTGGCTATCGTGATCTGCGGATAGTCGGTCTTGAAACCGGGCAGACCGACGATCGGCATGATCCGCGGTTGAGGATCGAAGTCGAGTGCGATGTGCCTGGCGCGCGCGCTCTCGAAGCCGAGAAATGGCACGAGTACGCTTTTCACATCCCGGTCCGGTCCCGCGAGATTCGCCATGCCTGGAAGGGGCGATACCCCGCCAAACGTCGAGGTGAGATCAAAAAGACTTGATGACGAAGGGCTTTCGTGCTCCTTGTAGGCGCCCGGCTCTGTATAAACAAAATAGATTGCCGGACAGGCTGTCAGCAACACACGCATCAGCGCCGCCCAGACGCTGTGGTTGAGGCCCGTAATATCGACATAGACTGCGGGCGACTCGAGCAACCGCTGTAGGCCTTTGTTGTCCGAAAGGCCAACGGATGCTTCGCCTTCCCCTGTCCTGTAGCGTATGGATGTCTCAAGCTGTTCGACAATCTGGACGCATTGCCCGGGACGCTTGTCCTGCATTTGTCGCCATATCGCCTGCTGGAGCCGGTGTTCCTCACTGAATGCCCCAAAGACGTAAATCGCGTTCTCAGCAAGGTGCTGCTCCTTGAGCGCTGCAATCGTCTCGGTGTGGCCGTCGTGCGCGATGTATCGATTCATTGATCAACCCTGGTAGAAATCGGTAAACATCGCGAGCTGGGCAGGCAACTCATCTGTCGGCGCCGGGTTTCCGGTGTTCATCATCTCCGCGAGTGCCGCTGCGGGATGACTGGACAGCTTCAACAAGCTGCTCGCGCGAAAAGTGACGCGACGCTTCCGTCGGTGCGAGTACTCGAAGAATGCGCAAAAGATGGGATGGAGACGATATTCATCGTCCTTCATCTCCAGCTCTGACGTCGGTTTTGTTCGGGCGGTCACCTCGAATGCCAGATTGGCGACACCATCAACAAGGATCGGCTCGATCTTTGCGCAAGAACTGGGATCTCCGCTCACGACGAACGAATTCTGTTCCGGCGCGCGCCCAATCGGGTCACGGGCGAACTCGAAGAACGTCTTGCCGATCGCAAGGACCAGACGCTTGATCTCGACCCCGTGTTCACTGAGCCCCTCAAGCTGGGCCAGCCGACGCTTGCCGACGAGCCGCGCTGATTCGGTTTGCGAACGCGGGAGAATTACCAGGGGTGCTTCACCATCCCATCCGTTGTTGTCGAGTTGATTTTGAATCGCTTCATCAATGAGCTCGAGAAAAAAGCGGATGTTTCCAGAGGCGAGCGCGAGATACGTGCTGATGCCCGCATAGTATTTTCGGATCCGTGCGCCTTTCCGCCCTTTCGATAGCCAGAAGAGACTCGAAACACCGTGATTGCCGAGTCGTGTATCCCATTCGGAAGGCCTCTCCATCCAGCTCTTCGCCAGTTCGAGCAAAGGCTCGCCGGAGCTTTCGTGCCAATATTGAAGAAAGTAGGATTTCGTATCTGGCAGCGAAGCAAACCATTCGCGTACTTCCGTCGGCGCCTTCTCTAATCCCTGTTCAGCGATTTTGGCCACGCGCGAGCATCCCAACTTCCCGGCCTCTTCTTCGAAGGACATGTCGGGCAGAAATTCTGCCAGCTCCGAAGGAATCGGCACGCCACGCTTCCGTGCACTCGCCAGACGATGGTTCGCAACGGTTTCCGCGAACGTGTCGAACCGCTCTTCGGCAATGTCGATGATGGCAAAGTCGTCCGGCGTCGAAAGCTGATCTCCCGAATCCAGCGTATGGTGCGTCTTGAGTCCGCCTCGCCGCATACCAACCTTGAACGAGATTGGTGGTTCGGAATGCTTGATATACGCGTTAAGCAGCGACTGTTGTTCGAGCGCGAGATTTTCGTATTCGTCGATGCAACAGAAAAGGAGCTTGTTTTCGAGGTAACCGGCGTCCAGAAGGGCCGATGCAAATGCCTTCAACGGGGCATCACTTGCCGACAGTATCGGCGGCTTTGTCCGGCCGCCGTTGTTCACGTACAGCTCGAGCTGGGCCAGGCCTGCGGTAAGCGCGGTCTGCAGGTGCCTCAGATCGGTGACTTCGTCCAGCCCGAAGGTGATCGCAATTGCGTCAATCTCGATGGGGCGACCTGATGGACGGTCCCGCTCAAGCCAGCTGGACAGCTGGCACAGTTCGATGCAGGTGAGAATATTGAAATAATGGGCGAACGTACGCTGCCGATCCGTCGGACCGAGCTCAGTCACCGAAAACGCACGCACTCGATTCTTGTTGATCCGGACATAAATGCCGTAATGAGGCAACCCACTCCCGCCGGATTCCGAGGCCTGGGAACGCGCATACGCCGCGTCGAAGCGAAGCGAGCGTAGAGCTGTCGTCTTCCCTGTACCCCGCCCCCCCACCAGAAAACTGGGCCGTTGGTGCACCAGTTTTTCGGTGTACGGCGGAGGCGTGAACAGCGACGCAAAGTCGGGCTGGGACCATTCGGCGCGGTAGTCGCCAAACAGATGCTGAACAACTTCCTTGTTTGAACTCATACGCGTCGCACCAAAGTCGTCCATTGATCTGGCCCAACGGCCCAGAATAGGGGGAGAGTAGAATCGGGCGTCGAGTGCTCGAACGCGAGCAGCAAGCCGGCCTCGGTGTGCCCATACATGCGCGTGGCCGCGGCCTCGAGATACTGGGGGACACCAAGGCGCGGCGCATATTTTTCGAGCAGTTGCTGGATCGCTCCAGGAATATCGTCCAGGTCGGGCTTCAGCGCGCTGCGTGGAATACCCGAAACCGTGTCCGCAGCATCGAGTACATGAGCCGCGACGACCTGCAGTCCGGGGAGCTCGGCGCGCAGGCGATCCAGACCTTTGCGGGTGGCCACCAGCGTGGCGTAAATCACATGCGAGCCATTGATCGCCTCGAGATCGGCGAACGAATACGGCTGCTCGCTCAGATAGTCGCGCCTCCACGTCGCGGAAATCTGGCTTCCTGAACCGAGTATGTCGTCGAGGAAAACCACCAGTCGCCCCGCCTTCGCCTGCTCGAGGGCGCGCTTCGGATCCATAAAGCGGTTGTCGGCGATTCTTGCCGTTTGACGCAGCTTTCGACAGAAGAGATTCCCCGAGTCGGTTACATTCGGATCCTCGCCTTCAACGCTGGTGAACACCGCATTGTCCAGCGTCTCAAGCGCCTTTCTGGGCCCCATCCTTGAGATAAGCCCGTCACGCATCTGGCGGTACAAGGACATAAGCATCTGGTCGACCGCACCGCTCGCGAAGTAGGTGAAATGATCGAGCAGCACTGCAGCCGCGACCTGATCATCCTTCTCGAAATTGTTGAGCCATGCCGCTGGGCGGACTATCGGCGAGCGGCACCACAACCCCGCCGAAACCAGCGCCGTGCATTTCCCGACAACGGTGTCAATATACTGATCGGATCTCATGCGTTTTAAATATAGTGGCTACCACTTGCTGCTCGTCCATCCGCCTGACCGCAACCTCGGCGCGCCGGCAGCTTCCCCAGCGGAATTGTAAGCGGTTCGAAGCACCACGGGAGGCCTGTTCCGGCAAAGAGAAACGCTCGGCGCCGTTGACCTCCCGCGCCGCACGGCGACATCCGCCTCGGCATTTCGATCCGACCTTTTGCCCGCGCCGGGTTTTCCTTTGAATGCGTCCTGTGTCGCTGGTCGGGCCGGGCTCCAAGCGGCGATGGTTCGGGCATCGCGCGATACGTGCCTGAGCCGGCTCAAAATACCAAAACTCACGCGACGACTTCTGTTCGCCCCGACCGGATACAGCTCGCCCTGCTCGTCCGGTAAAGGATGGCGCACGATAAGTATTCTTTTCTTGCCAGCAGCCGGTTGATAACTACCTCTGAGCAGTGACGACCCACATGGCACTTGTGCTGCGATCAGGTGCTCCCTCGATTTTTTCTGGTTGGAGTGCAATCCTGGCGTTTCGCGTCTGATTGAACCATCGCCTTCCGACACCAAGACGGTCAACATGCTTTTGGACTGTTTGCGACAGCCGCTGCAGCCACCGGACTCAGGATGTGCGCGGCGAGCGAGGCGCTGATTCCCATTGCCCTCAGCCTGCCGGAGTCGATGGGATGGCCGCGCCGGGTCTCGAGTGGCATATCCACCGGCAGCACAGTGACGTCGGGTGTTTCTCGATCTTCACGCATTCCAACCCCGCATCTTTTCCGGGCCCCAGCGATGAAGCCCGGGACTAACGTTCACCCCATGCTCCACGACAGAAGGACCGCTCCGCCCAGGCTCGCCCACTCGGTAGCCCCCCCATTCGCATGCGATGGCGCGCTGGCCGCGATAATGCGGTTTATCGCGGCACGGCTCTTTTTAATCGCGCCGAATCGGGTTTCCTTGCGTTAGGCGCGTGCGTAATCCACACTGGAAATCCCGCCCTGCGCCTTGCGCGGCCGGCCTTTCCGACCTCTCCGCGTGGCGCCGGCGTTGAGTGCCAACCTGCTTCCCGTTTGCTTCCCTCTGCTGCCGGAGGCCCCCATGGCCCGCCCCGCCGCTGTCACCCCCGACGCCATCCGCGCCACCGTCCTCGCCCTGCTCGCCGAGGCGGGCGACCCGGCCCCCGCGTCTGGTACCCGCTTCCGCAAGATCGTGTCGGTGCGAAAACTCCGCGCACGGCTGGGTGCCGGCGACCCCGCCACGCTCTCGCGGCACCTGAACGCCATCGAGGCCGAGGTCGTGCAGGCGGGTCTTGCCGGCTTCGCGGTGCCCGACGTGCCACAAGAGATCGCCGCGCAGATGCGCGCACTGTGGGAAGCGGCCGTCGCCACGCAGCTCGCCGACGTGATGCAGTTGCGTCAGCAGGCAGAGGACGTCAAGGCAACAGCGGAGGCCGCGCGCCACGAGGCCGAACTGCGCACAGAACTGTTCCGCGCGGAGCTGGCCGATCTGCGTGCCCAGCTCTCGGCGCGTGACGATGACCTGCTTGGCCTGCGGCTCGAAGGCCGGGCGCTGCAGGAACGCGCCCAGACGCTGGAGTCCACCTGCACCCAGTTGCGGACACGGCTCACAAACGCGGAGACAGCCACCACCGACGCGGTGCAGCAGCACGAGCGCGAACTCGCCGCCGAGCGGGTGCGCTACGAGGGGCTGTCCAAGCAACTGCTGCGGGAAACTGCGCACCAGCGCGAAGCGTTCCAGACGGAGCGCCAGCGCCTCGAAGCCGAACTCACACGCGCGGCCGAGCGGCTCGCCGCCCTCGAGTCGCTGCGCGAACGGATCCTGACGGAACTCGCAGACGAACGCGCCGCCCGACAGCAGGCCGCCGCGGAAGCGACGGCGCTGGCAACCGTGGTGGAACAGCAGCGCCAGACCCTCGCGCTGATGAGCGCCACGATGGTGAACACGCCCGCTGCCGGTGCGCGCCGTCCGGCGCGAAGTGCAGCCCGAAGTGCGGGCCCTACGTCCCCGACGACAAAAGCGGCGACCGGCCCGTCCACGAGAAAGCCACGATGAAACCGTCCTGTCCACCCGATCCACCCGATCCGTCCGGTTTGTCTCAGGCGCCCCCGGCGCCCCGCTGGCTCGACACGGGGTGCAGGCCGCCGCAGCGCCTGCCCGACTCTGTGGAGGCGGCGATTGAATACGTCGCGCAGGCGCTCGGTCACCCGGTCTACATACGCTGGACACTCGCGATACTCAAGCGTGGCTGCCCGTCGCTTGCCGACGCGAAGCATGAGCACCCGTCCGTGTTTGCACTGCTGCTCGACCACGACGCGGCGGTGGAGTACTGGGAGCGCGGGCGCCTGCGCGCCCAGCCGGAAACAGTGGCACCCTCCGCCGCCATGGTGCTCGAGCGGGTGCTGCGCCAGCACCGGCGGCGCTTCCGCCTGGCGCCCGATGACGAGGTGCCCGACACCTCACTTGCAATGCGACACGAAGTGGCCGAAGACGCTGCGCTCAAGGCTGCGGGAGTCGAGCCCGCGTGGCTCGCGCGCGCCGGGCGCTTTGCAAGTGCGGTGGCGCTGACCAACACCCTCGGGGTGGCCGACGACGCGCAGGCGGTGCGACTGTTCCTGCGCGAGCGGGCCTCGCACTCGCCGCACACGCTGCGTGCCTACGTCACCGAACTGCGACGGCTCGCCGCCTGGTGCACGCGCGAACATCTGGGCCCGTTCTCGGACCTCACCCGCCAGGACCTGATGGCGTACCGTGACGTTCTCCAGGCCGCCCGTGCCGGCGCGTCAGGCACCGTGCGGCGCGCGGCGCCGGCGTCGGTCTCCCGCGCGCTCGCCGTGGTCTCCAGCCTCTACGCCTGGTGGCACCGCACGGGGTATCTCAGCGTCAATCCGGCCGAGGGTCTCGCCGCCGGGCGGCGCGCGCGTATGACGTGGACGCCGGTGCGCTTCCTCTCCACCGCCGCGCTCGCGCACTGCGACGCAGTCGCAGCCGGAGACGCGCCGGAAGACGTTCCTTCCGTAATCTGGGCGAGGCGCCGCGCCATCTGGGCGCTGTACCGCTTCGCCGGCATCCGGCTCGCCGAACTGGTGTGGAACGAGGCGCTCGCGCTGCCGCGCATCGAGGTGGACGCCGCCCGGCAATGGACCCTGCACGTCAACGGCAAGGGCAACAAGGTCCGCGCAGTTCCCCTGCCCTCGACCTGCCTGCCGGCGCTACGCGCCTACCGGCGTGTGCGCGGACTGCCCGACGATCCTCCGCCCGGGGAACAGTTACCGCTCATCCACAGCGAACGTGGCCGGGCGCTGGGTGGGAGTGGCCTCTACGACGAGGTGCGGGCGGTGTTTGCACTGGCAGCCACCCGGCTGCCGCCGGAGGAAAGCGCCATGCGCGCGGCGCTTGAAGGCGCTTCCACGCACTGGTTGCGTCACGGCTATGCCCGCACGCTGGTGGTCGATCACCGCGTCCCATTACCGGTTGCCCAGGCGCTGCTCGGTCACGCCTCGGTGCAAACGACCGCGGCCTATGCGCGCACCGACGGCACGCAGTTGAGGGACTTTGTGGAGGGGAGTTTTCCAGTCAATCCTCGCTAAATCGCGAGATGGAACTCGCACACGCATTCTTTGGCGGTGGGCGGAGCAATCTCTTGCAACGACCAGCAGAAAAGAGGCTTCACTGTGCTCGCGCGACTCAATTCGAACCACTGGCTAGCTGAGCTGACCGTCGCAAGCGTCAAAATGCGCTTGAAGAGCACTGTATCGATCAAGGTCGGCCCACTTGCGACACAAAGCAAGCGCGGAGTTACCTTTGACGCGCACGGTCTTACCGCGTTGCCAGTTAAGACGCCTAGAAGGTGTTATGCACTTTTGTTAAGGGCTGCAAAGTGGACGAGCATAAGCACGGAGAATACGACGAAATGCAACCCAGCCAATGTTTCGGGC
>NZ_JACHBW010000033.1 GCF_014200455.1 Paraburkholderia bannensis | reverse complement strand
TTCACCAGCATCAGCGTCTGGCCGTACATCGTCGCCACGGAGAGCTTGTGCGGGCGAATCGTCGGCAGATCGACGAGGCGGGTTTCGATGCGTTCGATTTTTGTTGTATTCATTTGGATTGCAAACTAGATCGCTTCCATCGAGTGGGAAACTAGCGGTCGATGGGAATGCATAACGTCTCGGCATGACAAATTAGCGATGGCTCTCGCATCTGTCAAATCAATCATATATGCGAGGTATTATCCATTAGATGGATATCATTGACGATTCGCGGCGGGGGAATGTCTATGGCGGGGCGTAGCGGAACCAACGCGCGGGGACATTGCATCCCCGCGTTTTCACTTCAGCCAGTCGATCAGCCCGGCAAACCTTCGACAATCGTAATCTGGGCGGTGCTATACCCTTCGCGCTTCGCCCTGGCCGCCTGATATTCGGGCGAGTGATAGCAGGCCAGCGCGGTCTCCATGTCCTTGAACTGGATCACGACATGGCGCTGGAACGCTGCGCCTTCCAGCACCTCATACGCGCCGCCGCGCGCCAGAAATACCGCGCCGTACTTCTTGAAAGCCTCCGGCGCGGCGTCCGTATAGCCCTTGTACTTGTCGGCGTCGAGCACCGTCACGTGAGCGATCCAGTATGCCGTCATGATTTCTCCTTTTCGTTCTCAAGAATGCGTTGTGCAATGGCGGCCGCTTCGCTGATATGTGCATGCACGGCCAGTTTCGCCAGCTCCGGATCGCGCTGTTCGCAAATCGCGCGACAGATTTTATCGATACGCTGGTATCCGGTTTCACTACGTCGGGTCGATTTCATCGTCATGGCGCGCAGACGGCTGATACGGCCATTGAGCCGCTGCACGACTTCCCACGCGACGCTCTGCCCCGCGACCGCAAAAATCTTCTCATACAGCTTCGACGACAGATTGACGATCGCATTCACGTCGTCGCCGCTGAACGCCGCCTTGAATTCAGCCAGCAGGGCCTGGAGCTCAAGCGCGGTCTCCGGCGTCAGATTCTGCGTGCAGGACGCCACCGCGCCCTGCTCCAGCACCATGCGGATCTGATAGATCTGCGCGGCCACGTCCCAACTCAACGTCGATACGGTCGGCCCCTTGCCCGTGACGGTTTCGACGAGGCCTTCCGCCTCCAGATAGCGCATCACCTCGCGCACGACCGATCGGCTCACGCCCATCTCTTCACACAGGCTGCGTTCGACCAACCGCTTTCCCGCCGGGAAATAGCCGCTGATGATCGCATTTCGCAGCTTGTTCAAGGACAGTTCGCGCAGCGTCACCGGCGGATTTTCAATAGTCAGATTCATTTCAGGGTTAACACTCATGGCATGCCGTACTATGGTATACCAAACTATCAACCACAATCAACGCACCCAAGGAATGCGCCATGAGCCTGATTCGCAAGTCCATCCTCCATGTCGAAACCGTCTTCGTCGACGGCGACAAGGACGCCGCCAAGCCGCTGAAGCTGATTGGCGCGGTTGCCGTCATCAAAAACCCGTGGGCGGGCCGTGGCTAT
The DNA here is from genome assembly GCF_014200455.1 of Paraburkholderia bannensis. GTDB lineage: Bacteria > Pseudomonadota > Gammaproteobacteria > Burkholderiales > Burkholderiaceae > Paraburkholderia > Paraburkholderia bannensis_A. Next base: position 48,225 of record NZ_JACHBW010000033.1, on the reverse strand, counting down.
GTGGAGGACCTCTCGCCGGAAATCCGCGAACTCGCGCCGCAGTTGAGCGCCCATCTGACCAAACTGATCATCGATGAAGCCGGTTCGGGCGAAGCGGTGGAAGCGTTCGGCAAGAGCGCGATCGTCGGTCTGGACGGCGAACTGGAACACGCATCGGCGCTGATCCACACGCTGCATTTCGGCAATAAGTACCGTTCGGCGGTGGGCGCGAAGTCGTATCTGGCGTTCAACAACACGCGCGGCCCGGCCAATGCGCCGCTGCTCATTCCGATGATGGACAAGAACGACGAAGGCCGTCGCTCGCACTACCTGACGCTGCAATTCGCCATCCCCGATGCGCCCGCAGCCGATGAAATCGTCATCGCCATCGGCGGCGCAACGGGTGGCCGTCCGCATCACCGCATCGGCGATCGCTACCAAGACCTCGCAGAGCTCGGAAATGACGTCAAGAACCCTGCAGCTGTCCGATAAGCGCGTCGCGCACTACCTCGAACAAGGTAGTGGCGAGCCGCTCGTCCTGATTCACGGCGTAGGCATGCAGGCGCATGCGTGGTATCCGCAGATCGACGACCTGTCGCGCGATTTCCGCGTGATTGCAGTCGATATGCCGGGCCACGGCCAGAGCGCCCCGCTCGCCGCCGGTGCGGGTCTCCAGCAGTTCGTGGCGTGGGCGATTGCTTTTATCGAGGCGCTGCACGCCGGTCCCGTGAATCTGGCGGGCCACTCGATGGGTTCGCTGATCGCCGCAGGCGTGGCCGTCACGCGGCCAGATCTGGTCAAACGCGTGGCAGTCCTGAACGGCGTGTATCGCCGCACGCCCGAGGCGCGCGAAGCCGTGTTGCGGCGCGCCGCCGAACTGCGCTCCGGCACCATCGACGTGCAAACGCCGCTCAAGCGCTGGTTCAACGCCGAAGAAGCGCAGCAGATCGCCGCGCATAAGGTGGAATCGTGGCTGAAGTCGGTCGATCTCGCGGGCTACGCCACGGCGTATACGGCTTTCGCGAAGGGCGACGAAGTCTACGCCGACGGCTGGCACGACATCGCCTGCCCGGCGCTCGTGCTGACCGGCTCGGACGATCCGAACTCCACGCCCGAGATGGCGAACCAGATGGCCGCCGCCGCGCACAATGGCCGCGCCGTGGTGATCGAAGACGAGCGCCACATGGTGAACCTGACCGCGCCGGAAGCCGTCAATCGCGCCTTGCGCGACTGGTTGGCGGTTGCAACGCAGATCGAAGCGCACATCGAAGCACAGACCGAAGCGCCGGTTGAACCCTTGAAGTCGGAAGTCTGATATGAGCCAAGAGACCGTTCCCACGACCGCACCCGTGCTTGCTCCGATCAATACGCGAGAACTTCGCGACGCATTCGGCGCCTTCATGACCGGCGTGACCATCGTGACCACCTCGCGCGACGATGGCCAGCCGCTCGGCTTTACCGCGAATTCGTTCTCGTCGGTGTCGCTTGATCCCGCCCTGCTGCTGGTGAGCATTGCGAAGACTTCGAGCAACTATCAGACGTTTTCGAGCACGCGCCACTTCGCGATCAATATCCTCGCGGAAGGACAAAAGGATCTGTCCAACACCTTCGCCCGTCCCAGCGAAGACCGTTTCGCCAACGTGAACTGGAATCTGAGCACGAATGACAACCCGCTGCTCGCCGATGTGAGCGCGTGGTTCGACTGCACCACGCACGCCGTGATCGATGCGGGCGACCACGCCCTGCTGGTCGGCAAGGTCGAGGCGTTCCATTCAGCGGGCTTCGCGGGCCTGGGCTACTACCGCGGCGGCTATTTCACGCCGGCCAAGGTGTCGGCCGAAGTGATCGCCGGGCCGAAGGTGATCGTCAGCGCCATCATCGCGCGCGACGACAAGGTCCTGCTGACCCGCACCGCCGATAACAAATGGGGCCTGCCGTCGAAAGAAATCGGCAAGGAAGGCGCGGACAAGGCGCTCGCCGAACTGTTCGACAAATATCAGCCCGATGCCTCTGCAAGCTTTATTTATTCGGCTTATAACAACACCGAAACCCATTACCAGTACATCTCTTTCCTCTGCAGCGCGCCCGATGAAGCGGCGGTGTCGGGAGATTTCGTGAGCCTCGACGAGATCGAGCCGGATCAGTTCCAGGACAGCGCAACGGCCAGCATGCTGCAGCGCTATCGCAAGGAGAGCCAGCTCAAGAGCTACGGTATGTACTACGGCGACCACAGCAACGGCACGGTCCGCCCGCTTCTTTCCTGAAAGGTCCCACCATGCGTTTTTCGCTTTTCGTTCACATGGAGCGCGTCTCCGACCAGACCAGTCAAAAGCAGCTGTATGACGAAATGGTCGAGCTGTGCCAGATCGCGGATCGTGGCGGCATGCATGCCGTCTGGACCGGCGAGCATCACGGCATGAACTTCACGATCGCGCCGAATCCCTTCCTCAACCTCGTGGATCTCGCAAGCAAGACGAAGAACGTGCGTCTGGGCACCGGCACGGTGATCGCGCCGTTCTGGCACCCGATCAAGCTCGCCGGCGAAGCCGCGATGACCGACATCATCACGGGCGGCCGTCTGGATCTGGGCATTGCGCGCGGCGCCTATTCGTTCGAATATGAACGTCTGATGCCGGGCCTCGACGCGTGGGGCGCGGGCCAGCGCATGCGCGAACTGATTCCCGCCGTGAAAAAGCTCTGGGAAGGCGACTACGCGCACGAAGGCGAGTTCTGGCAATTTCCCTCGACGACGTCCGCGCCGCAACCGCTGCAGCAGCCGCATCCGCCGATCTGGGTGGCCGCGCGCGATCCGAACAGCCACGAATTCGCGGTCTCGAACGGCTGCAACGTGCAGGTCACCCCGCTGCATTTCGGCGACGAAGAAGTCGAAAAACTGGTGGGCCACTTCAATGCCGCCTGCGAGAAGTTCAGCGACGTGCCGCGCCCGCAGATCATGCTGCTGCGCCACACCTATGTGGCCAGCAACGAAGACGATGCACAGGTGGCTGCGCAAGAAGTGAACGCGTTCTACAACTACTTCGGCGCGTGGTTCAAGAACGAGCGTCCGGTCAGCCAGGGCATGATCAAGCCGCTCACGAAGGAAGAAATGGATGCCCATCCGTTCTATACGCCGCAGGCGATGCGCAAGAACAATGTGATCGGCACACCTGAAGAAGTGATCGGCCGTCTGAAGGCTTACGAAGCGCTGGGCTTCGACGAGTATTCTTTCTGGATCGACACCGGCATGAGCTTCGAGCGCAAGAAAGCCTCGCTCGAACGCATGATCAACGACGTGATGCCTGCGTTCAGGTAAGGGACGGATTCCATGAGTGTTCAGTTCCAGCTGTATATCGACGGGCAGTTCGAGCCGGGCGCCGCCAGCTTCGGCAGCATCAATCCGGCCACCGGCAAGGTGTGGGCGCAGATGCCCGAAGCCCGCACCGGCGAGGTCAACCGCGCCGTGGCCGCCGCCCGCCGCGCCTTGAACGATCCTGCGTGGGCGGGGCTCACCGCATCGGCGCGCGGCAAGCTGCTGCACAAGCTCGCCGATCTGGTGGAAAAGGCTGCGCCGCGTCTGGCTGAAATTGAAACGCACGATACCGGCAAGATCATCCGCGAGACGTCGAGCCAGATCGCCTATGTGGCCGAGTACTACCGCTACTACGCGGGTATCGCCGACAAACTCGAAGGCAGCCATATTCCGGTCGACAAGCCCGATATGCAGGTGTGGCTCGAACGTCAGCCCGTGGGCGTGGTGGCCGCGATCGTGCCGTGGAATAGCCAGTTGTTTCTTTCGGCGGTGAAAGTCGGTCCGGCACTGGCCGCCGGTTGCACGGTGGTCCTCAAGGCCTCCGAGGAAGCGCCCGGCCCGCTGCTCGAATTCGCGAGGCTGGTTCACGAAGCGGGCTTCCCTGCCGGCGTCGTGAACGTGATTACCGGTTTCGCGCCGGAATGCGGCGCGGTGCTCAGCAGCCATCCCGATGTCGATAAAGTTGCCTTTACGGGCGGCCCGGAAACGGCGCGGCATATCGTTGCGAACACATCGAAAAACCTCGCCAGGGTCTCGCTGGAACTGGGCGGCAAATCGCCGTTCATCGTATTCGCCGATACCGATATCCAGAGCGCGGTGAATGCGCAGGTTGCGGCTATTTTCGCGGCCAGCGGTCAAAGCTGCGTGGCGGGCTCGCGCCTGCTGGTGGAAGCGTCGGTGAAAGAGCAGTTTCTTTCGATGCTGGTCGAACGCGTGTCGCGCATTCAGGTGGGCGCACCTGACGATCTGGCCACGGAATATGGCCCGCTGTGTACGGAGCGCCAGCTTCGCCACATCGAAAAGATCGTGGCGAACTCCGTGAATCAGGGCGCGAAAGTGCTCGCGGGCGGCAAGGCGCTCGATCGCGACGGCTTTTACTTTGCGCCAACCATCATCGACTGCACCGGCGTGGAAAACGCGGACAGCATCACCACCGAACTGTTCGGCCCGGTGCTTTCCGTGGACACCTTCTCCACCGAGCAGGAAGCGATCGAAAAAGCCAACAGCACGGCTTATGGCCTGGCAGCAGGCATCTTCACGACCAACCTCACGCGTGCGCATCGTGTCTCGAAGCGCGTGCGCTCCGGCATCGTGTGGATCAATACCTATCGCGCGGTTTCGCCGCTGGTGCCGTTCGGCGGCTTTGGCCTCTCGGGTCACGGACGCGAAGGCGGCATGAGCGCCGCGCTCGAATACACGACCACGAAATCGGTCTGGCTGCGCACCTCGGACGAACCGATCAGCGATCCGTTCGTGATGCGCTAGACGCTAAACAATCGGCTTGCGCGCCGATAACACCATAGCCGTAGACGCCACGCGTCGTCGCACCCTGCGTGTGCGGTGACACGTGGACTGGCAATAAAGTTGGAGACATGATGACAAACCCGGCGAACGATAACAGCGTTCTGACCATCGAAAGCAACTCGATCGAATATGTTGCACCGGAGAATCGACACGGCAAGCCCGCCGATCTGTTCACGCTGTGGTTCTGCACGAATGTGGCGCCGCTCGCGGTGATTTCCGGCGCAACATCGGTACTGATTTTCCACCTCGATCTGGTGAGCGCGATTCTCGCAATCGCCGCCGGCCAGTTTTTTGGCGCGATCTTTCATGCCCTCACGTCGGCGCAAGGCCCGCTCGTGGGTGTGCCGCAGATGATTCAAAGCCGTGCGCAATTCGGGCGTTACGGTTCCTTGCTGGTGGTGGGCTTCACCACGCTGATCTATCTCGGGTTCTTCGTTTCCAACATCATTCTCGCGGGCAAAACGCTGCACACCGCCGCGCCTTTCGTGCCTGTCCATGTTGGCACCGTGCTGGGCGCGGTGCTCGCCACGCTGGTTGGCGTGATCGGCTATCACTTCATTCACCGCTTCAACAAGATTGGCGCGTGGTTCATGGGCGGCGCGCTGGTGGTGGGCATGGTCATGCTGATCCCCAGCCTCGACGCGAGCGCGTTCCATCAAGGCCATTTCGATCTCGCCAACTGGTTTGCGATGTTCGGGCTGTGCGCCGTGTGGCAGATCAGTTTCGCCCCCTACACGTCCGATTATTCGCGCTATATGCCCGCCACCACGGGCTTTGCGAAGACGTTCGCCTTTACCTACTTCGGCACCTCGCTGGGCACGATTTTCGCGTTCCTGTTCGGCGTGCTGGCTGTGAGCACCGGCCACGCCACCGATGCGATGGAAGCGATCCGCACGCAAACCGGCGCATTCGGCTATGTGCTGATCGGCCTCTTTCTGATCAACATCATCGGCCACAACGGCATGAATCTCTACGGCGGCGTGCTCTCCATCATCACCGCCGCGCAGACCTTCCGCCCTCACTGGGTACCGGGGCGCCAGGTGCGCATCCTCGTATCGGCCTTGTTGCTGGTTGCCTCCACCGTCACCGCGCTGTGGGCGTCGAGCAACTTCATCGCGATCTTCCTCACGGCGATCTTCGCGATGCGCATCGTGCTCGCACCGTGGATCGCCATCAATCTGGTCGACTTCTATCTGATCAATCACCGCCGCTACCGCGTGTCGGAAATCATCAGCAGCAATGGCGGCATGTATGGCTCGGTGAATATCAAGGCGCTTGCGATTTACGTCTTTGGTATTGCGATTCAGGTGCCGTTCATGGAAGAAAGCTTTTTCCACGGCCCCTGGGCATCGATCCTGGGCGGCGCGGATGTGTCGTGGATGGTGGGCCTGGTTGCAACCGCACTGACTTACTACGTGCTGGCGTCGAAAAGCGGTTCACCCGCCCGGTGCCATTCGCCGGCCGCTGCGCAAGCGTCCGAATAACTGACGTAACAGCGGCACTCAAAACGGCAGCCTCTTTTGCGAGGCTGCCGTTTATTTTTTTAGCGCGGTTGTAGAATCGCCGGGAATCCTCAAACGCCCCTGGCTCATGCTCACCATCCGCTACCCAACCCTGAACGATGCCGATGCGCTTCTCGCATTCGAAATCGATAATCGCGCTTACTTCGAGCACTGGATCAACGCTCGCCCCGCGGACTATTACAGTCTTGACGCCGTGCGCGCCGCGATCGCCGCAGCGCAAGCCGATATCGCCAAAGACCGCGCTTACCCATACCTCGTCTGTTCCGGCGACGCGATTGTCGGCAGAGTGAATCTCGTCGATGTGACACGGCCGTATTTCAACCGCGCGACGCTGGGCTATCGCATCGGCCAAGCGTTCGCGGGACAAGGCTACGCATCAAGAGCGGTCGCCCTCGCGCTGGAAGCGGCTACGGGCGATTTGCGTTTATCGCGCATTGAAGCCGTCGTGCGGCCTCAAAACGCCGGATCGACGCGCGTGCTCGAACGCAACGGCTTTCGCGCCTTTGGCCGCGCCACCCGCTGCATGTATTTCCAGGGCGAGTGGCACGACCTCATCCACTACGAGCGGCATCTGCACGCCCCGCCCCCTCCGCCACCGTGACTCGGCATACGATGCCCGGCCAGCGTGAATGCCGATAACCGGGTATCGTGTGGTCTATTCAAAACCCGCGTCCTCGCTCATGAACCCGATCCCACGTCATCGAGTCCCCGCACGAAATAGTTTGAAGCGCGCTGCCGCCATCGCCACGGCGTCCTTCACACTCTTCGCCGCCGGTTGCGCGACGAACACGCAACAAGCCGCACAGCCGGCACAAACGCCGGCCGCGAGTGCAAGTTCGCTCGACGCGGCAATCGCCGGTCCGCAGCGAAGCGAGCGCGCCAAAGCTCGCGATGTTTATCGGCATCCGAAAGAGACCTTACAGTTCTTCGGCGTGGAGCCGACGCAAACGGTATTGGAAATTGCGCCGGGCGGCGGCTGGTATACGGATATCCTCGCGCCCTGGCTGCATGACCACGGCCACCTCGTCGAAGCCCATTACATCAGCACGTCGCCGCAGCTTGCCGCCGAAGATCGCGATACCGACGCGGCCTTTTTGCGCAAGCTCGCCGCCAGCCCGGCGCTCTATGGCAATGTCAAGGTGGGCAGCTTGCACGCCGGGCAGTTCAATGGCTTCGACGCGCACGAACAGTTCGACCGCGTGCTCACGTTCCGCAATATCCACAACTGGATCAAGGACGGCCAGATCGACGACAACCTGCGTGCGTTCTGGCTTGCGCTAAAACCGGGTGGCGTGCTTGGCGTGGAAGAGCATCGCGCGAAGCGCGGCGCGACGGTGCAACAGATGATCGACTCCGGGTATGTGACGGAGGATTACGTTATCGAGCACGCGCAGGCAGCGGGTTTCGTGCTGGCCGGGCGCAGCGAGATCAATGCCAATCCGAAGGACACCAAAGATTATCCGAACGGCGTCTGGTCGCTGCCACCCACGTACCAGGGCGGCGAAGTCGATCGCGCTAAGTTTGCGGCGATTGGGGAGTCGGACCGGATGACTTTGAGGTTTATCAAGCCGTAGGGCGCTCGCATTGCGGAAGGCAGCCGTCGTTCGCGCGACGGCCAGAGCAGATCGCCATGCGGGCCGGTCGGCTCTTCCGGCAGCCTTAGATCAGCGTGTCAAGCCGCCCGATAATCTCGTCGAACGACGGGCGCGCTTCGACACGCTCGCCCAGACAGTCGCGCGCCAACGCCGCGAGCGCGGCAGTGTGGGTGCCGGAAGCCGTAATCGCACGCTCAGCCAGTTCTTCCAGCAGACACCCAAACGCCCGCACCTCGATGCGCTCGAACGCGCGTGCCCGCGTGTGATCGCCGGCATCATGGAACGACGCCGCTCCGAAGTCGCCGAGCAACGCGTGCCCCGCCCCGTCGTGCAGGATGTTGTGCGCGTAGAGATCGCCGTGCATGATGCCGCGCCGATGCAGATGCGCCGCTGCCGATGCGATGCCGCGCGCCACACCCAGGGCCGCCGTCCAGTCGAAGCGCACGTCGTCCGCGTAGACGTCGCGCGTACACGAATCGAGACTGGGCGGCCCAGCCAGGTTATGGAATGCGGGATCGATCAGCGCCATCGCGAGACCCTGTTCGTCCAGCGGATGCCCGGCGATGCGCCCCAGCACGGGAATGAGGTTGGGATGCGGGCCTGCGTTCAGACAAGCCGCCATTTCCAGGTCCGGCAAGCCATCGCTCGTCACCGCTCCCTTGAACAGCTTGACGGCAAGCGCCTGGGCCGGATGGCCGTCCTTGAGCAGCCGCGTCGCGCGATGAATCACGCCCGAGGCGCCCTCGCCCAACGTCTGTCCAAGCGCGAGCGTATGCCAGTCGATATCGGGCACGCTCGACTGCATGGTGGCCGCCTGCTCGCGCGCCGCATTGAACGGATTGCCCGCATAGGCGAGCCATGAAAGCCGCGGCAGGGCCAGCAGCCAGTCGGGCAAGGCATCGAATTGATTCGCCGAAATCCGCAGCAATTCGAGCCTGCTGCAGGCGGCCATCGTTTCGGGCAAGGCGCGCAGACGGTTGCCCGCCAGCATCAGCTTTTGCAGATGAGGCCGCGCGCCGATTTCCGGCGGCAGCGTCTCGACGTCGTTATCGGTCAGAATCAGCCAGCGCAGCTGCGGTGGCAACGCGCTCGCGGGAACATGGCGAATACGGTTCGACTTGAAACCGACCATGCTCAGCGCGGCGCACTCGCCCAGCATCGGCGGCAATTCGGTAAAGGGATTCTGCGAAGCGAACAGGATGCGCAGGCGCTTCAGACGCGGCAGATCGTCGGGCAGCGACGTCAGCGCGTTGCCGGACAGGTCCAGCACCTCCAGCGTGTCGGCGAGGTCGAAAATCTCGCGCGGGAATCCGGTCAAGCCGCAGGCGAGCTTGAGTTGGCGCGCGCCGGCGAGTTGCCCAGCGCGCAGTTGGTCGAGAGTGGCGGTCGTCACGCTGGAATGGCTCTGACAAAAGTTAAGTGCGATGAAACTGCGGATCATCGCCATTCTAGCGGGATCGCCCTCAGCGTTGAGCCACGGCGCGCTCCTGCGGGCCCTGCCGGCCGCGTTGGCGCGCCCCGAACAGATACGCCAGCAGCGCCGAAACAAACAGCGTCGCGCTCACGAAGTACAGGCCCAGCGAATAGTCGCCGCCGACGTCGCGCAGTTTGCCGATCACCATCGGTCCGATGGTGCCGCCCAGCAGGCTGCCCATCGCGTTGATGAGCGCGATACCCGCGGCAGCAGCCGAGCCGCTGAGGAACTGCGTCGGCATGCTCCAGAGTGGCGGCTTGGCCGCGTTGATGCCGAAGTTTGCAATCGATAGCCCGACCAGCAGCATGACCGCGCTCGACGCATAGCCGGACATCAGCATGCCGATTCCCGCCGCGAGACAGGCAATCGCCACATGCAGACGGCGCTCGCCGGTACGATCGGAATTGCGCGCCCACAGCACCATCGTGACCACCGCAAAGAGGTTCGGGATGGCGTTGACGAAGCCCAGTTCGACATAGCTGAAACCAAAGCGATGGATGATCATCGGCGCCCAGATGCCGATGGCGTAGAGTCCCGCCGAGGTGCCCGCGTAGACAAGCGCGAGCAGCAGCACGCGCGGGTCTTTCACGGCGCTCCATACGCTTGAGCGGCTTTGCGCCGCCCGGGCGTCACGCTCGCGCTGCATTTCGGCGGCAAGCCAGTTGCGTTCGGCGGGGGCGAGCCAATGTGCCTGTTCCGGCCGATCCATCAGATAGAAGTACGAAACGATGCCCAGCAGTACGGTGGGCGCACCCTCGACCAGAAAGAGCCATTGCCAGCCGTGCAGATGCGCGAAGCCCTCCAGCGTCATCAGCGCGCCCGAAATCGGCGAGCCGATCATATTGGCAAGCGGCGCGGCCGTCATGAACATCGCCGTGACGAAGGCGCGGTGGCGCGCTGGAAACCAGTAGCTCAGATACAGGATGATGCCGGGGAAAAAGCCCGCTTCCGCGAGTCCCAGCACGAGGCGCAGACCGTAGAAACTGTAAGGCCCGCTCGCGAATGCGGTCGCCGCCGACAGCGCGCCCCACATCACCATCAGGAACGCGATCCAGCGGCGCGCGCCCACGCGTTGCAAGGCGAGGTTGGACGGCATGCCCGCCGCGATATAGCCCACGAAAAAGATGCCTGCGCCCACGCCGAACATCGCCTGTGTCAAGCCGATGTCGCGATTCATCGTGAGGCCCGCAAAGCCTACGTTGACGCGATTCAGAAAACTCAGGAAATACAGGACGATGATGAACGGCGTGATGCGTCGCGATACCCGCCGCACGACGCGGGTTTCCAGCGCGGCGTCATCCTCCGCGCGAACCGAGGCTATGCTCATGTTTGTCTCCTGCCGCGCCGCGCGTGAATATCACGGACACGGACGGCTTTCGTTATGGGAATGAGGTGGAGTTTTAAAGCACGTTTTCAGCGATGTTGCTGCTGCGCTGGTAAATCGATACGGCACCACGGGCGCGCGCGCGCGTGTTCTGCTTCGAAGGCTGCGATCCTGTCCGCGTCGCGCAAGGTCATGCGGACCATGTCCAGCCCTTCCACCAGCATCTGCTTCTGGCGCGTGGGCAAGGAGAACGCATAGCGCTGACCTGCAGGGGTCAAGACCACTTCGTTTTCCACATCGATCGTGACACTCTTTTCAGGGCTGTTTTCAAGTTCGGCAACCAGCGCCTCGACTTGTTCAAGCGGCAACGTCACCACCAGCAAGCGGTTATTGCTGGCGTTGAAGTAGAAAATCTCGCCGTAACTGGGCGCGATCACCGCTTCGAAGCCTGCCTGCTGCAAACCCCACACGGCATGCTCGCGGCTGGACCCACAGCCGAAATTCGATCCGGCCACGAGGATCTTCGCACCCGCGTATTGCGGCTGATTGAGCACGAAGCGCTCGCGCGGCTGGCCCTGTGCGTCATAGCGCAGATCGTAGAGCACGCCCTGGGCAAGCCCCGATTTGTCGATGCCAAGCAGGAATTGCTTCGGCATGATCTGGTCGGTGTCGAGATTGTTGAGCGGCAACGGCGCTGCCGTGCCCGAGATTGCGAACGGCCTAGCCATGCTGCAACTCCTTGCGAACGTCGACGATACGGCCCGCCAGCGCGGCGGCGGCGGCCATCGCGGGACTCATCAGATGGGTGCGTGCGCCGCGCCCCTGGCGGCCCTCGAAATTGCGGTTGGTGGTTGAGGCGCAGCGCTGCCCCGACGAGAGCACGTCGTCGTTCATCGCCAGGCACATCGAACAACCGGGCTGACGCCACTCGAAACCTGCGTCGATCAGCGTTTGCGCCACGCCTTCGCGTTCGGCCTGTTCGCGCACGCGGCCCGAACCCGGCACCACCATAGCACGCACCGTTTGCGCCACCTTGCGCCCGCGCACGATCGCGGCCACCGCGCGCAGATCCTCGATGCGTGCGTTGGTGCAGGAGCCGATAAAGACGTGATCGACCGCGAGGCCATCGATCGCCTGGCCCGCGTCGAGTCCCATGTAGTCGAGCGCCTTGCGCGCGTTGCTGCGTTCGAGCGCATCGGCGGCGAGCGCGGGAATGCGTGCGTTGACGGCAATGGCCTGATCGGGGCTGGTGCCCCAGGTCACGAAAGGCGCGACCTCGCCCGCATCGAAGCGGTGCGTGACGTCGAACGTTGCGTGCGCATCCGATTTCATCTGTTTCCACTGCACGGCGAACGCTTCAATCTGCTCCCGCGTAAAGCCCTGAATGCGTTCGCTCACGTATTGCACGCTGATATCGTCCGGCGCGATCAGCGCGCCGCGCGCGCCCGCCTCGACGGTCATATTGCACAGCGTCATGCGTGCTTCCGCCGAAAGCGCCGCAATGGCCGCACCGGTGTACTCGACCACGAAACCACGCGCGCCCTGCGCGCCGATTTTCGAAATGATGTAGAGCACGAGATCTTTCGAGGTGGTGCCGTCCGGCAACGCGCCATCGACATGAATGCGCATGTCCTGCGCCACGCGATAGACGAGCGTTTGCGTCGCCAGCACATGCTCCACTTCCGAGGTGCCGATGCCAAAGCCCAGCGCGCCCAGCGCCCCGTAAGTGGTCGTGTGGCTGTCGCCGCACAGCACCACCATGCCCGGACGAATCAGGCCGATTTCCGGCGCGACCACGTGTTCGATGCCCTGTTCGCGATCGGTGACGTCGAACAGATGAATGCCGTGTTTCTGGCAGTTGCGCGTGAAATTAGCGGCCTGATGCGCGGCCGCGTCGATCATGATGGTGCGCTTTTGCGCGGCTACCGGGTGCGTGGGAATCACATGATCCACCACGCCCATCTGCTTTTCGGGGCGGCGCACGCCCAGCCCCTTCGCATCCAGCGCGCCGAAAGCCTGCGGGCTGGTGTACTCGTTCATGATGTGCAGATCGGCGTAAAGCGCGACGTGCTGATCGTCGATGCGGAAGACCGTGTGGTCCCTTGTGATCTTCTGGTAAAGCGTCTGTCCCATCGTTTCCTCCAGGCTCCGGACAAAGGCCTGTCCGGATCGTTTGCGCTAGTGTAATTGGGCGGTCCACGCATTAAAATGGATCACAACTAAAGCCACTCTTAAATCTAATTTAATAATGGACCCGATCTCCGACCTCGACTTCTTTGCCCGACTGGTCACGCAAGGCAGCCTTTCCGCGCTCGCGCGCGACATGGGCGTGACGCCGCCGGCCATCAGCACGCGTCTGAGCCAGATCGAGAGGCGTCTGGGCGTGAAGCTGTTGAACCGCACCACGCGGCGGCTCGCGATCACGCAGGAAGGCGAGTTGTATCTGTCCACCGGCACAAAGCTGCTGGAGCAGGTGCAGGAGCTTGAGCGCCTTGTTTCCAGCAGCCGCGATAAACCGCAAGGATTACTGAAGGTCAATGCCACTTTCGGCTTTGGCAGGCGTCACATTGTCCCGGCGCTATCGGCGTTTCGCCGCCAGCATCCCGAGGTAGAGGTGCAGCTCGATCTCACCGACCGGCCGATGAATCTGGCCGAGCAAGGCTACGACGTCGGCATCCGCTTTGGCGACCTGCCGGATCAGCGCGTGGTCGGCAAGAAGATCGCGAGCAACCGGCGGGTTGTGTGCGCCTCGCCTGCTTTTCTCGCGCAGCATGGCGTGCCGAAAACGCCCGCCGAGTTGCGCGCGCTCGACTGCATCGTGCTGCGCGAGAACGACACCGCCTATGGCACCTGGCATTTCACCAAGGGCAAGCGCCACGAACTCGTGAAAGTCCATGGTGTGATGAGCAGCAATGACGGCGAGGCGACGTTGCGATGGGCGCTGGATGGTCACGGCATCGTCGTGCGCTCCGAGTGGGACGTGCAGCCCTATGTTCATGCGCGCAAGCTCACGCGCCTGCTCGCCGACTGGTCGTTGCCCGCCGCCGATATTTACGCGGTGTATCCGGAACGCCTGAATCTGTCCGCGAAGGTGCGGGTCTTTGTGGAGTTCGTGGCGGCGTATCTCAAGCAGCATGAAGCAACAGCGTGACGTCGCGCTTGCGCCCGGAACGTGAACGCGCGATTATCGACACCCCGCCCTCACCACGCTCGCGCCATGATCGAAATTCTCGGCAAGACCTCGTCCATCAACGTCCGCAAGGTGCTGTGGACCTGCGCCGAACTGAATCTGCCCTTCACGCGCGAAGACTGGGGAACGGGTTTCCGCTCGACGCAGGCGCCCGAGTTCATCGCCCTGAATCCGAACGCGCTCGTGCCCGTCATCAGGGACGGCGATTTCGTGCTGTGGGAATCGAATTCGATCATCCGCTATCTGGCCGGGCGCTATGACGGCGAGGCGCTCTATCCCTCCGATCCGTTCGCGCGCGCCCGTGTCGATCAATGGATGGACTGGCAGGCCACCGATCTGAACCGCTCGTGGAGTTATGCGTTTCTCGCCCTGGTACGGCAGTCGGCGGCGCATCAGGATGCGCAGGAAATCGAAAAGTCGATCGCGCAATGGACGCACAATATGCGCATTCTCGATGCGCGTTTGCAGGAGACCGGCGCCTTCGTTGCGGGCGCAAGCTTCTCGCTGGCCGATATTCCGGTTGGATTGTCGGTGAACCGCTGGCTCGGCACGCCGTTCGAGAAGCCAGAGCTGGCAGGCGTGAGCGCCTATATGGAGCGACTGGGCAAGCGCGCGGGCGCGGCGAGTTATGCCAATAGTTCGCTGACCTGACACACCGTTGCGGAACTGCCCGGCGCGACCGCCCGGTGCGACTTCGCTGCCGGGCAGTCAAACGAGGATCGCCTGGCTAATCGATGTAATCGATACCCGTGAGCGGCCCTAGATGCGCGACCGTCGTGAAATGCGACGTTTCCTTGGTGTCGATATTCAGTTCGCGCACATTGCCGCCCAGATCGGTCACGAACGCACGGCGGCCACGCGCGTCGAGCGACACGCCAATCCCTTCCTTCAGCTCGCGCGCCAGCACCTCGTGCCCCACCAGCCCTTCGGGGGTAATCCGCGCGCGATTGAGCGTATTACCGTCGTGCGCGTCGTCGCCGCGATCGGTCCAGTAGAGCACGCCGTTGGCGTGATCGATATCGAGGTCGATCGGCTCGGGCAGATCGGCCAGCAGACATTCGATATCGGGGCGCTGGGCGGGATGCGCGCCCGCAGGCAAGTCGATGCCCGCGCGGAAGATGCGGCCCTGGCCGGCATCGGGCGGCCCCTTCTGGGTCCAGTAGACATGGCCGTTGGCCTTGTCCAGCGCGATGCCCACGCAGTGGCGCGTGGCGTCTTCGGTATCCGCGGGGAAATTGCCGGTCACCACCAGTTCCGTCACTTCGCTGCCGTCCAGGCGCGCGCGCATTACGCGCATGCCTTCGCGGTCGCACCAGTAGAGGTGGCCGCTTTCCTTGTCTAGCACGAGTTCCTTGGGCGTGCCGGCCAGCCCGGATGGCACCAGCACTTCGTGGGCGCTGCCGTCCAGATTCGCGCGCTCGATCGTGCCGTCGTTGGGCGGCACCGCGCCCGAGGCCGGATCGCCGTCGATCAGATGAATGCCGGTGCCCATGTTGGTCCAGTACACCACCTCGCTCTCGGCGTCGACCTTGATGCCGTCGGGCGTGCGCGTGAGGTTGGCGAGCACCACTTCGTGCGAGCCGTCCGGCCACAGGGCGATGATTGCCGGGGGACGGGCCTGCAGGACATAGAGCGTTGCTTGCTTCGTTGCCATCGTTTTGCCTCCATCTGGTCAAGATAACAGTCGCCTGATTGCTGCTTTCCGGTTGCTTGCTTACCGCTGGATTCGTCCCAAAGACGCGCGAAAGATCGAGCGCTTTGCGAGAGGCTACCTCAGCTTGCGATACAGCTCCGTGAACCTTGCCAACAAGCCCGGCGCAATCGCTGCGGTGCACCAGAACGAGGCGTTTCAGGCAGTTTTCAGGTATTTCGGCTTACGCGGATTTACAGAAAGCCTACGTTCACGAACCCTCACACAAGGAACCACACGACCCTGCGCGTTGTCATTCAAGGTATCGATTTTGCTGATTGCCGCAGGTCAACTCTTATTCGAAACGGATAGCCGAAGCGAAATCATGCCTACGAAAACTGCGAATGCGTCTGCCGATGCCTCCCCCGCCGCGCGCGCCAGCGCCAAGGTGCCTGTCCATGCCCATGACGGGTCCGCGTCCTCGGCGGCGCCTGCCGGCAAACATCGCGCCCCGCCCTGCACGCTGGTGATCTTCGGCGCGGGCGGCGATCTGACCAAACGTCTGCTGATGCCCGCGCTCTACAACCTCGCCGTCGATGGCCTGCTCGACGACGGCATGCGCATCATCGGCGTCAATCATGGCGAGCGCGAAACCCAGCAATGGCGCGATGATCTGCACAGCGCGCTCGAACAGTTCGCCGCCGACAAGGCCAGCACCTTCCACGCAGGCAAGCTGGACGACCACGCCTGGAACTGGGTCGCGCAACGCCTCGACTATCAGGCGGGCGAATTCGAGGACGACGCGCTCTATCAAAACCTCGCCAAAACACTCTCCGGCTCGGGCCCGACGAAAGCAAACGTCGTGTTTTATCTCGCCGTGGGCGCGCGCTTTTTCAAGCCGATCATCGAACGGCTGGGTAGAGCGGGCCTGCTAAAAGAAGACGAAGGCGAAGGCGCCGCCTTCCGGCGCATCGTGATTGAAAAACCGTTTGGCAGCGATCTCGCCTCCGCGCGCGATCTCAACCGGCATCTGCTGGATTTCGCGCGGGAATCGCAGATCTATCGCATCGACCATTTTCTCGGCAAGGACACCGTGCAGAGCATTCTGGCGGTGCGATTTGCCAATGCGCTATTCGAGCCGATCTGGCGGCGCGAGTACATCGACAGCGTGCAGATCACGGCCGCCGAGGTGATCGGCGTGGAGGGACGCGGCAGCTTCTACGAGCAGACCGGCGCGTTTCGCGACATGGTGCCGAACCATCTGTTCCAGTTGCTCGGCATGATCGCAATGGAGCCGCCCAATTCGTTCGACGCCGAAGCGGTGCGTGACAAGAAGGCCGAAATCTTCGATGCGCTCAAGCCGCTCACGCCGCAAGACGTGGTATTCGGCCAGTATGAGCAAGGACCGCAAGGTGTGGCCTATCGCGACGAACCCAACGTTGCGAAAGACAGCAGTACGGAAACTTATGCCGCCGCGCGCGTCTATATCGACAACTGGCGCTGGGCGGGCGTGCCGTTCTATCTGCGCACCGGCAAGCGGCTATCGGCGCGGCGTACCGAGATTTCGGTGCAACTCAGGAGCGTGCCGTTCCGCCTCTTTCGCGATACGCCTGTCGATGCCTTGACGCCGAATGTGCTCACGCTGCGCATCGATCCCTCGCACGGTACGAGCTTCGATTTCAACGTCAAGACGCCAGGACCGGTGATGGAAATTGGCGCGGTGCGCTCGTCGTTCGACTATGACGACTTCTTCGCGCAGCACGCCAACGTGGGCTACGAAACGCTGCTCTACGACTGCATGCTGGGCGACGCCACGCTGTTCCAGCGCGCCGATAGCATCGAAGCCAGCTGGGCCGCCGTGGACGGCGTGCTGCATCCCGAGAATGGCGAAGCGGTGCCTGTGCATGGCTACGCATCGGGCAGCGCGGGTCCCCGCGAGGCCGATGCACTACTCGCGCAGGACGGCCGCGCATGGCGTACGCTTACGCCATCAGAACCTAAAAAGTCGTAAATCCAGCACGGAGGAGCCTGTGATCACAAAAAAGAGCGCTAAAACCACTACACGCGCGAAAACCAGCACGAAAGCGACGCCAACGCGCAGCGCGAAAAAGACTGCCGCGCCGAAGATCGAAAACATCCTTGCCATCGATATCGGCGGCACGGGCCTCAAAGCGGCCATCGTCGATGCGCAAGGCCACATGCTGACCGAACGCGTGCGCGTGTCCACGCCGCATCCCTGCCCGCCCGCACTGCTGGTCGATACGCTACATACGCTGGTCGCGCCGCTTGTCGATCAATATTCGCCTGCGCGTGTTTCGATCGGCTTTCCCGGCTTCGTACGCAATAACCATGTGCTGACCGCGCCGCATCTGGGCCTGCAAGGCTGGAGCGACGTGCCGCTTGCGCAAATGCTGGGCGAGCGGCTGGGCATAGACTCCGTGCGCATGATCAACGATGCGGAAATGCAGGGCTTCGCCGCCATCGAAGGCCACGGTCTGGAGTTCGTGCTGACGCTGGGCACGGGCGCGGGCACGGCGCTGTTTCGCGACGGCGAATTGATGCCGCATCTGGAACTGGCGCATCATCCGGTCAGCAAAAAACACGCGTACGACGAATATATCGGCGACGCCGCGCGCCGCAAAGCGGGCAACAAGCGCTGGAATCGACGCGTGGAGAAGGTGATCGGCATTCTCGAATCGCTGGTTCATTACGACAGGCTGTGGATCGGCGGCGGCAATGCCGAACGGCTCGCGTTCGATCTGCCGCCCAACGTGGCGACGGTGCCGAACGATCGCGGTATCGAGGGCGGCGCGCGACTCTGGCATCCGCTTTCGATACGCGAGACGCGGCAGCTTCCCGAAGCGACGCAAAAGAGCGGCGCGTTCAGTTGAACGATCCGTTAAGCGTTCCGGGAGAGAGGAACGTGACGATACGGCCGGCCGCGCTTGAGGATCGGCCCGCATTGCGCGAACTGTTCCTGCACACCCGGCGCGCAACCTTCTTCTGGCAGACCGCCGGCTCCTTCCGGCCAGGCGATTTCGATACCCAGACCCAAGGTGAAGACGTGCTGGTGGCGCTCGAAGCCGGCACGGATCTCACCGGTTTCATTTCGATCTGGAGACCTGATCGTTTTATCCATCACCTCTTCGTGCTGCCGTCACGCCAGCGGCAAGGCATAGGACCGGCCTTGCTGCGCGCGTTGCCGAATTGGCGCGTCGAGCGCTATCGCCTCAAATGTCTCACGCGCAACGCGGCCGCGCTGGCGTTCTATCGAGCACAGGGCTTCACGCCCATCGATGCGGGCGTGTCGGAAGACGGCGCGTATCTGCTGCTCGAATCCCGTTGAAGGCCCGGAACGCGTGGAGTGCTACTCGACGCCTGAACACTTGCGCCCGCCCCGTGCCGGGTCGTGCTCTATTCGGGCCGCATAGGTTTGGAAATATTTACCGATCCACGGTGAATGAAAACCAATGAAACGGGAGAAAGACCCCGCTCTGCCGACGCGCGATCTAGCAGACGGAGTATATTGAGATGTGAGGCGGCGGCCACGTATCGCCGCCTCGACGCCATCGCCAATGGCACGCCTTTTTACTCCGTCGGACCATGCAAGAAGAACCCGCTCAATCCCACGCACCGTCGGGCATTGCGTCATTGCCGCTGCTTTCGTGGGGCAGCCATATCGGCCAGCTCTATCGCTCGGCCGATGACCTGCGCGACGTCCTCGTCCCTTACTTTCAGGCGGGCCTCGACAATCACGAGTGCTGCCTGTGGGTGACCGAAGCGCCCTTTGGCGCCGATGACGCGCGCGCCGCCCTGCGCGAAGCCGTGCCCGATCTGGACGCGCGCGAGCAGCAAGGCCAGATCGAGATCCAGGATGTGCGCGCGTTCTACGCGAAAGGCGAAGCGCTGCGCGCGGACGCGCTGATCGCAGGATTGCTGGAACGCGAGCGCAAAGCGCTGGACGCCGGTTATCGCGGGCTGCGCACCAACGGCAATTGCTCGTGGGTCGAAAAATCGCAATGGGACGATTTCCTCGCTTACGAGTCGAGCGTGCAGCAGATGGTGCGCGGTCGCCGTCTGATCTGCATGTGCAGCTATCGACATGACGGCATCGACGCCGCCGCCACGCGCGAGATGCTCGACCGGCATCAGCTCGTGCTGCGCAGCGCGGCTTCCGATCTCGATGCGGACATGCGTTCGTCCGCCCCCACCACCGAAGCGCAACGCGATATCGACGCCATTCAGGCGTTTGCCGTGCTCGGCCACGATCTGCGAAATCCGCTTGCGGCGATCGGTGCGGGCGCGCGCCTGCTGCGCCTGGGCAAACTCGACGAGCGCGAACGGGCGATCTCCGAAACCATCGGCCGCAGCGTGCGCCATATGACGGCGCTCATCGACGATATTTCCGATGCGAGCCGCAGCCGCCTGGTCCACGGCATGCCGCTGCGTCTTAGACACGACGGGCTCGAAGCGTCGCTGCGCCACGCCGTGGAGGAGCTGCGCCTTGCGCACCCGCATCGCCAGATCGAACTCGCGATGTCGATTGCGCGCCCGATCGCCACCGACCCGATCTATATGGCGCGCATGCTCTCCAATCTGGTCAAGAACGCGCTCACCTATGGCTCGCAAAGCGCACCCGTCGTGGTGTGCGTCAGCGACGACGACGCGCTGGTGATCAGCGTCAGCAACCAGGGGCCGGTGATTCCGCGCGAATTGCACGCGCGGCTGTTCGCGCCGTTCACGCGCGGCGACGTGCGCGATGAGCAGCGCGGCCTGGGACTCGGTCTGTACATCGTCGCCGAAATCGCGCGTGCGCATGGCGGCAGCGTCGAGTTGAAGTCGGACGAAACCGAAACGCGCTTCACCTTCCGCATGCCCGCCGAAAGCGCCAGCACCGCGAAAATCGCAGGCGCAAGCGCCAGCTGAACGGCTCATCGTCGCAAGCGTCTGGTTAAGGTTTCGATATATACGCGAGAATATATTGCTACCGGTAACCCCAACGATTTAGTCCCCGCACGTCAGTAGCGACACCCGAGAAGCCGTCCATGTAGCCTATGAATGCGCAGGCATGGCCAGGCGCTCCTGCGCGCCGCCCAGTTCAACGGCGAGAAAATCGACGAATGCGCGAATGCGCGTCGAAAGCTGGTGCCGCTGCGCATAGACGGCGTAAATATCGGCGCCCGGCGTTTCGTAGTCAGGCAGCACCGGCACGAGGCGGCCGTCGGCCAGATAGTCGTGGATGTCCCACTCCGCACGCATGAGAATGCCGTGGCCCTCCAGCGCCCACTTCACGGCGATCTCGCCGTCGTTGGTGGTGAGATTGCCGTGGATGCGCACCGACTCCGTCCTGCGTGCATTGCCGCGCTCGCTCGTCAGCCGCCAAACGCCATACGCCTGGTCGCCCTGGCGGATACCGATGCAATTGTGCTTCGCCAGATCGTGCGGCGTGACGGGCGCACCGCGCCGTGCCAGATACCCAGGCGCGGCGCACAGCAAGCGCCGGTTGGACGCGAGGCGTCGCGCGATCACCCGCGCATCGGGCGGCTCGCCAAAGCGTATGCAGACGTCGAAGGAATCGTCGGTGAGCGGCGGCGGCGTCACGGACAACTGCAACTGCACCTCAACCTGCGGATAGCGCAAAACAAAGCGCGAAATCGCCGGGCCAATATGACTGCGCCCGAAACCCAGCGTCGCGTTCACACGCAACAGCCCCTTGGGATGCGCTTTCGAGCCGCCCAGCAATTCGGCCAGTTCGTCGATCTCGTCGAGAATGCGGCGCGCGTGCTCCAGATAGACCTCGCCTTCGGGCGTGAGCGTCATGCGCCGCGTCGTGCGGTTGACGAGCGGCACGCCCGCGCGCTGCTCCATCTGCGCGAGCCGTTTGCTCACGGCGGCGGGCGTAAGGCCCAGTTCGCGCGCGGCGGCGCTCAGACTGCCGGAAGCGGCCAGCATCGAGAAAAAGCCCAGATCGCCGGGCTGAACGGTTTCGGCCACGATGTCTTGCCGCCTTTCGATTTGTGAATTCAGGTTAAAGATGCTTTGAGTATAGCGCCGGTTCCTGAACTGCCAGTTAGGTAAAGTGAGTTCACCCGCTCTCACCTCTTTCACCCGACTCACGCAGTCGCATCGATCAGGACCGCATCATGAAGACTTATCGCATCGCCACCATTCCGGGCGACGGCATTGGCAAGGAAGTCGTGCCGGCCGGCCAACAGGTGCTCGAATCCCTCGCACGCGCGACGCAGCGCTTTGCCTTCGAGTTCGAGGACTTCCAGTGGGGCGCAGACTACTACCGCGCACACGGCGTGATGATGCCGGCCGGCGGACTCGACGCACTGCGCGACAAGGACGCGATCCTGTTCGGCTCCGCAGGCGACCCGGACGTGCCCGATCACATCACCCTCTGGGGTCTGCGCCTGAAGATCTGCCAGGGCTTCGACCAGTACGCGAACGTACGGCCCACGCGCATCCTGCCTGGCATCGACGCGCCGCTCAAACGCTGCGGCCCGAACGACCTCGACTGGGTGATCGTGCGCGAGAACTCCGAAGGCGAATACTCGGGCGTGGGCGGGCGCGTGCATCAGGGTCATCCGATCGAGGCCGCCACCGACGTGTCGATCATGACGCGCGCGGGCGTCGAGCGCATCCTGCGCTTTGCGTTTCGCCTCGCGCAGTCGCGCCCGCGCAGGCAACTCACCGTCATCACCAAGAGCAACGCCCAGCGCCACGCGATGGTCATGTGGGACGAGATCGCGCAGCAGATCGCGCTGGAGTTTCCCGATGTCAAGTGGGACAAGGAACTCGTCGATGCCGCCACCGCGCGCATGGTCAACCGGCCCGCCTCGCTCGACACCATCGTCGCCACCAATCTGCACGCCGACATTCTGAGCGATCTGGCCGCCGCACTCGCGGGCAGTCTGGGCATCGCGCCCACCGGCAATATCGACCCCGAGCGCCGCTATCCGTCGATGTTCGAACCGATTCACGGCTCGGCGTTCGACATCATGGGCAAGGGCCTGGCGAATCCCGTCGGCACGTTCTGGTCGGTCGTGATGCTGCTCGAACACCTGGGCGAAACCGAAGCCGCCGCGCGCGTGATGCAGGCCATCGAAGCGGTGACAGCCGATAGTTCGCTGCACACGCGCGATCTGGGCGGCAATGCAAGCACGGCGCAAGTCACGGCGGCGCTCTGCGCGTTGCTCGAAAAGACGGGCGCGATCGCCGCTGCGACCGATGCCGTGGCGGCATAGGCGCCAGCACCTTGTTGTGACCGGAGCGATAAGGGGCGCGCACGCACGCGCCCACCCCAATGGAGGAGACATGGATACGGACATTACCGGGAATACTGCCGCAGACCGCAGCGAGATCGCCGCGCGCGTCACGCGCAAGCTCATGTGGCGGATCATTCCGTTCGTGATGCTGCTTTACTTCGTGAGCTTTCTCGACCGCGTCAACGTGGGCTTCGCGGCGATCACGATGAACAAGGCAATCGGCCTGTCACCGGCGGCGTTCGGGCTGGGCGGCGGGCTTTTTTTCATCGGCTATTTTCTGTTCGAGATTCCGTCCAACCTGATCCTGCATCGTGTGGGCGCGCGTCTGTGGATCGCGCGCGTGATGGTGAGCTGGGGTCTGGTTTCGGCGGCATCCGCTTTTGTTAGTGGTCCTGCCAGTTTCTACACCTTGCGATTCCTGCTGGGTGTGGCGGAAGCCGGTTTCTTCCCCGGCATCATTCTCTATCTGAGCCTATGGTTTCCGGCACGGCAACGCGCCGTTGCAGCGGCGTGGTTCATGGCGGCCGCGCCGATCTCGACCGCAATCGGTTCGCCGCTCTCCGGCGCGCTCATGCAATTGCCGCCATTCATGGGCCTGGCTGACTGGCAACTGCTTTATCTGATCGAAGCCGTGCCTGCCGTCGTGCTCGGTGTGGTCGTATTGCGCGCGCTCACCGACTCACCGGACAAGGCGCGCTGGCTCGATGCCGATGAACGCAACTGGTTGATCACGCAACTACGCGACGAAGCACGCCTGCGCGAATCGAATACGGGCCACACGGCGGCGGCGTGGAGCGCGCTGCGCGACCCGCGCGTCCTGGCGCTCGCGCTGATTTACTTCGGCACCTCGGCGGGACTGTATACGCTGGGTCTGTGGGCGCCGCTCATGATTCGCGAATTTGGCTTCAGTGCGCTGCAAACGGGGCTGCTCAACGCGATTCCCGCCGTCGTGGCCGTAGTGGCGATGATCGTCTGGGCGCGCCACTCGGACCGTACCGGCGAGCGCACCTGGCACGTCGTGCTGCCCTGCCTGCTGGCCTGCGCGGGTTTCGTGTTTGCGGGATCGGCGACTTCGGCGCTCGCGATCGTGCTGGCGCTGGTCACTGTGAACGTCGGCATCAGCGCGGCCAAAGCACCGTTGTGGGCGATGCCGGGCACCTTCCTCTCCGGCGCGGGCGCGGCGGCGGGCATCGCGATGATCAATTCGATCGGCAATCTGGGTGGCTTCGTCGGGCCTGCGGCGATAGGCTGGCTGAAGGCGCAGACCGGCGGTTATACGGCCGGTCTGCAACTGGTCGCGGCGACCCTCGCCCTCTCCGCCATCGTCGCCCTGCTGCTGAGCCGCAAGACGCGGCAACCCGTGCTTCCCCAGGTCAGGCACGATCATTGATGCGACGCCGGGGCCACGGTCCCGGCCAGCGGGCGCGCCCGGCTCTCCAGCGTGCGCCATGCCACCCCGCACGCCACCGCCAATAACGTTGCGGACACAACCAGCGCCTGCACCACGCCATGCAGGAACAGCGCGGTCTGCGCATGGCGCACGAGGAAGCCGAACAGCGCCACGCCCATCACGCCGCCCACCTGGCGCGCAGCGTTGAGCAGCCCCGAGGCGATGCCCGACTGCTCGCGCTTCACCGCTGCCAGCAGTGCGCCAGTGAGCGTGGGCACCGCCAGCGCGATGCCGCCGCCCGCCAGCAGCATCGGCGCGATCAGCCATTCGTACGACTGCGCGGCAAGCGCGGGCAGCATAGACAGATAGCCGACGATGGCCATCACGAGTCCCGCCATGATGAGCCGCCGCGCGCCCGCGCGATTCACCAGTCGTCCCGCCGCGATGTTCATCACCACGAGCACCGCCATCATCGGCAGAAATGCCAGCCCGGTGCGCTCGGGCGTGAAGTGCCAGACGGTCTGGAACAACAGGCTGAACGTGAAAACGATGCCATAGAACACCAGATTTGCGATCAGGCCGATGAGCGTCGCGCCGCCGACCGTGCGGTTGGCGAACAGCGCGGGCGGCAGCGTCGCGGCGGGGTTGCGCGCCTGCTGCCACACGAATGCCGCGCCCGAGACGATGCTCAAGGCGAATGCGCCCACGATCAACGGGCTTTGCCACGAGAGGCTGCTCGCCTCGGTCAACGCGAAGGCGAGCGCGGCCAGCGCGAGGGCGCCGCTAATCTGGCCGAGCGGATCGAGACTGCGCCCCGGATGCCCATGCGAACGCGGCGCGTGACGCAGCGTCATCCAGAGCCCGATTGCACCGACCGGCACGTTGACGAGAAAAATGCTGCGCCAACCCAAGGCCGCGATCAGCAGGCCGCCGATCACCGGCCCGGCCGCCAGCGCGATGCCGCCGCCCGCGGCCCACCAGCCCACCGCGCGGCTGCGCGCGCCGGCGTCGTGGAACGCCTCGCGCAATACCGAAAGGGAGTTCGGCACCAGCAGCGCGGCGCCCACCCCTTGCGCGAGCCGCCAGCCGATCAGCGCCGCGAGCGAACCCGCCAGCCCGCAGCCCACCGAGGCGCACGTGAAGAGCGCAAAACCCGCGGCGAACACGCGTTTCGCGCCGAAGCGGTCGCCCAGCGCCCCCGCCAAAAGCAACGCCGATGCGAACACCAGAGCGTAGGCGTTCACGACCCACTGCAGGCCGGTGACGTCGGCGTGAAATGCGACGCGCAGCGCATCGAGCGCGACATTGACCACGCTCACGTCGATCGAGACCACCACGAAGCCCAGACACGCGGCGATCTGTACGAAGCCCGATCGCACGTCTGCCTGCGCATCGGGCGATTTTGAGGTGAGGGTTTGCATCGCTATGCCTTTGAGTCGCAAAACGACAGCGTAAGCGCTGCGGTTCTGTGCGAATATTCCCCAATCGTGCACAGTAGATGGGAGAAATTGCACCGATGTTCGACTGGGAAAATCTTCGCTTCTTCGTGGCCGTTGCGCAGACGGGCAGCCTTTCCGCCGCCGCCCGGCAGCTCAAGGTCGATCACGCAACCGTCGGCCGGCGTCTGAGCGCGCTGGAAACCGATCTGGCAATGCGTCTGGTCGACCGGCTGCCGCGCGCCTGCCAGTTGACCGCATCGGGCCGCCAGATCGTCGAACTGGCGCAGCGCATGGAGGCCGAAGCGTTCGCCATCGAGCGGCTCGCGCGCGCGGCCCAGTCGCCGATGCTCGGCAAGGTGACCATCAGCGTGCCGCCGGTGCTGGCGAGCAACTTCTTCGCGACCACGCTGGGCGCGTTCGCGCAGCGGCATCCCGGCATCCGGTTGTCGATTGCGAGCGAAGCGCAGCGCGTCTCGCTGGGGCGGCGCGAAGCGGATCTCGCCGTGCGGCTAGCGCGCCCCGACGAGCCGCGCAATGTCACGCGCAAGCTAGGCACGATGCCGTTCGCGCTTTACGCCAGCCGCGACTACGCGCCGGCGGACCAGCCCGCCGAGTGGGGTTTCATCGCTTACGAGGCGCGGCTCGCGGACATGCCCCACGAGCAATGGCTGCGGGCGGCGGCGGGCGCGCGGCCGGTGGTATGCGAAGTGAGCGACATCACCACGCAACTGGCGGTGGCGCGCACCGGCGTTGGCGTGGCGGGCCTGCCCGTGTTCATGGGCGACGCCGATCCAACGCTGCAGCGCCTGCCGTGGGCGGGCGAGGCCTTCTCGCTCGATATCTGGCTGGTCGTGCACGACGATCTGCGGCACTCGCCGCCAATACGCGCAGTGATCGATTTCGTCGCCGAGGTAGTGGGCCAGACGTTCAAGGTTTGAGCCGCGTCAATTTGAAATGGACTCCGAATCATTATTTGCGCGCCGCATAGAACTCCTGCCCTTACCGATCCTCAGCAGATTGTCGCGCATCCGACAATCTGGGCCGCCTGCACAGGCGCCCGATAAAAATTAGAGTGTCGCCCCCACGTTTCCCCCAGGGTGACGTTTTCGTACGACCGTACAAAAATAATCCCCGTCTGACAGACATTCCGGACAATCTTGCAAGCCCTACCTGGTATCTGGAGAGGCAATCGGTGAACGAGCAAAGCCTGAACTTGCGATCCGAATCCGACATGCGGCGCGCCGCCCTATTCCTTGCGCGCCTGACCTGGCCTCACCGGCAAGACGTCCTTCCCGTATTACCGCAGCAATCCCCGTAACGACGTTCGCGTAACGCGTCGAAGCCGGCCACACGCTGTTCAACAAGGCCGGTAACCCGCACGGATGGCGCCCATGCGCCACGTCCGCGCACCCTGACGCGCCGCGACAAGAGAAGTGCACTGATCCAACCAATTTCAAGCCATTCCAGTCGATCAGGATTCCAAAATGTCAAAACGTAATACGCTACGCAAGAAACTGCTTGCCACCGGGGTCGCAGCGACGGGTCTGATGGGCATGGCAAGCGCCGCGCACGCGCAGAGCAGTGTGACGCTCTACGGTATTGTCGATGCCTCGCTGCTCTATACCAGCCACACCATGAATATGTCGACGGGCCAGAACGAGGGCCACCAGTTTTCGTTCACGGACAGCGGCATGACGGGATCGAGTTTCGGCATGCGCGGCGCCGAGGATCTGGGCGGCGGCATACGCGCGGTCTTCACCCTGGAGAGCGGCATCAGCGTGGCAAACGGCGCGTTCAACAATTCGAACGGCAATATGTTCGGCCGCCAGGCATGGGTGGGCATCAACAGCCCCTATGGTTCGATGAAGGCTGGTCTGCAATATTCGCCGTTCTTCCTGTCGCTTTACGATACGGACCCGCGCGGCATGTCGTACTTCGGCAGCGGTCTGGTCAGCTACGTCAACAACGTCTTCGTCACCGGCCTCTTCAACAGCAATTCGCTCACCTATACCTCGCCGGAAATCTACGGCATCCAGGCGGCGGCCATGATCGCACTGGGCGGCTCGGCGGGCGACTTCCAGGCGGGCCGGCAATATTCTGCGAGCCTGCGTTATCACCTGGGCGGCCTCACGCTCACCGGCGCGCTCTACAACGGCAACTCGGGCGGCAGCGCGGTCAGCACGCCGGTTCCGAGCACCGTGGAATTCGTGGGCCGCACGCTGGGCGCACTCTACCGCTTCGAAAACGGCCTCGCCGTTTCGGCCTCCTACGCGCTTTACAAGGTGGCCGGCTCGTTCGACAACAGCGTTTATTCGGGCGGCCTGAGCTACTTCGTCACGCCTTACCTCAACGTGAACGCGGGCGTCTGGTACACGCGCGACGGCAATAATGGCGCGAACCATTCGATCATGACCTCGGGGGGCGTGCAGTTCTTCCTCTCGAAGCGTACGACGCTCTACGGCCAGGTGGGCTACGTGAACAACCACGGCCGCATGGATACGGGTCTGTCGATCAACAACGCGCTCTACGAAGTGAACGGTTCGACGGTGGGCGCAAGCCTCGGCATCCGCCATTTGTTCTGATCGCGTTCTGCCGCGCGAGGCATGCGGCCCGCTGTTGCAGGCGGGCCGCATGAGCGGTGCGCTCAGACCTTCATGCCAGGCAGATTCAGCGAAGCGGTGTTGCCGCCGTCGACAGGCAGCGCCTGGCCGGTGACGTAACTGGCGTCGTCGCTGGCAAGAAAGGCAATGGCGGAAGCCACCTCTTCAGGGCGGCCCGGACGGCGCAGTTCGCAGCGATAGCCCAGCCGGTCGGTCTTGTTCAACTCGCGTGCGCGTTCGAATATAGGCGCTGTCATGCCGGTTTCGATCAGGCCGGGGCACACGGCATTCACGCGGATCTGCGAAGCCGCAAGATCGCAGGCGCTCGTCATCGTGAGGTTGATGACGGCGGCCTTGGAAGCGCTGTACGCATTGCCGCCCGCGCCCGAGCGCACGCCCGCCACGGAGGCCACATTGACGATCGCCCCCTGGCCGCGCGCGGTCATCGCCTGCGCGGCCCATTTGGTGAAGTGCACCACGCCCATCAGATTGACGGAGAGAATCTGCTGCCAGACCGCTGTGTCCGTTTCGGCGACGCTCGAATAATCGCCGCCGGCGATGCCCGCCACGTTGCAGAGCACGTCGATTTCGCCCAAGCGTGCGCGCACGTCGGCAACGCAGCGCGCTACGTCATCTTCGCGCGCCACATCGACGACGCCATGCCACACGCGCGCGGCGTCGAATTGCGCCGCCACGTCTGCGAGCGCGCCGGCCTGCCGGTCCACGAGCGCGACCGACGCGCCCTCGGCATAGAGCCTGCGCGCCGTCGCGCGACCGATCCCGCTGGCCGCTCCGGTCACGATGGCAACCTTGTTGATGAAACGCATCGTCCCTGCCCTCCATTCGCGTTGATGATGAATGAATCACTTCTAATCCGTGGAATGACTGACGGCATGGCAGAACTTAGTCACGCGATTAGCGTGAGTCAAGGCAGTCAGCCGTCTCCGTTTGTAGTCCGCTGCACCGCAAAATCCATCGGTTTCGTCGAAAAAAACGCTTAAAAATAACGCTCTGGCGATTTTCGAACGACCGTCTGGTATTTTCCCCAGGCTGACTGCACTGCAGAATTCATTGCCAAATTGAACCTGGCCGGATGTCGATGCTCAAGGCCAGTCCTCGCAGCAACCGCATGATCGAAACGCCTGCCGTCAACCGTCACCCGGGTGCGCGGCAGTTCAATCTCCGGCCTTCGCCCTGCCGCCTCGCGCGGCGCTCGACGCGTAAGGCCCGTGTTCGGGAGGTCACGGTGGATCTGTTTTTGCAGCAGGTGCTCAACGGTCTGACGCTTGGAGGCATCTACAGCCTCGTCGCGCTCGGCCTCACGCTGGTGTACGGGATCATGGCCGTGCCCAATTTCGCGCACGGCGCGTTCTACATGGTCGGCGCATTTGCCGCGTTCTACCTCACTTCGCGCTTCGGACTGGGCTACTGGAGCGCCATGGTTGTCGCTGCCGTATGCGTCGCCGTGCTGGCCATCCTTGCCGAGCGTCTGGTGTTCTACCCGCTGCGCAACGCCCCCGAACTCTCGCCGATGATCGCCGCCATCGGCCTCATGCTGTTTCTCGAAGCCGCCGCGCAGGCGCTCTGGGGCACCGACTTCCACCGCATGTCGCCGCCGTGGTCCGGTGTGCTCGAATGGAACGGCGTCATCGCGCCCATCCAGCGCCTGCTCATCGTCGCCGCCGCTTTTGGGCTCGTGCTGGCGCTGCAACTGTTCCTCCACCACACCGTTGCGGGCTCAACCATTCTGGCGGTCGCGCAGAACCGCGAAGGCGCGGCGCTCATGGGCATCGATCCACGCAAGGTGGGCATGGCCACCTTCGCCCTCTCCGGCGTGCTGGCCGCGGTGGCCGCCGCGCTCTATGCGCCCATCAACCTTATCTATCCGGCGATGGGCCAGTTAGTGATCCTCAAGGCTTTCGTCATCATCATCCTGGGCGGCATGGGCAGCGTGCCAGGCGCGGTGGTGGGCGGGCTCATCATCGGGATGGCCGAGAGCTTCGGCGCTTTCTACGTCTCGCCCGACTATCAGGACCTGATCGCATTCGTGCTGCTGGTGGCGATCCTGTCACTGCGTCCGCAAGGACTCTTTTCGCGGGAGATGCGCGCATCATGACCACCCCCTCCCAGACGCCGCTGACGCGTCACTCCGGCTGGATCGCGCTGTTCGTCGCCGGTCTGGTGCTGCCTTTTCTGGTGCGCAACGACTATTCGCTCACGGTGATGTCCACGGCCTATATCTTTGCGCTCGCCACGGTGGGGCTGAATCTGCTGACCGGCTACACGGGCCAGTTCAATCTCGCGCATGGCGGCTTCATGGCGGTCGGCGCCTATACGGTGGGCATTCTCACCGTGGACTATCAGGTGCCGTTCTGGGCCGCATTTGCGCTCGCGGGCGTGCTGAGCGTGGTGCTGGGTTTTTTCGTCGGCATCGTTTCGCTGCGCCTGAAGGGCAATTACTTCGCGATCTTCACGCTCTGCGTGGGCTACATCATCTTTCTCGTGATCGAGAAATGGGACAGCGTCACGCACGGCGTGGTGGGCATCATCGGCATTGCCGCGCCGCCCGATATCGGCCCGGTTTCGTTCGAAAGCCCGCGCGCGCTCTACTACCTCACCTTCGCGTTTCTCGTCGCGGGCATGTGGCTGATGCATCGCATCGTGCATTCGCTGCTGGGCCATACCTTCGTGGCGATCCGCAACAGCGAGCATCTCGCCCAGGCGCTCGGCATCGATCTGATGCGCAACAAGATGCTGGCGTTCCTGATCTCGACGTTCTACGCGGGCATCGCAGGCGGCCTGTATGCCGGGTTCGTGCGCTTTCTCGGCCCCGATCTCGCCAACATCAGCCACACCTTCGACATGACCATGTATGCGGTGGTGGGCGGCATCGGCACCCTGGCCGGGCCGCTGCTGGGCGCTATCGCGCTGCCGTGGCTCACGCAGTCGCTGCAGTTCATGCAGGACTACCGGTTCATCGTGTTCGGCCCCTTGCTGATCGTGCTGCTGATCTTCCTGCCGCGCGGCCTCGTGGGTCTTTATCAGAGCGTGCGCAGCCGCATCGCGTTGCGCCAGGTCACCGCGCCACCCGCGCGCCGCGCCACGTCCAGCGGAGACGGCCATGCTTGAAATCAGCGCACTCTCCAAACAGTTCGGAGGCCTGAAGGCCGTCACGAACGTCAGCACGCAGATCGAGGAAGGCCGCGTCAACGCCATCATCGGTCCCAATGGCGCGGGCAAGACCACCTTCTTCAACCTGATCAGCGGCATGTACCGGCCGAGCGCCGGCACGATCCGCCTGCGCGGCCAGAACGTGACGGGCCTGCGCGCCGACCAGATGGCGCGCCTGGGCGTGGCGCGCACCTTTCAGGCCACCGCGCTGTTCGAAACGGCTTCGGTGCTGGAGAACCTGATCGTCGGGCACCGCCTGCGCACGCGCTCGAATCTGTGGGACGCGTTGCTGCGCACTTCGCGCTGCAAAGCCGAAGAACGCACCTGCCGCGACAAGGCGCGCGAAGCGCTCGATTTCGTGGGCCTTGCGCATCTGGAAGCGAAGCCCGCGGGCGGCATCACGCAGGAAGAACGCAAACGCGTGGCGATCGCGCTCGCGCTTGCGACCGATCCCACGCTGCTCCTGCTCGACGAACCGGCAGGCGGCGTGAATCCCGAAGAAACCGATGGCCTGGCCGCCCTGATCCGCAAGATCGCGCGGCGCGGCATGACTGTATGCCTGGTCGAGCACAAGATGAGCATGATCATGAATCTCGCGGACAAGATCATGGTGCTCGACCATGGCGAAAAAATCGCCGAGGGCACGCCCGACGCCATCCGCAAAGACCCGGCCGTGATCGACGCCTATCTCGGGAGCGAACATGCTGACGTTCAATGACGTAAGCCTCGATTACGGCAGCTTTCGCGCCTTGCACGGCATCACCCTGCGTGCCGATGAAGGCGAACTCGTGGTGCTGCTGGGCGCGAACGGCGCGGGCAAAAGCTCGATCTTTCGCGCGGCAAGCGCACTCACGCGGGCCAGCGGCGGCCAGATCCGCCTGAAGGACGTTGATCTGGTCGGCAAGCGGCCCGCCGATGTCGTGCGCGCGGGCGTGATCCACTGTCCCGAGGGACGCAAGCTGTTTCCGGCGATGTCGGTGCTCAAGAACCTGATGCTAGGCGCGTATGCGCACCGGCGCGACCGAACGGGCAACCGCCAGCGCCTGGACGACGTGCTCACGCTCTTTCCCGATCTGGTCAGCCGCAAGGACGATCCGGCAGGGTCGCTGAGCGGAGGCCAGCAGCAGATGGTGGCGATTGGCCGCGCGCTGATGAGCCGCCCGCGCGTGCTGCTGCTCGACGAGCCCTCGCTCGGCCTCGCGCCGCTTGTAGTCAAGCAGACTTTCGAGGTGATCCAGCGCATCAATCGCGCTGGCACCACGGTGCTGCTGGCCGAACAGAACGCGCACGCGGCGCTCAAGATCGCGCACCGCGCCTATGTCGTGGAATCGGGCCGCATCGTACTGGAAGGCACCTATGAAAGCCTCGCCGGCAATGAAGCGGTGCGGCGCGCCTATGTAGGCGGCTGACGTTTCATCCGATTGCCACGTTTCGATTCAGCGGTTCTTCACCGTCACTCCTTCGAGGATACGTTCATGATCGTCAGCAAGCTGTCTCTCGCGGTTGCCACGACCTTTGCCGTCTCGCTTGCGCTGGCCGCGCCGGCGAAGGCGCAGGAAGCCGCTGTGCACATCGGCTATTCGGGGCCGCTTAGCGGCGGCGCCGCCAAATACGGCCAGGAAGTGCTCGAAGGCATGCAGATGGCCGTCGCCGAAATCAATCAGGCCGGTCTCGTGGTGGGCGGCAAGAAGGTCAAGCTTGACGTGGTGGCGCTCGACGACCAGTACAACCCGAGCGAGACCGCCATCAACGCGCGCCGGCTTTCGCAGGAAAACAGCGCCAGCGTCGTGCTGGTTCCCCACTCAGGCGGATGCTACGCAGTCCAGACGATCAACCAGCAGCAGAAGCTGCTCCTGCTTGCCTATACGAGCGTGCCGCAACTGGCGGCGCGCGGCAATCCGCTCACGATTCGCATCCCGCCGGAATTCACCTCGTATACGCCTGCATTCGTGAAGTACGAGATGGACAAGTTCGGCAAGGACGCCGCCATCGCGAACACCGATACCGACTACGGCAAAGCCTGGACCGCCGCGTTCAAGCCCGCGTGGCAGGCGGCGGGCGGCACCATCGTCGCCGATAATCCGATGTCCTATAACCGTGCCACCGACTTCTACAGCGGCGTGAGCCGCGTGCTGGCCTCGAAGCCTAAAGTGATCTTCGTGGGCGGGCCGTCCGAGCCGACCGGCCTCATCATCCGCCAGGCGCGCGAACTGGGCTTCAAAGGCGGCTTCGTGGTGATGGACCAGGCCAAGCTCGACGAAGTCGCGAAGATCGCGGGCGGCTACGGCGCGCTCGATGGATCGATTGGCGTGATGCCGATCGGCGACGATCCTTCGCCCGACGCCAGATCCTTTGTCGCGCGCTTTTCGAAGACGCACGGCGGACATCTGCCGAGCCAGGAAGCCTCGCTCAACTACACCGCCGTCTGGGCGACCGCGCAGGCGATGAAGGTTGCGGGCACAACCAGCGATGCCACCGCGATCCGCAAAGCCTACGATCAGGCGCTAAAATCGCTTTCGCCGCAGAACAATCCGCATGGCCTGACCGGCGTGGATCCGCGCGGCGGCATCACGATGGGACGCGCCGTGGTAGCCGTCGTGGAAGGCGGCAATATCAAGGCGCTGCCCGATACGGCGGTGGCAGCAGCGAAGTAATGTCCTTGTGAAGGAGGCGGGCCGCGTTCTGATTGTCATGGTCGCGGCCCGCATTGCATTTGCGAGGCCGCATGACGACGTTGACCGCCACGCTCGACGACTTCGTCGTAGGGCTTTGCTTTCCTGAAGCGCCGCGCGCCGGCCTGCCTTGATGCGTCAACGCTTCGATTCTCGATTGAAGGCGCGCGCCAGGCGGCGCGCCTCAATGCTAGTAGGCGCGCGAGGGCTTAAAACTCTCGCGTAATTCACGCTTGAGGATTTTGCCGATCGCACTGCGCGGCAAGGCGTCCGCAATCACCACTTCGGCAAGACGCTGCATCTTCCCCAAGCGCGCGTTCGCCCAGCTCGCGAGCGTTGCGCCCTCAACCGCAGCGCCGTCGCGCAAGGTGACAAAGGCCACCGGCGTCTCGCCCCAGCGCTCCGACGCGATACCCACGACCGCCGCTTCCGCGATATCCGGATGCTGCAGCAACACCTGTTCGAGATCGCTGGGATAGACGTTGAAGCCGCCCGAAATAATCATGTCCTTCTTGCGATCCATCAGCACGAGAAAACCATCTTCGTCGAAGCGGCCAATATCGCCAGTGCGGATGAAACGCTGGCCGCCACGGTCGTGCCATTCCGCTTGCGCGGTTTTGTCGGGCTGGCGATAGTAGCCCGTCATCATCGTCGGCGAACGGCCCACGATCTCGCCAATACTGCCCGGCGGCAATTCGTTGCCGGCGGCGTCGATCAGGCGCATTTCGTGGCCGGGCATCACGCGGCCAACGGTATGGAGTTTGTCCGGGTGGTCGTTGGCGCTGAGTTCGCACGATGCGCCGCCTTCGGTCATGCCGTAAAACTCGGTGAGACTGCCGGGCCAGCGGCGCACGACGTCGGCCTTCACGCGCGCCGCAAACGGCGCACTCGTGCAGGACTTCGAAACAAAACTCGACAGGTCGTAGCGGTCGAAATCGGGCTCGGCCATCAGGCGCTGGTATTGAACCGGCACGAGCATCGTGTGCGTCGCGCGATGCTGTTGCGCCAGTTCCAGATAGCGCTTCGTTTCGAACTTCGGCATCAGCACGACGGTCCCGCCCAGCTGAAGCGTGGGGAAGAAGCTCACGAGCGTGGTGTTCGAATAGAGCGGCGTCGAAATCAGCGTGACCGCCTGCGGTCCGTATCCGCGCTCGACGGTGCGCGCCGCGTAGGCGAAGCGCATCGCATGCGATTGCACGATGCCCTTGGGCGAGCCAGTCGTTCCCGACGAATAGATGATGTTGAAGGCCCATTCAGACTGGATATCGACGTGGCGCGGCACCCTCCCGCGCGGCGCAAGCCAGGCGTCGATGGCGGTGACGTCTGCGGCATCGTGTTGCGCATCCAGCCGCACGCTGCGCACATCGGGCGGCGTGGCGGCGCCTTGCAGGGCCTCGCGCACGGACGCGTCGAGGAACAACACGCGCGCGCCGGAATTCGCAATCATGGCCGCGAGGCTGTCCGGATGCGAGGACGGCGCAAGCGGCGCGACCGCCACGCCCGCACGCAGCGCGCCCAGAAAGACCGCCGCGTACCAGGGCGAAGCGTTCGCGCAGATCGCGATCACGTCTTCGGGCGCAATGCCATCGCGTTGCAATGCGCACGCGCACTGATCGGTCATCGCATCGAGATCGGCGTAGCTATAGGTCGTGTCTTCGCAGATCAGCGCCGGATGATCGCCCTGCTCCACCGCCCATTGACGGATCTGGTCGCCGATGCTCGCAAACGGCGTGCTGTTCGGCCCGGTTGCCGGATGTGAATTCGCGTTCATGTTGAGCTCCACGGCTTAAAGGTAAGCCGCGAGTTCCATCTTGGCGATGGCGTTGCGATGCACCTCGTCCGGTCCATCGGCGAGACGGATCGTGCGGGCGCTCGCGTAGGCGCGCGCAAGACCAAAATCGTCGCTCACTCCCCCGCCGCCATGCGCCTGGATCGCCCAGTCGATCACCTGGCAGGCCATTGCGGGCGCGGCCACCTTGATCATGGCAATCTCCTTGCGCGCCGCCTTGTTGCCGACCTCATCCATTTTCCAGGCCGCGTGCAGCACCAGAAAGCGCGCCTGATCGATCAGGATGCGCGCATTGGCGATGCGCTCGCGCGTCACGCCCTGATCGGCAATCCTGCGGCCGAAGGCGGTGCGCTGCGTGGTGCGTTGGCACATGGCTTCGAGCGCACGCTCGGCGCGGCCAATCAGACGCATGCAATGATGAATGCGGCCCGGCCCGAGTCGCCCCTGCGCGATCTCGAAGCCACGGCCCTCGCCCAGCAACACATTCGTCACCGGCACGCGCACGTTCTCGAACAGCACTTCGGCGTGACCGTGCGGTGCATCGTCGTAGCCGAACACCGGCAGATGGCGCAGCACCGTCACCCCTGGCGTATCGAGCGGCACCAGCACCATCGACTGGCGTTGATGACGATTCGCACCCTCGGGGTCGGTCTTGCCCATGAAAACGAGGATCTTGCAGCGCGGATCGTTCGCGCCCGAGGTCCACCATTTGCGCGCGTTGATGACGTAGTGATCGCCGTCGCGCTCGATGCGTGCCTCGATATTGGTCGCATCCGACGATGCCACCGCCGGCTCCGTCATCGCGAAGGCCGAGCGGATCTTGCCGTCCAGCAGCGGCGCGAGCCATTCGCGTTTTTGCGCTTCGCTGCCGTAGCGCAGCAGCGTTTCCATATTGCCCGTATCGGGCGCGGAGCAGTTGAACGGCTCCGCGCCAATCGCGGAACGGCCCATGATTGCGCATAGCGGCGCATATTCCAGATTCGTCAGGCCGCCCTCGCCTTCGTGCGCGGGAAGAAACAGATTCCACAGATCGGCGGCGCGCGCCTTGTCCTTGAGCTGCTCCATGACCGGCGCGGGCTGCCATGGGTTGCCTGCACGGCGCGCAGCATCCATTTCAGCGGCGAACTGTTTTTCCGCCGGATAGACATGCTGCTCCATGAACGCCGTAAGACGCGCCTGCAGTGCTTTCACCTTGCCTGAGTGTTCGAAGTTCATATGTCTTGTCCGCGTGAGTGGTCGGCCCGAGGTTGGCCGGAATAGGTGGGTCTGGATAGACGCGCCGCGCTAGCGCAGGGCATCGACCTGGCGTGCCAGCGCCCAGGCCTGCTCCGCAAGCGGCCGCGTGCGCCGACCTGTTTCCAGTGCGAGCGCACTGGAGGCATTGCCCTGCAGCGCGCGCGCCATCACGCCTTGCAGGATGCCCACCAGCCGGAACATATTGAAGACGAGGTAGTAACCCCAGTCCGCTTCGGGCACGGCCGACCTGGATGCGCGCGCAACCTTCTCCAGATAGCGCTTGAGATAGGTCTTTTCGTCTGGAATGCCGAGCGCGGCGATATCGAGCCCCACCAGGCCGCGGCGCGCACCGGCCTGCATGTGCCAGATCATGCAGTGATAGGCGAAGTCGACCAGCGGATGGCCGAGCGTGGAAAGCTCCCAGTCGAGCACCGCCACAATGCGCGCTTCGTGCGGGTGAAAAACGACGTTATCGAGCCGATAATCGCCGTGCACGATGCGGCGCTCGTCGCCTCGCGGGATATGTTCCGGTAGCCAGTCGATCAGTGCGTCGGCCGCCTCGATACGCTCGGTCTCAGAGGCGCGATACTGGCGCGTCCAGCGGGCGACCTGCCGCTCGATATAGTTGCCGGTGCGGCCGTAATCGCCCAGACCAATCGCATCGGGATCGACCGAATGCAGCGCGGCAATCACGCGATTCATTTCGCCATAGATCGCCGCGCGCGCTTCGCTCGTCATGTCGGGCAGCGCCGCGTCCCAGAAAATGCGGCCCTCCACGTATTCCATGAGATAAAACGGCGAGCCGATCACGCCGGCGTCCTCGCACAGCGCAAAGGTCTTCGCAACCGGCACGTCGGTCTGCGCGAGCGCGCGGATTACGCGGTATTCGCGCTCCACCGCGTGGGCGGAAGGCAGCAACTCGCCAGGCGGCTTGCGCCGCAGCACGTAGCGCCCGCCAGCCGATTCGAGCAGAAAAGTGGGATTCGACTGACCACCCTTGAATTGCTCGACATTGACGCGGCCATTGAAGCCATCGACATGCTCGCGCATCCATTCGGCGAGACGCCCGATATCGAAAGCATGCGCAGGCGCGACGGGACGCGTGCCACTGAAGCTCGACTGGAGATCGATACTCATGAAATCCACAGGCCTCCATAGGCGAGGCGCGGCCTATGAAATCGAGCCACGCTAGCTCACGAGATTGTTCTGCAAAGCGATCATGAATTCTGCATTGCAGAAATGCAAACGCGGAGGCTCTGGCGCTGTAAAGCGCCGATTGGACTCGTTGGCTCGGGAAAAACCCCACTGGCGAGGGGCAAAATTGAAAGGCTGGGATTTTCCGGCGCGACGGGCGGTGGGACTCGCCGTGATTCACCCGGCATGGATCACCGTGCTGCATTTTGCGCTGCAGACCTCATTGCGGGTTGTCCAGACTGCGGTAATTACGCCCAATCAATTTCGCATACCGAATTATTTGACCCAAAAGAAAAGGCGCGAACAAACCGGCTGTCGCCATGCTCGCGCCCTCGCCCTCATCGTCCCGCGATGGCCGCTTCCAGTTGCGCGATCATGTGCAGCAACCGTGGCTTCACTTCATCGAGCAGAAATTCTGGTGTAAGCGAAAAGGAAGGTCCGCCCACATTGATCGCCATCACCGGCAGGCCACCACCGGGTTCGAACGCGCGCGCAATGCCATTCACGTCTTTCTGCCATTCGCCGAACGAACAGGTCACGCCCAGTCCGGCATGATCGCTCACGCCCTGCTCGATGCCGCGGCGCACGCCAGGCCACGCCACGTCGTCGAGTTCGTGAATCTGCTCCATCACCTCCTCGCGTTCGCGTGCGGGAACCGCGGCAAGCCATGCCCGCCCGATCGCCGACGTGCCTACCGGAATGCGCGATCCCACATCGAGCGTGAGCGCAAGCGCCGCCGTGCTACGGCAGCTTTCGATGTACAGCATCGACAGCCGGTCGCGCACGCCCAGCGACACCGTGCCGCCCGAAAACTCCGAAAGCTCCTGCATCATGGGCCGCGCGAGCTTGCGCACATCCAGGCGTGCGAGCATCGAACTGCCAAGCGCCAGGCAAGCCGTCCCCAGCCGATAACGCCCGGTATCTTCCAGATGAATCAGGTAGCCCAGTTTCGTGAGCGTCATCGTCAGGCGCGAGACCGTCGACCTGGGCAGCTTGCAGCGCTGGGCGATTTCCTGATTGGTGAGTGTCGTGTCGCCGCCGCGAAAGCACGCGAGGACTTCGAGCCCGCGCGCGAGCGCGGTGACGAAATGGCGATCTTCCTTGTGAGCGCTTGCTCGGGCCGGCTTCTGCGCGGAATCAGACATTGCGATAGTGGGAATAGTGAACGCGGTTCACCGCAGGGCGAGGGTCGCGCGGAATTATATTCTGTATCGCAAAATCGTCCGGTGGCGTCAATGGGTGGGGGACCCTAACTTCGCCGCTATCCGGTTGACGCCGCTTCGTTCGGCAGAATTCAGAACCGTTGCCGCAAACCTATTCGCGCCAGCGCTTGGCGCCAGCTCGCCGCCCGTTCGCCGATGACGCGCCGTTCGACACATCGGCCAGCGAGGCCGTCGCCACAACTGCATTGCGGCAGCCGTCCAGCGTGGCCCCACTGGGCTGCTGATAAGCGATCGGCCCGTAGCGCCAGGTGCGCCTGCTTAGCGCGTAGAACGCCGAGAGATTGAACTCGTGATATTGCGCCCTACACGCATCGCTCACGGCGCTGCGATGCGTATAGATGTAGCCGCCCGCCAATGCGCGGCGTCGCCATTGGCGTGCAGCCAGGCGGCTGCAAAATGCAGCAGTCCTACACGATACGCCAGCACCACGATCCACGCATTGCGCGCCTCGCCGCCGAAACCGTAAACCGCCTCGAATTGCAGGCCATAGCGATGCAGGCTTGCATACTTGATCGAAATGTTTCGTCAAGCAGAGAATAATTGCGAAATTTGCAATAAATCTCCACGTGAAGAATTTTATGGGGACAGATTTGAGTGGGCCGGGGACGCGCAAATGCGCGACGGAAATGAAAAACGGCGGCCTGACTGGCCGCCGTCGGAGTGCGGGAATGCGTTGCCTGCGTGAAATTCAGGCGTCGTTGAGGTCGTCGAGACTGCGCCCGCGCGTTTCGGGGATATGGAACGTCGTCAAGACGCCGATCAAACTCAGGACTGCGACATAAGTGGCGAGCGGAATCCACGCGAGCACGGTGCCCGCGGCACCCTGCCCGGCGCCCCAGTGCGTCGTTGCATAAGCGATGATCGACGCGCCCACCAGCGGCGCGACGCCGCCCGCCACCACCGCCGACAGCTCGCGCCCCACCGCCACGCCCGCATAGCGATGCTGCGCGCCGAACAATTCGGGCAGCAGCGCGCCTTGCGTCGCGAACATGCCCCACACGCCCGCCAGCGTCACGCACAGCATGACGATGCTCGCAGTGGCGTTGCCCAGACTCAGCACCCACCAGGTGGGAAACGCCAGAACAAGCTGATAGACCGCAAAAATACGGTACGTTTTCACGCGGCCGATACAATCGCCAAGCAGTCCTGCAAGCGGAATGACGATAGCGCCAGAGGCGCCCGCAAACAGCAGCGCGAGCGGCCCGATCTGCCCTTTCAGACCCGTAGCGGTAGCGATATAGCTGATCGCCAGCGACTGATAGATCGAAGATCCGCCGTTTTCCGCCATGCGCAGGCCGATCACCTTGAGGACGGTCGGCCGGGAGTGGCGCATCAGATGGCGCAGCGGGCTTTCCTTGATCTGCTGGCGCGCTTCGAGCCGCGCGAACGACGGCGATTCGCGCAGACGCAGGCGAATCCAAACCGCTACGGCGATGATGACCGCGCTCAGCAAGAAGGGCACGCGCCAGAGCGGCGTTTGCGAAATATCCTCCACCCGCACGAGCGCGAAGTAGATTGCCGCTGCCATCACTGTGCCCAGCAGCACACCCATGAACGGCAGCGCCGCGAAATAGCCGCGCCGTTGCGGCGGCGCGAATTCGGCCATCAGCACCGCCGCGCCCGCCTGCTCGGCACCCGCGCCAAGTCCTTGCAGGAGGCGGCACCCCACCAGCAGGATCGGCGCCCAGATGCCCACGCTCGCATAAGTGGGCAATACGCCGATCAGCGTGCTCGCCACGCCCATCAGCAGGATCGTCGCCATCAGCACGAACTTGCGCCCGTAGCGGTCGCCCAGCGCACCGAACAGGATGCCGCCCACCGGCCGGATCGCGAAGCCGATGAAATACGCACCGAAGCTGGCGATCAGACCAAGCGCCGGGTCGCTCGACGGAAAGAACAACGGCCCGAAAATCAGCGCGGAAGCCAGGTTGTAAAGCGCGAAATCGTAGTACTCCAGTGCGCTGCCGATCGACGCCGCCCACGCCGCGCGGTAGAGATCCGCCGAGGTGACTTTGGTCTGCGCGGCGTCGGCCTGGATGCTT
Organism: Paraburkholderia bannensis; assembly: GCF_014200455.1. GTDB lineage: Bacteria > Pseudomonadota > Gammaproteobacteria > Burkholderiales > Burkholderiaceae > Paraburkholderia > Paraburkholderia bannensis_A. The sequence continues at coordinate 6,649 of NZ_JACHBW010000033.1, read as the reverse complement.
TGCTTTGCGCGCGCTCCTGCACCGTTCATGGCAATCGATTGCTGCTTCATGTCGTCTCCTTCCATTTCAACTCCTGTGCATTGCAGGCGCCAGATCGCCGCTTCCAGCGCCCGTCTGATGCGGGCTGCCGGATGCATGAACCGGCTACGGGGCGTCGCGCGTGACGCGCTCGATCTCGTCGAGCAGCGCGATACGCATCGCCTCGAACGGCGCGGGCCGATCCGTGTAAAGCTCGATCTGCCCGCAGAATTGATGCAGCAACATGCGTGTGCCGTCGACGGTTGCACAGCCCGCTGCCCCGGCGTCGCGAATCAGGCGGGTGCGCACCGGCAGAAACGCCGCGTCCATCACGAACAGATGCGAAGCCAGTTGATGCGGCGTCAGCGGGCTCGCATCGGGTGCGCGAAAGCCTGCCGCCGTGGCGTTGACCACACCGTCGAAGGCGTGCGGGTCGAAGTCCTGCAACGCGCCGCCAAAGCGCAGGCCGAAGTCGTCGGCGAGCTTTTGCCCGCGCTCGGCGGTGCGATTGAAAACCGTCACGCTCGCACCGGCGCGTTGCGCGCCCCAGGCAATCGCACGCGCCGCGCCGCCCGCGCCCAGCAGGGCGATGCGTTTGCCGGGCAAGCTGGTGACCTCTTCGAGCGCGCGCACCGCGCCGACGCAATCGGTGTTGTAACCGGTCAGCTTTCCTGAGCGATTGTCGATGGTGTTGACTGCGCCGATCTCGCGCGCCGTTTCGTCCAGCGCATCCAGATGCGGAATCACCGCCTGCTTATGCGGCATCGTCACGTTCATGCCGCGAATCCCGAGCGTGCGGATCGCCTGCACCGCCAGCGGCGCGTCCTCCACGCCAAAGCTCACGAAGGTGTAGTCGAGGCCCAGTTCGCGATAGGCTGCGTTGTGCACCTTGACGTTGAAGGTAAAAGGCTGGCCCGCGAGCGAGCCGCAGAGTGCAGGTATCGAATGAGGCATGATCGACAGTATGAAAATCGGAATGACTAGAAGTTAGTAATCTTGATCGTTATGGCGTTTTACGTTCACGCCGTGCGGACCCGCCGGCATGAGCGTCGTGCCGCTTTACCGCGGCGTCGTGCGCAGCGAGGACGGGCCGCCCTGGATTTCGATACGCTTGCCGGTATCGCGCAGATGTCCACCGTTGACCGCGTAGAGCGCCAGTTGATGCTCGACGTTGAACTGGACGATCAGATACTTGCTGTCCGCCGTGAAAGCGATGCCCTGCGCTGCCTCGCCGCCTGGCGCTTCGGCGACCTGATGCGCCACGCCATTGCGGATCTCGAACAGCACGACCTTGCCGCGCGCGTGGCGGCCCGGGTTATCGGGCGTGAGGTTCGAGCCGTCCATCGCTTGCACGCCGATCCAGCGTCCATCCGGCGAGATCGCCACGCCTTCAGGCAGCGACGGCACCGTGAGATGCTGGACCGCGCGAAGCGGTTCGTGCGAAACGTCGATGAGCGTGATGGCATCGGCGTCGCCCGCCAGCCTGCCCGGGTAATGGGGCAGGCCCGCAAGGCCGACGTCGCTTACCACGGCCCATTTGCCGTCGCTCGATACGTCGATGGTGTACGGCGCGACGCCCGACGAAAGACGCAGGCCCGTATCGCTCACATGGCCGTCGTTGACGTCGAGCACGGCCACGCCCTGCTCGTCGCGCAGCGACACCAGCGCATGGCGGCCATCGTGCGTGAAGCTCACGCCCGCCAGACGCTTTTCGCCCAGCTTGAGCCAGTCGGCGATCTTCACGCTGTTGCTGTCGATCTGCACCACGGCCACGCGGCCATCCACGCCGGTTACGAGGGCAAGACGCCCGCTGCGATCGATCGCGATGCCCTGCGGATGCGCGCCCAGGTCGACGCGCGTGACAGCGGGCGGCGTGGCGTGCAGATCGACTACCTGCAGGAACGGGTCCATGATCAGCTTCTTCGCGTCTTCGTCGTAACGCGTGGGCGCAGCCACCAGCGCGAGCGCACCGTCGGGCGTCACGGCCACGGCCTGCGGCGGGCCTTGGATGCCATTTTCGACTTCAACCGTCGCCTTGACCTGCGGCGGGAATTGACTCGCGTCGAGCAGCGTGAGCGTGTCCGGCGGCGGGTTCGTCAGGTAGGTGTCGCGCCCTTCCATACGCTGATATTTGCCATCGTTGCCCGAGACGATCCAGTCAGCGGCGTGGGCCGTATGAACCGCCCCGGCCAGCGTCCATGCGAGCGTAAGACCCGCGAGCACGCGCAACGGCAAGGAAGCAATAGCGGAATTCGACTTCATCGTTTGATCCTTGATTGCATGGGCGCGGACACCGCGCACACGTTGTGCACACGTTGCGCACGCATCGTTCTCACACCACGCTCGTCATGCCGCCGTCGACGAAGAGCGTCTGCCCGTTCACGAAGTTCGACGCTTCGGAGGCGAGAAACACGGCCGCGCCGCATAACTCTTCGACGCGGCCCCAGCGGCCCGCAGGCGTGCGCTTGCATAGCCATTCGCTGAACTCCGGGTCGTCCACCAGCGCGCGATTGAGGTCGGTGGCGAAGTAGCCCGGCGCGAGCGCATTGATCTGGATGCCGTGACGCGCCCAGTCGGCGCACATGCCCTGCGTGAGCATGCGCAGCGCGCCCTTCGAGGCGGCGTAAGGCGCGATGGTCGGCCGCGCCAGCGCGCTCTGCACCGAACTGATGTTGACGATCTTGCCGCGTCCGCGCGCAAGCATGTGGCGCGCGACGGCCTTCGAAACGTGGAACACGCCGTCCAGATTCACGCGCATCAGTTCGTCCCAGTCGCTTGCGGCGAACTGGTCGAGTGGCGCGCGTTTCTGGATGCCGGCGTTGTTGAAGAGGATGTCGATGGGGCCAAGATGCGCCTCGATTTCATCAACGGCGCGTGTGACGGCTTGCGCATCGGCAACGTCGAACACGGCGATATCGGCTTCCAAGCCTTCGTCGCGCAAACGCGCGGCTGCTTCGGCGGCCTGCGCTTCATTGCGTGCGTTGATAACCAGTGCGGCGCCGGCGCGCGCCAGGCCGCCCGCAAGGGCAAGCCCGATACCTCGTCCGGAGCCCGTCACCAGGGCGCGACGGCCATGCAGGCCAAACAGGCGGAGTGTCTCGTTCGTCATTGTCGTGTGCGTCGCGGGACTGCCGGTGGCGGGCAGGCCGTGGGCCGGCTCCGCCGCCGTCAGCCTCGGGTGGCGCGTGGCTTCGGTGTCTTCCGTGGGAGTTGACCGTATTCTGCGCGCTTCGGCCAATAGTCTTTCGTGACCTTGTTATCATGAAGCGTGATAACAAGGTCGGATATCGACGACAATCGCCATGGAACTCAAGCACTTGCGCGCCTTCGTCGCGCTCGCGGAAGAACTGCATTTCGGCCGCGCCGCCGAGCGTCTGTGCATCGTGCAGCCCGCGCTGAGCATGCAGATCAAGGCTCTCGAAGAAGACCTGGGCGTGCGTCTGTTCGAGCGCGACCGCCATCGCGTGGCCCTGAGCGAAACCGGCGCGGTCTTTCTGCCCGAGGCGCGCGCCACGCTCCATCAGGCGGCGCGCGCGGAACAGGCGGCGCGGCTTTCTGCGCGCGGCGAGATCGGCACGCTGCGCGTGGCCTTTGTTTCGTCGGTGCTGCCGCGTCTGCTGCCAGCGCTGATGCGGCGCATGCACGCGCGGTATCCCATGATTACGCTGGAACTCAAGGATATGCCCACGCCGGTGCAGATTGCGGCGTTGCACGACGGCAAGCTCGATTTCGGTCTGATCCGTCTGCCAGTGAGCGGTGCGGGCGTGGAAATTCGCGTGGTGATGGAGGAGAGCTTCGTGGTGGCCGTGCCCGAAGATCACGCACTGGCGCGCAAGGCGCAGATTCGCCCCGCCGATCTGCGCGGGCGCGCCGCCTTCGTGCTTGCGCGCCGCTATGCACCGGGGCTCTATGACGAGATGCTGGTGGCGTTCCGCCAGCAACGCGTGTCGCTGGAAATCGCCGCGGAACTGGGCGAGTACACCACCATGCTCGCGCTGATTTCCGCGGGCCTGGGCATTGGCGTGATTCCGCAACATGCGGCCTTGGCGCTCCCACCCAAAGTGATTGCACGCCCGCTGGACCTTCGCGACCATCGCACCGGTATCGGCCTTGCGTGGCGCGATCTGGACAGTCCGGCCAAGCGGATTTTCGCTGAAATGCTGGAGCGTTGCGCGCAGGAAATTCAGGCAGATGCAGTGCACGACGTCGCGTAATATGAACGACCGTGGCCGATCGCGCCGCGTTCAACGGAGACCGTTTTGTCCCAGCCGAAATTCGAACTCTACGCCGACGCGCAATACGCCAGCCCCTATGCGATGTCCGTGTTCGTCGCGCTGCACGAGAAGTCGCTGCCCTTCACCCTGCACACCGTCGATCTCGACAAACAGGCCAACCGTGCAGCGGATTTTGCCGCGACCTCGCTCACGCAACGCGTGCCCACGTTGATCCACGATGGCTTCGCGTTGTCCGAATCGTCGGCGATCACCGAGTATCTCGACGAAGTTTTTCCGCAGTCCGCGCTCTACCCCGAAGACCGCCGCGACCGCGCACGCGCCCGCCAGGTGCAGGCGTGGCTGCGCAGCGACCTGATGCCGATCCGTGCGGAACGCTCGACCGAAGTGGTGTTCTACGGCCCCACTGCCGAGCCGCTTTCTCCTGCGGCTCAAGACGCCGCGCGCAAGCTTTTTGCCGCGGCGCAGGCGCTGCTGGCGCACGGCCAGCCCAACCTGTTCGGCGACTGGTGTATCGCCGATGTCGATCTCGCGCTGATGCTCAACCGCCTCGTGCTCAACGGCGACGCCGTGCCCCTGCCGCTGGCCGATTACGCCCGCTATCAGTGGCAGCGGCCCACGGTGCAGCGCTGGCTGGCGCTGGAACGGCCTCGGCGCGACATCGGCATCGACGTCGCGCTATAACGCGACCTCACGCCTCGGCGAACAACCCTGCCATGCCAGGCTGCCTCCACGCGTGGCTACCCGGCAAGGCAACCCGATCTGCTTTTACTCCGCCGCTTCCACCGCCAACGGAACTAGCTCCTGAAGCTGTGATCCTGAGGCTCGTTCCGTCAATGCAAACGCCTCATACCCGCCTTCTGGCCTTACGGGTCCAGCAACGCTCCAGGATCACGCATTCCGGGCATCAGTTTCCCGATTTGATATTGGTCGGCGCAGCCTGCCACTTGTGCCCTTCTGCGCATACGCAGGCAAGGCGGGACGGCCGGCGGCACATGCAAACGTGCCTTCGCACAAAGAGTGCACGTGGAGCCTACCCTGACATTGAAGGGCACGGCTTTCCACCGGTGCCCTTCATACCCACTGCAGATGCGTGGTGTTGTTCGCGTACTACGTCGACATGCAGCGCCCGTCGCGCGATGCAGCGACCGCGTGCTTCTCTTCAATGGTGTGCTGTTTGCGAATATTCTTTCCGGATAGGGTCGGTCATGATCAGGACTTCTCAGGGTTTATCGTTTTCACGCGCATGGTTCGGCGCGTCTTCACTTTGGCACCATGCCAGTGGGAAGCGAGACCGCCGCCTGCTTCGCAGCAGCGATAGCCGTCCTGGGCAGTGGCGGCGGTCCCGCAGACGCGGACTGCCTTGCAGCGACGGGACTGCCGCGATCGACGAAGATGCGCGAGGGCAGCACGAACCCCCGAAGCGCGAGCAGTTCCATCGGCCCCTGCCCCACGTCTGTATGAATCAGGTAACGCAACGGATGAGTTAAATCTGAGGGGGCCGGTGCGAGTGGCTCGCGCGCCACTTGCGCGGCGAGATCGCTGAGCCCATCAGCCTTGCTCACACCCGACTTCGGATCGGCGTTTTCCGGCTTCGCCTGCCACGTCAGCTGGTATGTCGCGCTGTCCACTGGCTCGACCCTGGCGCGTTCGAGCAGACGCACGAGCGCCCAGCGTCCCGGGAATTCGAAGCCCTTGTTCGTGCCCGCCGTATCCGTCTGCCATTCGAGTCGCGTGCCGGCTTTCTGCGGCTCACCGGATGGCCACGTCATCGTGCTCCAGGATTCCACCTGGTTGTAGTAGTGCAGCGTCTGCCCATCGAGCGTCAGGAGCGTATCGGTGACGCCCGGCGTCGGCACCGGCTTGAGACCGAACACGAACTGCGGCTCGCCCTGCGCGAGCATATACCCCGCAATCTGCTGAAGCGTATTGATCGCCTTCAGGAAGGCTGGATCGAATGCGCGCGCCGTGCTGGCTGTTCCCCCGGAAGCGGGCACCCACTGGTCGCCCTGCAACCGCAACGCGCCAGCAAGCTGCGTGGAGAGGAACGTGTCGATCAAGCCGCCCTGCGGACGCAGGAAGCGCGCGAGTTCGGGCAACGACGCATCGCTGGCTGTGCTGGCGAATGGATAGCGCCCTGCAAACGAACGGTTCCACGCAGCGACGATCGTCTGGCGCCACGCATCGTTCAGACTCGCTTCGGCGGGCGCGAGCACCGTGCGGGTCGCGTGCGTAACCGGCTCGACGAAGAGCGCATTGCCCATGCCGGCCCACTGCTCGCCGAGGCTCGCCGCGATGAGCTGGGCGTAGCCGAGCGTATCGGACAGGTCCGAGCCCTTGCCCTGGTAGAGCGCCTGCGCGACCTGCCGTGCCTGGTCGTCGGAATCGGGGCTGTCGCT
>NZ_JACHBW010000032.1 GCF_014200455.1 Paraburkholderia bannensis | reverse complement strand
GGAAAAGATGCCGCCGGAGCGACCCGCCGTTTCTCGCGGCAGGCTTCGCTGCCGGTAAGGCTGAACAGCGAAGGGGGCGAATCTTAGCGCTACCCGCTGCGGGCCGCAAGGGGGTAGCGCAAGTATTTCTTACTTCCCCGCGATCGCCGATAGCGGCACGGCGTTCGCCATCGCACCGTAACCCGCGTCGCTCGGGTGAATGTGGTCGCCGCTGTCGAATTCGCGACGCAGGCGCAGCGGGTTCGCGGGATCGCGCAGCGCCGCGTCGAAGTCCACCACGCCGTCGAATTGCCCACTTGTGCGGATCCACTGATTCACTTTCGCGCGAATCGCCTCACGCTCAGGCGGCAGATCGGCCGGCGTGATCGTCGCGCCAAGCAGGCGTACCCCGCGCGCATGCGCTGCGGCAATCACTCGCCGATATCCGCCAATCAGATCGTCGGCACCCACCTGCGTGTGCGGGAAGTCGCAATCGAGCCCCGCGCGCGGCGGCATCGCCTGGAAGTTGATGTCGTTGATGCCGATCAGCAGCACTGCCGTTCGCACGCCCGCATGCCCCAACGCGTCACGCTGGAAGCGACGCTCAAGGGCCTCGCCATAGCACGGCGAATCGCTCAGCAGCCGATTGCCGCTGATCCCGAGGTCGATCACGGCCAGATTCGTCTGTTCGCGGGCGAGACGCTTCGCCAGCGCATCGGGCCAGCGCCGATTCTCATTGAGCGACGAGCGCATGCCGTCGGTAATGGAGTCGCCGATTGCCGCAATCGTCTGCGCGCCGGGCGCCTCGACTGCAAGCGCGGTCACCCACGCGTACTGCGTAAAGCGCACCGGAAACGCGCCGATCGACGGATCGGCAACATGATCGCCCGGCCGCGAGACATAGTTCACCTGGCTCGACACGCGATGCCAGGCGACCATTTTTTGCTCGCTCCCCATATAACTGCTGATCGCATAGGGCGCGCCCTGCTTCAGGCCGATGCGCACCGGATCGCTTTCGAGCTCCGCGCCCGGCGGCAGCGACACCGATGCCTTGCCGCCAAACGTCACCCGCACGCTCTCGGCCTGACTCACCGCCGATCCGCCAGCCGAAGGCGCAATCGCCATCGCCCCGATCACAAGCGGCGCACGCCCATAAAGATTGCTGATGTGCACCCGCGCGACTTCGCCGCCAAGCGTCGGATAAACGATCTGCCGGACCGTTCGGCCCGCTACGTCGGGCGCGCGGTAGAGCGCCGGCAAGGCGTCTCGCTCGGGAATGGACTGGAGCGCCGTCGCCCAGCTCGTCACCCAATGGGCGCTGGCCGCTTGCGCGGCGGCCTGTTGAGCAAAAGCCGGCGTCGCTGCGCCGATGGCAACGAGCAAAGCGGCGCCAGCCGCGGTGGTAGCAAAGGAAATCTTCATGCAGTCGGTTGCGCGCGTATCGCGCGCATCTATCCCGGTTAGTCAGGCAAAACACCCATTGTGCCCCATGGCCGCAATCGCAGCCTTCCATCCTCCCGACACGTGAAAGCGCCGCCGACCACGACCACCGCATCCACAAAATTTCTCCAGTTCACCGCACCCATCCACCAGAACACAAGCAACGAGTCCGGCAAGTTGCGCTCTCGCTTAACTACCCTTTTGCGCAAGCTCAAAATATTCATTTACCGACCGGTCGGTTGGTTTATACTCCTTCCACACCAAACTCCGACGAGAGCGTTCCCATGTACACGCAATCCCTCGACATCCCCGGCAATGTCGCTCCGCTGGACGCGGCGGCGGCCTCGCCGGAGCAGGCCAACTTCGACGCAATCATGGCCGCCGACGGCAAGATCGAGCCGCAGGACTGGATGCCCGACGCCTACCGCAAGACGCTGGTGCGCCAGATCTCGCAGCACGCGCACTCGGAAATCGTGGGCATGCTGCCCGAGGGCAACTGGATCAGCCGCGCGCCCAGCCTCAAACGCAAGGCCATCCTGCTCGCCAAGGTGCAGGACGAAGCCGGACACGGTCTCTATCTCTATAGCGCGGCGGAAACGCTGGGCGTCTCGCGCGACCAGCTGGTTGACGCGCTGCACGCGGGCAAGGCCAAGTATTCGAGCATCTTCAATTACCCGACGCCTACCTGGGCGGACGTCGGCGTGATCGGCTGGCTGGTCGATGGCGCGGCGATCATGAACCAGATCCCGCTGTGCCGCTGCACCTATGGCCCATACGCGCGCGCCATGATCCGCATCTGCAAGGAGGAGTCGTTCCATCAGCGCCAGGGTTTCGACGCCCTGCTCGCGATGATGCAAGGCACCGACGCGCAAAAGGAACTCGTGCAGCAGGCCGTGAACCGCTGGTGGTGGCCGGTGCTGATGATGTTCGGCCCGAGCGACGCCGATTCCGTGCACAGCAACCAGTCGGCCAAATGGGGCATCAAGCGCATCTCGAATGACGATCTGCGCCAGAAGTTCGTCGATGCCACCGTCGAGCAGGCCAAGGTACTCGGCGTCACGCTGCCCGACGCCGATCTCAAATGGAACGAGGCGCGCGGCCACTACGACTACGGCACGATCGACTGGGAAGAATTCTGGCGCGTCGTCAACGGCGACGGCCCGTGCAACCGCGAACGCCTCGGCACGCGCGTGAAAGCGCACAACGAAGGCGCATGGGTGCGCGAAGCCGCCCTCGCTCATGCCGAAAAACAACGTCAGCGCGCCGAAAAGCACGCCGCCTGAAGCTAAAGGAGACAGAGATGAACAAGGAATGGCCGATCTGGGAAGTGTTCGTGCGCAGCAAGCAGGGCCTCGACCACAAGCACTGCGGCAGCCTGCACGCCGCCGACGCCTCGATGGCGCTGCGCATGGCGCGCGACGTCTACACGCGCCGCCAGGAAGGCGTGAGCATCTGGGTGGTGCCGTCGTCGGCGATCACGGCTTCGGATCCGAACGACAAGGCCGAGCTGTTCGAACCGGCCGGCGACAAGATCTATCGCCATCCGACGTTCTACACGCTGCCCGACGAAGTCAACCACATGTAAGAGCGCCAACATGACGACGCCCACGCAAGAACACCTCGCGTACGTGCTGCGCCTCGCCGACACGGCGCTGATACTTGGTCAGCGCAACACGGAATGGTGCGGGCACGGCCCGATCCTCGAAGAGGACATCGCGCTCGCCAATATGAGTCTCGACCTGATCGGCCAGGCGCGCCTGCTCTATACGCACGCGGCCACGCTCGAAAAGGCGCTCACCGGCCGCGAGCGCACCGAGGACGACTACGCCTACTTCCGCGCGGAGCGCGAGTTCGCTAATTTCACGCTGGTCGAGCTGCCGCACTTCGGCCCGCTCGCCGGCACGACGCATTCGGCCAACGATTACGCCGTGACGATCGTGCGCAACTTTCTCTACGCCTCGCTGATGGCGCATCTGTGGACCGCGCTGCTGCGTTCCGCCGATCCGCAGCTGGCCGCCATCGCCGAGCGTTCGATCAAGGAAACGCGCTATCACGTGCACCACGCCCGCGAATGGCTGATCCGCTTCGGCGACGGCACGGACGAATCGCATCGCCGCGCCCAGGCCGCGCTCGACTGGCTGATGCCGTACACGCGCGAATTCTTCAGCACGGATGCGGTGGAAAGCGCCGTGGCCGAAGCCGGCATCGCGCCGCTCACCGCGCAGCTCGAAGCAGCCTGGCGCGCCGACGTGGAAGCCGCGCTCGAAGAAGCCACGCTCGCGGCGCCCGCGCCGGTCAAGCACGTCACGAGCGGCAAGCACGGCGAGCATTCGGAACATATGGGCTTCGTGCTCGCCGAGATGCAGAGTCTCGCGCGCCAGCATCCGGACGCTCGCTGGTAAGCCGCGCGGGTTTCATGAGGACATGACGATGCAAGCGACGATGCAAACCCCGGCCGATCAAACGCTCGAACGCGCCTGGGCCGCGCTCGAATCGGTGCCCGATCCGGAGATTCCGGTGGTGTCGATCCGCGAACTGGGCATTCTGCGCGACGTGCGCCGCGCCGACGACGGCCAGCTCGAAGTGGTCATCACGCCCACCTATTCGGGCTGCCCGGCGATGTCGCAGATCGCCGAGGACGTCGCACATGCGCTCGACGCCGCGCAGATCGCGCCCTACCGCATCGCCACCACGCTCTCGCCCGCCTGGACCACCGACTGGATCACCGACGAAGCACGCGAAAAGCTGCGCGCCTACGGCATCGCACCGCCCACCGGCAACTGCGGCGGCGCGGCGCACGGCGCATCGGCCGAAAAGCCGATCACCTTCATGCGCCGCCCCGACCCGCTGCCCGCGCCCGTCTGCCCGCGCTGCGGCTCGAAGCACACCGAGCGCCTCGCGCAATTCGGCTCGACCGCGTGCAAGGCGCTGTACCGCTGCCTCGACTGCCGCGAACCCTTCGATTACTTCAAACCGTACTGATATGGCCACTCCGCAATTCCATTCGCTGCGCATCCGCGAAGTGCGGCCCGAAACCGCGGACGCGGTCTCCGTCGCTTTCGAAGTCCCGCCCGAGCTGCGCGAGGCGTATCGCTTCACGCAGGGGCAGTTCGTCACGCTCAAGGCCCACATCGACGGCGAAGAGACGCGCCGCTCGTATTCGATCTGCGTCGGCGTGACCGATTACGACCGCGACGGCGAACTGCGCGTCGGCATCAAGCGGGTACGCGGCGGGCGTTTTTCGAACTTCGCCTTCGACCAGCTCGCGCCGGGCCACGAAATCGACGTGATGACGCCCGACGGGCGCTTCTTCACGCACCTGAACGCCGAGCACGGCAAGCATTACGTGGCGTTCTCGGGCGGCTCGGGCATCACGCCGGTGCTGGCGATCATCAAGACCACGCTGGAGACGGAGCCGCGCAGCGCCTTCACGCTGGTCTACGGCAACCGCAGCGTGGACTCGATCATGTTCGCCGAGGAGCTGGAAGACCTGAAGAACCGCTTCATGGACCGCTTCCGCCTCTATCACGTGCTTTCCGACGATCTGCAGGACGTCGAGCTGTTCAACGGCGTGCTCGATCAGCAAAAGTGCGCGGCCTTCATCGAATCGCTGCTGCCGGCCGAGGAAATCGACGAAGCCTTCATCTGCGGCCCCGGCCCGATGATGGACGCCGCCGAAGCCGCGCTCAAGGAGGCCGGCGTGCCGGCGAAGAACGTGCATGTCGAGCGCTTTGGCTCGCCGCTGCCGCAGGCGGGCGTGCCTGTCGTCGAGATCACCGAAAGCACGCCGGCCGCAGATCTGGAAATCGTCATCGATGGCAAGAAGCGCAAGCTGCGCCTGCCCTACGAAGGCGTGAGCCTGCTCGATGTCGGCCTGAAGGCGGGTCTGGCGCTGCCGTATGCGTGCAAGGGCGGCGTGTGCTGCACCTGCCGCGCGAAGGTGCTGGAAGGCGAAGTGAAGATGGACAAGAACTACACGCTCGAAGAGCAGGAAGTGCGGGACGGCTTCGTGCTGACCTGTCAGTGCCACCCGGTCAGCGAGCGCGTGGTGGTGAGTTTCGACGAACGATAATTTGTCGTGCGCCGTTGGGCGCGATGCCTTGAGCATGCGGGTCTGAACGTGTCGCGCAGCACGCCACGCGATGTCACGAATAGACCTTAGAGCAACAGCACGCTTTCGGCGCTCCAGCGATCCGCTTACACTAGGGGCCGCCCGCGAGTGGTGCAGCGCAGCGCTGCATCGGTGCGGGCGGTCCCTTTTGTCTTATGCGCGCTCCGCTCGCATCTGGCACTGATTCTGCTCTTCCAGGCGTTCATGGTGAACGCAACGAGTTGTCGATGACCACGATCCACCTCATCCGCGGCGAGCCGGCTGCGTCCGCGCTGCGTCAGGCTCTGCAGGCCCACGAGGCCGCATGCCCCGCAAGCGTCCAGACAGCCGCACGCGTGATTGCGCTGGCCGACGACCTCACGGTCGGGCCCCTGCGCGATATCGACGAGGCGGCCAACCCCGGTACGGCGCTACGCGCGGCGTTCTGGCAGCGCGTGGATGGCGAATGCGGTGCCGCCGACGACCGTGAGTCGGGCCAAGCGCTGGCCCAGACGCTGGCGCAAGGCGACTGCGCGGCGCTGATGGCGCTGGAAGCCAACAACGCCAGCGTGGTGATCTGGCACACGCACGACGCCGCCGACCAGCTCACGCTGCGGCGCGCCTGCTACCGCCTGCGCAATGTGCCGCAGCGCCTGAACGAAGTGCGCCTGACACCCGCCGATCTGGCCGGCACTCAGGACGCAGCTGCCGTGCGCTTGCAGGCCCGTCTGCCGGACGCCGCACCGATTTCCGTGCTGCGCATCACGCGCCTCGCGCTCGAATGGCAGGAAGCGAAATTTGCCAATGGCGAGACGCGCCGCTGGCGCGACAACACCTTCACGAGCGGCACCTGGGCCGATCTGGACGCCCAGATCCTCGACATCCTCGGGCAAGCCTCGCCGCCCAGCGATAGCCATGCGCCGTGGCTCGCCTGCGACACGCTGGGGGCAGCGCTCGTGCGCGGCGGCGCGGGCTTCACGGTCGGCGAGCCGGTCGTGCGCTGGCGTCTGCGTGAGCTGGCTTGCGCTGGCGAACTGCGCCTGAGCGAGGACCTGTGCGCCGCCCGCACCGCCAACCAGGACGCCCGTAGCGCGCGCCCCATTGCGGTGCACGCGGCCGCGCATCTTTCCCTTTCCCGCTGATCCTCTGCGGCAACGCAGCTAAAAAATAGCCGAACTCCGCTGATAAAAAATGGCCCGCACCCGAGCGCCCGACCACGAAACCCAGCGCGACCAGATCCTCGAGCTCGCCGCAGCCAAATTCGCGCAGACGAGCTACCCGAGCACGTCGATGTCCGATCTCGCAGCCGCGAGCGGCACCTCGAAGGCACGCCTGTATCACTACTACGAGAGCAAGGAAGCGATCCTGTTCGATCTGCTCGACCGCTACACCAAGCGGCTGATGCTGATCATTGCCGAGGTGGAAGGGGCAAGCCAGCGCCGCGGCCTCGACGAGCGCGAGTGCTTCGCCGAACTGATCCGCGCGTTCCTCGCCGAGTATGAAACTTCCCACAGCCGTCACGTGGCCCTGCTCAACGACGTCAAATACCTCGTGGACGCGCAGCGCGAAATCATCCTGAACCGCCAGCGCGACGTGGTGGCCGCGTTTACGCGCCAGCTCGCGCGCGCCTACCCGGGCCGCGTCACGGCGGAAAACCAGACTTCGCTGACCATGATGCTGTTCGGCATGATCAACTGGACCTTCACCTGGCTCAAACCGGGCGGGCGCATGGGCTACCGTGATTTCGCCGAGCAGGTGATCGAGGTCATGGATCACGGTCTGCAGAACGCTTAAAGCGCGCCTGAATGCGCTCCGAACGACAGATCAAATCGGGCCAGATTGACGCACCGCAACATGCTGCGTAGTCACAACAGTTGACGCGCCAAGCTATTCGCCACGAATATCCAATAATAATCAATAGGTTATGCGCTTCAATTTATTAATTAGGCGCAACACTCAAATCCGTAATCCGGGTTTTCCCTAGATCGACCCCAGGGTTTCCGCTAGAATGCGTTTTGCGGCGCACCATATGCGCCGCCTTTCGTATTTCAGGGAGAACCCACATGACCCACATTTCGACCCAAGCCAACGAGCCGATCCTCGCATCCGGCCGTCCGCTCGCGTCCGGACATGCGCCGGTCATGGTGCGCGTTCTCACCTCGGCCGACCGCGAACGCCTGCTCGCGCACTTTCTCGCGCTCGACAGCGAAGACCGCCTGCTGCGCTTCGGCCAGGCCGCGCCCGACCACGTGATCGAAAACTACGTGCGCTCGCTGGACTTCACGCGCGACACCGTGTTCGGCGTGTTCGACCATCAGCTGCAACTCGTGGGCGCCGGTCATCTGGCCTATCTGCCCGCAGACGGCAATGGCCGCACGGCTGAGTTTGGCGTTTCGGTGCTCGAAAGCGCACGTGGTCAGGGCATCGGCTCGAAGCTGTTCGAGCGTGCCGCCATCCGCAGCCGCAACACGCACGTCACCACGCTGTACATCCACTGCCTGTCGCGCAACTCGACGATGATGCACATCGCCCGCAAGGCCGGGATGAAGATCGAGTACGCCTATGGCGAAGCCGACGCGTATCTCTCGCTCGAACCCGCCGATCAAAGCAGCATCATCGCGGAAATGCTCCAGGAGCAGGCCGCCGTGTTTGACTACGCGCTCAAGCGTCAGGCGCGCCAGACCTCGAAGCTGATCGAAACAATGCTGCCGCAGGCCATCGCGGCGTGACTTCTGCCCGGCCTGGGTTGAACGAGCAAGACTGAAAAAGCGGCTTCGGCCGCTTTTTTTACGCCTGCGATTCACTTCTGCGGAATCGGCAGCGCCGTGGTTTCCTTGAAGGTCTGCAAAGAAAAGCTTGAGCGCACGTCGATCACCGACGGATGGTGCAGCAACTGGTCCTGCACGAAGCGCGAGAAGTGCGCCATATCCTCCACCTGCACGCGCAGCAGAAAATCCATATCGCCCGTCATGGCGTGGCAGGCCACCACTTCCGGCCAGGTCTGCACCGCCGCGCGGAACAGTTCCGCGTGAGTCACGCCTTCGCGCCCCGACGCCGTCGGCCCGCGCTTCTCCAGCCGCACATTCACATAGGCGAGCAGATCCAGACCAAGCATTTGCGCGTCCAGCAGCGCAACATAGGTGCGGATCACACCACTCTCCTCCAGCCTGCGGATACGCCGCAAGCACGGGCTAGGCGAGAGATTCACGCGCTCGGCGATCTCCTGATTCGAGAGCCGTCCATTTTCCTGAAGAATCGCCAGTATTTTCCGGTCGATTGCGTCCAGTTCGATGCTCGCCATTTTCTGCTGCCAGTTAATGATGTAAAGGCAGTTTATAGCTCAAATCAACTTGTGGGCGATTAAGTTCGCAAGTTTTCGCCCGAATCGCACAGCTACACTTTGTCGCACGTAATCGCCCATCTGAAGCGCTCATCAGGATCAGTCAGGAGACAACCATGCAGGTCCCCACCTGGGAAAATCCCGTCGGCACCGACGGCTTCGAATTCATCGAATACACCGCGCCGGACCCCAAGGCGCTCGGCAATCTGTTCGAGCGCATGGGCTTCACCGCCGTCGCGCGTCATCGCCATAAGGACGTGACGCTGTACCGTCAGGGCGACATCAACTTCATCGTCAACGGCGAGCCGGATTCGTTCGCCCAGCGCTTCGCGCGCCTGCACGGCCCGTCGATCTGCGCAATTGCGTTCCGCGTCGAGGACGCCGCCAAGGCCTACAAGCACGCGCTCGATCTGGGCGCCTGGGGCTTCGACAACAAGACCGGCCCGATGGAGCTGAACATTCCGGCCATCAAGGGCATTGGCGATTCGCTGATCTATTTCGTCGATCGCTGGCGCGGCAAGAACGGCGCGCAGCCCGGCAGCATCGGCGATATCAGCATCTATGACGTCGATTTCGTGCCGATCGAGGGCGCGGAGCAGAATCCGGTCGGCCACGGCCTGACCTACATCGATCACCTGACGCACAACGTCCACCGCGGTCGCATGAACGAATGGGCGGAGTTCTACGAACGCCTCTTTAACTTCCGCGAAATCCGGTACTTCGACATCGAAGGCAAGGTGACGGGCGTGAAGTCCAAGGCGATGACTTCGCCCTGCGGCAAGATCCGCATTCCGATCAACGAGGAAGGCGGTGAAACGGCCGGCCAGATCCAGGAGTATCTGGACGCCTATCATGGCGAGGGCATCCAGCACATTGCGCTTGGCACCAACGATATCTACGGCACGGTCGACGGCCTGCGCGCCTCGCAGATCGCGCTGCTCGACACTATCGACACCTATTACGAGCTGGTGAACCGCCGCATCCCGGGCCACACCGAGCCGCTCAACGAACTCAAGAAGCGCAAGATCCTGATCGACGGCCTGCCCGAAGACCTGTTGCTGCAGATCTTCACCGAGAACCAGATCGGCCCGATCTTCTTCGAGATCATCCAGCGCAAGGGCAATCAGGGCTTTGGCGAAGGCAATTTCAAGGCGCTGTTCGAATCAATCGAACTCGACCAGATCCGCCGTGGCGTGGTGCAGGACAAGGCCTGAAGCGGGAGATAGTGCTTCGATAAAGAAAAAAGGGCGAAGATCGCGTGATCTTCGCCCTTTTAGTTTTTGGATCCGTCGCCGCACACCTACGGCGGCGGATTCAGGTGAATGGGATGCCGCGCGGATCAGCGCAACATCGTCGTTATCCTTGCTCGAACGGCTTAACGCTCGGCCTTCGGGGCCGGAAGCGGGGTCGAATCAGCCTTCGCGCACAGCGTGACCTGCGCGGACGACGTCGTTGCATTCGCCGCGCTCTGGGTGCGGGCGTTCGAATGCAGGGGCGCGCTCATGGCGAAGAACGCAGCCGAAACCGTCAGGAAGGTCTGGATATGTCGATTGTTCATCTTGTGTACTCCTTTTTTCAGACTTGCCTCTCACCGGGCGATCCGCGTTAGCACCCCAATAAATGGTTGGCGCTACGCAGTTCGCTCAAGTGAGGGAGTTAGACAGGATATTCAAGACCGGTTCCCTGACAGTGCAACATTTACACGTTGTTACGTCATACCTTATTCAGATACATCCTTTGTTACAAGGGCCTGCGAGCCGTCCGCACGGCACCGCGCCGCAGACAGGAAAAATGCTGCAAAGCGCCAGATTTGACCGCTTTTATGATGCAGAGCGGCGGGTTTGTCCGAGTGCTACTATCGAAAAAAAGACGCCAATATGGCGAGCCCGGCCAACGCATTCACAAGATGCTGCGGCCTCCGAAAGTTCTGGCGATCCCACAACGGATTGATCGGATTGGTTGGATGGAGGAAGACAAATAATGAATGCCCCGCTCGACGCAGGTCAGCGCGCTTCGCTTGAAGCCGCACTTGCTTCCGTCACGCTCGACGATAAATACACCCTCGAACGCGGTCGCGCGTACATGAGCGGCATCCAGGCCTTGGTTCGCCTGCCGATGCTGCAACAGGAACGCGACAAGGCCGCCGGTCTGAATACTGCGGGGTTCATCTCAGGCTATCGTGGCTCGCCTCTGGGCGGTCTCGATCAGTCGCTCTGGAAGGCGAAGCAGCATCTCGCCGCCCATCAGATCGTTTTCCAGCCAGGCGTCAATGAAGACCTCGCCGCCACCGCCGTGTGGGGCTCGCAGCAGGTCAACCTGTACCCGTCGGCGAAACACGATGGCGTGTTTTCGATGTGGTACGGCAAAGGCCCCGGCGTCGACCGCTGCGGCGACGTGTTCAAGCACGGCAACTCGGCGGGCTCGTCGCGGCATGGCGGCGTGCTGGTGCTCGCGGGCGACGACCACGCGGCCAAGTCCTCGACGCTCGCGCATCAGTCGGAACACATCTTCAAGGCCTGCGGCCTGCCGGTGCTGTTTCCCTCGAACGTGCAGGAATATCTCGACTTCGGCCTGCACGGCTGGGCGATGAGCCGCTACTCCGGCCTGTGGGTAGCGATGAAGTGCGTGACCGACGTGGTGGAATCGTCGGCATCGGTGGAAATCGATCCGTATCGCACGCGCATCGTGCTACCCGAAGATTTCATGATGCCCGACGGCGGCCTGAACATCCGCTGGCCCGATCCGCCGCTGGTGCAGGAAGCGCGTCTGCTCGACTACAAGTGGTACGCGGCCCTCGCCTACGTGCGCGCCAACAAGCTCGACCGCGTCGAGATCGATTCGCCGCACGCGCGCTTCGGCATCATGACGGGCGGCAAGGCCTATCTGGACGTACGCCAGGCGCTCACCGATCTGGGCCTCGACGACGAAACCTGCTCGCGCATCGGCATTCGTCTTTATAAGGTCGGCTGCGTGTGGCCGCTTGAAGCACAAGGCGCGCAGGCTTTCGCACGCGGTCTGGAAGAGATTCTGGTAGTAGAGGAAAAGCGTCAGATTCTCGAATACGCGATCAAGGAAGAGCTTTACAACTGGCCCGATGCGCAGCGCCCGCGCGTGTACGGCAAGTTCGACGAAAAGGACGGCGCAGGCGGTGAATGGTCGGTGCCAATGGGCAACTGGCTGCTGCCCGCGCACTATGAACTCTCCCCCGCGATTATCGCCAAGGCCATCGCCACGCGTCTGGACAAGCTCGATCTGCCGTCCGACGTGCGCGCACGCATCGGCGCGCGCATTGCCGTCATCGAGGCGAAGGAGCGCGCGCTCGCCAAGCCGCGAGTGCAGGTGGAACGCAAGCCGTGGTTCTGCTCGGGCTGCCCGCACAACACCTCGACCAACGTGCCGGAAGGCTCGCGCGCGATGGCAGGTATCGGTTGCCACTACATGACCGTGTGGATGGACCGCAGCACCAGCACCTTCAGCCAGATGGGCGGCGAAGGCGTGGCGTGGGTCGGCCAGGCGCCGTTCACGAACGACAGGCACGTGTTCGCCAATCTGGGCGACGGCACCTATTTCCATTCGGGATTGCTGGCGATTCGCGCCGCGATCGCTTCGAAGGCCAACATCACCTACAAGATTCTCTACAACGACGCTGTGGCGATGACGGGCGGCCAGCCCGTCGACGGCGTGCTGACCGTGCCGCAGATCACGCATCAACTGGCGTCCGAAGGCGCGAAGAAGATCGTGATCGTCACCGACGATCCTGAGAAATACGAAGGCGAACTCGCCGCAAAACTCGCGCCGGGCGTGACGATCCACCATCGCGATCAGCTCGACGCGATGCAGCGCGAACTGCGCGAGATCGAAGGCACGACGATCCTGATCTACGACCAGACCTGCGCCACGGAAAAGCGCCGCCGCCGCAAGCGCGGCACCTATCCGGATCCGGCGAAGCGCGTGGTCATCAACGAGTCCGTCTGCGAAGGCTGCGGCGATTGCTCGGTGCAATCGAATTGCCTGAGCGTCGAGCCGCTCGACACCGAATACGGCACGAAACGCCAGATCAACCAGTCCACCTGCAACAAGGACTATTCGTGCGTGAAGGGCTTCTGTCCGAGCTTCGTGACCGTCGAAGGCGGCCAGTTGCGCAAGCCAAAGTCGGACCGCGTCGCCACCGAATCGATGCCGCCGGTGCCGACGCCCGACGTGCCCGCCATCGGCCGCCCCTACGGCGTGCTGGTGACGGGCGTGGGCGGCACGGGCGTGGTGACGATTGGCGCGCTGCTCGGCATGGCCGCGCACCTCGAAGCCAAGGGCGTGACCGTGCTCGACGTGACGGGCCTGGCGCAAAAGGGCGGCGCGGTGATGAGCCACGTGCAGATCGCCACGCGCCCCGAAGACATCCACGCCACCCGCATCGCCATGGGCGAAGCCAGCCTCGTGATTGGCTGCGACGCCATCGTGACGGCAGGCGACGACTGCGTGTCGCGCATGCAGGTTGGCCAGACGCATGTCGTGCTCAACAGCGCGGCCACGCCGACCGCCGAGTTCATCAAGAACCCGCAGTGGCAATTCCCCGGCTCCAACACTGAAGCCGATGTGCGCGCGGCCGCCGGCGTCGATAACGTCGCCACCGTCGATGCCAACCGCTACGCACTCGCACTGCTGGGCGACGCGATCTACACGAATCCGTTCGTGCTCGGTTATGCGTGGCAAAAGGGCTGGCTGCCGCTCACGCACGAATCGCTCACGCGCGCGATCGAGCTGAACGCGGTGCAGGTGGAAAAGAACCTGGCCGCGTTCGAATGGGGCCGCCGCGTCGCGCATGATCGCGCTGCCGTGGATGCGCTCGTCAAGAAGCCGGTCGCCGATCAAAACGCCACGGGCGCGAAGATCGTTTCGCTGCATTCGCCCAAGGCGCTCGATGCGCTGATCGACAAGCGGGCGCAGTATCTCGCCGCGTACCAGAACGAAGCGTATGCGCAACGTTATCGCGCCTTCATCGACGAGGTGCGCCGCGCCGATGCGAAGCTCGATCACGCGGACGGCCAGCAGCAGCTCACCGAAGCCGTCGCGAAGAATCTGCACAAGCTGATGGCGTACAAGGACGAGTACGAAGTCGCGCGCCTGTATGCCGATCCTGCGTTCATCGAGAAGATCAAGGCGAGTTTCGAAGGCGACTGGAAGATCAACTTCCATCTCGCGCCGCCCTCGTTCGCGAAGCATGACGACAAGGGTCACCTGCTCAAGAAGCAGTATGGTCCGCGCATGCTCACGGCCATGCGCGTGCTCGCGAAGCTCAAGTTCCTGCGCGGCACGGCGCTCGATCCGTTTGGCCGCACCGAGGAACGCCGCCACGAACGCGCGCTGATCGGCGAGTATGAAACGCTGATGCGCGAGGTGATCGGCGGTTTGAGCGAGGCGAATCTGCCGCTCGCGCTGGAACTGGCGAACCTGCCCGACGCGATCCGCGGCTATGGTCATGTGAAGGAGAACAACCTCAAGGCCACGCGCGCAAAGTGGGCGACACTGCTGGCGAAGTGGCGCTCGCCGGAAAACGGCGCGGCGCGGCACGCAGCTTGATGCTTTCCTGACGCGGTAAAAACAAAGGGCGCTTCGTTCATCGAACGAAGCGCCCTTTCTTCATCAGCGACTCAAAAGAGCCGCCGGATTTACTTCGCCACGTTGGCGTTGGCCGAAGCCACCGCCGTCATGTTGATGATGCGTCGCACCGTCGCCGCCGGCGTGAGGATGTGCACCGGCTTCGACGCGCCCAGCAGGAACGGACCCACCGTCACGCCTTCGCCGCCGATCATCTTCAGCAGGTTGTACGTGATGTTGGCGGCTTCCACGTTCGGCATGATCAGCAGGTTCGCTTCGCCCGCGAGCGTGGTGCCCGGGAACGACTGCTTGCGGATCATTTCCGACAGTGCCGCGTCGCCGTGCATTTCGCCGTCCACTTCGAGCTGCGGCGCGCGTTCTGCGAGCAGCTGGCGCGCAGCCTGCATCCGCTGCGAGGTCGACGAACGCACGCTGCCAAAGTTCGACGACGACAGCAGCGCGACCTTCGGCGCAATGCCGAATTTTTCGATTTCGCGCGCGGCGAGAATCGTCATGTCGGCGAGCTGTTCGGCGCTCGGCACTTCGTTCACATAGGTGTCGCTGATGAACAGATTGCGGCCCGGCAGCATCAGCAGATTCATCGCCGCGTAGTTCTGAGCTTCCTTCGCCTTGCCGAACACCTGCTCGATGAACTTCAGGTGGTAGTCGAAGCTGTTGAGCAGACCGCAGACCATGCCGTCGGCGTCGCCCAGATGCACGAGGATCGCGCCGATCAGCGTGTTGAACTTGCGCATCGAGGCCTTCGCCACTTCCGGCGTGATGCCCTGGCGCGCGCCCAGTTCGTGATACGCCTGCCAGCTCTTCTGGAAGCGCGGATCGTCTTCCGGATCGACGATTTCGAAGTCGGTGCCCGCGCGCAACTTCGAGCCCATCTTCTTCAGACGCATTTCCACCACCGACGGACGGCCGACGATGATCGGTCGGGCAATCTTTTCCGTCAGCACGAATTGCGCGGCGCGCAGCACACGCTCATCCTCGCCTTCCGCGAACACGATGCGCGCGTTGTTGGCCTTGGCTGCCGCGAACACCGGACGCATCACCATGCCCGTGCGGTAGACGGTGGCGCCGAGTTCCTCGCGGTACGCGTCCATGTCCTTGATCGGACGCGTCGCCACGCCCGAATCCATCGCGGCCTGCGCGACAGCCGGAGCGATCTTGATGATCAGACGCGGATCGAACGGCTTCGGAATCAGGTATTCCGGGCCGAATTCGAGCGTGTGGCCTTCATAGGCCTTCGCGACTTCGTCGCCCTGATCGGTTTCTTCGGCCAGTTCCGCAATCGCGCGCACGCACGCAAGCTTCATCTCTTCCGTGATGGTGGTCGCGCCCACATCCAGCGCGCCGCGGAAGATGAACGGGAAGCACAGCACGTTGTTGACCTGGTTCGGATAGTCCGAACGGCCGGTGGCAATGATCGCGTCGGGGCGCACGCGCCTGGCTTCTTCCGGGCGGATTTCCGGCTCCGGGTTGGCCAGCGCCAGGATCAGCGGCGTGGTGCCCATGTCGACGACCATGTCGGCCTTCAGGACACCTGCGCTGGAGCAGCCGAGGAACACGTCCGCGCCCTTGATGGCGTCGGCCAGGGTGCGCGCTTCGGTGTGCGCCGCGTAGCGCTGCTTCGACGGATCGAGGTTGCCGCGACCTTCATAGATCACGCCCTTCGAGTCCGTGACCAGCACGTTCTCTTTCTTCAGGCCCAGATTCACGAGCAGATCCAGACACGCAATCGCCGCCGCGCCCGCACCCGAGCACACGAGCTTCACGCTGCCCAGATCCTTGCCCACGACCTTCAGGCCGTTGAGGATGGCCGCCGAAGCGATGATCGCCGTACCGTGCTGGTCGTCGTGGAAGACGGGAATCTTCATGCGCTCGCGCAGCTTCTTTTCGATGTAGAAGCACTCGGGCGCCTTGATGTCTTCGAGGTTGATGCCGCCGAGCGTCGGTTCGAGCATGGCGATGGCTTCGACCAGCTTGTCCGGGTCGCTTTCGTCGAGTTCGATGTCGAACACGTCGATGCCCGCGAACTTCTTGAAGAGACAGCCCTTGCCTTCCATCACCGGCTTGGCCGCGAGCGGGCCGATATTGCCCAGACCGAGCACGGCCGTGCCATTGGTCACGACGCCGACGAGGTTGCCACGCGAGGTGTACTTCTGCGCGTCGAGCGGATCGGCGTGGATCGCTTCGCACGCAGCGGCGACGCCCGGCGAATACGCGAGCGAGAGGTCGAGCTGGTTCGAAAGCGGTTTGGTCGGCGTGACCGAGATCTTGCCGGGCTTCGGATTCTGGTGATAAGCGAGCGCGCTTTGCTTCAGTTGTTCATCCATTTTCGGGCCTGCCAGACGTGAGAGACGAGAGAGGAATGTTTATGTTCGACTTGTGTTCTTGTCCCGCCGATTTGCGTAATTCGATGAACGCTCGTGCGCAACGGCAGCGCGAACGTAATCACCAGATAGTTCACAGGCGAAACGGCGCCAGCAAAAAAGCGGGGCAATTAGTGTACACCCCGCAATGTTCGAGGCGACTTGGGTCAAAGACTGATACCGGAGATTTGTGCTGGATGCCTTCCGGCGCGAATGTCGGCGTGCGCGCGAGGCGGTCTTGCCACGCCAGCGCGGTTCATACGCGACACATGCGCGGCGTACGGCGCTTTTATCGAATCGACGTGTGATGTTGCAGGCGGTTCGCGACACGGGCGGCGCGCGGCAAATCCTGCCGCGCTGAAGGCCATTCATGCGATTGTGGCGTCGTCGTGTTGCGTTTGTTGCGTGATCGAGGCAGCCGATGCGATCTGACTGGACCACTCGTGCGGCGATGCGCCGCACCGTCACATCGAAAACCTGCTACGTGAGTGGCGCTTATTCGAGCGCAGCGCCGCGCCGCTCGGGGATCAGGAACAGCGTGGCGAGGATGTCGAGCACGTAGATCGCGGCCAGCATGCCGAGCGCTGCCGTGAACGAGTAACGCGCGGCCAGCGCGCCGACCGCGAGCGGTCCAAAGCCGCCCACTGCACGCCCGATGTTGAACAGGACGTTCTGCGCCGTGGCGCGCGCGGCAGTCGGATAAAGCTCGGATATCAGCGCGCCATAGCCGCCGATCATGCCGTTGACGAACACGCCCATGGCCGCGCCGCCGATCAGCAACGCTAACGGCGTGGTCATATGCGCGTAGACGAACACCATCGCGACCGCCCCCACCTGATAGGTGAGAAACGCCGGCCTGCGGCCGAAGCGATCGGCGGCCACGCCGAACAGCCAGATGCCGACGGCCATGCCGGCCACCGTCGCGGCGGTCCAGAGGCCGGATTTCGTCAGCGAATAACCGAAGGACTTCGACAGATAGGCCGGCAGCCAGATCATCAGACCGTAGTAGCCGAAGTTCTGAACCGAGCAGAGCACCGCCACGCCGAGGCTCGCGCGCGCCGTGCGGGCGTCGGCAACCAGCAGACGCAGCGCGCGCGGCTTGTCCTGAGGCGCAGCCTGTTTCGCACGCGCGCGATGCGCGACGAACAGTTCGGGTTCCTCCACCTGGCGGCGCACGAAAAACGACGCCACGGCGGGCAGCAGGCCAACCGCGAACATGCCGCGCCAGCCGATAACCGGCAGCAGCACCGGCGTAAGCAGCGCCGCCGCGAGCACGCCCGCCTGCCAGCCCAGCCCGACGTATGACGATGCCCGTGCGCGCAGCCGCGCCGGCCAGGCCTCGGCGACCAGCGCCATGCCAATGCCGAACTCCCCGCCCAGGCCAATCCCCGCGATCGTGCGGTAGATCAGCAGATCGGCATAGCCGCGCGCGAGCGCGCAAAGGCCCGTGAAGACCGCGAACAGCAGGATCGTCCAGGTGAGCACACGCACGCGGCCGAAGCGGTCGGACAGCAGGCCAAACACGATGCCGCCCACCACCGCCCCGATCAGCGTCCAGGTGACGAGCGCGCCCGACTGCGCGCCCGAGAGATGCAGATCGGCGCCGATGGCGGGCAGCATGAAGCCGAGCATCAGCAGATCGAAGCCGTCCATCGCATAACCCAGTACCGAGGCGATCAGCGCGCGGACGGCGTGGCCGCGTGACGCGGCGCCAGAATCGGCATCCGTGTGCGCGATCGCGGCGGGTGCGAAAGCCGTATCGGCGGGCGCGTCATCGGCCGGCGGTAAGGAAGGGGAAGCGGGAGACATGGCGAAAGATCCTGTGCTGGGCGCTAGCCCGACGAAAACCGGCGAGAGTGTACTGGTGCGATAAATCCGCCACAACCGGCGAACGCAACGCGCGGGCCGCCCCGATCGCGCCCTACAAAGCGGCCCTTCGCTTACAGAGCGGCACTGTCAGCGCGACTCGTCGGCAACCGTCAAGTCGGGTAAAATACCGGCCTACGCGCGCAAGAGAAGCCGTCCGGACCGAGCGGGTCGCCTGAATCCCAACCTCAGACGATCGACGCCCTCCAGACCGCGCATCGCGGGTTCCGATGCACCTCATCCGGACTCGCCGTGCCAGCGCCACCGGGCCCAGCGCCCACCCTCCAGAGCACTCACATCCAAGGATTCGCCCATGACAGGCAACGATCGCCAGACGATCTCGGACGCAACCGCGAAAATGCTGCTCGAAGTGCAAGCCGTGCACTTCAACGCGGAAAAGCCCTTCATCTTCACTTCCGGCTGGGCGAGCCCGGTCTACATCGACTGCCGCAAGCTGATCTCGTACCCGCGCGTTCGCCGCGGCCTGATGGAAATGGCCGAAGCGACGATCCTGCGCGACGTCGGCTATGAGCAGATCGACGCGGTCGCCGGCGGCGAAACCGCAGGCATCCCGTTCGCGGCATGGCTGTCGGACCGCCTGATGGTGCCGATGCAGTATGTGCGCAAGAAGCCGAAGGGTTTCGGCCGCAACGCGCAGATCGAAGGTCTGCTAACCGAAGGCCAGCGCGTCCTGCTCGTCGAGGACCTGACCACGGACAGCCGCAGCAAAATCAACTTCATCAACGCGCTGCGTACCGCAGGCGCGCAGGTGAACCACTGCTTCGTGCTGTTCCACTACAACATCTTCAAGGAAAGCGTCTCGGTCCTGAAGGACATCGACGTCGATCTGCACGCGCTGGCTACGTGGTGGGACGTGCTGCGCGTCGCCAAGGACTCGGGCTACTTCGAAACGAAGACGCTCGACGAAGTCGAGAAATTCCTGCACGCACCGGCTGAATGGTCGGCAGCGCACGGCGGCGCCACGTCGGCACCGCAGTAAGTTTTCGCGCCAGGCGCGGCGGCGGGCCGAGGCTCGAGAAGAGCGCCGCCCACCGTTGCAGCAAAAAGGCCATCCGCTTTTATCGGCGGATGGCCTTTTTTTCGTCTTCCGCCTGGTCTGCTCGCTGCAGCAGGCTCAGGAGGGTGTCACTTCGCTGCCCAGCCCTTCATCGGGCGCATGCGACGAGAGATTGAGCAAACCGTTGCTCTGCGCGTACTGGAACAATTCCGAATCGCGATCGAGGCCCAGCTTGCGCATGGCCGTATTTTTCTGCGTGCTGATGGTCTTGATGCTGCGGTTGAGCTTCTCGGATATTTCCTTGATCGTCATACCCGATACGAATAAGCGCACCACTTCGAGTTCGCGCTTCGACAGAATCACTTCGTCGTTCTTGCCACCGCTGTTCATACGCAGCGATTCGAGCGCAAGCTTGACCTGCGGGCTCATATATTCGAGATTGCGGCTGACGTGTTGCACCGCAAGGCCGATGTGGCTTAGATCGTCGGACTTGTGCACGACGGCGATCACGCCCAGTTCGCCCAGCCGCTTGAGCAGCGCGGCGTTTTCGAGCATCGTCAGGACGACGATAGGAACGCCCGGAAAATTGCGGCGCAGATAGCCTATCAACGGCAATCCATCGCCATATTGACCGCCCGGCATGGCGAGGTCGGTCACGAGCACGTCGCACGGCGTCGTCTGCAGCGCCTTGATCAGTTCGGTGGACTGACGAGCGCGCGCAACCACCTGAATGCCCGGGAACTTCAGGAGCGCATGCTCTGCGCCGAACAAGATCACCGGATGATCGTCCGCGACTACGACCCTGATTGGCTGCTGCATTAACTCCTCCGTGGAGACAATCTGCTCGTCGTTATTTGATGACTTCGTTTGCCCCGTGCGTCCCCGGAACCCCGTTTCCGCATATAGAGGAAAGCTCGCGACTATAGCCGATTTCGCTGCGCAGGCCGTCGCTACTGGCCCAGAACCTAAGCCCTTTATACCGATATATTGAACGATATTCGATCTGGGACACAATTCGTCAATCGCCTTCGGAAAAGTGTCCATGAAAATTAACAAACATACAGGAGAACTAGCTGATGCCGTTTGCCGATATCAAGCAGTATCGTACAGCGCATGCGGGTTGGCGCTCCACTGTCAGCGCACGCGCAGGCCTCGTCGCAGCGCTTCTGTTTTACATGGCGTTCTCACCTTGCTACGCGCAGGACCGCTTTGTCGTCAGCAGCACGAATTTTCGGGACGGCGGCCAGGTCGCTGCGACGCAGGTATTCAATCAGGATAGCTGCACAGGCAGCAACCGCTCTCCGCAATTGACCTGGCGCAATGCGCCTGCCGGCACGCGCAGCTACGCCGTGACCCTCTTCGATCCCGATGCATCAAGCCGCGGCTGGTGGCACTGGGCCGTCGCCAACCTCCCTGCACGCGTCAATTCGCTGCCGGAGAACGCGAGTGCGTCGGGCGCACTGGGCAAGCTTGGCGCAATCGAGGCGCGCAACGACTTCGGCGGCGAAGGCTACGGCGGTCCGTGCCCGCCGCCCGGCAAGCCGCACCGCTATATCGTCACGGTCTATGCGCTCAAGGTCGACAAACTCGCGCTCGTGTCCGGCCGGCCTGCAACGATGTTCGAGCACGAGATAGAGGATGCGACGCTCGGCAGTGCGAAACTCACCGTGACTTATCGCCGCTGACAGCGGCTGACGGCGGCAGACCGCCACTGTCAGAAAAAGTGCGGGTGACAGCGGCTAACATGTGAAGGCGTAGCATGTAAGCCGCCGCGCATCGATCTATGCCGGACCCTTCAACCTTTCGCTGGAGTGCTCCATGTCCCGAATCGTCATCGCGTATCACAGTGGCTACGGCCACACGAAGAAACTTGCCGAAGCCGTGTTCGCCGGAGTGCAGGACGCGGGCGCGCAGGCCATTCTGCTGGCCGTCGCCGACATCGACGACGCCGGCTGGGCCGAGCTCGACGCCGCCGACGCCATTGTGTTCGGCGCACCCACGTACATGGGCGGCCCGGCGGCCGAGTTCAAGAAGTTCGCCGACGCCAGCTCCAAGGCCTGGTTCACGCAGAAGTGGAGAGACAAGATCGCGGCCGGCTTCACGAATTCCGCGACCATGAACGGCGACAAATTCTCGACGATCCAGTATTTCGTCACGCTGTCGATGCAGCACAGCATGATCTGGACCGGCACCGGCCTGATGCCTTCGAACACCAAGGCCGCCACGCGCAACGATCTGAACTATGTGGGCGGCTACACGGGCCTGCTCGCACAGTCGCCCGCCGACGCCACGCCCGAGGAAGCGCCGCCGCCCGGCGATCTGGAAACCGCCAAAGCCTTCGGCGCGCGTGTCGTGGAGGTGACGGCGCGCTGGCTGGCCGGACGCAAGACGTCGGCCTGACTTTGCCTAGGGCCGGCGTCTTCGCGCCCTCATACCGGTCTGGCGACGTCAGGTCTTATCCGTACGGGTAAGGCCTGATTTTTTTCCCGCACGCGCCGCACGCTCGACGGCATACGGTCTTAAAATACCGTTCCCGCGCCGTATCGGTGATCGCCGCACAATCTGGACTGTGCGGCGGGCGGCGCCCGCAATCCCCGCGTTTCAGAGGAAGCGAGATGAGCACGAAAGTTTTTGTCGACGGACAGGAAGGCACGACCGGCCTGAAGATTTTCGAATACCTGTCGCAGCGCGCCGACGTCGAGATCCTGCGGATCGACGAGGCCAAGCGCAAGGACGTCGAGGAACGCCGTCGTCTCATCAATGCGTCGGACGTCACGTTCCTGTGCCTGCCCGACGTGGCTTCGCGCGAGTCGGCTACGCTGGTCGAAAACGACCGCACGGTGCTGATCGACGCCAGCACGGCGTTCCGCACCCATGCCGACTGGGCCTACGGCCTGCCGGAACTGACCAGGGCGCAACGCGAGAAGGTGCGCACCTCGAAGCGCATCGCCGTGCCGGGTTGCCATGCGTCGGCCTTCATCCTGGCCATGCGTCCGTTGGTCGAGGCCGGCCTCGTCGCGCCCGATTTCGCGGCGCACAGCTACTCGCTGACCGGCTATAGCGGCGGCGGCAAGTCGATGATCGCGGAGTACGAAGCCGGCGGCAACGCGAAGCTGATGAGCCCGCGCCCCTACGCGCTCGGCCTCAAGCACAAGCATCTGCCGGAAATGGCCTTCCACGGCAAGCTCCAGAACGCGCCGGTGTTCACGCCGATCGTCGGCCCGTTCCTGAAAGGTCTGGCGGTCACGACCTATTACACCCCGTCGCAACTCGCGCGCAGCGCGAAGCCGGAAGACGTGGTGGCGCTGTTCGCCGAGTACTACGCGGGTGAGAAGTTCGTGCGCGTAATGCCGTTCAACGCCGACGCCAACCTCGATAACAACGCGTTCGACGTCCAGGCCAACAACGACACGAACCGCGTCGACCTGTTCGTATTCGGCAACGAAGAACAGTTCGTCACCGTGGCGCGCCTGGACAATCTGGGCAAGGGTGCCTCGGGCGCAGCGGTCCAGTGCATGAATCTGGCGATTGGCGCGGCCGAAGATACCGGCCTGAAGACTTAAAAGCGGGCTGCATCCACCCTGACCGTGAGCTGAAACGAAAAACCCGGTGCTCCACAGCGCCGGGTTTTTTATTTTCTGCGCCGCGCCAGCGTGGATGTGCAAGGCGTGCGGATCGTACAGACGAAAAAAAGCCCGCCAATGGTAGGCGGGCTGAATCCATATCAGAGGAGACATGGAGGAGACAAAACGGAGTATAGCGAACTACTTGGTGCGTCGCAACATGTAAAGTAGTATCCACCCTTTATGTTGCTTAAAAGCAACATATTTGCGATCAGGATTACCCCGATGGGGTTCAGGCCACCATCGAGAGAATAAAAGTCAGCTGATCGAGCCCCACGGGGCGCACGAGATGGACGTCGAAACCCGCAGCCAGCGCGGCGTCGCGATGTTGCGATTCGCCCCAGCCGCCCAGCGCGATCAACATCGGCGAGCGAGCGCCGCAGGCCGCACGCAGGCGTTGCGCCAGCGCGCCGAAATCGTCGTCGGGGGCGAGTGAAAGGCCCACTATCAGCACGTCGGGCGCGAATCGCGTCGCGGCTTGCGCCGCATCGTCGAGGCTCGCCGCAATGGCAGTCGCATATTGCAGATCGGCCAGCAGATTGCTCAGTCCAGCCAGCGATTTCTCGTCGTCAGCGGCGATCAGGATGCGCGTCTCCATCCGCCGTCTCCCTTCCAGCTCAATTGCGATGGACGCCGTGCGCGCGATGCGTCACACGACGTCCCGATTTTGCGCGCTGACGCTCAAGACCTGCGTGCGTCAACGCGCGGTCGTATGAAGATTTTGACAGGAGCGCGAGCAGATAAGTCCCGCGTTCGCGCCCCTGAGCCTGGGTGCTTGCGCTGCGTCGGGCTTAAGCGCGACCCGCGCGGCGCGCCGCCACCTTGCCGAGCACGGCGAAATCGCATTCGCCGTCACCATGCGCGAGCGCTTCGATCAGGCTGTCGCGCACCACACTAGCGACGGGCAGCGGCGTCGACACGGCTTCGGCGGCGGCCAGCGCGAGGCGCACGTCCTTCAGGCCCAGCCGCGCCTTGAAGAGCGCGGGCTCGTAGCGCTCTTCCGCGATCATGCCGCCGTAGCCCGCATATACCGGGCCCGGGAAGATCCCGCTCGTGATCACGTCGAGGAAATCGCGCATCGCCACGCCATGGCCGCCGAGCAGCGCCGAAGCCTCGCCGAGCGTCTCCACCGCGGAAGCCAGCATGAAATTCGCCGCCAGTTTCATCACGTTGGCCTGCTGCGGCAGCGCGCCGATACGCCAGGTCTTCTGGCCAATCGCATCGAACAGCGGCTGCACGCGGTCGATCGCTTCGGCGGCGCCTGCCGCGACGATCGTGAGCTTGGCCGCCGCCGCCACGTCGGGCCGCCCGAGCACCGGCGCGGCAACGTAGTGCAGGCCGCGCTCGGCATGTTCGCGCGCGAGCGTTTCGGCCAGCGCCACCGAAATCGTCGCCATGTTCACGTGCACGAGGCCGCGCGGCGCGTGTTCCAGCAGCGCGGCGTCGATCACCGTGCGCAGCGCCGTATCGTCGGCGAGCATGGAGAGAACGGCGTCGCCCGCGAAGGCTTCGGCGGGCGTGGCGACCACGCGTGCGCCCGCCGCGGCAAGCGCCTGCGCCTTTTCGGGCGTGCGGTTCCAGACGCGTACGGAATGCCCCGCCTTCAGCAGATTGGCGACCATCGCGCCGCCCATTTCACCCAGGCCGATAAAACCGATATCCATCACATGCTCCAGGAAGTTAGAGGCAGGAGTAAAGCACAGCGCGGCAAGCTCTGCAGTGGTGCCCTTGGGCGCAGGCAGTTCGCAGCAAGGCGGCCTGCCGCGCGATGCGCGATACTGCGTGGATGGTCACCGCCACTTTCCGCTTCTACGAGGAGCTGAACGACTTTCTCGCCCGGCCGCTGCGCCGGCGCGCGTTCAGTTGTCCGTGCGCGGCCAACGCCAGCGCCAAGCACATGATAGAGGCCCTGGGCGTGCCGCACACGGAAGTCGAGCTGATCCTCGTGAACGGCGAATCGGTGGGCTTCGAGCATCCGCTCGCGGACGGCGACCGCGTCGCCGTTTATCCGAAGTTCGAGGCACTCGACATCCGTCCCCTGCTGCGCGTGCGCGCCAGTCCGTTGCGCGAACTGCGCTTTATCGCCGATGCGCATCTGGGCGGTCTCGCGCAATTGCTGCGGCTCGCGGGCTTCGACACGCTTTACGACAACCATTACGCCGACGAAGCCATCGAAGCGCTCGCCGCCGCCGAGCATCGCGTCGTGCTTACGCGCGACCGCGAACTGCTCAAGCGCCGCACCATTACGCACGGCTGCTATGTGCGCGCGCTCAAGCCGCGCGCTCAGCTCGACGAGCTGTTCGAGCGCCTCGACCTCGCCGCGAGCGTGCGCCCGTTCCGGCTGTGCCTGAGCTGCAACGCACCGCTGCGGTGTATTGCGCGCGCCGAGGTGCAGACGCGCGTACCCGAAGGCGTTTTCGAGCGTCACACACGCTTCGTCACCTGCGACGTTTGCGCGCGCGTGTTCTGGGAAGGTTCGCACTGGCGCCGCATGCGCGCGCTGATCGACGACATGGCCGGACCGGAGCGGACACCCGCCGCACAACCGGACCCAGACGGCGATACGCCACCCTGACCCCGTTCAACGTGATGGACGCGCGCGGGCGTTTGCGTACAATGCGCGCCACTGCCCAACACACTGCTAAACACCGGAGCCGTATCCATGGCCATGAAAAAGTTCGACCTTGAGAAAAACAAGGCCCTGAAGCTGATGCAATCGACCCACAAAGCCGGTCCCGAGCGCTTCGGCAAAGATTCGACGCCCGCAGCGCTGGATCGCCGCGAGCAGCGCAAGCTCGATCAGGCCGCCGGCCTCGTGCCGTTCGCGTGCAAGCTCAACGCCGATCTCGTCGCGCAACTCAAGACGCGCGCGGAACAGCACCCGGAAGGCATGACCGGCCTGCTGACCGAGTTGCTGCAAACCGGTCTCGCAAAGGACGCGTAAGTCAATGCCTGAGCCGCGCTGAATAGCGCGGTTGGAAAGAAAAAAGCCAGCGTGAAGTGATTCACGCTGGCTTTTTTCTCTGCGCCGGCCGATATGGGTAATCGGACCGGATCGCCGGGACGCTTTAGTTCTGCGTGCCCTTGTCGCTCGTGCCGGCTGCCGATGCGGCGTCCGAAACTGCCGCACGCTTGCCGTGATGCTTGAGCTTCTTGTGCGACTTCTTGGCCTTGGCCGGTGCGCTGGCTGCCGGAGCCGTTGCGGCTGCGCCCGATGCATCTTGAGCCAGAGCCTGAACCGAAATCAGTGCGACGGATGCTGCGATAAGCGAGGCGAGAATCTTGTTCATCTGTTGTTCCCCAAACCTGACAAATATGACCGGCACGTTGTGAATTGAATAGCGAGAAGTCGCGAGACGGTCCGCTGGCCGATCTGGGCAGCCGTTTCGCGCGAAGCAGTATTACGCAGCGTCAGCGCTTTGTCATCCGCATTCGGATGGGTGTATTTTCTGGGAGACAACCGCCTTTCAATTCGGATACGATCTGGATTCCGCACGGTTGTTCGCCCCGCCGATTCCGCGTTCTATGCCCACGGGATTACCCGTCGGCGCGCAATCCCGCCGCGCATTCCCGCATTACCCGGATTACCCCGATGACGGCTGCTTGCCGCTGATTGCTGCGGATTTCCCCGAATTTCTCGCTTAACCGGTCTACATTCCCTTGAACCCGACTTCCCGCCAACATTTGCGCGCTAACCTGCTGATGCTCGCGGCCGCCATGATCTGGGGTTCCGCGTTCGTCGCCCAGCGGCTGAGCCTGGATGCCATCGGCCCGTTCCTCTTCACCGGCCTGCGCTTCCTGCTGGGCGCGGGGATCGTTTCGGCATTCGTATTCGCGACACGACGCGGTTCGCGCGGTGCGCAAAAACGCGCTGCGCACGGCTTCGACGCAGCCCTGATCCGCGACGGCGTGGTGCTCGGCCTCGTGCTGTCCGTGGCGATCTCGCTCCAGCAGATCGGCTTGCGCTACACGAAGATCGCCAATGCGGGCTTCATCAGCTCGCTTTACGTGGTGATCGTGCCGATGCTAGGCGTGCTGCTGCGCCACCGCACCGGCGCGGGCACGTGGATCGGCGCGGCGCTGGCCGCCGCCGGTCTCTATCTGCTGAGTATCAACGAGCATTTTTCGATCATGTACGGCGACTGGTATCAGCTAGGCTGCGCAATCGTGATCTCGATCCAGGTGATGCTCGTGGGCCACTACGCACCGCGCCACGACCCGCTCGCGCTGTCGATCGTGCAGTTCATCGCCTGCGGCGCGGCTTGTCTGGCCGTTGCCATCGGCTTCGAACCGCTGCGCCTCGCCGACATTGCGCGCGCCGCGCCCGCCATTATTTACGGCGGCGCGATGTCCGTGGGCGTCGGCTATACGATCCAGGTGGTCGCGCAGCGCGACGCTGCGCCCGCCCATGCCGCCGTCATCTTCAGCATGGAAGGCGTGTTCGCGGCGATCGCGGGCTGGGCCGCGCTGGGCGAGACGCTATCCACGCGTGCGCTTACCGGCTGCGCGCTGATGCTCGCCGGTCTGCTCGCCTGCCAGTTGCTCCCCGCCGCGCGCAATCGCGACGATGCGCCAACCGACGCGCAAGCGATTAGTGCGAAACAACCAGTCGAATCCGCCTGAATTTGTCTGTTTAAATCGGCTATTGCCATTGCTATTGATCGCATGCCTGGGTGATCGAGCAACCCTTCACAGCGATTTCAACAAAAGCCATTTACGCTGGATGTAAGAACCCCATGACTCTCCTGTCATGGGATGGCGGGCTTACCGACAGAATATCGTAACTACTCGTAAAATTTCGTCAGGCAATGTTTTTTACGAGTAAGCAATGCGTTGGATCGTTCTGATTCTCTTCCTGCTTTGCGCTGTGTATACGCATTGGCGCGGCAAGGCACGTCACGGCAGCTTCTTCCGGCAACTCGGCGACCATTCGACCTTTATGGCGCCGCTGAACTGCTTCGCCTATTTCTTTTCGAAAGTGCCTGATACGCCCTATATCGAGACGAAACATTTTCCCGAACTCGCGCTGCTCAAATCGGAATGGCGGACTTTTCGCGAAGAAGCGCTCGCGCTTCAGGAAGCCAGCCGTATTCAGGCTTCGCAAACGTATAACGACATCGGCTTTAATTCGTTTTTTCGTACTGGCTGGAAGCGTTTTTATCTGAAGTGGTACGACAATCCGCACCCATCGGCGGCAGCGCTTTGTCCGCGCTCCATCGCAATTCTCCAGCGTATTCCGTCCGTCAAAGCAGCGATGTTCGCGATGCTGCCGGCAAACAGCTCGCTCAACCCGCACCGCGATCCCTTCGCGGGTTCGCTGCGCTACCACCTGGGCCTGATTACGCCCAATGACGACCGTTGCGCGATCGTCGTCGACGAGATTGCGTATTCGTGGCGCGACGGCGAGGACGTCGTGTTCGACGAGACCTATCTGCATCATGCGATGAACAGGACGCAGCAGGACCGCATCATCCTGTTCTGCGATATCGAACGGCCGATGAAATATCGCTGGGCGCAATCGATCATGAGCAAGGCGGGCGAGGTCTTGATGCGCGCCGCGGCCTCGCCCAACGAAACCGGCGACCGCACCGGCGGCCTCAATCGCGTGTTCCGCCATGTCTATTCGGTACGCCTTGCGGGCAAGCGCCTGAAGGCGTGGAACCGCACCGTCTACTACATCGTGAAGTGGGTGCTGTTCGGCGGGATTGCGCTGGCGATCTTCTGGCGTTGAGCACTACCAAGGTCGCTGGATCGTGAGATGGCGTCGCCTGCGGGCGGCGCTTTTTTTCGCCTCGCACTTGAGTAATGGCGCACGACTTATCCACGGCAAGCTCTGAATAAGCTGGGGAAACCCCCACGGATGAACTGTGGATCAGTTCTTGATAAGTCCGGCTTTCCGGTAAACAGTAAAAAGTTATCCTCGAAGCCCATTCTGCGTACAGGAATTGTCCGCATGGCTGTCCTGATCGCATCGGATTGATACCAATGAGAAATACCGTGTTATCCACAGGAAAGGGCGGTGCTTGTTAACTACTATTACGTTTACATATAAATATAAGTAAACCCAAATGGATAACGCACGCGCACCGCTGCCGCTTTGCTTATCCCGCGCGCTCACGCGCGAAAACAGAATCGACGAACCGTGGCAGACCAAGCAATGCGCGTCGTGCTATCGATCGACTGACCTCTGTGCGACGTCCCGAAAAAAGTACCGTCTCGCTCGCCGAGACCACCTCGCCACGATCCCTGCATGCCCACGCAAAACAATGCGCGACGGGCGTGCTGCAGCCCTCTTCCGGTGCGAGCCATCCGAGACTCGCCAGCGCGACAGTCGCGTGCCCCGCGCGTTGCGCGAGCAAGGCCTCGGCAACCGCTCGCGCGCGCGATTCGCTGACGGCTTCGCTGGCGTCTCGCTGAGCCTGCTCATCGGGCCACGCCGCCAGCGCACGCGCCGAATGCACAACGATGCCGATATCGAGGCTCACAGCGGCGCCCGGCAGATCGGCAAGCGCTGCCGCGATCGTCCCGGCGGTGCAGGTTTCGAGGCTCGCAAGCACGAGCTCGCGCGATTTCAGAAAACCGGCGATCTGTCTGGAAATATTCATGGGCAGAGGGCGTAAAAAAAGCGTGCAGCGATCAAGCCAGCACGCCATGAAGACGATGCGAACACCATCGGATCGATGATCGGTTCGACGGTTAGACGCCGTTCATCATCTGTGTGATCGACGGTTCGAGCTTGCTCAGGCCGACGGTTGCCGGTTCCTGCTCGACCACGCCAAAGAACTCCGTGCGGCTTGGTGCAGGATCGACGAGGACGTTGCGCGCATGGCGGCCATAACGTGAGGGCGGCAGCAGACGCTCCGGCGGAATCACCTCGAACGACGTGCCGATGGCGATAAAAATATCGTCGTCGCTCATCGCCTGCTGGATGCGCCAGAGGGTCTCGTACTCAGGCGCGGCCTCGTTGAAGAACACCACGCCGGGTTTGACGCTCTCGACCTGGCCGCAGGACGGACACGAAGCATTCGCGTCCAGGCCGGCGCTACCGGCCGGAAAGCGGTACTCGCAGTCGGTGCAAAGCAGCGAGATCATGTCGCCGTGCAGATGCGTCACCTGACGCGCACCAGCCTGCTCCAGCAAGCCGTCGATGTTCTGCGTGATCAGATGCACGCGCTCCGAGCCCCAGCTGTCTTGCCAGTGCGCCAGCAGACGATGGGCGTCGTTGGGCTGCGCGCCCGAGCATTCGGCGATGCGCTGGTTGTAGAAGCGGAACACGGCAGCACGGTTGCGACGCCATGTGTGGTAGTTGCAGACTTCATCGATGCTGGTGTGGGTCCAGATGCCGTCGCCAGTGCGAAAGGTCGAAATGCCGCTCTCTGCTGAAAGCCCTGCGCCGGAGAAGACGTAGAGGCGGGGCAATCGCGCTGCAGACTGTTGCTGATGCTTGCCATGTTGTTCGGTTAGTTGCATAAATAGCGCCTTCTCGATACTCGATTCGATCCGCGCCATTATGACGCCACGTTTCGGCCAGCATATGCCTGTGGCTAAGGCGATGAAGGCGGGGACAACGATCGCTGCTGGCACGATTGCAGGCGTCATCCCGACTGGTCAATACATCACCGCTGAAATTCGGCGGGAGCTGAAAGCCGCGCGCCACGACGATGCGGTTCCCGGTGCCTTTCAGTTGCATCTGGAGGCCCTTGAATGGGCTGTCGGCCTTGAGCTGGGGAGAGCTGCCGGACACCACC
This sequence comes from Paraburkholderia bannensis, assembly GCF_014200455.1. Taxonomy (GTDB): domain Bacteria; phylum Pseudomonadota; class Gammaproteobacteria; order Burkholderiales; family Burkholderiaceae; genus Paraburkholderia; species Paraburkholderia bannensis_A. The sequence continues at coordinate 20,727 of NZ_JACHBW010000032.1, read as the reverse complement.
ATCAAGCGGCTCAGCGCGCTTGTCAGTTTGCCCTGACGCACATCGACGGCGGTGCGAGGCACGCTTATCTGAAAATCTTGTACGCGCAACGCATTCCAGCGCGGCCAATACGTGCGCGCACATGAAAAAAGCGCCGGATTTTTATCCGGCGCTTCGCGTTTTTGCACAACCAGCAGACAGGCTCGACCTTATTCGACCGTCACGGATTTCGCGAGGTTACGCGGCTTGTCCACATCGGTGCCACGCGCGCTGGCCGTGTGATACGCCAGCATCTGCAGCGGCACCACATGCAGGATCGGCGAGAGCAGCCCATAGTGTTCCGGCATGCGGATCACGTGAATGCCCTCTTCGCTCGTGATATGCGTATCGGCATCGGCGAACACGTAAAGCTGGCCGCCGCGCGCACGCACTTCCTGCATGTTCGACTTGAGCTTTTCGAGCAGCGCGTCGTTCGGCGCGACCGTCACCACCGGCATCGCTTCCGTCACCAGCGCGAGCGGGCCGTGCTTGAGCTCGCCCGCCGGATAGGCTTCCGCGTGGATGTAGGAGATTTCCTTGAGCTTGAGCGCGCCTTCGAGTGCGATCGGGTAATGCAGGCCGCGACCGAGGAACAGCGCGTTTTCCTTGCGCGCGAACTCTTCCGACCACGCGATGATCTGCGGCTCCAGCGCCAGCACGCCGTTGAGCGCCGCCGGCAGGTGGCGCAGCAGCTTCAGATAGGTGGCTTCCTGCTCCGCGCTCACGTGGCCGCGCAGCTTGCCCAGCGTCACCGCGAGGATGAACAGGCCCACCAACTGCGTGGTGAATGCCTTGGTCGACGCCACGCCGATTTCGCGGCCCGCGTGCGTGAGGAACTTGAATTCGGTGAGGCGCACCATCGCGCTGGTCGCCACATTGCACACGGCCAGCGTGTGCTCCATGCCAAGCGATTGCGCATGCTTGAGCGCGGCGAGCGTGTCGGCGGTTTCGCCCGACTGCGAAATCGTCACGACCAGCGAGCGCGGGTTGGGCACCGATTCGCGGTAACGGTATTCGCTGGCGATTTCCACATCGGTGCGGATCTTCGCGACCGTTTCAAGCCAGTACTTGGCCGTGAGGCCCGCGTAGTAGCTGGTGCCGCAGGCGAGGATCAGGATGCTGTCGATGCCCTTGAAGACTTCGTCGGCGTTCTCGCCGAACAGCACCGGGTCGAACGCTTCGTCGGCGGCGGGGATCGTATCGGCGATCGCTCGCGGCTGCTCGAAGATTTCCTTCTGCATGTAGTGGCGATACGGGCCGAGGTCCACCGCGTCGCCGTAGCCGCCGTACGCCTGCACGTCGCGCTGTTCGCGCGTGACGGCGTTGCCCGCGCGATCGGCGATACGCACGCCTTCGAGCGAGATCTCGCAGACGTCGCCTTCTTCCAGATAGCTGATGCGGCTCGCGCTGCCCGCGATCGCCAGGCCGTCCGAAGCGAGGAAGTGCTCGCCCTCGCCATAGCCCACCACGAGCGGCGAACCCGCGCGCGCGCCCACCACCACATGCGGCTGGTCCTTGTGCACCACGCCAATCGCATACGCGCCCGCGAGCTGCTGCACGGCTTCGCGCACCGCGGTGAACAGATCGCCCTTGTAGAGGCTATGGATCAGGTGGGCGATGACTTCGGTGTCGGTCTGCGAGACGAACTCGTAGCCCTTGGCGCGCAGCATTTCGCGCAGCGCTTCGTAGTTCTCGATGATGCCGTTGTGCACGATCGCCATCGCGTCGCGCGAGAAGATCGGGTGTGCGTTGTTGACCGTGGGCGCGCCGTGGGTGGCCCAGCGCGTATGCGCGATGCCGGTCACGCCTTCGAAGTGTGCCTCGCGCACCTGCTCGTCGAGTTCGGCCACGCGCGAGACGCTGCGTACGCGCTGCGGACCCGCCGCCGTGACAGTGGCCACGCCGCACGAGTCGTAGCCGCGGTATTCGAGCCGCCGCAGCCCTTCGATAAGAACGGGAACGATATTACGTTGCGCTACTGCGCCGACGATGCCGCACATGGAGTTCGATCCTTTGCAATGAGAGGCGGAGCGGCGAGGCGGGATGTTTGCCCGCGCCGCCCGAAATGTCCTGCGGTTCAGCTCTTCTTTTTCACCGGCCGGACGTAGCCGGTCTTTTCGATCTGGGTCTTTTCGTTGAGGACGAGCGCGCCTTCGGCCACGTCCTTCCAGACGGTGGTGCCCGCCGCGATGGTCACGCCGCGGCCCACGCGCACCGGCGCAACCAGTTGTGTATCGGAGCCGACGAACACCTGATCCTCGATCACGGTGCGATGCTTGTTCGCGCCGTCGTAGTTGCAGGTGATGGTGCCCGCGCCGATGTTCACGCCCGCGCCCACATCGGCGTCGCCCACGTAGCTCAGGTGATTCGCCTTCGAGCCCACGCCAATGTTGGCGTTCTTCACCTCGACGAAATTGCCCACGTGGACTTCGTCGGCGAGTTGCGCGCCGGGGCGCAGTCGCGCGTAGGGGCCGAGCACCGCGTTCGCGCCCACCTTCGCGCTTTCGATATGCGTGTAGGCGTCCACCCGCGTGCCCGCGCCGATCACCGCATCGCGGATCACGCAGTTCGGGCCGATACGCACGTTGTCGCCAAGCGTCACGCTGCCTTCGAACACACAGTTCACGTCGATGAACACATCGCGCCCGCAGCTGATCGCGCCGCGCAGATCGAAGCGCGCCGGATCGGCGAGCGTCACGCCCGCCACCAGCAGCGAATCGGCTGCGTTGCGCTGATAGACGCGTTCGAGTTCCGCGAGTTGCTGCTTGCTGTTCACGCCGAGCGTTTCCCATTCCTCGTCGGGCTGGGCCGTAACGACCGCATGCCCGGCCTTGATGGCCGCTTCGACGACATCGGTAAGGTAATACTCGCCCTGCGCGTTGTCGTTGCCGAGCGCCGCGAGCCAGCCCGCCAGCGGCGCGGTCGGCGTGACGACGATGCCGGTGTTGATCTCGTCGATCAGACGTTCGTCGTCGGTGGCGTCTTTCTGCTCGACGATGCGGATCACCGAGCCGGTCGCGCCGCGCACGATGCGCCCATAACCCGTGGGGTTATCGAGCGTCACCGTGAGGATGCCGTAGGCGTTTGCGCCGGCGGCGTCGGTCAGACGCTTGAGCGTGGAGGCGCGCGTAAGCGGCACATCGCCATAGAGCACGAGCGTAGGCACGTTCGGGTCGAGCAACGGCAGCGCCTGCGCGAGCGCATGGCCGGTGCCAAGCTGCTGTTCCTGCACGGCGAACTGCACATCGGGCGCGCCGACGGCCGCGCGCACGGCGTCGCCGCCATGGCCGATCACGACCACGAGGCGCGAAGGCGAAAGACTGCGGGCAGTGTCGATGACGTGTGAGAGAAGCGGCTGACCGGCGAGAGGGTGAAGCACTTTCGGCAGCGCGGAGTGCATGCGTTTGCCCATGCCTGCCGCGAGGATCACGATGTTCATTGCATCGGTGACTTGAGAGAGAATGAAGCGACCGATTCTAGCATGTGGGCTAATCCCAAAACGCCCCGCCAGAAGGCGCGGACAGCCGAATAGAACACTCTTTTACACACTTCTTTCAGGCGTGAAAAAGGCGGCCCGATACGTCATCGATGGTCATCGCTCGTTATCGATGGCCGCCTTTTTTCCGACTCGTCGCTCAGGGTCGGATGCGCTTAAATTGCGCTGTCGATCAGATCTCGTCGAACGGACGGAACTGGATCGTCGCGCCTTCGGCGGGCGTCGCCGTTTCGGTCGAGCACGGATCGTCGTCGAAGGCGATATCGCCGTTCGGATCGGCTTCGCCGGTCGTGCGCAGGCCCTTGAAGTCGAACAGGTTCGCGTCCATCAGATGCGAAGGCACGACCTTGCTCAGCGAATTGAACATGTTTTCGCAGCGGCCCGGGAAACGCTTGTCCCAATCGCGGATCAGCGCTTTCATTTCCGCGCGCTTGAGGTTGGGCTGGCTGCCGCACAGATTGCACGGAATGATCGGGAATTCGCGCAGTTCGGCGTACTTCTCCAGATCGACTTCCTTCACGTAGGCGAGCGGGCGGATCACGATGTTCTTGCCGTCGTCCGACTGCAGCTTGGGCGGCATGCCCTTGAGCTTGCCGCCGTAGAACATGTTGAGCAGCAGCGTCTGCAGGATATCGTCGCGATGGTGGCCGAGCGCGATCTTGGTCGCGCCCAGCTCGCCCGCCACGCGGTACAGAATGCCGCGGCGCAGACGCGAGCACAGCGAGCAGGTGGTCTTGCCCTCGGGCACGAGCCGCTTGACGATGCTGTACGTATCCTGGTTTTCGATGTGATACGGCACGCCGATCTTGTCCAGATACGCCGGCAGGATGTGCTCCGGAAAGCCCGGCTGCTTCTGGTCGAGATTCACGGCGACGATCGAAAAATCAATCGGTGCGCGCTCGCGCAGACGCATCAGGATGTCGAGCATCGCGTAGCTGTCCTTGCCGCCGGACAGACAGACCATCACCTTGTCGCCGTCCTCGATCATGTTGTAGTCGCCAATCGCCTGGCCGACTTGACGCACGATGCGCTTGAACAGCTTGTTGTTCTCGTAGGCTTCCTTCTGCTCGCGCTTCGTCAGCGCCGGGCGGCCGCCTTCCTCGGGCGCGCCAGCCTGGTCAGCGCTCTGGCCCACGCCCTGATCCATGTTCAGCGTTTCGGGTGCGTTCATGGCTCAGTCCTCCTTGATGCGGAACACTTCGACGCCCACGGCCTCGCAATCCGGATAGACATCGGGCTTTTCGGTCGACACGCGCACCGCGCGCACCTGTTCGTGCGCGAGCAGCGCACTGGCGAGATCGTCCACCAGCGTCTCCTGCAGGTGGATATGGCCCTGGCCGATACGCGCCGCGACGGTCGCGCGCATGAAGTCGTAATCGACGACTTCGCGCAGCTTGTCTTCGTGCGGCGTGGTCGAGGCGAGCGGCACATACAGATCGACATTGATGACGACGCGCTGTTCGCCGCGTTTTTCGAAGTCATGCACGCCGATGTTGATGTGCACTTCGTAGTTGCGCAGGAAAAGGCGGCGGCAGTCGGCGAGCCGGGGATGCAGGAGTACGGCGGACATGTTCGTTCCAGTCGATAAAAGCGTGCGTTGCTCTGCACGTCTGGCGGGCGCAGGCGCCCGACGGGTCATACGGTTGATCTTGCAAAAGCGCATGGGCGGCAGGGTTGCGCGCCCCGCTTGACGTCTGTGCTTATGTCTCAAAGCGCGGGTTTGGGCCGGCGCGATCTTCCGGCCACGGCGCGATGCCGGACCCGATGATCCGTTGGACCGGTCAGGCCGGCCGCCCCCGCCCCTGCCGGCCCAGCCGCACGCGAAGCGTGCGCTTGGGTAGGGGCAGCGGTAACTTCATTTAGTTGCGTTTCACGGTGCAATTACAGGCGCAATCACCGGTGCACCGGCCATCCCGCAAAAGGGCGGCTCAGCCGCCCGTCAAAAACATCACATCGCGCGGCAGCGGCACCAGATGCTGGCCGCCATCGACCACCAGCGTAGTGCCGGTCACGCCTGACGCCTGCGCCAGATACAGCGCGGCTTCAACCAGATCGCCCGGCCGCGACGCGCGCCCAAGCGGCGTCACCTTATGCGCGGCGGCGAAGCCGTCCTGCGTCTGGTCGCCCGATTGCAGCGTGAGGCCCGGCGCAAGCCCCACCACGCGCAGCTTCGGCGCGAGCGCCTGGGCAAGCGCCACGGTTGCGTTCTGCAACGCCGCCTTGGTGAGCGTGTACGACAGGTAATCCGGATTCATGTTGTACAGCTTCTGATCCAGCACGTTGATGACGCAGGTGCGCAGCGTCTCGTCGTCCATGGCGGCTTCTGGCGTCGCGGCCCAGAGCGTGCGCGCCAGCACCAGCGGAGCGCCCACGTTGATCGCCATCAGATGCTGCAAACGGTCGTAGCCGACGTCGCGCGCCGTGTCTTCCTCGAAGCGCGAAGCGTTGTTGAGCACGCAGGCGGGCAAACCGAGCGCTGCCACGCAGTCCGGCACCAGCCGCGCGACTTGCGCTTCGTTCGCCAGATCGGCGTGCAGCGCGATCGCCCGGCGGCCCATGGCGCGAATTTCGGCGACGACTTCCTCGGCTTCGTTAGCCGATTCGCCGTAGTGCACCGCGACGTCCCAGCCGCGTGCCGCAAACCCCACGGACAAAGCCCGGCCGATCCGGCGTGCGCCGCCCGTCACCAGCACCACACGCCTTGTCTGCGCGGGGTCGGATGCCGATTTATCCGCAGGTGCGTGGTGGGTGCCGATCTCGCGATCCGCTACGCCGATGCCGGAAGATGCGCTCATTTACAATGCCGGGATGAATCCGAAAGCTCACGAACCCGCTAGTTTACCTGTTCCCGAGCCGATCGCGCTCGCGCAGTCCGAGGCGCTCGCCGCAACCCTGCGCGCGGAGATCGCCGCAGCGGGCGGCTGGCTGCCGTTCGATCGCTATATGGAGCGCGCGCTCTATGCGCCGGGTCTGGGCTATTACAGCGGTGGCTCGCGCAAATTCGGCCTGCTCGCCGACGACGGCAGCGACTTCGTGACCGCGCCCGAGATGTCGCCGCTGTTCGCCGCCACGCTTGCGCGCGCCGTGGGCGAAGCGCTCGCAGCGAGCGGCACGCGCGCGCTGATGGAGTTCGGCGCGGGCACGGGGCGGCTGGCTGCGGGCATGATGCTCGCGCTCGAAGCGTCAGGCGTGCCGTTCGATTCGTATGCCATCGTCGATCTGTCAGGCGAATTGCGCGAACGCCAGCGCGAGACCATTGCGCAGCGCGCGCCGCATCTGCTCGAACGCGTGCAATGGCTCGACGCCTTGCCCGCGATTTTCGAAGGCGTGGTGGTCGGCAACGAGGTGCTCGATGCGATGCCGGTACGTCTGTTCGCGCGCAAGGACGCCGTGTGGCACGAGCGCGGCGTGGCCGTCAACGACGCGGGCGCATTGGTGTTTTCGGACCGTCCGGCCATGAGCGGACTCGACGCCAACTGGGCGCAGAGCGTGCCGGGCAGCGTGCTTGCCGCCATTGAAGGCAGCGACGATTACATCGCCGAAACGCACGAAGCCGCGCTCGCCTTCACGCGCACCGTCTGCGCGATGCTCACGCGCGGCGCGGCGTTCTTCATCGACTACGGTTTTCCGCACAGCGAGTACTACCACCCGCAGCGCGTGCAGGGCACGCTGATGTGCCACTACCGCCATCGCGCGCACGACGATCCGTTTCTCTACCCCGGCTTGCAGGACATCACCGCGCACGTCGAATTCACGGGCATCGCGCAGGCGGGCGTGGAGACCGGCGCGGATCTGCTCGGCTACACCTCGCAGGCGCGTTTCCTGATGAATGCGGGCATCACCGAAGTGCTCGGCGAAATCGATGTAAGCGATGTCGCGCGCTTCATGCCGGCGGCAAATGCGGTGCAGAAGCTCGTTTCGGAGGCCGAAATGGGCGAGCTGTTCAAGGTGATCGCGTTCTCGCGCGGCATCGATTCGACCATCGCCGCATTCGCGCGCGGCGACCGCAGCCATACGCTGTGAACGCGCGTTAAGCCGCTTCGGGCCCACTCATGATCCGCTGGTTCATCACCACCTTTATCGCCGTTGCAATCCTGTCGGGCGCCCAGCCGTGGCTGCGCAAGCTCGGCATCGGGCGGCTGCCTGGCGACGTCACGCTGCGCCTGTTTGGCCGCGAGTATCCGCTGCCGTTCATGTCGACGCTCGTGCTGTCGATGGTGCTGTCGTTTCTGGTGCGCGTGCTCTGAAGTCGAGCTGAAGCACGCGCCAGCCAAAGGCTCAGACTTCGGAAGCCAGCGCGCTTTCCACCGACGCCACGCGCGCCTGGTGCACCGCGTCCTTGATCTTCTCCGCGACGTTTTTATCGGCGCAGGCCTCGCTCACCGTGCGCGCGATCGCGCCCGCGTCCACCGCGCGCGCGGCCACCAGCGCTACGCGCAGCCGCTCGGCCTGCGGATAAGGTGCGTTTTCCCAGTTCAGACGTCCGCGCAGATCGGATTCGCAGGCCTGCAAGGCTTCGGCGAAACGCGCGGGCTTGCGCAGCGCGTCGCTGCGTTCGAGCATGCGCACCAGCGCGGCCGCGCCCATGTCCATCACGCGATGCACGTTGCCATGCTCGCGCGCCACCAGCAGCGCGAGATCGCGGCATTCGTTGGGCACGCGCAGGCGGTCGCACAAGGGCTTGAGCAGATCCACGCTGCGCCCTTCATGGCCGAGGTGGCGCGGCAACACGTCTGCGGGTGTGGTTGCCTTACCCAGATCGTGCGTGAGCGCGGCGAAGCGCACCGGCAGCGTATAGCCCTGCGCTGCGGCATGGTCGATCACCATCATCACGTGGATGCCGGTATCGACCTCCGGATGATAGTCCGCGCGCTGCGGCACGCCGAACAGGCTGTCGACCTCCGGCATCACGCGCGCGAGCGCGCCGCATTCGCGCAGCACCTCGAACATGCGCGAGGGCCTGGCTTCCATCAGCCCGCGCGAGACCTCCTGCCAGACGCGCTCCGGCACCAGCGCATCGGCTTCGCCCGATTCGACCATCGCGCGCATCAGCGCCATGGTCTCGGGCGCGATGGTGAAATCGGCGAAACGCGCGGCGAAGCGCGCCACGCGCAGAATACGCACCGGGTCTTCGAGAAACGCGTCGCTCACGTGGCGGAACACGCGCGCCTCAAGATCCTTCGCGCCGCCGAACGGATCGACCACGGGACCGGTCAGCACGCCGCCGGGCTGCACCTCGCGCGCCATCGCGTTGACGGTGAGATCGCGCCGCGCGAGATCCTCTTCGAGCGTCACATCGGGCGCGTAGAAGAACTGGAAGCCGTGATAGCCCGCGGCGGTCTTGCGTTCGGTGCGCGCGAGCGCGTATTCCTCCTGGGTCTGCGGATGCAGAAAGACCGGAAAGTCCTTGCCCACCGGACGATAACCCTGCGCCGCCATCTGCTCGGGCGTCGCGCCAACCACCACGTAATCGCGGTCGCGCACGGGCAGCCCAAGCATTTCATCGCGGATCGCGCCGCCTACGACGTAGATTTTCATGCTGCGCTATCTGCCGATACGTCGAGTTCATCGTGACCGATGCGATGCGTTTCGCGGCGCGCGCCCTCGATCCATGCGGCCACGGCGGGCAGCGCCGTCACGCGCGCAGCGTAGGCGGCGGCCTTGGGCGAAAGCGGCGGCGCGTAGCTGTTAAAGCGCATCACCACCGGCGCGAACATTGCATCGGCGATGCTGAATTCGCCGAACAGGAACGGACCGCCGCTCACGTCGAGGCAGGCATTCCAGAGCGCATCGATACGCGCGACATCGGCGAGCGCACCGGGCGTCGCGCCCGCGCCCGGCTTCGAGGTGCGGATCGCCATCGGCATGCGCGCGCGCAGCTCGGCAAAGCCCGAATGCATTTCGGCGCTCACGCTGCGCGCCTGCGCGCGCGCATTCGCGTCGCGCGGCCACATCGCATGCTGCGGGAAGCGTTCGGCCAGCGTTTCGGCAATCGCCAACGAGTCCCACACAGCCGCGCCATCGTCGCTCACGAGGCAAGGCACCTTGCCCGAGGCCGAAAACGTGAGGATCGCGTCCCGGGTGCCGGGCTGGTCGAGCTGGATCAGCACTTCTTCAAACGGGATGCCGAAGTGCGTGAGCAGCAGCCAGGGGCGCATCGACCACGACGAATAGTTCTTGTCTCCAATGACGAGCTTCATGATGTTGAGCGTTGGGCGGTTATGAGTTGAGCGATGTCTAGCGGCCCGCGCTCGCACGGAAAATATTCAGGCGCGAGCGCAACGAGGCGTCGGCGAGATAGAGCGGCGCGATGGTTTCGATGCTCGCCGGTTCGATGCCCAGTTCCGGCGCGAGCGGCCCGGTCAGCACGCTATCGACTTTCATCGAATCGAGATTGTCGCGCGTGAGCACCGGTTCGCCCGGCGCGAGTTCGAACGAGAACGCCTGAAGCCGCGCGAACGTATTGGGCAGCCGCACGATGCGCGCCTGCCGTCCCACGACTTCGCCGCAATACCGCACCAGTTGTTCGAGCGTATAGACGCTTGGGCCGCCGAGTTCGTAAGTGTGCCCGCTCGCGGCGTCGAGATCGAGCACATTGACGATTGCCCTGGACACATCGCCCACGTATACCGGCTGGAATTTCGCGTCCGGCATGCCCAGCGGAATCATCGGGAAAAGCTTTTGCAACACCGCAAAACGATTGAGGAAGTTATCCTCCGGACCGAACACGACGGACGGCCGCAGGATCGTGGTGGCCAGCGCCGTGGCCGCGCGCACGGCTTTTTCGCCATCGCCTTTCGAGCGCAGATACATGCTCGGCCCGCGCGGATCGGCGCCCAGCGAGCTCAGATGGATCAGGCGATGCACGCCCTTGCCTTCGCAGGCGGCAACGATCTTCGTGGGGAGTTCGACGTGCAGTTTCGCGAAGCCCGCGCCATATGGGTCGCCGTGGCCGCCATGCAGCGTACCGACCAGATTGATGACGGCGTCGCAGCCTTCCACGAAACTGGCGAGCGCGACCGGATCGGTCACGTCGGTTTCGAGCACATCGATGGGAAGCAGGGTGAGGTGGCTGGCCGAGGCGCGCCGCCGGGTGGCGACGCGGACATCCTTGCCCGCCTCGACGAGCGCATTGACAAGATGGCTGCCGATGAATCCCGAACCGCCAATGACCGCGATGGCTTGATGTCGCATCTCCGACCTCCTCGTGAGCTGGGCGGCGCGGCGCACAGTGCATGAAGAAGTCCGGAGGCTCGCGCGCCGCGCCCGTCAGTTTCACGGAGCGCGCCGCGCGGCGCCAGGTCGGCTTAGGGCGTGATAAAGCCGAGACGCGCCTTGAGCGATTGCGGACGGCCTTCGAACAGTGCCGCGTAGTAGACCGTGTTCGACAACACGTTTTTCACGTAATCGCGGGTTTCCTGGAACGGAATGGTTTCCGCGAAGATGGCTCCTTCGACGCCGCCCTGCAGGGTGGAGCGCCAGGCACGCGGGCGTCCAGGCCCGGCGTTGTAACCGGCCGTGGCGAGCACGGCGGAGCCGTCGAACTGATTGTAGATCATCGACAAATAGTTCGTTCCCAGCAGGATGTTGGTGTCGAGATCGTTGAGCTGGTCGCGCGAAAGCGGACCCAGGCCAATCTTCTTCGCCACCATCTGCGCGGTGGCCGGCATGATCTGCATCAGGCCGCTCGCACCCACGCCCGACTTCGCGTTGAGAATGAAGCGCGACTCCTGACGGATCAGACCATAGGCCCATTCGACGTCGAGGCCGTTGGTTTGCGCATCGCGCTCCACCACGTCGCGGAAAGGCGCGAGATAGCGCAGCGAGAAGTCATGCTCGCTGACGGTTTTGTCGGCCGTGTTGACGGTGCGGTCTAGCAGCTGGATGCGTCTGGCGTACTCGGCAGTCGCGAGCAGTTGACGGTCGCTCATGCCGCGCAACGGCCAGTTCCATTCGCGATTGCCTTCGAGACGCAGATTAAGCGCGTAGAAACGCTGCGCGAGCGCAAAGCCAGGCGTTTGCGCAACCTGGGCGATGTCGGCGTCGCTGACCGTGGTCTTCGGCGGAATGGTGATTTTCTGGCCGAGCTCTTCCGTGGCGAGCTGGCCGTAGAAGTTATAGCCCTGCGAGATCGACGCGAATTCCTGGTTCGCCTGGCCCGTTTCACCGGCCTGCTTGAGCGCGCGTGCGTGCCAGTAGACCCAGGCAGGCTGCGCGCGCAGCGCGGCCGGCATCTGTTCGATCGACCAGCGCACCATGGTCCAGTCGCCGCCCAGCAGCGCCGCGCGCGTGCGCCATTCATAAGCCGGATACGACAGCTGCGCATTGGCCGACAGTCGATACCAGTCGAGCGCGCCCGGCATGCGTTTCTGGGCGCCTTGGTAGCCGATCGTGCCCCAGCCCACCGCGCGCTCGGGCGAGGTGAGCGAAGGCGCGACCGCCGCGAAGGTGGACGCCGTCATGGCCGGGTCGTTGCGCGCCATCACCGTAACGGCGAGCAGCGCGAGCTGATGCGATTGATCGTCCGCGCCAACGCCGCGAGCGAGCGTGAGCGGCGGCGTGCTGACCGCCTGGCTGAACGCGGTGGGGTCCGGCCGCTGGGCAAGCGCGTCGAGCAGCTTCGCGCCCGTCGAAGTCTGGTTCTGCTCGTACGCGAGGCGGATCTGCTGCCAGACGTCGTTGCTGGTGAGCTGGTTCTTGATGGCCAGCGCCGTGATCAGATCGACGCAGCCGTCGCCGTAATAGCGCGGCTCGGTGAGCAGCGCGCGCGCGTCGTCGGCGACGTTGTCGCCACGCGCCGCGCGCGATTCCAGCGCGTAGCACTTCACCTGCGTGTCGTCGTTGAGTACGAAGCGGGTGTACTGCCTGTCAAAGCTCGCCCAGTCGTGACGCGCGCCCAGCACCAGCAGATAGTCGTTGCGCAGACGGTCGGCGATGGCCTGGCCGTCATAGCGCTGCAGGAAGGACAGCACGGGCGCGTCGGGCGCGTCCACGCGTGCGTGGCCCTGCGAGTCGAACAATTGCGGCTTGATCTGGAAATATTCGAGATACGACGGCGCCGGGTAATCCGGAATCGACGCCGCGAGTTGCGCGGCGCGCCCTGCATCGTTGTTACGCGAGGCTTCGCGAAGCTGGATGAAAGTCTGGTCGTCGGGCGTGAGCGTCGCCCCCACTGGCAGCGCGACGGGACGCACGGCATCGGCCGTGCTGCACGCGACGAGAGCCGCGGCGGTCAGTGCAAGACCGACCACGCGATATACTCGGACAAGGCGTTTGGACATCGTTATTTCTGGAGCGCGAGGTGAACCCAAGCATAGCACGCAACCCTTTGGCCGAAGCCAAAAAGAGCTGGCGTTTACGGCTTCGCGAGGCCCGTCTGGCGGCCTTTTCCGACAAGGTTGCGAATGCCGCGCTGACGGCGAATCTCGATGCACTCATCGCGCATCTTGCACCGCGCTCGATCGGTTTCTACTGGCCCCTGCCGGGCGAGTTCGATGCGCGCGAATGGATCGCCGGCTGGCTCGCCGCCGATGCATCGCGACGCGCCGCATTGCCGGTCATTCGCGAACGTCACACACCCTTGCAGTTCTATTTCTGGACGCCAGGGGCGCCGATGCGCGAAGGCCATCACGCCATCCCCGAACCGGCCGCGCAGGACGCCGCAGACCACGCCCTGCCCGATCTGCTGCTGGTGCCGTGCGTGGGCTTCGATCGCGCGGGTTATCGGCTGGGCTATGGCGGCGGTTATTACGACCGCACGCTCGCTGCGTGGCCCGCGGCGCAGCCGCCGCTCACGGTGGGCGTCGCCTGGGAGGCCTGCCGTATCGACGATGGCGTGCTCGAACCGGAGGCGCACGATCTGCCGCTCGACGCCGTGGTCACCGAAGCCGGCGCGCATCTCGCGGGGCGGCTGCGTCCGCGTTAATGGACGCGTTGATGGACGTGCTGAGGGCCGGGAGCAAAAGCTCCGCCCCTTACCGCGTCCACGCTCATTTCCTCACCGTTCTTCCAGCCGGCTGCGCTGCGTTGTGCCCGGGGCAAACGCTTACGTAGAAATTGTCGATAATTCGTCAAGAAAGTAACTTGACCCCATCCGCGTGCCGGGCCGATTCATCGCGACCATGGTCTCGCAGCGGAATCCGAACATCATGCGCAATCCTGTTCCCCGTATCTATCCGCTCGGCGACGAGGCGCTCGTCTGCGAAGCGCCGCCGCCGGCCACGCTCGACGTGCAGCGCCGCATCTGGACCGTGGCCGCGCTCGCGCGCGGCTGGGACGCCGTGCGCGAAGTCGTGCCCGGCATGAACAACCTGACGATCACCTTCGACGCGCTCACCGCCGACGCCGTCGCGCTCACGCGCGCGCTCGAAGCGGCTTGGCACGACGCCGAAGGCAGTGACGCGCTCAAAGCCGACGCCGCCGAAGGCCGCGAAGTCGAGATCCCCGTGCGCTACGGCGGCGAAGCCGGGCCGGATCTGGCCGCCGTCGCGCGCCACACGGGCCTCGCGCCCGCCGATGTCGCCGCGCGACACGCCGCGGGTGTCTATACCGTGTTCTTCCTCGGTTTTCAGCCCGGCTTCGCCTATCTCGGCGGTCTCGACGCCGCCTTGCACGCGCCACGCCGCGGCGCGCCACGTGTGGCCGTGCCGGCGGGATCGGTCGGCATCGGCGGCGCGCAGACGGGCATCTATCCGGCCCAGTCGCCGGGCGGCTGGCAACTGATCGGCCGCACCGCGCTCAAATTGTTCGATCCCACCCGCAATCCGCCCACCCTGCTGATGCCGGGCGACCGCGTGCGCTTTGTCATCGAGCACATCGGCGAAAGCATCGAGGAGGCCCGCGCATGATCGAGGTATTGCGTGCAGGCCTGCTCACCACGGTTCAGGATCTGGGCCGCCCCGGCCACCGGCATCTGGGCGTCGCCGGCGGCGGCGCGCTCGACACGCTGGCGCTCGAAGTGGGCAACCGGCTGGTCGGCAACCGCCCCGACGCCGCCGGTCTGGAAATCACCTTCGGCCCGGTGGCGCTGCGCTTCGCGCGCGCCACGCGCGTCGCCGTCACCGGCACCGATTTCAACGCGACGCTGGGCGGCAAGCCGGTCTGGTCGTGGTGGAGCCTGCCGGTCGCGGCCGGTGAGGAGCTCGTGCTTGCAGGCGCTAAGCTCGGCATGCGCGCCTATGTGTGCGTGGCGGGCGGCATCGACGTCCTGCCGATGCTCGGCTCGCGCAGCACCGATCTGGCCGCCGGTTTTGGCGGCCTCGCGGGACGCGCGCTCAAGGACGGCGACCGGCTCGCCACCGGCGCCTCGTTCGCGCCGGGCGGGGAGCGCGCATCATTGGCGCCGGGCGCACCCGCATTCGGCGTGAAAGCGCCGTCGCAATGCGGCTTCGTTCATGTGGACGAGCCGCATCACCGGCGCGGCCGCCATCCGGACGGCGTGCTGTGGGCCGTGCCGGTACGCGTGTTGCGCGGCCCTGAATACGACAGCTTCACACCCGAGGCGCAGCGCGCGTTCTGGTCCGACGAGTGGCGCGTCACGCCCAACAGCAATCGCATGGGCTACCGGCTTGAAGGCACGGCGCTCGCGCGCGAAGCCGAAGCGGCGCGCGCCGACCTGCTCTCGCATGCGGTGCTGCCCGGCACGATCCAGGTGCCGCCGAACGGCCAGCCCATCGTGCTGATGAGCGACGCGCAGACCACGGGCGGCTATCCGAGGATCGGCGTGGTGATTCGCGCGGATCTCTGGAAACTCGCCCAGGTGCGCCTGGCGGCGGGCGTGCGTTTTGTCGAGACGACGCGGGCGGTGGCACGCCATGCGCTGCTCGAAGAGCGTGCGTATCTGCGCCAGATCGATACGGCCATCGCCATGCAGGACGAGCGCCGCGCACGCGCGCGTTAAAGCGCAGCGCACCCACTAAAACGGTAGCGGCGAAAGCACGCCGCACCCCACGCATCACACGCCCCCGCCGCCCAGGACCAGGCGGTGCGGCGGGCGTCAGGCAATACGGAGAGAAACATCATGACCACCATCGATCTGAACGCCGACCTCGGCGAAGGCTGCGGCTCCGACGAGGCGCTGCTCGACCTCGTAAGCTCCGCCAATATCGCGTGCGGCTGGCATGCGGGCGGCGCCAACGCAATGCGCGAATGCGTGCGCTGGGCCGTCGGCAAGGGCGTGTCGATCGGCGCGCACCCGAGCTTCAACGACCCCGAAAACTTCGGCCGCAAGGAGATGGACCTGCCCGCCGAGGAAATCTACGCGGGCGTGCTCTATCAACTGGGCGCGCTGTCGGCGATCGCCCAGGCCGAGGGCGGACGCATCGCCCACGTCAAGCCACACGGCGCGCTCTACAACCAGGCCGCGCGCGACGCGAAGATCGCCGACGCCATCGTCTGCGCCGTGCACGACTTCGATCCTTCGGTGACGGTGTTCGCGCTCGCGGGCAGCGGTCTCGTGGCCGCCGCGCGCGCAGCCGGGCTGGTGGCGATCGAGGAAGTGTTCGCCGACCGCGGCTATCGCGCCGACGGCTCGCTGGTGCCGCGCAGCGAACCGGGCGCGCTGCTCGACGACGAAGACGCCGTGCTGGCGCGCACGCTCGCGATGATCCGCGAACAGCGCGTGCAAGCCGTCGACGGCGCATGGGTGCCGCTCAACGCCCAGACCATCTGCCTGCACGGCGACGGCCCGCACGCACTGGCGTTCGCGCGCCGCATCCGCGCGGCGCTCGACGAAGCGGGCATCGACGTGCGCGCGGCGGGCGCGGTCGGGGTTTAAACGGCGTCCGGCCGCACGATCGCCGGCATTTCCCGCATCGCCTCGGCCAAACGCGGGAAATGTCGCGCCACCAGTGCGTCCGGCAGGATGTACTGCGGAAAGCTCGCCGATGTGTTGTACGCATGAAGCACGTGCACGCACAGACCGATATCGTCGGCGAGCAGCAGCAGATTCGCCTCGCGCGCGCGCGCCGCAAGCGCGAACGCGCAGTCTTCGTTGAACGACGATGGCTCGAACGGCCCCGCCGCCCACAGCCGCTTCGTATAGACATAGCTGAAGCCGTAACCGAGGTGGTTATCGGCGAAAGCCTGGTGTTCGGCGGGAAAGCTGAGCGACGTCATCGGTTGCCGGCTCCAGCGAAAGTGCAGCCCACTCTTGCGCAGCGTGTCCCACCACGCGAACTTGCCGTACACGCGGCTATACAGAAAAAACGCGCTGAGCTTGACCATATCGGCCTGCGCTGCCTTCATCTGGTCGAGCATCGTGCGCAGGTAATCGGGCGCATAGAACTCGTCGTCGTCGAAGTGAGCGATGACGTCGGCGCGCGCCAGATCCGCCGCCAGATTGCGCTTCTCGCCAATGCTCATGCGTTGCGCCACGTGCCGGTAAACCACGCGCGGGTCGCGCAGGCTCGCCATGAAGGCGCTCGGCGTGGCGCTGTCGTCGATCACGATCCACTCGCATGCGCTCACGTCCTGATGGGCGAATGAACGGTAGGCGAACGGCAGCATGGCTTCACGCTCCCATGTTGGCGTGATGACGCTGACGAGAGGCGTGTCGATCCTGATGATCGGTGAATTCGAAAGGTTGGGCGGCATGATGCGACAGGAGAGCAAAGGGAAGCCGCATCGTAGAAGCGCCGCGCGCGCGCCGATATCGGAATCCAACTAAAGCGTGGCGCGCGCGGAGCGCTTTACGTGGCTGCGTCAGACTCCTTAGCACTTTCGGATTTTTCTGATGCTCGATCGGACGCCTGATCCGTACCTTGTTAGATTCCCTTAACAATCCGGTCGGCGGCCCGCGCAACCTGCCCAACGCGCATGGCGCCCGCCCATCGCACGATAGCCATGAACACCGATTTTTCCGCAGACCCGCTCTCCGCGGCCCTGGCTGCACACGGCGCGGGCCGTCTCGGCGAGGCGCAGGCGGTCTATCGCAGTCTGATCGAGCAAGACCCGGCCCATGCCGATGCGCTGCACTACCTCGGCGTCGCGCTGCATCAAGAAGGCAATCATCATGGCGCGCTGGCGTTGATGGACCGCGCCCTGCAGCACGCGCCTGGCGACGCCGTCTGCTGGAGTAACCGCGCACTGGCCGCGCGCGCACTCGGCCAGACCAGCGAAGCCGCGCAGAACCTGCGCGAAGCACTGCGCCTGAATCCCGATTTCGCCGACGCCCACAACAATCTCGCGCTCACCCTGCGCGACCTGGGCGACCTCGAAGGCGCGGCGCGCCATTGCCGCGCGGCGCTCGCGCTGGACCCGGGCGCCACCAATGCGCGGATCAACCTTGGCAGCGTGCTGGCAAAGCTGGGCCGCCTGGACGAAGCCATCGCGTGCTACCGCGAAGCGCTCGACATGGCGCCCGACGAGGCCGCCTTGCACTTCAACGTGGCGAATGCGCTCAAAGCGTTCGGTGACGAGTCCACTGCCATCGTGCATTACCGTCGTGCTGTCGAACTGGCGCCGACCTTTGCCGCCGCATGGGTGAATCTGGGCACGGCGCTCGGTCAGGCCGGCGACTATCGCGAAGCGGAGCATTGCTATCGCGAGGCCGTGGCGCTGGAGCCGAACGCGGCGAACCTGGTGTGTCTTGGCGCGTCGCTGGCTGCGCAAGGCCGCAATGACGAAGAAGCGCCCTACTACGAGCGCGCCCTCGAACTCGATCCCGAACACGCCGATGCGCGCCAGAACCTCGTATGGCTCAAGCTCAAGCGCGGCGAGTATCGCGAAGGCTGGGCCGAATACGCCCGGCGTTGGCGCGCCTGCGACTATGCACCGCACGATATCGAAGGCGTGCGCGAATGGACCGGCGAACCGCTCGAAGGCAAGCGCGTGCTGCTGGTCCACGAGCAGGGTTTCGGCGACCAGATCCAGTTCGTGCGCTATGCCACGGAAATCGCCGCGCGCGGCGCGAGCGTCGACGTCTGCATCACGCAACCGCTGCAACTGCTCGCGCAGTCGGTGCCGGGCGTGCACCGCGCCTGGACCGGCAAACCCGGGGGCGATTACGACTACTGGATCTACGCGATGAGCGCGCCCGCCGCATGCGGCACCGAATTCGACACGATTCCGGACAAGGTGCCGTATCTGTTCGCGCGCGAGGTCGAAATCGAGGCGTGGAAACGGCGCGTGCAGGCGGCTGTGGATAAAACCGTGGATAAGGCGGTGGACAAGGCAGTGGACAGCGAGGTGGATAACGCCGTGGACCAAGTGGTGGACCAAGCGGTGGACCAAGCGGTGGATAAAGTGGTGGATAAAGTGGTGGATAAAGCAGTGGAAAACGCGGTGGATAAAATCACTGGCAAATCCGCTGCGCGTCGCAAGGTCGGCCTCGTCTGGGGCGGCAGTCCGACTTTCTACAACAACCGCAATCGCTCCGTGCCGCTAGCGGCCTTCGCGCCGCTTTTCGCGCTCGACGAAATCAGCTGGTTCTCGCTGCAAAAGGGCGAGGCGGCCCGCGCCCAGCTCGCGGCGCTGGAAACCCCGACGGTCATTCACGACTTCAGCGACGATCTGCGCGACTTCGGCGATACCGCAGCGCTCATCATGAACCTCGATCTCGTGATTGCCGTCGATACCTCGGTTGCCCATCTGGCGGGCGCGCTCGGCAAGCCGGTGTGGGTTCTTGTGCCGGCGAACAGCGAATGGCGCTGGCTCGAAAACCGCGCGGATTCGCCGTGGTATCCCACCGCGCGGCTCTTTCGTCAGCAGGAAGTGGGCGAGTGGAGCACGGCGATCGAGGCGTTGCGCGATGCGCTGCAAGTGTCGGCGGCGCGGGACAAACCACCGAGGCGCGCGAACACCCGTAAGCCTGCCGTTAAGGCTGAAAGATCGGCGACGGTAGACAAAGCGCAGAAACCGCCACGCAAACGCAAGGCCCCCGCGCAAGCTGATCCGCTCAACCCGGATCGACCATGAACCCGCGCTGGCGCAGCAACTGCAGCACTCCCTTGCGCCCGCCCAGATGCAGCGAACCAATCGCCACGAACAGCGGTTTGTTCGGCCCGGCGTACTGCTGCATGCGCGAGACGAAGCGCCGGTTGCGTTCATAGACGATGCGGTTGTCCACTGAAGCCGCCACGCGCGGATCGTGCGAGAGTTTCTCGGTGCGCGCGGCTTCCCAGGCGGCGATCGCATCGGCGTCGCCCACTCGCCACAGGTGCAGCAGGGTCTGCACATCGGCAAGATTCTGCGCGGGCGTCTGCGCAAGATCCTGCGCCAGCATCTCGCGCTGCTGCGCCAGGTTCAGGTTCGTGAAGGCGCGCATCTGCTCGCCCAGCCGCTCCAGGCCCACCACGCGCCGTCCCTTCAGGCGCAGATAGACGTTCTGCAACTGCGCCTCGGTGCCGTACTCGGTTTGCAGGCCCGCGCTCAGCGAGTCGTAGGTTTCCACCAGCAGCGAAGCCAGCCACGGCTTCATCTTGCGGATTTCGGCCAGCGCCTCGGGGTTGCCGCGCAGGCGTGCCGCGAGCTTCGCCCACAGCGGCTCTGGCAGCATCTGTTCAAGGCAAGGGCGTCGGCACACGCCATATTTCGATACGTCGTCCTGCGAGACCAGCAGATCGTCGGGCGAGAGTTCGAGCGCGAGCGTGGGAGAGGCGTTGAGCGCTGCCAGGATCGACTGGCGAAACGGCTGATTCGGCGGATAGTCGACCGGGTCGCCCACATGGAGCGTGCCGAGCAGATAGATCGTGGTGGTGCCGCGCGTGGCGACATAGAACGGCATGCGCGCCGGTTGCGTGCGCACCGGGCCGCCGGCGGTCGTGCCCGAGGCGTAGCTGGGCACGGCCGGCGGCGAGTGGAACCCCGGCAGGCTTCCACCGGAAGAACCGGGCAGGTGCGATGTGGGCACCGGCGGACGCACGCCGGGCGTATTGGCGGCAGCGCCCGCGCCGAATGCGCGGGGGATGAAGACGCGCGAGGCATGCGAACCGGACACAGCGGCGAGCCGCAACGGACGGTCGAGTGAAGGCCCGAGCGCCACGGCGAGCGCGAGCGCAGCGCCCATCGCGGCGCGCGCCGTTTGTCCCCAGCGTCTGGCCCACGCACGCACTTTCAAAGCGGCACGACGGCCGCCTCTACGTTGGCGGCGCGCAAAACGACGCGCCGCCGTCGCTTCAAGCATCCCTATTCCCCCACCTCCTCAGCACGATGGCAGGATACCTGACGCCCATCCACTTCGCGAAGTTGCGGCACTTCCTGGCGGCAGCGCTCGA
>NZ_JACHBW010000031.1 GCF_014200455.1 Paraburkholderia bannensis | reverse complement strand
TACTATAATTCAGGTAGTGCCCGTCTGACGCGTTCTCCGGCAAATCTCTCTGCCTGTCGCGACGCAAAAGTATGTTCGCTGCCTCGTCTGGAGACCATATCCCTTTGTTCATATCAACGTATCAAGGCTGGCTCACCGAATGCGGCCGCGTGCCTGAACAGCCTGACGGGGAACGTCAAATGTTGGCAGAGCGTCAGCGGAAATTTTCAAACTAGTTGTCGCCTCAACGACTAAATTTCAGTGGGCCTTTCGCTCCTGATTGCAACGTCGTTGATGGCTGCCTCGCGGATTTCGGCGATCGTGATTAGCCGTTTCGGTGATCGTGATCAGTCTGGAAGGTGGTGTTGCGCGGTCAGAAAATTATAGCGACGGTGATCACGATCAGGCGTCGGCGGAATCGGATTTCGTGTTTCGGCGCATCGAATCGCCCTTGACCGGAAGCTTGTGTGCCTGATGCGCGAGCCGGTCGAGGATGGCGTCGGCAAGCGTCGGATCTTGCAACCACGCATGCCAGTGTTCGAGCGGCAACTGGCTGGTGATGACCCGCACATTCCGATTCGGTGCACGCGCTGCCCCCCCAAAAACGTTCAAGCCGCTTGTCGCTTTTAGCCGAACGCGCCCGGCAGTGCGGCACGAAGCTCGCCCGCGGTGGAGCGGCAAGACGCGCCCGGACAACGGCGCTCGGGAACGGAAATTGCTGTTTCAGTGTTGATTAAACGCGCTTTCCTCAGGGGAAATTGATGGCGCCCCATCCCCATCCCCATCCCCATCCGCAACCGCAACCGCAACCGCAACCGCAACCACGCGTGGCTCATGTCCTGGTCGCGGAGGATGACGTCCTTGTCCGCGTGGCCTTGGCCGAAGGACTGCGTGCTGTTGGCTTTGCCGTCATAGAGGCGAGCTG
Source organism: Paraburkholderia bannensis (assembly GCF_014200455.1). Lineage (GTDB taxonomy): Bacteria > Pseudomonadota > Gammaproteobacteria > Burkholderiales > Burkholderiaceae > Paraburkholderia > Paraburkholderia bannensis_A. The sequence goes on along the minus strand of NZ_JACHBW010000031.1, from coordinate 59,686 downwards.
CGCCGATGATGCCCTGGCCTATATCCGCGCCGGAGAAAGGGTCGACCTTGTCTTTTCCGATATACAGATGCCCGGCATGCTTGACGGTCGACAACTGGCCGAGCTCATTGCCAGAGACCATCCTGGCATTCCCGTCATTCTCACTTCTGGCGACATTCAGCTTGGTGCAAGCGTGTCGATGTGCCTGTTCGTCGCCAAACCATACAACACTGCGCACGCGGCGAAGTTGTTTCGTTCAGTGCTGGGCCTACCTCCGGACGGATGTTCGTGACCACACCTCATATCCTGATTGTTGATGCAGACATACTCGTACGTACGCCGCTTGCGGAATATCTTCGCGCATGCGGATACCTCGTCTTGGAGGCAGTTGACAGCGTCGAGGCCCAAGCCCTGCTCGCCGATAAGGCTTCAGCCATCGATATCGTGCTTGCGGACGTTGGGGGCGAGGAGCGTAGCGGATTCGCGCTGGCGAAGTGGATACGCGAGCGGTTTTCCGACATTCGGGTGATCCTGGCAGGAAGCATTGCCGACTCTGTCGAAAAAGCCGCAAGATTATGCGATGACGGCCCCGCACTATCAAAACCCTACGATCACCGGATTGTGCTGGAGCAGCTTAAGCGTCTGCGAGCGGCCAGAAAAGACACGCTCGCATGATGGGCAACGAAGCCGCACTGATCGAACTATCTAGAAATTGAAGGGTAGCGGCATTGGTGTCTGGCTAGCGCGTTGGGCGCCGCAAACGGACATTCCTTTCGGTGCGGTGAAAGACCGTATTGGGTTGCGGTCATTCGGCTCGAGGTACCCCCTATGGCTGCTTTGGTGAGCTCCGCCGACATTTAAATGCGTGGCTGGGAGTGCGGGTGAATGGCCGGCTAGTGCCCGACGCAATCGGTGGAACTGGCCTCCTTCTACCACTCGAGTGGCAAGCAAGTCGATGGCGGTTTCCAGGAGGGTCTGCGTTTCTCGTTATATCGGATAGAATATAACGAAGGAATGAACATCTGATTAGGGAGTAGAGATTGGCGAACAGTCGGCGCCTCGTTTGCGCAACATCGGCGTCGCCGGTCATCGCCGACGACTTCGTATCCACGATCACCGCGCTGCGCCCCGCGTCGGGACACGAGCGCGCCGAGCTAATCAGCGACTTGATTGACGCGTTCCGGCGTCTGCGCAACAGCATCGAACGCTTCAACCGCATGCTTGCGCACGGCGAAGATGCGGACGCGGCGCAGGCCGCCGCGTCGCTGCAGCCGCTGCTCGCCACGCTCTCACGGCGAATCGGTCCTTCTTGCTTCGCCAAGGAGCGCGAGCTCAAACGCGCGATTCGAGATGCGCGGCGGCTCGACAAGATACGCAATGCGCTCTTCAGCGACGCGTTCTGTCTCGACACAGAAGCACTGCGCTGTACCGTGGCCGAACTGGAGCGACTCGACGCGACCTTCGTCGGGCTTGGCGTCGAGCATGTGCTTGCCCAGCACGCGACTGCGCCTGCCGGGTGCACGTGCGAGGCAGCCAACGATCGTCCCAGGCCTGCGGCCCTCGTTATCGCGGCCACACTAGAGAGCGAGCCTGGCACGTGAGCAACGCGACCCGCGTGCTTTACTGGACAACGCCACGTCATGGACCGCCCCCTGTAAACGGGTAACAGCCGCCTTCTTGACATCGTTATATTCCTTGGTATATTGCGAAGCGCAACGTGCGGTCCTTCTTGTTGGCGCACAACCGCCGCATGCGCTCGCAACAAGGAGTTCCATGCACATGATGTTTGTGGACGCGAACTGGCACTTTAGAGCCCATGCAGAGCCTGTGTTCCACACCGGACAGAGGTCAATATGCACGCACCGCCGTTCCGCCTCGCCCGTACACCGGCCGAGGCGTCCTCGCACGAGACTGCGCTGCGCGCCTTCGCCAGCGCCGATTGTTGCGGCCCCTCGCAAGCCGAACTCGCCCGCGCGCGCCAACGCACGCGCCTCGCGGAACTCGACGCCCATCTGCACTGCTCGATCATCGGCACCTGCTTGAGCACGCATGAGTTGCGCAAGCTGGTGCCGAAGTACACGATGCTCGACGCTCAGCGCGCCAGCGATCTCGACATCCATCACGCCGCCGTCGAACTGGCGCCAGCAGGCGGCGCGGGCGGCAAGGCGCTGCAAAAAGCGCTCGACACGCGTTACGCAGGCGCGGTCCGCCGTTTCGCCTATGCACGGGAAGCCGAGGCCGTGCTCGCACTCTGGAAGGATGCGCTCGCGAACGGTGACATTCCGCCGGCCTACTGGGCACTGATGACTCATCCCGCGACGACGATGGAAGTGCGCCAGGTCGTGTTCGGAGAGGTGCACATGCTCTCGCACCTGGTGGGCGCTGCCAATCGTGCCGACCTGCGGCGCCTCGTGGCGCTGGAAGCCGAGAACGCGAAACTGCAGGCCAAGGTCGAGCGCCAGCAGACCCGGCTGCATGAAATGAGCGGCGAGCGCGACGCTGCGCGCAGCGCGCTGCAAGCGCAAGCGGCACAGGTTGTGGTTCAGCGCCAGGCACGCGAAGCGATGCCGCAGCACGTGCAGCTCGAAGCGCTAGAGGCAGCGCAAGCCGCACGCGACGCGCGGCTCGCGCTCCAGACGAGCCGCCGCGAGGCCGCAGAACAGCGCGCCAACGCCGACGCCACAGCCCTCCAGACGCTGCGCGCGCAACTCGACGAAGCCCACGCATTGATCAAAGTCCTGCGTGCCGAGGTGCATGCCATGGAGCAGACGACACAAGCTTACGAAGGCTCGGAGGCCCAGCGTGCACTCCCCGAAAATGCACTCAAGGGGCGCCGTATCGTCTACGTAGGCGGCCGGCCGGGTTCGAATCGCGCGCTCAGGCGCTGGGTGGAATCGGCGGGAGGCGAGTTGGCTGTGCACGACGGCGGGGTGGAAGACCGCAAAGGCCTGCTCGCCGCGATGCTCGCTAACGCGGATCTCGCGGTATTTCCCGTGGACTGCATAGACCACGATTCGATGAGCACGCTTAAGCGCGTGTGCGAACGACATCGGGTTACGTGGCACCCGCTGCGCACGGCGAGTCTTGCAAGCTTCGTCGAACTGATGATGCGGCTGCATGCGAACACAACGCCCACGCTCGCCGCCGTGCCCGTCTCGCGTTTCTGCTTGCGCCACGGGTAGCACGCGGCAGCGCGCCGCAATCGCATCTCAGGTCTTCAGGAGTTTGACGAGCGCCTTGATGTCGGGCGCACACACCGTTGCGGCGCGCGCCTCGATGCTGCGATAGAGGCGAATGATCTCTTCGCCCCCAGGCTTGAGCGTGCTGCCACCGCCACTCTGCCCGCCATGCTCCGAGACGGTAGCCTGCGATCCCAGCGCGCGGTTGAGTTCATCCATCAACAGCCACGCCCGGCGATACGACATGTTCATGCTGCGCGCCGCCGCCGAGATCGAACCATGCTCTCGAACGGCTTCGAGCAGCGACACCTTGCCTGGCCCGAGCGCGATCGTGCCTTCCTGGATGATACGCATTCGAAAGCGCACGTCAGGCCGCCCCATTGCTGGCTGTGCAGGGCTTTTCTGTTGCACGGGCGCGGCCGCTCGTGTCCGGTGTTTCAGGGGGCTGCTCCACGCAGCAGGTTACTCCATTCTGAGATAGGAGTGCGTCGTCACAACGCTGCCGGGAAATAGACGGGCGCTAAACGGAGAGTCCCACGACGATCTGCGCAGTTTGGATCGTCGCGGGTTCGGCAGAAACGGGAACGTGATAAGCCCGATTCTCCGCCACGGACCTGGAGCATTGATTCCGTGGCAGGCGAGCCGCGAGGCAAGCTGTTGGGGGAGCGGGTAAGAGAACGCGGAGGAAGCGAATGGCGGACTGTAATCGTTCGCATAGGGGTTCGAACTTTGCCCCCAACCTGAAACGGTGCTGACTTCCGTGTGGTGCAATTGTCGCGGGTCCGCATTAGAGATTCATCGAAGGGAAGCTTGTGAGAGACCGGTATCGCTACGGTTCAGAGCCCTTCGTCCGCGCGTTGGGACGAATCAACAATGTGACGCCCGCGAAGGGCTTGTGTGGTCAGGCAAGACCGGCGTCAGTACGGCGCTTAACAGGTTGCTGAAGTACCGCTGAAACACGTCATCGCGCAGAGTTCGTGAAGCGTTGATAGATGAACCACCACTTGCCAACTGGAAATCATGCGCGGCGCCGACATGTTCACCGAGAGTCTGTTTTCCGTGCGCAAGCTGGATGACTTCGTCCCCAAGTCGCATCCATTGCGTTCGATCCGCGTGATGGCGAACGAAGCGCTGGCGAGGATGGATCGACTGTTCGCCGAGATGTACGAAGCGGACATAAAAGGTGGACGGCCGAGCATCGCGCCAGAGAAGTTGCTGCGAGCCATGCTAATCCAGGTGCTATATAGCATTCGCTCGGAGCGCCAACTGATGGAGCAGGTTCAATATAACCTGCTTTTTCGCTGGTTTATCGGCCTGGCAATGGATGACGAGGTGTGGGTGCCCACGGTCTTCACGAAGAACCGAGAACGCCTGATCAAACACGACGCCGTCATCGAATTCTTCAACGAAGTGGTGGCCATTGCCGAGAAGAAGTGCCTGCTCTCGGGTGAACATTTCAGCGTCGACGGCACGCCGATCCAGGCGTGGGCTGGACACAAGAGCTTCATACGCAAGAATGGGGGCGATCAGGACAACGACGGTGGCGGCGCGGGCGATTTCAAGGGGGAAAAACGTAGCAACGAGACACATCAGTCGAAGACCGATCCAGATGCGCAGCTCTATCGCAAAGGCAAAACGGCTAGCGAATTGCGGTACATGGGCCATACGCTGACCGATAACCGTCACGGCCTGGTGGTCAACGCGCGCGTGACACGCGCCGACGGGCATGCCGAGCGTGAGGCGGCCAAGATCATGATCCACGACGCACGGCAAGCGGCAGACGATCCGGATGCAGAAATCACACTGGGCGCGGACAAGGGTTACGACGCACAGGAATTCATCGAGGCGTGCCAGCAGATGATGGTCACACCGCACGTTGCGCAAAACACCTCGGGGCGGCGTTCGGCAGTGCCCGATACGATTGCATCGAGCGCGGGCTACGCCATTTCGCAGCAAAAGCGCAAGTTGATCGAACAAGGTTTCGGCTGGGCCAAGACGGTGGGCCGCATGCGCCAGGTGATGGTGCGAGGCTTGAAGAAGGTGGACCAGATGTTCGTGTTGAACATGGCGGCGTACAACCTTGTGCGCATGCGATCGCTGGCACAAGTCCGTCCATAGTGGCGGTGATCGCGGCAATGAGGCCAAAAATTAGCCTCAAACCGCCGAAAGAACGTTGAATTCGCGTTGAGATTGCACAATGCGAAAGTTTGCGACCGGCGAGCGAGTAAATCGAGGAGCGCCGCTTCCGCTGGGGGTGTATTTCTGCAACCTGTTAATGCTGTACGCGAGCGGAGTGCGGTGAAAGTCGCTTGCTCCGTTCTTAGGGGGCCGTGCTTTCGGAAGGGAGCGCGGCTACCCACTATCACTTTCCGAACGAGTGAGCCCACCTCTGGGTTGGCTCTCATTTCCCTCCTGGCCTCAACAATGTCAGCGCATGTACTGACGCTAAATGCACTTGCGCCTGCTCCTATGGCGAGGGCCAGTCTTGTACGTCAGCGGCATTTTCGGGTACGTCAGGCAGTGAGCCGGGGCCGACGTCGGGAAATGTAATTTCCAGAATCTGCTTCAACTGGCTGACGCAACGGCGTGCTTCAAGCGGCGCATTGAGATCGATGATTTCCAACAGCATGACCAGCACCGGCAGAAATGCATCCGACACTGGCGTTTCGCGCGAGCAATTGCGCAAAAAGTCAGCGTATCCAAAAAGGTGGCGCACGAACTCCAGCTCGTGAGCTGCGAACTGGGCGTCGTCCAGGGGCCCGGAAGGAATGGTCACCGTTTGCTTGGTCGCCAGCGTGTGGGGCAACGCGACGTATCGAATTGGATCGGTCAAGGGCTTTGGAATCTGCGTAAATTCGGTGTTCGACTTTGAGTTACCGGAGAGAGTCTCAACGTGTTGAGATCGGCACAACCTGTGCTATAACGAAACCGTTTTCAGAAACAGTCCCCGCGCTCACGGCGGATCAAGTATTTCATGGCACTCCGAGCGCGTCAAATACATTTGACACCCTTGGATTCGGTTTGAATGACCAATGATTGGCACGCGTTATACGACGAGGTGAAATTGCTTGGCGAGTTTGGCAGCGATGCACAAGTCGCAGAAAGCCTTGGCCTGACGCGCGCGCAGATTTCCGCCTGGCGCACCGGCAAAAGTGAGTTGGGAACGCTTGCCAAGCTACGCATTCTCGACGCACTCGGACAGGACACACTACGTTCAGCGGTGCTCAGCCTGCTACCCCATCGGAATCGGGCGCTGCTCGAAGAGCAGCATCTGGCGCTGGTTGCGCGGGTTTCACGGGGACGCCTGGCGTTGCTCGAAAGCAGCGCGGATGCAAAAGTAAATACCCCTTACGTCAATGGTCTACTGGCAGCGTTGCCAGCCGAAGATCAGGCCCGCATCGGGCCGCATCTGACGAGCATGGCGCTTCAGCCCGGCACGGTCGTCTATGAACCGGGCGATCGCCTTGAACGCATCTATCTGCCGGCCACGGCGGTCTTTTCCATGTTGCAGGTGTCCGACGGCGGCGTAACGACGGAGATCGCAGTCATTGGGCGCGACGGGCTTCTTGGGCTCGCGGCTTTCCTGGGCGGCGAGCCGGTTTCAACTCGCGCCGTTGTGCAGACCGGGGGGCTTACGTACTGTCTCGATGTCGATTTCGCTAGGAACGAACTGGCGCGCGGCGGACAGTTGCAGGATCTCGTCCTGCGCTTTTCGCAGGCGCTGATCACGCAGATGGCGCAGACTGCCATTTGCAATCGCCACCATCCGGTTTTCCAGCAATTCTGCCGCTGGCTTTTACTGAGCCTCGACCGGCTCGACTCCAATGCGTTGCCCGTGACGGACGACCTGATCGCCCAATTGCTGGGCGTTCGTCCTGCGACTGTATCCGAGGTCGCGGAACGCCTGCAGAGCATGGGCGCGATCCGCTATGACGGGCGTCGCGTCGAGGTTCTTGACCGGCACAGTATCGAAGCCCAAGCATGCGGTTGCTATCGCGTGGTCAGGCGGGAATATAAGAGGCTGCTTTGCGACGCTTGATTCGGTCGGTTCTGGTGCTGTCCTATCGCTACGTGATTGAGTCCGCGCGTGAGTCCGCCGCGCACGGGCGTCTGGCTCGCCTCAGCGGCTTGCTCTCACGCCATCGCAAGTCCAGTCCGATTATTTAAGCGACTGGGAAATTCCCTATTTCGTTTCCTATTGACACTGAAATGCCTGCATGTCAAATTCATTTGACATCGGCGTAATCAAAAGACGCCGGAACCTGAGAGAAGCATCGGACGTCGCCGGCCCTTTTTGCGGCCGGCGACGCTTTGTGTCGAATAGCGCGAATCCCCGATATGAATCGACCTCAATGGGAGGACGCGGAAGCGATCGTCCTCTGGAATCACAAGCCGCTCCCGCACAAGAGCAAAGCGCGACTGATTGTCGTTTTTGCACCGTGACGATGCGACCGGCGCAACGATTGCCGGACGACTGCGAAGCGAGGAATTCGGGGCCGTGCATCATACGGACATTCGGACGTCGAGCTGATTCTGGGTCATTGGCGGCCCAGCGTACTTCTGATCGACATGCGCCTCGCGACGCAAGATGATCTTCGGTTCGTAGGATCTGCCTCCCATGATCCCGGGTTGGCTCATACGCTACTGATCGCAATCACTGATCCTGCGGTAAAGGGCGGAACGAGAGCGGCGCGCGAGGCTGGCTTCGATGGTTTATGCCATGGTCCCTGCCAGATCTGGCGGCTCGCTGAGATGCTCGATACCTACCTTGCGCGCTCTTCAGACCCGGCTTGCCTGGGGGCGCATGCCGAGTCTTCAATCTTTGTGGTAAAGGCTGGCGCCCGTTCACGATACTTACGATTGGTAAGCGATCAATGAACGACGCCCCTCGGGGCGTCTGCATGGCCCAGAGGAGTAGCGCTGCATGATCTTCAGCGGTCGTAGCGAGCGGCAATTTTGCAAACAGCCAGACGAGATAGCGATACGGCTCGACACCGTTGGCCTTGCATGTCTCGAAGAGCGAGTACAGATTGGCGCTGACCTGCGCGCCTGCAACGGTATCGGCGAATAACAGCCGCAGGATCAAGCGGTCGCTTTCGGACGTGTACCAGTAACGCGGTAAGAAAACCAGTTCGCGCCGGTAATCTGCGCAGCGAGAGCTATAGCAAAAGCTTCACGATAAATGCACGGCCCGGGCAACCGTGCTGCGGGCAGTATCTAACTAACGGGGGCTCATCCGCGCGAGCGGACTGCCCGCGAATGGGTCGTTCGTCCAGTCTGCGCCTGCGTGCGAGGGCGGCCTGACAACTGCCTCCGACGATAGCTCGAAGTGTCCGATGGATTGCCCGGCACTGATGGCCTGCTTCAGCCATTGAGGCATAGACCCTTCGCCGCTCCAGCTATCGCCATTCGCGCTGCGGTAGCGCTCAGCTTCCGGTACGGCTGCGAGTGCGGTGGCAAGATCGTCCGGGCTGATGCCGAAGTCCTCCATGCGGTGCCGGAGGTAGGCAATCATGCTGTCCCGCTTGCGTTCGTCCATAAACTTCTTTCCTTTCCAATCGTGTCCGATGCTTGTCTTAATGACAAGCGGCGAAGCTCGCAGGTAAGTCTGCTCTTCGCATTTTCTGCGGCGCCAACTAGTCGTCGGAACCGAGGATGACGTCGATTGACGCCTGACCGGCGATCTCCGCGACGAAGTATGCCCAACGGCGCGAAAACGGCCCGCCGCGAACCTTGATACGCAGGCCTCGCGCCAATACCACCCGGGCGTGCGTTGGTCCCTGTATGCGAAACCACGCGTCAAACATGTCTTCGGAAGTCGGCACCAGGTCGACATCAATCTCAAACCCGCGATACCCCACCGTTCTCTGCATGCTGTTCCTTCACATTCCACAATGCAACTCAGTCTGCTGCTTCACAGGCTCTGCACCGCACCCACGTAGCTCTTTGTCGCGTCTTTCAGTTGCCGTGCCGCGGCCTGCACATGCGTTGGCAACTCGCTCAGTGCAAGCTGGGTGACAATACCATCCAGCCTCCGGCGAAGCTCTATCACGAGATCCATGACACTGGCGTCACCAACACGCCGGCGATTGCTCTGCCTGGAACCTACCAGCGAGCAGTCGACAAGACGGTCAACCTTGCGAAAGTAGGCTTGGGCTGCCAGACGGTGCCTTGCATGGAGCGATGCGATGTTCGACTTTGAGAGGCAATCTCTAACGACATCGACATGCATGCCGAAGTGAATCTGCAAAGCGTCCGAGGCATCCGCCCGGTGAAAACACGCCACCTGGTCGAACAGCGTCTCGCCATCTCCGTCGATCAGATCGATCCAGACTTCACCGTCTTCGAGCGCCTGTCCCGAGGGATGAATCACCCGCTCGTCCTCATTGGCGGCGGCGAGCATCCGGTGGCCGTCGACATCATCAACCGGCATTTCGAAAATCTCGACCAGTTCTCCGCTCACCGCGACCTGCATGACCAATAACGCCATCTCTGCTCCTTGTGTTGCGATTGACGGGAATAGCGTTGTGTCGATCAGGCGACCGGATCCCGTGATCCGGTTGAGTGACGTTCTGGAGAGCGCGAGCTTGAGCAGCTTTGAGGCGCTTCATTGCGACGTTGTGTGAGCAGCGTGATTGGCGCAGATGTGACAGGCATGACGGGCTTTCTCACATCATGCGGTGGGCATCGTTCGCGCCTAGCTCCACCGGCCTACTGGCCAGGCGCCAGGCGGTGTCGCCGCAATGAAATCAGTTCATGCAGGCAGAGGTGCTCTTGCTGTGTATTGTTCTGATCCGACGCGTTCTGCACCGACGGCTCGTCGAGCTTCGCCGCCGTCCATCCCGCCGCTACTATGCACGTGTATTGGCCATTATCCGCGGCTGTCGACCCAGTCACGCGCCCAGGTCGTAGCGTGTCCCAGGGCCTGCGTTTCATTATCGAAATAGTCGAGTGCGTGGAACTTGTAGGAAACCGGATCAGCCTCAAGGGCATCCCCCCTGACGAGCAGAAGGTTGGCGGCAAACCAGCCGTCCGGCAACCGATGTGCAGAAGGGGAGACTGAATAACCGTTGTAGTGGTGAAGATGTTTATTATTTTGCATAAGCAATAACCGAACAACACCCGTACGACTTCTATATCGTAAAGGCAAAATAAATTGAAAATGAAGCGAGACGGATCGTGTCGAAAGACAAATGACGCGCGCGACGAATGCGGCGATCAGATCGGGAGCGCACGGCTCCGCGGGGATACTGGTCAGGCAGACATGCAAAGGGCCGGTAGACCGGCCCTTGAAATACATTACTGCGGCGAGATATTCGCGGCCTGCATACCCTTCGGGCCGCGCTTCGTCTCGTAGGTCACCTTCTGGTTTTCTGCGAGCGTCTTGAAACCGTCGCCGCGAACTTCCGAGAAGTGAGCGAAGAGATCGTCGCCGCCAGCGTCAGGAGTGATGAAGCCAAAGCCTTTGCTATCGTTGAACCACTTAACAGTACCGGTATCCATGAGAATTCCTTGAGATAAAAATAACAGCTCCGTTGCGGAGCGACAAAAACTTCAAGGAAGAGGAGAGGATAACGAGTACCGCGCAGAGGAGGCGGAAAATGGTGATCAGCAATCGAGCTTCTTGAATATTTCAAGACTCACGATACAGTGCCAAACTAGGACTGTCAACGCATATCGTGAAGCGGGCTCGCTGTCGAGCATCGCCCGTGAGTTGATCGTTACCGGAATGTCGCTTTCGGTTCGAGGTATGCTCCCGCAGTCGCCCGCTCATTGCGAAAAAGCGACTGCCAGGATCGACTTTTGGGTTGGGACAAGCATGCTGCGCAGATCGTGCGTCCGTGCAAGCCATCGAAGACTTGTCGCAAGGTCCGGGCCGTAAGGTTGTAAGTTCGATCGCTAGCGTGTGCGTGCTGCGTCGGCGTAAATCCATCGGCCGGACCTTACCAGGTAGCGGTCATCATGGTGAAAAGCAAGGTATGACCGTAACGGGGTGCTTTATGCCTTTCGCATCGAACATCCAGCCGAGGCGGTGGCCGCGCGGTCGTCGGCCACAACCGGGCATTTACGCGTCCGATTTAGGTGTCCGCAAGACGTCGACAAGCGGACAACTAGCGCTTGCTTTGAAGCATCGGAAGGTGACGCAACAGGGACGCGGCAAGATTCATCCATCTGTCTTGCATATCAGGCAGATGGGGCGGTGGCTCAATGACCCATTGAGCCACCTCGCCGGATAGAAGGCGGCAGCAACCGATGCTGCGAAAGCTTAGAGGTTGTCTTTGAAAAACGGCACAACCCTCGCCATCGCCATGGCTACAGGTTCGGGCTTGTCGTACAGATCGTAATGCGACCATCCCTCGATCACGATGATGTGTTTGTTCGCCGAGGCGGCGCGGCTGTAGATCTCCCATCCGTCGCGAAAGGCGCCGAAGCCACCGGGCTTGTCGCCGATCACCACCATCAGCGGCTGAGTCAGTAGAACCTCGGCATTCGTGAAGGCATCCCAGCCCATTGCCGCGCCGCTGAACGACATCAACTGGCTGGTGGCACCGTTAGGCTGCTGACCGCGTGCGGACTTGTAGTAGTCGGTTGCTTCCAGAACGTCGATGTCAGTGATCCCGGCTTTCCGGGCCGAAGCCACGGATTCGGGCAGCAGGTTCGCCACGTCACGTTCGGCACCCTGGGCTTGGGCCGTGCGCATCTGGGCGATGTTTCCGGCGAGTTCGAGTGGCTTGAACTGGGCAAAGCCTTCGCGGATCAGACGGCCGTAGTTCACACCGGTGATGGAGACTAACGCCTTGAGGCGATGGTCGGTGATCCCCGCATGCACGGTGTAGGCACCGCCACCGCACACGCCGATTGCGCCGATGCGGGTGGCGTCCACGTAGGGCAGCGATTGCAGGTAATCGACCGCAAAACGAATGTCGGAAACGCGGATGGCCGGATCTTCGATGAATCGCGGCGTACCGCCGCTGGCCCCCTGAAAGCTCGCGTCATGTACCAGCACGACGAAACCTTCCTCGGCCAGGCCTTTGGCGTAGACGTTGCCGGCGGTCTGCTCCTTGCAGCTACCAATGGGATGCGTGCTGACGATGGCCGGGTACCTCTTCGTATCGTCAAAGCCGGGCGGCAGGTAGATGTCGGCTGCGGTTTCCCAGCCCAGGTTCTGATAGGTGACGGTCTTGATGTGGCTCATGGATCGACTCCAGATGCGGGGGAGCCGGGGCATCCCCCTCGGGGCAACTTATTTCAGCTTGGCTTGAAAGAATGGCGCGAGCACCGAAACGGCTTCTTCGACAAACTTTTGACCGTCATAAAGTGTATTAGCCGGGACTCGATCTGACAGGTAGTCGGGCCGATAGAGACGAAGCGATCAATGGGGAATGAGTTTCTCCTTGGCGAGTTCCAGCGAATCGAGAAAGGTGCGCATCGGCGTCTTGCCGTAACACCACCGTCCCTGATGTTCCCGTTCATTGTTGTACTGGTCGAGCCACGCATCAAGGTCCGTCTGCAAGGTGGCGATCGATTCGTAGATCTTCTTGCGGAAAGCGATGCGGTAGAACTCGTTGAGCATGGTCTTGTGCAGTCGCTCGACGATCCCGTTGGTTTGCGGCGACTTGGCCTTTGTTCGGGTATGGTCGATGTCTTCCAAAGCCAGGTACAACTCGTATTCATGATGCTCTGGGTTGCCGCAGTATTCGGTGCCGCGGTCTGTCAGCACGCGTAGCAGCGGGATACCGAAGCCGTCGAAGAACGGGACAACGCGATCGTTGAGCAGGTCCGCCGCCGGCAATGGCGTCTTGCGATTGTAGAGCTTGGCGAATGCAACTTTCGAGTAGGTGTCGACGAAAGTCTGCTGGTAGACACGGCCTACGCCCTTGAGGTTGCCAACATAGAACGTATCCTGCGCGCCGCAGTAGCCTGGACATTCTGACTCGAATTCGCCGTGCACTTCCTTCTCGTGCTTGGCACGTTCGAGCGCGACGAGTTGCGCCTCGGTCAACACCAAACCCTCCTGGGCGGATTTGGCTTCCAGGGCCTTCAGGCGCTTCGACATGGTCTCCAGATCGTGGCGCAACCAGATGCTACGGACGCCTTGGGGCGAAACGGACAGGGCATGTCGTTTGAGGACTTCGTTGGCGATACGGATCTGGCCGTAGGCTGGCAATTCGAGGGCCAGTTCGACAACGGCGGCTTCAATCTGCGGATCTACGCGGTTCTTGAGCAACGGTCGGTGATGGGAAATCTCCTGCAGCGCAGCCTCACCGCCTCGATCGTACAGTTCCTTAAATCGGTAGAAGCTGTCGCGCGAGTAACCCATCACGCGACAGGCTTGGCTGACGTTGCCGAGTTGCCGGGCCAACTCAAGTATGCCGACCTTGGCACGAATTACCTTCTGCTCCTGAGTCATGGCGGACTCCTTGCTGTTTGCGGCGCGCATCGCCGCTACGGGCTACGCCCTCCGCGGCGATGCGCGCCAGCATGAGAAACCAACCACTGTCAGATTTAGTCTAGTCCACCGCACTTTACGGCGAGGGCGAATTCACGGAGCTGATCTGCCGCTTTCAATCTGGCGGTTTCGACGTCACGCGACGCGTCATTGACGACCTTCAGGACCCAGCGACGCAACATCGTGAGGACCTGATCGGTTGCTGTACAAAGGCTATACCGCATGAAGCACGCCGCCTCAAGCCTTCGTCCGTGCGGCTCGATCCGTTTGCTGATCGACGGCGGCCGACTGGCGCAGCGTCGCGCGTAATGCCGCACAATCGCATCGTTACACTCGCCAGGCCAGCAGTCAGCTACTCCGTACATCGTGAGCAGCTTGATCTTGTCGAGCACCTCATTCATCTGGTGCGTCGAGCCGCGAAGCGGGACAGCCCACAGCCACCGTTGCAGACTGGCGTGGTCTCCATGCGGCTGAGTCAGGATACGCGCCCAACTGTCGAGCCTGTCGATGCCGAGCGCCACCGCGAGCGTCTCGTGTAGTGTGCTTTCGATATCGTGTACTGCCTGAATGACGAACTGCCTCAGCTGGCGATCCGGCGGTATCACGATACGATGCTCGTAAAACCAGCGCTTCAGATCGCTCGTTAGTTGTCCACGCTCAGGGCGCCCGGTGAGCTGCTCCTTGAGCCAGCGGATCACATACCGACGCTGATGCTCAGCGATCGACCGGAAGTTGACTATGGTTTTCGCGAAGCCCTGGTGGTCGGACAGCGTCTTGAAGTTCCCGTCGTAGATCGACCTGAGCGTCCCGACATCCGGAGGCTGGACATCAAGCTGCTGGCCAAGATGCCGCCAGAGAATGGTTGGGATCTGCCTGTATGAATCAAGCGGTCGCCCGGTCATTCGCAGGAAGCCAACGTGCAGCGCGATGGCCAACCGGTAAAGATCGGTGCGCCGGGAATCGATCTGGGCGCGTTCACGTTTTGAAAAAGTAAAGAAAGTGCTGAGTTCGAACTCGCTCAGCTCACGCGGCACCTGCCGGATCCCGAGATATGCCAGTCGCCAGTGATCCATCAGGCAGCTCCGCGTCGATGACGAGAGCGCTCAAGCGTAGCGGCGCAAAATCATCCGTGCCACGGTAGAAATCGGGATTCCGGCCCGGAGGCGCAGCAGCTAAGAAAAGTACCTGATCAGCGACGTAAAAATTGACATAATATTGCTGGTGTGACGCATCACGATTGCCATGCCTTATCGGCATAACCTCTCCAAAATTAAAAGTTGATAAATTGCGTTATGTAAAATGGTATTTTTGTAGCATCCCGCTTACATCACACGACGCCGACACTAATTGTCGGCGCACCCCTGCTGGCCGGTTAGCGAACAGTCGGGCAAAGGAGAAGCCTTCACTGGCAAAGCTCAGCCTCTCCGGAAAATCACTCAAAAACTAAGAGTCGCTAACACAACCTGGAAATCAAGCCGCGGACGCCATATCCATGGGGACATGGCAAGACGAAAAATCAGCAACGAATTGTGGGCGGCGCTGGAACCGCTGATTCCGGTGTTCACGCCGTCGCCCAAAGGCGGACGACGCCGAACGGTGGATGACCGCGCAGCATTGAACGGCATCCTGTATGTCTTGCAAACAGGCATTCCATGGGAAGACCTGCCGAAAGAATTGCGCTTCGGTAGCGGCATGACCTGCTGGCGAAGGCTACGCGACTGGCAAGCAGCAGGCGTGTGGAAGAAACTGCATCTGGCGATGCTTCGCCGATTGCGTGAGCATGACCAGATTGATTGGGAACGGGCGAGTCTTGATGCTGCCAGTGTTTCCAGCCCCCGGGGGGCCAGGAAACTGGCCCCAGCCCGACAGACCGTGGCAAGCTGGGATCGAAACGGCACATCGTCGTAGATGCGCGCGGCGTCCCGTTGTCCATCACGGTCACGGGCGCCAACCGGCGCGACTCGATGGCATTCGAGCCCACACTTGATGCCATTCCTGCGGTGCCGGGCCTGAACGGACAGCCACGCAAACGCCCGGACAAGTTGCATGCAGACAAAGGTTATGACTTTGCGCGCTGCCGTCGTTACCTGAGGCAACGCGGCATCACGGCTCATATTGCCCGTCGTGGCGTGGAAGCCCGCGAGCGGCTCGGCCGACATCGTTGGGTAGTCGAGCGCACGCACGCCAGGTTTGCCGGTTTCGGCAAACTGCGCATTCGTTTCGAACGTCGTCTCGACATTCATACTGCGTTGCTATCCCTGGCTGCTGTCGTTATTAGTCGCGGCATCTCAATTAGCGCCTACCTCAACGGCTCGGGGTCCATTGTGACCAGCCGGGAGCGGTACTTGTGCGCCTTGCTTACGCCCGTTGCATGCCCGATTTCGTTCGTTCGACGAGTTCGAATATAAGCATGCCCGCCACCATGGCTGCCACGAATCCAATGGCTTTCGGATAGCCGGCGCCCAGTGCGACCAGCGCGGGCCCCGGGCAGAAGCCCGCCAGGCCCCAGCCGACTCCGAAGGTCGCGCTGCCGAGGACGAGCCGTGGCGTAATTGTCGTGCTTGCCGGCAACTGCACAGCCACGCCCAGTAACGAGCGCTTGCGGCGTCTCGCAACGAAGAATGCGAGCGAAGCCACGACGATGGCGCCCACCATCACAAACGCGAGGGACGGATCCCAACGACCGGCGATATCGAGGAAGCCCAGCACCTTGGCCGGGTTGCTCATGCCGGAGACCATCAGTCCAACGCCGAAAATCAGTCCCGAAAGCAGTGCGATGAGAATTGCCATATCAGCCTCCAATCAGGTGCTGGTGGACGACGACAGTCAGAAGTCCCGCCGCCATGAAGGTCAGCGTGGCGACGAGCGATCGCAGCGACCCGCGCGAAATGCCACACACACCGTGGCCACTGGTGCAGCCGCTGGCATAGCGGGCGCCGAGCCCCACCAGAAATCCTGCAACCAGGATGACGCCCCAGTTCGCCTCGATGTCCGCAATTGCAGGCTTGCCGAGGAGGCCTGCAACTATAGGGGCGATGACGAGACCTGCGACAAAGGCGAGGCGCCAGCCGCTGTCGTTGCGTGGCAGGCTCAACAGGCCACCGAAGATACCGCTGATACCGGCGATGCGACCGTTGAACAGCACGAGTACAGCCGCCGCAAGGCCGATGATGAGTCCCCCGGCCAGGGAGAGACCGGGCGTGAAATGTGTGGAGTCAATCAACATGATTCGTCCCCCAGAGGATTGGCGCAAAACTGCTCATAAAGCACAGACATATCGGCGAGCGCTTACGGGCTCGCCACCGAATAAAAGAAGTTCTTGCACTCGCGGCAGGTTGCCGCGGGCCGCTTTCGCGGAGCGGGCCCAACGGCTGGAACAGGGTCGGCTGCCGGAACCGAAGCTCCTCCTCGAACGCGACCACTGACGGCTCTCTCTGGGTAGGCGACACATCGACAGCAGGCAATCTGTATTGGCGAACACCTTTAGCGGCACACACGCGTTTATAGCGCGAGCTTGCCAGCTGGCCATGTCGATGATGGAGTGGCTCGGATCCATTGGGTCATCAGCTCAATTCAAACATGAACAATATATCAATAAATATACTATATAAAGATAGAATGATTGATCAAGTGACAGCTTAGACAAGCGACCGTGCACCGATTTTTTGCTCCGGTTGCGCAGCAGAAGCGGAGCTTTGACGCCTGCGTCCTTATGAGGTGCGGGACGCACGTGCCCTCTTGCGACCTGCTCAGTGTCACCGGGTCAGGACACGACCGGGCCAGCATCGTTGCGTCTGGATTGTCTGAGGTGCCGCCGCAATTTCAGTTTTTGCTGTTCAAGGAGCAGATTCCAGTCGAGCGTCATGCGCACGTACACGGGTCCAAGTAACACGAGTTGCGAAAGCACGAACCCGATCCGAGATACTGACTTCCAACACGGCTTCGGTATTGATAAACGACGACGCGAGCCAGAACCTCCCGCCTCGACGATTACGGACTGGCTACTCATGATTGAGAGTGATCTTCGTTCCAGTTGGTGAGCGCCGTGCCGCGCTCCCAAAGACGCACCGCGTCCTTAAGACTGCGTTAACCGTGTCCCCCGTACGATCGTGGAATCGAATTAACAACGCCAGTTGAACGCCCATGTCCAAGACATCGCTCCCCCTTCGCGCCAGCCTGTTCTTGTTCGCGGCACTTCTCGCGGTCTCGCCATTTGCACAGGCCGGGGAGATCAAGATGCTGATGAGGGATATGAAGCTCGCCATGCAGGGGGCGATGGCCAGCACGACTATGCCCGCGCTGAGCAGTTACGTGGGCCGCCTGGAAAGTGATGTGGAGCAAGCCAGTCATCAACCTTACCGCGACGACCAACCCACCTACGACGAAGGCATGCAGACTCTACGGCGCGAACTCGCCGAGGTTGATCAGGCCATTCGTTCAAACGACCTGACGACTGCCAGGAACGCTCTGCGCAAGATCGACGCGACGAGGAAACACTACCACGACCTGCTTGGCTGATGACACGTCAAATCGACCGGGAGCCTGACACTTGAAAGACTCTGCGCGCTATCCGTTTTCAGTTAGCCTTCTGCACTGGCTGCTGGCCATCGCACTGATCGGCAACCTCGTTATCGGGTGGCTGCTCGACGACAGGGAGGAACTTCTCCCCCTTCACAAGTCGGTTGGCATTGCGATTCTCGCCCTGGCACTCACCCGCCTCATGAACCGGTTGCGCGTGCGAGACCGGTTACCGCCCTCCGTAAACGAGGTAGATACGCTCGCTAATTTCGTAGAAGCTGCAGTCCATCGCCTGCTGTATGTACTGATGATCGTGGCTCCTCTGCTCGGGTGGCTAAAAACCAATGCCGCAGGACATGCAGCCAGTTTCTTCGGACTCTTCTCGTTGCCGACGCTGCTGTCCAGAAGCCGGGAGTTAGCACACTGGTTAGGACAATTTCACATGATTGCGGCCTACAGCCTGGCTGCACTGATAGGTTTGCACGTGCTGGGATCGCTAGTGCACCGGCTGCTCTCAGGGAGCAATATTCTTCCACGCATTCTTCCCCTGCCCCGACGGACTGTACGCAGGGCGAAACACGTACCACGGTGACAGAACCGGGTTGCCAGGGTCGCGATCTTTCGCTTGCCAACTCAACGTGCGACACATCAGCGTCCACGGATTCGCCCGCGTACGATCTGGCTGTTTTGACTGGTGGAACGGTTTGATCTACACGATAGTCCTGCGTCCATCTGACTTCAGAGGAAATTGGCAGATCATTTACCTGCAGGCGCATCGGCAGCCGATTTATCATTGATTCGCGGTGCTACTCGCCATACAGCATTACCGATGTCGTCGGCCACGAGCAACGCCCCAGCGGCATCCAGTGCAACACCAACGGGTCGGCCCACGGCGTGACCGTCTTCCGTCAGAAAGCCACTCAGAAAGTCCTCAGGTACGCCGACAGGCTTTCCATCGACGAATGGTACGAACACGACCTTGTAGCCGGTACGTGGTTTCCGGTTCCATGATCCATGCTGGCCGACAAATGCGCCTCCACGATAGTGCGGCGGGAAAAGCGTCCGGTCGTAAAAGACGAGACCCAGCGACGCCGTATGATTCCCTAGCGCATAGTCCGGCACGATTGCCCTGGCAACCAGATCGGGCCGTTGCGGTGTGACACGGGTGTCGATGTGCTGGCCGTAGTAGCTGTAAGGGAAACCATAAAAAGCACCATCTTTTACGGCTGTCATGTAGTCGGGGACCAGATTGTTGCCGAGATCGTCCCGCTCATTGACCGTCGTCCACAATGCGCCGCTGTTTGGCTGCCACGCAAGCCCGTTAGGGTTGCGCAAGCCAGTCGCAAAGGGCCGCATTTGGCCCGTCGCGATGTCGTACACGAGAATGCGCGCTCGACCTTCTTCGGCGCCAACTCCATTTTCCCCTGCGTTGCTGTTCGATCCCACCGTGATGTACAGATGTTTGCCAGATCGATCGGCCAGGATATTTTTGGTCCAGTGATGATTGATCGGCCCGGCGGGCAGGTCGGCAACCTTGACGCCGGAACTCGTAATCCGGGTGGTGCCCGTTACGTAGTCGAAACGCAGCAGAGCATCCGTGTCGGCAACGTAGAGTTGATTGCCAACGAGCGCCATGCCGAACGGCGAATGGAGGCCGCGCAGGAACATCGTCTGGGTCGTCGCAACGCCACTACCGTGCGCGGCGCGCAGCAGCACAATGCGATCGGGGCTCGGCACGCCGGCACCTGCGCGCTTCATGACCTGCTTTCTCACCCAGCCGAACAGGCCACTGCCCTCATCGTGCTCTTTGGGCGCGTCGCTTTCCGCTACCAGTACGTCACCATTGGGCAGCGTGTAAAGCCAGCGCGGATGGGCGAGCCCAGCGGCAAACTCGGTGACGAGAAAGCCATCAGGAACGGTCGGCACGAAACCTTGGGGGCGCGCCTGAACGGGCGCGATGTTGACCATCGGGAGCAGCGACGATTCAGGGGACGGGATGGGAGGCGAAGCCCCGAAGCCCGGATCGCCTGGGCTTGATGGTCCGAGTGCGCATGAGGCCAGAGGCAAAACCATTGAAACAGCCAGACGGTTTAGCAGGCGCATGTGGGCTCCCAGGGAAGAGCGTTGATCGATGATCCTTGGAAGGCTCCGCAAGAAGCGGGCCCAAGTCTCCCCTCTACGGTACAAGCCGCGCCGTCATTCGCTCGGAAAATCGCGGCTTCTTGACGTTCCAGTCTTGCGAAAGCTTCGTTGGCGGCTGTGTGGAAGTGGCGGAAAACTCCCGCGCCGCAGCGGTGACCGCCCGGCGCAGGGCGATTGAGAGATCGAGTTCGAGGCCTTAAAGGTTCGACGACGCTCAGGCACAATCAGGCCACGTTGCAGTAACGCGCTCGACGGGGCAACGCACAAGAGCTCCTGGCGTTCCCGGCGCCGACGCGTTATCAACCACTACTGAGACTCGATCGAATGCGGCCGAGGCTGTGCCACAACTCGAGACGATCCAGATTTTGCGTGCCGCTTTACGATTCCTGATGCTGCGATGCCAGTTTGTACCGCGGCATCGCCCTCTCACGCAGCGATTCGAATCGTCTCACTTTAGCCGGAAAGCATATTCACGGAGATAGATCCAAAATCACGCTTTCAAATACCATGACCAAGACACGTTGTTGAACGAAAGAGATATGCAATTCACAGGAAAACGTTTGCCCCGCAATCAAAAAAAACCTGCGACGGCGCGCAGGTTTAAATTCGCCGGGCAGCTTATGCCGCACTCTTGCGAATGTTCACGTTCCATGACAGGCGCAAAAGGTTTTATGATCCTGCTGCGGACCACGTCATGGTGCCCTCGGAACACACCAGATCATAAGAAGAAAATGCGGGCGATGTAAAGCGCTCGATCTCACAAATCCCACAATCATATCGCGGACGGCACTGCTCGCCGATGGCCCGGACTCACACAACCGGATGCCCTGTCGAAAGACCCTCTCTCTACTCACATCCCTGCAAGCGCACGTTGAACAATCCATAGCCCCACTACCATGAATGCGATTACGCGCCTTGCCAGCAAGACGGCCGTGAATACGTGAGTGATTGTTATCTACCTTGCAGTGCGTGCACCGGCCAAAGAGCAACACATTGCAGCCCAGATAATCAAAGCCTCGATCCCGTACAAGCGCCTCCTGCTGATCAGATAGCGAAGAGTCCGTGAAATTCTCGATCGCCCCACACATGCTGCAAATGATGTGCGAATGCGGAAAACCGGGATTGGACTCGTAAACAACCCTGTTCTCACCAACCCACGAACTAATCACCATACCTGCGGTAACAAGTTGAGCCAGCGAACGGTACACGCTCGCAAGGCTGCACTGCTCTGTTCCTGCCGGAACATGCCGGAATATCTCTTCGGCCGTCATATGTTGATCGGGGTAATCGAGAAAAACCTTTAGCACTGCGATCCGACTTGATGTGGGCCGCATGCGAGCCCGCTTTAACGCAGCACAGATAGAGCGGGTCACGTCCCGTTCATTTCCAGTAGTCAAGTCCTCACCCTCATCTCAAACCTTTTGTCTATTTCGTGGAGTTGGATACGATCCAGTATCGCACCCGATAGCGACATATGACCACGCTGGGATCATGGTCACAAGAGCGGAACAGTCCAGATTGTTAATGTAGCTAAGGGACAGAGATTGCGGATTCAATGATGCGAAAGCCACGTTCTTTGCCGCAACGCCGGATAAAACCTAACCAGTGAGTCCGTCTCCGCGCCGCGATGCCGGAGTCGCTGTAACCGTATCGACGCGAATGGAATCAGCACATCATATTCACTAATCCAGAAACGATGCCTGATTGCGCCGACATAATTCCCGGTCGCCTCAGGTTACAGGGAATCCATGAAGGTAACCTGAAGCAGGCAGCCACGCCTGACTGCGCAGAACTACCATTGCCTGTCGCCTACAATTGAAGGATTTTCGATTGAAGCAGCTATCCGGACGCGAATACGTTTCACTTGCATATGAGAATACTTCTCGTTGAAGACGATGACCTGATCGGCAGCGGTCTGGAGATCGGCCTTGTCGAGGCCGGCTACAGTCTTGATTGGGTGCGCGATGGCCACGCGGCCACGATGGCACTTGCCACCACCCATTACCTGATGGTCGTGCTGGACCTGGGATTGCCCGGCAAATCCGGCAGCGACATCCTGCGCGGGCTCCGGGAGGGAGGCGACGATATCCCGGTACTCGTCCTGACCGCACGCGGCACGGTCGCAGACAGGGTCCGCGGCCTGGACGCCGGTGCGGACGATTATCTGGCAAAACCGTTTGAACTGTCCGAAGTGCTCGCCCGCTGCCGCGCGCTCGTGCGACGTTCACAGGGGCGCGGCCAGGAAACGATCGTGTGGCGTGAAATTGAAGTCGATGTTCCATCGCGGACTGTGATGCGTAATAAAACACGCGTCGTGCTCACGGCAAAAGAGTGGACGATTGTTCACCAACTGCTGACCCATCAGGGTGTTCCGCAAGCGAAGCGCGTGCTGGAAGACCACCTTTACGGATGGCTGGACGGGGTTGAAAGCAACACGATTGAAGTGCACGTATCAAACCTGCGCAAGAAACTCGGAACCGACTTCATCCGCACGGTACGCGGCGTGGGCTATGTGGTTGAAAAACCATGACCGCCCACTCCATTCGCCGCCGCCTGTCCTTTTTCGTGTTGCTTTGCGTGAGCGCCGTCTGGGGGCTCGCCGTCTTTGGCAGTTTCCGGTACGCATCGCGCGAGGTCCAGGAATGGGAAGATGCACGCCTTGTGGAATATGCGATGTTTATCGCCCGGCTCGACGCCGCAGATATCGAGCAGTTTGCCTCGCTGCCCATCAATGCACAGATCGAACTCTCGTGGCCTGGGCGACAAAAAAGCCCCCGGTCCGATAGCGATCGACTTCCACGGGACATTCATTTTGCCCTGACCGATGCGAGCCACCGCATCGTATCGAACCTTCCAGTAGCACCTTCTACGTTCGCGGCAATGAGGGACAACGACGGACCGGGAACCGTCAATGTTGGTGGAACCCCGTGGCGGCTGTACCAGTTCCGTGACCCGAAAAGCGGACGCAACGTGCAGGTCATGGAATTGTCCAATACCCGCAGTGATCTCGCGACGGAAGCCGCAATACGGATTGTCTGGCCTCTACTACTGGCGCTTCCTGCTCTCGCTGTGATGCTCTGGTACGTCATCGGGCGCAGCCTGACACCGCTGGGCGTGCTCTCCGCGACAATCCGGGCGCGCAATGAACATTCGCTGACGCCGCTTAACATCGCGTCGATACCTGCCGAGGTCGAGACATTGGTCGGAGCCATCAACCGTCTTCTCTCGCAGCTCAGGCAGTCGATTGTCAGGGAGCGCGCATTCACCTCTGATGCGGCTCACGAACTCAAGACTCCTCTCGCGGCGATCAAGGTTCAGGCCCAGGTTGCCTTGACGACATCCGACCCGGCGTTGCAGCGCCTGGCCATGCAACGCGTCGTACAGGGGGTGGATCGCAGTGCACGACTTGCTGAGCAGTTGCTGCTGCTTGCACGACTGGATGAGCAGGAGCACATTCCCGCCCGCATCCTCAATACTCATGATCTGATTGATGAAGCGGTCATGCGACACGCCCAGCGCGCGAGCGACAAAGGTATCGCATTGCAGGGGAAGCCGCACTCCCGCCACGCGATCCAGGCCGACCCGGTACTGATTGGAATACTGCTTGAGAATCTGGTCGATAACGCGATCAAGTATGGCCACCCAGATGGACGCGTCGAGGTGATCACAATCGATCAGGGGCACACACAATGTCTGGCGGTGCTCGATGATGGCACGGGTGTCGCCCAGACTGATATCGCGCGACTGACCGATCGTTTCTATCGTGGGACGGGCGTCCAGTCTCCTGGCAGCGGTCTCGGACTCTCGATCGTCGAGCGCATCGTGCGGTACTTCAACGGTACCCTGCGATTCGGCACAGGACTGGACGGGCGCGGTCTGGGTGTTTTCGTAGCATTTCCTGCCGTTCAAGGGCCACAGGAAATTGAAGTGTCCGGTCAGGCGAAGCGAACCAACACACCCTCGTCGGCTACGCTTTCTTAAGCTTCTCTTAACGGAATATTTCTAGAATCACGGCGTTACGGTCCCAACGAGGCAGAGGAGAATACAGCATGCAGACTACCGAAAAGTACGATCGTGTCGCACGCTTTCTCCATTGGCTGATTGTCCTGCTGGTCTGCGCGCAATTCGTATTGGGCTGGACGATGCCCGACGTGCATCGTGACACACGGCCGGTCGGTTTGATCAGCGCACATATCGTGGTTGGCACGGCACTCCTGGCCGCGATGCTTTGCAGGCTGGCGTGGCGCCTGACGCATCGGCCGCCACCGGCCGACATTTCGCGGCTGCTGCGCATTGTTTCCTCGCTGACGCAGTTTGCGCTCTATGCACTTTTGCTGATTGTGCCGCTACTTGGCTGGATCAACGCCTCTTCGCGTGGCTGGGCAGTCACCCTGCTCTATGCCATTCCATTGCCGGGCCTCTCGCCTGCTGGCTCCACCTTTGGCCACGAGATGGGCGATGTGCATGGCGTCCTCGCCTGGGCACTCTTCGCATTCATCTGCCTGCATATTGTCGGCGCAATGATGCACTTCTTTGTCTTCCGCGATCGTATCGCACAACGCATGGCCCCATGGTAAACGACAGATCGTCGCGCCAGAATTTCTTTAGGCAACTTACCATCACCGGGAGTTAAACGCTGCTAGCCCACTGTCCAATGCAGCTTCATTGGACGCTACGGCGAATCACGCGCACAATATTCGGCAATCCAGAATTGCCGATCACCGCGACGATGGATGCAACGCCGCATGGCACCCACCTCACCACGAGTCCAGCCACCTCGATTTAGATGCGGGACTTCCAGCACGGTGTCGGCAGGGACCGCGAGGGAGCAGCGTCAGAATGCCAGCGCGGCTTGCCAGGCTGCAGCTCACATCGTTCGAAGGTCCTGACTCATCTTTCACCATCGGGTGAAAGCATGCCACTACGGTCAACACGGAAACGCGTTCCGCGCCAGACCACAGAGGATGAGCAGAAACTCGCAATGTAGATCACAAACTGCAGGACGTCCCATAGGGGCAGCCAGAATATCCCTTTCGTCCTCTGATGGGTCGCACGATCCATTTTGTAGATCAACGCGACACGCGCTCCAAGCGACGCACCGAGCGCGATCCACGATATAGCTGCGCCTTGGGAAAATATAGTGGCGAGGATTGCCAGTGGAAGTGGATGCATCAGTATGGCACCAGCATGCCCCCAGCGATCAGCGGCGCGTATCGTGAGACTCCAACGCAACTCGTGGCGGAACATACCGAGGAAAGTTCCATAGGTACAGGCATGCAGGACAACTTTCGGCGAAACCGTCACACGCTTGCCCGCACGCCGAACAGCTTCTCCGATTGCATGGTCTTCAGCAAGGTGATGCGCAAACTGGACGAGACCACCGATCTCCGCAAGCGTCCCCCGAGTCATCGCAATAGACTGTCCGAAACAGGGCCGGGCGCGACCAAGAGCCAGTCCTGTGATCACGCCGGGCAGGAAGTGATAATCGGTCAGCGCGCCAGCCACGCGCGCCCAGAAGGATGCGGAGCAACTCCCTCGGTATACCGTAGTAACCAGACCAACTCCTGGCACCTGAAGTTCGCTGACAACCGTACGCAAATAGTCGGGAGCAACGAGAACATCACTGTCAGCGAAACACAAAACATCACTGGTTGCGCGCTCAAGCATATTGACGAGATTCGCTATCTTCCGGTTGGGTCCATATAACCGGGCATCGACCACCACGGATATCTGCTTCCCGGGATAGCGATGGCGAAGGAGATCTACGGCAGCCAGTGCCTTATCCTCCCCATCATGCACGCCGAAAATGTATTGCACCTCTCCTGGATAATCCTGGTCGATAAACGACTCGAGATGCTCGTCAAGCTGCCATTCGTCTCCGTGCAACGGTTTCAGAACCGTGACATCAGGCAAGCAGTTCGCCACCGCCGATTTCCGGGAAAAAAACCGGACAATCTGCGAAGTCGCAAAAATGGTGTAACTGAGTGCACCAAGGACGCCGATTCCGCACGCAATGGCAAGCACAAGCAATAACATGCTACTGAAGTCTGGCGTCTCAATTTTTTTCGCGCACAGCAAGACCAGACCCAGGGCTGCAAATAGAGCAAGGGATACAGCGACACGGCGCCTCGATGCGACGGAGGGCAAGATGCGCATGCGGCATCTTCTGCCGCAGCTGGAAAGAAGTTCTCGAAGGGATCCAGAAAATTTGGTCAATGAGTCCGCCCCGTAGTTTTCATACACGGCTCAAGAACCGCGCTCAGCGCATTGCGGGCACGCGATCATGCAAACACAGTTCAGGATCAGACAACAACTCCGTAGCGCCGGCGATTCAGTCGCACATGAAGCAGAACAAGTTGCGCATAAGGGCACATATCTGAAATTGCAATGAGATTATGCCCCGCCGCATCCAACGACAAATGCCCTCGCCGATGGGCGCCCCAAAAGGCAACCGCAGCAACGTAACGCACCACCGCCACGCCAGCAACTACGACACAAATGGAGGCAGCGCGAAAGACTGATGAGGTAAACCAGGCTTCAGGCATCTCGAGAACAAGCATGCCACCTATAACCAGTCCCTGGAGAAGCGTTGCAATCAGCGAAGCAACCAGAAGATGCGCGCGGAATTCAACGATAGCAGTGGCGTTCATCACTAGCCCCCTCTATGTTGCAGGTTCTTGATCCTGGTGCGTACAGGTAAAGTGTGGACGAGCTTCGCAGAACATGCACACAAGAGTCGCGTTTTATCAGACACATCATACCCCGGGAAGCTGAAGAAAAACTGAGGGCATTTGCGATCGATGCCCTGTGCATCAAAATGCATGATGGTCGTATGAGTTGCGGTTATCTCAATGAAGCTACCGTCGGGATACAAACGCAAAGTCAACGCAAAAATCCCAGGAGATGGATGTCACCCGCGCATCTAATGGTCCGCGATTGTTCGCCGGTTGAAGTCAGATCGACGCCATCATCCAATCTAAAAAATCAATACCTATAATTTGCTTCGCTTATACACACAATGTGAAGGTTTCCTTAAGTGGCTATCATTTTTCATGTTATTTGTCATTTTTCTGTTGATTTTTTAAAGAAATCAATCATGAAAAAAGTAAACTCAAGTCGCTAAAAAAATGGTCGATAACGCGAGTGAGCACAACGTTGTGCTCATTTTCTCGAAGGAAAAATTATGACGATCTCTTCCATCGGCAACAATAGCGTTGCGCGACAGTACTACCAGACGCAGAATATCCCCAAAGGCGGCGAAGCCGGCGAGGTAGGGCCCGATATGGACGGCGACGCTGATGACGGCGGCGCGCGCGCAACACCTCCAGCTTCGACGCCAACCGTTAACTCCAGCGGCCAGACGATTGGCCAATTGATCAACATCAGAGCGTAATGTTATACACCACCTGATTACCACTAACCGTGCCGCGGCACCTCGAAGCACTGCCTCGAACACGGTCAATGCTGAAGCACTACTCCGACAAGCGCGGTTCAATACGGGGCTACGGCTCGAAGCAAGCCACATACGACAGCGTTCCTCACGACACAGGAAGTGTTCGGATCACGGCTTCCGTGCTGTCAAATAGGCGATTCGTGCTGCCCCCATCTGTTTGCCGCTCTCGAAGATGGCGCGCATTCGGGTTTCGAGATAATCACGCTCATCGCGGGTGAACTGGTTTTGGAAGATATCTTCCAGCGTCGGTGCAAGTGGATGAGGAGACGTGCGTATAAACGTTTCCCATGGAAGGGACGCTTCGGTTTGCACATCAATGTGCAATTCAAGATGGATGTCTGTAAAGCCTGCGTCAATCGCGAATCGGACGAGATCGCGTTCGCCGTAGTTTGTAATCGGCGATGACTTCAGCCGGTCCTCTGTGTCCGGGAATTGTGCGGATCGACAGCGAAGAAGAAGTGGAAAGAAAGGATCGTCTGTATTGATTGAATGCGAATCGATCAGTTGCCTGAGCATACAGACTTCGAGTGCTTCGTCGCGCAGAATCGGCTCTGCCATGGCAAACCGGCCACCGCATTTGAGTACGCGATAGATTTCCCTCATTGCCTGAGGCTTGTTATCTACATATGCCAATACAGCTCGCATCGTCAATGCGTCGACTGTTTCGTTACCAATACCGCCCAGATGTTCTGCGCTGCCGCGCAAAAACGAACACTGGCTTTCGACGCCCAAAGTCTTCGCCGTTTCACGTGTATGCCTGAGCAACGCGGCAGATATGTCGGTCATGATCACCCTGACAGCTGCCCCCACCCGCTCGATTGCCCTGAATCCTACAAGGCCGCTACCCGTCCCAACATCGGCTAGCGTCATGCCGGGGGATAAATTTACGAGGTCAAGAATACGGTCTGCGTACTGAGTAACTTCTGAATGAACATTATTCTCATACTCTGGATCACCACCATGACGGCGATCGAGTAGCCATGTGGACCATTCATCATGGGCGGAATCGGGATGTATTTTCGACGACATAAAGCACTCGAGCTATTGTGAACGATTGCATCCTACGCTCTCAGGCTGAAGGCTTTCTTAGCACTACGGCCAGCTGACTAGTTCAGAAGTACGGCCACTCCCATAGGCAAAAGTAGATGTCTATGTAGGGTGTGCTGCGTACGCCAGCGATACAAAGAATCGGGCAGCGCGATTCGACGCGTACGAAGTTTCGGCTCTTTCAATACCCATACTTGTGGCACGACACATGCCCTGGATCGAACAGAAAGTCCACATTCGTACACTGCTGGCGTCATAATGATCAATCTGAATAGCGGCTGCCAGCAATCATGTCGTCTACGCGGACCTACCGGTTGGCCCGGGGCGTCGATCAGATTATCGATCTGGCGTCAGAGCAATTGAGCGCCTGCCAGTGTCACGACACGCCTCGCTATAATGCGCTGCACCGGTCGTCCGCCAGGAGGAGCGCGCCATAAGCGTTTAATGCGACACCAACTGGTCGCACGAATGAATGTCCGCCCTTGGTCAAGAACTCGCCCGGACATCCCACTGGTTTGCCCATAGGCCTACCACGACAGCATCGAACGAAAACCCCCGGTATCAGATCCGCATCTTCCGATTTCATCAGCCATGCCGGCCGACGAATGCTCCTCCATAAGCGTGACTCTGCAATAGCGATTTGTCGAATGGAATCTTGTCCAGCGAAACGCTATACGCAAACTTCACATGGCAAGCGCCAAAACGGAGCGTTGCCTTGTCGCAACCTGCTTTCATTGACTGGAAAACAAGCTGGTATCGCAACACCATCAGGATTCCTTGTGTTTTACCGCGTAAGAAGCCTGACTACTCAAAGCGCTCGCGGCCCAACGGAAACCCCAAGATTTCAAATCACCAATCCTGTACACACGAAACGGCAATGAGGCTCGGAGAACTGGCGCGTCAGGTTCAGCAGGCCACCGGCCAGACGGTCAGGGTGGCGTTCGCCGATCAGGGATATACCGGCGAAGAGCCTGCGCAGGCAGCACTCGACGAAGGAATTGAGCTTCAGGTGATCAAACTGGCGGAGGCGAAAAAGGGGTTCGTGCTGTTGCCGCGCCGCTGGGTGGTGGAGCGCAGCTTCGGCTGGCTCAACCGCTTCCGTCGTCTGGCCAGAGACTACGAGCGATTGCCCGAAACCTTGGCTGGCTTGCATTTCGTCGTATTCTCCGTGCTTATGCTCGTCCACTTTGCAGCCCTTAACAAAAGTGCATAACACCTTCTAGACCGGTCTGCGAGCAATCAAACAACATCTGCCATCTTTCCCGTTGTCCGCAATTCGCATCGCGGGCTCCCGTCTATATTCGAGCGGCGCGTGGAAATTTCGCTGGAATTTGGCATGTTCGGATTGCTTATAAATCAAGATCAATCTTCGTTAACTCGCACATAAGTTTCCCTCGCCATACTCAAGGTGCAGATTTTACATACACCCAACACATGGAGGTTTACATGAAAACGACCATCGTCGGGATCGCCAGCATCGGGCTGCTGCTCGCACCGCTTCTCGCCATTGCGCAATCGAACACCCATACGACCAGAGCGCAGGTGCGTGCAGAGCTTGTGCAGCTTGAGAATGCGGGCTACAACCCCGCAAAGGGCAACAGGGCGACTTATCCAGATGACATTCAGGCTGCGGAAGCTCGCGTTGCAGCCGAAAACGCCACGGGCAGCCTGTCGACATCCGGAATGGGTAGCAGCACTGGCAGTGCTTCACAGTCAGGCGGGACAGGCACCTCACACCGCAGCTCAATGCCCCTGTACGAACACCATTAATTGCCTGACACCTGAACCAGGATGTGGTGAGCGACGCATCAAAACGCGTGGCGTTAATCGTCTCTTAAGAATCCAGGCTCACGCTTCTGTGGCGGGCGATTGTGATCCCGCCCGCACTGAGGACAGGTCCATCAGGGAGGAACCCATCATGAAAACCCTTGCTGGTGTCGTCGCACTTTCTCTTATTATTGGCGTACCGACCGTTGGCTTTGCCCGGACATCGAACGACCCTGTGACCCGCGCGCAGGTCCGCGAAGAGCTTGCCCAGCTTCAACACGCCGGCTACAAGCCAAGCCGAACGCAGTACCCTTCTGACATCCAGGCTGCGGAGGCGCGCGTCGCTGCGCAGAACCCTGCGGCCGGTAACGCTGAGGCAGCTTACGGCGGGACGGCTGCAGGTACGTCGCAGGGGGGGCATCGCATCTCAAATGCAAGGTGGGACTCGTTGTATAACCATCATTGATTCCGGGGAAAAAAGAGCGATTCGATGCGGATACTTCTCGTAGAGGACGACACCCTGATTGGCAGTGGCCTGCAGCGGGGACTGCAACGCGAGGGATTCGCGGTAGACTGGGCTCAGGAGGGCGATGCGGCCACGCTGGCGCTGCGAACTACTTCGTATGGGCTCGTGCTTCTTGACCTGGGTCTGCCCGGACAGGACGGGCTTACCCTGCTCGCGAGACTGCGTCAGCGCAAGGATGACGTCCCGGTGATTATCATCACGGCCCGCGACGCGGTTCCGGACCGCGTCGCGGGCCTCGACAGCGGTGCGGACGACTACCTTGTCAAACCCTTCGCACTTGATGAACTGCTTGCGCGCATGCGCGTAGTACGCCGACGGCAGGCCGGACATTCACAAACGACCCTTCGCGTCGGCCCGCTTCGCCTCGATCCGGCGCAGCATCGGGTCTGGCTGCACGAAGTAGAAATCCCGATGACGGCGCGTGAGTTCGCACTGCTGCTCGAACTGATGCAGCAACCCGGCGTCGTGGTTTCCCGCGAGCAGCTTGAAGAGCGCATGTATGGCTGGAATGAGGAGATCGGCAGCAACACGATCCAGGTTCACATTCATAACCTGCGGCGCAAACTCGGTACGCAGGCAATCCGTAACGTGCGTGGAGTCGGCTACCAGATGGGAGAAATCGATTGAAATCGCTACGCCGGCGTCTGCTCTGGTGGCTGCTCCCCGCGACTTTGCTTACCGGGTTACTGGCGAGCGCTGCCACCTACCGTGGCGCGCTGACTGAACTGGACGAACTGCTAAATGACCAGTTGAAGGCGGTCGCGCAGCACGTCCTGGTCGAACCTGACGGGCACCTTTCTCTGCAAGGCATGCAGGGCGCAAACGAGGACCGGCTTTCGGGAGAGCAATCGCACGCTGTACTGCTCCAGGTCTGGCGCGGTGAAACACCGGTTTTCAATACCGATCTTGACTCGGCACTGCCCCCACCAACAGGCACTGGATTCGCAGACGTTATTGTCAAAGGGCAGCTCTGGCACACATATGTCACACGCGACGGCGACACCTTCGTGCGAGTGGCTCAGGCAAGACGTGCACGATGGGAAGCGGTGGCCGAGATCGCTATGCACCTGCTCTGGCCAGTGCTGTCGTTGGTCCCGTTGCTTGCCCTCTTCCTTTGGTTCGGAATCGGTTACGGACTGCGTCCGCTTCGGGATATAGCCGCAAACCTTAAGCGACGGGATGTTGACAACATGCAGACGATAGACACCACGGCGATTCCTGGAGAAGTCAAACCCCTCGTCGACTCGCTCAACGATCTGCTGTTACGTCTCGATAACGCCTTTACTGCCCAGCGCCACTTCATTGCGGATGCCGCTCATGAACTCCGCACGCCAATCATGGGACTGGCGCTGCAGACTGATCTTCTGCCGACAGCACCCAACGAAGAAGAGCGCGACCTGATCACCGCACAGATTCGCACCGGTACAGCGCGGCTCGCGCATCTCGCCGAGCAACTCCTGACACTTGCTCGCCTCGGCCCCGATTCGACGCCGCCGGCTATGTCCGACCTGGATCTCACATCACTCGCGCGTTCGGTTGTCGGCGAGCGGGCGCGTCTGGCCCAGGCAAACGAAATTGACCTCGGCCTTGTCGCTGGATCTGCCGTACACGTTCGAGGTAACGAGGACGCTCTTCGCATCCTGCTCAACAACCTGGTCGACAACGCTATCCGATATGCTGGCCCGCATACGCGCGTCGATGTTGTTACACGCAGAGAGGATGCTGCGCCCGTGCTGATGGTTTGCGACACCGGCCCAGGCATCGCCGCGGAAGATCGCGAGCGTGTATGGGAGCGCTTCTACCGGGGAGCAGGACACGCGGCTACGGGGAGTGGTCTTGGCCTGTCGATCGTCAGGCGCATCGCCGAACAACATCAGGCCGCCTTCGCGCTGGACAGTGGCCTGGATGGCCGTGGGTTGACGGTACGCTTACGCTTTCCCAGGTTGGTTCCAGCGATCGGACCGATCACTTCGAACGCGGATCGTCCGGGTGCGCACGCAGCCACAGCGCGTCGACCAGCCTGAGCAATGTTCCCGGAAACGTCTATCGCTCGCACCGTAAATTCGGATTGCCGCCCGGACATCGGGCTTCACCGGCGATTTTCACTTACATATCTTCTCAGAAATTCATCTGATCAATTTTGCCAATCACCAATTCGAACACGGCAGTCCCGAGCCTGAATATAATTCATTTTCTTTCAATTTAATAAATTAGGTATTCTAATCGATAGACGATAAAAGCTAATATGTTCACTGGTTGTCACGATCAGCCTCGACCTAGCCTTGATTTTTCACGCAGGTGATTCGCTGCGCAGCAGGCCAGTCAATTCAGGATTGCTGCCGGGATCGCCCTTCGACGGCCCCGGAAATATGACCGGGGCCTCTTTTTTGCGCATGCTCAGCAAGCGCGTGTCCGGCTGACAGCCAACTGCGGGTTCAACATGACAGCGAGTTAAATGTCTGGATTACGTAATTAAAAAAACCGCCGTTCCGGGGAGAGACGGCGGTATCAAATGAGCCTCCAACACTCGGGTGCGTTGGAGATTGCGAGAACGCAATTGAGCTCATAACTTATCCACAAAGGTTCGTTTCGTCTCTACGCTTGGATCAACCTCTGTTTCTGGATCCAACTATACAAAATTGAAGAAACTATTAGTTGGAGAGACTGTCCGAATCGCATACGTCATGCGTTCCACTTCGCTGACGTCCATGTCAAAAAATTGTTGCCTGTAATGGCCGCTCGAATTTATCGGTGGTACACGAGATCGACCCGACGGTTCTGCGCCCATGAGGCCTCGTCATGTCCCGTCGCAAGAGGCTTCTCCTTGCCAAGGCTCACTGCCTCCATTTGTGAGTCTGTAACACCGAGCGATTCGAGTTCGTGCAACACCGCTTCTGAGCGGCGCTGACCGAGTGCAAGGTTATACTCATCTGTGCCCCGCTCGTCCGTGTTGCCCTGAATGAGAATGTGCTGCATGGGGTGGCGTCGCAGGTAGTCCGCGTGCACTCGCAGCAACGGCAGATCACTGCTTTTGACCGTATAGCTGTCAAAGTCGAAGTACACACTTCGCTTTGCGAGCGGGCTATTCGGATCGCCAAGTTCGTCGGTCATCGTTGTCGCAGTGGGAACAGGCTGTGTTCCCACTGCGTTCATATTTGCCATGCCATTCGACGATGGCGTCGTCGACGCTGAATGGCAACCGTCAAGCAATATCAGCATCGCAAGCACGGCGCAGTATCTTTTTGACTTCATGACGGACTCCAGAACCTGGCGGGTTGCGCGTGAAAAGGCACCCTGCATCAAAAGTGTAGGTCCCGTATCGCCAGAAGGCCACCACTTTTTGGCGGTCGTGGGATAAAGAGAATGTGGAGATTTCGCCGATAGCATTGGTATTCCGTCACAACATGATGACTTATTTCATTTTCCATTCATCCGGGAAATAGCAGCAGATATCTGCTTCCCATGTCCTCGATGGCGACGCATGTTTCAATTGCCCGCTTGCTCGTCGGGCTTGTTTTCGGCGCACGAGATGTGAGGATAAGCCCCAAATTTTCCCTCGTGCTTGATTTAAGTCTTCTTTAAGTCGCCGCGCCTACATTGATAGAGGATTCACGACCAGCACAGGATTCACGATCCAGCAGCAAAACCAACTGGCCTCTTCTGCCGGGGCACGTTGCTGCAATCGCAAGCTATAGCCAGCACGAGAGCCTGGCCGCTCCGTCACTTCGGATCCAGCCGTAAAGATGGCGCTGCGTTCGCGCGCGGGGCGGCGATCTCGTGCATAACGGTCGGCTCCATGGTGCGAGCCTTTGACGACAAGGCGAGCGATGCAGCGGCTACTCAGTCACCATGAAATGGCGATGTTGCTGGTACTGTTCAGCTGGTCCGGCCAGATCACGCTGCCGGACCCTGACATCGCAAGACTTCTGCAGGAAAGCCTCGTCGAGTTCGTGACGCCGCCGCTGAGCTTGGGATACAGGCTGACGACCGAGGGCGTTGAAATCGCGCGGCGAATCGGGCGCATGGCCCAATCGTGAAATCGAACAAACTGAGTCACAGTGCATTTAACTATCGTAATCAGTTCGTTCCAGATTACCCACCAAGCGACGCCTCTCGGGCTCGTCAACAATGGCTTGCGGCAAGGCTGCCGCGAGCCGCTCGCGATCCGAACCTGCCCGTGCAACGTCGGCGCATAGGAGTCGCCATGAGCATGCCCTCAAGTTCACCCTATCCGGTGTTAGCCTGTGTCCCAGTCGCCCTGATGTGAACCACGGCGCCGCCGCTTTCTCCGACAAGCTTCGCAAAATCCGTCACGATTGCAGGTGCCTCACCATGCGAAAGCGTTGCGGCACCAACGGATACCCCACCAGACTGCGTTGGGACCGAACGTGTCTGCGCCATATAGCCCGCAGATATCACCGCCAACATCACGGTCTTCAGACGTTTTAGATTGCCGCATTCCATCCGATTGCTCCCACTGCGGAAATGTCCGATCCGCGTCGCTCCCGTCACGGTACAGCCAACAAACGCCGTCTCCGAATCACGATGAAATGAGCTTAGGTGGATACCATTAAAATCTCGCGGGCGCGCTCAGCCCCGGAATGATGCAGAACTCCGGCCAGTAGCGAACATCGGCATTGCGCTACCAATTGACCGCGGTGCACTGCATGATGGCCAAGGGCGCGAATCAGATGCTGCTCTGATTCACCCGCTTCATCAGTTCCTCGGCACTCTCCTTGCGCTCGCTGTAGCGATCGACCAGATACGGACCGATATCGCGCGTGAGCAAGGTGAACTTCACCAGTTCTTCCATGACATCCACGACGCGATCGAAATAAGCCGATGGTTTCATGCGGCCGGCCTCATCGAACTCCATGAACGCTTTGGCCACCGACGACTGGTTCGGGATGGTCAGCATGCGCATCCATCGCCCGAGCACGCGCATCTGATTGACGGCGTTGAACGACTGCGAACCGCCACTCACCTGCATCACCGCGAGCGTCTTGCCCTGCGTCGGCCGCACTGCGCCCACCGAAAGCGGAATCCAGTCGATCTGCGCTTTCATGATGCCGGTCATCGCGCCGTGACGCTCAGGCGAGCACCACACCATGCCTTCGGACCACAGCACTAGCTCGCGCAACTCGGCGACCTTGGGGTGCGTGTCGGGCGCATCGTCGGGTAGCGGTAGTCCGCTTGGGCTGAAGGTGCGAACCTCGGCGCCCATCGCCGTGAGCAGACGCGCGGCTTCTTCGCTCAGCAGCCGGCTGAACGAGCGCTCGCGCAGCGAACCGAAAAGCAGCAGGATGCGGGGCGCGTGCGAAGAAGCCTTTGTTGCCTGAAGCCGCTGGATATCAGGTATGCGAAACAGCGCCGCATCGACCTGCGGAAGCTCGGTCGTAAGATCAGTTGCCGGAGCGGACACGCTTGCCCTCCGTGTCGATCACCACTTCGCCGCCTTCCTTCGTGAACGCACCGCGTTGCGCGTCGGGCAGGATCTCGAGCACGAGCTCGGACGGACGGCACAGGCGCACGCCCATCGACGTCACTACGAAGGGACGATTGATAAGAATGGGGTGCACCATCATCGCGTCGAGCAACTCGTCGTCGCTCAATGCCGGGTTGTCCAGATGCAGTTCGGCGTAGGGCGAGCCTTTCTCGCGCAACGCCTCGCGCACGCTCAGCCCCGATTGCGCGATCAGCTCGACGAGCTTCTCGCGCGACGGCGGGCTTTGCAGATATTCGATGACGACGGGTTCGATGCCCGCGTTGCGGATCATCGCGAGCGTATTGCGCGAGGTGCCGCAGTCCGGGTTGTGATAGATGGTGACTTTGCTCATTGCATTGTTTTCCGTAACGTTCAGACGCACTCGTACCAGTTCTTCGAGCGGTTGACGATGCGCACCACGAGCAGCATGACCGGCACTTCGATCAGCACGCCCACGACCGTCGCGAGCGCGGCGCCGGAGTTGAAACCGAACAGGCCGATGGCGGTGGCGACGGCCAGCTCGAAGAAGTTCGACGCGCCGATCAGCGCGGACGGGCACGCGATGTTGTGCTTCTCGCCGACCGCGCGATTGAGCCAGTAAGCCAGCGCCGAATTGAAAGACACCTGAATCAAGATCGGCACGGCGAGCAGCACGATCAAAAGTGGCTGCTTCAGAATGGCCTCGCCCTGGAAGGCAAACAGCAGCACGAGCGTGGCAAGGAGCGCCGCGATCGACCACGGGCCGATCTTCGCGATTGCCGCATCGAATGCCGCCGCGCCGCGCGCGAGCAGCATCTTGCGCAGGATCTGCGCAAGGATCACGGGGATGATGATGTAGAGCGCGACCGAAGCAAGCAGCGTCGCCCACGGCACCGCAATCGCCGAAATGCCGAGCAGCAGGCCAACGAGCGGCGCGAAGGCGACCACCATGATGCTGTCGTTGAGCGCGACCTGAGAAAGCGTGAAGAGCGGATCGCCGCCCGTCAGGCGGCTCCAGACGAACACCATTGCCGTGCAGGGCGCAGCGGCCAGCAGGATCAGCCCGGCCACATAGCTGTCGAGTTGCGCGGCGGGCAGCATCGGTGCGAACAGGTGCTTGATGAAGAGCCACGCGAGAAACGCCATCGTGAACGGCTTGACGAGCCAGTTGACGACGAGCGTGACGCCAATGCCCTTGATGTGCTGACGCACTTCATGCAGCGCGCCGAAATCGACCTTCACCAGCATCGGCACGATCATCACCCAGATCAGCAGCCCGACCGGCAGATTGACCTGGGCGTATTGCATGCGCCCAATCGCCTGAAAGACGCCCGGTAGCGCCTGGCCGAGCAGGATGCCAGCGACGATGCACAGCGCGACCCAGATGGTCAGATATCGCTCGAAGAAGCTGATGGCCGGCTTAGACGCGCGTCTGCGTGCTGCCGCGATGTTGGGGGTGTTCATGGGGAGGCTCAATGAAGAGAGGTCAGGCGATACCCTGCGGGTCAACGATCCAGTGCTTGTCGCTACGCGAGTAGCAGCAGGTCGTTTCCCCCTGGTCGAGCAGCGTCATATCCGCTTCCTGCGCACGCTGTGCGAGTTCGTCCAGCTCGGCTGCGTCATCCACCTGCAAACCCAGATGATCGACACCGGCCTGCGAGCCGCGCGTCGAGATCGCAAAGTCCACGCGGGAATCGTCGAGCATCCACTTTTCGTAATTCGGCTTGATGCGCGCAGGCTCTGCGCCGCAGAGCTTCGAATAGAACGCGACGCTTGCCGCGATGTCGTCAACGTGGACGTGAAACCGCTTCATGGTTCTTCTCCGTCAGCATTGGCACGAATCTTTGCCGGGCAACAGGCAGGCCTGCCCCTGGCAGCAGTTCTCGGTCAGAAAGCCAAGGACTGCGTTCATCTGCTCGTAGGCTGCCCGATAGATCAGGCTGCGCCCATCGCGCTCCTGCGTGACGAGCCCCGCATGCATCAACTCCTTCAGGTGAAAGGAGAGCGTCGCATTGGGCACGTCAAGCTGCGCCGCGATGGTGCCGGGTGTCAGGCCATCCGGTCCGGCCACGATCAGCATGCGAAACACGCGCAGACGCAGGTCGTGGGCAAGCGCCGCGAGGGCATGAATGATATCTTTCTCTTCCATATTTCCAATATATTCGAAACATTTGAGCAGCGCAAGGACACCTGAGCCGGTTTCTGGATATTGAAATTCAGTGTCTGGAGCTGAACGTCCTCCCCTAGTCAGGGAATGGACGTTGGCCGCGTGCAGGGCAACGTCTGCTGGGGGTATGGGCCTCTCGCCTCCCCTGCGACCGCCCATAAAAAGACTTTCCACGACCGGCCCGAACTATGCCTGCGTCCCCAGTTCAAAGGGCGCGGCGCTGGAGGACGCTCGGTGACGTCAAGACAATGGCTGTCCGGATGTGGGAGTCAGCAGGTCTCTGATTTGGAAGAAGTTTTATATCGGGCCGAAACTCAAAGCCTCACCCGGGCTAGCGCGGGCTAACCGGAAAATTGCGCCGAGAACAAAGGGATACCGAAATATGCCGCCGAAGGCATGACGATTATCGAGAAGCGCGACTCTTTGGACGGGCTGAGCGTCTCGCACAACGGTGAAAACATCGAGCCGATATCGCAGTGCAGTTGGAGCGCGTGTATCAAACGAGGAACCGTATCGCGCACCACGAGCCGGTCTACGGCGGTCGGCTACGCGACGCGATCTCGGCAATCGATTTCGTTGTTAGCCGGCTCGGGCGCCCGACCCCACAACTTCGGACACCGCTCGGTCAACTTCTCGAAGCTGAAAGATCGGGGCTCGCGATGCAGGCAAAGGACCTCGAGGAACACATCGCCGCTTACTCGAATGCTTCGGGCGCTGGACAGTGAAGATAGTGAAGGCGCCACCACGGATGCTGCAGTGCTTTTGCAACGATCCTGGGCGGACGCAAGAATTCGCGTCCTTGCCTCATTCCGGATAAATCAACCCGTCGAACTCCCCTCGTACAGCGCCCTTCCATAGATGTCGTAGACGGTCCCATCCGGACACCTTGCCATCGCTGGCCAACAGATGTCGGGCGAACTTCCGGAACTGGGCTGCGCCCAGCTTCTGCGACCGGCCGGCACTGTTGAACCTGAAATCGCTCACCTGAAACGTGGTTTCGTAGGCCGTGACTGTAACGCCCACGGAGGTCGTTTTAGAAGATTCGCTGTGCTCGAGTAAAATCGAAATGCCTTTGCCCGCGAACTTTAATAGTTCCCCGTACAACGCTTTGGATTCCAGATCAACTTCATACTTTCGGGTCAAAGCGCCATGTATTCGTGGATATTCGCCTTTTACCTTGGCGTCCCTGAAAAGACTGTCGCACGCAAACTTCGCAACAACAGTTCGGTGGTTACCACCAGAGTCGGTGTACCACCCGCTGCCGTTAAGCGAACTTAAAACGATACAGTCATCCCCCACAAGTTGACCGTTGAAATAGTAGTCCGGATTTTTCTCATACATAGCGAACGCACGGGTCATTTTCGACGGCTTATAGCGCGGGCTCACCGCCGCCTCCAGCCAAGTTTGACCCTCATAGTGCCCACTCTGACCGATCACATCGCGCATGTCGACGTAAGCACCGCGTTCAACCGTCTCGCGCACGACGAAGTTCGCCATTTCGTCCGTGAATACGTCCTCCCAGCTTGCGATCTTCTCGCCTGCCCAGCTCGGCGGATCGCTTTGGATTTTTTCGAACAAACTCATACGATCAGTGAGTACCTTTTATACAAATTGAAGACAGAATATTTAACGATACCCGAAATGATTTTTTGTTTTATGCGAAACGGGTGTCAGTTTATCTCAAACAATGGCTCACATTATGCCAAACGCGTGCTCCCTGAAATCAGGACCGCGATAAAATCCGGATGATTCATCTCACTCGAAAGGCGAACTGGTGGCTATTTCCTGCACATTCGAACTGAACGGGCAGTCGATGTCGAAGTTGACTTGCCAAGGCGTAGGAGATTTCGCGGCCTTTTCCGGGGACGGTGCGGGAAAGGATAACGCCAGCGCTATCGCTACCCCGAACGTCGGGCCGTTGCCGACTGGCCGCTACTACATTGTCGATCGTGGTTCCGGCGGCCCTTTTACGCACCTCCGCGACTTCCTGCTGGACCATCTCTATGGGACTGACCGAAGCACCTGGTTCGCGCTCTACAATGCACGTACGCAGTCCGACTGGGTCTTTATCGACGGCGTGAAACGAGGGAATTTCCGTCTGCACCCACGCGGCCCCCGAAATCTGAGCGAGGGCTGCATCACGCTCGCGGACCCGAGCGCATTTGCCCGGTTAAGGGCAGCGCTGAAGGCAAGCACGCCAATGCCTTTACCCGGAGGCAAAGGCGTCGCGTACGGTACGATCGACGTCAAATGAAACTGCTCAAATCCGCTCTAAATCTTGTGCTCGTTTTGGCGATCACTACAGCGTGCATGTGGGGCTTCGGACACGTCGCCTTCTCCGAATCGATGGCGCTAAATTACGCCCGACTCGGAGGAATGCTCGGCTTCTACGGCGATGAATCACTGGAGGATCTCTACTTGTACATCACGCTTGCTATTTCGCTGGTGATCGCCGGATTACTTGTCTGGCGGGGAAATGTAGTGATCAAGAGGAAGTCGACCTCAAGGACATAGCAGTCTACGCGGACGGAGGCATTCGTTCGCGGTTGTTCGCGAAAAAGCGCCGATCATGCGCTTGCCATGCCGCGAGCGACACGGCGACGGTATGCTGCCTGCACCACTGCGCGGCGAGACGCCTCCCAATCCAGGTCGACAAGCAACAGTTCGCTCGCGACCGCCCGGTGCAGTTCCGATGCGAACGTGTCGATTTCGCCGCCTCTGGCTCCCCACGTAGAAGCTCACCAACTTTCGCATGCGCTTCTCCGCCCACGACGGCATGTCGTCTCCACACCGCCGCAGACGTCGGCCGGTCTATTTAAGACGCTTGATCGCATTCGACAGCGACTGCTCATGCGACCAGTAATCCGCCCACGGATCAACGGACTGGAAGCTGAGATACTCGCGCGCCGTCTGAACGTTCCATTGGGCTCCGCTCCTGAGCTCTGGCAACTGTTCCCAGGCGACCGGCATCGACACGCCCATGCCCGGGCGCGCCCGCGCCGAAAACGCCGCTGCCGTCGTCTGGCCTACGCCATTGCGCAAATAGTCGACGTAGACCTTGCGGATACGGTTCGCGGGTCCTGACGTTGCCGAGAAGCGCTGCGGGATCGTTTTCGCCAGGTGCCGCACGAAGGCCTGCGAAAACTCCTTGACTGCCGCATATCCCAGGCGCGGAGTCAGGGGAACAACCACATGCAGGCCCTTGCCTCCGCTCGTCTTCAGCCACGCTTTCAGCTCAAGCTCGCCGAGGAGCGTCTGCACCAGTAGCGCAGCCTCCTGGACATGCGCCCACTTCACGCCGTCGCCGGGGTCCAGGTCGAAGATCACCCTGTCGGGCCGCTCAATGCGTTCGACCGTCGAGTTCCAGGTGTGAAATTCGACGGTGTTCATCTGCGCGGCCGAAAGCAGCGCCTCGACCGTATCGACCGAGAGCAGAGGCGGATGGTCTGGCCACAGGGCGCGCTCGTGCACGGTCAGACGCGGCAGGCCGGTCCGCTCTGCATGCTTCTGGAAAAACAGCTCACCGGAGATACCCGACGGCGCGCGTACGAGCGCGATTGGCCGGTCCTTCAGGTGAGGCAGCATGCGCTCGGCCACGCTCGCGTAGTAGTGTACGAGGTCGGCCTTGGTGATTGCGCTGGATGCGTCGACGATACGCTCGGGATGGGTGATCTTTACGGCTGTCGGCCGTGCCGGCGCGCTCGTCTTGCCCCCCTCGCGCACGACGGCGCGCGCCGGTTTGTCCAGACGCAGCCCCTTGAACGACGCCTGGCGCACAACGCCATCGGCAGTCCATTCGGCGAACTCGATCTCGGCGACGAGGTGCGGCTCAACCCAGCGCTCGGCGCCCGATGCACGCCTCGACCAGCGGCGAGCTCTCGCCGCGGTGACGTCGTACGGCGTCGACTTGATTTCCAGCGGGGCAAGACGTCCCCAGAGGTCGCGCGCCGTACGGGAATTCCAGCCGGTGCCAACGCTACCGGCGTCGTGCAGCTTTCCGGCGTCGTCGTAATAGCCCAGAAGCAGGCTGCCGATCTCGCCGTCCTTGCCGCCGCGCGCGGTGAAGCCGCACACTACCAGTTCCTGACGCAGACGTGCCTTGGCCTTCAGCCAGGACTGCGAGCGGCCCGACTCGTACGGGGCATCGCGTCGCTTGAGCATCAATCCTTCCAGGCCGAGGCCGGATGCGGCTTCAAACACCGCAGCAGCGGGCGCGTCAAACGCCTCGCTCAGGCGCAGGTGATCGCCGGCGTTCTCAAGCAGCGCCGAGAGCCAGGCACGGCGCGCCCACAGCGGCACTTTTTTGAGGTCCAGGCCGTCGAGATACATCAGGTCGAACAGGAAATAGACAATGTCGCGGTTCGTGCGGGCGTCCATCGCGTTCTGGAGCGCCGAAAAGTCCGGCAGGCCGTCCTTCAGCATGACGATCTCGCCATCGAGCCACGCCCCCTTTACGTCCAGCGCCTTGAGCTCCTTGACCAGAACGGGAAACCGCGCGGCCCAGTCGTGACCGCCGCGGGTAAAAAGCCGTACGTCCCCGCCGTCGATGCGGGCAAGCAGCCGGTAGCCATCGAATTTGGTCTCGGTGATCCAGTCACCGCCTGAGGGCAGCGACGCAGCCAGCGTTGCAAGCTGCGGCTCAAGCTTCGCCGGCAGAGGAGCGCTCGCCGCTGCCGGGAGCTCGGGCAGCGCCGCGTCAGCCTTGCTGGGCGCAGTCACTTTTGGTTCACGATCCTCGAGCAGTCCTAAGGGGTGCGTCACCACACTGTCGGGCAGCGCCTTGACGACGTCATAGTCGGACAGCGGCCGCGCCCATTCGTCGCGCTTCTTGAACAGCAGCCACTTATCTTGCCGGTCGCCGGGCTTCGATGTTCTGACCAGCTCCCACAGGCCCGCGAGCTTTTCGCCGTGAAGCTGGAAGACGAGCTTTCCGGACTCCATGCCCGCCTGGGTGTCTGCCTGCGGCTCCCACGTCCCCCGGT
Organism: Paraburkholderia bannensis; assembly: GCF_014200455.1. Classification (GTDB taxonomy): domain Bacteria; phylum Pseudomonadota; class Gammaproteobacteria; order Burkholderiales; family Burkholderiaceae; genus Paraburkholderia; species Paraburkholderia bannensis_A. Next base: position 16,012 of record NZ_JACHBW010000031.1, on the reverse strand, counting down.
CCCAGATGACGACAGTACCTGCGCCATATTGCTTCGCCGGGATGGTACCTTCGAAATCCGCATACTCGACAGGGTGATCCTCCACATGGACCGCCATGCGTTTTACCTTGGGATCGAAACACGGGCCTTTCGGTACGGCCCATGAAAGCAGAACGCCGTCGGCTTCAAGCCGGAAGTCGTAGTGCAGATGGCTGGCCCAATGTTTCTGGATCACAAAGGACGGTGCGCCCTTTTTCCGGCGTGGTGGCTGGTTATGGGCAGCGGGTTCGGGCGTGGTCTCGAAGTTGCGTTTTTGAGCGTATCGCGCAAGCATGGAGTCGCTATCGGCCACTTTACCTGTCCCGGCAGAAGCGGACCTCTGTCGCCTGGCGGTGGACATCGCTCAACCTCCCTTGTCGGCATGCTCATGCGGATGCGGGTGCCTGTCGAGTTTCGAATCGTGCGCCTCTGCCGCAGCGCACCTATGAGGAAGCACCGACCCTTACGATGCCCACAGCCGCAAGGAGCATGCCTTGGGTTCGGAATCCTTAGCCGATGATCGTCGGCGGAACTACCGCACCCATATTGCCTAGTTCACGCTAATACTGGACGTTGCGACAATAATTGCGTCACCGCGCGCCGGACCCGGCGCGGTCCTGTGAATGTGAAGCCCGAGATGCGGCCATGGCCAGCACGTTCGCTGCTGCCCGCGAACCGCCGTTGTCGACCCACTGCAGCCGGTAACCCTTGATCGCACGCAACGGCGACTTCCGAGGCCTTACGGCCGTCCGTGAGTTCGCCGACCGATACCTTGCCGCTCTGGCCGTCAAAAACTGTCGACGATTCACACACCGAATCAAGGTATAACAACGCGTGAACCGAGGAAAACTTCTATACGGCCTCAGGCGGAGAATCACGCTGTATAGTTTTGCAGAGATTGTCCAGCACACTTAAAGCCATGACCAACGAGTATACGCTTTCGGCCGACCTTGTTCTTGTACGCGACGCAGCTCGTCGAGCTTTGGGCGAAGTTCGACCAGGACAGATCACCGATTTTCGCGCTCTTTATGGTGGTAGCCGATCCAACGCCGGACGCGCATTACCTGAATACTATCTGGTCTATTTTCTTCTCGTCGGATTGCTCGGCTTTCATAACCTTGGACAGGGTGACAAGGTGGCGTGGTCGATACCGGTTGAATATAAGGGCCACGTGTTCCTGATCGAGCATCGCAAAATGGGATTGGGTGTTTTCGCGGATGACGTCGAGAGCAAAGAAGATGTGATTCGCGAGGTCGTTATTCGGATTCAAAAAGCCATAAAAAAGGCTGAGCCTTATTTTGAATGGCTGGCAAATCAGGCCCTCGCGCGCTCCGCCGTGAATGTGACGAATAATAGTAGCGAACTGTTTGAGCGCTACAAATTTTTAGCTGACACCTTCAAGGCAAAAGCGGCCGCGGCACAAGCGCGAGCCCATGAACGTATTGCTACAAAACCGGGAGCGGTGGGTTATGTTGGGCCGATGTACGTTAGCACGCAGTTACGGCGAGAGGCGCGATGGCTTGCGCTTGCAGCAATTGACGCGTTCTATAGTTGGACGGAGCACGTCTTCATCCACATCGCAATCCTCTTAGGCCGTGTTACGACAGCTGACGAAATCACCGTCTTGGCTCAGGCAGAATGGTCGGCGAAGTACAAAGCAGTTTTCAATCTGAACGAGAAACAAGCGAAGCAGTATTTCGACAAATTGAGCGAAGTCCGATACGAGCTGCGCAACTTCACGGCACATGGTGCTTTTGGCAAGCGGGGCGAGGCATATCGATTTCACTCAGGCGCAGGAGCAGTTCCTGTATTTTTGCCTCACAAGGCAGGAAGCCGAAAATACAGACTAGGGGCGGGAATTGCATTCCGAGAAGAGGATGCCCTTATCCTCATCGATTTGTTCATTGATTATGTTTGGTCTGATGAGCGCGAACCTGCCCGGGTGTATCTGCATGATACCGAATTGCCGATCATCCTGACCTACGCAGCCGATGGAACCTACGCGGCCGCGATGACCTCAGCCGAGGACATGAAAGCGTTCATAGAGCATGAACAATCGGCTTGGGATCGTGCTGCAGATATGGATTTTTAACATTTGATCGTCTTGCCGTAAGCGACATTTGTACCTACAGAAGTTGCGACAATCCACGAACTTTCCACTATTGGGAGGCCCTGCATGCGGCTTTACTACCTGACGGCCGAAAAGTGGGCAAAGAAGAGCATCGAGGAGCGCCGCTTGAAAATCTCGCTCTTCGAGGAATTGAATGATCCATTCGAGCTGGTACCTCATATTTTGCCAACCCGGAAGCATCGAAAGGTTGCTGAAGTATTGCGCAGGCATCTGTCCACTCAGCGTGGCGTGATTTGTTTTTCGACCGACTGGCAAAATCCGGTCATGTGGGCGCATTACGGCGCGAAACACTATGGCATCTGTCTCGGGTTCGACATTCCTGATGAACTCGCAATGCGGGTTAGCTATGAGCCGAATCGACTCGACTTCAACATTGACCCTTCGGCGCCCAACGCCGGAGTCACTCCAGAGATGGTGAAGGCCATGCTGCTCACGAAGTTTGAGGCGTGGCGGTACGAAAACGAATATCGGGTCATGGCAGAACTGCAAGACAAGGACAAGGATGGGCGATATTACGCCGACTTTGGCGAGCTTTTGATGCTGCGTGAAGTAGTCATTGGGGTGCGCTGCGAAACCTCACAACGACAAGTCGCTGAGTGGATTGGAGAACTAGGCCATGACGTGGAGATCCGCAAAGCGCGGTTGGCGTTCAAGCAGTTCAAGATTACCGAGCAACTCAAACAACCCGTTCTGGTAGCCGGTCATGGCAAAACTAGGTAACGGGCTACTTTTTTCTCGCACACCGCGATCACCAGCGCTTCAACAGTGTGTGTCCTATGGAATTGATTCTGGACGTTCTCCGCCGATGGGGCAGGCCACCCTGATCGGATACGCTGACTCCAACGGCCGAACTATGGGTTAGCGATAGGCCTGCATCCGGTATTTCAACGACCGGGACTTCAGATATAGCCGACGTTCGAATGTCCAACACAGCGCAATGGCGAACGACCGCTCATGGCCGGCTAGCGCCTGACGTTGCGTCCGAGAGCAACCACTCACGGTGGCATGCACGCGTCGACATCGCCCCCCAAAGTGCGGACCAGTCGCTAACCGGTGTTAGCGATATAGCTGCGTTTTTTCACGAAACTGCTTCCGTGCAGACCAAGGCTCAGAACCTTCGGCAATCCTCGCGGCGATGTCAAGTGTCGAATTTAATGCGGACTGAGTCGAAGTGACGCTTCTATGGCGCTCGGAGTGGAAGCAATGTCACCTCAGTGGCGCGCAACGCCGCCACGTCTTGGTCTTTGCTGTGACATTTTTGTTGCGTCCTACGGCGGCGACGCCCCGATTCTAGCGTCCGCGTCGCGCGCGAAGAGGACACCTGCGCCACGACGCGGCCCGCGCTCACCGGCCGCGGCGGAGCGCGCGCCGGGTAGCCGCCAGAATGCCGTGCTGTTCCGGTGCAACGCTGCGCGCCTCGCGTTCGAGCTGACGGGCGACGTCGCCCTTGCCTTTGCGCAGCTTGCGTCGCATCCACTTGTGGACCTTGCGGACCACGCGGGAGACAGGCCGAGGCTCGGGCTGCGTGACGGGGACGGTGGCGAAAACCAGCACGCCCACCAGAAGCAGGCACATCGAGCCCAGCGCGTAGCCGAACACGTGCAGGATGTCCGGACCCAGCCAGCCGTTCCAGCTGCCAGCCATGACGACGGCCAGCGATACCGCCGACGCACTGAAGAAGCCCTTGGCGATGAACAGCGAGATGTACCGCCAGGTGAAGACAACGTACCGCGGGCGCTGCGCCGCGCCGCTCAGCACCCCGGCCGCGAGGTATGCGAGCGCCTGGGGCACGACAACGATCGCCATCAGGCCCAGCAGGTAGGTCGCCTCCGCGTTGACGTCGATGAGGGCGTCGGCGGCCGTGAGAATCCAGCGCGCAAGCGCTGTCTGCGGTTCGCCATCGAAGCCGAAGATGCCCGCCTGCCCGGCCCAGAGCAGCACGCCCACTGAAGCGGACATGGCTCCGAAATACGCGAGCCACATCGGCGCGATGATCTGGGGCTCGTGCTCCGCCTTCGCGTTGAGCAGATAGCCCACGATCGCAAGCACGCCTGCCGTGGCCAGCAGGATCGTCAGGTACGGGTGCGCGCCGACAAACAGGCTGAGCGGGGAACGTTTGGAGAGCGCGATCCGGCGGCAGCCCCCTGCCAGTTCGTACCCAGCGCCATGCAATGGACGGAACTCCAGCGTATAGCCGTCAATAGCCTGTCCGAATTTCACTGCGGCAAAACCGCGCGCGACCCCCTCCTGGCGCCCGGCATGCCCGAGCCCGGTCGGCACCGGCGACTGCGCGAGGCCGTCTGCAGCGAACGTGACCTGCGTTTCGTGCCCGTCCGGGACTACGTCGACGACGGTATGACCGGCGCCCGTGTAATGCCCGTCAAGTTGCGGCCAGCAGATGAGCCAGACCATCGCCACAGACACAGCGATTGTGACGGGCATCACAAGCCGCTGCGCGAGGCGTCGGAGCTTGCCCGTTGGCTGAACGGGCGGGTCAACCGGGAGTTTTGTCGCTTCGTCTTCACGTCGCCGGCGACGCGCGTCCGACGGGTCAGCCGCCGGTGCGGTACGCCTGCGGGACGCTCCCGCGCGCCGGATAGTGAAACCCGCAAACGGACGGGCGGGGCGCACCCCGGTGGATGGGTCGGCAGCAGACGGCATGATGTGGCTCCTTTTGTCAGGTTTTGTTGTTATCGGCAGAAGGGACGCTATTGAAAGAGCGAACTGAAAATATTTTTCCCGAGCCCCCCTGGCGGGCCGTGGCCGCCATCGGAAACCGGCGCACGCAGGACGGCGTCTCAGGGCGGCAACTCGCGCCGCCCTGCCCTCGCCCGATCCAGATCCGTTCCGCGCGAATTTCTAAACGTTTGCGAACATCGTCAAGTCTGATAATTGTTATTATCAGACTTGCGTTTCGTCCGACGAAATGAAACGTGTTCCATTCCAGAAGTAAATCTTGTACCGGCCCGATAAGGAGACGCCGCCCAGTATTGAGTCACCGCGGGCGACCCCGTCGCAGCGCCGTCAATGCGAAGCTGTCACGCGGCAGTGGCCAGTACGTCGTCGCCGTCAGCGAACTTCCGGTGTCGTTAAGGGTTATTGGACGTCTGCCCTCATTCACATGGTCGCGAGTTTGCCGCGGCGCGTGCGGGCAGGCGTTGAATAAGCCCCGCGGAGTGCTCCGGGACGCCCGGAATTTCGCGTGGCTATGGCGATTGATAGTCTGGCATCCCCAACATTGCTGGAGGAAGGCGGCATCAAACAGGATGCTGACGAACATCGCTCGACCGAATCGATTGACGACCTTGTCGACCTCAAGGATCGTGACATCCAGAAGATGCCCTCTGTGTTTGCCATCGTATCGATCCTGCTGAAGCAGCGCGCCACAAAAAGCAAACGACTCGACTCGTAACGGTATCCACATCCCGATACGCGACCAGCACCGAACTCGCTTGCTTATCGTGTTACGGGTCGATTCGCAGGCGTTCGACGACTCGACCGTTGACCAGATGCTCGTCGACGATCTCATCGATATCGGTTTTATCGACGTAGGTATACCAGACAGCTTCCGGGTAGATCACGACGATCGGACCATCACTGCACCGCGCAAAGCAACCGGCACGATTGATTCGAATCCTGGGGGCGTGCTGGGAAACAGCCTCTGCCAGCCGCTTCTTTGCATACTGGCAAATTTCCGATGCCCCGTGGTCATTGCACGCCTCCCCGTTCTCGCGCCCATTCGTACAGACGAAGACATGACGGTCGTAAAAACTCATCGCGATTCTCCCGTGGACATCCGACTGACGTTTACGCTCGCTCTTCGAAAATCGTTCACTCGACATGTCTCGGCACGGGCTTTCGCTCCGCTGGTGTCCACTGAATGATCACGATCCCACTCAACAGAATCACGGCCCCGACGATGCTGTACCAGGTCATCCGCTCGTGCAGCAGCAAAACGGCCAATACCGTGGAAACCAGCGGCTCCAGCAAGCTCGCGATCGCACCACCGACGGCGCCCGTCCCCTTGAGACCGCCGAGGAAGAGGGTCTGTGCAATCGCCGTCGGCACCGCGGCCACATAAAGCAGCATCAGCCAGCCGTTCATCGTGTAATTGAGTTGCAGCCCTTCGTGAAGACCGAACGGCAACAGCGCCAATGCGCCAATGGCAAATCCAATCCCGCCCGCGTGCATGGGGCTGCAGATCTTTCCTGAAGCCCGGGCAGCCAGGACATAAAAGGCCTGGCATACCGCACAGGCAACCGCGATCGCGACGCCGATCCAGAATTGCCGAACATCCTGAACGACGTCCGAGGGAAGACCGACCAGAAACACCGTGCCCACGATAGCGAGGACCAGCGCAATCATCGTTTGCGCATTGAATCGTTCACCCAGCCAGGCGACCGAGATCAAGGCAACGAAAATCGGTGCGCCGCAGATGCTGATCAGCACCGAGATCGCCACGCCGACCCGCTCGATCGCAAGCACGTACGTCAGCTGGTAGAACGCCATGCCCAGACCGAGTCCCGCAAGCACAATCAGGCCTTTGGGCGTCAATCTAATGAACCATGTTCCCAAATGGACCCGTCCCATCAAGAACAGAAACGGCACCGACAACGCCAGTCGCAAGAAGCTGATCGAAACAGCATTGGCCCCGGCCGACGTTCCGAGTATGTTGAAGATGATCCCGGTGGTTCCCCACAACGTAGCGGCAGCCAGGACCATCGCCCACCCTTTCTTTGCATCCAGGTCTGCCGCATAACCTGAAGCCGCCGGTACCGCCTTTATCGATCCCATGTCGTTCTCACTATGTGTAATCAAATGATCCGACGTGTGTCGGTACGCTTCATGGTTACTGCTTGAACAACGAGAATCGCTTCGTGAGTGCCTCCACCCCCTCTCGCGCGCCGAAGATCACCACCACGACGAAGTCCAGTGCCTCTTCGAGCGCCGTGCGCGTTGCTTCCATCTGTGCTGCGGCGGATGCGCCAATCATTGAGGTCGTGAAAACGTTGTATGCGATGCTTGTGCTCGACGTTTCCTTCACGTTGGAAAGCAGCACACGAAGCTGGTTACTGTTCTTGGCCTCGAGAATGATGAACGGAGATTCGTCGATCTTCGCTGCGAAATCACACACGACGTTCTGGTACTCCAGGAGATTGCCGACACCCGCAATGCCGGATAGGCCAAATGCGGTGTGCGCCAGCGCATTCAGCACGACCGGAGCCGGATGCTTGCGGTTGATCACCGCCACGAACTTGCTTGCGTTGTCTGCGTATGCCATCTTTTTCGACCTGTCGTTTGAATCGGGTTGATACGAGAATTTCGATACGGGCTAGCGGCCTCGACTGCTCAAGAACCATTTTCGGGAGACGTGCCGGCTGCCAACTCCGATTCGGCGGGCAACTCCGACGCTTGAGACATGTGGACAAACACATGCGCGATCATGTTTTCGATGCCCCACAGCTCGCGCTCTTCCATGCCAGCGGAATTTCCGCTATCGATCGCGCGTTGACGTTCGAATATCGCGTCAGGCCAACTCCTGTGGCTGTGACCCACGGCACTCGCCAGGTGATGCCAGTCGTGTGCCGGCAGGTCGCCGACCAGGACGCCGACGCGCATGGGAATGTGCACGAACAATGTTCTGCACCACCACCGAAGCCACACCCGGGTCGAGGGGACATCGCCATCCACGCCGGGAACGCATTCGCCGCAAAAACGCCCATGGCAGCGTTCCGCGTAGACGCCCTGCTGGACGCCTGGCGCGGCACCCACAAGCCAGACGTGTTCCGTCGAAAACTGCAGCAGCGCGCTCATTTGATGCAGAACAGTCAACGGGAGCCACAGTGCGATCGCGGTTGCATTCACGCCAAAGCACGCGGGCATGACGACGACGAGCACGACAAGCCACACGACCACGACACACTGCTCGATCAGTGGTCGCCTCAGGTTCGATATGACACGAGAGTTGAGGAACCAGAGGTGGAAGACCGGCGAAAAAAGTGTGCTGATCAGGTTGTGATTCAGTTCGGCGATGGAACGCCCCGGACGGATTCCAAAGTTGAGCAGCAAGGACGCATCCGCATCATCCCGCGTCGTGAAGACCGAACGCCGATGATGGTCGAGATGCTCCTGTTCGTACTCGATTTCGTTCTGCGCCAGGACGAAGATGGTCAGGCCTTTCGACACAAGGCCATTCATCCTGCTCCCACGCTTGAAAAGCGTCTCGTGTATTGCATGATGCGCATACACGACCTGAATCTTCCGGAGCAATCCGACCAGGAACACCATCGCCATCGGCGCAACGACGTAACCCAGGATGCGAAGCCAATCTCGGGAAGACGTCAAAAGATACAAGTGCACCGCGCACGTCCCGATCGCCAACAGGACATCCATGCTGAGGGAGAGCGCCGGATGGGGCCTGAACCACGCCTGCTCATTCGGGAGAGGTTTGCCAGTCAAGCGCGTCCAGAGCGGTTGCGTCCATCTCGGGAAGCGCAGGTACGATGCTCGTACGGATATTCGAGGAAGCTCACCTTCGTTGGTTAGCGATTTGGGCAAAGTCATTCGTTTTCCTAACTATATTGACTGGCATCCGATTCGCCGACGTGACGCGCCATGCACTACTCCGGGACACGTCACCCTATATTCAGCCTGACGCACGAGTCCGAGGCCATCGGCTCATCGTCGGGCAATGGTTCAGCCCTCTCTATCTCAGCTAGCCACTTCCGCGGGCACACGACCGTCTTGCGGGCAGTCCCGGTGCGGCGACAGATCACTGAGCTCACGAGGTGTCAACGGCGAGTAATCACGCGCTGCAAGAAACTCCGGGCGCGGCGGACGCGTCTGAACCGGCAGGTTCTTCACGCTGTTATAGGAAATGAATGCGACGCGCCGGTCGAACGGAGAGATATTGACGCCCGACGCGTGGAACAGATTCGCGTGAAAAACGACGATGTCTCCCGCTTTCCCCTTCGGGGCGTCCATGCCATGCAGGCGCACCATCTCGCGCAGCACGTTTCGATCGACGGTGTAGCGAAGCTTGGCCGTCGTGTTGCTAAGCCAATCGCTCTGCTTGTCGTACGTGTCGATTGTATGCTTGATGCTCTCCTTGAAGCCGTCCACATGCGACCCGGGTATCACGGTCAGCGGTGCATTGAACTCGGTAACATCATCCAGAAACACGGCGACGGTCAGGAATTGCGGTTCCGGCAGTTCGTCCTCGCGATGGTAGAACGTCATGTCCTGATGCCATTCCCACACATCGCCGACGAACGCGGCCTTGATGTTGAGCTTGAACTGGTGGACGTATACGTCCTCGCCCAGGACGAACTTCGCCGCCCCGAGAAGGGTCGGGTGCCGACACAACGTTGCGAGCGCTTCGTTGCGAAGGTGGGCTCCGTGGAGTCCGCGAACCGTCTTGCCATCCACTTCAGTCACGCGCCCCGGATCCGTGGTGTCATTCATGCAGTCGTCAGCCGCCTTGCGGATAATGTCCAGCCCGGCAGCGTCGATTACTTTTGGAACGGTAAAGTACCCTTTATCAAGAAACTGCTGCTTGAAGGTAGCGTTCTGCATCGTCATGCTCCAGTACTTGTTTTCGCATTGTGGTTGGGGCGGACATCAAAGTCCTGCGACCATGCCTTCTATCGACACGTCGTCGGTGAAACGTTCAGGTGTAGCGCACGGCCCGATTGCCATTCACATAACGGATACTTCGACTCCGCACCCCGTCGGCAGGACGGCGATGGTCACGCGGCAGCCGCGACGGGCGCTCGTGCTCCGGACAGGTGGAGAAAATCGGCGAACTCGTTCAGTGCGATATTCCAGTACGCTGCATAAGTGCGGGTGAGCTGCAACATGCGCGCCTGCTTCTCCGCGGTATCGGCGATTGCCGTGGTGCCCGTATCGTCGTCGCTCACTGCCTTGTGATGTTCGACCTCGGCGTGGATGTGGGAATCCATCCATTGGAAGTGTTCCGGCCGGGAGAACAGGCGACCGCCGTCAACGTCGACTCTGGAGAAAACACGCTTGAACGCCACCGTGATATCCAGCGCGATGGCCTCCACGACACGCAGTTGCACGGCAGCACCGAGCGGGTCATGCGCGAGCTGGCGCATATTTTCGATGAGTCGCTTCCCACCCGGTCCGAGCAGGTTCGACGTATCATTCGCCCCATCGCCCAACGTCGCCTTGAGCGGATCGACAATGGCACTTTCCCACCATGCGTAGTGCATGCCGGCCGGCCCGGCCGGGGCAACTTCCTTGAACACCGACATGACGTTGGACAGGTCGTCACCAATGACCTGGAATACGGTCTGGATCGCAGTCAGGAGATTGGTGTTCGGATGGGCCTCGGCATCGGCCTGGGACGCCATCAGGCCCAGACCTGCAAGCGACGTGAACATGAACGCCTTGGTGATCTCGCGCCAACCGTGCGCGATACCCAGTGCGGCCAACGGCTCGATCGACTTCACCGCCTTGGCTTCCACAAAGAAGCGGTTCGTTTCCGTCGTCAGATGCGATGCCTCGAGGCACGCAGCAATCTCGGCATCGAAGTCTGCCAACGGTGTGTGGTCACGTTTCGAGTCTGCGTTGACTGTCGATTCGACTGCGTTCGTCATAATATGCATTCCTTATGAATGTAAATAAAAAGAAGAACATCACGAAGCTGCGAGTTGCCCAATACGTGCCGACTGCCGAACTTCCATGCACACAGAACCGACTCTCGCCCAATCGACATTCACCGCTCACGTCCGTCACTCTTGATGAGGAACGGGTGGCAACGCGACCAGGAACGCCTGTTGACTCTCGAGAGTCTTCTCTGTTCACTACAAAGCTGAATTTGAGGATTGCTTATTTGTTGTCGTTCATTTGTTTCGTCGGTCGACCGTTGGTCAGAAGTGCTGGTCTGCTCGACCTTCCAACTCACCACCGGGTTGTCCGCGAACTTGGCCTTTGACCTGTCGCGATTTGAACTATAATTGTCAGAATAGTCAACGTTGACACCCAGGTCAACGATTTTTTTAAGGAGGCGACGGACCTATGGCAATGACTCGGCAATTCGATGAAGACGCAGTACTCGAGAGGGTTCTGGAAATCTTCTGGATAAAGGGCTGGAAAGCGACCTCCATGGCTGACTTGGCAGAAGCAGCGAATGTTCAGCGAGGCTCGCTATACCACGCTTATGGCGGCAAGGAGCAGCTCTTCCAGCTTGCGTTCGATCGATATGCGACACGGGTACTTGAAGAGACGCGCGCGGCACTGAATGCGCCATCTGCGCATACCGCACTGCAGCAGTTTTTCGAGAGTTCAATTGCCAGCATGACCGCGCATGTCCCGCCCCGCGGCTGCCTGACGACCAGGAGTGCGATCGAAGCGGACGCATCCGCCGACAATATTCAGGACAGTGTCCGCGGTCTGCTCAAGAATCTGGAAAATGCGATCGTCGAGGCGCTGTCGCGGGACGAGATCCGCGCATCGCTTGCCCAGTCCCCTGAAGCGACGGCTAAAATGATAATTACCTTCACGCGCGGACTCGCGGTGATGGAGCGAATCAACCACGATCCGGAGCAGCTGCGTGAGATGTGTGACCATCTCGTCAATTTGCTGTACTCGGACAACAGCCAGGCGCTGGCGGCCGTCAATCCCTAGGCCGAGGCGCGGCACGAGCTTCGCCCCAGGCAACCCGGAGATTGGGCGGGCTTTCGCCAAGCAAGTATCCTGCATCCTCATCTTGCCGCGCATCGACGCGCGACAATCACGGCTGATCGTCGCTTGTGCTCGCGAGTTCGCGGTCTGCAAGCGCAGGATGTACGCACTCGAGATCGTACGATTCTGGGCACTTTGATGCCCCCCGTTCCAAACGGTCCACCCAGGGGGCGCTTCAGAAAACGGAAATAAAGCACGTTAGCCAGAGGCGATCGTCACCAGTGGGCCGGCCCGGCCTCTCGAGGTTACGTCCCGAGCAAAATGATGCCCATCTGGCAGAAATCGCCCCCCCCGGTCAGACAATTTGCTCCATACCGGTCAGTCAGTCAATTTCAAATTTGCGGACTGGAATGTCAGTAAGCGGCCGTTGGCGACCTCACACAAACGGCCATCATCAGTCGTTCGACAACTTCATCTGAATTGTCGACAATCGGGGCGCCCTTGCGAATCGTCGGCTGGGTTTTCCCGCAGTACCGTTTCATGCGCTTGGGATCGAACGGCGATGCGGAAAGCGAAGTGGCGCACAAGGGTCTATTTCAGAACCCCAGCGAAGCATATTCAATTAGTCGGAGAGCGGAGTGACCGCACGTGATTTTGAGGCAAGATCAAAGAGGCTAGTGCATATCGAGCGGCATATAGACGCCATGGCCACGAATTTACCCGAGTTGACTCACTTTATCGAGACCGACACCGGTGATCCGCGGGCGTGTTTGATGTTTCTCGGGTCGCATGCAACGGCCAACGCAATGGTTGCCTGGTTTCGCCATCAGGATCTGACTGCAACGAAACAATGGTCTTATGTCGCGGGCAACCTGACCCGGACGGCCTATCGAATGGTCAGTGACACGTTTTCTCCCGGTGCGAAAATGCTAACGCTGCTCCAACCTTTATTGTCCGACAACGATTTCCTGCTGAATTGGTTCGCTAATTTTGATTCGGCCTATGATCCGCGCCGAGCCGAGAATCACAAGACCCACGACTTTTGGGCCTATCAGGCAATCATTGCCATTCAGGGGGACTGGCAGCGGTTGAAAAATCGGTGCGAGCGCGTTCTTGCAGAACCACCAAAAGCAAGTGGGGAAAAGAAATATCTAGTTGACCATCAGTTTTATCTAGCGCTCGCACTGGGCGATATTCCCGCCATGGAGGATGCTATTCGCCAGATCGTCGCGCCCAGGGCGGTCTCAGCTCGATCGAACGACGAGAGTGGATTCACCGCGGACCTTATCTCCACCCCCGCGGTGATTTACGCAAAGATCGCATGGCGACATGGCTACCACGTCACAATCGATTCGCCTTTCCTGCCTCAACAATGGCTGCCGATTGCGCCCTTGGACTCCTACGCCGATCACTACACTTTCCTCGCTTAGCGAACTGGGGTAGTTCAGTGACTCGGGAGATCGCTGGCGACACGGATGATCTAGTACGGACCGCCTCGAAAAGACTTCCGGCGTCGGCCACAACCGGCCGGTCGACTGCGGGCCGTGAATCGGTGACAATCTGCGTCCGAATGTTCAAGGCAATGTAAGCGAAATGTCGACTTTCAGTGACCCGTCAAACGTGGCCGTGATAGCAAGCCGGAGAGTCGTGTTTGCTGGCGATTGGATCTCATACGTCTCGCATGATGCCGAGGACGGAGCATGGCAATTTCACGGATCCGGATCGGAACCCACTCAAGAAAGCGATGCAGTCGTAGTGAGTTTGCAAAACATACTGGAGCTCGACAGCACGATTCTTGAATTGGCAGACCTTTCCATCGGATGGCATGCCGCGCGAACTGCAAAGGCCGCGTCGTGGCGCAGGGCGAACATAGATAAATAGTCCACTCACGACGCTTTCTTGGGCAGCGAAATCGCGTTCGACCGACCTAACGTACAGTCGTCATCGGATCGCATTCGCCCAGCCATTGGCGTTTGCCCCGTTCCGGCCACTTTCGGCCGTTCGAGAGCATGTGCGAGATCGTCAACAATTGCACCCTGCAATTTACAAACAAGCACATTACTGTAGGCGCAACCGCTTCACATCCTGCTGTGGAGGCGCGCCGAACAGCCGGCTGTACTCGCGACTGAACTGCGAGGCGCTTTCGTAGCCAACTTGCATCGCGGCGATTCCCGCATCGACACCCAAGCTGAGCATCAGCTGCCGCGCTTCCTGCAACCGCAGCTGCTTTTGGTATTGCAACGGACTTGTTCCGGTGATGCTTCTGAAGTGCTGACGGAACGTCGAGGGACTCATGTGTGCGTGAGCGGCCAACTCATTTACCCGCATATCCTTCGAAAAATTCTGCTTCAGCCACGCAACCGCCCTTGCGATTTGTTGGCTCGGTGATCCATTGGCTGCAAGGTGCCTCAGTTGAGGGCCATGCGGGCCAGCGAGGAGTCGGACGACTATCTCCTGTTGATAGAGCGGCGCTAGTTGTGAAGCCAAAACCGGCTGATCCAGCAGTTCGATCAGGCGAACAAGTACGTCAACCATCGCGGCATCAAGCGTTTCGATCGTGATGGGCGTGAAAGCGGGTGCTCGAGGTGGATCCGGCAATTGCATTTCCGCAGCTGTCTTCGCAATCTGGCTGCTGTCCAGCGTGAGCATCAGGCCGAGCATTGGTTCTTCAGCACTACCGCCGGTGACGTGTGAGATCACTGGCAGGTCGATGCTCACCAGCATCGACTGACCGGGGCCGTAGTTCACTACCTCCGTTCCTATCAGCGCTTGCTTATGACCTTGTGCAACTACGCCCAATCCTAGACTGAAGATGCAATGCAATGGCTCCGTTGGCCTCTTTCTGCGGTGAAGGGAAAGGGCTGATATCGCCGTGGCGTAGTCGCCGTCAGACTGGGCAAAGCGAGCAATTGCTTGCGCGAGGCCGTCCGTGCGGACCTTTGGCACATTAAACGGATCGGAAGTCCTTTGGTTCATGAGAAATGTCCCCCGCCAATAAGATCGAATCACTTTACTCCAATGGGGCGGCGCCCTCGAAGTTTTGCGCGTACTTCGTCAGTTTAGGCAAGAAGAGCGGCGTTTTCGGCAACCTCCCCGAGCTCATACGCGCGACACTGGACCTGTCGAATTGAATTTCCTATCCCGATGCCTGAGTTCCGGTTCGGCATCAAACACACAAAAGGATCAGTGCAATGAATACCAGGAAAGTTTGGCTTGTCACCGGCGCCGGGCGCGGCATGGGCGTAGAGATTGTCAAGGCTGCGCTGGTGGCCGGCTACTACGTTGTGGCGACTGGCCGCGATGTTCAAAAGGTTAGGAACGCTATCGGCGATCATGACAATCTATTGATTGCGCCCCTTGACGTGACCAGTCCGGCCGACGCCAACGCCGCCGTCGAATCTGCCGTTCAAAAGTTCGGGCGCATTGACGTCCTGGTCAACAATGCCGGCAACTTCTATGGTGGTTTCTTCGAGGAGCTTAGCCCAGGCCAGGTTCGTAGCCAGATGGAAACACTGCTGTTCGGTCCGATGAACGTTACGAGAGCCGTGTTGCCGGTGATGCGCAAGCAGCGCTCTGGCCTCGTGGTCACGCTCTCATCGGTGGCTGGGATTACGGGCCTCGTCTTCTGTAGCGCATATGCTGCTGCGAAGTTTGGCATTGAAGGATGGATGGAGTCGCTGGCACAGGAAATTGCTCCCTTTGGCATTCGCACTATGCTGGTAGAGCCGGGGTTTTTCCGAACAGATCTCCTGAGCGCAGACTCAACTACCTATGCAGAGCTTTCGATCGAAGACTACGCCTCGCGCACCGCTGAGACCGTGGCCGCGTGGAAGGGCATGAACGGCAAGCAGGGGGGCGATCCTGCCAAGCTTGCCGCAGCGCTAGTGGAGTTGACTGCACAGCATGAGCCTCCAGCGCGGTTCGCCGCAGGCGCGGACGCTGTCGAGGCCCTTGAGGGCAAGGCGAATACGTTGCTCGCTCAGGCGAATGCTCACCGCGAGTTGTCTTCATCCCTCTCGTATTCTTCGGAATAAATCGAGCGTTGCTGCTTTCGGCGATTCTTCGCGTCCTTGCAATCAATAAGCAACGTCCGCTGCGGAGTAAGTTGATTGTCCGCAGTGGGTCGCAGGACTAAACCGCTCGCGCGGTAGGGGCTACGGTCCGGCGCTGAAGGTCAGGGAGAGGCCGGTCGCGCGGTTTATGTTGGCGAGTGAG
>NZ_JACHBW010000030.1 GCF_014200455.1 Paraburkholderia bannensis | reverse complement strand
GAGCGCAGGTCGTTGACCATCGCCTCGAAACAGCCTGCCTGAATCCAGCGTTGTGTTTGCTGGTAGACCGTCTCCCACGGAGGAAAGTCATTGGGTAGCAGGCGCCAGGGCGCACCCGCGCGGACAATCCAGCGCAAAGCGTTGAACATCTCGCGCAATTCGTAGCGACGCTGAGGCGCGTCTTTGTTCATCAAGGTCAGGTACGGAGCGGCGAAGTACCACTCTTCGTCCGATACGTCCGTTGGGTAGGGTCTGCGTTTTTTCATCCCGCCAGGGTACCAGGTCTGGCCGAAAGTTCATAACACCTTCTAGGGGGATTTGATTTCGGCGCAATTCGCCGGTTAGCCCGCGCTAGACAGGCCACGAGACAAAGGCACGCCAGTCATAAGCGTGCCTACCTGCCTAACCGGAGAATTGCACGGAAATCAAACAGACCCCATAGCCGCATATAAGCGACCTACATCGTTTCGGGAAGACGTAGTGAAATTCACCACGTCTTCCACGCACGCGCGAACAGCCGGAACGATGGCCGTGAGAGGCGAATGATTCCGATGCCATTTCAGTGAGGTTCTAACGCGCTTACACTCCTGTTCAGGTAGGACGGAATTTGGTCGTTACGACCAGCGCGATACGTTTGTCCAGAAGACCACACAGTATTCGATTTCGCCGTCATCGTCGCCGTCGACACGCTCCAGAGGCGGATGCGTTACAACGCCTTTTTGCTGCTCAAACACAAAGCCGAGGCCGCGATACGGCACGTCTTCGATGCGCGCGATTTGTATTCCTCCGGCTGTCAACTTCTCGCTGCTGTAGCGTGCTTTCGCGCGATCTTTCAGGTATTGACGGACTTGTTCCCGATCATTCAGATCCACCTGCGTAGATCGGTCGATATTGCGCAGTTCAGTCTGGCCGACGTGAACGGCCATTTGGACCACCTCGGTTACAGCGGCATCAAGGTTTGCAACTTCAAAGCCAATCGTCATTCAGTTCTCCGGTTTCTAACAAAATTAGTTGTTGCGCCTGTAGCTTCTATATAAGCCGTTGTGCCTCTCTCTGCGTAGTCGCTGCAATCAAAAGGTTTTTACAGGCTCAACGTTGCACATACTTTGACTATTGCGTAGTGCGCGCTCGTTTCAAGTCGACGCATCACGGAGGTCCGTCGCAAAGGGAAAGTGCTACATGACTGTAGCTTCGCACCCTGAAAAGTCGAACTGTTCCCGGCTGCCGGTCGGATTGGCGGTGCCTACTAGCGACTTTAGTTCTTGCGCAAGAGCTAAAGAAGTTCCAACCGGGATCACTTTCATTCCAAGCTCGATCGCCGCATTTACCTGATGAAAGCCTTCGATCCAATGCAGATACTCGCTCCTCGGGGCGACAAGGGGAATCTCAAAAAGCCCGCTTTTCAAATAGCCTTTGTGCATGTGAACCTTTCCGGCGTTGTAGTAATACACGTCGTTAGATTCCATCTCGGCTTTGATCTTGGTCGCGTCAGCCAGGACAATCGCTTGCGGGTCGCCATCCTTAAACTCGCGAGCGACATATCCAATGTTCGGGGAGAACAGGGCGCACTTCACCTTTGGCCTCTGCTCACGCAACGAGATATTCGCGACGTTCGTACGCAGATTTGCCAGTACCTTGGAGCAGAAGTCATCGAACTGAGACTGCTTCATCCGACTGACATGCCGATGCATCATCGACCAGTTGCTGTAGCTGTAGGACTTGGCGAGTTCATTCTGATAGACCGAGAGAATTTGGCCAGGATTGGCCTTCTTCCGGTTCTGCGCTTCACGGCGCAGGAGGTCGAGAAATTTTTCGCGATCGGGCGCGATCAAACGTGAGTAACGAGTAGACACGATTTAACTCCTTCGAGCACGGAATCTTCAGGCATAGCCCGCAGTTCCCGAGTGCTCGGAGAGGTTAAACGTAATGAGAGAAGAGATGCAGAGCTTCGCCTGCGCGGGCCGGCTGGCTTTCTCATGAAGCCGAGGCCTATTGTGTCGTCTGATGTCAGAAACGTCAACCGGATTTGATCCATTTATTGGCCGTGTCTTTAGACCGCAAAGCACAGCGCGCTTTGCATATCTTCGAAAGCGTTGGATTCACTTGGCCGGCACCGTTACCCAGCGTGCCTGCGTTTCGTTGTAGTTCTTGTAGCCATACTCGACTCCAAGCTCATCGAGTGTCGGTTGAATAATGCACCAATGATGGCTGGCAATCTCCCGCCAGAAATAATTTCCTTCAGGCGTCGTCTCAAAAGTGTCGTTGAGATTGTTCGTGTCGATTTGAGACCGCACCTTCTTGTAGGCCGCTGGCGACAATTCGAGCTCAATTTCATTATGTGACATCTGTGAATCTCAATTTTACATAATAACAATTATCGCCGATTTGAATGTTGCGGCTTTTTAGAAATGTCCGGTTCTGTGTAGGTTGAGTGCCGGACATCCACATGGAGCGCCGGCGATGAATGCGACTGGGACGATCACAATGACGATGCGCGAAGTGGATCGATTCAAGGTCATCCAGGCGGTGACCGAGGCGCGGCTCAAGCCAGGCCAGGCGGCTGAGCGGCTGAGCGGCTGGGCCTGAGCGTGCGCCAGATCGAACGGCTGGTGCTGCGCTATCGGGCCGCCGGCGTTGCTGGACTGGTCTCGGGCAAGCGTGGCCGCCCCGGCAATCGCCAGCTTCCTGCCGGCAAGGCGCAGCGCGCGCTGGCGCTGATCCGGGAGCGCTACACGGATTTTGGGCCGACGCTCGCGTGCGAGAAGCTGGGCGAATGTCATGGCATTGAGCTGGCCGTGGAGACGGTACGCACGCTGATGCGGGCTGCGGGTCTGTGGATCCCGCGCCGCGAACGCCCGCCGAAGGTACACCAGCCACGTAACCGCCGTGCGTGTCTGGGCGAGCTGATCCAGATCGACGGCAGCGACCATCGCTGGTTTGAGGACCGGGTGCCGGCCTGCACGCTGCTGGTCTTTATCGACGATGCGACCGGTTGGCTGATGACGCTGTACTTCACGCAGACCGAATCGACCTTCAGCTATTTCGAGGCGCTGTCAAAGTATCTGGGCACGCACGGCAAGCCGGTGGCGTTCTACAGCGACAAGGCCAGCGTCTTTGATCGCCGGGAATTATAACGGCCCATTCGGAACGGCCTGCTAATTTTTATTAATTGTCCTGAGGCGATATTGTCGTGGCCGCTGCCCAAGAGGATCGGAAGCGTGAATGCCAGAGCTGTCTTGCTCATCCCGATATCGCTCGAAGAATTCTTCGCTTCAGGCCATCGCCGCGTCGTGGTTTTGTCCCTCGCGTTAATACGTCGACGCAAAGAGGAAAAATAGTCGCTAAATTCTGATGACGACGCTCAACAGAAACTCAATGGCGCATCGCGATCTTTGTCCCGCAACTCAGCCTCACCCTGCCCCGGACAGCGCTTCGGCCCGACTGACGGGGTTCATCAAAAAACCACGCCGCGAATAGATTGCGTTTGATATTCAAACCTGAACTAAGCAATCTCTGCAAAAGTCCTGGCATTGAGGACCGTGTGGACAATTCTCGGACGCAATGTAGTTAAATTGCGAGAGCCGAGATGACACAGCTTGGGCTGGATCTGTCGACGAAACGCTCGCGCAAGTGGGAATTTTCTCGATGAGATTAGGCGCTTGGTTCCCAGCACGAGACTGATTTCCCTGATCGGGCTGTACTATCCTGCTGGCAAGACGGGACGGCCGGCATTCCCAATTGCAACGATGCTGCAGATTCATTTTATGCAGCAGTGGTTCGGCCTGTCGGACCCCGCAATGGAAGAAGCACTATATGACGTACCATTGTATTCTGACTTCGTGCGGCTGGACGGCGGCATGACCCGCTTGCCAGACGAGAGCACGAATCTGCGCCTTCGTCATTTGCTCGAAACGAGCGATCTGGCCGCCCGGAGTCTGGCGCTAGTCAACTAGATTCAGGCGAGAAAGGCCTGATGTCCATGGCAGGTTCGGTCGTTGACGCCACGCTGATTTCGGCGGCCGATTCGACGAGGAACGACTCCGGAACACGGGACGCGGAATACATCAGCCGAAGAAGTGCAATCAATGGTACTTCGGGATGAAAGCGCATATCGGCGTTGATGCGGAGTCGGGTCTGGTTCACACGGTCATCGGCACAGCGGCCAATTTTCACGACATCAGCGCAGCCAAAGCGTTGCTGCACGGACAGGAATCCAATGTGTATGCCGACGCGAGATATCAGGGCATAGAATAGCGATGTGCGTCCGCTTCGGCACGCTGGCATGTTGCGACGAAACCGGGCAGGCGCAGGCAGTTGGACCTACGGGATCGTCTGGACGCGAGATACGATCGGATTGAACGCCTGCAAGCCGGCATCCGCGCGAAGGTCGAACACCCATTTCGAATCCTCAAGCGGCAGTTTGGTTACATAAAGACCCGATATCGTGGCTTGATGAAAGAAGAAACAGCCAGATCATGACACTGTTTGCTCTGAACAATCTGTGAATGGCGCGAAGAGCTTTGCAGAAAGCCAGAAACATCTGGGAGTTGAATCTCCCGGCAGGAGCAAGCGTCGCCTCGCACGACGCAAAAGTCGGGCGATCAACGTCCCGAAAAATTCTCAACGCTGAAATTCACTGGAAGCAAAAGGCCTGTGTTCCGAGAAACAGGTCATGCACACCTTACCTAAATTTGATATCCTTTTGTAAAGGATTTCCGAGATAATTGCGATACCCCGCTGGCTACACCTGTCTTTGGATTTTGCGATGCGAATGGCAGTCAAATGCAGCACGACGATCAGAGGGGGCGGATCATGTCCAACCTTAATGGAATTTCAACCGGGCCGTCCGCACGAAAGAAAGACTCGCTCGGATGTTTTTCCAACCAGTTGCATAAAGACCTCGAACTCGAGGCAGGCGACTTCACGTTTTATCGCAAGTGCCGCCGTGAGGAAATAACAAGCGAGGTGGTCACGCCTGCTTCCGATCGCGGCTTTCTGATCGGCGTGTCGCTCACCAATGGCCATCGTCGGCGAATAATGCGGGGCGGCCGCTCGGTGATGCACGACTTCGAGAAAGACTCGATCTACGTTCGCAATTTCGAAGAGGACTACCGTGCCGATCTGCACGGACTTTTCGATTTCGTGCTAGTGGAGTTCTCGCAAGCTTTCATCGCAAACATAGCCTACGAGCAGCACGGTACGACATTGAGTGGCTTTTCCACACGACGGTGCGAAAAGGACGTGATTTTCGGCTATCTGGCGCAAGTACTCGCATTCACTCTCGATCGCCAGCACGACGCGAGCCCGCTCTTGATCGAACAACTCGGCGTGACCATCGGTACCCATCTGGTCGAACGATACGGTGGCGCGCCGACTCAATCGGTCAGCCCGCGACGGCGGTTATCGAGTCTTCATGAAGCGCGTGCAAAAGACATGCTGCTCGCAAAAACGCCCGGCAGTAATTCGCTCGACGAGATCGCGAGTTCGTGCAATCTGTCGCGCAGTTATTTCATTCGCGCGTTCCGCGAAACGACGCGTCGCACGCCGCATCAATGGGTGCTCGAACAGCGCATCGAGCGCGCGCGCCATCTGCTGCGCACTTCCGATTCGCCGTTATCGGAAATCGCCGTCGCTTGCGGCTTTGCCGATCAAAGCCACTTCACCCGTACATTCTCACGACTAGTCGGCACGTCGCCCGGCAACTGGCGACGGCAGGGCCGCGGCAACCAAGCTGTACGTTGAAGCCACGGAAAAGAATCGGTTGCATGAACGAAGTTCGAGCAGCGCGCCTGGTATGACCGACTCCCACTCTCAACGCACCTATAGACTTTCCTACAAAACATCGCACTTTCGTGCAAGACGCACTGCCGGGCCTTCGCTATATTCATCATGCGGGCCCGACACGTTCAACACCCCCTTCCATACCGGCTGGCCCGCATCCGCAACTATCCGCTCAATTCCTTACCTCGCAGACGTCATCATGGAATTAGGCAACATTCAGATTGATTTGCAGATGCGCACTTTGCGGCGGGCCGGCGAAGTCGTGCGCCTTAGTTCACGCGCCTTCGATATCCTCGCCGTCATTGTTTCAGCTGACGGTCGCTTGGTAACGAAAGACGAGTTGATGACTGCAGTATGGCCCGATACGATCGTCGAAGAAAACAATATCCAGGTACATCTGTCGGCGCTGCGCAAAGCGCTGGGCGCGGACCGGGACCTGATCCTTACTGTGCCTGGCCGCGGCTATCAACTGGTGCACCGAAAAAAAGCTGATCGGCCTGACGTGGCGAGTGCACACGGCACTGGCGGACGGCACTTGCCGCCGCTCAGACCGGGTCTGCTGGGACGTGACGCTGAAGTGACCATGATCCGCTCCATGCTGATGCAGGCGCACGTCGTCACGCTCGTGGGCGCGGGCGGAATCGGCAAGACGCGCCTCGCGATCGAAGCGGCCCACCGGAGCGCGTCGGAGTTCACGGAGCCGGTCTGCTTTGTCGAACTCGCCGCGTTGACCACGCAAGAAGCCGTGCTGTCGGCCATTGCAGAGAGTTGCGGACTCACCGCGCCCTGCGCGCAGATCGACGTGACGCATCTCGCGACAATGCTCGCAGGCAAACCCAAACTGCTGCTGCTCGATAACGCTGAACATGTAGTTGGCGTGCTCGCGCAAATCGTTGACGCCCTCGTTGTCTGCAACGCCAGACTTCGTGTGCTCGTCACGAGCCGGGAGCCTCTCAGGATCATGGCAGAAAACGTCTTTCGGGTAGATCCGCTCGATGTACCGCCACCCAATTCCGTGGAGGCTGACATTCGGCGGTGCTCATCCGTCAGGCTATTTTTGCAGCGAGCCAATTCTTTACGGGAAACCGTCGGGACCGATGCCTCGGAGATCAGACTCGTCGGCGAGATTTGCAGGCGGCTGGACGGCATCCCGCTTGCGATCGAATTGGCGGCCGCACGCGTCGTCGCGCTCGGCGTTGAAGGCGTATTCCGCCGACTCGACGACCGCATGGCGATTCTGGATGGTGGTTACCGGACCGCACTGCCGCGCCATCAAACCCTACGCGCCACGTTCGACTGGAGCTTTGCGCTGCTCGACCCCGCCACGCAAGCGGTATTTCGACGTCTCGCGCTATTTGGCAACGCGTTTTCTTTCAAATCGATGTGTGCGGCAGTTTGCGACCAGCAGATTACGACAGCCAATGCGATCGGCGCCATTACCGATCTGGTGGCTAAATCACTCGTCAACGTCGAGTTCGAAGGTGCCGCGGCGAGATACCGACTCTCGGAATCGACCCGCGCCTATGCGCTCGAAAGGCTCAAAGCCGAAGGAGAGTTGCGCGAAATCATCACGCGGAATTCGCGTTATCTGTCGCGGTGCCTTCAGACGCATGCCTGGAGCGCAAAGGAATGCGTGGAGACAGGATCGAGTAGTCTGCCGCACTTGCAACAGATACTCGACGACGCCCGTAGCGCCTTCGACTGGGCGTATTGTGCCGAAGGTGATCCGCAGGCTGGGCTCGAACTGGCGCTGGAATTGACTGGCGCGCTGCTCGACGCGGGACTCGTCGACGAATGCCGTACACGCGCCGCGCAAGCTATTACGGCGCTACAGAAACAGCCCCCCGGCACAGTGGACAAAACTAGCGAGCTACGTCTGCGCGCTGCCGTGACTGCGGTCTTGCCCGAACTGATTGAGCCGCTCGCGAAGCAGCCGGAAAACGCTGTCCGCCAGCGATCCACCATGCCGCGCGAAACGCATGCACCGGGGACCGCCGTCACCATAATGCCGGCTCACTTCATGACGAACTTGTGAAGCTCGCTATAAGGTTTCATAGCGGCACAGGCCGAGGCACTATGGCCACGTCCGTTGCAGCGCTCTCCGGCAAATGCATCCTGGTTGTGCTTGATAACGCCGGGCACGTGGTCGACGCTGTTGCGCCGATTGTCGAAACGCTCGTGACAAAAATCGGGCCTCTGTATGTGCTTGTGACGAGCCGCGTATCACTTCGCGTTATGCCGGAAACGATCTACAGGGTCGAGCCACTCGATGTCCCGCCTCCGGGTTCGACAGTTACGGAGATTTTGCGTTGTTCAGCGGTCACGCTTTCTTACAGCGCAGCAAGAGATTTCGAGGAGATCTGGACGCTGTCGGAGAGGACGTGCATCTCGTCGGCGAGATCAACTGGCTGCGGCACGAGTCGCAGCCCTCCGCGTAGCTGGCGTCCATCACTGTTTGCGCGGCCGTTTTGCTTTACTAACGGGAGGTTACCGGACCGCTTTACCGGGCCATCAATCCTGCGCGCCGTATTCGACTGGAGCTTCTCCACGCTGAGTCCGTGCAATCGGTTACTGTTTCGGCGTCTCGCAATGTTCAGAGGCACCTTTACTTTCGATGCAATGTGCGCAGTGGTTTGCGACGAGAGTTACGCCGTAGTGGATGCGATCAACGGCATTACCGATCTGGTGGCGAAGTCGCTCGTCAACTTTGAGCCAGACGGGCCGGCAAGGAAGTATCGACTTTCGCAGACAACGCGCGCCAATGCGTTCGAGAAGTTGAACGCGGAAGGCGAGCACGCGCCGATCGCAGTGCGCCATACGAGCTATCTCGCCTATTTTTCAAGGCCGCGTCCTAACAACGGCACTCCGAGAAAATTGGATCAGGGTGCCGATCCCCAGCAATGGTTTGACAATGCCCTGGCTACAACCGGCGCAATTGCAGCCGCCTGCTGCACCGCACCGAATGCTCCAAAACCGGAAGGATGGCTGGGAGCGGCCGATTGCGTGCTCAGTCCGCCGCGGTCTTGCGTTCAATAGCAAGTTCGATTGAATCAAGCAGCACCTCTTCCGCAAAGGGTTTGCGCAGAAAACTGACCGCACCGTGCTGCATGGCCCGCTGTATTGTGTCGTCGTCGCCATGCGCCGACATGAATACCACAGGAATATTTCTATGTTCCGCGTTCAGTTGACGTTGTACTTCAAGGCCCTGCATGCCTTGCATTCGCATATCGAGCAAAACGCACAGCGCATCGTCAACCATCGAGGAAGCGAGGAAGTCCTCGCCCGATGAAAACGTCACAGTCGTATAACCCACGGACTTAAGGAGATTCCCGACACCACTGCGGACCGAGGCGTCATCGTCGACGATGCAAACAAAACTCATAGCTGCCAATACTCCAATTGCGCCGACGTAGCAACAGAGAAAGATATCCGGAGCGATATCTTACTGCTTCAGGATACTCATCGCGTCCGGCGTATCACTTCCCACATCCTGGCGAGATCGATGAGCGTCTTTGCCTGCATCTTGCTCATCACCCTCCCTTTGTGAACCTTCACCGTCACCTCCTGCGTGCCAAGTTCGTGCGCCATGTGCTTGATCATCCTGCCTTCCACCGCGAGTTCAAACACTTCCATTTCACGCGGAGTGAGCAATGCGGCTCGCTGCAGCACGTCCGCGTTGAACGCACGCTCGGCGAGGTTGGCCTCGTCCTGAGCCAGTGCTCGCCTGACTGCCCCGAGCAGTTCTTCATCGTCGATCGGCTTGGTGAGAAACTCATGCGCCCCCGCCTTGATCGCCCGCACCGACATCGGAATCGACCCATGGCCGGTCAGAAATATGATGGGCACCTGCACGCCCTTCTGCGCGAGCTGGCTTTGCACGTCGAAGCCACTGGCGGATTTCAGGTTCATATCCAGCACGACGGACATTGGCACGCTCGGCCATTCTTGCGACAACACCTCGGTGGCCGACGCAAACCCTCTCGCGTTGATGCCCGCCGAACGCAACAGGCGCACGAGCGCATCACGCACCATTTCTTCGTCGTCAATCACGTATACCATCGGTTCGAGTTCCGAAGGAACAGGCATTCCAGATTCCACTAAAAATGCGATTCGAGTGCCGTCATGGTACACGAGCCCCAATGCCGGAAGTGCCCTTCCAGACTGCGTTCAAACCCGCTCTCATCGCCCCGCGACGGCCTCTATCAAAGGCTCGACGCCAAGCGCTGCAACCCCGAAAACCCGCCCATACGGCTGCTCATAATCCGGTGCCAGACAGGTCGCTTGTCGCGCCAGCACCTCGTCCGCCTCGTCCGATTCGTACAACTTGCGCAACGCATATTCGCGCGCTGTTTCCAGCAAAAAGTATTCCTTGGTTTTGCTGTCGAAGGTCGTCATGAGGAAACACTTAGAGGCGAGGCCTACAATCGCTTCCGTCACTTCGTTACGCGACAGCTTTCCGCAGGCGGCAACGGCACACGCGGCCTCCAGTGAAAATCTCACCGCGAAAACGCCGAGCCGCTGCAGCACCACACGCTCCGTCACGCTGAGAAGCTGATAGCTCCAGTCTAGCGCAGCCTCCAGGCTCTGCTGCCGCGCAGGCGCGGTCCGGCGACCGCCCGTCAGGCACTGGAAGCGGTCGTCGAGTTCGGAGACCAGCTTGCGAATACCAAAGACAGCCGCCCGCGCCGCCGCCAGTTCGAGGGCTAGCGGCACGCCGTCGAGCCGGCGGCAGATCGTCGCAACCATCTCGAGACTGCCGCGGTCGTGCTCGACCACTGTGTTGAGCGCGTTCATCTGCGCCAGGAACATCCTGACCGAACTGCAGGCGAGAATCTCCTGTGCGCTCGCGTGGACCTCGGGCGTCTCGAGCGGCGCGACCCAGTAGAACTTTTCATCCCGCGTGCGCAGCGGTTCACGGCTCGTCGCCAGAATGCGGAGATCTGCGCTCGCCTGAACGAGCGTTTCGCAAACGGTTGCCGCCGACTCGATCACGTGCTCACAATTGTCCAGCAAGACCAGCAGCTTGCGACCCCGTATCGCGGCAACCAGCGATTGAAGCGGGATGTCGCCATCCGCGCGCCCTACCCCTAGCGCTGCGGCGACGGTGCCGACCACGCTCTGCGCGTTGTCCACCGAGGCCAGCGTGATAAAGCACACGTCCATGCCCGCCGCAGCCGCGATAGAGCGAGCCACCGCAATGCCGAGTTGCGTCTTGCCGATGCCGCCCGGGCCGAGCAGCGTGACGATCGGCGCGCCCTTCAGCGCGCGGGTGATGTCGGCAATTGCCTCATCGCGCCCGATCAACGGTGCGTGGCAGACCGGCAAGCCGTTCAGACTTGCGGCGACCGTCTGTTCGGCCGGAGCAGTTGCGCACGAGCCCACCGGCTCATGCGTCACGACTGGAATTGTCAATCGGTAGCCTCGCCCGGAAATGGTGCGAATCACCTGGCTGTCGGCACCAAAAATCTTCCTGACCGCCGATAGCTGCACGTGGATATTGTTTTCCTCCACCACCGACTTAGGCCACACATGCCGAAGGATCTCGTCTTTCGTGACCGTTTGTCCCTCTGCCCGGATCAGCAGTTCGAGGATATCGAAGGCGCGGGATCCGACCTGAAGCAGCCGGTCCTCCACATACACCTCACGCTGTTCCAGCGACACTGTTACTCGACCGATCTTTATCATGCTGCACTCGCGCCTGGTTAATTAGCGGGACGGCCACATCGTGAGACTTAATCTATTGCATCGACGCGGAGGGTGCGGGCTTCGCGTCGTTGAAGGCATATTAGTTGGGAAAGTCATCCGAAACTATTATCCATAGGGATACGATGGCCACCCTCAAGGCGCCCCCGATAGCGACCATGGCGGGCCGAACCCACGCCAGGGCGGCCTTCGCTGCGTTCAGCCGCCATCGCGGCATCACACCAATGTATAACGCTCTCATGCGTCGGGCTGAATCGCCCGCCAGGCATGACTTTCCCCCTTGAACTGCGGGTTTGCGCCGAGGCTGCTTCCTGCGTGCGAATCGACAAGCCACCGTGCTGCCGTGAAAGATCGTGCCAGGACTCGACACGATACTGGGCATGGAAACCCGTCACCTACCGATTAACTTGCGCAGCCCATTGCGGTCGGCGCCAGGAGAACACATCATGCGGGCCAAAAAAGTAATCTGGCTTCCACCCGCCTGCGGCTCTGTGGCCGCCGCTGTCTGCGTCGCAATCGCCGTGTGGGGTGCGTCGCGGCCGCCGCCCACTCTTGGCTTCGTGCAGGCGCTCAACCGAGTGGACCGCGACACCCAGTTGCCACTCGAACGGTTTGCGATTGAGGCAGGCAATGCGGCTGTTGCGTCGCCTCAGTCGCAGCCTGGATCTCACCGTCAATCTCAGCAGGCAACGCAATCTTCGTGGCCGCTTCAATGCGTCGGAACCTCTGCGCACAAGGGGCCGGGACAGGCACAGATCGGCTTCGTCAGGCTGGGCATGCCGCATCGGGATAGGGGCACGTTCGGCTACTACAGGAAGATTCAAGACTGGAAGAACTGGACGTGAACCGTCTCTCAACTTCAACCGCCCACACGTCAGTCACCGGAGGTATTCCATGATCAACGAATCGCAGGGACAGGCAATGCTGAAACGGGCCGCGCCGACGGTAGCCATCGCGGACCCGAAGGTCTGGCGCTGGTATGCGGATTTGATGCACGATCGGCGTCTCGTCTGTGCGCACGACGGGATACGCTGGGTGGTCGAAGTTGACGGAAGACGTCTTGGCGAAGAACGCGCGTTCGAAGCCGCGGTTCACCGCGCCTATGCGATGACGCGCGCGCTGATGGCATTAGACAGGGCACGAGCGGCCTGAGCCGCTCGTCGAAGGAGAAACAGCAGCGCTGCCGCAGCGGCTTGCCAATCAGTCCTCGTCCGGGTAGATACCTGCTGACATGAGGCATACGAACGCTGTCGCTTTCAACACGCATTCCGTTGAAGACAGCACGAACCCCAGCGGAAACACCCGATATTCCGCGGGGAGTCCGAACGCCACCGCCATCAGACCGATCGTGCACAGAAAAGCGTAGGCGATGCGCGCCACGCGACTACCTGCGAGAACAAAGCCCACCAGAGCGACCCATAGCAGCTTCGCCGTAACACAGGCCACCGCCTCGCGCGTGGAGGGGCTGACCCACATTTCAAACGGCAACTCGAAGACTGACCAGATCGCGGTCGCGATGACGACGCGGCGCGTCCACCGTCCCAACGCAGGCGTGTCGGCAGGTTCGGCGGGCGCTGGGGCGTGGATACGCCAGTCGGTTGCGTCGGCCCGCTCGGTGCCCGGCACAAACCCGAGATCGCTGCCATTGAAGTCGCGGTGTGAATCGTCCAGGTATCGCATGGTGGTACTCCAGTGAGCCTCAGGTGTTGGCGTGCTATGGATCGCGAGGAACCCGGCGGCGCCGCGCCAACTTCACGTGATCTCGCCGGGCGAAGCCATTATTTGCCGGCATGAACCACCGAACTTCTGAAATCGCCTGCGACGTTTCGAAAATGCACGGCGTGAGGCGATGTATCTCCCGTGGACCGTCGATGTACCGTCGCCATGTCAATGAAGCGCGTCGAATCCGGCGTGCGAATCTGAAATGGAAGGGCATTTGAACAAGAGCCTTTCTCTACGACGCCCGATGCTTCCACCTCATGTTCCTCAACGAAACACTAGGGAAAGAGCTATGCCCAAACGAAAGTCCATACGCATCTACAGCGACCCCGCCGGCGGCTGGGGTGCGCTGAAGGCGACCGGCGAGGCGCTCGCGCTGCAGGGCGTAGCCGTCTCCGGCGCCAAAACGCTTCTTCGCATGAACCAGCCGGAAGGTTTCGACTGTCCGGGTTGCGCGTGGCCGGATGCGAAGCACACGTCGTCATTCGAATTCTGTGAGAACGGGGCCAAGGCCGTGGCGTGGGAAGCCACCGCCTTTCGCTGTACGCCAGACTTCTTCGACGCGCACAGCGTCTCGGAGTTGACGGCCTGGGACGACTACGACCTCGAAATGGCCGGCCGTCTGACCCACCCGATGGCCTACGACGAAGCCTCCGACCGCTATCGGGCGATTGAATGGGAAGACGCCTTCGCGCTGATCGCGAAGCACCTGAACGGTCTCGACAGCCCCGATCAGGCGGACTTCTATACCTCGGGACGGGCGTCGAACGAAGCCGCGTTTCTCTACCAGATATTCGTGCGCGAGTTCGGCACGAACAACTTTCCCGACTGCTCGAACATGTGTCACGAGGCGACCAGCGTCGGCCTGCCCGAGTCGATCGGCGTCGGCAAAGGCACCGTGCTGCTTGATGACTTCGAAGAAGCCGACGCGATTTTCATCTTCGGCCAGAATCCCGGCACCAACAGCCCGCGCATGATGAGCGATCTGCATAGCGCCTCGCGGCGCGGCGCGAAGATCGTGTCGTTCAATCCGTTTCGCGAACGAGCGCTGGAACGCTTCGCCTCGCCGCAAAATCCGATGGAAATGGCCACGCTCGGCTTCACGCAGATCAGCTCGTTTCTCTATCAGGTTCGAGTGGGCGGGGATGTCGCCGTGCTCAAGGGCATGATGAAAGCTGTCATCGAAGCCGACGATGCAGCGCTCGCCGACGACGCGCCGCGTGTGCTCGATATCGATTTCATCGAGAGCCATACGCACGGCATCGACGATCTGCTCGCCGACCTGCGCGCGACCAGCTGGGACGCGATCCTGCAGCAAAGCGGCCTGTCGAGCGCCGATATTCACAACGCCGCCGACATCTACATGAAGGCCAGGAACGTGATCCTCGTGTACGGCATGGGACTCACGCAGCATCATCGTGGCACCGAGAATGTTCAGCAAGTCGCCAATCTGGCGCTGCTGCGCGGCAATATCGGCCGCCCGGGCGCCGGCGTGTGCCCTGTGCGCGGACATTCGAACGTGCAGGGCAACCGCACCGTTGGCATCACGGAGAAGCCCTCGGCGGCCTTGATCGACGGGATCGAACGAGCCTTCGGCTTCCAGGCGCCCGCGGCACACGGCCATGACGTGATCGCCACGATCGAATCGATGATGCGAGGCGAAGCTAAAGTCTTCATGGCGCTCGGCGGTAATTTCGCGGCCGCCGTACCAGACTGGATTCGGGTGCAGGCAGCGATTCGCAAGCTCGACCTGACCGTTCACATCGCCACCAAACTGAATCGCAGTCACCTGGTACACGGCAAGGAGGCGTTGATTCTGCCGTGCCTCGGGCGAACCGAGATCGACATTCAGGCCGACGGTCCACAGTCGATTACGGTCGAAGATTCGATGTCGATGGTGCATGCCTCCAGCGGCCGCAACGAACCTGCATCGCCGCATCTCAAGAGCGAACCGGCGATCGTTGCCGGCATTGCGCGCGCGACGCTGGGACCCCACTCACACGTCGACTGGGAGCATCTCGTTGCGAGCTATGACCGCATTCGCGACAAGATCGAAATCGTCTATCCGATCTTTCAGGCGTACAACGAGCGCATTCGTGTGCCGGGTGGCTTCCATCTCGCCTCGAGCGCTCGCGAACGCGTCTGGGCCACTCCGACCGGCCGCGCAAATTTCCTCGTCTTCAAAGGACTCGACGAAGACCCGGTTCAAAGCGATCACGATGCGCTGTGGCTCACCACCATGCGCAGCCACGACCAGTACAACACGACCCTGTACTCGCATTCGGACCGTTATCGTGGCGTGTTTGGCCAGCGCGACGTCATCTTCATGAACCCGCGTGAATTGAAGAAGCGCGATTTGCATCCGGGCGAACGGGTCGATGTGTTCGCGGTGTCCACCGACGGGATCGAGCGCGTGATCCGCAGTTTCAAGGTGGTCGAATATTCGCTGCCCGACGGGTGCTGCGGCGCCTATTACCCGGAAGCGAATCCACTCGTGGCGCTCTACGCGTTTGATCCGAAAAGCCGTACCCCTTCCTACAAATCCGTGCCAGTGAAGATCGCGCGCGCCGCGGCGGTCGGCCCCGATTCCACTCATCAGGCCGCCATCATCGGCGCCACGGGAGCTCATCATGCATCTCAGTGATGTACTCGACCTGTCACGCGCGCAGTTCGCGATGACGGCTATTTTTCACATCCTGTGGCCGATTCTGACAATCAGTCTCTCGGCATTCCTGGTCCTGATCGAAGTCTTGTGGCTGCGCACCGGCAACGTTGGTTATTACCGGCACGCGCGCTTCTGGAGCAAGCTACTGGTGCTGAACTTCGCGGTGGGCGTGGTCAGCGGTATCCCGATGGAATTTCAGTTCGGCACTAACTGGGCAGACTTCTCGCGTTACAGCGGACAGTTCTTCGGCAATATTCTCGGCTTTGAAGGCGCGATGGCCTTCATGCTCGAGGCAGGTTTCATCGGCGTAATGCTGCTCGGCTGGGGGCGCGTGCCGCGCGGCGTGCATCTGTTCGCCACCTCGATGGTCGCGCTCGGCTCCAGCATCTCAGCATTTTGGATCATGGTCGCCAATTCGTGGATGCAGACACCGGCTGGCGTGACGGTCGAGAACGGCAAGATCATCGTGACCGAATATGCCGCCGCGATCTTCAATCCGGATATGGTCTGGGGTGTGACGCACATGTGGGTCGGGGCGATCGAAACAGGCATGTTTGTGATCGCCGGCATTTCCGCGTGGAATCTGTTCAAACGGCGCAACCCTGAGTTCTTTGAACGTTCGTTCAAGATCGCTTTGCTGGTGCTCGTGTTCGTAGCGCCGATCCAGATCTGGCTTGGCGATTCGAGCGGCGGCAGCGTGTTCGCGACGCAGCCGGCCAAAGGCGCCGCAATCGAAGGACACTGGACCACCAACAAGGCGGGCACCGCCGCTTCATGGTCGCTGCTGGCGTGGCCGAACCAAAAGGAACAGCGCAACGACTGGTCGCTCGAAGTGCCAGGCATGCTGAGCATTCTCGCCACTCACACGCTGGACGGCGAGGTCAAAGGTCTCCACGACTTCGCGCCGGCCGACCAGCCGCCGATGCTTCCCCTGCTCTACTACGCGTTCCGCGTGATGGCCGGAATCGGCTTTGCGTTGATGGCGCTGGCGTTCTGGACCGCCTACGTGTTGCGCAAAACGCGTGGCAATCTCGAACGACTTCTCGAGCAGCGCAAACTGCTGCTCGCCTGGGTGCTGTGGATTCCACTGCCCTATGTCGCAGTGGAAGCCGGCTGGATCGTGCGGGAAGTAGGACGCCAACCCTGGGTTGTCTACGGCTTGCTGCGCACGAAGGACGCGGTGTCGACCGTGGCGGCTTCATCGGTCAGTTTGAGCATGGCTATGTTCTTTGCTTTCTATGCCGTGCTGCTCGCTACGTTCTTCGTGCTCGCGCGTAACTGGTTGCGCACCGGTCCCGACCTCAAGCTGAATCCGCCCGCGGCCGTCAAAGCGGAGGCAGCCGCTACCGTCACCGAGTACTAAATCATTCCCGTTGCGAGGAAATCCCATGGACAGCTCCACTCACACGATGCTCGCCATCACCTGGTTCGGTCTGATTGGACTGATGCTGGTGTTCTACGTCGTCACTGATGGCTTCGATCTCGGCATCGGCATACTCAGCCTGCTGCGCAAACGTCGCGAGGATCACGACGTGATGGTGCAGACCATCGGCCACGTCTGGGACGCGAACGAAACCTGGCTCGTCGTGCTCGGCGGCGCCCTGTTCGGCGCGTTTCCCGCAGCGTATGCCTTGCTGCTTCAGGATCTCTATTTGCCGGTGATGCTTCTGATTGCAGGATTGATCATGCGTGGCGCCGCGATCGAATTCCGTCATAGCGTGCCGCATGGCCCGGTGTGGGACAAGGTGTTCGGCATCGGAAGCCTTGCCGCCGCGATCGCTCAAGGCGTGATACTCGGCAAGGTGATCACGGGGTTGATTCCGGGCGAGCTAAGCAGCGTGTTCATCGCTGTGTCCGCGATCGGCGTGGTAGCCGGCTATTCGCTGCTCGGCTCGACCTATCTCGTGAAGAAGACCGAGGGCTCGCTCGAGCAATGGTCACGGCGCCTCTCATTGCTGAGCGCATTGATCACTGTGGCTGCGGCTCTCGTGCTGACCGCCGCAACATGGTTTATCAGCGAGGTGGGACATGATCGCTGGACCCAGCCAGGCGTGTTTCACGTGCTGATCGCGCTGGGGTTGGCGTCGGCCCTCGCTTTTGCGTACATCATGGCGTCGCTGTATCTGGGCAGTTCGGCAGGGCCGTTTCGCGCCTCGGTGGCGTTGTTTGTGATGTCGTTTGCTGGACTTGCAATTAGCCTCTTTCCGGATTTTGTGCCGGGCAAGCTTGGTATTGTTGAGGCCGCGTCTGATACCTCGACGCTGGTGTTCATGTTGATCGGGATTGGGCTGATTTTCCCGGTGATGATTGGTTATAACCTGTACCAGTATTATATTTTTCGCGGGAAGGTGGTGGGCGGGGTGCACGCTGGTGAGTGAGCTTTTCTTCTTCACCTGGTGAGGGAAGTTTGCTGTTTCTTGGCGGGACCGCACTTCTCTCGCGGCCCGCCGTCTCTGCGTTCTCGCTATGTCCATTGGGGCATGAATCGCCAGACATCTGCCGTATTGCATGGTTCCGACCTACGACGCGGATCTGCAACAGATGATCG
This sequence comes from Paraburkholderia bannensis, assembly GCF_014200455.1. GTDB lineage: Bacteria > Pseudomonadota > Gammaproteobacteria > Burkholderiales > Burkholderiaceae > Paraburkholderia > Paraburkholderia bannensis_A. Next base: position 43,162 of record NZ_JACHBW010000030.1, on the reverse strand, counting down.
AGTACACCGTTGCGCCAGACACGCTAACCCGGCTTCTGGCTAATCGCATGGCTGTGGTACTGGCTGATGAACACGATTTCAAACTCGATGAGGCGTTTGCCGGAGAGCCTGGAATCGGTATGCCTGATACTCGATTGCGCTGCGCCAGACGAGCATCAAGTAATACATCGGCGTTACGCGGGCCCCACCGGACGCGTCCTCAAAGGCGCAATGAGTGAGGGCATTCTGTGCCACACAAAAAGGCGCGAAAATATTCGCGCCTTTATCTTTTCCACACATCACAGCAAAACCGCAGGACCCCAGGACCTCAAACCCGAAGCGCCTCATGAAGCACACTCCTCAAGATCATCGCCCCCGCATTAAGCGGCGCCGGCCAGCAAGGTCTCGGCTTATAAATCGCGTCCCCGGGCTGAATCGCTCGCCCACTCATCGCGCAAACGCCGGCCGCCCGCGCGCGGCTGAAGTGCCAAACCTGATCGCCATATGAGCAGAGCGTCGAGTCCCGCCAGACGACTGTTGCGGTCGACTGCGTCGGGCGGTCGATCACATGCACCAGCACATCGAAGCGCTCCCCCATCACCGGCAGGTGGGACACTTTGCGCCCACAGCGAGCTGCAGCAGCGGCTACTCCGTCGGAACCCGTGCTCATATCACCCGACAGCACAGACAATAATCCAAGGGTCTGCAGCCACGGATCGGTAACACGCGCTTTCGTCAGCATGATTGCACTCCTGTGTCAGTTTTGCCCTTTAATAACCGGGGCGGTCGCGCTCAGGCGCCGTCCTGTCCATACGCCGGCATCACGCTGGCGTTTTGAATGCCAATAACGCTAGTCCATTGCGTCATTGAAAAAGCACCTGGCCTGGTATTCAATGGAGCGCATGGAAAGACGAACTTGACCACGCTTGAGCGCAAACAATTGCTGTCGGCGACTCGTAGCCAAACGGTGCGCACAGCGGACGCGCGGCGTACCCGGCTGATCTTGATGCTCGACGAAGGAGAAGCACCTGAGGCGGTCATGCAGCGACTGCGATGTGATTCCCGCTTCATTACCTGTTGGTCGAGTCGGTTTTTTGCCGAGCGGCTTGCAGGCCTGTATGCACGCCAATCGGAGCAGCTATAAGCTTGCGGCGGCTCCGCGCGATGTGGGCGCCTCGACGATGCAGCGCATCTGGCACAAGCACAGTGTGCGCCCCCATCGACTCGATACGCAGATGGTTTCGAATGATCCTGACTTCGAGACCAAGGCGGCAGACATGATCGATCTGTATCTGAGGCCGCCCGCGCAGGCGGTGGTATTCTGCATAGACGGTGATCGCGCCAGGCATCTTCACCACTGTGAAAGATTTGGACCGCAAGCTGATGCGCTATATCCGCGAGCACAACAAGAATCCGAAGCCGATTAAATGGAAGTACGACGATCCATCGCGGCGAATTCGTCAGGTGCCATATCAATGACGCAATGGATTAGTGCCCCCCTCCCGCACTTTCATTCCCAATGAAGGGGTGAACAAGTGGTGCAATGCCGTCAACTTCCCGGACACCCCGCTTGGTACCCACTTCTTCCAGCGTGTCCCACCCGTCATTCACCAGATCAACCCTGGCCTGCTGGAGAAATTTTCCGCTCACTTCCAGAAATGCGTGAATCTGCTTGACGATCGACATTTGCTTTCATCCTCCAACAATACGGTGTCTCTCCGACCAGACGTTTGAACACCGTCGTAAAGTGAGCCTGCGAACGGAAGCCACAGCTCAATGCAACGTCGAGCACGTTGTGCTTCGACTCGAGTAAAAGGCGCTGCGCATGGTCGATCCGGCGACGCAACAGATATTCATGCGGACGCATCCCGGTTGCACGACGAAACTGCGACGCGAAATGCATCCGGGTCAGGCCCGTGCTGGTGGCGATATCCGCGAGTCCGATCGACTCGGCCAGGTGCGCATCGATGTATTCGATTGCGCGGCTGAGGCGCCACGACGGCAATGCGCTCGCCTCGCGGGTCTGCCGTTCCGTTACCGTGAAATGCCGGGCGATCACGCGCGACACGATCGCGAGACTGACGCTGTCGGTGAATACCTTGCCGAGCGCGGCATCGTTCGACTGCGAGACGGCGAGCGCTTGACCAAGGCGTTCGAGCGCGGGGTCACGTACGAGCCTGGGATCGTCGATCCGGATCTCGCCTGGATGCGGACGGTCGAACGTGTCCTCGAAACATTCGCCCAGCACTTGCGGCGAAACGAACAGATGCAGCACGTCGCCCGGCGACTCGAACACCGCTCTGCAACGCACATCCGGCGCGGTGATCTGCACGGCGCCCGCCGTCACTCTTCCGCGCACGAGCGTCTTGCCGGCATGGGAAAACGTCAGCGACGTGCACTTGAGATTCATGGCAATGCAATGGTGCGTGGTGCTTACCGGACTGACGACCTCGAGCGACTGCGTGTCGTTACGGGTCCAGCGCGACACAAGGATGTCGCCGCGCTGCCGCGCATCGGCATCTTCGTCAACGGGACTGCGCCATTGATGCTCCATAGCGATCCGGCTCACCCGGCCTTTCCGGACGACTTCCACCGCGGGTTCGGGATACAACATCGACGAACTGATCATGATCTGGTCATCCGGTTAATTGTTGAAACAGTGCCGTTGAGAGCCGTGCGGCCATGACTCCAAGGTATCGCACGGGCCTTCGTCCAGCTAGCCCTACATACGGTTGCCTGAAATGACCAATGGTTGGATCGTTTCATATCCAGGTTTAGTGCTGCTGCGAAGCTTCCGGGCAGCGCTGCGCCCCGCCTGGCCTGAGCGAGTGCCGGAGCGTGTCGGAATGGGTGGGTGCAACTGCGCTTCTTTGGACAGAAGCGATGAGTGGCCTATACCTGCGTATGAGTCCGATAGCCGTCTGGTCTGCGAGCGCAACGCGCAAACCGCGCGCAGTCGCAGACCTGCACTACCGTGCGTTCAGGTGCGCGAATTACGCGCCTGCATCGTCATGCCTCGCGGCGGCTTGATGCCCAATGCTTCCGCCTTCAAGACGAAATCGGCAAGCGAGCGAGCGCCCATCTTGCGCATCGCCTGACCACGATGAATCTTGACGGTGATTTCGCTCAGGTTCATTTCAGCCGCAATCTGCTTGTTCATCAGACCGGCAGCGACAAAGGCCATGACTTCGCGCTCGCGCGCCGTTAACGAGTCGTAGCAACGGCGCAGGTCCGCGACCGAACGGCTGGCCTCGCGGCGCGCCTCGTCGCTCGCCAACGCATTCGCGACAGCGTCCAGCATGTCCTGATCGCGAAACGGCTTGGCCAGAAAGTCCTTGGCGCCGGCCTTCATCGCTTTGACTGTCATCGCGATATCGCCGTGCGCGGTCATGAAAACAATCGGCAGACCTAACTCGCTCGCCGACATCTGCTCCTGCACTGCAAGCCCGCTTTGTCCTTTGAGGCGGACATCGAGGATCAGACAGCTCGGCACGTCCGGCATGTCGAAAGCGAGGAACTCCTGCGCGGAGCCGAAGGTTTCGACGCTCAGGCCGACCGAGCGCAACAAGTTGCTGACGGCATTGCGCATCGACTCGTCGTCGTCCACGACATACACCATGGTGTTGCCGGCATTGCCGCCGCTGTCCACACACTCATTGCTGTTCGAATTACTGCTCATGACATCTTCCTTCGCCAACGGGCAGAATGAATTGCAGCACCGCGCCGCCACCTTCCGGCGATTCGGCCCAGATGCGGCCGCCGTGCGCTTCGACGATCGAACGGCAGATCGACAATCCCATCCCGATGCCATCTGCCTTGGTCGAGAAAAACGTGTTGAACAGGCACCCTACGTTGTCTTCGCTGATACCCGTGCCTGAATCCTGCACGATCACCTGCACCTGCCCGTCGCCGACCCGTCGAGTGGCGATCGTGAGCTTGCGCGAACCGGCGACATCGGCCATGGCCTGTACGCTGTTCATCATCAGATTGATCAGTACCTGCTGGAGCTGCACTCGATCGCAGCACGCGGTGAGCGCAGGCTCCGCAAGGTCGACCTGCAATTCGATACGGTGACGCTCGAGTTCGCGCCGCACCAGTTCGATCGACTCGCCGACGACCGCATTCAGATCTACCGTCGCCGGAAGACGGTCGCGCTTTTTTGCCATCGCGCGGATTCGCTGGATCACCTCGTCCGCGCGTTTCGCGTCGCGGATCATCTGGACGATCGATTGCTGCGCTTCATTCAAGTCGGGCGTAGGACGGTTCAGCCAGCGCAACGCCGCGCCACCACACGCCAGAATCGCGGCGATAGGCTGGGTGACCTCGTGCGCGATCGAAGTGGCGAGTTCACCGAGCATCGTGATCCGCGTCACGTGAGCGAGTTCGTCGTTGGAGCGCGCAAGCGCTTCCAGAGCGTGCCTGGTCTCGGTGATATCCATAAACGCGCCGACATACTCCATGCTGCCCGACGGCGTCTTCGTGAGATGGGCGACGTAGCGCACGTACTTGACGCCACCTTCGGGCATGACGAGCCGGTGTTCGATATCGACCAGCGGCGCGCCACCCGCGGCCTGTTCGAAGCCGCCACGCACAAGCGCCAGATCGTCGGCGTGCGTGCGCGCGAGAATCGCCTCGGCCGACGGCACGGTCTCCCGCGGATAGTCGAAAATGCGGTAAGCCTCGTCGGACCACCACATCTCCCCGTCCGGCAAGCTGACGGCGATGCTTCCGGTGCGGCTCAGCCGTTGGGCGTCGCGCAGGAAAGCCTCACTGCGCTCGAGCGCCTGCTCCGCGTGCCGGCGCCCGGTGATGTCGTTGTTGGTGGAAAGCACGGCTCGTGGATTGCCCGTCGCGTCGCGCCACAAGGCCGCGCGGCTCGAAATCAGGAGGACGCTGCCGTCAGGCTGCACGCGCTGCAGTTCGCCATGCCAGCGGTCAGAGCGCAGCAGTTCGGCGCGAACCTGCTCGTACGGAACGGGGAAGGACGTCCGCGTCATGTCCTGAAGCGGCTGCCCGATCGCCTGCTGGGCAGTCCAGCCGTACAAAGCCTCGGCACCGTGATTCCAGAAGGTGATGCGGTCGTCCATGTCATGCACGACGATCGCATCGTGCGCGAGGTTGAGCAGTTCGACCTGCTCCTGCAAGGTCGTCGTGGCTGCCTGATTTCTCAACGCGAGTATCGAGGTGGTAGCGACCGCTAGAAGGCTCACCGCGCATCGTGCAATTGCGCCGCTCGAGTAGGCGTTGTCGTGAGACAGCACGAAGCCGAGCAGCGTCAGCACGACGCAGCCCCACGCGGCTTTGATCGTGGACGAGCGGCTGCCGGTCGATGCGACCAGCAGCACTACCACCACGTAGAACACGGCGATGGCGATATCCAGGGGCGTCAGCGCGTCGATCGCGAATACGACGAGGGCTATGACAGCAGCCAGCAACGACGCAACATGGCCGTCGAAAGGCACTGTGAGAAGGGCACCGCGGCCGGTCTTCATGGCGGCCGGATCAACGGGCCACTGCATGGCAACTGGACACAGCAGAATGCTTGAGCGTGGACATGGCGTTCGAATCGGGCATTCGTTGACGAAAACCGGCAGCCCGTCCGTCAGGATGACAGCCAGCGCGGCTGTCAAGGCACGTGACATTCAGACCTACCGGCGAGCGATAGCTTTCAATCTGAATGCAATCATGCGCGATACCGCGTCAATGGCGTACTTATTTTTCCTTAATCCTTCCAAAACCGATGCGGCGCCGAGCCTGCATTTTCGTCCCGGGAAGCCCATCCCACGCGGGTTGGCGGGAATGTAAGGAGGTTGTCCGGAGCCCGGCCCCGGGAGCCGGAAGGCACCCCGCCGCCTGTGCGACAGCCGCCCGTGGCCGTCACACAGGCGTGTCGATCAGTGGTGACCGTAATCCTTGCGGGCGACAGGAACCGTGCGCACCTTCGAATAGTGAAACGCCGGAATCGCCTTGACCACGTCGCGCGTAGCGCCGGCCCAGACAAGTTTGTCGTTCACATAGTCGAGTTGCGCCATCGGAATCGCTACGTCGTGCTCGGACACGCCGAGGAACTGGTGAGCCGCCACGATTGCGAACGAAACTGCGTTATCCGGCGCAATGATGATGTCGTGCAGCACCCCGACTTTCTCGCCGCTGTCGTTGTAAATGGTCTTACCCAGCAGGCTCTTCTTGACGCTCCAGCCTTCCACGACGAGTTGCGCCTGCTCCACGCTGATGCCAATGGGCTGCGCGCCCGCAACCTGTGCATTTGCCTGCTGGCATACCGCGCCGAATGTCGATGCGGCCAGAAATGCGAGTGCCCACTTTGACTTCATGATGATTTCTCCACGAGATGCGTTGGTTAAAAGCGATAAATCACAACACGGTGAGGGCATCCAGGATGCTGCCTGCCTATGTCGCGCTCAACGCCACTTTGAGCCCGTTGCTCGCTCGGCGTTTTTAAATTCGCACGGCGGCATGCATCCACGGGCTGAAAGATGCCGCGCCATGAGCGCGCCGAGGCCCTGCTCCGCGACCCTTCCGAGGCACGCTCAATGGCCGGCGTGCGGCCGCAGCGTGACCGTACAGGTCATGCCCATCGCGAGCTTGACGCCTGCGGGAATCTGATCGAGGTGGATCCGCACCGGCACGCGTTGGGCGAGCCGCACCCAGGTGAAAATCGGATTGACGTCCGCCAGCAGATCGCCACCGCTGGTCGGATTGTCGCGATCGGCAATGCCGCTCGCCACGCTGTCGACGTGTCCCTGAATTTCCTTGCCGCCAGACATCAGCCGTACCACCGCATGATCGCCGACTTGCACCTGCGGCAGCTTCGTCTCTTCGAAATAGCCGTAGACCCAGAACGAGCGCGAGTCGATCAGCGCCATACGCGCCGTGCCGGCGGTCACGAAATCGCCGGGATACAGATTCAGATTGGTGATGAAACCGTCAGACGGCGCGTGCACCACGCTGCGCGCCAGGTTCAACTCCGCCGTCTGCTGCTCCACCACGGCGGCCTTGACCGCGGCTTCCGCCGCGCTATAGGCGGCGACGTCGGCGGCATAGTCCGCCGCGGATTGTTTGGCGAGCGAAGCCGAATCCAGCCGGGTCTCATCCGAGATCACATCGCCGGCCAGGGTGGCACGCCGCGCCGCCTGGGCCCGCTTCATCGCGAAACCGGATTCGCTGGCCGCCATACGCGCTTTCGCCTGCGCCATCTGTGCCTGGGCTCGCTGAAGATCCGCGTCGGCTTGCGCGACCGCAAAATGAAAGCGAGCCGGATCGAGGACGAACAGGATGTCGCCTTTGTGCACCTGCTGGTTGTCCTTCACATGCACTTCGCTGACCAGCCCGGACACGTCGGTGGAGACCTGGACGACCTCCGCGCGGACCCGGCCGTCACGCGTCCAGGGCGAGAACATGTAGTCGAGCCACAGCATGCGGACCAGCGCGATCGCCACCACCAGAAGCGTGAGCGTAAAAACTGCGCGCAGGATGGATTGGGTTTTCATCTTGGTAATCGGGCGTGAGCTGTCAGGGGGTTCATGGGAGCGGGTATCGTTCAGCGTTCATCATTGCCACAGCAGCAGCGACGCGCCGCTGAACAGTGCCGCAAACAAGGCGACCCGGAACAGGCTCGGATGCCACGTATAGCGATAGAAGCCGAGCCTCGCCAATACCAGATCGAGGAGAACGAACAGCAGCACACAGCCTGCGAGGATCGGCAGCAGGCCGGGTACGAGCAGCGAAAACAGGTCAATTTGGCCCGGCATTAGCCACTCCTTCCAGAACACGGTCAGACTGCGTCGCCGCGAAACCGCCGCCCAGCTCCTTCATCAGGAGCGCCCATGCATCAAGCCGTCTCGCCTGGATCGACGCAAGGCTTTCCTCCTGGTGCAACTCTTCGTTCTGCGCCGCCAGCACGTTGAGAAATTCGGTAATGCCGCTGCGATAACCGGTGTCGGCGAGCTGGAACGATTTGCGCGCCGAATTGAGTGTGTTTTCAACCGATGCCTGCTGCTGGTCGAGCGCACGCAGCGAAACGACCTGTTCCGCGACGGCCCGCATCGCATTCACGACGCTCTGGTTGTACTGATCCACTGCGGCATCGCGGGATGTCACAGCCACACCGTAGTTGCCGCGCCGCCGACCGCCGTCCAGGATCGGCAGTGAAATCGCCGCGCCGACGCCGTGGCCCACGCCGTCGCTATTGATGAAGTTGAAGAAGCCGCCGAAGGTGGCAGCCGACCCTAGCGACGCGGTGGCCAGCAGGTTGATGTCCGGATAGAAATCCGCGTGTGCCGCAGCGATGCCCTCATCGGCTTCAAGCACGCGCCAGCGGTTCGCAACCACATCCGCACGATGGCCGATCAGTTCAGCCGGCAGCGAGGCCGGCAAGGCCACCGGCACGCTAAGCGCGAGGCTCGGGCGACGCAGCGAATCGCCGTAGCCGGGGCCCTTGCCCGCCAGCCCGGCGATTGCGATGCGCGAAAGCGCAAGCTGTTGCTGCGCCTGCTGCACCCGCGTCGTGCTTATCGCGAGCTGGGTCTGCGCCTGGCTAACCTCGAGACCGCTACCGACGCCCGCATGCCAGCGGCGTGTTGCGATGTCGAGGGTGCGCTGCTGTTCGTGCTGCACCGCGTTATAGACGTCGAGCAGAGAATATTGGAGCGCCAGCTGGACGTAGGTGCGCACCATGGCGGTCTGCAATTCGACTTCCGCAAAGCGCGCGTCCGCGGCCGTCGCATGCAAATTATCCAGCGCGCCTTCGCGAATCGCGCGCGATTTGCCCCACAGATCGAGATCATAGGACAGGTCCGCCTGGATACTGTTGCTCCATACCGTCGTGCCTCCCGGAGGCGCCGGGGTGTTGTAGCGCGCGTAACGCCTGCGCTCGAAACTGCCGCTCGCATTGAGTTGCGGGAACTCGTCCGCGCCGGCAATCTGCGCCTGAAAACGTGCCGCCTCGATCCGCGCCTCGACCGCGCGCAAGCCTGGGTTGCCGTCAGTGGCGTCCTGCACCAGCTTGTCGAGCTGCGGGTCGCTCCATTGCCGCCACCAGTCGTCCGTCGGCCACTTTGCGTCGGCTTGCGTCGCGCGCAGCGCGGCCCCGGGATCGAGCGTCGCGAGATCGACCATCGACTCCTGCGTGTGGATGCCCCCGCTCGTGATACAGGCGCTCAGCAGCAACGTACCGGCGAGCGCGGCCGCTATCGGCCGGCAGGCTGGGCTTAAGCGCAAACGCAAAGCCATGCGGGGCGGTTTCATGCCTGCACCTGTCTGGTTTGCCACAAGGCAAAAGTGTCGTCGCGCAGCGTCAACTCGGTGAAATGCAGCAGGGCACGCATCCGATAACGCGTCAGCGTCTCTGCGTCGACGGCGATGTTCGGTCCGAGCGGCAGCCTGTCCAGCGCCCGTCGTGTCGCCATCAACGCGCCTTCGGCGGCCTGCGGCGTGACAGCTTCGAAGACTTCGGCAAGCGCGGCTAGCCAGGCATCCTGTTCCGCGGCCCAGCCGGTCGGCAAGGCGTTGCCGAGCCGTTCGGTGTCGAGGCGCACCTGGATCATCGAGCGGCCGATCTCCAGCGCCGCGAACGCCCAGCCGATCAGATGATCGCGGTCCACGCGCGCATCGACCGGTGCCGACGCGATCATCAGGATGAAATCGCGCAGGCTCAGTTCGAACGTGTAAAGCAGATCGTCGAGATCGCCCTCCCGAGCGCCGTGTGCAATCAAACCGCGAATCTGCTTCATGTACTGCGCGGAGATCCAGTCGCCTGCGCGCGGCATAAGAACCGAAAACGCTACCGCAGCCACCGCGATTCCGCACAGCAACGCAAAGCCGGTATCGAGGTAAGCGCTCGGGTTGTAGACGGTCGGGTTGGTTATGGCGACGATGAAACAGAAGTAGAGGCTGAAGCCGAGGCCGAGTATGGCCGTCTTCGCAAACGCATTCAGATAGCTGCCCACCATCACGACAATCGACAGCGACGTGGCCAGCAACGCGAAGGTATCGACCCGCGGCAGCACAAAGAAGTTGAACGCGAAGCCGGTAAGCCAGCCGCCCAGGCAACCGCGAATATCTGCCAGCTCGCGACCGTGGGATTGGGCGCGAGCGCGAACAGCGCACTCGTGATCGCCACCGCGACGATAGCGGTCGCGCCGCCGACCCACCCTGACGCAATCCAGGCCGCGCCGACCACGAGTACAGCCACGGCCGCACGCGCGCCGGCAATCATCGCCGCCGTGCGGTTCGCCGTGGCGCGGGTTCTGCCGATGCGGCCGATCGCCTGAATCACCGACTGCGACCACGGTAGCGGTCCGACCCTGCGCACGTCGACATAACTTCTGCACATCACGCGCAGATCGTCGATCGAAAAGAACAACGCCGAGCCCGTGGTCGCCACGAACTGGCGCTGATGCGGCGACAAGTCCACGAGCGACTGCAGCAGCCGGCCCAGACAGGCGGGCAAGGCCTGCTCGAAAGCGTCGAGTCGGCCCAACAAGGTCTCGACCTGTTCCAGCGTGATCAGCTCCGGCTGCGCCTCGTTCGGCACGATCGCAAGCAGGCCGCCGATTAGCTCCTCGACAGCCGCGAGCGCGCGCGGATCGGCTTCGGCGACGACCCGCACCCGCAACTGATGCAGCGCATGAATCCACGCGACGGTGTCGAGAAAGCTGCGGTCGAGGTCGAGATAAATATGGTTATGCAGACGGACCGAGGGATCCTCGAATACTGCGCCGCTGCGCAGACTTTCCACCCCGGCGCGCTCGCGGATCAGCGCGAGAAACTTGTCGAATCCGGCAGCCGTCGACGCGCGGTCGAGCAGGGTGTGCATCGCGCTCAGGAGGTCCGTGAAATTCCTGCGGCTCGATGCGTACAGTTCGGGCACAACCGAACGCGGAAACACCACCGCGCTGATCACGCTGGCGCAGGCCACGCCGATCACCACTTCGCTGACGGTGAACACGACGTTGTCGAACACACCATAGGGATTGGACCAGGCCGGAACCGCCGTGATCGCGGTGCCGTATCCGGTCAGCACAAAGCCGTACGACTGGAAATTGCGGTAGTACGAAGCACCGAATACACACACACCGATCCATGCGGCCAGCACGGTGAGGAACAGCAGCGGCTGCTGCGGAAAGAACGCAATGAGCAGGAGGCCCGCGAAGCTGCCGCACACCATGCCCAGGCCGCGATAGAAACCACGCGCGATCACCATGCCGCTTTGCTGATGCATCATCACGATGACGCACGACACCATCGCGGTGCCGGGCGTGCGCAGTTCGAGGCGCATGCAGATGCCCATCGCCATCGTCATCGCAATAGCAACCTTGGCGATATGCAGGAAGCGCGGACCGTCGTCCTTCCAGTAGGTCTTCAGCTCCTCCCGCCATCGAGGCAGGTCCGTGCTGCTGGCATCCGGCTGCAGGTCCATAAGGCTCTCGTCAATCGCTCAAGTTTCAATTGTGGCTCGGGCCGCAGGGCATCGAGCCATGCGAACGCCGCTGTGTTGATAGGGCGTAGTCTGTGACAGGCGCGACCGGCGCATTTGCGAAATCGCACGTTTTTTCACATAGGCTGGATGAAATGCATACGGTTCATATGGCGCGTGGCGAACTGCGCAAAACGTGGCAGATGCGCGAGAAGTGAACAAATGCCAGTTGAAGCGGCGCCCGGGATCCCGGGCGCCGTTATACTTGACCACCTTCCTCGTGCGGCTAGCGCAAATTCGTGCGCGCCAGTTCGACGATCTCGTCGCCGCGTCCGTTGAGGATCGCACGCATCATGTAGAGGCTAAAGCCCTTCGCCTGGGCGAGTTCGATTGTCGGCGGCATGGAGAGTTCGTGCTTCGACGTGACGACGTCCACGAGCGCCGGGCCCGGATGGTCGAACGCCTGTTTCAGCGCGGCCGCGACGTCCTCCGACTCTTCGACACGAATGCTGAAAATGCCCGCCCCCTTCGCGATTGCCGCGAAGTCGGTTTTAGCGAGGTCGACGTTGGTATCGAGGTAACCGCCCGCTTTCAACTCCATCGAGACGAAGCCAAGCAGGCTGTTGTTGAAAACCACGACTTTGATCGGCAAGTCGAGTTGCCGCGCGGTGAGCAGATCGCCGAGCAGCATCGACAGGCCGCCGTCGCCCGACAGCGACACGACCTGCCGTCCCGGATGCGCGCCTTGTGCGCCGAGCGCCTGCGGCATCGCGTTGGCCATTGAGCCGTGATTGAACGAGCCGTGCAGTTGGCGCTTGCCGTTCATGGTCAGATAACGTGCAGCCCAGACGGTTGGGGTGCCGACATCGGCGGTAAAGATCGCGTCGTCGCTCGCGGCTTCGTCGATCATCTTCGCCAGATACTGTGGGTGGATCGGGCGCCCCGGACCGGACGGCGTGGCGAGATCGTCCAGACCTTTGCGAGCCGACACATAGTGCTTGCGGGCGTTGTCGATGAAACCACGGTCCGCTTTGCGCTGCAGCTTGGGCAGCGTTGCCGTGATGGTTTCCTTCACCGTACCGACGAGCCCGAGCGAGAGTGGCGCACGGTGGCCGAGTTGCGAGCCTTTCCAGTCGATCTGGATGATCTTCGCGTCTGCCGGATAGAACGGCCGATAGGGAAAATCGCAGCCGAGCAGCAGCAGCGTGTCGCACGACATCATCGCGTGATAGCCCGAACTGAAACCGATCAGTCCCGTCATACCCACGTCGTACGGATTGTCGTACTCGACGAACTGCTTGCCCCGCAACGCGTGGACTACCGGCGCGCCAAGCATGTCGGCGAGCGCGACCACCTCATCGTGCGCGCCTTGCGTGCCGCTGCCGCACATGATCGTGACCGCATCGGACGCGTTCAGCTGCGCCGCCAGACGATCGAGATCCGCTTCGGCGGGCAGGATTCTCGGTGGCGCGCTTTCCGTCCAGGAAGGCGCTTCCTTAGGCCCTTCGCTCAAGGCCACGTCGCCAGGCAACACGATCACGGCAACGCCCCGCTCCTCGATTGCCGTGCGCATCGCGCGCGCCAGCACGCGCGGAAACTGCTCAGCGGAAGACACCACCTCGACGTAGTGGCTACACTCCTTGAAGAGCTCCTGCGGATGCGTTTCCTGAAAGTACCCCAGTCCGATTTCGGTCGACGGAATGTGCGCGGCGATAGCCAGCACCGGCTGATGATTGCGATGGCAATCGAAGAGACCGTTGATCAGATGCAGGTTGCCCGGACCGCAACTACCGGCGCATACGGCGAGTCTCCCGCTCGTCGCCGCGTCCGCGCCGGCCGCGAAGGCGGCCGCTTCTTCGTGACGGGTGTGCATCCAGCGGATCGAGCCGATCTGGTTCAGGCTGTACGCGAGCCCGTTCAGGCTGTCGCCCGTCACACCCCAGATCCGTTCGACACCCGCTGCGGCGAGCGTTCCTGCGAGGTAATCGGCAATGGTATTGCTGGCCATGCTTGACTCCTTTTCACTGTAGATGAAGATTGACCGGGCGCGGAAAAATCGGGGCTGCACCCGCGCAGCCCGAAAGAAACTGTCGCGGGAGAGCGGCGTGGCGCTGCTCTTCTCTGCCAATCATCTAAAGCTAGCCCAGTGCAAGGCAAAATGTCCTGAAATACACCTGAAAACAACTTAATGACGTACGGGGCGGGTCGTTGAACGCACGGTTGGCGCGCCGCCGTTGCGAAAGTCATGACAGTCCCCACGCTCGAAGCGAAGTTCGCCGCCAGTCCGGGGACTCGCTGCCGGCACGATTCCCGAATGTCTGGTCAGCGGACCGTTGAGCAAAGGTGAACTGGTGCCACAGGAAGTACTCGGTATGCGCGACGTCACGCATTTCTATCCCGCATGGCGCGGCGATGAGACCGGCGAAGCGTTGCACTGGTGGGTCGACCAGCTGGACCGCCCCGTTCTGATCGACAAAGTCGCGCGACAGTGAATGTTGCACGGGTAAGCCCACCTAGCCGCGTTCGCTGCCTTTGCCTGACAGCGCTTGCGCGACATGGCCGGACGCGGGTTCGGCGGCGGATCGAATGATCGCCGCTGCCGTGACGTTCTGCCCGCACGCTTGAGCCGTGATCTGCAGCAGACGGGTGGCGGCCTGGTAGTCGTCCCAGTCAAGACCCTCAGTGACTCTCGTGCAGGCGGAATGCAGGAGCCGTGCAGCCTCCGCGCTTCGGCCCTGGGCGTACAAGAGCCGACCGAGACTTGTCGCGGCACGCAACTGTAGTGACCGGCAGCCTTGTCCCAACGATTCCTCCAACGCCGCCACGAAACAGGCCTCTGCATCTCGCGCGACCATTTCCGACTGCGGCGTACCTGACTGCGCCTGCCTGCACAGCAGTTCGCCATGGATGCGCCGGAGTTCCGCCGCATACCAGTGATCGCCGGTTTCGTCGCACTGCGCCAGCGCGCGCACGACGGTGGCGATGCCCTCTTCCCGCCTGCCCGCGAGACCGAGAGCGAGGCCATACTGTCCGACGACCATGGCGCGAGGCGCGGCGAATTCAAGCGACTCCAGATCGTCCAGCGCCGTACGAAAAGCGCTCAGCCGCAGCGGCCCGACGTCTTCGAGCGAGTGCAGATATTCGTCGAAACAACGGGCGCACGCTTGCGACACGCTCAAACCGGCGCGGGCGGACACGTCCTGCAGTAACGCGATCGCCTGGGCCGCGCGCGCCCGTTTGCCCGACAGCAGCATAAGCGGCACCATCGCCTGCACCAGCACATAACACGTGACAATGGCCTGCTGCTGATCGCACGCGGCGATCAGGCTGTCTTCCGCGAGCTTGAGCGCCTGGTCGCGCAAGCCCTGGAGCCAGAGCACGCGTGCAAGGGTTGCGTTACCGACGATGCGCTGATCGACCGACTGCCCGAGCGGCAGCCCATGCTGCAAATCTTCGCTGTGTTGCAGCAGTTGTTCGAGCGACGCACGCGCCCGCGCCTGATCGCCGGTGTAATGCGACGCGATCCCCAGCAGCTGGCAGGCCACGATAGCGCCGCTCGCATCGCCCCGCTCGGAGGCAAGCAACGCGAAGCGGCGTGCGAACGCGAGCGCATTGCGCGCCGCCCCGGACGATTGACTCGCGTTCCACATGCCCCACAACGCGCAGGCTTCGAACGCGTGATCTCCCAGCGCGATCGCCGACACCAGAATCTCCGACCAGAGGCCGAGCGTTTCCCGATTGGGCCCGTTGACATAGACGAGCGCCGAGGCGAGTGCGACCTGCAATTGCGTGCGCACGCGCAGATGGCGGGTCGAGCCTGAGTCCCGGTGGGTACTCGCCATGATATCGAGCGCGCGCCGCGCCCACGCGCAGCACTCGTCGACGAGCGACAGCTCATAAAGAAGAAACACGACCTTCACGGCCAGCGTTTCGCCGAGCGCTTCATCACCCTTCGACGATAGGGCCCAACTCAGCGCCGCGCGCAAGTCGTCGAGTAGCTCGCGCATCCGGTAATGCCAGCCGTCGGATAACGCTTTGAAGGGCTCGGCGCCGCACAGCGCATCGCCCTCCAGTAAGCTCAGGAAGTAGCGCGCGTGATTGAGCGTGACGAAGCGCCGCTCGCCTTCGTCCTCGAGCTTTTGCATCGCGTAGGCACGCGTGGTTTCCAGCAGCCGATAGGTGGTGCTGCCGCGCTCCACGCGAGTCGCCACCAGCGATTTTTCCACCAGCCCCGATATGGCCGAGATCACGTCGAGCTCACGCAACGCGCCATCGCCGGCAACGGCAATCGCCGCGTCCATTGTGAAGCTGCTGACGAAAATGCCGAGCCGGCGTAGCGTGGTGCGCTCGGTGTCGTCGAGCATCGCGTGGCTCCAGTCGAGCGTGGCCTTCAAGGTTTGATGCCGCGGCAACGCCGTGCGGTTGCCCCCCGTCAGCATGTTGAAGCGATCGTCCAGATGACCCGCCAGCGTTTTGATACCAAGGATCGCCGCGCGCGCCGCCGCGAGTTCGATCGCGAGCGGAATGCCGTCGAGGCGTCGGCACACCATGCCGGCCAGCTGGATGCTTCTTTCATCGAACGAAAAGCGCGCGTCGATCGCACGGGCGCGCGACAGGAACAACTCGACAGCGCTGCATTGCAGGACATCGTGGCTTTGATCGTGCTGCCCGGGCACCTGCAGCGAAGCGACCCAGTAGCGATGCTCGTTGGCGACGCGTAGCGGCTCACGGCTGGTCGCTAGCACGCCGACCGCGGAGCCGACGCCGAGGAGCGTTTCGGCGAGCTCCGCCGCGGGTCCGAGCACCTGCTCGCAATTGTCGAGCACGAACAGCACGCGCCGCTCGCTGACTTCCTGGCGGGCACGCGCGAGCGTGAGCGGACCCATGGCCGGATTGACGCCAATGCTAGCCGCGAACGCCGCAAGGACACTGCTCGCGTCGCAGGTGGAGGCGAGCGACACCAGATAAACGCCATCAGGATAGCGCGGCAGCAACCCACGCGCGACTTCCACCGCAAGGCGGGTCTTGCCGATTCCGCCTGCGCCGAGGAGTGTCACCTGCCGCGCCGAGTCGAGCGCCATAGAGATGTCGTCGATCGCCTTGTCGCGTCCGATCAGCGCGGAAAAATGGGCCGGCAGATTGTTGCGAACGCTTCGGCGTTGCGTGAGGTCTTCGAGTTCGTTGCCGTAGCCGGACTCGCCTGCGGCATCCGCCGCCGCGCTCGGCACCAGTCGGTAACCTCGTCCGGACACTGTCTGTATCAGTCCGCGGTTTTCGCCCAGCATCTTGCGCAATGCGGACATATGCACTTGCAGATTATTGTCCCCGACGACCGCATTCGGCCAGACCTGCCTGAGCATGTCCTTCTTCGACACCAGCCCGCCGTTCGCGGCAATCAGCACGGCGAGCATGTCGAATGCCCGGCTGCCCAGGCGCACACGCTCGCCATCGAGTGAGACCTCCCGACGGTCGATGTTTACCTGAAGCGGGCCAATACGAATCATGCGAGTTATCCAGAACGCAGCGACTAAACAACCAAACAGACGTGGAAGAACCGCAGAATAACTGCTCAGCGTTGCGTCCCCGAAGCCTGGAGCAAGAGGGATTCAACGCGCGCGGAAAAAACTGATCCTGTTGTTCAACATTTTTACATTAAGCGCACACTGCCCGAACGACCCGAATACTTCGATGGCGCGCTGCGGGCGGTTTGGCCGCGCCTAGCCAGACAAGGGTAAATGTTTGTATGATGCGTCCCAACATACAGGGTAGCGAACCAGCCATGCCAAGAAAAGTTCCAACGGTCGACGCCGCGTTGAAGATCAAGGCGCATGACAGCGAAAAGTCCGTCACGCGCCGTCTTGCCCCCGAAGTACGCGAGCGCCAGATCGTGCTCAAAGCCGTCGACCATTTCGCCACGCATGGATTCTCCGGCAGCACGCGCGAACTCGCGCGCCAGCTCGGCGTGACGCAGCCGCTCCTTTACCGCTACTTTCCCAGCAAGGAAGCATTGATCGATCGCGTATACGAAGAAGTCTACGAATGGGACAGCAGTTGGGAAAACCTGATCAAGGATCGCTCCGTGCCGATCCAGGAGCGCATGGTCAAGTTTTACTCGTCGTACTCCGTGGTGATCTTGAGGCGTGAGTGGATC
The DNA here is from genome assembly GCF_014200455.1 of Paraburkholderia bannensis. GTDB lineage: Bacteria > Pseudomonadota > Gammaproteobacteria > Burkholderiales > Burkholderiaceae > Paraburkholderia > Paraburkholderia bannensis_A. The sequence goes on along the minus strand of NZ_JACHBW010000030.1, from coordinate 25,598 downwards.
CGGATTTTCATCTTCGCCGGTTTGACGCGCGAAGGCATCAACTCCAAATATCTGGCCCGGCTGCGCGAACGCGTGTTTTTGCCCGTCATGGCGGAAATCCGCTCGGCTTACGACCTGCCGGCGCCAGCAGGCGCGAGGCAGCGTGAGATCGACCTTGAACTGATCTGGAGTCTGCACGCCAGCATCTTCTATCTCGGCGTGCGGAAGTGGATCTACGGCCTGCCGGTGACGGACGATATCGACGATCACATCGCGCGCCAGGTCGACGCATTCCTCAATGGTGTGCCCGCGGCGCTCGAGCATGCGTCCAAAGAATCCGCCCGCGCGAAAGCCGGTGCCAAAGTCGCCTCTAAATCCGCGTCCAAAGCCTGACCCAGCCCCGCACAAAGGCTCCTGGCAAGGCGGTCAACCCCACCGGCCGCTTGTTTCATCGACATCGCATCACTCTCCACGTCCCGCGCAGTTCAGGGTAAACACCTGCGATACGCCACTTTCTCCTACCTGCTCACTCACCTACAATTTATCTACCGATCACTAATCGATCGATAAATAATATAGCAGGAGTCGAAGATGCCCGTTTCAAAACTTGCCCACTACTCGATTCGCACCGCCGATCTCGAGCAATCCTGCCGCTTTTACGAGCGGATCCTTGGTTTGAAGCCGGGCTACCGGCCGCCCTTCGATTTTCCGGGCGTTTGGCTCTACAAAGGCGGCGATGAAGCCGACTTCGGCACGGTCCATATCATCGCCATCGATCCGCACAATCCCGCTGGGCTCACCGCGTATCTCGGCGACAAGGCTCTGCCCACAAGCGGAACCGGCACGGTCGACCACATCGCGTTTCTCGCCACGGGGGTCGAAGAAATGTGGCAGACGCTGAAGGCGGAAGGTATCGCCTGGCGTGATCGCACGGTGCCGAGCCTCGGCCTGCATCAGGTATTCATTGAAGACCCGTCCGGCGTCACCATCGAACTGAATTTCCCCGCTGAAGAAGTCAGCGGTCTGGCCGAAGCAACTCCGGCCGTCGCACACAACGCTATCAGCGCAGGAAAATGACTATGAGCCCAATTTCCGCACGCCGCAGGGCGATCATCGTGGGCGGCTCGCTGGGCGGCCTGTTCGCAGCCAATCTGCTGGTCCGCAACGGCTGGGACGTCGACGTGTTCGAACGTGTTCCGGATGAACTGGCCGGGCGTGGTGCCGGCATCGTCACGCATCCCGAACTATTCGACGCACTTGCGGCGGCCGGTATTGACTACGACGACTCCCTCGGTGTCAAGGTGCAATCGCGCGTCACCTTCGCTCAAAACGGCGCGGTGCTATCCGAGCGCGATTTGCCGCAGACACTCACCGCGTGGGGCAAGATGTACCACGTCCTGCGCGCCGCGCTGCCCAACGTTCATTACCATGCCGGCGGCACAGTCGCTTTGGTGCAGGACGGTCCCAATAAGGCGATGGTGACGCTCGGCGACGGCACGGTGCTGCACGCCGATCTCGTGATCGCGGCGGACGGTTTCAAATCGTCGATCCGTGCGCAGTTCCTGCCTGATGTCAAGCTTCAATATGCCGGTTATGTCGCCTGGCGCGGCCTCGTCGACGAAGCCGCGCTCTCGCGCGAAACGCACGCGGCGCTGTTCGAAAAGTTTGCGTTCTGCCTGCCGCCGCGCGAGCAGATTCTCGGCTATCCCGTTGCCGGCCAGGGCAACAGCACAACGCCGGGTGAGCGTCGCTACAACTTCGTCTGGTATCGCGCGACCAGCGAAGACGTTCAATTGCCGTGCCTGTTGACCGACCAATCCGGCAAGCGCTGGGAAGGCGGAATTCCGCCGACCCTGATCCGCCGCGAAGTGCTCGCCGACATGGAAGACGCGGCGCTCACGCTGCTCGCCCCGCAATTCGGCGAAGTCGTGACGAAGGCGACGCAGCCGCTGTTTCAGCCCATCTTCGATCTCGAAGTCCCGCAGATGGCGTTCGGCCGGATCGCCTTGCTGGGCGACGCGGCATTCGTCGCGCGTCCGCATTGCGGCATGGGCGTGACGAAGGCGGCAAGCGACGCCATGGCGCTCGTCAAAGCGCTGGCAGCCCACAACGGCGTTCAGGATGCACTCGCCGACTACAGCCGGGAGCGCACCCAGGTCGGTGCGGCGATCGTTCAGCACGCACGCCACCTCGGTGCCTACATGCAGGCACAGTTGAAAAACGAAACCGACCGTGAAATGGCCGAGCGCTATCGCACGCCCGATGCCGTGATGCGCGAGACTGCCGTGCCCGCACGTTTTTAATGTCCGTTGCAATCGCAGCGCGCCCAATCAGCCGTTGCAGCACCGAAAAGAAGCCGTTTCGAAAGGAGACAAAGTGGAACATGGCGCCCCAACCTACTCGATGAGCGCGCAGCACGCCGTCACCGACCCGCCGCCGCCCGCGGCGAATCCGCTGCTCGACGATCCGCGCTTTCACGCGCTCGTGCGCAAGCGCCGCACCTTCTCGTGGGTCCTCACGATCCTGATGCTGGCCGTGTATTTCGCCTTCATCCTCACACTCGCCTTCGCGCCGGCGCTCCTCGGCCGGCCAATCGCCGAAGGGTACCCCGCGACGTGGGGTATTCCAGTCGGCTTCGGCATGTTCGTCTTTACGTTCGCGCTGGTCGCGGTGTACGTTGCGCGCGCCAACACCATCCATGACCACGCCGTGAACGAAATTCGGCAAGGAGCACGGCAATGATACGGATTTTTTTCTCGCGCGGCCCGCTGCTCAACGCGATGTTGTCGGGCGCTTCCGGTGTTGTCGGCGCTTTAAGCGCCCTGCCTGCCGCTGCCGCCGAAACCGCCGCGCCCTCGAGCGCGCACAATCCGATCGCGATCGGCATGTTCCTCCTGTTCGTCACGTCGACCTTGTTTATCACACGCTGGGCCGCGAGAAAGAACAACAGCGTGTCCGACCATTACGCGGCGGGCGGCAAGATCACAGCCTTCCAGAACGGCTGGGCGATCGCTGGCGACTATATGTCGGCCGCGTCTTTACTAGGCATTTCGGCGCTGGTCTTCACGAGCGGCTATGACGGCCTGATCTATTCGATCGGCTTCCTCGCGAGCTGGCCGATCATTCTCTTTCTGATTGCGGAGCCACTGCGCAATCTCGGCCGCTATACGCTGGCTGATGTGGTGTCATACCGCTTGCAACAGCGCCCGATTCGCGCGTTCGCCGCTTCGAGCTCAATCGTCATCGTGCTGCTCTATCTCGTCTCGCAGATGGTCGGCGCCGGCAAGCTCGTCGAGCTGCTATTCGGTTTCAACTACACGATCGCAGTCGTGATGGTCGGCGTGTTGATGGTGGTGTACGTGTTCTTCGGCGGCATGCTGGCCACCACATGGATCCAGATCATCAAGGCAGCACTGTTGCTGGCGGGCGCCGCCTTCATGGCGTTCATGGTGCTCCAGCGATTCGGCTTCAGCACGAACACCCTCTTCTCGCACGCAATCCTCGCGCATCCGAAACATGCGGCGATCATGAGTCCTGGCGGCCTCGTGTCCGATCCGGTTTCCGCGGTATCGCTCGGTCTGGCATTGATCTTCGGCACGGCCGGACTGCCGCACATACTGATGCGCTTCTTCACGGTGGGGGATGCCAAAGCGGCCCGCAAAAGTATTCTGTATGCGACCGGGATCGTGGGCATCGGCTATGCGCTGATCATCATCATCGGCTTCGGCACGATTGCACTGGTGGCGACCGATCCGCAATATCACACAGCATCCGGCGCTGTGATCGGCGGCGTGAATATGGTGGCGATCCATCTGGCGCATGCCGTGGGCGGCAACGTGTTTCTCGGCTTCATCTGCGCGGTGGCGTTCTCGACGATTCTCGCGGTGGTTGCGGGTCTGACGCTTGCCGGCTCTTCCGCGGTCTCGCATGATCTGTACGCGAACGTGATTCGCCGCGGCACCGCTTCGGATCGCGACGAGATGAAGGTTTCGCGGATCACCACGCTCGTACTCGGCGTACTCGCGATTCTGCTGGGCATCGCCTTCGAGAGGCAGAACATCGCGTTCATCGTGAGCCTGACTTTCTCGATTGCGGCCAGCTCGAATTTCCCGGTGCTGCTGCTGTCGATCTACTGGCGTGGTCTGACCACACGCGGCGCGGTAGTCGGGGGCTCGCTCGGGCTGATCTCGGCCGTGACACTGACGATTCTTAGCCCAACCGTCTGGGTGCGGGTACTCGGCCATGCGCATGCGATCTATCCGTACGAATACCCGGCGCTCTTCTCGATGATCGTCGCTTTTTCCGGCGTGGTGTTCTTCTCGGTGACCGACACCTCGGCGCGCGGCGCACGCGAACGGGCGCTGTATGGCAACCAGCTCATCGACAGCGAACTCGGCATGGCGAAGCACGGCTGATACCCGACACTCAAAATCAATAACGGAGACTGACTCATGGATTGCAGTTGCTGCATTTCACCGAAGCGCCGCCGCTTACTCGGCACGATGGCGGCACTCGCCGGCGGCCTCGCCTCGGGTGTGTCGCCCGGCGCCGCCACGCCGCAAGCCGTGGGCGCCGCCAGTATCGCATCCACCCAGGGCAAGGGCCGCTCAATCGACATTCACGCGCACTACTACCCCGAAAGCTACTGCGAACTGGTGGGTAACGAGGGCGCGAAGTTCGGCGGCAAATTCACCTGCGACGCCACCAGTTTCAGCTTCCAGACGCCGGCGGGCGGCCTCGGGCCGCTGCCGCTCAAGTTCATCCGTATCGACGAACGGCTCGCGGATATGGATGCGTCCGGGGTCGACATGCAAGCGCTGTCGTTGAGCGTCCCGATGGCCTATTGGGCCGACCGCGCCTTCAACGCGAAACTCGCAACAACGTGGAATGCCGCGGCATCGGCGGTACATCAGCAGCATCCAAGCCGCTTCGTGGTGCTGGCAACGCTGCCGATGCTGAACGCGCACGACGCCATCGACGAACTCGAACGTGCGTCCGAGTTGCCGGGCGTGCGCGGCGTTTATATGGGAACCAACATCAATAACCGGGATCTCGACGACCCGCTGTTCGAACCGGTCTTTGCGCGCATCGAACAACTGGATTTGCCGGTGTTCCTGCATCCACAGCAGACAGTGGGCGGTTCGCGTCTGGGCGACTACTACCTGAGCAACCTGCTGGGCAATCCTTTCGACACCGCCATTGCCGGGTCGCATCTGATCCTCGGCGGCGTGATGGACCGGCATCCCACGTTGAACATCACGTTGCCGCACGCCGGTGGCGCGCTGCCGATCCTGATGGGCCGCATCGACGCAGGCTGGACCGTGCGTCCTGAAACGCGACGGCTGGCGCAGAAACCCAGCAGCTACCTGCGCCGTTTCAACTACGACACGGTTTCACATTCGGGGCCGGTACTGGACTTCCTGATCCAGAACATCGGCGTCGATCGGCTGGTGCTCGGCAGCGACTATTGCTTCGATATGGGCTATGAGCAGCCGGTCACGTTTCTGGAGCGTCTTGAACTCCCCCCGGAGCAAAATAATCTGATTCTTGGCGGCAACGCGGCCAAACTGCTGAAGATCTAACACAAATCGCCGGCCATTGCCGTGGCGGGCAGGCGTTCGACACGCAGGCCAGAATCATCGCGCAGACGCTGGCCTGCGTCGACGGCCTGCACGCACTCGCCGGCTGGGCCACCACGCGGCGCCTTTTCAGACGATCCCCTCCCAACTGCTGAATGTCCCTATACGAGCGGATTAGATGCGTGAATGCTGTGATGAACGCGCCACCCGAATGTAGGATGGCGCGACCTCGCCACAGATCGTATTGTTCACACATCAGGCAAGACGTGTTCTCGGATGTAAGCGGATAGAGAGGTCACAGCGGCTATGGACAGAATTTTCAGCATGCGCGTGTTTTCGCGGGTCGCGGAAACCGGCAACTTCAGTGCAGTTGCCAAACACATGGAATGCAGCGCGGGCAATATCTCGCGCGCGGTCGTGTCGCTCGAAGAACATCTTCACACGCGGTTACTACAGCGAACGACCCGTAGCGTCTCGCTCACCGAGTGCGGCGAGCGCTACTACCAGCGCTGCAAGAAGATCCTCGCCGACATTGACGACGCCGACGCCGAAGCCAGCGACGCGCACAGGCTCCCGCGCGGCCGGTTGCGCGTACACGCCGTCCCTGACATCGGGCTGAAACAGTTGACGTCGACCATCGTCGAATACCGGCGAGCTTTTCCGGCCGTCTCGGTCGATCTGAAACTGCTGCCCCGCATGGCGAATCTCATTGAAGACGAATTCGACGTGTCAATCGTGTCCGCGTCGTCGTTACCCGACTCCCGCAATGTAAGCCGGCTCCTCGGTCGTTGCGAACGCATTCTGGTCGCGTCGCCCGACTATCTCGCCCGGCATCCGGTCCGCAGCGTGAACGACCTGCCGAATCACACGCTCATGCACACCAGTTCGTCATTCGATCCGTCTTCCGAGTGGTCATCCGAGCTCGCCGGGCAGGCCGCAACCGGGTCGGCGGCGGCCGGACAGTTCGTCGTAAACAACATGCAGGCGCTGCGCGTTGCCCTGCTGGCGGATGCCGGGGTGGGCGCCGTGCCGACTTATTCGGTCGTGGACGAACTCAAGGAAGGCAAACTGGTTCAGCTTTTTCCGGAATTTCCCCTTCAAACCACTAACGTTTTTGTCGTTTATCCGTCGCGTCAATTCGTCGACGCCAAGATAAAAACCTTCGTCGAATTCCTGTTTGTGTCGCTCAAACAGGAACTTGATTTGCGGATTACAAATCTGGCAGTCGCAGACCGGACCGAACACACTTACGCGTTACTTCAGACTTGATAAAGTCTGTCTGTGTAAAACCGCCAGAACAGAGGTGACGGAACATGTTCAACCAGACAGGAACTTCCATCGCACCGGCAATCCGTCAGAGAGATTTGCCCGGATGTCTTTCGAATCAGTTGAACAAAGACCTTGAGTTACAGCCAGGCGACTTCACGTTTCATCGCAAATGCCGGCTCCATGAGAAGGCCAGCGCAGGGGCCATGCCCGCGTCGGATCGCGGCTTTCTGGTCGGCGTATCCCTGAGTGCCGGCCATCGGAAGCCGGTTGGCGCTGCATGACTTCGAACAGTACTCGGTCCACATTCGCAATTTCGAAGAAGACTACCGTGCCGATCTGCACGGCGCGTTCGACTTTGTGCTGGTAAAGTTCTCGCGCGCGTTCATCATGAACACCACCTACGAGCGCAACGGCCAATCCGTCACCGGTTCTTCAGCGCTGCAGTGCCGCAAAGACGCTGTGTTCGGCCACCTCGCGCAAGCACTCGCGTTCACCGTGGATCGCCGCAGCGAAGCGAGCGCGCGATCAGTTGCGCAACTCCGATTGATCGCTGTCGGAGATCGCCATCGCTTGATAACGCGGAGCATGATGTCGGCGCGGTCGCGCAAATTGTCGATGCGCTCGTAGCCGACAACGATACGCTGCACGTGATCGTCGCAAGCCGTGAACCGCGACGCATCATGGCCGAGACCGTGTTTCGGGTCGACCCGCTTGATGTGCCTCCACCCGGTGTGACCGACACCAACATGCTGGCGAAAGGCAACGCGTGCATAACGATGCCGCAAACTCGCCGGATCTTCAACAAATAGTCGACGACGCGCGTACCGCTTTCAACTGGGCGCTTTCCGACCAAGGCGACCTGCGATTTGGGGTAGAACTGGCGTCGCACCTGGTGGACGCGTCACTCGATGCCCGCATGCTCGAAGAGTTTTGCATGAGCGCCGCGCGGTCCCTTGAAGCATTAGAGAAACAGCCCGCCGGATCAGTGGATGCACTTAGCGAAACGCGCCTGCGCACGCGTGGGCCACGGCATTGCCGCCGGTTCGCGAGCCCGTTTCAAGACACGCCAAAGCACCGACGAGCGCCTCAGCGGCGTCGTCGGCGTGCTCCATCACGACTTGATGAACTCCAGCAGGTCCGCATTCACGCGGTCTGCGTGCGTCGTACACATACCGTGAGGCGCACCTTCATAGATCTTCAGTTTCGCGTTCGGCATGATCTCCGACGACAGCTTGCCGGAATCGTCGAGCGGCACGATCTGATCGGCGTCACCTTGCAGCACGAGTGACGGCACCGTCACCTTCTTCAAGTCTTCGGTGAAGTCGGTTTCCGAGAAGGCCTTGACGCAGTCGTACAGACCCTTGATCGAACCCATCATGCCAATGTTCCAGAATGAGTCGATCGTGCCTTGCGAGACCTTCGCATCAGGACGGTTGAAGCCATAGAACGGAACGGCCAGATCCTGGAAGAACTGCGAGCGGTTATTCTGCACGCCCTCGCGGATACCGTCGAAAACCGACATTGGAAGTCCGCCTGGATTCGCTTGCGTCTTCAGCATGATCGGCGGCACGGCCGCGATCAGCACGGCCTTCGCGACACGCTTCGTACCGTGGCGCCCGATATAGCGCACGACTTCACCACCACCGGTCGAGTGACCGACCATCACGATGTTCTTCAGGTCGAGCGCTTCGATCAGTTCGGCGAGATCGTCTGCATAGGTGTCCATTTCGTTGCCGTCCCACGGCTGCGACGAACGGCCGTGACCGCGACGGTCATGCGCAATCACGCGATAGCCGCGTTGCGCGAGGAACATCATCTGCGCGTCCCACGCGTCCGCATCGAGCGGCCAGCCGTGGGAGAACGTAATCGCCTGGCCTGTACCCCAATCCTTGTAATAGATTTTCGTGCCGTCTCTGGTAGTGAAATATGCCATTGCTTTTGCTCCTTTGGAGGTGATTGACCGGTGTTTGCCGGTGTGCCGAACGTCAGAGCAGTATTGGCGATAGCTGGCGAGCGCGATCTTTCTGATCGCCCGTAATTGTCGTATTCGCACGGCAATACCGACCGCTCGCCTTCGGTCTCACCGTTGACGCTCTGATTTCTTTCACCGCCGCATCGTTTGCGTACAGCTGTCGTGCGAATTCGCAAAGACAGTGCCTCGCAGCGAATAGTCGCAGTTCGAAAAACGCTAATCTCCAGCCATAACCAGTGACCGCTCCAGATCACTCGATAACAACATCCGTTCCCCGTGCAACATCTGCGCGAACTCATCAGGCTTCCGTCATCAGGAATCCGTCCATCAGGAATCCGTTATGTGGATCGTCAGACTTGCCTTGCAACGACCGTATACGTTCATCGTGCTGGCCGTGCTGCTATTCATCCTCGGTCCGCTGGCGATCATCCGCACTCCGACGGACATCTTTCCGAATATCAACATCCCGGTGGTTAGCATTGTCTGGTCGTACAACGGCTTTTCCGCTGAAGACATGGCGCATCGGATCACATCGAACTACGAACGCGCGCTGACCACCGATGTCGACGATATCGAACATATCGAATCGCAATCGCTCAACGGCGTGTCGGTGGTGAAGGTATTTTTTCACCCCGGCGCCGACATCAACCGCGCCATTGCCGAAGCCGCCTCGAACTCTGCGTCGATTCTGCGCGTGCTGCCGCCAGGCACGCTGCCGCCGAATATCATCACCTACAACGCCTCCACGGTACCGGTACTTCAGCTCGGCCTGTCGAGCAATACGCTTCCCGAACAGACGCTGTACGACCTCGGTAACAGCTTCATCCGAACCCAGCTTGCCACCGTGCAAGGCGCGGCCGTGCCGCTGCCGTTCGGCGGCAAGATCCGCCAGATCATGGTCGAGCTCAATCCGCAGGCCTTACAGGCAAAAGGCCTCGCGCCGGCTGACGTGGTCAACGCCGTGAATGCGCAGAACCTCATCTTGCCTGGTGGCACCGCGAAGATCGGCACCCGCGAATACAACGTGCAAATGAACGGCAGCACCGACACGGTCGCCGCGCTGAACAATCTGCCGATCAAGACGATTAACGGCGCGGTGGTATACGTGCGTGACGTGGCGCACGTGATCGACGGCTATGCGCCGCAAACCAATATCGTGCGAAGCGACGGCAAGCGCGCGGCGTTGCTGCAAGTGGAAAAAACCGGCAGCGCCTCGACGCTCACGATCATCCAGCAGGTCAAGGACATGCTGCCGAAGATCGCCGCAGGTTTGCCGAAGGCACTGGTCATCACGCCGCTTTCGGATCAGTCGCTATTCGTGAAGTCGGCGATCACGGGCGTGGTGCGTGAAGCGCTGATCGCGGCCTGCCTGACTGCCGTCATGATCCTGCTGTTTCTGGGCAGTTGGCGCGCCACGCTGATCATCGCCGTTTCAATACCGCTCGCCGTGCTGACATCGCTAATCGCGCTGTCAGCTCTTGGCGAGACCATCAACATCATGACGCTAGGTGGACTCGCCCTCGCGGTTGGAATTCTGGTCGACGACGCCACCGTCGCGATCGAGAACATCACGCATCATCTGGAAAACGCCGAGCCCTTACACGATGCGATTCTGAACGGCTCGGGCGAGATTGCCGCGCCGACCTTCGTGTCCACGCTGTCGATCTGCATCGTGTTCGTCCCGATGTTTCTGCTCTCGGGTGTGGCGCGCTATCTGTTTGTGCCGCTCGCGCAAGCCGTGGTGTTCGCCATGTGCGCGTCGTATTTCTTCTCGCGCACATTGATTCCGACGCTCGCGATGTATCTGATGCGCGCGCCTTCGAAAACCGGCACGGCCGCGCAAGGACGGTTCGGCGCGCTGGTCCGGTTTCAGGCGCGTTTCGAACACCGCTTCGAGGCATTCCGCGGTGGCTATCGCAACGTTCTGCAAGGCGCGATTGCTCATCGTGGCCGCTTCATTCCGATCTTCCTTGTGCTGTGTTTCAGTTCGCTCGCGCTGATTCCGTTCGCGGGGCGCGACTTCTTCCCCGCCGTCGACACCGGCGAAATCCGTCTGCATCTGCGCGCGCCCACCGGAACCCGAATCGAACAGACAGCACGCATCACCGACGAAGTCGAAGCGAAAATCAGCAGCGTAATTCCCAGACAGGATCAGGCGGCTGTGCTCGACAATATCGGCGTGCCCGTCAGCGGTATCAACCTGACCTACGACTCTTCCGATCCGGTAGGCCCGGAAGATGCCGACATCATGCTGACGCTCAAGCCTGGCGCCGGCTCGACCGCGGACTATGTGGCGAAGCTGCGCAACGTGCTGAACGCGTCGTTTCCCGGCGTGACATTTTCGTTCCTGCCGGCCGATATCGTCAGCCAGATTCTCAACTTTGGCCTGCCCGCGCCGATCGATATCCAGATCGTCGGCAACAAGCTCGCGGAAAATCGCGTCGTGGCGGATCGCCTGCTGGCAAAACTGCGCGGCGTGCGCGGTCTCGTCGATGCCCGCATCCAGCAACCGGGCGACGAGCCCGCCATCGACGTGGACGTGGATCGCACGAAGATCATTCAGGCCGGCCTCACGCAACGCGACGTCGCGCAGAACCTGCTGATCGCGCTGTCCGGCAGTTCGCAAACCACACCGAACTTCTGGCTGGATCCGAAGAATGGCGTGAGCTATCCGCTAATGGCCGAAGTGCCGCAGTACGACATTCACTCGCTGCAAACGCTCGCCAACATTCCAATCACGACCTTCGGCCTCATCACGGGCGCCCAGAATCTGCTCGGCACGCTCGGCACGATGTCGCGCAGCACGCAGCAAGCCGTCGTCTCTCACTACAACGTCCAGCCGGTGCTCGACATTTTCGCGTCCACGCAAGGGCGCGATCTGGGCGGCGTTGCAACGGACGTGTCGCATCTCGTCGATGCGGCGCGCGCAGAGTTGCCGGCTGGTTCGTCGATCGTGATCCGCGGCCAGGTTCAATCGATGAATGAATCGTTCGGCGGCCTCGAAACCGGCCTCGTCTGCGCAATCGCGCTCGTTTATCTGCTGATGGTGGTGAACTTCCAGTCGTGGCTCGATCCGCTCATCATCGTGAGCGGCCTGCCCGGCTCGCTGGCCGGTATCTCGTGGATGCTGTTCACGACGCACACCACGCTCAGCGTACCGGCCTTGACTGGCACGATTCTCTGCATCGGCATCGCTACGGCGAACAGCATTCTCGTGATCAACACCGCCCGAGAGTTGCTGCAGCAAGGCACCGATCCGCTCGTCGCCGCACTTGAGGCCGGCTTCAGCCGCTTCCGTCCTGTCCTGATGACCGCGCTTGCCATGCTGATCGGCATGATGCCGATGGCGCTCGGTCTCGGCGACGGTGGCGAACAGAACGCACCGCTGGGCCGGGCCGTGATCGGTGGTCTCGGCATCGGCACCGTTTCAACGCTGCTGTTCGTGCCGGTGGTCTTCGCGCTGGTTCACACCCTGCTCGCGAGGCGCCGCGCCCGACAAGCCACCGCAGCCACCACGCCCTTGGCTCAATAAACAACGCCCACGATAGGACTCCATCATGAATAGGCCTGACGCCACTCCGGAACACGACGGCGCCGTCACGAACGCAGGCTTGCCTGTCCTGCGCGCGGCGCCGCAACGCGAGGGCGTACTCTCTGGCGCGCTGCGCCGCTACCGTCTGCCGCTGATACTCGCGGGCGTCGCCGCTGTGCTGCTGATCGTCGGCATCGTGCCGCGCTTGCGGGCCAGTTCGGCTCTGAACGAACAGGTCGCTGTCCAAAGCGCGCTGACGGTCAGCGTAGTATCGCCGGGCCACGCACCGGTTTCGCAAGAACTGCTGCTGCCTGGCGCCGTCATGCCCTATGCGGATGCGTCTGTGTATGCGCGAACCAGTGGCTATATCCAACGCTGGACCAGCGATATCGGCGCGAAGGTGAAAGCCGGCCAGCTGCTCGCCACGATCGAAACGCCGGAGCTCGATGCGCAATTGCATCAGGCGCGCGCCGACGCCACCACCGCGCAAGCCAACTACAACTACGCCAACACCACCTCGCAACGCTGGCAGCAAATGCTGCAAACGCAGTCCGTTTCGCAGCAGGATGCGGATAGCAAAACGGCCGACATGCAGGCCAAACGCGCAATGCTGGCTTCGGCGCAGGCGAATGTCGCGCGGCTTACGGAGATGGTGTCGTACGAGAAAGTTACCGCGCCATTCGACGGCGTGATCACTGTGCGCAACGTGGACGTCGGAGCGCTGGTCACGGCAGGTGGAACGCCAGGGCTTGCCGCGCCCGCCAATGAGTTGTTCCACATCTCGCAGACGGATGTGTTGCGCACCTTCACCGACATCCCGCAAAACGACGCGAATTTCGTCAGTGTGGGCACGCAGGTTTATCTGACGACCCAGCAGTATCCCGACCGGCATTTCCCGGCGCGGGTCGCGCGCAGCTCGGACGTGATCGATCCGTCGAGCCGTACCATGCGGGTGGAAGTCGACGTGGACAACAAGGACGGTGCGTTGCGCCCCGGCGCTTACGTGCAGGTACATCTCGCACTCGACACCGCGCATCCCGCGCTCGAATTGCCGGTGAGCACATTGCTGTTCCGCCCGAACGGGGTGACCGTCGCGGTAGTCGACGACAGTAACAAGGTTGCGCTGAAGACGGTAACGATCGGCCGCGATTTCGGCACCTATGTCGAGATCGCCACGGGTCTCACCGCAACCGATCGCGTGATCGACAACCCAGGCGATGCGATCACGGCAGGCGAGGCCGTCCAGGTGATGGCGCCTGCAGGTGCGGCCGCACAACCGGCCTCCGCCGCGCCCGCTGCACACGGCTGATACCGTTCATCCCGAGGAAGCCGACCATGCGTGCCCTGCCCCTGACATCCCTGCGCAAGACGCTGACGACCGGCCTCGCATGCGCGCTGACGGCGTGCTCGACCATGCCCCACTACACGGTGCCTGAGGCGGTCGTGCCGGATCGATACGCTGCACCCGGCAGCCCCGCAAAGGCCGCGACGGGCTGGGCCGTCGCAATGCCGTTCGATACGCAGCCGCGCGGCGACTGGTGGACGGTCTTCAAGGATCCCGAACTGAATCAGCTCGAAGACCGGTTATCCGTGTCGAATCAGAGCGTGAAGAAGGCGGTCGCGCAGTTACAGCAGGCGCGCGCACTGATCGACTACCAGCACTCGGGCTTTCTGCCGACCGTGACGGCCGGCGCCGCGCAATCGCGTACGCGTCTCTCGCAAAACGTAGAAGGTCATTCCCTCGCCGGCAAGACGGTGCCCGATTATTCCATGGGCGTGGCCGCCTCGTGGGAGCCGGACCTGTTCGGACGCGTACGCAACGGTGTGGTGAATGCACGCGACGCAGCCCAGGCGAGCGAAGCCGATCTTGAGGCAGTTCGCCTTTCGATGAGCACCGATCTGGCGAGCGACTACTTCGCACTGCGTGCGCTCGATATCCAGAGAAAGCTGCTCGATGACAGCGTGAGCGCGTACGCCGCGGCGCTGAAGATTCTCAACCAGCAACTGGTCGACGGCGCCATCGACGCCTCAGCGACTGCGCAAGCCGAAACCCAGCTCGAAAGCACGCGTTCGCAAGCCACCGACATTGATGTGCAGCGCGCCCAGTTGACGCATGCCATCGCGACACTGATCGGCGTGCCCGCTTCGTCCTTTTCGCTGTCGCCTAAGATCGAAATGATTCCGGTCCCGCAGATTCCAGTGGGCGTGCCGTCACAACTGCTTGAGCGCCGCCCGGACATCGCGGCGGCGGAGCGGCGCGTGGCCGCAGACAATGCACAGATCGGCCAGGCGAAGGCGGCGTTCTATCCGGACCTGACGTTGAGCGCCAGCGTCGGGCTCGAAAGCACCTTTTTCTCTCCGTGGTTGACGGCACCTGGCTTGTTCTGGTCGATCGGCCCGCAACTGGTGGGCACGCTGTTCGACGGCGGCAAACGCGAAGCGGCGTTGAAGGGCGCCACGTCTCAATACGACGGTTCGGTGGCCGACTACCGGCAAACGGTGCTGGTCGCGTTCCAGCAGGTCGAGGACAACCTCTCGGCGCTCGACGCGCTCGCGAGCGAAGCGCAAAGCCAACGGCGCGCCACCGCCGCCGCCGAGCTCTCGCTCAAGCTCACCCAGAACCGCTATCAGGCTGGCGCCGTCAGTTACCTCGACGTCGTCACGGAACAAACCATTGCGTTGACCAACGAGCGCACCGAGGCGCGGATTCAGGCGAGACGCGTGGAGGCGAGCGTGCAGTTGCTCAAAGCACTTGGCGGCGGATGGGACCGTACGGCGCTAGCCTTGTCGTCGCAGCGCACGGAGTAATGCTCGTACGACGATCACCGTGCGAATCGGAAAGAGCAGCCGATGCGCATTTGCGACACTCGATTCACGCGATTCACGCGATTCACGCGAACGCGAATTGAATCCCGCGACGCGGCCAGCTATGACAACGTCTTTCGTGGCAGCGCCGCATCCCACGTGACGACATCATCGTGATGATCTACCAGGAGTCGAGCAATGAATCAGGACAACGCCGTCGTTTCAGTATTTTCCAACCACGCCGCCGCTGACGAAGCCGTCAAGGAACTGAGCCAGAACGGCTTCGATTTGACCAGGCTGTCTATCGTCGGCAAGGGCTTTCACTCCGAGGAACACGCTGTCGGCTTTTACACCGCGGGCGACCGCATCAAATCGTGGGGCGCTACCGGCGCCTTCTGGGGAGGCATCTGGGGCCTGTTATTGTCGCCGGCGCTGTTCCTCGTGCCCGGCCTCGGTGTGGTCGGCCTGGCCGGTCCGATCGTGGCGACAGTGGTGTCCGCGCTTGAGGGCGCCGTGCTTGGCGGCGGCGTGACCGCGATCGGAGCGGCGCTCGCGGAACTGGGCGTGCCGAAGAACGACGCCGTGAAATACGAAACGGCGCTCAAAGCCAACGGCTTTCTGCTGATCGTTCACGGCACGCCGGAAGAAGTCGAGCAGGCCCGCTCCATCCTTAGCCAGCTTGGACTCGTCACCGCAGCGGGAAGCGAAGCTAACTCCTAAGCGCACCGCTTTGCGAAGGTCATTCACGGCAGGCGTCGCCCATGAGGTAGCGTCGGCCGTTTTCGTTTGCGGATCCTCCCCCAGAGGATTCTGTCGAACCGCCCCATCAAAGGGACTATCGACATACCTCAGACTTTGTGTGAGATCTGCGGCGCACGAGCCGCTTCGGTACGCGTCACCGTGCTGCAGGACGGAGAACGGCGCGATCTCGACGTTTGCGACTTTCACCAAGCAGGCCTAAGAGAATATCGCGCGCGTGAACTCAAGCGCCGGTTTGCTCAACTTCGCCTTGCATCACGCGGCGGCTTGCGGATGCAGCCATAGCGCTGCGCACATATTCGGCCGTGAGAACGGAACCGGACACGGCAATCAGCATCGGAATCAGGAACTCCTGTGACGGACGCGCGAACTCGAAGATCAGCGCAAGCGCCGTCAACGGCACACGCATCGACGAAGCCAGAAAAGCAGCCGAGCCGATCACCGCGAACGCGCCCAAGGGCGTGCCCGGCCACAGCGTCGACCAGACGCCGCCCAGCAGGATTGCGAACAACGCGCCATTGCACAAGCCCGGTGTCAGCAGGCCGCCCGCGGCCCCCGCCCGAAGGCTGGTCCATGTGATCAGGACACGCAGTACCAGCAAAATCGCTGCGAGCTCCAGGTTGATCGAGCCATCGAAGCCGACCTGCGCGGGGCCCTTGCCATTGCCCAGCAAGATCGGGAGTTGCGTCGCAAGTAAGCCGATAAAGACGAAGTTCAGCAGGCAGAGCGCCGGCAACGCTGCACCGCGAGGCGCCTGCGCGCGCGCCGAACTCATCAGCCGCGTGAACTGAACCGCGGCGAGTCCGAACAGCGGCCCCGCGATCGCCGACCAGATCATCAGCGAGGGCGTGGACGCATACTGCGGCACCGCGTATTGCGGGAGATTGCCGAGACCCATGCGTGCAATGAGTGCGGCAATCATTGACGTGATAATGGCGGGCACAAGAGCCCGCCAGTTGTAGCTCACCAATAATCCTTCCAGCACGTACAACGTCCCGGCAAGCGGCACGTTATACACCGCGGCCAATCCGGCGCCAGCGCCACATGCCACCATCACTGTCGATTCATCGAGTGTGAGCCGCGCATAGGAGGATAGCCGCGCCGCAATCATCGCGCCGATTTCGCGAGGTGCGACTTCGCGCCCGAGCGGCGATCCCAGCGCCACTGTGATGATCTGCAGCAATGCATGACAGGTAGTGGCTACAACAGGCATGCGTGGATCGGCGCTCTTGACCGCGCGGGAAATGCTGATGAGCGGCTTGCACCACCGATACACCGCCAGCCAGCCCACCCCGGCAACCACCCCGCAACCGGCAAGCACGCCCACTCTGCGCGCTGCGCTTGCCGAGCCTACGCCGTCCAGAAAGCTTTCGCCATTGAATAGCGTCGCCGGACTGTAGCCGTACGCGAGATGCTGAATGGCGTGCAGCAACGCCGCGAGTCCGAGTCCCGATAGCCCGCCGCAGAGCCCCGTCAGCGTAACGACGGCGCCCCAACGTATGGCATGGCTGACTGCGAGCGGTTCGGATCGGGGCGCCATGGTGCTGATATCCTATTTCGCGAGTGCCTGGTTCAGCATGCTTCCTGCCAGCGCCGTCGCGCCCAAGGCAGCCGGAGTGTCGCGCAGCGGGTTCAGCATCATGAAGTCATGCTGCGTGCCGAGGAAACGCACCGCCGTTACGTTGACGCCTGCCTGCGCGAGCTTGTGCGCATAGGCCTCGCCTTCATGCCGCAGCACATCGTTCTCGTCGGTGATGACGAGCGCTGGCGGCAAGTCCTTGAGCGCGTCAAGCGAAGCACGCAGCGGCGAGACGTGCGGGTCGTTGGCCTGGGTCTCGGTGGCGTTCGGCAGATAGGCGTGCCAGAACCATTGCATCGCCTTCTTCGTCAGCCATGGACCATTCGGGAAATCTTCGTAGGTCGAATCGTCGACCGTGTAATCGGTCACCGGATAGAACATCGCCTGGAAGCGGATCGCCGGGCCGTGACGCTCCTTTGCCATCTGCGCGACGACGGCCACCATATTGCCGCCTACGCTGTCGCCGGCGATCGCCAGGCGGCTCGCATCGACATCGAACTCCTTCGGATGTTCAGCGACATATTTCGTAGCGGCGTAGTCCTGTTCGATTGCCACAGGAAACTGTGCTTCCGGCGACGGTTCGTATTCCACGAACACGATGGTGGCGTGCGCGCGGTTCGCGAGGTCACGTACCAGCCGGTCGTGCGTGGCGGCGTTGCCGAGAATCCAGCCGCCGCCGTGGAAGTACATGATGACCGGTGTCGTGCCTTTGACATCCGCAGGACGGATCACGCGGACCTCTGTCTTGCCCGTCGGACCGACGGGCAGCGTGACTTCCTTTTCTTGCGCCGGCGCGAGTTTGCCGTTCGGGTCAGCCTGAATATCGTCGAGTACCTTGCGCGCGGCATGCGGGGTCATCTCGTACAGCGGCGGGCCGCCGGCGGCGGTCAGCTTGTCGATAAACGCCTGGGTCGTGGGCTCGAGCTGCGGGACGGTCTGCGCCGATGCAGCACCCGAAAGCGAACCGGCGATCAGTGCCGAACCGACAGCCATCAACGAAACTAGCTTCTTCATCTGTCATTCTCCGTAGTACCGGCTTTTGCCGGTCAATTGAAAATTCGCACCTCGCCTCGTCGCCGCTTTTACCCCATGCAACCGATTGGGCGAGCACTGACGAAACACGCCTGAACGTTATCCGAACGGCGTCGGTGCAACCATCCCTACATCGGTTTCACGCACGCTGCGCCTGGTTTTAAAAACTCATATCCAGGTGTGAAGCAGACAGAGCCATTGCGTCTGGAGACGTGAACGAACCGCGCCCCCCGGCAGACGTGGGCGCAGTTCGTGCAATGGCTATACGAAGGTGTGAAGAGAGGCTGAGTCGAGCACGCTATACACACGCGCAGCGACGCTAAGTGACCAAACTAGGCGGCAGCCGGCAGAGTGAAGACGAAAATCGTCCCGTGAGGGTAGCCCGGCCCGGCCGTGAGCGTCCCGCCATGCGCTTCCATGATGGATCGGCAGATGGCGAGCCCCATGCCCATGCCGGTTTCCTTGGTCGTGAAGAATGCATCGAAAATACGCGACGCATTCTCCTCGCTGATCCCGCTACCGTTATCCTGCACAGAGACGAACACCGCGCCCTGATCGTTGACGCCCGAGGTGACGCTCAACAAACGCTGCTTTACGTCGAGATGACTCATGGCGTCCCCGGCGTTCATGACGAGGTTGAACAGCACCTGCTGCAATTGCACCCGGTCGGCCATTACCGAGCGGTTAGCGGCCAGATCGAGCCGGACAACCAGACTTCTCTGTTCGACCTCAGCGGAGGCCAGTTCGAACACTTCACGCACGACGCTATCGATAGAGATGGGCGTGAAGCTCGGCTTGGTCTCCTTCGCGAGAGACTGCAAGGCGCGGATGATTGCGCCCGCCCGCTTGCCGTCTTTCACGATATCGCGCAAGCCGTTCAACGCTTCGGGAATGTCCGGCACGGGGCGGTTTAGCCAACGCACACTCGCGCTCGCGTTCGAGACAACCGACGCCAATGGCTGATTGATCTCATGCGCAATCGATGCGGCAAGTTCGCCCATCGTGGTCGCACGTGACGCCTTCGCGAGGTCGAGCTTGGCATTCTGCAATGCTAGCTCCGTTGTATGCCGATCCGTAATGTCCGTCACAACGCCCACAAAGCTGCTCACGCCCGATGGTTCGCCCAGTACTTCAAGATGTTTGACCGTGCCGCCCTGCGTCACGATCCGGAACTTTTGCCGGAACGATGTGCGATTGTGCGCGGCCTGCTCGATGGTCTCCTGGTAGCTGGTTACATCTTCCGGATGAATCCGCTCGAGAATCGCCTGGGTGCCCGGGCTCCCTTCTTCCATTGGCAAGCTGAACACGCTATACAACTCTTTCGACCAATAGCGCTCGCCCGTCATACTATTCCAGATATAGCTTCCCGAGCGGCTGATCCGTTGCCCCAGCGCGAGCGCCTCTTCACTCATGCGCAAGGCCACCTCGGTTTCCTGGCGCCGCTTGTTCTCTTCCAGCAGCTCGGCATAGAGACGCGCCGTTTCGAGCGAAATGGCGGCTTGCGAAGCCAGTAGTTCAAGCACTGACGTGCGACTTTCCGTAAACACGCCCGCGGTCAGATTGTTCTCCAGATAGAGTGCGCCAACGGCATTGCCCTGTTTGACAAGCGGCAAGCAGAACACTGAGCGCACCGCGCGGTGTGAATACGACGCGTCGAATGAGAAGCGCGGATCGCGTTGCGCATCGTCGACCACGACCGGCCTGCGCGTGCGCAATGCCGTGTAGAACACCGAGCTCGGCACAGCTTCGCGGGTCACCTTGTCGCCGCCGATCGTCACCTGAACGCCATCGGGCGACCCGTGCCCACTTGCCTCGACGACGGGCAGATTCCCCTTCAACAGGATCAACATGCCGCGCTGCGCGCCGGCATGAACAATCGCCAGCGTGACAAGTGTCCGGATCAGCTTGTCGAGCACGATCTCCTCGGACAACGCCTGCGACGACTTCAGGGCCGACACGAGGTCGAACTGCCGCTGGGCATCGGCGATTTCGATCGAAGGTCGCGATGCCACCGCCTGCTCGATCGATAACGGCGCGGGACGTTCGGTGCGCTCGAGCTGCTCGACCTTGGCGAGCGCGCCCCAACGCATATAGCTCTCAACCGCACGCCGGCGATGGTGGCGTGCCGCACTGAAGAGGCTGTTGGCCTCGCAGCACACTGCCGCCAGTTCATGCGCCAACGCGTTACTCTGATTGAAGCCGCTTCCCGACGCGGCGGCCGCGCCCTGTTCGTAGAGTGCCATAGCCACGAGCGGCGTTCCGTTGAGCCGCGCCACTTCGGCTTCGACCAATAGCTGCTTGTCTCTGAACGTAACCGGATTGAGCTTCGTCCAGGTCCTTAGTCTCGTCAGATGCGGCTCGATGCGCGCTACTGCGCTGGCAGCATCCTCCTCACCGGAATACACCTTCGCGAGCGTGAGCGCCGTATAGAAGTGATAGTCCAGCAGATGAATGTGCGCCGGAGTCGCCCACTTCAGCTCACCAGCTTCGACGAGACAGTACAACGCGTCCTGATACGCGCCGTGAAAATAGCAGGAGACGCCTTTGAGCAGCCAGATCCAGAAGCGCAGCGTCGTCATCTGGGTGTCGAGCAGTTCGGCGTCGAATGTCATACATCCCTCGACCACCATGCCGAAGTTGCCCGGCAAACCCGGGCCTCCCGTCAAGCTATGAACGAAGCGCTTCTGCAACTCAAGGATGTCTTCGACGTCCTTAAAACGCACCCGCCTCGCGAATGACAGACCCAGGTCGATTTCGCGATCGACCTGCTCCAGCGGCGCGCCGATCGTCAGCAGATCCGACACAATGTGATTGCATGAGTAACAGCTCATGGTCAGATCGCCGCTCGGGCGCGCCGACTCGAAAGCATCGCGCGCGCACTGCAGGGCGTAAGGCAGCGGTTGAGTCCAGACGGCGACCGTATCGAGTGCGACCAGCGTGCTCGTGGCCACCGTGTTGAAGCCCCGCCGTTCAACCAGCGCGCGCGCCAGACTCGAAAACTCGAAACCCTCCTCATAGCGGCCGAAAAACTCCGCCACATACACGCCGAACCACGCCAGACAGTGCGCCGAAGCCGCGGTGATACCGTGGTCGATGGTGAGCTGCGCCATATGGCACAGATGCAGGAAGCCAAGCCGTTCGTTCACGAACGAAGCGGGCGCGTAGACACTCGCCAGCAGATTCATTTCCGACTCAATCGCCGCATCGTGCAAGGTCGGCAGATCGGCCAGCGAAGCAATCGTTCGCGTTCGCAACGATTCGTTGAGTCGGTCATACGCGGCCTGGACGTCCGATGCTTCCGGATAACGTGGCAAATACGTGCCGAACAGCTTGACACCTTCCAGCGCGGTCTCGACCGCGGCTTCGTAGTCGGACAGATGCTGCTGCATGTCGACTTTAAGCTTGTAGACCGAGGCCCGTGCAACGATCGACAGGTTCTGGCGCAGCATCTGCGCGATCTGTGTGCCGGCTGCATCGAAATCTGCATTCAAAAGGTGGCACTTCACCCGCAGAACGCCTATCTCATAGCCAAGAGATTGGCCATAGTCTTCGCCGCTCGCGTCCAGCAACTTTTGCGCGACGTCGAGATGATTCAGTGCGGACTCGATGGCAATCGCTTCTTTCGCTTGACGTGCGGCCTGCAGGCAGATCCGCGCGAAGACGTTCGTCTCGTTGCCGTCCAGATCGCGCAATGCGTCGGCTGCCTGCGCCCGTTCGATATGGTGAGCAATGTCGAACGCCGACTTCTGAACGGCCCGCACATCGAAATCCGCGATCAGGAGACGGGCAATGCGAGCATGTTCGACTCCACGGTCGGCAGCCGGCGTCAACTCGTATGCGGCCTCCTGAACCCGGTCGTGGCCGAAGGCAAAACCCGTCCGATCCGACACGATCAGACCTGCTTCCATTGCCGGACGCAGACGCTGCTCCAACTCCGTGCCGCCGGCATGATCGATCCGCACCAGCGTGGATTTGTCGAGCCGGCGCCCCATGAAGGCAAGCAGCTTAAGCACGGCCTGCACCTCACGCGGTAATCTCTCCAGACGCGCCACCATCAGATCGACCACGTTGTCGGACGATTCGTACTCGCTGATCCGCGCGAGATCCCATGTCCAGCGGCCCGCGAAGCCGTCATAGGAGATCAACTGATGCTCGGCCAGCGCCAGCAGCAGTTGCTTTACGAAGAACGGGTTGCCGCCCGTCTTCTCGTGGACGACGGCGGCCAGCGGATAAACGTGGTCGGCATCGCCATGCAGCGCGTCGGCCAGCAAGGCGGCGACGTTCGCGGTGTCGAGCGGCGAGACGGCCAGCGTGGTGACGCGCGCACCCGCGCTCGGCAGCGACTTCAGGAACGCCTTGAACTTGGGCGAACGGTCGACTTCATTGTCGCGATACGCGCAGATCAGCAGCACATGCCTGATTTCGACGTTTGCCACGAAGTTCGCGATGAAATTCAGCGTGGCGTCGTCGAACCAGTGCACGTCGTCGAAGAAGAGGATCAGCGGGTGCGCTTGTGTCGCGAAAACGGAGAGCAGCCGGGTGATCAGCGCCCGGAAGCGTAGCTGCGCTTCCACCGGCGGCAGATCCGCCACGTCGGGCTGCGGGCCGAGCACCAGCTCGAGTTCCGGGATGAAACTCACGAGCAGCTTGCCTTGCAGGCCGAGTGCATCGCGTAGAACGTCGCGCCAGCCGTCCAGTTCGCTATCGCTCTCGCCCAGAATACGCTGGAACAGCGAACGTGTTGCCTGCATCAAAGGCGCGTAGGGCGGGTTCTGGCCGTATTGCTCGAGCTTACCGGAGGCAAACAGCGTCGGCGTTTGCGCGGTTGCACGGTGCACACTGCGCACAAGTTCGGACTTCCCCACGCCCGAGTAGCCGGACACGAAGATCAATTCCGCCACGCCCTGCTGCGCATTACGTTCGAACGCGCCGAGCAGCGCCTTGTATTCATCGGCGCGGCCAAACAGACGGTGCGTGACAGCGAGGTTTTTGACGTTGTCTTCCGCGGCCGGTTCGAACGGAACGATATGTTGCAATTCGTTCCAGTCGGCCAGACAACGCCGTAGATCGGCTTCGAGACTCGAGGCGCATTGATAACGCTCGGCAGGGCTCTTGGCGAGCAGCTTCAGAACGATCGAGCCCAGTACAGCGGGCAAACCCGGATGGTATTGGCGCGGATCGGCGGGCTGGCGGGCGACGTGGTTATAAACCCATTCCACCGCATCCACCGCCTCGAAAGGCAGACGCCCGGTGAGCAGCTCATACAACGTCACACCCAGCGAATAGAGATCGCTGCGCACGTCAGCCGCACCTTCGGCGCGCCGGGCCTGTTCCGGCGACATATAAGCCAGCGTGCCGTACAACGTGTCGGGCGACTCGGCCGACGGGTCGCCTGCCAGTTTGATCGCATCGCGGAAGCCCAACAACCGGATCGTGCCACCGATCTCTTTCAGCAGATTGGAGGGTTTGATGTCGCGATGCAGGACGCCGCGCGCATGCGCGAGCCGCAGCGCGCGCGCGGCACCCACCGCGACGCGCAAAAAACGGCCAACCGGGAGCGCGCCCTCCAAGGCTGGCAGCATTGGCGCGCCGCCATTGTCTTCGTACACGAGAACCGGGCCGCGCGAGAGGCGTACAAGTGCGAGCGGCCGCACCGCCCATGCGGAATCGAGTTTGTCGGCCGGTGCGAACTCCTGCTGCAGGCGCCGGAATACGGCTTCCGTTGGCACATCGGTCGGCATTGCGATCAGCCACGACTGCGCGCCGCCTGGCGAGCTCGCGCGATAGCGCACGATATTGCCGTCCAGCAGCAGCGCCTCGAGCGAAAGCTGATCGAACCAGACCTGATCGAAATGCACAGTGGCGGCGGCGTCCGGGGATGACCCGCCAAGACCCTCGACAAATGCCTCGGTGCTCACTTCACCTCTCCTTTTTTCGACGGCAGCAAGAATCAGATCGAACAGCGCGTCTTGCGCGAAAGGCTTGCGCGGAAAACTGCCTGCGCCGTGCCGCATGGCTAGCCGAAACGTGTTTTCTTCTCCGTGCGCCGACATGAGCACGACGGGAATGTGTCTCTGATCTTCGACCAGTTGACACTGCGCTTCGGCACCTTGCATTCCATGCACTCTAAAGTCGAGCAACACACACATGACGTGTGTCGGCGATCGGCGAAGCAGGAAAGGCCCGACGCGAACGTCACCGTCGCATAACCAATGAATTGAGAAGATTGTCCAGGCCGCCGCATCCCGACACGTCGTCTTAGCGATGCGTACAAAGCTCATCGCCGCGGATACTCCCATTGCGCCAATGTGATGTTAGGCGGCGTGATGGCCTTCGCACTATCACACCTAGGTATGACGCCGGCATTCATCGGGCTGCCCGACTGAGTCCGATGCAGGATGGCGCGCTGGGGTCGTTTCTTTTACTGTGAGGTCGCGACGCATCGGCGTTCCACCCGCCGGTGCCGCCTTGGGAATCCACCCGCCGGCATCGCGACCGGGGCCTCCTTCACAAAGCCCTAGACAGAGTTACGGTGAACACGATCGAACGGGCACAGACAAGGCATGGCAACTTATTCACGACCACCAGCGGCTCGCTGCTCGGCGCCAAGGCGCGCGCACTGCGCGAGGCCGCCCTCGGGCGCGAGACCGTCAGCCTGGATGCGATCGACGACCAGATCCTGCCGATCGCGGAATGCTTCCGCTGCCTGCGGGTCGATCTGCGCTTCATTGAGTACATGGACGTGGGCAGCGCCGAAGCATGGCGCAACGACAAGGTGGTGCCGTCGGAACACATCCTGCGCACGCTGCAGAGCCGCTACCGCTTGACACCCGAGCGCCCCCACGACCGCGGACGAAACCTCCGTCAATTACCGTTTTGCCAATGGCGGCGGACGTGTGGGCTTCATTTCCAGCATGTCGAAGCCGTTTTGCCCGGAATGCCCGGACCGCTCGCGTGCGCGCGTCTTCGCCGACTTCAAAATGTTTTCGTGTCGCTTCGCTAGAAGGTGTTATGAACTTTCGGCCAGACCTGGTACCCTGGCGGGATGAAAAAACGCAGACCCTACCCAACGGACGTATCGGACGAAGAGTG
>NZ_JACHBW010000029.1 GCF_014200455.1 Paraburkholderia bannensis | reverse complement strand
AGCCGGACGACTAACCTGCCAGCAGACTCTGCGACCGATACGCCCAACCTGAAAAAGATCGGCGCTCTGAAAACATGTTGTGCAGATGGTATGGAAGCCTCCCCCCGGTAACGGGCTGCCGGGAAGATGACGTAGCGAATGCAGGACGTCGAGCGTGGGTTCGCCCGAATGTGCGAAAGTGAGAATGCTGGTCAACCATTCTTTACGGAGAATCTGAAATGAAACTCACGATCATCGGGATGGACATTGCCAAGCAGGTATTTCAACTTCATGCGCTCGATCCGCAGAGCGGCCGGGTTGAACGAATCAAACTCAAGCGTGCGCAAGTGCTCGAGTTCTTTGCGAAACGTGCGCCGTCGATTGTCGTGATGGAAGCGTGTGGCAGCGCGCACGACTGGGCGAGACGCTTGCAATCCCTCGGGCATGAAGCGAAGTTAATATCTGCCCGATCGGTGCGGCCGTTTGTAATTCGGAACAAAACTGATGCTGCCGATGCACGGGCAATCTGCACCGCTGCTCAACAGCCAGAGGCACGTTTCGTTGCCGTCAAAAGCGAAGCTCAGCAAACAGTTCTGGCGATACATCGGGTGCGAGCTCAACTAATGAAGTTCCGCATCATGCAAACCAACGCGTTGCGTGGCTTGCTGTACGAATTTGGAGAGATTTTGCCCGAGGGCTATCGGGCCTTCAGCAAAGCATTTCCGGCCGCGCTTGCACGCGCCGCTGAACGTTTGCCAGCCATGCTCATCGACAGTCTGAGAGAACAATGGGTTCGCGCCCAGGATACTGAGCGAGAAATGGCCGTTCTAGAGCAACGGCTTAACAATCTATTTCGCCACAACCCGGACTGTCAGAAGATTGCCGAGATCCCGGGTGTTGGACTTCTGACTGCAACAGCGACCGTCGCAGCTATAGGCGATGTAGGCACGTTCAAATCGGGTCGTGAGTTCGCTGCATGGCTGGGGCTTGTGCCACGACAGTCTGGTACCGGAGGACGGATCCGGCAGATGGGTTTGAGCAAGCGGGGCGACACTTATTTACGCACCCTACTGATGCACGGTGCCCGCTCGGTAATCATCCAGGGCAAACGATCGGATTGGGTTGACGGTTTGCTCAAGCGTAGGCCGTTTAACGTAGCGGTGGCCGCTGTCGCCAACAAGCTGGCAAGAACCATCTGGGCGGTGCTGGCACGACCAGAGAAATATCGGGCCTCGCCAACTGCTACGGCTTAGGCGTAACGATCTACGACATTCACAACTTCCTCAAGGAGCGCAAGCAAGTGCTGCATGATGGCTAACAGGTCGGACCGGGGCGAGGAAAACCCGATAGGGAAGATGAACCGTAGCGTTCGATGTGCAGATGAGGACCTCGCCAGCGAATTCCATTAGGGCCAGCAGGCAGATATCGGCCTGCGAAAACGGGCCGGACATAAGCGTGCTGCCTTTACCTGCCAGCCAACATTGTAGAACTGTTTGCAATCCGGGAGGCGTCCATATAAGACCTTCCCTAACACACCCGTAGAGCACATTAAATGTGTCAACGTTGCGATATTAAAAGTGTCAACAGGCCGTCAGACTGCGCCGCAGGCAGACGAAGCTTCAAGTGCTACGATTTAGCGACGCTCCACGATCGAAATTATGAGGAACCCCTCCTCCCGAGAGAGAGCGCAAACTGAAGCTTCAAACATGGCAGCGATTGATGGGGTGATCGTTGCATCACAGGGTATAGCGGCGGCAATGCGCCCCCAAGATTTCGACCAGAATGTATCCGCGAATTGATTATTGTTAAATAGGATTCCTAATTTCTTGCAATTGAATATTACGGGTAAAAAACAGGTAAATTTGCCACTCAGCACACCTCTGAGACACTCGAAGAAGACAATCGCTTCAGTGGCCGCTGGGTAGTCGAATCTTCGATTAATGGGCACATTTTGGTAGTTTCAGGAAGACAGGATTTCGGACGAGCCGCCTCGAACCGTCATACACTGGCCGTTCGACAAGACCAACCGTCTTGCTGCAACCAACGCGACTTGCATCAGGGACAAGACTGTCAGAAGACGTTCGCTGTGTTGTAGGCGAATTGACACATTCAATATGGTCGCATGTAGATTGACACTTTCATTGCGCTTCGAGTGGCAATAAAACTGTCAATCAGCCACCCCACTTTCGTTGCGTGACGGGGCTTTCCGAAACAATCTGGATTGACAGATTTATTGTGTTCTACGTGTGGGCGATTGTCGAGCGTGGCCGGGCGCTTTCGTCGCTGACGACCGAGGATGCGATCGCCTACCGCGCCTTCCTGCGCAATCCCTCGCCCCACGGGCGCTGGGTCGGGCCGGTGCGGCCCCGTACGTCACCGGACTGGCGGCCGTTCAACGGGAGCCTCTCCGCGCGCTCGGTCGCGCATGCGCTGTCGATCCTGGGCGCCCTGTTCCGCTGGCTCATCGAGCAGCGCAATGTGCTGGCCAATCCGTTTGCAGGGGTGAAGGTACGCGACGCGACGGGATCGAATGTCCTCGATGTCTCGCACGCTTTCAGCGAGGGGGAATGGGCGCTGGTGCGGACGATCGCGGATGGACTGGAATGGTCGTCCGCCTCGTCCGCGTCTACCGGGTCGGCACCGCGCTGGTCGGCACCGGCCGCGCAGCGGCTACGCTTCCTGCTGGATTTTGGTTACGCCACGGGCTTGCGCGCCAGTGAACTCGTCGGCGCGACGCTCGGCCATGTCGAATCCGACCTTCGCAGCGAGTACTGGCTGCGCGTCACGGGCAAGGGCAAGAAACTGGCGCGCGTGGCGCTGCCGCCGCTCGCCTGGGAGGCGCTCGCGCGCTATCTGGCCAAACGCGGACTGCCGGTCACGCAGTTGCACTGGCACCCTGAAACGCCAATCATTGGCAGCCTCGAAGCGGACAGTGGTAACGCGACGGGAACAAGCATTAGCAGCGTGCGCCTGTGGATGGTGATGCGGCGGTTCTTCCTGCTGGCCGCGAAGGCGATCGAGGCCGATCACACGCCGCTCGCGGAGAAGCTGCGCTGCGCGAGTCCACACTGGATGCGGCATACCGACGCCACGCACGCGCTCGGACGCGGCGCGGAGCTGACCACCGTGCGGGACAACCTGCGGCATGCGTCGGTGTCGACCACGTCGATCTACCTGCACAGCGACGAAGTCAAGCGCGCGCGCCAGATCGCAGATGCGTTCTCCGGACGCAGGTGAATGCCGCGGCACCAATACGCCCAGGGTCGGGGTCGGCGCTGCGCGGCGAGGTACTGTTCATCGAATACGCCCTAGAAATCTCTGCGAAAGCGCGCGACTCAGTCTGCGAGTTCACCTGTCACTGCGGCGCAAGACGATGCCGCGGGAGCATGCTTGCTACTGCCTAGATACGCTCCGCCGAGGACTCCAATCACAGTCCACACGTCGATTGCGAGAATCAGTGCCCCAAGGACCCGCAAGCCTCGGCACCTCGTGTGTCCCGAGCCGGTCCAAGGCTGTCGTCCGCGTTGAATGTGACTGTTGCGATCTTAAATCTGTTCTGCGCGCAGCTACCGCCAAAGTGCAGATGACCGGCCAGACCCGCAAGTTGCCAGCGGCTACTTTCTGCGTAGGTGACCCAGCTAGTTTTTTTGCAAGACGGCCTGTCGTCAGTGACGCCAGATTAAGCCAATAATGCTTTCACGATTTCAACGTAGCGTCAGAACTCAAAACTTCTGGACACTCCCAAAGCAGCCATTTTAAGATACTAACTTTTAAGAACTTTTTTCGAACGCTGCTTCCACAAACAATCGAATCATCGGCCGCCTCCGACTTCGGAATGGCTGCCGAAGGCAGCCATTCCTAGCGGAAACCAGCATTCTTAGTAGAACTGGAACCTGAGTGAACAACATATACCAACAACGAGTTACACGGTCGCCCGAGCTCTATCGATTGATCTCCAGCGTACGCGACATCAATAAGAGAAATCTCCTTAGAGGCTACTGCTCCAAGAAAATCATTAGCCCCAGCGAAATTGAGTCGATACGCGACAATAATTCCTTGCTTGACAGCATGACTATTGGCGCCGTCCTGAAAGGTCCCGACGGACTCCTGGAGAGGCCAGGCTCCGGAAGAAAGACAAGCAAGGACTTGTATCGCTTTACTGGTTTTTCGCCAATCGACTGGCGAAATGAAATTGCCTATACGATTGGGTACGTAAACGCATCGACTCAAATTGCATCTGAGATTTTGGGGTACATCAAGAAACTAATGTTTTTGGAGTCATCCGACGCCCGAGAATCTCTGGGCATCATGCTCGAGATGACCAAGAAATTTGGCGCTTCAAATTATCTATCTTACAAACTGGCTTACTTGCGCAGTGCGCGTGCCTTAACCACCAATCAAATGAAGGTGGTTTCGGAAATTGAAATGGAAATCGAACACCGGAATAACGCTGGGATGCACTTCAGTGCACTAGAAAATGTTAGTTCGAAGATTTCACTTTTCCTAGTCGCCCAACGACGTGTAAGTGGACTCGTTGGCAAGGTCGACGGAGAATTCCGACGCGCTCTTTCACTTAGCAATTTCATTCCTACGCCGCTAAACAGAGACGATCTGCCTGGCTTCCTGTTGAGGGCGACCGAATCATCTTTGACCGATACGATCTACGCGCTTCTTGTGATCCTCAATCTCGATGATGAATACCGCAGCGCGCAGGACGAGATTCGCCGCAGAATCACCCACGAACTCGCGATGACCATTGACGAAGTGCGAAGCCATTCTCAGGGCGAAGAAATCGGTACCATCGTCACCGATTACTATCGTTCGCAAAGTCCAGGCGCAGAGGAATCTCTCAATCTTTACCGCGTTGCGTCGGCATTTCTCGAGCGTGAAAAATTTGCAAAATATCGCAATAAATTGGATTGCGTCTTCGGAGCTCGATTATTGTCCGAAATTATCAACGGGAAATATCCAACGCAACCTGCGTCATTCAATGACAAAGATCTTCTGCTAATGCCCGATAACACCCCGGTTGAAGAAATAAACGAGGTGACGCTCGATATCTTTTATCGAACATTTCTATTTCTTAGATTTATCGAAGATAGAATGAACATGATCCAGCTTTCCAAAAATGAAATAAAAATTATTATGGAAAGGACACTAAGCTTGGAAACCTTGCTAACCGAGGAGGAGATACGCTCCCTCTACCTGACAGCACCGGACGAGTCGCGTAGTCTGGTAGCCGTACTCGCACTGGCTCTATTTAAGGCCAAGTCTATCGATCCCGACGTCGATTTCGAGTTTCGGACAGACTTCATTTCGCACGTGAAGGCGGAGCACAAAGCGTCCATTCTCAATTTCATCGAGTTCTTGCTCATTGATTCACCGCAGGTGGCAACTTACATAGTTAGCTCACTTGATGAGGTGACTTTGGAAAAAATGTACACCCTAGTTGCTAACGCTTCACAAGCATCGGAGATCAGGTGTGAAATCCTGCGAGCTATTGGACAAAAACTAGGAAAAATCGAATATATCATCGAATCTGACGCCATCACTACTCGATCAAAATTATCAAAACTACAGCAGTATTTTGACAGCAGCCGAATGTACGTCGATAGCGTAGCAATGAAAAAATGGCTAGACGTAAATCCGTCAGTCGCCACAGAGCAATACCGATCACTGTCGTCCGAACTACGAACAAGCATTTCCACGCTGGGTGAGACTTCTGAAGGTACTATTTACCTCATCCAATTGATCGATCAGAATGAATATCTAATTTCTCAAATTGCCAAGGACGCATTTGAACAGTTCTGCCTGAATCCTGCGTTCGGAATTCAATCGTATCTGGGGCGGCGTATTCGACACAATACGCTTGATGGTGTGACCACCGATACGGTAGATGCCGTTTTGCGGAAATCCGAATTCGGCGTCCTCATGTCCAATTCCCGTATGCGTCGAACCGTCGAAACCTGGATGGATGCGTATAAAGGACTAGTAGACAAGCTGAGACGCGAGCATCTTCAATTCAAGTCGAGCAATTCTCTTTTTAGTTCGAGTTTGGATGAAGATGATTCGACTACAAACGAAAATCTTAGAAATCTATCCATTGCCTTGCGCAATGCGAGTGGCAGTGAACTCATTAACGAGCTGGTCATCGCGTTCTGCTGGAAGCAGATAACACCTCAACTTGAAAACGCCGCACGTTTTATTAAGACCAAATTATTAAATGAGGCAAACTCACTGATAGACAAATTCTTCTCGGGGTCGTTTGGCGCTATCGAAGCACAAATGAAATCGGAGCTGCACGACGCCGTTAACGAGGTGTTCAAAAAAGTCGCCGATTGGTTTCAGGTACCGCAAACAGGATTTATATCTGCTTCTGTAGCTGATCTGTGTCGCATCATCTTCATTGAGCTAAACAGACAGAACCACGTGGAATTCTCCGGGCCGGCGCTTGAACAGAAGTATACGGGCATCACAGTTCATAGAGTCTATGATTGTTTGGCCGCTTTGCTAAAAAATGCCCAAAAGCATGGTGACGCGGACGGACAAATCGGTGTTCATGTCAACGCGGTACGCGCCAATCCATCGTCTGTATTGGAGTATCTTTCAATCGATATTACATCCACCGTGCCGAAAGGAGAATTTTCAAGGTCTCGAAATCGCATCCAGAAGGCCATCGATTCGGCTGAAACAGGCATCGATATGGTAACCGAAGGTTATACGGGTATTAAGAAAGCTAAGTTTATCACCCGCGGATGCGAGGGCATCCATACGGTTCGTTGCACGTCGAGTGACGACGAGCAGAACATAACCTTGAGCTTCTCGATGCACGCTGAAATTGCACAAGAAGACGTATCTAGCGGAGCGACGCCTTGAAAATCCTACTTGTCGAGGATGAGGTTCACAAACGCGACGAAATAATCCAGTGTGTCGACGAAGTACTCAGTGTTCGACCGGAAATCGTTGACGGAGTGAGCAGCGCCGTTTTAAGAGTGCTTGAGGAAGACTACGATCTGATCATTTTAGATATGGCGCTCTCTACATTCGGGGAGCGCGCTGAAGATCTTAAGAAAGGGCACGATCAAGCGCAAGGAGGAATCGAAGTCCTTCGCGCGTTAAAAATGAAAGGGAAGACGACGAAAGTCGTGATTGTTACGCAATACCCTGATTTTTACATCGGCAGCGCAAAGATAAAGTTGAAAAATTCACCAAAAATAGTCAAAGAAAAATACGATCAAGATGTACTTGGAGCGGTTCTTTACCATTACAAATCCAAACCAACGCTTCAACGCATTAGTATGATTTTGAGGATGTGCAAATGAAAGTTATGCTTATCGAAGATGACGAAGGAAAAGCCAAGGCCATTACCTCACATTTGAAGAAAAAGGGGATTCCGAGTTCAGACGTGATCAGAGCCAAAAACATGACCGATTTTGCGGGAAGCTTAGGTGCCGATATTGGTTTATTCATTATCGACTTCAAACTCCCCAGCGTAGATAACGGTATTGCCTCTCAAAACGGGAAGGCAATACTCGAAGCAATTATTAAGGCAGGGAAAAGCAACTCCCTCCTTCTCGCGATTAGCTCGTACCCAAATGATTTTCCGGAGCTGCGAGAATTCTACGAATCCCGTGGATGCATCTTGGCGGACTATTCAAATAAAAAAGGATGGCAGGCGACTCTCGACTCGATCTTGATCCAACTGAAGAGAAATGTGAATTTCGATTTTCTTGTATTTTGTGCTCTTCAGGAAGAAAGGAACCCATACGTTGCATTGCTTGGAGGTCGACAGGTCACAAGGGCAGACATCGATTGCTTAGACGTGTCGATTGGTACGCGCAAAGGAACAGTGGTATTAATGCCCAACATGGGACTGGTAAATGCGGCAGTGACTGCCGCGCTATGTATCGATCGATTTAAGCCTGCTGTTGTCGGCATGAGCGGGATCTGTGGTGGTTTTAGCAATCGCGCGGCGATGGGCCAACTCTTCGTATCGAGCATGGCATATGAGTATCAATCCGGGAAGTGGACTACCGATGGTTTCAAGCACGAACCGTATCAGGTGCCAACTGACCCTCTTCTGCTTGCAAGGTTGCGTGCGCTGGTCAATAAGGATAATTTCATCGACGAGTTGGAATCTGGATTTCGCGGAGGGAAGCGCCCGACTGAACAACACAAGCCCGATCTGGGGATTTTTACCAGCGGCTCAGCCGTAATCGCTGACAAACAGTATTTAGAGCAAATTCAGATTATTCATAGAAAAGTCAGCGCTTTGGATATGGAAGTATTTGCTATTCAGAGGGCTGCAGAATTGTCGCCAGCGAGACCGAAATGTATTTGCGCTAAGACGGTCGTGGATCTATGCGACTCCGAAAAGGACGATGACCTTCACGCGTATGGCTCCTATATTTCCGCAAAATTCATGGTCAAGGCGATTACAGACTCCTTTTCATAGAATGGGACTCGGTCCTATCTGTCCGCCCTGAATAATGCGTTTTGTCCTTCATCAGCGTTAGACGATAGGCGTTGCCTGATAGACAGGAACGAACAACGCGACAAGAACGAGGGCACAAAAAAAGCCGCAGCTTTCTCCGGGTCCCCAAAGATCGGATTCGAGGGGGGAACCGCGGAAGGGATGATAGCGGGGGCAAAACGCTATTGGGATTCTGGGCAGGCGGGCGGACACGTCAAGAACATCGAAGCGGGCCGCGAGCAGGCCGCAATCATTGAGCCATTGTTCCGCACCGCTGCGGTTCAATCGCTTTCCTTCTTGAAATAAAAGGCGGGGGAACATCAGCTCCCACGCCTTTTATTTGTGCATTTCCAGCCAGTGCTATTTGCTGTGACTCTTGGACGCGCGCGCTCGCTTGACTGGCGTTGAACGATGGATTTCCTTATACCCCCCCGAAGACCTCGTTGCGTTCCTGGCAATCAGTCCCGTTAGCAGTTTTTCCTTGGCGTCACTGTAGTCGGTGTTACCAGAATCGGCAGCCGCACGTATCAACCCGTGGGCTTGCATCTTATGCTTGAATATCCCGGATAGTTGCGGCGTACGATCCCGCGAGTACTCGTTGCTGCATACAACGACACCGAATCCCTTTGCGGCAGCCCGTGCCAGCTGCTTCTTTTGCTGCGTCAGCTTCACTTCCTCATGATCAGTGAGGTGCAGGAGGAAAACTTCATCAGCGATTTCGAGTGGGAAGTGCGTGGAGTTTGCTTGAATCGGCAGGCACTTCACGATGTGGGTGATTGTTCCCTGCTGAAACTTTGGAAAGGGAATCTTTTCAGCCGTGGCCGGTGGCCCGGCACGAAGTGCTTTCTTGTTGACTTTTACCACCGGGTGCACCGCGGAGCAAACCGTCTCTGCGGGTGTCGGGGCATTCGTCACTGGCCTTGGGCTACCGACTGCGCGGTTCGCACCACCAAGTTCATCGAGCTTGCTGCGCATACGCGCGAGTATCGCTGTCCGGTCGGCCTTCAGTCTGGCGAGGGCTTCGGAACGTTCCGTCGGAATGTCAACGCGACTGCGCGCCCCGTCCACACGATCCAGCAGACTGGCTTGTGCCTGCAGATCTTTGAACTCCACATTGGCAAAGTGGGCACGGGTCAGCACTCGCGCACCGGGAACGCCGGGCGACAGCTGGATGATCTTGCTGATCAGTTCATTCCGGTCCATTTATCTCACCTGACAGCGTAGCGATAGTGTGCAGCAGGTTCTCGGCAAGCTGGTAGGCCACTTCAACCAAAGATGCGACCCCAATATCTGGGAAATCTGGCAAAGGACGACTAGCAGCGAAGCTGGCGAGCACGGAGCGATCCGTATCTTCTGGCATTCTATCAAGAAGTTTCGCGACTTCTGTGGCCCGGTACCCACAGATGATCTGCTGCGTCAACGCCTCATTCAGAAGGTCAACGACAAGCTCCCATTCTTCAGTGCAGTCAATGACAAGTAACAGGGACATGAGACGCTTGAGCGCCTTGAATATACAGCGGGCCCGTTCTTCGACACTGGCCGCCTCGGAGGCGGACACAAAATAGCTGATGGCCTCGCCACGCAGCCATGCGAGGTAGCGGCCAAGTTCACTAGGCAGGACGAGTGGACGCTTGGGGGTCGTATCGTTTTCGTGAATGACCGCTTCCTGAAACTGGAAACTCTGACTGAGTCTCGGATCGTCGTCCCCGTAAAAAGGGATTACTACGTTGGTAACCGCAAGCGGACCATAGTTCCGGGTTGTAGATATATAGTCAAACTTAATTCGACCAATTTTTCGATAGTATTCATCGCTCTCCAGATCTGAAGCGAACTGCTTCAAACACGGCTCGAACGGACGGTTATGATCAGACTTTTCAATCGCGAGCGTTACGAGCACGCAGGGCAATTGCAGCATTTCTTTTTTTTGCGCGCTATCGAGCAGGTCAGCTGCGCTGCCGCCAAAGTACTCACAGAAGTCAATGTCGCTGATGGCCTGGACACGGCCAAGTGCGGTCGAACTACCGCTCAGGCAGAAACTGTTGCCAGTGCCTAGGCGAACCTGGTCGACGAGTTCATCGAGGAAGCCGAGTTGTGCATCGTCAGGAAATACAGGAGTCAGGTAATACGGTATGTTGTAGATGCGCTTGCCAAGCGTTCGGGCCAGATAGCCGGGCGCGTCAATGCGGGCGCGGACGTCAGGGTCTGCAAGGAAGCGTTCGACATGAAGGCTTCGAGCGAGGATAAGGTCGTGCACCAGTGCGACGTCCGGCAAATTGGTGCCCAGTTCGTTCGACATCATGCAGCGGACCAGCAACTGCGAATCAGCCCCCCCCTTTTCGAATCCTGCTTCCCCGATCATCCAGTCAGTCCCGTGAAGTAATTGTCCGCGTGACCTGCAACACCCGGTCACCACAATCCACATCGGGCAGATTGCAGACAGCCTTCCATTTTAATCTGGAATCATCATGCGTGCGGGTGCAACCATGCGTCGTGGCATTCAAGCGTCGGATGTGGCTCGATAAGACCCACTCATATCGAGCCTGACTCGCCTACGTTTGCAACGCGAAGCGACATTACGCTCGGAATGTCAGTTCCTGAAGACGCGCGCCAGCGTGCCGATGCAACCGCTGCGATGAAGACCGGAACCGCTGATTAACGGTAGCCGCCAGGCGGACAACGTCGGCGCAGCGGGCACGAGCGTCAGCAGCGTGCGCCTGTGGATGGCGCTGCGCCGGTTCTTCTTGCTGACCACGCGTAGAACAAAGCAAAGATGTCAATTCGAAATCCCTGAAGCGTAAGGATTCCGCACATCGAATTGACGACTTTATTTGCGGTCTCAACGAAATAAAGTCGTCAATTCGCATAAGTCCGCATTAAATTCGTCAATTCGCGTTCTAGACTTCGAATCCCGCTCCTAAGGTCTTGATCTTATGGACGTTCCTGCACACCTGACGCAGCCGGTCGCGTTCGCGCGTGCGCGCGGCGCACACCGCTTCGAAGTCTTCAGCCCGAAACTCAAACGCCGGCTGACGCTCGACCGACGCTGCGCCGTCGATCAATGGTTCCTGCTCGAATCCGATCCGACCGTGCGCGTCTTTTGCGAGCGTCCAGGCTTTGCCCAGTTCGAGGGCCGGCGATATCTCATCGATTTCCACGTCCGCTACGCTGACCGTCAAGAACTGCTGCTCCTACCCGATCCGGTCATCGTGGAAGACGGCAATCCTCGTCCGGTCGTTGATGCCAGCGCGATGACTGTGCGCCACGTCGAGCACGCAGAGCTGGTGGCCTCGCGTATCTGGGTCGACAACTGGCAGCGCATGCTGCCGTGTCTGATCGCCACACGCGATCTCGTGCCGGCTTCGCTGCTCAACTCGATCGAGTGCTTCGTCGCAACGTCTCAGTCATTGCTCGACATCGAGCGAGAATTCTCAACGGGCGACCCCGTCGTCGTGCGCGCGGCCCTGTTCGGCCTGTTGCACACGGGCCGCGTGACAGCGCCCGAATTGCGCACCGAGCCACTCTCGTGGCTCACGCGCTTTGCTGCTGCCGAGGTTCGCTCATGAGTCGCCGCAAACCCGAACTGCAAGCACTTGACCTGACGATCTGGCCGACCGTGGCGTGGACCGAGTTCGATGCACCTGCGCGCACGCGCATCAAGCTTCGGATGCAGGCAATCGAACGTTACGCGCGCGGCGAGCCTGTCAAGGACATCGAACATGCGACCGGTGTGAATCGCCGGCAGCTCTATCGCTTGCTCGACCGGGCGCTCGAACTGCATCACGACGGGCGCATCTATGGGTTTCGCGCGCTGATTGCGCATGTCCGCGTAGCGGAGTACGTCCGTGTGCGCCCCGTCACCGTACAAGGCGAGCGGGGCAGCCGTGGCGCCGTAGGCGCCCTTTCACTACTGTTTGAGCGTTACCCTACCCTCGCCGGCTGGCTCCGGCTGCAGCTCAAGCAGCGCCGCGTCAAGCTTGATCAGCGCCATACAGACGGCGCTCTGCATACGCGCCTGCGCGGCCTGCAAGCATTGCACACTGAATTCCTGCAGCAGTGCCGGCAAGTGGGCGTGACTGCGGCGGACTATCCATTCAATACGGCAGGCCACGCGATTCGCTCCCTATCGGCGTGCGTGAAGGCGGAGCTGCTACGCAGCTTCGGTACTGCTGCGCGCGCGGCCGGCGCCTCGCACCTCAAAGGCTTGCCCCGCCCCGATGATGAGGCAGGCGCGCCAGCGGCAAGCCGCCCCTATCAGGTCGTCGAATTCGATGGCCACAAGCTCGACATCCGGCTCAAGGTAGTCGTGTCCGATCCGCTGGGCTTGAAGCACGAGTTCGAAATCGAGCGGGTTTGGCTGCTTGTCATCATCGACGTCTGCACGCGCGCGGTGCTCGGCTACCACCTTGTGCTCGCTCGCGAGTACAGCCGCTACGACGTCATCAAGACCATCGAGAAAGCGCTTGAACCCCACCCCGCGCGCATCTTCAGCATTCCCGGTCTCGCATACGGAACACACGACGGGTATCCCTCCCAGCGTCTGCCCGAGCTGGCCTACGTGGCGTGGGAGTGGATAAAGCTCGATAACGCGAAGGCGTAGCGCCGGTGCGCGACGACATCGACCTCATGCGCCTGCGCCGCATCCTCCGCCTGCCCGAGCACATCTTGCGCGTCTCGTTGCTCGATGCGGCACGCTCAGGTCGGTATCACGCGACGTTCCGGTATTGCCGACCGTGCGTGGCGCACGGTTACCACAGTGTGCTGCATCAGTTCGAGGATGAAGATCGCTGCCCGGCGCATCATCAATTTCTCGAAACGCGCTGTCCGCACTGCCGGCGCGAGACGCCCTACCTCGTCAACACCAGCGTGATCGATGCGCCGTTTCGATGCATCTGGCGCGGTTCACACTTCTGTTATGGGCACCTTTCGCTCCTCTCGACCACGCCTGCGATGCGCAGGCAGGACCGCCTCGCCCTGACTCGCCGATTGCGTCTGCGCTTGGGCAACGGCATGGGCACAGCGGTCGCTCAAGGGCCGATCGCTGCCCCCTTTGTTGACACCTGTACGACGCCAAGCCGGTGACAACTTTAATTCGCTTTCCGTAAATGCTTGAATTTACGGCGATTTTTCGACCGCCTTCGCGATGAATTCGCGAAGTGACATCTTTATTAGCGAAGTTGTGACATCTTTAATTTGGTCTACGTCAAGACATACCCGATCACAGCCCAGATGATTAGTTATCCGTATCAGATCAAGCCTGCGCTACGCATTACGGCACCGCAATGCCGCGGCACACAGTCAGCACGGCGCTTCGCCTGCTAACGCGTCGCGCACCGCCTTGGCCAGATCGATCCGCAGCACAGGTTTTTTCAGGACCGCATGCACGCCAAGCGTGCGCGACTGTGCCGCCACGACAGCATTGCCGTAACCGCTCATAAGCAGGACAGGCAAGTCGGGGCGCACGGCCCTGATCTGCCTGATCAGGTCGATGCCCGTCATTTCCGGCATGGTGTGATCGGTGAGGACGAGATCGAATCGCGATGGTTCGGCGAGGAACGCCTCCAGCGCCTCGCACGGCGAAGAGAATCCGAGCGGCTCGTATCCAAGCTCGGCCAGCAGGTCCTCGCAGAGTTCGACCAGCACGCGCTCGTCGTCCACCAGCAGGACTGTCTCGCCGTTTCCGCGCCATGTGTCGAGGACCGGCGGCGAGGCAGCGGCCGGGCGGCTGTCGGACAGCGGCAGGTAGATGTTGAACTGCGTGCCGCGCCCGACCTCGCTCTGTACTTCGATGCCGCCGCCATACTCCTTGATGATGCCGTCCACCAGCGAAAGGCCGAGACCTGTGCCGCCTGTCGTTTTTCGGGTCGTGAAGAACGGATCGAACATGCGCTCCTGAACTTCCGGACTGATACCCGCCCCGGTGTCCGCTACGCCGATGCGGACGTAGGCACCGGGCTGGAGGGTCCCCGAATGCAGCGCACGGGCTTCACCGCTCGCGACTTCCTGCGCCGACACGGTGATCGTGCCCTGCCCCTCCAGCGCGTGACGCGCGTTGCTGCACAGATTCATCACCACCTGATGAAGATGCGTGGGGTCGCCTAGCACATAAGCCTGCGGCGCGTCGAGCTGGAGAACGACCTCCATCGCGGGCGGCAGACTTGCCTTGAAAAGCTCCACGGTCTCGACCAGGACACTCTCCACATGCACCGGCAGACGCGCGGTCATGCCGCTGCGGCTGAACGCGAGAATCCGCTCGACCAGCAGGCTCGCTCGCATGCCCGCGTTGAGCACCTGCTGGGCGTCGCGTCGCAGCGGCGAGTCCGCGCCGAGCGCGCGGAACACGCGCTCGCCGTAGCCCAGGATCGCGCTGAGGATGTTGTTGAAATCGTGGGCGATCCCGCCCGCGAACGTGCCGAGCGCTTCGAGCTTCTGCGACTGGCGCAACTGGGCCTCAAGGCGCAGGCGTTCCGCCTCGGCCTCGCGCCGCGCGCTCACGTCGTCGATCACGGCGACCAGCATGCCGCCCAGCGCGCCGGTTTCGGAGAGCCGCGAGATGGTGATCTCCGTCCAGATGACCCGGCCGTCACGGTGAAGATAGCGCTTCTCGAACTTGACGGAGAAGCGCTCGCCGCGCTCCAGTTCCGCGACCTTGGCACGCGTGAGTTCGACGTCGTCGGGATGCGTGATGTCGGAGGCGGCCAATTAATGCAATTCGTCGAGAGAATATCCCACCATGCGCTTGAATGCGGGATTGGCGACCATGTAGGGCTGGTTGGGCTGCAACATCACGATGCCTACAGGCGCCTCGTCGAACACCGCGCGCCAGCGCTGCTCGCCTGCCCGCAGTTCACGGTTGGCCAGCGCCTGACGGCGCACCTGACGCACCATTGCGTACAACAAAAGGAGCACGAACGACGAGATCGCCAGGGTGCGCGCGAGTGTCGTCCACGTGTTGCGACGCCACTCGCGCAGGATGTCCGCGCGCGGACGGCCAACGTCGATGGTCAGCGGATAGCCCGGCACCGGTGATCGCGCGGGTTCGAGGTCGCTCAGCTTCTCTGGTCCGAGGGATGCACCCGCTGAGCAGTGAAAGCCGCTCGCGACGCCCTTGCCTGCCACCGTCAGGATCAGGCCTTCGTCACGCGCCATGGCCGCCAGCCGGGCGAGTAGCGCGGCGCAGTCAATATTGGCCACAACCGGGACGGCACCCCGCCCGTTCTGCGCGGCGAGACGAACGAGCAGCGGGAATATCGCCGCGTCGGCGGCCGGCGAAGCGACGGCGTGTGCAGACGACGGCCAGCAGGAATGCACCCAGACGCCGTCCGGACGCGCCTCGTCCACCACTTCACGCTCGTTTGCGCAGCCGCCGGCTGTGAGCGAGCGAAGCTGCGGGATGCGCGCGCGCGCCCCCTGCTCGAACGCCGCGAACGTGTCCTTGCTGGCCACGCCTGGCATCAGATCGGCTTCGTACTGGAGCGTCGCCGGAATCCGGTCGATGGTGCTGCCAATCTGCTCGGCCAGCACGCGCGCGACGAGTTCCATCGTGCGGTGGCCCGCGGCAAGCGTGGTTTGTCGGTCCTGCCGAACGCTATAGAAAGCAGCCACGCAGACGAGCGTAACAAGCAGAAGGCCGCCCACAACCGTCGTGCGGTAACGGCTGTGGATCGGCCAGCCGTCGTATGCACCGCCGGGGGCGCCGGGGTCCGACATGAACGGAGTTCGCGCAGCAGGTTTCACTGGCCGGGTTCGCCCATGAGTTGTCTTACGTTGGCAACGAGCGCGTCGCAGTCGAGCGGTTTCGCGAGGACCCGATCCGCGCCGAGTTGCACCGCGACCGACGCCGCCGTGGCCGCATTGAACCGGAAACGGCCCGAGATGGCAACGATTCGCGCGTCAGCATGAAGCGCGCGCAAGGCGCGCAAGTTATCCGCGCCGTCCGTCTTCGGCTCGCCGAGGTCGACCACCAGCACCCTCGCCGCCGTGCCCGCATGGGCCGCGGCGAGCGACGCTGACACCGCGAAGCCTGCATCGTGCAGAGTCGCGACAATCAGGTCGCGCATCGCCGGGTCGTCCTCGATAACAAGAATTTTGTCCGCACTCACAGTATTCCCTTGCCTCGCCGCCATGCGCAACCGGCGCAGGCTGATGGAACAATCGTAGGTGAGCGCGGTTACCCGCTGGTTTCGGGCCGCGGACCGCCAGATTACATCCGAAACATAGGCCTGCCGGTCATCGCGCAAAACGTACGCTCGTGGCGGCGCCGGGCGAACCGCAGCGCTGCGCCTTCTTTCGGGAATGGACGGCGTGGATGCGGGCCGCTCAGCTCCCGAAGTAGATGTTGCAGAACGAAACGGGACCAACACATTCATCCTTCTTCGCGGCCGGTTTTTGCGCCTCGGCGCGGCCTGCGGGCTGCGGGCTGCGCGCCGAAATGCGCGACGGACTGCGTGCCGTTGTTCGCGGCGGTCTGGCTGCTAGCGGCCTCAGCCTGAGGCGGGTTGCCCTGCGCGTGAGCGACAGCGGCGCAAAGGGAGAGGGAGAGAAGGAGGTATTTCAGGGATTTCACGGCTGGACTCCAGACAAACAGTAAAACGCGCTGCAACGGGTAAAACTATATGACGCCGTGACATCCACATTAAGCGGCTACTGCGGAAGGGATTCTTTCGCGGTAGCCCCATGCGCGACTGTCACCTGCGCAATGCGCGCGCGCCTGACGTCACGCGCTATTGCCGGTCTGGCAATGAAACGGGGCGTCCGGGTCGAGCAGCGCGCTGCGCATGAGGCAGAGGTCGCCGGACAGTTTCAATAGCGCAGCCTGACGGGCTCCTCGCCCGCTCTTCTGCGCCTCTTCTGCCACCCTCTCCAGCGCACGGTTGGCCGCGCACACAGCCAGCGCAGCAAGTGGCGCATCGGGTCGTTCAAAGAGGTCGGCTACGCGCCGGCCACCCTGTTCGACGCCGGGCAACCAGCGGGGCCGGTCCGACGTGCCCTTAGGAACAAGCGTCGCGATATCCCCGCGCAGGTCCAGCAACGCCTGCCCCAGTTCGAGCGTGGCGAGCAGCCTGTGCCACGCCTGGTCGTAGCGAGGCGAGCCCGGCGCAAGCAGCACGCGCAACTGCGAGGAAAGATCGTGCGTGCGGGAGCGAAAGCGCGCATCGGCGCCGTCCAGACGGGTTTCCCATGCGAACGCCACTTCGCGGCGCAGGTCGCGCTGGATGCAGGTCACCACCCACGGCGTCTGCAACGGAAATACGATCGTCGCCGTGATGACGGCAATGAGCAGCGCGACAACTGCGGCGAGCCCGTTGTTGAGGAACACGTCCGGGGCGTAAGCCATCATGTTGTCCGGTCCGGCCAGCACCACGAAGAACACACACAGACCTATACCGTAGCCCGACGTCGACGGCCGGCTCGCGAGGAAGGCGCTGCCTGCCACGATGGGCGCGAGCACGACACAGAGCAGGGGAAAGCCCGTGATGGCCGGGTAGACAAAGCCCAGGTAGACGTAACCGAGCGCCACGGCCGCCGCCGCACCTAACGCGATCTGCATTGCGAGCTTCTCCGGGCGCGGCGCCGCCGAGCTCAGCCCCGCTGCGATCGCGGCCGCGATCACCGCCATCCCGCCGCTCGGCCACGCCGTGAGCAGCCAGAACGCGCCAGTCGCTCCCACAGTCAGCGCATTGCGCACCAAAGTCAGCGCGACGACGTACGAGCTGGTCCGCGTGGGAGGGGCCGGTACGCGCGGCGATTGGCTCTGGGCCGTCCCCACGGCACCGCCGGCAACTACGGCACCCGCTGCGAGGAAGTCGAGCACGCTTTCCAGCAGCCGGCGTAGCGCTTCGCGCAGTGTGTGCGCCTCGATGGAGGAAGCGCTCGGCTGAAGGCTGCTCCCGGGCGCCGCCTCCTGCGCGCCGCGCGTGAGTGAGGCGGCGAGCCGCGCAAGCGCCGTGGTGGACTGCTGATCGGGTGTTTCTGGAGGATTGTCGCGCAAGCGCTCGACGAGCCCTGCCGCCTGCTGCAGCGACAAGCGCAGCTCCGCTATCAGGGCACCCGCGCCCGTGTTGTCAAGCCGCTCGATCTGCTGCCCCAGTATGTGCAGCCGCGAGCAGAGCGCTGCATATTCGCTGTCGATCCTGGCGAGCCGCTGGCTGCGCATGCGCAGGTTCGGATCTTCGTACGAGGCGAACGTGCGCGCGGCCTCGAACCCGGCGATGCTTCCCGCAAGGCGCGCGAAGCGCTGCTGGAACGCGGCATGCTCGCATCGACCGGCTAGCACGTCCGCGCACAGATCGAGAATCGCACTGCGGCGCTGGCGCTGGCCGTGCATCAGCGCCGTGCTCGCACGAACCGGGAAGACGAGCGCGCTGACCGCGGCCGAGCTGAGTATGCCGATGGTCACTTCCGCCGCGCGCGTGAGTGACGCGATGAACAACGCATCGGGATGCGTGCGACCACTGAAGACAATGACATTGAAGGGCTTTCGCAAGTACAGAAGTTGTGCGTCGACGCCGACGGCACGATAGCCTGGGGATTTTACGGCCATCGTCTAACGATGTATCGCGAGACGTCCCCGCACGAGGGATTTATCTGCGCGTCGTGCGCGAGTTCACCCGCTTTCTCGGGCGCTCGCCTGACACCGCCACCGTCGAGGACCTGCGGCGTTACCAGTTGCATCTGGTCGACCACGGCGTGTCGCCCGTGTCGCTCAATGCGGCGATCACCGGACTGAAGTTCTTCTTCGAGATCACGCTCCACGAGCCCGACCGGATGGCACGCATGCAGCCCGTGCGTGTGCCTCGCGTGCTGCCGGTCGTGCTCAGCCCGGACGAAGT
This sequence comes from Paraburkholderia bannensis, assembly GCF_014200455.1. Classification (GTDB taxonomy): domain Bacteria; phylum Pseudomonadota; class Gammaproteobacteria; order Burkholderiales; family Burkholderiaceae; genus Paraburkholderia; species Paraburkholderia bannensis_A. The sequence goes on along the minus strand of NZ_JACHBW010000029.1, from coordinate 46,666 downwards.
GGGCCGCCTGATTGCCGCCACCGGCAATCTGAAGCACCAGACCGCACTATCGGTCGCTTACGGCGCTGGCCTGCGTGCCAGTGAAGTGGTGATGCTGAAGGTCGGCGACGTCGACGGCCAGCGCATGACCCTGCGTATTGAGCAGGGCAAGGGCCGCAAGGATCGTTACGCCATGCTCTCGCCGGTGCTGCTTGAACGCCTGCGTGTCTGGTGGCGCGTGGCGCACGCGCAGGGCCGGATGCTGGAGGGCGGCTGGCTGTTTCCGGGCCTCGATCCGGTCGATCCGCTCAGCACGCGTCAGCTCAATCGCGCCATCCATGCCGCCGCCGAGGCCGCCAACATCGACAAGCGTGTCTCGATGCACACGCTACGTCACAGCTTTGCGACCCACCTGCTGGAGCAGAAGGTCGACATCCGCGTGATCCAGGTCCTGCTGGGGCACAAGAAGCTGGAGACGACAGCACTCTATGCGCAGGTCGCCACCGACCTGCTGCGCGAGGTGATCCGTCCGCTGGAGAACCTGCAGAACAACGGCTGAACAAGGCATACGGCCGTGCCCGAAGTCGCAGACGTCTTCCGCGCGCATGGGCCCTTGTGGCGACAGACTGTACAACTGAGTCTGGGACAGCTGAAGGTCATGTCGGCGATCGAACAGTGCCGCAGCGCGGCGCTGGGTGGACACGTATTGCGCTGTTCCGGCTGCGAACAGATCGAGGTTGCCTACAACTCCTGCCGTAACCGCCATTGCCCCAAATGCCAGGCGAGCGCCGCACACCGGTGGCTCGAGGCACGCCAGGCCGATCTGCTGCCGGTCGAGTATTACCACGTGGTCTTCACGCTACCTGCTGCGATCAGCGCGATCGCCTGGTACAACAAGGCAGTGATCTACGGCCTGCTGTTCGATGTTGCAGCCGAAACCCTCCGAACCATCGCCGCCGACACAAAGCATCTGGGCGCTCAAATCGGCGCGACACTCGTGCTGCACACGTGGGGCTCGGCGCTCACGCACCATCCTCACGTACACGGCATCGTTCCCGGCGGAGGCCTCTCGCCAGACGGTGAGCGGTGGGTCGCCTGGCTGCGCAGGAGAATGTCGATGATGACCATCGGCGCGCCGCAGTGCCGGCAGACGAACTTCGGGACGGCAGCGCCCGGTGACGGACCTTCGCTGGCATTGATGGAAGCCGGCACGCCTAGCAGCGCCCGTATTGCAGCCAGATTCTGCCGGCGCACGGGATTGGCCAGCAGACCATAGTGGCGGATTCGATGGAAGCCGGCAGGCAGCACATGCAGCAGGAAGCGTCGCATGAATTCCTGTGGCTCAAGCGTCATCGTCTTCTGGCGCGTGCGCCCGCTGGCCCGGTAGTCCTTCCACCGGAAGGTCACGCCCCGGTCGTCGAGCGCGATGAGCCGCTGATTGGAGATGGCCACGCGATGCGTATAGCGCGACAGATACGCAAGGACCGCCTCCGATCCCGCGAACGGGCGCTTCGCATAAACCACCCATTCGCATGCTCGCAGCGGCGCGAGCCACTGTGCGAAGACAGTGGGTTCGGCAAGCCCGGCGTACTCACTAAAGAGGCGCAACTGGCCCCGGCGATGTGCATGGGTGAGCTCTTCCAGGAAGCGCCGCCGGAACAGCCGCGAGAGCACACGTACTGGCAGGAAGAAGCCGGGCCGGCACCCAATTCGCGCACCGCCCACGTGCCGAAGCGACATATGAAGACGAATCACTTTGCCTATTCAGGCCAACTGTCGGCTCGTCGGCAACAAGCGCCAGGAGAGGACGCTTGTGCCTGTCGTTACAAGCAGACCTTGCCGCGCTCGCGACGCCTCTACACACGTTTGACATGGAAGCTGCAGAATACTTACATGCCCACTGAACCCTCGCTTCGACCGAAGATCGCGAGACGCCGCAGTTCATGAGAGCACTTCAATCCCCATAGCTGCACAAGATTCCCGCCGCCCTGGTCCAATCCGCGGTTTCCTCCCTCGAGCGTTGTCCAACGTCTGCCCACATGCGTCGTCGTGTGCTCACTCGGCAGCAGACATGGGCAGGCGTCGAACAACGCTTAACAGTTTCGGACGTTCGTGTGGCGTCAACCAATGTCCGGTCTGAGCAGCAGATCGGCCGGCCAGTCGCGCAATGGATTTTGGCCACTTAATCTTGCTGTGATGTCGATGACTCGATAGACGAGCTGATCATCTACCAGGAGAATCCGTGACCATAATCGCGCAGGTTTCAGATATTCATGTTCGGCCTCGAGGCATGCTCTATCAGAATCTAGTCGACTCCAATGCGATGTTCACGAGGGCGGTCGAAACGCTCAATCGTCTGGACCCAAAGCCCCACCTTGTCCTGATAACCGGTGACCTTACTGACGAGGGATCGCCCGAAGAATATGAAATGCTACGTGAGTTGCTGGCGCCGTTAACGCATCCGTATGCGGTGATGCCTGGTAATCACGACGATCGTGTTCGTCTATGCGAAGCTTTTGGCGATCAGCCATGGCTACCTCTCGAAGGCGAACTCAACTTTGGCATCGACGTCGGTCCAGTGCGAGTACTTGCACTGGACACCACGGTTCCCGGCCTTCACCACGGGGAGCTGAGTCCGACGACGCTCTCGTGGCTCGAACGTGAGCTCATCGCAAACGCGAGAAGACGGGTTGTCATCGCAATGCATCATCCGCCGTTCAGCAGCGGGATACCCTATCTTGATTTATACGGGTTGCGGGAGATCGGTCCATTTAGCGATCTGCTGTCCCGATACTCCAACATCGACCGCATCATTGCCGGGCACGTTCACCGTTCGATGCAGACGCGTTTAGGCGCAGTGCCGGTATTGACATGTCCCAGTACGACGACACAGATTGCGCTACGTCTCAAACCTGACGCGGATGCAGCCTCATACCTCGAACCGCCCGCCTTCATGCTACATCGCTGGGAAAACAACATAGGTAACGCCGTGTCGCACCTCTGCTATATCGGCCAGTTCGACGGCCCGCTGCCGTTCGCGTAGGCATTCAGGATGCTCTGCTTCCTGCCGGCAATCGATTCGCCGGAACTCTATGGTGAATATATGACCGCTCCACGGTGGCGAACCCGGCATTCGCCTCACCGTCGTGGACGGCTGCCACGGGTCGGTTTATGCCTTCCGCATGAAAGGCTGCGGCTGCTGCGATTGTCGCGCGCTGTCATCGGGAGCTAGCCGGCCACTTTCGGTCATCGACCTTTTACTTTTCGCGGGCTCTTTGGATCTATTAGCGGTCGTTGAAAGCGGCCGATGAGCTTTGCGTCATGCGTCAACGACGCATAGCGTGATCGCTCACGCGAAGTGCTTCCTCATGCACACGGCGGTAGACGGGCAGAGTCGCACGAACTGCGCCGTTTCACGTACCTTATCCGGCACGTCGGTCCGCTCGACTGCGCTGTAGCCATGATTCGCAAAAAACTGTGACGCGCTCGCAGTGAGCAACCACAAGCTGCCATAGTTCATCGCCCTGGCTTCCCGTTCGATAGCCAGAAGCAGCGATGTGCCGAGGCCCGCTGCTCGAAGATGCAAGGCGACAGCTAGCGATCTGAGCAAAGCGTCAGCGCCCAAATGCTCCAGACAAACGCTTCCAACTGTCGCCGCGCCGTCGTCGACGGCAACTAGAAACCGCGGTATCAGCACGGTTGTGACGTCCTCTGTTGGCAAGTCGCATGTTGCCAGCAGGCTTTTGATCCCGACGAGGTCGTCATCTTTGGCGGCCCTTATTTTCATAGCGTGCTCCGTTCCCGTTTAGCTGCCTTCCTTGATGCGTCAGCCGTCGACCGCGCAACAAACATAGTTCTCGCCTGGCGATCCGAAGCGGGGGGCGCCATGGGTCAAATACTGGTCTGGTTGACGCGCTTCATCAATTCCTCGGAGCTCTCCTTGCGTTCGCTGTACCGGTCTACAAGGTACGGACCGATGTCGCGAGTCAGCAGCGTGAACTTCACCAGCTCTTCCATGACGTCAACAACGCGGTCGAAATACGCTGAAGGCTTCATGCGACCGGCTTCGTCGAACTCCATGAAGCCCTTGGCCACCGACGACTGGTTGGGGATAGTCAGCATGCGCATCCAGCGTCCGAGCACGCGCATCTGGTTGACGGCGTTGAACGACTGTGAGCCGCCGCTGACCTGCATCACGGCGAGCGTCTTGCCTTGGGTCGGCCGCACCGCCCCGACCGAAAGCGGAATCCAGTCGATCTGCGCCTTCATGATGCCGGTCATCGCGCCGTGCCGCTCCGGCGAGCACCAGACCATGCCTTCCGACCACAGCACCAGCTCGCGTAGCTCGGCAACCTTGGGATGGCTGTCCGGCGCATCGTCTGGCAGCGGCAGGCCGCTTGGATTGAATGTGCGCACTTCGGCACCCATCGCCGTAAGCAGGCGTGAGGCTTCTTCACTCAGCAGGCGGCTGAACGAGCGCTCGCGCAGCGAACCATAGAGCAGCAGGATACGCGGCGGATGCGGCGACGCCTTTGCAGGCTGCAGGCGATTTATATCGGGCACGTGAAACAGCGCCGGGTCCACCTGCGGAAGGTCAGTCTTGAAATCGGACACGTTTGCCCTCTGTGACCATTTCTGTATTCGTCAGGCGCACTCGTACCAGTCCTTTGAGCGGTTGACGATGCGCACCACGAGCAGCATGACCGGCACCTCGATCAGTACGCCCACGACCGTCGCGAGCGCGGCCCCTGAGTTGAATCCGAACAGGCCGATTGCCGTAGCGACAGCCAGTTCGAAGAAGTTCGACGCGCCAATCAGCGCTGACGGACAGGCAATGTTGTGCTTCTCGCCGACCGCGCGATTGAGCCCATATGCAAGGGCCGAGTTGAAGAACACCTGGATCAGGATCGGCGCCGCGAGCAGCACGATGACAAGCGGCTGCTTCAGGATGGCCTCGCCCTGGAACGCAAAGAGCAGTACCAGCGTCGCCAGCAACGCGGTGATGGACCATGGGCCGATCTTTGCCATCGCGGCATCGAACGCCGCCTGTCCCGTCGCAAGGAGCACTCGGCGCAGGATCTGCGCAAGGATGACCGGAATCACGATGTAGAGCACGACGGACGTGAGCAGCGTCGCCCACGGCACCGTGATCGCGGAAATGCCGAGCAGCAGGCCGACCAGCGGCGCAAAGGCGACCACCATGATGCTGTCGTTAAGCGCGACCTGGGAAAGCGTGAACAGCGGATCGCCACCGGTGAGCCGGCTCCAGACAAAGACCATCGCCGTGCAGGGCGCGGCAGCAAGCAGGATCAGGCCCGCGACGTAACTGTCGAGTTGCTCTGCAGGCAGCATCGGCGCAAACAAGTGCTTGATGAAGAGCCATGCGAGCAATGCCATCGAGAACGGTTTGATCAGCCAATTCACGACGAGCGTCACGCCGATGCCCTTAACGTGCTGGCGCACCTCATGCAGCGAACCGAAGTCGACCTTGACGAGCATGGGGATAATCATCACCCAGATCAGCAAGCCGACCGGCAGATTGACGTGCGCATATTCCATCCGGCCGATCGCCTGGAAGACCCCAGGCAGGACTTGCCCAAGCAGAATGCCGGCGACGATGCACAGCGCGACCCAGACGGTCAGGTATCGCTCAAAGAAGCTGATGGCCGGTTTCGAGGCCGACTTCCCCGAAGCGGCAACATTGGGTGTGTTCATGGGGGGACTTGATGGAGAGGATTCAGCTATGAAGGATGTCGTTTAGCGCCTGCTGCAGCTCAGTGTTGTCCAGACTTTCGAGTGGGAGCGTGAGCAGTTGCAGCATGCGGTAGCCGATTGCTTCGCGCGTGAGTTCGAATGCGTGCCGCTTGCCTTCATCGCCGCCCGGCGCGCTTGACGGATCGGCGTAGCCCCAGTGAACCTTGACAGGGCTGCCCGGCCAGAACGGGCACTGTTCGGCCGCAGCGCTGTCGCAGACTGTGATGACGATGCGCATCTTGGGTGCACCGCCCTGCGCGAATTCATCCCAGCTTTTGCTGCGATAGCCTTCCGTATCAATACCGGCGTTAGTCAGCGCTTCGAGCGCGAACGGATTGATGCGTCCGCTTGGGGCGCTGCCCGCGCTGTACGCGCGGACATCCTTGCCGAGCTTCTTCGCCCAGTGGTTCAGCATGCCTTCGGAAAGAACACTGCGCGCGGAATTGTGCGTGCAGAGGATGAGTACGTTTGTGGTCATGGTGTTGTCTGTGCGCAGCGTGATCAGCAGCATGCCGAACCGGCAGGCTTAACAGGGATGCCAATGGGTTTGCCACTCTCCCTCAGCATTTGCATGCGGCCGCGCCAGGTTCAAGGCAAGGCTGCCCCTGACAGCAGTTTTCGGTCAAGAAACCAAGGACCGCGTTCATCTGGTCATAGGCGGCCCGATAGATCAGGCTGCGCCCGTCGCGCTCCTGCGTGACGAGCCCCGCGTGCATCAGCTCCTTCAGGTGAAAGGAGAGCGTCGCATTGGGAACGTCGAGCTGTTCCGCCATGGTGCCCGGCGTCAAGCCGGTCGGGCCAGCGACAACCAGCATGCGAAACACCCGCAGGCGCAGTTCGTGGGCGAGCGCTGCGAGGGCGCGGATAACGTCTTTATTTTCCATAATTCCAATATATTCGAAATGTGTAATAAGAGCAAGTTACTACGGCAGTTCACCGGGTACATGCTCACTGACTGTTGATTTGCACGGAATCCTGACCCACGGGGGATGCGGACATTTTCCTGGACTGATTTACGTCGTTAGCCCCAGGCTTTCACGGTACTCGATGGGACTGAGATAGCCAAGCGAGCCCTTGATCCGTTTCTCGTTGTACCAGAGAACGTAGGCGTTCAGTACCTCAACGAACTCCTGCGAGGTCGATCTCACGCGCGGCGGGGGGGGGCAAACCACAACTGCGCGCTATTGCCGTTTCCGCAATTCCCGGAGGTGCCGTCCCGGATTGCGTATTATGCGAAATGATATAACATTGCATTATAAAACGAAAACTATTGTTACAGCGGCGAGATCATTGGGCTGTGCAGACCTGGCTTACCTTGCACCAGTCACCTGCGACGCAACGCACCTAACGCAAGGAAGCCGAGCGGCTGATCCTCTGGGCCATCGTCGAACGCGGGCGCGCGCTGTCCTCGCTCACCACCGAGGATGCCATCGCCTATCGCGCGTTCCTGCGCCACCCCTCGCCGCATGGACGCTGGGTCGGCCCGGTTCGGCCGCGCACCTCGCCGGACTGGCGGCTGTTCAATGGCAGACTTTCCGCTCGATCGGTCGCGCATGCGCTGTCGATCCTCGGTGCGCTGTTCCGCTGGCTGATCGAGCAGCGCTACGTGCTGGCCAATCCGTTTGCAGGGATGAAGGTGCGGGATGCGACCGGATAGAACGTGCTTAAGACTTCGCACGCCTTCAGCGAAGGCGATTGGGCGCTCGTGCGGACGATCGCGGACGGCCTGGAATGGTCGTACGGCTGGTCAGCGGCCGCTGCGCAGTGGCTGCGGTTCCTGCTGGACTTCGGGTACGCGACTGGCCAGCGTGCCAGTGAGTTCGTCGGCGCCACCCTCGGCCACGTCGAGACCGATCCACGCGGAGATTACTGGTTGCGCGTGACCGGCAAGGGCAAGAAGCTGGCGCGTGTGGCGCTCCCGCCCCTTGCGTGGGACGCGCTGGCGCGCTATCTGGCCGACCGCGGACTGCCGCCCACGCAGTTGCACTGGCGGCCGGAAACGCCGGTCGTCGGCAATCTCGAAACGGATAGCAGTAGCGCGATTAGCAGCGTGCGCCGATGGATGGTGATGCTCCGCTTCTTCCACCAAGGCGATCGAGGCGGATCACGCGCCGCTCGCCGAAAAGCTGCGTCGGGCGAGTCCGCACTGGATGCAGCACACGCACGCCATCCACGCGCTCGGCCGTGGTGCTGAACTGACCACCTGTAAACGGCAGGCGATACAGCGCGCGTAAAAATTCCGCGCGGTATCGCACTCCAGCTTACTCGTTCGACCCCGCGTAACTCACCACCTCGACCCAGTTCGCGCCCTTGCCCACCGGATACTGTCCCGTCTCATGCAACGCGCCCGTCTCCGCATCGATGCGATAGACGCTCATGGTCGGCGACAACTGCCCAACTGCGAACAGGTAACGCCCCGAAGGATCGATATTGAAACCGCGCGGCTGTTTCTGCGTCGCATAGGTGCCGATGCGTTCGAGCCTGCCCGTTGTCCCGTTCACGCGATACGCCGCCAGCGTGCTCGACGTGCGCTCGGACGCATACAGAAAGCGTCCATCGGGCGTCAGATGCAGATCCGCGCCCCACGGTTTGTCACCGCGAAAATCGGCCGGCAGGATCGAAATCGTCTGGATCGGCTTGACCGTGTCGCGCGTGCGATCGAATGCGAGCACATGCAGCTTGCCGTCGAGTTCGTCGATCAGATAAACGAAACGCCCGTCAGCCGAGAAAACAAAATGGCGCGGCCCCGACTTCCACGGTAGCGCATAGGCGGGCGCAGCGTCCTCGGTCAACTGCCCCGTGGCGGCGTCGAAACGCAGGCGCAGCCACACATCCGAACCCAGCACCGAAGCGAATGCATAGCGATTATCCGCCGATACGCGGATCGCATGCGCCATTGGCCCCGTCTTGATAGTCTGCTGCACCTCGCCCGCCACGCCATCGGCACCGATGCGGTTCACCGCCAATTGATTGCCGCCATACGAAGCCGACAGCAGATAGCGGCCCGTCGCATCGGTCGACAGATAGGCCATGCTTTCGGCCAGCGGCGCGCGGCCCAGTTCGGCCAGACGACCGTCAAGCGGATTGACGGCGAAGCTCACCACTCTGTACGGCTGCGAGCGCAGGCTCGCGTAGAGCCGTCGGTGATCGGGCGAGAATGTCATCGGCATCACCATGCCACCCACCGCGACGGTTTCGACTGCCGCCAGTGCGCCGTTGGACTCGTCCATGCGGAACACCGAAATATCCTGGCTATCTGCGTTCGACACGTAAATGTACGTAGCCGCCTGCGCCGTGTTGGCGCAAAGCGCCGCCCCCGCCAGTCCGATCATCGTCCTCACGATCCCCTGCACCACCTTCCTGTTCATGTTTTCCTTTTTTGCGCACGCGGCATATGCCCTGAGTGGTGCCCGGAGCGCCGACCAATCCGCCATGTTGTCAGACAATTTTTACAACGATCCCACAAGCGCACCGCATCGAAAAATCCACGTTTACCCTCAATGACACCAAAATCGGGTATTACCAGGTTGATGCAGCCCGGAAAGACGCGCTACGATTGGCTCTAACAAGTTACAAAGACGTATTACAACTACAGCCACACCGAGACAGGAAAGCAAGTCCTTCCGCGCACCCGAGGGTCCAACAACATGCCGTTGAGCCGTACCGCCAGCCCCGCCGCCACAGACGCCGCAACTCGAACCAAAGTCCGCTACGTCATCCTCGCGCTGATCTTCATCATTACAACGCTCAACTACGCGGATCGCGCGACGCTTTCGGTGACCGGCTCGGCCATGCGCGCAGAATTCGGCTTCGACGCCGTACGCATGGGCTATATCTTCTCGGCGTTCAGTTGGGCGTATGTGCTCTCGCAACTTCCGGCGGGCTGGATCCTCGACCGTTTCGGTGCACGTCGCGTCTACGCGGCCAGCATCTTCCTGTGGTCGCTGTTCACGCTGCTGCAAAGCGCGATTGGCGTGCTCGGCAGCACCGCGGCCGCCGTCACCGCGCTTTTCGCACTGCGTTTCGTCATGGGTGCGGCCGAAGCGCCAGCCTTCCCCGCCAACGCCAAAGTGGTCGCCAGTTGGTTCCCGACCAAAGAGCGCGGCACGGCATCGGCCATTTTCAATTCGGCGCAATACTTCGCGGCGGTCGTGTTCACGCCGTTAATGGCGTGGGTCACGCACGCCTACGGCTGGCATCACGTGTATCTGATGATGGGCCTCGGCGGCCTCGTGCTCGCGCTCGTCTGGCTCAAGGTGATGAAAAATCCGGCGAGTCATCCGCACATCAATCGCAAGGAACTCGATTACATCGAGCAAGGCGGCGGCCTCGTGAACGGGCATCAGCGCAAGACACTTACAGATAAGGCGCAAAGCAGCCATGGCTGGCAATTGATGCGCCAGTTGCTCACCAACCGCATGCTGCTGGGCGTCTACCTCGCGCAGTACTGCATCAACGTCATCACGTATTTCTTCCTGACGTGGTTCCCGATCTACCTCGTGCAGGCACGCGGCATGACGATCCTGCAGGCGGGACTGGTGGCTTCGCTGCCGGCGGTCTGCGGTTTTCTGGGCGGAGTGCTGGGCGGCGTACTGTCCGATGCGCTGATTCGCGGCGGCGCATCGCTCACCATGGCGCGCAAGGGGCCGATCGTGGGCGGGATGGCGCTGTCCGCGTGCATCGTCGGCTGCAACTACGTGCATAGCGACTGGCTGGTGGTCGCGCTGATGTCGCTGGCGTTCTTCGGCAAGGGCCTGGGCGCGCTCGGCTGGGCCGTGGTCGCCGATACCGCGCCGAAGCAAGCCATCGGCCTGTCCGGCTCGATCTTCAATATGTTCGGCAACGTGGCCGGCATCGTCACGCCCATCGTGATCGGCTATCTGGTCGCGAAAACCGGCTCGTTCGACAGCGCGCTGGCATTCGTCGGCGTGAACGCTGCGGTCACGGTCTTCAGCTATCTCGTCATCGTGAAGGAAATCAAGCGGGTCGAACTGGCGTGAAGCGGATGTGCGAGAGCGGTCCACGCGCGGGCTACGACGGATACAAACGCGAGAAAGGCAGCGAATTACATATGGCGGTGGACACATTGGGACACCTGCTTGCGGTGCATGTGACGCCATCATTGAGCGACTCAACGCCGTTAGCTCGTTGTGTTCGTCCTCAATAATCTCCGGAAGCTGCTGCCGCACTTTCAACGCTGTTTGTGCAATGACCACACCGTATTCGGCCAGCAGACCACGTATCTGGTTGATTTGCGCGATACGATCACGCATGAGCAGGCTGCGGATTCGGTGCATGGACTGGATATCCTGCTGCTGAACGCTATTGACCGCAACGTAATGCATGGTCGGACGGGAGCCAGCTTCGACGATCGCCTCCGCATCGTTGCGATTGTTCTTCTGGGATTTGACGAACGGTTTGACGAATCGGGGGGCAATGATCTGCACATGGTGTCCCATCGCCGAGAACCGCCGCGCCCAGTAATGCGCTCCGCCACAAGCCTCCATCACGATACGGCAACAGGGCAGACTGACAATGGATTCCAGGAGTTTGTTGCGGCTGACTCGCCGACTCAACACCGGATGACCGCGTTCGTCCACGCCGTACAGCTGGAAGACATTTTTGGCAAGATCAATGCTCAGCAACGCGACTTTCATGACGGCCTCCGTTCAGTCGCGGCCCAGGAATCGCTCCACGCCCATACCGCCCATATCATGAGTCGCCGCAAGCCCGAGTTACGAGAGCACCGGCGCCACCGTGGCTGCCGCGCTCGCCTCGCACTTGTACATCACGCGCTCGGGCATATTCTGCGATGCGCGCGTAGTAGATGAGTGCCCGGAAGCCGAAGGGGCGTCCGTCTGGGTGAGTTGTCTGGGCACGCTCAAGTCAGCGGTAAAACTGCCGGCGTTTGAAGCGTGTCGATTCCTCGATGGCCCTGATTGGCTCACCAGCAACATAGAGCAATATGGCCTGCCGCCGCGCCTCGAACTTACGGCGGACTGCTCCGTCGAGTTCAGAATGGGCGAGAGTGGGCCATGCGTTGACATTGATCGGCAGGCTATGGCTTGAGCAGGTCCATACTGATGGGCAACTGCGCACGCGTCTGCGAGGCCTGCAGGCTCTACACATGGTACGTGACAAAGGACCGCTTTGGTTTGCGAAGCGCTTCACTCTGCGGATTTTGGCCGCGAGCAACACAGCCCCCAACCCAGTCCCGCACATCCGGCAACGAACGAGCCGAGCAGCACGCCGAGTTTGGCGGCATCCATCGTGCCCTGATGTGGAAACGCGAGCGTCGCGATAAAGATGGACATAGTGAAGCCAATCCCTGCAAGCAGCGCAACCAGACCGACTCCGCCCCAGGACATCCCCGTCGGCAACCGGCAAAGCCCAAGCCTGACCAGTATCCAACTCGTCACGAACACGCCCACAGGTTTGCCGACGACCAGGGCCAATGCGACACCCAGTACGATCCGCACGGTCTCGTCGCTCGCGAAGTCCACGCCGCTGAGCGGCACTCCGGCATTGGCCAGCGCAAAGAGCGGCATGATACCGTAAGCGACCCACGGGTGCAGCGCCCATTGCACTCGCACGACGGGCGGCAGCAGATCGCGCTGGGCGACGCGAAGCGTATGCATCGGCTTTTCCAAACGATCAAATTCACGCGTGTTTCCGACGTCAGCTTCCCTCACGTGATGTGCAGCCGCCGACAGCTCGACCAGCACCCGCTCATGCCCGCGCGACGGCACGACCGGCGTCATCAGCCCAAGGATGACGCCCGCAAGCGTCGGGTGCATGCCGCTGATGAAGAGGCCTGCCCAGATGACGGCACCGGGCACGATATAGGCCGTTGCCCGGTTGATGTCGAGTCGCTGCATGATGATGACGGCCACAATGCCGGCGCAGACGAGCGCGAAACCGCTGTAGTCGAGTCCCGCCGAGTAGAACACCGCGATAATCAGCACGGCGATGATGTCGTCGACGATCGCGAGCGTCAGCAGAAAGACGCGCACGGTGCCGGGGATCGAACGCCCAAGCAGCGCGAGCACGCCGACCGCGAAAGCGATGTCGGTCGCCGTTGGCACCGCCCAGCCGTGGGCTGCACCCGAACCGTGGTTCACCGCCAGATAGACGAGAGCCGGTACAGCCACACCGCCCACCGCCGCGGCCAGGGGCAGCGTCGCCTGCCGGAAATCGCTCAGCGATCCGGCGTGGATCTCGCGACGTATCTCCATGCCCACAATGAGGAAGAACACGGTCATCAGGCCGTCATTGATCCAGAAATGCACCGGCCTGGAGAACACCGATTGGCCCAGCCCGATCGTCAGCGGTGACTCAAGCAATTCGTGGTAGCGCCCGGCGAATGGCGAATTCGCCCAGGCCAGCGCTATCACGGCTGCGATGAGCAGGATGACGCCGCTCGCGGCTTCGACATACAGGAAGTATTCGAGCGCCGTAAAGGCTTTCTTTGCGATGTGGCGGGGGCGGGCAAGCGAGCGTGAGAAGTCGTTCTGTCGCATGGGCGTGTCGGGTCCCGCGTGGCGGCCCGACCAGCGCGTTGAACCTGTCCCGCTGCAAGATGCAGCTAACACCCTGCCTCTATTTTACAGGTTCATTCGCCAGCTCACTGAAAGCCGCCAGCCCCACGCGACGAGACCGCGGACTGACATCGCAAGTTGTCTGCGCAATCGTCAGTGAAGCATCGTGACGGGTGTCGATGACAGGCGCCATAGTCCGATGGCGACCGCCCAACGGCGAATGAAGCCGAGCCGGCTACCATCAAGCAGAACGATGTCAGCCCGATGCTTCGCTGCATACTGCGCGATGGTCTGCGCCGTCGGCCCATAGACCCGGCTCCAGGTGTAGGGAACACCGGCGTCTTCGAGGATCGCCCGCGTTTGCATGAGCGCATTTCGCGCTGCCTGTTTCCCCTGTCTGCGCAGCGTTCCTAGCGAATGAAATGCGACAGCGCGGCCCTGCGCCAAATCGTCGAGGACCTCGACGATTTCAACCTCTGCCGCGCATCGCTCCGCGAACAGGAGCGCGCCATGTCGCGCCGCCTCGGTCGCTGCCTTGTCGCCCAGCACAGGAATCAGCACTTTAAGCACGTTACCCCCTTTGTTCTAAGATGCTTCATTGAAGCGCAGACGTCATCAAGACGGGGTAAAGGTTCGGCGTCAGCGTATAAAGATACCGTCAAGATGGCACAACGCGCCGGTCGCGCTGAAGAGACAGCACGTTGATCATTTGCTCGCCTGGGATCGTGAAAGCGGGGTTACCGAAATCCACGGCCAGCACGATATCCACGACTGCCTGCTGCGGGATATCCCGGAGCAATCGCGCCCGCACGAATTGCACGACGGGATGTAGGCCTGTTGTTTGCTAGTGTCTGCAACACCCCCCTGTTTTTCTGAACTGGAGAATCGATATGCGAGTCAGTATCTATAACGACGGAGACAATTCCATCCGCGTGACTGCAGACCGCAAGGCGGCAAACGAGACCATGATTGATCCCGGCGAAGAGGTCGTCGTCGAGGCTGAAGGCGTTGTCCATCTCCTTGAGATCGACGGCGGGAACATTGAAAAATCCGTCGAAGACGACAACCACGACGAAGACCTTGAACCCTGACGCGCTCTGAGCACGGCCGTAAACGCCGGCCATCTGATTGCCGTCGGCTTTAATTCGCCACATAGCGCGTGTGAGCTCATCGGCGAGGGTCTCAATGTCCCAAAAAGCCGTTGACCAGAAGGAAAAAACAAGCTTATGCAAAAGAGAACGCTCGTAATGACGCTCGCCGGAGCAGTTATGTTGATGGGCGCGTGTGCATACATACCCCGTCCCGGCCCGGTAGGCAATCGCGCCGTGCCACAGCCCGCGAGTCCCGTCGATCTGGCGAGATATATGGGTCGCTGGTACGAACAGTTCCGTTACGAAGCCTCGTTTGAGCGGGGAATGGACGAAGTCACTGCGGAGTATTCCCTCAACGCGGACGGTACCGTGAAGGTCATCAATTCGGGCCGTAAGGGCGCCAATGCCGACCGGTTCAGACAATCGGTTGGCAAGGCAAAAGTGGCGGATCCATCAACCAAAGCCAAGTTGAAAGTATCATTCTTCGGACCGTTTTATGGCGATTACTGGATTCTGGATCACGGAGAGAATTACGAATGGTCGATTGTTGGCGAACCTTCGGGTCGTTACCTGTGGGTGCTGACCCGCGACGCGCACCCGTCGAGGGAGAGACTGGATGATCTGGAGGCACGCGTAAAGGCCCTTGGATACGACTGTTCGCTTGTCAGGCAAACGAAGCAGTAAATAGCGGTAGCGGCGTGCCAAAGCAGGAGCTATCACTGCCTGCCGGGCAACGCGATCAGTCGATTTCCAGGAGGAAATCAGGATCTGGTAGCGACGTCACCCCGCTGCAAAGCGATCAATCAGGCG
Organism: Paraburkholderia bannensis; assembly: GCF_014200455.1. Taxonomy (GTDB): domain Bacteria; phylum Pseudomonadota; class Gammaproteobacteria; order Burkholderiales; family Burkholderiaceae; genus Paraburkholderia; species Paraburkholderia bannensis_A. The sequence goes on along the minus strand of NZ_JACHBW010000029.1, from coordinate 31,494 downwards.
CATTCACTGCGCTTCACTGGTCGTCAACGAGCCCCAGGTGTGCCGAGCACAAACCATGGATCTCCTGGACGACGGGAGACCGGTAATCGAGAAACCAGCCTGCGTTGAGATTAAAGAGTTTCAGGAGGCCTGCTTCGTCACGCGGAAATGGCAAGGCCAGCGCCTGTTCGGCAAGTGGCCTTGAGGCTTCGACCAGCTTCGCCCGATCAAGCCAGTCACAGCGGGCTGCATTCGATGACAGCCAGATCTGGCACGATTCGATCAGGTGATCAGTCCGCAGCCACTCGCCGCTGCGCGCCCGCGCCAGTAATTGGCCCACGACGAGGAACGTCAGTAATTCCGCCTTCGTCTCGCTGTCCATGCCGCCGGTCCCTCAACTGATGTCCGCATCGCCCGTCTCGGGTCACGACGCATGTGAGCGATATGCATCACTTTTCACCCGGCCACCATGGCTTCGGTTGCGGGGCTTTCGGTTGCGGGGCGTCGATCGCATAATCCTCGAGGCGCTTGCCTGCGAGCCAATTCGGACGCGTTCCTCTGCCTGACCATGTATTCCCGGTCGAGGGATCGTAGTATTTTGCTGCCGTCCCTGCAGGCCGGTCATAACCCAGCGCCCTGCGCACTTCCTGCTCAGTAATGCCAAGCAGCGTGACCTCATCTCTGAGGCTTGCGAAGACAGCTGCAACTTCACGCGCGCGAGCGTCGGCCAGCAGATCATTCACACAGCCGAGCTCAGCGCGCATGGTTTTCAGATCTGGGATCACTCATTCGTCAGATCGAATGTGGCCGTGGATCTCCACGGCCACGCGATCAACGTCGGCTCAATGGCAACGCTTTTCCCAATGATGATGCACGCGCACCTTGTGGCATACGGGGTGATGATGGTGGTCATAGGCGTATGCCGGCGCGACGGCTGAAAGCAGTCCAACGCAAGCCATGGTAGCAAGAACGATCTTTTTCATATCTGTGAGGTCCAGTTTGTTGATGAGGACAGCGCATGTGCCCTGCCTTCACTGCGATAACGCCTGAACCCAGTACTGCGATGACAGCATAGGGATTAACCACAGGTCACGCTTACGGCTGAACGGAAAAGGGAATGAGATCTGGCAAATGTATCGTCGCAATCCTTGCTCCTGAATCTGGCGGATTGACCGATAGAAACAATTCCCGCCGCGCCGCCGTGCACCCTCCCACCTCGGGCGCATGATTCCCGCAGCGCCAGGCGACATGAAACTGTCGGCTCCAGTTTCCGTCTGAAAGAAGGTGGCCGACTCGACTCGTATGACATGCAGACGAACTGTTGGCATTTTGCTGCCGTATCGACGCAATGCCGCCGCGCGCAAAGGATTGCCACCCGGAATTGCCAGATTCGTCTCACGTTCACGGACAGCGAATCCGCAGACTAGAAACAGTTGGAAATCTATAAGTGAATCATTTCATTCGTCGAATGACTGCACTTCAACAATTCGAGTCTGCGTTATGGCATAGTTCGCTAAACCAACTTCAGGGAAACAAAAACAATGGCAACGCTCGATTCCATTCAGGCAAAGATTGCAAAGCTTCAGGCTCAGGCAGAGGCAATTGTCGTGAGCAAGTCCACGGTCGTTCTGAACAAGATCCGTGACCTGATGGACAAGCACGGCATCAGCGTTGCCGACGTCGACGCTCACGTCGGCAAGCGTCGCGGCCGCAAAGCCGCAGGCACAACCAGCGCCGCATCGGCTGCGAAGTATCGCGACCCGAAGAGCGGTGCAACGTGGACGGGCCATGGCCGTGCTCCGCAGTGGATTGCCAACGCGAAAGACCGTAACAAATTTCTGGTCGAAGGTGCTGCTCAAGCCGCTGCCCCCCAAAAAGCTGAGGCGAAGCGTGCCGGAAACTACAAGCGCGGTCCGCAACCGGCGCTCTATCGCGACCCGAAGTCCGGTGCTACCTGGAGCGGTCGCGGCCGTGCTCCAGCATGGATTGCGAATGCGAAAGACCGCACGCGCTTCCTGATCGCAGACGCTGATAGCAAGACTGTCGAGACACCGGCCGCGAAGAAGCCCGCAACCGCGAAGAAGGGTGCGGCAGCGAAGAAAGCGGCGTCTGCCAAGCAGGCAACCGCAGCAGAGAAGGCGGCTCCCGCCAAAAAGGCGTCCACCGCAAAGAAGGCAGAACCGATCAAGGCGTTGAGGACCGCGAAAGAAACAACTACGGCAAAGAAAGCGACCGTGACCAAGAAGACCAGCCCGGCGAAGAAGGCTACGACTGCCCGCAAGGCACCGACGAAAAAGGCGGCCGCTGCGAATGCCCAGGTGCAGGACACTGCGATTGTGTCTGCGCCCACTGAAAATTCCGTACAGGCAACTGACCAGCCGACGGCAACCGCATAAGGCACTCCGCGCCGCGCAGTTGCGCGACGCTTTTCCGGGTCGTTTGTACGGGATTCAAAACGAGGGCGGCCCCAAGTCCGTCAGCCAGTTTTGAATCAGTTCCTGCTTTACGCAGATCCGGTCCAAAGATTGCCAGCGACACGCCCAGTGCCCCCGCGCCGCCGCCCCCTTCAACGGGCTCGGCGGTTTAGTTTTTTTAGAGCGCAGCTATGGGCGAACGTGGGCATGCTGAACACGCCCCTGATGGCGCAGTGACTGCTCCATTTTCCGCACGTACGTAGAAGTCACTACATCAACCGCGCAGCCGATATCTTTCCCGGCCTTGCAGGAAGTTTACTGATGTCAGTGCGCCCACCGTCTAAAGCCGACTTTCATACTATCGCGCAAGTTGTAATCTGCTTGGCGGCTGCATCGATTTCGACTCCATACACCGTCGCCCGTGATGCACATTACCGTCGGCCGGTGCTCATGCAATCGTGGGCTTGACGTGGCGTTTCGCTCAGTCGCCCACACTCGCGGTCATACTGCCAATTAGTGTGCAACCGCACTCAGTATGGTGGCCGTGCAACGCGACACGCTGACCATCGATCGTGACAGTCGGGTGCGCCTCAATAATCTTGGTCACACCGTGTGGTCGCCCGTCGGGATATTTTTCTGGGCAGTCTACAAGGTCGTTCAAACGCGCAATATTCTTGCCGTCGATACTGTGAGTCTCCGAACCAGTGATCACCCGCCCACCATGTGAAGTCGCATCACCGACAACGATCATCTGCAGTCCCATTCCGTCCTCCCGTCACGTCATCGACTGCCGCGCGATCGTGGTTTAGCGGGCACTCATCTGTTTTATGTCTTGCGATACGTCAACCGGAACCCGTGTGATCGCTATACCAAATGGCTCGTCTGATTGCTGGAGCTCGCTCAGCAGCTCGTTGACAACCGGATGCTGATCAAAATTCTCCGCATACAGATAGGAATGCAGACAGAAGAGCAGGCGATCTCCCGGTTCCCTTATGCCCCCCTTCCACCGCGCGGATATATCGGGGAATGAAATCATCGAACCGCTCGAGATAGGGACGCTCACCGTCGACATTGCCGCCCTCGATAAGGGAGGCCAGAATCTGGTCGGGTTCGGTGTGTGCGGTAAGAGCATCAACATCTGCCTGCGCTAACTGGACCACGACCGAACGACAGATCCGTGGGCTTATCGCCGACTCGTTCTGGATATGCTGCCATTCCCTGTTGCGCCCCCTGTATGCCCACTGCTCGAAGGGGCCCATAAACATCGCGCACAACTGTTCGCCCCAGATATCGAAAACGGCACCGGTGTTGCGCGGATTAAAGAACCGCACCATCGCGGTCATGTTGTCGCCGATGTCGGCGAACAGGAACGCCTGAAGGTGCATGACAATCGCATCCATCTCGGCCTGGCTCCAGATCAACGAGAGACACGGGCTTTGAAGATCAAGCCGCTCAAGCTCCGCAATCCAGTCTGCTTCCGTGTCGCTGACGGACACCAGAAAAAGTGACGCCGGGCCCAGCTCTTCTTCGGGCAGGCCAGCGAAAACGCTGAGGTATGGTACTCCGGCACGCTCCAGCAAAGGCACCGCCTTCGGTGGGCAGACTGCCGCATCGATCAACCCCATCAGGCGTGCCTATTTGTCAACGCCGACTAGAAACTGACCCACCGGGGATTCCGCACAAATCAACAGAGAGAATCGATGAAGACGCTAAACCCGGCGCTGGCCAAGGTATTGAAACGCTTGCACTATCCGCTGGAGGTGATTCTGACGTGCGTGCGTTGGTACGTCGCCTATCCGCTGGGTCTGCGTCATCTTGAAGAAATGATGGCCGAACGTGGGACGTCGGTCGATCATTCGACCGTCCATCGCTGGGCGCTCAAGCTGTTGCCGGTACTGGAGAAAGCGTTTCGCCGTAGCAAGCTGCCAGTTGGAAAGAGCTGGCGAATGGATGAGACATACATCCGCGTCACGGGCGACTGGAAATATCTCTACCGGGCCGTCGACAAGGACGGCAACACCATCGACTTCCTGCTGCGCGCCCATCGGGACCAGACTGCAGCCCGGCGTTACTTTGAGAAATCGATCGGCCAGAACGGCGTCCCCGAGACGGTGACCATCGACAAAAGCGGTGCCAATCTCGCCGCGCTCGAAGCTATCAATGCTGATCGTGAGACGCCTATCAAGATCCGCCAGTCCAAATATCTCAACAACCGCGTTGAGCAAGGCCATCGGGCAATCAAGCGGCGCACCCGACCCATGCTGGGGTTCAAGACTTTTCGCTGCGCCCGGATTCTTCTTGGCGGCATAGAAATCATGCATATGATAGCCAAAGGACAGATGAAGTGCGCTCGCGGAATCCATTCGTTCGCCGCCGATCAATTCTACGGATTGGCAACGTAAACAGTACTTCATATCGATCATCTTTCGTCCGCGAGCCTTACTGCGACAAAACCCGGCCCAGTCCGTCGAGGTTGCCGGGATTGTGCCGGGAGGCGCGCCCCTCCCTTGCGGATCGCGCGTGCAATCCCACGTACGTATCCGGACGACCGTGCGCCTCGATCAACCCAATGCAGCCACGATCGCTGCCCCCACATCGGGCGTACTGGCGGCGCCGCTCATATCCGGCGTGCGCGGGCCCTCCACCAGCACCTTCTCGATGGCCTGCATGATCGCGTCGTGGGCGGCCTTGAACTGCGCGTCGCCGTTGCCGAGGAAGTCAAGCATCATCGCGCCCGACCAGATCATCGCGATGGGGTTAGCAATCGCCTTGCCGAAAATATCGGGTGCCGAGCCGTGTACCGGCTCGAACAGTGACGGGAACGTACGCTCAGGATTCAGGTTCGCCGATGCCGCGAGGCCAATCGTGCCCGTACACGCCGGGCCCAGGTCGGAAAGAATATCGCCGAAGAGGTTCGACGCGACCACCACGTCAAAGCGGTCCGGCTGCAGCACGAAGCGCGCGCACAGAATGTCGATGTGCTGCTTGTCCCACTTCACGTCCGGGTAGGCCTCGGCCATCGCCGCGACGCGCTCGTCCCAGTACGGCATGCTGATCGAGATGCCGTTCGATTTGGTCGCCGCCGTGAGTTTCTTGCGGCCACGCTGGTTCGCCAGTTCGAATGCGTACTTGAGGATGCGGTCAACGCCCTGGCGCGTGAACACAGACTCCTGCAGTACGAACTCGCGATCCGTGCCTTCGAACATCTTGCCGCCCACCGAGCTGTACTCGCCTTCGGTGTTTTCGCGCACCACGAAGAAGTCGATGTCGCCGGGCTTGCGGTTGGCGAGCGGGCACGGCACGCCCGGCAGCAGACGTACCGGGCGCAGGTTCACGTACTGGTCGAATTCGCGACGGAACTTGAGCAGCGAACCCCACAGCGAGATGTGATCGGGCACCTTGTCAGGCCAGCCCACCGCGCCGAAGTAGATCGCATCGAAACCCTTGAGCGTGGCGAACCAGTCGTCGGGCATCATCTTGCCGTGCTCGAGGTAGTAGTCGCAGCTGGCCCAGTCGAAGTGCGTGAATTCAATCGACAGGCCGAATTTCGCGGCCGCCGCCTCCACCACGCGCACGCCCTCGGGCATCACTTCCTGACCGATGCCGTCGCCTGCGATTGCCGCAATCCTGAAAGTCTTGTTCATCGTCTTGAGTACCTGTACGTAATGATCCGTTTATTCAGCAGGATTCTTGATCATTCGACCTGTGATGCCGAGAATCCATTCGCTATCTCGCGGCATTGTAGACGTGAAAGCGCGCACGACGAAGCCTTCCAGAACGCACAATACAGCACGGCACAACATGCCGACGACACCCTTAAAAACAGCACAACGCAGCTGTTTTGAAGCCGTTTTCCGCGCGCGCCAATAATGCGTCGGCGCTAGTATCAAGCGGTCGCCAATCTCACTCAATGGGGCCGTTTCGCTATGTCCACCTCGCCACTCTCAGCACTCATCGAAGCCGATCGCAAGCACCTGATCCACCCCGTCATCAATTACCGCGCGCATGAAGCACGCGGCGTGACCGTACTTGAGTCGGGCCATGGCGCGTATCTACGCGATAGCGACGGCAACGAACTGCTCGATGCGTTTTCCGGCCTCTGGTGCGTGAACGTGGGCTACGGCCAGCAAAGCATCGTCGAAGCCGCCACACGTCAGATGTCGCGTCTGCCTTACGCCACGACGTATTTTCATTTCTCGTCGGAACCGGCCATCGAGCTGGCGCAAAAGCTGGTTGAATTGACGCCCGCCTCGCTCGAGCATGTCTATTTCACGCTTGGCGGATCGGATGCGGTCGATGCGGCGATCCGCTTTATCACGCACTATTTCAACGCCACCGGACGCCCCATGAAGAAACAGATGATCGCGCTCGAACGCGGCTATCACGGCTCGTCGTCGGTGGGCGCGGGGCTGACTGCACTACCCGCGTTTCATCGTCATTTCGATCTGCCGCTGCCGAACCAGCATCATCTGCCCTCGCCGTATGCGTATCGTCGTGAAGACGGCGCGAACGACGCAGCACTGATCGCCGCCTCGGTTGCCGCGCTCGAAGCGAAGGTCGCACAACTCGGCGCCGAAAACGTCGCTGCGTTCTTCTGCGAGCCTATTCAAGGCTCCGGCGGCGTGATCGTGCCGCCGCGCGGCTGGCTCAAGGCCATGCGCGAGGCCTGCCGCCGTCTCGATATCCTGTTCGTCGCCGACGAGGTCATCACCGGCTTCGGCCGCACCGGCCCGCTGTTCGCCTGCGAAGCCGAAGCGGTCGAACCAGACCTGATGACGGTCGCCAAGGGTCTCACCTCGGGCTATGCGCCCATGGGCGCGGTCCTGATGTCCGACGCCGTCTATCAAGGCATCGCAGGCGACAGCAACGATACGGCCATCGTGGGCCACGGCCAGACTTATTCGGCGCATCCTGTGAGCGCCGCGATCGGCCTCGAAGTGCTGCGGCTCTATCAGGAAGGCGGCCTGCTTGCGAATGGCCAAGCGCAGGCGCCGCGCTTCGCCGCCGGGCTCGACGCCTTGCTCGATCACCCGCTGGTGGGCGATGCCCGTCATCGCGGCCTGCTGGGCGCGCTCGAACTGGTGGCCAGCAAATCGACGCGTGCGCGCTTCGACGCCTCGCTCAAGCTTTCAGAGCGCATTGCCGCGGCGGCCTATCGCAACCGTCTGGTGTTCCGTGCTTTCGGCGACAATATCCTTGGCTTTGCGCCGGCGCTCTGCTATTGCGAGACGGAATTCGAGCAACTGTTCGCGCGCCTGAAGCGCACGCTGGACGAGGTGCTCGAAGAGCGTGAAGTGCGCGCGGCGCTTGCGTAAATCCGACCCATCGTGCGACTGTTTTCGTGATTCTGGCGCGCGTTCAAAAAAGCGCGCGTGCTAACATCGGTTTGCCTTCTGCCGCGAGATTCGCCCCGGATCTTGCGGTTTTTTTATGAGCGAACCCATCATGATGCTTCACGGCGACAGCAAACTCGACCGCATCGATTTGCGCATTCTTTCGCAACTGCAGAAGAAAGGCCGGATGACGAATGTCGAGCTGGCCGAAGCCGTGGGACTGTCGCCCAGCCCCTGCCTCACGCGCGTCAAGAGGCTGGAAAAAGCGGGCTATATCGCGGGCTACGGCGCGCAGATCCAGATCGAAAAACTCGGCGACGTGCAGATTGTCTTTACCGAAGTCACACTGGCCGATCATCGGCGCGAGGATTTTGCGAAATTCGAGGCGGCGATTCGCCCGGTCGATGAAATTGTCGAATGCCATCTCGCCAGCGGCGGATACGACTATCTGCTCAAGTTCGTCACACGCAGCGTGCATCACTATCAGAGCGTGATCGAAGGCCTGCTTGAACGCGATATCGGCATCGAGCGTTATTTCAGCTACGTCATCATGCGCACGCCATTCGTGAAGAACGGCTGGCCGCTCGAAGCACTGTTCAATTCAAAAGCGGATTCAGGCGTTTGAGGCAGCAGGTGCGCCCGCATTGAGCCATTCCACTGGCGTGCGACCCAGTACGCGCTTGAAATGGCGGCACAAATGACTTTGATCGAAGAAGCCCACTTCGGCCGCCACCAGCGAGGGCGACACGCCATGCCGCAAGAGACGCTGCGCATGACGCACGCGCACGATCCGCACATATTGCTGCGGCGACACGCCAACCTCACCGCTAAAACGCGCCGTAAAGCGCGAAATACTCAGGCCCGCAGCATCGGCGAGATCGGCCAGGGTGATCGGCTCGGCAAAACAGGTGTCGATAAAATCGAGCGCCCGTTGCACGGCGTGCGTCGTGCGGCACGTTCGCGCTTCGTCGGCGCGCCGTGTGGCCGGGCGCAGCGCTTCGGATAGCATGGCATGCATGAGTCAGGCCGCCGGCACGGATTGCGGCGCAGCTTGTTGGCCGCCTTCGGGCGCCTGAAACGCCGCAAAACGGCGAATGTCGAACGGATCTATGGGCGTGGAAGTCGTCCCGGTATCGATCAATTCGGCCATCGTATCGCCCACGCCAGGCCCGAGCTGGAAGCCATGTCCACAGAAGCCGAAAGCGTAGAACAGGCCGTTGGTGGTGCCGCTCGCGCCCATGATCGGCCGATCGTCGGGCATATAGCCTTCCACGCCGCTCCAGACGCGAATGATATTGAGCCGCTTGAGCGCGGGCGCGACGCGTTGCGCCTGACGAAATTGCAGCAGCGTGCTTTGCGGCAGCACTTTCGCGCGACGCGCATCGAGAAATGCGGGACCGCGCGCGCAGCCGCCGATCACAATATTGCCGCGCGCGACCTGACGGAAATACACTACTTCCGCAATCTGCGGCGACGACACGCCCACCGCCGGCGCGATACTGTACGGCACCGGCTCGGTCACCGCCATCTGCGGGCCATGCACGGCAATCGGGACCGGCTCGCCGAATTGCTCGCTCAAGGTGCTGCCCCATGCGCCTGCCGTAATGAGCAACACGGGCGAGTGAAACGTGCGGCCATCGGCACTCGTCGCGCGAAATTCATTGCCCTCTTTTTCGACCGCGACAATATCGGTATTTTCAAAAATCTGCGCTCCGAGTTTTGCGGCTGCACGCCCGAATGCGGGCGCGGCCAGACGCGGATTCGCGTGCCCGTCTATGGGCGCATAGGAACCGGCCAGCACTTCGGGGCCGATAAACGGAAAGCGCTTGCGCAAGGCATCGCCGTGCAGCATCTCCAGATCGAGGCCGTACTGCTTCGCGTCGCGAGCATAGGTTTCGAACATGTCGGCCTGCTCGGCGCGATAGCACACGCGCAAATGGCCCGACATCAGAAACTCGGCATCGTGACCGATCAATTCGGGCATCCGCAACCAGATTTCGCGCGAGCGATTGGCAAGCGGCAATTGCGCGAGCAGACGACCTTGCCGGCGCACATTGCCGAAATTGGTCCCGCTCGCCTGCTGGCCGACCAACTGGCGTTCGAGCAGGATCACCGACTTGCCGCGGCGACGCAGGAAAAACGCGGTGGCGGCGCCCATGAAGCCGCCCCCCACGATCAGTACATCGGCTTGCGCGCGTTTCACTCCGTTTCCTCCACAGTCGCAATGGCCAGCGGCTTGACGGGCGCTTGCCCGCGCAGACGGCCTACCTGATCGAGCGGTATGCACGCAGCGGCCGCGATGATCTCGGCCGCCGCGTGAGCACAATAACGCCCCTGGCAGCGCCCCATGCCGACACGGCTTAGCGCCTTCGCACGGTTCGCTTCCTGCGCGCCCTCGTCGCGGATCACCCGGCGCAACTCGCCTGCCGTGATGCCTTCGCATCGGCATACGATGGTTTCGTCCGGCAGCTTCGCGGCCTGTTGCGCAGGCCAGACGAAGGCCTGAGCGAGCCCCTCGCGAAAACGGTCCATGCGGCGTTGCTCGCGCTTGAGCGCTTCGAGCACGCCCGCCTGAGGTTCGCGGCCCTGGTCGATCAATGCGGCGTACGCGGCAAGACGCCCGGCGTTTTCCGCGCCATCTGCGCCTAGCACACGCACACCGTCGCCTGCCAGATACACGCCCGGTTCGCTGCTGCGTCCCAGTTCGTCGATCTGCGGCAGCCACTGACGCGTGGCAGCATCGAAGCGAAACGCGCAGCGCGCCAGGTCGGCCAGTTGCGTTTCGGGCCGCAGGTGATAGCCCATGCCGATGGCGTCGCAGTCGATCTGTTCGATCGCGCCGCTCGCCAGACGAAAGCGCACCGACTTCACGCCTTCATCGGGTGTGCCGACGATCTCGACGGGCTCGATGCCATTGAACATTTTCACGCCCGCGCGCTTGAGGGACGCAACCAGCGCGGTGCCCTTCCGCAGCACGTCGAAGCGCGCGAGCAATTTAGGCAATGCGCGAACGCGTGCGCTCGCAACGGACGTGTCGAGCACGGCGGCGACCTGCGCGCCGGCCTGCACATACTGGCTGGCTACCAGATACAGTAGCGGCCCCGTCCCCATGAACACCACGCGCCGCCCGATCGAACAGGCCTGAGATTTCAGGGCAATTTGTGCCGCGCCCAGGCTGTACGTGCCAGCGAACTGCCAGCCCTTCACGGGCATCAGTCGATCGGTCGCGCCCGGACACAAAATCAGCGCGTCATAATCCAGCGCGCTTGCATGACCGTCGCGCACGATGTGCAGCTTGCGATCCCACACATTCCACGCCAGCGTTTGCGGCCGATAGTCGATCTGCGCCCGCACCTGCGCGAAGCTCTCGTGCAGATCCTGAGCGCGCGCCGCCTCGCTGCCGTAGAGCTTGGCATAGGGGCGCGTGAAGCCTTCCGGCTGGCGTCGGTAGATCTGGCCGCCATCGCGGCGGCCTTCATCGACCAGCGTAGGTCGAATCCCGGCGGCCAGCAGCGTCTGCGCACAGCGCACGCCCGCCGGCCCCGCGCCGACGATCACAATGCGAGGTTGGCCCATTGCGCCTCCGGTTGAGTGGTGAGAACGCACATGCCCGGCTCGACGACGGTGGTGCAGGCCCGCAGGCGCTCGCCGTCGTCGGTCCAGACCCAGCAGTCCTGGCAGGCGCCCATCAGGCAGTAGCCGGCGCGCTTTTCCTCGCCGAATTCCGACTGGCGCACATGGCGCACGCTGCACAGCATGGCGGTGAGCAGCGTGTCGCCTTCGAGCGCTTCGACAGGCTGGCCGTCGATCAGGAGCGTCAGCCTGACGCGCCCGGTTTCGCCGAGTCGCACGAATCGTCCATTCATGCTGCGGCTCCCGTCATGTCGCCGGCTGCGCCCTGCGCACTGACGTGCGTGCCCGGATTGCCCAGCACGTGCCGCAGGAATTCACGCGTACGGGCCTCGCGCGGCGTGCACAAGACCTCCTGCGCGCTGCCTTGCTCGATGATGTGACCGCCGTGCAGGAAGCACACGCGGTCGGCCACCTCGCGAGCAAAGCCCATTTCGTGCGTGACCACCAGCATCGTCATGCCTTCTTTCGCAAGCGTACGCATCACATTGAGCACTTCGCCGACGAGTTCCGGATCGAGCGCCGATGTGGGTTCGTCGAACAGAATCGCCTTTGGCTTCATGGCGAGCGAGCGCGCAATCGCCACGCGTTGCTGCTGGCCGCCCGAAAGCTGGTGCGGATAGTAGTGAAGCTTGTGGCCGAGTCCGACCTTGTTGAGCAACTCCTCGGCGTCACGTTTCGCCACGTGCAGCGGCTCCTTCTTCACATGGACTGGCCCTTCCATAACGTTTTCCAGCGCCGTGCGATGCGGAAACAGATTGAAACGCTGGAACACCATGCCAACCTGCGTGCGCAGATGATTGATGTTGCGCGAGCGCTGTTCGACGCGCTGGTCGAGCAGCTTGATCTCGCCCGCATCGTACGATTCGAGCGCGTTGATACAGCGCAGCAGCGTCGATTTGCCGGAGCCGGACGCACCGATCAGGCACACCACCTCGCCCTGCTCGATCTTGAGCGAGATACCGTTAAGGACGGGTGTCGCGCCAAAGGCCTTGTGAACATCGGTAATTTCGATCATCGCAACCTCATTTCTTCGCCTTGTGCTTGCCGAAACGGCGCTCGAGATGCCGCGTCATGCTCATGAGCGGCAAGCTCATCAGCAGATAACCGATCGCCACGAGCGTGTAGACGGTGATGTTCTGGAACGTCGACGCCGCAATCAACTGACCTTGCCGCGTCATTTCCGCCACCGTGATGGTCGAGGCGAGCGACGAGTCCTTGAGCATCATCACCAGCGTATTGCTGTACGGCGGCAACGCGACCTTCACGGCCTGCGGCAGGATCACGCGCATCATCGTTTTCACACGGCCCATGCCGATCGACTGCGCCGCTTCGTACTGGCCGGGATCGACCGCCTCGATGCCCGAGCGGATGATTTCCGCCACGTAAGTCGAATAACCAAAGCTCAGCCCGATGATGCTCGCCTGCAGCGCCGACACTTCGATATGAAAGTCCGGCAGCACGAAATAAATATAAAACAGCAGAACGATCATCGGCAGGCCGCGCACGACGTTGATCATCGCGCTCACCGCCGTCACCACCGCGGGATAGCGCGACATCTTGAGCAGCGCCCACGCGAGACCCAGGGCCGTGCTCAGCAGCAGGCAGCCAATCGTGATGACGATGCTCATCACGGCGCCTTGCAGCAGGATCGGGACAAAATCGACTATGTCGTGCCAACGCATGGTGTGCCTTATGCTTTTATTCGCGGGCGGGGGAAACGCCCGCGGGTCATACGCCGCGCCGCAAGGGCGGGCTGACCCGGAACGCGGCAGCAGGAACATCAATGGGGAATAGTCTTGCCGCGTCCGGTGCTTCATTCGCGAATCAGCCCGCGAGATGCCACTTCTTCAGGATCTTGTCGAGCGTGCCGTCCGACTTCATCTTCGTGAGCGCATCGTTCACTTTGGCGAGCAGCGCCGTGTTGCCCTTCTTCACGCCCACCGCGATATCGAACTTCTCCATCGGCACATAAGCGTCGTCCACACGCGTGCCGGCCATCGCACCCGCGGCTTCCTGCGCCTTGAGAATCGGGTAGTCGTTGAAGCCCGCGACGATGCGGCCGATTGCAACGTCGCGCGTCATGTCGGCGGGGCTATCGTACATCTTCACTTCCTTGAAGATGCCGAGCTTGACGAGCTGGTCGCCGTAATCGGTGCCCGTGGGCGCGCCGACCGACATGCCCTTCATGTCCTGCACCGACTTGTAGTTGGTCTTGTTCGATTCCTTCACGATAATGCCTTCGCCGAACGCTGTGACGGGCTGCGAGAAGTCCACCACCTCGGCACGTTTGGGCGTGGGCGTCATGCCGGCCACGATGATGTCGATCTTTCCCGAGACCACCGCCGGAATCAGCGCCGAAAACGGCACCGCCTGGTAGGAAACGTCAAAGCCTTCGCGCTTGCCGATCTCGCGCACGACGTCGGGCATGATGCCTTCGATCTTCTGCGTCTTGACGTCGAGGAAGGTGGTGGGCGCGCTCGACGGCGGCGAACCGGCGGTCACCGTGGCGGTATCGGCGTGGGCCGCGCCGCACAGCAGCGAGAACGTGGCGGCGGCGGTGAAAGCGGCGGATGCGAATGCAATGTTGGTACGCGACATGGTCTGGTTTCCTTGGGGGGCTAGCGGGGGACTATCGGGACTATCTCTGCGATTGCGCCGTGAAAGCCACGGCGCATGGCATCGGCTCAATGAAGCACATCCTGCAACCGGTAATACGCGCCGACGAGCGGCAGAAACCAAGCGCGCCCGAAATGTCCGGGAATCGCAGGCCATTCGAGCGTACGCCACGGGTTGCGCGTGGCGGCGCCGAACATCACTTCGGCCATCACGCGGCCCATGTGCACCGACATCTGCACACCATGGCCGCTGTAGCCCATCGAATAGAACAATCCTTCGTGCTCGCCCGCGCGCGGCAGGCGGTCGGCCGTCATGTCGACGAGACCGCCCCAGCAATAATCGAGGCGCACGTCGGCGAGCTGCGGGAAATACTGGAGCATGCCGTCACGCAGGATGCGACCGCTCTTCTCGTCGGAGCGCGGATTCGACATCGCAAAGCGCGCGCGGCCTCCAAACAGCAAACGATCGTCATGAGTCGGCCGGAAGTAATTGCCGATCTGGCGCGTCGTCACATACGAGCGGCGCGTGGGCAGCAGCGCGTCGAGCCGGTCCTTGCCAAGCGGCTCCGTCGCGACGATGAAGCTGCCCACCGGCGCGATGCGACGACGAAACCATTGCAACGGGCCGGTCTGCGAAGCGCCGGTGGCCAGCAGCACGCGATCCGCGCGCAGCGTGCCCCGTGCGCTCTGCACTTCGTAGGCATGGCCGCCAAGCGGCTTGAGGCCGACCACCGGCGTTGCCTCGAAGATCTGCGCACCGTGGCGCGCCGCCGCTTCGGCCAGACCCACGCCGAACTTGCCCATGTGCAGTTGCATGCCGTTGTGCTGCACCAGGCCGCCATAAAAGCCGTCCGAGGCGATCTCGTCGCGAATACGTTGGCGCGAAATCAGCTCGACATCCTCGTCGACATCGCGCTTCAAGGCTTCGAACGTCTTCGCGAGCGATTCGTAGTGATGCGGCTTGGCGGCGAGCTTGATCTTGCCGCTCTTGCGCAGATCGCAGGCGATCTGCTCCTGCTCAACGATCTGCGCGACCGACTGCACCGCTTCGGCATAGGCGCGATAGAACTGCGACGCGCGCTCCTTGCCAAGCTTCGCGCACAGCGCCGCATAATCCTGCGCGACGCCCGTGTTGCAATGGCCGCCGTTGCGCCCCGATGCCTGGCCTGCGATGCGCTCCGCTTCCAGCACGGTCACCGACAAGCCGCGTTTCGCGAGCGCCAGCGCCGCCGAGAGCCCGGTAAAGCCGCCGCCCACCACGGCCACGTCCACGCGACCGGCGAGCGGCCCCTGGGCGGGTTTCGTAAAGCGCGGCGCGGTATCGAGCCAGTACGAATCGAGCTTCATCGTGTTGCGTTCCTGATGACGGCGGTGCGAATGAGGCAATGAGAGATCTATGCGATCCGTTTTACAGACCGAGCTGTTCCGCGAGATGCGGCAGGCTCTTCACTTCGTTGACCTGGTAATACGGCGTGAGCGGCTCGTGCGCGCGATTCACGAAAGCCTTGTGCTTGATGCCCATGTCGTAGGCCGTCATGAGGTCGTAACGGAAGCTGGACGACACGTGCAGCACGTCTTCCGGATTGCAGTCGAGCTGATCGAACATGTATTCGAAGGCCTTGCGCAGCGGCTTGTAAGCCTGCGCCTGCTGGGCCGTATAGACCTTGTGAAAAGGCGCGCCCAGCTTCGCCACGTTGCTGTCGATCTGCTCGTCGGCGGCGTTCGAGAGAATCACCAGCTTGTACTTCGATGCCAGACGCGCAAGGCCTTCCGGCACGTCGGCATGCGGGCCCCACGTCGGCACGGCGTCGTAAATCTTCAGCGCGGTGGCCTCATCGAACGGCACGCCGGTGCGCTCACAGGTACGGCGAATCGAATTCACCACCACGTCGCGGTACGGCTTCCACGCACCGAGCACTTCGTCCAGACGATAACCACGGAAAAACTCGACGAATTCGGCCATCTTCGCGGCATCGAGCTTGTCGCCGTAAAGCTGGCGCGCGGTCTCGCCCATCTGGAAATTGGTCAGCGTGCCGTAGCAGTCGAAGGTGATGTACTTCGGCTCGAAATCGATCATGATCTGCATCCTGTCGTCGTGGCGAACCCGTATCGAGGTTCTATCAAGTGAGAGCGGCGAGCTGCGCGTGAATGCCAGCATTCAGTCATGCTGATGAATTCGGCGCGGCCCGTGGTTTCCGGGGGTGTTGACTGCGAAGCGCTACGCGAAATCCGTGTTCACCGGAATGAACCGTGGCGGGATCGTGCGTCAGTACAGCAAAGTTGAAACAGCGCTCAGGCGATATCGAAATCGAAATCGATCAGCACACTCTTGTGACGCATGCTGGCTTCGAGCGCCTGGCGTCCGAGATCCTTGCCGATACCCGACTGCTTGAAGCCGCCGGTCGGGATGATCATGTCGCCGCTGCGGCCATAGCGGTTGATCCATACCGTGCCCGCCGCGATGCGCCGCATGGCGCGCATGGCCTGGCCGATATCGCGGGTATGCACACCTGCCGCGAGACCGTAGGTGGGATGCGCGGCCAGCGCGATGCCCTCCTCTTCGTCATCGAAGGTCTGCACGGTGAGCACCGGGCCGAACAGTTCCTCGCGCACCGCGGGCGTGTCGTCGGTCACTTTGGCGAGCAATGTCGGGCGATAAAACCAGCCGCCTTCGGTCCCTTCGAAAAAGCCGCCGCCGCACAGCACTTCCGCACCCTGCGCCCGGCTTTCCTCGACCAGTGTTTCAATGCGCTTCGCCTGCGCGCCGCTGATGATCGGCGAGTAACGCGTCTGGCTCGACCACATCGCGCCGGGCGCGATATCCACCAGTTCGCGTTGCACGGCGTCGATCAGCGCTTCGGCGATCCGCTTGTGGACGATGAGGCGCGTGCCGGCCACACAGGCCTGGCCACCGTTCGCCGTAAAGCCGCGCGCCACGCAGCGCGCCGTATGCGCGAGATCGGGCACCTGGGCGAACACGAGCTGCGGACTCTTGCCGCCGAGTTCGAGCGTGACCGGCTTGGTGCCGTGAAACGCCGCCTCGCTCATGATCGCCGCGCCGGTGCGGGTCGATCCCGTGAAGCTGACCTTCGAAATATCGGGGTGCCGCGTGATGGCAGACCCCGTGGTCGCGCCGCGACCGTTCACGACATTGAAAATGCCGGGCGGCATACCCGCCTCGATCGCGAGTTCGGCAAGACGCAGCGTAGAAAACGGCGTCATTTCCGAGGCCTTCAGCACGACAGCGTTACCGGCTGCAAGCGCCGGACCACATTTCCACGAACACATCGAGAGCGGGAAATTCCACGGCGTGATTGCGCCAATCACTCCATAGGGCTCCGAAGCAACGAAACCCAGGCTGCCGTGACGCGTCGCTGCGATATCACCGCCCAGCTTGTCGGCGAGTTCGGCGAAAAAGCGGATGGCTTCGGCCGTGAACGGCACGTCCGATGCGTAAGCCTCCGCAACCGGACGCGTGGAGCTGACTGCTTCGAGCTGCGCCAGCCCGACGACATGCTCATCAATCAGCTGCGCCCAGCGGTTCAGCACCCGTGCGCGTTCACGCGGCGAACGCGTGCCCCAGCCGCTCGTCTTCCACGCCTGCAATGCGTTGGAGACCGCGTAATCCACGGTCTGCGCCGAGCCGTCAGGCACATAACCGAGTAGACGGCCGTCCGAGGGACGGTGCACGGCGATCGGCGCTTCATCGATCTGATAGTACGCACCGCCAATAAAATGACCTTGCGGCAGCTTGATTGCGGACGGATCGAAATCCAGAGACGGAGTAGTCATGCTCAGCCTGTTCGAAAACCCGGTTACATCGGCACAGCAGCGCGCGTGATGCATGGCGCGCGCAGCGTGGCCGCTTCAACTCGTGGTGTTTCGCCGCCGCAGCGGCAAAATGAACAACCACGCGATGAATTTCATTATAGTGAACAGGAAATGCCTGGCTAGTGATCAAAAATAAATCTGCGAAAAGCTTTTAATGGTGATGGCTTACGCGAGAATCGGGCCAAGGCGAACCGGTAAGCTATGAAAAATGGCGCCGATACGGCGGCGTGTCGGCACTGCGTCCCCGTTGAAAGGCAATACAGGCAAGGGAAAAGGCGCAGCTAGCGGCGAAGTGCCGCGCTAGCTCTCACGCAAAGGCGGGGCTTACTGCAAGGGGATCAGAACGCGAGACAGCGAGGAGCAAAGCGTGAAGCGGCGCCGATGGTGTTCATTCCAGGCGCCGCCGGAAGACTCAAAGATGAATGACGGGCGGCCTTGTGTTCATAATCCACAGCAGCCGCGCCGTCTTGCTGCTTTCATTTTTCACGCTATGCGGAACGGTACTTTTGAACTGGAAGCTGTCGCCCGCGCGCAATTCGGCACGCTGGGCGCCCACGTTCAGAATCACCGTACCCTCCATCACGACACCGCATTTTTCACCCACACCCACCAGCACTTCTTCCGACCCTGAGCCGGCCGGCAGCATGATGACCATCATCTGCAGATCGTGCTCGCCGTGCGGCGAAAGCAGTTCCTTCTGCATGCCGTTCCTGCCCACCTCGAATAGCGGCCGTTCAGCCGAGCGGCGCACGAAATCGCCGGTCAGTGGATCGGATGGCGCGTCGTCCTCTTCCAGCAGCGCACTCAATGGCACGTCGAGCGCCTGGCGCAGCCGCTCCAGAATGCGCACGGAAGGATTGGCCTTGTTGCGCTCGACCTGGCTCACGGTGCCGACCGACACCCCCGCGCGCAACGCGAGTTCATTGACGGACAGACCGCGCGCATTGCGCAGCGCGCGCAGGCGAGCGCCGACATCGGCATGGCTCGGCAGCGCGGCGACTTTCTTGCTGGACTGGGTTCGCATGTGTTTCCTGTTGTATTCGGTGCCGGACGCGCGAAACCGGTTCGGGCCCCGTCGCATGCGCACGATTTCGGTGCATGGCGATAGCGCAGCGCGTCCCGTGCGCGACATCGCATGGGCGCACAATGACAATCATTATATTGAAACTTGCTGGATTGCGATGAACAATAAAAAGTCGTGCGCTCGCCGCTTGTGCTGGCGCAAGACAGGAAGATCGTCCTATGAAGCCCGCACGGCTCATGCGACAGTCGAATCTGAACATGCCGTCCATAAGCCGTCTTACAGGAGTCCGTTGTGTCCGAATCCGCCGTCACGCCCGAGCTTCACGACCTTCACTATCGCCGTTTCAGCACCGATGATATCGACGCCGCGCATGGCCTGTCCGCTGCGGTGCGCTGGCCGCATCGCCCGGACGACTGGCGCTTCGCCTTCGATGCCGGCGCGGGTTTCGTTGCCGAGGAGAACGGCGTCGTGATCGGCACCGCGCTGTGCTGGAAATTCGGCGTGGACCGCGCGACGCTAGGTATGGTGATCGTATCGCCCGATCAGCAGGGACGCGGCATCGGTCGCAAGCTGATGGAGCTCGTGCTCGAAGAACTCGGCGATCGTGTCACCTTTCTGCACGCCACCCCCGCCGGCCAGCCCCTGTACGAAAAGCTCGGCTTCGCGGCCTGCGGCGCGCTCACGCAGCACCAGGGCAATGTCGAGCAGGCGCCCGCCGTGACGCTGCCGCAAGGCGAAACGCTGCGCGAGATCACGCCTGCCGATCTGCCCGTGCTGATCGAGCTGGCATCGCGCGGCTGCGGTCTCGATCGCAGCATCACGCTGCCCGCCCTGCTCGAGGTCGCACAAGGCGGCGTCGTGCTCGAATGCGATGGCGAGATCACCGGCTTCGCGCTCGCGCGGCGCTTCGGCCGCGGCTATGCCATCGGGCCGCTGGTTGCCGCGCCGTCGCCGGATCACGTGCGCGCGAAAGCGCTGGTCTCACACTGGCTCGCCCAGCACGTGGGCGACTTTGTCCGGCTCGACTTGCCTGGCGACGCTGGCATCGAAACGTGGTTGCCCACGGTCGGCCTGCTACCCGTCGATTCAGTCGTCAAGATGGTGCGCAACGCCAGCGCCGCGGAACACAGCGGCACGCCCGACGCGGCCTGGCGCGCGTACGGCATCATCAACCAGGCGATGGCCTGACGCACCATGACCGTGCTCTACAAGGCCGATCCGGTGCGCGGCGCGCAATGGTCCGCGCTGTTTGCGCAGCGTGCGCCCGATGTGCCGTTTCGCGTGTGGCCCGACATCGGCGATCCGGCGCTGATCCGCTATCTGGTCGCGTGGCATCCCGGCGATCTCGTGCAAACGCTGCCCAATCTGGAAGCCGTGTTCTCGGTGGGCGCAGGCGTGGATCAGCTCGATCTGGCGAGCGTGCCCGCGCATCTGCCGGTCGTGCGCATGATCGAGCCTGGCATCGTCGAAGGCATGCTCGAATACGTGAGCGAAGCCGTGCTGGCGATTCACCGCGATCTGTTCGATTACGCGCTAGCGCAGCAGGCGCGCGCATGGAAGCCGTTGCCGCTTACGCCGGCGAGCGCGCGCCGCGTGGGCGTGCTCGGACTGGGTATGCTCGGCGTCGCGGTGCTGGAGCGTCTGCGGATTTTCGGTTTCGATTGTGCGGGCTGGAGCCGCTCCGCGCATACGTTGGAAGGCGTGCGCTGCTACGCGGGCGCGGACGAATTCGAGACCTTTCTCGCACGCACCGACGTGCTGATCTGCCTGCTGCCGCTCACCGACGCCACCCGTGGACTGCTCGCGCGTCGCGTGTTCGACGCCCTGCCCACCGGCGCGTCGCTCGTGCACGTTGGACGCGGTCCGCAACTGGTGGCCGACGATCTGCTCGATGCGCTGGCACGCGGCCAGCTTCGCAGTGCCGTGCTGGACGTGACCGACCCCGAGCCATTGCCGCCCGATCATCCGCTATGGACCCAGCCGCGCGTGCGCATCACGCCGCATATTGCCAGTGCGACGCGCCCCGACACGGCGGTCGACAGCCTGCTCGATAACCTGCGGCGCCATTGCGCAGGCGAGCCAATGATCGGCCTCATCGATCGCCAACTAGGTTACTAGTCATCCTCAGCATCCTGTTCAACCCGATTTACACGGGTCATCCCTCGGATATTCTCCCGGAAGCACGTCGCATGAGTCTCGACCTCGAAGCCTCGGCCCGCGCGTTGATTCGCACGGACAATTTCATCGGCGGCCAATGGCTCGCCTCGCAGAGCGGCGAGCGCTTCGCCGTCACCGACCCCGCCACGGGCCGCACCCTTGCCGAAGTCGCACAAAGCGGCGCGGCCGATGCGCGCGCGGCCGCCGACGCCGCCTCGCGGGCCTTCCCCGCCTGGCGCGCGACGCTGCCGAAGGAACGCGCCGCGATCCTGCGCCGCTGGCATGCGGCCATCGTCGCGAACGAGGCGGCGCTAGGCGCCTTGATCTCGCTCGAACAGGGCAAGCCGCTCGCGGAAGCGCGCGGCGAAGTCGCCTATGGCGCATCCTATGTCGCCTGGTTCGCCGACGAAGCCACCCGGATCTACGGCGATGTGATCCCCACGCAGCAACGCGGCAAGCGCATGAGCACCGTGAAGGAACCGGTGGGCGTGGTTGCCGCGATCACGCCGTGGAATTTCCCGCTCGCCATGATCGCCCGCAAGATTGCGCCCGCGCTTGCGGCAGGCTGCACGGTCGTCGCCAAGCCGGCTGAAGACACGCCGCTCACCGCCCTCGCACTCGTGCAACTCGCGCATGATGCGGGTGTGCCGCCCGGCGTGCTCAATCTGGTGACCGCCTCGCGCGAAGCCACGCCGCACACGGTCGATGCGTGGCTGGCCGATTCACGCGTGCGCAAGATCACCTTCACGGGATCGACGCAGGTGGGCAAGCATCTCGCGCGCGAATCGGCGGGCACGCTCAAAAAGCTCTCGCTCGAACTCGGCGGCAATGCGCCCTTCATCGTGTTCGACGACGCCGATCTGGACGCGGCCGTCGAAGGCCTGCTCGCCGCCAAGTTTCGCAACGGCGGCCAGACCTGCGTGTGCCCGAACCGCGTTTATGTGCAGCGCGACGTCTACGAGACCTTCGCCGCGCGACTGTGCGCACGCGTGGCGGAACTGCGCGTGGGCCCCGCGAGCGATCCCGTCTCGCAAATTGGGCCGATGATCAACGCGCGCGCCGTCGACAAGATCGCGCGTCACGTCGACGATGCCGTCGAACATGGCGCAACCGTGCTGGTGGGCGGCAAGCGTCTCGAAGCGCTTGGCCCGCACTATTACGCGCCTACCGTGCTCGGCCACGCATCGCGCGAGATGGCGCTGTGCGGCGAGGAAACCTTCGGCCCGGTCGTGCCGCTTTTCGCATTCGATCAGGAAGACGAAGCCGTCACAATGGCCAACGACACACCATTTGGTCTGGCCGCCTATTTCTACAGCCAGGATCTGCGCCGCATCGAGCGCGTGAGTGCGGCGCTGGAAGCCGGCATCGTCGGCATCAACGAGGGTGCGCTCGCGTCCGAGGCCGCGCCGTTTGGCGGCGTCAAGGAATCCGGCTACGGCCGTGAAGGTTCCCGATACGGTCTCGACGATTATCTGTCGATTAAATATCTGTGCCAGGGAGGTCTCGCATGAGCATGGACGCCTATCCGATTGAAGTCGCATTCCCCGATATCTCCGCTCACGCCGAAGGCACTGGCGGCGTCGCCTATGTGCATACGTTCGACTCGGGGCTGCCGGGACCGCACGTGATGGTCAATGCGCTCACGCATGGCAACGAAGTGTGTGGTGCGATCGTCGTCGATCAATTGTTGCGCGCACAACTGCGCCCGCGACACGGCCGCCTCACGCTGGCTTTCGCCAATGTCGACGCTTACGCACGCTTCGATGCCGCACAGCCAGACAAGGCGCGCTTCGTCGATCAGGATTTCAACCGTGTCTGGACTGCGGCGACGCTCGACGATACCGCAAAGCGTTCAGCCGAACTCGACCGCGCGCGTGCAATGCGAGCCGTGATCGATAGCGTCGATCTGCTGCTCGATCTGCATTCGATGCATGAGAAGAGCGCGCCGCTGATCGTCGCCGGACCGCTCGACAAGGGCATCGCGCTTGCCGCGCAGCTTGGCTCGCCCGCCACCGTGATCTGCGACGCGGGTCATCCCGAAGGCCGCCGCATGCGCGACTATGAAGGCTTCGGCGACCCGCTCAGCGCAAAGAACGCGCTGCTGATCGAGTGCGGACAACATTGGGAAAAGCGCTCCGTGGACGTCGCGCGCGACAGCACCGCGCGCTTTCTGCTGCATGCCGGCGTGGTCGACGCGAGCGATCTGCCCGCCGGCTGGCTCACGCCCTTGCCTGCGCAGATGACGGTGGTGCGCGTGACGGAGCCGGTGGTGGCAAGCAGCATGGATTTTCGTTTCGCAGACCACTATACGGGCCTGGAAACCTTCGACACGGCGGGCGCTGTGATCGGCTGGTCGAACGGCGAACCGGTGCGCACGCCGTATGACGACTGCATGCTCGTCATGCCGTCGCTGCGTCAGTTGCGGCCCGGCGTCACCGTGGTGCGGCTCGGTCGCATCGAACAACGCCTTGATCACACCCCACGTCAACAGGAATTCATGCAATGAAAGTGCAGCAGATCCAGCAATCCGTACAACTCGCGGGGCTCGAAGATTGGGGCACGGCGGGCCTGCCCGGCACCGAACCGGCGCGCGTAACCGGCCGTCAGGTGGTGATTGCCGGCGCGGAAGCCATCGACACGGGCGTTTTCGAATGTTCGCCCGGCACCTACCGGCGTTCAGTGAAGGAAGCGGAAGTCATGCATTTTCTCGCAGGCTCGGGCAGTTTCACGCCCGACGGCGAAGCGACGCTCCGCTTCAAAGGCGGCGACACGATGTTCTTCGAAGCCAATACCGAAGGACTTTGGCAGATCGATGAAACGCTACGCAAGATCTATGTGATTTTCTGATTCGACAGCGTCGTCACGTCGCGATAAGAATGACGGGCCGAGCACGACTCCAGATGCACATCGGGGTCGCTGCTCGTCGGCGCCGTCGACCGGTTGAGTACGAAACAGTAGCAAAGGAAACAACATGAATCGCACTTCGCACGTAACGGGAAAATCGGTCTGTCAAACGGAGGCTCATTGCGTACTTGCTCCGTCCCGGTATAGCCGGTTCCACTCCTGATCCACCTTGCCCTGAACGACATAGGGATCGTTATCCGCGGGGCGGATGTCCGGGTCGTTTGCGTCTCCCTTCTGGCCATCGGCCACCATGATCCGAATGCGGTCACCCGGCAAGAAGACTGCCCATAATCCCCCCATGTCTCGACCATACTTTGGAATGCGAACGTTTTCCGCTTTGTACCAGTATCCCGGGGTCTTGCCGTTCTGTTTCTTGTCAACCAGCCAGCGCACCGTCAGCGTCAGGTCTGGCTGCCACACAGGCGGGATGTCGCTGCAGCAGGTTTGAGCTCCGCCACCAGATGGCTTGCCGTCCGCGTCTGCTGGCATGACGTTGGGGCCACCGCCCTGCAACCCTGATCCATCCGGGCCTTGAAAACCCCATTCGTGGATGTACCATGGCGAATAGTTCAAGGTCTGGGTACTCGCACCGATCGTATCGACGTGCCTCGGCAGATCCGACAGATGAAGCGGTTGCGCCGTCGGCCCCGGATGCTTATCGCACGCTCCGAGGCCAAGGACGGCAGCGACGGCGACGATGTGGATCACGCTTAGCCTAGAACGGAAGAGTCGGTCGCCCATGATGACGCTACCGCTCAACGCGGCACCAGGGCTGCGCCGCTACGCGCTGCCTTGAGAATGCATTCGATACAGACTTTCTTCGGCGAGAGATCCACCATCTGGTCTTTCGGTCCAGGCAACTCATGCGCTGCCGCATACGCGGTAAATTTGCCCGTCGTACCGCTCACCACCCCACTTGCATCGAGATTCAGGAAGCTCCCGTTGACTTCGACGCGGAATTTGCGGGCGCGCAGCAGGATCTCCTCGCTTTCCAGCGGGATCTGTTTCTGCGCCCGCGCGACAATGGACTTCGTCATCGCATTCACGACGATATCGCCCGCAGCCGATACCAGATGCATCGGACCGGTCTGCGCGAAAAGGCGAAGCGTGCACGCACCGTCGCAAAGAAGCTGCGTCCGCTTGCAATGCCGATATGACCTTCCGTCGTAATCGCCGCCTGCTGGGACGCGACGTGAATGGTCGCGGGTGTCGTGATTTCACCCCCCGCCTTGACGTCGATCACCAGATGAGGCTCCGACAACTCCGGAAACGTATTGTTGCTGCTCGCGCTCGCGCCCTTGATCTGTTCGTTCTGCGCTGCGATGGTGTTGACGATGTCGGTCTGATGACCGTCTGCGTCCTGTGCCTCGCTCTGCTGCGCAATCTTTTTCAATGCGTCATGCAGTTACTGCGCCTTCCCGAGGCGATCGACCGTTTCGGACATATCCCGCGCGGCAGCCGCCGCGCCGGAGCGAGCTTCGGTTGTCACCAACATTCCGCGGTTTGCACGCAGCACGCCCCATGAATTCAGCCGGCGGCGATACGGTCATCTTGATGTTCCACAAACGCGAGTGATGGGCGCAGGCGTTGGTGCTGGTCGGAGCCGAGGGTTGCTCGCACAATATTCGAATCACGCCACCTGGTGAGTGACTACGGTGCGTGTCGCAATACACGATTAGACCCCAAATAGCGATGGGATGCCAATACGGTATCGCAGAATGCTGTAACGCCATTTTGCGTTTAGATTGGAAATCATTGATTTGTAAAGATAATTTCCGCACGATCCGAGCGATATCGCTTTGCGTTTAGATAAACAGACCGCCTCACCCACAAATAGGGGACATATCGCGCATACCGCCGGGAAGTGGACTCGGAATCGTCGAGCTTGATCTTTCCGGCCTCGATTGTCTGGTTGATGATCACTGAAACAACCTCGACTTTCGACGAAGGCAGGCCGAAGCGTTCACGCAGACTCTGATTGGACATACGCCG
This sequence comes from Paraburkholderia bannensis, assembly GCF_014200455.1. GTDB lineage: Bacteria > Pseudomonadota > Gammaproteobacteria > Burkholderiales > Burkholderiaceae > Paraburkholderia > Paraburkholderia bannensis_A. The sequence goes on along the minus strand of NZ_JACHBW010000029.1, from coordinate 5,612 downwards.
GTTGTTCACATATTCGAGCACGCAGTGCTGATAGCATGCCCGGATACGGTCAGACTTACTCATGTCCTTGAAGTCTTTGTGCGCAAACATCACCGACGTTGTGCGCACGTCACCTACGCGAAAATCGGGTGCCGGCAGTTGGTAAAGCTCAGATGCCGAGATCACCTTGTCGATGCCGCTTCCCTTTTCCTCACAGATCCGCATGCGGCGCATCAAATCTGCGAGTCTCTCGTTGCGTGAACGATACTCGTCAATGAACCGCTCAGGAGGAATAGGCGGGACGCCCGGATTCGAGATCTCGACACGGTCGCTAACATCTCAATCATGACCGACATACCGGTCAACGAGTAATCCTGATGCACAAGAGCGTTCGCAATCAGCTCTCGAAGCGCCTGCTTCGGGAACATTCGGACTTCTTCCCGTAGCGCCTGCTCGACGATATGATTTTTCGGCGCCAGACCGTGCAGCATGGACAGTAGCCCTTCAAAGCCCAATGCATACCCTTTCTTTCCGATCTGATCCAGCTTGGTCTCAACCTTGCCGGTTCCTTCGTACACGACCAGCCGGAACGCTTTTCTGGAGACAGACAAGGGAAAGGAGTCAAGCTGTTTGGCAAGAAGAATTGCCCCGAGGTTGAAGATGGTCCACGTTGCTCCTGTACGCCGAATCAGCTGCTCGCTCTCGAGCCTTTCAAGTACTCCGCTCTGGCTGGTCGGATAAGGCAGCCTGATCTCGAACACGCACAGTACAATCTAAGCACTACGCAGCACTTCCCTCCTGGCCTGTTGACTTCACCGAAACGGGCGTTCAACTTCCCCGAAATACGCACCGAGCGGGATAGGTATGGGCATTTGATGCGGCCGTCATCAATCAGTCGCACTACGAAATATCTAGGCACAAAGTCCTGGGTCCCCGCTATTGCGTCGTGGGCGTTGCGTGCAACGTCGCCTGGAATCAACGTCCGGCCAAACTGTTCCAGACAAGAATACGCCTCAACAAAGTCTGACAGGATCGCGCGGCAAGCTTCCGCCGTCACAGGAAACGACGCGACGGGAAAACACAGACGGTGATGAAAAGGCTCAAGCATGAAGCGCTGCACACACCCTCCTGAGAATTCCTTCGCAAGAAACACGCTGGACCGCTTTCGTCAGGCCCGCCGCATCGTCGGTCATGATGCGACACCCGTCAGGGAGACAGGTCGTGGTTTGGTCACTGCGCTACCCGTCGCCCGGCATGCCCTACTGTTGCATGCTAGAGAGCTGGTTTACGGGACGGACCTATCCAGTGCTGGAGACCATGATCGCGAATCAGGCGATTGATATGCGATGCAGAGTACGTGATCTGGAATTCCCGCTCGATGAAGAGCCGAACCAGCGCACCGGTCCAGCACTCGTCGGCAAAACCCACCGCGGCCGGCGGGCGCCTCACGGCTTGAATCAATGTTGCGAGCGCCCCGGCGCTCAGCCGCGAGCGGCGCCCGACATCGCCCAGCCCCGTCAGTGCGTCGGTACCACCCATGGCGAAAGCACGCTCATAGCGCCGCGCGGTGACCGGACTCAGTCCCAGTGCGGACGCAACGCGTGCGATGCCCATCCCGGCAGCGAGCATCCGGACAGCACGCGCACGGCGGCCCGACCATCGCGGGCCGATCCCTGTTTTCTTGGCACTCATGGTCACTCTCTCCCTGAACTTTCCGGATGATCCCGCTTTCCCGTTGCAGGGTATATTCGCACTGAAGCGGATCCGTTCGAGATTCAACAACGGCCGCACTTTGGTGTGGCCCCGCGTGAGGCCAGCAACACTTTCGCCCGCGGGATCCACGCCGATGCATGGCCCTGGCGGTATTGCCGAGACTGTGCGTTCGAAGCGACCGGCGATCGTCCCTGCCGCACTCTCTGCATAGGCAGCGGCGAAGTCGGTAGTCGGATCCGGGAAATGGTCCGCCTGGCTGGAAAGCTGGCTCAGTAGGAACCCTTCGACATGCGAGGGGGCGCGCGCAATTTCTCTCACCTTCGATTCAGGACCTGAAATCCCTGCCCCGTCGGCCGGGTCCCATGGCTGCAGCGGCAGCCGTTCGATCGCAGCATGCTAGAGGCGTTCGCCCGCGAGCGACCTCAGGCACGGACTGTCTCGCGACCATTTCTCGCCAGTCGCGGGATCATCGAATTTCAGGGCACGCGTCGCGCCTACCTCCCTGTCGAACGCCGGTTTCGGGACGGCCGCCACCGCCACTTGATCCTGCAGCAGGCAAGCACTGCGACTTCACGGGCACGGGCGTTGGCCGGCCGATCGTCGATGTCACCTCGCTCGGCGCGCCGGGGTCCTCTGGGCGGACATGAAACATCCATATTCAGGCGTCCGTTGTCCGGAAGTTGCCGTCCCGCACTGCGGTAGCCCTCGCCGCCAAGGCAAAGGAGCCGAAAAGACTAACCATGACCCTTAGAGCACGCGATTCTGACTTGATCGAGCTCATTACAAAATACGTATAGAACGGTACATCGAAGGCTTTTGCGCGACGTCCGGGCGCCGGGATAGCAATCTAGGTGAGTGTGGCAACGTGCGTGAGGGGTCGGGCCGTGAAACATTCCCCGCAAAACATACGGTTATCGTTAAAAATCCGTGGCTTAGGTGTGTCCGCCACGCGACCCCTATTGTTTCACGGACCGCTGCCGATATGCTGTGACTGAGCCACCCTCGCGGCAACCGTCCCGAGCGCCCATACGATCCGACTTGGCATAGCGAAATCAATGGGCCGCTCCGCCTGGGTTTCCCGATACCGTCGGGAGCGCCGTGCGCCACTCGCGCCGAAGCACTGGAAGCCAGGCCCCCCGTTTCTGCGACGCAATGCTGTTCTTTGGTATGTCAAGCTGCCGTATCCTGCGCCGCGTCTTTCTATCCGCCGCCGACACGCTAGACTCCGATCGCTCCACTCAGGCTAACGAGTTGCACTGCGCAGGCTGGAGGGGCGGAGCTGAAGACTGTACGTGCCACCCTGCGGGATGCGTCGATTGAGACGACCTTGATGAAGCGCAGCGTGCGCGGCATGACGGCGGGCGGACGCCCGTCAGATGATTTTCGTCCTTGCTTGCGTGGGCGGTTCACGCAGGTTTCAGAAGGTTTGCGAACATCCCCAGGCAGGATAATCGCTATTATTATGCTTGCGTTTGATCTTCACTCCCCCGGCCATTCTGGTCCTGCGTGCGCGCCCGGCGCCCCTACGTCCCCCTTCCTGCCAGCCTTGGCGCCGTCAGGCGCCCGCCTGTTGCCGACTTCGCAGAGTGTTAGTTGCAGCAATTGACCGAGGTCGTGATGCCTGAAAAGCTGGATCTCCAGTGCAGGTACTCCCCAAAGGACTTCGCCGCCCTGCGCGCCGCCGTGCAGCGGCTGCCCCGGCGATGATCGACCGCACCTACTTCAGCCAGAACGACGATCCGCATGCCGCGACGCCCGGTGCGATGGAGCGCTGCCTGCGCGACATGCTGGCGACGCTCGTGGGGCTGGCGATCGCACACGGCTCGCCCGTGCTCGCCGACCGTCTGAAGGCATCGATCCGCAGGCACGGCAGCGCGCGGCTGACCGCCGCGTGGCTGAAGATGGTGGAGGACGCCGCGTCTGGCGGTCTCCCGGCCCGGGGCCGGCCACGGGATCGGCATGTGGTTCCGGCCGATGGTGCGCGCTATCTCAGGCGGCGCGGCGTGGCGACCGTCGGCGAACTCGTGGCGTACTGGGCTGGTAGATGACGATGCCGCAATCGTCGCGGTAGGTGGACCGGTCAGGTTGCTCGCGCCGCTGAGCGCATCGCACTTCGCGAGGTCCTCGACGGCTGCGGTGGCCTGAACCGCTCCCCGGCTTTGCCCTACATCCACGCGCACAACGACTAGGGCGCCGTGCGGGCCTGGCTGCATCTTTACCGCGACCGCCCGAGTACGCTGCGGGCATCCACCAGGGAGATCGAGCGGTTCCTGCTCTGGACCGTGACGGTACGGGGCACAGCGCTCAGTTCGCTGCTGGTCAACGAGTGTGAGGCCTAGACGGATTTCCTGGAACAGACCTCGCCGTCGTTCGTGGGTGCGTGCGCGCCACGCCGCGCACCTCGCGCCTGTGCCGCCCGTTCCCCGGCGAAGACCTGAGCCCCGAATCGCGTCTCTACGCCGTTCGCGTTCTGCGCGCGGCTTTCGCCTAGCCCGTGGACACGCGCTATCTCGCGGGGAATCTCTGGAAAGGCGGGCGAGACCCCGGAACGATCCGGCGCGAGGGCGAAATCCAGATCGAGCGCGCCCTCACCGGGCAGCTCTGGGCCGATGGGCGCACCCACGTCCAGCGACGGGGCGCGGTGGCCGGCAACCAGCGCTGACGCATCGTACAGGCGTTGATGCTGCTGATGGGGGACTCAGGGCTGCGGCGCGAGGAGGCGGCCGGTGCCCGCCGGGAGTGTCTGCAGCCGTACCCGGCCGACGACGGACTGGAGGTCTGGGCAATGACGGTGTTGGGAAAGCGTAGCCGCGAGCGGACGGTGCCGGTCAGCGCGGAAACCGTCCGTGCGCTTCGCGTGCACTGGCTCGACCGCGGCGACGACTTCGATGCGCCGTCCGTCACCGGCCCGCTCATCGCCCCGCTGGTGATCCCTAATACGGCCGCGGCGCGATGCAAGCACGATGTCGCGATACGCATGCCCTACGAATCCAATCATCTCTACCGGCTCGTCGAATGGCTACGAACGCGCCTGCTCGCCGAGCTCGATGCCCTCTCGCCCGCGACGCACGCGCAGCTAGCGCAGATTACGTCGCAGGCCCTTCGGCACACGTTCGGCACGTGGCCGCCGCCAATGACGAACCGATCGATGTCGTCCAGCGGCTGCTGGGCCATCGCTCAATACAGACCACGTCGATCTACCTTCAGACCGAGAAGCGGCGGATGATGGACGAGGTTAGCGCGATGTTTGTCCGTAGTTCAAAGTAAAACTCACAGCGACGAGGCAAATGTGTCCGAGAAAAACTCTAGTGAATCGAAAGCGCGACATCTAGTGGCATACGATCCCGTAACTCCGGGATTTACCCCGACTGAGCTTGTGAACTCCGGGATTGTCCCGGGCTTAGTCACGAAACTCCGGGATTTGCCCGGACTTGGGAACTCGGTAGCCGCGATTTCCGGGCGGACCGATTGGGACCGCGCAGCGTGCCCCACGTCGGCATCTCAGAAATCGGGGCTCCGATAGAGACACTCCCTTTTCCCAAACGGATCGTCGCTGGCGTGCTCCCACCTACCAGAAGTGCCGGTGTCTCCAGTGGAGGCACACACCGGCTTACCTAGAACTACTCGCAGCCGCCTCGGTGCTTCCAAGTCGAGCAAACCTTGTGCTCACTCACGTCTCCGAGATCTCGGCTACCGGCCGTGCCAGTGTCTCCAATGGAGACACTGCATGCTAGCGCCCGAACTCGCGCGCCTATCTCTGTGTCTCCAGTGGAGACAGGCTTACCCAGAACTACTCGGGCTGCCGCGGTGGCTCCAAGTGGGGCAAACCTTGTGCTCACTCACATCTCCGAGATCTCGGCTACCGGCCGTGCCAGTGTCTCCAATCGAGACACTCGGCATGCTAGCGCCCGAACTCCCGC
>NZ_JACHBW010000028.1 GCF_014200455.1 Paraburkholderia bannensis | reverse complement strand
GCTGAGGCAAACTACTATCGGCAACTTGAAACGGTTGCCGCTGAACCGGCATTAACTTAAACCAACCAGCCTCCACGATTCCCGGGGCGGTTCAATCTGGGATCCAGCGAGAACGCGGTACCGAACTCCGCACATGAGTCCGCCATCCTGATCGAGAAGCTCGTATTGCTCGTCATATAGCTCGCGCGTCGAATCCCCTGCTGGTATGGCGCACTTCGAAGGATCAGCGGCCAATTCGTCCGCTTCAAAGCTATGCCATGCGAGATTCTGCGAAGCGATGCAAATCGGCCGGGGGCTGCATTTGCAAGCGCATTCGTCACCATCTAGCGCCTGCTGCTTACCGTTCATCGTCGCCTTTCTGTGCGGTCCCACCCACGCAACGAAGCCTTCCGAGTTACACGCCGGACACCAGATTCGCGCACCAATAAACGCTACACTTCTACCTTGAACCGTGGAATTTTCCGCACCTTCAAGAACGGCCCCACCAGCCGTTGTGTTATCGCCCACTCTCAATAGAGCTCGCCTCATTTTCTGAACTCCTCGCAACACTCCCTGTTTCTCAGCATTACTCTTCCTCAGATTAACTACCAAAGGATCCGGGCCGACGCTGGACCGGCAACCAAGGTGAGCAACACGTCAGCTCAGCTGGAAATAATCCACGGATCAGGACTCAGGAGTATCAGTAAGATCCGAAAAATTGGAATTTAACCTTGAGCACCTACGAAATCGAAAATTATTTGATATCAAATAAATAGCCAACTGGATCTCGAAGAGCTTGAATGGTTATTTCTCATTCGAAAAATCAAAGGGTGCAATTCAAAAACGGTATCGATAAAAACAAAAAAGGCCAACCCGATAAAAACCGGATCAGCCTTTCGCTTAAATCAACATCAACCTAAACCGCCAGCCAGAACGCCCCGTTCTATCGCCGCGCGATCAACCCGCCAGCTTGCGGAACGTCTCCAGCACGGCTTCGCCCTTGAACGGCTTGACGATCCAGCCGCGCACGCCTGCCGCCTTGCCGCGCTCCTTCATCGCCGGGCTGCTTTCCGTCGTCAGCATCACGACGTTCACGGCCGTGTTCGCCAGTTCGCTGCGGATTTTCTCGACCATCGTGAGGCCGTCCATGTTCGGCATGTTCACGTCGCTCACCACCAGCTTCACGCCGGGGTTCGCTTTCAGCTTCGCGAGGCCGTCCTTGCCGTCCACCGCCGTGTCCACGTCCAGACCGTTCTTGCGCAGAAAGCCCGCCACTTCGTCGCGCACCGTGCTCGAATCGTCCACCACCAGAATCTTTGCCATGTTGTCTGTTTCCTTCGCGCCATGACCGGCGCGCCTGTCAAAATCGGTTCGTTAAAACAGTTCGAGTTCGCCGCTCGCCTGCTCCACTTCAGCGGCGGCCGCGGCTTGTGCCGCCGTCTCGTCGAAACCCTCGCGCGACCAGCCGAGGCTGAATACGAAGCGCTGGTCGATCACCACCTCGCGGCCCGTCGTGGGACACGTGAGGCGATATTTGATGCATAGCTGCGGATTGTCCGAGCCAAACGAAAGATAGCGCCGCCGGTGATTGATGAGCAGCGGCACCTGCACCTGCGCGCGGTTCTCGCCTTCTTGCGCGCCATGCTGCGCGTTGCCCAGATAGCGGTTGCGGAACGCGCCCCACACGAGATTCGTCAGTTCGCCCAGCACGCCGTTGACGTCGCGGAAATCGCTGGTTTCGTCGCGGCCCGCGCGCGGCGGCAGCAGTTCGATCAGCGGCGCTTCCTCGGCCTGCATCAGCAACCAGCCGCGGCACCACGCCGTTTCGATCGGAATCAGCGTCAGCACTTCGCCGAAGATGATGCGGTCGCGCACCACGCTTGGCGTATCCCAGTTCACGTCCAGGTCCGGAAACAGCCCGCGCAGGCGTCCAAAGGTCAGATCGGTGATGCCGTCAACGAGCGGGTCCGGATAATCGTCCGAGAACACATGGGTGGCGAGCGCCGCCTGCAGCGCTTCCGGTTCGTCGTCAATCCAGCTCGTGCGCGGCACCCGGCGCAGCGCTTCGGGCAGATCGTCGGCTGCGCCATCCGCTTGCCTGGAAGCACGGCGCAGCACGATCGGCAGTTCCGGCCGCTCTACCTCCAGTGCCACCGCCACGGCCGCCGCGGCTTCGCGCGAGCCGCCGAAATCCTCGCCGAGCAGTACGCCGCCCAGGTCGTAATGCGTCTGCAGGGCCGTGGCCAGCGCCTCTCGCCGCACCTGCACGCACGCGAGATGATGCTCGGCGACGATGGCTTCGAGCGCCTGCGCGCGTGCCCTATCGTTTTCCAGCAGCAGAATCTTGCTGCCAGGCTTGTTCGTGTTCATGCGTCTGCTTTCCTGCGCTTGCGAAGGCGTTCGTGATTCGTGGTGCTGCGGGGTATTACGGGATGTTGCGTGAAATCGATTTAAAACAATTCGAGTTCGCCAGCGCCTTCGTGCTCGCCAACCCGTTCCACCGCAATAAAGTCGAGCGGCGTATGCGTGCAGATGCACAGCGTCGCGCCCAGCCGCACGCGCCCGTCGAGCGTGAGCGAATACGACTTCACGCTGTCCGGCTTCAACTCGCGCAAATACGGCAAGCACTGACTGCCGAGCGAATACGGCGTGGACATGCCCAGATCGGGGAAATGCTCGACCAGTTGCTGGTTCATCGATCCGCAGCACAGGTTGCCGAATTCCATGAATGTATCCAGCACAGTACGGCCGCCATCCGCCGCGTAGTAACCGCGGGTTGCTTCGTCATCCTTCACATGCAGCAACAGCAGCACGCGGAACTGCATCGAGGAAATCGTCAGCACGACCACCTGCTCGCCCTGCGCAACATCGTTCGGCGCCGGTGTAATCTCGCAGCCGTGCTGCGGATCGGTGACGAGGCGCGTGCGCGCCGCGCCAAAGAAGATCCGCTCGAAACTGTCCTGCGCATGCGTGCCTATCATGCGTGCGCCTCGGCGCGCGCGTCTTCCAGCTCCGCGCGCAATTGCTGCGAAAGCGATTCCACGCTCGCAAGCGATGCGGCGATCATCTTGCCGCCCGCCTGAATGTCCTGGAACGTCGCCGTCGTGATGAGGTCGTTGCGATGCAGGCTGTCGCGATAGCTCTTCGACAATTCCTGAGAGCGCGTCGCCAGCGTGCGCACTTCGCCTGCCACGATCGAGAAGCCGCGTCCCGCCGCGCCCGCGCGCGCCGCTTCGATCGACGCGTTGAGCGACACGATCAGCACATGGCTCACGATCGACGACAGCTCCTGGTTCTTCTGGTGCATGTCGTGGTTCTGCGACATCAGCGAGATCATCTGCTCATGCCAGCGCTCGAATGTGACCGACATCTGCTTGAGGCGCGCGGCCTCGGCGGCGATGCGTTCGATGCGATGCAGCGCGTCGGTGCTGCGCGCGCGCTCGGCGGCCAGCGTCGCCTCCATCGCGTCGGCCACCATGCGGCGTTGCGCGAGGTCCGCACGCAACGAATCGATCTGCGTCGCCAGATCCTCATGCTCGTGCGCCGCGCTGTCCCGCGCGTCGTGCAGGCGCGCTTCAGCCTGCGCGAGCGCGGCGTCGTGCGCCTCTTGAAGCGCGAGCAGCGCTTCGTTGGCCTGGCTGCGTGCGCGCAGGCGCAGCACGACGGCGCATAGCGCCGGCACTGCAAAACCCGCCACCGCGCCGATCAAATACGGAAACACCACGTCATCCCCCGCTGCGCGTCAAGCCAGCGCTTCTTCTTGCACAGCCGCTCGTGCAGGCGCCGCAGCGACGGCACAGCTTTGCGGTAGATAGACGATTGTTTCGAAGTGCCGATAATCGGCGCCTTCGCGGTTATCAGTGAAACGCAATTCGATACGGCCGCCCTCGCGTTCGAGGAAGTCGCGCACGGCGTCCATACCCACGCCACGGCCCGACACTTCGGTCACGCTATGCGCCGTGGAGAAACCCGCGCGGAAGATGAAGGCCGCGATATCTTCGTCGCTGATCGTTTCGTCCGCGCCCAACCAGCCGCGCCCGGTCGCGATGCCGCGAATGCGCGCGAGCGCAAGGCCACGGCCATCGTCGGCCAGCGCGATGCGCAGTGCGCCTTCGCTCATGGCCAGCTTGATGTCGATATGGCCCGCTTCAGCTTTGCCCAGCTCGCGGCGCTGCGCCGGCGTTTCGATGCCGTGATCGAGCGAGTTGCGCAGCAGATGCGTGAAGACGTCGCTGACCGTGCCGGCTGCTTCGGCGCGCAGACGGTAGCCGCCGTCGTCGATACGCACCACGGGCGCGGCCTTGTCGAGTTCCTGCGCCAGCGAAGGCAGCGAATCGATCACGCCAGCGAGAGCGTCTTCGACGCTTTCGGTGCCGATGCCGCCCAGCAGGCTGCGCAGTTCCTCGCGCATCGCGCGCAGCGAGCCGATATCGTCCTGATTCGCGCTATCCAGCAGACGCAGGCTGGCGTCGATCTGATCGCGGCCGATGCTCAGGCCTTCATCCTTCGAACGCGCACCGCGGCCAAGGCTCACTTCGTTGAGCGTCGCGTAGTGATCGACGGCTTCGCGCACGCGATGCAGATCGTCGATCAGCGCCTGCTGGTCCCACGCGTGGCTGGTATCTGCGCGGCGCAGCGCGTCGTAGCGCTGCTCGACTTCATGCACCACGCCCGTGAGATGCTGGAGGCTATAAGTGCGCGCATTGCCCTTGATGGTGTGCATGTTGCGGAACAGCGCGTCGATCGCGCTCATATCCGCGCAATCGTGCTGGCGAATGATGCGTTCGTTTTCGTGAATGAAGCCGGTTGCGCCCTCAACGAAGTTGTGGAACTTCTCTTCGCTGACCGCGAGAATTTCGCCGATCATCTGCAGGCGGCGCTTCTGCTCGCCCGCTTCCGCCGCGAGTTCGCGCAGTTCGGTCACGTCGCGAACGCACAGCATCAGGCGCACGACCACATCGTTTTCATCGGTAATGGCCGACCAGCTCAGGTCGAGCACTTTCTTGCGGCCATCGGGCATCGTGCGCGTGACTTCGTTGACCAGCAGATGCTGGTTGAACGCGAAGTTCACGTCGTCTTCACCAAGGCAAGCCTGCACGGCGGCGTCGATCTGCGAGAGCGTGTCGGCATCCAGCTCCGTGTGCGAGAACACGAGATCCATCAGCGAACGGCCCGCGATTTCCTTCGTTTCGAAAATCGCTTCCAGATAGGCCGAATATTCGTTGTGAACCGTTGCGCCCTCAACTACCGTCAAGATGCCTTGCTGCATGTTCTGCAACATCGCCTGAATGTCGGCGGTCTTGCGCTTGAGTTGCGCGGAGCTGTGCTGGATCTTTTCGATCATGCCGTTGAACGCCACGATCGAATGACCGATTTCGTCCATGCGGCCCACCGGCACGCGACGCGTGAAATCCTGGTTCGACGCGATCTCGCTCATCTCTTCCTGCATGCGCGAAAGCGGGCGCGTGATCTGGCGATACAGCAGCAGGCCAATGGCGGTGAGCAGCACGACCGCGCCGCCCGTCACACCGGCAATGGCGCTGGTGGTGGTGTCGAGCATGCCGTTGAGCGCGTTGATGGCGTCGTCTTTCTGGCGGTTCTTCTCGACGCGCATCGTGGTGACGATGCCTTCGAGTTCGTCGCGATATTGCGCGACGTTGGCGAACAGATAGGCCTGGGCAAGTTCGTTCTTGCCCGCGGCCTTCATCTTCGCGGTGTCGTCGATTGCGTTGAAATAGTTCGTGATGCTTTCCTGCGCCTGCGCGACCAGACCGTCCTGCGCGTGGCTCGCGGCCGCCTGCTTCTGCACGTCGAGCGCGGCGCGCAGCGCGGTTTCCTTCTTCTTGAGGTCGTCCTGAGCGAGCTGCGCGGTGGTCGCGTCCGGCGCGTAGACCAGCGTCATCGTCGCAAGCTGCACGTCCTTGACTAGCGAGACGAGATCGGAAGACGCCAGCGCGCTGGGCACGACGCCCTGCGTAACCTGGTGAACATCGGTGGCGCTGCGGCGCGTCTGATAAACCGCGTAGCCGCCGATGGCGGACAGCGCGACGAACATCAGAGCGATGAGTAGCGTGATGCGGTGACGAATGGTCATGTCGAAATCCCCGAGGCCTTGACCGTACCGGGCGCGCTATCGTTTGCACGCCTCGTGACACGAAGGCCAATTTATTCGGAGTGGATTATCGACCGGGTTGTATGACGAAATGATGAATGTACTTAATTCGTGCGCCAACGCACAGACAGAATTGGCGCGATTGCAAGCGCATTCAAGGCGAGATCAGTCGAGCATCAGCACCATCAGATCTTCGTCGAAATACTCGTCGCCGATTTTCAGCGCGCGCATCTCCCGACCGTAAATAACGAAACCCAAGGACAAGTACAACGTTTGCGCGCGCGAATTCTGCGTACAGACACTCAATTGAACCTGTTCGACGCCACTCTCTTTGGCGCGTTCGATGGCGGTTTCAATGAGGCGCCGCGCAATGCCTGCACGCCGATAAGCCGGATCGACGAAAACACCCCAGATCAGCGATTTGTGCGCCCATTTCACACGCTGCTCGCGCCGCCAGCCAGCGATTCCGATCAGCGTCTCGCCATTGAATGCGCCGAACATCGCCTGCTGATCGGTTTCCCGCACGCGCGCGATAATGTCTTCGGCAGTCGAGCGCGCTTCTTCCTCGGGTGTAGAGACAATGGCGAACGGCGTGTCGGCTGCCGCATGCACACGCAAGGCGCGAAAGGCACCGATATCGTTTTCGTTGAGCGTGCGGATCGTCAGCAAAGGGGTATTCGCAGTCGCGTTCGCAGTCGCGTTCATAGGCAGTGGGTATCCGTTCGAATTGAGGCGAGCCGCCAAACTAACACGACTTGCGCGCCGCGCCGCGTTAAGATCAAGTTCCCATGTCTTCGTGAATAGCATGCGATTCACGAAGGCATCGCTTTCGAGGTCCGCCATGCCCCAATCCACTGACGCCACGCCCAATTTCTGGCGCGACGACGCCCTGCCTTTCATCGAAGTGCGCGCCATCGCCGATGGCCGCAAGGTCCGCTACGGCCGCCATGCGCACAGCACGTTCTCGATCGGCTCGATTCTGGGCGGCCGCAGCACCTATCTGAACGGCGACACGCTGGAGCACATTCATGCAGGCGCGGTTGTCGTCATCAATGCGCAAGTGGCGCACGCCTGCAATCCCGCCGACGACGAAGCGTGGACCTATCGCATGTTTCATATCGACGTGGACTGGCTCGCGCGCCTGCAACAGACATTGGGTTTTGGCGCGCAAGAAGGTTATCGCCCATTCGAGCAGACACTCTCGTGGGACGCCGATCTGTTCGACGGCTTGAATGCGCTGTACGACCTGCTGGTCGATCCGCAGGTGGACGCATGGCGCAAGGAGAGCGCGGCCACGCAGTATTTCACGCTGCTCCAGCAAACGCTCAATCCCGCGCCCGATGGCGACGCGTCACGCGCGCCGGATCAGCGCATCGTGCGCGCCGCCGAATTCATCGACGATAACTACACGCGCGCGCTCAAGCTCGAAGACATCTGCGCGGCGGCGGAGCTATCGCCTTCATACCTGATTCGCGCGTTTCGCGAGCAATACGGCCTCACGCCGCATGCCTACCTGGTCAATCGGCGCATCGAATTCAGCCGCGCGCAATTGCGTCGCGGCCACGCCATTGCCGATGTGGCCGCAGAAGCCGGTTTCGCCGATCAGGCACATTTGCAGCGCGTGTTTCGCCAGTTCGTCGCAGCCACGCCGGGACAATATCGCGGCTGACGCACAGGCTTTAATCGAGCAGCAGCCATAAGGCGCTTGCCGCCAGCAGCGCCGCCATCGTCCGGTTCACCAAGCGCACCCGCTCCGGTTCGCGCAAGGCCTGGCGCAGCGATGCGCCCGCCCATGCCCAGCAAGCAATCGACGCGAAACAGACCACGAAGTAGATTGCCGCGAACTGCCATACGAGCGCTTTTTCGCCGGAGGCCGCGTAGGCGCCCATGCCCGCGACCGATGCGAGCCACGCCTTGGGATTGAGCCATTGCATCGCCGCGCCAGCGAGCAGCGTGGGGCCGCGCGCTGCGCCCGTGGTGTCGATACGGCCATCGTCGGCAGCGAGTTTCCACGCGACGTAAAGCAGAAACGCCACGCCCGCCCATTCGATTACGCGCGTGAGCATCGGCCATTGCACGAGCAGTTCGTGCAGACCGAGGCCGATCAGCAGCAACAGCAGCGCAAAGCCCACCGTTGCGCCCGTGACGTGGCGCAGGCTCGCGCGCAAGCCATAACGCGCGCCCGCACCGAGCGCGACAATATTGACGGGACCTGGCGTGATGGATGTGGCCAGTGCGAAGGCGGCCATGGAAAGTACGGTACTCACGATTCTCCTCGATACGCCCAACGGCGATGATTCAGCGTCGAGCGTACGCAAGGCCAGAGCGTGCGTATTGAAGAAAATTACTTCGATGCGGCGGCGGGCCACGATCCGGGCATCTGGCGTGTCATGCGCGTGGTCGTCGGATGGCGGACTCGCGCTATCATCGCCGCATCTGTGCCGCGCGGCGGCGACTCTCTTGTGCAGACTTCAACGTGAAAAAGATTCTGATTATCGGCATCGGCGCGGGCGATCCCAACTATCTGACCGTGCAAGCCATCGAGGCGCTCAACGCCGCCAACGTATTCTTCGTGATGGATAAAGGTCCGGCGAAAGACAAGCTCGTCGCGCTGCGCAAGGAAATCTGCGCACGATTTATCCGGAATCCTGATTATCGGATCGTGGAGGCAAGCAGCCCCGAGCGGCGGCGCGATGGCGTCGAATACAAGGCCGCCGTGGACGAACTCAATCGCGACAAGCAGCGCGTGTTTGAAGGTCTGATCGAGAGCGAACTCGCCGATGGACAATGCGGCGCGTTCCTCGTCTGGGGCGATCCATCGCTCTATGACAGCACGATCCGCATTCTCGATGCGATCCTCGCCGATGGGCGTATCGCGTTCGAGTTCGAGGTCATTCCGGGTATCAGCAGCGTGCAGGCGCTGGCGGCGAAGCACCGCGTGCCGCTGAACTTCATCGGCAAGCCGGTGAGCATCACGACCGGGCGGCGTCTCGCGGAAAACGGCTTTCCCGACGATGCGGACAGCGCCGTGGTGATGCTCGACGCACAAAATGCCTATACGCAGATCGCGGGCGAGGACCTCGATATTTACTGGGGTGCTTATGTGGGCACGCCCGACGAGATTCTCATGGCCGGGCCGCTGGACGAAGTGAAGGACCAGATCGTGCGCGTGCGCGCCGAAGCGCGCGAAGCCAACGGATGGATCATGGATACGTATCTGCTGCGCAAGCGCGGCGTGAAGGACTAATGGGGCGAAGCCGCTTCAGGCGTTCGCGGCTTCGGTGAGCGCGGCGGCGTCGGCGCGCTTCCATTGCACCGTTGCGAGCAGCGAAGCGGCGACAATCAGCGCACCGCCGGTCCACGCCACGACGCTCAGGCGTTCGCCCAGCCAGAGGCACGCGAAAAGCGCGCCAAACGCGGGTTCGCTGCCCATCAGCAAGGCCACGCGCGTTGGACTGCTGCGGCGTACGGCGTAGTTCTGGACGAAGAAGGCGAAGAGGGTCGCACCCAGTACAAGCCAGATCACGCTGCCCCAGAACGATAGATGCGTCGCCAGCGCCGGCAACGGCTGCCATTGCGAAGGTGCGAAGACCACGGCGAGCACGATGCTGCCGCTCGCCACGCAACCCGCTTGCACCGCCGTGACGGCAAGCGGATCGAGCTTTGCGTCGCGCATGACGCGCTTGGTCACACAGACCGCAAAGCCTCGCAGCATTGCCGCAAGCACGATCAGGGAGTCGCCCCCATTTAGCGCGTGGAGTCCGCCCGTCAACAGCCAGGCCCCCGCGAGTGAAGCGGCCACGGCGAGCCACTCCGCGCGCAAGGGCTTGCGCCGCAACATGGCCCATTCGAACATCGGCGTGAACACCACGCACAGGCTCACCAGAAATGCCGCATTGGAGGCGCGCGTGAATGCCAGCCCAAATGCCTCACACAAAAAAATCGCGAGCAGCAGGCCGCCCATCAGCATCGCGCCGCCTAGCGCCTTGCGCGAGACGCCGCGCAGTGTCCGAAGCGCGGGCGAGAGCAGCACGAATGCCAGCGCAAACCGCAACGCCAACAACCCCAATACCGGATAAAACGCCAGCGCGTGCTTGACCACGCCGTAACTCGTGCCCCAGACAATGGCGACGGCGAGCAGCAGCCAGTCGGCGAGATGCATCAGGCGGGCGAAGCGCGAAAACATGGCGGAAACCTCGTGGATGGCGGGAGCGGCCATTGTCCTGCTTTGCATTCGTGACGATAATCTGGCTACCGCGCACAGCTTTTATGTTTTGATTGCACAGATGAACCCGACCGAACTTTTCGCCCTGCTCCCTGACCTCGCGACCTTCGCGCGCGTGGTCGAGGCCGGCAATTTCTCGGTGGCCGCGCGCCAGTTGGGCAGCACGCCGTCGACGGTCAGCCGCCAGATCAAACGTCTGGAGGAAGCGCTAGGCGCGCGTCTGCTGGAGCGCTCGACGCGCCAGATTCGCGTGACCGAATCGGGCCAGCAGGTGTATCGGCATTGCCGCGACATGGTCGGCTCGGCAGCAGGCGCCATCGACGCCGCAGGCCAGCTCGCCGCCAGACCGCAGGGCCGCGTGAGCGTCGCCGCGCCCACGGCCTATGCCAAGACCGTGATTCATCCGCTGATTCCGGGCTTTTTGCGCGAGTTCGCTGAAGTGGATGTGCAACTCGTCTTTATCGACCATGAAGTCGATCCGCTGCGCGACGGTCTGGATCTGGTGATCCGTGCGACGCGCACGCCGCCGCCCGGACTTGCCGCGCGCCAGTTGGGCGAGGTGCGCTGGCTGCTGTGCGCGTCGCCCGCGTATCTGGCCGCGCACGGCACGCCGCTTGCCCCGCGCGAACTGGCGCAGCACGATTGCCTATGGCTGGGTGAAACCGCCGACGATCACCGCTGGCGTCTGCGCCAGGGCGCGCAAACGCAGACCGTCGAGGTGAAGGGCCGCTATATCGCGAACCATACAGGCGCGCGTCTGGAAGCGGCGATGGAAGATTGGGGCATCGCCTGCCTGCCCGAATTCACTGCCGCCCAAGCGTTGCGCGACGGTCGGCTCGTGCAGGTGCTGCCAGAATGGATCTTCGAGGCGCGCGCCTATATGGGCCCGGTCTGGCTGCTGTATCCGCCCAACCGTTTTTTGCCGCCCAAGGTGCGCGCCTTTATCGACTATTTGGCGCGGCATCTGAGCCGCGCGGATCGGACCGGGTAACGCTCAGGCCAGCCCGACGCACACCGCCACGACGATCGAGCCGATCACCAGCACCGCGCCCACCGTCTTGCGCTTGTTCAGCTCGGTCCACAGCAGCACGCCCGTGAGCGAGAGCAGGATGAGCGCGCCCGCGAAGGTGTCGATGAACAGCACCCAGCCGATGCTCATGCCCACGCCCTTGTGCAGGTTCGTGATGGTCGCCATCAGCGAATTGTCGGAGCGTTTGAGCGAAACCGTATCGTTGCCCACCCAGTATTCGGCGCTCACGCTTTCATGCGGGGCGGTGAACATGATCTGCCAGTGCTCGGGCTGGACCACGGTGCGATCGCCCCAGGCCACCTTGTGCTCCGGCTCCTTCTGCACGCGGCCCATGCGTTGCGGCAGCTTCAGATCGGGCTGCGACTTCAGCCACTTGACGAGATCGCGCGGCGTTTCGGGCGCGGGATCGGGCACGTCCAGCTGCATCGAAGAAACCTGCGGCGCGCCCGGCGAAATGCGCAGCGGCTCCATGCGGTGATTGAGCACGAAGCCCGTGACGCCGAACAGCAAGCCGAGCGCCGCGCCCCACAAGCCCACCCAGCCATGCACCTTGCGCAGCCACTTGATGAAAGTGGCGCGGCGCGAGCGCTTCGTGCGCTCGCTACGTTGCTGATCGTCGATCAATACGGCGCTTTCAGTAGAACTCACGTCTCGCTCCAGATACGCAAAAGATTGTGATAACAGCCCACGAGGCTGCGGCGCGCCTGCGCGTCCGCGTCGCTCGCGTTCAGGCGTTGAATGGCGGTGTCCATGTCGAACAGCAGCGCGCGTTTGGTGTCGTCGCGCACGAGGCTTTGCACCCAGAAAAAACTGCCCACGCGCGCGCCGCGCGTGACCGGATTCACCTGATGCAGGCTCGTGGCCGGATAGACGATCATGTCGCCCGCCGGCAGCTTCACCTCCTGCACGCCGTAGGTGTCTTCGACGACCAGCTCGCCGCCGTCGTATTCGTCGGGTGCGGAAAGAAACAGCGTCGCCGAAACATCGGTGCGCAGCTTCACGCCGTTGGGCAGCACGCGCACCGCACCATCGACATGCGAGCCGAACGTCATGCCGCCTTCGTAGCGGTTGAACAGTGGCGGATACACCTGATTGGGCAGCGCCGCGCTGATGAAGAGCGGATTGCGCTCGATGGCGGCCAGCACCACATCGCCCAGTTCGCGCGCCAGCGGGGTGTGCTCGGCGATCTGCTGATTGCGCTTGACGGGCGCGCCTTGCCAGCCGGCCGTCGCGCGGCCGTCAACCCAGGCGTCGTCTGCGTTGTCGAGCCGCGCGCGCATCGCCTGCACCTGTTCGGGCGTCAGGACGTTCGGGATATGGATCAGCATCGTCGTTTCCTTCGATCGTTGCGCATGAAACTAACTGGTTTCATTACGCGGCATTACAGAGGGTATGGACGCACAAAAGCCCGCAATCATGCGGGCTTTGCGTGACACCGGCGTGGAGACTTGATTAGCGCCGGTTACCAACCTTCCGGTTCAGAAGCGGTAATCGAACGTCGCGAGCAACGTACGACCCACGCCCGGCACCGAACGTCCGCCATCCGACTGGATGAGGGCGTCATAGTAGAACTTGTTCGTCAGGTTCAGCAAATTGAGTCTCGCGTCCCACTTCTTCTCGTGATACGCGGCCATCGCGTCCCAGCGCGTGTAGCCGCCCACCTGCACGTAGTTCGTGTTGGCCGCGTAACGCGACGACATATAGGTCGGGCCGCCGCCCACTTCCCAATGCGGCGTGAACGCATAGGTGGTCCACAGCGTGAAGGTATTGCGCGGCGTATTCGCAGGCGTCTTGCCCTGGGTGCCGTCGGCGGCCTTGAGCACGATGGCGTCCATATAGGTGTAGCCCGCGAACACCTGCCACTTGTCGGTGATGTGGCCGGTTGCGCCCGCCTGGAAGCCACGCACGCGAATATCGCCTTCGAGCGTGTATTCGCCGGTCGATGTCTGCGTACGCGCGTTATCCATTTCCTGCTGGAAGAACGCCGAAGTCACAGACAAGTTGCCGCCCAGCAGATCCCACTTGCCGCCCACCTCATACGACTTGGTGTGCTCGGGCGCGAGACCCTGGGTGTTGTTCGTGACGGTCAGCGCTTCCAGCGACGGATCGAACGACGTGCCGTACGAGAAGTAATACGACTGCCAGTCGGTCGGCTGATAGATCGCACCGGCGCGCACGCTCGTGAACGTATTGGTCTGCGCCGCATAGTTCGGAGCACTGATGGAGTTCGTAATATGCGCCTGGAAGCGATCCCAGCGCACGCCGCCAATCAGTTTCCAGTGCTCGCCCAGCGACATCGTTTCGTTGAAATACGCCGCCAGCGTGGTCGCGCCCGATTCCGCGTGATTGCCGACCGTCGTGGTGACGTTCGAGGGCGTCGGAATATAGACGGGGTCGAGCAGCGAAACGATCGGAAGATTGTTGCGCGTGTAGGCCTGATTCGTGTAGCTGTCGTGGCCCACTTCAACACCCGCGATCATCTCGTGCTTCACGAAGCCGGTGTTGAACTTGTACTGCGCCATCGTATCGTTATAGACCGAGTGATTCTCGATCACGCGATCGTGGCTCTGCAGCTTCACGTAGAGATCGGAAAGCGGCAGTGTCGTGTAGTTGCCGTTCTTGAGCGCCGTGCTGCTCGACAGCGGCCCCGTGAGGACCGCCTGCGCGGCTGTTTCGCGCGCGTCGGTGAGCGAGTGCGAGAAGCCGGTCTGGTTGCTGATCTTGAACTGATCGTTGAACTTGTGATCGACGCGCGCGGAAACCGTCTGAAGATCCTGGATCGTGCGGTCGTCGGTCAAGCCGTAGTACGTGCTCTTCGACGGCGCGAACGCATGACCGTTGATCGACTGCACGCCGTAATCGGGCTGGTCGTAGTTGTGCTGGATCAGCGCCGAAAGCGTGACTTCGGTGGGCGTGCCGATGCCAAAGCGCAGCGTCGGCGCGAAGCCGTAGTCCTTGTTCATCATCTCGTCGCGGGTCGAACCCAGCGACTGGCCGAACGCATTCAGACGGAACGCCGCGTGATCGCCAAGCGCACGATCGACGTCGAGCGTCGCGCGATAGCGGTCATCGGTGCCGATGGTGGACGAGACTTCCGTGAGCGGCTTGAGACCGGCCTGCTTGCTCACCTGGTTGATCACGCCGCCCGTGGAGCCACGGCCGAACAGCATCGACGACGGACCGTACAGCACCTCGATCGATTCGAGATCGAAGGTGTCGCGATAGTACTGGTTGCGGTCGCGGAAGCCGTCCAGATAGATGTCGTTCTGCGCCGTGAAGCCGCGCAGATTGATGTTGTTGCCGATCTGGCCGCCTTCCGCGCCGCCGATGGTGATGCCGGGCGCGTTGCGCAGCGCGTCCTGGAACGAGGTCGCGCCTTGCGACTGGATCAGCGCCTTGTTGATGACCGTTACCGTCTGCGGAATATCGCGCAGCGCCGTGGGCGTCTTCGCGCCGACGGTCGATTTTTCGGCCTGGAAGTCCTGCGCAGCGGCCTCCGCGCTCACGGCGACGGCGGGCAGCGTGCCGTTGTCGTCGGCCTTGGCATTGGCTTTCGACGCGGCCGACGTGGCGGCGGCGCCCGAAGCGGCAACGGCAGGCGCGCTCTGGGCGAGCGCGGAAGAAGCAAACGGCAAGGCAAAAGCTAGCGCGAGCGCACTCGCGAGCGGCGTCCTGATCAACATGGGTTCCCTGTGCGACAAAAGAAATCCGTCCGGTGGAACGCGCGATGGCGGCGCGTTCGGCCTGGACGGCGATGGCTGGCTGGCCGCCCCAAATTGCGCACAGGGACTGACGAGGCTGGCTATTCTTGATTTAAAGCCCCGACGACCATCGTGGGGTCGCCGAGAGAATGAGAATCGATATCATTCCAGAAGTTAATTTATATTTCAATTGGTTGATGCATTTCAGCTACATCACGGAGGGACTTCGAGGTCTTCTATGACTTAATAAAAATGTAAGTTAATTGATTTGATATCGTAATTTAACGGGACTTATTTGTCTGACTAAAGGCGCTCGCCAATTGATGCGCAAAGCCTTTAAACGCTACAAAACCTGCTTATTTATTTCGCATGACTCACCATTAGCGCGAACCTGACGACGAAGTGCAGCCCGTGTCTCGTCAGCGCAATCGAACTTGTCTGATTGGCCCCAGTGGCGTGAATTTTTAAGATGTGACTCCGGTACTTCTATCAGGAGCCGCATCGTGGCCTACCCCGTTTTATTCCGCGCAATCCTCGTTTCAATCGTCGTGCTAGCCGGCGTCGTGATCCTGTTTGCCCCTTCGCCTGATCCCGTGATCGCACGGCGACGCGCCGTTCTACGCATCAGCGGCGTCGCAATTGTCGCGCTGGCGATGGCGCTGCTTGCTGTCGTCGCTTTGCTTGCGCCAGGCTGAGCAGCGCATCGGTAAAGGACAGCCAGTCATGCTCATTGCCATCGTTCTCAGGGTTTTGGATCCCGTGTTCGTCTTCTGCGACGATCTTCCGGTCATGCTTGCCCGCAGTATCTGGCGCCGCATGAACCGTCGATCCACACGCTTCGTGGCGTCAGTTGATCTCGTCATCATCGTGACTCTTCTGATCGTCGCCTATGCGTGGATAGGTTCATGACGCGAACCGCATCGGCAGGGGAACCCGTCGACAGAATAATTTCGTATTCCTTCTATTTTGAATGGCGCAAGGTGCGCGCAATATTCATGACGACATCGCTGGATTGGCCAGCAAAAAGGAGTCAGACAATGGAACAACTTGCAACCGTACAGAGCGCACAGCCCGAGTCGATCGATCAGCAAAAGCGCCCCCTAGTGCAAAAGCCGATTGGCTCGATCTTCGTGGATGCACTGATGCTCACGCGCGTCGCGAGTGCGCAGACGGACCTGAGTTTCGTGACCAATCTGACGTTCCATCCGCATGGCAGCGCCACGATTCACCTCAAGAACGGCGAGTTCGATATCACCATGAACCAGTGCGCGGCATCGACGATCGACGCCAGTGACGGTGTGAGCGCAATCCTGATGTTGAGTCCGGCCGGGGTGACGGATTGAGGCTGGGACGGCGTCGGGGACGGCGAAGGACTGAGTGGCGGGTTGATCCACAGAAACCGGGTCAAGCATCCGCATAGCCCGCGCACATCCCCGCCATTGCCTTGACACCGCAAGCGATTCCGCTGCAGCCCCCAACCGATGCGTCCCGAATTAAAGATCTATTGCAGACAAAGGCCCTAAAGATCGTGGGGGAAATGCCGTTAATCCTGGCATGTTGTCGGGCCATGACCGGCCGATCTGCAAGGAATCCTATGCGCAACAACCAACCCGTCACGCAGCAGGAGTTCGACTATCCTGCTTCACAGATGCTCGTTTCGGCCACCGATCTCAAGGGCCGCATTCAGTATTGCAATCCCGCCTTTGTCGCCGTCTCCGGTTTCACCAAGGACGAACTGATCGGCAAAGCGCACAACATCATCCGCCATCCCGACATGCCGTCCGAAGCCTTCGCCGACATGTGGGCGACGATCGGTTCGGGCCGGCCCTGGACTGCGCTCGTGAAGAACCGCCGCAAGTCCGGCGATCACTACTGGGTGCGCGCGAACGTGACGCCCGTGTCCCAGCAGGGCACCGTCGTCGGTTATCTGAGCGTGCGCGTGAAACCCAGTCGCGAAGAAGTGCGCGAGGCCGAGCAGCTCTATGCGCAGATGCGCGAGGGCCGCTTGCGCGGCGTGCGTCTGCAACAGGGCGATCTCACGCGCACCGGCTTGATCGGCTCGATCAAGGCGCTCATGCGTTTGCCGATCGCCACGCGTATCGGCATCGGCTATGCGCTGGTGCCTGCCGCACTGGCGGCGGCGGGTTTCGGGGCGTGGCAGGGTCTGCCGCCCACGCCGTTCTGGTGTGCGTTCGGCGCGGCCGCCGTATGCAGCGTCGCGGCCTGGCGTTTGTCCACGCGTCATCTCGGCGCGCCGCTCGCGCAAATGTCGGCGGCGTCCACGCGCATGGCCGCAGGCGATCTGACCGCCACGCTTGCGATCGCGTCGAAGGACGATCTCGGTGACGTGCTGCAGGCGCTCAATCAGTTGCAGGCCAATCTCACGGCCATCGTCTACGACGTGCGCTCGCAGATCGACGGCATGCTCAACGCCGCGCACGAAATCTCGACGGGCAATCTCGATCTGTCACGTCGCACCGAATTGCAGGCCGCCTCGCTCGAAGAGACGGCGGCCACCATGGATCAACTCACCACCACCGTGCAGGCCAACGCGGAAGCCAGCACGCGCGCGCTCGATCTGGCGCGCGAGGCGCAGGATGCCGCGGCCCAGGGCGGCTCGATCGCGGGCCGCATGGAGCGCACGATGGTGGGTATCACCGACGCCTCGAAGCGCATCTCCGATATCACCGGCGTGATCGACGGCATCGCTTTCCAGACCAACATCCTCGCGCTCAACGCCGCCGTCGAAGCCGCGCGTGCGGGCGAGGCGGGCCGCTCGTTCGCCGTGGTGGCGGGCGAGGTGCGCATGCTCGCGCAGCGCTGCGCGGCATCGGCGAAGGAGATCAAGCAGGTGGTCGACGCCAGCGTGCACGAAATCGCCCAGGGCACCGAACTGGTGGAGCTCACGACCGCGCAGATGCGCGCCATCGACCAGGCCGTGAGCCGCGTCTCGTCGATCATCGTCGAAGTCGCCAACGCGAGCGGCGAGCAGGCCGAGGGCATCCGCCAGGTCAATCAGGCGGTCGCCCATCTGGACAGCGCCACCCAGCAGAACGCGGCGCTGGTCGAACAGGCCGCCGCCACGGCGCAGCGTCTGGCCGAGCAGGCCGATGTGCTGGACGAAGCGGTGCGCCTCTTCACGGTCGCGGGCGCGGATGCGAGCGTGCGCAAGAGCCCGGCGAAGCGCCCGGTTGCGCGAACGACGCGCAGCCAGCACGCTCAAGAGGAAGCCGAGGTTTAATCGCGAACGGCCACAAGAAAGCGCCGTAATGCCGTCGTAATCATTTTGCGTGCTGCATTTAAGCAGACAGATCGGCATTTGTCCCATCTCGACAGCAGGCATTGCAGCCCGCAATATCAGAAGCGTCAGGCGCTCACTCCGTGAGCGTCTGATCCGAGTAACAACGGCGTTTCGACGGCTCGCCCGGCCTCTACCGGGTGAGCCGTTTTTTCTTTGCGGCCCCCCGCATGAATGGTGAGGATCTACGGGAGGCCGATAGCGCCAGGACAACGCTTCGCCACCTGAGCGAGCGTATTAAGCACCCTTTGCGTCACGCCCATGACAAAGCCTGAGGCAATGCAACAAGTTCGGTGCACCGTTGCAGGGCGCGCAAAAATGCTCGTGCAAACGTTGACTCGCGTTAAACTGATTGGCCGGGTCAGGCGGCGCGCGCGGTATGTGCGCCCGCGCTCACAGCACTGAGACGCCGCGCGGCCGACCCCGTACAATTGGCTCGACCACCTACGAGGACAACATCAATGCGCACGACCGGGGCTTCCGGAACCATGACCCTGCTCACCGAGCATGACGACGCTACCGGCCGCGAAACGCGTTCATTGCGCCTCGAATCTTCGGCCGACGGCAAGAGCCTGCTGCTGATTGAAATCGACGAGCGCAAGCCAGGTATCCACCGCGAAGTGCGTTATGAAATCACGCCCGCGGAGCTGATCGCCGCCATCCGCGCTCAAGGCGCCGAGCTACCTGGGGAATCGCACACCCGCTAAAGTCCGCATCGGGGTCGAACGCGGCTTTACCACGCGCCTGCCGACCGTGCGGGCCGTCTGCACGAAGGCGCCGTCACGGTGTCTTCGTGCGCTTCCACGCTTGTTGTTCTGCTGGTTTTTTCTTCAGTACTTCCTGAGTTGCGCGATGCCTCATTCATACGGTGCCGCGCGCCGTTTCATACGCGTGCCGCGCGTGTCGTGCATGCTCGCCCACTTGTGTTTTAGCTGTCTGGCGGGCATCGAACGCGCCGGGGCTTAAGCGCATCGATTCCGCATTGCGCGTATGCTCCCCAACTCGCGTTCCAGGGCGCTCGCAGCCTCGCTTGCACGCCTTCGAAATGCGTCCATAATCGTTACGTTATTCTTCAAATCTGCGCTGCCCGTGCGGCGCTCCAAGGCAGGAAGTAAGCCGATGCTACATGACCTCATCGCGCAGTACGGCCCTGCGCTCGTGTTTCTCAACGTGCTTGCCGGCGCACTGGGCCTGCCGGTGCCCGCCATGCCCGCGCTCGTGCTGTTCGGCGCAATGGCCGCCATGCATCCGGGTTCGATCGGCCAGCAGGTCGCGCCGGTGCTCGGCCTGTCCGTGCTCGCCATGCTGATCGGCGACAGTGTCTGGTTCATGGCCGGCCGGCTCTACGGCGGCAATACGC
The DNA here is from genome assembly GCF_014200455.1 of Paraburkholderia bannensis. Lineage (GTDB taxonomy): Bacteria > Pseudomonadota > Gammaproteobacteria > Burkholderiales > Burkholderiaceae > Paraburkholderia > Paraburkholderia bannensis_A. Next base: position 47,409 of record NZ_JACHBW010000028.1, on the reverse strand, counting down.
TCAAGACGCTCTGCAAGCTCTCGCTCTCGCGCGACACCTGCGTGAAGAAAACCGAACGGTTTTTTGGCCGCTGGGGCGTGCGCGTGCTCGCGGTCGCCAAGTTCGTGCCGGGTCTCTCGCTGGTTTCGGTGCCGCTGGCCGGCGCAATGGGCACGCCTTATCGCCAGTTCGTCGGTTTCGACGGGATCGGCGCGGCGCTGTGGTCGGGCACCGGTCTGCTGATCGGCGTGCTGTTTGCGCCGCAGATCGACATGATGCTCGCGGGCGCGAGCCGCCTTGGCCGCTTTGCCGCGGTGGTGGTCGCCGTTCTGCTGCTGCTCTACGCGACCTATCGCTGGCAGCGCCGCCGCCAGCTCATCAAGAAGCTCGCGAACGCGCGCATCACGGTGGACGATCTCTTCCGCGCGATGGCCAACAAGCCGCCGCCAGTGGTGTTCGACATCCGCTCGGAGGAAAAGCGCAAGCTCGATCCGTTCATCATTCCGGGCGCGTTGTTCGCCGACGAGCGCAAGCTCGACGAGATTCTCACGAAGTATCCGCCCGAGCAGAAGCTGGTGATCTACTGCTCGTGCCCCAATGAAATTTCCGCGGCCTGGATGGCGAAGAAGCTTGTCGAGGCCGGTTTCGTCGACGTGGTGCCGCTGCTTGGCGGCCTGGACGCCTGGCGCGATTCCGGGCGTGCGCTCGAATCGCTGGTGATGACCCAGCATCCCGAAGTGCCAGTCAACATCACGCCGAAAGCTGTCTGATTCCGCGCGGCCGCAGGGGCAAACGCAAGACCAGACCCGGGCCGCCGCGCGCATGAGGAGAATCGCCTGATGGGCTCCATTGCCACTGAGCCGCCTCGCTACGAGGCATCGTCTTCGCCGCAATCCACGCTTTCCGACACCCAGCCGCAGCCCGCCGAAGCGCCGTTCTCGACGCTCTCCACGCGGCGGCACCAGATGTTCCCCGAACTCACCGATGACGAGATCGCGCGCCTCGCGCGCTTCGGCGAGCGCCGTCATTGGGAGCCAGGCGAACTGCTGTTCCATACCGGCGAAACCGGCCCCGGCATGTTCGTGCTGCTCGCGGGCTCCGTGAAGGTATTCCAGCGCGACGGCCTGGGCCGCGAGCGCCTGATCGTCGAACATGGGCGCGGTCATTTCCTCGCCGAAGTCGGCCAGCTTTCGGGCGGCCCGGCGCTGGTCGACGGCCTGGCGCTCGAACCCGTCGACGCCATCCTGATTCCACCCGAGCAGCTGCGCGCAGCCATCGTCGCCGAAGCCGAACTTGGAGAGCGCATCGTGCGCGCGCTGATCCTGCGCCGCGTCTCGCTGATCGAGAAAGGCGCGGGCGGCCCGATCCTCGTCGGCAAGCACAACGATCCCGCGCTGCTCTCGCTGCAAGGCTTCCTCACGCGCAACGGCCATCCGTATTCGGTGCTCGACGAACGCGATGAAAGCATGCTCTGCGTGATCGAGCGCTTCGCGGCGCGCTGCGAAGATCTGCCGCTCGTGATCTGCCCGGACGGCAGCGTGTTGCGCCATCCGTCCGCACCGGAACTCGCCACCTGTCTGGGACTGCTGCCCGAGCTCAACGGCGAGCGCGTCTATGACGTGGCGGTCGTGGGCGCGGGGCCGGCGGGCCTCGCCACCGCCGTTTATGCGGCTTCCGAAGGCCTCTCGGTGATCGTGCTCGACTCGCGTGCGCCGGGCGGCCAGGCGGGCGCCAGTTCGCGCATCGAAAATTACCTGGGCTTTCCGACCGGCATCTCCGGCCAGGCGCTCGCGGGCCGCGCGTTCGTGCAGGCGCAGAAGTTCGGCGCGCATGTGGCGATTCCGGTCTCGGTGAAAAAGCTTCATTGCAACGAGCATCCGCGCCGCCTCGAAACCTGTAGCGGCGACGTGCGCGCGCACACTGTCGTGATCGCGAGCGGCGCGATCTATCGGCGGCCCAGCATCGCGGGACTCGACCGCTATACGGGGCGCGGCGTCTATTACTGGGCTTCGCCGGTCGAAGCGAAGCTCTGCAAGCATGAAAACGTCGTGCTGGTGGGGGGCGGCAATTCCGCCGGGCAGGCAATCGTCTATCTGTCTACTCAGGCGCGTCAGATCGATGTGCTGATCCGCAAGGCCGGCTTCGAATCGACGATGTCGCGCTATCTGATCGACCGCATCGCCTCGCTGCCGAATGTGAACGTGCATCCGCGCAGCGAGATCGGCGGCCTCGACGAGGACGCAGCCGGGCTCGCCGCGATCCGGCTCAAGTCGCCCTGCCCCGAAGGCATCGACCATTTCGACGCGCGCCATCTATTCCTCTTCACCGGCGCGGACCCGAACACCAGCTGGCTGCGCGAATGCGGCGTGGCGCTCGATGCGAACGGCTTCGTGCTGACCGGCGCGAACGATGCGTCGTGCAGCCTCGCGACATCGGTGGCAGGCGTCTACGCGATCGGCGACGCGCGCGCGGGCTCGACCAAACGCGTTGCGGCCGCCGTGGGCGAAGGTGCCGCCGTGGTCGCGCAGATCCACCAGTTGCTGGGCGCGATGCCCTCCGGCGCCGGACAGGCCGTGACGCCGGTGGCCTCGATGGCGGGCCTGCATGCGTGACGACGCGGCGCTCGAAGACAACGACGCGAGTCCTTGCGCGTCGAGCGCCGCAAGCTGCGTGACGTTGCCGCTCGCCGCGGCGCGCACGCTGCATCTGGCCGCGCAAGGCTTGCTCGCGCCGCCGCGCCGCAAGGCCACGTCCGACGATGTGCTGAACGCGATACGCCGCATGGCGCAACTGCAGATCGACACCATTCATGTGGTCGCTCGCAGTCCTTATTTCGTGCTGTTCAGCCGCCTGGGCGCGTACGACATGCGTTGGCTCGACGCGCATCTCGCCGCTGGGCATCTGTTCGAATATTGGTCGCACGAAGCCTGTTTCGTGCCGATCGAGGATTACGGACTGCTGCGCCATCGCATGCTGGACCCGTCAGGCATGGGCTGGAAATACGCCGCCGAATGGCACGCAAGGCATCGCCGCGAAATCGACGCGCTACTGCAAAGCATCCGCGAGAACGGACCCGTGCGTTCGTCCGATTTCGCGCGCGCCGATGGCGACAAAGGCGGCGGCTGGTGGGACTGGAAGCCCGAAAAACGTCATCTGGAAGTGCTGTTCGCGACCGGCGCGCTGATGGTGGCGCAGCGGCACAACTTCCAGCGCGTCTACGACGTGGCCGAGCGCGTGCTGCCCAACTGGAACGATGCGCGCGACCTGCCCACGCGCGCCGAGGCCGAACGTACGCTGCTGCTGCGCACCGCCCTTGCGCTGGGCGTGCTGCGCGCGGATTGGGCCGCCGACTACTACCGGCTGCCGCGTCGCCCTTACGCGCAAGCCCTGCATGCGCTCGCCGATGCGGGCGAGCTCATTCCCGTACGCGTGGCGGGCTGGAAGCCCGATGCCTTCGTGCATCGCGATCATGCACCGCTCATCGATGCCGCCGCCAATGGCACGCTCGCCTCGACGGTCACGACGCTGCTTTCGCCGTTCGATCCGGTGGTATGGGACCGCAAGCGCGCGGTGACGCTATTCGGCTTCGACTATGCGATCGAGTGTTATACGCCCGCGCACAAGCGCAAATACGGTTACTTCGCACTACCGATCTTGAATCGCGGGAAATTGATTGGACGCGTGGATGCGAAAGCACATCGCGCCCAGCGGGTATTCGAAGTGAAGGCACTGCATCTGGAGCCGGGCGTGCGTATCAGCGGCCGGCTGGTGAGCGACGTGCGGCGCGCGCTGCAACGTTGCGCCGACTGGCATGAGACGCCAGAGTTGCGCATCGGCGAAGCCCCGCACGGGCTGGCCGACGCCTTGCTCGCGCAGACGCTTCAAGGCGATGCGTGAATTTAGCTGAAGCGCGTCGCCCTGAAGCCCTGGAGCGCTGGCTCTGGATCAACGCTCGAGCTTCACGCGCAGTTCACGCGCGGCTTCGAGCAAGCCTTCATAGCCGGAACGCGCGTGTTCGGGCAAGTCGGGGTCGCCCACCAGCGCGCCCAGCGTTTCGATCAGGCTGAACACCAGGCCCTTGGCCGCGCCCGCAGCGATGTTGCCGCTCTTCACGCCTTCGTCGACATGCGAGAGCGCGGCATTCAGATTGTCCAGATCGGATTGGGACACGGGTTGTGGAACACTCGCGCCCGGCGCTTGAGCGTCATGCTTTTGCGTATCGTCGCTCGTCATGATGAATGGTTTCCCCTCGCTAGAGCTTCGTAGAAAGCTTCGTAAAAAGAATCCCGCACTGCTGTTATATACCCATCGCAGGCGGCCGTCCAATGGCCTCCCGACCACTCCCGAATCTTCTCACCTTTGCCCTCCGAGCGCAGGATCGCGCGCTGCCAGCGCTTGACTTTGTTCATGTCGACGAAGAATAAAATGCCTGAAAAACAAGCGTTTTTTCCGTTTACACAAATCGTGACGGCTTAATCATCGATACTTTCGCGCCTCTTGCGACGCACTTAATCCGCCCCCCGCAAACGCTCACCTTTGAATCGCGAATGCGGATTGCCGTGCGATCGCGGCCATCGCACGGCATCGGCGCAGGAGTCGGGAAGATTCATTTCAACGCGTGTTTTACGGTCTGTTGCAGCGATCGGGCCGCACGAACATCGCCATGCCGATGCCCAAAGGTGCGCCCGCGTCCGCCACGCCCCTCACTCCCGAAAACCCTCACCTCAAGCCTTCTTGACGCCGCCGCCGCGCGTCTCCAGACTGTGCGAGTCCCTGATTCGCCGAATGCCCCGCCCCCCGCCATGAGCCAGATCACGCCCTTCGTCGCCGACCGTTTTCACCACGCCGCGCCGCATTACCTGATCGGCCGGCCCGCCTATTCGCCCGCGCTGATCCGGCGCGTCGCACAGCGCGTGGGCCTGGACGGCACGCAGCGCCTGCTCGATCTCGGCTGCGGCCCGGGCCAGCTTTCGCTCGCCTTCGCCAGCTGGGTGGCCGGCGCCACCGCCATCGACCCGGAACCGGCGATGCTCGAAGCAGCAGCCCAACTGGGCGCAGGCCTCGCGCCCAATATCGACTATCGCAAGGGCAGCTCATACGACCTCTCGCCCGACCTCGGCGTGTTTCATCTCGCTGTGATCGGCCGCGCGTTTCACTGGATGGATCGCGTGGATACGCTCGCGCGCCTCGATCAGTTAATCGCCGAAGGCGGCGCGGTCGCGCTCTTCAACACCGCGCAACTGGACGATCCGCAACGCCCGTGGGCGGCGCAATATCGCAATCTGCTCGACAGCTACGCAAACAGCGATCCCACCCGCGCGCTGCGGCGCTCGGAGCAATGGGAGAGCCATACCGACGTACTGGCGCGCTCGGCGTTCAGCGCCATCGAGCGCATTTCGGTGATCGAATACCGGCGCGTGAGCACCGGGCAACTGAAAGCGCGCCCGCTGTCGATGTCGAGTCTGTCGCGCGAACGGCTGGGCGAGCGGCTCGATGCGCTGCTTGCGCAGATCGACGCCATCGTCGCCGAACACGGCAGCGAGGGTTGGCTGGTCGAGCGCATCGAATCGACGGTGACGCTCGCCACGCGCGAAGCGGGTTGAAGCGGGCTGAAGCGCATTCGCGCCGCTTGCGTTATCGTATGAAGATGTCCTGACACCGAAGGAATCGCGATGAGCTATGCCACCCAGGCCCCGGCCCGCAAGGAGATCGACGCGCTGCACGGTCACGCCGTACTGGAGTTCGGCACCGATTGGTGCGGCTACTGCCAGGGCGCGCAACCGCTGATTGGCGATGCGTTCGCCAAGCATCCCGGCGTGCGCCGCATCAAGGTGGAAGACGGCCCGGGCCGCGCACTCGGCCGCTCGTTTCGCGTGAAGCTGTGGCCCACGCTCATTTTTCTGCGCGACGGCACGGAAGTCGCGCGCATCGTGCGGCCCACCTCGGCGAACGAACTCGACAACGCGTTCGACGCGCTGGGCTGAACGCGCGCCTAACCGCGCACTCTCCCGTAAATCCTCACCTTTCGCCCATTTGCAAGCGCCGTCTCGCGCGGCGCGCGCCGGGCGGCACACTCATTCGAGCCCGGCGAGCAGGTCGTCGATGGCGCGATAGACCCGCTCCACCACTTCCGTCCCCACCTCCTGTTCCAGCGCCTGATAGCGCGTTTCCAGTTCCTTCGTGATCGCCTTCACCAGTTGATGGCTCTTCTTCGTGAGCGTCACCAGCACGCGCCGCTGGTCGTCGGCGAAACGCTCCTTGGTCACGAGGCCCAGCGCCTCCATGCGCGCGAGCACGCCCGCCATGCTCGGGCTCGAAATCGTGCACAGATCGGAAATCTGGCGCGGCTCCAGCGGACCGCTTTCATTCAGCGCTCGAATCACGCGCCACTGCTGTTCCGTGAGCCCATGCGCGGTGATGAGCGGACGGAAGCGCTCCATCATCTTTTCGCGCGCCCGCAGGAGCAGCATGGGCAGGTTGCGGTGCGCAACGCGCGTGGAGGTGCGTGAGGAATCGGACATGATGGCCTGGTTCAGGACGCCGCGGCGGATTGCCCAAAGCCCAGGGGAAACCCGCGAAAGCGACGTCGATGGTTGACGCTGGATCATAGCAAGCGCAGAATCACTCACATATTAGTGTTTTCCGGGAAAGCGACCCACGCCATGTTTTCCGTAGACGATCATCTGCTGCATCTGGAAGGTGAAGCCCTGCCACGCGACGTCAGCGCGGCGCAGGCCCGCGCGCTGCTTGCGGGCGGCGCACGCTGCCGCGCGCCGGTCTCTGGCGCTGTGTACGGCACGCTGCTCAACGACCGCCACGCGCTCGAAGCGCTCGGCGACGCCGTCAATGCGCCGCCCTATAAGGCGCCCCCGCGCGCGCCCATTCTCTATCTGAAGCCGCGCAACACGCTTGCGGGCCACGGCGCACGTGTGGTCGTGCCGGGCGCGCAAGGCTTGCAGGTCGGCGCGTCGCTGGGCGTCGTGATCGGGCGCACCGCCACGCGCGTCGCGGCGCGCGTGGCGCTCGACTACATCGCGGGCTATACGCTGGTTGCGGATCTGAGTGTGCCGCACGACAGCGTCTATCGCCCGTCCGTGCGCTTTCGGGCGCGCGACAGCTTCTGCGTGATCGGCCCGACGGTGCTCGCGCGCAAGCATGTTGCCGATGCCGACAATCTCGCCATCCATGTCGATATCGAAGGCGCGGCGCCTTTTTCCGCGAATACCGCCACGAACGTGCGCAAGGTCGCGCAACTGATCGCGGACATCACCGATTTCATGACGCTCTCACCCGGCGACGTCATCACCACGGGCGTGCGGCACGGCTCGCCCGTCGCGCATGAAGGTGCGCGCGCAACGATCTCGATCGAAGGCTGGCAATCGCTCGCCGTCGAATTCATCGCGCCTCACACCGCGCAAGGAGCCACAGCATGATGCGAGGACGCGTTGCCTACGCGGGCGCGATTCACGAAGCGTATCCGCATGATGCCGGGCGCGTGCGCCTGGCCGATGGCCGCGTGCGCGAGGAACACGAAGTGGTCTGGCTCGCGCCGTTCGAACCCGGCACGATCTTTGCCCTCGGCCTGAACTACGCCGAACACGCGAAAGAACTGCAATTCAACAAACAGGAAGAGCCGCTGGTCTTCCTCAAGGGCCCGGGCAGCGTGATCGGCCATCGCGGCTACACGCGCCGCCCAGCCGATGTCACCTTCATGCACTACGAGTGCGAACTGGCGGTTGTGATAGGCCGCCAGGCGCAGAATGTGAAGCGCGAGGACGCCATGCAGTACGTCGCGGGCTACACGATCGCGAACGACTACGCGATCCGCGACTACCTGGAAAACTACTACCGGCCGAACCTGCGCGTGAAGAACCGCGACGGCGGCACGGTGCTGGGGCCCTGGTTCGTCGACGGCGCCGATATCGCCGACGTCAACGCGCTCGATCTGCGCACGCTCGTGAACGGCGAACTCAGGCAGCACGGCAATACGCGCGATCTGGTCACCGGCATCGCGGAACTGATCGAATATCTGAGCGGCTTCATGACGCTCGCGCCCGGCGACGTGATCCTCACCGGCACGCCCGAAGGCGTCGTCAACGTGAATGCCGGCGACGAAGTGATTTGCGAAATCGACGGCCTCGGCCGCCTTGTCAACACGATCGCGTCCGATGCCGATTTCGGCCGCGCCACCCCGACGGAATGAACCCGCCATGCCTACCGAGCGTATCGAACACCTGATCGACGGCCGCGCCCACGCGAGCCGCGACTACTTCGAAACCGTGAATCCCGCGAACCAGGACGTGCTCGCGGAAGTCGCGCGCGGCGGCGCGGAAGAGGTCAATCTCGCCGTCAGCGCCGCGAAGAACGCCTTTCCCGCGTGGGCTGCGAAGCCCGCGGCGGAACGCGCGAAACTCGTGCGCAAGCTCGGCGAACTGATTGCGAAGAACGTGCCGGAAATCGCGCAGACCGAAACGAAGGACACCGGCCAGACCATCTCGCAGACGAGCAAGCAGCTGGTGCCGCGCGCCGCCGACAACTTCACCTACTTCGCGGAAATGTGCACGGCGGTGGACGGCCACACCTACCCCACCAGCACGCATCTGAACTACACGCTGTTTCATCCGACCGGCGTGTGCGCGCTGATTTCGCCGTGGAACGTGCCGTTCATGACCGCCACCTGGAAGGTCGCGCCGTGTCTTGCGTTTGGCAATACCGCCGTGCTCAAGATGAGCGAACTGTCTCCGCTCACGGCGTCGATGCTCGGTCAGCTTGCGCTGGAAGCGGGCATCCCCGCAGGTGTCCTGAACGTCGTTCATGGTTTCGGCCAGGAAACGGGCGAACCGCTGGTTGCGCATCCGGATGTGCGGGCCGTGTCGTTCACAGGCTCGACGGCTACGGGCAATCGCATCGTGCAGAGCGCGGGCCTGAAGAAGTTCTCCATGGAACTGGGCGGCAAGTCGCCGTTCGTGATCTTCGACGACGCCGATTTCGAACGTGCACTCGACGCTGCCGTGTTCATGATCTTCTCGAACAACGGCGAGCGCTGCACCGCCGGTTCGCGCATTCTGGTGCAACGTTCGATCTACGCGAAATTCGCGGAACGTTTTATCGAGCGCGCGAAGCGCATCATCGTGGGCGATCCGCTCGACGAAAAAACCGTCGTCGGCCCGATGATCAGCCAGGGTCATCTGGCGAAAGTGCGCAGCTATATCGAGCTTGGCCCGAAGGAAGGCGCCACGCTCGCGTGCGGCGGTCTGGAGCAGCCAGACCTGCCGGAAGCACTGAAAAAAGGCAATTTCGTGCGGCCCGCGGTATTCGTCGATGTGGACAATCGCATGCGCATCGCGCAGGAAGAAATCTTCGGGCCAGTCGCCTGCCTGATTCCCTTCGAGGACGAAGCAGACGCCATCCGCATCTCGAACGACATCGCTTACGGACTGTCGAGCTATGTCTGGACCGAAAACACCGGCCGCGCGCTGCGCGTGGCCGCCGCCGTCGAGGCGGGCATGTGCTTCGTGAACAGCCAGAACGTGCGCGATCTGCGTCAGCCTTTCGGCGGCACCAAAGCCTCCGGCGTGGGCCGCGAGGGCGGCACGTGGAGCTACGAGGTGTTTCTCGAACCCAAGAACGTGTGTGTTTCGCTGGGCTCGCATCACATCCCGCGCTGGGGCGCTTGAACCGGGCTGCCCGCACAGAACATAGGAGACACAGCGATGGGCAAACTCGCGCTGGCGGCAAAAATCACCCACGTACCTTCGATGTATCTATCGGAACTCGACGGCCCGCATAAGGGCTGTCGTCAGGCCGCTATCGACGGGCACAAGGAAATCGGCCGGCGCTGCCGCGAGCTGGGCGTGGACACGATTGTGGTGTTCGACGTGCACTGGCTCGTGAACAGCGAATATCACATCAATTGCGCGCCGCATTTCGCCGGCAACTACACCAGCAACGAGTTGCCGCACTTTATTAAAAATATGGAGTACGAATATCCCGGCAACGCGCAGCTCGGCCATCTGATCGCCGATGTCGCGAACGAGATGGGCGTCAAGAGCCGCGCGCACAGCGAGACCACGCTCGAACTCGAATACGGCACGCTGGTGCCGATGCGTTATATGAACGCGGATCAGCGCTTCAAGACGGTTTCGGTGGCGGGCTGGTGCATGTGGCACGACCTCGCCACGAGCGCGCGCTTTGGCCTTGCGGTGCGCCGCGCCATCGAGGAACGCTACGAGGGCACGGTGGCGATTCTCGCCAGCGGTTCGCTCAGCCATCACTTCGCCAACAACGGTACCGCCGAGCAGTTCATGCACAAGGTCTGGGACCCGTTCCTCGAACAGACCGACCGCAATGTGGTCGCGATGTGGGAACGCGGCGACTGGAAGACCTTCTGCGAAATGCTGCCGCTCTATAACGAAAAGTGCTGGGGCGAAGGCGGCATGCACGACACCGCGATGCTGCTGGGCGCGCTGGGCTGGGATCAGTACGAGGGCCGCGCGGAAGTCATCACGCCGTATTTCGGCAGTTCGGGCACCGGGCAGATCAACGCCGTGCTGCCGGTCACGCCGCTGCCGCGCTAAGCCGCGAAGGAGTACTTCAGATGCCCCATCTCACCCTTGAATACAGCGCCAACCTCGCTGACGCCGCGAGTATCGGCCAGCTCTGCGAAACGCTCGCGCAGGTGCTCGACGCGCAGCGCGACGCCGATGGCGCGCGCGTTTATCCGCGCGGCGGCATCCGCACGCGCGCGCTGCGTTGCGAGCAGTACTACATCGCCGATGGCGATCCGCACAACGCCTTCCTGCACGGCTGCCTGAAAATCGGCGCAGGCCGCACGCCTGAAGTCCGCCGCGCCACCGGCGATGCGCTGTTCGATGCCATCAAGCTGCATTTCGCCGAAGCGTTCGCCGCGCACGGACTCGCGCTCTCGCTGGAGATCGTCGAATTCAGCGAGGAAGGCGCGTGGAAACACAACAACCTGCATGCGCGGTTGAGGAATTCATCATGCTAGAAGCGCACATCATTCGCGAACTCGCCGCGCAGCTCGACGAAGCGGAGCGCACTCGCACGCAGTTGCGCCATTTCTCGCGCGCTCATCCGTCGATGACCATCGACGACGGTTATGCGATCCAGCGCGAGTGGGTCAAGCTCAAGCTCGCGGCGGGTCACACGATCAAGGGGCGCAAGATCGGCCTCACGTCGCGCGCGATGCAGCGCGCCTCGCAGATCGACGAGCCCGACTACGCACCGCTGCTCGACAGCATGTTTATCGAGGCCGGCAGCGCGATTCGCGCGGATCGCTTCATCGCGCCGCGCGTCGAAGTGGAACTGGCGTTCGTGCTGCAAAAGCCGCTGCAAGGGCCGAATGTCTCGTTGTTCGATGTGCTCGATGCGACGGCCTACGTCACGCCCGCCATCGAAATCATCGACGCGCGCATCGAGCAGTTCGACCGCGAAACCAAGGCGCCGCGCAAGGTCTTCGACACGATCTCGGACTTCGCCGCCAATGCGGGCGTGGTGCTGGGCGGCAGGCCGGTCAAGCCGCTCGATGTGGATCTGCGCTGGGTGGGCGCGCTGCTCTACAAGAACGGCGGCGTGGAGGAAAGCGGCCTGGCCGCAGCGGTGCTCAACCATCCTGCTACCGGCGTGGCGTGGCTCGCGAACAAGATCGCGCGCCACGATGAGCGGCTCGAAGCGGGCGACGTAATCCTGAGCGGCTCGTTTACCGCGCCGATTCAGGCCCGCGCAGGCGACACGTTCCACGCCGATTACGGTCCGCTTGGCGGCATCGGCTTCAGCTTTGTTTGACCCGCCCGCCCGTCAATCAATACTGCTTACGAATACGATGCCCGTACCTGTCAATACGTTGAAGCACGCACTCCGCGATGGCCGCGCGCAAATCGGCCTGTGGGCCGCGCTCGCCGATTCCTACGTCACTGAACTGCTCGCGACCACGGGCTTCGACTGGCTGCTGATCGACGGCGAGCATGCGCCCAACGATCTGCGCAGCACGCTCGCACAACTGCAGGCCGTCGCGCCCCATCCCACGCATCCGATCGTGCGCCCGGTGCGCAACGACGCCGCGCTCATCAAGCAGTTGCTCGACATCGGCACCCAAACGCTGCTGGTGCCGATGGTCGAAAGCGCCGACGATGCGCGCGACGCCGTCGCCGCCACGCGCTATCCGCCGCTGGGCATACGCGGCGTGGGCAGCGCGCTGGCGCGCGCGTCGCGCTGGAACGGCGCTGCCGATTACCTGCACCACGCCGCCGACGAGCTATGCGTGCTGGTGCAGGTGGAGACAGCCCACGCGCTCGCGCAATTGCAGGAGATTACCGCGGTGGAAGGCGTGGACGGCGTGTTCTTCGGCCCGGCGGATTTGAGTGCGTCGATGGGGCTGCTCGGTCAGCCAGGCGCGCCGGCGGTGCGCGAAGCCATTGTCGCGGGCATCCGCGCGGTGCGCGCGCTTGGCAAGGCGGCTGGCGTGCTGGCCGCCGATCGCACGATCGCACGCGAGTATCTGGAAGCGGGCGCGAATTTCGTCGCCGTGGGCAGCGACGTTTCCTTGCTCGCGCGCAGTGCAAGCGAGCTTGCGGCCGCGTTTCGCCCAGCCGCGGTTTAGGTCATTCTTCCTCGCCCCCTACCGCCACGAGCTTCGCGAGCGCGCCCTGCAGCACCTCGCGCTCGTGCGCGCTCAGCGCGGCCAGAATCGCCTCGTTCTGCGCGGTCGAAATCGCCGACGCGCGCCGATAAGCATTGCGCCCCTGTGCACCCAGTTTGACCAGCACGCCTCGCGCGTCCGCTGCGTTCGAGGCCTTTTCCAGCAGTCCCTTACGTTCCAGCGCGTCCGTCGCGCGGCTCGCCTGGCTGCGGTCGAGATTCGACACGCGCCCCAGATCCGACACCGAAATCGGCCCGAATGCCCCCACGCTCAACAGAATGCGCGCCTCCGTGAGCGACAGCCCGAGCGCCAAGGAAAACGCCTCGTTCATGGTGCGGTCGGTCTGCTTCTTGAGCACATGGAGCCGGTAAGTGAACAGCTCTTCGATCGGGTGTTTCGCCGTTGTCATGGTGGGTCTTGCGCTAGCATTGATGGATATTGGCCAGAATGATAGCGCAGCAAGTCCTTAAAAACACGGGCTCTTTTTTAATATTTGATGCTTGCGCACGCATTTATTAACGCGTAGCATCGGGTTGACAACGAGGAGACACTCATGAACGCAACCGCCGAATCCACGCGCCCCCACTGGTGCGAACCGCAGGAGTGGGCTGCCCGCGTGCAGCTCGCGGCCACTTACCGCGTATTTCATCAACTCGGCTGGACCGAGCTGATTTTCAATCACATCACGCTGCGCGTTCCGGGTCCGCACAAACATTTCCTGATCAATCCGTTCGGACTTGCATATGACGAAATCAAGGCGTCGAACCTCGTCAAGATCGATCTCGAAGGCAGGATTCTCAGCCCCAGCGATTACCCGATCAACCCAGCGGGTTTCGTGATCCACAGCGCAATTCATGCGAACGTGGAAGACGCGCATTGCGTCATGCACACGCACACCACGGCGGGTCTGGCCGTGGCGTGCATGGAAAGCGGTCTCGCCTCGACGAATTTTTATTCGGCGCAGTTGCACGGCATGGTCGCTTATCACGACTTCGAAGGCATCACCGTGCACGACGAAGAAAAGCCGCGCCTGCTCGCATCGATGGGCGACAAACGTCTGCTGATTCTGCGCAGTCACGGGCTGCTCGCGCATGGCGTGAACCTCGCGCATGCGTTCGCGCTATTGTGGACGCTCAATCGCGCCTGCGAGATCCAGGTCGTAACCGATTCGATGCGCGGCCAGACCCTTCCTATCGATCCGGCCATCACCGAGCGCTCCACGCGCGACGCGCTGCAGTTCTCGCCCGCGCATGGCGCGGGCGAGAATATCCTCGCGGCGCTGATCCGGCGCGTGGATCGCCACGACCCTTCTTACAAGGAGTAAGCATTGAACGCCTCGCAGCGAAGTATCACGGTGGTGGGCGCCGGCGCGATCGGCGGCCTGATCGCCGCACGTCTTGCTCGTTGCGCACGCAACGGAACGCCGGTCAATGTGCTGGCGCGCGGCGCGCAGCTCGAAGCGATTCGCCGTGACGGCCTCACCGTTGTCGAAAGCGACGACGAGCGCTACACCGCGCGCGTCAATGCCACCCACGACGCCGCCACGCTCGGCGCGCAGGACATCGTGTTCGTCTGCCTCAAGGGCCAGGCGCTCGCGCAATCGGCGGCATCGCTCGCGCCGCTCGTCGGGCCGCACACGCACATTGTTTCGGCGATGAACGGCGTGCCGTGGTGGTTTCTGAACGACTTCGGCCAGGCGCACGCGAATGGGCGGCTCGAATCGGTCGATCCAGGCGGCGTGGTGTCGTCGGCGCTGCCGGGCGCGCAGGCTTCGGGCTGCGTGGTGCATCTGTCGTCCTCGATCGCCGCGCCCGGCGTGATCCGCAAGGGCCGCGGCAACCTGCTGATCGTGGGCGCTTCGTCGCCACGCCTGGCCGCGCGCGCCGAAGAAGCGCGCGCACTGCTCGCCGAAGCCGGTTTCGACGTGCAGGCGCCCGACTCCATCCAGCACGAAATCTGGGCCAAGCTTTGGGGCAACATGACGATGAACCCCATCAGCGCGCTCACCCGTTCCAGCGCCGACGTGATTCTCGACGATCCGCTCACGGCCCAACTGGTCGCGGCGGTCATGGCGGAGGCGCGCACGATCGGCGAGGCGCTGGGCATCGGGCTCGACATGACGATCGAGGAGCGCAACGCGATCACGCGCAAGCTCGGCGCATTCAAGACATCGATGCTGCAGGACGTGGAAGCGGGCCGCACGCTCGAAGTGCAAGCGCTGCTGGGCGCACCTTACGAACTCGCGCAGCGCGCGGGCATCGCCGCGCCGTCGCTCGGCATGCTGTACGGACTTGCGCGCCAGCTCGACGCGAATCTCGAAGCGGCACGTCGTACGCCTGACGCGCACGCAAACAAATCGTAAGTACTGCGTAAGCGTGCATCGTCAGATACCCAAACGCGCCCTCATTTCAGGGCGCGTTTTGTTTGATCGCGGCACAGGCACCCGGCACACGGCGGTGCAGGCTCGCCGCCGGTTATGCGTCGTTGGGCGCATACTCTGACACTTCAAAACGTTCGTGCGTCTGCCGTTCGCGCGGTCTGACACCGTTTCGCGCTCCCCTTCAGGCTTGTCCCATCCACGTTCGCGCGTCCGCACCGCCGCAATTTGCGGGTAAAGCGCAATCCAGGGGCACAAAAATTGCGGCAGCGCGTCAATGTTAATCCGGACAGGGCGAAGCCCTGCAAGCGCAAACGCTCCTCGCGAATGCTGCAACCGGCAGTCCGCCAGCCATCGAGATCGACTCCGTTTTTCCCATGCCAAGGATCCCCCTCTTTTCTCGCCCACTCGCCCGCCTGTTCGTTCGCCTATTCGTTCGCTTGAGCACGCGACGTTTCGGTCCGCTGAGCGGCTTGCTAGCATGTGTCTTGATGTTCGCGGCAGTGCCCGGCCAGGCTGCGACTGCGGCCACGCCGGCGAACCCTGCCGCCCCGGTCGTGCTGACGCCCGCGCAAGCGCACGCCGCGCTGCAGGTTCTCGACGATCCGGTGCAGCGCGCCCGTATGGCGGATACGCTGCGCGCGATTGCCGCCGCTGGCGCGCTCGCGGCGCCTGCTTCGGGCAGCGCGGCAGCGAGCGCGCCGGCTGGTGCGAGCGCCGCCGCTGCCGCATCGGCGGCCAGCGCATCGCCCGCGTCGGACGCGCTCTCGAATGCGCTGCGCTCGAATGGCCTGGTGCTGCAAATCGCCGATGGCGCCGCGCACGGCGCACACGTCATTGGCAAGCAGCTGTTGCGCGCTCGCGGCGCGCTGTTCAATGTGCAATCGGCGCGCGACTGGTGGAGCGTGCGGCTGGGCACGCCGCAAGGCCACGCGATCCTGATCGGCCTGCTGCGCGTGCTGCTGCTCACGCTGGTGCCCGCCGTGCTGCTGGAGGCGCTGATGCGGCGCGTGATCGCGCGGCCTCATCGCGCCATCGTCGCGCACGCGCATCGGGAAGACGCGAGCGGGAACGCCACTGCGCCCGCCGCCGCAGCGCGCGAACCGGCCCAGCCGCAAACGCCCGAAGCGAGCGGCACCGCCGCCGTGCGCGTGGCGGCTGCGCAAAACGAAGCCCGCCAGGATGCGAACAAAGACGCAGAAAAAGACGCGCTGCGCACGGCAGCCGCCATGGGCACGCAAGCTGACGACGCCAAGGGCGTCGATGCCAATGCCATCGCCGCAGAAACCGCCCAGGTTCCGGCCGCCAGCGACGCTTCCTACGTGCACAGCGCCGCCGCGCTCGCGCGCGAGGCGCTGCACCGCAGCCGCGGCGCGCATCACTGGGGCCTGCTCAAGCGCCTGCCGCTCGCCTTCGTGCTCACCCTGCTCGATCTCATCCCGGTGATCGCCTTCGGCCTGTGCGCTGCGGGCGTGCTCTCGCTGTTCGGCCCCGAAGATGCGGCGCCCGCCGCTGCCGTCGGCCATGTTGTCGATACGTGGGTGATCTGCCGCATCATCATCGCGGTCGGCCATCTGCTGTTCGCGCCGGATTCGGACGACCTGCGCCTCACGCCCATGACCGCGCCGTGGGCCGCGTTCTCGCAGAGCTGGCTCGAACGCATCGTCGTGATCGGCGGCGTGGGCGGCGCGCTCGCGGGCGCGGTGCCGCTGGGCATGACCGAGGACGCCCACCTCGCGTTGGTGAAGATCGTGACTCTCGTCGCGCACATCGCGATTGCCGTGATGATCCTGCAGTGCCGCCATGCCGTCGCCGACCGCATCCGCAACTCGGCGGCCGGGCGCGGTTCATTCGCGTGGCTCGTGCACTGGTTCGCGGACATCTGGGCGATCGTCGCGATCTTCGTGGTGATGGCGCTGTGGTTCGTATGGGCGCTCGATCTGCGCGGCGGCTACCGCGAACTGATCCGCGCGGGCGGCGTGTCGCTTGGCGTGATGTTGTGCGCGCGCATGGTCGCCATCGTCGTGCTCGGCGCGCTCGGGCGCGTGTTCGATCCGTACGGCAAGGGCGAGAACCTCACCATCACGCAACGCCGGGCCTATCGCTATTACCCCGCGTTGCGACGCGTCGTGATGACCGCGCTGTGGATCGTCATGCTCGACGTGCTGCTGCACGTCTGGGGTCTGCATCCGGGGCGTTTCCTTATCAACGCGCCGATCGGCCACCTGCTCGGCTCGGCGCTGCTGACAATCGCCGTCGCCGTGGTGGTTGCCATCGTGATCTGGGAAGCCGCGAACGGCGCGGCCGAACGCCGCCTGAACGCATGGACCGATGCGGGCGACTACGTGCGCGCCGCGCGCCTGCGCACGCTGCTGCCGATGTTCCGCACCACGCTGTTTGTGGCGATCTTCGTGGTGGTGGGGCTCACGGCGCTTTCGCAGCTTGGCATCAACACCGCGCCGCTGATCGCGGGCGCGAGTATCTTCGGCGTGGCGCTGGGCTTCGGCTCGCAAAAGCTGGTGCAGGACTTCATCACCGGCATCTTCCTGCTGACCGAAAACGCCATGCAGGTGGGCGACTGGGTGACGGTCGCGGGTGTGTCCGGCACGGTGGAATTCCTGTCGATCCGCACGGTGCGCCTGCGCGGCGGCGACGGCTCGCTCTACACGGTGCCGTTCAGTTCGGTGACGACGGTGAACAACACCAATCGCGGCATCGGCAACGCGGCGGTCAAGGTGATGATCGCCAACGGCGCGGACCTCGAACGCGCCGTCGCCACGCTCAAGGAAATCGGCGCGGATATCCGTAACGACGATGCCTTCAAGAGCGGCATCCTCAGCGACTTCGCGTACTGGGGCGTGGATTCGGTGGATGGCGCGAGCGTCACGCTGGTCGGCCAGATCCAGTGCAAGGACTCGTCGCGCTGGAGCGTGCAGCGCGAATTCAACCGCCGCGTGCTCACGACGTTTACGGAACGCGGCATCGAACTGGCCAATCCACAGCGCAATTTCCTCATCAATATGTCGGGCGAGCACGATGTGGAAGGGCGCGGCGATGAGCCTGACGATGCGCAGAACGCGCCCGCCCGACGCGCCTCATCGTCCGGCGGCGGCAGCGCTCAAACGCGCAACGGGCAGAACACGCCGCGCGGCAAGCCAAACTGACGGCAACCTGGCCGGTGCGTGTTTCTCCCTCATCGGCCTCACCCCACACAAACTCCCGAAAAGCCTCACCTTTAGCGCTGTCGCGCAGGTCTCCCCGCTTTCAGGCACTACCTTGAATGCCTTGAAATAAGGGCTTTTCGCGATGCTTGCCGATACAACGATCGCGCGTTTGCATCGACTCCCGAACAAGCTCACCTTTAGCGGCGTTTTGCGTACGCGATGCACGAAAAAAAACCGGAGCACCTGGCTCCGGTTTTTTTACGCCTCATTGCGTCTGAAGTGTGAACATCGGCATCAAGCCTCGACGTCTTCCAGGCTGAAGATTTCCGACTGGTCGTTGTACGAGAAGATCTCGCCGTAACGGCCCCAGTCGATCACGGTGTCGAGCGTCTGTTCCGCCGCAACGTCCGAGAGGAAGTCTTCCAGTTCCTGCTCGAAGCGCACGCGCGGCGCACGATGGCCCGGACGCTCGTTGAGCACCTTCTTGATCCGCGCCGCCAGCGGCACGTTGCGCAGCAGGTGATCGGCAAACATCAGCTTGCGCGCCTGCGTGCCCATTTCCGCGAATACGCGCGCGGGCGGCGTGAGCAGCAGATCGCCGTCGCGCACATCGGCGAAACCGAGCTGTTGCAGCATTTCCGCGATCGGGAACAGGTCGTCCACTTCCAGATGCAGCGAGCGCGCGATGTCCGGCATGTCGGCGCGGCCGTGGTAGGGCGCTGCCGCCAGCGTTTCGATCAGACCCGCCATCAGGTTGGTGGACACGTCAGGCAGACGGCTGCCCACTTCGAGACGCCGCGACGACGTTTCCGCCGCATCGCGCGCGGTCATCTTCGCGTAGATATCGTCCACCAGCTTGCGGAACGCCGGATCGAGACGATTGCGCGGATGCTTGAACGGCACCTTGATCTCGGCGACCACCCGGCCAGGATTGGACGACAGCACGAGGATGCGGTCGCACATGAACACCGCTTCCTCGATGTTGTGCGTGACGATCAGCATCGACTTGATCGGCATGCGGCCTTGCGTCCACAGATCGAGCAGGTCGGTACGCAGCGTTTCGGCGGTCAGCACGTCGAGCGCCGAGAACGGCTCGTCCATCAGCATGAGCATCGGATCGACCACCAGCGCGCGCGCAAAGCCCACGCGCTGACGCATGCCGCCCGACAGCTCGCGCGGATAGGCGTTTTCGAAGCCGTCCAGACCGATCAGGTCGATGGCGGCCAGCGCCCGCTCGCGGCGCTCGCGTGCGCCGACGCCCTGTGCTTCCAGGCCCGCTTCCACGTTCTGCAGCACGGTGAGCCACGGAAATAGCGCGAAGGTCTGGAACACCATCGACACGCCTTCGGCCGGGCCGTTCAGCGGCTTGCCGCGCCAGTTGACTTCGCCCGAGGAGGCTTCGATCAGGCCCGAGATGATGCGCAGCAAGGTGGACTTGCCCGAGCCCGAGCGGCCCAGCAGCCCGACGATTTCACCTTCGCGCAGCGACAGATTGACGTCGTCGAGCACGAGGCGCTCGTCGTCCTTCTTCGCGAAGCCGCGCGACATGTGTTTGACCGAGAGCACTTCTTCGCCGAGCGTCGGACGCAGCGGCAGCAGGTCGGATGAGACGGTTTTGGGATTCAGCATGATGATCTACTCCATCTCAATCGAGGCGCAGCCTGGACTCGGCGTAGGTGTACAGCGGACGCCAGAGCACGCGGTTAAAGAGCGTGACGAACAGGGACATCATTGCGATGCCCACGATGATCTTGGGGAAGTCGCCGGCGGCGGTCATCTGCGCGATGTACGCGCCCAGGCCGTGCGCCTGGAGTCTGGTATCGCCCCACTGCACGAATTCGGAGACGATGCTTGCGTTCCATGCGCCGCCCGAAGCGGTGATCGCGCCCGTGACGTAGTACGGGAAAATGCCCGGCAGCATCGCCTGACGCCACCATTGCCAGCCGCGAATATGGAAGTTCTTCGCGGCTTCCTTGTAGTCGTTCGGATAGGCGCTTGCGCCCGCGATCACGTTGAACAGGATGTACCACTGCGTGCCCAGCACGATCAGCGGCGAAAGCCAGATGTCCGGGTTCAGGTGGAAGCGCACGATCACGATCACGAACACCGGGAACAGCAGGTTGGCCGGGAAGGCGGCGAGGAACTGCGCGAGCGGCTGGATCTTTTCGGCGAGCGCCGGACGCAGGCCGATGATCACGCCCAGCGGCACCCAGATCACCGAAGCGACGGCAATCAGCAGGATCACCCGCAGCAGCGTGATGAGGCCCAGCAAGAAAACGTGGCCGACTTCGTCGAGCGTCACGCCCGTGCGCACGTAGCTGAACACGCGCCAGACCACGAACGCCGTGAGCGCGATCACGCCGATCGCCCAGATGATGTCGCCCACGCGCGAGCGCTTGCTGCGCGAGGTGCTCATCACGGGTATCGCCTTCGGCAGTTGCACGCGGATCGGAATGCGCGCGAGCGTCGCCAGCATGAAGCCCATCGGCACAAGCAGACGGTGAATCAGGTGCGTGCGGCGGATCAGGTCGAGCAGCCAGGATTCCGGTGCGTCGCCCGAGCTGGTGTTTTCCATGCGGAACTTGTCGGCCCAGGCGACCAGCGGGCGGAACAGGAACTGGTCATAGGCCAGGATCACGACCGTCATCGCCAGAATCACCCAGCCGATGGCGTGCAGGTTCTTTTCCGTGATGGCCTGAGCCAGATACGCGCCGATGCCCGGCAGCGTGATGGTGTTGTTGCCCACCGTGATGGCTTCGGAAGCCACCACGAAGAACCAGCCGCCCGACATCGACATCATCATGTTCCAGATCAGGCCCGGCATCGAGAACGGCACTTCCAGTTTCCAGAAGCGTTGCCAGCTGGTCAGATGGAAGCCTCGCGACACCTCGTCCAGATCGCGCGGCACCGTGCGCAGCGACTGGTAGAAGCTGAAGGTCATGTTCCACGCCTGGCTGGTGAAAATCGCGAAGATCGCCGCGAGTTCGGCGCCCAGCACGCGCGAGGGAAACAGCGCGAGAAAGAACGTGACCGTAAACGAGATATAGCCCAGCACGGGCACCGACTGAAGAATGTCGAGGATCGGCACCAGCACCTGGCCCGCACGGCGGCTCTTGGCCGCAAGCGTGCCGTACACCAGCGTGAAGATCAGCGAAGCGACCATCGCCGCCAGCATGCGCAGCGTGGTGCGCAGCGCGTACTCAGGCAGATTGGCCGGATCGAGCGAAATCGCCTGGGTCTTGAGCACGGCGATCGGCGCCATGGTTTCGTGGAACCCGATGGCCGCCATCGCAATCAGGCAGATGATGAGCGGAAACGCGACGAAGTCCCAGCGATTGGGCAGCACGCGCCACGCCGAAGCATTGGCCGTGCGGTTCAGGTTGAATCTGAACTCCATTAGCGGCCTCCCAAGGCTTTAGCGCGCACGATGCCCTGTGCGCGGGGTGCGCGGCGGTTCGTTCGCAGTGAGCGGTTGTACTGATTCATGTCTTGAAGCACCAGCGTTCTGGATGATGCGCGGCCCTTGCGCCCTGCCTCACGCACTACCGAGGCAAAGCACAGGCGCGGGGCCGTTCTCTCGTCTGACTTTCGAAAATCCGTCAGCCCCGGGCGCTCTGGAACACTCGGGCGCGCAGATCACGCCAGCGAGCGGCAAGTGTCGAAGGACGGCAGGGCGGCGTGGCCGGCGCGCGCTGGCGGGCGCCGATCACATCGGGATGCAGGGTGTGCTGCGTTTGCGGCAGGTTGGGCAGAAGAAGGCCGAAGTTCATGCTGAATCTCCTCGCGTCGCACCGTCCGGTGGACGCCTTGGCGAGGAAAGTCAGCAGACCCGGCTGCGCGCACCATGGGTTGCGGCGCGCAACGACGGCTTACGTCCGCCGGCTTTCCTCAGGGAATATCGAAAGGAAGCGGCATAACGGGTAACTGTCACTGTCGGACATCGGAACTCCTTATCGTCACGGCGGCGTGCGGGGCGGGCCGGATGGCCAGGCCCTGCACGACGCGAGTGGCGGTCCGCGCATCGGCTCGGGGCGGCTGGTTTCATCCCAGCGATGCCGCAAAACGGAGCGATGAACAGACCGTGCCGCGAGCGCAAACGCTCACGGCGCGATATCGGTCCTGCGCGGCGCAAAGTCAGACGACATGCGAAGGCGCGGGATCGACGCTAAAAAGAGTGCACGAGGATTTACTGCTGGACGCGCACCATCTGCCTGGCTGGCAAGACGGCGGCTGAAAGAAAGGGAGCGCGGACGTCCTGCCGGTCAGGCAGCGAAACTATTCGAAGATCGACAACTGCTACTGTCCAAGGCGTCAGCCCCTTTTGTTAAGACGGGCGAATTTTAGTCACGCACCCTGCCTGAAGTCAACACGATTCGCGCCGTTCGTCAAATCCCGTGCCAATGTCGCCACAACGCCGTCGGACGGCGCATCGGGCGAATCCGGCGCGTTCATCGTCAGGGCGCTTTCGGCCCTTGCCGCAGGCTGACGGCGCTATTGTGAATTTCCGGGCCGGATCGGCAAACATCATCCGCATTGTTGCGCAATCCGTGCGCCCGGGATCCTGCGAGGCGGCTGTCCGCTCAGGCGCGCTTGCGTGCCTGCTGACGCGCATCGCCTGCGCGCACCCGCTCAAGACGCTCGCTGGCTTCCGTCAGCACCCACAGCGGTGCGCTTTGCAATTGCATGTCGTAGACGGCGATCACGACCTTGATTGCGTCGAACTGCGCATCGTCGATCGACCATTCTCCCTGTGCGCCGCCGCGCGAGAAGCACGAGAGGATCGCTTCGTCAGCCGGGCCGATCTGTTCGGGCGTTAGCGTGCCGTAACCGGCGTCGGCGGTTGCCTGGGCCAGCCAGTGAGCGTGCAGGATCGCCTGCGCATCATGCTGGGAACCGCCCGCGCGCAACGCGGCGAGCGCCAGATGCACCTGCAGGGCAAGTTCGTCCGCGCTGGCGCGCGGCATCGGCAGCAAATCGCCCTTGACCCGGTGTCGGCGGGCCTGATTCTGCTGCGGGAAAGGGATCGTCTTGGCCATGTCGCACAAAGGAAATCAGTTCAGGTGCAATAACGGCACCTCCCGCGCAAGGTTGAGCGCTGATTTGCTACGGCAATGTAACCATTGGTGACAACTGGCAAGAAATGCGCCCGGCGAATGCGCCCGGCGAGGCTTGCCGGGCGTGCCTTTGGAGGGCGCTAGCGGGCGTCGTCGGTGGCGCGGCGCGCGGCCATGAACGCTTCGACGTGACGAATCGCCGCTTCGCACTGTTCGAGCGTCAGTAGATGGATAGAGGGATTCGGCAGTTCGAAGCGCAGTTCTTCGGCGATCCAGCGCAGCGCCCGGCCGCGCGCCTCGAACACGTTGACCTTGTCGCGCCGCACCTTGGCGGCGACCAGCGGTTCGAGCGCGTCGTGCAGGCGGCTCTTGGCTTCGCGCAGCGCTGCGTTGGCCAGGCGTCCGAGCGGCACGTTGCGCGTACTGCGCGCAGGCACGCCAATCCACGCCTCGCAGGGCGTGCAGACCCAGAGCGGGCCGTGATCGTCGCGGTACGGGTAGGCTTCATCGCCAAAGCGGGCGAGCAGCGCTTTCGCGCCGCAGTAGTCGCAAAGCGGCTGCGGCAGCGCCTTGACCGGGCGGCCTACGCGCATGCGTGACTCCTTTCAGTGGCGCAGACGGGGGTTGTCGATTGCATCGTGGGGGTCTTACCTGTTCATGAATAGGTCGATATGCGAAAGCATAGCGGCAAACGGCGCGCTTTCATCGCGCCGGACGGCTCAGGCCGTTTGGCCAGGGCGCTGTCGCCCTGCCCCGTCAGTTTGCGCCCGCCGTGGCGCGCTCCGGCTCGCGTTCGAGCGATCGCGTGTCGCGAAGCGCGGGGAAAAGTTTCATCCAGGCAAGCGCCACGCAGATCGTCGCCACGCCCCCCACCAGCACGGCGGGCTGCGCGCCCCACCATCCGGCGGTCAAGCCAGATTCGAATTCGCCCAGCTGATTCGACGTGCCGATGAAAAGCGAATTGACCGCGCTCACGCGGCCCAGCGTTTCGTTGGGCGTGCGCAATTGCACCAGCGAGCTGCGCACCACCACGCTCACCACGTCCGACGCGCCCAGCACCCCCAGCGCCACCAGCGACAGCACGATGTTGTGCGACAGCCCGAACGCGATCGTCGCGAAGCCGAACACGATCACGCCGCCGAACATCGCGAGCCCGGGCCTGCGCCGCAACGGGAAATGCGCGAGCCAGATCGTGCCCGTGAGCGCGCCCACGGCCGAAGCCGAGCGCAACAGGCCGAGTTCGAGCGGACCTGCGTGAAGGATGTCGCGCGCGAAGATCGGCAGCAGCGCGGTCGCGCCGCCAAACAGCACGGCGAACAGATCGAGCGACAGCGCGCCCAGAATCACCGGCTGCGAGCGGATAAAGGCGATGCCCGAAAACACCGATTCGAGCGTGACGGGTGCGCGCGACGCGGGTTTCGTGTGCAGCACAATTTTGCTCGACAGCACCGCCGCGAGCGCGAACGAGATCGCACAGGCCGAATAGGCCGCGCCCGCCCCCACGCCGTAAAGCAGACCGCCCAGCGCCGGGCCGAGGATCTGCGCAGTCTGGGTCGCCGAGGTGGACCAGGCGGTGGCGTTGGGCAACTGCGCACGCGGCACAACGCCGGGCAGCAGCGACGAGATCGCCGGCGACTCGAACGCACGCGCCGCGCCCACGCAGGCCGCCAGCGCGTAGATGATCGGCGCGCTCAGCCAGCCGCCGAAGGTGCCGCAGGCGAAGGTCAGCGCCGCAGCGCATTCGATGCTCTGACAAACGGCGGCGATGCGCCGCCGGTCATAGCGGTCGGCGACATGGCCCACGACGAGCGTGAGCAGGAACATCGGCAGAAACTGCGCGAGGCCGACGAGACCGAGCGCGAAGGCGCTTTTCGTCAGCGCGTAGATGTGCCAGCCCATGGCGACGGCAAGCATCTGGAACGACAGGGAGGCGAGCACGCGCGCGCCCCAGAAACGCTGGAAACCGGGATGGCGCGCAAGACTGCCGGAAGCAGCGCCGGAGCCGGATAAGGGTGTGTTCATTGGACGGCGTATGGACAGCGACTGAAGCCAGAACGCGCCACGGGCGGGCGCGGCGGCGCGTGAGGTGGAACCGGAAAGCTGACAATTTTAGAACAAGGGGCGCGTCGGCACTCGCGGAGCTTTCGCGGATATGGCCGTGTTCCCGATCGGTTGCATCGACCACGATTCGATGAACCTGCTCAAGCGCGTGCGCGATCGGCATCAGGTGCGCTATCACCCGCTGCGCACGGCCAGCCTCGCAAGCTTTGTCGAGCCGATGGTGCGGCTGCATGCCGGCACGACGCCGGCCCGACGCCGGCGCTGACGACCGTGCCGGCGTCGCGCTTCTCTTCTGTCTGCGCCACGGTTGAAAAGCGGGTAAACCGCGGCGCTCAGCCCTTGACCAGTTTGGTGAGCGCGGCAATTTCGGGCGCGCAGGCAGCCGCCGCGCGCGCTTCGATGCCGCGATAAAGACGGATGATTTCCTCGCCGACGGCCGTGAGCGTGCTGCCGCCGCCACTCTGGCCGCCATGCTCGGACACCGTGGCCGGCGATTCGAGTGCGCGGTTCAGCTCGTCCATCAGCAGCCATGCACGCCGATAAGACATATTGAGGCTGCGCGCCGCCGCCGAAATCGAGCCGTGGTCGCGCACCGCCTCCAGCAGCGTCACCTTGCCGGGCCCAAGCGCGACCGTTTCGTGCTGGATTACGCGCATGCGAAAGCGCACGTCGGGTTCGCGGCGCGATGATGCGCCGACGGCATCGGTCGTTGCGGAATCGGGCGCAGTGTTCTGGGCAGCGCTTTTGCGCGCCTTGACGGGCCCGGGCGTGCGGTCTTTGGTCGATGCAGTCATGGGCGAAAGCATACATGATGGATTTCGCGTCTCCCGTGCATCGAGGCGCGCCAGAAGCGCTAATTGGCGTGCTTGCGGTCGGGAAAACAGAAGCCGAAATCCTCGCAGCCGGGGCAACCCGGCGCGGGTCCCGGCACATCGCCGCGCGACAGCGCCAGTTCGCGCGCGAGCAGCTTTTTCCAGCGCAGGTTTTGCGTGTTGCGCGCGACGACTTCGGGAAAGAAACGCGTGAGCATCTGCGTAACGTCGTCGCGGCCGGACAAACCAAGATCGCGCCACAAATGGTCGGGCCGCAGGCAGGCGTGCGCGAGGATCGTGGCGAGACAGCGCGCGTCTTCGGCATGGGTTTCGGACGCGGCCAGGCCGATCAGGAAATCGCGCATCGCAGCAGCGAAGGCCGCCTGCTTTTCGTCCAGCAAGGCGACGGATTCATGCGACGGCACGGTAAGCGCGTTTGTCGCGAAATGCCGTGCCGCCAGCCCGGCCAGTTCTGACGGCGATAAACCCAGCAAGGCGCGCTCGCCGCGCACTTCACGCGCCGCGACGAGGCGCGCGAACAGCCAGCCGTCCGGCGAGCGCGCCCCGCCCGGCACGCTGCTCAGGCGGTCGCGACACGCAGCAACGCGTTGTTCCAGATCGGACGGCGAGCCGGTCATGGCTGACGCCTTAGACGCCTCAGGCGTCCACGCCGATGATCACGCTCGACGCCTTGAAGAGCGCCGATGCCGTCTTGCCAGCCGCAAGCCCGAGCTTATCGACGCTTTCGTTCGTGATGATGGCGGCGATCTGCGCGCCGCCTGGCGCGGCGATCACGACTTCGGCGTTCACCGCGCCCCGGGTGAGCGACGTCACGCTGCCGGTGACGACGTTGCGCGTGGAGACCTTGCTCGCGTCGCCATCGACCATCAGGATCACCGACGATGCCTTCACCAGCGCGAAGGCCGGCTTGCCAGCCGCGAGGCCCAGCGAAGCGGCGCTGCCGTGCGTGATGATGGCGACGATTTCGAGGCCGCCATCGGCGCGCAGGGTGACTTCGTCGTTGACGGCACCGTGCTTGACCGAAGCGATCTGGCCGGTGAAATGATTGCGGGCGCTGGTACGCATGACTGTCTCCTCAGAGGTTCGAGCGGATTCAAGCTGGTTTAGCCGGACAGTGTAGCCGCGCCCGTTATACACGCCCGGTCGTTATCGCGAAGATTGGGCATCCGGATAAGCACAACGTTCCACCAGGACGTCGTAATATATCGTCCTTTATAACGCTACGGGGTAGATGAGATGATCCGCGAGTTGATCGCATCGGTCGTGATGATGTCGAGCGTGCTGGCCGCGAGTTCGAGCGCATTCGCGGCAGATGACAATGATGTGAACGTGCTCTACGCAGGCTCGCTCGTGAACCTGATGGAAAAGAGCGTCGGCCCCGCGTTCGAAAAGGAAACCGGCCTGCATTTCAAGGGCTATGCGGCCGGCTCGAACAAGATCGCCAATGAGATCAAGGGCAAGCTGCGCCGTGGCGACGTATTCATCAGCGCGAGCCCCAAGGTCAACGCCAACCTGATGGGCGAGGCCAATGGCAACCACGTTTCGTGGTACGCGAATTTCGCGGAATCGCCGCTGCTGATCGGCTATAACCCCAAGAGCCGTTTTGCCGCCGATTTCAAGACGAAGAAGTGGGAACAGGTGCTGCAGGAACAGGGCATCCGCCTTGGCCGCACGGACCCGAAGCTCGACCCGAAGGGCGCTTTCACCGTCGAACTGATGACGAAGGCCGCGCAGGCGTATAACCAGCCGGATCTGGTCGAAAAGACCCTGGGCGCGCCGGAGAACCCGGAACAGGTGCTGCCGGAAGAAACGCTGGTCGGCCGTCTGCAATCGGGTCAGCTCGACGCAGGTTTCTTCTACTCGACCGAAACGTCAGACCTGAAGATTCCGTCGATCCACCCGGCGCCCGAGCTGAAGATCAAGGCGAACTACACGCTGACGATCCTCAACGACGCGCCGAATAACGCCGGCGCCGCGCGCTTCGTGAACTTCCTGCTCTCGGCGCAAGGCCGCAAGCTGCTCGCCGAACATGGCGTGGATGTGACGAAGCCCGCCGTCAACGGCAACGTCCAGGCGATTCCGCCCTCCGTGCAGGCGGTGATCGACGCCGCGCAGCAATGAGCCTGCCGCAGTCATGACGCAACCCGTTAAGCGCGCCGCGAGGCCGCTCTGGTGGCTGGGCGCGCTGCTCGCGGTCTATCTGTGCGCGCCCTTTCTCGCCAGCATTCCGCAGATCGGCCAGGCCGACTGGGCCAACGTCGACTGGCACGCGACCTGGTCGGCCGTGGGCGTGTCGGCGGGGAGCGCGAGCGTGGCGGCGCTGCTGATCCTGACCGGCGGCGTGCCGCTCGGCTACTGGCTCGCGCGATCGCGTGCGCGCGGCGTCGCGCTGTTGGGTTTCGTGGTGCAGTTGCCGCTGGCGCTGCCGCCGCTCACGAGCGGCATTCTGCTGCTGTTTCTGCTCGGCCCGTATAGCCCCCTCGGCCTGCTGTTCAATGGCGCGCTCACCGATTCCTTCACCGGCATCGTGCTCGCCGAAACCTTCGTGGCCGCGCCATTTCTGATCGTCGCGGCGCGCTCGGCGTTCGCCGCCGTCGATCCCGTCTACGACGACGTCGCCGCCACGCTCGGCCATCACGCCGCCAGCCGTTTCTTCCGCGTCACCCTGCCGATCGCCTGGCCCGCCATCCGCGCGGGCCTTGCACTCGCGTGGCTGCGCGCGTTCGGCGAATTCGGCGCAACGGTGATGGTCGCCTATCACCCTTACTCACTGCCGGTCTACACCTACGTGGTGTTCGGCGGCCAGGGCCTGCCCGCGATGATGCCGTTGCTGCTGCCGACGCTGGCCATCGCAATCGTCTGCGCGGTGCTCTCCGTCTACACGCGCGGCGCGCGCAGCACGCTGACGGTGAGCGTCGATAACGGCGACGAACTCACCGCCATCACGCCCGCCGCCGCCGCGAGCGACGCCGCCGATCTGCGGCTCGCATTTGCGGCGAAGCGTCATCTGGGGGCGTTCACGCTCGACGTCGCCTGGCAGCCGCGCACGCGACGGCTGGCGATCATCGGGCCGTCCGGCTCGGGCAAGTCGCTCGCGCTGCGCATCATCGCGGGGCTCGAAGCCAACGACAGCGGCGCGGTGACGCTCGGCGCAACCGATCTTGGCGTGCTGCCGCCCGAGCGCCGCCAGATCGGCTATATGCCGCAGGACTACGGCCTGTTCCCGCATATGACGGTGGCGCAGCAACTGGCGTTTCCCGTCGATGCCGATGCCGCCAGCGCACGCTACTGGCTCGCGCATCTGGGCCTCGACACGCTCACCCAACGGCTGCCGCGCCAGCTTTCCTTCGGCCAGCGCCAGCGCGTCGCGCTCGCACGCGCGCTCACGCGGCATAGCCCCTTGCTGCTGTTCGACGAGCCGTTTGCCGCGCTCGACACGCCGCGCCGCCGCAAGCTGCAGCAATCGCTGCGCGCGCTCCAGCGCGAGATCGCGGCGGTCACCGTGATCGTCACGCACGATCCCGACGAAGCCGCCCTGCTCGCGGATGAAGTCCTTGTGATCGAACAGGGCCGCATGCTGCAGGCCGGCCCCGTCGATGCCGTGTTCGCGCGCCCCGCTTCGCTGCGTGTGGCCGATCTGCTTGGCTTGCATAACATCGGCGAGGGTGTCGTGCGTGGAACGGGTGAGATCGAGACGGCGCGTGGCCTACGGCTGCCTTGCGCAGAAGCGCTCGCGCAAGGTTCGCGCGTGATGTGGCGCGTTGCGCCGCGCGCGCTGCGCGCCGCACCCGATGGCCGTTGGGAAGGCCGCATCGCCGGGACGTCGCTGCGCCACGGCGACCGCTATGTGACGATCGAACTGGCGGGCGAACTGTTCGATATTCCCGCCGACGACTGCGCCGACTCGCCAGACGGTGCGCGCGCGTTGCGCTTCGACATCGCTGCAAGCGGCGTAACGGCGTGGGCGGTTGAAGGCTCCTGAAAAGCCTCACCTTTGGGTTGGAGGTGGAGATGCGCAGCTGCTGCAGATCGGGCGGCGAAGGCTTGTTTTAAGGGGTTTTCTGCTTTTCGTCCCTAACGGAGAGCGTTGCGTTTACCGGCAAAACAACGCTCCCGAACATTCTCACCTCTGCCCTTTTTAGCCGGTGTCAGCGATACGAATTCGAAAAAATTCGCTTCGCTTAACCTGGGACTACCAGGAAAATTCTGCAGAAAAACGGCCTTGTACCAGCGGTTTTTCTCCAATATCCGTCTCGCAGTACTCACGAAAACTGCTCACGAAAACGGTGAATCGCCGGCCGTTTCGTTCCCTCACCGCACGCCAACTGCACGTGCCGCGCGCATCACCTCCCGAAAACCCTCACCATTGGCTTTGCGTGTCATCACCGGGCCGGGGTTAGCAATCACCTGGCGTGACCTGGGACTCCCAGGAAATTTTCGGGCATGATTTACGCAGAAATTGCGTGACTTCTTGCGCGAGACCGTTTCGTCGAGTGAGCTGAAGTCACGCATCCTGGATCACCTCACGCTTCGCAGAGCCGAACAAACGTCGCCGCCCCACGATCCCGAATACCCTCACCTTTGTGCCGGAAGGTCTGCCCGGGTTCAGATCACGAACCGGCTGTCCGCATCCAGCACCTTCGGCAACGCCACCAGATCCGCGCGCGCGAAGCGCACCAGCGAAAACGCGCGCACGCCTTGCGGGCTCGCCGGAATATGCGCGAGCGGAAACACGATCGGCACGCCACCCTCGGCCGGCTCCATCACGACGTTCATCGGGTTGAGCGTCAGCTGGCGCATCTCCACGTTGGCGTGCCTGGCGGGATGGCCCAGCACGTCGCAGATCACTTCCAGTTCATGCTCGATCGCATCGGTCTTGAGACCCAGCCCTGCCAGCGCCTGCTCATTGGCCGCAATTTCCGCCTCCAGCCGTGCGAGCTCCGCGGCATCCGCGAGCGCGCGCTCGCCCACCATGTGCTGCGTGCCCGCGCCCTGACGCGTGAGCAGCTGGCGGCGCGTGCGCAGCAGCGCCCTTTCCTCTTCGAGCGCGCCGCGCCGCGACTCGTCTGCGGCGATCTGCGCGAGCCCTTCCAGCGCGATCTGCTCCACCACGCGCTGCACGATCTGCGCGCGCAAGTCCGCTTCGCTTTCGCCGCAAACACGCACCTGATGATCGTCGAAGCTCACCGTGGTCTGCGCGACGTCGGCGTGCACCTGGTCGCCCTGCTGCCTGACGCCGAAGCCGCGCCGTTCGTTCATCGCCATACCTAGCACGGCCCAGGTTTCGCGCGCGAGCGGATGGCTGTCGAACCACGCGTGCAGTTCGGGCGAGCGGCTCAACACGGGCGCGATTTCATCGGGCGCGGCGAAGAACGCGTGGATGTAGGGATCGGCGAGCCAGTTCGCGGCGCTCGCTTCGTGAGCGGGCGGCAGACGCTCGACCAGCTCGCTGATATAGCCAAGCGAGGTGGCAAGCGCCGGCACCAGCCGTTCGCGATACGCGCGCGCGAGCTTGAGCGACGGGCTGAGCACCGTCAGCCGATCAACGAGGGCGCGCGTCTGCGCCGTTTCCTGGAGTGGCTGCACACGTTTGCGCGGCCACAGGCGGTCGAAAAGTCCCATCGTGCAACTCCGTAGCGCGGCGCGGGCGGCATCGGCCCGCGCCGATCGCTATTTATACCGGTTCTCAATAAACAGCCGATTACAGGAGATCAAAGCCCCTCCTGAAAATACTCACCTTAAAATCCGCGGCCAGTCACTTTTATTTAAAAAATCTGCAAAGTAACTTGAATACATCCTGAAAAACCGATTTTTTCGGCTTTCAGGGGCGTTTATGGTTCCCGAAAATACTCACCTTTGCCGTTTTCGCAACGTATAGCGGTTTACCGGGCGCATTTCGGGCCGCATTGATCTTCGGTCGATTCCGATCCCGAAAAGCCTCACCTTTCACCTCGGCGAGGCCTGAAACCAGATCCCGAATCCCCTCACCTTAGCCCGGCAAATAGCCCGCCAAAATCAACCTCGAATAAATCACGTAACCCTGAATTCATTTATTCGGATACCAAAGCAAATTGCCTGGAATGAATTTGCGAATCTTGCCCGCAAATTTTCATTCGTTATGCATCGTAATCAGGGTTTGCCTCTAGCTTGTCGATCCGCAAAAGGCCGTTATCCATAATATGCGCGCGCAACGATCGTCCCACCTTTCGGGAATCTGCGCGGACCGCGCCAGGAATGCCGGTTGCGCCGGCGCCCCGCCGTGCGCGGCGGACACATCAGGACAAACCCCTGTTGCGGCAGGTCCGAGCCGTGACAGCGCAGGCGATACGGCTTGCTGGCGCGGTTTTAGAGTGATTCGTTCAATTGACAGCGTGCAATGTCATGATCCAATCTTCAGCGCATAAATTATTACGAGACAGGGAGGCAGACATATGTTCGAGAGCATTGTCCGCTGCGTCGCGCTGGCCGCAGCCGCAACGCCGCTTCTAGTTGCATGTGGTGGAGGCAAGGCGAGCGATCCGTCGGCGATCAATCCGGCGCAATGCTCGGGCTCGACATGCACGGGTCAGGGCGCACCCAGCAGCGCGACCGCTGCGACGGCGCTCTGCCCGGCCGATGCCGATATCGCGAAGAACACGTATCTGGGCGGCGCGGGCAGCGGCGAGGTGGTGAGCCTGAGCATCGATCCCACCAAGATGACCTACTCGCTGACCTTCCTCGCCTCGCCGATTCCGGCACAGTCGAGTTCGGTGCAAAACACGCGTGCGGGTCTCACGATCACCGGCGCGGTCCAGCATCCGCCCAGCGGCGCACTGCCCACGGCCGCGCAGATCGCCTGCGCGTTCCAGCTTCAGCAAGGCACCGGCACGCTCAACGGCAGCACCTACACCACCGCGTACAACGCCAATAACCCGCCAACGATCTACGTGGGCTTTGGCGTGGCGGGCGGCGGCATCCCCGGCGCAACGGTCAATATCGGCGGCGACAGCACGGCCGCCTTGCTGTTTCCGAGCGTGAAGTCGCGCACCTTCGACTTCTATCCGTTCCTGGCGTTCTCGTCGGTCAGCACGAGTCTTTCCGACCTGCAGGGCAACTGGAATGCGCTGCTCTATCACATCGTGCCGACGCAGAACTTCGCCGCGGCCGCCACGACCGCCCAGGAAACCTACGACGCCAGCGGCAATTGCAGCGTGACGAGCGGCGCGACCAACACGTCGTGCGATACGGCCACCTCGCAGTGGGCCACGGATTCGAATGGCAGCTACTTCACCAGTGCCAATGCACCGCGCATCCAGTCGGCGTCCGTCGCGCTGCTCGCGCACGGCGGAGCGAGCCATCTGATTCTCGGCAAGCTCAACGGCAAGATCGTGCCGGTGGTCGTGCGCACGGGCTACGTAAACGAGAGCCTCACTTCGCTCGCCGTGGACGACGAATCGGGCATCGCGATGATGGCGCCCGCCAGCACGCTCACCTCCGGTTCGTTCGACGGCAGCTTTGTTGGCGCGGATTCGAACTTCGCCTACACGGCCACGCTCATCAACGGCGCCACGGGCGGCTTCCTCAAACCCTCGACGATGAAGACGCAAAGCACGTTCACGCTCGATTACACACAGACGCACCCGGGTCTGATCGGCGCGACCGACAACAACGGCAAGACCGGCAACGTGATCGCCGTGGGGGGCCTGTACGGCATCTTCCTGAATGGCGAGGAAAACGGCGGCGTCACCTCGACGTCGGCGAATAGCGAAACGTCCAACTCGCCGTACTTCGGTGTGGGCGCGCTGATCCAGCCACAGTAAGCGCTGATTCGCATAACGAATCAACAGGTAGCAGGAAACAGGCAGCACGCAGCAAGCCAGAACGGGGCGCCACGACAGGGAGCCGGCGCCCCGCCTACAAGAATGAATCTGGAGACGCGGTATGCAATCAAAGCACTTCGCGAAGTGCCTCGCCATGGTTGGCGTGGGCGCCCCGCTGATGCTCACGCTGGGCGCTTGCGGCGGCGGTGGCAGCAGCAGCCCGCCGCTGGTCGAAACGGCGCTGTGCCCGACCTCGCTCGACTACAACACCGTGTATACGGGCGGCGGCGGTGACGGTGAACTCGTCAAGCTGCAACTCGATACCACCAAAAAGACCTGGCAGATCACCTACGTCGAATCGCCGATTCCGGCCACCACCGGCACCGTCACGCCCACGCGCAAGGGCACAGTGGTCTCCGGCACGATCACGCAGGAAACCGGCCTGCCCACGGCCAAGCTCAACCAGTGCGCGTTCCAGTTGAACGGCGCGAGCCTCGATTCGTCGCGGCCGGCGCGCGTGTTTATCGGCATGGGCGTGGCGGGCGGCACGATTCCGGGCGCGGAGATCCAGTTCGCGGGCTCGGGCGGTATCGGCGTGGTGCCGGACACCAAGTTCCCGTATTACCCGTTTATCGCTTTCTCGTCGATCGAAACCAATATCGCCAACGTGGCAGGCACGTATAACCAGCTCGGCTATCACCAGGTGCCGTCGCAGAACTTCCTGCCCGCCGCCGTGGACGCGAAGATCACCATCAATGCCGACGGCACATGGCAGGAGTGCGACAACACCGGCGTGAACGCAGGCAAATGCCAGCAGCCCGGCACCAATCTCACGCAGTCGAGCGACGGCAGCGGCGCATTCGAAACCGACAACTTCCAGGGGCAGGTCAAGCCCACGCTCGTCACCGGCAAGAACGCGGCGAAGGGCTTCATGATCGTCGGCAAACTGCGCGGCCAGCTCGTGCCGGTGCTCGTGCGCACGGGCGTTGCGTATCCGCAGATCGGCACCGATCCGCAAAGCGGCGCAACCGGCCCGGTCGCCGACGACGAATCGGGCATTTCGGTGCTCGCGCCGCAAATGGCCGTCGCGCAAGGTTCGCAGGATGGCGAGTACATCAGCGTCGATAGCCAGTTCGACTATCGCACGCTCGCGCTCAGCGGCACGCAGGGCACGCTGCTCGATCCATTCAACGCTTCGCAGGCGTCGCTTGCGACCGCGCTCGATCTGAACTTCGCGCAGAGTGTGCCGGGCGTCGTCACGACCACGCATGTGAATGCTTCGACCGGCACGACGCCGACCGGCAAGATGACCTTCACCGGCGGCGTGTTCAGCTTCCTCGACCTGACGAATGCGTCGGCGCCGTACTTCACGGCGGGTGCTTTCGTGCAGTGATCGCACGTTCTGGATGCCTGAACGGGTCTGAAATTATGCAGCGTTCGACGAGGGACAAGCTGCCCATGAGGTGACCGCTCATCGCCCGCGCGCGATGCCAGGCTTGCACGCCTGGATCGCGCACGACGGCGAGCCGAAAGGCGCGCGCAGGACCAGCCGTTCACGAGACGGCTGCCGCGCGCGGGCAGGCCACCCGAACCTGAGAGTAACAGGGAGGAATGATGAGACGCACTGCGAAGGCAGCGGCCGCGGCGATGTTCGCCGCCGGCCTCTCCACGGCTGCCCATGCCCAGCATGCGGGCGACAATGTGGCCGTGCTCGGCTGGTTCCACGTCATGCCACAGCAATCGAGCACGCCGCTCACTACGACCGTTGCGCCCACGCCGATCAACACGCCGCTGCGCCTGCCGGGTTCGTTCACCTCGCAGGGCACCGGCCTGTCGACCAGCAAGGCGGATACGGTGGGTCTCGTGTTCACGCACTTTCTGACCGATCACATCGCGGTGTCGTCGGTGGCGGGCGTGCCGCCCACCTTCAAGCTCTACGGCCACGGCACCATCAAGCCGCCCGGACCGGCGGGCGCGCTCGGCAGCCAGAACCTGAGCGATGCGTCCACCAATCCGATCGTGACGAGCGTGCGCCAGTGGAGCCCGGCCCTGATCTTTCAGTACTACTTCCGGGATGCCGATGCGAAATTCCGCCCGTTCGTGGGCGTGGGCGTGTCGTACAACTGGTTCTCGTCGATCCAGCTCAATCCGAACTTCGTGAAGGCCACGCAGGACGATCTGGGCGCGGTGCTGGCCGCGGGCGCTGGCAAGCCCGGACAGACGCAGGTCAGCGCGAAGGCGTCTTCATCGTGGCAGCCGGTATTCAACCTTGGCGCGACGTACAACGTCACGGCGCACTTTGGCATCGTCGCCTCGCTCACCTATATTCCGCTGAAGACCACGTCGTCCGTGATCGTGAAGGCCGCCGACGGCACCGAGCTTGCCGTGAGCCGCGCCGAACTCAAGGCCGATCCGCTGATTTCGTATCTGGGCGTCTCGTACCGGTTCTGAGCCCGCCTGAGCATCACGCGCCGCGATGCGTAAGTGTCGGTAAGGGTGCGGGGTGGTCCAGCGCACCTTCGCGCGGGACAGCGTCTCGCGCTCGCACGACCGCTCGCGCTAAAATCGGCGCATGCCGAAATCGTCCACGCCCCCCGAGACCGAACTCGCGCCCGAGCGCGCCACCGACAGCGAATACACGGTCGATGAACTCGCGCGCGTGGCGAACACGACCGTGCGCAACGTGCGCGCGTATCAGGATCGCGACCTGCTCATGCCGCCCGACAAGCGCGGCCGCGTGGGCATCTATAACGATTCGCACGTCGCGCGCCTGAAGCTCATCAATCACCTGCTCGCGCGCGGCTATACGCTCTCGAACATCCAGGATCTCATCAAGGCCATCGACGATGGCGGCGATCTGCGCTCGATCCTCGGCCTCGAAAACGCCATTGGCGGCCCGTGGTCGCATGCGCGCCCGAAGACCTATTCGCTGCCCGAACTGATCAAGCTGTTCGGCCCGCAAGCGCCCAGCAGCCTCACGCGCCTTGCCGATCTGGGGCTGCTCGAACGCAAGGGTTTGTCCTTCGTCGCGCGCAATCCGGCCATGCTCGACGCCGCCGCGGCCACGGTGCGCGAAGGCATTCCGGCGCGCGAGCTGCTCGACGTGCTGGAAGAAGCGCGGCCGCATTTCGACGCCATCGCGCGCGTGCTGGTGGAGATGGTGGTGCGCCATCTCGACCGCTACGACGCGGGCGCGCTGCCGCCCGCCACCGACATGCCCGCGCTGGTCGACGCGATCTGGCGGCTGCGGCCACTTTCCACGGTGTTCGTGGAGAACGAAATCCTGCGCGCACTGGAAGAACAGTCGAGCGACTATCTGGGTGGGCGCGTGGCCACGATCCTCGACCAGAAACTGGGCCGCCGCAGCGCGCCGGACGCCGAAGCAGCGTTGGTCGCCGCAGCTGATGAGGCCACCGCAAAATCGCCTCGTACCCCCAAAAAGGCCGCCAGCAAAAAGCGCTGATCCCGCGCCGCACCACGGCCAGAACGCGGCTTAACGCCGCGTTTTTTATTTTGGCCCTGTTTATTTCCTCTCGTTCGAAGCGCCTTCGCGCAACTTCCTGAATCAAGAAACGCCATGCCAGACGGGCGTTTGCGCCCGTTCATGGCGCTCGCGTGCATTTCCTGGAATGCTCCCTCTAGCCTCTTGCGCGCGGCCGCTTCGCGCACTATGTTTACATCATTCAATGTAACAGTTAATAATGAACCATAGGGAGACGCTCCGGATGAACGCACCCACCCGGTCTCTAGAGACGGTCGGCATCGCCATCATCGGCACCGGCTTCGCCGGGCTTGGCATGGCGATCCGCCTGCTGCAGCGCGGACACACCGATTTCGCCGTGTTCGAAAAAGCCGGCTCGGTGGGCGGCACCTGGCGCGACAACCATTACCCCGGTTGCGCGTGCGACGTGCAATCGCACGTCTATTCGTTCTCCTTTGCGCCCAACCCGCGCTGGACCCGCATGTTCGCGCCCCAGCCGGAAATCCGCGCGTATCTGAACCATTGCGTGGACAAGTTCCGCCTTCAACCGTGGCTCAATTTCGACCACGAACTGCAGAGCGCACAGTGGGACGAGTCGGCGCACGTCTGGCGGCTCGCATTCGCCAACGGGCGGCGGGTTGAGGCGCGCGTGTTGCTATCGGCGATGGGCGGGCTCTCGCGCGCCGCGCTGCCCGCGATTCCGGGCGTGGAGACGTTCCAGGGCAAGGCGTTTCACTCGCAACAGTGGGACCACGGCTATGCGCTGGAAGGCAAGCGCGTGGCGGTGATCGGCACGGGTGCCAGCGCGATCCAGTTCGTGCCGAAGATCGCGCCGCAGGTCGGAAAGCTCACGCTGTTCCAGCGTACGCCGCCCTGGATCATGCCCAAGCCCGACCGGGCGCTCTCGAAGTTCGAGCAATGGATGTTCCGCTCGCTGCCATTCACGCAAAAGATCGCGCGCGCCGGGCTTTACTGGATGCTGGAATCGCGCGTGCTGGGTTTTGCGATCCATCCCTCGCTGATGAAAAACGTGCAAAAGATCGCGCTGCGCCATATTCGCCATCACATCAAGGATCCGGCGCTGCGCGAGGCGGTCACGCCCGATTACACGATCGGCTGCAAACGCGTGCTGATCTCGAACGACTACTATCCGGCGCTCACGCGCGCCAATGTGAACGTGGTGACGCACGCGATCGAACGTATCGATGCTACCGGCGTGATCACGGCCGACGGCCGCCATCACGAAGTCGACTGCCTGATCTACGGCACGGGCTTCCAGGTGGCCGACCCGTTCGCGCCGGGCACGATCGTCGGGCGCGGCGGGGTGGATATCGTCGATACGTGGCGCAACGGCGCGCATGCGTACCTCGGCACGAGTTTGCCTGGCTATCCGAACTTTTTCATGATTGTCGGCCCGAATACGGGGCTGGGTCACAACTCGATGGTCTTTATGATCGAGTCGCAGATCGAATACATCCTGGGCGCGCTCGATGCGATGAAGAAGGATCGCGCCGACGCCATCGAAGTTCGCCCGCAAGTGGAAGCGCGCTACAACGAGCGCATCCAGCTGAAGCTCGATCGTGCGATCTGGTCGGTGGGCGGCTGCAAGAGCTGGTATCTCGATCCGCGCAACGGCAAGAACACCACGCTCTGGCCGGGCTTCACATGGCGCTTCCGCCACGCCACGGCGCATTTTTCCATCGCCGAATATCAGGTGTTTCGCGCGCCGCGTCGTGAGGATGCCGAAGCGCCGCTCACGGTGACCACGCGGGCGACCGAAGCGGCCTGACGCCACGTCCAGCGTCTGAGCGATCGATCAAGGGAGAAAAAAGCATATGAAGCACTTCGACAATAAAGTCGCCGCTATCACGGGTGCAGGCTCTGGCATGGGCCGCTCGCTCGCCGTGCAACTCGCCGGCGCGGGTTGTCATCTCGCGCTGGCCGACAAGAACGCCATCGGTCTGAGCGAGACGGAGCGCATCGTACGCGCGCTCGCGCCGAATGTGCGCGTGACGACGCGCGAACTCGACGTGGGCGATCGCGATGCGATGTTCGCCTGGGCCGATGAAACCGCTGCCGCGCACGGCCGCGTGAATCTCATCTTCAATAATGCGGGCGTGGCGCTGTCCAGCACCATCGACGGCATGTCGTACAGCGATCTCGAATGGATCGTGAACATCAACTTCTGGGGCGTCGTGCACGGCACCAAGGCCTTTCTGCCGCATCTGAAAGCGGCCGGCGAAGGTCATATCGTCAATACGTCGAGTGTGTTCGGCCTGTTCGCGCAGCCCGGCATGAGCGGCTATAACGCCACCAAATTCGCGGTGCGCGGCTTCACCGAATCGCTGCGCCAGGAACTCGACATGATGCGCTGCGGGGTCTCGGCGACCTGCGTGCACCCGGGCGGCATCCGCACCAACATCGCCCAGGCAAGCCGCGTGGCGCAGAACATGGTTGGCTTCATGGTGGCGAGCGAGCAGCAGGGCAAGGACGAATTCGAGAAGTTCTTCATCACCACCGCCGACGACGCCGCCCGCACGATTCTGGGCGGCGTGCGCCGCAACGCGCGGCGCGTGCTGATCGGACGCGATGCGCGCGCCGCCGACTGGCTCGCGCGTTCGCTGCCCGCCGCCTATCAGGCGCTCGTCGTGATGAGCGCGCGGCGCGAGGCGGCCAAGGCGCGCAAACGCGCGCGACGCGCCGAACGCGAGGCCATGCTCAACGGCACGGGCCGCACCATGAACAACAACGCAGGTAAAAATCAGGGAGAAACAGCATGATCATGCCGGTACGACGCGACGTCCGTTTCGCGTTACCGCCCGAGAGGGCATGCGACTGGCACGTTGAAGGCGTGCCGGTGACGCACTTCTTCAACGCGCTTTCGCTGCTCTTTCCGGCGGGCGAGCGCTTCTTCATGGATTCGGTGCGCCACTATCGCGACCGTATCGAAGACCCGGAACTGAAGAAGCAGGTAATGGGCTTCATCGGCCAGGAAGCGATGCACACGCGCGAGCATGTCGAATACAACGACCTGCTGCAGGCCGCCGGATTGCCCGCGCACAAGCTCGACAAGCGTCTGTGGGCCATTCTCAATTTCGCGCGCAAGATTCTGCCGCCGTCGCTGCAGCTCGCGCAGACAGTGGCGCTGGAGCACTACACCGCCATGCTCGCCGATCTGCTGCTGGCCGATACGGGCACGCGCATCGAAGGCTCGGTGGAAGGCTACAAGCAAATGTGGCTCTGGCACGCGCTGGAGGAGACCGAGCACAAGGCGGTCTCTTATGACGTGTGGAATCTCGTCATCAAGCCGGGACCGAAGCGCTATCTGATGCGCACGGGCACGATGCTCGCCACCACCGTGCTGTTCTGGCTGATCGTGTTCGACTATCACCTGGCGTTGATGCGCCGGCACAAGCGCAGCATCGGCAAGTTCGGCGGTTACTGGCGGCTGCTCAAATTCCTGTATGGACCGCGCCATGGCGTGTTTCCTGGCATCGCGATGGAATGGCTGCGCTTTTTCAAGCCGGGCTTTCATCCGTGGGATCACAACAATCGTAAGCATCTCGAACGGATCAACGGTCTTATCGAGCAGATCGACGAGACCAACGCCCAGTATGCCGCGCATGCCGCGCCGCGACGTGTGCCCCTGCACGCGGCCAGCACGCCGCGCGCGGCCTGAACGGTCATGCGTACCTTGCGCGATGCGCCGCGCGGCGGCGGGCGCGAGTATGAAGCGTCTGCCGTTGCGGCGGTACCCGGTGCGATCGAGCGGCTCGATGTGAATTCCGATGGCGTGCGGCTCGCCGTGTATGTGAGCGGCCCGCGCGACGCGCCGCCGATGATCCTCGTGCATGGCTATCCGGATTCGGCGCGCGTCTGGGAGGGCATGCGCCGCGAACTGGAGACGCGCTTTCGCGTGATCGCTTATGACGTACGCGGTGCGGGCGCGTCGGCGGCGCCAAGTTCGCGAGCCGATTACACGCTGGCGCAACTCGCACGCGATCTGATCGCGGTCGCCGACGCTACCTGTGGCGCGCGGCCTTTCCATCTGGTCGCACACGACTGGGGCTCGATCCAGTGCTGGGAAGCCGTCACGGATCCCGCCAACGCCGTTCGTATCGCGTCCTATACGTCGATCTCGGGGCCTTGCCTCGATCACGTTTTCCGCGTGCGCATGAGTCTCGCGCAATCGCTGCGATCGTGGTACATCGCGCTTTTTCATCTGCCGCTCGTGCCGCAACTGGTCTGGCGTCTTGGCGGCGCGGCGTTGTGGCCGTGGTGGCTTCATCGCACCGAAGGCGTTCGCGCGCGGCGCGATCCCGATCAGTTGCGCAACTGCATCAACGGTTTGCAGCTCTATCGTGCGAATTTCATCGCACGCGCGCGTAAGCCGCGTGAGCGTCGCACCGAGGTGCCTGTGCAGGTGATCGTGCCGCGCTTCGACCGCTATGTGACGCCGGCGCTGACCGCTAACGTGGCGCAGTGGTTAGGGCGCCACCGGCGTGAGATCATCGACGCGCCGCATTGGACCGTGGTGCGCGATGCGCCGCTGATCGCAGCGCGCGTGCAGCGTTTTATCGCGTGGGCGAAGCGCGAGGAAGCGCATTCGGCCTGTCTCGATCTATAACAATCTTGCCCGTGGAGAATCGCGTGAACATCATTGCACTGCCCTTGTTGACGGGAATGACCGTGATCGTCGCCATCGTGGCCACGCTCGCGCTGCTTATGCTGTTCACGCGACGCGCGACGCGCCGCATCGAACAGGACGTGCCGATGGATGGCCGTCTGGTCGATGTCGATGGCGAGCGTCTGCACTACGTCGAGATCGGTAGCCGCGACAAGCCGGCCATCGTATTCGTCCACGGTCTGTGCGGGCAAATGCGCAACTTCGCTTATCTGCCGCTGGAAACGCTGGCGCGCGATCATCGCGTGATTCTCGTCGATCGGCCGGGCTCCGGTTATTCCACGCGCGGCGCGCAGTCGAGCGCGAGCATCCGCGCGCAAGCCGACACCATCGCGCGCTTCATGAAGAAGCTCGATCTTCAGACGCCGGTGCTGGTCGGGCATTCGCTGGGCGGCGCGATTGCGCTTGCGGTCGCGCTC
Source organism: Paraburkholderia bannensis (assembly GCF_014200455.1). Classification (GTDB taxonomy): domain Bacteria; phylum Pseudomonadota; class Gammaproteobacteria; order Burkholderiales; family Burkholderiaceae; genus Paraburkholderia; species Paraburkholderia bannensis_A. The sequence continues at coordinate 4,900 of NZ_JACHBW010000028.1, read as the reverse complement.
GATCATCCCGAAACGGTCGCGCGCATCGCCTTGATCGCGCCGCTAACCCATGTGCAGACCGAAGTGCCGAAGGCCTTCCGCGCGCTCGCCGTGCGCTCGGACGCGGTGCGCCGCTTCATCGCCCGCACGCTGGCGACGCCGTTTGGCCTCGCCACCAGTACGCCGACACTCAAGGCAGTGTTCGCGCCCGAAGCCGTGCCCGCGGATTTCCGCACGCGCGGCGGCGCGCTGCTGAGCCTGCGGCCCACGGGCTTCATCAATGCATCGCTCGATCTCGTCGCTATCGAAGACGCCGACGATCTCGCGCAGATGGAGCAACGCTACGCGGAACTCGCCGTGCCGGTGGACGTGCTGTTCGGACGCGGCGATATCGTGCTGAACTGGGCGCGCCACGGCGACGCGCTGCGCCGCCGCTCGAAGCAGGTCACCCTCAAGGTGATGGACGGCGGCCATATGCTGCCTGTCACCGCGCCTTCGGCGACTGTCGAATGGCTTCGCAGCGCGATTGCCGGTACGACGCAGGCGCAGGCCGAACGCCCAATTTCGGTGGATCAGCAAGAAAGCGCTGGAACATTGCCTTCTGCGGTGGGGCTGCAACAGCGCGCGGTTATGTAAGTGCGTGTTCGCTAGAGCGACTGCTCGGTCGTAAAGCGTGCGAAGCGGGAGGTGAGCTTGTTATCGTAAATGGCTGCGGCGTGAGGCTGACGCACACGCCGCTAGGCGATTCACGACAAAAACATATTGGAGACGACCATGGCAGCCCAACTGCACGCGCAGACGGCGCCAGCGGATAGCGCGCGGCACACCGCGCCCGATACCGATGGCATCTGGTACGCATCGTATCCCGCTGGCGTTCCCGCCGAGATCGACGTTTCCGAGTACGAAACGATTACGCACTACTTCGACGAATGCGTCGCGCGGTTCCGCGATCGCGTCGCCTATGTGAGCGTGGGATCGTCGCTCACCTATGGTGCGCTCGCGCGCAAAGCCGAAGCCTTCGCGGCATGGCTGCAAGGCGTCGGGATCGCGCCCGGCGAGCGCGTGGCGATCATGCTGCCAAATACTTTCCAGTATCCGGTTGCGCTGTTCGGCGCGCTCAAGGCGGGCGCGGTGGTCGTCAACGTCAATCCGCTCTATACGCCCCGCGAGCTGGCACATCAGTTGAAGGACAGCGGTGCGCGCGCGATCGTTGTGTTCGAGAACTTCGCGAAGACGCTTGAAGAGGCGCTGCCGGGCACGCGCGTCGAGCATATCGCCGTGACAGGGCTGGGCGATCTGCTCGCGGATGGTCTCAACTTCAAAGGTAAGCTGCTCAACTTCGTGTTGCGCCATGTGAAGAAGATGGTGCCGAAGTACGCCTTGCCCCAGGCGGTGCGTCTGCGCGATGCGCTGCGAACCGGAGCACGCCGCTCGCTCGCGCCAGCGCTGCGCACTAGCGGCGATCTCGCGTTCCTTCAGTACACCGGAGGAACCACGGGTGTCGCGAAGGGCGCGATGCTCACGCATCGCAACATCATCGCCAATGTCTTGCAGGCCAAAGCGTGGTCGGCCTCGCAACTCAGCGGCGAAGTCGAAACCGTACTCACGCCGTTGCCGCTTTATCACATCTATTCGCTCACGGTGAACGCGCTCATCTTTCTCGGGCTGGGCGGCCGCAATATCCTGATTGCGAACCCGCGCGATACGAAGCGCATGATGATGATCCTGCGGCGCGAAACCTTCACCGGCATCACGGCGATCAACACGCTCTATAACGCCCTGCTCGACGACACCGAATTCTGCAAGCGCGATTTTTCCGCGCTCAAGCTCGCGATGGCAGGCGGCATGGCCACGCAGAAGGCGGTGGCCGATCGCTTCAAGGCGGTGACGGGCCAGCCCATCGTCGAGGGCTACGGCCTTACGGAATGCTCGCCCATCGTTGCGACCAATCCCGTCGAGCTGGGCAATATGCGCGATTTCTCGGGCACGATCGGTCTGCCGGTGCCGTCCACGCAGGTGCGCTTTCGGCGCGAGGACGGCACGTGGGCCAATGTGGGCGAGCCTGGCGAACTCTGCGTGAAGGGCCCGCAAGTGATGTCGGGCTACTGGAACCGCCCCGACGAAACCGCCCAGGTGCTTGACGCCGATGGCTGGCTCGCCACCGGCGACATCGGCGTGATGGACGCGCAGGGCTTTATCCGCCTCATCGACCGCAAGAAGGACATGATCATCGTCTCGGGTTTCAACGTGTATCCGAACGAGATCGAAGAGGTCATCGCGATGCATCCCGAGGTGCGTGAAGTGGCCGCCATCGGTGTGCCCGATCCCGTGCAGGGCGAGCGTGTCAAAGTGTTCGTGGTGGCGCGCGATCCCTCGCTGACGGCCGATGCGGTGATCGCGCATTGCCGCCTGCAACTCACCGGCTACAAGGTGCCGCGCGCGGTGGAGTTCCGCGACGCGCTGCCGCAAACCAACGTCGGCAAGATCCTGCGGCGCGCGCTGCGCGACGAGGAGATTGCGAAACAGCGCGTGAGCTGAGCGCCGCTGTCTGTTCTGTCTTTGCCGTTCTGCTTTTTCGCTTCACTCAAACAAGCAACGATACAGGGAGACAAATCATGAACACGATCGATTCGCAGCCGGTGGCGCAGATAGCACGCGTCGCAGCGCGGCGTACCTTGCGTCTGGCCGCTCTCGCGCTTGCGCTGAGCTGCGCTACGGCGTTCGCCCAGGACGACGCCGGCACCGACGCCAGCTCCCCGTCCACCGCCGCTGCCAGCCCGTCGGGCAACGCCGCGGCGGAGGTCAGCAAGCTCTCTGTCGACCAGCAGGTGAAATGGCTGCAGCGCGCGCAAAAGAGCGGCGCGCTCGTGAAGATGGACGATGCGCAGCTTGCCGCGCTCTTTCAGACGCTCGACCCACTCGTGGTGCCGACCGTCGTCAAGCTGGGACCGTCGGGCTATCCGTCCTACGAGTTCACGCTGTCGCGCTGGGAGCGCCTGAATGGTAAATGGCCATCGAAGCCCGCGCACATGCTTGTGAAGCTCGATCACGATCCTCTGCGCATCTACGCGAAGTGGCTGCCCGATGGCGAGCATTCGGGCGAGGAGGTGATTTACGACGCGTCGAAAAAACCCGACGAAATGTACGGGCATCTGGGCGGGCTGCTCGGCGTCATGCCGATGTGGACCGCACTCGACGGCACGCTTGCGCGCTCGCAGTCGAATCACAAGATCACGGATCTGGGCACGGAGTTCATCGTCAGCCAGTTCATGACCGACGCAAAGAAGTATGTGGAAGTGGGGGCGCCGTATAAGCCCGATGTCGAGGTAAAGACCGTCAATGGCGTGCGCGTGGTGGCGCTTACGTATGTCTCGCCAAGCGGCAAACCGCAGTTCTACGCGAAGAAGCAGACGCTCGGGCTCGATCTGCGTCATCCGTACTTCCGGACCGTCGAAGCCTATGGCGACGATGGCCAGATATTCGAAAAAATCGTGATCGACAGCATCACGCCCAAGAGCTTTGACGCCGAAGTCTTCGATCCCAAGAACCCCGACTATAAGTTCTGATATGCGCTTGAGGTGAGGATTTTCGGGAGCGCTGCGGTGGTGAGGAAGGCGGCTTGTGCTGCCTTCACCGCTTGATGATGTTTCGGAAGCGTGACACGATCGAATCGTTAGTTTCACAAACTACTGCGCGAATTCGCATTGGGTGAGTGGGCAGCGTTGCCGAGCGCTCACCTCGCCTGGATTCGTGCACCGACTCCTGGAATTCCTCACCATTCACGCATTGCGGTGATCTCGCCGCACCTCGATGCGCTCACTCTACCGCGACATCTCCTGGAACGGCTCACCTCAGCGGCCTAGCGATACTTCCGCAGTTCCGGATCGTTAATCCGCTGCTCCGGCAGATTGAGGATGCCGGGCAGCATGCCCAGCCTGGGCAGGCCATCGAGATCGGCCCAGCGACCACCTGAGCCCTGATAGATGATCGTGGGCGTGCCGTTGAAGCCAAGGTCCTGGAACAGCTGCAAATTACGGTTGATCTGCGTCTGCGCGATCGGCGGAATGTGCGCAAGCGGCGCGATGCCGCCCGATTCGTCTTTCTCGGAGTAATGTGTTTCCAGTTCCTTCAGGAGTGCTGCACTATTATTCGACTGCAGCAGCGCCGCGGCCTTGCCCGCCGAATCAGGCTTCAGGAAACCTATCGGAATCCAATGGACCTGCAAGCCAGCGGCTTCATACGGTTGTAGTGCTTTCCATACCAGGTGGCAGAAAATACAGTTGGGGTCCATGAAGACGTAAAGCGTCGACTTCACGTTCGCTCCGCTCGCACCTTCGATGATGGCGCTTGCTCCCTGTAGACGCGTCGCCGCGCTCGCGGGCAACCAGGCCGGTTCGTCGGCGGCCATCGCCGGTAAGCTGCCCCATGCGGTCAACGCGCTGACTGCGATCAAGCGGTAAATCCAGTTCTTCATTCATCACCTCGGTCGTGCTGCGCGCGGGCCCGCAACAGGCGCGAGTTCCGACGCGAAGCACCGTATCTTATGGTGCCGGAGTGGCACGTCCCTGACGCCAATCTGGCGGGCGTGTCAGGTGGCTGGCGTAAAGGTGAGGGTTTGCGGGAGGTGATGCAGTTGTTCACGGCGGTTCTGAAGTGCGAGTTCGGTCTGGCGGGGAGTAGCAAGCCGATTCATTCGCGATCCTTATTGAATGGATCTGTATTTATTTTTTCGGGAGGCCAATTGGGCCATTCCGGCTGGAGGATTTACTGACAGCGCGGCATGAAGCTTCATGCTTCGGCTTCTTGCGCGCGATTGATTTTCCGCACGCGTAAACGCCAGAACCCCGGCTCTCTTTCGGAGACACCGGGGTTCTGGACGTACAGCATAAGGAGCCTGACGATTACCTACTTTCACACGGGC
>NZ_JACHBW010000027.1 GCF_014200455.1 Paraburkholderia bannensis | reverse complement strand
GATCTCATTGACCAGGGCGAGCATCTGCGCGGCCAGTCCGTGCGTTTCGAGAAGGTGGCGGAACCGCAGAATCGTGCTTTCGTCCGGCAAACGCGTCATACCTTCGTCCAGCCCCGCGAACTCACGGTACAGCGGCACGTCATAAAGCGCCTCCTCCATCGCCGGGTCCGAAAGCCCGAACCACTGTTGCATGAAGTGGATTTGCAGCATCGTCCCAACTGGAAACGGCGGCCTTCCAGTCTTACCCTTCGGATAGTGCGGTTCGATCAACGCAATCAACCTCGACCATGGCACAACGCGCCTCATCTCATCGAGAAATTCCCGCTTGCGCGTGCGTTTCGTTGAAAGATCCAGGCCAAGACCGAACTGTGTCATCGAGGAACTCCTTTAATTCGCGTTCTTCCAGGATAGGACAAACAGAGTTCAACGCCAGGACTTTTGCAGACCTTACCTAGCTGTTTCCCGGTGCCGTGCGTGGCGAAAAATTTTCCGATCAAATCGCGAACGTCTCGCGATCTTTACCCGCGAGCCACTTTGGCTCACGACCTCGACCACTCCATGTCGCACCGCTTTCGGGATCGCGATACTTCGCCGGTTGAGGACCACGCCGAGAGTCCATTTTGCTTACAAGCTCTTCGGCACCGATGTCGAACTGCGCCATCAAATCACGGATCGTCGCGATAGCTTTGCCGCGTTCAACGTGCATTGCGGATGCGATCCGTGCGTCTAGCTCACGCTTCTCTGCAAGTAACTCTTTGTATGTCTTTGTCATTCTATAAAAATACTTGGCTGCCGGCCGAGTGCGGGGCGCGTGAACGCCAGTGATTTTCCTGTCTATCAGTAGTGGTAGCGGCACGAAACGATATTGATTTGCGTACTCGCGACTTCGTAGACCAAGCGATTCGTTTCATCAATGCGGCGCGACCAAAAACCGGTCAGGTTTTCCTTCAGCGCCTCGGGTTTGCCGATGCCTTCGAATGGGGAGCGCTGCATATCCTTGATGAGTTGATTGATGCGCTTCAACGTCTTTTTGTCCTGCCCCTGCCAGTAGACGTAATCGTCCCATGCCTCGGCAGTCCACATGATGTTCAAAGCGCCGCTCATTCGCTGTCATCAACCAACTTGCGGGGCTTTACCTTGCCCGCTCGTGCCTGCGCGATAGAGCGTTCCAGGTGAGCTACGTTTGCCGGGGAGCGCAGCAGGTGGACCGTCTCCATCAAGCTATCGTAATGTTCCTGGGACATGACAACTGCATTCGGGGCGTCGCGGCGGGTAATGAGCGTTACGTCCACATCATCAACAACCTGGTCGATGACGCGCTTCAAATTGGCGCGAGCGTCGGTGAATGGGATGGTACGCATATGTCCTCCTTCATGGCTAACCTGTACTGTTACAGGTACAACTCTACCACGCCCGGATAAACATGTACACATAATCGTACATGTTGATCTGTCACTCGTTTCCCCTCGCCAGGCGAGGACGCTACGGGCGCTTTGCTGCAACACAGCAAGTCCAACCCTGCCTTGGAGGCGCTAGAATCGACAAGGCTTAGCGTCTAATGGGACGGCAGCTGAACGGTCGCCGTGAGCAAAGCAAATTTGCTGCAGTCGCACATTACCTGCATCCCCTCAAATTACCCCCGCGACACTCGCTCCTAGCCGAACCGGATCGGCGTCGATCAATCTCTTTTTGGCCGTCAGCGTTTCGTGTCCAAGTAGTTCGTTGATGTGCCGAAGATCGAAACCGAGTCGATGCAGACGCATCGCAAACGTTCGGCGTCCTGACATTGCACTTTTTTTACATGCATCTTTCGACTTTTTGGGTCGCTGAATTCAGGGCAAAATGAATAGCGGGAAATGCGTGGCCGCTCGCGCCTGTTCGCGCGAATCGCAGATTCGCCTGCCGTGGTCGATAATTCATATTCAGTATATTTGCCGCCGATGATTCCCGAACACGACTGGCGCAACGCGCCCTTGCAAACATTCCGCCTTTGGCAGGAGACTGACGCGACCGGTGCGACGCGGCGGCCTTTTTCTGTTCGTTCGATTGTCCAGCACGTGGCGATGTTCGAACGCTTCGTTCGCCATCTGGCGCGCTCGGAGGTGTCGATTGTTACCTTTGGCCCTGAGCATCTGGAATCGTTCCTCGCCGAGCTCGAGACCCACTGCGCGCCCGGAACCAGCACGCCGCTTCGCTATGCAAAGTTGCTCGACCGGGTCTGTCGACATCTTGTAGAGACAGGTGTGCGAGAGGACAACCCGGCGTCGCTGCGAGCGCAACAATCCGCGTGGCCGGTCGACGAGCCGACACCGCTCTTTCTCGACAGCGTGGCCGATGCTCGCCTGCAGGATCTCGTGAGTTGCGGATTCGCCGGGGATGCCCGCGCGACGCGCAACGCGGCCGTCGTTGCGCTGCTGCTCGCAACAGGCATTACCTCGGCAGAGATACGTCGCGTGCGACGCGGTGACGTTTGTCTTGTCGGCGCGCGTCCACACACAACCGTCAGAGCGCACGGCGCGCGTGCCGAACGGATCGTGACGGTGGCGCAATTCGCGCTCGCGCCGCTTCAGGCCTGGATGGACAGCACGACTGGGGATAGCACAGAGCTACTCTTTGCGCTGCACGCGGCCACCGGGTCCTTCTGCGAGGAGACGCTATGGCGGGCGGTGCACGAAGCGCTCGACGAAATCGGCTTCAAAGGCGGTGATCGCAGTCCGCGTGTCCTGCGCAACACCTTCGCGCGCCGGCAATTGCTTGCGGGCCGCACGAATGCCGATGTGTCGCGATTGCTGGGTCTGTCCAGCTCGCGAACAGTTATACGGCTCCGGGCGACGATAGCCAACGCGCCCGTGCAGACTTGACTTTGCGCTGTGCTCCGTACCCTGGATTGACCGCCGGCTTTCGGCGGCACGTCCACACAAAGGAGCATCCCATGCCTTATCGTAGTCCCCTTCAACCGATCGTTCACCCGGGCGAGTCAGGCCGCCCCAGCGTCATGCACTACCGTATCGCATTCACGCAGCAGGAACCGTGGCTTGCGATCGTCGAGCTGCGGCAGGCTGAGCCTGAGTTTGCGAGTCCGGTGAAGTCGGCCGCGGCGCGCGACCAGGTGTTGAACCGCCTGCTCGAAAGCGAACTCCGAGGCCTTCCGCTGAACGCCCTGCGGCTGGTGGCCAGCGACCAGACGGGGGAATTCGAATACGAGCTGGTGCCGGATATCCACGACTACGTGCAACGGGGAAACCGCTACAAGGTTTCGCCGGAGCGCGCGCGGCGTGGACGTCATGTCGAACGGGTCGAGATCGATTCCGACAATCTGATTGCCGGGCGAGTCAGGGTGGACACCGTTCATGACGCGGGCAGCCCGGTTTCAGACGTCGTTCGGGCGGCGCTCGCCTAATCGCAGTTCGTTGGCTCGCCAGCCTTAAGCGGCGGCCCCATGTGCCGTTTCCTGACGCATAGTGCTGCGGCCAGAAACAGTCCAATCACCAAACCGCAGATCGGCCCCGCGATCAAGTACGCGGGGCCGATCCCCTTCAGGACGCCCCCCCACACACCACCAACGGCCAGCCCCGACAGAACAAGCCGGAAGCCAACCTTTTTGCCATTCGAGCGCCAGTGCGTCACGAGCCGAAGCAGCGCCGGCAGCGAAAGCAGATACAGAACGGACGTACAGAACGTCATCGTGAATGTCGCGCCGACCGGGGCATTGGTCGCCCAGCCTGAGAGCCATCCAAGGTTCCCGGCTGTTACGCCGCCACCCCAAACAATCGCCGATGACAATGGTGCGATCACAAGCAGCCAGCCCTCACGCTCCGTAAGATGCGCCATAAGCTAAAGCAGCCATACGATGAACGCGACGGCCGCGCTCGCCCATAGAAAATCGCCGGAGCCGTCCTTGTTCGCCTTCGATTGCATCGCCTTGATCCGCCTCTTCCGGCGGCGCTCGCACGCCGCTTCGATTGTCATCTGGCGCGCCTCGTCTTCACATTCGCGCCTGAACTGCGCCCACCCGCGTTCGACGATGCGAGCCGCGGCCGGTCCGGCAAACAGTACCAGGCACAAGGTAAGCAGATAGCCGAGCGTGCCGTAGACGTAATAGAAGAATACGCCCACGAAGGTTGCACCTTCCTCATCCAGGGAGCGCTCCATGTGCATGATCAGGCGCGAACGATTGATTGCGTCGATGAGCCAGGAGCCCGCGTCGCCGCGAACAAAGAGCGTCATTTTCCATAACAGGAAGATTCCAAACCCGAGAGACACGATCCCGATGATGCAGGCTGCGATGGCGCGAATGCGCGCATTTGCGAGGTCAGTATTCATCGTTCCATTGTCGTCCCGGAATGTGCCCGCGTTTCGGCAAAAGATAGCGGCTTGAGTGCGTCTTTCGCGTCTTGACATAAAAAAACCCGCGATGTCCTTTCGGCGTCGCGGGCTGGTCAATGAGCATGGAAAAACTGTCAAAGCATTGCGAAGACGACCCGAGTCGCCCCTACGGCGTCGCGGAGACGACCGAGCCACGGCGCGTGCGGCTCTCGATGAGGCCGCGGCGTGCCGCTTCCCGAAACGCAGCGTTGATCGTGTTGAGGTGAAATCCCAGATCGTCGGCAATCGCGCGTTGCGTTGGCAACCGGTCTCCTGTGCAAAGGCGGCCAGAGCGGATTGCCTCCTCTATCTGGTCGGCGATGGCGAGAGAGACCACACCGCGTATGCGCGCGAAATCGGGACGCCATCGCGCCGGATCGGATGCGCGAATGGGATTTCTCCCATGCGCCCGTGAAAGAGCCGTGGTTTCGTACATCATGGCGCGCATCCTACACTGAACTTACCCGAAGCCACTTCGACCATTCACTTCCACCGGGCAGACTTTCGACGAAGGCGACGAAGTTGTCACACTCAGGTGGAAGGATCAGCGTGGAGCCCGTCGCGATGGCGTTGGCAAGATAGAGCACATCGGCGAGCGTGTGCGCGCCGAGGCTCCTTGCCAGTTCATCAAGCGACCGCCAGCTCTCAATCACAGCGGCAATCAACCGCGCCGCGCTCCTCGCGCCGCCAGCGGAGGTAATGGCCGCGATCGCGGCATCGGCCTGCACGCCAAGATCGGCGTCAAGAATCGCGGCGTCCTCGACGCCGTGCGTTTCGACAAGACAGCGGACAACATCCTCAGAAAAGTCGTTACTCGAATAGGTCATGGTAAGGCCTCGAATCAGAACAGTTGTGACGTGACCGTGAGCGCGGCCGCAGTAGCGCGTGCAGGTAATGCCAGCAGGCAACCGGCCGCAACGAGTGACGCCGCGAGCGTGGCAAGAAAGATCTGTCGCTTCATGGTGTTGCGCTCAGGGGAATGAAAAGGCGAAGGCCCCGCTCCTTGCGGAGACGGGGCCTTCGATTCAGTTGGCGTAAAACGCGTCTTAAGTACACGACTTTGGATGGCTTGCCGGATAGACCAGCACGCGTCCGTCATCGCAGATGCGGAAATCGCCCTGCTCGCCTTTGCGGGCGTGGACGACGATCAACTGGTGTTCAGCCTGGGGCTGCACGGCGATGTGTGAACAGGCGCCGAGCGAGGGCGTGCCCGCTGCGGCGACGAGCAGCATGAAAAAGTTCATCATGAGGTGGTGGAGAAAACAGTGAAAGGGATACGCCGCCCCTGAAGGGGCGGCAGGACAGGTTCAGGCAGCGACGCGCGGTGCGGCCGGATCGGTCACGGAAACCGTGACCCACTGGCCGTCCACGTAGACATCGCGCAGACGCGAGCCGTTGAGCTCATAGACGTGTTCGCGGCCGCCACGCGGAGTGGCTGCGCGCACGGACAGGGTGTTGGACAAAACTGCACTGGATTGCTTGCTAAACATGGTTGCTCCTCGGAATGGAAGACGAGGAGCGCCCCTTGCGGGGAATCGCTCCCCACAAGGGTTAAAAGAAAATTCACGCAGCCAGAGCCTCGACATCAATGACGGCGTCCGCCTCAAGGACGAGGTCCGGTGTCTGCGAGATGAAGAATTCACGCGAATAGCCCCCCTGTCGGAGAACCTCGCGTTTCATCCTCATGAACTGCACCTTGCGTGCAGGATCAAGCGGTCCGTCCGACTCATCGCTAAAGAGCGATTCGTACGGCTCTCCCGCATTGCGCGCTAGATAGAGGGCGATGCCACGCGTGAGGCACTCGTTGATCCAGACCTTCTGCCCACCCGACATCACCGATACGGACTTGGTGCTGTCGTTGTCGGCGTCATGGACAAGGATCTCGAAGCCTTCGCGCAGATCGCCGCTGGCCAGCGCGCGTTGCGTGCGGATTTCGACGGTAAAGCGCGGGCCGTAGCACGCAAGCAGCAGGTCATTGACCGTCTGCGTGAGGGCGGGGCCCGCATCGTCGATCGTCAGCGCAATAAGACCATCGTTGCCGAGGCCTTTCGCGAGCAGCTTCCAGTGCGCAATCTCGTCGGACAGCCGTTCAGCCCGCGAGCGGGTTGCGTCGGCGCCGCTGAGTTCCATCTGCAGGGCATCACGCTGAGTTTCGCGCGTAGCCTGCTGACGGATCAGCGCTTCGATACGCGCATCGAGAGCCGCGTTGGCCTCCCGGTTTGCGACGAGCTTTCGATCCAGATCAGCGATGGCGGCCGTGACATCGTGCGCCGAGAGCCTTGCGACTTCGACACCGATATCACGCAGCGCAGCCTGCAAACGCACAGTTTCCGCAGCGCGATGCTCGCCGACCTGCGCAAGCTGGGCATTGGCGTTCGCCAGTTCCTGCTGCGCTTCAGCAAGGCCGTTTGCAGCGGCCTCAAGAAGTGGCTTGCGCGCGGCCAGGGTCGTGGCCGCCTGCAGATCGCTGCGCGCCTTCGCCAGTGCATCGTTCGCAGCACGCAATGCGTTGCGCCTATCGGCGAGCCCCTCGACAACCGGTGTCAGCTGCTCTACCAGTGCCTTGCGCTCGCGATAGCTCGTGCGAAGATTGGCGATCGAGATGCGCTGTTCGCCCGCTTTCGCGGCCGCCTCGCGCGCCTGCGCCAGCAACGGACACGTCGCATGCATGTCGTGGCCAGCGCACGGAACCTGATCGATCACCGCTGCCTGTTGCTGCAGGGTAGCGAGCAACGCAGCCTGCGACTGGCCCTGGGATTGCACGCCTTCCAGAAGCGCCTTTGCCTGCGTGAGCGTCGTCTGCTTCGGTTCGAGCTCTGCTATTTCGACCTGAAGCGACTTCACACGCGCCTCCTCGCGACTGATCACGAGTTGCGCCTGATCGCATTGCGCCTGCGCGCCTTCGATACGGGCGCGCTGCGAGAGCGTCGCTTCGTGAGAAGCGATGGTCTTCGCAAGGCCCGCGCGCCGCTCGCCAAGCTGGCGCACAAGCTGGTCGGCCTGTGACGTCATCCGGGTGAGCGATGCATCGACGTCGGTGCGCTGCTTTTCAAGCTCCCGCAGACGCGCCTCGGTTGTAGCCGATTCGGCCTGCTTCGCCGCGAGCGTTGCACGCTGCTGTGCGAGCGTCTGCGCGTCACCATGAAGGGTTTCGCGTTCACGCCGGGCAACCGCAATCGACTCGATGTCCGCGGCGATCGCGCGCTCCGTCAGCGCCAGTGATTCGCGCTTCTGGCTCAAGGCGGCCAGCTCGCGCTGGATGCCATCGAGACTGACGCCCAGCACCTTTGCGACGTCAGCCGCTTTCGCTGCCTGCGCGCGCAGATGGTCGATATGCAGCAGATCCGCCAACAGCGACTTGATTTCGCCGGTGTTGTATGACGCGAGCGGCCGCCGGTTCTGCGCGGAGAAAACGCTCGTGAAGAACGTTTCCAGCGAACCACAGACCGATTCAACGCAGCGGTCGTAGGTTTCCGCCTTGCCGTCCGACTTCGTGCCGTCGGGAGCCGAGAACGGCTGCCACAGCCCCGCCTTGTCACGCCATGCGAGGAAGTACTCCGCCTTGCCGGTTTTGCCGGGCCGGCGGAATGCGAACGTCGAGCGGTAGCGCACGTTGGCGTGCTCCCATTCGAGAATCTTCTGTGCCTGAGGCGCGCAGAGGTGATCCCAGTAGGAGAACGCGTCGACCGAGAGCTTCGCCGCGTGTGAGGGCATGATCCGGTACGGATGCAGGTTGTCCATGACCGTGGACTTTCCTGCGCCGTTCGGCCCGCGCAGCGCGATCAACCCCATCGGCAACGATTCGAGATCGAGCGTCACGCTTTCGCGCTTCATCCCGTCGCGAACGCCGTGAAAGCCTTCGAGTGTGAGGATTAACGGTCGCATAAACCCTCCTGCGGTACGTCCTGCAGGTAGTCGGACGGCAGCCACGGCACATCATCGTCGTCGGGATACGACGACGAGATGACCGGATCGCGAGTCACCACGGCGTGCACAGCCGAAACCGTCGATGCGGTCGAAGCAGTCCCGGCGGGCGGATCGGCAGGCACCAGCGAGCCGTCGATCGCCCGTTCGAGCGCCGTGCAGGCGGCACGAAACCGCGTGCCGGCGACCTTGAGCAGCTGTTCCCAGTTGTCGCACCCACTCAATGCGTTGAGTTCGCGCGGCGACCATTGGCTCGCATAGCCGTTGCTGTGCGACCAGAGCAGATTCGTCATCTCGACGTCGGGCGCCACAACGAGCTCAAGCTCGGAGGCGTCTTCTTCATGAACCATCACGACGAAGCCGTGACGGATGGCGAGCACCGCGCCGCGCGCGGGACCGTAGGGTTGATGGAAAAGCGCCGCGGTGAATCCGGCATGAGACACGAGAAGCTGCTGGATCTCGCGCGCGGGCGTTTTTGCATTGAAATGCTGGACCCAGTCGGGGCCAGCGGGATAAAGACCAAACATGGGCACACTCCAGCACGAAAGGACGGAGTGCGCCCCCATCGGGAGATCGCTCCCCGTCAGGGTCAACAAGAAAATGGATGCAGCAGTGCTGCGATCGATGCGCCAGGGGCGCGGGGTGAACCTTGTTCCGGCAGGACACCCGGTGCGTGACCGGATGCCCTCCCGGGACATGGCGATGTCCACGCGCGAGCGGGCCGTACAGGCCCCGCTCGCGTGATGGCGGCTATGTCACACGTCAAGCCGCAAAGAGATCGCCTTCGAGCCAGTCCAGCGACTGCCCGGCAGACGCGGACACGAGAGCTGGCTCATCGACAACGACAGAAGCGCTGTTGTCGACGAGCGTCAGCGGCGTTGCGGGCGTCGCCTCCGCGAGCGCACCCTCCAGTCCGGCAAGGATGGATTGTGCGATCGCGTTGGCATCGCCCGACTCCAGCAACTGCAGGCGTTCAAGTAGCGGCGAGGCCTGCACATCGGTCAGTTCGCACCAGCGCGCGAGCTTTGCATCAACCGATCTTTCCAGGCTGATACCCTCGGCGCGGCTGCGCACGACCGGCAGGATGCGCGGCTCGATCTTCACGCCGGGAGCGTGGGCAAACATCGCCTCGATCGCGGCCCGGTCGACGGACTGCCGGTGCTCCTCGTCAACCTGCCAGCGCACGCGCACGAACGCGTCGCCCGAGTCCGCAGCAAACTTCGCGAGACGCGCCATATCGGGCGGCCCGTCGAAGTCGATGCACAGCATCCGGCGCGACGGCGTGGGCACCAGTTCAGCCGAAGCCGAGTGGGTATCCACCTCCCATAGCAGGTAACCTTTGTCGCCCTGCTCGCCGTAATGAAACCGGCCGATCGAACCCGCGTAGGCGATACGTTGCCCTGCCCGCTCCCAGGACTGATGCTTGTGGATGTGACCAAGGAGAAACGCGGAACACTGCGCATCAAAAAGTGCCGAGAGCGAGAATTCGTGATCGAATCCCGCCATCGTGACGCCGTGCTCTGTTTCGCAACCGTTCACCGTTCCGTGCGAAATGCCCACGGTACGGATACCCGCATCGCGTAGTCGCGCATTCACCCTTCCCGACGCTGCCAGATACGTCGCGAGTACGTCGCCGAGGTCGGTTGCCGCGGCGAGCGCGCCAACGCTCGCTGCGAACTGCCCCTTGTTGACGGTCGGCAAACAGGTGAACACCGCATCGGGTTGCATCGCGATGACGAGGGCAAGTTCCTTTTCGCTGAATACCGCGCCGGCCGAAGCGAGAAAACCGCCGCTAGCAAACGCAACCTGCTGGATGCGATTGGCAACGAACACGCTGTGGGTCGATCCCATCAGCGCGAAGATATCGAGGGTGCCGGGCGGCTCGTGCGAGAACGTGCCCTGCAGCATGATCACCGGCATCGCCGCTGCGAGACGGTGGATCTGCCGCGCAAGCGCGACTAGCGCCGGCGAGTGCGCGTCCAGCCGGTGGTCGGTCGAATCTCCCGACACCACAGCGATGCGCGCGCCGCGCGTGATCGCGTCGCTGACGGCGAAGCCAAAGCAACGATCGGCCTCGTCGAGACGTTCCGGCGAGTAATGCAGGTCAGAAAAATGGGCGATCTCCAAGATGCACCTCCATAAACAAAAATGGCCGCCCGAAGGCAGCCTCAATGAGTGGATCCGCGCAAAGCGGTTCTAGAAGGAATGGCGCGGGTCCAGTACGTCCCGTACCCGCATGAGCGTGGTGCCAAGCAGATTCAGGCCACGCCATTTAGAAGGATCAGCAATGCCTGGGTCATCGGCCTTGAGGCCCACACCCCAGATGCGATCCCACGGACTTGCCTCAACAAGCACGGTCGGGTTCGACGCCATGAGTACCGACCGCATCGCGCGGTTCTGCGCGAACTTCTCGCGGCAGCCGACAAATACGATCCCCTCGCGTCTGGCCTCCCAGACGGTCTGGTCGAAACCCTCGACCTTGCGTCCGATCGCCTTCTGCTGGGCCGGATCAGCCGTTGCCATAACGGCAGCAGCCGAGCGCTCGTCGCCGAAGAGCTTCGCTTTCGAAAACATCATGAACTGCTCTACCGAGCTGAATGAGAAGCCCCGATAGGTGAACTGGCAGCGATGCCAGTTGCTGAACACGTCGCCCGCGCCAAAAAACGCGGTGTAGTTGCCGATCCTGTGCATCGGACGACTCCCTGATCAAGATGGATGGGCCGCCATAGGGCGGACAGATTTCGATGCGCAGCAGCGCGGTCGAAAGCGTTTTAGCAAGGCGGCTTGCTGAAAGGCTCTCGATATCGGGAAAGAAAGACGCCGACCCCATAAGGGGTCGGCAAAATGGTTATTGGTACACGGCGTCACGCACCGCGGCTTCGATGGCGTGGTCCAGAGGAGCACGGTCGTCGAGAGCCGCAGCGAGCAGACCATTCATGCCGTCGATATCGCCAACACGATGGGTCCAGCCGCGCCCGTACTTCGCCTGGGCGAAGATGCGGAAATCGCGCTGCCGGCTTTCGGCGCTCAGGCCGAGGCGTTGAAGCAGGTCCGACATGCGGTCGAGCTTCTCCTCGAACGACTCTTCACGATCAGGTCCGGTCTGCGGTTCGTCATCGCGGGACTGAAGTGGAGAAGGATGCGCGTGCAACAAGGCGTCGCCGGCACCGGCAGAGTTCTGCGGGTGCAGGACGTGAACCGAACCGGTCGCGCCTGCTGCATCATCGCCGCCACCGCCCTCCAGCAGCATCGCAGCCTCGTCGGCTGCAAGCGCCGGCGGGTGATCGTCAGCACCATCGAGCAGCGCACTGATATCGATATCCGCATCGAGGACAGTGAGCATCTGCTTCTGGCGCACGGCCTCGCCCGCCTCATTGATACGTGTGATGTCGAATTCGCGCTTCGACATCCAGAAGTGCGTGCCGGTGAGCTTGCCGCGCGCGAGCGCGACGGTCTGCATCGCCGAGTACGCCTTCTGCAGCACGTAGATCGAGTTGGTCGGCAGCTCGATCAGTCCCAGCCCCTTGATTTCGGGGATCGCAAAGATGAAACGCGCCGACAGGTTGCACTGACGGGACTGGTACTGCGGGCACTGTTCGGGATTGCACACGCCATCGGGAATCGACGTGTCCTCGCGCAGGACGCTCTTGCGCGGCCCGAAGTTGCGCTGGGCGCGTTGCGCACGCGGATCGCGTTCGGGCTTCGCGTACAGCTTGCAGAAGCGCGTGCCGTCCGGACCGTACTCCGAGAAGAACTTGCGACCGTTAGTGCCCCACGTCGCCATCTCGTTCGGGATATTCGCCATCCAGTCATTGAAGGCGAAGGTGACCGGGAAGCGATACAGCTTCACGCCCTCACCACGATCCTCGCCATAACGGCGAAGAATTTCGTCGGCAATGTCGGGATTGGTGAAGTCCGATCGGCGGCACGTGAAATATGGCACGTTGCGCGGCGCAAGCGCATTCTTCAATCCGCAACGACGCTCGATTTCCTCGCCGATTTTCTCGAACGACTCGCCGCTGGCGAGCAGTTCGTCGTAGAGCTTCACGGCGCGCTCGTTCTTGCGGGCGCCTGAGGTCAGGACCTTGATGCCAGGACGGATGCGGCCAATCACCGGCGTGCGCGGCGCGCGCTCCTCGACGATGCTGCGCACGGCGTTGCCGTGCATGCTGATCACTGCATTCATGATGGTTTTCTCGCAAGAATGAAGATCGCCGTAGTGCGCATCGTTCTGGCCGACTGCTCCAGGTTTGATGCCGCCGCTTCTCCGCGGCGTGTGGCGATATGTGAAAGAAAAACGCGACGCTCGCTGTCAGCAAGCATCGCGATCTGTGTCGATTCACAACGCTCACGCCAGGCGGGGGACGTGGTATCGGCGGTCTTGCGCTCGTCGTCGATCGCGTGGCTGATCGTGTCGGCGATACGCTGGTCAAGGCTGTTGGGAAGAAGCACGGGCGCCTCCGGGCAGAAGATAAAAAACGCAGGACGAAAAAAAACGCGCTCCCCTGGCAAGAGGCGCGCGTTGTGGATTCGGAGGTAGATGACCCATACGCCACGTCCCTTTCGGGGACGTGGCGCACAGGGAGCCAGAGGCTCATAACAGGGAACGGAAAGTCGTTCCCGGCGCGACATGATCACGTCGCGCAGACAGCCCTTTTCCGAAAACGTGGAGTTTTCGCCGCAGGATCACGGTTCAGTGCACTTCGATCGTTCTACCCAGGAGGGGCCTGGAGAGAGAACACCCGAAACCCGGGCTCGAACGATGTCGCGGCGCAAATGAATGCGGCCGGCGACGAGTATTACCACTGACGGAAGGGGATCTTGGGGGCGAGCCAGATCATCACAAGAAAGATTCCACACCGGGGCCAGGCGGTCGGAGCATGCCGCAAGGGCACGACTTGAGACAGAAGATGGACTCCGGGCTACGGAGTCGAGGTCGATGCGTCAGGGACGCGAGCAATGAAGTCAGTATCAGGGAAAAATGCCGTCGTAGTGTCTGAAATGGTGGGCTATTTCGCGCATCTTTTGCACGATCTGGTCTGATGAATCGGGAACACAATGGCCGGTGAGAGAGAACACCAACGAAAAGACCATGGCCGCTGTACTTGAAACGGCGCCGCTGCCCGACGAATCAAGCGGACAGGCGGTGCCAGACGGGACCCCCACGACGACTCCGCCGGCGCTTGCGCCCGTGCCTTCCGGCACCGGACTCAAGCCGATCGAGCGCCTGACGAGCGACAGCCGTTACGCGAAGATCATTCCTGATTCCGAGCAACTGACGGAGCTGCGCTACAGCTCTCAGTTCGTACGGGATTTCGTGCGCTCCGACTACAACTTCTGTGCGTCAAAGATTTCGGTCGCGCGCGGCGGCAAGTTGCGCGCGCTGGATGTGACGGTTCGCGAAACGTCTGGCTGGCTGGCGAAGTGTGTCCCGTGGGTTGAAAAGCATGGCGCACGCGCACTCCCCTGGCCTTCTGAAACCATCATGCTTGAGGTCAAGCGGCCGCTCGCCGGTCAGCTGCTGCGCTGTCTGTTGCTCTACGAGCGACTGTACAAGCGCACGCAGGAAGCACGAAACGAGGGCAAGCTCTCCCCCGAGCGCTGCGTGGCAATGCTGCTCAACGCGGAAAAGAAGCTCAAGCACATCGTCCAGGTGTGCATGCCCGACAACGACCAGTACGACTTCGACGGCACGCGCCGCGAAAGCTGATCGTCTCCCACCCTGCCGCCGTCCGCCAGCTTGACTTCTGCGCTGGCTGGATACGCTCGTCTGTAGACCCACGAGGAGGACCCCGTATGGAAATTGATCTTCGCGAGATTCAGGCGTTGCACGCCCGATACGCGCGCGAGCCCGTTGTCATCGACCTGGAAGCGCAGATGCGTGCGCGCCCGGCGCCCCTGTTGCTGGCGCACGATCCGAAAGTCAGCTCGTTCAGCGCATCGCCCTTGCGTCGCGTATGGAGGGCACGCGGCACGCTGGGACGTGGTGCGCTGATGGTCGTCGGCGGCGCGGTCATGTCGGCAGCAATCGGCACGGGGGCTGCCCGGCTATGGACCAGCATCCACGGCGATCACGCCGCCGGCCCGCCTGTAGCCTCAAGCCAGGGCGCGGTTGAACCGCCCCGCGAGGCCGGTGGTGGCCAGGCCATCTCGCCCGGTGATGGGGCCCGGCCACTGACCTCACAGGACCTCGGTACGTCGGCTCGCGGCGCGGGCGCATTGGCGTCGGTCGATCCCTCCGCGCTGCTGCGTCAGCCAACGTCAGCGTCCCCAACTGCGCCACAGACCAGCGCTCGCGCAGTCGCGGCGACTGACGAGCAGCGGGCGATTACCTCTCCAGTCCGTCAGCACGTTCTTGAGCGCCTCGCACAACCCAGTGCGCCATCGGTCGCGCCGATGCATATCGCGCCGCCTGCGGCACCGTTGCAAGCGCCGCCCTCCGCTGCGAAATCACCGGAACCGGCGGCCACGGAGCAGGTGGCACCGGCAGCGCGCCCGCAACCGGCGGCCCCAGCGCGGCATGCCATTCGCCACCGCACGCCGGTTGCACAGCAACCTGCCGCGAACGCTGATGCAAAGACCGCACCTGCGCAGACGCCTGGCAGCGCCCCGCACGGCGGCGACGTCCAACTTTTCTGAGGTAACCATGAAAGCCACACTCAACGTGACCCTTCTCGCGCCCGGCTCGGCGATCGAGGGCAACCTCATTCTCGACCACGGCGTGAGCCTGTTCGGCATCGTGGGCGGCAATCTCATCTCGAACGAAGGACTGCTGCATGTCGGCCCGGGCGGCCTCGTCAAAGGCCAGGTCGAAGGCGAGCACGTGCGCATCGACGGCGTGGTCGAAGGCGACGTTCACGCGCGCGGCTCGCTGGAGATCAACGGCCGCGTAAAAGGCAACATCTTCTATTGCGGCACGATCCGGCTGGGCCCGTCCGCGTCCCTCGAAGGCCAGCTCAAGCGTGTCGCGCGGGAACTGACGATAGAAAACGATCCATCACCCGTGCCGGAGGCGTCGAACGTTCAACAGATCACGCGCGCAGCCGGGAGCGGTTCATGACGCTCATTGAATGGCTCGTGCGCGCGGCGATCAAGCTGATCGCGATGGTCGCTGTAATCGTCGCGTGCATCGGCGCGAGTCTGATGGGTCTCGACTCCATCATTCCCAAACTGATGGCCCGCCACTACGCACTCGCCGGGATGTACGGCCTGGCCTTGCTGACCGCCTTTGTCGGCACCCTCCCCTTGGGCCTCGGAATCGAACGTTATGCGCTCAAGGCGTTGCGCTGGCCAGCCTGTTCGCCGAAGCGATCGCGAGCAGCAGCGTGACCCAATCCCCTATTGCAGGCCGCCGTTGAACGGCCCTCTTGACCTCAACCACGAGACTTCCACATGAAGATGAAACCGCTGTTTATGGCCGCCCTGCTTTGCGCATCGGCTTTCGCTCACGCACAGGCCACGTCCGATGGCGCGCCGGGCGCGCAACTGTCGCAGCCAGTCCTTCCTACGGCCAACGAACTTCGAACCAGCGTTGCCTCTACTGCCCGCAGTGAGCAGCTGGAAGCGCAGGCACAGGCGGACCGCGCCGCGCAGGAGGCACTGCTGGCCGAAGACACCAAGACCGAGCTACTCGGATTTGAAACGGTCCACTACGGAACGCAGGAGGTCAGGCTCGAGCTTTCGAAAGAAACCGTGCTGCATGGCAAGCACGCTGGCCATCACGCGTTCTGCCGACAATACGTGCAGAACTACGCTCACGAGATCGCCACGTCAGAGCTTTCGAACAACGAGTCGAGCGACAAAACCACGATCGTGCTCGGCAAGACCTGTGTTTGGGCTCACGGCTAAGCGGGCACCCCAAACAACGAATGCGTCATCGTTGCCGTCGACGGCGGCAACGGTGAGTCGCACGACTCCCTGACTAACCACACAGCCAATACTCAAGATGATGAAGAAGATTGCAGCGGTCCTGTTGATGGCGCCGCCCCTCCTGGCCAGTGCGGCGGATGTTGGCGGCACTATCGATGGCGGCGCCTACGATGCCGCGCAGATTCAGGCTACGGCAGGTGTCGCCGCGTTGCCCGACGTAAAGCAGATCGCATACACGCTGACGATTTCCGAGAAGGGCAAAGTTCTCTATGACTTTGCTGACGTACTCAACGCGGACGGTCGAGAGCATCCGTCATCGTCCACAAGCGAACATCCCTACCTGTCTGGCGATAACGAGACGCGTAAGGTGGACACGGGTCTGTTCATGAGCGTGACACCCAGGATCGGCAGTGACGGCTCGATCCTCCTTGGACTCAAGCTCACTGATTCGGCGCTCGTTGGTATGGATGCCGTGGAGGACCACGGCACCTCAAAGCAGTCGCCGTGGATTGCAGAAGAAACGCTCGCGCGCAGCGTCTCGCTGGTCAGTGGCAAGCCGGTCAGCATGCCGGTCGGGAAAAGCGGCCGGACGCTAACCGTCCAGGCAAAAGTCATCTGATTGGTGCAATCGAGAGACGGGCCGCTATGGCGGTCCGTTTCGATTCATGCATACTCTGGCACGCGTTACTTCGCGCTATCAGTGAACGCCGTCATCAAGGCACCCTCAAACGCCTCGTAAGGGCTGCGATTGAAAACTACCAGCGAGCTGGCCACCACGCCGACGAGCGTGAGGCAGCCGAGCACCTTGCGGGCGCTGAGCGTGAGTTTTCCAACTTTCATGTTGTGCCTTTATGGGTTGGTAGAGGCGGCGGCGTGCCGCGCCGGCTACAGTTCGTTGTGGCAGACGTTCCAGCCGTAGTCAGGCCGTTCGTCGAGCGCGACAGCGTCACGCCACCAGAGTGACCACCACACTTCGAAAAAGGCCTTAGGGTACGTCTTCGGGAGAAGGTGGCAGTCGTCGGCCCAAAGAATCAGGTAGTGGGTGTCGCGATACGCCTGCCCCTTGGCGAGCGCATCCGCTTCATCGTCATAGAAGAAGGTCGGCATCTCAATGCACTCCATCATGGCGTGCACGCAAGGGGGGAAGATCAACGCACCCGAAGCATCGCGCGCAATTTCGAAATGCGGCCGGCTTTGGGCGCTCACCATCTCCGCCAGCGCCTCGCCCATCGGCTGAAGCTGTGCCCTCAACAGTTGCAGGCGTTCCTCTGCATATTCGCCTATCACGCTCTTCGAAAGATCGTCGTCGGTGCCACGACGAAAATCGAACAACCACTCGGTTGCACCGGTCGCGAGGCGCGCGCGATCGTAGCTACGGGCGAACGACACAAGTGAGTCCGTGTAGACCGGAAACCGGGCATCAGCGGCCGCGCTTGCGGTGGCGTGTTGGAAAGTCTGGATCATTTTCGTCCCATTAACCGGCGCTGGGCGGTGCTTCTTCGAAATCCAGCATGGAAATGCACGATTCAAGGTCGCTGAACCACGCGTCGACTTCGCGGTGGTCGAACTTATCGACCGCAAATACCCGGCCATCGCGGGCGCGCAGCAGAAAGATGCCCTCGAACGCGGTCGTCCCGATCATGCAGACGCCGTTCTCGTGCAGATCCCGCTCCTCCGTCGCGTCGATGATCTCTTCGGGCTTCCAAAGCGATCCCGCCTGCGACCATAGACCGTTCGGGTGGCTCGCCAGATAGGCCGAGAGCGTGTCTGGCACAGGCATATTGAACTTCGCGCTGAACCACGTCGCGAACCATTCCGGCATCGCCGCTTCATTCGCGCCCGTCATTTACCCTTCCTCGCGTTGCCTCGCCCCGCCCGCTTTACGCGCGGCAGCAGCCACGCGATTGCGGCAACGGCAGCAATAACGGCCGCAAACGCGAGCGCGCAGTTCACGCCGAAATACACGCCTATCGTGATCGCGGCGAGAACAAACACGCCGATCGCAAGCTGGGGGCCGCTGTCGCCTGAATAAGAGCGGGTCTCAGGATCGTATTTCCAGTAACTCATTGGCTAAACCTCGGCGGGCTGGATCTCATGTTTCGGGCACCTGCGATTCGTGGATGAAACGCGTGGGCGGGTTCTTGCGGATCGACGTGATCGTGAGCGTTTCGCGTGCGCGCGTCATCGCCACATAGAACAGGCGACGCTCCTCGGACTCGGGGCTTTTCAGGTCGGGCACGATGTTTTCCTCGGAGCGCGTGATCCACACGTGATCCCATTCCAGACCTTTCGAGCTATGCATGGTGGTGAGCACCAATGCATCGGGCGCGGGCTCGTTGTTCGCGCGCTTCAGAAACTCGATGCGCTCGCTGAATGTCCCGTTCAGGCGCATGATCACGTCGTATGTGCCCTGGATGGCGCGTTCCGCCGCCTCCTTGCGCACATAGTTCATCATCCATTCGCGAACGCCCTCGAGCGCAAGAGAGTAGAACTCACGCTCGCATAGCGATTGCCATTCGGCCAGCCGCTTCATGAAGCCGCGATAGGCCGTAGCCGTGTCTTCGGTCATGCCCAGCGCGACCAGGTCTTTCTTCTGTTTCTGCACGAGCGTCGCGCCCATCGCGTTATGCAGCGCGGTCAGGTCGCGCGTGCTCATGCCCGCGTATCCAAGCACCGCATCCAGACCGTTGAGCTTCACGCGCTGGACGATCTGCAGCAGGTTGCACATGAGCGCGCCTTCGGGCTGATCCAGCACCGAGCGCCCAGAGGCACGGTAGTACTTCACGCCGTGCGAGCGGCATACCGATTCGATCGCATCGAGCACCCGGTTTGTCCGGGCGAGAATCGCGCACGACTGGTTCGCCCGAAGACGCGGTTGCAGCGCTTCGACGGCGGCCGCCGCATCGTCGTATTCGTCGTTGAACCGACGTGCGAGGATCGTGCCGCCCAGGCCCTTCTCGGCATGCAGGACCTTGGCGATGCGATCCGGGTTGTGCTGGATCAGTCGATCGGCCGCCGACAGAATCTCGGAGCGGCAGCGATAGTTGCTGCCGAGCACCACGCGCTGGGCCTCGAATTTCGTTGCGAAGCCTTCCATGCCCCGAAAGCCCATCGCCGCGCGAAAGCCGTAGATGCTCTGATCGTCATCGCCCACGACTGTCACGCAAGCGCCGGCGGCCGCGTGCAGTTCGACCCATTTGTACTGCAGCGGGTCGGTATCCTGGAACTCGTCGACGAGCAGATGGGTGAATGCGTAGGGTTCGATGTCGCCTGATTCCATGCCAGAGATCGACAGGCGCAGCATGTCCTGGAAGTCGATCTTGTCGTTGCGTGCGAGCGCGTCCTCGTAGGCGGCATACAAAATCGCTTCGGGCGAACCGTCGATCGCGTGCGTGATTCCGGTTTTCAGCTGCTCGATGACGGGAATCGCCTCCTCCACCTTCCAGTTCAGGCCAGTTTCTGCCAGCACGCGGATCAACAGACCGGTGCGGTCGCCGTCCGACGCGATGTCGCGCCGGCGGCCCGGCTTCTGGATCTGGCGAAAACCCAGCGAGTGGAAGGTGCCCGCGATCAGGCGTGGCTTTGCGCGCGGCCCCGCCAGTTTGAGGATACGGTCGCGCAGTTCGGTTGCGGCATCCTTGCTGAACGTCACGGCGCCTACGAGTGTGCCGGGTTCGCTGAGCAGCGACGCGGCCTTCGAGGCGATGGTCTTCGTCTTGCCCGCGCCCGGACACGCGACAGCAAGACAATGACGCCGCGCCTGTGCGACTTCGAGCTGCTGCGGGTTCAGGCCGTCGAGCATCGGGGTTCCCCAGTGTTCCTTAGTTGCCGTGAACCGTCGTCATCAGGCGCAGGTGGGTCATGTAGCCGCGAACGCCGACCGGGTGGAACTTGCGCAGGAAGCGCGACACCTCTTCG
The DNA here is from genome assembly GCF_014200455.1 of Paraburkholderia bannensis. Classification (GTDB taxonomy): domain Bacteria; phylum Pseudomonadota; class Gammaproteobacteria; order Burkholderiales; family Burkholderiaceae; genus Paraburkholderia; species Paraburkholderia bannensis_A. The sequence goes on along the minus strand of NZ_JACHBW010000027.1, from coordinate 54,232 downwards.
TCCACGTCGCCCTGGTCGCGCACGCCGTTCCAGACGAGAAAGTCGAACTGGTCCATGACCTTGTCGAAGCGCGTAATCACGGCCAGCATGCGCATTGAATAGCGCGAATAAGCCTCAACCTGGATTTCGAGCGACGGCTTGGTGACCTGCGGTTTGAACACCGTGTCGCCACGTTCGATCATGCCGCGCTCGGTGCGCTCGCGAAAACCTTCGGCGACGTCGAGCTGCTCGGTGACATACGCCTCCAGCGACGCCAACTGCTTGTCGAAAAACGTGTTCACCGCTTCCATATCATCTTCGCCGAAGGTCGCCCGGCCGAAACGCTGCATGTTGATGCTCATGCGGTTCAGGTACGGCCACCATTGTTCGAACAACGGCTTCAGACGCGTGTGATTCAGGCGCACGGCAGCCGGGACGATCGCGGCGCCCGAAAGCTGACGCTCAAGCAACTGGCGACCGATCTCCCGGCGGCGGCGGATGATGGCCACGCGCTCGGCCGGCGGCAGGTCGCGAAAGAGCTTGCGGGTGCGCGCGACCTGTTCGCGCTTTTCCTCGGCCTCGCTCTCGGTGATCATGCCCTCACGGTGCAGCGTGGTGGCGTCGTTTTCCATCTGCTGCAGTTCGCTTTCGAGATCGCGGTCGTCTGCGCCATCGGTCGTCAGCGGTGCATCGCCAGCGGGAGCGGTTGCTCCGGATGCAGGGACTGCCGCGGCCAACGCAGGGATCGCCGCTTCGGAGGCTGCCAGTTCGATTTTGCCGGACGCCGCGCCGTCGATCGCGGTCGTTTCTTCGTGGATGGTGCTCATGTCGTTGACCCTGAAAGATTGCACGCGCACCAGCGCGCGGCATCCACCTATTGTTGCGAGTGGCGTCGCGTGCGGACGGGCAAAACACGGGGAAAAACGGTGGCTTTCCGGCAAATGCGTAGAGTGCGCGAGACAGACGCTTTCGGCAGGCATGTTGCATTTTGCAGGCGCCTGAAACCCAAAACGCAGAAAGCTCACAAAATCTGTGAGCTTTCTGGATTGAAACGCGAGAGGACGGAGGGGCAGTTCGTGTCAGCTCGACGAACTGGCTATCCACAGAAGGAGTGGCAGGAGCACCGCCACCGCTGTCCAGCATTGTGCAACGATCGGTAACGGCAGCAGCAGCACGGCAAAGGCGCATCCGAGCGTCAGCAGCAACGCGTGGACCGCGAGGTGAAACGAAAGCGGACTCGCGAAGCCGGCGGCCGCCGCGCGAATCTTGCGCCGCACCGAGCCATCCATCGCGGCTGCAAAACATAGCACGACGAGGCCGCCCAGCCACGCGTGCATCACCACGGCCCGATAGAGCGCGCGATAGAGCAGCATCCAGAACTGCTTCACCCAGGTATGGGCGAAGCTGCTCATGCCGTCGTCGTCGAGGTCGCTGCTTTCGCCGGTGCTCATGGTCGCCTGCACCGCGCCCGTGTCGATGAAAAATCGATGGAACAGCCTGTTTGTCGTATCGACCGCAGCGCTGGCGCGCTCGTCGCCCAGTGCGCGCACGACCGACCGGGACTCGATCTCGCTGATTTCAAAGAGCGACTGCATCGGCACGACGGGAAGGCACACGCAGACAAGTACCGGCAGCACCAGAAACCACCACTTCAGGTGGCGTACGAACCGGCTACTGCTGGCCATACAGCCAACCTCCAATGCGGAACAGGAGGTAGAGCGGGAAGGCAACGACTCCTGTCATACCCACATAGAAACGCACAGGGTTGCGCACAATCACGACTGCGAGTCCCCACGCGCGAGGAAAGCGCCCGCGCCGGAAATCCGCCGGTGGCGTCACGCCGAGATCGTCCTGGGCGCGCACCGTCGAGAGCACGCGCGCGGCATCGGCCTCATCAAGCCCCGACAGTTTCGCTATCAGGATAGCTGTGAGCGACATCGTAATCCTCGAAGTAGAGTCGGAAGCCTTCGCCGGTCAGGGCGCGAGCGGCAAGCTGGAACGCAGCAGTCTTGGGGGTGATCCGCTCCGGGCACGCCTCGTCGATCATCTCGGTCGTGCCGTCGTCGAATCGGGCTTCGAACGCGGTGACCGGTTCGAACATCGGCGACCAGACATGCACATTCTGGCCGTCCTTTGCCACGTAACGGCGCGCATAGAGCAGGTGGGCGCGCTGGAACAGGCCCTGCATGAACGCAATGTGTGGCTCTCCCGACTTGCGTACACGTTTGTAGGCCGACAGGCCGTCTTCGAGCATCTCGCGCATGAGCGGCTCGCTTTCGCCCATGAAGCGCTCGCCGATGAAATCGGCCAGGCGCGAGCAGGCGAGTTCGAGCTCGGGTGCGATCGTAAATACCGGCATGAGACGTGCCGAGAGCCGGTTTTCGCGGATGATTTTCTTGAACACGGTGGAGTTCATGCGTTGAATTGTTTTAGCCCTGGAGGATTGGAATACGGCCCTGATAGACAGCGCCACCGGAAATGCGCATGAAGTACTGCAGGTTCGGCAGCCGCTGGATCAGTGCGGTCGGAATGAGTGGCGCGGTCTCCTGTTGCAGCGAACGCGTGATGCTGCCGTTGAATTCGCCCAGATGTCCTTCGCTGCCCCGGCTCGTGCCACCCGAAACCTGGATGTTGCGGATGACTGTTTCGCCAACCTTGTCGGAGAACCATTGCGCCGTATCCGTGTCCTCCAGTCTAAGGATGATCTGATTGTTGAGATTGCCCAAAACCTGAAGCATCTTCGCGGCATTTCCGAGTTTTGCCTCAAGGTCGGCGCGCGTCTGGAACGCGACAAACGCCTTGAAGCCAGCGCCCCGCCCCTTGTTCAGGATCTGGATGACCTGCTCGTTGATCGCCTCGCCCACCTCGTCGATGATGAGCACGACGTCGGGCGTTTCCTTGTAGAAGTTATAGATCGCCCCACACACGGCGGCGACGTCGGCCAGCACCATCGAGGCGATGGCCTTCTGCACGATGGCGTTCGACAGCGAATCGAAGCCCATGTAGAGCACGGCTTTCTGCTTGATGATCCGGTCGATATCCCAGATCTCGCGCTCGTCCTCAAAATCGTCCACCTTGGGCGCGAGCATCAGACCCGTTTCACCCGTCGCCAGCATCTGGAGCAACGGCATCACCGAGGCGATCACCCGCGTGTAGTGGTCGCGATCGTGCATGTGCGTCGCGATCAGCCCGTCGATGGACTCATGGCCCCGGTCGTGGCGCGCGTAGCGCTCGTTGTAGAGCATCGCCATCGCATCGACCGGGCCGACCGAACCAGGACGGCCACCGATCTGCTGGATGGTGGTGGCGACCAGTTCCTCCCAGTTGGTCATGCCCATCTCGACGAAGAATCGCTCAAGACTGCGTTCGAGCAGGATGCCGACGCCTGCCTGGGCGTATTTAAGGATCGAGCGCAGGTTCGGCTTGTCGCCCACATACAGTTCGCCCTTCACGGCCCGGTCGATAAAGAGGAACGCGAAATCGCGGAACGGACCCTCTTCCATCAACTGGGCGATGCGCCCGGCGATTTCCGACGGCTGCGACCAGTTTTCCAGCGGATTCAGGCGGATCGATTCGAGCGGCTTGGCCTGACTCCAGTACAGGAACTTGCGGCCGGTTCGCGCGCACTCGCGCTCCACCCGCGCCTTGCAATCCTTGTCGTTCTTCGGGTCGATCATGATGAGCACATCGCCCAGATGAATCACCTGGGTGGCGATCACCTCGTATGTCCGGGTCTTGCCGGCACCCGTTGTGCCGCCCACAGCGGTATGCGCATTCATTGCCTTGTAGTGGAAAGGCACCGCTGCTTTTGCGGGTTCCATGCCGTGGATCCACGAGACGCCCTGGGGCTCACGGTCGCGAATGCTGTCCTTCGGTGCGAAGACCTTTTCGATGGCGCTCTCGATCTGGCGGCCCCGCTTCGTTTTGTTCAACCATTTCGGCAGACCCGGAATATCCGTGGTCGGCATGCGCAGGATGTCGTGCGCGATCTGGCAGTGTTTCTGCGTCCATTCGAAGCCGGTGCCCAGGTACATCGAATTGCGGTCTTCGCGCATTTTCTTCTGCACGCCGAGCAGGCGCGCTACGGGCATGGTCGACAGCCACTTCGTCGAGATCGCCATACGAAAGCGCAGCGCCTTCCAGACGGCCCAACCGCGCCACAGCGCCGCGGCGAGCGTCAGCAACGTGAAGGCCCACCAGTACGGCATCCCCGAGAACGGCAGGAACACCAAGGCGATGGACCACAGCAGCCACGCGCGAAACTCGTAGATCGGCCGGAAGTGATTGATATAGCTTGTCGCCGCGTTCACGCTTGCTCCCGCTCCATGATGAGTTCGCCGGCGCGTGGCGCCAGCACGATTTCCGCTTGCACGTTCGCGACCAGCAGGCCACGACGACGCAGATGCTCAACGAGCGTGTCGCTCGCGACGCCGTAGCTGCCGACAAGGCGCTTGGGTAGCGCCAGTCCCTTTTCGGTCCACGTGACCTTCGCCCGTCCACCGGTTACGTCCTCACGCAATGCCTTGAAGAACTCGCGGATCATGTTCGGCTGGCCCTCGAGCACCTGATCGAAGGTCGCGGGTGGCGTAGCGCGCTCGGCGCGCGCGGCCGGTACACGCATGGCTGATGGATCCACGCCGATGGGCGCAGCTTCGCCCGCGAACGGCAGGCCAAGCTGCGGATCTGGCGCGACTGCGGGAGGCTGCTGAGTGGCACTTGCGCCGTCTGCGGCGGGGACCGTCGCCGGGCCCGCCTGCACCACCATGGGAGGCGTCGACGGCACTGAGCTCGACGCTGGCACTGCGGTGGGCGACGTCCCATCTGCCGTTTGCGGCGCAACAGGCGTCGCAGGGGCTGGCGTCTGTGTCGCAGCGGCCGACGTCGGCGCTGTCGGCTGCGATGCGCTGGACGGTACCGCAGACGACGGTGCAGCGCCCATAGGCTGGTTCGGCGACGGGCTAGACACCGGTTTGGCTGTCGTGGACGGGCCAGCGGGCGGCGCTGGGGCTGGCTTGACGACCGGCTGGACGGCGGCCGCCACATGAATGGCAGCGGGCACCGGATATTCCACCGGCTCGTAGACGGATTGCTGCGCCTTGCGATCGAAGTCCGCAGCGACGGTGACGGCCTGCCGCACGACCTTGTGCACCAGCGACTCAGCGCCCTGCACGTGCGGCAGCGGATTGATTGCGCCGAACAGTTCCGAGAGCACTGCGGTCTCGTATCCGGCAAGCAGCGACTGGCCGATCAGGTTTTGCGCGAGCAGCGCGGTGCGCATGCGTTCGACCGGCAACGGTGCCGCGCGACGCTGCAGCGAGTAGGTTGAGCCCGCCAGCCATGCTGCGAGAGCGCCATGGCCAGCCGGGTTCCACTCGGCGCGGTCGCTGTCGCGCACCACCACGAAGTGCCGGTACGGTTCGTCGAGACCCGAACACACCGCCGCAAGGAAGACCGCGTGGTTGTACTGCGGCTCGATCAGGCGGCGTTTCTCGGAGGGCAGGTTCGTGCCGAACTTCTGGCCACCCGCCAGGCGCATCGCGTAGAACGCGGTTTCCACGGTGCAACGGAACGCGCCGCCTGGCTCGCGGTATAGCAGTGGCGAATATGGCAGGCTTGAAAACCACGCCGCGCAGCGCGCGAGAACGTCGCCCCAGCGGGCGCGGTAGTCGTCCTCGCGGGCCTCGTTCGCTGCCTGGCGGATGAGCGCCACGCGCCGTTCGTGTTGTTGCAACAGGCCGTCGACCTGAACTGGCTGATACGCCGATGTCGAAATCATACGAACGCGGCCGCCTTTGCCGCGGTTTTGGCCGCGGTACTGAACATGCCGCCCGATGCACTCGCGCCACCGCCAAACATACCGGCCATTTTTGGAATTTCGAACGAGAGCAGAAAGACGAAGAACGAAAGATCCATGACATACGTTGCGCCCTCTGAGGTCGACAAACTCTGTGCGGCGGCAGCCGTCATCGCGTCGTTGAGCGAGCCGGCGACGAGTTGCGACAGAATGGCCGAAATCACGCAGTACATGCCGGAGCTGATCATCCAGTCCAGCCAGGCCTTGAAGAAGCCTCGCGTATAGGAAGAAAACCCGAGCGCAACGGCGATCTGGCCCATGACGATGCCGACGCCTGCCTGAATCAGCCCAAGGTTGTTCATGAACGCGAAGACGATACTCGTCACCATCAGTACTAGCCAGGCGACAAGCAGCGGGCCCATGGAGACGATCAGCGCAGGCACGTCGTACCAACTCGTTGCATCTTTCGCCGTCATAAAAGCGTCGTACGCCGCACTGGAGGCAGCCGCCATCGTGGCTGAAACACCGCTCCCCGCCCCCGCCTGAATCAGCGCGGCGAGCTTCTGGAACCAGCCGAAAAAACCCGCACCGAAGGTCTGGTATCCCACGTACAACGACGCGAATATTCCAAGAATCGCGACTTCTTCAAATGCATCGACCCATGCCTGGGTCGGGTCTCTGGTTGCACTGAACCTCACGAATGTGAGCACCAGGGTAATGACGCCAAGACCAGCGGCGAACTTGTCGGCCTCGCTTTTCAGATTCTGGCTGGTCTTTACCGCCGTCGGGATGATCGCGGAGAACAGCGTGTTGAATGCCTGCGTGGCCTTCGCGGCACCGACGGCCACTTCGCCCTTCCTTACCGTATTCGCTCCCTTGCCCGGGCTTGAAGCTGGAGGCGCAGGCGCATCTGACGGGACAATCTGTTGCCCCTCAGCCGGGCTGTCGTCGGCGTACGCAATCGAGACGAAGCCGTGCCCCATCGCGAAGGCCACAAGGAGCGCGAGGAATAGTTTCCGGAACATGATGGCGACCTCAGTTGCCCGGCAGCGCATCGAGGCGCGCCCGCTCGGCGTCCTGTTGCGCCGCAAAGGATGCAGCTGCCGCAGCCCGATCCTTGGCATCCTGATTGTCGATCGCCTGCTTCTGCGCGTCGTCCTGCGTCTTCGCGGCCGTCAGGTTCAACAGATCCGAAAACTGGCTGGACACGAGATCCAGATAGTGCGTCGTGAGCTGCGCCGTCGCTTCCTGGGTCGGCGTGAGCGAGAGCTGCGTCTGCAGATCCGCGCGCCGCTGCGCCACCGTCTGGACGTGGGTCGCGACGGTGTTTCCAAGCTTGAAGAGGTTCGTCGCCGTCGCATCGCCCTGCTTGTAGAGCTGGTTCATGTCGGAGAGCCACTGCGTGGGCGACTTGCCCGAGGTCGAGATCAGGTTCTGGACGTGCCCGATGTACTGCGCGCCATCCTGCAGGTCACCGTACATGTCGCTGAGCGTGCTCACATACTGTTTGACCTTGGTGATGTCACCCGTGATCTGGTCGTACTGCGCCTTCATCGCCACCGGATTCAGGTTCACGGCCTGAAGCAGCTGGTTGGCCATCATCTGGTACTGGTACACGATGTTCGTGTTCTGATAGATCTCGCCCTTCACGGCCTTGGCCGCCGTCACGACGTTCTGCGCGAAGTTGGACGGATCGAACACGGTCAGCTGTGCGTGCGCGGCGGTGTTCACACCCAGGAGCATCGCCGCTGCAAAAGCGGCACGGAATACGGAATATTTCATGGTGTCAACTCATTCGAGGGTCAGCATTTCCTGGATGTAGTTCTCACGCCAGTTGCTCACGCCCGACACGTAGTGCTTGTCGAGAATGTTCTGTGCGCGGCCATCGGCACGCAGCGATGCGAGCGTTTCCTTGTCGAAGCTCGCCTCAAGCATGCGAATCTGTGTGGGGGTCCACCAGAGATAGTCACGGTTGGGCACCGCATCCGCGATCATGTCGATGACGGTATCGGTCAGCCCGAAGATGTCCGAGTAGAGTGCCTTGTTGCTACGCGCATCCGCGTTGGCGAGATAGACGATGTTCTGAAGCTGTTCCTTCAGGATTTCAAAGTTGGGGACACGCTCTAGCTGCTTGAGTGACTGCGTCGCCAGGGCCAGCATCGCGTTCAGGCGCCGGATCGTCACGGCCCACAGTTCAAGGCGCGCATAGAAGCGCGGGTACATGAAGTAGAAGCCGCATTCCTCGATTTCGATGACCGTGAACCGTTTGCCGTCGAGCCATTGCGACACGCGGTAGAAGGCGTAGTCCATGAAGAGCAGCGCCGCTTCCGGATGGTTCTGGAACAGGTCGCCGCATTCGATCGAGAGGTTCTCCGACAACGAGAAGGCGTCGTCGACGTGGTCGAAGAACTGGCCGTTTTTCTCGCCCTTCGTCCAGATCCGCAGGCGCTCGCGCAATTCGGCCGACAGCAACGTGGTGAGATACGACAGCGTCCAGAACTCCGGTGCGTAGCCCTCGCCCAGCATCGTCACCTTCTCGAAGATCTCCCGCTCCTGCTGCGGCGAGCAACGGAAATCCTCGTCCTCGATCGCCATCTGGACCCACGTCGCGACATACACGTAATGCCGGCTGTCCGCGAGCAGCGAGAGCGGATTGACGGGCGTGGCCGCCTCGTAGCGGCCGGTCACGTCAATGAAGTGGCCACCCGAGAGCACGGTCGGGATGCGCGTCGAGCGCTCCTTGTCGAAACGGATGCGGCGCGCGTCGTGGCGGCCCATCTGCGACAGAAGGAAATTGAGCAGCATGGTCTTGCCCGCGCCGTTGGGCCCGACCACCAGCAGGTGGGCGCGACCGCTCGGGTGGTGGAGGACCATGCGCTGGAGTGTCCGATGGCGCGTAGGCAGGATCGTGACCGGACCGGTTCGCCGCCCGAACTGCTGCGTGAGCCACTCGTTGATCTCAGGGCCTTCGGGCACACCGCGCGACGGCGCGACATCCGACACCGCCATCGTCTCAACGAACTGCAGGCGCTTCTGCTCGTCCCAGCGCCCAGGCAACGTCGATGCCCACGCCGCCCCAAGGTTGCGCTCCTCGAGCACCACGCCAAAGCCGGCGTTGCTGATGCGACCGACCACGTCGGAGGTGGCCTGATCACACTCTTCGGTCGTGTCGCCATACACGACAATCGAAATGTTCGCGAAGCCGTACTGCTGCCCTTCGGCGGTCAGGCGCTTGAGCGCATCCTCGGCCTCGTCAGCAAGCGTCTCGCGGCCCTTGTCGTTCTTCTCGGTCTCCTTCGTCGCGTACTGCTTGAGCATCGCCCACGGATTGAACGCCGCGGCCTTGTAGAACTTGCGGGCCGACTTGATGTACTGCTCGGCGCGGCTCGTGTTGAGAAACCGGTACATCACGCAGATGTCGAGTTCCGCATCGATGTCGCACAGCACGTCGAGCGCCGCCTCCTGGAAGCCCAGCCACTCCTTGACCGCGATGATCTTGGCGAAGCGCTTTCCGTGCGCGGACTCGAACAGCAGGTGCTCGGCGCCGTACGTCACGACGGATTCCGTGAGGTGCGTGTCGAGCATCGTGACGGGATAGCGTACGCGGCGCGGCGGCACGGACGGGTTCGCCGTCTGGTGCAGATAGGACAACGCGCCCTGCAATTCAAGGCGCTTCATCTTGAGCCGGCCCACACCGCCGCGAAACGCATCGAGCACGCCTTCGAAGCGCTTGATGTCGGCGGTGATCTGGTCGAGATCGAACGCAAAGGCATTGCGCGTGAGCACCTGATCGCGGATCGCCTCGAAGATCGCCACCGGCATGGATTTGCCGCCGACCTTGAGGTGATAGCCCACCTTGTCGAAGAACTTGTTGATGCCAGTCTCAGGCGTAAAGGCGAGCGAGAGCGAATGCGAGTTGCGGAAGTACTTGCCGCTGCCGACCTTCTTCCGGTTAATCTCGTCCAGGCGCGCATCGAGCGGCGAGTCGAATTCGCCCTCGATGGCACCGCGCACGCGACGATGCGAGAGACGCCACCAGGCGGTCACGCGGTGGTCGAAATTCTTGCAGGCGTTATCAAGATGGTTACGCGCTGCCTGAAAGTCGCTCGCGTTCGGGGTATCGGCGTCGATCCCCTCGAACGTGAACGACGTCAGCAACGATCCATCCTTGTCCAGCACGAGCTGGGGCGTGACCATGGTCGCCCACGGCACGATTTCATGCACTGGACGCCGCGCAAGCAGGTGGCGTTTCCCGGATTTCAGCATGGCAGATCCTGGTCGAATCCATAGGGACGGCGAAAGCGCGCCGTGCCCTTCTGCATCGGCGACGGCTCATGCACGTCGGGGTAGCGGTTGTAGGCGAGCATCACCAGCCGCCACCACGGGTCGCGCGCGCTCATCCATTTCAGGAAGAAGTGCACGCCGGCACCAACCGATATGAATGCGGCGGAGACGACGAGGTCGAACCCGCACGCGTAACAGAGCATGGCGGTCACGAACCCGTTGGCCATCGCGAGCATCCGGTCCGCGCCACCGATCTGGCGCGGCAACGACAGCGAGCGGCTGACCTTGGCCCGATTGCGACCAGATTCAGGTGCAGACATAGCTGACCTTGAAGTGATTCTTCATGATCGGGATCGCACAGGCCGCGAAGCCCAGACCCACGAACACGCTGCCGAACACCTTGCCGAGCGTGCTTTCCGAGTTGGCGATCGCGATGAACGCAAGAATCGCAACGACGATGCCGCCGCAGAAGAGCCACGGGCCGCTGATGTAGTTCGAGATCAGGCAGATCACGTCGGTGGCCGCGCCGAGGTCGGACAGATCGGTGCCGCTGGCCGAGGCAACCGGCGCGACCGCGCTCAGGCCAGCCGCGATGACGGTGGTACGCAGTTCGCTGCGGCTGAACAGACGGCCGCTTGCCGCGCGCGCTCGCGCGCCAGCGCGTTGAAGATTCGACAGCAGTTGCTTTTTCATCGGTTGGTCCACTCCAGTGGTTTAAAAAACGCGTTCGAGGATGTAGTCCCCGTCGTGGGCGCCCCGCACTTCGAGGATTTCGGAGACGTGGCGCAACTCGCCCGTGCGCTTCATGTGCACGACGTAGTCGAAGCAATTCGCGATGGTCTCGCGCAGGTCGGCGATATCCATGCGCGTGCCAGAGGGCATGCCGAGCATCGCGAGGCTTTCGAGCCGTCTCAGGCCCACACGCGCGTTGCGTGAGTGGACCGAGCCCATGCCGCCGTCGTGGCCAGTACTGAGCGCCTGGATAAAGTCATAAGCCTCGCCGCCGCGCACTTCGCCAACGATGATCCGGTCGGGGCGGAACCGCAGACACAGCGCCACGAGCATCTGGGTCGTGACGCCGGTATCGGTGTTGGAGAGCAGGCGCAGGCGGTTGGGAACCGTGAGCTTGAGCTCCATGGTGTCTTCGATGCTGACGACGCGGTCCTCGTCGGGGATCTCGCCGCCCATCGCATTGAGCAAAGTGGTCTTGCCGGAAGACGTGCCGCCCGCGACCAGAATGTTCTTGTGCGCGCGCACGATGTCGCGCAGTGCGCGGCGCAGCGATTCGTCTTCTGCGCCTTCGGGGAAAAATCTCGCAGTTTCGTCCTGGCGCGCGTGCACCCGCGAAAACGCGCCCATCTTCACGTAGTCGTCAAGCGACAGGTTCTGGTCCCGGTGCTTGCGGATCGAGAGCGCGTCGCCGTCGATGGCGGTCGGCTTCATCACCGCCGCGATACGCAGGTTGCCGTGACCCGCGTTGAGGATGCCCTTGTCGGTGCCGGCTTTCGCGCTCTTCTCGACTGACGATGCGAGCGAGTGGATCGCCCCGCTGAGCATCGCCGGATTGATTTCGAGGTCAAGGCGGGTGAGCACGCCACGACGCTCGATCCAGATCTCGCGCGGATTGTTCACCATCACTTCTGCAATGTCCGGCGCGTCGAGATACGGACGCAGCGGCATGAGCGACGCGAAGAACATATCGACCGCGCTCTTTTCGAGGCGGTTGAATCTCAGGAGGGGGCTATCGGCAGCTTCGGACATGCAGCTATTTTTCCGGGGCGCTGCCCGCGCGGCGGACCAAAAGAGCCGCGATATTCGTTACCTTTTCGGGGTGTCGAAAGACGGGCGCGCGTTTTCACGCGACAGCTGCCGTTTTGCAGGCGCCTGCAACGGTTTTGGCGGAAAGCTGCATTTTTTGTGGAGCTTTTGATTCTTGACGACCGGCCGATGCAACGCGAAGGGAATCTCCGGGCGAAAAAAAACCGGCTCACGAGGAGCCGGTTGGGTTGAAGAAGTTGGGCGATCAGACAATCACCTCGACCATCTCGCCGAAGGGTGCCGGCGCGATGCGCGCCAGCGGTGTCGTGGAACCCCACAGCACCGGGTACGACGGCACCTGACCGGGAAAACGACCGTCCATGTCCGTCAGATAGACGAGAAACGCGGGATCGATGTGCTCGCGCTCAAGCCAGTCAAAGGGTGGAATGAAGCAGGTGCCTCCTCCTCCCTTGACCGGTGCCAGTTCGATCGGGTCGCCCCGCTCGAAGACCTGCACCTGCGTGATTGCGGTATCGCAGTCGAGAACAATCAGCCGTGCGGGCCTGACCGTCTCAGCCACGTGAATCACCTCGCCCGCGAACTGCTGCTGCGTCTCGTCGAAGACCGATCCGCTGGCGTCGCGCACGAACACGGCGTCGCCTACAGCAGGCGAATGCAGTGAAGGTAGATAAAAGCCCAGATGCAGATAACGACGGTTAGGCATGGCAAAGCTGTAGTCGTCGTTCGTCACCTGCTGCGCGAAACGCATCAGGATTGAACGCCAGTCCACAGACGGCTCTGCTGCCGTCTCTGCCATCGCCTGCAGGTCGCCCGGGAGCTTGCCGCGCATGCGTGCCGCTTTCGCAGCCTGCAGCACGGCGACCTTCCATTCGGTTTCCTTCAGGTCGACGTCCGGGCCCGGGTAAGGGCGAACCTCGCCGCAGGAAGGCGGTGCATCGGAATCGGGAGCCGCTGACGGTGTGTTCGCGCCGTTCGCGGGTGCCTGCTGGCCACCGGACTCGCTTGCAGCTGCATTCGATGCTGCATTAGCGCCCGGCTTGCCGCCAGACTTCTCCTTCTCCTGCTGCCTCGCCTCCTGCGTGAGGATCGCGTAAATCTCCTCGGCCGACCTGCCGTGAAAGCGCACGTCGTCGAGGTGTCCTTTGGGCAGAACAAAGCCAGCGGACTTCACGATCGGATTGATCGCATAGTCGCAAGCGTCATTCCACCTTTCGGGATCGCGGTGCCCCTGCCGGAAGCAGTGGCCGTTCGCAACATGCAACACTTCGTGAGCGAGCGTGCCGCGGCATTCAAGATCGTTGAGGGTCGCGAGAAACGCCGGGTTGTACCCCAGCGATTCCCCATCGACCCAGAACGTCCTGCATGCCGGATCCTCGACCACCTTCAGGCGCAGCGCCAGCGCCCCGAAAAACGGCTCGTCCATCACCAACGCCGTGCGCTGCTTCGAGATGCGCGGATCCATGGCCACCTCACGCAGCGATGCGCAGTTGCGGCGCGACGCCCGGCGTATGCACCGGCGTCTCCGGCCTGCCGCCCATGAAGGCTGCCATGAGGTCCTCGATCTCGGTCGCCTTGGCCGCCACCTGGCTGCGAAGCACCTCGGACTCCTTCAGGTCGTTGCCCGTATGCACCGCAAGGTGGCGATTGGCCTGTTCGAGAATGTGGCGCAGCTGCGGGTCGTCGCTGAAATTCAGCTTCGGCAGCAAAGCGCACAACTCGCGTACGTTATCGGCCACGTCGATGCGAACATTGCCGGTTGCGTACAGCCGGTTGGCCATCGCCGACACCGCATCGTAGAGGCGGCGAACGATGTCCTGGTTCGCGTGCTCGATCGAGCGCTCCACGTGCTGGTCGATCTCGCCGCGCAGGCTCGTGAGGACGTCCGCGGGCAGATCGACGCCGAACTGGCTGGCGTCCGGGAACGGCAACACCGACATGCGAACGCCGAACTTCCCGCCAAGCTGCGCGAGCGTCGGATAGTCCGCCTCGTTGAAGAGGCCGTTCATCTCCTGACGGGCCTGTTCCTTGAGATCGAGGTAGTCGGTCAGGAAAACCTGCACGGCCAGATCGAACTCTTCCTTCAGTTTGCGCATCTGCGCGGCGAACTCCATGTAAATGCCGGTCGGCAGCAGGCGCACGGACAGCTGGTCGTATTCCAGCGTGTGATCGTAGAAATGGCGGCGGATACGACCGCCCAGCGAAACCGCTTCCCTGAAGCTGGGAGCGTGTTCGGGCAGCAGCCGTTTGTTGAAGCGACCAATGCCTTTCGTTGCATGGCTTTTTTCAACCTCCTCGGTCACCTTGAGATCGAAGCGGCGCGCGGCCCACGACGAGACGTTGACCGAGCAGAGCATGACGCGCGACTGGATATTGGTGATGTTCATGGAAGAACTCCAGAAAAATAGAAATGGGATGAATCGGGAAAGGGAAATGCATTGCGAGGGCCGCGAAGCGCGCCCACAGGCAACGGGAAACAGCGAAGGGACTGAAGAAACAGCGAGGAGACGGGAAAGAAGCCGGAATGAAGCAGCGAGTCGGCCGGCGGGTGCGACGCTCAGCCTTGAATCAGCTTGCCGATCGGACCACCCTGCGCGCGGATGAAATCGTGCGTATGGGCAATCGCGGGCGTCTTGCGTAGCGCGTCGGTCACGAGCAGCGCGGCGAATTCGCCCACGCCGCCACTGATCATGCGCTCCGTGTAGGTCGCGATGCGGCCGAAGTTGCCTTCGTTCGCATACATGGCCAGCGCTGCGCTGATTGCGTAGAGGGCCGACGGCTTCTCAGGAATGGGCGCGGTGTCGGGCGTCGCCAGAATGGCATCAGGCGAAGGCAACTGACGATAGATCTGGATGAACGCGATCAGCTCCGTGGCCGCTGCCTGCCCGACCGACCCTGCATAGGAGATCAGTTCGAGTTCCGGCGGCACGACACCCATCGTCTTGGCGACGAACCCCCAACTACGCGGGCTCGGCGTTGCTTCGATGTCGCGCGTGGTTTTCTGCACGGACAGCAGATCCGGGCGGAATCGCAGGAATGCGATCAGCTCTGGCGCGATGTGGTGAGCAACAGCCCAGGCGGTCCATTCGGCGATGCTCGCCTCCAGTTCTACAACCGTCGCAAAGCGCGAGATCAAAGGATCGAGGATGCCGCTGACACCCGCGTTGTCGTTACGCCGGTTGGTCGCGGCGAGGAACGTGACGTTGTCGGGCAGCTTGTGCTCGCCGATGCGGCGGGCGAGCAGCAACTGCATCTTGGCCGCCTGAACGGCCGGAGAGGCCTGTCCGAGATCGTCGAGAAACCAGATCAGCGGGCGCTTACGGGGTTGGAGCGCGCGCTCCAGATCGCCGAACGGCAGGAAGCGTGCCGACCGTCCATCCGCCGAAGCGAACGGCAGCCCCTTCGAATCGGTCGGATCTTCGACGACCGGGTGGCTGATCATCAGATCGTGACCAACGGCGTCAGCAACCTGTTCGACGATATCGCTCTTTCCGATGCCCGGGCGTCCCGTGATGAGCACCGGCAGACGCTTCGGGACATAGGCGGTGAGCAGCGCATTCAATTGAGTGGCGTTGACTTGCATGGTGAGGTTTCCTGTGCAGAAACCCCGCGCGAGCAACGTCCCCGCGGGAGCGTGTCCCGGCGGGGTGAATGGATAACAATAAAGACGCCGCGATGCGTTACATCGCAGCAGCTGGATAGAACGATGCGCCTTGCAGCGCCTGAGACGGATTACAGCGCGGCCGCGAGGGCTGCGCGTTGCTGCGGGGTAAGCGATGCGTGTTCTACGCTTGCTTCGCCCCGGTAGATCATCAGCTCGTAGACGTCGGCCAGTGCGCGTGCTTCTGCGCACAGCACCGGGTTTTCCGCGTCAGCAGGAGGACGGCGTTCGCGCCAGTGGTTGATCGCGCATTCGATCTGCGCAATGCTCACAGGATCAGGTTGCTGGTTCATGGAAGCTCCTTTCGGAGAATTCCCGGAAAGCCGCGCCCATGGGGACGAGGTCCCTTCCAGGCGGGTTGTGATGCCGGACTCGCCGGCGCTGTCGATGCGTCAGGGACGCGGGTGATAAACAGCAGTGTAGGTGCGTCGCGCGACATGGAGCGCGCGCAATCATGCCGATTTCGATATGGCTTTCGCGCGTCGGCCCGAATCGCACAGACGAAAAAAAACCGGCGCACGAATGCGCCGGTTGGGTTCAATGAATCAGCCGATGGGCAGGCTGGACTGGGCGGTTTCCCGCGCACGTATGCGGGCAAGCATGGCCGCCTCGCGCTCGCGGTGCAGACGGGACTTCTCCTCAAGCACACCGTTGTGCTTCTCGGTCACGTACGTGAAGTACACCGGCCGTGCCGGGCCCGGCCATCGACGCCACTCCTCGGCGATCGCTTCGCGCATCGCGGGCGGGCACGCGAAGTACTCGCGACGCGCCCCGCGCCACTGCGAAGCCTTGAGATCACGCCAGCGCTGGTCACTCACGGAAAGCTGACGCTCGCGTCGCGCGCGCTCCTCTGCGACAGGAAGCGTTGCCCGGGGCTCAAACTGCCCGACAAACAGCGGATAGTCGCGCGCGATTTTTTCAGCATCCCGCGCCTCCCGGCGCAGATACATCGCTTCCTTGCGCGGCGTCCAGCAATACCCTTGCGGGCGTGGCTCACGATCGAAACGCATCGCGGCCCCTATGCTGCGCGAGGTTCAAGCAGCGCGCGCGCATAGGCGAGCGTGCCGTCCCGTGCGCTCAACGTGCGCATGGCGCTCTCGTTGTCACGGGCGAGCGCATACCTGCGCGCCGCACCGCGTCCGTAGCTGCGGATGGTCGAGAAGCCTTCGCTGATCGCGCGATCGACGTGCTCGGCGCCCGACAGCTCGCCGTGCGACGGACCGACGTAGCGCGCGCGGCCTGCAACTTCGCGCGCGTGCTGCAGGTCGCTCTGTGCATTGCGCGCCGCCTTGCGCTGGCTTTCTTCGCGCTCCCACTGCGCCTGTGCCTCTTCGTTAAAGCCGCACAGCAGGAAGATCGCGCGGCGGCGCTGCGCTGCCGTCACGCCGGTCAGCTTCACGCCGTAGACGTCGCGAAACGCCTGCTTGCTCGAGCGGTTGTGATCATCCGCGCGATCCAGCACTTCCAGAAGCCTGCCGACATCGCGGTTGGCCAACGCCCGGGAGAGGGAGTTGCCATACTCGAACGTCTGACGGCCGTGTTCCAGTCGCGCGATATCACAACGATGGCGATGTGCACGCTGGCTGATGCGGCCTTTGTTCAGCTCCTCGTCCGAATGCGCAATCGCGCGGGCGCGAAGGTGGTCGGCGAGACGCTCACGCACCCGAGCGGCGAGCGGCGTGATGGGCTGTCCAACGTCGACGGGCGTGCCATACCGTTCCGGCAACGCCATATCGTCGATCAGCCCATGCGCGTGCAACAGGTTATCGACTTCCGGATACGTTGGCGCATCCGGCAACAACCGCGCGAGCAGGGTCAGGATATCGGCATTGCCCGAATCTACCGCCTTGCCCTCCCCTCGCATGACACCGAGGATTGGCCGCAGTTTCCCGACGGGAATGGCACCGCGCAGTTCGGGCAGACGGACCAGCGTTTCGGCCCATTCCAAACCATGCCGGAAAGCGTCTGCGTCAGCGCGATACGCATCGAGCACGCGCTCTGGCACCGGCAGATCGAGCGCAAGCGCGTACGCCACCTGGACTGCGTGGCCACTGTTCGTCTCGCGCGTGCCGGGAATCGTTGGGCCGCAGACGGCGAACCCGAAGATCGACGCGATGGCTTCCGAGCAGAGGTCAGATAGGAAGAAGCGGGTACCGCGTTCGCGGGCGCGCGTTTTTTCCGCTTCGATCTGGTCGAACGAAAGCAGGCGTTGCGGCGAGCGGCAGACGTCGACGAATTCGAAGAGCGCCTCCCACTCTGCGCGATCGACTTCCCACGACTGGCGCTGCTCGCAAGCGTCGCCGACGAACGCCACGCGTCGATGCTCCTCGAGCATCGCGGTGAGCATCTGTTCGGCGGTGCCCGCCTGGCGGATGGCCAGCACGCCGTTATAGCGCGTCACCGTCACACACGCAGGCGCGCCGGTGAGCACGATCTGCGGCGTTTCGGTTGCGCGCACGCGCTCGTCGCGAAACAGTGAGAAAAGACCAACAAGGGACGATGCAGTGAGCACTGCGCCGGGGATGGACAGCGTGTACATGAATGATGGCTCCAGAAGCGCGAGACATCACCCATCGGGGCGATGCCCCGCAAGGGAAAGAGAGGAAGTGAAACTGCGTCAGTCGATTTCGAGCAGGCGCGACATGGCGGCCGCGACAGCCCAGGCGTGCGTACGCGTCAGCGTCTTGATGCGCAGGAGCGCGACGCTGCTCCAATGACCGCCATCGCCCGCCTTGTGCAACCGCACATGGTCGATCTGGACGAGCCAGCCTTCCGAGCGGCCGATGGCCACAGAGAGGCACAGGCGCGATTCACCCTCGACGACGACCGGCCAGAGGGCATCCGCCTTCAAACCGTGGAGCGAGTCGTTCGCATCGTCGATCCAGTTTGCGGCAACAACCCATTCGGGTTCGAGCTCGGCCTTGCGCAGACGCTGTTCAATGCGTGAAACGACTTGTGCAACCGTCTTGCCGACGGTCTCAAATGGCACTGCGGGACAATCCAGTTCGTAGGTATTCATAGGGATGGACCGGAAAATAAAAAGGGCCACACCCGAAGGTGCAGCCCTTGAATTGAGACGGCCAGTTGAAGCTGGCCGGGAATCGAATTAATACCCGCGGCGTTCGCGGTCAGCCTTACGGCCATTGTGGTTCATGATCAGCCCGAAGCCGCCAAAAAACACGGTAATAGCCAGTACGAAGAGAGCCATGCCCATAATTATTCTCCGTCCATGAAGATAATCCCTAGATAAAAGAGTACCACAGCGGCGACGCAAAGGCTGCCGATCGCAAGGTCGTTCGCAAGATTCCACTGCGACGTTGAGTGCCAGAATCCGACCGCACCGATAGTGGCACCTGCGGATAGCGTATGAAGAAAACGCCCGGACTGCTGTCGTTGATCCTTCGACGGTTGCATGGCTATTTGACGAAACTGCGCCATGATGCCTTTCTGGTGCTGCCGGACAATCTGCCCGGATCTCAAGCGAAAATCCCCGCTCGATGTGAGTTCCATCGAAACGGTTTGCCCGCGACACGTCGCCGTGACCACCGGCGGCGCTTCGGTTACGTCCAGCTCGCGAAGCACCTGCTTGAGCCGATCTGAAACGTACACCTGCCCATCCTTTTCACGCCAGGTCGCGCTGTCGGTGATGGTCAGGCTGCCGGGAAACTCCACCTTGATATTGATGATCTCCACGGTCACGGCTCCTGGCGACGTTCAGCATCGAGGCCATTGGCCAGCCGCAACGAGCTGAGTAGTGACTCGTAGCCCTCGCGGGTTCCAAGCTGCTCGGCCGTCACGACGTTGTCGCCGCCGCCAGACAGATCGGCCCGACCGCGACGCGTACGAAACGACATCGCCACGGCCTGACGCGCAGGCGAATCCGTCAATTCGACGATGAGGCGGTCGGTGTTGAGCGTGACACGGCAACCGCCGCCGCGACGAGCGGGTTCGGCCTTGATGTCATGCTCGCCGACACGCAGGCGAAGATCGCCAGCCACACGGTGCAGGAAGCCGCGTGCGCGGCGTGTGAAATTCGCGTCGCGCACCGCACCGGCGCTATGGCGGTCGGCATGCATCACGCGGTTGATGTGATCCATAAATCCCTCGGAAAAGAAAAAAGGCGGGACGTCCTTTCGGAACGCCCCGCCGTGCAGGAAGACAAACCGGCGATTGCCGGCACAACGAAAAGCGTCAGTGCGTGACGCGCAGGCCCGAACTCGTGTCCACGAGGAGCACGTGATCGCCGGGCGAGAAAAGCTGGTCGTCGGGCTGCGGAACGACGCGCAGCGAGCCGTCGGCCTTGCGGACGACGATTTCCAGACCAGCGGTGCGGGAGAGCGCGGCACTCACGTGCTGCGCAACGAAGTTCGACGCGGCACCGGAAAGCGCGGCCGCGATGTAACGGCCACGGCCATTGCCGATGACCTGGGAACCCAGGAATGCACCGACGCCCGCGGTCACGAGGTTTTCGAGACCGGAGCTGCCGGAACCTGCCTGGATGGTGATGCGGCGTACACGAACCACAACAGCGGGTTCGAGCGTGCCGGCCCGCTGGACGTCCGAGCGCTGATAGACATCGGGAGAACCGAAGTCCGTCATGTTGGCGCAGCCAGTGAGGATCGAGAGAACAACGACGGCGATGAAAGCGCGGATCATGGTGATTGCCTCAGATGAAAATGGGCAATCGCCCCAACAGGGTGGATTGCCCTGTCGGAAAGGAAGGTGGTGATACAAAAGTGGGCGGATGCCCGGTTGGCCTGGTCGGCCGGTACAGAATTGCCCGTGGCAGCATGCTGCTGCGGGTAGGTCGATGCGTCAGGGACGCGGGAAGTTAGGACAGTATGGAGCGGCCATGCCGCGACGGAGGCCGGAATGCTCGCCTAATCGCTATCGCTTTCGTCCGCGACCTGCCTGATGGCCCGTGCGCGATGCTCGGAGCAGCGCAGCCCGGATTCAACGCAACTGCCGTCACACCCCTTGCAAAAGTGGCGGTCGCCGACCGCCGCAGCGTTCCACGTGCGGCCAGTCGGTAGCCGGGTGCCGAACTCCATGCCGTTTTCGCATGCGAAAAACACCGGCTCCCCTGCCCGGCCGCGGCGCACGATCGCGTTGATCTCTTGTGCGCCGAATGCGTCGCGCAGCGCGTTCACGAAGGCGCTAATCTCGGGCATGGGCGAGTCGGGTTTGGCCATGATTTGAAAAGGCTGTATATTTATACAGTATTCTACCTGTGGAAATCTGCCCATGTACGAAGAACAACTGGCCATCGAGCGGCGTCGCGCGCGCTTCAACGCGGACGTTGCGCAGACGGTCCGCGTGATAGCCGAGCGCTATCGCGCGAGCGGCGCAGTGCTCACGGGCGATGTCGCGCGCGCCATTCTTGACGAGGCGTTCGCCGACGTGGGCCTGGCGTCCCGGTGGCCCGACGATGCGATCGCCGCGCTCGCAAGTAGCATCGACATCCCGTCGGGCGCTGCACCTCTGGCTCAAGGCGGCCCCTCGCAATCCAGTCCGCTGCTCCAGAGCATTTTCACGGTCTTCGCTTCGCCAGTGCACGCCGACGCATAAGCGGCGGACGAAAAAAAAGCGCCGCCCGCGTAAGCGGGACGGCGCTGTATCAAGAAACTTCAGGCGTGACCCCGAGCAATGTAGCACCGCTTTTGCGGTGCAATGCACGCTCAGACATGCAAGCCGTTCGGCACCTGACGAACCTCGCGCCGCTGCGGCCACGACAACCCGAGCAGCGCGAGCAGCAGACCGGCGACATCGCAGACCATCTGCACAAGCTGGTCCGTGTCGCCCGAAGCCATAAACTGCCGGCCGTCGTACAGCCCGGTCGACGTCACCAGATACAGTACGGCGAACACCAGACCGAGCAGCATGCGATTTCGGGTCGTCGACAGCACAAAACCCGACCACCACAACGCGAACAGCGCGCAGGCTGCGCACGCCGTGATGACATGCTCGATGCCAGCTGGCGCCCAGTGCCCGAGATAACGGACTTCAAGCAGGCGCAGCCAAGCGTGGTGCGGTTGGGCAAACCCCCACAGGCGGTGCAGGCCAGCGGCGGTGAGCAGTGCGATGGCGAGAACGATTGCGAAAACCCGTTGGCCCAGCGTGCGGGCAAAGCGGGCGTCGGTGGTTGCGGAAAAGAATTCCGGCATGGACAGCTCCTTGTAGAAAGGGAAAGTCGTCGGACGTGAATCGGTATCCGGTCGGGCGGGATTGCCTGACGCGAGTGAGATGTCCAACACACAGGTATAAGGAAGATAGGGCTGCATGCCGCAAAGAAATTTGCGGCATGCAGGATGAGGCAGAAATATCTACTGGCCGGACGATTTTCTGCGGCGAGCCGGCTTCTGCGCGGGCGGCGCGTCGTAACCGAAGCGCGCCCATGCTGCCGGGTCGACCGGAACCGGATTCGTGCGCCCCGTTGCGAGGTTCACAAACACGGCCGAAAACGTCAGGCCGCCGTTGCGAAACAACGACCACAGCAGGTTGAACGCCTGCACCGAGATCGCCTGGTTGATGACGAGCGACTGCTTGCGCAGCGCGTCCGCCATCGAACACGACGGAGTGTCGTCGCCCTTGTCGTTCTTCGCGTTCAGCATGTCCGGGAACAGGTCGCCCACATGGGGTAGCCTGTCGTGCCGGGGCTTGCCGAATTCGCCCAGAATGACCTGGCCGCGGTCCGTCTCGTTGCCGCAGTCGAGGTAGTACCGCACGCTCCCGCGCTTCGCCGCCTGCACAATCGCGTGACGCGCACGCCGCGAGTCCACGCAACCGATGACCAGATCAGCACGCAGGCTGATCGTGGAATCGACGCGGCGCGGCGCAGCCACCCAGTTCGTTCCCATGAGCAGGTTCAGGCGGTTCACCAGCAACGTCGCCTTGTACTGGCCGACGTCGTTCGGATAGAACCCCTGCCTGCCCACATTGAACTCGCTGACCGTGTCGTCGTCGTACACCGTGCACTCGATACCGCCCGGGTGCCCGAGTTCGACCATCGCGTGATGCAGGCGGGCGAGCGACGGAAGCAGCGCGCTGCCCGTTCCACCCGCTCCGACGACTACGACCTTCCAGGCCCGACCGAGCATGTCAGCCGGCGTCGCATGTGCCACGTTCGCGCTCATGCGACCTCCCCTGAGAGGGCCGCCAGCCACTTCTGCGGCACCCCGCCTGCATCCTCAAATCGTCCCTTTGCACACAACCGCAAGGCGATAGAGGGTGCGCGATCGCAATTGCCCAGCACGAGCGCAAGCTTCACGTCGTGCTGGTCATCGCGATCATCGGTCGACGAGAAATAGGCTTTCGAGTGTCCGTGCGAATGGCAGTCTACGACGAGCCACTCATCATCGCGCAGCACGGGTCGGTCGTAGTGCAGATGACCAGGACCATGCGACAGCGCGGGAAGCGGCAACAGACGAAACTCGCCCGTTGCCGCATCCCACACGATCCACGCGCCCGCTTCGTTGGGCAACGCCGCGCGCGCCATGGCCGCAAACTGCGCCACCAGCACGGCGGGCACCGCGCCACAAAGCAGTTCGGTCTGCTCACTGGCCACGCCATACGGCACCGGCGTGCGCCAGTTAAACGACGACAGCCGCCGTACGACACGCAACCAGGGACGGCTGATCTCCAGAAACACGCCGTCGGCCGCAACAAGCAGACGCTCACCGGGCTGGGTCATGGGCGCCACCGGTTCACGCGTGGGCACCATCACGGACGGAAACGAACCCTGGAGAGCAACATCGATCGGATTCATGCTGCACCTCCGATCTTGCCCGCCACCAGCTTCCCGGCCGTCGCCCCCTTCATCGGAACGAGCACGTCGAGCGGAAACGCCTCGAACCTGCCGTCAAGCATGTCGGTCCAGAACGCATGGAAACCAGCGTCGTAGTTGACCCGCTTGCCACCGTGGTTCGGATGGGTGAACGCCGAGTTGAAAAAGCCTTCCTCCCAGCCTTTGATGGCGGCCACCTCGATGCGTCCCGGCACCTTCGCCGACCCGATGCAGATCTGGCCGTGGTCCCAGGTGTTGAAATAGGGCGGCTCGAAAAGCGCCGTCGCTTCCTCTGGCCGCGTGTCGCCCGCCAGCGCAAAGACACGAAAGCCTTCGACGCCAGCCTGAAAAACGAGGCCCGGATGCGTCACGACCGCCGATCGTTCGCCCACCTTCGGGCATTTGAAGAACACGCGGCGCGACACCGGCGGACACCACCACGTCACCGCGGTCGACGTCACGCCTAGCACCGTTGCCGGTAAGAACTCGGCCGCTGGCGCCGCATTGCGGTCCAGCTGCACAAGCGCATCGAGCATCGCGCGACGATCGAGCGGGCGTCCCGCACCAATCAGCGGGCGTCCGCTTTTGACCTCAGTTGTGACGGGATGCACGGTCGCGTACTCCGCGCCGTTTTGCCCTTCATACACGAGCAGCGCACGCGCGAGCGTGACATCGTTGCCCGTCTGACCAATGGATACACCGTTCATAAGAAAACTCCTGATATCAAGGGCTCACCACCAGCGCCAGAAGGCGGTCAAGGCGGCGAAGCATCTGGAAGGCAAGGGACCATTGCGCGTACTGCTCGCGGATACCCTTTTTCGTTTTGGAAAATGTGATGAAGCGCTCGAACTCCGTCGCTTCGCCCGCCTGATATTCCATGTTCACGTGATCGTCGAGAAACTCGCTGATCGTCGCGTTGGCTTCGAGCACGAATGTGCATCCGGAATAGATGGCGCCGGCGTGATAGCCGTCGTTCAGGAGGGGCCGCTTGCCCGCCGCGCCCAGCAGCAGGCGCAGCGCAACAATCTCGCGACAGACGGCACTCACCATGCCGGACGATGTCGAAGCGAGCTCACGCAACTCCCGAAGGGAAAGATCGGGCTTGCATGAGCGTCGACCTGTGACCTTCTCAGGGCAGCGGATTTCATCGGGATAGACAAGCGGACGAATAACCGACGGCAGATGAAGCGAAATCACTTCCTGGTCGTTGCCGTAAGCCTCCTCCAGCCAACCGCGCGCTTCATCATCTGTTGCGCTCTCGTTGCCTTCCCAGTCTCGACACGCCTTCTCGCTGAGAAACCAGCCCGGCGTGCGGATAGGCACCGTACGGAATGACACCTGATCCACCACCGAGAAGAGCGTGTGAAGAAGCAGTGGATGCGCTTTGCGCAAAGGCTGCGCAAGCGTTCCCATCTCGTGAACCCACTCGTTGTCCAGCGTCACGCCGAGATGCAGCGCAGACGTCGGCTCGAACTCTTCCTTGTCCCAGCGATACTGGATCTCGTCATGGACCGCATTTGTGTCACAGAGCACGACGCCCATCGAAATGAAGCGCAGCGGCTCGGGCAACTGACGACGAAACCAGGCGAAGAACGCCTGCTGGAACGCGTCGGCCGGACTGGTCGGCGCAACGACGTCGGATGCGCGCAACGGGGAGTGCCGGAACTGCTCAAGGACCAGAGCGTCGACGTCTGAATCCGGCCGCAACCTGATCCTCGCGACCGGCGGAACATCGTGGCCGACATCCGGCAACGTCAGAACATCAGTGGCAGGTCGATGTCTGGCAGCGGCAGCGCCCGCCGGTTGCCAGGTCGGACCGGAGCCTGCATCGAGCGCCCGATCATCTGATGAAGGATCGAAGAGCATTTGGCAACCTCGTCGTCATGTAAAAAAACCGCCCCTTCGGGCGGTTCCTGGTTGAAGCCTTTCGCCGGATCGGCGAGCAGCTTGAGCAAGGCGTCCTTACGCATGGGCGCCCTTGGCGCCAGCGGCACGCACGAATTTGTAGATCGCAACCTCCCCCGCGAACTCCGGACCATCAACCGAGGCGGTCGTCAGTTCGGGGTATTGCGCGGAAAAGAGATCACGCACATCGTTGGGCGTGAACGCAGGGCCGGGATCGGCGAACTTCATGCCGTTGTAGGTGAATTCGCGAATGAGCTTTGCGACGCTGATCGTCATGGCCGCGCTCCTCAAAGAAGATTGAAGAGATCGGTCTTGCCGTCGTCGGCAGCCTGTGGCGAAGCGCCAGCGTCCGCGGGGTTTGCCGCAGAACTGGTCTCCTCGCCTGCTGCGTCGTCAGCTTCGTCAGCATCGTCATCGGTCTGCCCTGACGGCGCGGGAAGCGCCGGCTTCGCCCCCTTTGACAGTGCCTTCTGCGCCTTGCCAGCCTGCGACTTTTCAGCCGCCTGCAGGATCTCGGTCGTGGCACTCACCTGCTCCGCGAGTGAACGGTGCGCGCCTTCGAACGTCTGCAGCGCCTGCGCGAAACCCTCATCGAGTTCGGCAGGCGTCGCGGTCAGTACCAACGGCTGGCGCAGCACGGCCTCTTTCGAATCACCACATGGCACCACGACCACCGACATCTGGTCGCCTGCCATCTTCATCGTGAGCGTGACCTTGCCGGTCTCGCGAACGAACGCTTCGAGTTGCTGGAACATAAAAACCTCGCTGAAAAGAAAAACGCCGCGCAGTCCATGGACTCGCGGCGTAAAAAGGAGAAGTCGCAGCGAACGCCGCGACGGGGATCAATATTTCAGGACCTTCAGAACCTTGCCCGTGTAGTCGAAGCCGTCAACCGAGAGTAGTGCGTCGATGACTTCGGATTTGGACTTCGCGAATACCTTCTTGAAGTCCTCACCCATCGCCGCGCGCAGCCCGAGTTCGTCGGCCACGACCTTCATTTCCGACTTCGTGATCAGCTCCAGAAACTCCTTGTCGAGTTTCCAGTGCTTCGCGAGATCGAGCTTGTGGTGACGGCACATCGTCATGAGATAGGAGACATCGACGCCCTGGATCGCGGACAGCGTGAGCGCAATCATCAGCTTCGCGGCGTTGTCGGCATCCAGCGTGGCGGCCGCGCTGGCCGCCACGCTGAAGTCGCCCACAGACGGCTTGTCGTCGATGAGCCGCTCCCAGACCGTATTGACCGGCGCGGGCTCGATGCTGCGCGCCTGACCGGTCGCCACGATCGCAAGCAGATAGCGCTGCGCGAGCGCCGGATCGACGCTCACTTCACGACGCAATGCCTTGCGCCAGAGCGCCACGCGATACGTCTTCACGCGATCCGATTCGGCTACGACCGTTGCTTCCGGTGCTGCCGTTGCTGGCTTGTCACCATTCGCGGGTGAACTGGCCTTCGACGAACCGCCGGACGAAGCCGCTTTTGCGGCCGCCGTTTCCGGCTTCTCGCTCTTGATGCGCGCCGCCACCTTCTTCATGTTGCAGACGGTGTCGAAACACTGGCCCTTGTAGACCTTGCCAAGCGAGTCGGGCAGACCGCTCACCGCCGCGCCGAAGTTCTGGCATGCGTAGCACGCCTTCGATTGTTCGACGCCCACGCCCTTCGGACCTTCTGCGACGAGCTGAACGCGCGTGTGGTTGTCACCAGTCCGAACGATACGCACGGTCTGGAACTCTTCGCGCAGGCCTGCGGCCGTCGCATCGAGTTGCCGGTCCGTCTTCTCGTTGTAGCAGGTGCGGTTTGTGCAATTGCCGGTGCCGATGGACTCGCCGAACATCTCCGCCTGGGCGGCGGAGTTGTGCTGGCAGCCAGCGCAGTCGGTCTTGTCGAAGATCGCAGAGGAAAGCGAGCATGCGGCTCGCTCAAGCACAGCCTTCAGTTCGGCAACTGTGCGCCCTTCCTTCACGATGACGGGCAGAAGCTTGTCCTGCTGCTCCTTCGTGAAAGCAGCAAACAGTTCGGCGTGGCCGAGCTTGATGCTGCGGGTGTTGAGTGCTTCCAGAACGGACACACTGCAGTTCATGAGCGCAAGCCGGGAATCGAGCACGGCGCGGGACCAGCCAAGCTGGCGCGCCGCTTCGTCACGGTCACCGTGGCAAAGGCCGACGATCTCAGCGGCGGACACCGCTTCTTCGGACGCGGCCATATCATCGCGCTGGATGTTTTCGATGAGCGCGATCGCGCGCGCCTCGGCGTCATCCAGCTCGCGAATGACGACCGGCACCGCGTAGTCGTCGCCATGGGCGGCTCTCGCGGCGCGGAGACGACGTTCACCACAGACAAGTTCGTGGCGGCCGTCACCGATCGGACGAACGAGAACAGGCTGAATGATGCCCTGCTCGCGAACCGACGCAGTCATCTCCTCCATTTTCGCGGGATCGAAATACTTGCGCGGATTGCGGCCAGTCTGGATATCGCCGAGGCGAAGGGTAAGAGCTTGTTGCATTGCGGGTCTCCATAGAGGGAACCCGCGACCCGACCGGGAAGAGGATTCCCGAGGGCTAGATAAAGAATGGCCGTGATGGCCGGTGTCGATGCGCGTGGAGCGCAGTAGGTATTGCAACGATATCGCGCCGGAAGCTGCCGCCGTGCCGGAAAAGATCGCCGATTCAATACGGCTTTCGCCAATGAAAAAGGCCCGGAAAGATCCGGGCCGTGGGTCAAAAAAGTGCCATCTGGTCGATGACATCGAAGATGTCGCGCTCACGCGGTCGCGTGCTAACGATCTCTTCAAACATATCCGCCAGGCCAACCGAAGCCTGGGCCTGCACAGGCCGTTCAAGCACCGCCAGTTCGCCTGCCTCTTCGGCTTCAGCACCGGCTACGGCCACGTCATGGATTGCGGCTTCGACCTCCACGACCGGGTCGGGAATGACCTCCTCCGACGATGCCGGCGGCACCTGCTCGTCGCCCGGCTCGTCCTCTGACGACGACGCGCCCATAAGGGAGCGCATCACATCGAGCGTGCGACGTTCGCGAAGCTTGCGACCCCAGCCGCCGAGAACGTGCGCGGGCGTGAACCAATGCCCCCACACCTCCATCGTCAGCGCGTTTCCATGCACCACGATCGCGGGAATGTGCAGAAGCGCGAGCTGAAGATACGTCATATTCACACAGCAGGAATCAATATCTATGCACGTGGCGTGCATCGCCTGCTGGTAGTTCAGCCCGGCGTCGTGAAACGCCTCGGCCGTCGCAATGACCATTCCACCAGCGCCGCAAGCGGGCTCGTGGACGCGGGCGAAGCCCTGGGCATCAGCACGCGCGACGGCATCACCGCCTATCATGCCTGCCATCAGCTTCGATATCGCATAGGGCGTAAAGAACTGCCCGCTTCGATCGTTACCGAGCTCCAGCATCATGTACGTCTCACCAAGCACGTCCGTCAGGTTCGATGCCATCACACCCCGCTCCCGCGCCGCGGCCATAACGGACACCCGCTTCTCGAAAGCGAGCGTGAGCTCCGCGAACATCAGCGGAAAGCGCTCGACCTCTTCCTTCCTGTATTTGCCGACGATTTCCAGATACCGCTTCTCGCGTGCGTCGAACTGCGCGCGGTCCACGCTGTTGCTCATCGTGATCGCGGCCATCTCAACGAAATCACGGAAAACCGTGTCGAGGTGATGCCCGTACGAAAACTGCTTGATTAACGAAACGAAGTTGCGCTGATGCTCGTCGGCGGTGTATTCAAATTTGTGCTCTGCGCTCTTGCGGCTCATGCCTGCTCCTGAATGAAGACGAGGCATGGCCCTGCGGGGCAGTCATGCCCCAGAGGGTAAAGAAATGGCTGGCAGATGCCAGCAGGTCGATGCGTCGACGACGCAGTAGTAAAGCAAATCGTACCGGAGTGCTGGCGTATCGGGCGCGAGAAAGGGCCACCTCTCTGACGTGCTTTCGTATTACTGACCCAAACACGTTATCCACAGAAACGGTGGAAAACCTTGTGGAGAAACGCAGCCCCAATAGCCGACAGGACAGACTATGAGAGCGCTATCGCGCGGCTTTTCAGGAATTGTCCCTTGCGTCGTCACCGGAGAATGAATGCGCGGGCAATCACCCGCCCGCGCCCTCTCATGGAGACCCTATGCCTGATCTTAAAAAACGTCACCCCTCGCTGGGCTCGGCCAGCTTCGCTCTGGCGACTGCGGCGATCGTGTTCTGCCTGGTTTTCTTCACACGCGCCGCGCCGCCCGGTGCCCGGGGACTCTGGCATATCGTGTGCCTCTCACTTGCCTGTGGTCTGGCCAGCGAGCTGCTGCGGCTGGTCTGGTTGCATTCCCTGCGGCGTGGCATTGCAGCGGCGGACGACCGTATCGTGATGAAGGTCAGCGTCAACGGTGTCGAGGTGGGCGCCATTCCAGAGCCCGTCTACGCCAGAATGCGTATGGAGAGCGCGAATGACCCGCGAAACTATCTGGCTCAGGCTTTCACCGTCGTTGGCGCGCTGTCTCGTCACGCGCTTCTGGCCTTTGGCGTCACGATGTTCGTCATTGCCGCCTACTTCCTCGAATGCTTCCTCATGTTTCCGCAGGAGTCAACGCGCGAACTCGTCACGATTTTTGCGCAACCGGCAGCGCGTTTCGACCACATCGCCACGCTCGCCGGTCTGCTTCATGCGATTGCAGGCATCATTGCCTCGCTGTACGGTATTGCCTTTTTTCTTATCGCAGGCACGCGGCTGCTCTTCTGCCCGCCGGAATCGCTGCTCAGCGCCTTCCATAACGACCTGCTACGCCGCGTGCGGCTGACCGTCGGCACGCCTGTCAGTGGTCCGATATCAGTTTTCCGCGCGCGCCGCGCCTGAACATCCGGTTTTGCAGGCGCCTGCAGCCGTTTAGCCGGAATGGTGCAGTTTTTGTGCAGCTTTCCGGCTAATTCGGCGACAACGAAAACGAACGCGATTTCGTTGAGCTTTTGCCCTTCGATTGCCCCGCCCTCGCGCCATGATCGTTTCATGGCCCCTCCTTCTTCAAATGACGCGCACTCTATGAGGCTGCGCCGCGTGCAGTACCAGACGGGTCCGACTGACTGGGGCGAAGGCGTTGTCACCCAGCACGATCTGGACACCGGCATGGTGATCGTTCTCGATACCGAGGACGGTTCCTTCTGGCGTGGCCCCCAAGATTGCGTCGAAATCGTCGCCTGAGCACTTATGTCATTCCGCGAAATGTTGCTGGCCCTCGCCGTACCTGTTCTTCTCTGGTTTGGACTCAGCCGTATCTGCGATCTGCTCTGGCATCGCCCCTGGATTGCAGGTGCCGTCCTTTGCGCGCTGATCCTGATCGCCAGCGTCCTTGCGCTGGTGAATACCGTGCGCGAACGACGCGCAGCATACAAGGCCGGCGAAGAACTGCGGCAGATGCGGCTTTGCTACCCCGCCTGCCACGTCAAACGCCTGCGTGGCGGCGATTGGTTCCTGACCGATCGCGCGACCGGGCGCGAATATGAAATCCCACGCGAGGAAACCGCTGATGCCTGATTCCAAATCGCTGCTCCCGATCCTCCAGACACTGTGGACACGCTCAGGCTTGTCCCGTTGGGCCGGCACATCCATGTCACTCAGCTGGACGACCGTACATGGGCTGATGTTCAACGGACTCGGTGACGCCGAGCGCCGCTGCGGTGCGAGCATCACAGGGATAAACGACGAGGGGGAAATACGCGGCTCCCTCTTCGGGGAAATCATCGCGGTGACACCGGCACGGGACGGGTATGCGATTACCCTGCGCTATAAAAATCAGCGCTGCTATGCCACAGCCGAGCTTGTCGCGCATGCACAGACGGCATACGCCCACGCATGGCGTGCCATTGGCGAGCCGTATTCAAGCGTAGTCGCGCTGCTTATCGTTGATCGTTCTCCGAAAGGACATCTTCGCGTGCTCGATCTCGCCGCGATACTGTGTTCGGCCACTTTCCTGCCGTGCGAATCCATGCACGATGTGGCAATGGCTAACCGCCTTGTGGCCGAACAACGCTTCTTCGAAAAGCCTATCCGCATGCACCCGGTGGACGACGCCTTCCCGGATTTCGTGTTGCTGGATACACGGCCCGAGACGCACATCGAGGCGTACGGTGGGAATGACCCGGTTTCCGACGCGCGCCGCAGAAAGAATAGACAGCGTCTGCGCGCCGGGCGCGATGTAACAGCCATCGAATGGAACATCGACAGCCAGTCGCCGGACGATGTTGCACTGCCACCGCCGGGCAGAAACGCCTGATTTCACCGCGCACAACGTAGCAGGCCATGTCCCTAACACCTATGTCCCTTCCCGCAAGGTCGTCAGTCGTCTCTACGGCGGATGCCAATGGCTGACGTCTCGTTTTCTGGCATCCGGGTTTCGCTCGCCGACGTTCAGGAGCATCCGTCGCGCCATGCACGCGCTCTCGAACGCGCGAAAGTCACGCCGGGGTACGCGCTATGCCACTGCCGTGAACACGCCCCGCGAAAACTCGTTATCCGGCGTTACGGCTCATTGTTTCACCTTGCCGGATGGCCGGACGACGGCATGCACCACGTCGAAGGGTGCGATTTCCGCAAGGATGCACAGAGCCAGACCAGCGGCAGCAACGACAGCACCGCGGCGATCATCGCGGGCCCGGACGGCTTGAATGTGCGACTCGACGCCTCGCTCATGCAACGGGACACACTCACGTCCTCCGACCGCACCCGAAAGGCCAACGGAAGCGCTCGGGCGTCGCGCCGCAGCGCGCCGCTCCTCGCTTTCATCCAGACGCTCTGGCACAGCGCCGGGCTCACTTCGTGGGCCGGCGCCTCGATGGCGCGGGGCTGGGGCGCGGTCAATTCAATGCTGCTGGCTGGCTTGGGCGAGAACGCGAGGATCAACGGGGCTGCCGCCGACGATACGCTCCACATCATGCGCCGCTTCGAAGAAAGCGGCCGTGATGCGATCAATGCCGAGTTTGATGCGTTTATGGGCAGGATCACGAACGACGGGAACACCTCACGTCGCGCGCTGATGCTTGGAGAGATCGGCGAGGTGGCAACCACGCAATATGGCTATTCCATCACGCTGCGCCAGCGCAAGCAGCGCTATTTCACTTCGACCCAGCTGGTCGAGCGCGTGCAGAAGTCCTACTCGCACGCGTGGCGTGCACTCGGCGAGCAAAGTGCGCGCGTGATCGGCCTGCTGCTCGTGGAGCGCACAACGAAAGGACATCTGCGCGTGGTTGATCTCGCAGCGATGCTGTGTTCGTCGGCGTTCCTGCCCTGTGATTCCATCCACGAAGTCGCAATGGCGAACCGGCTCGTCGCAGAGCGTCGTGTGTTCGAGAAACCAGTACGTTTGCAGCCCGAGGACGACATGCTCCCTGATTTCGTGTTGCTCGACACGCGCCCGCCCACACACATCGAAGTCTACGGAATGAACGGGCTCGCGAGCTATGAGCGCCGCAAGAAGGAAAAGCAGCGCCTGCGGGCCGAACGCTGCATTCCCGCCGTCGAATGGAACATCGAGCGCGACAACCTGACCGATGTCAGCTTGCCGCCGGCCGTCTCAAAAACCTGAATTCGTCGTGCGGGAGCTACTCAAATGAAGCGGCAATTCGACTGCGGTCATCGTGGGCTCGGCAAGTTCTGCCACCGCTGCGCGAATGACGCGCGCGCCTGTCTGCTGGCACAAAAGACCGCTGAGGATTGTCGCGCCCTTAGACCTCAAGCGACTGTGGTGGCACAGACAAATCATGCTGCTCGTCGCTCGCGAAGGGCGGCGGTGCAGAAGCAGGCCAGGGACGCTGCGGCAACCCGCAAAGCGGCGCTCACAAGCGCGGCCTCCCGCGCCCCCCTGGATCTGAGCGCTGCCCGGCACTTGCCAGCCGTCCTGGGCCGCGCTTTGAACATACTTGCCCAGCTTGAGGCGGGAGTGCACCCCCTGTCGCTGGACGCTCGTGTACTAGCCAGCCGCGGAGGGGACTTCTCCGTGCCAGTCGGTCTCAGGCATCGAATACTCGTTGATTCGCACTCGATGAAACCCGTGTGCTTCGTGACGCACGAAACGTATAACGGCCTCGTTTGACGAGGCAGGGTTCCCACGCAGACGATCTGTCCGATATCAGTCCGCCATCGCCGACTGCGCGAACTTGACTTTGCACTCACCCCGATAGGCTTTAAGCGTCACCCTCGCCTTCGGGATCTCAACAATGAACCACGACCTCAACGCCCTCGTCGCTTCGCAGGAACTCGAAACCGGGTTTCGCCAGCGCTTTCCCGGCGCCCCTGCAGATACCGTCACGGTCCAGGCAGTACAGGCCTGGCTCGACGCCCAGCCTCCCCTCTATCGCAGTCCATTGCAGGCAGCAGCCTCGGCAACGATTGCCGCGTGGCTTTACCGTCGCTCGCTCGAACTCGTCAGATCGGGATTCCAGTCGCTCGACAACCAGCGCTGGAGCACCGCGCGCGAACTGTGCCGCGCCGCGGATATCCTGATTGCAGCCGACGCCGATGTGCCGGTCGAACCCGAATCCCGCTACGGCAGTTCCCCCCGCCCTGCGCGTGAACGCGCCGGCAGGCTCTTCGCGACGATCGCGAGCGCGCGCACGAAACTGCTGGCGATACCGGAATCGATCGCGCGCACGGGCCTCTCGAACGCACTCGACGATGCCGAGCTGCTCGCGCGCGACGTGATCGATAACCCGGTGCCGGCCGACGTGCTCGATGCGCTTGATCGCATGTGCACGCCGCTGGATAAATCGATCGCTCACGGCCCGCCGGCCACTGATGATGCGCGCGCGATGGAGACGATCCGTGCCTATGTGATCGGAGACAAAGCAGCGAGGAAGGCATAACCATGGCCGAAAATTCCAGCATCGAATGGACTGATCACACTTTTAATCCGTGGTCCGGATGTGCAAAGGTGTCGCCTGGCTGCGACCACTGCTACGCAGAGCAGTTAATGGATAAACGCCTGCACAAGGTGGTGTGGGGTCCTGGCGAAACCCGTGTGCGAACATCCGCCACGAACTGGCGGCAGCCTATCCACTGGAACGCTGCGCACGCATCCTTCTTCGCAAAGCATGGCCGGCGTCAGCGGGTTTTCTGCTCGTCGCTCGCCGACGTCTTCGACAATGCCGTCGATCCTGAATGGCGCGTCGACCTCTTCCGCCTGATCGCGAAGACGCCCAACCTCGACTGGCTCCTGCTCACCAAGCGTATAGGCAACGCAAGGGCGATGCTCAACGATGTGGTCGGCGAACTGTCGTGCGGCGTCAACACGTGGGACGAGCGGGCGTGGCCGGGTGTGTGGATAGGCGCCACGATCGTGAACCAGACCGAAGCAGATCGCGATATACCCAAGCTGCTCGACACGCCCGCTCACGTGAAATTTCTGAGCATGGAGCCACTGCTCGGGCCGGTCGATATTCGTGATTACCTGACGCCGGGGTGGCCGCACTGCGCGACCGGCTTCATCCAGGACGCGCGGTACGAACCGGGCTATTGCGCCACGTGCGCGGGACACGTGAGCGATCCCATCCATCTCGCCGCGATGCACGAATGCGTCGACTGGGTGATTGCCGGCGGCGAGAGCGGCCCGCACGCGCGCCCGATGCATCCAGTGTGGGCGCTAGATCTCCACGCGCAATGCGCCACCGCCGGCGTACCCTTCCTGTTCAAGCAATGGGGCGAATGGCTACCGCGCGCGGACGTTGCTGACAGTGGCACGCGAAAGCCGGAAGGGGTCTGGTTGAGCACGGAGGGCTACGCCTATGGCGACGGTCTAGCGGCACAACGTGAGCCCGGCGACGCGAGCATGGTGCGACTCGGGAAAAAATCGGCAGGCCGGCTTCTCGCCGGTCGCGAACATCACGCGTTCCCCACCGTTGCCGCCTAAAGGAAAACTTTGTAGCGGTCTACCAGGATTACCGTCGCCTGTTCGAGCTTTTGTAAAGCAGGCGCTCGCGCAATAATCTGGGCAACATTTCAAATCAGCCCTGAGAGCGCCATGTACGAGCAACTTGTCCCGTGTGACCATTGCGGCGGCCGACCCACCATCGGCCGCTCGCAGCGTCTCATTGCCCCATGCCCTGACCCGATTTACGATCCGTCCCGCTGGGGCAGGTTTGCCGGGCCGCCGCGCGTCGGCGACATCGCGAGACGTCCTCCCGAGGCACCGGAGACCGAGCCACTGGTCTGTATCTACTGTGCAGAATGCGGCATGCAGACTCCGTGGCAACCGTGCCAGGAAGATGACACGGTGGCACGCAATACCGTCGCCGAAATCTGGAATCGAAGGCTCAACCGGCCGGAAGCCGAAAAGTCAGATCTGCAACGGCTCGTCGAGCGCGAACTTGGCGTGACCGATATTCCTGCGATCATCGAACTTGTCTCGCGACTTGAAGGCGACTGGTCGGAACTCGGGCCGATGGTGAAGATGATCGCGCGCCGACTCGTCGATGCCACGGTCGTCTCATTCGATTCGTGGCCCATTGATCCGGTGCTCAACGACGCCGCGCGCTACCGCAAGCTCGTCCAGCTCGCGAAATGGGTCGAGATTGAGGGCGAGCGCTATGCCCAGTTCCCAAATGTCTATACCCATCCGGAGCATCAGGACATGCTCTACGAAGATGCCATCGCGGCGGCCGTCGACTCACTGCCCGACCGCGACCGC
This sequence comes from Paraburkholderia bannensis, assembly GCF_014200455.1. Lineage (GTDB taxonomy): Bacteria > Pseudomonadota > Gammaproteobacteria > Burkholderiales > Burkholderiaceae > Paraburkholderia > Paraburkholderia bannensis_A. Next base: position 18,370 of record NZ_JACHBW010000027.1, on the reverse strand, counting down.
TGGTGAGCGTTTCTGACGGGCAAAAAAAAGACCGGCCAAGGCCGGTCGAATAGTGTTCTGGCTGTTCCGAGGGCTTGCCAGAACCTGAGAGACAAAATTATTTTGCCGTAAAGGCTTCCCCACCCCTCCCCTGTATCGTTCGTTTCTTGACCGTCATTCGCAGCGGTCTGCAGAACGTTTGCGTTTGACGAGAGTGTGCGGATATCTGCGCACACGCAACGTGCGAAAACACACGCTCACTGCTCACTGTTGCGCGGCAACGGCCCCATCGAGCAGCCGGTATAGCGCCTGTCGGGAGATCCCCAGCGCTGCCGCCGCGTGCGTCTTGTTTCCACCGGCGGCCTCGACTGCGGCCCGTGCCTGGTCGGCGGTCGGATTGGGCTTCGCCAGCCGCTCCTGTTTCGCAAACGTCGAAAGGTAGGCGTTCGCCTTGGTCACGCGGCTGTGACCAGCCGCCTCGACCACGCGACGCATGGCCTGCGCATGCAGTTCCGGGTCTGGACGCGCGCCCGATTGCTTGATCGGCGCGGCCACACCGGCGGTGCGCTCATAGACCTCCTGCAGATACTGATGTCGCAGACCATGACTCGTCACGCCGAGGCCAGACTGGGTAATGCCGTGCCGCTTGAGCACATGGTAGTAATGGTTACGCCACTGCCGGAGTGTCCGGTCGGCCGGCACCGTCGAACCTGTCATCGGATTCGACAGGCCGGCCGCAGCCTCCAGCACGGCATATTTCTCCTCGATCGGCACCTCGCGCTCGCGACCGCCTTTGGTCCCGCGTGTGACCTCAAGCAGCTCCATGTCTTTCACTGCGCGCACCGGCTGCAACATGAAGCTCTCCTCGATGCGCAGACCAAAGGCCGCCTGCAGCTTCAACTGCACTGCGACCCGTGGGCATGTCGCCGCGATCTCGGCAATCTTCTCGTGTGCGCTCACGCCGTTTGCCTCCCACGAACGATCGACCTCCGCCACATAGGAGCGCACGAGGCCGTTTTCCCTGCGGTCCACGTAGTCGTCCAGCTTGCCCACCAGATTGCCCTTGCCCATCCATTCGCAGAGTGCGCGCAGATACGTCAGCTTGTTTTCGATCGTACCGCCGCTCTGTCGCGCTTCGACCCAGTGATTGATCAGCCATTCGACGTGCTTGCGCCGCATACTCCACGGGCTCGCCAGTGCGTAGCCGCCCTCTCGCAATTCCACGAGCGCCGCGCAGATCCCGCGCACACGGTATTCCTGCGTCCTGATCGACAAGGGCTTCGCGCTGATGCGCGTCTTGCTGTGGACACTCGACACATGCTCGTCGAGCAACGCGATCAGCTCAGCCGACACCGTGGGCGTAAGACGGTAGCCTCGCACCACGGCCCGCACGTTCAATATTGCTGCCATGTTTTTCTCCGTTGCGCTGTCGCGCCGCGCGTTTTCGCGACGACCCGAACCACGTCCCCAGCGGCTGCGGTGTGATGTCCCTGCCAGACATCGCCATCGCGCGCAGAGGTCTTCATCCTTCGCCAGTTACCAACCGGCTTCGCCGATGCCCCCGGCGCGGGGTTACTGCCTTCCTGTCCTTTAGCGATTCCATCCGATCAGCCCGACGCACGGAAGAGATGCGTTCCGACTGTCCACCTTGCTGCGGCACGGGCCCGACCTGCGCTTCGCGCAAATCCGCTCCCGCGTTGACTGCCTGCCTGATGCTCGACTGCAAGCTAAATCGCATTGCGATCCGCTGCGTGCTGTCGTGCTCTCAGGGCTTTGCCGCATCCCGTGGCTACCCGACCGGCCCCGGATACGTTTCCGTATCTGGATGGCGTGAACGACGCGGTGTCGTGCACGCACCCGGGCCAGCTGCCGGGTAATTCCTGTTGCGCATTTCTGGTGACGGCTGCGCGGACCGTTCTGTCTTCCGTACGAGGAGGCGCGTTTTCACTGGCGTGGCCAGCGCGCAGGCTCTCCCCCGTTCCGAAGCACGTTCATCTCCGCCGCGGTGTATCGGGCTTCGTGAACGCACCCAGCACTCAGGCTGAAGGAACGTGTGCAGGCGCATGAGAACGTGGTCGCGAACTGTCCAACTGTCCGCGTCCACACTTCCTCATTGCGCCACATTGCGGCGGACACCCGCCAATCGCATGGATATCGCACTGTCCAGTGGTCCTCAATATGGATCACGGTGGACTTGATCTGATTGAAAAAAAAGCCGCCTCACGGTGGAGAGCGGACAGTCGGGAATTTCTGGCCCTGGCGGGCCGGGGGTTTTGGCCTATTGGGCCTGAGAGAAGACGCACGAAGTGCCTGGCACTTCTGGTCGATGCGTCAGGGACGCGGCAGGTATTGCAAGGATACGGCCTCATGGCAAGCGCGTCAGGGCAAAAGATCCCCTGATCCCGCGTGCTTTCGCTGACTTGACTTCGCAATCCGCTCGATAGACTGGATTCAGAAAGTCGGACATTTACCCGGAGTTTGCCTGGCAGCCCCAGGAATCTCCGGGATAAACCCGGAGTTTCATGAGGTGTGCTTCACGAACTCCGGGATAAACCCGGACTTTGCTTTGTTGCGCTCTCAAACCCGGACTTTATCCCGGAGTTTGGTAGCGGATCCACCCAACGCGTACCCATGCTTTCTGGAGAGAAACATATGAAAACTTCCGTCTTCGCTATCGACGTCGGCTACGGCAACACGAAATACGCTTACCGTGCTGCCGGTGGCTCAATTGCAACGGATATGTTCCCGTCGCTCGCGCCGCTCGCCGCGACGCTTAACTTAGGTCACGGCGACGGTACGATGACCACCCGCAAGGTCGTCACCGTGACGATCGACAAGATCGAATATGAGGTCGGTCCGGGCGTACCGCTCAACGCGGTCCACGGACTAACCGGCCGGGCACTCGCCGCCGACTACGTCACCACTGACAACTACGCCGCACTGCTTTTTGGTGCGATCCACTTCGCGGGCGTCACCCACATCGAACGTCTCGTACTCGGGCTGCCCGTGCACAACCTTAAGACGTACTCCGATACGCTCAAGGAGCGCTTTTGTGGAGAAATGGATTTTGGATGCGGTCGTGTCACGATCGACAAGGTCGTCGTGATCCCGCAACCGCTGGGTTCGCTCATCCTCGCATCCAGTACGCGCGGAAAGAACTTCAATCCCAGCGACCAGCACCTCGTTATCGACGTCGGCTATTTCACGACCGACTGGGTGTACGCGACGGGCTTCACAATCAATAACGTCCTCAGCGGCGGCACGCCCGGAGGCGCGTCGCACATCTACCAGCGAATCGCCAATCTGATTTCCCTGGATGAAGGCGAAGACTGCGACTGTATCGAGATGATCGACGAGGCGCTGCGTGAGCGCACGACACTGCGCTTTTTCAGCAAGGACATCGACCTCGGTCCATACCTTGAGAAGGCCGAGCCCGTCATCGCCGGCGTCGTGAAGGAAATCCAGCGCAAGGTGGGCAAGATGCCGAACGTGCGATCCGTCATCCTGTCCGGCGGCGGCGCGGCGCTGTACGCATCAGTCCTTCGGCGTGCCTTTCCTCGCCTCATCATCGAAGTGATTGACTCGCCGTGCATCGCGAACGCACGAGGCTATCTGCTCGTCGGCGAAGCCGGTCTCGCTCGCGAGCGCCGCGCAGCATGAACGGCAAATTCGTGATGGAGATCACGGTCCCGCAGTTGCAGCATCCGTTGCTGTATGAGCGGTTGCGCGCGTGCGCGACTGCGCGGGAGCGCGCGGCCGTATTCCGCGCTCTGGCAGAAGCGCACCTGCGGGGAGAGTCATCTGGCGCTTATCACGGACTCAGGCCGTCTGAGCCTGCCCGACCGCAAGCCGACACCAGCCCGCCACTTTCAGCCTCAGATGCGGCGACCAGCGAAGCAGGTGACTTTGACGCAGTTCGGGTCGAAGACTCCGACACATCCGGCAGCGTGTTTGGCAGCTACCTAGAGGATCTCCCGTTTAATTGAGCGGTGCTAGCCGGACGCTATGCACCGGTGCATGGCACCAGCGCGAAGCGCACGCTGTTCGCCGTGCATCGACTTCACTACAGGCCTCGAAATGCGAACTCTTGCACCGGTGCAATCACCATGCACCGGTGCAAGACACCAGCGCGGAGCGCACGTTGTTCGCCGCGCCTTGACTTCACTACAGGCCTCGAAACGCGAACTCTTGCACCGGTGCAATCACCATGCACCGGTCCATGACACCAGCGCGAAGCGCACGCTGTTCGCCGTGCATCGACTTCACTACAGGCCTCGAAACGCGAACTCTTGCACCGGAGCAATCACCATGCACCGGTCCATGACACCAGCGCAAACGCACGTTGTTCGCCGCGCCTTGACTTCGCCAGAGGCGTGGCATCATGAATTCAAGTACCGGTGCAATCACCATGCACCGGTGCATAACCCTCACCGATAACTGAAGGAGAATCCAAAATGGAATATCAACTGCTCAACGCTATCCTCCACGGCGAACGTCTGAACGAGCCGCTCACGTGGGTCTATCTGGCTGCAATCGCCGCCGTTGCCGTCGCTGGCTGGAAATTTGGCGAACTGTCGTACAGCCTCGCCCAGCGCAAGCAGGACGCTGAATAATGGAAGTGCGCGCCATGGAACAGGACTGGATGGCAAGACTCGCCCGGGCCTGGCTACGGTTCAGGCAGTGGCCCGTGATCGGGCAGCGGGCCGCCATCGCCGCAGCCTGCTACGCGATATGGTTGTTCTCGATCTGGCTTTACAGCCTCGGCCTGCACAGCACTGGCGAGTTTATCGGCATCGTGTCGGCGTTCGCGTGCATCGCCGCGGCAGGCGGCGAGTACATCCTGCGCGGCGCGCTCTTTCTGCTGGTGTGGTGGCTGCGCCTCTTCTGACGCGCTATGTACATGCGAAAAAAAACGGCGGCACCAAATTGCTCTGGGGCCGCCGCTGTTTCAAGTGCTGGAATCATTGCACACGATGTGCCGACAAAACCGCAAGTCGGCGCGTGCAAAAATCAAATGCCGTCTCGAACGGCTCATCACGTGCGACAGTTTTGCAGCTGATCCGGTCGAACACGTCGAAGCCCGTCGCTTCCGATTTACATACCGGCTGATGCCCGTTTGCAGCGCCATTCGTTGCGACGATCGTAAAGCGGTTACCCACCTTCATCTGAAAGAAGCTCATTTCCCACCTCAAGAGAAAAGAGCCCGACGGACCATCCCCGGCGGGGACGAATCCCCACCGGGCTGGTTAAAAAGAAAAGCCGCCTGATGGCGGTACTTCAGAAGGCCCGCGCCACGCGTGGCGAAGGCGATGCCTGACGGCCCAACGGGCCACTCATACGCGACGCCAGATAGCGCGTCGTCCACTGATCTGCGAAGTCGGTCCCACGCACGCGCGGGCGGTGCAGCACGACGGTGTAACCTTCGGCACGCAAACGCTTCGCGAGCGCCATGCCGGCCACAACGCCCGGCGACTTGCCGGTCTTCGGGTCGACGTGATCAAAGTCCATAAAGATGTGCACGACCTTGATTCCGAAACCTTCCGGGACAACGAACTGCGAAAGCAGAACGCGGTTCAGACAGTTCCAGACCGGCACGCTGGTCTCCATGAAGCCGCCGTACACCGTCTCCAGTCCTTCGCCGACGCCGATCTCACCATCAACCGGTTGCATCAGACGCACAGCGCCTCCCGCAAGCGGGTTGAGCGTCATGTCATTGAGTTTCACATCCAGAATCTCCCCGTCCGGGGACACGATCGACGCCTTCGCGGGCGTGACCGGATCGAGAAACGTGCGATGCAGCGTGCCGAGCCGCCCATCGGGCAATTCGAACCGGGCAAGAATGCCCGGCCATTCGCCGAGCACCTTGCGATCATGACGGTACTCAAGCATGCCAAGTCGCAGCGCCCTTGAGGGACCGGCCGTCAGGCCCGGCACACGCTACTGCAGATAGCGCATGGAGAGATCGCCCGTAGCCTGCGGCCTTGCGGCATTCCACATGTCCGTGAGGCGCTTTTCAACGAAAGCCGGGCTGGCCTTTCGCTTCGGCCGCGGCGCCTTGAAATCGGCAACCGCCCGTTTCGACGACGACGGCGCACCGCCCGTGAGTTCGCGCATCAGCTTGAAGAGGCCGATGCGGTTCACCCGCGTGATCAGTTGCAGACCATCGCCGCCCATCGGATCGCCGTCGTTGCATTTGCGGCACACCCAGTCGCCCCGACCGTGCCTGTTGTCATAGGTAAAGCGGTCGTCGCCGCCGCAAACCGGGCAGGACGTTGCCTTTCCGGTCAGATAGCTTGCAGCGATGCCGTAGCTCATCAAGGTCGAGATCCACGCCTCAGGAGAGAGCGCAAATCCCTTCAGCGTGCGTTGCAGCCAGTCGCGCTGCTCGGGCGATAGCCCGCGTCCAGTCGTACTCATATGTCACTCTCCTGGGAGGAAGTGGGTTGGGTCGGTGCCTGAGACAGGCGTGAAAACGCGTGCTCAAAAGAGCGGCCTGCGCCTGGCGCGAGCGGATCTTTTCAGCAGGTTTCCTGTGTCGGGATCAACGGGATCGGCGCCCACATGGATGTGGCAGCGCGGCGAATGAGATGCGTCGCACGACGCACCCGAGGGTGCGCCGCGAAACGTAGGTGAGGATTTACAGGATCAGCAAATCCGGAAGGTGAGAACGTTCGGGATCAGATTGCAGCCCATGCGGCGCGTGCATACAAACCCTGGAAGGGGATGTCGTCGTCGAAATCTGCAAAGCCGCCCGCGGACGGCGCGCGGTTGGCGCCACCGCCGCCTGCAGAAGACTGCGGTACGCGCGAGCGCGGCGCAACGCCCGAATCCTCATTGCGCGTGCCACGCGTGGTCTGCGATGAGCGCGCCGGCGGTGCCGACTCGAAGCTACCGTCGTCGCCGTCGTGATGCTGGCTGTCGCCGCGCTGCTGGCCACCGCCGTTGCGGCCGCCAAGCATCTGCATCTGGTCCGCGATGATCTCCGTCGAGTAGCGGTCGGTGCCGTCCTGCGCCTGCCACTTGCGCGTACGGATACGCCCTTCGATATAGACCGACGAGCCCTTTTTAAGGTACTCGCTGACGATCTCGGCCAGGCGCCCGAAAAAGTTCACCCGGTGCCACTCGGTCATTTCCTTGAACTCGCCCGACGCCTTGTCCTTGTAGCGGTCGGTGGTCGCGAGACGAATATTGGCCACAGCGTCGCCGCTGGGCAGATAACGCACTTCCGGGTCCGCGCCGAGATTGCCGACGAGAATCACCTTGTTGACGGATGCCATGATGAAAACTTCCTTTATTTAAGAGTGATGGACCAGAGCCACTTGTCCCAGTAGACCTGCTGGCCGTTTTTGAGAACGGGCTGGCCACTTTCGTGAAAAGCGGCGACCTTGACCTTGCGAAGACGACGCACTGTGACGTGATCGCCCACCTGACAGCGTGACTCAGCGATCGCATCCTTGAGCCCTTCGCCCTGAAGGATCTGTTCGCCCAGCGCTGTGTCGACATGCATCGCGAACGAGGTATAGAACGGCTTGCCGTATGGCTTGCGGTTCGGAAACTCCTCCTCGCCCCAGCACACAATGCGACCGATCGTTGCCGCCAGATCGCCGCGCCCCGGCGCGCCATTCTTGCCATTCGCGCCAGCCGTGCCAGGCGTGCGCGTAGTACCCGCTGGCCGGCGTGGTCGTTCCGTCGCGGACGGCACGGGCCGATCGTGGTGAGCGACTGTCTCGCGTTGCCCATGCCCGTGCGACTGCACCGGGGCATCGGCGAGTACGTAGTGCGGCTGCCGCGCGCTTTTTGCACGAATCGCGGCCGCGATGGCATCGCGTAGCGGCAGTGCATGTTGATTCGCAACCGCCCAGTGAGGCGACAGCGCCGGAAGGATCTTGGTGCCGAAGCGCGTCTCTCCCGGTGCCTCTTCAAATGCCGGAAGGAACTGAACAACGCAATCGCCTTCATCGACGAAGAGATTGGGAACGCCGTCGATGGTGACGAAGGTTTCGTTGTCTGCACCACGTCCGACATGACGTGGTGCCTCGGGCTTCGAGGCGGCGGCCGGTGCGGTGTGGGCAGGTCGCTGGGCACTACTCGCACCACCCGCCACATGAGGAAAGAGCTCCGCTAATGCGCGGAAGAAATAAGGGACTGCCATATGGTTCTCCTAGAGCAGCGATCCGAAGCAGATACGCTTGAGTTCTTCGAGATCGCGTGCCAGTAGCGGCGTATCCAGGATCACGGTTTGCAGGGTCTCGGGATCAACTCCGTTGACGCTGCACACGTGCTCGTAGGAAAGCGCGCCGTCCCAATAGCCCATGATCCAGCCGAGCGTGGCGCGATAGTCATCGACATCCAGTTTCACGTTACGCAACCGTTCGCTAAGCATCGAAGCGCAATCCATGAGGGATTCCGGCATGCGGTCGCCGCGACGGCTATCGCGTGCCAGCGAGATCAGCGCGTCGACCATGCCTTCACGCACGGACGCGCTCCAGAGATGCGGATCAGGAAGGGGATCGGGTTTGGGAGGAACGACGAGTACCGGAGTGGCCTCGCCGCCAAAGATGTCGAGCTGCCATGCAGCGACTTCTGGTTTCATGGATTGCTCCGGACGCGGCCGGGCAATCGCATCACCCAGACCGGGAATGGATTCCCGGCGTAGGTAAGGGCCACCGCAGCAAGCGCCGCGGTGGTGTGACTGACGGACCCTAGTGTCGGGTGCCCGTCTTCTTCATGGGGATAACAACTGCCGATTTGGCGTATTGCCGGATCGGTGTTGCCTCGGGTGCAGGGGCGGGAGCCGACGGCTCCTGCGCACTGTTTGCGGCAGCCGCTTTCTTGAGCGCTTCATCACGCGCCTGATCGACACGCTGACGCTCGATTTCAGCGTCGGCGGCCTGAAGGGCCTTGGCCTTGAGCATAAGTTGCTTGCGCAACCAGTACACCGTGGCTACGGCAAGGAACACGCCAACGAAGAAAGACGTCGAGGCGAGATAGACAACGAAGCACAGGGCGAGCAGCTTGCCCGGCGACTTGAGAACGGCTTTAACGAAATGCTCCAGCATTTTTCTCTCCAGAAAAATAAACGCACAAGAAAATGTCCAGGTTTTGCCTGGTGATTTCGATGCTCGGATTGAGCAAGGAAAACCGGTGCGCGGAGCACGTTCGCAGTGGCCCGCACCGATGGACGGACGACTGCGAACGGACTCTCACCGAGGGGACAGGAAAAGGAAGGGGCGGCACGGTGCCCGTGCTGCCAGGTCGATGCGTGCGGGACGCGAGGATGTAGCCAGCGTAGTGGATGCGCAGCCATGCGCTCCCGCGCAATGATCACGAATTCGCAGCAGCTTTCGCGATGAGTCGCGTTTTGCAGGCGCCTGCAACGCTTTAGCCGAAATGATGCAGTTTTTGTGGAGCTTTCCGGCCTAAAAAAAGAGGCGCTACGCCGTGTGCGCCGACTTGACTTCGAAAGAAGCCTGGCAGACTGGACATATCACCAACATTCCACTGGAGTGATCATGTCCGGTCTTCTTCTGCTGCTCGCCCTCGGCTACCTGGGCTATCGTCTGTCGAAGCTTGCGCCCCGCACGCGCCGTCGTGCATGGGGACGCTTTCGCGATCCCGCAGCCACAGCTACGGCCACGACCACGGCCAAGCCCGTCACGCGCGCCCAGGCGAGCGGCGACGCTGGCGAAGCGGCTGTGCACGCTGAACTGCATCGCGTGCTGTCGTGGCTGTGCGGCGAAAACTTCCATCTGCACAAAGGCGCGGTCCTTATCCACCACGCACCAGGAACAGCATTCTCCACGGCCGAGATCGATCACGTTGTGGTCGCACCTTTCGGGATCTTCGTAATCGAGACGAAGAACTGGAGCGGCACGATCGCACCCGGCGCGCACCGCGATGAGATCGTGCGTACCGGTCAGGACGGCGTGGCCGAGGTACGCCGCTCGCCTCTTGCCCAGAACCGCACAAAGGTCACGTTCCTCAACGAGAAGTTGCCACGCGTATGGCCCATCGAAGGCCTCGCCGTATGCAACTGCTCCTTGGCAAGGATATTGGTGACGAGATCGTGAACGCAGTCATCGATGCGCGTAAGGCCAATCCCGAAATGAGCACCCGCGAAGTCAGAGATCTGATCGCGGCGTACCGCCACAAGCAGGACGAGCTCACTGCGACGCTCGAGCAGGTAGAGACGCTCAACAACGAGCTTGCGAAACTGAATTCGCTCTATGACCTCAGTCGCGCCGAAGAGAACCGGCTGAATCGCGACATGGAGCAGATGCGGATCGAGCGTACCGAAGCGCGGGCGGCGACGGACCGGCTGCGTAACGAGCTGTCCCTGGTGGGCAACTCGAAGAACGCCCTGCATCAGGAACTCAGCGATGTTCAAAACCAACTGGCGGAACTTCGACGCGAGAAGGCGCAACCGAAAGTTAGCCCACCCATTGCCGAGAACGAGGAGGCCCTAGCCGACCTGAACCGGCTGAACGCAGAGTTCCTGCGTTTGATGAAAGCGTCTGCGGACCTCGAGGCCAAAATCGAGGCCCAAAAGGCAGAGGAGGCCGAAGCCGCTGCGCGATTGCAGGAAGCGGAAGCGGCGTTGGACATGCAGACACGCGTTGACGAAACGATGAATGCGCTTGTAGTGGACTTTGGCGAGTTTGTACAGAAGTACCACAGTGCGCAACTGCTTTGCACTGCCGGCGGCAAGCCGGAGCGATACAAGCCGGTTTTCAGCGCGCTCGCCGACGTCGTCGGCAAATTTCATGCGGAGATCGAGCTCGCAAGGAAGGCCACATAAACCTGACCGGGGAAACACGCACGGGGAATGCGGGACTGTTCTAGCGGCACGTCCCATTTAAACTGAAAAGAAACGCTGAGATGACTAATTCAAATAACAATCACGAAAAAACCGCCGAAGATTACAAGGCCCTGGACCGTCTGTACCTCCATCCGTGGGTCGCGGAGCGTCTGCGCTGCATCAATTACGATCTGGTCGAACATATCCATCAGATGCTCGTCTCCGATCCCGCTTTCAGCGAGATTTATGGGGTCGATCTGCAATCGATCGAACACCTTCGCCAGAACGACAACTCGCTTCGCAAGCTTTTGGGCACACCCTTTCTCATGCTTTCGCCGTCGCTTCCGTCTGTGGAAGACTGGCGCTGCTTTGTCGATGACACGGCAACGACCGTCGCTGTCGACGAACTGCGTGACAGCATGCCGGACAACCGCGATGCACTGACCACCCAGGCCATCCAGCATCACAACCGCCAGTTCCTCGACATCGTTCTGACGGTCGCGAACATGAGTGTGCTGAGTGCGCCACTGCTTGGTATGACGCCGGAGCTTGTTCGGTACCTGGGGAGCCTGCCTTCATACAAGCTTCGCACAGCGCTCGAGCGTATCCGCGACCTGCCGCTGTTCTGTTGGCGCTTCCGGTCTTCTGCGTTCTGGGTTGAATACACGGCCCACGACATGAACGCGGACCAGGTCGCGCATCACATCATGGCCACGACGCCGTTCCGAGCCAGCGAGCTTCCTCACTCGGCCATGTGGACTGAGTTGCGACTCGGGCGCGACACGCACGAGACGTATGCAGCGGCGCTGATGGCGCACGGATGCCGTTCAAGCACCGCCGCTACGCTTTTCCGCCTGCCACAAAGCAAGACGCGACAGATGTACCAGGCGATTCACGGCAAGCGGTCGATCTGCGGCAATTTGCCGACTTCGCTCCAGTGGTTCGTCGACAAACCCCAGCACCGCCTGCACACGACGGTATTCATCTGGCTGTACCGGGCAGCGCTGACCATGAACGCGAACACTCCTCAGGCCCTTATCGCAGCAGCCGATCTTTACGCGAATCTCTTTCCGCGTGAGGGACTGCTCGCCATCGATCGGGCGTGCAGCTTGACTCGCCGGATGGGTGCTGATACGCGCCTGACCATCGCGCCTTGCCGCGAATGCGGTACCTCTTACGTTGTTGCGAACAACGAGACGAAGATCGAAATGCACCACAGCTTCGTCTGCCCATCGTGCGACGGCAGCCTTTTGCCGCGCACCACAACGCGCGGCCGCAAAAGGAGGAACGAGAATGCAACTGGAAAATAAACTACCTGATTTGCCTGCTGGACTCGTCGTGTTCAGCTCCGATGGCTCCGCCCAGTTCGGCTGGCAGAATCCGGAGACGGGCGCGTTCTACGCTGAAGTCGACGGTCAATGCATCATCAACGCGATCGGGTGCGTGCCGTGGCACGCCGACACGGTGCACTGACGAAGGCACGCCGACATGGAAGATCTCGCCTGGATGGTACGGGACAGCGCCGCGGCGTGGCTGCGTGGGCGTGACGATGGCCGGTTCGCCGGCTACGAGACGTTCTACCGCCGCGCGCTCGATGCGGGCACAACAGGTTTTGACCTTGAGAAGCTCAACGAGGACTATGCACTATGGACGAGTGAGCGTCCCTCGCGCCTGGTCAGCCTGTTGAATCGCCCAATCGTTGCGCGCGCACTGATCGCTTTTCTCGCCGTCTGGATCGGCGCCCATACGCAGCTTCGCGCCAACGAGGCGACGCCATACGAACGCGGTCTTTTCTATCGAACGTTGCTCGTGCAACGACTATGGCCATCACAGTCGGCACTATCGAGAGCCATGGGGATTTCGATGTCTAATCTTTCTCGAATGCTAGGCTTGGCGCGAATCCCTAGTGAGATTGTGGACGCGATGGGCGGCCCGAAGGCACTTACTTTTCGCGTCGGCGAGGTAATCTTGGCGACGATCGATGCGACGGGTGAAAAGAAAGTCATCGAGCGCGCGCGCGAAGCGGTAACGATCGGCTATCGCGAGATGGAGGACCTGCTCGAATATATCGTCGCAGATCGAGTGCCGGAGCAAACGTTCAGCCGAGTGCGGGTGAGATTGGCCCGGGACAGGAAAAGTCTCAGGGTTGACTTACCCGGAATTGAGCGACTGCTTCCACACCTTCCTGCTCTGGAAGACTGGCTGACGACTTCGCTTGTTAGGTTCGAGGTGAAGCTCGCAACGCACTTGAATGCGTCAGCAACAAAGGAGCGACACCGACGCGCGCCGTGAGCACTTTGAACGCCCGACGCACGGGGGAAGCCAACAGTCGATTGGCGCCCAGCTCGGCACGCGTCCGAACGTATTTCAACGCAACCGCCCCTTACTTGCTCGAGTCTTGGCAAATACGTAGCCAGCGAAGGCGTCCTTCAAATCCGGGTATTGCCGAATCACCTTGTCGGTCAGCTCTATAGCCGGCTCGATTCCCAAACGTCGAAGTGTCAGCTTGCCGCCCGCGCTTGATCGATAGGTTCTGCGCCACTCTTCCTGCGCCTTCGGAGTCGCCTCGTCATAGGCATCCCATCCGCGTCGGACCTCATCGACGATACGACTCTGCGCATCAACGTCCTGCGCAGCAACTCGCAACGCCACGCGAGACTGCACCTTCTCTTTCGCATCAGCTTCGCGTCGCTCCGCGAGCGCGAGCAACTGCTGCTGCTCCACCATCTGCCGCTCGGCGTCGGACACGATCCAACGTTCCTTCAGGGCTTTCATGAAAAAACCTGCTGGACTCTTTGATATCTTTCCAAGCTTCAAACTGAAACGAGTGCGCTCGATTGCCTGTTCGAGGCGCTCATCCGTGTATGTATCGCGATCGGACGCGATCTGGCTAAATTGCGCGCTTGACAGACCGAACTCTTGTTTCAGCGTGTCATATAGCGCTTTCGCTTGCTCGTGTGTGTGCAACAGGCGCTCTTCGACTGCCTTCCGCTCGATACGAAAACGAAGGCGACCAATCTTCCGAGAGCCTGGTTCGTTACGGGTCTCGAAGGAAAGGTTTAAATCGGACACAGAATTGATCTGCTCGACAGCCGGTCCGAGCCAGTCACGTTTGAAATACTTGAATTCCTTCGCCTTTGCGCCGATAGCCCCTTGCCATGATCGCAGTTCTTCAAGCGTGAACCAGTCAGTCACGCCCTCGTCAGCGTACGGCAGGAGGTGGTCGTACATCACCCGCGCGTAGCTCAGCGTGAACAATGACGTGATGCGAAGACTCAGCCAATGAGACTTTCCTGGCCCTCGAATGATGCCAATGAGATCAGGTGGAACGCGAAACTGGAACCGCCCGCCGGCGTACGAAATGCGACCAATCAGCTGGACCGAGCCGAATGGCTTCGTGCCGTCGGCCTCAGCTTCCGCCGTGGCCTGTATCAACGCCCGTTGCGCTTCAGTGATAACTTGCTCTAGGTGGGCGTTGTTGCGGCTTGAATACCGCATGAGCCACTTAAAATAGTCGAGCTCGACGTCGTAAAGTTCGTGAACACTGGCCTCTTGAGCCACGACGAAGTACGCGGCATCGATGAGCCGCCGAGCGGAGACACCGAGATCGACGATTCGGATGAGAACGTTTTTTCGGGCGAAGCCGATGTCCTTTTGTGCAGCCTCGACCGGCAAGTCCTGCCCGCGTGCGTCATCGAAAAGTGCCAGCGCCAACTGCCTCGACGTGGCGACCTGCCCTCCTGTCGTCATCCGACTTCCCTCTCCATCGCGATCGTATTTGGGCCGTACGGTACATAGCGCAAGGTGCGGTGTCAACACACATCACCTCACCTTGCCCCGCCTTGCCGCCCAAAACACCTCACCTTTGCTCTAAGCGATCACAATTTTCCTCACCGTTGAGTCGAAAACATCTCACCTACCGGCCCTAAATACCTCACTTTAGTGCGGTAAACGTCTCACGGTTGTGCTCAATCCACAGCACTTCAAACACATAACACCTCACCTTGCCGAGCTAAATCATTGTTTTTTATAAATAAGAGGTTCAGTGTTAGTGGTTGGTAGGTTTTATGTTTACAAAAACAAACTAGCTACCCATGCAGCTTCCCAGAAAAATGGCAGCTACTTCGCTTTGACGGATGCGGATATCGGCGGCTTCAAAACGCACGGACTTGAACAAAAATGCCTTGCCTAAGGTGAGGGAAATTGTGTGATGACGCGAAAGCTTCGGGATATAGGATCGCTTTCGCATCCCGAAGGTGAGGTGTTTTGTGTTGTGCTTCCCGAATAACGTGCACCCGCTCGATTTCCTGCGAGGCAAATTGCCGGGCGCGAGGCAGAATTTCGCGGCGATAAGCGCTTGAAATACAGGCAGTTACGACTTCCTACCGCGAAAACGACTCGAAAGGGTCGAATGTAATGGCAATTCTCCGGGTCCGCTAGTATTCTACGGTTCGACGGGCTTATGCAGCCAAACCGTAGAAATGATGGGTGAGCGGTTGAAAGTCGCCTCACCTTTGATAGAAAGGAATTTCCCACATGAATTTAAGCGAGCTTCCAAGCATCGATCGACGGGTGAAACTCACGGATTTCAGTGAGTTCGCTGATCGCCTGAAGGTTATGACCGACGAGCTCCGCGATCAAATACTGGCGCCCCGCCCTCGGAAGAACGCGCCGGTGTTCACTATCGGCGAACTGTCGGATCTTTGTGGCCTCGACAGGCAAAAGATCAATTACCTCGCTACGAAAGACGGTAGCGACCTTCCGACTGGCGAAACCCACGGAACCGGCCGAGCACGTATTTTTTCGTTGAAAGACGCACGCCGGTGGGTCCAAAAAGTATCGACGATCTACCAGACTCCGCTCGTGACCGGCACCCGCGAACAACGCGGCCGCGTGCTCACGACGGCAAATTTCAAAGGAGGTTCGTGTAAAACGACGACCTCGATGTGCCTTGGCCAAGGCCTCAGCCTGCGCGGCCGCAAGGTACTTATGATCGACCTCGATCCTCAGGCGTCGCTGTCAGAACTCTGCGGCCTCTACGCCGAGAAAGACATCAATTGGGACGATACAGTTCTCCCTTATATCTACGATCCCAACATTGAGGGCGGACTAGGGGCTAAGGTTCAAAGTACTTATTGGGACGGCCTCGATATCATTCCTGCGCACAACTATCTGCATGACGCGGAATTTCATCTGCCTGCCGAGCAGAAGACGAATCCTGGCTTTAAGTTCTGGTCGATCCTTCGTAACGGGATCGAGCCCCTCCGTGCCCATTACGACTACATCATCATCGACACGGCGCCTTCGCTCTCTTATATGACGCTGAACGGTCTGATGGCTGCGGATTCAATGGTAATGCCGCTCGTGCCAGAGAGCCTCGACTTCATTTCGTCGTCGTCTTTTTGGTCGCTGTTCGCGGAAGTTGCGAACGGCTTTGCGGAACACGACGTCGATAAAACGTACGACTTCGTTTCCGTTCTGCTCTCGAAAGTCGACTATGGTACGACCTCGTCGGCTCCGGTCGTTCGCTCGTGGACGCAACGTGCATACGGCGACTGGCTCCATGCCATCGAAATTCCAGCCAGCTCTGTTATGAGCAACGGAGCGCTCGCGTTCTCGACCGTGTTCGACCTATCGCGCGCCGACACCGTTGCTAAGACCTTAGCGCGAGTAAAGCAGCCGCTGATGGACTACTGCAAATGGATCGATGATCAATATGTCGCACAGTGGAGGGCCGGGCAATGAGTAGCCTGCGTGATCGCATGATGGCCAAAACGGCCGATGTCAGAGCAACGAAAGATATCAAGCTCGATGCTCAGCAGGAAAAAAGCAAGACGCCGCTTACTGCCCCCGGGATGGCGGGGGCGCTCGCTCAAGCGCAACAGCGGATTTCAGAGTTGGAGAAGGCTGGTCTTCCGACAGACGTTAGAGTTGCGGACATCGTTCCGAATCCCTGGCAGCCGCGGCAGGTGTTTTCAGAGAGCAAGCTTACTCAGCTCGCTGAGTCTATTCGGGAATCGGGTCTCGTTCAGCCTATCGTTGTTCGTCGCAAGGAAGCTGGCTATCAGTTGGTAGCCGGCGAGCGACGTTGGCGAGCACACAAGATGATCGAGAAAGAGATCATCAAAGTATTCGTGGTCGATCTCTCCGATGAAGAGATGGCGTTGCTCGCTCTTGTTGAAAACGTTGCGCGAGAGGATCTTTCCGACTACGAGATTTCCCGTTCAATCCGCCGTACGGAAAAAGAGTTTCCGAATCGCAAACGCGTCGCGGAGGCGTTGGGTATGGCTAGGTCCGAGCTTTATCGCTTCCTGTCGTTTGCTGACCTTCCCGAGTTTGTGATTAGGGATCTCGACGTTCAGCCACGTTTGCTGGGTGCACATGCCGCTCAGAGTCTGGTGGCGACTCTTCGCGATAGGAACGAGAGAGCCCTAGAGATCGCGAAGGAGGCGTGGGCAAAATTGGTATCTGGCGACCTCGATCAAACGAAGCTTGTGGCTGCAATTAAGAGTGCCATCGAAGCAGACGGCAAGACGGATACGAAGGTCAGCGATCGAAAGATCGAGAAGATATTTGCTGGAGGAAATCAGGCTGGTTCGATCACTCGCGATTCCGTTGGCCTCACTGTGAAGATCAGGGCCGGAATGCTAACGGAGGAAAAGGAGAAACAAGTGCGCGACCTCATAGCGCAACTTTTCTCTGCAGCAACCTGAGAGACGCCTTCGCGGTCTCAAAAGCCCGACACACGTCGGGCTTTTTTTGTCTCGTGCGTTTGAGCAGGTCAGATAAGAATAGCCAGCGTCCTCATTGGAGACACTGACTCTGACAACGGTCGAAGTTTCGGAAATCTGTGCTGGGACCACGCTTACTTCAGCGGAAACGCCGCTTTCAGACTAGATGGCTTTGGGCGAGTCGCTGTGTGTCTCCAGGCGGGGCGAGTTAGGCGCTAGGATGCCGAGTGTCTCCATTGGAGACACGACACTGCCGATAGCCGAGATCAGGAGGTGTGAGCGAGGACAAGGTTTGCCCCACTTGAAGCACCGCGGCGGCCCGAGTAGTTCTGGTTAAGCCTGTGTGTCTCCACTGGAGACACACAGATAGGCCGCGCGAGCTCGGGCTCTAGCATGCCGAGTGTCTCCATTGGAGACACTGGCACGGCCGGTAGGAGAGATCTCGGAGACGTGAGCGAAGCATAAGGTTCGCCACACTTGGAAGCACCGCGGCGACTCGTTTAGTTCTGGTTAAGCCTCTGTGTCTCCACTGGAGACACAGAGATAGGCCGCGCGAGTTCGGGCGCTAGCATGCAGTGTCTCCATTGGCGACACTGGCACGGCCGGTAGCCGAGATCTCGGAGACGTGAGTGAGCACAAGGTTTGCCCACTTGGAAGCACCGCGGCGGCTGAGAGTAGTTCTGGGTAAGCCTGTGTGTCTCCATTGGAGACACTGGCATGGCCGTTAGGCGAGATCTCGGAGACGTGAGTGAGCACAAGGTTTGCCCCACTTGGATGCACCGCGGCGGCCCGAGTAGTTCTGGGTAAGCCTGTGTGTCTCCACTGGAGACACACAGATAGGCCGCGGGAGTTCGGGCGCTAG
>NZ_JACHBW010000026.1 GCF_014200455.1 Paraburkholderia bannensis | reverse complement strand
CGTGCACTGCAAGACCTGCGATATCAAGGACCCGACGCAGAACATCGTCTGGGTCACCCCCGAAGGCGGCGGTGGGCCGAACTATCCGAACATGTGAGCTCTGGCTATTTCCCCGCAGCCGACCGCTCGATAGCCGCGATATCGATTTTCTTCATCTGCATCATCGCTTCCATCGCGCGGCGGCCTACGTCCTTATCGGCGAGACGTGTTTCGCGTCCACGCGACTATCAGTGACTATCAGTGACGATCGGGAAACGTCGCGGCATAGAACTGCGCCGCTTCGCGCGCGCGGCCTTCGTCGAACCACAGGCAGGTCACCAGTTCCGTCATCGTTGTCTCCCGGCAGAAAAATCCGTGTTCAAGCAAACGATGATGGACCGAAGCGCGCAAGGTAATCGCAAGGTGCACGAGACCACTAGGGGCCTGAAGCGATTTAATAAGCCCGCGCGAGAGGAAAAGCAGGAAAAAAGAATGCATCTCGTTGCCACTCCCGTTCATGCACGGCGCGCGATGAGTGTCTATCCTCTCTCTATGCAGCTCACCGACCCCGCGCCAAAGGTCTGAAAAATCGATCTGGAGAGAGTTCATGCAATCCGATCCCAAAGTCATCGCCCTTCTGAACGCCGAGCTGAAGAACGAACTCACGGCGATCAATCAGTATTTCCTGCATGCGCGCCTCTATAAACATTGGGGCCTCAACGCGCTGGGAAAACATGAGTATGACGAATCGATCGAGGAGATGAAGCACGCCGACAAGATCATCGAGCGCATTCTCATGCTCGACGGCCTGCCGAATCTCCAGGACCTGAGCAAGTTGCTGGTGGGCGAAGATGTAAAGGAAGCACTGGAATGCGATCTGAAGCTCGAACGCATCGCGCAGGCGCAGTGCAAGGAAGGGATCGTCTATTGCGAATCGGTGCGCGATTTCGTTTCGCGCGAGATCTTCGTCGAAATTCTCGACGACACCGAAGACCACATCGACTGGCTGGAAACCCAGCTCGGCCTGATCGACAAGGTCGGCCTGCAGAACTACCAGCAATCGGGCATGGGCTCGCTCAGCTGACACCCCACGCGGGATTGCGTGGGCTTGGACAGTCGCCATGAGCTGGCCCTTTGCCGCATAATGCAGGTTCACGCCGCCACGGCGCGCGCGATCCTGCCGGATATCCGGCCATCCTCTTCGACGAATCAGTTCACGCGATGCATCAGACTCTGACGCGCTTGCACAGCGATGTACCCGGGCTCGACCCGATTCTGGGCGGCGGCCTCATCTCCGGGTCCGCGTATATTCTTCAGGGACGGCCCGGCGCCGGCAAGACCATTCTTGCCAACCAGATTGCCTTCGCGCAGGCGAAGCAGGGCGGCAAGGTGCTCTACATCACGCTGCTGGCCGAATCGCACGACCGCCTGTTCCAGTCGCTTTCGGCGCTGGCGTTCTACAACCCGGAACACGTCGGCAGCGACGTCACCTATCTGAGCCTCTTTCGCACGCTGCGCGTCGACGGTTTGAGCGCACTGGTGGATCTGCTGCGCAAGGAAATGGCGCGCCAGGGCACCACGATGCTGATTCTCGACGGCCTGCTCAATGCGCGCGAAAGCACGCACAGCTCGCTCGACGTGAAGGCCTTCGTGGCGGAACTGCAAGGCCACGCCGCCTTCAGCGGCTGCACCGTGCTGTTTCTCACCAGCGCGCGCATCGACGAATCCAGCCCCGAGCACACCATGGTCGACGGCGTGCTGCAGCTCGAAGAGGAACTGTTCGGCTCGCGCACGGTGCGTCGCATGCGGGTGTCGAAATCGCGCGGCAGCGCCTCGCTCGGCGGCCTGCATCACTACGAAATCAGCGATGCGGGCATCACGGTGTTTCCGCGCCTCGAATCGCTTTACGGCCGGCCGGTGGGGCAGGATCACGCGCCCAGCGAGCGCGTGTCCTCCGGCGTCGACGAACTCGATATCCGCATCAAGGGCGGCTTGCCCGCGTTCTCGGCCACCGCGGTGGTCGGCCCGGGCGGCAGCGGCAAGACCAGTTTTGGCCTCAATTTCCTGCGTCTGGCCACGCCCGAGGAACCGGCGCTGCACTTCGGTTTCTATGAGACGCCCGCGCGTCTGGCGAGCAAGGCGGCGGCGCTCGGCATCGACATGGATGCGCTGGTTGCCAGCGGCGCCTTGACGGTGCTGTGGAATCCGCTCACCGAAAACGTCATCGACAGCCTCGCCTATCAGTTGCTCGACGCGGTTCGGGCACGCAAAGTGCGCAGGCTCGTGATCGACGGTCTTGCCGGATTCGAGCGGGCGAGCGTCGATAGCCACCGGTTCACGGAATTTCTGGCCGCGCTCACCAACCAGTTGCGCGTCATGGACGTGACGACTGTCTGCACATGGGAGACCAAGGAATTGAGCGCGACGACGATGAACACCGCTTCGCCCGAGGCGCTGAGTCTGTTCGACAACGTCATCGGCATGCAGCTCGAAGAGGCTGACGACGCGCTGTATCAGGGGATGAAAGTGATCAAGATCCGGGACAGCGCGTTTGCGCCGGCGCTGACCAAGCTCATCATTCCAGACGCTACCTCGGTATTGATCAGGGACGCCAGCGCAGCGGTTTCCGACAAACCATCCCTCTGAGAGCAGTCGCCGCCGCAGGTTTTGAGTGAGCCCAAAGGCTCGCGGCAGGCAAAGAGAGTGAGCCGGAATGACGACCATCGTTGTAGTCGACGACGAAACCCTGATAACCGATTTTCTCGCCTTCTTCCTGGAGGACGCGGGCTATATCGTGCATGTCGCCCGTAACGGCGTGGAAGGCCTCGACCTGATCGGGCGCGTCGTGCCCGACGCCGTCATCACGGATTACATGATGCCGGCCATGTCGGGTCTGGAGCTGGCGCGCGCGCTTAAGGCCAACACCGATCTCGCCCATATCCCCGTGATCCTGTCGAGCGCGGCGCTGGGCGCTTCGGCGCGCGCGCAACCCGCACTGTTCGCCGCCATCCTCGACAAACCCTATCCCGCACGCAAGCTGCTGCAAACGCTCAGCACCCTGCTGGGCCGCCCGGACGGCGTGGACGACGGCGAGCAATAGCTGCTGACTCGGCGCTGGCTCGGCGCTGGCCCGCGCGCTGCATGGCACCTGCATGGCACCTATTTCGCTGAAAACAGTCCGCAAACGAACTGGCAAACCGCACCGGGTTCACGGAGAATACCCGGGACCTGGGCGCAAGCTTACGCGGAGCATGACGGCAGGCCTTCCACCGGAACACAGCGCGGACCTCATCACGAAGTGGACAAGCCCGAGATCAACGAAATCGTCGCGAACTGCGACAGCGAGCCCATTCATCTGCTGGGCCGCATCCAGCCGCACGGTGCGCTGCTGTGCTTCGACGCGCAAGGCCGCCTGATCGCGCGCAGCGCCAATGCGCTCGCGTGGCTGGGCTCGGTGCCCGAGATCGGAGAAGCGATCACCGACGCGCATCTGAGCCCGCTGTCGCGCCAGACCATCCGCGCCGCCCTCGCCGACCGCGAAATGACGAACGAGAGCGTCGAATGCAAGGGCGTGACCGGCGAGCGCTTCGATCTGATCATGCACTGGTCGGGCGACACCCTCGTGGTGGAATTCGAGCAGATCAGCCTGAAA
The DNA here is from genome assembly GCF_014200455.1 of Paraburkholderia bannensis. Lineage (GTDB taxonomy): Bacteria > Pseudomonadota > Gammaproteobacteria > Burkholderiales > Burkholderiaceae > Paraburkholderia > Paraburkholderia bannensis_A. Next base: position 73,998 of record NZ_JACHBW010000026.1, on the reverse strand, counting down.
TCGCCGGCCGCCACGCAATTCGCCCTGTTCGCTCAGCGCGCCATCCAGCGCCTGCAGGCCGCGCGCCACGACGACGTGCCGCAACTGCTGCAGGCCGCCGCCGAAGCCATCCGCGCGATGACGGGCTTCGATCGCGTGATGGGCTACCGCTTCATGGCCGACGGCAGCGGCGAAGTCATCGCCGAAGCCAAACGCGACGAGCTCACGCCCTACCTCCAGCAGCGCTATCCCGCGAGCGACATCCCGCAGCAGGCGCGCCGCCTCTACGTGCTCAACCCGATCCGCCAGATCGCCGACGTCAACGCCCAGACCGTGGCGATCGAACCGGCCGTGCATCCGCAAACCGGCGTGCCGTTCGATCTGAGCTATTCGGTGCTGCGCAGCGTCTCGCCGATTCACCTCGAATATCTGCGCAATATGGGCGTGGCCGCCTCCATGAGCGTGTCGATCGTGCGCGACGGGAAGCTTTGGGGGCTGTTCGCCTGCCATCACATGTCGCCGTATCGCGCCTCGCATGCGGTGCGGCTGTCGTCGACCGTGCTGACCCAGGTGGTGTCGATCCTGATCGCGCAGATCGAAGCACAGCGTCGCGCCGAAGCCGACCGCCGGATTCACGCGCTACGCGCGCGCATCGCGGGAGAGCTGGCGCAGGCCGAATCGCCGCTCGCGGGTCTGGTGCGGGCCGCGCCCGAGATTCGCGCGCTGGTGGATTGCGAGGCCGTGGCGCTGGTGGTGGACAACGAAGTCGTGATGCTCGGCAAGCCCACCACGGCGAGCCGCGAGACGCTGCTGGAACTCGCGCAGCACGTCGCCAACAGGCACGTCGATCAGTTCGCCAGCGCCTGCGTGGGCGAAACGCTGCCACAGGACATCGCGCAAGGACTGGCGCAGGGCGGCGTGGCGGGCTGTCTGGCGATCCAGATGCTGGGCGACAGCCGCATCACCATCGTCTGGTTGCGCGACGAACTGGTGGAAACGATCCACTGGGCCGGGCCGCCCGACAAAGTGGTGGCGCAAGGTCCGAACGGCCCGCGCCTCACGCCGCGCGGTTCCTTCGAAGTGTGGAAGCAGACCGTCACGGGCCGCAGCCGCGACTGGACCGAGTTCGATCAAGTCGCCGCGCGCGAACTGCGCTCGATCCTGCAGGAAATCGCGCTGGTGCAGATGCGCGAATCCGAGCGCGCGCGGACCACGCTGCTGGCGACGCTCGGCCACGATCTACGCGATCCGATCCAGACCATCAATATGGCGATGCTGCTGATGGGCCGCGGACTCGCCTCGGGCAACGACACGGTCAAGCGCGTGGAAGGCTCGACGCGCCGCATGCAGTCGTTGATCGGCTATATCCTCGACGTGAGCCGGATCCGCTCGGGCATGGGCCTGGGTCTCAAGCGCGTCGATGTGGGACTGCGCGAGCTGCTGGAGTCGGTCTCGGAGCAGACGCGTCTTGCGTATCCGGGCATGACGCTCGACATGGAGCTGGCCGGCGATCTGGGCGAAGCGAATATCGACCCCGACCGCCTGGCCCAGGCCATCACGAATCTGCTGGGCAACGCGCGCAAGCACGGCGACACGCGCTCGCCGGTCACGCTCACCGCGACGCTCGCGCGTGGCGAGCCGTGCATCGAGATCCGCAACCGGCTGTTGCAAAAGCCTGCCGAGCCGTTCGAGCGCCTGCTCGATCCGTTCAAGAGCGGCTCGCTCGATAATCCCGCCAATCGTGGCGGTCTGGGTCTCGGGCTGTATATCGCGCAGGCCATCGTCAAGGGTCATGACGGCACGCTCGCTGGCCGCTTTACCAATGACGAGGCGATTATTCGTATCGTGCTGCCGCGAGAAAGCGCGGGCGCGCAGGCGTAATCGGCGCGCCCCGCACGCGGGCGGGGGCGCACCATTTGACGGAAACCGGCGATCAGTTCTTCTCGAACGCCGCCGCCAGCGCAAGAATCCGTTGCGCCCGCCTCAAAACAGGCCGATCGACCATCTTGCCGTCCACCGTGATGGCGCCCGCCCCGGCCAGGCTGGCCGCTTCGGCAACCCGCGCGGCCCACGCCAGCTCCTGCTCGCCAGGGCGAAACACGGCGTGCACGGCCTCGACCTGCTTCGGATGAATGCAGAGCTTGCCGCCAAAACCCAGCCGCTTGCCGTTGAGCGCATCGCGCCCGATACGCTCGATGTCGTGGATATCGGGCGTCACGCCATCGACGGGCGTTTCGATGCCGGCCACGCGCGAGAGCAGCGCAAGCTGGCTGCGATAGTGATTGAGCGGCTCGCCATCGTCTGGCATGCCCATTTCGGCAATGAAATCCAGCGTGCCGAACATCAGCCGTTTGACGAATGGCGCTTTCGCGATGGCCATCGCGTTCCACATGCCCAGCGCGCTTTCGATCAGCGGATAGACGCTCACGCGGCGGCGCGCGAGGGCAATCGTGGCGGAGACGTCTTCGGCGCTTTCGGCTTTCGGCAGCACGATCCCGGCTACGCCGTCGAGCGCGCCGAGCTTTGCGTCCTGCTCGAACCACGGCGTGGCACGGCCGTTGATGCGCACCAGCACCGGATGCCGGCGCGAAACCCAGTTGGCGATGTGGTCGCGCGCCGCCTCTTTGGCTGCAGGCTCGACGGCATCTTCGAGGTCGATGATGACGACGTGCGCGCCGCTTCCGAGCGCGCGCTCGAAGCGCTCCGGGCGGCTGCCCGGCACGAACAGATACGACTGCGGCAAGAACGCGGGCGGCGCGCCGTCGTCGCCGGGTGCAGTGCGGTGATCAGAGAGCATGCTCAAGCTCCGGCACGACCGCAAACAGATCGCCGACGAGGCCGTAATCGGCCGCGCTGAAGATCGGCGCTTCTTCGTCCTTGTTGATCGCGACGATGACCTTCGAGTCTTTCATGCCGGCCAGATGCTGGATCGCACCCGAGATGCCCACTGCAACGTACAGTTGCGGCGCGACGATCTTGCCGGTCTTTCCAACCTGATAATCGCACGTCCGCACCTTCACGTTGTAGTCGACCACACGCTTGACCGGCACCACGATTTTCACTTTCGCTCCTCCACGCTTTCTTTACGCGCATCGTTCGCGCAATTCGATAGCGCATTACACCGTGGGATCGCCGGGAACAACAACTAGCGATTAACTTTGCCGGTCATAGCCCATGCCTATGGTCTGCGCGTCAGCCTCGCAACTCGCGCCGCAAGATCTTGCCCGTCACCGTCTTGGGCAACTCGTCGATGATCGCGACGATGCGTGGATACTTGTAGGCCGCCATCCGCGCCTTGCAGTACTCGACCAGTTCTTCCGCCGTTGCGCTGGCTTGCGGCTTCAAGCTCACGACCGCCTTGACCGTCTCGCCGCGATAGCTGTCGGGCACGCCCACCACGGCCGCTTCGCGCACGGCCGGATGCGTGTACAGCACGTCCTCCACCTCGCGCGGCCAGACCTTGTAGCCGCCCGCGTTGATCATGTCCTTCTTGCGATCGACGAGATAGAACCAGCCCTGCTCGTCCATGAAGCCCACATCGCCGGTGCGAAAGAAACCGTCGACAATCGCTTTCGCGCTTTCCTGCGGCTTGTTCCAGTAACCCGGCACCACCATCGGCCCACGCGAGATGATCTCGCCCACTTCACCGGGCGCGAGCGGCCGCCCCGTGTCGTCGCCGATATACGACTCCACGTTGAAGGCCGGCACGCCGATCGACAGCGTGCCCGATGCGGGATCCACCGGCGCTTCGCGGCCCACGGGCACGACGTGCGTGGGCGAATTGGTTTCGGTGAGTCCGTAGCCGTTGTGGATGTAGTGGCCAAAGCGCGCGCGAAACGCTTCGATCACACTCGGCGGAATCGGCGCGCCGCCCGAATAGATGCGCCGCATCGAGGCGAAATGCTCGCGCGTGGCGCGCGCATCGTTCATCAGCGCGATAAAGACCGTGATGGCGCCGATGGTGAATTCCGGCTTGTGCTCGGCGATGGCGTCGAGGATCACACCCGGCTCGAAGCGAAACGCCAGCACGAGCGGCGCGGCGCAGATAAAGGCCGCGCCCACATGGCCAACCAGCCCGGTGATGTGAAACAGCGGCGCCACGCCGAGAATCGGTGCGCCTTCGCGCAGGCCGACCCAGTCGCGATACACCTGCGCATTGAAGGCGACGTTGCCATGCGTGTTCATCGCGCCTTTGGGCACGCCTGTGGTACCCGAGGTATAGACCAGCATCGCCAGATCGTCGCCGCTTAGTGCAATGGCAGGCGGCTTCTGGCCGCGATGCGCGGCAATCGCAGCGCTGAAGTCTTGCGCCGTTTCGTATGCAGCCGCGCGCGTCATGCCCGCGAAAAGGCGCGCATCGTCGCGCGTCTGGTATTCGAGCGCCGATGTCGTCATTACATGCGGATCGACATGCGCTTCGCCGCGCGCCGCACGTTGCGCTTCTTCCGCCAGCAAGGGCTGCACGACGCTCTCATATAGCGCGCCGTGGCACACCAGCACGCGCGCGCCCGAATCCGCCAGCAGCACGCGTAATTCGCGCGCGCGGTTCATCGGATTCACCGGCACCGCCGTCGCGCCGATCTTCCACGCCGCGACCAGCGCGATCACGAATTGCGGCACATTCTGCAGATAGATCGCGATGCGATCGCCGCGCGCGAGCCCGCGTTCGAGCCACGCGCAGGCGAGTGCATCGGACTGCTGATCGAGTTCGGCGTAGGTCAGCGCGCCGTCGAAATACAGCAGCGCCTTGTTCTGCGGCGCGCGCGCAACGGCAGCGCGAAACAGGCTGAGTACATCGGGATACTGCTGGGAAATCGTCGCCTCGTGGCCGCCCGCGTAATGGGCGAGCCACGGTTTGCTGGCATAGGGCGTCATGAGCGCTCCTGCGAAAAAACGCGGGGGGCCGGCGCACGCGAGCGAAGTGCAAACATAACCGCGTGCGCCGTATCGACATTGCAAAGACGATGAAGCAAGGAAGCGGGGAAGCGTCGCTACGCCTACTTCACCACCACCGGATTGACCGGCGCGCCGCTGCCGCCCACCACCTTGAGCGGCGCGGCCGTGTAGAGGAAGGACCATTGGCCGTCTTCTGCGCAATCGGCGGCGAGCGGATCGAGCTGCGCGATCTCGGTGAGCGTCACGCCCAGGTTGCGCATCAGCGCGTTATGCAGCGGCAGCGCCACGCCCGAGACCGGATCGACCGTCACTTCGTTCGCGATGGTGTCGGTCACCAGATTGGGTATTTCCATCCGGTGAAACCAGTCGACCAGTGCGCGGCTATGCGTCAGGCCCGGCTCCACGAAGTTCTCGTAGAACTGCGCCTGGTCGCGCTCGTAGAACGAGCCAATCCAGCCCGTGCGGATCACGAGGATGTCGCGCTTTTCGATGCTCACGCCCTGCGCTTGCGCCGCCGCGAGCAGGTCTTCGTGCGTGAAGGTTTCGCCCGGATCGAGCACGGCCTTGCCGCGATGGCGCGCCATGTCGATCAACACCCCGCGCCCCACCACGCCGCGCTCGGCGATGGGCAGCACGCTGGCTTTTTCGAGCCCGCCGATGGTCGACTTCGCGTCGTAGCCGTTCCAGAGCTGATCGCCGTACCAGACGTGGCCGAGCGCGTCGTACTGCGTCGAGCCTTGCAGGTACATGATCATCATGTCGTCGGCGTATTCGGCGAGCCCTGGAAAGAGCGGACCTTTGCCGCACATGTAATGGCCCTTGTCCATCACATTGATGCGGCGCGCCTGCGAACGTCCGGGCCAGACCGGATCGCCCTTGGGATGCCCCATCTGGATCTGCAGGGTGAAGGTCTTGCCCGAGCGCACCGACGCGACGCCGCGCAGCACCTCGGCCTGGGTCAGATAGTTGAGCGAGCCGACTTCGTCGTCGCTGCCCCACTTGCCCCAGTTCTTCGGCGAATCTTCCAGCAGTTCAGCCACTTCAGGAACGTTCTTCGACTCCATGCGATGTCTCCTTTCGTCTCGCGCGGTCATGCGCGAGGAATCAGGTGATGCGTGGGCGATGCTCAGGGAATGCTCAGGAATGCACGAACGCGGCGCGGCGTCCGCAGCATCGAAATAAATCGCACGATCGTTCGCTAGTGTCAACCGGGACAAACCGCAGGCGCGTGAAGCGGCAGTCGTGCGCATCATCGATGGTCTGCTCCAAAGTCCCTTCCGATGCGCAATGGCGTGATTCACCGCGCATGGCGAACGTCGTACCCGCGAGGCTTCCGATGAACGAACCCGACTACCTGGCGCATCTGCATGAGCTGTGGGCGCGCGCGGGGCACGCGTGCACGCCGCCCGAGCCACGGTTTCGCGGATCGCGAGCGCAGGGCCAGGCGCTTCGTCGATACATGGTGAACCCGTCGATACACACGAACACGATAAAGAAGGAGTCGGCATGAACCAGGACACGACCTCGCTCGTCGAGATTTCCATCGCGCACGGCGTGGCGGATGTGCGGCTCAATCGTCCGCAGAAAATGAATGCGTTGAGTCCCGCGATGTTCGACGCCATCCTCGCCGCGGGCGAGCGCCTTGCGCGGGAAGCCGATCTACGTGCCGTCCTGCTGTCCGGCAACGGCCCGGCGTTCTGCGCGGGCCTCGATCTGGAAAGCATGGCCGCGCTCGATCAGGTTGGCCGCGGCACGCCCATCGTCGAACGCACGCACGGTTTGTCGAACTACGCGCAGCAGATCTGCATGCTGTGGCGCGACCTGCCCGTGCCGGTGATCGCCGCGCTGCATGGCGTGGCCTACGGCGGCGGCCTGCAACTCGCGCTGGGCGCGGACCTGCGCTTCGTTGCGCCCGACACGCGGCTTTCGGTGATGGAAATGAAGTGGGGTCTCGTGCCCGACATGGGCGGCATGGTGCTCACACGCGGCCTGGTGCGCGAAGACCGCCTGCGCGAATTGATCTACACGGCGCGCGTGGTGAGCGCGAGCGAAGCGGTCGAACTGGGCCTGGCGACGCGGGTCTGCGACGATCCGCATGCACAGGCTCTGGCAGCCGCGCGCGAGATCGCGCAGCGCAGCCCCGATGCGATCCGCGCCGCGAAGCGCCTGCTGGGCGTCGCCGCGCAAGGCGATACGGCCGCCACGCTGCTCGCCGAATCGATTGAACAGGACGCATTGATTGGCGGTGCTAATCAGCGTGAAGCCGTGGCGGCGAATCTGCAGAAACGCGCGCCGGTTTTTTCACCCGCCGCCGAACCGCCGAGCTACTGAGCCCCCGATTGAGGACACCATGACCGACGCCACCATGCCTTCGTTCGAGACGCTGCGCTACGCCGTCGAGGACGGCATCGCCACGATCACACTGCATCGCCCCGAGAAACTCAACGCCTTCACCGCGACGATGATGGAGGATTTGATCGCCGCCTTCGACGCCACCGATGCCGACGACGCCGTGCGCTGCGTGATCGTCACCGGTTCGGGCCGCGCCTTCTGCGCAGGCGCCGATCTTTCCTCGGGCGGCGAAACCTTCGACTACGCAAAGCGTTTGGGCACCAGCGTAGAGACCGTGCACCGCGACGGCGGCGGGCGCGTGGCGCTGCGCATCTTCCGCAGCCTCAAGCCCGTGATCGCCGCGGTCAACGGCCCGGCGGTCGGCATCGGCATGACCATGCAGTTGCCGATGGATATTCGCCTCGCGTCGAGCGACGCGAAATTCGGCTTCGTGTTCGGGCGGCGCGGCATCACCCCGGAAGCCGCATCGTCGTGGTTTCTCTCGCGCGTGGTGGGCATTTCCTCGGCTTTGGAGTGGTGCTACACGGGCCGCGTGTTCACGGCGGACGAAGCACTCGCGCGCGGCCTCGTGCGCTCGGTGCATGCGCCGGGAGATCCGCTGCCCGCCGCATGGGCGCTGGCACGCGAGATCGCCGATAACACCGCGCCAGTTTCCGCCGCCATCGCGCGCCAGATGATCTGGCGCATGGCGGGCGCGAGCCATCCGATGGAAGCGCACAAGCTCGACAGCCGTGCAATCCAGTCGCGCGGGCGCTCGGCGGATGCCGCCGAAGGCGTGCGCGCGTTCCTCGACAAGCGCCCCGCCCACTTCCCGAACCGCGTGTCCACCGACATGCCGGACTTTTACGACTGGCAAAGCGAGCCGCCCTTCGAGTAATCAAGGCAACTCGCGGCGCTTGGGTGCGCAACCCAGGCTCGCGCGCGCGGTCCCTTTCAAGTACCCTACGACCTCCGGCGCGGTGTGCTCCCCGCGCCGGTTTCTTTTTATCCGTGCGTTTTAAGTCGCTTCAGGCGTTTAAAAAAGGAATCTGCAACACCCCATGAATGTGAATCAAGTCTGGTTTGAGCCACTGGTCGGCTCGCTCGTTTTGCTCGCTGCCGCAGTCGTCGTCAGCGCCGCTGTCCACTTTCTGCTGTTTCGCGTCGTCGCGCGTCTTGCGCAGCGCTCCACCACCCGCATCGACGATGCGCTGTTCGAATTCGGCGCGTTCAAATGGCTAAACCGCGTAACGCCCTTTGTGGTGATCCGCCTGGGCATCGGCATGGTGCCGGGCGTGCCCGACTCGATCGCGCAGACTGTCGATAAAGTCAGCTTCGCGCTCATCGTCATGCTGGTGACGATGACCATCAGCGCCACGCTCTCCGCGTTCGAACACGCGCATCGCAGCACCCGTCAGGATCAGCCGCGCCTCTCGCTCAAAGGCGCGATGCAACTGGTCAAGCTCGTGATGTTCACCACCACCGCGCTGGTGGTGATCGGCGATGCGACAGGCAAGCAGATCGGCCTGCTGCTCTCGGGCATCGGAGCGATGTCGGCGGTGCTGATGCTGATTTTCAAGGACACGATTCTGGGCCTCGTGGCGGGCGTGCAGCTTTCGTCGAACGACATGCTGCGCATCGGCGACTGGATCACCATGCCCAGCGCGGGCGCGGACGGCACCGTGATCGACATCACGCTCAATACCGTGAAAGTGGCGAATTTCGATCACACCATCATCACGATTCCCACCTGGAAGCTCATCACGGAGAGCTATCAGAACTGGCGCGGCATGACGGAGGCAGGCGGGCGGCGCATCAAGCGCGCGCTCTTTATCGACGCCACCAGCGTGCGTTTTCTCGAAGCGCAAGAACTGGCGAGGCTCGAACGCCTCACGCTGTTGCAGGATTATCTGGCGCACAAGCGCGATGCGCTCACGCAATTCAACGGCGCACTCGGCAACGCGGGCGAATGCGCGGCCAACCGCCGGCAGCTCACGAACCTGGGCACATTCCGGGCGTATGTCGAGCAATACCTGCAACGTCACCCGCGCATTCATCGCGAGATGACCTGCATGGTGCGCCAGTTGCCCAGCAGCGCTGAGGGCGTGCCGCTCGAACTCTATTGCTTTACCAATACCACCACGTGGACCGAGTACGAGTCCATCCAGTCGGATCTGTTCGATCATCTGATCGCCGTGCTGCCCGAGTTCGGGCTGCGCGTCTATCAGCATCCTTCGGGCTACGACATGCAGCAGGGTTTGCTGCGCACGCAGGAAAAGCGGGGCGAACGCGAAAGCGCGCTTGCCGCGTGACGGGGCGCTTCGCCCGCGCGACGATGGATATCGTACGTCACGAAGCCCTGCTCGCGGCTCGGCACCGCGAACCCGTCGAGATGCGAGAACGACGCGCGAACATCCTCCAGTCCGCTCGACCCGTGCTCCTCCATCGTATCGATGCTGAACTCGTCGTTCTTGTAGTGGCCTTCATACGGTTTGTTCCTGTAGACCAGATGCACCACGTTGATCGACGAGCCGTCGGCCACCGTTTCGGCCCGGCGGAACAGCGGATCGCTGCGGCGCGCTTCGGCAGGCACGTGGAGGCAGTTCCTTGATGAAGCGCGCGTGCGGCTCGAATACGGGATGTCCTTCGCACGCCTGCGGTAAAACGTCGCCACTAATCATAGAGGCAAAGGGACCGTCTGGTGAGATTCGATAACAACAAACACCATTGCGATTCCGGCAATCAAAAAGGCGTTTGAAAGGCAATACCCGTATCTTGTTCTCGCTTTTATCCTGCTCCGCTTTGCCTCGTACTCGTTTGTTTCGCTTTTGTACCTGATGCGTTGCATGGAACGATTAAACGCCCGATCCACCATCAATACAGGGACAAATGTGCGACGGGTGCGAATGAGGTTCCTGTCGCATTAGTTGCGTGCGCAACGCTTAATGGGAAGCACGCGTGGAAATCGCGGCGACGCCTTAAAAATTGTATTGCACGTAAATCTGGCTGAAATTGATACCGGGGTTTGGATGTTTGAGCCCGGCGTTCGATAGATGCTGGAAGCGCAAACCCGCCTGGTAATTCTGGTGTTCGCCGAACTGGGCGCCCACACCCACCATGTCCGCGAACTGGAACGAGGACGAAAAGCGCCGGTCCGGCGTTTCGTCCACGTGCGAGAGCAATCGCACGCCCACGCCCGCTTCGACGAACGGGCGGATATAGCCTGAATTCTTGATGAAGCGGAACACAGGCGTAAAGCCGAACTCCCAGATGTTCGCGTTGGCGGAGGGCTTTTCGCGAATGTCCCAGTAGGCCACATGACCTTCGCCTACCACGGTGAAGTGATAGCCGCCGATATTCCACCACTGCCAGCCGGGGTCCCAGGCGACGCCGAGATCAGCCTTTTTCACGTCGTGGTCTGCAACACCGCCGGCAAACTGAACACCCCATTGATCCGCGCGCGCAGCGTTTGAGCCGAGGCACACTCCTGCAAAGAGAACGGCGAGCGGTAAATTTCTTTTTCGCATTTTCTCACTCTTTCGAATTCCGATTCTGGCGCACATGAACGTTCGAATCTTTAAAGCGCCCAATTGCACGACGGGCGGATTATAAATTCAGTGCCATGTTTGTTTGCCTCACGTCGGTGCAATGATTTATTTACAAAAGAGTGAAAATCGAAGTGCGTCCAAGATCCGCAATAATGTGTTGCGACGATCGCCAGTAATAAAAAAAGACCTCCGCCTTTGCGCAAGCGGAGGTCGAAGTCGGTTTGGAGACCAGCGTTGTTCATCGCCTGAACAACGCCGGCAGATAATAATGAGGCCGCGCCGCGCGATAAATGCGAAGCCGCGCATCAGTCAATTGCAGCTAGCGCAGCAATGGGGTGCCTGCGCGAAGTCTTTCGCGCTTTGGATGCCGCCTTAAGGCAAGCCAACTGCTGCCGACGTTGGACAACGTACCCGCCATCGCAGCGAGAAGCGTGTCACGCGCGCCCTAGTCGGCAATGCTTTCGCATTTTTCCGCAAGCAGACGGGGCTCACGCCGGTGGCGTTCCGCGAATTGGCGCACCGCCAGTTGACGGACTGGACCGGATGGGCTTTGTGCTCAGGCGAGCGTGCGCAGCATGGCAATCTGATCACGCCAGCGCGCAATGACGCCATCACGCTCGTAGAGGCGGAAGGTCACGCCCGTCAGCACCTCGGCATACCTCGCGCGATGCACGTCTACCTTTTCAATTTTCAGACGGAACACGCTGAGTCCCAGCGCGGTTTGCTGTTCGGCCACGAGGCTGGCGTGCGCGCGTATCTCCATCAGCGCGCCATCGTGCACGAGGGAAAGCGTGAGACGTCCGTCGCGGCGCATGTTCTGCGCCGTGTCCGAGTTGGGCCACATCGCCACGAGCAGCGTGTGCGCGTCCAGCGCGAGCACTTCGCCCACGCTCAGTTGCGCGCCGTGCGGCCAGCCGTCAGCGCCGACGGTCGAAACGCGGATCGCTTCGGCCGCATGTTCATCGAGGTGATCGCCGTCGAGCGCGGTGAGCAGCGGCGGCGGCAGAGCGCGCGTATCGCCTTGGGGGTCTTGCATCGGCTTCTCCTGTTCGTGTGACGCGACGCCAATCTACCGCATTGTGCGCGCAGGCGAAGTAGTCTGTGCGTGCGGCGTGAGACCGGCTCCCGACGCACGCAGCGGCGCGGGTTTAAAGCTCGTCGGCGTGTGCGCGCTCGCGGATCGTATCGAGGCTCACATCCACGCACAGGCGGCCGCTTTCATAGACCGTTTCGAGCGCGTCTTCCCAGTCGCGTTCGAGCAAGCGGTCCTGCCACGCGAGCGGCAGCGTGGCCGTGCGGTACTCGCCGGTGCGGCGGTTGCGCAGCAGCGTGAGACGTCCCATCTTCGAGCGTTTGCCGCTATCCGTGACGGGGTCCTTTCGCACGCCCGTCCACGTTTCGCCCAGACGGATCGCCGAACACTTCATCGCAAAGCGCTGCGTATCGCGATCCACGCGTTGCAACAGCGCGCCGCCCATGCCGAAGGTGATGTTGTCGGCTGCATAGCCCGCATCGTCGAGCGCGGCGAGGATCGCGCCGATCGAAGCTTCGTCCACGCCGTCGCCCTGGATCACACGCACGGTGTTCAGCACGCGTCGGCCGCGGCCATTGAGCGTCGAGCCGAACGAAGCGTCGAGCGCCCGCACCGTCTTCATCACGATATCGACAGGCTCGCCCGAATCAGGCCGGATCACCAGCGTCGCACCGGAGTCGAGCACGGCCTGCTTCAACTCGCCGCCCCACAGGTCGAGCGCCGCGAACAGATCGTACGAATCGGACACCACCGAGACGATTGCCCCGGGTTTGCCGAACTGCGCGAGCATGTTGCGATAGGCATCGGCCTCGCGCTCGCGGCCCCAGCTGGTGATCGTGCTGTGTTCGGCGGCAGGCACCGAATACGCCGCCATCTGCGCGTTGTAGAAGCGATTGGCGGCAAGCACGCCCAGCACGGTATCGGAGCCCATGAAACTCACCAGGTGCGCTGCGCCGCCAATCGCCGCGCTTTCCGCGCTCGATACGCCGCGCGCGCCGAAGTCGTGCAGTTTGAACGGCAGTTGCGAGAGATCGTCGCTGGTCTTGCGCAGATAGTGTCCGATGGTCTTGCGTAAATGCCAGCTTTGCGTCGCCACGGTGATCGGATACCAGAGACGCAATAACATCGATTCGATGTACGAAACAATCCAGAATGCCCGGGGATCGTCGCACTCGACGGTCATGAGGACGTTATGCGTCGGCACGACCGAGCCCTCAGGGACCGCGCGGATGCGCACCGGCAGATAGCCGCCGTATTGCGCGACGATATGGCGCCAGCCGGCTTCGTTGAACGGCTCGCCGTGTGCGTCGAAAAAGAGCCTGGCTTGTTCGATCATCTGCGCCGTGACCGGCCTGCACAGATATTCCTTCGCCAGCATTTGCAGGCCAAAGAATACCGTGCGGTCGTAACGTCCGCCGCGCGATTCGACATAGGAGAACATGCCGGTCGCTTCGGGCGGGTATTGCATGAAGTGCGACGCCTTATAGGAGTCCGTATTAACGATCGGATTGGCGAGAATGGATGCGAACGAGTCGAATTGGGCTTGCATGGCTAGAGCTCCTCTATGCCGTTGAGGGTCCGCCGGGTCTATCCCGGCGGGGTAAAACGATCGATCTGCACGCGAGTGGTCGCGCGCTCAGAGCTTCCCAAGGAAGTGGTATGCGATATCGAAGTGATCCTCGAACATCACGTCGCGCATGCGCGCGAAGGTGTTGAGCGGCACCCAGCGCGCCTTGTCGGCATCGTCGCCGCCCTTCACGCGCGGCAATTCGCCCACCGGAAAGTGGAACAGGAACGCGTGCGTAATGGTGCGCCCGCGCAGCGAGCGTTGGGGATGATCGAAGACCTGACGGTCCTTGATCGAGCCGCGCAGAACGGGTTCGGGCAGCTTGAGGCCGGTCTCTTCGCGCAGTTCGCGAATACAGGCGGTTTCGAGCCGTTCGTCTTGATTGACGAAGCCGCCCGGCAGCGCCCACAAGCCGCGCCCCGGTTCGCTGCGGCGACGCACGAGCAGGATATGCCCGGAGTGCACCACGAGGGCGTCGACGGTCACGAAGGTAACGGGATAAGGCGCAGCGGCCCAGGCCTTTTGATAACCCGCGATGAATTCGGCTTCCGACTTCAGTTGCGCGAATTCGGGCCGCGTGCGAAAGGCTTCGAGCCACGCGTGGACGGGCGCCGGTACAGCCCACGAGACGAAGCTGTTGTTGCGCTCCGCAAACAGCTGCTCGCGGATCTCGGTGGCCGAAATGTCCTCGGTGGCTTCCGTTTCCACGAACTCCCACTGCGGAAACATGCGCAGATAGTAGGAGCTGGCGTCTTTTTCGTGGCCGATCAGACCGATGCGTCGGCCCGAAGTGTCGCCCAGTTCGGACGCCACGGCGTCCTGAATCCAGCGCAGCCAGTCGCCATCGTTGTACATCGAGTCCTGCACCGGCGCGATGATCACTCGCTCGCGCTCGTCTTCATCGAGCAGGGCGAGAATCATCTGGCGGCGTTCTTCGTACGAGAACGGGTCTTTGATGGTGCGCGGACGGTCGGTCGAGCCGATCAGGATGCACACGCGCGACGCCTGGCTGAGCGCACGGCGCAGCACATCGAGGTGGCCACGATGCGGAGGCTGGAAACGGCCAATGAAAATCAGTGCGTCGAAACGCTGGGTGTTCTTGCTCATGAGGCTCCCTCAAGAGATTGGCGGTCGTGGGTCTGTCCCTGAACCGTAGGTGAATCGTAACGCCACGCGTGCGGGCGCGTCAAACGGTTTTGCCGCGCAAGGATACCCCGACGACGACGGCGAAGGCGCGCGGGCATATTCGGAACGTCATATTCGCGACTATTTTCTCGATTTATACTCGCGCAAACGAAGGTCCCGGCGGCCTCCTCTCCACTCCCGTTCGCGTTGTCGTTCCTGGTGCTGCGATCATGAAACGTGTGTCCGTCCGGCAATCGCCGGTGCATGGCAAAGGCGTGTTCGCGCTGTGTTCGTTGCGCGCGGGAGAGCGCATCTTCGAATACAAGGGCATGGTGACGACGTGGCACGAAGCCGCGCGCTGGTACGAGCGGCGCGAGGTGTCGGGCCATACCTTCCTGTTCGGGCTTTCGGATGGACGCGTGATCGACGGCGGACGAGGCGGCAACGGCGCGCGCTGGCTCAATCACGCCTGCGCGGCGAACTGCGAGGCGGTCGAAGGCGACGGCCGCGTGTTTATCGAAGCGATCCGCGATATTGCCGCCGGTGAAGAACTGTTCATCGATTACGCGCTGGAAATCGCGTACGAGGTGGACGGCGATGCGCAGCGCGAATATGCGTGCCGCTGCGGCGCGCAGCGCTGCCGGGGCACCATGCTAGGCGCTCAAGCGTCGTCAATGCATGAAGTTTGCGCGTGATCTGATAAGGATTGCCAGGTAAATCTCGGACTTGAAGCGGCGTTGCGCGCGCATCGGGAGGGGCGAAACCCGCCCCGATTCCTGCGCGAAAGTTATCCACAGATTTCGGGGATAACTTTGTGAATATCGCCCGGGATGAATCACCCAAGTCATTGATCCAGCATCGAAATTTTCCCGCCCCCATCGCCTGCGCGCGGATGCCTGCACACTATGCGGCCCCTGGCGTGCAGGCAACCGCGCAAGCGACGTTTTCGTCGCTCGACGCGGCACGCGAGGCGCGCAGGGAGACGATGCGAAAGCGGCCATCAAAGGCCGGTCTGCTTGAGCTTGCCGTAGACGAACTGCCCGAAGTACCAGGACAGATCGGAGTGGTTGAGGATGTTCACTTCCGACAAGGCGCTTGCCTCCAGCTTCAGGCGGCGCAGCATGAGCTTGCCGGCCTGGGAGGCGATATAGAGGCGCACCAGTTCCTTGCGGGTCTTCTCGTCGGCCGATTCGAAGTGTTCGCGGCCGCGCTGCACTTCCTCGTTGCGACGCGTACGCGCCTCTTCGTCGCGCGCGGCGATGCTCTGCTTGACCGCGGTGGTGACCGCGGCCTTGGCGGTTTCCTCGGCGTCCACCGCAGCGGCGCGTTCGCTCTGGATCGCCACCATCTTGCGCTCGGCCTCCGAGACCTGCCAGTTGTGGCTCAACGCCTTCATAAGGTAGCCGGCGGGACTCTTCGTGACCTTCCCCTGGTTCAGGCGGAAACGCGTGTACTCGATCGCCTGCTGAATGCGCTCGTCGGTCCAGTTCATGCGATGTTCGGCGATCACGTCGAACTGTTTGTTGCTCAGGCCGAACTCCTCCTTGAGCGTGAGCAGCAGGTCGTGCGCGTCGGGCTGACGGCTGAGCATTGCCGCGACCGTGTCCTTGCGCTTGAGACGAAAGCGGATCTTGTTGATCTTGCGCGAAGTGCCCGAATCGGCGCGCGTCTCGTAGCTCACCTCGATATCGGAGAGCTCGTTGATCTGGTTGACCGCCGGGTCGAGGTACTTGGGCCGGAAGTGCTTGAACTCCGAAGCGCTCGATCCAAGCTTGCCAGGCCAGCGGCGCATGACGTCAAGCTCGATCCAGTCGGTCAATCCGGCGGCGACATAAGGCTGCACGTAGTCGTAGATCGCGCGCGCAAAGGTCTGCGAGAACGCCGCCGTGATGCACAGGTTGAGCCAGTGGTGCTTTTCCGGCCCGGTGATGTGACGCAGCATCAGCGGCGGAATGCGGAACTGGATACGGCCTTTGCCGATCTTCACGCTGCCCATCAGTTGCTCGGAAATCCACTGATCGTCCTCACTGGGCGCGCGATCGGGCGGCGTGTCCGTCACTTCGATCAGCACACGCTGCGCTTCCTTGATGACGCTCTGTAGATGCCGCACATTGCGGCTCTCGTAGCGCATCAGCCACTTGAAGTAGTTGAGGTCGACGTCGTAGGTCTCGTGCGGCACCGGCTCCTGGGCGGCAATGAAATACGCAGCGTCGATGAAACGCCGCGACGACAGGCCAAGCCCGTTGATCGCAACGAAAACGTTGTTGCGCTGAAAGCCGATCTCGCGCGTGCTTTCGCTGATTGGCTGCCCGGACATCTCTTCGAACAACCCAAGCGACATTTGCTGGGTCGTCGTTCTGCGTCCGCTGTCCTCCGACATTCGTTTGCTCTCCGTCGATATTCGCCGGGACTCTATCACTCCGTTTACACAAGTCAACACAATAAACATTACCTCAAGCAGGGCCTGCAAAACCCCTCGCACAAAAAACGTGCCGAACTGCACATAGACCTTTGCATTGCCCGCACAAAAAACGGTACTTGGTTGCACATAAAACGATGCATCTTGCACATAGACCGGTGCTTTTGAGAGCCAAGTATCTGAAATTAAAGGTTTCGAGGGCCTGCGTTAGTGGGTTAGTGGGTTTTCTGTTTTTAAGTAAACAAACCAACCCCGCAAGCAAAGAGATGCTTCGCGGGAAAATATGTGCTGAGTGCCTTTGGGTTTGCGATGGATTTCGGCTCTTTTCGTTGGAAAGTGCAGCGCTCAAGGGGCTATTTGCTGATTTGATGGGCATCCCAGGGTTTACGTGATGAGAATGAGCGCTTTCTGACCGTCGGAAGGGCAACGTTTTGTGTGCGAGGTTAGGAGGCGAGGGTAACGATTAATGTGCAGCACCCATCAACGGGGAGCAGGGAAGGGAGCTTGGGAGTGAATTCAGAGGCGTCGCTCCCAGAGGTAACGGTTTTTGTGTGAGATCGAAGCCCGAAGGGCACGGTAGTGGTTTTTGTGCAGGCAGGCTGCCCATCACAGAGGGTCACGTTTATTGTGCAATCCGCCGCTGCGTCCCTGTAAAACCATGATCGACAGCGATGGACTCCTTAGGTAACGATTTTTGTGCATTGTGCTGGGGTGGTGGGCCAGCATTCGTTATCCCGTGGACTCCGCTCGAACGGATCGGCGCGTGTTTTCACGGAAGGGCGGAATCAAGGTCACGTTTATTGTGCATTTATTTGGAAGCGCATTAGCGTGAGTCTGGATGCGATACATTGGTAACGGTTTTTGTGTCGATATCACTCGCCGGCGTTCTCGCGGAAAGAGGGAAAGCACAAAATACGTTACCGCGATTGCGCTGCTCCAACGCCCGCTGCCGTCACTCGCCAAAAGCGCACAAAAAACGTGTCCTCGATATCCAACAGCGTCCTGCGGAACCAGGATTCGGGACGGCATAGGCGCAACAGTATTGGCGTGGTCACTCGCGCGAATATGTCGCGCGTGGCGATCTGCTTAAAAAATAGGCAGATCGCCGGAAAGGCGCTTAATCGCCCGCTGGAGGGGCTGGCCATTCGGGATAGGCTTCTGGGCTGGGCTTGCCCGTCGGAGGCCGTCACAAAGCGAATAAAAAGGTCGTTTTTTTCCAAAAGCGGTCTCAATCAGTGTGTTTCGATACGCTTTTCCTGTATTCTACGCTTTATCTAAATTCCGATGAAAAGCGTATTAATGGCAAAGACTATCGAATTTCCATCAATTGACCGACGCGTTGATCTTTCGGCGGTAACGCAGTTCGCGGAAGAGGCGGGTCTTCTGTCAGAAGAGCTTCGGGAAATGATGCTGGCGCCGAAGCCGCGCAAGATGGCACCGACATTCACGTCGGCCCAGGTCGCGGAGATGTGCGGCATCGACCGGATCAAACTCAATAATCTGCTGGCGACGCGTGAAGGCTTGCCCCAAGGCGAAGCGCAAGGATCGGGACGCAGCCGGGTGTTTACGTTGCCCGAAGCGCGCGTCTGGGTCCAGCAGGTGTCGGATATTTATCAGACGCCGCTGCATACCGGGGTTCGGGACGCTGACGGCAAGGTCATTCTTGTCGCCAACTTCAAGGGCGGCTCGACTAAAACCACCACCACAATGTGTCTGGCCCAGGGCCTCACGCTTCGCGGTCGTCGTGTGCTGCTCATCGACCTTGATCCGCAAGCATCGCTGACTGAGCTTTGCGGTCTCTATGCGGAAAAGGAAGTGACGGAGGACAGCACGGTCCTGCCGTACATTTACGATCCGCAAATGGAAGGCGGCCTGCTGAATTTCGTACAGCCGACGTATTGGGATGGGCTCGACGTGATCCCCGCACACCCGACGCTGTTCTCCGCAGAATTTCATATTCCCGGCACCGTGATCAAGAACCCAGGGTTCAAGTTCTGGGATTTGCTGCGCGAAGGCGTACAGACGCTGCGCCAGCACTATGACTACATCATTCTCGACACGGCACCGTCGCTGTCCTATCTGACGATCAACGCGCTGATGGCCGCCGATGCAATGGTGATGCCGCTTGTGCCGGAGAGCCTGGACTTCATCAGCTCGGTGTCGTTCTGGAGCCTGTTCTCAGACCTTGCGCACACGATCATGGAGCGCGGCGACGAGAAAACCTACGACTTCGTCTCGGTGCTGCTCTCGAAGGTGGACTACGGCAAGACATCGTCGGCGCCGGTCGTGCGCTCTTGGGTGCAGCGGACCTACAAGGATTGGGTGAGCTCAGTCGAGGTGCCTGCAAGCTCGGCGATGAGTAATGGCGCACTGGCGATGGCAACGGTATTCGACATCAGCAAAGGCGACCTCGCCGACAAGACAGTGGCACGCGTGCGGCAACCGCTCACGGACTACGTGCGATGGATCGACGATCTATATGTTGAACAATGGAGGGCCGGGAAATGAGCTCGTTCCGCGACAAGATGGCTGCCAAGACGGCCGAACTCGGCTCTGCGTCTGAGCGTCAGGCTACCGAGCGTCCTGCGCCGGCCGCAGCGGAACCGCGACGCAGCAGCGCATTCAAGACTGGGCCTGGCATGCTGGGCGCGCTCGCCGTCGCGCAGCAGCGCATCCAGGAGCTGGAGACCAATAGCGACAAGCTACTACTGCCGGTCAGCGCGATCCAGCCGAATCCGTGGCAGCCGCGCAAGATTTTCAGCGACGAAGGGTTGGCATCGCTCGCAGAGTCGATTCGGGAAGTCGGGCTGATCGAGCCCGTTGTCGTGCGCCGTGCGGATCATGGCTATCAGCTAATTGCCGGTGAGCGTCGTCTGCGGGCCCACGTCCTTTTGCACGCTGAGGAGATTCGCGCCTCGGTGATCGAGTGCTCCGACCAGGATATGGCTGTACTCGCGCTGGTCGAAAACGTTGGGCGCGAAGACCTGACGGACTATGAAATCGGGCAGTCGCTGCGCCGCGCCGAGCAGGAATTTCCAACGCGCACGCGTATGGCGGAGGCCTTGGGTATGTCGCGCAAGGGCCTGTATCGTTTCCTCTCGTTCGACAAGCTGCCGGATTTCATTCGACGCGATCTCGACTTGAACCCGCGTTTGCTGGGTGGGTCGGCGGCGGACGAGATCGTCTCTGCGATCAAGAAGCATGGCGCGGCTGGACTCTTGGCCGCGCGTGAACTTTGGCCTGCGGTGGTGGCGGGTACGCTGGATCAGGGCAAGCTGGCCGCGGCGATTGGGGCTCAGTCTAACCGCAGCGAAACCGAGCAGAGCGTTTCGGAGCGCAGCATCGAAAAGATTTTTTCGGGAAAGAGCCACGCGGGCAGCATTACGAAAGACACGAATAGCTTCACCGTGAAGTTGAAAACCGGCGTGCTCTCGGACGCGCAGGAGACGCAAATTCGGGAGCTCATCAGCCAGTTGTTTAATGTGAAGCCCGGTTGAGGCGAGATGCCGCAGAGTTGAAGGATCGACGAAGCCCGCGAAAGCGGGCTTTTTTTATGGCTGGGCGGTGCACGGGGGCTGTGTCGAGTCGACACGTTTTTCGGCAGGGCAGGGGGGCGGGTTGTGTCGAGCCGACACAGGTAACGGCCGGGTTTCGGCTGGGGCAGGTGCGGGGGAGTTGGTTGCGGCTGTTGGAGATGGTGCCAGTGACGAATAGTTGGCGTGTCGAGTCGACACACGTCCGGCGTGGGAGATGTTGAGTTCGTGCACTGTTTGGGTGTTTGGCGATCGAGTTATGGAGATCGCGTGTTGAGTGAGGGATTCGTTGTGTCGAGTCGACACAAGGCTTTGTGGGCCTATGCCGGGTTGGAGTCGAAAAGGAACTTGATAGATCGATGACGGGTCGTGGTGCGAACGCCTTCGGTGCCGAAGGGGATGAGTGTCGAGCCAACACGCTACTCGGTAGCGTCCGTCTTGCAATCAATCGTTCGGCTGATATTGGTCTCCGCGTAGAGAGCAGAGCTTGTGTCGACTCGACACATAAGGGAGCTTTGTCTCGCTCGGGGAGTATTCTTGCGAGGCGGCCGCTCATGGTGTTGGTGGCGTTGTTTGGGCTAGCGTGGATCAAATCGCTCGGACTCGGAGTTGGCGCTGGATTCTTCTAATCGGCCAACGCAATGTCTTCTGGACGAACGGGATGATGGCAACGTTCTGAGACATCGGCGCGCGGGATATGTGTGTCGATTCGACACAGCGGAGCGTTCGCGGCATGTCATGCGCGATAAGCGCGGCAATCGCGTGCTCTCCTTCAATTGGCAAAAATAGGCGCGGCGTGGTTTGCACTCCAGGCGAGATCTCGGAGTGCGACTCGCGCGTCGGCAAGCCTCTGCGCGTTCACTACGCGGCGGTCGTGTCTTCGCTCCCTACCCTCTTAGGGGCAAGTCCCGGTGCCGCTTCGCGCAGCCTATCCGTCACCTCGGTCCCTGCAGAATCACTATGTCCACCCGCTATGGAATGTAGAGAGCTTCTGGTGACACGCCGCCGTCACTAGGAAGTGGATTCCTTGACGCCCAGTGAGATCTGTGTCGAATCGACACAGATAGCCCACCTGGACGAGCCAGTGAGAATCAACATCTCCCTAGAAGCGGAGGAGCCAGTAGCGGCGACACAAACTTATTGACGGAGCCGCGCATATTTCGCCGAGGTTTCGTGGCGAGGTGCATCTTCATTCGTATGTTCAACCCGCATCCCGGTCAGCGATCTCTTTAGTGCTGACGCGAGCTTTGCGCTGCCGAGCACTGTCCGGCAATCGAGAACTGTGTCGAGTCGACACGTACCGTATGGGACGGGCCTCGTCGAGCGATGGCTTTGCGTTGCCTCCTCCCCGGATTCTGGATGGCGAGAGATAGCGACAGCGCGCGGGGAAGGCATCTAACGGTAGACCGAAGCCTTCATCACTTTAATTTCAAGTCCGTCATCCCGAACGAATTCCGGTGCGGCTCGTTTGGGCCAATAAAAGAACCACATGAGCCACCGACAACCGAGGGTGTAAACCATGCGACGAGCGGGCTTTGTAGTCGACTGCATCGCAATTGCCATCCCGGGGAAGCATCGGATCATCGTGATTCGTGTTTAACGGAATCCCGGCGTGCGGCTGCCCGTACGACCGAGCGCGATTGCTGAACGCAGAGCGGCCCCGAAAGTTCCAATTCGCACAGCAAGGCTCAAACACGCATTTTATAAAGCGCAACTAACGGATAAATTATGCAGTGAATATCAAACTGCCGGGATCGATCCCAACACCAGCGCGACATTCTCCATTCCAAATCGACCAAAGCAGTCGCATAGCGCCAATCCAACATCTAACTATGGCTGAAAATCGCTCAATTTCTACCGGATCAAACGCATCAAACGCACGAAATTCTCTCGAATTCCGGTCCGCGTGAAACATTCGCGTTAAACCGGATAAAACGGTAAAATCCTTATGCGACAAGGCCTTGCGCCCCATAAAACGACCGCCTCGGGGAATGTTTCACGCAAAGATGCGTTTTCGGACCCCAAAAATGGTGCGTACCGCACGTGCCTCACACGTAAAGGCTAAAGTCCGGTCAATTCGTATCTTTTGCTACGTATTCTGTAGTTAAGCGAATAATCGACCGGCCAAACCACGGCGGCTCAATAGCCGCCGCAGCACCAGCCCGTATCTGCCCAGCACTTACCCAGCAAGCGTCTTCGCCTTCACGGCATCACTCGCGAGAGCAAAATTTCCAGCTCCCAGGTGGTGAATCGTGTGCAGGTCGCGATTGCCGTCGTTGAATTCCCAGTGGCCGCCGCTAAAAACTTGCGGATCAGCCGCCGCCGACACAACCTCGCAAAAGCAGGTGTCGTACGCGTCTTCAGTGTGCTTCTCGGAAATCAGCTTGCATTCCATCCAGGCCGCGATGCCATGCTCAAGCAACGGCAAGCCGAGCACCGGCCCTTTCACCGCATCGATATTGAACTGGGCGAATTTATCGCCCTCACGTCCGCTGACGCTTCCGACCGCAAAAGTCAGATCCATCGCCGCCGCACCCGGCACGCAGATGCCGAAGATCCCGCTCGCGTGAATCAGTTCGCGCGTGAAAGTGTTCTTGTCGATCACCACGGCGATGCGCGGCGGTGTGAATTCGACCGGCATCGACCAGGCGGCTGCCATCACGTTTTGGCGCGTGCCGTCGGCACTCGTAATCAGCACGGTCGGGCCGTGATTGATGAGGCGGCTAGCGTGTTCGAGCGCGACCGGTTTGAATCGGGAGAGGGTGTCCATCGTGTTGTTCGTCCTTCGTGTCAGGGTGCGAGGGACTGTACAACAGTTGGAAGAAAGGCGCGGAGCGTGTCGGCGCGCGACATGCTAGCGGGAGAGTTCAGCCAGTGACAACTGCGGAAGAACTCGCAACTCGATGTGCCGGTTCGAGTTCGGCGAAGTAAGCGCTCGATTGCATTTCCGCGAGCCGGCTCGTGGTGCGCGACACATCGTGCGCACCGTCGAGCCCTTCCAGCGCCGCACGCACCGGCCGGTCCGACGCCATGAAGAGCGCGTGCTTGCGGTCGTACAGAATATCGATCAACCAGACGAAGCGCTGGAGCACATCGCGTCGCTGGAGCATCGCGGTTTCCACGCGATCGAGAATCACGCCGCGCCAACGCTCAACCAGCGCGAGATAGTCCAGATGCGAGCGTGGTGTGCCGCACAGCGCATCGAAATCGACCCACAACAACTGCTTGCCCGCCGCCGTCACAGGCAGCGAGCGCCCGGCCACTTCGACATCGGCGGGATGGATGGCCGCCTGCGCTTCGTATTGCGCGAAGATCGTCCAGAGCGCTTCGCGCGTGTCGTCGAGCGGAGAGACGTAGCGACGCTGTGTCGAGTCGACACAGTTTTCGCGGTAGTCGCGCCGACCGTCGAAGTTGACGATGTCGAAATGCCGCTCGATGCGGGCGATGGTCGGCTCGAAGCGTTCGTGAAATTCCGGATCCGGCAACAGGTTGCGCGGCGCGTAGTTCGAGGTGAGCACGATGCGCGTACCGCACGCGAGCGCCGTTTCCAGGAAGCGGCCAATCAGAAAGGCGTCAGCGATATCGTGGACATGGAATTCATCGAAGTAGAGCAGATCGACGCCGTCGAGCCACGCGCGCGACACATCGCCCAGCCGGTCGTCGCTGCGCGGAGCCTGCACGACCAGCCGGTTGATATCGCGAATGAACTGATGAAAATGAATGCGCCGTTTCGGGCACGGGGCGAGCGCGAAAACGGTGTCGACGATCAGGCTTTTGCCGCGTCCGGGCAGGCCGTGGCAGTAAACGCCGCGACGTTCGCGATGCGCTGCATCGGCGCGCGTGCCCTGGAGCAGGGCGCAGAGTGTGTCGATCGCCCGTTGCTGGCTGTCGTCCGCGACGATCTCTTGTTTCGCGAGTGCGTGAGCGATGGCGGACGGTTCGATCATGCTGATGCTTTCAAGGCGGTGGGATAGAGAAAGGCGCTGCGTGACAACGCGCCAGTTTACCAGCGAGCCTCTTCGACCCCTTGCCAGCTTCACCGCTTTTCCGGCCTCACAGGCGCTCGATCAGCCGCGCATCCCCGTGTTCGCAGTAATCGTGGCAGGCGGCGCGCGCGGCGTTGGCTGCGCCGTGCACAAAGAGCGGCGCGTCAGTGCGCCGCGACATCGACACCACGATCGATGGCGGCGACGGATGCAGGGGCAGTTCGACCACTTCGCCGCGCGCGATCAGATCGTCGACAAAAAGGCGCGGGATCGCGGCCACGCCGAAACCGTCGCGCACGAGCTGGACGATCACCGAGATCGACGGCGAACCGGTAATGCGCGTCTCGGAGAGCGGCACGCCGTTCGCAAGCGCCAGCTTGCCGACGATATCTTCCAGCGCGCGGTGCGGCGCGGTTCCGCGTCCGAAAGTCAGAATTGGTTGCCGCAGTACGCGCTTTGCCAGTCCACTGCGGGAGAGCGGCAGCAATCCGGCGCGCGCGATCCAATGCACCGGATAGTTAGCAAGCGCATCACATACTACGGACTCCTCATCACTGCCTTCCACGCGTACGATCAGATCGAGTTCACCTGCCATCAGGCGTCGTTGCAGCACGACGCTCACATCCACCGCAAGCTCGACTTCCAGCTGTGGATAGTCGTTCGCCAGACGCCGCATATAGTCCGCGAGCCAGCTGTGTACGACGGTTTCGATCACGCCCAGCCGCAGCTTGCCGCGCATCGCGCCTTCGTTCGACGCGGCGGCCTGCAACTGGCGAGTCGCCTCCACCACGGCTTTCGCGTAGCCGAGCAGATATTCGCCGTTCGGCGTGAGGCGGAATTCGCGGCTGTCGCGATCCACCAGCACGGTCTGCAATTCCTCTTCGAGCGCCTTCAGGCGCTGCGAAATGGCCGCAGGCGTGGCGTGCAGCGCGCTTGCCGTGGTTCGAAAGCTGCGCAGCTTCGCTAGCGTGACGAAGGTCTCCAGAAAGCGTGTGTTCATGGCAGGCGGCGCGCACAAAGCGCTTCAAAAAAGACCACGGGACTCGGGAAAACCCGTGGTTTCGTTAAGAAATTCTATTCGTGGGCGGCTAAAAAAACTAGTTGGCGTCAAATTTTCTTCTTTCCTAAGCTGTGTCAAACAGCGAATGACTCGCCACGCATCGATTTCGCTGCCATCACATCCACTCTCCGTCATCGATACAAGCAGGCTCAACCCATGACTCCGTATGAATTCCGCCAGGCCGTTCGTCACGGCGATTTTCGTGGACCGACCGCCGGCCATTGCGGCGACTACGCGCAGGCCAATCTGGCGATCCTGCCGGCAGCGTTCGCGCACGATTTTCTGCGCTTTTGCCACGCGAATCCGAAGGCGTGCCCGCTTCTGGGCGTGAGCGAGCCCGGCGATTTCCGCGTGCCGATGCTGGGACGCGATATCGACATCCGCACCGATGTACCTGCCTACAACGTCTATCGTGACGGTGTCCTAACTGAGTGCGTCGGGTCGATCGAGGCCTTGTGGCAAGACGATTTTGTGGTCTTCGCGATTGGCTGCTCGTTCTCGTTCGAGCAGATGCTTGCGAAGGAAGGCATCGGTCTGCGCCACGTGGAAGAGGGCAGAAATGTTCCGATGTATCGCACGCAGATCGCGAACCGCCGCGCGGGAGCATTTGGCGGCGAGCTGGTCGTGTCGATGCGTCCGCTGCGCGGCGCCGATGCGATTCGCGCCGTGCAGATCACGAGCCGTTTTCCGGGCGTGCACGGTGCGCCCGTGCATATCGGCGAGGCGGCGGAACTGGGTATCGCCGATCTCGCGCTGCCCGAGTTTGGCGACGCCGTGACGATCCGTCCAGGCGAGTTGCCGGTCTACTGGGCCTGCGGCGTGACGCCTCAAACCGCGCTGATGGCCGCAAAACTGCCGCTCGCGATTGCCCATGCCCCCGGTCACATGCTGATGACCGATATCACCAATGCATCGCTGGCCGTGTTCTAGGCCAGTGACGGCAGACTTTCCCACGCGTCTATCAACAGGAGCGACAGATGGACAGCAAAACATTCACAGCCAGCGCGGGTGAGACCGCCGCACAAGAGAGCGACTCGCAGCTTTCCTGGTACGTCGAAGCGGGTCCGCGCGCACGCCGCGCATTCTGGAGTTGCAAGGTTGGCTACATGCTCGACGGCATGGACACCCAGATGCTGTCCTTTGTGATTCCCACGCTGGTCGCAACCTGGGGCATCTCGCTGGGCGATGCGGGTTTTATCGGCACCATGACGCTGCTGTCGTCGGCGCTGGGCGGCTGGATTGCGGGCATTCTTTCCGACCGCATTGGCCGCGTGCGCACCCTGCAATTGACCGTGCTCTGGTTCGCGCTTTTCACCGGGCTGTGCGGCCTCGCACAAAACTACCACCAGTTGCTTGCCGCACGTGCGCTGATGGGATTCGGCTTCGGCGGCGAATGGACGGCGGGCGCCGTGCTGATCGGCGAAGTCATCCGCGCGCGCGATCGCGGCAAGGCCGTGGGGCTGGTGCAATCGGGCTGGGCGATCGGCTGGGGCATCGCCGCGCTCCTATATGCCGTACTTTTCTCGGTGATGGCGCCGGCGATCGCGTGGCGCGCGTTGTTCCTGATCGGCCTCGTGCCCGCCTTGCTGGTTCTGGTGATTCGCCGATATGTCAAGGAACCCGAAGTATTCGAGCAAACGCGAACCGCACAGAAAGAGGCGAACGATACGCCGCGCTTCACGGAGATTTTCGCGCCGAAACTGCTCTCCACGACCTTGCGCGCCGCAATGCTGACAACCGGCGCTCAGGGCGGCTACTACGCGATCACCACCTGGCTGCCAACCTTCCTCAAAACCGAACGTCATCTCACGGTGATGGGCACGGGCGGCTACCTTGCGATGATCATCGTTGGCTCGTATGTCGGCTATCTGTCGAGCGCGTGGCTCACAGACCGCCTTGGTCGCAAGCCAAACTTCATTCTGTTCGCGGTGGGGTCGATGGCGATTGCCTTCGCGTATACCTCGCTGCCGCTGACGAACGCCTCGATGCTGTGGCTGGGATTTCCGCTGGGCTTCTTCGCTTCCGGCATCTTCTCCGGCATGGGCGCGTTCCTCACCGAACTCTTTCCCACCCGCGTGCGCGGCTCGGGGCAGGGCTTCTGCTACAACGTCGGCCGTGCAATCGGGGCGCTCTTTCCCGTGCTGATCGGCACGCTGTCCAAACAGTTTGGCCTCGGCACGAGCATCGGAATCTTCGCCGTCGCGGCCTACGGCGTGTTGATCCTCGCCGCGCTCACGCTGCCCGAAACGCGGGGCCGCGAACTCGAAACCAGCTGATTTCAAGGCTCGCCGCGAGCGAGCCTTATTTCGATCGATATTATTTCGTTATCCTGATAGAAAGCGCACCATGAATCACGCTCAAACCCCTGAAGCATGCACGCCTTCCCGCTGGCAGTTCTGGATCGACCGCGGCGGCACGTTCACCGACATCGTCGCGCGCCGTCCCGATGGAACGCTCACCACGCACAAGCTGCTCTCAGAGAATCCCGAGCAGTACCGCGATGCCGCGGTAGCCGGCATCCGGCATCTGCTGGGACTGAACGCCGATCAACCCATCACGCCGCGTGACGTCGAAATGGTCAAGATGGGTACCACGGTCGCCACCAACGCGCTGCTGGAGCGCAAGGGTGAGCCTGTAGCGCTGGTGACTACGCGAGGCTTTCGCGACGTGCTGCGCATTGCGTATCAGAATCGCCCGCGCCTGTTCGATCTCGACATCGCTTTGCCGGAAGCGCTCTATGACCGCGTGGTCGAAATCGACGAGCGCATGAGCGCACAAGGCGACGTGGTCGAAGCGCTCGATCTGGAAAGCGCGGAAAACGCGTTGCGCGCGGTGTACGAGGCCGGCATACGCGCGCTCGCCATCGTGCTGATTCACGGTTATCGCCATACCACACACGAAAGCGCGCTCGCTGCGCTGGCGCGGCGCATGGGTTTCACGCAGGTTTCGGTGTCGCACGAGGTCTCGCCGCTCATGAAAATGGTGTCGCGCGGCGACACCACCGTGGTGGACGCCTATCTCTCGCCGATCCTGCGCCGCTATGTCGATCAGGTCGCGAGCGAAATGCCGGGCGTGAATCTGCAATTCATGCAAAGCAGCGGCGGCCTGACGCGCGCCGACCGCTTTCAGGGCAAGGACGCGATTCTCTCCGGGCCGGCCGGCGGCATCGTCGGCATGGTGCGCGCGGCGCAAGCGGCGGGCTTCGAGCGTGTGATCGGTTTCGATATGGGCGGCACCTCGACCGACGTGTCGCATTTCAACGGCGAATTCGAGCGCGTGTTTGAAACCCAGGTGGCGGGCGTGCGCATGCGCGCGCCGATGATGAGCATTCACACGGTCGCGGCCGGAGGCGGTTCGGTGCTGGGCTTCGACGGTGCGCGTCTGCGTGTGGGTCCTGATTCGGCTGGCGCGAATCCCGGCCCTTGCGCCTACCGCAGAGGCGGCCCGTTGACCGTCACGGACTGCAACGTCATGCTCGGCAAGATCCAGCCCGACTGGTTTCCGCGCGTGTTCGGGCCGCAGGCGAACGAAGCGCTCGACCACGCCGCGGTCGTCGCGCGCTTCAATGCGCTGGCCGACACGATCTTCGCGGCAACCGGCCAGCGCCGCACGCCGGAAGAGATCGCTGAGGGCTTTCTGGAAATCGCGATTGGCAGCATGGCGAATGCCATCAAGAAAATTTCGGTGCAGCGAGGTCACGATGTTTCGCAGTACGTACTCACGACCTTTGGCGGCGCGGGTGGCCAGCATGCGTGTGGCGTGGCGGACGCGCTGGGCATGAGCCGCGTGTTCGCGCATCCGCTCGCGGGCGTGCTTTCGGCGTTCGGCATGGGGCTCGCCGATCAAACCGCGATGCGCGAGCGTGCGCTGGAAGTCGTCCTTGAAGAATCGTCGCTTTCCCGCGTCGAAGCCGCACTCGACACGCTCGCCCAGGAGGCCGTGGGCGCGCTGCGCGAGCAGGGCGTGGACGTGGCGCGCATCAGCACCGCGCGCCGCGTGCATCTGCGTTATCAAGGCACGGATTCGGCGCTTGCGGTGAACGCTGGCAGCGTCGATGCCATGCGCGCCGCGTTCGAGGCCGCTTACCGCCAACGCTACGCATTCCTGATGCCCGACACGCCGCTGGTGGTCGAACTCGCATCGGTCGAAGCCATCGGCCACGCCGACGCGCAGCCTGTAACGGCGATGCTCGCGTCGCGCGAAGCGGCAGGCGCGCCGCTCAAGCAGGCAGACGTGCGTTTCTACTCCGGTGGACGCTGGCACGACGCCGCGCTCTATCAGCGCGACACGCTGCTGGACGGCGATGTGCTCGACGGCCCCGCGATTATCGCCGAAAGGAACGGCACCACGGTGGTCGAGCCCGGCTGGCGGGCCGCGCTCACCGCGCAAGGCAACGTGATCATGACGCGGGTGCAGCCGCTGCCCACGCGCCGCTCGATTGGAACCGAGGCCGATCCCGTGCGCCTCGAAATTTTCAATAACCTCTTTATGTCGATCGCCGAGCAGATGGGTTTGCGTCTGCAAAACACGGCCTATTCGGTCAATATCAAGGAGCGCCTGGACTTTTCGTGCGCGATCTTCGACGCAGCGGGCAACCTCATTGCGAACGCGCCGCACATGCCCGTGCATCTGGGATCGATGGGCGAAAGCATCAAGACCGTCATCGAGCGCAATCGCGGCGCAATGCGCGACGGCGACGTCTTCATGCTTAACGACCCGTATCACGGCGGCACGCACTTGCCCGACGTGACGGTCATCACGCCCGTCTTCGCGGACGGCAGCGCAGAACCCTTGTTTTATGTCGGTTCGCGCGGTCACCACGCGGATATCGGCGGCATCACGCCCGGTTCGATGCCCGCGGCCTCGACCCACATCGAAGAGGAAGGCGTGCTGATCGACAACTGGCAGCTGGTTTCGGCGGGCGTGCTGCGCGAGCGCGAAACACGCGCGTTGCTGGCGTCGGGGCCTTATCCGGCGCGCAATATCGATCAGAACATGGCCGATCTGCGCGCGCAGGTTGCCGCGAACCAGAAGGGCGTGGACGAGTTGCGCCGCATGGTCGCGCAATTTGGCCGCGACGTCGTGCTCGCCTTCATGCAGCACGTGCAGGACAACGCCGAAGAAGCGGTGCGCCGTGTAATCGACGCGCTCAAGGACGGGGCGTACCGCTACGAACTGGATAACGGCGCGGTGATCGATGTGGCGATTCGCGTCGATGCCCGCACGCGCAGCGCGACGATCGATTTCAGCGGCACCTCGGCGCAATTGCCGAATAATTTCAACGCGCCGAAGGCCGTGTGCATGGCGGCGGTGCTCTACGTATTCCGCACCCTGGTGGGCGACGATATTCCGCTCAATGCCGGCTGCCTGAAGCCGTTGAGCGTGATCGTGCCGGAGCGCTCGATGCTCAATCCGGTGTATCCGGCGGCCGTGGTGTCGGGTAACGTCGAGACGTCTTCGGCGATCACGAATGCGCTCTATGGCGCGCTCGGCATCGTGGCGTCGAGTCAGGGGACGATGAACAACTTCACCTTCGGCGATGCGCGGTATCAGTACTACGAAACGATCGCCGGCGGCAGTGGCGCAGGCGACGGCTTCAGCGGCGTGGACGCGGTGCAGACGCATATGACGAACTCGCGTCTGACTGATCCCGAAGTGCTTGAATGGCGCTATCCGGTGCGGCTCGAATCGCATCTGATCCGTGCGGATTCGGGCGGGGCGGGGCGATGGCGCGGCGGCAACGGCGCGGTGCGGCGCATCCGCTTCCTCGCGCCGATGACGGCTTCGATCCTCTCGAACAATCGTATTCACGCGCCGTTCGGGGCGGCGGGCGGCGCGGCCGGGAGTGCGGGCCGCAACCGTGTCGAACGCGCGCGCGGCGACGTGGTGGCGCTCGGCCATATCGCCAGCGTGGAGATGGCCGAGGGCGACGTGTTCGTGGTCGAAACGCCGGGCGGCGGCGGTTACGGACGTCTGGACGCCTGACCTATTTCACGCCGGTGGCATAACGCCGGCAGTGTTCCAGATAGCCCGCCTCATGGCTGCTCGCGAGTTGCACCACGCTGTTCCAGAACCACAGCGGCGCATCGATCGTCTTCGAGCGATTGCGCCGCAATTCCGCAAGCCAGCCGCGCCGTGTGGGCGGGTCCATCTGCCGCGCGTGCGCCTTGCCCACCACGGCGGCAAGATAGAACGCCACCTTGCGCGCGTCGTCCTTGTCGAGTTCATCGATTTCGAGCTTGAGGTCTTGCGGCAGCAATTCGCGGATCACGACGGCGCGATCGAGCAGACGCGCCGCGCGCATGCGCTCGCCAAGAAACGGCGAAAGGTGGCGCGCGCCTTCCACCACGCGTTCGGCGTTATCGCGCGGCATCGACGCCTCTTCGTAACGCGGCGCGGCGGCTTTCACGCCCTCCTTGATGTCCATGAGGCAAAGGTCGTCGCCTTCGATCACGCCGCCGTCCACGTCCAGCAGCACGGCATAGCGCAAGCGTCCGAGCGAACTGCAGCCCTTCACCCAGTACGCGGCGTCCAGCACTTCCACTTCGCCGGCATCGTTGCGCCCACGCAGACCCGTGGGCAGGCTGGCAATCGACTCGTCGGCGAAAAGCGCGGTGATCGCCTTGCTCTCTTCGCGCGTGAGCGGCCAGAAGCGCTTGCCGAGCGGGATCGTCGGCTTGAGATCCTCGATGCGTTCTTCGGCCAGATGTCGCCACGAGCGGCGCACGGCGAGTTTCATCGCCAGATGAACCGGCTCGGGCCGCTCAGGCAATTCGGGCTTATTGCGCCGGGTATCGAACGCCGATTCATACCCCGCCGCAAGCGCCTCCATCATATGCACGATGGTCAGCCCGGAAAGCGACGACCCGCGCGCCGCGGTCGCAAGCGATAGCCCCAGCCGGATGAGATCGTGCGCCGGGTTGCCGATCACGGTTTGATCGAGATCGCGAATATGGATTTCGACCTTGCCGTCCTGATTCGCGACGGGGCCGAGATTGCCCGTATGGCAATCGCCGCAGATCCACACTGCAGGACCGCGCGGCAGCGAGCCGCCGTTTGCCTCGACGATCCATTCGTAGAACTGCTCGGTCGCGCCGCGCACATAGGCGTGCGGCGAGCGCGCCATTTTCAGGCGGCGTTGCTCGGTGAGGATCGCCTGGCGTTGCGCGGGTTTGGGCAGTGTCTTCGCGCGACTGGATTCCAGTTTCGCATCCTTTGAATCGAGAATCAGCGCGCTTTCTTTCTTATTGCGCTTATCGCTGTGCTTCTCGCTGTGTTTCTCGTTCTTTGTCGCCGGTTTGCTTTTCGTTTTGCTGGTTGCCTGGCTTTTCATCGGCGCCCCCTTCGCATTGACGGACGGATATTCGCGTTGTGCTTTTCCATTGTGCGCGTTTGCGTTTGCAAGCGGCGTGCCTTGAGTTTTATTACGATCTGAAAGTATTGATCCTCGGGGAATTAAAAAGCATGTGTAGTCCCGCGTCATAAAACTTAAAAGCGTTTTCGTTATGCTCCATCGCTGCCTTACCGCTGCTTTCACTGCGTTAAGGCGACGCTCGAGCCGCCTCCTTGAGCCGTTGTTGTGCCTCTATCTGTCCGGAGACTTCGATGACGGTCGAATTCGTGCCGGCGCGCCCGCGTGAGCGGAGCGCGCCGCGCAAACGTTTGAGCCTGCGCGGCGTTGTGCTCGTCAGCGCCATGGCTGCATGGGTGACGTGCGCGATGGGCGCATGCAGCGATCGCGCCGACGATGCACGCGTTGCGCTCACCACGAGCGCCGCGCGCGAGCTCGCGCAAACGCAACCCGCGCCTGCCATTTCTGCAACGCCCGCCCCGCAGCAGGGCGCGGCATCGCTTGCGGACGCGATTTCAACATCATCGGTTTCTCAGGACAGTGCGAACGGCAGCGCGGCGATCAGCGCGCAAGCCATTCGCTCGCCCGCTCGCGCGCCAGCCCCACCCGACGGCGCGAGCGGCGCGGACAGCCTCAACAGCGGCGCGGATCTCGCCAACAGCGCAACCAGCAACGCGCCGCTCGCTCCACCCGAGATTCACACCGCCGATTGACAACGGACTGCACCCGGCCGCGCGACCCCGCGCCGCCTGCCGTCGCTCGTGACGGCGCGGCGTCGCGCGTGCTTTCTCAACCTGAAGATGGAAACCACAACATGACTTCGAGAAGCCGCCGTGACTTTCTCCGCACCGCCGCGATGAGCGCCGGTTCGGCCACCGCCTTGACGATGCTGCCGCAAGGCATCCGCAACGCGCTCGCGATCCCTGCGAACAATCGCACCGGCAGCATCCAGGACGTCGAGCACATCGTCATCCTGATGCAGGAAAACCGCTCGTTCGACCATTACTTCGGCACGCTGCGCGGCGTGCGCGGCTTTGGCGACACGCGCACGATCACGCTGCCCACCGGCAAGCCGGTGTGGAACCAGCCCCTCGCGGCCGGTATCGGCGAAGTGCTGCCGTTCCATCCGACGGCCGCCAACCTGGGCCTGCAGTTCATCCAGGATCTGCCGCACGACTGGCCGACCACGCACGCCGCCTGGAACGGCGGCCGCTACGATCAATGGGTCCCGGCCAAGGGCACCACGACGATGGCCTACCTCACGCGCGACGACATTCCGTTCCACTACCAGCTCGCCGATGCCTTCACGATCTGCGACGCCTATCACTGCTCGACGATGACCTCGACGGACCCGAACCGCTATTACATGTGGACGGGCTGGGTCGGCAACGACGGCAGCGGCGGCGGCCCGGTGGTCGACAATGCGGAGGCCGGCTACGGCTGGTCCACCTATCCCGAAGTGCTGCAGAACGCGGGCATCTCGTGGAAGATCTACCAGGACATCGGCGAAGGCCTGAACGCGAAGGGCTCGTGGGGCTGGACGGGCGACAACCCGTACATCGGCAACTACGGCGACAACTCGCTGCTCTATTTCACGCAGTATCAGAACGCACAGCCGGGCAACCCGCTCTATGACCGCGCCCGCACGGGCACCAATGTGCTCGCGGGCGGTGGCTATTTCGACGTGCTCAAACAGGACGTGGCGAACGACACGCTGCCCCAGGTCTCGTGGATCGTCGCGCCCGAAGCGTATTCGGAGCACCCGAACTGGCCGGCGAACTACGGCGCGTGGTATGTCGATCAGGTGCTGCAGATCCTCACGTCGAATCCGGATCTGTGGAGCAAGACCGTACTGCTCGTGAACTACGACGAGAACGACGGCTTCTTCGATCACCTCGCGCCGCCGTTCCCGCCCGCATCGAGCGCGAATGGGCTGTCGACGGTCGATACCACCAACGAAATCTTCCCCGGCAGCAGCAAGTACGCATCGGCGCCGTATGGTCTGGGACCGCGCGTGCCGATGTTGGTGGTGTCGCCGTGGTCGCGCGGCGGCTGGGTGTGCTCGGAGACCTTCGATCACACCTCGGTGATCCGCTTCATCGAGAAGCGCTTTGGCGCGCATCACGATCTGGGCGAACCGAATATCACGCCGTGGCGTCGCGCCGTATGCGGCGATCTGACCTCCGCGTTCAACTTCGCCACCCCCAACGCCGCGCTGCCGACGCTGCCTTCGACGACCGGCTACGCGCCGCCCGACAAGCTGCGGCATCCCGACTACGTGCCGGTGCCGCCGCTGGTCGGCAGCGTGCCGAAGCAGGAGAGCGGCGTGCGTCTCGCGCGCGCGCTGCCTTATGAGCTGTTCGTGCGCTTCAATGCGAACGCATCGACGGGCAAGGCGAAAGCGCACTTCATCAATACGGGCCGCGCGGGCGCGGTGTTCCTCGTCTATGCGACGGGCAGCGCCGCTGCGCCGCTGACCTACACCGTCGAAGCGGGCAAGCGACTCGAAGATCAGCTGACGATCGGCGCGACCGGTGCGTACGATTTCACGGTACATGGACCGAACGGCTTCCTGCGCCGCTTCGCGGGCAAGCAGACGCAAACGGGCTGGTTTAGCCATGGCGATACCGCGCGCCCCGAAGTGACCGAAGGCTACGACGTGGCGAACGGCAATCTGCAACTTCGCCTTGAAAACGTGGGCGGCGCGCGTTGCCAGTTCACCATCGTCAATGCGTATGACCCGGGCACGCGGATCCAGCGCACGGTGCGCGGCGGCGACACCGAGCATCTTTATCTGGACCTGCGCAACGCTTATGGCTGGTACGACCTGACGATTACCGTCGACAGCGATTCGACCTTCGTGCGCCGCATTGCGGGGCACGTCGAAACGGGCCACCCGAGCTACAGCGATCCGGCGCTGGGCGGCTGATAGAGGGCTGCGTTCACGTGAGGAAAACCACGGCTGCGCCGCCAGGCGCGCCGTGGTTTTTTATGGGCGCGGCGCGCAACAAATTAGCGGGAGACATGACGAGCGATTTCCCCCGGCTTGCCTGCCTTTGCGGCGCGGTCAAAGTCGATCTGATTGGCGAACCGGCCGCACGCGAATTGCCATTGCGTAACCTGCCGCAACCTGCCGCGACTTCTACGCAACGCCGATGCTTTCGGCTAGCGCGTGGGCGAGCGGGAACGTCGTGGCGCATGACGCGCTACAGGTCTTTCTGCGTCCGACGATGCATCTGTTCTACCGGCATCGCGTGATCGACGTGCGCGATTCGCAGATCAAATATCTCGACGGCTGGGATGGCCCGACGCTCCAGGACTCAAGCAAGGCGTCCGACTGATCGACGGCGCCGCTCATGTCCTTCGAGTCGCTGCACCCGTGCGCGCACCGCGGCCCGATTTTGATTTTATTTTCCAGCCGCGCGCCCTACTATTGCGCGACACAGAGCACACAGGAAGGAGCAAGCCATGAGTCTTTCGCCGTTTCACCTGGCGATCCCCGTCTACGATCTGCCTGCCGCGCGCGATTTTTATGGCCGCGTGTTCGGTCTCGCAGAAGGGCGTTCAAGCGACCATTGGGTCGATTTCGACTTTTTCGGCCATCAACTGGTGATTCACGAGCACCCAAAAACCGCTTCGCAGGAAGCCGCGCACACTAACGCCGTGGACGGCCATGACGTGCCGGTGCCGCATTTCGGCGTGGTGCTGGAGTGGGAGCGATGGGAAGCGTTGGCGCAACGGCTGCGCGAATTCGGCACGCAGTTCGTGATCGAGCCGTACATCCGCTTTCAGGGGCAGGTGGGTGAACAGGCCACGATGTTCCTGTTCGATCCGTGCGGCAATGCGCTGGAATTCAAGGCGTTCAAGGATATCGGGCAGCTGTTTGCCAAATAAGGACTTGAAGCAGGCAAGGGCGCGCGCGGGAGGCATGCGCGCGCCAGCCGGGCTTTATCGGCCTTCGTAGATGAAGTTGCGCACGTGAGTATTGAAGATATCCGCGTGCGTGGTGTTCATGCCGTGCGTCGCGCCCTTCATCGTCACGCGTTGCGCAAAG
This sequence comes from Paraburkholderia bannensis, assembly GCF_014200455.1. Taxonomy (GTDB): domain Bacteria; phylum Pseudomonadota; class Gammaproteobacteria; order Burkholderiales; family Burkholderiaceae; genus Paraburkholderia; species Paraburkholderia bannensis_A. Next base: position 37,116 of record NZ_JACHBW010000026.1, on the reverse strand, counting down.
TCGATCCACTCGTCGAGCGCTTCGACGTTGTTGCGGAACATCAGCGGGCTGCGCTGGCCGTCGATCAGCAGCGTGCGGCACTTGATGTCGGCGGCCGGGCGGCGCGTGTAGGCGGGCAGCGGATCGTCCAGCTGCTTGGGCAGCGTGGTGGCGTTGGCGATCGCCATTTCGCGGAACGCGTGCGTGCTCTTGCGCCACGCGCCGGGCATGCTCACCGAATCCACAAACAGTTCCAGACCGTCTTCAAGCTGACCGTTGCGGATCAGATCGGCCGCGCGCGTGCGCAGCGCGTTGGTGGCCGGCGGCAGGACGTCGTCGTCTTCTTCAAGGCGGCGCAGCGGGCCGCCAGGATCGGCCAGCACGAGCGTGCGCACCAGACGCGGATAACGGCGCGCCAGGTGGTAGGCGATGCTGCCGCCGCGCGAGTGACCCACGAGGTGCACGGAATCGAGACCCAGCGCTTCGATGAACCCGGCCAGTTCATTCAGATGGCTTTCCCAGCCGAACTCGCCCTGGATGCAGGCGTCGGCGGCCGGCCAGTAGTGGCTCAGGCTTGGCGCGATGCAGCGGAAATCGTCTTCCAGGCCGTCGAGCTGCGGCGCCCAGTAGCGGTAATCGCACAGCGAGCCATGCACGAACAGCAGCGGCTCGCCGGTCCCCCGTTCGAGGTAAGGCAGAACGACGCCCGAGTCGAGCGTCGCGAACGACAGGTCGGGCGGGGCAAGCAGGGACGGATCAATGCGTTGGTTCACTTGGAGATCACTCCATTCGCGGAGATGACACTTTGCCGCATCGGAACGCTTATGGGAAACGCATTAAATTGATGCTTGCAATCAGATTTTCTGATTGACAGCTGGGTGAAACCCTAGGTTTCACCCGTGAAACGCATCTCAGAATGTGAGACGGTAGCGCACGAAGTCATCGGCGGCGGTGAATTCGTCATAGAGCTTGCGCGCGGGGTTGTCCTCGCGCGTATGCCAATAGAGGCGCGACCAGCCGCGTTGCTTGCCCAGCGCGACCAGATCCGCGATCAATGCACGACCCACCCCTGTGCCGCGCGCGGCGGGATCGACGAACAGATCCTCCAGATAGCAGATGGGCGCGTCCACCCAGGTGCCCTCGTGCAGCACGCTCAGGCTGAAGCCCACCACGCGACCTTCGATTTCGGCGATGCGGCCGAACAGGGCCGCATCGGCATCGAGCAGGCGCTGCCAGGTGCGCTCGCTGATCTGCGGCGCGATTTCGGTCTGATAGAACGCGTTGTAGCCCGCCCAGAGGCGGAACCACGGCGCGCGGTCGGCGCTCGCAATATCGCGGATGACAAGCTGCTCAGGCATCGCGCAGGCTCGCGAGCGAGGCGCGCTGCTTGCCTTGCGCGTCGAAGTTGGCGGGCGCAAGCCAGGTTTCGAACGCGCGCTTCACCTGCGGCCAGTCGTGGTCGATGATTGCGTACCAGGCCGTGTCGCGGCTGCGGCCCTTGTACACCACGGCCTGGCGGAAGATGCCCTCGAACTGGAAGCCCAGACGCAGCGCGGTCTTGCGCGACGGCGCATTGAGGCTGTCGCACTTCCATTCGTAGCGGCGATAGCCGAGCTGGTCGAAGGCGTAGCGCATCAACAGGTATTGCGCCTCGGTGGACAGCGCCGTGCGCTTGAGCAGCGGCGAGAATGTCACGCTGCCGACTTCGATCGCACCGTTCGCCGGGTCGATGCGCATCAGCGCGAAAGTGCCCACGGCCTTGCCGCTCGCGCGGTCGATGATGGCGTAGTGCAGCGGATCTTCGGAGGCGGCGGCCTTTTCCAGGTAGGCGCGAAAGGACGCGAAATCGCTAAAGGGGCCCGTGAACAGATAGGTCCAGTCGCTGCCGTCGGGGGCGGCGCTGTAGGCCTCGAAGAGATCGGCGGCGTGGCGCTCGACATCGACGGGCTCGATGCGGCAACGCGCGCCTTCGAGCGTCACGCTTGCGGGCCGCTCGCGCGGCGTCCAGCCCTCCAGCGCCGCGCCGATGGGTTGCTGATACTCGTTCGTTCTCGCTGCCATGCTTCACTCGCTAGGGTTGGGCGACTGGGACGTCGCGTGTGCGCGGAAATAGCGCCAAAGGTGCATAAAGGTAACCCGGCGCGTGGCTCCCTGAAAGATCCACGAAGCGCGGGATCGATGGGGCCACGGTCTGAGCACCAAAAAAAACGACGCGGCCTGTAACCCGCGGGCCGCCGCGAACGAACTCACTCGACAGGCTACACGCGAGGACACTCACACGAGTGTGCGCCGCGGCGCCACACAACTGGAGAATGCGAACGTGAGCTGGGCAAACCGGGCAACGCAGCGCTGGCGGGCGGACGAAGCCGGCGCGCAGGGCGGGGCGGTGAGCGCCGCCGCGGGCGCCCCTATGCCCGCCGTGGGTGCGATGGGCCCGATGGGAACTATTGCGGCGCACGGCGCCATCGGCTACCCTCACCCGACCGCGCCCCGATTCGACGACGCTGCCAGGCACGCCGTTGCGGGCGCGGCATCCTATCGTCGCGACAACCCAGGACGCCCTTTGTACCCAGCGGAAATCCGTCTCAAAGCGCTGTTCGTGAGCGGCCTCGAAGGCGACGCCGACGCGTACCGCACTTTTCTGCAGGAACTGACGCGCCATTTGCGCGCGTATTTGCGCCGGCGCATCCCGCAGTTGCACGACGATGTGGAAGACCTCGTGCAGGAGATTCTGCTCGCGGTGCATAACGCACGCCACACCTGGCGTCCCGATGAACCGCTGACTGCCTGGGTGCACGCGATCGCCCGCTACAAGCTGATGGACTTCTTCCGCTCGCGCTCCCGCCGCGAATCGCTCAACGACCCGCTCGACGATCACACCGACCTGTTCGCGCAAGCCGACGACGAACCGGCCCAGGCGCGCCGCGACATCGGCAAGCTGCTCGACCAGTTGCCGGACAAGCAGCGCCTGCCCATCGTCCATGTGAAGCTGGAGGGGCGTTCGGTGGTGGAAGCCGCCAAGCTCACTGGGCTGTCCGAATCGGCCGTCAAGGTGGGCATCCACCGTGGCCTGAAGGCGCTCGCCGCGCGTATCCGGGGGGCGCAATGAAAACCGACGATCTCATTACGCTGCTGTCCACCGGCGTCACGCGCGTGGACCGCAAGGCGGTCGTGCGCCGCTTCGCGCGCGCGCTGCCGCTGGGGCTCGCGGGCTCGCTTCTGTTGGTGGCGATCGTGTTCGGCGTGCGTCATGACCTGATGGACGTCGCGCAGACGCCGGTCTTCTGGGCCAAGATTGCCTTCCCGCTGGCGGTGGCGATCGCGGCCGCGCTGACCATGAGCCGCCTTGGGCGGCCCGGCGTGCGCGGCGGTTATGCGTGGGCGCTGGTGGCCGCGCCGTTCGTCGCCGTGTGGCTGGCGGCCTGGGCGACGCTTGGCACCGCCGCGCCGGCCGAGCGCGTGCCGCTCATGCTCGGTTTGTCCTGGCGCACCTGCCCGTTCAATATCCTGCTGCTTTCGGTGCCGACCTTCGTCGCCGTGTTCTGGGCCGCGAAAGGGCTGGCGCCGACACGTCCGCGTCTTGCAGGCGCGGCGGCGGGACTCTTCGCGAGCGCGCTCGCCACGCTCGCCTACTGTGTCCACTGCCCGGAAATGAGCCCGGCGTTCTGGAGCATCTGGTACGCCATCGGCATGCTGATGCCTGCGGCGATTGGCGCCTGGCTCGGGCCGCGCCTGCTGCGCTGGTAAGCCCCTACGTTGAATCGCGCGACGGGCAATAAAAAATGCCGCTTCGTCGCAACGAAGCGGCATTCGGGCAGGCGAATCAAACGGTGCTACACGCTCACTGGACCTTCGTACTACCCGCGACGGTTGCGCCGCTGGCAAAGCGATCGGCGTCCGTCTCGGGCTGGATATCTTCGAGCGCCGCACGGCTCGTTTCCACCCGCAGCGCCAGAATGGCCGCGCACAGCACCGCAAGCACCACGCTCACCATCGCGATCACGCCCGACACGCCAAAGCGCCCGTACAGCAGCAGCGCGAGCCAGGGCGTGACGATCGACGAGGCGCGTCCGCAGGTGCCGGCTACGCCCGTGCCGCGCAGGCGCACTTCGGTCGGGAACAGTTCGGGGATATAGCCGAACAGGCCGAGCGTGCAGATCGTGTAGATCGCGCTCACGAGACAGAAACCCACCAGCATGATCGCCGCGGGTTCGCGCAGCGTCACATAGATCCAGCCGAGCACCACGCTCACCACCGATGCGATCAGGATGCCGCGCGCGCGCCCGACGCGATCCGCGATCAAATAGCCGATCAGGCCGCCCACGGGAGAACCCACCGACATCACGAACACGAAGCCCAGCGACTTCACGATCGACAGGCCTTGCGCCACGAAGAAGGTCGGCAGCCAGGCAATGAAGCCATAAAGGCCCACATTGACGCCAATGGCCGTGATGGCCGCAACAAAGGTGCGGCTGCGCATGCCTCGCGCGAACAGGGCGCTGATCGGCACCTTGCCTTTATGCAGATCGACCGCACGCTGCACGGGCGGCAACGCGCCCCTCTGCGCGCTGACTTCGCGCTCGATGGCGGCAAGCGTTGCCTCGGCTTCGTCGAGACGGCCGACCGATTCGAGCCAGCGCGGCGACTCCGGCATGCGATGGCGCAGAAACCACACCACCAGCGCACCCACGCCGGCCACGGCGAACATGTAGCGCCAGCCCAGATTCGGAATGATCCAGTAACCCGCGGCGAGTGCCGCGAACAGGCCGCTATTGGTGATGATCGCGAGCAGCGAAACCCATTTGCCGCGCGTGGCGGGCGGCACGAATTCCGCGAGCGTGCCGGCCGCCACCACGAGTTCCGCGCCCAGTCCGAGGCCCATGACGAAGCGCAGCGCGATCAGCCATTCGATAGTGGGCGCGAAGCACGCGGCGATCGACGCGAGACCGAACACCGCGAGATTGAGCTGATACGAATAGCGGCGGCCCAGCCGGTCGCCAAGCCAGCCCGCCAGAAACGCGCCCAGCATCATGCCCACGAACGTGGAGGAGACGAACATCGCGCCGTGATGCAGATCGGTGAAGCCGTCCTTCACCATCGAGGCGACCGAGCCGTTGGCGAGATAAATGTCGAAGGCGTCGAGAAATGCGCCGCCCGCAATCAGGCCGAGTATTTTCCAGTGAAAGCGTGAAACAGGTAGCCGGTCGAGGCGGCCGGCGGCATTGACCGTGTGCTGCATGAAGGTGTCTCCTTTGTGATGCCGCCCGCGTGCCCGTCAAGGGTGCGCTGGTGCCTTATGGATTGGCTGCCGCGCGATTATTTTTGCTTCTGTGCGCGCAGCGGATACGGCTTTGATGGCTTCTTTCAGTGCTTCTTTTACAGCGGTCTGGTTGCGTGTTCAGACCGCGCCTGCTTCGTGCAAGGCGCGAATGCGCGCCTCGTCGTAACCGAGTTCCTTGAGGATCGCGTCCGTGTGCTGCCCGAGCGCGGGCACCGGGTCCATGCGCGGCTCGTCTGCAAGCGTGAGGCCCGGCGGCAACAGTGCGGGGATCGCGCCCTCGGGCGTGCCGACCTGCGTCCAGCGCTGGCGCGCGCCGAGTTGCTCGTGCGCCCATACGGCCTGCATGTCGTTGATGTGCGCGTTGGCGATCTTCGCGGCTTCGAGCCGCTCGATCACGTCCTGCGCGCTCAGGCGCGCGAACACGTCCTCGATCAGCCGGCCCAGTTCCGCGCGATGCGCGACGCGGCGGCTATTGGCGCTGAAGCGCTCGTCATCGGCGAGTTCGGGCTGGCGCAGCACGATTTCGCAGAACTGTTTCCATTCGCGCTCGTTCTGCAGGCCGAGCATCACCGATTTGCCGTCGCCCGCCTTGAACGGCCCGTAGGGATAGATCGTCGCGTGCGCCGCGCCGTTGCGTTGCGGCGGCGTCTGGCCATCGAACGCATAGTAAAGCGGAAAGCTCATCCACTCGACCATGCTTTCGAGCATCGACAAGTCGACGCGGCGGCCGCGCCCGGTCTTGCCGCGCTCGATCAGCGCGGCGAGGATGTTCGAATACGCGTACATGCCTGCGGAAATATCGGCGATCGAGCAGCCCGCCTTGGCGGCTTCGTCGGGCGTGCCCGTGACGCTCAGAAAGCCCGATTCGCTCTGGATCAGCAGGTCGTAGGCTTTCTTGTCGCGATAGGGGCCGTCGCTGCCATAGCCCGAAATATCGCAGACGATCAAACGCGGATAGCGTTCGCGCAGCGCCTCGTAATCGAGCCCGAGACGCTGCGTCGCGCCGGGCGCGAGGTTCTGCACGAACACATCGGCGCCGGCGAGCAGGCTGTGCACGATCTCCTGCGCCTGAGCCTGTTTGACGTCGAGCGTGAGGCTTTCCTTCGAGCGGTTGGTCCAGACGAAATGCGAGGCCAGTCCGTGCACGCGCTCGTCATAGCCGCGCGCGAAATCGCCCACGCCCGGACGCTCCACCTTGATGACGCGCGCGCCCAGATCGGCGAGCTGGCGCGTGCAGAACGGCGCCGCGATTGCATGCTCGAACGTGACGACCTTGATGCCTTCGAGAGGGCGCATGGCTGTCTCCTCGGCTCGATCAGAACGAACGCGGCAGGCCGAGTATGTGTTCGGCGACGTACGAGAGAATCAGGTTGGTCGAGATCGGCGCGACCTGATAAAGACGCGTCTCGCGGAACTTGCGCTCCACATCGTATTCGCAGGCGAAGCCGAAGCCGCCGTGGAATTGCAGGCAGGCATTGGCGGCTTCCCACGAGGCGTCGGCGGCCAGCAGCTTGGCCATATTGGCCTGCGCGCCGCAGGGCTGATGGGCGTCGAAACGGCGCGCGGCCTCGAAGCGCATCAGGTTGGCCGCTTCCACGTTGATAAAGGAACGTGCGATGGGGAACTGCACACCCTGGTTCTGGCCGATCGGGCGGCCAAAAACCTGGCGATCCTTAACATACTTCGTGACGCGATCGACAAACCAGTAGCCGTCGCCAATACATTCGGCGGCGATCAGCGTGCGTTCCGCATTCAGACCGTCGAGTATGTATTTGAAGCCCTTGCCTTCCTCGCCGATTAGGTTTTCCGCCGGGATTTCGAGGTTGTCGAAGAACAGCTCGTTGGTCTCGTGATTGACCATGTTGAGAATCGGCTGGACCGTGAGTCCCTGGCCAATCGCCTCGCGCAGATCGACGATAAAGATCGACATGCCTTCGCTTTTCTTCGTCACGTCCGAAAGCGGCGTGGTGCGTGCCAGCAGGATCATCAAATCCGAGTGTTGCACGCGCGAGATCCACACCTTCTGGCCGTTGATCACATAACGGTCGCCTTTGCGCACGGCGGTGGTCTTGATCTTCGTGGTGTCGGTGCCGGTGGTCGGCTCGGTCACGCCCATTGACTGCAAGCGCAGTTCGCCGCTGGCGATCTTCGGCAGATACTTGCGCTTTTGCTCTTCCGAGCCGTGGCGCAGCAGCGTGCCCATGTTGTACATCTGGCCGTGACACGCGCCCGAGTTGCCGCCGCTGCGATTGATCTCTTCCATGATCACCGAGGCTTCCGTCAGGCCCAGGCCCGAGCCGCCGTATTCCTGCGGAATCAGGGCGGCGAGCCAGCCCGCCCTGGTGAGCGCATCGACGAAGGCTTCGGGGTAGCCGCGCGTCTCGTCGATCTTGCGGAAATACTCGTCGGGAAACTGGCTGCACAGATCGCGCACGGCGTCGCGAATATCCTGGTATTGATCGGGTGTGTCGGTCATGGCGTAGGGTCCGTCCAGATGCCTGAAAGATTCGGTGAATGGGCTCAGGCCAGCACGGCTTGGGCCGACATCGTCAGCCAGCCTTCGTGGTCCTGCGCCCAGAGTTCGATGTGTTTGCCGTCTCCGGCGCGGCGTGCGCATACCGCGAAGCCGTGGCCGAGAAAGGTCGGCCGCACGGCCTTGAAGCGGTACTCGCGCACCACGGCTTCGGGTGCGACGCGCGCGAGCGCATCGAGCAGCAGCGTGGCGATCAGGGGGCCGTGTACGACGAGGTCGGGGTAGCCCTCGACGTTGCGTGCGTAGTCGCGGTCGTAATGGATGCGATGGCCGTTGAAGGTGAGCGCCGAATAGCGGAACAGCAGCACTTCGCTGGGTGCGATGTCGCGTCGCCAGTCGGCGTCGGCAGGCGCGGGCGTGGGCGTGGGTTGCGCGGCGGTCTGACCGCGCTGGCCCGCGTGCACAGCGTCGCGATAGACGATGTCCTGCTCCTCGCGTATCGCCGTAACGCCATCGGCCTTGATCTCATGCTCGACGGTCACGAATGCCAGGCGGCCGCTGCGGCCTTCCTTGTGCTCGATCGACAGCACGCGTGAAACGCGTTCGGCCTGCGTGCCGATCTTCAAGGGAGCGTTGAATGTGATGCGACCGCCCGCCGCCATGCGGCGCTGCAGGCCCAGATCGGGCAGAAAGCCGCCCGTTCGCGGATGACCATCCGCGCCGAGTTCGGCTTGCTGCGCAGCGGACCAGAAATAAAGCCAGTGCCACATCGGCGCAAGCGCGTCGCCGACGCGCGGCACGTTGCTGCAGTCGAGCGTGGCGGCAAGAGCAGTGGCGGGAGCGAGGGAAATCGTGTCGCTGACGGACTGGACCAGCGCGCTGGAAGACTCGGGTGCAGATGCTGGCATCGCCGTCTCCTGCGCCCATCGAGTGGGCGCTTCTCATTTTTCGATCAGGAATGAGGCGACTGTATGCGAATGTTCCGGCACGCGGAAATATGGATTGAATGTGCCGGTCATAAGGGTATCCTATGACCTCTCGCATCTCGGGCCGGGCTCATGGACGTTCGTCAGCTTCGCTATTTCGTCAACATCGTCGACTACGGCAGCCTCGGCAAGGCGGCGGAAAAACTCTATGTGGCGCAGCCATCGCTTAGCCAGCAGATCGCCAGACTGGAGGACGATCTGGGCGTGCCGCTGCTGGTGCGCAGTCCGCAGGGCGTGAAGCCCACGGCGGCCGGGCAGGCGCTGTATCGCCATGCGCGGCTCGTGCTGCATCAGATGGAGCAGTTGCGCCAGGAGGTGCGCGAAGGCGTGGGCGCGGAATCCGGCACGGTCGCCATCGGTCTGCCAACGACCATGGCTTCGGTGCTGGCCATGCCGGTATTCCGGCGCGTGCGCGAGCGCTTTCCCGGCATCCGCCTGCAGTTCTTCGAGAGCATGAGCGGTTATCTGAACGAACTGCTCGCAAATGGCCGTCTCGATCTCGCCATTTTGTTCCGCGATACCGCCACGCCCGGCATCTCGGCGCTGCCCGTGCTTGATGAGGAGCTCTATCTGATGGGCGAGCCCGGAGTGTCGGCGCGTGCGCGCACCTGTACGCTCGCTTCGCTGGCCGATGTGCCGATGGTCGCGCCCGGCGTGTCGAACGGCTTGCGCCTGCTGCTGGAGCGCACGTTCGCGCGCGAGCAGGTGCCGCTGAACATCATCGCCGATATCGATTCCTTGCCGATGCTGCTCTCGGTGGCGCAATCGGGCGCGGCCTGCACGATCCTGCCGACGTCGGCGCTGGCCTTGCGCGCGAGCGCGGACCGGCCTAAAACGCGGCGCATCGTCGATCCGCTGATCCGGCGGCCCGCGAGTATCTGCTGGCCCAATGCATTACCGGTGAGTTCGGCTTCACTGGCGGTGCGGCAAACGATCTGCGATCTGATCGAGGAGTTGTCCGCGGCGGGTGTGTGGACGGGGATCGAACTGCGCGAGGAGGGGATTGCGGCGGGGTGAGGCGCTGATGTCTGCGAGATGCGCGATGCGCGACGTCAGAAGAGACGCCGCGCATCGTGAAAGCCGGGTTACTGCCCGGCCTTCGTGTTGCTATCGACGCGCTTGGGTTTGGGCGGCGAATCGATCTTTGCGTACTGGAACGCCGGCGTGGCCTTGAGCGCTTCCTTGGTCGCGCCCGGCAAATAGAGATTGCCGTTGCGCACGTCGAGCGCGGCGATCGGCACCGCGACGTCGTGCACGCCGACGCCGAGGAAACCGCCCGCCGAAACGATGGCCGCCGACACCGAACCGTCCGGCGCGACGATCAGGTCGCGCACCGTGCCAATCTTTGCGTTGTCGTCGTTATAGACGGCCTTGCCGAGCACGCTTTTCTTCACGCTCCAGCCTTCGAGGAGCGCCTGCGATTGCTCGACCGTCACGCTCAGTGGCTGAGCGCCCGCCACCTGGGCTTGCGCGCTGGCGCTGGCTACACCTGCGGCAATCACGGCAGCCGCCAACATCGTCATGCGTACAGACATTTATCGTGCTCCTGGTTTGAGTCTTGATCCGGACATCGGATTGACATACTAGCGGGAATGGCCAAAAGCTGCGCTTAAGCTGAATGTCGCACGACGGCGTCCGTGATGCGGTGCGAGTCGGCGCGAGGATCGGTCTCACGGAATCCGCGTGCGCGTGACGTCCACGACCTGTTCCTCGCTGTCGAATAATGGCGCGGGCGACTTTGCGAGCCAGGCGCTCTTCCAGATCATCAGCAGGTGATAGTAGAGCCGCACGCTCAGGCCAAAGCGGTACGCGTGGAGATGCGTAAGCGCCAGATTCAACCCGGCGCGCGCCTGGCGGTTGCGCGCCAGCAGCGACACCACGATAGGCACGAGCCGTCGCAAGGCCAGCCGCCGGGCCGGTTCGAGTTCGGGCGGCAGTTCGAGGGCTTCGAGAAAATGCCACGCGGCCAGCGACGACGCACTGGGCGTGCGGCGCGTGGCCTGCGAAACCGAAACCTCGGTCTTGCGATAGCACGAGACATAGTCGTCGACATAACAGACGCCGCGCGCCGCCAGACACAAGCGCACGCCAAACACGAAATCGCAGCACACCGCGAATTGCGCGTTGCCGCTGTCACCTTTGTTATCGCCTTCGTGATCGCCGTTGCCATAGCCGATGCGCTTGACTAGCGCGGCGTCGGCAAGCCAGCCATTGTTCGGAAACATCTGCACGATGCCCGTGCGCCCGGCAATCGGCTGCACGCCGGCGGCTTCGGGCGTGCGGTGATACGCGCGATTCATGCGTTCGCTGGCGGCATGGTCGATGCGGCCCTGCGCATCGGTTTCATATTGTTTGCCGAACGCGACTTCAATAGCGGGATCGAGCGTCCATTGCGCCAATAGCCGCTCGACGGCGCTGTCGAGCAGAAAATCGTCGTCGTGAATCAGCAGGATCTTGTCGCCGACGGCGCGTTCGAAAAGGCTCGCGACATTGCGCGCCTGCCCCAGCGCCGGAACATTACGCTGATAGACAATGCGTGCATCGTGCCCATAGCGCTGGGCGATCAATTGTTCGGTATGCGTGTCCGGCGAATCGTCGCCGATCACGATTTCAATCTTCGAATGCGTCTGCGCAAGACACGATTCAATGCAGCGGATCAGCAGATCCGGGCGATTGTACGTGGGCAGACAGATGGAGACGCTCGTAGAGTCGCTCGTTGTTATCGTCATGGGCCTACCCCAGCTGAAAAAGCCTGATAAAAGTTCGCAAAAGCAGTTCGCATTGCGAACGTCAAACAGTTGGCATGACGGTAAGGGATAAAAAATCGAAAGAAATTGAAAATAAATCGCAAGGTGCGTGAATGCGGGAAAACGCTGATTTAAAAGGATTTAAATAGAATTCGTATGATGATTTAAAGAGTAAGCAGCTGTTTCATTGCTGACATTCATCTTGCTTTTTGCTAACGGCGCAAGGCGCTTCAAGCGCCGCGCATCTGCAAGAGAATGAACAGGAAAACGCGCGCGTCGATTAGCATCCTGGTTTAAAGCGCAGCCTTGCGCTGCTCACTATCGCTCGTCCAGAATCTCCGATTGCCGCCATGACGCCGAATACCTACTTCCACAAACCGCTCACGCCATTTCGCCGCGCACTCGCGCGCTTCTCGCTGTCCGAAATGGCGAAGTACACCAAGCTCACGCTTGGCCTGTGGATCGGGTTTGCGATTCCCTATCACTACGGCTATCCGGACGCCGCCGTCGCGCTGGCCGGCTCGACCATGCTCACGCTGGCACTGGGCAGTTCCATTTCCGCCGCGCGCGGCTATTTCTATAAGCGCGTCACCTCGAACCTGGTGGCGATGCCCATCGGCACGTTATTGATCTGGCTGACCGCGCCGCATCTCTGGCTGGGCGTACTGCTGCTGCCGATCGTGATCTTCGCGATCGTGCGCGTGAAGCCTTCGGTGTTCCAGATGACGAGCATCACCGTGCCGATGACGCTGGTGCTCTATACCGGCGAGCATATTGCGCTGCTGGAACAACGCCTGATTGGCGTGGTGCTGGGCATGCTGCTGGGTTTCATCATTCAGCAGGTCGTGTTTCCGCCCGATCACGGTTTCTGGGCCAATACGCTCGTCAACGAAGGCAATGAGCGCGCGCTCAAACTGCTCGACGGGATCGCCAGGGGCACGCTGGACCGTTCGCAATTGCGCACGGCAACGGCGGCGCTGCGTAAATCCAGCAGCAATCTGAAAGAAGCGCACGATCTGCTCAAGGCCGACCTCGCGCAGTCATGGGTGTCGGCACACCTGGAGCGCAATCGCGTGCGCACGCCGCTGTTCTGGTGCTATCACGAACTATTCGATTCGGTGGTCAATTTTCTGGAGACCTTCGATACCTTCAACGCGCAATTCGAAACCTTGAATGCGCAATGGAAAGAGGATTTTCGCGAGGGACTCGCGCGTCTGGTCGACGCGCATCGCCAACTGGCGCAGGTCGCCGATCTGCGCGTCGAGCGTCCTGGCCTGACGATGCAGCCGCTGCCGATGTCGGCGCTGCATGCGCTGGTTGAAGCGCTGCCTGCGGCGGGCGTGTACACGAGCGTTTATCTTGGCCATCTGACCGGCTACGGCATCCTGCTGGCGCGCCTGACCGCCATGCATACGGAGCATCTGGGCGACGTTGCACAGCAGCCGGTGACGCCATAACGGATTCGCTACAGCAGTCATTGTTTCGCTTGCGCTCGCCAAAGAGAAAAAAATTCTTCGCCGACGCCCGGGAGCGGCGCAATTTGGAACCACTTTCTACGCAGCGCCACGTAGCATAAGTCCCCATTCCAGACGTCTCGGACACAAGCGCGCGACCCCGCGCGCAACGGTTCGAGCAACGCAAAGAGCAACGCAAAGAGCAAAACAGAATGGGCGACACACTGCATTACTTTGACTACGCGGCGACCACGCCGGCCGACCCGCGTGTGATCGCGGCCATGTGCGAGTGCCTGGGCATGGACGGCGCATTCGGCAATCCGGCCTCCAGCTCGCACGCGGCGGGCGTGAAGGCGCGCGCTCTCGTAGAGCAGGCGCGCGCCCAGGTGGCGGCGCTGATCGGCGCGGCAGCCGATGAAATCGTCTGGACCTCGGGTGCCACCGAGTCGAACAATCTCGCCCTCAAGGGTTTTGCCGAAACGGCCGCGCGCCGTCATCTCATCACGAGTTGCCTCGAACACAAGGCGATTCTCGACACCATGGCAAGCCTCGAACAGCGCGGCATGCAGGTGAGCACGGTGCGGCCGGACGCCGACGGCAATATCACCGCCGCAGCCGTGAAAGCGGCGCTGCGCGCCGACACCGGCCTCGTCTCGCTGATGCTGGTGAACAACGAAATCGGCACGCTCACGGACATCGCCGCCATCGCGCCGATCGTCCATGAAGCGGGCGCGCTGGTGCATGTGGATGCGGCCCAGGCGCTGGGCAAGACGCCGATCGACGTGAAGGCGATGGGCATCGATCTGCTGTCGATGTCGGCGCACAAGGTGTATGGGCCCAAGGGCATCGGCGCGCTGTATGTGAGCCGCGAAGCGGCCGCGCGCATCGCCCCGCAGATGCACGGCGGCGGTCACGAGCGCGGCCTGCGCTCGGGCACGCTGGCGACGCACCAGATCGTCGGCATGGGCGTGGCCTGCGCGCTGGCGGCGCAACAGATGGAGTCGGACACGCAACGTATCGCGCAACTCGCGCAGCAATTGCTCGACGGCGTGAGCGATCTCGGCATCGTCAGGCAGAACGCGCGCAACGCGCGCCGCATTCCCCACACGCTGAGCCTCACGATCGATTCGAGCGGCTTCTTCCCGTTTATGCTCTCAGCCGATCTGGCGGTGTCGTCGACCTCGGCGTGCAATTCGGCGTCGGGTGCGCCTTCGCATGTGCTGAGCGCCATCGGCCTGAGCGCCGAAGCGGCCAGCCGCACGCTGCGCTTCAGCTTCGGCCGCTACACCACGGCGCAGGATGTCGACCACGCGATTGCCTGCCTGCGCGCGGTGGTCGCGCAGTGCGCACCGCGCGTGAGCGCATAAGCCAGTAAAGTACGGGGCGAGACAGCGCCCCTCCCGCGCCGCCCGGATGTCGCATGGCGGCGCGCGCATTTTGCGCGGGCGTTTTGGACATGAGCCCCCCGATGCCCGAATCCGTCACTTCCCCGCACGAAGCCGCGAACCAGGCCGCAATCTACACCGCCGATATCGGCGGTTCGTTCATGCGTCTCGCGGCCTGTGCGCCCGATGGCTCGCTCACGCTGCTCGCGAAGCAGCCGACGCCCGCGCACGACTGGACGCAATTCGCCGATGCGCTGGCCGACATGCTTGCGGCGCATGCGCATGCCGACACCGCGCGACATCGCGCGCCGCTTGCTCTGTCCATCGCCGGGCTGATCGATCCGCTCGACGGCGTGGCGTTCTCCGCGAATCTTCCCTGTATCACCGGCCGTCGGCTTGCGAGCGAACTCCGGGCACGCCTGAACCGCGATGTGTACGCCGCCAATGACGCCGATTGCCTCGCGCTCGCCGAGGCCGTGTCGGGCGCGGGCGCCGGGCATCGCGTGGTGTTTGCCGCCGTGCTGGGTACGGGCGTGGGCGGCGCTCTGGTCGCCGATGGCCGCCTGATTCGCGGGGCGGGCGGGGTGACGGGCGAGTGGGGCCACGGGCCAATCGTGAATACGCAGTGCGTGATCGACGGCGAAACGCTCCCGGTGCCTCGCTTTGCCTGCGGTTGCGGGCAGAGCGGCTGCGTCGATACGATAGGCGGCGCGCGCGGCATCGAACGCCTGCATGCGCATCTGCACGGGCAGGCGCATGACAGCCGCGCGATACTCACTGCCTGGCAGCAGGGCGACGCCGCCGCGACCCGGACGCTCGAAGTCTGGCGCGAACTGGTCGCGGACCCGCTCGCGGCAGTCGTCAACGTCACGGGTGCTTCGGTGGTGACCGTGGGCGGCGGCCTGGCTTCGGTGAGCGCGTTGATCGCATGGCTCGATCGGGCAGTGCGCGCACGCGTGCTGTATCGGCGCGAACGGGCGCTCGTCGTGCCGGGCCGTTATCGCGATGAAGGCGGCTTGATCGGCGCGGCCTGGCTCGCGCGGCAAGCATAAATACCCACCACAAAAACCAGAAGGACCACCATGCCCGTCTTGCTCGAAGTCTGCGTCGACAGCGTCGACGCACTGGAGGCCGCCATCGCCGGCGGCGCGGACAGGATCGAATTGTGTTCCGCGCTCGATCTGGGTGGACTCACGCCCACGCCTGGGCTGATCGCGGCGGCGTCGCGCGCTCCGATACCCATCTACGCGATGATCCGTCCGCATGCGCGCTCCTTCGTCTGGACGCCCGCCGACGCAAGCGCGATGCTGGCGGAGATCGACGCGGTGCGCACTGCGGGTCTCGCGGGCGTGGTATTGGGCGCGGCCTTGCCCGATGGCGCGCTCGACGTGGCGTTGCTGGAGAAACTGCGCGCTCATGCGACAGGGCTCGGCGCGACGCTGCACCGAGTCTTCGATCTCGTTCCCGATCCTGCGAGCGCTCTCGAAGCGGCCATCGCGCTGGGTTTCGAGCGTGTGCTGACTTCAGGCGGTGCAGCGCGCGCCGAAGAGGGGCTGGCGGCGCTCGGCGCGCTGGTGCGGCAGTCGGCTGGCCGTATCGGCATCATGGCGGGCAGCGGGGTATCGGCGATGCAGGTCGCACGCATCGTGCGCGAGTCAGGCGTGCTGGAAGTGCACGCGTCGTGCCGCGAAACGCTCGCGCACGACGATGCCAGGGGTGTCGATCTGGGATTTTTCCCCGCGCGTCAGGGGATCACATCGGTGAGCGCCGTGCAGGCCCTCAAGCGCGCGCTCGCCACACTCGAATAAGCGGATCGAGCACGCGCAGCCATCACGAAGCGATCACGAAATCGGCTTCGAATCCGCCGTGGGATTGCCCAGATCGTCGGTGGGCACATATTGCTGGTCGAACGCCGCGACGTAGAGCGCCCATTGCGGCTCGCCCAGATCGACGAGCAGTGCGCCGTCCTGCCAGATGTCGTTGTGATCGTTGCTGTCGTCGCCGGGACGGTGGATGAACGCGCCCTTCGACCCCTGGTTCATGTGGACGTCGTGAACGCCATCGCCTTCGCTGTAGAAGCGCCCGAATACGTAGACGTCGTTGCCGCCCTGCTGCGCGCGCTGCAACAGACGCTGGAGCGTGGCGACGGGCTCGACATTGTCGGTGCCGTCCATCACGTCGCTGTCGCGCCATTTGCCGGTATTGTCGAGAAAATCGCTGCGCTGGAAGTCGATTGCGGGCAACGCGGCCTGGCCTGTCAGGTCCTGCGAACCCGAGGCAGCCTCCTTGAGCGTTGCCAGTACCGCATGGCGAAAATCGAACAGCAGCTTGTATTTGAGCAGGTCGTCCGCGTCGGTGGTGCCGACGTTCACCGCGACATCCCATTGCGCGCCCGCCACCGAGACGCCGAAGTGCAGGTGGTACTGCACTTCATGGGGCCGCCGCGTGGCCTTGAGTTGCGGCGCGGTCACGATCTTGCCCTTCGCGTAGCCATAAGGAAGCGACATCTTTCACGTCTCCTCGAAAGAAACGAATCATCGTAGGCGCGTTGCGTGACATTCATGCTGCGGGCGATGCGGCGTGGGTGATGCTGCTTGATTGTGCTCGAACGTGATTATTGCGCCGCCCATTGCGCGAGTGCCGCCACGGTGTTCATGTTGCGCGCCGTGCCGTCTTTCGCCGCGGCAATCCTGAGCTTCGAGCGGCCAATGCCGTCGGGGTAAAACACGTAGATTTCATGCTTGCCGAGCGCAAGCTGCTCGGTGCCCTGGCCGCTGAGCCTGTCGAGCGCATCGGCGGGAGGCGCGGCGTCCAGGAAGATCGCGACGGTGCGTTCGGGCGGGGCATCGGCGAACGGGTTGTCCGCGAGCACGGCGGCCATTTCTCTGGCGTTGCGCAGCAGCACGCCCACGGGCTTGCCGGCGTACGCTTGAAGACTCTGTTCGAGCTGCTTCTTGACGCTTGTTGCCGCAAGCGGGCTTTCGAACACGACATTGCCGCTGGCGATATAGGTGCGCACATTGGCGAAGCCGAGTGCTTCGCCCATCGCGCGCAGTTGCGGCATGGGCAGTTTGCCGGTGCCGCCGACGTTCACGGCACGCAGCAGAGCGATGTAGGTAGGCATGAGCGCATGGTACGCGAAACCGTACGTGAACCGTGCGGGCGGTATGATCGCTGCGCGCGGCGCGCCATCCCGGCTGCTGGCTCGAACAAGGCCCTCACGCATGAAGACGCTGTTGATCGTCTATCACACGATGACCGGAGGCACGCAGCAGATGGCCGAAGCGGCGGCCCGCGCCGCACACCAGCAGGCGCAAGAGCACGCCGGCGCGCCCGGCCTCGCGATCAGACTGCAACGCGCCCACGAGACACAGCCTGCCGACCTGCTCGCCGCCGACGGCTATCTGTTCGCCACGCCTGAAAACCTCGCGGCGATCGCCGGACTCATGAAGGACTTCTTCGACCGCTGCTATTACCCGGTGCTCGATCGCCTGAACGGCCGCCCGTATGCGGCCATGATCTGCGCGGGCAGCGACGGCCAGAACGCGCTGCGTCAGCTCGAACGCATCGCAACGGGCTGGCGGCTCAAGCCCGTTGCCGATGGCCTGATCGTCTGCACGCATGCGCAGACGCCCGAGCGCATCCTCGCGCCCAAAACCATCGGCGCGAACGATCTCGCGCGTTGCGCCGAACTGGGCGCGGGCCTTGCGGCAGGGCTGCTGCTCGGCGTGTTCTGACCAGCTTTGCGGCAGTGTTGTAAAGGATTGTCAGGACTGAGTCGGCGTCGTCAACGGCGGCGCGAAGGTGGCGTTTATGCGGGACGACCAGCCAGTTGGTCAGTTGGTCGATTTTCAACCCGCACTCATCAGGGACCGCCATGAAACGCATTCTCATCGCCACGCTTGCCGTGCTCGCCTGTTCCGCCGCATTCGCTCAGCCCGCCAGCACGTCGTCGCAATATGGCCATCACCGCAGCAAGCATCACAAGCCCCAGCACACTGCCCGCCACGCGCGCCACACCGCCGATTCCGTGGCCGACCGTTCCCAGCCGCTCGACTCCGCCGATTTCAAGCCCTGAGCGGCGCGACTGCGATCGCCGAGCGCGCCCGATACCGCCATGACCTCGCATCAACCGCGATTACCAGGATAGGAATCGGCGCGCGTCTTTCATAATTCCCGGCTCAACGATAAATGCAGGATGACGAATTAATGAGATCGAGCATGGGTACGCGATGGAGCCGCGCTGCATGCAGCGGCCTGCTTGCCGCAAGCGCTGCGCTTGCGGGCTGCGCATTTCAGGGCGAGGCGGACACGACGTTCCTCGCGGCGAGTTGCAGCAACGCCATCGCGGGCTATTACTGCGTGCAACCGGGCGATACGCTCGACAGCATTGCGTATGGTTTCGGGCGCAAGCCGGACGACATCGCAGGCTGGAACGGCCTCGCGCCGGGTTCGATCCTGCCGGTGGCGAAGCTGTTGCGCGTGGCGCCGCCGGATTGGACCGCGTTGCAGCGCACGACGCCGGGCGTTGCAACGGCAGCGCCCTTGCCTTCGCCAACATCGGCACACGACACAGCCTTCATCTGGCCCGTGAGCGGCATGGTGGTGCACGAATTCGGCGTGGATAACGCGCGCGGCATCGAGATCGCCGGGCGTGCGGGCATGCCGATCAAGGCTGTCGCGGCGGGGCGGGTGGTCTACGCCGGCGACGGCATCAAATCCTATGGCCTGATGGTCATCGTCAAGCACGACGGCGGCTATGTCACCGCCTACGGCAACAATCGCAAGCTCCTCGTTCACGAAGGCGATGCGGTAACGCAAGGGATGACCATCGCCGAGATGGGCACGCGCAACAGCGGCCAGGCGTTGCTGCAATTCGAAATGCGCAAGGGCAGCCATGCGGTCGATCCGCTTGCCCATTTGCCGGCTGGGTCGGGGCCGGTGGCGCAATAAACGAGGGCGCGCCGACGGGGCGAACGAGTCGCGGCGGGGGGCGGCCGCGAAAGACGCCGGTTCACGTCGCGCCGCAGCCCGGCAGGCGAAAAATCGGCATCGTCTGGCGCAGTACCAACGCGACGTGGCTGCAGTGCCGCCACGAGCCGTTCCGCTCGATGGAGCTGGCTACGCTGGCGCCCTTGCTCGCCGATCCGCACAGCCGGTTTTTCTCGCTTCAGTTTGGCGCGCTGACCGAAGCGGAGCGCGCGATTCTGGCGCGCCACGACGTCGTGGACGCCGCGCGGTCAATCCGCTCCTTTGCCGATCTGGCCGATATCGTCATGCAGCTCGATCTGGTGATCACTATCGATTCCGCGCCCGCGCATCTGTGCGGCGCGCTCGATGTGCCCGTATGGACGCTGCTCGCGCGCGTGCACGCGTGCACGCGTGCACGACTGGCGCTGGGGCGACGCCGCGCAACGCACGACGCCGCTTTATCCGTCGATGCGCCTGTTCCGCCAGAAGGTATTAGGCGACTGGCAAACCGTGGTGGCCGAAGCGTGTGCGGAACTCGCGCACATTGAAGTGCTTGAGCACTGAACCCGAGCAGCTCAGGACGATAGCGACGACGCCACCGAATCCGCTCCGTTCGAATCCGCTATTGCCACGCGATTGCGGCCTGCGCGCTTGGCCGCATAAAGCGCGGCGTCGGCGGCTTCGATCAGCGCAGTGGGCGTGACCGTCACGTCCGCCAGACCGCTGGTGGCGCAGCCCGCGCTCACCGTGATCTGTCCTCCCGCCGCGGGGGTGGGGATCATGAGTTCCACGACGGCTTCGCGGGCGCGCCCGGCGATCGCATACGCTTCCTGTGCATCCGTATCGGGCAGCACCAGCGCGAATTCCTCGCCGCCGTAGCGCGCCACGAAATCGCCGGGCCGCTGCATGCGCGCGAGCGCGCCGGCCACGGCGGCCAGACACGCGTCGCCCTGCAGATGGCCGTAAGCGTCGTTGTAGCGCTTGAAGTGATCGACGTCGAACATCACCAGCGAAAGCGGCTGGGCCTGCTGGGCGGCGCGCTCGCAGGCAAGCAGGAACTGCGTGTCGAAGTAGCTGCGGTTGTACACGCGTGTAAGCGCATCGCGCGCCGACGTGCGCACGAGCGAGGCATGCACTTCCGCAAGTTGCCGATAGAGCGCGCTGACTTCCCAGACCAGCACGCACACCAGCACGCCCGGCGCGAGCATGCTGAACACGCGCGCGACATACCAGCCGAGCGTGAAGCGTTCGATGCTCAAGGTATTGAGCGCGGCGTCGACGAACGAGGCGAGCAGCGCGACGACGATCCACAAATCGAGCACGAGGCGCAGGCGCCCCTTGAGCAGCACCACGGCGATGGCCGCGAGGTTGAGCGCGCAGATCGCGAGGCCCGCGAGGTTGGCCGCGAAGTGCGCGGCGAGCCCCGGTGTCGGCGACGGCAGCGGCGCGGCGGTTGATGCGCGCCACGGCTGCACCAGATCGATCTGCGTGACCAGCAGGCCAAGCAGCGCCGCGAGCGCCGCGGGCGCGGCGATCAGCAGCCAGCCGCGCGCGACACTGGCGCGGGGTTGCACGGGCGTGGGCGTATCGGCCGATGCGCGCGTGCGCACCAGTTCGGCGACGATCACCAGCAGTGCAAAGCCCGCATGCCAGAAGATCCACATCCACGCGGCGCTGTGCGGCCCCGCGCCCAGCAGACCGTTGCGCGTGAAGACGCCAGGAAACATCAGTAACTGCAGCGCCACCGCGATGGCCGTGAACGCATACGCGCCGCCGAGCGCGCCGAGCATGGGCATGCGCGTGGCCGCGAAACGCGCGCCCAGCAGAAAGGCCGCGATGCCCGAGGTGGTGAACACGGTGAGCGCGCACATCGGCATGAACGCAGCGATGGCGGGCAGCGGCTCGTGCGCGCGCGGCGCGGCCAGCGCGAGCGTGAGCAATATCGCGAGCGCGCAGGCGCTGGCGATGAGCGCCTGCCTGCGGGTCGCCGGTGCGATCAGCAAGCCGTCCATGGGTAGCGCGTTACGTCCTTGTATGCGTCCTGGTATGCGTCGTGGGACTGGCGCGTTGCCGGAGTTCTGCCCTGGCCGGTTTGCGCGTGGTGCGGTCTATTGTGCGCCGATTCCCTGCGCATCGGTGCGGGCGTGGAGCGCCCGCCCCACAGGCCGCCCGCGCGCACCAAGGTTGAGTTTCCGAATCGAGCGCGCTACATTGGGGCGCGCCTGGGCCACGCCGCGCCGGGCGCGTCATGCTTATGCGATCGTCGTAAATTCCCTGTAAGGAGCCCTGATGGTGCAGCGCGCTGCGCGCGAGAATCCCGAAGCTCATGGGTGGTTCGCTGGCCGGGCGGGCGAGACCCGACTGGGCGTCTGCGCATTGGGGCTGGCCGTGCTGGGCGGCGTGCTGGCGCTCGCGCCGGGGCTGCCCTTCGATGCGCGCTGGGGCGCGGTGCTGGCGAGTGCGAGTCTCGATGTTCTGATCGCCGTGATCGGCACACGGCTATATGTCGAGCGCATCACGGTGGTGGCCGCTGAACGTGTGCCGCTCTGGAAGACGCTGTCGGGTTTCGCGCGGCTGGCTTTGCGGCATGACACCGGCAAGCGCAAAAACGATAAAGGTAAAAGCAGGGACGCTAAACCGGAGGCCGCGCGTTCCCAGGCCGACGCGCCCGACGCGTCTGATACGTCTGATACGTCTGATACGTCTGATGCGCCTGGCGCCCACGCGCTCCTGCGGTCCTTGCCATGGCGGCCCGTTGTCGCGCCGCTGCTTGCACTGGTTTCGCTCGCTTTGGCCATGCTCGCATGGCAGCGTCCCGCTTTTCAGGCCGATGCCGCCAACCCGCAGGCGCCGCTCCTGGTGGCGCTTGCGTGTGCTTTCGCGCTGGCCTTCGGCGTGCTGCTGGTCGAGCGCATGCATGCTCACTACGGCGAACTCGCCGCGATGTTCAACACTCGCAACGCTTCCAACGCTTCCAACGCTTCCAACGCTTCCAACGCTTCCAACGCGCTGGCGGCGCTGCTGCGCGTGCTTCTCGTCGCGGCGCTGGGTGCGGCGGCGTCGCTGGCTCTAAGCGCTTTTGCCGGCGTATCTCCCACTTGGCTCGTGCGCATCGCCGCCGTCTTGAGCGCCGCGGTAGCCGTCGAGCTTGCCGTGCGCGCGGCGTGGGCGTGGTTTTCCGCGCCCATGCCGCAAGCCGGCCAAAGCTGGGTGCTTTCCAGCTCGATCGCGCAGACCCTGCGCCCGCATGCGCGCCCGCTCGCGGCGCTCGACGCGCAACTGCGCGCGCGCTACGGCATCGACCTGCGCCAGAACTGGGCGCTGCAAAGCTTCGTGCGCCTGCTGCCCGCCACCCTCGCGCTCATGCTGCTGACGGGCTGGCTGCTGGGCGGCGTGACGGTCCTCGGTCCCGATCAGCGCGCGGTGTACGAGCGCTTCGGCGCACCGGTCGCGGTGTGGCAGCCGGGCTTGCACGTCGGCTTGCCCTGGCCGTTTGGCCGGGCGCGCGTAATCGACAACGGCGCGATCCATCAACTGATCGTGTCGGGCAGCGCGGGCGACGATGCCGGCGCGGGCCAGCGCAGCGTTCCCGCTCCTGCAAGCCTTTCCGCCGATGGCCGCACGCCCCCGCAACTCGATCGCCTCTGGGACGTCGCGCATCCGTGGGAAACCACTCAGGTGATCGCGGGCACGAGCAGCGATCAACAGGCGTTTCAGATCGTCAGCGCCGATGTGCGCCTCGACTACCGCATCGGCCTGTCCGACGCGGCGGCGCGGGCCGCGCTCTATCGCGCCGTCGATCTTGACCAGACCGTGCGCTCTATCGCGAACCGCGAAGTGGTGCGCTATCTCGCCTCGCGCACCTTGCCCGCGCTGCTCGACACGCCGCAGACCGCGATGGCCGCGACGCTGCGCGGCGTCGTCCAGCATGAGCTCGATCGCGCGATTGGCGGCATCGAAGTGGTGGCGGTGGTGATCGAAAGCGTGCATCCCCCGGCGGGCGCGGCGGCGGCGTATCACGGCGTGCAGGCCGCGCAGATTCGCGCCGAGGCGAGCGTGGTCGAGGCGCGCGGTTTCGCGGCAGCGACGGTCGGCGGCGCGCAACGCCAGGCCATCGAGACCATCGCGCAGGGCAGTGCAAACGGCGCTGATGCGCTTGCGGCCGCGCGCGTGCAACAGGCAGGCTTCGACGCCGATGTGATCGCCCACGGTCTGGGCGGCCCGGCGTTCGGCTTCGAGTACTACCTGCATGCACTGCAAAAGGGCCTGCAGAACGCCAATCTGACCATCATCGACGACCGTCTCGCGAGCGGCGCACGCGCGACCTTCGATCTGCGGCCGCTGACGCCAGGCATGACGAGCGCGAATGGCGTGCGGCCCGCGTGGTAAGCGGCCATGCATGCGCGCGGTACGAATCAATCTTGAGCAAGGTGAGCTGAACGTGGGTTTCATTCATACACACGGCGATGCACATGACCACAAGCACGGCCACAAGCACGGCCACGAGCACGGCCACGAGCACGGCCACGAGCACGGCCACGAGCACGGCGGCCGCGATGGCGATCACCATCACGGCCATCGGCATCGGGGTCATTCGCACGGCCAGCCCGGCGCGCCGGTGAACCGTCCGCGCTTCGCACTGCGCGTGGCGCTCGCGGCGCTCTGCGTGATCGTCGCGCTGGTGGTGGCGAGCTTCGTGCAGGTGCGCGAGGGCGAAGCGGCGGTCGTCACCCGTTTCGGCGATCCGGTGCGGGTGCTGCTGCAACCGGGCCTGGCCTGGCGGCTGCCCGGGCCCATCGAAGCGGCGGTGCCCGTCGACCTGCGCTTGCACACGACATCGAGCGGCCTGCAGGACGTCGGCACGCGCGACGGCCTGCGCATCATCGTGCAGGCCTGGGTGGCGTGGCGCGTGCCCGCCAACGCGAACGACATCGGCCGCTTCGTGCGTGCCGTGCGCAACGAACCCGACGAAGCCGCGCGGCAGATCCGCTCGCTGGCGGGTTCGGCCTTGCAGACCACCTCGGCGGGTTTCGATCTCGCCTCGCTGGTCAACACCGATCCCGGCCAGGTGCGCATCGGCGCGTTCGAAGAGGCGCTGCGCCGCCAGGTGGACGCGCAGGTCTATGCCGCTTACGGCGTGCATGTGGTGCAGGTCGGGCTGGAGCGTTTGACGCTGCCGGCCGTGACGCTGGCGGCGACGGTCGAGCGCATGCGCGCCGAACGCGAAACCGTGGCCGCGCAGCGCACCGCCGAAGGCAATCGCGAAGCCGCGCAGATCCGCTCGGACGCCGACCGCGACGCGCGCGTGCTGATCGCCGACGCCAACGTGAAAGCCGCCGATATCGAGGCGCAATCGCGCAAGGACGCCGCGGCGATCTATGGCAAGAGCTACGCCGCCGATCCGCAGCTTTACACGATGCTGCGCTCGCTCGATACGCTTGGCACCGTGGTCAACACGAACACCAATTTGATCCTGCGCACCGATACCGCGCCGTTCCGCGCGCTCGTGCAGGGGCCGCCGGGCATGGGCGGCCCAGCCAATAGCGCGTCGGCCGGCAACGTGCCCGCGCCCAGCCACGGGCGCACGCGATGAGCGCACCCGAACTTCAACCTGAACTTCAACCTGAAATTCGGCCCGGCTTTCAGCCCCGGCTCGGCCCGGCCGCGCAGACCGTGCGCCTGTCGTTCTGGTTCGTCGCAGCGCTGGCGGTGGTGGCCGCGCTCGCCTGGGCGACCTCGAACGTGCGCCGCATTCCCGCCGACAGCAGCGCCGTCGTCACGCGTTTTGGCGCGTATGTGCGCGAGCAGGGCGCGGGTCTGCTGGTGGCGTGGCCGCGCCCCTTCGAAGAGGTGCAGATCGTGCCGGGCAGCCAGCGCGTGCTCGAACATCGCGTGATTGCGCTCGACCGCGATCCCGGCGCACCGGCGACCCTCGGTCTCGACAGCGACGCTGAAGCCGGTTCCGGCTACGTGCTCACCGGCGACAACGGCGTGGTGCAACTGAGCGCCACGCTGTTCTATCGCGTGAGCGACCCCTATGCCTACGCGCTGCAGCTCGCGCATCTGGACGCGGCGATCGAGCGCGTGGTGTCGGCCGCCGTGGTGGAGACGGCGGCGCGGCGCGACCTCGACGCCATCCTCGTCGCTCGCCCCGAAATGGTGTCCGCCGACCAGCAGATGGCCGTGCGCCGCGAGCAGCTGCGCGGCGATCTGGCCGGCGCGATCCAGCGTCATCTGGATGCGCTGGCCGCCGCGCACGCGGGACTGGGCATCGAAGTGGCGCGCGTGGATGTGCAGACCGCCTTTCCGGCATCGGCCATCGACGCCTTCAACGCCGTGCTGAACGCGATGCAGAACGCCGGGCGCGATGTCGCACAAGCCCGCACCATCGCCGAAAAGACCCACCAGGGCGCGCAGCAGAACGCCGACCGCATTGTCCAGGATGCGCAGGCCAGCGCCGCCGAGCGCGTGGCAAAGGCGCAAGCGGAGACCGCGACCATCGCGCAGCTCGAAGCGGCGCTGGCCGACAGCCACGATCCGGGCCTCGTTGCGCGCGTCTATCGCGATCGTGTGCAGGCGGTGCTGGCGAAGGCCGCGCGGGTCACCACGCTGGACCCGAACGACGCGTCGAGTCTGGTGCTGCCGGGGCGCGCGCCATGACGACACCGTATGAGGCGGCGACGCATCGCGCCGATATGCGTGACGAAGCTCCTTCGCGCCAGCAACAGGAGGTCCGCGCGCTCGCGCTGTCGGCGGCCGAGCGTCGCGCGATCACGCGCCACACGCTGCTGGCGCTGCTCGCGGGCGGCCTGCTGCTGCTCTCGCTCGCGTGGCCGTGGCTCTCGCCCGCCGGTGCGCGCGGCGACGCGACCGTCGCGCAGTTGCTGGCGGCGGCGGCTTCGCTGGTGGTTGCGCCGCCCGTGTTCGCGGGCGCGTGGCACAGCCTCAGGTCGCCGAGCCTGCATGGCGTGACCGACCGCCTGATTGCGCTCGCCATGCTGGGGGCGTGGGCAGTGGGCGACATGACCACCGCGGCGCTGCTGCCCATCGTCATGACCTTCGGCCACGCGCTCGAAGAGCGCAGCGTGCTGGGCTCGCAGGAAGCGATTCGCGCGCTTGGCCGTCTGACCTCGGGCAAGGTGCGGCGCGTGCGCGAATCGGGCGAGATCGAGGAAGTCGCGTACGAGGCGATCCGCCAGGGCGATCTGGTCGATGTGCCGCCGGGCGCGCGCATTCCCGCCGATGGCGTGGTGCGCCAGGGTCGTTCGAGCATCGACAACGGTCCGATCACGGGAGAATCGCTGCCGCAGGACGCAAGCGAGGGCGCGAGCGTCTACGGCGGCGCGATCAACCTCGACGGGCCGCTGCGCGTGGAGATCACACAGGTTGGCGAGGCTTCGACGCTCGGCAAGGTGATCGAGCTGATGCAGCGCGCGCAAGCCGCCAAGCCCCCCATCACGCAGGCGCTCGAACGCTATATGGACGTGTATCTCGCGCTCGTGCTGCTGATCGCGGCGATCGTCTGGTTCGCGAGCGCCAATGCGCAGGCGATGCTCGCGGTGATCGTCGCGGCCTGCCCGTGCGCACTCGTGCTGGCCGCGCCCTCGACGGCCATCGCGGGGATCGCGGCGGGCGCGCGGCGCGGCATCCTGTTTCGCAACAGCGCGTTTCTCGACAAAATCGCCGAGATCGATTCGCTGGTGATCGACAAGACCGGCACGCTCACGCATGGCGAGCTGCGTCTCACGCACACGCTGTGGCAGCCCGGCGTGGACGAAGCGCAGGCGCGCGAACTGGCGCTGCGTCTCGCGCTGGGCAGCGCGCATCCGGTGTGCCGCGCGCTGGTGCGGGAGATGAGCTCCGGAATCGAGCCGCTCGCCGAAGCGCGCGAGTTACGAGGCCTCGGCGTGATCGCGCAGACACCTGCTGGCGTCGCCGTGCTCGGGCGTGCGGACCTGCTTGCGCAGCACGTGAGCGCGCTGCCCGCCGCGCCCGCTGCGACCGCTGTGATGGACGGGCCGTGCGCGGGACTCGCGCTCGATGGCCGCCTGCTGGCGTGGTTCGGCTTTGCCGATACGCTGCGCGTGGAGGCGCGCGCAGCGCTCGACGATCTGCGCACGCTCGGCATCACGCGCGAGGCGCTGGTGACGGGCGACCGCGAAAGCGTGGCGCGGCGGCTGGCGGGCGAAGTCGGCATCGAGACGGTGGTGGCGCAGGCGCTGCCGCACGACAAACTCGACTACGTGCTCGCCGAGATCGATGCGGGCCATCATCCGCTCGTGGTCGGCGACGGCCTGAACGATGTGCTGGCGATCAAGGCGGGCTCGACCAGCGTGGCGATGGGCGAACGCGGCGTCGATATCGCCGTCGCCTGCGCCGATGTCGTGCTGCTCGCCGACGATCTGCGCCGTCTGCCGGACTGTATCCGCCTTGGTCGCGCCTGCCGCCGCATCGCCACCACCAATGCCGCGATTGGCCTCGCGTGGACCGTGGCGGTGATCGCGCTGGCGGCGCTCGGCGCGCTGAGCGCCGTGGCCGCCGCGGTCCTCCATAACGTGGGCACGCTCGTCGTGATCGGCAACGCGGGTCGCCTGCTGCGCCGCGATGACGCCGCACCGCACAACCCATCCGCCTGAATCGCTGCGCATGCGTGGCGACGCTTACTGTTTGTCGGGCGCATCCACCACGCGCGCAGCGCCCAGGATCGCTCCGTCGCCCGCTTCAAGCAGCACGGCCAGATGTTCACCCGTGACGCTCGCCGCGTTCAACGTCTGCGCCGCTCCGGTCCACTGGCCAATCGGCGTGTATTCACGCACGATGTTCGACTCGGTGAGCGTGCGCCCGGCATTTTCTCCTCGCCCGACCGGCGTGACGCGTCGCGTGTCATAGCCCACCAGCACGACACGCGCACGTCCGTTGCCGGCTCCGATGGTCACCAGAACGTGTTCGCCTTCACGCCGGGCATTCACGGTCGCGGCTGATTCGACGTTGCGCGTCGCCTGATCTATGGCAGAGCTGGCGGCGACGTGATTGGAGCCCACCACCTCAACCTTGCCGTCTATCACCATTTCCGGCGTGTATTCGAAGTCACGAAAAAGTTGCGCGTAGCGGGCCTGACGCGCATCGGCGTCGCTGAAAGAGAAGGGGTCCTTCCAGCCAAGCTGGTTCCAGTAGGTGACATGGAACGCCAACGGCAGAACCTCCGGGCGCGTGTCGCTCAGTTCGGACAGGAAACGATCCGCAGGCGGGCATGATGAGCAGCCCTGCGAGGTGAAAAGCTCGACGACAACCGGCCGCGAGGCGCCAGCGAACGCTTGCGATGCGAGAGCGGCTGCAGCACAGAGCACAGTGAGAGAGCGGGCCAACATGGACGGACTCCAGAAAGCATCGGTATGGCTAATTCGTTCGCCCGACGGAAACGGTTACAGCAAACGTCCCGCATTACGCCTTTAAAAAAATTTTCAACCGGCTGTAACCACCGCACTTTCCCCAGCGAACTTACGCGTATCCGACCTTCATGGTGATCGACATGGAAACGCTGAAGGCAGAACTCGCTGCGGCGCACAAACCCCTCGGGCGCTCGCCCCGGATTCACCCGCTGTGGCTGCGCATCACGCATTGGCTCAACGCATTCGCGGCGCTGATCATGATGTTTTCCGGCTGGCGCATTTATGATGCGTCCCCCGTGTTCCCGAGCATCGTCATTCCCCCGGCGATCACTTTGGGAGGCTGGCTCGGCGGTGCGCTGCAATGGCACTTCGCGGCAATGTGGCTGCTGGTTTTCAACGGCGTCGTCTATCTCGGGCTCAACCTGGCGAGCGGCCGGTTCGCCAGCCGGTTCCTTCCGCTTTCGCCACGTGCCGTACTGAACGATCTTGCCGCTGCGCTCAAAGGCAAGCTCGATCATGGCGATTTGCGGCACTACAACGCGGTGCAGAAGCTCGCTTATCTCGTTGTCATCGTCGATCTGATCGTGCTCGTGTTGTCCGGTCTCGCGATCTGGAAGTCCGTGCAGTTTCCGCTCTTGCGTGAACTGATGGGCGGCTACGACAACGCGCGCATCGTGCACTTCTGTGCGATGTCGGTGATGGCTGCATTCGTCGTTGTTCATGTCGCGATGGTGGCGCTCGTGCCGCGCTCGCTTTTAACCATGCTACGCGGCCGCTGATTCGCCGGGACCGACATCATGAACATCAAGAACACGCGCCCTTTCGCACTCGACCGCGACGCCATTCTCGCCGACGCGCGCCGCGAACTGGATATGCCTTCGCGCCGCCTGTTTGGCAAGCGGATGCTGACGCTCGGCGGTTTATCGCTGCTGACGGGTTGCTCGATTACCGACAACGATTCGGTGAACCAACTTCTCACCGCGGTATCGCGGCTGAATGATCGCGCACAGGCGCTGTTGTTCGATCCGCGCCGGCTTGCACCGACCTATACCGAAGCGCAGATCACCCGGCCATTTCCGTTCAACGCGTTCTATGGGATCGACGATGTTCCGCAAGTCGATGGCAGCGACTATCGGCTCAAGATCACTGGGCTGGTCACGGGAAAGCGCAGCTGGTCTTTGCCGGAACTCTACGCGCTGCCGCGCACCGAGCAGATTACGCGGCATATCTGTGTCGAAGGATGGAGCGCAATCGGACGTTGGGGTGGGACGCCTTTCGCGGATTTTCTGCGCCGCGTCGGCGCGGATACCACCGCAAAGTATGTTGGCTTTCGTTGTGCGGACGACTACTACGAAAGCATTGACATGCCGACCGCGCTGCATCCGCAGACCTTGCTCACGTTCGACTACGACGGCGAGCGCCTGCCGGCCAAATACGGCTATCCGATGAAACTTCGGATGCCGACCAAGCTCGGCTACAAAAACCCGAAGCATATCGTCGAAATTTTCGTGACCAATACCTACCCGGGCGGTTATTGGGTCGATCAGGGCTACAACTGGTTCGGCGGGTCCTGACTTTTTTCGTTTTCGGCGTCCGCATGCACGGATGCCAGTTTCACCCACCAAGGAGATCAGCAATGAAGCGATTCATCACGGCAGTATGCGCAGCGGCACTGGCAATGGGCGCATCGGCAGCGTTTGCGCAGGCAAGCGGCGCGATGGCAAACGACACGATGGGCAAGGATACGATGTCGCACGACACGATGAGCAAGGATGCGATGGGCAAGGACTCCATGGGTAAGGATTCGATGTCGCACGACACGATGAGCAAGAAGGGCATGTCGCACGATTCGATGAAAAAAACCAGCAAGATGAAGAAGCACGATGCGATGGGTATGGACCATCCTGCGTCTGGTGCGATGTCACAGTAGCCAGCGCACGCGATGTGAGCGGATGGGGAGGGTCTACCCTCCTCGCCGTGCCTTTGACACCGGGTAACAAGCGCTAGAAGCGACGGAGCTGGCGAAGCGTCCGTCGCTTGCTCAAATATGCCCCGGACAATCAGCATCCAGGGATAATGCGCCAGCGGCTGGCGCATGGGTGACGTCGGCCTGTGTTCATCAGCACGGGCTTCTATTGTGCTGAATTTGCCGACATATATTGCTCACGCACTGCCAGACCACCGTAGGGCATGTGAGACGCAGTGACTATCGCTACATAGTCAGAATAGGCGTAATTCACCCTTGCGACCGCAACCGGTTTCTCCAGCAACGACGTCAGGCTTGTGTCGCCAGACGTCGATGTGGGCAACCCGAGAGCATTGCGGAGATTTTCAACCGCAATCTTCCAGCTCTGCCGGGCTTCGGTTTCGGTCATGTTGCGCCGGTACAGATTGATGGCCATCAGTGTGTGCGCCGGTCCAAAGCTAAACCATAGTTCGCTCACGGGTGGCCCGTTTGTGCCGAGCAACTGCGCGGGTACGCCGCGGCATCGCAGGTAGTGCAGCCCGCGTGAAAGTGCGTCGCAATGCACGTTTTCGCGCCCCATCTTTTCGGCAACCTCGGCCTCGGTACTGCGGTCAAGCTGCAGTCCCAATGCCGGTCGATCGGGCGCCGCGGTCAAACCTCGTTCACGCGAGATGGCGTTTTGCTGAATCGACAGCACGACATGGGAGTCGATGCTGTTGACCGGGCAACCAACACCAAGCTTCGCCAGAACCTGCCGACCCTGTGGGGTGTGCATCCAGCCAATCGCAGCGACGCTCAGGCACGTCGCCGCAGCGATTCCGGGGATGAGGCGCGAAGTGCGCGCCGCGCTTAGCT
Organism: Paraburkholderia bannensis; assembly: GCF_014200455.1. Taxonomy (GTDB): domain Bacteria; phylum Pseudomonadota; class Gammaproteobacteria; order Burkholderiales; family Burkholderiaceae; genus Paraburkholderia; species Paraburkholderia bannensis_A. The sequence continues at coordinate 5,630 of NZ_JACHBW010000026.1, read as the reverse complement.
GGAACATGATGTTGCAACCGTCGGCGGCAGATAGAGCGGTCCACCCGGTGTTGCAGTGATGATGGTGGTGCGCAGGTTGAACAGCGTCGGCACCGCGCTGTACTGGAATTTGGTGCCAACCGGGATGCCGGCGGAGTTTTTCTCGGTGAGGGCGTACGTGCCGTTTGTCGTCGAAGTCAAGGCGGCAAAGTCGGCGGCGGGCAACTTGTTCTGCAGCGTTGCCACCAGATCCACCATGAACTGGTCGAATACGCAGCCAGGAACGCCAACGTCGTTATGAGCGGTCGTCATGTCCTGACACATTTCCGGTTGGGCGTCGGTATCGCCGGCAACCTTGACGGGTCCTGGATAGGTGTAGGGTCCGCCGAGAAGCGATTGGAACTGCAGCGTGAGACATGCTTCGAGCCGGGCAGGGGTGTCATGAGCGGCGCTGCTGTGACTGGTGTTGCCTGATACCGCCGCAAAATACGGCGCCTCGACCGGATCAGCCAGCAGACCGGTGACCGCGGCGTTGACGACGCCCGCTACGGCCGCCGGCGCCGCTGAATCACCGCCGAGCGCAGACCAGATTGCCTGATTCTCCGGGTGTTGCACGACCCGTGCCGCCGTAACGTCATTGCCGCCTCCACAGGCGCTGAGTGATGCCAGCGTTGCCGCAGCCAGCGCGATGCCAATAGCTCGATTCATGAAGTGTCTCCTCAAGGCGCCATCGCAACGCGTTTACCCGAATCGGGACGCTATTACATTAGCGGGATGGCAAACGCTTATACGTGCGACTACGAAAAGCGGATGCAGCAGACGGGAGCACTCATTGCCCCGTGCTCGCTGGTGCCGTCTGCATCATCGGAGGATTGGCTGGCGTATCTGCCCCCTGTTTCTTGTCTGCAAGCTGCGCTTGCTGCGCCTGCGGCAACGGGCTTGTCGGTCCAGATATCGGATCGCCGTGCCAGGTCATGCCTGCCGTTGCGGCACTATGCGCATTTCCCGCGGCGCATACGGCATGGGGCAGCGCGCTGCCTGCAGTCGCAACGAGGGCTGCAATGGTCGTCATGAGTATCTTCATCGCCTGGCTCCTGGTGGTGTGCTGCCTGAATGGCAGGGGATTACCGGCAGTTACGTTCGAGAGCGGGCGCCGGATGCATCGATTCGGGGCCGCCGGTGCGACTGGATGCTCATGCTGGCGCTTTTTCAGGTAGGCAGTGGGGGCGTGATCCCGGCGTCTCTCGTCGCTAGCCGAGCGTTTTGCTCGCGACTGGCGACTTTGGAGAAGTGAATCTTGAAACCGTCGTGGATGGCCGCGCCATATCTGGTGCGTGACATCGGTATCAATGCGGTGATGCGCCCTGACCCATTGATCCTGGCGAAGACGCGAGTGTTCGTTGATGAGATCGCGAAGGCGCTGCCTCCAGGCGACGCTGACGCGAGATAGCGATCTTGCGTCTGGGTGCGAAGCAGGAGGGCATCGTGCCCGATGGGGGCAAACGCTTAAAACCGGCGCTTTAAAACAGGCTCGCCTGGCCGGAAATCAGCGTTTCGAAGGCTTCGCGCAGGAAGGGCAGAATCGCATCGGCGACGGGCTGCAACTGACGCGTCAGATAAAACGTGTAATCCGGCGGCGCGCTCAGCGTTTCGAGGGGCTCCGGTCCCACGGTGGTCATCACATAGCTGATCCAGCCGCCGTTCTGATACTGCAAGGGGCGGCCTTTTTCGCGGTTGTATTCGTCGGCCACGCGCGCGGCGCGCACATGCGGCGGCACGTTGCGCTGATAGTCGCTCAAGGGGCGGCGCAGACGCTTGCGAAAGACCAGTTGATCGTCGAATTCTCCGGCCAGCGTGCGCCGCACGTAATCGCGCACGTAATCCGCATGCGGCTCGCGCATGAAGACGCGCCGGTAGAGTTCGCGCTGGAATTGCTGCGCAAGCGGCGTCCAGTCGGTGCGCACCGTTTCCAGGCCTTTGAAAACGACTTCCTCGCTGCCGTCCTTCGTCAGCGAAAGACCGGCATAGCGCTTCTTGCTGCCCTCTTCCGCACCGCGCACGGTGGGCATCAGAAAGCGCGAGTAATGACGCTCGAATTGCAGTTCGAGCGCACTTTGCAGTCCAAAGCGATTTTCCAGTTCCGCCTTCCACCAGGCATTGACGTGTGCAACCAGCTCGCGGCCCGTGCGCGTGGCATCTTCTTCCGAATGCGCGCGCTTGAGCCAGACGAAGGTTGAATCGGTATCGCCGTAGATGACGTCGTAGCCCTGCGCCTCGATCAGTTTGCGTGTCTGACGCATGATTTCGTGGCCGCGCATGGTGATCGACGAAGCCAGACGCGGATCGAAAAAGCGGCAACCCGTCGAGCCGAGCACGCCATAAAACGCGTTCATGATGATCTTCAGCGCCTGCGAAAGCGGCGCATTTTTTTGCCGCTTGGCGGCCTCGCGGCCATCCCCGACCTGACGCACGATGTCGGGCAGACAGTGCAGGGTGCGCGAGAATCGCGCGCCCAGAAACCCGGGCACGGAATGCGCATCGTCGGGCGCGCGCAAGCCTTCGATCAGCCCGACCGGATCGATCAAAAACGTGCGGATGATCGACGGATACAGGCTCTTGTAATCAAGCACGAGCACCGAATCGTAGAGGCCGGGCCGCGAGTCCATCACGAAGCCGCCAGGGCTGTTCTCGCCCACCACATCGCCGAGATTGGGCGCGACGTAGCCGAGCCGGTGCATGCGCGGCAAATACAGATGCGTGAACGCCGCGACCGAACCGCCGCTGCGATCGACGGGCAAGCCCGTGACCGAGGCGCGCTCCAGCAAAAACGCCATCAATTCGGTCTTTTCAAAAATGCGCGTGACAAGTTCGCAATCCTTGAGGTTGTAGCGCGCGAGCGCGGGCTTGTCCTCGTCGAAACGGCGCTGGATTTCGTCCATGCGCTGATACGGATTGTCGACGGCCTTGCCTTCGCCCAGCAGCGTTTGCGACACATATTCGAGGCTGAACGAAGGGAAGCTCCAGGTGGCGGAACGCAGCGCTTCGATACCGTCGATGATGAGCCGTCCCGCCGCCGCAGCGAAATAGTGGTTCTGGTTGATGCTGTGCTCGCGCCATTCCATGACCGCGCCACCGCGCCCGAGCCGCAGCGGCACGCCATATTGCTGCGAGTGCGCGTGCAGCACGCGCAGATCGAATTGCACCAGATTCCAGCCGATGATCGCATCGGGATCGTGCTGCGCCATCCAGGCGTTGAGGCATTCGAGCATCTGCGCGCGGCTCTCGCAGTACGCGAGATCGAAATCGATCGCATCAGTGTCGCCATTTTGCGGCGCGAGCATATAGACCTGACGTTGCCCGCAACCTTCCAGCGCGATCGAATAAAGCTCGCCTTGCGCACTCGTTTCAATGTCGAGCGACACCAGCCGCAGCGAGGGGCGATATTGGGCGCCAGGCTTCATCTCGCCGTCGATCAACACGCCGGTTTCATCGGCCGCACCGCGAAACAGCACCGGCGCGGTGATGAAACGCTCCATCATGTAGCGCTCGGGCGGCTGGATATCGGCTTCGTAGACATCGACGCCCGCTTTCGTCAGGCGCTTCGCCGCGCCCGTAAGCTGGCGATACTGCGGCGCGTAGAGGCCCGCGATGGGGCGCTGACTGAAGTCCTTGAGATCGAGTTCGCGCCATTCGACGCCCTTGTCGCGTTCGAGCACGCGCTGGGCGGACTCGCGCTGCGCTTGCGGCACAAAGGCCACCGAAGTTTGCGGGCGCAGGCGCAACTGCCGCGGGCCGTCGGGCGTCGCGAGCCAGAAGTCGACTTCGGTGTGCGTGGGCGTGTCGCGCCAGTGGCGGGTCAGAATGAAGCCCGGCGTCAGGCCGGGTTGATGCTCGGTCACGATAAGGTTAAGCGTGGGGATCAGCGTGGTTTATATGCAGGCCGGTTCGGGGCTGTGGCGATTGTAACGCTGCGAGGCGGGCGATACTGGGGCTGCTCACAGGAACACAACAGCACAACAGCACAACGCAGGAAGCGTGGGACGTAGCGGCCTTCATGGACAGCCACGAAAGACGGCAGGACCCGCGCTTTACGGGATCGGTCGAGCAGACGCGTGCGAAATATCACGACACGCCCAATTCGATGTGCGGCATGGCCGTCAATGGCCACGTTCCGGGCAGTCCATGAGCATTTGCTCCCGGGTGGCTTTTGAAAAGCGCGCGTTCTATTTGGTTCGTTATCCTTTTTAATGAAGTGGATTGAACCGTGCGCCATATACGGGCGTGTTTAATTGAAATGGCATTAATTAGCGTCTCAAGGCTAATTGCTCGCCTTGGCCGCACCAGTCGATAGCTTGTCAGTCTCACTTGGCTAAAACGTATAACGCGAATTGATCATTCGCGCCGTATGCATTCCAGTGCATTCGCGAACGAATCCGACCCTGCATGCGTCAGTGAGCATAATTTGTAATTTTATTTGCCTGACAACTGCAAGAAATAAACCCGTTCCGAATCGAATTGCGGCGACTCAGGGTTTTCACCTAATTGTGTGTTGCACAAAATTGTTAAATTGATGGCTTAGAATCAAGTGTCTAATTGCGTTGCCACGATAGTGTGCGTGTTGCGCACAGTGTCGGACGAAGTGCTCGTGAGCCGCATCGAAGCGCGGCTCGATTTAGTCAATCTATTTAGCATTTCTAACCATGAGGCATAGCCGATGACCGAGTCCACGAACGATTTCGCATCCGATCATCTCCGGGCACAGTATCAGTCCGGCATCGCGGCTTTTTTCGCATTCACCCAGCCCGCCTTCAAGAGTGTCGAAGCGGTCGTCGCCTTGAATCTCCAGGCTACGCGCGCCTTGCTGGCGGAAAACGAAGCGACGCTCAAGAGCGCGCTGCAAACCGCCAGTCCCGTCGAATTGTTCACGCATCATGTGAGCGCTTCGCAGCAGGCCGCTGCCAAGGCGTTGTCATACGGTCGTCAGCTTTTCGATATCGCCACGCATGCCCAGGCCGAATTGACGCAGGCAGCTCATGCGCAAGCCGAAGCGCAGCAGGAACGTGCCAGGGCTTTGGCAGAACGCTTCTCGCAGCACGCGCCCGCAGGGTCGGCGCCGTATTTTTCAGCGTTTAATTCTGCCTTTTCCGCTTTTGGCAATGCCGCCGAGACTTTTCGTAATTTCACCCAGCAAACAATTGACTCGACGCGCGAACAATTTGATGCGCAAGTCGATTCGATTGCTGCTAAAGCGTATCAGCAGCCTGCCACGCAGGAGGCTGCAGTCATTCACGCCGCGAAATAATTGTTATTGCATTTAGCCTCAAGACTTTGGCAATGAAAGCGCGGTTGCGACGTCCAGGCGTTGCACCGCGCATGCCAAATACGTTTTAGCCAACCTCATTGAATCAGTACGCGTCGCTATCGCGTTTGTTCCCCGTTTTGTCATCTGTGTGTAACGGTCTACAGACACGCTGATTCATGTGTCGTGAGCGTGTCGTCGATGCGCCGCGAGATGTGGTTTTTTGAAGCAGCAATCCCGGTAAGTCTCTTTAATGCAGGAATCGAAAATGACTGACATTGTGATCGTTTCGGCCGCACGCACGGCGGTGGGTAAATTCGGCGGCTCGCTGGCAAAGGTGGCCGCGCCGGAG
>NZ_JACHBW010000025.1 GCF_014200455.1 Paraburkholderia bannensis | reverse complement strand
GTGCGTCCGGATATCCGCGTGATCGGCGTGCAGACCGATGATTCCTGCGCGATGGCGCAATCGCTCAAGGCGGGCAAGCGCGTCGAACTCAGCGAGGTCGGCCTCTTCTCGGACGGCACGGCGGTGAAACTGGTTGGCGAAGAGACCTTCCGCCTTTGCCAGGAATATCTGGACGATGTGCTGACCGTCGACACCGACGCACTCTGCGCCGCCATCAAGGACGTCTTCCAGGACACGCGCAGCGTGCTCGAACCGGCTGGCGCGCTGGCCGTAGCAGGCGCCAAGCAGTACGCCGAGCGCGAAGGCATCGACGGCCAGACGCTGATCGCGATCACCTCCGGCGCGAACATGAACTTCGACCGCATGCGCTTCGTGGCCGAACGCGCCGAAGTGGGTGAAGCGCGCGAAGCCGTCTTCGCGGTGACGATCCCCGAGGAGCGCGGCAGCTTCAGGCGCTTCTGCGAACTGGTCGGTACGCGCAGCGTCACCGAATTCAACTACCGCATCGACGACGCCGAGCGCGCGCATATCTTCGTGGGCGTGCAGATCCGAAACCGTGGCGAATCGCGGCAGATCGCCACGACCTTCGTCGAGCACGGTTTCCCAAGCGTCGATCTCACCGGCGACGAACTCTCGAAGCAGCACATCCGCTATATGGTGGGCGGTCGTTCGCCGCTCGCGCACGATGAGCGCCTGTTCCGCTTCGAGTTTCCAGAGCGCCCGGGCGCGCTGATGCGCTTTCTGTCGTCGATGGCGCCGAACTGGAACATCAGCCTGTTCCACTACCGCAACCAGGGCGCGGACTACAGTTCGATCCTGGTGGGCATCCAGGTGCCTGCAGCGGAGGACGCTGAATTCCGCCAGTTCCTCGCCACGCTCGGTTACCCGCACTGGGAAGAGACGCAGAATCCGGCTTATCGCCTGTTCCTCTCGTAACGCCGTCACGCACCGCCGAGGCCCATCACCGTGTCCGTATCGCTTTCCGACAAACTCGTCGTCGCAATCTCGTCGCGCGCGCTCTTCGATTTCGAGGAAGAGAACCGCGTCTACGAGACCGGCGATCTGCGCGCCTACGAGGCTTTGCAGCGCGAGCGCCTGACCGTGCCCGCACGGCCGGGCGTGGCGTTCGCGCTCATCCGCAAGCTGCTCGCGCTCAACGCATCTGGAAAGAGCGGCGCGCATCACGTGGAAGTCGTGATCCTCTCGCGCAGCGATCCCATCAGCGGGCTGCGCGCGTTCAGTTCGTGCCGCGAGCACGCGCTCGACATCCAGCGCGGCGTGTTCACGCGCGGACGCGAGCCCTGGCATTACCTGGGGCCGCTCAACGCGTCGCTGTTTCTGTCGGCCAATCCCGATGACGTGCGCGGCGCGCTCGACGCCGGCTTCCCCGCCGCACGCGTGTTTCCGGAATCAGCGACAATGGCGGAACGCAACGCGCACGAGATTCGCATCGCGTTCGACGGCGATGCGGTGCTGTTTTCCGACGAAGCCGAGCAGATCTTCCAGCGCGACGGCCTTTCCGCCTTCGTGAGCCACGAGCGCGACAACCGCGAACTGCCGCTCGCGCAAGGCCCGCTCAAGCCGCTGCTCGCCGCGCTGCACCGGCTGCAGAAACTCGCGGACGCCAATGCGCAGATGCGCATCCGCACGGCGCTGGTGACCGCGCGCTCCGCTCCGGCGCACGAGCGCGCGATCCGCACGCTGATGGCCTGGAACATCGAAATCGACGAAGCGATGTTCCTGGGCGGACTCGACAAAGGCCCGTTCCTGCGCGAGTTCGAACCCGATTTTTTCTTCGACGACCAGATCCGCCACTGCGAATCGGCCCGCTCGGTCACGGCGACCGGGCATGTGGCAAGCGGCGTGGCCAATCCGGCGGCGGCAGTGCGCGCAGCGCACGCCAACGCCACGAATGACGCATCAACCGAAACCAGCGCATCATGACTCCCGAACAATCCCCGCTCGGCAAAGCGTCGAGCTACACCGAGCAATACGACGCAACGCTGCTGTTCCCGATCCCGCGCATCGGCGCGCGCGAACAGATCGGCATCGGCGCGCAACTGCCCTTCTTCGGCACCGATATCTGGAACGCCTACGAACTGTCGTGGCTCAATGCACGCGGCAAGCCGCAGATCGCCATCGCCACCTTCTTCATCCCGGCCGATTCACCCAATATCGTCGAATCGAAGTCGTTCAAGCTGTATCTGGGTTCGTTCGCGCAGACGAAATTCGACTCCGCCGATGAAGTGCGCGACGTGCTCAAGCGCGATGTATCGGCGGCCAGTGGTGCGTCGGTGTCGGTGAAACTGGATCAGCCGGGCGCGTTCGGCAAGATCGCGTTCGAGGAATTCGACGGCCTGTCGATCGACCGTCTCGATCTGGACGCCGAGGTCTACCACCCGGACCCGACGCTGTTGAACGCGGCGCATGAAGAGTCGCCGGTGGAAGAAACGCTGGTGTCGAACCTGCTGAAATCGAACTGCCCCGTCACGGGCCAGCCCGACTGGGGCAGCGTGCAGATTCACTATGTGGGGCCGCAGATCGACCAGGCGGGCCTGCTGCGCTACATCATCTCGTTTCGCAATCACACGGGCTTCCACGAGCAATGCGCCGAGCGCATCTTCATGGACATCCTGCGCGAGTGCAAACCGGATCGCCTCGCGGTCTACGCGCGCTACACGCGCCGCGGCGGGCTGGACATCAACCCGTTCCGCACCAACTTCAATATGCCGATGCCGGATAATGCGCGGCTGGCGCGTCAGTAAGCGTCATCTGAACGGAGTTGAATGAAAAAAGCGCCGGTTCTGCCGGCGCTTCTTTATGGCGACGACTGCGGCAACTCCGCCGCCCCCATGCGCCGCGCGATCACGCCCGAGCGCTGCGACAGATACGCCGAATTACGGTGATCGTCGAAGAACTTGGGACGCGGCAACATCACCGCCAGCCGCGCCGACTGCCATGCGGTGAGCTTCGTCGCATTTGTCTTGTAGTAATGCTGCGCGGCGGCCTGCGCGCCATAGACGCCGTTGCCCCACTCCACCGAATTCAGGTAGATCTCGAAGATGCGCTCTTTGTCGAGCAGCGTCTCCAGCATCCACGTGATGATCAGCTCCTGGCCTTTGCGGATATAGCTTTTCTCGCGCGAAAGAAAAAGATTGCGCGCGAGTTGCTGCGTGATCGTCGAGCCGCCGCGCACGATGTGGCCGCGCTTCTTGTTGCGCTCCCACGCCTGCAGGATGGCGTCGGTTTCGTAGCCGTTGTTATTGACGAAGTTCGCGTCCTCGGACGCGATGATCGCGCGCTTGAGATTGCGCGAAATCTGGTCGTACGGCACCCATTGATGCTGGATGTCGAGACCGGGATGATCCGCCGCGAGGTAGGCGGCGTCCGAGCGCATGAAGGCCGTGCTCTGCGGATCGACAACGTTCCACGTTGCGATCTGCGCGAAGTAGAACAGTTGCAGCGCGAACCACGAAACCATCGTCACCGAAGCCGCGTAAATCAGCCAACGCAGCGGGCCGGGCCGCTTCGCGGTTTGCTGGCCGCGCGCCGCACCGGCGCGCTGGGCGAAGCCACGCACGTACTCGCTTGCGGTCTGCGGTCCCGCCGCATCTCTGCGCATGGCTCGCGCTCCCGCCCGTTCAGACCTGCGCCGCCAGCTGCGCGCGCAGACCGGCCAGCACCGGCGCACCGTCCGGGCGCACGCCGCGCCAGACGAAGAACGATTCGGCGGCCTGCTCCACCAGCATGCCGAGGCCATCCGATGCGCGCGCGCCGAGCGATTCGGCATGACGCATGAAGACGGTCGGCTGGGCGCCGTACATCATGTCGTAGGCCAGCGTGCCCGCGCCGAACGCACGCGCGTCGCACTCGGGCAGCGCAGCGTCGAGACTGCCGGCCGTCGCGTTGACGATCACATCGTAGTGCCTGGCATCCACGGCCTGCGGTCCGCCGCCGTTGATGAGACACGCGAACTCGCGCGCCGCACCTTCGAATTGTTCGATCAGCACATGCGCCTTCTGCGCCGTGCGATTGACGATGGTGATCTCGCCCGGATGGCGTTCGAGCATCGGCAGTACCACGCCGCGCGCCGCACCGCCCGCGCCAAGCAGCAGCACGCGCGCACCCTTGAGCGACACGCCCAGATTCACTTCGATGTCGCGAACGAGACCGAAACCGTCGGTGTTATCGCCGAAAATGCCGTCTTTGTCGAAGCGCAGCGTGTTGACCGCGCCCGCCGCCGCCGCGCGCGGCGACAAACGATGCGCGAGCGCATGCGCTTCGAGCTTGAACGGCACCGTCACGTTCAGGCCGCGTCCGCCTGCGGCGCGAAAGGCCTCGACGTGTTCGACAAAGCCGTCGAGCGGCGCCAGCAGGCGGTCGTACTCGAGCGGCTCACCCGTTTCGGCAGCAAACTTCGCGTGGATCGACGGCGATTTGCTGTGCGCAATCGGGTTGCCGATCACGGCGTAGCGATCGCGAGGCCGAGGCTGATCGCTCATTCGCGCGGCTCCGTGGCGTGCTGTTCGGCCTGCTGCACTTCTTCGCTGCCGCCTTCCTGCGCCGCGTTGCCTTCGGTGCCTGCATCGGTGTCCGCATCGGCCTGCGCTTCGGCCTGCGCTTGCGCTTCGCTTTCTGCCGATTCATCGGCGGCGTCGATCAGTTCGTCCTCTTCGCCCGCCTCCTCTTCCGGCTGCTCGCCGCTCGTCACGACCGGCGCGTCGAGCACGCGCAGCATGCGCACCGACGCCTCGATCGTGAGTTCGTCGATCGACAGCACTTCCATCATCAGGCGCGTGCCGCGCGCATGCACGCCCAGCGCGGGCACGTGCATGAGCAGCGGCACTTCCTCGAAGCGCACCAGATCGTCCTTGACGACGGTCGCAGGGAATTCGCGGCGCGGCTCACCGCTATCGCCGCGCATTTCCTGCTGGAGCCAGCGCAGACACCAGAAGTACTCCATGCGGCGCTGGTGATCGGCGTAGGCCGTGTAGGTTTCGTCGAAGCCCTGCACGACGGCGAAGAGATCGGCATCCTTGGGCTTGAACGGCGCGACCAGCTTGGCGGCCACGCCATGCTCGACGCAGGCGAGCAGCTGCCACTGGTTCACGAGGTCGACGTAACGGCGCAGCGGCGAGGTGCTCCACGCGTATTGCGCGACGCCCAGACCTTCGTGCGGCGCGGCGTTGGTCTGCATGCGCGTGCGCTTGGGGCCGGTGGGCGCACCGAACGCGCGCTGCGAGCGGTAGATGCCCGGCACGCCGTGATCGTTGAGGAAGGCGCCCCAGGTGGAGTTCGCGAGAATCGCCAGTTCGGCGACGATCATGTCCAGCGGCGAACCGCGGCGGCGTGGCGTGATGCGGACCCGCTCGCCTTCCACGTAGAAGTTGTAGTCGGTGTTGCGCTGCACTTCGCGACGCAGGCCGTAGCCCGCGCGCGCCGCCTGACGCTTTTCGAACAGCGCCTGCGCGAACGGCCACAGCACGGCGATGTCGTCCTTGTGCGGATAGTCGCCCGTGCCGGCCGCAAGCGTTTCTTCCGTGACGACTTCGTCCAGCGTGTTGTGACGCAGGTTGCTCTTCACGAACACGCGCTCAGCGCGCGTTTCGCTGGCGACGATTTCCTGCGTCTGGCGATCCACGATGCTGTAGAGCGACAGCGCGGGGCGCAGGCCGCCTTCCTTCAGCGTGAAGGCATCGACGAAATCGTCGGGCAGCATGGTGATCTTGTCGCCGGGCATGTAGACCGTCGACAGACGCGTGCGCGCGATCGTGTCGGCCGTGTCGCCGCGCGCGATACCGAGCGCCGGCGCCGCGATGTGGATACCGATGCGCACGCGGCCATCGGCCAGATGCTCGATGGAAAACGCATCGTCGATTTCGGTCGTGGTGACGTCGTCGATCGAAAACGCCTGCACATGATCGCCTGCTTCCGGCAGATCGTCGGGCAGCGCGCCCACTTCGACCGGCGGGAAGCCGGTGCCGTGCGGGAAGAATTCAGCCAGGAAGCGCGCTTCGTGCAGCGCGCGCGGCGACGAAATCCCGCCGCATTCGAGCATCAGGCGCGGCATCGAAATGCCGCGCGCCGCAGCGGCGGCTTCGAGCGCCTTGTACTCGATCGAGTTCTTGTCCGGCTTCGTGAGCAGGCCCAGCGCCTTGTCCTTGAGCGCCTCGGGCAGCCTGCCCGCCTTCATTTCCTCTTCGTAGCCCGCCTGGACGAGCGCCTGCTGACGCTTGCGTTCAAGCGACGCGAGCGCCATCTTGAGCTGCTCTTCGGGCGCGCGCTGATACTGGCCACGGCCCTTGCGGCGGAAATACACGGGCGAGCCGTGCAGGCGCAGCACGAGCGCGGCGCGCTCGACCGGGCCGTAAGTCGCGCCGAAGTATTCGGTGGCGAGCGCCGTGTAGGCGAATTCGTCGGCGGGCGCGCACTCCCACAGGAAATCGAGATCGATCTCCTGCGCGGCGGCGTCGGCCTGCTCCAGCAGTTCGCTGGCAGCGGGTTTGTCGAATTCGATCAGCACGTCCTTGGCGCGCACTTTCGCGCGCCGTCCGCCCGGCAACTCGACCTGAAACGCGTCGCCCTGCTTCGACAGCACGCTGCCGGCCTTGAAACTGCCCGATTCCTCAAAGAAAACGTTCACTCAACACTCTCGTTCAGTCTTGCTATCACCGACTGCGCGTGGCGCGCAGTCGGTGCTGCTGTATACATATAGGCGCTCGCGCACTCAGGCGCGAACGTGCGACGCGTGGGTTGTTTCCCTAAGCGGCGTCGCAGAACCGGATCACTTCATCGACGTAATCGGCGAATTCGCTGATGCCGTGGTCACTGCCTTCGATCAGGTGCGTCGCGACACCCGGATAGTGCGCCAGCATCTCGCGGTAATCGAGCACTTCGTCGCCGGTGGCGGCGAGCAGATAGTAGCGCTGCGGCTGCGTGATCTGCACGACGGCGAGCGCACGCAATTCGTCGAGATGACGCGGTTCGACGACGATGCTGCCGCCGCCGTGCCACAGCGGCTGCTCGCCCAGATACTTCGACAGATCCCGCTGCGGCACGACCGCCGGATTCAGCAGCGCGGCGCGCCAACCGTGCTTTTCGGCCAGATGCGTGGCGAAATAGCCGCCCAGCGAACTGCCGATCAGCGCAATCCGCTCGCCTGGCTGCGCTTGCGCGGCGATTTCCTGCTCGATCTGTGCGACGGCTTCGAACGGCGACACCGGCAGCGTCGGGCACAACCACTCGCCCGCGCGTCCGGTGCCGGCCAGACGCTCGGCCAGCAAACGCGCCTTGAAGGACTGCGGCGAGGAACGGAAACCGTGCAGATAGACGATCACGCCGCGCTCCGCGCCGCGAGCGCATCGAGCAGCTTCTGATGCACGCCGCCGAATCCGCCGTTGCTCATCACCAGCACCTGGTCGCCCGGACGCGCGGCGGCGGCTACCGCCTTCACCAGCGCGTCGAGATCGTGGAACGCGTGCGCCTTCTCGCCAAGCGGCGCGAGCGCGCCCGCCAGATCCCAGCCCAGCGCGTCCTTGCCGCTGGACGCGCCATAGCCGAAGACCAGATCCGCATCGGCGAGACTGGCGGGCAGTTGCGCCTTCATCACGCCGAGCTTCATGGTGTTCGAGCGCGGCTCCAGCACGGCCAGAATGCGGGTATTTTCCTTGCCGATGCGCGTGCGCAGACCGGCGATGGTCGTTTCGATCGCCGTGGGATGGTGCGCGAAATCGTCATAGACGATCACGCCGTCCACGCTGCCGCGCACTTCCATGCGGCGCTTCACGTTGCGGAAACCGCCAAGCGAGGCGGCGGCCTGCGCGGGCGGCACGCCCACGCCGCGCGCGGCGGCAATCGCCGCGAGTGCGTTCAGGCGGTTGTGCTCGCCCTGGATCTGCCAGTCGACCACGCCCACGCGCTCGCTGTGGTGATAGACCGCGAAACGCTCGTCCACCGTCACGCCGTCTTCGGCCGGCAGCGCCTGCCAGCCGCCATCGACGCCGAAACGCTCGACATCGCTCCACACGCCGCGCGTAAGCACACGCTCCAGCGCGTCGCTGCGGCCGTTCGAGACCACACGGCCCACGCCCGGCACCGTGCGGATCAAATGATGGAACTGCGTTTCGATGGCAGCGAGATCGGGGAAGATATCGGCGTGATCGAATTCGAGGTTGTTGAGCAGCGCCGTGCGCGGACGGTAATGGACGAACTTCGAACGCTTGTCGAAGAACGCCGTGTCGTACTCATCGGCTTCGATCACGAAGAAGCTCGAATCGGTCAGACGCGCGGAGATGCCGAAGTTCAGCGGCACGCCGCCGATCAGGAAGCCGGGGTTCATGCCCGCATCTTCGAGCAGCCAGGCGAGCATTGAACTCGTGGTGGTCTTGCCGTGCGTGCCCGCCACCGCGAGCACCCACTTGTCGCGCAGCACATGTTCGCCCAGCCACTGCGGGCCGGACGTGTACGGCAGGCCGCGATTGAGGATCTCCTCCATCAGCGGGTTGCCGCGCGACACCACGTTGCCGATCACGTAGAGATCGGGGTTCAACCCGGTCTGGCTCGCATCGTAACCTTCGATCAGGCGGATACCCTGCGCTTCGAGCTGCGTGCTCATCGGCGGATACACGCCCGCGTCGCAGCCGGTGACCGTGTGGCCCGCACTGCGCGCGAGCACGGCGAGACCGCCCATGAACGTGCCGCAGATGCCGAGGATATGGATGTGCATAAGCCTGTCGCGCCGCGCGGGCGTCGTGAACGGGTTAATCGGTTTATTGGGATGGGTGAAGCGGAACGGCGGCGCCTTCGTATGGGACCGCCGGAGCAAAGAACGGTATTGTACCCGAGCCATTGGGGCTTTTTCGCCGCAGCGGGCCGGGGCTGGCCGCATGCGCGGCGCATCGATGTTGCGGCGCGCCGCTGCGCTGCGGCGGCCGCCGGGAACGCCCTGCGTTCTCTAGTATGATGGGTGCATGATTCGCAGAGCTCATTTCGATCCCCAGCGCGTGCGCGAGGAAATCGCCATCGCGGCAGCCAGAATGATTGCCGAGGACGGCCTCGATTACGCCACCGCCAAGCGCAAGGCCGCGCGGCAGGTGGTGGGGGACACCCGTATCGAGGGCATCTGGTTGCCCGACAATGACCAGATCGAGGACGAGATCCGCGAATATCAGGCGCTCTTTCAGGGCGACAGCCAGCCGGCGGTGCTGCGGCGTCTGCGCGAGATCGCGCTCGACTGGATGCTCAAGCTCGCGACCTTCAACCCGTTCCTCACGGGCGCGGTGCTCAATGGCACGGCGGGCGAGCATTCGGACATCCATCTGCAGATCTTTTGCGATAACACCAAGGATGTCGCCATCTGGCTGCTGAACGCGAACGTGCAATACGACGTTTCGGAAACCCGCCACTTTGCCGCGCGCGGCGATGTGGAGACGCTCAGCTTCCTGTGGAAGCCCTCGCGCACCGAAGAACCGGTCGGCATTCACGTCGCGCTCTACAATACCGACGACCTGCGCGGCGCAGTACGCGCCGATGCGCGCGGGCGACTGCCGCGCGCGAATGCGCAGGCACTCCAGGCGCTGATCGACAAGAGCGGCGCCACCTCCACCACCTGACTCATCTAGATAGCGCAGCAATGAACACAAAGCGGATTCTGGCCGGCGTCGCAGTCGCGACGGTGGCAGCCTGCGGCGGCATTCTTGCAGGACATTTTGCGAGCGGCGGACATGAAGGCAGCGCCGGCATCACCAACGCGGACGCGGCAACCGTCAATGGCAAGCAAAGCGCGGTGGACCAGCTCTGGAGCGCCGCCGTCACCAACCCGGACGGCAAGCCGCAGTCGCTCGCCATCTATAAGGGTCACCCGATCGTGGTGAACTTCTGGGCCTCATGGTGCGGCCCGTGCGTCGAGGAAATGCCCGAACTGTCCGCCCTGCATCGCGAGTATGCGAAGAAAGGCATCCAGTTCGTGGGCCTGGGGGTGGATTCGGCAACCAACATCAAGTCTTTCCTTGGCAAGGTCAAGGTCGATTACCCGATCTATATCGCCGGCTTCGGCGGCGCGGACGTCGCGCGTGCGTTCGGCAACACCGCCGGCGGCTTGCCTTACACCGTCGTAATCGACGCGAACGGCGCCGTTCGTGCGACAAAATTAGGCCAAATCAAACCGGACGAGCTGCGCCACACCCTTGACGCACTTTGACGCGACTGAAGAATTGACCGGGGCTTAACAGCCGTAGAGCACTTTTTGCCGCCAGATTTGATGCAATTGACTGAAGATCGACCTCACCGCGCCTTACCGCGCGGTCTTGGGGTCATATCGAGCGTTTGGAAAACTAGACAAATTTCTCTAATCAGCGCTAAAGTTCGCGCAATTCCACGGAAAAAGAAGCGACCATGACGCGACTGCTGGTTTTGCACGGACCCAACCTCAATCTTCTCGGCACCCGGGAACCGGAGGTCTATGGGCGCGTGACGCTGCCGCAGATCGATCAGGCGCTCGCCGACCGTGCCGCTGATGCAGGCGTGGAGCTGGCAACGTTCCAGAGCAATCACGAAGGCGCGCTGGTCGACCGCATCCAGGCGGCCCGCACGGAACAGACGGATTTCATCCTGATCAACCCGGCCGCATACACGCACACCAGCGTGGCGATCCGGGATGCGCTGGCAGGCGTGGGCATTCCGTTCGTGGAGATCCATCTCTCGAACGTGCATCGCCGCGAAACCTTCCGGCATCACTCGTATTTTTCCGACCAGGCCGAAGGCGTCATCTGCGGCCTCGGCTGGAAGGGTTATCTCTACGCGCTCGAATACGCGCTCGACCGGCTCGCTGCCAGGTCGCCCGCCTGACTTCGGCGCCGGATGACCGACGCACTCTGAAAGACAACTCTTATCCCGTGCCGGGACGCTTGCGCCCCGGCACCTCACGTATTCAAGAAAAGGGGCTGCACCATGGATCTACGTAAGCTGAAGACTCTGATCGACCTCGTCTCCGAATCGGGCATTTCGGAACTCGAAGTCACCGAGGGCGAAGGCAAGGTGCGCATCGTCAAGAACGCGCCGCCGGTCTATGTACAACCGAGCGCCCAGTTCGCCGCGCCGATGGCCGGCGCGCCGATGGCTGCAGCACCGGCGGCCCAGGCAGGCGAAGCCGCAGCGCCCGCCGCTGCCGCGCCGGCGGCGCCGCAAGGCCATGTCGTGACGTCGCCGATGGTCGGCACGTTCTACCGCGCACCGTCGCCGGGCGCCGACCCGTTCGTGCAGGTTGGCGACACGGTCAAGGAAGGCCAGACGCTGTGCATCATCGAAGCGATGAAGCTCCTCAACGAAATCGAATCCGACGTCGCGGGCGTGGTCAAGGAAATCCTCGTCGAGAACGGCCAGGCGGTCGAATACGGCCAGCCGCTCTACGTGGTCGCGTAATCACACCCACCCGCAGATCACGAGCGTTTCGCATGAGCGCGCCGACGCTTCGCGCGACATCCGCGACATCCCTCAGGCGCCGCACCGCCCTCGCCGGTCGCGGCGCGCGCGGCCACCAGCGCCGCGCGCACCCCCGGTCCTCCCTGGCGGCCCGCCTGCATTGCCATGCGGCGCCCATTGATGAGTCGAATACCCACCATGTTTGAAAAAATCCTAATCGCCAATCGTGGCGAAATCGCGCTGCGCATTCAGCGCGCGTGCCGCGAACTCGGTGTCAAGACGGTCGTCGTCTATTCGGAAGCCGACAAGGAAGCCAAGTACGTGAAGCTCGCCGACGAGGCGGTCTGTATCGGCCCGGCGCCTTCGAATCTTTCCTACCTGAACATGCCGGCGCTCATCAGCGCGGCGGAAGTCACGGATGCCGAGGCGATCCACCCCGGCTACGGCTTCCTGTCGGAAAACGCCGACTTCGCCGAGCGCGTCGAGCAATCGGGCTTCACCTTCATCGGTCCGCGCCCGGAAACCATCCGCATGATGGGCGACAAGGTCACGGCCAAGCAGACCATGATCAAGACCGGCGTGCCTTGCGTGCCGGGCTCGGAAGGCGCGCTGCCCGATGATCCGAAGGAAATCGTCAAGATCGCACGCACGATCGGCTACCCGGTCATCATCAAGGCGTCGGGCGGCGGCGGCGGTCGCGGCATGCGCGTGGTGCACACGGAAGCGGCGCTGGTGAACGCGGTCAACATGACGCGCGAAGAAGCGGGCCGCGCCTTCGGCAACCCGCAGGTGTACATGGAGAAGTACCTTGAGAATCCGCGTCACATCGAGATTCAGGTGCTGGCCGATTCGTTCAAGAACGCCGTGTGGCTGGGCGAGCGCGACTGCTCGATGCAGCGCCGCCACCAGAAGGTGATCGAGGAAGCGCCGGCGCCGGGCATCGCGCGCCGCCTGCTCGACCGCATCGGCGATCGTTGCGCCGACGCCTGCAAGAAGATGGGCTATCTGGGCGCGGGCACGTTCGAATTCCTGTACGAAAACGGCGAGTTCTACTTCATCGAAATGAACACGCGCGTGCAGGTCGAGCACCCGGTCACGGAGCAGATCACCGGCATCGACATCGTGCAGGAACAGATCCGCATCGCCGCTGGCGAGAAGCTCGCGTTCCGCCAGCGCGACATCCAGTTGAAGGGCCACGCGATCGAGTGCCGTATCAACGCCGAAGATCCGTTCAAGTTCACGCCGTCGCCGGGCCGTCTGACCTCCTGGCATATGCCGGGGGGCCCGGGCGTGCGCGTCGACTCGCATGCCTACAATGGCTATTTCGTGCCGCCGAACTATGATTCGATGATCGGCAAGCTGATCACCTACGGTGCAACGCGCGAACAGGCGATCCAGCGCATGCGCATCGCACTGTCGGAAATGGTCGTCGAAGGCATTTCGACCAACATTCCGCTGCACCGCGAACTGATGCTCGACGCCAAGTTCGTCGAAGGCGGCACGAGCATTCACTACCTCGAAAGCCGTCTGGCCGAACGCCAGGCTGTGAAGAAGGACGAAGCGTAATCCATGAGCTACCGGGAACTGATCGTCGAGCTTGAGCGCGACCGCGCGGAGGAACTCTCCGACGCGCTGCTTGAGCTTGGCGCCCTCTCGGTGTCGGTGGAAGACGCCGACGCCGACACGCCCGACGAGCAGCCGCTCTTCGGCGAGCCGGGCCTCACGCCCGAGCGCACCGCGTGGCAGCATTCGCGCGTGATCGCGCTGATCGGCGACGATCAGGATCCCGCCGTGCTGCTCGTGGCCGCGTGCAACGAGATGGGCTTGCCGGAAACGCCGAAGCACCTGCTGCGCGAAGTCGAGGAACAGGACTGGGTGCGTCTGACGCAATCGCAGTTCGACCCGATTCCGATCGGCGAGCGCATCTGGGTCGTGCCCTCGTGGCATGACGCGCCCGATCCCAATGCTCTCGTGCTCGAACTCGATCCGGGCCTCGCGTTCGGCACGGGCAGCCATCCCACCACGCGTCTTTGCATGGAATGGCTGGAGCAGAACGTGCAGGCTAATTCGTCGCTGCTGGACTATGGCTGCGGCTCGGGCATCCTCGCGATTCTCGCGAAGAAGTGCGGCGCGAATCCGGTGATCGGCATCGACATCGACCCGCAGGCGGTCGAATCGGCGCGCCATAACAGCGAACGTAACCACGCCGACGTCACTTACGGCCTGCCTGACGACCTCCAGCCGGGCGAGTTCGACATCGTCGTCGCCAACATTCTTTCGAATCCGCTCAAGCTGATGGCGTCGATGCTGTCGTCGCGCGTGAAGCCGGGTGGACGCATCGCGCTGTCGGGCATTCTGGCCCGTCAGGCCGACGAAGTGGCCCAGGTGTACGCGAAGTGGATCGATATCTCGGTCTGGCGCGAACACGAAGGCTGGGTTTGCCTGGCCGGTACGCGCCGCGCGTAACGCACCACGAAAGCCGCCCGCCCTACGGGGCGGCGGCTCAAGTCGTTAAGCGTCGTGGATTGCCATTAGAATGGCGGGTATCGCCAACCATCCGGGTCCACGGCACACATGCTCCTGGCCACGCGCTGCCCCTTCTGCGAAACCGTATTCCGAATCCAGCCGGCGCAGCTTGCCGCGCGCCGCGGCCTCGTGCGCTGCGGCCATTGCCAGGAAGCTTTCGACGCAACGGGTGGCCTGTACGAGATGCCCGAAGGCGGCGATTTCGCGCTGGCCACGCCGGTTGCGGCCGATATCGCCGCGAGCCTGACGACGCCGGACGCTGCGGCGGCGGCACCGCATTCCGCGCACGCTTCAACGCCCGCACCCCAGCCCGCAACCCAGCCCGTACACATCGAACCCGTTGTAGAGACGCCCCGCGAGCCTGAGCCAGAAGCGGTGCAGGAGCCTGCCCAGACGCAGGTAACCGGGCAGACAACTGAGCAACAACTCGCCGCGCCCGGTCACGCGCTGGAAGCCGCGCCGGAAAGCTTTGCCCAGATTCATGAAGCGGTCGCCGAGCCCGAGCAGGTAGCCGCGCAGGTACCCGATCACGCGCCCCAGCCGGAACCGGCTCCCCCCCGCCCCGCTCCCCCGCCGAATTTTGCGGGTGCCGCCTGGGACCCGTGGGCTCCCTTGCCGGACAGCCACATCGATCCGCGCCTGCAATACAACGCGGAGCATCTGCCGCAAGTGAGCCTCGCTGCCGCCGCAACCAGCAACGCGGCGCGCAATGCCGAAATGCGCGTGATCCACGACGATGAACCCACGTTCGCGTCCGCATCCGCCGCCGCGCAGACCGCGCCCGAAACGCCCGCCGAACCCTTCCCGCCGGCCACGCGCTGGACGCGCGTCGAGCCCGAACTGGTGCCGCCCGAACCGCTCGCTCCAGGCAGCGCGCATCCGGGTCCCGCCGAACCGACGCTTTCGTCGGGGGAAATCGCTCATCACGCATCTCGCCCACCCAGCGCCGATCCCGAACCGGCGCTGCATCGCTCCACGGCCGTCACGGCAGCGGCGGCGGCCGGTGTGGCAGCGGTCGCGACCGCTGCAGCCCCCGCCTTCACCGCGCTCGAACCCAATAGCGCCGACGAGCCCTTCGCGGTCACCCGTGAAGCGCCCGCGCGCGCGAAAGGGCATCCGGGCTGGCGCATTTTCGGCTCGCTGCTGGCGCTTGCGCTGATCGTACTGCTGGCGTTGCAGCTGGTCTGGTGGCAGCGCGAAAGCGTCATGGTCTACTGGCCCGCGTCGCAGCCGATCTACCAGCAGGTCTGCGCGCAGTTGGGCTGCCACGTGAGCCCGCCGCGCGATATCGACGGTCTGCAGGTCCAGCCATCCGATCTGCGCCAGGTGGACGACCCGCATCATCTCGAACTGAAGGTGCCGCTGCGCAACCGCTTCCAGGTGGCGCTCGCCTATCCGGCGATCGAACTGACGCTGCTAGACCGCCAGAACAACGTGGTCCTGCGCCGCGTGCTGTGGCCGCAGGACTACGTGCCTCCCGGCACCCGCATCGATGGCGGCCTGCCCGCGCGCACCACGCAGACGATGATCGTGCGGCTCGATACCGGCAACGTCATCGCGTCGAATTTCCGCATCGAGATCTTCTATCCGTAACGGCGACACTTAACCACGCATCCCCGCGCGCGAGCGCGCCGCTCACACGATGCACGCTCGCGCGCCCCTGGCACCCGACCCCGTCGGGTGCGCCACTCACCACAACAGCTTTGAATCCGGAGAGCATCATGAGTCAAGTCACGCTAGGCGGTAACCCGATCGACGTCGCAGGCACCTTCCCGGCGCCGGGCCAGAAAGCCCCGTCGTTCTCGCTCGTCGGCAAGGATCTGAAGCCCGTCGCCCTCGCCGATTTCGCAGGCAAGCGCAAGGTCCTGAACATCGTTCCGAGCCTCGACACGCCGACCTGCGCCACCTCGACGCGCAAGTTCAACGAAGCGGCAGCGAACCTCGAAAACACCGCTGTCGTCGTGATCTCGGGCGACCTGCCGTTCGCCGCCGGCCGCTTCTGCACGACCGAAGGCATCGAAAACGTCGTCACGGCGTCGACCTTCCGCGGCCACGAGTTCGCGCAAGCCTACGGCGTGGACATCACCAGCGGCCCGCTGACCGGCCTGACGGCACGCGCCGTGGTCGTGATCGACGCCGACGACAACGTCGTGTACGCCGAACGCGTCGGCGAAATCAAGAACGAGCCGAACTACGACGCAGCGCTCGCCGCGCTGAAGTAATCACGGACGGCGGCGCGTAGCGGCATTGCGAAGACTCATCGAAACGACATCGCCCGCCGCGCCGCCCTCTTTCATCACACGCATCACAGGAATTCCCGCCTTGGCTACGCTCATTTGCGGCTCGCTCGCCTACGACAACATCATGACCTTCGAGGGTCGCTTCCGGGAGCACATCCTGCCCGAGCAGGTGCACATCCTGAACGTGAGCTTCCTCGTGCCGACGATGCGCCGCGAATTCGGCGGCTGCGCCGGCAATATCGGCTACGCGCTGCATTTGCTGGGCGGCGATGCGCGCATCATGGGCACGCTCGGCGCCAACGACGCGCAGCCCTACATGGACCGCTTCGCCGCGCTCGGCCTGAACACCACCCATGTGGGCGTGCTGCCCGACATGTGGTCGGCGCAGGCGATGATCACGACCGATCTCGAAAACAACCAGATCACCGCGTTCCACCCGGGCGCGATGATGCAATCGCACGTGAACAAGGCAGACGAAGCGCCCGGCATCAAGCTCGGCATCGTCGCGCCGGACGGCTTCGACGGCATGGTTCAGCACGTGGAGCAGCTCGCAGCCGCAAAAATCCCGTTTGTCTTCGATCCGGGTCAAGGTTTGCCGCTGTTCGACGGTGCGTCGCTGCGTCGCGCGATTGAACTTGCGACCTATCTGACGGTCAACGATTACGAAGCCAACCTTGTGAGCCACCGCACCGGCTGGTCGATCGAAGAGATGGCCAGCAAGGTGGATGCGCTCATCATCACGCGCGGCGAGCAAGGCTCGCAGATCTACCACGACGGCCAGATCGAAGAGATTCCCGTTGTGCAGGCCGAACGCGTGCTCGACCCCACCGGTTGCGGCGACGCATTCCGCGGCGGTCTGCTCTACGGCATCGAGAACAAGCTCGGCTGGGCAACCACCGGGCGTCTGGCCAGCCTGATGGGCGCGCTCAAGATCGAACAACAAGGTCCGCAGAACTATGCGCCTGGCAAGGCGCAGATCGAGGAACGTTTCAAGGCGGCGTTCGGTTACGAGCTGTCGCTGTGAACAGCTAGCGCAGCGCCGCGGGAACGGCGTGCATTGAAGCGCATTGGAGTTACGGGAAATGAAAACAACAAATCGTCTGATTGTGGCCGTCATGATCGCGGGCTCGCTCGCCGTGACGGGTTGTGCCTATAACAGCAGTTCCGCCGACGTGTACACCGCCTCGCAGGCGCAACGCGAAGCCACGGTGCGCATGGCCGTGGTCGAAAGCGTGCGGGCGGTGAAGATCAGCTCGAACAACGGCCAGCCTAGCGGTCTGGGCGCAGTCGGCGGCGGCGCGCTTGGCGCGGTGGCCGGCAGCGCGATCGGCGGCGGCCGCGGCTCGATCGTCACTGGCATCATCGGCGGCATCGCGGGCGCGGTGGCCGGCAATGCGGTGGAGAACGGCGTCGCCGTGCACGATGGCCTCGAAATCACTGTGCGCCTGGATAACGGCGACTATCGCGCCATCACGCAGTCCGCCACCGGTGAAGTGTTCCAGGCCGGCGACCGCGTGCGCCTGCTCTCTAGCGGCGGCGTGACGCGCGTGACGCACTAGGGCTGTAGCTTGACTCGCGCTGACGTGTGCATCACGTCGGCAACCGAAGACCGGTTTCCCCTGTACCGCAGCGCGGGTGCCATGCGCCTGATCTGCGGAACCTCAGGCGCATGCTCTCCCCTGTGCATGCGCCTTTTTTCATGCCCGCGTTGTGATCCTGTAGCGCGAGCAGCACAGGTCGAGCAAAACTCGCAGACGAAAAAAATCCCGTCGCGGAGAACCCTGCGACGGGATTGCAGGCCGAACCTCGCGAGCAAGCCGCCAGGCCCGACCACCGAAGCACGCGTTGTTTAACTGACTCTCGCGTGCTTCGGCTTTTACTGCTTGTACAACTCGAACGGCTTACGGACGGCTGCCCGTCGGGAACGGCCATGCAGCAGCCGGGTTCAGCGCCGTCTTCACCGTTGCTGCGGGCGCAGCCGGTTGCGCAGCAGGAGCCGCAGGCGCAGCAGCGGCAGCCTTCTTCGCAGCGGGCTTCTTCGCAGCAGGCGCGGCCTTCTTCGCAGGCGCAGCCTTCTTGGCAGCAGCCTTCTTCGCGGGCGCAGCCTTCTTCGCCGGTGCTGCCTTCTTCGCAGCAACCTTCTTCACGGCCACTTTCTTCGCTGCAACCTTCTTCGCTGCGGCCTTCTTCGCCGGTGCCGCCTTCTTCGCAGCAACCTTCTTCACGGCGACTTTCTTCGCTGCAACCTTCTTCGCTGCGACCTTCTTCGCCGGTGCTGCCTTCTTCGCAGCAACCTTCTTCACGGCGACTTTCTTGGCTGCAACCTTCTTCGCCGGTGCTGCCTTCTTGGCCGGCGCTGCCTTCTTCGCAGCAACCTTCTTCGCCGGTGCTGCCTTCTTCGCAGCAACCTTCTTCACCGCGGCCACTTTCTTCACTGCGGCCTTCTTCGCCGGAGCAGCAGCCTTCTTCGCTGCGACCTTCTTCACTGCGGCTTTCTTGACCGCCGGTTTCTTCTTGGCAAGTGCCATTTTTTTCTCCTTCAGGTTCAGATGAGAGTCAGTTCAAACTACACCCTTCGTCAAAACCCGCTTCCCGCAAACGCTTCTCAGGGCGCACGCTACAAAGCGGGCTATTCATCGGCGTACGCTGATCCCGCGCGCTTACGCTAATGAATGCGGTAAGGCGCGCCGTGTCCAATGACACGGCGCGCCAAGTCTTTCCGGCGTCGGCTACCGACACCGGGCAACGTTCGTTGAGGGCGCAAGCCACACGGCTCGCGCCTTTTTCCGGGGGGAAGTTTGCCCATCCCTCTGAAGGGTTCGCAAAGTGCCTTACACGTAGTTGAGCCGCCAGGGCTCCGGGCACGCTTTGCATCAGGCGTTCCTGCTCCTAATCGTCATGCCGGCGAAGGCGCTCGCGTAGCGCCTCGCGGCAACCCCAAATGACTGACTGCGCAGTGCGTCCGGGTCACTCCCAGGTCAGCGCACCGCCCGTCTGATACTCGATCACACGCGTTTCGAAGAAGTTGCGTTCCTTCTTCAGGTCGATCATTTCGCTCATCCACGGGAACGGGTTCTCTTCGTTCGGGAACAGCGCGTCGAGGCCGATCTGCTGGCAGCGACGGTTGCAGATGAAGCGCAGATAGCTCTTGAACATCGACGCGTTCAGGCCCAGCACGCCACGCGGCATGGTGTCTTCCGCGTAACGGTATTCGAGATCGACGGCCTGCTTGAACAGTTCGGTGATTTCCGCGCGGAACGCCGGGGTCCACAGCTGCGGATTTTCGAGCTTGATCTGGTTGATCAGGTCGATGCCGAAATTGCAATGCATCGACTCGTCGCGCAGGATGTACTGATACTGCTCAGCGGCGCCCGTCATCTTGTTCTGGCGGCCGAGCGCGAGAATCTGCGTAAAGCCCACATAGAAGAACAGACCTTCCATGATGCAAGCGAACACGATCAGCGACTTGAGCAGCGTCTGGTCGGCTTCGAGCGTACCGGTCTTGAACGAGGGGTCCGTGAGCGTCGTGATGAACGGAATCAGGAACTCGTCCTTGTCGCGGATCGACTTGACCTCGTGGTACGCGTTGAAGATTTCGCTTTCGTCCAGACCGAGCGATTCAACGATGTACTGGTATGCGTGCGTGTGGATCGCCTCTTCGAACGCCTGGCGCAGCAGGAACTGGCGGCATTCGGGCGCCGTGATGTGCCGGTAGGTGCCGAGCACGATGTTGTTGGCGGCGAGGGAGTCGGCGGTCACGAAGAAGCCGAGGTTGCGCTTCACGATGCGGCGCTCGTCCTCGGTCAGACCATTCGGGTCTTTCCACAGGGCGATGTCGCGCGACATGTTCACTTCCTGCGGCATCCAGTGATTCGCACAGCCAGCCAGGTACTTCTCCCAGGCCCACTTGTACTTGAACGGGACCAACTGATTGACGTCGGTCTGACCGTTGATGATGCGCTTGTCGGCGACATTCACGCGACCTTCGGTCGAGACCGGCGTCTGCGGCGGCGGAGCGACAGCGAAGTCGGCGGCGAAGATGTTTTGCGCCGAAGAGGACTGAGGAGCGGAGTGCATGCCCGGAGCAGAGACAGCCTGTCCCGCGAGGTTGCGCATTGCGTTTTGCTGCGCACCGCTCGACGGAGTTACGGCCGTGTTCTCGTCATCCCAGTTGAGCATAAATGTCACCATCAATTTAGAACGGTTTGTACCATCTTTTCGTGAGCGGTAAAAGGGTTCGCACACGAAAAAACCTGTTTTCGATTCGCGTTGAGACCTCGATACAACACTTTGTTATCGCATCGTCTCGATCGACTCGCGTGAACAGTGCGCAAGCTTCGCTTCAGCGTCGCTCGAACGTCACTGTCATGACGCGTATCGTGGTCTTCGCGCAATCGTGAACGCAGGTGAAAGAGGCTTCGTTTCGCGAGTGCTTCGCATGGAACTTCACTCGCCGCTTGCGATCGCTTTCACGCTCGCTCCCACGCTGTCCTTCACTACGTCCGTCACGCGTTTTGCGTTGCTGCGAAATCTGTCGATCCGCATGTCGATCGCGCTGCCTCACTGCGCATCTCGCGTCGCATCTCACATGCTTCGCGCGGCACATCCCGACTCTCATCACACACTGTAGTCACTCGCTCGCAAAAAACCCCAGGGATTCCTGAAGCCTCTTGTTCGTGGTGGTCCGCAATGCGCGTGCCGCGTCGCTAGTTGCACATCGGCACTTCGTCGGGAGAGACAGGCGGCGCGCCTTGCGCACGCCGCCCTTCAAACGCTACGACTACCTACTATTGTTGACTACGGTACTGCCGGGTTGCTGCTGTACGGCTCGCGGTCCTGCGTCATGCGCGCAGTGTTGCACTGCGCGCTGCCGCTTTATTGGCGAGCGGGTCACCCGAGTTACTGGCAAGCCTCGCACTCTTCGAAGCCGGCATCGCCCGGACGCATCATGCACACCGGACCTTCCGCTTCCGGTGCCGCTTCTGCGGCCTGATCGGCTGACTGCGCGGCTGCCTGCGCGGCTGACTGCGCGGGAGCCGAATGCATCACCGTCGAACCACCGTTGGCTGCGCCGCCGGCTGCACCGAAGCCAGCACCGCCGCTTGCGCCGCCGCCGTTCGAACCGCCCGTCGGCACCGCGTTGAGCGCGCCGTGAGCGACCGTCGACTTCTCGACGTGCGTGGCCGCCATCGTGCGCAGGTAGTAGGTGGTCTTCAGGCCGCGCACCCATGCGAGCTTGTAGATCTCGTCGAGCTTCTTGCCCGATGCACCCGCCATGAAGATGTTCAGCGACTGCGCCTGGTCGATCCACTTCTGGCGACGCGAGGCCGCTTCGACCAGCCACGTCGGATCGACTTCGAACGCCGTTGCGTACACAGCGCGCAGATCGGCCGGCACGCGGTCGATGCGCGAGAGCATGCCGTCGAAGTACTTCAGGTCGGCGACCATGACTTCGTCCCACAGACCGCGCGCCTTCAGATCGCGAACGAGGTAGTCGTTCACCACCGTGAATTCGCCCGAGAGGTTCGACTTCACGTAGAGGTTCTGGAACGTCGGCTCGATACACGGCGACACGCCGATGATGTTCGAGATGGTCGCGGTCGGTGCGATCGCGATGCAGTTCGAGTTACGCATGCCGTGCGTGGCGATGCGCTCGCGCAGCGAGGTCCAGTCCATCGTTTCGCTCGAATCGACTTCGACGTAACCGCCGCGTGCTTCTTCGAGCAGCTTGATCGTGTCCTGCGGGAGGATGCCGCGATCCCACAGCGAGCCGCGGTAGGTCGAGTAACGGCCGCGCTCGGCTGCCAGTTCCGTCGACGCCCAGTAAGCGTAGTAGCAGACCGCTTCCATCGAACGATCGGCGAACTCGACCGCCTCTTGCGAAGCAAACGGCGTGCGCAGAACGTGCAGGCAGTCCTGGAAGCCCATGATGCCCATGCCGACCGGACGGTGCTTCAGGTTCGAGTTACGCGCCTTCGCCACTGCGTAGTAGTTGATGTCGATCACGTTGTCGAGCATGCGCATCGCCACGCTGATGGTGCGCTTGAGCTTCTCGTGATCGAGCGCGAACGTGCCGTCGGCCTGTTCGATCATGTGCGCGACGAGGTTCACCGAACCCAGGTTACACACGGCGATTTCCGTGTCGCTGGTGTTCAGCGTGATTTCCGTGCACAGGTTCGACGAGTGGACGACGCCGACGTGCTGCTGCGGCGAGCGCACGTTGCACGGATCCTTGAACGTGATCCACGGGTGGCCCGTTTCGAACAGCATGCCCAGCATCTTGCGCCACAGTTGCGCAGCCGGCAGCTTCTTGAACAGCTTGATCTCGCCGCGCGCAGCCTTCTCTTCGTAAGCGACGTAAGCCTTTTCGAAATCCGCGCCGAACAGGTCGTGCAGATCCGGGCAGGTCGACGGCGAGAACAGCGTCCAGTCGCCGCCTTCCATCACGCGCTTCATGAACAGGTCGGGAATCCAGTTCGCCGTGTTCATGTCGTGCGTACGGCGACGGTCATCGCCCGTGTTCTTGCGCAGCTCCAGGAATTCTTCGATGTCCAGGTGCCAGGTTTCCAGGTATGCGCAGACCGCGCCCTTGCGCTTGCCGCCCTGGTTCACCGCCACGGCCGTGTCGTTCACGACCTTCAGGAACGGCACCACGCCTTGCGACTTGCCGTTCGTGCCCTTGATGTGCGAACCGAGTGCGCGCACGCGCGTCCAGTCGTTGCCCAGACCGCCGGCGAACTTCGACAGCAGTGCGTTGTCCTTGAGCGCTTCGTAGATGCCGTCGAGGTCGTCGGCAACCGTCGTGAGGTAGCACGACGACAGCTGCGAGCGGTGCGTGCCCGAGTTGAACAGCGTGGGCGTGGACGACATGAAGTCGAACGACGAGAGCACGTTGTAGAACTCGATCGCACGCGCTTCGCGGTCGATTTCGTTGAGCGACAGGCCCATCGCGACGCGCATGAAGAATGCCTGCGGCATTTCGATGCGGGTGCCGCCGACGTGCAGGAAGTAGCGGTCGTACAGCGTCTGCAGCCCGAGGTAGCCGAACTGCAGGTCGCGGCCGGCGTCGAGCGCATTGCCCAGACGCTTGAGGTCGAACTGTTGCAGTTTGTCGTCGAGCAGGCCGGCTTCGACGCCGCGCTTGATGAACTGCGGGAAGTATTCGGCGTAGCGCCAGCCCATGTCGGCTTGCGTGACTTCTTCTTCCAGAATTTCGCGACGGATCGTGTGCAGCAGGATGCGCGACGTGACCTGGCTGTAGGCCGGATCCTTTTCGATCATCGTGCGTGCGGCGAGGATCGCCGAGTCGTAGACCTGCGACATCGGCACGCCGTCGTACAGGTTCTTGACCGTTTCAGCGACGATCGGGTCGGCGCTCACAGCGTCGCCCAGACCTTCGGTTGCCGACACGATCAACGCGCGCAGCGCTTGCATGTCGAGCGGACGCGAGACGCCGTTGTCGATCACGTTGATGCCAGGCGCGGCTGCCGCTTCGGGCGCATGCGTGCGTTCCTGGCTGCGCTTTTCGCGATACAGCACGTAGGCGCGCGCAACGTTGTGCTCGCCGCCGCGCATCAGCGCGAGTTCGACCTGATCCTGGATGTCTTCGATGTGGAACGTGCCGCCGTTCGGGCGGCTGCGCACCAGCGCGCGCACCACGTTCTGCGTCAACTGCTCGACGAGTTCGCGAACGCGCGCCGATGCTGCACCCTGTCCGCCATTGACGGCCAGGAATGCCTTGGTCATGGCGAGGGCGATCTTCGACGGCTCGAAGCCCACAACGCTGCCGTTACGGCGGATCACCTTGTGGTCGGCGAACTGCGTTGCGCCGGTCTGGCCGTCCTGCGGCTGACCACCCAGCTGCGCGGCGTGCGCGCCTTCATACCGGGTCGAGACGTTATCGGTCGTTTGCATGTGCAAAGCTCCTGGTCCTGGAAATGTGCGAAGGGAATTCGCGAATTAATACGGATGCCGCGCCCCCGTGTGCGCGGACGATTGGGGGGAGATGGGGGGCCAGCCTGGCGAGGCTGCCGGATGCGGCAAGGCAGATGAACCACGCAATGCTTCGGTCTTCATCGTGGATGCCGCGATCATTGGCTGTACCCTTTTCTCTCGATACCAGCCGGTGCGCCGGCTTCAAGGCCGACTGCACCGCACAATTTTTCCTATGCCGCTAATGCGCGCGGCGCCATGCTCGACCGAGCGGGGCGCCGCATAACAACACAACATATGGTGTAAAGCCGTGCTTCGGGTACGAAGTATAGTGGAAGTTGCCGGAGGGTCAACGGCTTATTTTTTTGCCTGAAGTCTTGACAACATTGCCTGCGGCGCGAAGGCCAGACGGCGCGGGCATTCGCGCGCGGCGCGTCGAAAAAGCCCATACGCCACGCTATGGTTAGCGCGCCGAAAGCCTTCCGTTTAGTTGCGCTTCACTGCGTCAAGACGACGCTGGCGATCCATCGCGCGGAAAAAGATAGGGAAAGAACACATCGCCGAGTTGCGTCCGTTGCTGCAGACGCGCCCAGTCGAAGTGCGGCCCCGGATCGGTCTTGCGACCTGGCGCGATATCCGAGTGCCCGGCCAGCGAGTCGATCGGATAGTGCGCGCACAACGCGCGCACGAGCGGCGCGAGTGTCGCATATTGCGCGGCTTCGAAGGGCTTCGTATCGCTGCCCTCCAGCTCGATGCCGATCGAAAAGTCGTTGCAGCGCTCGCGTCCGAAGAAGCTCGACAGTCCCGCATGCCAGGCGCGCTCATCACACGATACGAACTGTTCGAGCGCGCCGTCGCGATGGATCACGAAATGCGCCGACACGCGCACGCCGCGCAGATGCGCATCGAAGTACGGGTGCGCGTCGCAATCGAGGCGATTGAGAAAAAGATCGGCGATCTCGGGACCGCCGAAGGTATCGGGCGGCAGGCTGATGTTGTGCACGACGATGAGCGTCGGCACCGCACCATCGGGACGCGCTTCGAAATTCGGTGACGGCAGACGCTGCGCGGGAGAAACCCAGCCCTGCGCATCGACCGTGTACGCAGGCGGCGCTACCTCGTGACTCATCGTGCGGGACGATCCTGGCGGGTCTTGCGCGCGTCGTAAGCGCGCGCGTGCGCAGAACTGCAGAAGTGCTGCGTGCCCACGCTCACCGAGTCGCTGCGCGGCGCGTGCACGCCGCACTCGGCGCAACGCACCATCGGCTCGGCGAGTGCGCCGCCACTGCCAGTACTGTTGCCTGCGCCGCTGGCACTCTGCGCATCGCCGTTCGCGCGCGATGCGCCCTGCCCCTGCTGACGCGGATCCGCGCCGGGACGCGCTTGCGGCTGCGCGCGGCGCAGCGTTTTGACGAACCACTGCCCGACGAAGAACAGCAGAATCAGGAGAAGAATCTGTCGCATGAAATTAAGCGGAAATCAGACGATGAAGGCGCGCATCAGACCACGGGACGATGCAGCAGCACCTCGAACACGAAGCGGCTGCCGACATAGGCCAGCAGCAGCGCGACAAACGACGCGATCACCCAGCGCAGCGCCGAGCGGCCACGCCAGCCCGAAATCTTGCGCGCCGTGAGCAGCGTGCCGAACATCAGCCACGAGAGGATCGCGAACACGGTCTTGTGGTCGAGCGAAAGCGGACGGTCGATCAGTTGCTCGCTGAACACGATGCCCGTCACCAGCGTGGCGGTGAGCAGCACGAAGCCCGCGCCGATCAGACGGAACAACAGCTTTTCCATCGTCAGCAGCGGCGGCAGCGTTTCGATCCAGTTCGACAGCCAGCCGCCGCCCTTGTTGCCGGCGTTGCGCTGGAAGCCTGCCCCCTTGAGCGCATGCAGACGGCGCTCGACGGCGAGCATCAGCACCGCATGCAGCGCGGCGATGGCGAACAGGCCATAGGCCACGTTGGCGATCACGAAATGCAGCTTGAAGAGCGGCGCGGCCGCATACGGCAGCACGCGCACGCCGCCGAACACGAGCGGCAGAATCGACGCGATAGCGGCGAGCGGAAGCAGCAGCAGGCGCAATCCGTCGAGCGAAAAGAAAAAGCTCTCGATCCAGTAGATCACCGCGCCAAGCCAGAACATCGCTGACAACGCGAAAGCGAAGCCGAAGATCATCTCGTTGGCGGGGAAGATCGTCATGTGCAGCAGCAGCCCGTGCGCCGCGAGCGCGACGAACAGCAACGCACGCGAAAGCATGCCAAAGCTGCGCGCGCGCGAAGCTTCGGCGCCCGCGCCAGTGGGGCCTGCCGGACCAACCGCCAGCGGCACCGGCGGCACGCTGCCAAAGAGCGGCTCGACGCTGGCGCGGCGCAATGCGCGCCAGTCGGCTGCGCACAGACTGCCGTACAAGAGTACGGTGAGGGCATACAGTACAATATCCATGTTCGAAGTTTACTATAGGCCCCCTGGCCGCGCGGGATCGCGACGAAACGCGCCGCTCTCCCGCTACACGCACCGGGCCGCACTGCTCACCGCCTCCCCATGCTCGACAATCTCACTCAACGGATGGCGCGCGTCGTCAAGACGCTGCGCGGCGAAGCCCGGCTGACCGAAGCCAATACGCAGGAAATGCTGCGCGAGGTCCGTCTCGCGCTGCTCGAAGCGGACGTGGCGCTGCCCGTCGTGCGCGAGTTCATCGCCAAGGTCAAGGAAAAGGCGCTGGGCGAAGAAGTCATCAGCAGCCTGTCGCCGGGCCAGGCGCTCGTCGGCGTGGTGCAGCGCGAGCTGACGGCCGTGATCGGCGGCGACTACGAAGGTAAGGCGGTCGAGCTGAATCTCGCCGTCACGCCGCCCGCCGTCATCCTCATGGCCGGTCTGCAGGGCGCGGGTAAAACGACGACCGTCGGCAAGCTCGCCAAACTCCTGCGCGAAAAGTACAAGAAGAAGGTCCTGACCGTTTCCTGTGACGTCTACCGCCCTGCCGCTATCGCGCAGTTGAAGACGGTGACGGAACAGGTCGGCGCAGACTTCTTCCCGTCGCAGCCCGATCAGAAGCCGGTGGATATCGCCGCCGCCGCAGTCGACTGGGCCAAGCGTCACTACCATGACGTGCTGCTCGTCGACACGGCCGGCCGCCTCGGTATCGACGAGGCGATGATGAACGAGATCACCGCGCTGCACGCCTCGCTCAAGCCGGCGGAAACGCTGTTCGTGGTCGATGCGATGCTCGGTCAGGACGCGGTTAATACCGCCAAGGCGTTCAACGACGCCCTGCCGCTCACTGGCGTCGTGCTCACCAAGCTCGACGGCGATTCGCGCGGCGGCGCGGCGCTCTCCGTGCGCCACATCACCGGCAAGCCGATCAAGTTCGTCGGCGTCGCGGAAAAGCTCGACGGTCTGGAAGTGTTCCACCCGGACCGCATGGCCAACCGTATTCTCGGCATGGGCGACATTCTCGCCCTCGTCGAAGAGGCGCAGCGCGGCGTTGACGTTCAAGCTGCCCAGAAGCTCGCCGACAAGGTCAAGAAAGGCGGCGACTTCGACCTCAACGATTTCCGCGCGCAGCTCACGCAGATGAAGAGCATGGGCGGCCTGTCGTCGCTGATGGACAAGCTGCCCGCGCAGTTCCAGCAGGCCGCCTCGGGCGCCAACATGGGCCAGGCCGAAAAGCAGATGCGCCGCATGGAAGGCATCATCAATTCGATGACCGCCCAGGAGCGCGCCAAGCCCGATCTCATCAAGGCCACGCGCAAGCGCCGCATCGCGGCGGGCGCGGGCGTGCAGGTGCAGGAAGTGAACCGTCTGCTCAATCAGTACGACCAGATGCGCACCATGATGAAGAAGCTCAAGGGCGGCAATCTGCAGAAGATGATGCGCGGCATGAAGGGCATGATGCCCGGCATGCGCTGATCGACACTCTTATAGTTTGATGCGGGCCGCGCAACGGCCCGAACCGACGCGGCGCGCGAGCTGGACCATGAAGCGCGGGTTTTTGCTGTAGCGCGCGCCGTCGTTATTTTCCACACTGAATAGCTACAGCCACCGCCCCGCCAGAGTCATGAATCGCGAAGAAGCCCTCCATATTTTCCGCCACTCCGAAGAAATCGTTTCGGTAAGCGAGGTCAATGCGTCGATCGGCCGGATGGCCGAAGCCATTCGCGCCGATATCAGCGAGGACTTCCCGCTCGTGCTGTCGGTGATGGGCGGCGCGGCCGTGTTCACCGGCATGCTGCTGCCGCACCTCGATTTCCCGCTCGAATTCGACTACATCCACCTCACGCGCTACCGCAACGCCATCAAGGGCAGCGCGGAGATGCAATGGCGCGTCGCGCCGCGCGAATCGGTGAAGGACCGCGTCGTGATCGTGCTCGACGACATCCTTGATGAAGGCGAGACCATGGCCGCGATCCGCGACCGCATCATGGACATGGGCGCGAAGCGTTTCCTCTCGGCCGTGCTGTGCGAGAAGATCATCCCGAAGGCCAAGCCGCTGCATCCGGATTACTGCGGTTTTTCGGTGCCGGACCGCTATGTGTTTGGCTGCGGCATGGACGCGAAGGGTTACTGGCGCAACCTGCCGACCATTCGTGCGCTGACCGAGGGCGCCTGATACTCGCCCGGGTTACGCACCATAAAAAAACGGCTCTTCAATATTGAAGAGCCGTTTTGCTTGGGGGATGCAATTCGAGAGCGCAGACGCGCATCAAAGGCGTGCATCAAAGGTGATGCACGAAAGCGGCAATGCCCGCGAGTATCATCTCCACCGAAATCGCCACCAGCACCAAACCCATCAGCCGCTCGAAGGCCGTCACCACGCGCTCGCCGAGCCATTGCTGGATACGCTCAGCCAACACCAGCACGATCGCGCAGATCGCCATCGTCACGATCAGCGCGCCGATCCATTCGAACAGCTTGCCCGGCGCCTGCGACGTGAGCAGCATGACCGTGGCCAGCGCCGACGGCCCCGCCAGTGCGGGAATCGCGAGCGGCACGATGAGCGGCTCGCCGCCCTTGTCGCCGCCGCCGAACGGACCGCCCGGATGCGGAAAGATCATGCGCAGCGCGATCAGAAACAGCACGATGCCGCCGCCGATGCGCAGCGAGGTATCCGTGAGCCCCATCATGCGCAGGAAGCCGTTGCCGGCCACCATGAAGATGAGCAGGATCACGAACGCAATCGCCACCTCGCGCAGGATCACGATCGCCCTGCGCTCGCGCGCCACATGATGCAGGCAGCCGATGAAGAGCGGAATATTGCCGAGCGGATCGGTGATGAGCAGCAGCAGGATCGTCGCGGACAGGAAACTGTACTCCACGTTCGCAACGCTCCTTTAGCTGGGGTGAATTGTCGTGAGATGCATCAGGCCTGCAGCGCAGCCTTGACCTTCTGCGCGACCGTGGCTGCGGCCTCTTCCGCCGGCAGCAGCGTGGCTTCGGTGTCGCGGCGGCCCTGGTACTCGATCTTGCCTTCCTTCAGGCCACGATCGCCGATCACCAGACGATGCGGCACGCCGATCAGTTCCCAGTCGGCGAACATCACGCCCGGGCGCTCGCCGCGATCATCGAGGATCACGTCGATGCCGGCTTCGACCAGTTCGTTGTACACACGTTCGGCGTGCTCGCGCACGAGTTCGCTGCGGTCCAGACCCATCGGGCACACGACCACCTGGAACGGCGCGATCGATTCCGGCCAGATGATGCCCTTGTCGTCGAAGTTCTGCTCGATCGCCGCACCCAGGATACGCGTGACGCCAATGCCGTAGCAACCCATCTGCATCGGCGCGGGCTTGCCGTTTTCCGCGAGGAAGGTCGCGCCCATTGCGTCCGAGTACTTGGTGCCGAGCTGGAACACGTGGCCCACTTCGATGCCGCGGCAGATGTCGATCACACCCTTGCCGTCCGGCGACGGATCGCCCTTCTTGACGTTGCGAATATCCGCGACGACCGGTTCCGGCAGATCGCGGCCCCAGTTCACGCCCGTGGTGTGGAAGTCCACCTCGTTCGAACCGACCACGAAGTCGCTCATGTTCGCGACCGTAAGGTCCGCGATCACCTTGACCGGCTTCTTCGTGTTGAGCGGGCCGAGGTAGCCCGGCGGCGTGCCGAACCATTCGATGATTTCCGCTTCGGTCGCCATGCGGAAGCCCTTGAGGCCTTCGATCTTGCCGGCCTTGATCTCGTTCAGATCGTGGTCGCCGCGCAGCATCAGCAGCCAGATGGTGGGTTCAGCGCCTTCGCCTTCGTTGTCGGTCGCAAGGATGATCGACTTGATGGTCTTTTCGAGCGGAATATCGAGCAGCTTCGCAACGGCTTCGCACTTCGCAGCGCCTGGCGTCGAGGTCTTGGTGAGCGCTTCGGCGGGCGCTGCGCGTTCGGCGATCAGCGGCAGCGCTTCGGTCGCTTCGACGTTGGCGGCGAAATCCGAATCCGGGCAGTACGCGATGTCGTCCTCGCCCGTTTCGGCGATCACGTGGAATTCGTGCGAGCCGCTGCCGCCGATCGAGCCGTTGTCGGCCACGACCGCGCGGAAATTCAGACCCAGGCGCGTGAAGATGCGCACATAGGCGTCGTACATCTTCTGGTACGACAGCTTCAGACCGTCGACATCCTTATCGAACGAGTACGCGTCCTTCATGATGAATTCGCGGCCGCGCATCACGCCAAAACGGGGACGGATTTCGTCTCGGAACTTCGTCTGCACCTGGTAGAAGTTCACCGGCATCTGACGGTAGCTCTTGATCTGGTTGCGCGCGATGTCGGTGACGACTTCTTCGTGCGTCGGACCCATCACGAAATCGGTCTGCTTGCGGTCCTTGAAACGCAGCAGTTCCGGCCCGTATTGCTCCCAGCGCCCCGATTCCTGCCAGAGTTCGGCCGGCTGCACCGCCGGCATCAGCAGTTCGATGGCGCCCGCGCGGTTCATTTCCTCGCGCACGATCTGCTCGACCTTGCGGATCGAACGCAGACCAACCGGCAGATAGTTGTAGATGCCGCCCGCAACGCGACGGATCATGCCCGCGCGGATCATCAACTTGTGGCTGACGATTTCGGCGTCAGCCGGCGCTTCCTTGAGGGTGCCGATAAAGAAACGGGAGGCTTTCATTCAGAGTTTTTTCCAAAAGCGGCGGCAACAGGAGGCCGCCCGAAAGAGTCCAACGGTGGAATTCACAGACCCGACATTATGACAACGCGCCGGGCGCCGCGCAGGTTAGGCCCGCGCAGGGCGCCCCGAACGGTTTTTGCACCTTCGTGACAAAACGCTTCAAACTTCTGGCCGCCGGGTGCGTGAGGACCGTTATCTGTTTATAATCAAAGCAATTTTAAAGGATTC
Source organism: Paraburkholderia bannensis (assembly GCF_014200455.1). Taxonomy (GTDB): domain Bacteria; phylum Pseudomonadota; class Gammaproteobacteria; order Burkholderiales; family Burkholderiaceae; genus Paraburkholderia; species Paraburkholderia bannensis_A. The sequence goes on along the minus strand of NZ_JACHBW010000025.1, from coordinate 47,371 downwards.
GAAGGTGGTTGTATGCTGGATCGTGAGGGGTTTCGCCCGAACGTCGGCATCATCCTCTTGAACGCGCGAAACGAGGTGTTTTGGGGCAAACGGGTTCGCGAACATTCCTGGCAGTTTCCGCAAGGGGGCATCAAATATGGTGAGACCCCCATGCAGGCAATGTATCGGGAGTTGCACGAAGAAACCGGTCTGCATCCGGAGCACGTCAAGATCGTCGGTCGCACGCGCGACTGGCTGCGTTATGAGGTGCCGGACAAGTTCATCAAGCGCGAAGTGCGCGGCCATTATCGCGGTCAGAAACAGATCTGGTTTCTGCTGCGCATGGTCGGGCGCGACTGCGATATCTGCCTGAGGGCAACGGAGCATCCCGAGTTCGATGCGTGGCGCTGGAACGAATACTGGGTGCCGCTCGACGCGGTCATCGAGTTCAAGCGCGACGTCTATCAACTGGCGCTAACCGAGCTGTCGCGATTTTTGCGACGCCCGGCGATGGCGCGTGTGGAACGCGTTCATGTGCATAGCGCGCATGGCCATGAGGTGCGCTACCCGCGCCTCATCGCAACCGCGCACGCCGAGGCGGTGGAATTCGAGCCGACGCTCATGGATGCCGCCGATCATTCCCCACTGGAACGCGACTGCGACCCGGCGGGGAGTATGATCGAGCCTGCGCCGGACGAGCACGGGTAATCCAGCTTTCTGGGTTCTGCGCCCGCAGGCTCGCCACGTCGCACCCAACGCCCGGACCGGCCAGGCGGGCGCTGCGCAGTAGCCTGCGTGGCGCACGGCGGTCCGCATTCGCGGCGCCGCGCATTCGTGCGCGCAGCGCCGGTGCATCGAAGGAATATCACTTGAAACGATTGGCTCTTGCTGCGGTGTGCGCCGCGGCCGCTAGTAGCGTCCTGCTGTCCGCTTGCGGCAGTTCCGGCCCCACCAACAAGGACGACAGCGCGTTCACCTATCTGCTCGACCGCAAGGGCGAGTGGACGGAAAACAAACTCGAAAGCCTGCCGGCGCTGCCCGGCCCGAACACGACGCTGTACGGCTTCGACGTCTCGAACAACACGCCGCTGAAGTTCTCCGTCGATCCGGCGTCGCTCACCGTCGGCACAGACGGCGTGGTGCGTTATGTGATCGTCATCACCAGCCCGAGCGGCGCACGCAACATCAATTACGAAGGCATCCGCTGCGACACCTACGAGTGGCGTCTCTACGCGAGCCTGAACGCCGACCACAACGGCTGGGACCAGACCGTGGCGAACAACTGGTCGCGCATCGAGAACGGCGAACTCAACGCCTACCAGTCGCGCCTGTATCAGGACTACTTCTGCGCCAACAAGATGCCGATCGGCAAGGCGCCGGTGATCAGCGAGAACCTGCGCTTCGGGCGTACGCAATCGACGCTCGTGCGCTGATTTCCACGCGAGCCGGATACGAAAAGGCCGCAGCAGCCATCGACTGTTGCGGCTTTTTTCCTTGCACCGTGGCGCGCCTTAGACCAGCACGAGGTTGTCGCGGTGGATCAGCTCCGGCTCCAGCATATAGCCGAGCACGCCTTCGATCTCGCCGCTCGGATGACGCTGGATCAGCCGGGTTTCCGCGCTGCTGTAGTTCGTAAGGCCGCGCGCGACCTCCTGGCCCGACGCATTCAGGCAGGCGATCACTTCGCCGCGCGCAAACGCGCCCTGGACGCCCACTACGCCGATCGGCAGGAGACTCTTGCCGTCCGCCGTGAGCTTCTGCACCGCACCGTCGTCGATCACCACATGGCCGCGCACCTGCAGGTGATCGGCCATCCATTGCTTGCGCGCCGCTATGCGCGCCGTGCGCGCGATCAGTTGCGTGCCGATCGCTTCACCTCGCGCGAGCCGCACCAGCACCGCCTCTTCGCGACCGCTGGCGATCACGGTGTTCGCGCCGCTATGCGCCGCGCGCTTGGCCGCGAGAATCTTGGTGAGCATCCCGCCACGGCCGATGCTCGACCCCGCGCCACCCGCCATCGCTTCGAGCTCTGGCTTGCCGGCGTCGGCTTCCTGCACGAGCGTGGCGGCCGGGTCCTTGCGCGGATCGGCGGTGTAAAGGCCGCTTTGATCGGTGAGGATGACGAGCGCGTCGCCTTCGATCAGGTTGGCGACGAGGGCGCCGAGCGTATCGTTGTCGCCGAACTTGATTTCGTCGGTGACGACCGTGTCGTTCTCGTTGATGATAGGCACCACGCCCAGACGCAGCAGCGTGAGCAGCGTCGAGCGCGCGTTCAGATAGCGTTCGCGATCGGCCAGGTCGGCGTGCGTCAACAGGATCTGCGCGGTGCGGATGTTGTGTTCCGCAAAGCGGCTTTCATAGACCTGCGCAAGTCCCATCTGGCCGACGGCCGCCGCCGCCTGCAGTTCGTCGATTTCGCGTGGGCGCTTCGTCCAGCCCAGACGTTGCATGCCTTCGGCAATCGCGCCCGAACTCACGAGCACGACTTCCTTGCCCTGCGCACGCAGCGCCGCGATCTGCGCGGCCCATCGGCCGATGGCCACATGATCGAGCCCGCGACCATCGTTCGTGACGAGGCTCGAACCGACTTTCACTACCAGACGCCGGGAATCGGCGATGACGGAACGCATGCTGCGCGGTCTCCCAAATGACTGATGACGCGTGAAGCGGCCGGTGCGGCCCGCGGACCGCTAACCGGCACGAACGGTGAATTACTCCTGCGGCTCCTGCGCAACGCCGCTGCCGTTTTGTCCCGGCACGCCTTCGCGGAATCGCACGTCGGAGGCCAGATCTTCCGCTTCCTCTGCGCGACGCGCGTCCGAATGCGCGGACACGTAGTCGTAGATCGCGTAACAGAGATTCTCGCAACCTTGCCCCGTGAGCGCCGAGATCTCGAACACCGGACCGTCCCATTCGAAGCGCTCGACGAAGTCGGCGATGCGCGCTGCGCGCTCCTCTTCCGGCACCATGTCGAGCTTGTTCAGCACCAGCCAGCGCGGCTTCTCATAGAGCGTTTCGTCGTACTTGCGCAATTCGCCGACGATGGCTTTTGCTTCCGCCACCGGATCGACGGCGTCGTCGAACGGCGCGAGGTCGACCAGATGCAGCAGCACGTTGGTGCGCTGCAGGTGACGCAGAAACTGGTGGCCAAGGCCCGCGCCTTCAGCAGCGCCTTCGATCAGCCCCGGGATATCGGCGATCACGAAGCTCTTGCTCGGACCCACGCGCACCACGCCCAGATTCGGCGCGAGCGTCGTGAACGGGTAGTCGGCAATCTTGGGCTTCGCGTTCGAGACCGACGAAATGAAGGTGGACTTGCCGGCGTTGGGCATGCCCAGCAGGCCGACGTCGGCCAGCACCTTCAGTTCCAGGCGCAGCATGCGGCGCTCGCCCGGCTTGCCGTCGGTCTTCTGACGCGGCGCGCGGTTGGTGGACGACTTGAAGTGCAGGTTGCCGAGGCCGCCCGCGCCGCCTTGCGCCACGATCACGCGCTGGTCGTGCTCGGTCAGGTCGGCGATGAATTCGCCGGTTTCCATGTCGGTGATGGTCGTGCCCACCGGCATGCGCAGCGTGATGTCGTCGCCACCCTTGCCATAACAGTCCGAGCCGCGGCCGTTTTCGCCGTTACGCGCCAGATGCTTCTTGGTATAGCGGTAGTCGATCAGCGTGTTGATGTTGCGGTCGGCGATCACGTAGACGCTGCCGCCCCGCCCGCCGTCGCCGCCGTCCGGACCGCCGAACGGGACGAACTTCTCGCGTCGCATCGACGCGCTGCCATCGCCCCCATCGCCGGCAATGACTTCAATCTTCGCTTCGTCAATGAACTTCATGCGTTACTCCGTCCCGTAATCGGTGAATCGTCGGTGAATCGTTATTGTGCCCACGTATTGTGCTCATCGGGGCCATGCTTGCGCACCTGGCCGAACGGCTAGCGACACTGCGCGAGCGCGTGAGCCGCTGCGCAGATAAAAAAAGCCCCGCAAACTTCGCGGGGCCTTCCTTGCGTCGATTGCTAGCAGCAAAAACTTAAGCTGCTACCGGAACGACGTTGACCATGTGCTTGTTGGCTGCGCCCTTGACCGCGAACGAGACGTGGCCGTCGACCAGCGCGTACAGCGTGTGGTCCTTGCCAATGCCGACGTTCAGGCCCGGGTGCATGCGCGTACCGCGCTGGCGAACGATGATGCCGCCTGCGAGGATAGCCTGACCGCCGAACACCTTCACGCCAAGTCGTTTCGACTCTGAGTCGCGGCCGTTACGTGACGACCCGCCTGCCTTTTTGTGTGCCATTTGTTTGCTCCTTTACCGTCGTGCGCTTACGCGTTGATCGCGTCGATGCGCAGTTCGGTGTAGTTCTGGCGGTGGCCGCCATGCTTCTGGTAGTGCTTCCGGCGACGCATCTTGAAGATGGTCACTTTTGCGTGACGACCTTGCGACACGACGGTGGCCTTGACGGAAGCCCCACTGACCAGCGGCGTACCGAACTTAATCGATTCGCCTTCGCCCACTGCGAGAACCTGGTCGAGCGTGATTTCTGCGTCAATGTCAGCCGGTATCTGTTCTACTTTGAGTTTTTCGCCAACGGCAACTTTGTACTGCTTGCCGCCGGTTTTTATGACCGCGTACATTGAGAACCTCACTCTAAAATATCTTTTCAGACGCACTGCGCGCCCGAAACCTTAGATTATACATAGAGTTAGCTGCGAGGTCAAAAGGTATTGACAAGCACGCATCCCGTGTTCCAGCACCAGACGCAGCAAGGGTTTCCGACCGGTGCGCGAGCCCCACCGCATACACTCAAAATAGAGGGGACCATCAGCCGGACGGCAGAGCTGCGTCCGGCCCGCGGCCGATTCGCCTTATAATCCGCGGCACTACCTATATTTGCCATCATGTCGTCCACCGCCACCCCTACCCCCAGCGCAGCGACCCTGCTTGCGCCCATCGCCAGCGACATGGAGCAGGTGAATCGTGTCATCCGGCAGAGCCTGGCGTCCGAGGTGATGCTGATCAACCAGATCTCCGAGTACATCATCAGCGCGGGCGGCAAGCGGCTGCGCCCGGCGCTGCTGCTGCTCGTGGCCGGCGCGCTCGGCGACCGCAGCACGCATCGGCACACGCTCGCGGCCGTCGTCGAGTTCATCCACACCGCCACGTTGCTGCACGACGATGTCGTCGACGAATCCGATCTGCGGCGCGGCCGCCAGACGGCCAACGCGCTGTTCGGCAATGCCGCCAGCGTGCTGGTGGGCGATTATCTGTATTCGCGTTCGTTCGAAATGATGGTCGGCGTCGGCAAGATGCGCGTGATGGAAATCCTCTCGCAGGCCACCACGATCATTTCCGAAGGGGAAGTGCTGCAGCTGCTGAACATGCATGATGCGGACGTCGATACCGAACGTTACATGCAGGTCATCCGCTACAAGACGGCCAAACTGTTCGAAGCGGCGGCGCAACTGGGCGCGGTGCTTTCGGGGGCGGATGCGCGCACCGAAGAAGCCGCGGCGGAATACGGCCGGCGTATGGGCACGGCGTTCCAGATCATGGACGATTGGCTCGACTACACCGGCACGGCCGAATCGATGGGCAAGAACGCCGGCGACGACCTGCGCGAAGGCAAGCCCACCCTGCCGCTGATCTGGCTGATCGAGCACGGCACGGCAGAAGAAGCGGCGCTCGCACGCGAGGCGATCGAGCAAGGCGGCACCACGCGCTTCGACGAAATCTTCGCGGCCATCACGCGTTCGGGCGCACTCGATCACACGCTCCAATGCGCGAAGGCGGAGGCTCAGGCAGCCGCCGATGCAATTTCTTCATTTCCCTCTTCCCAATACAAAGAGAGCCTGCTAGAATTATGTTCTTACTCGACGACGCGCCAGTCTTGAAGAAGGCGAAGCAGGTTGAGAGAGTAAAGCAGTAAAATTCGGGGTGTAGCTTAGCCTGGTAGAGCGCTACGTTCGGGACGTAGAGGCCGGAGGTTCGAATCCTCTCACCCCGACCAGAATTCAAAAAAAACCGCACACATGTTGTGCGGTTTTTTTTCGTCCATTGGTTTCGTTTGCTGCAGACGCATCGGGCCTGCCCCTGGCCGAAAGGCCAACGCACTCCGTGCCACGGCGGTCGCGCCGCACCCCTCTGTTATAGTTTCCCCATCCGCTCCCCTCACTATCTCCTAGCGTGGACCACCTTCCCTTATGGGCGCAGATTTGCGCCGTCTTTGTCCTGCTTATCTGCTCCAGCTTCTTCTCCATCTCCGAAACGGCGATGATGGCGCTCAACCGCCATCGGCTGAAATACCTCGCGAGCCACAACGCGCTCGGCGCGAAGACCACGCAGAAACTGCTCGCGCGCACCGACCTGCTGCTGTCCGTCATCCTGATCGGCAACAATCTGTTCAACACGATCATTCCGGTGCTCACCACCTCGATCGCGCTGCACACCTTCGGACATAACAACGTCGTCCTGTCGGTCGCGACCGGCATCGTCGCGTTCCTCATTATCGTGTTTGCGGAAATCACGCCGAAGATCGTGGGCGCCACCTTCCCGGAAAAGATAGCGCTGCCCGCAAGCCTCCTGATCGCACCGCTCATGCGCGTGACGAAGCCCATCATCTGGTTCGTCAACATGTTTGCGAACACGATCCTGCGCGTGCTGCACATCAACACGAGCAAGGCCCACGACCAGCGTCTCTCGACCGAGGAACTACGCACCATCGTGCTGGAATCCGGCAGCTTCATGCCGACCAAGCACCGCAGCATCCTGCTGAACCTGTTCGACCTGGAAAACATCACCGTCGATGACGTGATGATTCCGCGCCGCCGCATCGAAGCGCTCGACTACGACGCGCCGCTCGAAGACATCCTGCATCAGCTCGAAACCTGCTATCACAACAAGCTGATCGTGTATCAGGGCGATATCGATCGTGTGCTTGGCGTGCTGCATGTACGCAAGACGCTGGCCGCCCTGCACAACCAGGAATTCGAGCGCGAGACGCTGCGCGAACTGCTTGCGGAGCCGTATTTCGTGCCCACCGGCACGCCCGTGTTCCAGCAACTTCAGTACTTCCAGGAAAGTCGCCATCGCATCGCGCTCGTCGTGAACGAATACGGTGAAATGGAAGGCCTCGTCACACCGGAAGACATCATCGAAGAACTGATCGGCGAATTCACCACTACCATGCCGCGCAGCGGCACCGGGCGCGGCGGCTGGAACGATCAGGGCGAATGCATCGTGCCGGGCAGCATGCCCTTGCGCGAGCTCAATCGCTGGCTGCATCTGACGCTGCCGACCGACGGGCCGAAGACGCTCAACGGCCTGATCCTCGAAGTGCTCGAAGAGATTCCCGAAGGCGATGTGTGCGTGCAGATCGGCGATGTGAAACTCGAAGTCATGCGCGCCGACGATCAGGCCGTGCGCACCGTGAAGCTTTTCAAACCGGGCACGACGCCGGGCATTTCCGCACGCGCGCTGCAGAAGGCGAAGAAGCTGCTGCCGGGGCATTGATCCGGGGCGCTCGCCCGCAGCTCATAGGTGGCGTTAGCCATTTGGCTGACTGGCGCGCACAACCGCGTCAGCCGATCATGAAGCCGTCATTCGCACACGGCGGCTTCGGGCCGGCAATCGATGTTTTCCATTCCTGATCGTTTTGGCGCTCACGGCATTCGTCGCATACCGGCTATTGCCGTGCGTGTAGCGCAGGGGGCGGCAAGCGGCAGCTTTACCGCACCCTCTGCACCCGCTGCGCCCTCGCCTGCATCGGACGACGCGCCCTCGGTGCGCCTGCTCGCCGATACGCTGCGCGAAGCCGCCCGGCGCAACGCCTCCGATCTCCACGTCGAGCCGCTCGAACAGGGCTGGCGCGTGCGCCTGCGCATCGACGGCGTGCTGCATGAGATCGCGCGACCGCCCGCCCATCTGCGCGACGCGTTCATCACCCGCATCAAGGTGCTCGCGCGCATGGACATCGCCGAGCGCCGCATTCCCCAGGATGGGCGACTGCGCCTCGCCCCGCGTGGCGAAGCCCAGCCGCAAGAGGACTATCGCGTGAACTCGCTGCCGACCATCCACGGCGAAAAGCTCGTGTTGCGGCGGCTGGAAGCGTTGCCCGCCGATCTTTCGCTGACCGCGCTGGGTCTGGACGCCGTGCAGCGCGAGGCGCTGAGCGCTGCAATCGGCGCGCCTCACGGCCTCGCTCTGGTTACCGGTCCAACCGGCAGCGGCAAAACGCTCTCGCTCTACTGCTTCCTGCAAAAGCTCAACGACGCCTCGCGCAATCTCTGCTCGGTCGAAGACCCCGCTGAAATCCAGCTCGCCGGCATCAATCAGGTCAATGTGCGCGAGAAGGCCGGCCTCACCTTCGCGCTCGCGCTGCGTGCGCTGCTGCGTCAGGATCCGGACGTGATCATGATCGGCGAAATCCGCGACGAGGAAACCGCCGGTGTCGCAGTGAAGGCTGCGCAGACCGGCCATCTGGTACTCTCCACGCTGCACACCAACGATGCGCCGGCGGCGGTTGCGCGCCTCATCGACATCGGCGTCGAGCCCTATAACCTCGCGGCCGCGCTGCGACTCGTCACGGCGCAGCGGCTCGTGCGGCGGCTATGTCCGCAGTGCCGCCAGCCCTCGGGCGAATCGGCTGCCAGCTTGCGCGCGGCGGGACTGTCCGATGCCCAACCCTTCATCGCCTGCGGCTGCGAAGCATGTCATGGCATCGGCTATCGCGGGCGTGTGGGCATTCACGAAGTGATGCCCGTGAGCGCCGCAATGCGCGACATGATCGTCGCGCGGCGCAGTGCGCAGGACATCGCGCGCCAGGCGCGCAAGGAAGGCGTGGCCACCTTGCGCGACGCCGCATTGGCCCGCGTGGCCGACGGCACGACGAGCCTCGCCGAAGCCCTCGCCGCAACGGACGCGTCGTGACGAAGCCCGTAATCGCCGCGCCTGACTCGCGCTTCGCATGGCGCGGCCTCGACGCTGCAGGCGTCGCGCGTCGCGGCACGCTGATCGCCTTCGATGCCTCGGCGGCACGTGTTGCGCTCAAGCGCGATCGCATCACTGCCACGCTGCTCGAACGACGCGGCCCGGCTGCGCCGCCGCGCGCCAGGCCGGCCGACGTCACGCGCTTCACCCGTCAGCTCGCGAGTCTGTTGCGCGCGGGATTGCCGCTTGCCGGTGCGCTCGATCTGCTGGCCCAGGCGCCGGGCCCGCAGGGGCTTCCGCGCATTGCCGCCTCACTCGCGCGCGAAATCACAGCGGGCAAGCGTTTCGCCGAAGCCCTCGCGCAGCATCCCGCGCGCTTCGGCCTGCTCTACTGTCAGCTCGTGGCGGTGGGCGAAGCATCGGGTGCGCTCGCCAACGTCCTTGCGCGCATCGCCGACGATCGCGAGCGCGCCGCCGCTCAACGCGCCAAGGTGCGGGCGGCGCTCACCTATCCCGTCGCGGTGCTGCTGCTCGCGCTGGCGATCACCACTTCCCTGCTCGTCTGGGTGGTGCCCACATTCAAGCAGATCTTCGATGGCTTCGGCGCTGCGCTACCCGCGCCCACGCAGTTCGTATTGATGCTGTCGGCGGGGGCGGCGCGCTGGTGCGTGCCCGTTGCCATCACCTGCACGGGTGGCGTGTTCGCGCTGCATACGCTGCTGCGGCGCTCGGTGGGCGCACGTATCTCGTTCGGCCGTATCACGCTGGCGCTGCCGCTGGTCGGCGCGCTGCTGACAACGCTGTGCGCCGCGCGCTGGAGCCGCGCGCTCGGCACGTTGCTGGGTGCGGGCACGCCGCTCACCGACGCCTTCGATTCGCTCACGCACGCAAGCGGCAACGCGTTCTTCGACCACGCGAGCGCGAGCATCAGCGCACGGCTGCGCCACGGCGAACGGCTCGCATCGGCGATGCGCAAGGCCAACTGTTTCCCCGACGACGTGATCCAGCCGGTGGCGGTCGCAGAAGAATCAGGCGCGCTCGATGCGATGCTGCTCGACGTCGCGGCGCTCGCCGACCGTCAGGTGGACGAAAAGATCGCACTCGTCGCGAGTCTGTGCGAGCCGCTCATCATCGTCGTGCTGGGCGCGCTGGTCGGCGGCCTGGTGGTCGCGATGTATCTTCCCATCATTCAACTGGGCAACGTGGTGTAGCATCGCTGCCAGATTACGGTTCCCGCACATGTCCGTCCTTTTATCGTCCGCTGCCGCGCCCACCGCTGTGTCCACGCCGTTCGCATCGTCGTTCAACGGCACGCCGCTCGCGCCTGTCGATGCGCCCTCATCGTTTTCGCTCGCGCTCGCGGCATTGCCGCCTGGCGTGCTGATGGGATTCGCGATCGTGATCGGCCTGGTGATCGGCAGTTTTCTCAACGTGGTCGTGCATCGATTGCCGATCATGCTGGAGCGCGCATGGCGCGCTGACGCCGCCGAACTCTTCAGCGATACGCCCTGCAGCGGCGATCTCTTGAACGACGGTCTGCCCGCACGCTACAACCTGTGGCTGCCCCGCAGCGCCTGCCCGCATTGCGGCCACGTACTGCGCGCGTGGGAAAACATCCCGCTCGTCAGCTGGTTGTTGCTGCGCGGACGCTGCTCGCAGTGCGGAACACGCGTGAGCCTGCGTTACCCAGCCGTCGAAATCGCCAGCGCACTATGCGCAGCCGGCGCACTGCTCGCATTCGGCCCCTCGGTCAAAGCACTCGCCGCATTCGCACTGAGCGCCGCGCTTATTGCCGCGAGCATGATCGATCTCGAACATCACCTGCTGCCCGATGCGATCACGCTGCCGCTCGTCTGGGCCGGGCTGCTCGTCAATCTCGCCGACACCTTCACCGATCTGCGGAGCGCCTTGATCGGCGCAGTCGCGGGTTATCTCGTACTCTGGAGCGTGTACTGGATTTTCCGCCTGCTGCGTGGCGTCGAAGGCATGGGTCATGGCGACTTCAAGCTACTCGCCGCCCTCGGTGCGTGGCTCGGCTGGGCCGCGCTGCCGCAGATCGTCGTGATCAGTGCGGTGGCCGGCGCGGTGGTCGGCCTCGCAGCAACCCTGAGCGGTCGCATGCGTTTCGAAGAACCCCTGCCGTTCGGCCCTTACCTGGCTGCCGGCGCGTTTATCACGCTGTTTGCGGGCACGCCGCTTTATCGAGTTTTTGCGTGAGGAAATGAATCGATGTATGCAGTCGGATTGACTGGAGGTATCGGCAGCGGCAAGTCCACCGTGGCGGATCTGTTTGCGGCGCGCGGCGTGCCGCTCGTGGATACGGATCTGATAGCGCATCGCGTCACCGCCCCGCATGGCATCGCCATGCCGCAAATCGCCGCGCAATTCGGCCCTGAATTCATCGCCGCCGATGGCTCGATGGACCGCGCGCGCATGCGTGCGCTCGTATTCGGCGACGAGGCTGCACGCAAGCGGCTCGAAGCAATCACGCATCCGCTGATCCGCGCCGAAACCGAGCGCGAGACACGCGAGGCGAACGGACCGTACGTGATGCTGGTCGTGCCGCTGCTGATCGAATCGGGTGCGTGGAAAACACGCGTGAATCGCGTGCTAGGCGTGGATTGCAGCGTCGAAACGCAGATCGCGCGCGTGATGTCGCGCAACGGCTTCACACGCGAACAGGTGCTCGCGATCATCGCTCGCCAGGCCACGCGCGAAGCGCGTCTGGCCGCCGCCGACGATGTGATCGTCAACGATGGCGTCACGCTCGACGCGCTCGCACAGGACGTCGAAGTACTGCATCAACGTTACCTGGCGCTTGCACGCATGTAACCTTCCCGGTTGTTTTCACAGCGCGCTTCACGCTTGTCGAGCGGAAAATTGCAGGAATCTGCTGGAAAACACTGATGTAACGACCTTGCGCCGGTGTGTGCGATTGCGACCGTAGTCCCACGGCATTAGAATGTCCTGCAATCCTTCACCGACCACGCCCGAGGCGAGCGCGCTTGATTCTTTACGAGTATCCCTTCAACGAGCGAATCCGGACGCTGCTGCGCCTCGAAGACCTGTTCGAGCGCTTCACGTTTTTCCTGACCCAGGAGGATCCGAGGGAACATCACGTTGCGCTCACGACGCTCTTCGAAATCGCGGAAGTTGCAGGCCGCGCCGACCTCAAGTCGGACCTCATGAAGGAACTCGAAAGGCAGCGTCAGACGCTCGCGCCGTTCCGCGGCAATCCCGGCATAGAGCAGAATGCGCTGGAAAGCGTGCTCGGCGAAATCGAGCAGACGCTTGCGGGTCTCACGCAGATGCAAGGCAAAACCGGCCAGCATCTTGCGGACAACGAATGGCTCACCAGCATCCGCAGCCGCGCGATCATTCCGGGTGGCACCTGCAAGTTCGATCTGCCCTCGTATTACGCATGGCAGCAGTTGCACGCGGATCAACGCCGTCAGGACATCGCCAAGTGGGTCACGCCGCTGCTGCCGCTGCGCGACGCCGCCAGTATCGTGCTGCGTCTCGCGCGCGAATCCGGCCAGGCGTCAAAGGTGATGGCCATGCAGGGCAGCTATCAGCAAATGCTCTCGGGCCGTACTTACCAGCTGATGCAGGTGCGTGTGGCACCGGATTTGCGCGTGATCCCCGAAGCGAGCGCCAACAAGTACATGCTGTGGGTACGCTTCACTGTTCAGGATGGCGATCTGCGCCCGCGCGCCGTCGATCAGGACGTGCCGTTCCAGCTCACGCTCTGCAGTCTGTAATCCAGCAACTGCGCTTTTGCCAACCGCGGCGTCATTGAAGCGGCGCCGCCCAGCTATTGATCAGTCGACCGAATGACCACCGTCGTCAAATGTCCAACCTGCGGCAAAGATGTCCGCTGGGTACCGGAAAACCGTTTCCGCCCGTTCTGCTCGGAACGCTGCAAGCAGATGGATCTGGGCGCCTGGGCTGCTGAAAAGTACCGGATCGGCGGCAACGAGGAAGACACGCCGCCCGATGACGAGGCGCCGCCCACGGATACGCGTCAATAAGCACCCAGATAAAAAAGGCCGCTGCACGTCGAACGCGCAGCGGCTTTTGTATTTTTGGCTTCGGCTCAAGTGCCGCTTATTCCGCCGCCAGCCATTCCAGCACCGGAATCGTCGCAGGCAGCAGCGGCTCGACGCTTGCGGGCAGCGCCTGCCACGCCAGCGCCTGACCTTCACGGCCGTGCGGCTCGCCGGTCCAGTCGGTCACCTTGCAGAAGTAGAGCCGCACATAGGCGTGCGGGTAATCGTGTTCGAGCGTATGCCAGCGATGGCACGCCTTCACGTCGATACCCAGTTCCTCGTGCAGTTCGCGCGCCAGCGCCGCTTCGACCGACTCGCCCTTCTCCAGCTTGCCGCCCGGAAACTCCCAGTAGCCCGCATAGGGTTTGCCTTCGGGGCGCTGCGCCAGCAGATAGCGGCCGTCGGGCTGCACCAGCACGCCCACCGCCACTTCCGTGACGGGGCGCGGCTGTACCGTTTCCGTGGCTTGCCCACTCATGCCGCTCATACCTGTTGCGCCTTCTTGCCCGACCAGTCGCGTGCGAACTGCCACGCCACCCGGCCCGAACGCGAACCACGCTCCAGCGCCCAGACCAGCGCGTCGCCGCGTGCGGCTTCGACTTCGGCGTCGCTGCATTCGAAGTGACGAAGCCAGTGTCCGACGATCGTCAGATAGTCGTCCTGCTTGAACGGATAGAAGCTCACCCACAGACCGAAGCGTTCGGACAGCGAGATCTTCTCCTCGACCACTTCGCCCGGATGAATCTCACCGTCGGGCATGTGTTTGTAGGACTCGTTGTCGCTCATGTATTCAGGCAACAGATGGCGACGGTTCGAGGTCGCGTAGATCAGCACGTTGTCCGACTGCGCGGCCACCGAGCCGTCGAGCGCCACCTTGAGCGCCTTGTAGCCCGATTCGCCGTCCTCGAACGAGAGATCGTCGCAGAACACGATGAAGCGCTCCGGGCGCGTCGAGATCAGATCGACGATATCGCCCAGATCGTGCAGATCGTCCTTGTCGACTTCGATCAGGCGCAGGCCGTCCTGCGCATAGGCATTCAGGCAGGCCTTGATCAGCGACGACTTGCCGGTGCCGCGCGCGCCCGTCAGCAGCACGTTGTTCGCAGGCTTCTTCTGCACGAACTGGCGCGTGTTGCGGTCGATGAGGTCCTTCTGGCGGTCGATATTCTGCAGATCGTCGAGCGAGATCAGCGAAATCGACGGCACGGGCTGCAGGAAGCCCCGCCCCTGGCGCTTGCGCCAGCGGAACGCCACAGCCGCATTCCAGTCGACATCGGGCGCGGCCGGCGGCAGCACGGCTTCAAGGCGGCCGAGCAGCGCTTCGGCGCGGGTCAGAAACTGTTCGAGCTTATCCATTGCGTGGTGCTGAGAAAGTTCGGTAGCCGGATCAAGAACGATAGTCGGCGTTGATGCTCACGTAGTCGTGCGAGAGGTCGCAGGTCCAGACCGTGGCTTCGGCGTTGCCGCGGCCAAGCACCACACGGATCAGGATCTCGCTCTTCTTCATCACGCGCTGGCCGTCCTCTTCCTTGTACTCGGGATTGCGGCCGCCAGCCTTGGCGACGAGCACGTCGTCCAGATACAGGTCGATCTTGCCCACATCGAGATCCGTCACGCCCGCATAGCCGATGGCCGCGAGGATACGGCCAAGATTGGGGTCCGATGCGTAAAACGCCGTCTTCACGAGCGGCGAATGGCCGATTGCGTAGGCGATCTGGCGGGCTTCGGCAACGTCCCTGGCGCCTTCCACCTGGATCGTCATGAACTTGGTCGCACCTTCGCCGTCGCGCACGATCAGCTGCGAGAGCGTCTGCGCCACTTCCGTGACGGCGTCGCGCAGCGCGACGTAGGCGGGCGAATCCGTCGAGGTGATCGCGGGCAGGCTGGACTTGCCCGAGGCGATCAGGATGAACGAGTCGTTGGTCGAGGTGTCGCCGTCGATCGTGATGCAGTTGAACGAGCGGTCGGCCACGTACTTGACCAGCTCGTCGAGCACCGGCTGCGCCACGTTCGCGTCGAACGCGAGGAAGCCCAGCATGGTCGCCATGTTCGGCTTGATCATGCCGGCGCCCTTGCTGATGCCGGTGAAGGTGATGGTGTGACCTTCGATGTTGATCTGGCGCGACACGGCCTTCGGCAGCGTGTCCGTCGTCATGATCGCCTGGGCGGCGTCGTACCAGTTCGCTTCCTTGCGGTTCGCGAGAGCGGCGGGCAGACCGGCCTTGAGACGATCGATCGGCAGCGGTTCGAGAATCACGCCGGTCGAGAACGGCAGCACTTGCGAGGGCTCGATGCCTGCGAGGCGCGCGAGTTCGTCGCAGGTTTCAAGCGCGTGCTTCATGCCCGGCTCGCCCGTGCCCGCGTTGGCGTTACCCGTGTTGATGACGAGCGCGCGGATACCCTTGCCGCCTTGGCCAGCATCTCGCACCTTCGCGAGATGCTCGCGGCAGACAGTGACCGGCGCGGCGCAGAAACGGTTGAGCGTGAACACGCCCG
Organism: Paraburkholderia bannensis; assembly: GCF_014200455.1. Lineage (GTDB taxonomy): Bacteria > Pseudomonadota > Gammaproteobacteria > Burkholderiales > Burkholderiaceae > Paraburkholderia > Paraburkholderia bannensis_A. The sequence goes on along the minus strand of NZ_JACHBW010000025.1, from coordinate 31,928 downwards.
CGACGCTCGCGCTTTCCTCGACGGAAATCACCAGCACGTCCTTGCGGTTGGGCTTGCGGATGTGGGCTTCCGCCCAGCCTAGCGTCACGCCGGCGACCGGATGAAGTTGCGCGGGATCGATCGAGGGGAAATTGACAGCCATGTGGCGACCTGTCGAAAAGGCAATGCCGGCCACGACGTCTGTCAGCCTGGCCGGCATTGGGATTCAAAACGCAAGGCCCGCCATGGAGAGCGGGCCACCGGAATCAACGCGCAAGCGCATCACAAAGCGGGCGGCGCGGGCGGCGGACAGGATCTGCCGATACCGTTGCACCGCCGCGCCCCATCAAGCGATCTTGCCGTGGCACTGCTTGTACTTCTTGCCGCTGCCGCACGGGCACGGGTCGTTGCGGCCGACCTTCGGCACGCCGTCGGCGCCCAGCGCTTCGTGGCTCATTGCGGCGCCGACCATGGCGGCGGCCGCATCGGCCACCGGCGCGGCAGCTCCAACCGGCGCGGCTTCGGCACCCGTTTCCGCGAATTCGGCGTGACGGAATTCGACGTTCTCAAGATGACCGCCCTGCTCTTCCATCTGCTCGGCGGCTTCTTCAAGCTGCTGCGGCGACTGGATCTGCACGTTCATGACGATGCGCGTGACTTCCTGCTTCACGGCGTCGAGCATCGCGGCAAACAGTTCGAACGCCTCGCGCTTGTATTCCTGCTTGGGATTCTTCTGCGCATAACCGCGCAGATGGATGCCCTGACGCAGGTGATCGAGCGCGGCAAGGTGTTCGCGCCAGCTGCGGTCGAGCGTCTGCAGCATGACCGAACGCTCGAACGCACTGAACGATTCGCGGCCCACGAGCGCCACCTTCTGCTCGTAGGCTTCATCGGCGGCGGCGAGCACGGCTTCGAGAATCTCGTCCGCATCGATCGACGACGACTCATTGATCATTTCCTGGATCGCGAGGTCGAGCTGCCATTCGTTGCGCAGGATTTCTTCCAGCTCAGGCACGTCCCACTGCTCTTCGATGCTGCCGTGCGGTACATATTGACGCACGATATCCGTGACCACACCGTGACGCATCGCGCCGATGGTTTCGGTGATGTCATGCGCTTCGAGCAGTTCGTTGCGCTGCTGGTAGATCACCTTGCGCTGGTCGTTCGAGACGTCGTCGTATTCGAGCAACTGCTTGCGGATGTCGAAGTTGCGCGCTTCGACCTTGCGCTGCGCCGACTCGATCGAACGCGTGACGATGCCCGCTTCGATCGCCTCGCCTTCCGGCATCTTCAGGCGGTCCATGATGGCGCGCACGCGGTCGCCCGCGAAAATGCGCAGCAGCGGATCTTCGAGCGACAGATAGAAGCGCGACGAACCCGGATCGCCCTGACGGCCTGCCCGGCCGCGCAGCTGGTTGTCGATACGGCGCGATTCGTGGCGTTCCGTGCCGATGATGTGCAGACCGCCCGCGGCCTTCACCTGATCGTGCAGTGTCTGCCATTCGTCGTGCAGTTGCTTGATGCGACGCGCCTTTTCGTCGGCGGGAATGGTTTCGTCGGCTTCGATGAAGGCCGCCTGCTTTTCCGCATTGCCGCCCAGCACGATGTCGGTACCGCGACCGGCCATGTTGGTGGCGATGGTGATGCGCTTCGGACGACCGGCTTCAGCGACGATCGCGGCTTCGCGGCCGTGCTGCTTGGCGTTGAGCACGTCGTGCGGCAGACCCGCCTGCGTGAGCAGATGCGAGAGCAGCTCCGAGTTCTCGATCGACGTGGTACCGACCAGCACTGGCTGACCGCGCTCGTGGCAGTCGCGAATGTCGCGGATCACCGCGTCATAGCGTTCCTTCGCGGTCTTGTAGATCTGGTCCTGCTTGTCGATACGCTTCGGAACCCGGTTGGTCGGGATCACCACCGTTTCCAGGCCGTAGATCTCGTTGAATTCGTACGCTTCGGTATCCGCCGTACCCGTCATGCCCGAGAGCTTGGCGTACATGCGGAAGTAGTTCTGGAACGTGATCGAGGCGAGCGTCTGGTTTTCGCTCTGGATCTTGACGTGTTCCTTCGCTTCGACGGCCTGGTGCAAGCCATCCGACCAGCGGCGGCCAGCCATCAGACGACCGGTGAACTCGTCGACGATCACGACTTCGCCGTTCTGCACCACGTAATGCTGATCCTTGAAGAACAGCGTGTGCGCGCGCAGGGCGGCGTACACGTGGTGCATCAGCGTGATGTTCTGCGGCGCGTAGAGGCTTTCGCCCTGGCCGATCAGGCCCCACTCGGCGAGCATGCGCTCGGCCTTTTCGTGGCCCGCTTCGGTCAGGAACACCTGACGCGCCTTCTCGTCGAGCGTGTAGTCGCCCGGCTTTTCCACGCCGGTGCCGTCGGCCTTCTCTTCGCCGATCTGGCGTTCGAGCAGCGGCGGCAGCGCATTCATGCGCACGTAGAGTTCGGTGTGATCTTCGGCCTGGCCCGAGATGATGAGCGGAGTACGCGCTTCGTCGATCAGGATCGAGTCCACTTCGTCGACCACGGCGAAGTTCAGCGCCCGCTGCACGCGCGCTTCGGTCTCGTAGACCATGTTGTCGCGCAGGTAGTCGAAGCCGAACTCGTTATTCGTGCCGTAGGTGATGTCCGACGCGTAGGCTTCCTGCTTCATGCCGTGGTCCATCTGCGACAGATTGATGCCGACGGACAGACCGAGGAAGTTATACAGACGCGCCATCCATTCGGCGTCGCGCTGGGCGAGGTAGTCGTTCACCGTGACCACGTGCACGCCACGGCCCGAGAGCGCGTTCAGGTACACCGGCAACGTGGCGACGAGCGTCTTGCCTTCGCCGGTGCGCATTTCGGCGATCTTGCCGTAATGCAGCACCATGCCGCCGATCAGCTGCACGTCGAAGTGACGCATCTTGAGCACGCGCTTGCTGGCCTCGCGGCAAACGGCAAACGCTTCGGGCAGCAGCTCGTCGAGCGATGTGCCATTGGCCACGCGCTCCCGGAACTCAGCCGTTTTGGCGGTGAGTTGCTGATCGGTGTACTGCTCGATGGTCGGTTCGAGCGCGTTAATCGCCGCGACCGTCTTCTGATATTGCTTGATCAGGCGCTGATTGCGGCTGCCAAAGATTTTCTGTAAGAAACCGGTGGTCATCGGATCGGTGTCTGCGTCGCGGCTTCAGCCGGGATTGCTGCATGGCGTGTTGCAAACAGACTGGTTTGCATACGTTTTGCGCCACGCGCCCGGATCGGAAGGACCTCGGCGGCTTAAGCCCAAATTGGTGGATTCGAATCGGGCATTTTAGCACGCACCCTGGGCACCGCCCGTGTCAACGCCTCGTTGGGTGCAGTGCGGGGTGCAGCGCAAAAAACCCGCGCCGACGCGCTTCGCGAGCCGTTCTCGCAGCCCCTGCGCGCGGCCCGTTTTTCGGACAGCACCATCAGGGTCGGACGATACGGCACGGCGCGTGAAGGCAAAACGCGCAGGCTACAATGACAGTATCGCCACAGTTCGGCCACATCACCGCTGCGCAGCCTGCGCGCGCTCCTCTACTCGACAAATGAGCCGTTTTTCGCCGTTTTCAAGGCCGGGCGCTCCCGCCGCGCCGCGTGCGCAGCGCAATTCGCGCGCGCCGGGCAAGCCGCGCGCGCCCCAGCCGCTCGCCGAAGTCCTCAGCCGAACCGACGCGTTCGCACCGCTGCGCGCAGGCGTCGAGCAGATCGCGGCGATCCAGCGCGATCTCAACGCACTGCTGCCCGACTATCTGGCCGCGAGCGTGGAACCAGGCTTCATCAAGGAGGGCACGCTGGCGCTGTTCGCCGCGCACAATGCGTTGGCCGCGCGGCTGCGCCATCTGGAACCGCGGCTCGTGACCGAATTGCAGGCGCGCGGCTGGGCGTTGAACAGCGTGCGTATCCGTGTGCGGCCGCAGGCCGTGAAAGAACCTCCGCAACCCAAACAGGCGCGTATGACGCCCGCCGGAGCGGCCGCACTGGCGACACTCAGCGAAAGTCTGCCGCCTTCGCCGCTACAGGAGGCGCTCGCGAAGATGGCGGCGCGACATCTGAAGCGCCGCTGAAACCGGCGCATAACTGACGGAAAACAAAAAGGGTGGCATAAGCCACCCTTTTTTCATTGGATTTCGCTTTTTATGCGAGTCAGGCAAACGCCGTCTGTGCCTCATAAGCGAAGCCGCGCGGCGCTTTCTGCGTGTCGTCGAACGTGACGATTTCATACGCGTCTTCGTGCGCAAGCAACTCGTGCAGCAGCGCGTTGTTCAGGCCGTGACCCGATTTGTATGCATCGTACGAAGCCAGCAGCGGATGACCGATCACGTAAAGGTCGCCGATCGCGTCCAGCATCTTGTGCTTCACGAACTCGTCGTCGTAACGCAGGCCGTCGTTGTTCAGGATGCGGTACTCGTCCAGCACGATCGCGTTATCCATGCTGCCGCCGCGCGCCAGACCCAGCTCGCGCATCATTTCGACCTCGTGCGCGAAGCCGAAGGTGCGCGCACGCGCGATTTCGCGCACGTACGAGGTATTCGCGAAGTCGACTTCGAGCGCCTGGCCCGTCTTGTCGACAGCCGGATGGCGGAAATCGATGGTGAACTTGAGCTTGAAGCCAAAGAACGGATCGAGGCGCGCGAATTTGTCGCCATCGCGCACTTCCACGGTCTTCTTCACCTTGATGAACTTCTTCGCTGCGTTCTGCTCTTCGATGCCCGCCGACTGGATCAGGAACACGAACGACGATGCGCTGCCGTCCATGATCGGGATCTCTTCCGCGGTCACGTCGATATACAGGTTGTCGATGCCCAGACCCGCGCATGCCGACATCAGATGTTCGATGGTCGAGACGCGCGCACCGTCTTTCTGCAGCACCGAGGCGAGGCGCGTATCGCCAATCGCCATCGCCGACGCGGGGATGTCCACCGGGGTCGGCAAATCCACGCGCGAAAACACGATGCCCGTGTCCGGCGCCGCCGGGCGGAGCGTCAGATTGACTTTGCGGCCCGAATGCAGGCCGATGCCAACCGTCTTCACGATCGATTTGATGGTTCGCTGCTTCAACATAGTGTTCTACTCATTGAAAATCCCAATCGGGACTTTTTAACTCATAGGACGAATTATACTCCAAGTATCGCAAGTGCGTCGTCGTCCCGGACGTGACAAATCGTTTCCTCACGTTACCTCGCTGAAATGGACGACGGGCCGATGGCCGGAACGGAGGCGTTCCCGGCCATCGGCCCGCACGGCTGGACGTAATAGCCCGTCACATTTATCCTGCCGGCCCGTTGCATTGCGGCAACGCAAGCGCGGCACGAGTGCTCATGCCGGACTCAACGTGGCGAGCACGCTCGCGGCATCGCTGACTTCGAATTTGCCGGGTGCCTCGACGTTCAGCGTCTTGACCACGCCGCCGTCGATCACCATGGCGTAGCGCTGGGACCGGATGCCCATGCCACGCGCCGACAAATCCTGTTCCAGACCGAGTGCACGGGTGAACGCCGCACTGCCGTCGGCCATCATGCGTACCTTGCCCGAGGTCCGCTGATCTCGCCCCCACGCGCCCATCACGAACGCATCGTTGACGGACACGCACCAGATTTCGTCGATCCCCGCCGCGCGGAACGCTTCGTACTGCTCGACATAACCCGGGACGTGTTTCGCGGAGCACGTTGGCGTGAACGCGCCCGGCAATCCGAAGATCACCACGCGCTTGCCCGCCGTTTGCTCGCGCACGCTGAAGCTGTTCGGCCCCAGCGTGCAGCCCGCGCGCTCGTCTTCGACAAATTCGAAGAGCGTGGCGTCGGGCAGCGTATCACCCTGTTTGATCATCACTCGTCCTTCACATCGATGCGCAAAGCGTGCGTTCGCCATGCGGCGCTTCGATTGCAGTGAAACCCTGACGGCAAATGCGCGCATACGCCGTGCCGCGCATCAAACACAGCGGGCACGCATCCAAAGCCCGGCATCCTCGCGGATGCGGCCTTGCGGGTCTCGTTAGCAATCATCGCGACATCATGCCGAACCGTCCGTCCGCGGACGGGCACGAAACCGCTGTGCCCGGCGCCGCAGTCAGAACTCGCTCGTCGCGCAGACCTTTAGTCGGCCTGCTTGCGCAGGAACGCCGGGATGTCGTACGTATCGACGCCCTTTTCCTGCAGCGCCTGCACATGCGAGGCCGCGGTGTCGCGCGACGTGCGCCACACGGCCGGCGTGTCGAGCGCGCCATAGTCAGCGGCCTGTGCGTGCTGCGGTGCGTAGGAGTGCTGGGCAGCGGCAACCGGGTGGTTGTCCGTACCCGTGCGCAGCAGCGTCATCGGCGCAGCCTGTTGGCGCGTTGCTGCCGCGCGGCCCAGGCCCGTTGCCACCACCGTCACGCGCAGAGCGTCGCCCATCGCGTCGTCGTACACGGCACCGAAGATCACCGTGGCGTCTTCCGCAGCGTAGCTCTTGATGGTGTTCATGACTTCACGCGTTTCCGACAGACGCAGCGAACGGCTCGACGTGATGTTGACCAGCACGCCGCGCGCGCCCGACAGATCGACGCCTTCGAGCAGCGGGCTCGCAACCGCCTGCTCGGCTGCCAGACGTGCGCGATCGACGCCGGCAACCGTCGCCGTGCCCATCATCGCCTTGCCCTGCTCGCCCATCACCGTCTTCACGTCTTCGAAGTCGACGTTCACGAGGCCATCGACGTTGATGATTTCGGCGATGCCTGCGACTGCGTTGTTCAGAACGTCGTCCGCGCACTGGAAGCACTTGTCCATCTCGGCGTCATCGCCCATCACGTCGAACAGCTTGTCGTTCAGGACGACGATCAGCGAGTCGACGTGATCCTCCAGTTGCTGCGAGCCGGCTTCCGCCACGCGCATGCGCTTGCCACCTTCGAATTCAAACGGCTTGCTCACCACGCCAACGGTGAGAATGCCCATTTCCTTGGCGATCTGCGCGACCACGGGCGCTGCGCCCGTACCCGTGCCGCCGCCCATGCCGGCGGTGATGAACACCATGTGCGCGCCGCGCAGCGAGTCGGCGATGCGCTCGCGTGCCTCTTCAGCAGCCGCGCGGCCCATTTCGGGCTTGGCGCCTGCGCCCAGACCCGTGTTGCCGAGCTGGATCACGGCCGGTGCGCGCGAACGCGACAGCGCCTGCGCATCCGTGTTCATCACGATGAAGTCGACGCCCTGCACGCCACGATTGATCATGTGCTGCACGGCATTGCCGCCAGCGCCACCTACGCCCACCACCTTGATGATGGTGCCGTTGGTTTCCGTTTCCAGCATCTGGAATTCCATGTTGCCTCCGTCAAGAAAAAGATTTCCGCTCCTCGGCGTTATTCAGGAATGAGTCGGGCAACCCTTTCCTGCGCGCCAGCCGCCGTCACCAGCGCTTCTTCGGTCCCTGCGTTTTTCCTTCGCGCGTCGATCTTTCGATAACGCGTTTTGATCCCGTCAGAAGTTGCCGAGGAACCAGTCCTTCATGCGTGTGAAGACCTGGCCCATCGACCCCGACTGCACTGCGACCTTGCGGCCGCGCATACGCTGCGCGCGGCCCTCCACGAGCAGACCCATCGCTGTCGAATAGCGCGGATTGCGCACGACATCGGCGAGACCGCCCGCGTACTCCGGCACGCCAATGCGCACCGGCTTGAGGAAGATGTCTTCGCCAAGCTCCACCATGCCCGGCATCATCGCGGCGCCGCCCGTCAGCACGACGCCCGAACTGAGCAATTCCTCATAGCCCGACTCGCGCACCACCTGCTGCACGAGCGAGAACAACTCTTCCACGCGCGGCTCGATCACCGCAGCCAGCGCCTGGCGCGACAGCGTGCGCGGACCGCGCTCGCCAAGGCCGGGCACTTCGATCATTTCGTCCGGATCGGCCAGCGCCTGCTTGGCGATGCCGTAGCTCACCTTGATGTCTTCCGCGTCCGGCGTGGGCGTGCGCAGCGCCATGGCGATGTCGCTCGTCACCTGGTCGCCGGCGATGGGAATCACGGCCGTGTGACGGATCGCGCCTTCGCTGAAGATCGCGATGTCGGTCGTGCCGCCGCCCACATCCACCAGCACCACGCCGAGTTCCTTCTCGTCGTCGGTGAGCACCGCCAGCGACGAAGCCAGCGGCTGCAGGATCAGATCGTTGACTTCGAGGCCGCAGCGGCGCACGCACTTCACGATGTTCTGCGCCGCGCTCACCGCGCCGGTAACGATATGCACCTTCACTTCGAGGCGGATGCCGCTCATGCCGATCGGCTCGCGCACATCTTCCTGACCGTCGATGATGAATTCCTGCGTGAGGATATGCAGCACCTGTTGATCGGTCGGGATGTTGATCGCCTTGGCCGTTTCGATCACGCGCGCCACATCGGTCTGCGTGACTTCCTTCTCCTTGATGGCGACCATGCCGCTCGAATTGAAGCTGCGGATATGGCTGCCTGCGATGCCGGTGAACACGTTAGTGATCTTGCAGTCGGCCATGAGTTCCGCTTCTTCGAGCGCACGCTGGATAGACTGCACCGTGGCCTCGATGTTCACCACCACGCCCTTCTTGAGACCTTTCGATTCGGCCTGGCCGAGGCCGATCACCTCGTAGTGGCCATCGCTCTTCATTTCGGCGACGACGGCCACCACCTTCGACGTCCCGATGTCGAGGCTGACCAGCAGATCCTTATAGTCTTTACTCATATCGTGCTCGTTGCGTGTGATGTGCTGTTACTTCTTGCCCGGGCCGGGCGTATCGCTAATGAAGCGCATGCCCGCCGCCCGAATCGCAAAACCGTTCGGATAGCGCAGATCCGCATATTCGATGTCTTTCCCCCAACGTTGCGTGAGCGCCGACCACGCGGCAGTGAGGCGATGCGTGCGTTCAGCGAGCGTGTCAGCGTTGCGCTCGCGACCGAGTTCCACCTGCATGCCGTTCGAGAGCTTCACCGTCCACGCATAGCGCGGCGTGAGCGTCACCTCGTCCGGCTCCAGACCGAGCGGCGCGAACCACTTCACGAAGTCGCGATAACGCGCGACCACTTCGGGCGCGGTGCCGTCCGGGCCATCGAAGGCGGGCAGATCTTCATCCAGTTCGCCCTGGTTCGCCGTGAACAGTTCGCCGTCCGTACTGACGAGCTGATCGCTGCCCCAGGTGCCAAGCGGCTTGTACTCTTCGAGCGACACCGCCAGCGCATTCGGCCAGACGCGCCGCACGCTCGCGTGGCGCACCCACGGCATCTGCTCGAACGCCGCGCGCGCCGCATCGAGATCGACGGTGAAGAAGTTGCCCTTCAGCCGGCCGACCACGCTCGCGCGCACCGTGGGCGCGTTGATGTGCTCGGTGTCGCCCTCGATGCGGATCTCGCGCAGCGCGAAATTCGGCCGCTGCACTAGCCAGTAGCAGCCGGCCACGAGCAGCGCGAGCACGAGCAGCGTGTGCAGCGCGTTGGCGGCGAGGTTGAGCTGGCGTACGTTATTCCACATGTCGGCGTTGGTTCAATCCGTCGGTTCGATCTTTACGGCGAGTTCAGTCTTTCAGCGTCAGTGCCAGCACGCGCACCACCAGGTCGCGATACTCGATGCCCACCGAGCGCGCGGCCTTCGGCGGCAGCGAGTGATCGGTCATGCCAGGCGCCGTGTTCACTTCGAGGAAATACGGGTTGCCCGCTGCGTCCATCATGAAATCGGCGCGGCCCCAGTCGGTGCAGCCGAGCACGTCGAACGCGCGGCGCGCGAGCTTCTTCAGTTCCACTTCTTTCTCGGGCGCGACGCCGCAGGGAATCAGGTATTGCGTCGTGTCGAGGATGTACTTGGCGTCGTAGTCGTAGAACTCGCCCGCCGGCACGATCTTGATGATCGGCAGGTCGAGATCGCCCGCCACGCAGGCCGTGTATTCGCCGCCGCCTTCGATGCTCTTTTCCACCAGCACGATCTTGTCGTGCTTTGCGGCTTCTTCAATTGCCGGCACGAGTTCGGCTTCGGTCTTCACCTTGATGACCGCCACGCTCGAACCTTCGCTCGCGGGCTTGACAAAGAGCGGCAGACCGAGCTTGGCGATGATGCCAGGCGCGGCTGCAGCGTAGTCGTCGCCGCGCAGCACCGCGACGAACGGCGGCGTGGGAATGCCGAGTTGCTGCCACACCAGCTTGCTGCGGAACTTGTCCAGACCGAGCGCCGAGCCCAGCACGCCGGTACCCGTATAACGGATGCCGTAGAAGTCGAGCGCGCCCTGGATCTGGCCGTTCTCGCCATAGCCGCCATGCAGCGCGTTGAACGCGCGCACGAATCCCTCGTCCTTGAGCGCCGACAGCGGCCGCTCGGACGGATCGAACGCATGTGCGTCGATGCCCGCGCTCTGCAGCGCCTGAAGCACCAGCGAGCCGGACTTGAGCGACACTTCGCGCTCGGCGGACACGCCGCCCAGCAGAACCGCCACCTTGCCAAACTGCTTCGGATCGAATTTCGGATCGATGCTGCTCATGTCACTCACGCCTTTTGTTCCTGTTGCGCGATCCGCCCCGGCACACCGCCGATCGAACCCGCGCCCATCGTAATCACCACGTCGCCGTCGCGAACCACTGCGGCCAGCGCGTCCGGCATCTCATCCACTGTCTCGATAAACACCGGCTCGACCTTGCCCGCTACGCGAATCGCGCGCGCCAGTGCACGGCCGTCCGCTGCGACGATCGGCGCTTCGCCGGCCGAATACACATCGGTCAGCACCAACGCATCGGTCGTCGACAGCACGCGAACGAAATCCTCGAAGCAATCGCGCGTGCGCGTGTAGCGGTGCGGCTGGAACGCCAGCACGAGACGGCGGTCCGGGAATGCGCCGCGCGCCGCGGCAATCGTCGCCGCCATTTCCACCGGATGGTGGCCATAGTCGTCGATCAACGTGTAGGTACCACCGCCGTTGACCGGAACTTCGCCATAACGCTGGAATCGACGGCCCACGCCGTTGAATTCGGCCAGTGCGCGCTGGATATCCTCGTCCTTCACTTCGAGTTCAGTCGCAATCGCGATCGCCGCGAGCGCGTTCTGGACGTTGTGATCGCCCGGCAGGTTCAGCACGATATCGAGCGGTGCTGCATCTTCGCGCATCACCGTGAAATACATCTTTCCGTCGCGCGCGACGGCGTTGACGGCGCGCACCTGCGCGTCGGGCGCGAAGCCGTAGCGGATGATCGGCTTCGAGACGAATGGCAGGATTTCCTTCACGTTCGGATCGTCGACGCAGAGCACGGCGATGCCGTAGAACGGCAGACGATGCGTGAATTCGATGAACGCCTGCTTCAGGCGCGCGAAATCGTGCCCGTAGGTGTCCATGTGATCGGCGTCGATGTTCGTGATGACTTCGATCACCGGGAACAGATTGAGGAACGAGGCGTCCGATTCGTCGGCTTCCGCGACGATGAAGTCGCCCGTGCCCAGACGCGCGTTCGCGCCCGCGCTGATCAGACGCCCGCCAATCACGAAAGTCGGATCGAGCCCGCCCGCCGCCAGCACGCTTGCCACCAGCGAGGTGGTCGTGGTCTTGCCGTGCGTGCCCGCGATGGCGATGCCTTGCTTCAGGCGCATCAGCTCCGCGAGCATCACGGCGCGCGGCACGATGGGAATGCGGCGATGGCGCGCGGCCAGCACTTCGGGGTTGTCGCTGCGTACGGCCGTGGACACGACCACGGCATTCGCGCCTTCGATGTTCTCTTCGGCATGGCCGATCGCGATGCACGCGCCAAGCGCGGCGAGGCGGTCGGTGACCGCGTTCTTCGCGAGGTCCGAGCCGCTCACGTGATAACCGAGATTGACGAGCACTTCGGCGATGCCGCTCATGCCCGCGCCGCCGATGCCGACGAAATGGATATGTTTGACGATGTGTTTCATTGCTTTCCTCCCGCTGCTACGCCCGCCGCGGCCGCGCAGATGCGCGCGACCTGTTCGGCGGCGTCGGGTTTTGCGAGCGCGCGGGCGCGCTCTGCCATTTCTGCCAGCGATTGCCGGGTTTGCTGCCTGAGCCAGTCTGCGAGCACGTCTGCCGACAACTCGCGCTGCTGTACCACGCGCGCCGCGCCCGCTTGCGCGAGGAACGCCGCGTTGGTCGTCTGGTGGTCGTCCACCGCGTAGGGGAACGGCACGAACAGCGCCGCCACGCCCACCGCCGCGATTTCCGCCACCGTCATCGCGCCCGAGCGGCAGATCACGAGATCCGCGTTTTCGTAGGCGCTCGCCATATCGTCGATGAAGGGCACGAGTTCTGCCGCTTCACCCGGCTCGATACCGGCTTCCTGATAGTTCTGACGCAGCGCGTCGATATGCTTCGCGCCCGCCTGATGCACGACGTGCGGACGCTCGCCCGGTGCGAGCTTCGCGAGCGCGCGCGGCACGACTTCGTTGAGCGCCGCCGCGCCCAGGCTTCCGCCCACCACCAGCACGCGCAACGGACCGCTGCGCTGCGCGTAGCGATCCCTGGGCGAGACAACGTGTTCGAGTTCGGCGCGGATCGGATTGCCGGTCCACTCGCCGTTGGGCAGTGCGCCGGGGAACGCCACCAGCACGCGCTTCGCGAGTTTCGCGAGCACCTTGTTCGCCAGACCCGCGATCGAATTCTGTTCGTGCAGCACCAGCGGGCGGCCCGACAGCGCGCTCATCACGCCCGCCGGGAACGTGATGTAACCGCCCATGCCAAGCACCACATCGGGCTTTACGCGACGCAGCGCCGCGAGGCTCTGCGTACACGCACGCAGGAGGTTAACGGGCAACATCAGCTTGGTCTTGAGGCCTTTGCCGCGCACACCGCCAAAACGCACGTATTCCATCGCGATGCCGTGCTTCGGCACGAGCGTCGCCTCCATGCCCGCGGCGTTGCCGAGCCACACCACGCGCCAGCCCCACTCCTGCATGCGATGCGCCACGGCGAGCCCCGGAAACACATGTCCCCCGGTACCGCCGGCCATCACCATGAGCGTGCGGGTTTGCGAAGCGGTCATACCTTGCCCCCGCGCATCAGCACACGATTTTCATAATCCACACGCAGCAACAGCGCCACCGCAACACAGTTCAGCAAAATGCCCGAGCCCCCGTAGCTCACGAGCGGCAGCGTCAGGCCCTTGGTCGGCAACAGGCCGAGGTTCACGCCCATGTTGATGAAGGCCTGCGCGCCGAACCACACGCCTAGCCCCTTGGCGACCAGCCCCGCGAAGGTGCGGTCGAGTGCGAGCGCCTGACGGCCGATCTCGAACGCGCGGCGCACGATCCAGTAGAACAGCAGGATCACGACCATCACGCCCACAAAGCCGAGTTCCTCGCCGATCACGGCCAGGATGAAGTCGGTGTGCGCTTCGGGCAGGTAGTTGAGCTTTTCCACGCTGCCGCCCAGACCCACACCGAACCATTCGCCGCGCCCGAACGCGATCAGCGAGTGCGTGAGCTGATAGGCCTTGCCCTGCGCATAGCGGTCGTCCCACGGATCGAGGTAGGCGAAGATCCGCTCGCGACGCCACGGCGAGAGCCACACCAGCATCGTGAAGGTGCCCACTGCGGTGAGCACGAGCCCGCCGAACAGCTTGCCGTTCACACCGCCGAGGAACAGCACGCCCATCGCGATCGCGGCGATCACCATGAACGCGCCCATGTCCGGTTCGAGCAGCAGCAGCGCGCCCACCACACCCACGGCAAAGGCCATCGGCAGGAAGCCCTTGGCGAAGCTGTGCATGTATTCCTGCTTGCGCACCGTGTAGTTCGCCGCGTAGATCGTCACGGCGAGCTTCATGATTTCCGACGGCTGCATATTCGTGATGCCGAGCGGAATCCAGCGGCGCGCGCCGTTCACGCCCTTGCCGATGTGCGGAATCAGCACCACGACGAGCATCGCCAGCGCGATCAGAAAGAGCTTGGGCGCGTAACGCTCCCACACCGACACCGGAATGCGGAACGCGATTACGGCGGCAACCGCTGCGACCACGAGCGATACGAGGTGGCGCGCGAGGAAGGCCCAGTCGCGGTACGCGGCGTACTTGGGCGAATCGGGCATCGCGATCGAGGCCGAATAGACCATCACCACGCCCAGGCCCAGCAGCGCGATCACGGCCCACAGCAGCGAGTAGTCGTAATCGAGCATGCGCGAGCGCCCGGGGCGCGCGCCGTTGACCGCGCTCGAAATGCCGCCCACGCGCGCGCTGGACGAACCCAGCGAGGTGCCGTGATCAGCAGATCCACCGCTCGCTTCGCGAGACAGACGCGCGCCGAATCGTTCGGACCAGCTCATATCGTCGTCCCCCGTTCTGCGGCGATGGCCTCGACCGTGTCGCGGAACATGGCCGCGCGGTGTGCGTAGTTCTTGAACATGTCGAGGCTCGCGCACGCGGGCGAAAGCAGCACGACGTCGCCGGGTTCGGCGAGCGTGGCGGCCGCGTGCGTGGCTTCTTCGAGCGTGGCGTGATCGGTGAGCGCGATGCCCGTGCTTTCGAGCGCGGCGCGAATCTTCGGTGCGTCGCGGCCAATCAGCATGACCGCACGGCACCAGCGCGCCACGGGTGCGGTCAGCGGATCGAAATCCTGGCCCTTGCCGTCGCCGCCCGCGATCAGCACCGCGCGCTGCGCGAGGCCGTCGAGCGCCGCCACCGTCGCGCCTACATTGGTGCCCTTGCTGTCGTCCACGAAATCGATGCCGTCGATCGTGGCGATCAGTTCGACGCGATGCGGCTCGCCGCGATAGTCGCGCAGGCCATGCAGCAGCGCGGCGGGCGACAGGTCGATCGCGCGCGCGAGCGCGAAGGCCGCCAGCGCATTGGCCGCGTTGTGCAGGCCGCGAATGCGCAGCGCGTCGACCGGCATCAGGCGCTTCATGCCGAGATTGACCGGCGCGGCGTCGAGCTGCTTGCGCCGGCGCGCGGAAACCGGTTCGTCGACGGCGTCGCGGTCGTGCGCCTGCACCAGCCACTGCATGCCGTTGTCGCGCGAAACACCGTAATCGCCATCGCGCTGCGGCTCGTTGACGCCGAACGTCACCACGCGCGCCTCGCCGCTGTCCTTCACGCGCGCGAGCGACATCACGCGCGCGTCGTCGCGGTTGAGCACGCGCACGGTCTGCGCGCCGAAAATGCGGCCCTTCGCGGCGGCGTAAGCGTCCAGACCGCCGTGCCAGTCGAGGTGATCCTGGGTGATGTTGAGCACCGTCGCCGCGTCGGGCGCGAAGGTGTGCGCCGTTTCAAGCTGGAAGCTGGAGAGTTCGAGCACCCAGACGTCGGGCAGCGCGGTGTTGTCGATCGCTTCGGCGAGTTTGTCGAGCATCGCCGGGCTGATGTTGCCCGCCACCGCGACGGTCTTGCCCGCGCGCTCGCAGAGCATGCCGGTAAGGCTCGTGGTGGTGGTCTTGCCGTTGGTGCCGGTGATCGCCAGCACCTTCGGAGCGTAGCCGCTTTCGCCCAGATGACGCAGCGCCTGAGCGAACAGTTCGAGTTCGCCCCAGACTTCGATGCCCTGTTCGCGCGCGGCGGCGATCAGCGGCACGAGATCGTCGGCCAGCGGCGACAGCCCCGGGCTGATCGCGACGATTTCCACGCCTTCGAGCAGCGCTGTCGAAAACGCGCCGCCGACGAAATGCGCGGGATCGATGCCATGTTTGGCGAGTTCGGCAAGACCCGGCGGCGTCGCGCGCGTGTCGGCGATACGCAGGCGGCAACCTTGCCGCGCGCACCAACGCGCCATCGCGAGACCCGATTCACCGAGTCCCAGCACGAGCACCATCGGCTTTTGCCGATCCCGAAACTTCTCGCCAAACATTGCTTGCTTTCCTAAAGAGGCAAAGTGAAAAACGGCGCGTCGATCAACACAAATTCAACGCAAATTCGACGCAACATCAACGCAACTTCAGCGTCGACAGACCGATCAGGCACAGCATCAGCGTGATGACCCAGAAGCGCACGACCACCTGCGTTTCCTTCCAGCCCGACAGCTCGAAATGGTGATGCAGCGGCGCCATCTTGAAGATGCGCCGGCCTTCGCCAAAGCGTTTTTTTGTGTACTTGAACCAGGTGACCTGCAGCATCACGGAGAGCGTTTCCGCCACGAAAATGCCGCCCATGATGAAGAGCACGATTTCCTGACGCACGATCACGGCGATGGTGCCAAGCGCCCCGCCGAGCGCCAGCGCGCCCACGTCGCCCATGAACACCTGCGCGGGATAGGTGTTGAACCAGAGGAACGCCAGCCCCGCCCCGCCCATCGCCGAGCAGAAGATCAGCAATTCGCCCGCGCCGGGAATGTGCGGAAACAGCAGATATTTCGAATAGACCGAGCTGCCCATCACATAGGCGAACACGCCCAGCGACGCGCCCACCAGCACGACCGGCATGATCACGAGACCGTCTAGGCCATCGGTGAGATTCACGGCGTTGCTTGCGCCGACGATCACGAAATACGTGAGCGCGATGAAGCCCCACACGCCCAGCGGATACGTCATCGACTTGAGGAACGGCAGCAACAGGTCGGCGCGCGCGGGCAGGCCCATGGACAGACCGCTGCGCACCCAGGCCATGAAGAGGTCGAACACGCGCACGTTATTCGCTTCGGACACGCTAAAGGCGAGATACACCGCCGCGAACAGACCGATCACCGACTGCCAGAAATACTTCTCACGCGACGACATCCCGCGCGGGTCCTTGTAGACCACCTTGCGGTAATCGTCGACCCAGCCGATCGCGCCGAAACCGAACGTGACCAGCATCACGATCCAGATGAAACGGTTCGAGAGATCGCCCCACAGCAGCGTGGCCACGGCGATGCCCAGCAGGATCAGCACGCCGCCCATGGTGGGCGTGCCGGATTTCACGAGGTGGGTCTGCGGGCCGTCCGTGCGCACGGCCTGCCCGACCTTCATTTCGGTGAGCTTGCGAATGACCCAGGGCCCGAGAAAGAGCCCGATCGCCATCGCGGTGATGGTGGCCATCACCGCACGAAACGTCAGATAACTGAACACGCGCAAGAAGCTTGCGTCATTCTGCAGCCATTGCGCCAGCGCCAGTAGCATGCCTTGATTCCTTGGAAATTCAGTGTGCGCCGGACGCTGCGTCCGGTGCCGTGGGTTGCGGGTTCGTGAGAGCGGCGACAACTCGCTCCATCTGCATGAAGCGCGAGCCTTTCACGAGAATCGTGGCGCCAGAGCCGTAACCGGCGCCGGCGAGTGCGCGAACCAGCTCGCTGACATCGGCGGCATGCAACGCGTTTGCGCCGAATGCCGCCGAGATGTCGCGTGCTGCCGCGCCAAGCGTGTACAGCGCGTCGATGCCGCGCTCCTTCGCATAAGCACCCACCTCGCGGTGGAACGCGGGGCCGTCGTCGCCGACTTCGCCCATGTCGCCGAGCACCAGCACGCGCGGCGAATCGTGCGAAGCGAGCACGTCGATGGCCGCGCGCACGGAATCGGGGTTCGCGTTGTAGGTGTCATCGATCACCGTAGCGCCTGCAAGTTCCGCAAGCGCCGCGCGTTTTACCTGCAAACGGCCCTTTACCGGTTCGAATGCTTCGAGACCGCGACGGATCGCTTCGAGCGATACGCCGGACGCAAGCGCCGCAGCCGTTGCCGCGAGTGCGTTGTGTGCGTTGTGTGCGCCGAGCACCTTGAGTTCGATTTCGAGGTGGCCTTCGGGCGTGGCGACAGCCAGACGCGAGCCGATGAGCTTGCCCGTCACCGCCGCATCGACTGCGCGTTCATCGGTGTGCAGCGCGAAGTCGAGAATCTGCGAGCCGGTTGCGGCCACGCGCCAGATGCCCGCGTAAGCGTCGTCGGCGGGAAACACGGCCGTGCCTTCGGGCTTGAGCGCGTGAATCACGCTCGCGTGTTCGAGCGCGACGGCTTCCACCGTCGCCATGAATTCCTGGTGTTCGCGCTGCGCGTTGTTCACCACGGCCACGGTCGGCTCAGCGAATTTCGCGAGCAGTTCGGTTTCGCCGGGATGATTCATGCCGAGTTCGACGACGGCCAACTGATGCGCCGCGCTCAAGCGCAGCAACGTCAGCGGCACGCCGATGTCGTTGTTCAGATTGCCAGCCGTCGCCAGACGCGCGTGCTCACCCACCGCAGCAGCGAAGATCGACGCGATCATTTCCTTGACCGTGGTCTTGCCGTTGCTGCCGGTGACGGCCACGAGCGGCATCGCAAAACGACGCCGCCAGCCGAGCGCGAGCGCACCCAGCGCCATGCGCGTGTCGTCCACGCGCAGCGCGGGAACGCGCCAGTCGCCGGGGCTGCGCGAGACGAGCGCCGCGCTCACGTGACGGGCCGCCACTTCGGGCAGGAAGTCGTGCGCGTCGAAACGCTCGCCCTTGAGCGCGACGAACAGGTCGCCGGGGCCGGTCGTACGGCTATCGGTGGAGATGCGCTCGAAGGTCGCGTTCTCGTCGCCGAGTACGCTTGCGCCGGGAATCAGCGCTGCCGCTTCGCGCAGGGAAAGCATTGTCATTCACCGCCTCCGCGCCCATGCCGATCGGAAGTCGGACGGGCTGCGAGGGCAAGGCGCGCGTGGTCCTGATCGGAGAATGCGCGCTTCTTGCCCATGATTTCCTGGGTTGCCTCGTGCCCCTTGCCGGCCAGCACGATGACGTCTTCTTTGGCCGCGCCGCGCACGGCCTGCAGGATCGCGCTGGCGCGGTCCTCGATGCGGCGCGCCTTGTCCGGCTCGCGCATGCCGCCGACGATCTGGTCGATGATCGCGGCCGGCGCTTCGCTGCGCGGGTTGTCGCTCGTCACGACGGTTTGATCGGCCAGACGCTCGGCGATCGCGCCCATCAGCGGGCGCTTGGTGGCGTCACGGTCGCCGCCGCAGCCGAACATGCAGATCAGGCGGCCGCCGCGCGCCGCCGCGATCGGGCGCAGTGCGTCGAGGGTCTTTTCGAGCGCGTCGGGCGTGTGCGCATAATCGATCACGACGAGCGGTTCGTCCTGATCGACGCGGCCGCCCAGACGCTCCATGCGGCCGTTGACCGGCTGCAGTTTGGCGATTTCGTTGAGCGCGGCGAGAAGCGGCACGTTCGCCGCCAGCAGCGCGCCCAGTACGCCGAGCAGATTGCTGACGTTGAAGAGGCCGAGCGTCTGCACTTCGATATTCGCTTCGCCCCAGTCCGACGTTTCCAGATGGAACGCGGTGCCGGTTGCGGTAGCGCGCACGTCCTTCGCGCGCAGCCAGGCGTCGGCGACCGGCGCGTCGGCGGCGGGCGTCTCGATGCAATACGCAATCGTTCGCGCCGCGCCGCGCGTGGCTGCGATCAGGCGGCGACCCGCTGCGTCATCGGCATTGATGACGGCGGCGCGCAGGCCCGGCCACGCGAACAGACGAGCCTTCGCGGCCTCGTAGGCTTCGAAGGTGCGGTGATAGTCGAGGTGGTCCTGCGTGAGATTCGTGAAGACCGCGACGTCGAACGAGGTGCCGTTGACGCGGCCCTGATGCAGCGCGTGCGACGACACTTCCATCGCCACCGCCTGCGCGCCCTGCTGGCGCAGTTGCGCGAGCGAGCGTTGTAGTTGCGGCGCGTCGGGCGTGGTGAAGCCGGTATGAACGAGCTGGCCGACAAAGCCACTGCCCAGCGTGCCGACGATCGCGCACTTCTGGCCAATGGCCGAGAGCGCCGCCGCAATCCACTGGCTGCACGAAGTCTTGCCATTCGTGCCGGTCACGCCGACCACGAGCATCGCGTCGCTCGGATCGCCGTACCATCCGCTGGCAATTTCGCCTGCGAGCACGTCGAGTTGCGGCACGGCCAGCGCGTTCTGCGCCTGGCTGAAATCAAACGAGCCGGCATAGCCTTCCGGCTGATACAGCACCGCCGCCGCGCCGCGCGCGAGCGCGCTTTCGATATGCGAGCGGTTATCCGCGCCTTCCACGGCGTAGGCGAGAAATACATCGCCCGGCTGGAGCGAGCGGGTATCGGCGTGCAGATTGGCTGCGGGCGAGGTCGGCGAAACGCGCGCGCGCAGCCACGCGAGTGCGTCCGCGATCTGCCGTTGCGCGGGATGCTGGGTGCGCGTGGCGCTCATCGGACGACTCCGGGTCGGGTTTTGGCGTTATCGGCCACGGTCATGTGGTGCGCGCCGGCCGGGGCCTTGACGGCGCCGGCGTTGGCGACCCGCTTCGCGGGCGCGGCTTTCGGCGCATTCGAGCTTGCATTCGAGGGCGCATTGGCGACGACAGGCGCGGAAGCGCTGTCGTCGGACACGACGAGCTGCTTGACCGGCATATCGGGCGGAACGTTGAGCGAGCGCAGCGTATCGCCGACGATGCCCGAGAACACCGGGCCCGACACCGCGCCGCCAAAGTGGCTGCCGGCGGTCGGTTCATCCACCGTCACGGCGACAACGATGCGCGGATTCGGCATCGGCGCCATGCCGACGAACGAGGCGCGGTACTTCGAGCGGTCGTAGCCGTGCGGGCCGTGCTTGTACGCCGTACCGGACTTGCCGCCCACGCGGTAACCGGGCACCGCGGCGTCGGGCGAAGTGCCCTGCTTCGACACCACGCTCTCCAGCATCGTGCGCACTTCGCGCGCGGTGTTGGGCGCGAACACCTGGGTGCCGACCACGGGTTGATCGTCGCCCGGATGACGGAAGATCGACACCGGCAGGATCTGGCCGTCATGCGCGATGGCCGTGTAGGCGCGCGCAAGCTGGAACAGCGACACCGACAGGCCATAGCCGTACGACATGGTCGCCTGCTCGATGCGGCGCCAGCTTTTCCACGGACGCAGGCGCCCGGGCGCCGCGCCGGGGAACCCGACCTTCGGCGCTTGCCCGAGACCGATGCTGGTGTACATGTTCCACATTTCTTCGGGCCGGAGCGTCATCGCGATCTTGGTCGCGCCGATGTTCGACGACTTCTGGATCACGCCGCCCACGGTGAGCACGCCGAAACCGGCGTCGTCGGTGATCGTCGCGCCGTCGAGGGTGAAATGGCCCGCGCCCGTATCCACCAGTGTAGTCGGCGAGACGCGGTGCAAATCGAGGGCCAGCGACACCGTGAACGGCTTCATGATCGAGCCCGGCTCGAACACGTCCGTCAGGATGCGGTTGCGCAGCTGCTCGCCGGTGAGGTGCGAGCGGTCGTTCGGGTTGTAGGTGGGATAGTTCACGAGCGCGAGCACTTCGCCCGTGCGCACGTCCACCACCATCGCCGCGCCCGCCTTGGCCTTGAACTTTTCAACCGCGGCCTTCAGGTTTGAATACGCGATGTATTGAATCTTGCTGTCGATCGACAGTTCGACGTCCTTGCCATCGTGCGGCACGACGGTTTCATCCACATCTTCGATGATGTGCCCGATACGGTCCTTGATGACGTGGCGAATGCCCGGCACGCCCGCCAGAATCTTCTGGTCCGAGAGTTCGACACCTTCCTGGCCCTCGTCTTCTACATTGGTGAAGCCGATCAGGTGGGCAGTGACGTCACCTTCCGGATAGAAACGTTTGTATTCGTTGCGCTGATAGATTCCCGGAATGTCGAGCGCAGTGATTTGCTGAGCGACGTCGAGCGGCACCTGACGCTTCACGTAGACAAAGGTCTTGTCTTCCGAGAGCTTTGCGCGCAGGTCCTTGTTCGACATATCGAGCAGCTTGCCGAGCTGATTGAGCTTGTCCGCGCCGAGATCGTCGGGCACGGCTTCGGGAATCGCCCAGATCGCGCGCACGGGCAAACTCGTCGCGAGCACGAGGCCGTTACGGTCGAGAATCTTGCCGCGCGTGGCGGGCAGTTCGATAGTGCGCTGATAGCGGCTTTCGCCCTGCTTCTGATAGAAGGCGTTGCCCGGTCCCTGAATCCAGAACGCGCGCGCAGCCAGCGCGACGAACGCCATGAACAGCATGAAGACGACGAGCTTCGAGCGCCACATCGGCAGGCGCACGGAGAGGATCGGATTGGCGCTGAAGGCGACGCTCTTGCGGCTGTTGCCCTTTTTCATCGCGTGCCTCCACGGCGGCCGTTGGCGCTGGCCGGGGCCGACGCCGTTGCAGGCGCGGAAACAGGCACAGGCGCGTCCACTGCGGTGGCCGCGCCAGGTGCGAGCGTCAGATATTGCGTGCGTCCGGTCGTCACGGGCTGCATCTTGAGCGAATCGGTAGCGAGCTGTTCAACGCGCGACGTCCGTGACAGCGCGCTCTGCTGATATTGAAGCTGCGCGTAGTCCTGCTGGAGCTGACGCTCCTGCGACTGCGCGCGTTGCAACTGGATGAAGATCTGCCGCTGCTGATTGGTGGCGTTCACGACCGACAACGCGCAGCCCATGACGACGATCAGCAGGAAGATGTTCAGGCGATTCATGGCGTGATGCGCTCCGCAATGCGCATCACGGCCGAACGGGCGCGCGGGTTCGCGGCGACTTCTTCGTCGCTGGCGAACACGCGGCCGAGCAGCTTCAGGGGCGGACTGGGCAGATCGACGGCACGAATCGGCAAACGGCGGTCGATTGCCGGCGTCGTGGCGTTAGCCTGCATGAACCGCTTGACGATACGGTCTTCCAGCGAATGAAAGCTGATGACCACGAGCCGCCCCCCCTGTTCCAGCAACGACAGTGCTGCTTCTAGAACGACCTGCAGCTCCGCAAGCTCTTGATTGACGTGAATCCGTATAGCTTGAAAGGTGCGGGTTGCCGGGTCCTTACCCTTCTCACGGGTTTTGACGGCGTTAGCCACGATTTGGGCAAGCTCGCCCGTGCTGTCGAGAGGCCCGAGACGGTCGGACTCTGCCCGGCGAGCAACAAGCGCCTTTGCAATCTGAAAAGCAAACCGTTCTTCCCCATAATCTCGAATCACCTCCGTCAGTTCCTGCAACGTGGCCCGCGCGAGCCAGTCGGCTGCGGACTCGCCGCGCGTCGGGTCCATCCGCATGTCGAGCGGACCATTGGCGCGGAAGCTGAAGCCGCGCTCCGGGTCGTCGATTTGCGGCGACGACACGCCCAGGTCCAGCAAAATCCCCGACACACGCCCTACCCCGCGCTGCGCCATGGCGTCGCGCAGTGAAGCAAAACTTTCGTGCACGATCGAGAACCGCGCGTCGCCCACCTGTTCGGCAGTGGCGATCGCCAGCGGGTCCTTGTCGAACGCGATCAGCCGGCCGCCTTCCGCAAGCCGGCCAAGCACGGCGCGGCTGTGGCCGCCGCGCCCGAACGTGCCGTCCACGTAGACGCCGTCCGCGCGCGTCACGAGCGCATCGACCGCTTCATCGAGCAGCACCGTGCGATGCTGCAATCCTTGTCCCATCGCAGATGCCATAGCGTTTTTAACCCGCGATCAGAACGTGAAATTCTTCAAGGCGTCGGGCATGCCCTGAGCCATCGCCGCCTGTTCCTTCGCGGCGTAGGTCTGCGCATCCCACAACTCAAAATGACTACCCATGCCAAGCAGCATGACTTCCTTTTCCATTCCCGCTGCAAGACGTAATTCAGGTGAGACGAGCACGCGGCCCGCGCTGTCGACATCGACATCGGAGGCGTTGCCGAGAAAGATGCGACGCCACCAGTGCGCGTCCATCGGCAAGGCGGCGACTTTGGCACGGAACACTTCCCATTCGGGGCGCGGAAATAGCAACAGGCAGCCGTCCGGGTGCTTGGTGATCGTCACCCGGCCTTCTGCCTGTTGTTGTAGCGCGTCCCGATAGCGCGACGGAATCGACATCCGTCCTTTCGCATCGAGTGTCAGCGCCGACGCCCCCTGGAACAATTTGCTCCCCTCTCGCGGCGTCGTTCGCCGCCCGTCTAAATCTCAGGAAATTTACCCGAATACATCTTTGAAATCACACAAAAATACACTTTCTCACACTGTCTCCCACTTTAGAGGAAGGCCTTTCGAGGGTCAAGGTGGGCCGCACGTTTTTTGACGAAATTTATCCGCTAGAACAAGGACTTAGCGGCACCTGTTCAAGTCGGCGCTAAAACCAAAAAACGTTATGAATGAACGAGCTAACGAAGGTTGTGAAGGTGATACGTGAAATGCGCGGTGAAAAGCGCGATGGTGCGGGGGCTTGGGAGGGATTAAGAGAGGGGGAAATCGCAGACCGGCGAAGCATACCGGTCCGCGTGAGCATCTCAAATTGAAGCTTAAATATAGTAGGCAGTTCGGGTCATCACTTTCGATGCCGCGCGCATCAGCGAGCGCACCGGCAACGGCAATTCGATACCGCCGAGGTCCGTGGCCGACTTCGCGTGAGCGATCTCGTCGGTGCGCATCTGTTCGACGATCGCTCGCGATTCGAGGTCGGCGGGCGGCAGCGCGTCGAGGTGGCTATCGAGGTGGTGTTCGACCTGGCGCTCGGTTTCGGCCATGAAGCCCAGGCTCACCTTGTCGCCCAGACGCCCGGCCGCGAGACCGATTGCCAGCGCGCCGGCGTACCAGAGCGGGTTGAGCAGGCTCGGGCGCGAATCGAGCGCCTGGAGCCGACGCGCGGTCCACGCGAGATGGTCTTCTTCCTCGCGCGCGGCCTGCTCGAACGAAGCCTTGAGCGTGGGCGAACGCGTCGCGAGTTTCTGCGCCTGATAAAGCGCCTGCGCGCAGACTTCCCCAACATGATTCACGCGCATGAGACCGGCGGCATGCGAGCGCTCGGCGGGCGTGAGTTCGCCGGGCGGCGACGCCGCGACCGAACCGCCGGTGGCGGCGGCAGCGTCGGCGGTTGCGACCTGCGCGGACAGCGCGTCGGGAGAAGGTTGCGGCATCGGCCGCGACATGCGCGACACGCCAGTAATCGAGCGCAGACCGCGATCGAATTCGGTAATCAAATCGTCAAACGTCATCCAGCCTTCCTCCATGCGCACGGCGAAACGGGTCGAAACGGGCCACATGAATGGCCCGCTCGAATGGACCGCCTGAAGCGCCGCTCAAAGGCCGACCGACCGGCCGTTCAAAGTCGCTACAGGAACACGCGCAGGCCCGTCAATAAGGGGCTGCGCCGATATCCAGGTGCATATTCTAGACCATGTTGTGTAAACGAAACAGGTACTTAGGTGCACCAGGCTTTTCCTTTGTCGCCCCTAACCCTTTTGTTACATTACATGCCAACTTCTCGCGAAGTTAGCAGGCAAGGCCACCGCAAGACAAATAAATAGGCCTTGTTAAAAAGATGCATAAGAGCAGTAAAACACTGGAGATCATTCAATGAAGAAGTCGCTTCTCGCGCTCGCCGCGATGGGTGCGTTTGCGGGCGTCGCCCACGCTCAGAGCAGCGTCACGCTGTACGGCATCATCGACGAAGGTTTCAACATCAACACGAACTCGGGCGGCAAGCACCTGTACAACCTGTCGAGCGGCGTCCTGCAAGGCAGCCGCTGGGGTCTGCGCGGTGCTGAAGACCTGGGCGGCGGTCTGAAGGCGATCTTCGTGCTCGAAAACGGTTTTGACGTCAACAACGGCAAGCTCGGTCAGGGCGGTCTGATGTTCGGTCGTCAAGCCTATGTGGGCCTGAACAGCTCGCAGTTCGGCTCGGTCACGCTGGGTCGCCAGTACGACTCCGTGGTCGACTACGTTGGCCCGCTCGAAGCCGGCGACCAATGGGGCGGCTACATCGCCGCTCACCCGGGCGACATCGACAACTTCAACAATGCGTACCGCACCAACAACACGGTCAAGTACACCAGCGCCAACTACGCTGGCCTGACGTTTGGCGGCACGTACAGCTTCGGCGGCACGGCGGGCGACTTCTCGCACAACCAGATCTTCTCGGTTGGCGCAGGCTACAACAACGGCCCGCTGTCCCTCGGCCTCGGTTACCTGAACGCACGTACGCCGGCAGCATCGGGCGGCCTGTTCAACGACGGCGGCACGGCTGCTGCGGCCAATGCGGCTGTGGCCTCGCCGGTCTACTCAGGCTTCACGTCGGCCAACACCTACCAGGTGATCGGCGCAGGCGGCGCCTACACGTTCGGCGCAGCGACGTTCGGCGTCACGTACTCGAACATCCGCTTCGCGAACCTGGGCTCGACCTACGCGCTCGCCGCTTACAAGGGCCAGTCGGCAACGTTCAACAACGCCGAAGTCAACTTCAAGTATCAGCTGACCCCGGCCCTGCTGGTCGGCGCTGCCTACGACTACACGCGCGGCGTGTCGATCAACGGCGGCTCGCGCGCCCAGTATCACCAGGGTGCAGTCGGCGTCGACTACTTCCTGTCGAAGCGCACCGACGTCTACATCACGGGCGTCTACCAGCACGCTCTGGGCGACACGATCAACGCCCTTGGCGAAACCGTTCCAGCGACGGCCGGCATCAACGGCCTGACCGGTTCGTCGAACCAGAACCAGTTCACGGCGCGCGTTGGCATCCGCCACAAGTTCTAAGAAAAACAGCCGTTTCAGTCTCAGGGGCGCCTTCGGGCGCCTTTTTTCTTTTCTGCGGGCGAGTTGTCGGCGTGGAGCAACAAAGCCGCCAAAAGAAAGAAAAAGAAAGGCCCACCCTCACGGGCAGGCCTTGGCTCTTGCTGGGCGAGACGCCTTCGCGCCGGGCGGCTTATACGCGACCGTCGCGCAGTTCGCGGCGCAGGATCTTGCCGACGTTGCTCTTCGGCAGGTCGTTGCGGAATTCGATGAGCTTCGGACGCTTGTAGCCGGTCAGCTGCGTCTTGCAATAGTCGAACACGTCCTTGTCGGTGAGCGCCGGGTCCTTGCGCACGATATAGAGCTTCACTGCCTCGCCCGAGTGCTGGTCGGGCACGCCGACCGCCGCCACTTCGAACACGCCCGGCAGTTTCGCGACCACGTCTTCGACTTCGTTCGGATAGACGTTGAAGCCCGACACCAGAATCATGTCCTTCTTGCGGTCGACGAGCTTCACATAGCCGCGGGTGTTCATCACGCCCACGTCGCCGGACTTGAAGAAGCCGTCGGCGGTCATGACCTTCGCCGTTTCTTCCGGACGCTGCCAGTAGCCCGCCATCACCTGCGGGCCGCGAATGCAGATCTCGCCCGCTTCGCCCACCGGCAGTTCGTTGCCGCTATCGTCGCGGATCGAAATTTCCGTGGACGGCAGCGGCAGGCCGATAGTGCCCGTGTACTCGGTCGCCGTGGTCGGATTGCAGGTCACGCTCGGCGAAGTTTCGGACAGACCGTAGCCTTCGACGATCGGCGTCTGGGTGCGCTCGTACCAGCGTTTGGCGACAGCTTCCTGTACCGCCATGCCCCCCCCATTGGCGACCAGCAGATGCGAGAAGTCGAGCTTGTCGAAGTCGGGATGATTGAGGATCGCGTTGTAGAGCGTGTTGACGGCCGGGAATGTCGTGATCGAATAACCGTGCAGTTCCTTGATCATGCCGGCGATGTCGCGCGGGTTCGGAATCAGCACGGCGAGGCCGCCCGTGCGCATCGTCAGCAGCCCGCAGACGGTCAGCGCAAACACGTGATAAAGCGGCAACGCCGCCACCGTCACCGCCTGCTTGCCCTCGGGCAGGCGGGCGAGCGCGGGCTCGGTCCACGCTGCCGATTGCAGGACGTTGGCGATCAGGTTGCTATGCAGCAGCGTCGCGCCCTTTGAGACGCCGGTCGTGCCGCCCGTGTACTGGAGGAAGGCGACGTCGCTGGGCTTCTGTTCGACGGGTTTGAAGCTGGCGCGCGCGCCGCTCGCCAGCGCATCGTTGAATTTCACGTGGCCCGGCAGGCTCCACGCCGGCACCATCTTCTTCACGCGGCGCACGACGAAATTGACGATCAAGCCCTTCGCGCCCAGCAGATCGCCCATCGCCGCCACCACGACGTGCTTCACGCGCGTCTGTGCGATCACGGCCTCAAGCGTATTCGCGAAGTTTTCGAGAATGATGATGGCTTCCGCGCCGCTGTCCTTGAGTTGATGCTCAAGCTCGCGCGGCGTGTAGAGCGGGTTCACGTTGACGACCACGTAGCCCGCACGCAGGATCGCAGCCAGCGCAACCGGGTACTGCAGCACGTTCGGCATCATGATGGCGATGCGCGCGCCGCGTTCGATGCCGCGCGACTGGAACCACGCAGCAAGCCGTTTCGATAGATCGTCGAGCTGGCCGTAAGTGATCGACTTGCCCATGCACGCGAACGCGGGCTTCGAGCGATTGGCGTTGAAGCTCTCCGTGAGCAGCGCCGTGATGGACGCGTATTGGCTCGCGTCGATTTCCGCGGGCACGCCGGGCGGGTACGATTTCAGCCAGACTTTATCCATGCGGCGTCTCCTCCTCAGGTATTTTTCGAATGGTCGTGCTAAAACGCCGATCGTAGCATGCGCCCTGCGCTTTTCTGCCGCGAATCAGCGAGTTAGAAAGCCCCCTCGAAATACGCAGGGGGACGATTTTTCTTTGACAGGTTAAGGGTTTACGCGCGCTCGACTTCGACGAGGCAGTCATAGAACGTCGCCGAGCCGCCCAGATCGGTGAGCGCCTGGCTCGTCACTTCGTTGGCGTTGCGGCCATCCGGCGCGAGCTTTTTCCACCAGATCGACAGTCCAACCACCAGACCTTCACGCGCGCGTTCGGAGACGCGCGCACGCGCACGCATCGAGCCGCGATCGTTGAAAACGCGCACCTGATCGCCATCGGCGATGTTGCGGAGGGCGGCGTCGGCAGGATTGAGATCGACGTGCGGTTCGCCTTCGGTTGCGCGCAGGCTTTCGACATTCACGAACGTGCTGTTCAGGAAGTTGCGCGCGGGCGGCGAGATCATCGCGAGCGGATAACGCGCGGCCAGTTCGGGCGCGTGTTCGGCCGATTCGTACGGCGGCAGATAGTCGGGCAGCGGATCGAGACCAGCTTGCGCGAGCGCCTCGCTGTAGAACTCGCACTTGCCCGTGGGCGTGCGAAAGCCGCCGTTGGCGAACGGCGCATCGGCGATGTCGAGCTTGATCCACGCTTTGTCCTTGAGCGTCGACCATCCCGCCCCGTTGAAAGCGGGATCGCTCCAGTCGAAGGCCTGCGCGGCCACTTCTTCGTCGCTCTCGAACAGCGCCGGCTCGGTCAGCCCCATGGCGCGCGCGATCGAACGGAAGATTTCCGTGTTCGGACGCGCTTCGCCCACCGGCGCGATGGCCGGCAGATTCGCCATGACGTACGTGTGTCCGTAGGACTTGTGAACGTCCAGATGTTCGAGCTGGGTCGTGGCGGGCAGCAGCAGATCGGCGTAATCGGCGGTGTCGGTCTGGAACTGCTCCAGCACGATCGTGAAGAGGTCCGCGCGCGCGAAGCCCGCCGCCACTTTTGCCGAATCGGGCGCAACCGCCACCGGGTTCGAGTTGTAGACGACGATCGCTTCTATTTTCGAGCCGAATTCAGCGTCGCCCATGTTCGTGAGCGCGTCGCCAATCTGGTTCATGTTGACGATGCGCGGCTGATGCTTGGGCCAGCCAGGAATCAGGTCGGGACGCTGCAGCGCGTTCGCGTCGACCGGCGCCCAGCCCGACGACGACAGCAGCACGCCGCCCGCGCGCTCGCGCCATGCACCCGTCAGCGCGGGCAGGCAGGCGATCGCGCGCACCGCGTTGCCGCCGCCGCGCACGCGCTGCAGGCCGTAATTCATGCGGATCGACGCCTTGCGCGTGGACCCGTAGAGGCGCGCGAGATCGACGATGGTCGCCTCTTCGATGCCGCAGATCCGCGCCACACGCGCAGGCGTGTAGGTGAGCGCGCGCGCTTTCAGTTGCTCGTAGCCATGTGTATAGGCGGCGATGTAATCGTGATCGAGCCTGTCTTCGGTGATCAGCACGTGCATCATGCCGAGTGCGAGCGCGCCATCGGTGCCGGGCTTGGGCGCGATGTGCTGATGGCACTTCTCGGCCGTCAGCGAACGATAGGGGTCGATGGCGATCAGCTTGGCGCCGTTGCGCTTCGCTTCCTGCGCACGGGTCCAGAAGTGCAGATTCGAGGCGATCGGATTCGCCCCCCAGATCAGGATCACTTCGCTTTCGGCGAAATACTCGGTGAGCATGCCGAGGCTAGCGCCATAGGTGTAGCGCAGGCCCGCCGCGCCCGCCGCCGCGCAGATCGTGCGATCGAGCCGCGACGCGCCGAGCTTGTGGAAGAAACGCTGCGCGATGCTGTCGCCCTGCACGAGCCCCATGGTGCCCGCGTAGCTGTACGGCAGGATCGCTTCAGGCGCGCGCTGCGCGATTTCCCCGAGACGCGTGGCTGCGATTTCGCAGGCCTCGTCCCAGCTGATCGGCTCAAAACGCCCTTCGCCCTTGGCGCCGACGCGCTTCATCGGCTGTGTCAGGCGCTTGGGATGGTGCACACGTTCGGCGTAGCGGCTGACCTTCGTGCACAGCACGCCTTGGGTGGGCGGGTGGTCGGGATCGCCACTCACTTTGATCGCCCGGCCATTTTCGACGGTGACGCGCATTGCGCAGGTGTCGGGGCAGTCGTGGGGACAGGCTGCGCGGGCATATTCGGCTCGGGCGTTCATGGGATTCGTGTGGCTAGGGGCTATCGATAGCGTGATTTTATTATGTTCGGCGTGCGCCACCGCTGCGTGCCTGGGCGCTTGCCGCGAAAAAAAGGCTTGGGCGTAAAATGGCCTGACGATGCCCGCCGTCAGAAGTGGCGGGCACTCCTATTCTGCGCATATTGTGCAATACGCCAGCCACGAGTCAGCCATGAAACTGATCCCGGAAATCCAGGCCGCCCAGAGCGAAATCCAGGGCCTGCGACGAACGATCCACGCCCATCCCGAATTGCGATACGAAGAGACCCGAACCTCCGAGCTGGTTGCCTCGAAGCTCGCCGAATGGGGTATCGAAGTGCATCGGGGGCTGGGCAAAACCGGCGTCGTCGGCGTGCTCAAACGCGGCAACGGTACACGCTCGATCGGACTGCGCGCCGATATGGATGCGCTACCCATTCAGGAACTCAACACCTTCGATCATCGCTCGCATAACGACGGCAAGATGCACGCGTGCGGACACGACGGTCATACGGCGATGCTGCTGGGCGCTGCGCAATATCTTGCGCAACATGGGCAGTTCGACGGGACGATCGTCTTCATTTTCCAGCCCGCCGAGGAAGGCGGTGCGGGCGCCAAGGCAATGATCAAGGATGGCCTGTTCGAGCGCTTTCCGGTCGACGCGATATTCGGGATTCACAACTGGCCCGGCATGCCGGCCGGCTTCTTTGGCGTGACCGAAGGGCCGATCATGGCTTCGAGCAACGAGTTTCGTATCGATATTAGCGGTATCGGCTCGCATGCCGCGCTGCCGCATAACGGGCGTGATCCGGTCTTTACGGCGGTGCAGATCGCGAATGGGTTGCAGAGCATCATCACGCGCAACAAGAAGCCGCTCGATACCGCGGTGCTGTCGATTACACAGATTCATGCTGGCGATGCCGTCAACGTGGTGCCGAATACAGCGTGGCTTGCTGGCACGGTGCGCACGTTTACGACGCAAACGCTCGATCTGATCGAGGCGCGCCTGCGCAAGATCGCCGAGAGCACCGCCGAGGCGTATGACTGTTCCGTCGAAGTGAGTTTCCTGCGCAACTATCCGCCGACGGTGAATAGCAGTGCGGAAGCGCAGTTTGCAGCAGAGGTAATGCGCGAAGTCGTGGGCGACGATCGTGTCGACGACAAAGTCGAACCGACCATGGGCGCCGAAGACTTTTCGTTCATGCTGCTGGAGAAACCGGGCTGCTACGCGTTTCTCGGCAACGGTGACGGCGGGCATCGTGATGCTGGGCACGGCGTCGGCCCTTGCATGTTGCACAACGCCAGTTATGACTTCAACGACCAACTACTGCCGGTTGGTTCTTCGTACTGGGTCCAATTGGCGACGAAGTTTCTCTCGCAGCAGTGAGTATTGCGTGGTTGTTTAAATGCAAAAAGCCGTCCCTTGTGGACGGCTTTTTTCGTTTGCGCTTCTTTTAGCGCGTATTTTTCCACGCGCGTAAACGCCAGAACCCCGGTTCTCTTTCGGAGACACCGGGGTTCTGGACGTACTGCATAAGGAGCCTGACGATTACCTACTTTCACACGGGCAATCCGCACTATCATCGGCGTGG
>NZ_JACHBW010000024.1 GCF_014200455.1 Paraburkholderia bannensis | reverse complement strand
CGTGCACTGCAAGACCTGCGATATCAAGGACCCGACGCAGAACATCGTCTGGGTCACCCCCGAAGGCGGCGGTGGGCCGAACTATCCGAACATGTAAAGACGGAAGTCCGTCATTCGAAGGGCCGCTCGCGCGGCCCTTTTTCGTCCTCATTCGTCTCTAAGCGGCCAGTTCCGCAAGCGAGCGCTCCACTCGCCGCAATACGTCGTCCCATGCATCGGCTTGAGTCTGGCGAAACACCCGCGCACCCGGGTACCACGGTGAATCCTCGCGGTCCTTGAACCAGCGCCAGCACGCCGCATAACGCGACAGCACCCACACGGGCTTGCCAAGCGCGCCCGTCAGATGCGCCATCGACGTATCGACGGTAATCACCAGATCGAGATTAGCGACGATGGCTGCGGTATCGGCGAAATCGCGGACCTCATCCATCGGATCGAATGGCTGTATTGCTGCAGGCAGCTTCGCGATCTGCGGCCGCGTCGAGTCGCCGAGTTGCAGGCTGATGAACGTGACACCGGGCATGTTCAAGAGCGGCACGAACGCCTGCGCGTCCAGCGAGCGCCGCTGATCCATGGCGTTCGAACTCGCCTGATCCGCACGGGGATTGCCGGCCCACACGAGACCCACCTTCAAGCCCGTGCGAGGCAAGCGCGTGCGCCATTTTTCGACTTCGTCTGCCTGCGCGAGCAAGTACGGCACACGCGCCGGAATGGTCGCGACCGTGGTGCCGAAGCGAAGCGGCAGGCTCATCATCAGGCACCAGTAGTCGTGGCGTTCGATCCGGCCTTGACCGTTCAGGGGAATCACCCGATCCGCGCCCGCCAGCGTTTCGAACAGGCGTTGCTGGGTAGGCGCGCATGCCACGCTCACATGAGCCGCGCCCAGCGCTTTCAGCATCGGTACATAGCGGCAAAACTGCAGACTGTCGCCTAACCCCTGCTCGGGCCAGACGAGGATGGACTTGCCGACGAGCGATTCGCCCTGCCATGGCGGATACGGCACCGGCGGCCTGCGCACGCCTTCCGCACCCATCGACGGATCATGGCGTGCCTCGTACAAAGGCCACGCGCTTTCGTAGTCGCCAAGACACAGCAGCGGCAATGCAAGATTCGCGCGCGCAGCCGCGTAATCCGGACGCAGCGCGAGCGCGTGGCGATAGGCTTCGACGGATTCTTCAACGCGCCCGAGTTGCCAGAGCGCGTTGCCGAGGTTGTTATGCGCCTCGGCGAGACTCCCGTTGAGCGCCACCGCACGGCGGCACGCCGTCTCGGATTCCGGCAGCCGGTTCATATCCTTGAGTAGCAAGCCGAGGTTGTTCCACGCCTGCGCGTTATTTGCATCGCGCGCGAGCGCCGCGCGATAAGCGGCTTCGGACTGCGCGAGCCGTCCCAGGCGCCACATCAGCAAACCTTGATGGAGCAGCGCGTTGATATGGTTCGGATCGGCTTCGAGTGCGCGTGCAAGCACGGCCTCGGCTTCGTCCATGCGCGACTCATGCATCAGAACGACGCCAAGATTGGACAGCGCGGAAACATCGTCCGGGCGCAGCGCAAGCAAACGCCGGTAAGCCTGCTCCGCCGCCGCGATACGGCCGCGCCGAAGCAGCCACGCACCTAGCGCGTAGTGAGCATCGGCAAGCGCGCCAACGGTGGCAAGCGTATCGGCCGGGCCGGACACGCCCTTCGCTGCCAACGCGCGCGCAGCCAGTTCCAATGCGTCCTGGTCGGCCGGATGAACGTCCAGTAGCCGTTCCAGCGCCTCAAGCGCAGCGTCGTAGTCGTGCGCGGCGTACCACGTCTGTGCGGTCTGCCAGATATCGGCGGATGAGAAGGGAAAGGCGGAGGAATGCGCAGCGTTCATCAAAACAACCCGGAGACAGCGCGAAATGCGCCGATCCGGGCAATTTATGAAACTCCGATGCGCCAGAACATTGGCTAAGTCTTAAAAAGGCGTGGGAAGGAGCCAAAATGCGACGCCCTGCCGCACACCTTCGGCACGCCTTCCGCACACCTTCCAGCACTGCGGGCAATCAGACGTCGCTGGCCGCGATCCTGGGCGTGCTCACGACGACATCGCCGTTCTGCGCGCGATGACGCATGGCGTGATCGATCAGCACGAGCGCCAGCATGGCTTCGGCGATCGGCGTGGCGCGAATGCCCACGCACGGATCGTGACGGCCGAAGGTTTCGACCACGGCCGGCTCGCCCGCCTTGTCGATCGAACGGCGCGGCGTGCGGATGCTCGAAGTCGGCTTGATCGCGATCGACACGGTGATGTCCTGGCCCGTCGAAATACCACCGAGAATGCCGCCCGCGTGATTGCCGTGGAAACCGTTAGGCGTGAGTTCGTCGCCGTGGGTCGAGCCGCGTTGCGCGACGCTCGCGAAACCCGCGCCAATCTCCACGCCCTTCACGGCGTTGATGCCCATCATGGCGTGCGCGATGTCGGCGTCCAGGCGGTCGAACAGCGGCTCGCCCCAGCCCACCGGCACGCCGCTCGCGACCACGTTGATGCGTGCGCCGATCGAGTCGCCGTCCTTGCGCAGGGCGTCCATGTAGTCTTCAAGCTGCGGCACGACATCGGCGTTGGCGGCGAAAAACGGATTCTCGTGCACGTGCTGCCAGTCGACGAACGGCACGTCGATCTCGCCGAGCGCGCTCATGTAGCCGCGCACTTGTACGCCGAAGCGCTCGCGCAACCACTTCTTCGCCACTGCGCCCGCCGCGACCGTGGGCGCAGTCAGGCGAGCCGAGGAGCGACCGCCGCCGCGATAGTCCCGAACGCCGTACTTCTGCCAGTAGGTGTAGTCGGCGTGACCCGGACGGAAGGTTTCGACGATGTTGCCGTAGTCCTTGCTGCGCTGATCGGTGTTGCGGATCAGGAGCGCGATCGGCGTGCCGGTCGTGACGCCTTCGAACACGCCCGAAAGGATTTCGACCTGGTCGGCTTCCTGGCGCTGCGTGACGTGACGCGACGTGCCGGGACGGCGACGGTCCAGATCGATCTGGATGTCGGCTTCGGTGAGCGCCATGCCGGGCGGGCAGCCGTCGATGACGCAGCCGATGGCCGGACCGTGGGATTCGCCGAAGGTGGTGACGGTGAAAAGCGTACCGAGCGTATTGCCGGACATGGCAGTCGTCCAAAGTGATTCGGGGAATCCAGCATTATGCCAGTCCGCGCGCCGCCCCGCCCGGCCCTGCGGACGTTGGACAACGGACGGCCGCCGCCCGTACTAACGGCGCTCGCCGCGCAGATCCGACACTGTGCGTTGCAGCCCTTCCACCGTCACGTCCGCGGGCGCGACCGGCTCCCCCACCGCCAGCGTGAGCCGGCTGGTCAGACCGCGCCGGGTAGGACGCCCCTGCCCCGACGCCGCGTGCCGCGAAAACGTGCTGCCCCACAAACCGCGCAGCGCCATCGGCACGACCGGCGCGGGATGGCGCTTGAGGATCTCGGTTACGCCGTGACGGAACGGATTCATCTCGCCGTCGCGCGTGATCTTGCCCTCGGGAAAGATGCACACGAGTTCTCCCTCGGCCAGCGCCGCAGCGCAGGCGTCATAGGCCGCCGAGAGCAACGCCGCGTCCTCGTGCGCGGGCGCGATCGGAATCGCCTTCGCGTGGCGGAACACCCAGCCCAGCAGCGGCGAGCGGAAGATCTGATGATCCATCACGAAGCGGATCGGCCGCGGGCTCTCGGCCATGATGACCACGGCATCGACGAAGCTCACGTGATTGCAGACCAGCACGGCAGGGCCCGCGGCGGGGATGCGTTCGGCGTTGACGAGCCGCACGCGGTAGACCGTATGCACAAGCACCCACGCCACGAAGCGCAGCAAAAACTCGGGAACGAGCGTGTAGATATAAGCCGCCACGACGATGTTGAGCAGCGCCGTCGTCAGGAAGATCCCCGGCACGCCTACGCCGGCCGCCGACAGCCCGATCGCCATCAGCGCCGATGCAATCATGAACAGCGAGTTGAGAATGTTGTTCGCGGCGATGATGCGCGCGCGATGGCCCGGCGCGCTGCGGCTCTGAATCAGCGCATAAAGCGGCACGCTGTAGAAGCCGCCGAACATCGCCAGCAGGAACAGATCGGCCAGCACGCGCCAGTGCGCGAGCGTCGCCACGAACTCGCCCACCGACAGCAGATGCGGCGCAGCGGGCAGCGCATGGCTCGCAAAAAACAGGTCGATGCCGAACACGCTCATGCCGATCGAGCCCAGCGGCACGAGGCCAATTTCGATACGGCGGCGCGAGAGCTTTTCGCACATCAGCGAGCCGAAACCGATGCCGAGCGAAAACATGGCGAGCAGCAGCGTCACGACATCGGGATCGGCGGACAGCACGTCCTTCGCGAAGTTGAAGAACGAAGCGAGAAAGGTTGCGCCGACGAACCACAGCCACGAAATCCCCAGCAGACTGAGGAACACCGTACGGTTCTGGTGCGCGAGGCGCAGATTGCGCCAGGTCTCGGAAAACGGGTTCCAGTTGATGCGCAGGTCGGGCTGCAGGGACGCGCACGGCGGCACGAAACTGCTGGCCACGCGCCCGATCAGCGCGATGACGATGCACAGGCCGCCGAGCCACCATGCCCCGACCGGCGTGCCCGTCGCGGTGCTGGCGCCTGCATCGCTCGCGCCTGAATTTGCACCAATTCCCGCCGCAATCCCGCCCATGATCGTGCCGATCAGGATCGCGACGAACGTGCCCATTTCCACCAGGCCGTTGCCGCCGACGAGTTCATCGTCCGAAAGCTTCTGCGGCAGATACGCGTACTTGATCGGCCCGAACACCGTGGAATGCACGCCCATCAGGAACGTGCACAAATACAGCAGCGGTGCGCTGTGCATCCAGAAGCCGGCCGCGCCCACCAGCATCACCGCGATCTCGAAGGTCTTGACCCAGCGCGTGAGCACGGCCTTGTCGTATTTGTCGGCGATCTGGCCCGAGGTTGCCGAAAACAGCACGAACGGCACGATGAAAATCGCCGAGATCAGGAACGCCACGGTCTTGGGATCCACGCCCGAGAATCGCGATGCCTGATAGGTCACGAGCGACGTAAAACCGATCTTGAACACGTTGTCGTTCATCGCGCCCAGAAACTGCGTCCAGAAGAACGGCGCAAAACGGCGCTGGCGCAGCAGGGCGAACTGCGAGCCGTGCCCGGTTTCTTCGGCGGGGGCCGCCTGCGCGGCGTGCATCGGTCTATCGTTCATCGAGTTGTTTTTATGCGGTCGGAATCGGTCGTCAGACGTGAAAAAGCGCGCCTGATGCGCGCTTTCTTCATGCAGCTTTTGGGGCTGCCCCTGGCAAACTGCAGGCCGGTACGCGGCGCTCAGGTCGCGGAATGACGCTCTTCTTCGGGCCAGTCGCGGATATATGCCTTGAGCAGCTTGTTTTCGAAGCCCTGCGCTTCCACCACCGCCTTCGCGACGTCGTAGAAGGAGATCACGCCCATCAGTGAGCGGCTTTCCATCACGGGCAGATAGCGCACATGGTGCTCAAGCATCATGCGGCGCACTTCGTCCACTTCGGTTTCAGGCGTACAGGTGATGGGATGGTCGTCCATGACCTTGCGGATCGTCGTGGTGCCCACGCTGCCGCCGTTGGTGCGCAGCGTGAGAATGATCTCGCGGAACGTGAGCATGCCGACGAGATCACCGTACTCCATGACCACGAGCGAGCCGATGTCGTGTTCAGCCATGGTATTGACGGCGTCGTGCAGCGCCGTGTCCGGCGTGACGGTGTAGAGCGTATTGCCCTTGACCTTGAGAATATCGCTCACACGCATGATGTGTCTCCGGGGAAATGCTGGTCTATTGGGGGGAGATGCTGAAAAGATACCTACCTGTTTTCGATCCTAGCGGAAAGACCGTCAAAAGAAAAGCCGCAGGAAAGCGGGCCGAAAGACCCATCCGGGCCCTGAAAATCCCGGCCAGCGTGACCGGAGCCGCGTGTTCGCACGGCTTGCGCGAAGCAGCATCGGCCATTCGGGTTATACCGGACAGCCTGGCAACGATCCTCGCCAGGCCCCGTGCCGCAAGGGTTTTGGCCCCTCGCCGGGCGTTGGAGTGCCACCGGCGCCGCGTTTGCTGACCGCCTGGTCGGTGATACGATGCCAGCACCTTTCACCCGTCGCCGGTTCGCGCCGGCTGTGCTGCCAGAATGTCCGATCCCCGCTTCGACACGCTCGCGCTGCATGCCGGCGCCGCGCCCGACCCTGTCACCGGCGCCCGCGCGACGCCGATCTACCAGACCACGTCGTTCGCGTTCCGCGACACCGACCACGCCGCCGCGCTCTTCAATATGGAGCGCGCGGGTCACGTCTATTCGCGCATTTCGAACCCCACGGTGGCCGTGTTCGAGGAACGCGTAGCCGCGCTGGAGGGCGGCGCGGGCGCAATTGGCACGGCGAGCGGCCAGGCGGCGCTGCATCTGGCGATCGCCACGTTGATGGGCGCGGGCGCGCATATCGTCGCCTCGGCGGCGCTCTATGGCGGCTCGCACAACCTGCTCAACTACACGCTGCGTCGTTTCGGCATCGCAACAACCTTCGTCAAGCCAGGCGATCTGGATGCCTGGCGTGCGGCGCTACGTCCCAACACGCGCCTGCTGTTCGGCGAAACGCTCGGCAATCCTGGGCTCGACGTACTGGACGTCGCCGCCGTCGCGCAGATCGCCCATGAGCATCGCGTGCCGCTGCTGGTCGATTCGACCTTCACCACGCCCTACCTGCTACGCCCTTTCGAGCATGGCGCGGATTTCGTCTATCACTCGGCCACCAAATTCCTGGGCGGCCACGGTACGACCATCGGCGGCGTGCTGGTCGACGGCGGCACGTTCGATTTCGAGGCTTCGGGGCAATTTCCGGAATTCACGCAGCCTTATGCAGGCTTTCACGGCATGGTGTTCAGTGAAGAAAGCAGCGTCGCGCCTTTCCTGCTGCGTGCGCGCCGCGAAGGCCTGCGCGACTTCGGCGCCTGCCTGCATCCGCAGGCCGCGTGGCAGTTGCTGCAAGGCATCGAAACGCTGCCGCTGCGCATGGAGCGCCATGTGGCGAACACGCGCCGTGTCGTCGAGTTTCTCGCGGCGCACGAGGCCGTAGAGGCAGTGGCCTATCCCGAACTCGAAAGCCATCGCGACCATGCGCTTGCGAAGCGCCTGCTGCCGCGCGGTGCGGGTGCGGTGTTCAGCTTCGACCTCAAGGGCGGCCGCGAGGCGGGCAAGCGCTTTATCGAGTCGCTCTCGCTCTTTTCGCACCTTGCCAATGTAGGCGATGCGCGCTCGCTGGTGATTCACCCCGCCTCCACCACGCACTTCCGCATGGACGAAGCCGCGCTTCAATCGGCCGGAATTGGGGCGGGCACGATCCGCTTGTCGATCGGACTCGAAGACCCCGACGACCTCATCGACGACCTCAAACGCGCGCTCAAGGCCTCGCAGAAAAGCAGCAACACGCCCAACAAGGCTGCGGCAGGCAAGGAGGCGTCATGATCGCCGATGTCGCGGGCAAACACGTCTACGCCTACACCGGCGGTCGCGCGTTCGATCCAGCGTGCCCCACCGTCGTGTTCGTGCATGGCGCGCAGCACGACCACAGTGTCTGGGGGCTGCAATCGCGCTATTTCGCACATCACGGCTTTAGTGTGCTGGCCGTCGATCTGCCGGGCCATATGCGCAGCGCCGGTCCCGCGCTCACAAGCATTGGCGCGCTCGCGGATTGGCTCGACGCCCTGCTCCGGGTGCTGCAGGTGGAGCAAGCGATTGTCGTGGGACACAGCATGGGCTCGCTCGTCGCGCTGGAATTTGCGGCGCGTTACCCCGCGCGCGCCAAGGCCGTCGCCCTGCTCGCCACGGCGTTTCCCATGACGGTCTCTCCAGCGTTACTCGAAGCCGCGCGCGAGCGTGAACCTGAGGCCATTGAACTCGTCAACGCCTGGTCGCATTCCACGCTCGCGGCCAAGCCGTCGAGCCCAGGGCCGGGTTTCTGGCTGCGCGGCATGAACCAGCGTTTGATGGAGCGCGTCGCCGCCCGGGGCGAACCAGAGCTTTTTCATACCGATTTTGCGGCGTGCAATGCCTACGCCGAGGGCCTGGCGAGCGCGGCGAAGGTAAGCTGCCCAGCGCGCCTGATCGTCGGCAAACGCGACCTCATGACGCCGCCGCGCGCGAGCGCTGCAATCGCTAAAGTGTTCAAGGATGCGGGTGTGCGCTTCGATACGGTCACGCTCGACGCTGGCCACGCGCTGATGACCGAACAACCCGACGCCACGCTCGATTCGCTTTACGATTTCGCGGTCAACGGTCCACGGGTGGGCAACGGCTGAGCGGGCATGGCAGTGGCTGAAAATGCCTGCGAAAAGCGATGCAATACGCATCGCCTCCACAGGCATTTCCCGGCTTGCACGGTCGTTCGATTAGCAAGAAAATGCTTCGCAGGAACCGCTTTTGCTGACCAGCCCAAGTCGCGTCCGCATCCCTCACGCGCAAGGAGGAGACATGGCACACGCTACCCACACCGACCATCGGCACTTCGCGAATTTCGCGGAGTTTTATCCGTTCTATCTGAGCGAACACAGCAACCTCATGTCGCGGCGGCTGCATTTCATCGGTTCGCTGGGTGTGATCGGCTGCATCGCCATGGCGATCGCCACGGGCATCTGGCTCTGGCTGCCCGCCGCTGTGATCTGCGGCTATGGGTTCGCCTGGATCGGTCACTACATGTTCGAGAAGAATCGCCCCGCCACCTTCCGGCACCCGATCTACAGTCTGATGGGAGACTGGGTCATGTTTTCGGATATCTGCCGCGGAAAGATCTCGCTCTAGCCACGCTCCATCGCCGCGGCCCAAACGCACCGGCGGCAGCAGACCTCACGCCGCCGGATGCGGAAGCCCGGACGGCTGGCCGTTGGCCTCGGCCAGACGCGCCAGTTCACGGCGCGCCGCCAGCAGCGAAGCCAGCGAAACCGACAGTTTGTCGTTGTCCAGCGCAGCCAGCAGCAGGCCGGCGTCGATGTCGCTCGACTTCAGTTGATACGCCAGTTCCGTGCGATCGATCACGAACCGCGCATAAATGCGCTCTACCGAAACGCGCGCTGGATTGGCGATCAGCACGTAATGGGGCTTCGCGCCGTCGCGTTCCAGCTGGGCGATCAATTCGTCTTCTTCAAGGCAGTTCACGAGCCGCGTCACCGTGGCAAGATCGCGCCGCAATAGCTGGGCGATCTGCTCGGTGTTCAAGCCTGGGCTGCCCGCGTCGCGCGTCTGCGCCAGACCGCCGAGCAGTTCGAGCGCGTCCAGCAGATCGCTGCCCGGAAAACGCGGCCGGTTGAAGCGCCCCGTGCGTATCTCGGGCAGCGCCGAGGTAATCATCGCGCCCACCAGCGTGATGAACCAGCTCAGATACATCCAGAGCAGGAACATCGGTGCGGCCGCGAATGCGCCGTAGACCGCCGTGTAAGTCGGAATACGCCGCACGTAATAACCGAATCCCCGCTTGGCCAGTTCGAAGGCAATCGCCGCGGCGATCCCGCCAATCACGGCATCGCGCCATTCCACGCGACAGTTGGGCAGGTAGACATAGAGCATCGTGAAGGCCAGCGCCGTGAGCGGCAGCGACGCGCCCATCAGCATCCAGTCGAACAGCATCGAGACGTGCTGCTCGGTGGCCAGCGCCAGCGAACGCGTAAAGAGATAAGACGAAATCGACAGACTCACGCCGATCAGAATCGGCCCGAGCGTGAGAATCGCCCAGTACACCAGTACGCGCTGCGCAAAGGGCCGCGCCTTGCGCACACGCCAGATCACGTTGAACGCCGACTCGACCGTCATCATCGTCATGACCGATGTGACGAACAGCACGATCATGCCCATCGTCGTCAAGCCCTTGGCTTTCGACGCGAACTGATTCAGGTAAAGGAAAATCTGGCTGTTGATCTGCGCCGGCATCAGGTGATCGGCTAGAAAAACCTGCAGCGAGTTCTGGAACGACGAGAAGATGGGAAACGCCGTAAAGAGCGCGAACGCGACCGTGGCAAGCGGCACGATCGCCAGCATGGTCGTAAATGTCAGGCTGCCCGCCACCTGCGGAATGCGATCCTCGCGGCTTCGCCGCGCCGCGAAGCGTGCCAGCCGCTTCACGATATCCAGATCGATTCGTACTCTCGACAACACA
The DNA here is from genome assembly GCF_014200455.1 of Paraburkholderia bannensis. GTDB lineage: Bacteria > Pseudomonadota > Gammaproteobacteria > Burkholderiales > Burkholderiaceae > Paraburkholderia > Paraburkholderia bannensis_A. Next base: position 73,905 of record NZ_JACHBW010000024.1, on the reverse strand, counting down.
TCCATTGTGCAGCCTTCTCCAGACAGCGCAGCGCGCCTTGCGGGGGCGCTGCGGTGAAAACCCCGTGGGCACGCTGCGAAAACCGCGCCGAACCCAGACCCTATAATATCCCGTCCACCGACGAGGCCCGATGAAACCGATTCTTGTGCTCTACTACAGTCGCCATGGCGCCACCCGCGAACTCGCGCGCGCCATCGCTCAGGGCATCGACAGCGTGCCGGGCGCCGAAGCGCGCATCCGCACGGTGCCGCCCGTATCCACGGTTTGCGAGGCCACCGCACCCGATATTCCCGATGACGGGCCGCCCTACGCCGAATTGCGCGACCTGGAGGAATGCGCCGGTCTCGCACTCGGCTCGCCCACGCGCTTCGGCAACATGGCCGCGCCGCTCAAGTACTTCCTCGACGGCACCACGCCGCAGTGGCTCGCCGGCGCGCTCGCGGGCAAGCCCGGCTGCGTGTTCACCTCCACCGGCAGCCTGCATGGCGGCCAGGAAAGCACGCTGCTTTCGATGATGTTGCCGCTGTTGCACCACGGCATGCTGCTCGTGGGCATTCCCTACACCGAGAGCGCGCTCTCGTCGACGGATGGCGGCGGCACGCCCTATGGCGCTTCGCATCACGCCCGCTCCGACGGCCGCGGCCACGGTTTGAGCGCCGATGAAAAAGCGCTCGCCGTCGCTCTGGGCGTGCGTCTGGCGCGCGCCTCGCTATCCCTCGCGCAAGGCGAACGGCCATGAGCGGCGGGCCGCCCGATATCACTGGCGCACGACGTGAAGCCGATGGCGAGCAAGCCGCGCGCACGTCGAGCACGCCAGACGGGCGGCTCGATGCCGATCACCACGCCAACAAAACGCAGCAAACGCAGCCGCGCACTCTACCGTCATCGCAAAACTCGCGGCACGAGCGCGACCTGGCGGCGACTGCTCTCACGCCACGCGAAGGTCGCCGCTTCGCCGCGCTCGGCGCATTCATCCTGCTGGCCGCGCTCACCGCGCTCTGCCTTGCCTGGGAGTGGCGCATCGCGCCGCTGCGCCCCGGCGGCAGTGCGCTGGTGCTCAAGGCCCTGCCGCTCGCGGCTGCGCTGCCCGGCGTATTGCGCCGCCGCCTTTACACCTTTCAGTGGGCGTCGATGCTGGTGCTGCTGTATTTCGCCGAAGGCATCGTGCGCGGCATGACCGATCCCGCCCCCGGCGACGTGCTCGGCTGGATCGAAGTTGGGCTGTCGTTTGCCTTCTTTGGCTGCGCGCTCGCCTACGTCGCCCCGTTCAAGCGCGCCGCCCGGCGTGCGAAACGCGAGGCCGCATAAAGGCGCCATAGACGCTATAGACGCATCGGCCGACGCAACGCACACGCCAGGCGTGTCACACTAAGCTTTTGGTCGCCCTTGCTGCAACCGTTCGCAGCAAGGGCAGACGCATTCCGTATGCCAGGCCGCAGCAATCGCATCGCCAACACCCCACCAAGCCATGACCCAATCCGCCCCGCAAGCCTTCCTCGACGCCTGCGCCGCCGCCATCGGTGCGCAGCACGTGCTGACCGACGCCCACGACACCGCGCCCTATGTCGTCGATTGGCGCAAGCGCTATCAGGGCGCGACCTGCGCGGTGCTCTGCCCGGCCAGCGCCGCGGAGACCGCCGCCATCGTCAAGCTCGCGCACACGCATCGCGTCGCACTCGTGCCGCAGGGCGGCAACACCGGCCTCGCGGGCGGCGCGACGCCTGACGCGAGCGGCCAGCAAGCCGTGCTGAGCCTGCGCCGCCTGAACCGCGTACGCGAGATCGATGCGCACAACAACACGATTACCGTCGAAGCGGGTGTGATTCTCGCTGAGGTGCAGGCGCGCGCCGCCGACGCCGGGCGGCTGTTCCCCCTATCGCTGGCCGCCGAAGGCAGTTGCACGATTGGCGGCAATCTGTCGACCAATGCGGGCGGCACCGGCGTGCTGCGCTACGGCAACACGCGCGAGCTGTGCCTCGGTCTCGAAGTCGTGACGCCGCAAGGCGAACTGTGGGATGGGCTGCGCGGCCTGCGCAAGGACAACACCGGCTACGATCTACGCGATCTTTTTATCGGCGCGGAGGGCACGCTTGGCATCATCACCGCCGCGGTCATGAAGCTGCATCCGCAACCGGCGGCGAGCGTCACGGCGCTCGCGGCACTGGGATCGGCGCATGCGGCGCTCGACTTTCTGGCGCTCGCGCAACGTTATGCAGGGCCGCTGCTGACCGGTTTCGAGCTGATGTCGGACTTCTGCATGCAACTGGTAGGCCGCCATTTCCCACAGTTGCGCTATCCGTTCGCCGGGCGCCACGCCCAGGTCGTCCTGCTCGAACTGTCCGACAACGAAAGCGAAGAACATGGCCGCGCACTGTTCGAGCGCCTCATGGAAGCGGCGCTCGAACAGGGTCTGGTGGAGGATGCGGTGGTGGCGGAAAGCCTCGCGCAGTCGCAGGCCTTCTGGAATATCCGCGAGCACATTCCGCTCGCGCAGGCCCAGGAAGGGCTGAACGTGAAGCACGACATCGGCGTGCCAATTTCGCGCATCGGCCATTTCATCGAGGAAACCGGCGCGGAAATCGCGCGCGCGGTGCCCGGCGCGCGCATGGTGACGTTCGGCCATCTGGGCGACGGCAATCTGCATTACAACGTGCAGGCGCCCGAAGGCGGCGACCCAAAGCAGTTCCTCGCCGATCACGAAAAACAGCTCAACCGCATCGTCTACGACAGCGTCGCGCGCCATCGCGGCACGATCAGCGCGGAACACGGCCTGGGCCAGTTGAAGGTCGAAGAAAACGCGCACTACAAGAGCGAAGTCGAACTGGGCATGATGCGCGCCATCAAGGCGGCGCTCGATCCGCTCAACCTGATGAATCCGGGCAAGGTGATTCGCTGACGCGAATCCCGTCAACCGCGAGGAGCCAACGCCGTGAAGATCCGCGTGCTGTCCGATCTGCATCTGGAACTGGACGAACCCGTGCTGATTCCGCACGCCACAGCCGACCTCGTGGTGCTCGCGGGCGACATCCACAATCACGGGCTCGGCCTGCGCTGGGCCGCCGAAACCTTCGATCCGCAGGTGCCTGTGATCTACGTACCGGGCAATCACGAGTATTACGACGGCGAGCTTGGCGCGCTCGAGACGGCGATGCGCGACGCCGCCGCCTCGCTCGACAACGTGCACTTTCTGAATAACGGAACCTACGTCGATCCGGCTGGCCGCTTCCGCGTGCTGGGCACGACCTTGTGGGCGGATTTCGCGCTGTTCGGCGTGCACGATGCGGCGCGCGAAGCCGCGATCACGGCGGCGCAGCGCGTGATGCTCGACTTCAAGGGTTTGATACAGGTGTCGTGGCCGGCGAGCGTCGCGGCTGGCGCGCGCGACTTCACGCCGGCGGATTCGCTGGCGCTGCACGCGCACGCGCGCGCATGGCTGGAAGCGGAACTGGCAACGCCCTTCGCGGGCAAGACGATCGTGGTGACGCACCACGCGCCGCATCGGCTAAGTCTGGCCGGGCGTTATGCGAACGATCCGGTATCGGCGGGATTCGTGAGCGACCTTGGCGCGCTGCTGGGCGCGCCCACGGCGCTCTGGGTGCATGGCCACACGCATACGGGTTTCGACTACACCGTGGATGGCACGCGCGTGGTATGCAATCCGCGCGGCTATCGCGACCGGCGCAGCGGTCTGCCGGAGAATCCGGCGTTTGCGTGGGACAAGGTCGTGGAAATCTAGACCGGCCAACTCAACGCAGACCGCGCGAATGGTCGAGAGGGCGCTGCACGCGCAGCGTGGCGGGCTGAAGCTGTGCGCGGCGCATGCGCAAAAGGTCGCGCGACGCGGCGATGCCGATCAGGCCCATCATCACGGCGATGCCGATCATCAGATGCGTATCCATGGAAATCCTCGGGTTCTGGCGAATTGACGTTTCAGTGGCGCTACCTTATCAACCCGCCGCCCGCTTGTGCGTAAGGAAGTGTTGCCAGATGGCGTAGCTGTAACAGCCTGTCACAGTCCCACCTTCGCCAGCCGATTCCCGCCGACTCCCGACGACTCCCACGCCCCCATTCAGGTGCGCGCGAACTGGCGCAACTCGGTCTGATCTTTCGCAAGCGTCGCCGGCAGCGTCTCGCGCAACATTTCGACCCACGTGCGGATCTTCGCGTCCAGATACTGGCGCGACGGATACATCGCGAACACGGTCATTTCCTGCGAGCGGTATTCGGGCAGGATCCACACCAGTTCCCCGCTGCGCAACCCGCTGATGGCCGAATAGATCGGCAGCAGTCCCACGCCCATGCCTTCGCGCACACCCACCGCCATCGCCTCGGCCACGTTCACCTGGAAGGTCGCCGGCCCGAGCTCGATCGTCTCGATGCCCTGCGGGCCGCCGAACGTCCATTGCGAGGACGGGAACACCGGCGTCACCAGTTGCAGACAACGATGGTTCACGAGATCGTGCGGCGTCTGCGGCACGCCGTGGCGCTCCAGATAGGCGGGAGACGCGCATGCGATGCTGAACGCGCTGGTCAGACGCTGAGAGACAAAGCCCGAATCCGGCAGGTCGGTTGCCAGCACCAGCGCCACGTCGTAGCCCTCGTCGAGCAGGTCCGGCATGCGTTGGGCCAGCGTCAATTCGATGTGAACGTCGGGATATTGCGCCTGATACCGCCCCACCGCCGGCACCACATAGTGCTGCCCGAAGCTCGTCATGGCGTGGACTTTGAGCTTGCCCGACGGGCGGGCATGCGCGTCGCCGGCTTCGGCTTCGGCCTGGTCTACGTAGGCCAGGATCTGCTCGCAGCGCTGCAGATAACGCTCGCCAGCCTCGGTGAGCGCGATGCGTCGCGTGGTGCGGTTCAGAAGGCGCGTGCGCAGATGCGCCTCCAGATCGGAAACCGCGCGCGACGCGTAAGCCGTCGTCGTATTCAGATGCTGGGCGGCGCCGGTAAAGCTGCCCGCCTCGACCACCCGCACGAATACACGCATGTTTTGAAGCGTATCCATACCAATCCTCTTTCTGACGGGCTTATTGTTGCACGTTTTGCAAAATCAATTATCTCATAACCCGTAAGAATGCCTTGCATCCTTACCGGTTATTCGCCAATCGAGCAAAAAATATAATGACGCACAGCAATCTATCGCCAGTAAAGGAGTAAATCGTGCAGTCTCCGGTGCCAAAAGGACTCGCCGTAGCCGTGGTTCTTACGTTCTCGTTGATAATCGCGGGATGCGCCAGTACCGGGGGAATCGCCCCAGAAGCGAAGCACGTCGACGCGAGCGAGCTGGACGTCGGCTCGGCGATTCGCGCCGCCAATAGCGACGCCCAATGGCCCGCCAGCGACTGGTGGCGCGGCTACAACGACCCTCAGCTGAATACGTGGATCGAGGCGTCGATCGCGGGCAATCCGTCGCTCGCCGCCGCCCAGGCACGCGTGCGCGAAGCCCGCTCGATGGCGGGCGTGGCCGAAGCCGGTCTGCTGCCGCAGATCAACGGCAGCATGTCCGTGCAGCGCCAGCACTGGTCCGACAATATCTATTACGGCCCGGGCTCGCTCGCCAATTCGAACTCCTGGAACAATACCGCCTCGCTCGGTCTGTCCTACCACCTCGATCTCTGGGGCCAGGACAAGAACAACGCCGAACGCGCGCTCGACGTGGCCCACGCCACCGCCGCCGACGCACGCGCCGCCCAGCTCGAACTGGAAGTGAACGTCACGCGCGCCTACATCGACATGTCGATGAACTACGCGCTGCTCGATATCGCGAAGCAAACGCTCGCCGAACAGCAGAAAGTCCTCGCACTCGCACAGCGTCGCCTGAAGGGCGGCATCGGCACGCAGCTCGAAGTGAGCCAGGCCGAAACGCCGCTGCCCGAGTACGAACGCCAGATCGATTCGCTCGAAGAAGCGATCGCGCTGGGCAAGAACCAGCTTGCGGCGCTCGCGGGCAAAGGCCCCGGCGCGGGCGAAACCATCCAGCGCCCGGCGCTTTCGCTGGCCACACCGGCAGGCCTGCCCTCGGCCCTGCCGGCCGAACTCATCGGCCATCGCCCGGACATCGTGGCGGCACGCTGGACCGTCGCCGCCCAGGCGCGCGGCATCGACGTGGCCAAGGCCGACTTCTATCCGAACATCAACCTGCTGGTCTCGATGGGCGGCTACGCGGCCGCCGGTCCGCTATTCCAGTTCCTGAAGTCGATGAGCGGCAGCTACGCGGGCGGTCCGGCCCTGTCGCTGCCGATTTTCGACGGCGGGCGCCTGCGCTCGCAGCTCGGCGCGCAATCGGCGGCTTACGACATCGCCGTGGATCAGTACAACCAGACCGTCGTCACCGCGCTCAAGGAAATCGCCGATCAGGTGGTGCGCATGCGCTCGCTGGCGACCCAGGAAGACGACGCGCATCGTTCGGTGGCCGCCGCGCAGCGCAATTACGATCTGTCGCAGGAAGGCTATCGCCGCGGTCTGAGCGACTACGTCAACGTGCTGATCGCGCAGACGCAGTTGCTGCACGCGCAGGAAGGCGTCGCGCGCATCCAGGCCGAGCGTCTGACCGCACACGCGACGCTGGTGGCGGCGCTGGGCGGCGGCGCCATCAGTGCGAGCGCCGACGCGGCCGCCGACCCGGCCGTGGCCAGTCCGACGCCCGCCGAGCAACTGCCCGCGCACGGCAAGAAGACGCGCGCCGTGCCGCTCGCGCCTGCCGCGCTGCTCGCGCCGCATTCGTCGGCGGCTGACGGTATTCATTGAGGCGAGCGACCATGCAAGCCTCCTCCTCTCCTTCGTCCGCCTCGCCGCCGCAAGGCCAGGGCGTCATCAAGGCCTTCGCCGACTGGGCCCGCACCGACGGCCTCGTCTGGCTTTATCTGTTCAAGACCATCGCCGCGGCGCTCATCGCGCTGGGCGTGGCGATGAAGCTCGAACTGCCCTCGCCGCGCACCGCCATGACGACGGTGTTCATCGTCATGCAGCCGCAAAGCGGCCCGGTGTTCGCCAAGAGCTTTTACCGGATCTGCGGCACGCTGGTCGGTCTCGTCGTGATGCTCGCGCTGATCGGGCTGTTCGCGCAGCAGCCCGAGCTCTTCATCGCCACCACGGCGATGTGGGTGGGCGTGTGCACGGCAGGCGCGGCGCGTAACCGCAACTTCCGCTCTTATGGCTTCGTGCTCGCGGGCTATACGGCCGCGCTGATCGGCATTCCGGCTTCGCAGAATCCCGACGGCGCGTTCATGTCGGCGATGACCCGCGTGGCCGAAATCTCGATCGGCATTCTGGCCTCGGGCGCCGTGAGCGCCATCGTGTTTCCGCAATACACGGGCGAGCTGCTGCGCTCCACCGTGCGCCGCCGCTTTTCGTCGTTCGTGGACTATGTGTCGGCGTCGCTGGCCGGTCGCATCGACCGTTCGCAGATCGAAGCCACCAACGCGCGATTCGTGGCCGATATCGTCGGCTTCGAGGCGAGCCGCAGCAATGCCGTGTTCGAGTCGCCCGATTCGCGCATGCGTTCGGGGCGTCTCGCGCGCCTGAACACCGAGTTCATGGCGGCGTCGACGCGTTTTCACGCGCTGCATCAGTTGATGAACCGCCTGCGCCACGCAGGCTCGACGGTCAGCGCGAAGGTCACAATCGAGGCGCTGGAGCCGTATTTCCGCGAGATCGCGCCGCTGTTCGACAAGGCCGGCGAGCGCGTGATGAGCGCCGCCGACGCGACGCATGCCTCGGCGCAACTTTCGCAGTACCGCGCGGCGCTGCCCGCCCGCGTGCGCGCGACGCGCGATCAGCTCGTCGCCACGCTTGCCAACGCCGAAAAAGCCGCCAGCCTGCTCGACTTCGACACCGCGACCGAACTGTTCTACCGCTTCGTGCACGAGATGAACGAGTACACGGCGACCTACGCGTCGCTTGCCGTCGATACGCATTCGCGCGAGAAGTGGATCGCGCGCTATGTGCCGAAGACAAACCTGTTCGCGGCGAGCGTGCATGGCGTGCGCGCGGCCATCGTCATGGGTCTGCTGGGCGCGTTCTGGATCGCCACGGCCTGGCCGAGCGGCACGAACCTCGTGCTCAATGCGGCGGCCACCTGCGCGCTGGCCTCGGCCTCGCCCGCCCCCACGCGCATGTCGAGCCAGATGGCGGTGGGCACGATGATCGCGGCCATCGTCGGCATGATCCTGACGTTTGGCGTGTTTCCGCACATCGACGGCTTCCCGATGCTGTGCGTGGCACTCGCGCCGGCGCTCGCCTTCGGCACCTTCCTGACGACGCGCCCCGCTTACGCCGGTTATGGCATGGGCTACTGCATCTTCCTGTGCTTTCTCGCGGGCCCGGACAATGTGGTGCAGTACAACCCGAGCGGCTATATCAACGACGCCTTCGCGCTGGTGGTCTCACAGATCGTTTCGGCGGCCGCCTTCGCGGTGCTGTTGCCGCCTTCGACGCCCTGGCTGCGCAACCGCCTGCTCGCCAACCTGCGCGGCCAGGCCGTGCATGCGTGCCGCGCTCGTCTGCAAAAACTGCCGGGCATCGCTGGCGGGGCGGGCCTGCGCAACCGCTTCGAGAGCGGCGCGCGCGATCTGATGTTCCAGCTCAATGCACTCGCGGGCAAGGATGAGACGTTCCGCCAGGACACGCTGCGCTGGATGTTCTCGACGCTCGAAACCGGCAACGCCGCGATCGATCTGCGCGAGGAGCTAAGCGCGCTGCCGGTGCATCCGCGCTTCGACACGCACGCGCCCTGGCGCACGCAAACCGCCGCGGCGCTCAAGAGCGTGGCCGCGCTGTTCGAGCGTCCGGACGCTCGCCGCCATGCCGCCGCGCTGCTCACGACGACCGCCGCCATCGGCGCCGCGCAAGCGGTGCTCGAAGACGTGCTGCGCGAGGACGCGCCGCGCGAACAGCGGCACGCGTTGCAGCGCTGCCTGAGCCATCTGCATTTCATCCGCACCGCGCTGATCGATCCGCAGTCGCCGTTCGCGGCCTATGCGGGCGCAAGCGGCGCCGATGCGAACCACCCGTCGGGCAAGCGCCCCGACGACACGCAAGGAGCCAACCATGCCTCGTGACGTGGCGTTTCTGGACGCCTACATTCCGGCGATCGTGCTGCTCTTCATTCTGGGCGCGGCGATCACCTGGGTGCTCGATTCCGTGCTGGCCCGAACCGGCCTGTATCGCATCGTCTGGCACCCGTCCCTGTTCCGCGTGAGTCTGCTCGTGGTCGTGTGCTGCGTGATCGGACTTGCCGTCTATCGTTGATCCGGCGTTGAACCGGCTAAGAATCATGACTATCCGAAACATCATTGGCTTTATCGCGACGGCGATCATCTTCGTCGTCGCCATCCTGGTCGGCCGCGCGCTGTGGGTTCACTACATGGACGAGCCGTGGACGCGCGACGGCCGCGTGCGCGCCGAAGTGGTCAACATCGCCCCCGACGTCTCCGGCGCGGTGGTCGAGCTGCCCGTCAAGGACAATCAGTTCGTGCACAAGGGCGACCTGCTGATGCAGATCGACCCGTCTCACTACCAGATCGCCGTCGAGCAGGCCGAAGCCGCCGTGGCCGCGCGCAAGGCCGAACTCACCATGAAGCTCGACGACGCGCGCCGTCGCGCCGATATGGACAGCCTGGTGGTCTCGCAGGAAAACCGCGAAAACGCCTCGCACACCGCCAATTCGGCGCAGGCGCAATACCAGCAGGCGATCGCCGAGCTCGACGCCGCCAAACTCAACCTCGAACGCACACGTGTGATCGCGCCGGTGGACGGCTATATCACCAACCTGCAGGTGTTCAAGGGCGACTACGCGATCGCGGGCCAGGCGAAACTCGCCGTGGTCGACAGCCACTCGTTCTGGGTCTACGGCTACTTCGAGGAAACCAAGCTGCCGCACGTGCAGGTGGGCAACAAGGCCGATATCAAGCTGATGAGCGGCGGCACGCTCGAAGGCCACGTGGAAAGCATTTCGCGCGGTATTTACGACCGCGACAATCCGCAAAGCCGCGAACTGCTCGCCGATGTGAACCCGACGTTCAACTGGGTGCGCCTTGCGCAGCGCGTGCCGGTACGCATCCATATCGACAAGGTGCCGGACGGCATGATTCTCTCGGCGGGCACGACCTGCACGGTGGTGGTCAAACCGGGCGCGTAAGCGCGCCGGGCTCCGTCACGTCCCCCGAGCGAGCGCTGCACGGACAGCGGATCGGGATCGACCAGTGAGAGCGCCTGCGGGCGCTCTTTTTCTTTGTGCGCGCTCCGAAGGGAACGCAACGAGAACACTACGGGGACGCAGCGGGGACGCAACGTCCCTGACCTTGCTTTAAACCTTCGAGGCACATTTCAGGCATGTTCTGACAGACGATCGCGCAGACCTGCAAAATATGATCCCCCGTTCGGGCAAAACGGCCCGCGCCCTGATCCGGATCAACACAAAAATGGCTCACAGCTAAGACTATTCTGACTTAATTGTCCTTCTTCAAGTGAGCCGCGTGAGTTTTCTCTACGAGCACGTTCCCCAGGCCTTCGCACGCTACGTCATCGCGCCGACAGACTCTGGCGCGCGCATTCAGGCAGCGCCGCGCATCGTCGTGCTCGGCATCGGCAACGTGCAATGGGGCGACGCCGGTTTCGGCATGCGTGCGATCGAGCGCATGAAGGCCGGCTGGCAATGCGCGCCGCACGTCGACATGGTGGCGGGCGGCATCGAAGGCCGCGCGCTGCTGCCGCTGGTGGAAACGGCGCAGCGCATGATCGTTTTCAATGCCGCCGACTTCCACCGCGCGCCCGGCACGCTATGCGTGCGCGAAGACGACGAGGCCATCCGCTATCTGGGCACGCGTCCGTTCAACCTGCATCAGATGGACTTCGCCGACACCTTCGCCTGCGCACAGCTCAAGGGCAAATACCCGCGCGAACTGGTGCTGATCGGCGTCCAGCCGCTCGCCCTCGACGATTATGGCCAGGGCCTGCGCCCCGCGATAAGCGCCCAGCTCGATCCGGCCATTGCGCTCGCCTGCCGCTGGCTGCGGCGCTGGCACGCGCGCCCACGCCCGCGTCCGCCTGGCGAAAACCCGCTCGCGCGCGAAGACGGGCCGCCCGCGCCGGCCTGATACCGATAAGCGCATCCATCGCTGCTTGACGCGGCGCTACGCGGGTTCGCCCGCGTTGCCCGCCGCCGTTGCGCTGCACTATCCTCGACTCTCCGACAGCACGGGAGGATGGATGTCATGCGCTACCGCGACTTTCACCGCGAGTCGATCGAACACCCCGAAGACTTCTGGCGTCGCGAAGCCGCGCGCATCCATTGGGACACGCCGTTCGACGCCGTGCTCGACCGCTCGAATCCGCCGTTTGCGCGCTGGTTCACGGGCGGGCGCACCAATCTCTGCTTCAACGCTGTCGATCGCCATCTGGCGGCGCGCGCACAGCAGAACGCCCTCGTCTACGTCTCGACCGAAACCGGCATCGAGCGCCGCTACACCTACGCCGATCTGCACGCCGAAGTGAACCGCATGGCGGCCGTGATGGGCTCGCTGGGTGTCAAGCGCGGCGAGCGCGTGCTGATCTATCTGCCGATGATCCCCGAAGCCGTGTTCGCCATGCTGGCCTGCGCGCGGCTGGGGGCGATCCATTCGGTGGTGTTCGGCGGCTTCGCGGCACCGAGTCTCGCCGCGCGTATCGACGATGCGAAGCCCGTACTGCTGGTCGCCGCCGATGCGGGCGCACGCGGCGGCAAAGTGATCGACTACACGCCGCTGGTGGACGAAGCGATGGCGCGCGCGGAATTCGCGCCGCCCAAGGTGCTGCTGATCGACCGTCAGCTCGCGCCGCAGCGTTTCGATGCGCCCTATCTCGTGCACTACGAACCCTTGCGCGAGCAGTTCCACGACGCGCACGTGCCCTGCGAATGGCTCGAATCCAACGAGCCGTCCTACATCCTCTACACCTCGGGCACGACAGGCAAGCCCAAGGGCGTACAGCGCGACGTGGGCGGCTATGCGGTGGCGCTGGCGGCTTCGATGGAATATATCTTCGAGGGCCGCGCGGGCGACACGATGTTCACGGCTTCCGACATTGGCTGGGTGGTCGGGCACAGCTACATCATCTACGCCCCGCTGCTTGCGGGCATGACCACGGTGATGTACGAAGGCACGCCGGTGCGCCCCGATGGCGGCATCTGGTGGCGTCTGGTCGAGCAGCACAAGATCAACCTGATGTTCACCGCGCCCACGGCGATCCGCGTGCTCAAAAAGCAGGACCCGGGCCTGTTGCGCGCCGCCGATCTCTCCAGCCTGCGCACCCTGTTCCTCGCAGGCGAACCGCTCGACGAGCCCACCGCGACGTGGATCTCGGACGCGCTCGGCAAGCCCGTCGTCGATAACTACTGGCAGACCGAGACCGGCTGGCCGATGCTGGCGATCCAGCGCGGCGTGGAAGATCTGCCGCAGAAGCTCGGCTCGCCGGGCGTGCCCTGCTACGGCTACGACCTGGTGCTGCGCGACGAACAGACCGGCGAGCCCTGCGCGAGCGGCGCGAAAGGTGTGATCACGCTAAGTTACCCGCTGCCGCCGGGCTGCATGCAGACGGTCTGGGGCGACGACGCGCGCTTCGTGAAAACGTATTGGGAGAGCGTGCCCGGCCAGCAGGTCTATTCGACCTTCGACTGGGGCATTCAGGACGCAAACGGCTACGTGACGATCCTCGGGCGCACCGACGATGTCATCAACGTGGCGGGCCATCGGCTCGGCACCCGCGAGATCGAGGAAGCGATTTCCTCGCATGCCGCAGTCGCGGAAGTCGCCGTGGTGGGCGTAGACGACGCGGTGAAGGGGCAGGCCGCGCTGGCCTTCGTGGTACTGCGCGACGCTCAGGCCGCCGCCGATCCCAAAGCGGCCGACAAACTCGCCGCCGCGATCGCCGCGACCGTGGACCGCCAGCTTGGCGCCATCGGCCGCCCGGCGCGCGTGCATTTCGTGCCGATGCTGCCGAAGACGCGCTCCGGCAAGCTCTTGCGCCGCGCCATCGCCGCGCTCGCGGAAGGCCGCGAAGCAGGCGATCTGCCGACTATCGAGGATGCCGGCGCGTTGCAGGCGATTCGCGAGGCCGTCAGCAAGGCTTAGGCGCGCGCGCCGTAAGCGGCCAGGAACTGCCGCAGGATGCCGGTGGAATATGTGCCGGCGATATCGGTGAGGAACGACGAGAACGAGACGCTTGCGTGCTCGTCGGCGGTATCGGAGATCGTGCGCACCACGGCGCACGGCACGCCGTACTCGTAGCAGACCTGGGCGATCGCCGCGCCTTCCATTTCGACGGCCAGCGTGTCGGGCAAATCGGTACGCAGCGCGCTCACCGCCGCTGCGCTCGCCACGAACTGGTCGCCGCTGATGATCAGCCCGCGATGCACGCCCGGCAGCGCATGTTCGAGGCGCGGCAACGCACCCTTGAAATGCGCCGCCAGGGCCGCGCCCTCCTCGGCGACAAAGCGTTCGCAGGCTGCGGTCAAGGCATCCGTGAGCGTGCGATCGGCGTCGAAACGCGCACGGCCGAGCAGTGGAATCTCGTGACGCGGGAACAGCGGTTCTGCGTTCATGTCGTGCTGGAGCAGCGTTTCGCCGATCACCACATCGCCCACGTGGACGTTTTCGCCCACGCCGCCCGCCACGCCCGTAAAGACGATCGCCTCGACATCGAAGACGTGAATCAGCGCGCTGGCCGTCGCGGCCGCCGCCACCTTGCCCACACGCGCCAGCGTCACCACGCAGGGCACGCCATGCACCGTGCCGAGGTGATAGTCGCGCTGGCCAAACGTGCGCGTTTCTACGCCCGATTCGGCCTGCATGGCCGCGATCAGGTCGCCGAGTTCCTGCGGCAAGGCCGCGAGTACGCCAAGGCGGCGCGTGGTGCTATTCATGCTGTGAATCCCCGTTTTGTCCCGCGGCTCAGTCGACCGCCTGCAACTTCGCCACCGCCAGCGCGAGCCACTTTTCGCCGTGACGCTTGAAGCGCACCTGCGCCTTGGCGTCGGTGCCGCTGCCTTCGAGCGCCGTGATCTTGCCTTCGCCGAATTTGGTGTGGAACACGTCCTGCCCCACGCGGAAGCCCGCTTCGGCGGCGCGCTGCTCGTTGGCGAAATTCGGCAGCGGGGTTTTATCGGCGACATAGGCGTCGCGATCGCGCGAACTGCCGCTACCGCCGCCGCCCTTGCCACCATTACCGCCATTCCCACCGCGCGAGAACCAGTCGCGGCCCCAGCCGGCGTTATCGGCACGTCCGCCCCAACGCGCGCCCGCCTCAACCTTCGGCGTGAGCCACTTGAGCGTTTCCGCCGGCAATTCGTCGAAGAAGCGCGAACGCACGTTGTAACGCGTCTGGCCATGCAGCAGGCGGCTTTGCGCGAACGACAGGTAGAGCCGCTCCTTGGCGCGCGTGATCGCCACGTACATCAGACGGCGCTCTTCTTCGAGGCCATCGGTTTCCATCGCGCTGTTTTCGTGCGGGAACAGGCCTTCTTCCAGACCGGTGATGAACACCGCCGAAAATTCCAGCCCCTTGGCCGCGTGCACCGTCATCAGTTGCACGGCGTCCTGGCCCGCCTGCGCCTGGTTGTCGCCCGCTTCGAGCGAGGCGTGCGAGAGGAAGCCCGCGAGCGGCGTCATGACGTCGGGGTTTTGCGCCGGATCGGTGATGGCAGCGGCGTCGAGCACCTCGATCTCGCCGTCCTGCGAGACGATCTCGGGCGCCTTCGAGGCACCCGGACGCAGCGGAATCGAGCGCGCCGGCGTGTCCATGCCGTAGCCCTCTTCGCTCACGAAAGCGGTGGCCGCGGTCACGAGTTCCTGCAAGTTCTCCAGACGATCCTGGCCTTCGCGCTCGCCCTGATAGAACTCGGCCAGACCGCTCATGCGCACGGTGTATTCGACGGTTTCGGGCAGGCTCATCTGCGCGGTTTCGGCGCGCATTTTCGCGACCAGATTCGCGAACGAACCGAGCGTCGTACCCGCCTTGCCCGTGACGTAGGGAATCGCCGCCGCCATCGAACAGTTGTACAGACGCGCGGCGTCCGCCAGTTGCTCGATCGAACGCGCTCCAATGCCGCGCGCCGGGAAGTTCACCACGCGCGAGAACGCCGTATCGTCGTTCGGATTGTCGATCAGGCGCAGATACGCGAGCGCGTGCTTGACTTCCTGACGCTCGAAAAAGCGCAGACCGCCATACACCTTGTACGGAATACCGCCGTTGACGAGCGTGTGCTCGATCGTGCGCGACTGCGCATTGCTGCGATACAGAATGGCGATTTCATGCCGCGCGAGTCCTTGCGCGATCAGCGCGCGAATTTCCTCGACGATAAAACCGGCTTCCTGCGAATCGGTGGCGGCCTCGTAGACGCGCACGGGTTCGCCGTGGCCCGCGTCGGTGCGCAGGTTCTTGCCCAGACGCCGCGAATTATGCGAGATCAGGTGATTCGCGGTATCGAGAATATGACCATGCGAACGGTAGTTCTGCTCCAGCTTGATCATGTGTTTGACGCGGAATTCGGTCTCGAAATCGCGCATATTGCCGACGTTCGCGCCGCGGAACGCGTAGATCGACTGGTCGTCGTCGCCCACCGCGAAAATTGCGTTGCCCGGACCCGCCAGCAGCTTGAGCCAGGCGTACTGGAGCTTGTTGGTGTCCTGAAACTCGTCGACGAGGATGTCGCGAAAGCGCGCCTGATAATGCGCGCGCAGCGGCGGGTTGAAGGCGAGCAGTTCGTAGCAGCGCAGCAGCAGCTCGGCGAAATCGACCACGCCTTCGCGCTGGCACTGCTGGTCGTAGGCCTCGTACAGCTCGACGAACTTGCGGTTGAAGTTGTCGGTGACGTCGACGTCCTTCGGACGCAGCCCCTGCTCCTTCGCGTTGTTGATGAAGTACTGCAGGTTCTTCGCCGGATATTTTTCGTCGTCGACGTTCAGGCCCTTCATCAGGCGCTTGATCGCCGAAAGCTGGTCGGCGGTATCGAGAATCTGGAAGGTCTGCGGCAGGCCGGCGTCGCGGCAATGCGCGCGCAGCATGCGGTTGCACAGGCCGTGGAAGGTGCCGATCCACATGCCGCGCGTGTCGATGGGCATCATCGCCTGCAGACGCGCCGTCATTTCGCGCGCGGCCTTGTTCGTGAAGGTCACCGCGAGGATGGTCATGGGCGAGGCGAGGCCCTGCTGGATCAGCCACGCGATGCGCGTGATCAGCACGCGCGTCTTGCCGCTGCCGGCCCCGGCCAGAATGAGTGCCGGTTCGTTGGGCAACGTGACGGCGGCGTGTTGTTCGGGGTTCAGATTGGCGAGCAGTTCTGGCATGGGGCGGCGGAATTCAGATTAGAGCGTCATTATAAATGGCGACGGCCTCGCGGCTGACAAGGGCATGCGCGCCCGTATACAGGGCCGTACTAGCGGCGCGCACGGGGAATGCGCGCCGCGACACCCCTCGCTACCCCTTATAATCGAAGGTTTTACGCATCCTTTTTTCGGCAGATTCCACCCATGAGCGACAGCACGCTAGCGAAAAGCTTCGAGCCCCAGACCATCGAGGCCCATTGGGGCCCGGAATGGGAGCGTCGAGGCTACGCCGCCGCGACCTTCGAGCCCGGCCGCAAGAACTTCTCGATCCAGTTGCCGCCGCCCAACGTCACCGGCACGCTGCACATGGGCCATGCGTTCAACCAGACGATCATGGACGGCCTCGCGCGCTACCACCGCATGCTCGGCGAAAACACGCTGTGGGTGCCGGGTACCGACCACGCCGGCATCGCCACGCAGATCGTGGTGGAGCGCCAGCTCGACGCGCAGAAGATCTCGCGTCACGACCTGGGCCGCGAGAAGTTCGTCGAACGCGTGTGGGAGTGGAAGCAGCAGTCGGGTTCGACCATCACGCGCCAGGTGCGCCGTCTGGGCGCCTCGATCGACTGGTCGCGCGAATACTTCACGATGGACGACAAGATGTCGCGCGCCGTGCGCGACGTGTTCGTGCGCCTCTATGAACAGGGCCTGATCTATCGCGGCAAGCGTCTGGTGAACTGGGACCCGGTGCTGGGCACCGCCGTCTCGGACCTCGAAGTGGTAAGCGAAGAAGAAGCCGGCAATCTCTGGCATCTGCGCTACCCGCTCGCGGACGGCTCGGGCCATCTGACGGTGGCCACCACGCGCCCGGAAACCATGCTCGGCGACACCGCCGTGATGGTGCATCCGGAAGACGAGCGCTACGCGCATCTGATCGGCAAGATGGTCAAGCTGCCGCTGACGGACCGCGAAATCCCCATCATCGCCGACGAATACGTCGATCGCGAGTTCGGCACGGGCGTCGTCAAGGTCACGCCCGCGCACGATTTCAACGACTACGCGGTCGGCCAGCGCCACGGCCTGCCGATGATCGAGATCCTCACGCTCGACGCCAGGGTCAACGACAACGCGCCCGAAAAGTACCGCGGTCTGGACCGCTTCGAGGCGCGCAAGCAGGTGGTGGCGGACTTCGAAGCGATCGGCCTGCTGGATTCGGTGCAGCCGCACAAGCTGATGGTGCCGCGCGGCGACCGCACGGGCGTGGTGATCGAGCCGATGCTGACCGACCAGTGGTTCGTGGCGATGAGCAAGCCCGCGCCGCAAGGCACCTTCAACCCGGGCAAGTCGATCACCGAAACCTCGCTCGACGTGGTGCGCAACGGCCAGATCAAGTTCGTGCCGGAAAACTGGACCACCACGTATTACCAGTGGCTCGAAAACATCCAGGACTGGTGTATCTCGCGCCAGCTCTGGTGGGGCCACCAGATCCCGGCGTGGTACGGCGAAAGCGGCGAAATCTTCGTGGCGAAGAGCGAGGAAGAAGCACGCGCCAAGGCCGACGCCGCGGGCTACAGCGGCGCGCTCAAGCGCGACGAAGACGTGCTCGATACGTGGTTCTCGTCGGCGCTGGTGCCGTTCTCGTCGCTCGGCTGGCCCGAGAAGACGCCGGAACTTGAAGCGTTCCTGCCGTCGTCCGTGCTGGTGACGGGCTTCGACATCATCTTCTTCTGGGTCGCGCGCATGGTCATGATGACCACGCACTTCACCGGCAAGGTGCCGTTCGATACGGTCTACGTGCACGGTCTCGTGCGCGACGCCGAAGGCCAGAAGATGTCGAAGAGCAAGGGCAACACGCTCGACCCGATCGATATCGTCGACGGCATCGACCTGGAAACGCTGGTCGCCAAGCGCACCACGGGCCTGATGAACCCCAAGCAGGCCGCCACCATCGAAAAGAAGACGCGCAAGGAATTCCCGGACGGCATCCCCGCCTTCGG
Source organism: Paraburkholderia bannensis (assembly GCF_014200455.1). GTDB lineage: Bacteria > Pseudomonadota > Gammaproteobacteria > Burkholderiales > Burkholderiaceae > Paraburkholderia > Paraburkholderia bannensis_A. The sequence goes on along the minus strand of NZ_JACHBW010000024.1, from coordinate 55,607 downwards.
CACCGACGCGCTGCGCTTCACGATGGCGTCGATGGCCACGCTCGGCCGTAACGTCAACTTCGACCTCGCGCGCTGCGAAGGCTATCGCAACTTCTGCAACAAGCTCTGGAACGCCACGCGTTTCGTGCTGATGAACTGCGAAGGCCACGATTGCGGCTTCACCAAGCCGGGCGCTTCACAGCCTGGATGCCAGCCGGGCGATTGCGGCCCGGGCGGCTACCTGGACTTCTCGCAGGCCGACCGCTGGATCGTGTCGCTGCTCCAGCGCGTGGAAGCCGACGTCGCCAAGGGTTTTGCCGACTATCGCTTCGACAATGTGGCCAATGCCATTTACAAGTTCGTCTGGGATGAATACTGTGACTGGTATCTGGAACTGGCGAAGGTCCAGATCCAGAACGGTACGCCGGAGCAGCAGCGCGCCACGCGCCGCACACTGCTGCGCGTGCTGGAAACCGTCCTGCGCCTCGCGCACCCGGTGATTCCGTTCATCACCGAAGCGTTGTGGCAAAAGGTGGCGCCGCTGACCGACGCCTACCCCGCGGGCAAGACCGAAGGCGAAGCGTCGATCATGACGCAGCCCTACCCGGTCGCCGAACAGAAAAAGATCGACGAAGCCGCCGAGCAGTGGGCCAACGACCTGAAGGCCGTGATCGACGCGTGCCGCAACCTGCGCGGCGAGATGAATCTCTCGCCCGCAACGAAGGTGCCGCTGCTGGTCACGGGCAACGCCGAACGCCTTGCCTCGTTCGCGCCCTATGCAAAGGCGCTGGCGAAACTGTCGGAAGTGCAGGTCATCGCCGACGAAGCGGCGCTCGACGCGGCCTCGGCAGGCGCGCCGGTTGCTATCGTAGGGACGGACAAGCTCGTGCTGAAGGTCGAAATCGACGTGGCAGCCGAGCGCGAACGCCTCTCGAAGGAAATCGCGCGATTGTCGAATGAAGTGACGAAGTGCAATGCAAAGCTGGGAAATGACAGTTTTGTAGCAAAAGCGCCGCCTGCTGTGGTTGAACAAGAGCAGAAACGACTGGCAGAATTTCAGGCAACGCTGGGCAAGCTCACCGCGCAACTCGCGCGGCTGCCTGCCTGAATCGGCTAAGGTGAGGTCTGGCGGCGCGCGCGGCGCCCGACCCCAAGAGGACCAGGACAACAGACATGCTAAAAGTTACCAAAGCGGTATTCCCGGTGGCGGGCCTCGGCACGCGCTTCCTTCCGGCAACGAAGGCCAGCCCGAAGGAAATGCTGCCGGTCGTCGACAAGCCGCTGATCCAGTACGCGGTGGAAGAGGCCGTGGCCGCAGGCATCACGGAGATGATTTTCGTGACGGGCCGCAGCAAGCGCGCGATCGAGGACCATTTCGACAAGTCCTATGAGATCGAAGCGGAACTCGAAGCACGCGGCAAGGCCAAGCTGCTCGAACTGGTGCGCAACATCAAGCCGAACAACGTGGACTGCTTCTACGTGCGCCAGCCGGAAGCGCTGGGCCTGGGCCACGCGGTCCTTTGCGCGGAGAAGCTGGTGGGCGACAACCCGTTCGCCGTGATCCTCGCGGACGACCTGCTGTACGGCACGCCGCCCGTGATGAAACAGATGGTCGAGGTGTTCGACCACTACCATAGCTCGGTGCTCGGCGTGGAAGAGATTCCGCCCTCGGAAACGCGCTCGTACGGCATCGTAGACGGCAAGGAGTGGGAAGACTCGATCGTCAAGCTTTCGGGCATCGTCGAAAAGCCGGCGCCGGAAGTTGCGCCCTCGAATCTCGGCGTGGTGGGCCGCTATGTGCTCAAACCCCGTATTTTCGACCACCTGCGCGCGCTCAAGCCGGGCGCGGGCGGCGAACTGCAGCTCACGGACGCGATCCAGTCGCTGCTCGCCGATGAACAGGTGCTGGCGTACAAGTATCACGGCACGCGTTTCGACTGCGGCAGCAAGCTCGGCTACCTGAAGGCGACGGTGGAGTTCGCGCTGCGTCACCCGGAAGTCGCCGACGACTTCCAGGAATACCTGCGCACGCGCAACCCGGTGCTGGAAGGCTAAGCATCGGTTTTTACCTGCTGGAAGGAAAAAGCCCGCAATCTCGCGATTGCGGGCTTTTTTTCTGTTCTGTGCGCGGCTTTAGCGGCGGCGCATCAGAAAAACGAACGTCTTGTCCTGCTGGCTGCTCTCGACGATCTCGTTGCCGGTCTGCTTCGCGAACGCGGCGAAGTCGCGCTGCGAGCCGGGATCGGTGGCGAGAACCTTGAGTATCTGGCCGCTTTCCATATCGGCCAGCGCCTTCTTGGCGCGCAGGATCGGCAGCGGGCAGTTCAGCCCGCGCGCATCCACTTCCTTGTGAACCTGAATCTGCATCGGGGTTGGATCCTTCGGTGGCGCGCCACGGCGTGCGGTGAAGTTCCGTCACGTTGTTTGGCGCTGTGCGTCTGCTCAGTGCGTCAGATAAACCCGATTTTACCGCAGGCGCGCCCCGACCCGCTCTGGCCTCAGAGCGTCACTGCCTGCCCCGTCTGCAACGATTGCCGCAAGGCATAGCCGATCCGCGTCGCTTCGAGCGCATCCTCCAGGCTCGCGCCCTGCCCCGCGTCCCCGGCGGCGCCATCGAGCCGGGCGCGCACCGCCGCGACGAAAGCCTGCGCCTCGATCAGGAACGCCTCCTCGAATCGCTCGAAGAAAGTCGGCGTGCATTCGCTGCGTACGCCATGGGCGTCGTAGATCTCCACGCGATTCATGCGCGGCACCCGGCCGATGGCGAGCGCGCCCGCCGTGCCGATCACCTCGCTCGACGCGTCGTTGCCATGCGCCATGGTGCGCGAGGCGTAGAACATCGCCAGCTTGCCGCCTTCGAATTCGCAGATCGCCACGCCGTTATCGACATCGCCGGATTCGCGCAGTCCTTCGTGCAGCGCCACCGCGCCCGCCGCAAATACGCGCGTGGCGCGCGGCTTGCCCAGCAGCCAGCGCGCCACGTCGATATCGTGCACCGTGCAGTCGAGAAAGATGCCGCCCGACGTGGGCGCGAAACGCACGAAAAAACCATCGGGGTCGTTGAGATCGCAGTTTTGCGAGCGCACCAGGAACGGCCGGCCGATTTTGCCCTCGCGCACCTTTTCGAAGGCGTCGTGATAGCTCGGATCGAAACGGCGCATGAAGCCGATCGTCACTTGCTGGGCGGGGAAACGGCGCGATTCTTCGACCACGCGCTGGCATTCGGCCACATCGAGCGAAAGCGGCTTTTCGCAGAACACGTGCTTGCCCGCGTGCAAGGCATCGACGATCTGTTGCGCATGCAACGACGACGGCGTCACCAGCCAGACGGCGTCGAGCGTATCGTCCGCGAGCAGTTGGGCGTAGTCGTTATAGAGTTGCGTTTCTGGCAGCGCCGAGCGCGCCCACGTCAGATCGTCTTCGAGCGGGCTGCACGCCGCCGCCAGCGTTGCACCGGGCACACGGTACGCCAGATTCTGCGCGTGCCGCCGCCCCAGCCTGCCGAGCCCCACCACGCCCACCCGCAATGGCCGGGCACGATCGCTTGATTGCATGGTCCGTCTCCTTCGTATTCGATTCGGAATCCTGCATACATGACGAGCGCCGCTCCAAAAAAGAGCGACGCTCAATCCATTTCGATTCAACCGCCCAGCTTCACCACCCGACCTTCGCGCCACGACAAGGCTGCGGCTTCGGCCAGTTCCAGCGCCTTCAGGCCGTCAGCGACACTCGTGCGCACCGGTACGCCCTGCGTCACAGCCTCATGGAAATGGGCCATTTCACGCGCATAGGCCGCGCGATAACGCTCCAGGAAAAACGCTTCCGGCACGTCCTGGGCCACGGCGGTCTTCGACCACGCCACCACTTCGGTCGGCTTCATATTGCCGGCCTGCAGCATGCCTTCGCTGCCAAGAATCTCGAAACGCTGATCGTAACCATAAGCCGCGCGCCGCGCCGTGTTGATCTGGCAAAGGCGTCCGCGTTTCGTGCGGATCGTCACGGCGGTGGAATCGATATCGCCCGCATCGGCAATCGCCGGATCGGACAGGCAACTGCCGGTCGCATGCACGCTTTCGGCTTCATCGTCGAGAATCCAGCGGAAGATGTCGAAGTCGTGAATCAGCATGTCCTTGAAGATGCCGCCCGAATGCTTGATGTAATCGACCGGCGGCGCGCCCGGATCGCGGCTCGTCACGATCAGCATTTCCGGCGTGCCGATTTCGCCCGCATCCAGGCGCGTCTTGAGCGCGGCAAAGGTGGGATCGTAGCGGCGCTGGAAGCCGATCATCGCCACCACGCCCGCGCGTTCGACCGCCTCGGCGCATGCGCGCGCGCGGTCAATCGCCAGATCGACGGGCTTTTCGCAGAAGATATGCTTGCCTGCCGCCGCCGACTTCAAAATCAGTTCGGAATGCGTATCGGTTGACGAGCAGATCACCGTGGCGTCGATGCCGGCATCGCCGAACGCGCTGTCGATATCGCTCACCTGCGCGCCGTGCTGCGCGGCAAGCGCGGCAGCCGCCTCGCGGTTCACGTCGATCACGTACTTCAGACGCACGCCGGGCTGGTGCGCGAGATTCGCCGCGTGAATGCGGCCAATGCGGCCCGCGCCAAAAACCGCGACGTTCAGCGTCTTTCCATCAGTCATCGTATCCTCCAGGGTCGGTCGATTCTTCTACGTTGAGTTCGAGCCGGTACGCGAGCGCCACGAACAGCGCCTGGCACAGACAGAACGTGCTGGTCAGCGAGCGGAACGCAAACGCGCTCCCCTCCTTCACATAGAGTTGCGCATCGGCGTGACGCGCCAGTGGCGAGAGCTGGCTGTCGGTAATCACCAGCGTTTTCGCCTGATGCTGCTGCGCCGTGCGCAGGCAGTACTGCGTCTCCTTGCCGTAGGGCGCGAAGCTGATCGCCACCACCACGTCGCCCTTCTTCACGCTGCGAATCTGCTCGTGATACATGCCACCCAGGCCCGAGACCAGATGCACGCGCTTGCGCGTGTGCTGCAACGCATAGACGATGTAGCTCGCCACCGGGAACGAGCGGCGCACGCCGATCACGTAAATGTTGTCGGCGTGTTCGAGCATCTGCACGGCGGCGTCGAATTGCGCGTCGTCGAGGCCCGCTTCCAGTTCGTCCAGCCCGCTGCGGCACGCGCCGATGAATTCGCGCGCCACCGTGCCGCCCAGTTCCGGGCTGGCCTCGCCGTCCTTTGCGTCGATCAACTGGCGAATGCGCTGCTGGTAACTCGTGGCCGACACGCCCTGCCCCGCATACGCCTGGCGAAACACCGCCTGCAGATCGGAAAAACCCGAAAAGCCGAAGCGCTGCGCAAAGCGCACCACCGCCGACGGATGCACGCCGCAACTCGCGGCGATGTCGCTGGTTCGGTCCATCATCACGCTCGCGCGGTTCTGCTCGATATACGTTGCGATGCTTTTGAGCTGCCGCGGCAACGCTTCGTACTCGTGTGCGATGCGCTGCATCAATTCGTCTACGCCTGCTACAGCGTCGCTGGTTTCATCCGCCATGATCGTTTTCCCTGCATTTTTCCCTGCCATTTGCCGCACTGCCGCAAACCCTTGCTGGGCGGGCCTTCGGGCGAAGGCTAACGGAGCCGATTATAGGCAGCGCGAGATTGGATTGGAACAGATTTTCCATTTTTATTTGCAATGAAATTTCTGTTGCAAGCGTTCTGACGATCGCCTAATCTTGTCGATGAGCGCCGGAGAATTCGCTCACGGGGCTCACCCCAAAAACGAACGACAGACCGAGAAAGGTGGAGACAATGACGCAACGCAAGGGCAAGACCATGCTCCGAAGGCTGGCTGCGGCAATCACGCTGGCAGCGGGCTTCACTGGCTTGAGCGCCGGCTTGAGCGTAATGGCCACACAAACGGCGCAGGCCGCCGACGCCCACTTCGTCCTCATTAGCCACGCGCCGGATTCGGACTCGTGGTGGAACGTGATCAAGAACGCCATCAAGCAGGCCGACGAAGACTTCAACGTCGAAACCGATTACCGCAATCCGCCCAACGGCGACATCGCCGACATGGCGCGTCTGATCGAACAGGCAGCCGCGCGCAACTACGACGGCGTCATCACCACCATCGCCGATTTCGACGTACTCAAGAGCTCGATCGGCAAGGTCACGGCCAAGAAGATCCCGCTCGTCACCATCAATTCGGGCACCGAGGAACAGAGCGAGCAACTCGGCGCGATCATGCACGTAGGCCAGCCCGAATACGTGGCGGGCCACGCGGCCGGCGAAAAGGCCAAGGCCGCAGGCGTGAAGTCGTTCCTGTGCGTGAACCACATCGCCACCAATACGGTGTCGTTCGATCGCTGCCGGGGTTTCGCGGACGCCATCGGCGTGGACTACAAGAGCTCGACGATCGACTCGGGCCAGGACCCGACGGAAATCCAGTCGAAGGTGAGCGCCTTCCTGCGTAATCACCCGAACACCGGCGCGATTCTCACGCTCGGCCCGGTGCCGGCGGCAGCCACGCTCAAGGCGGTCCAGCAGATGGGCCTAGCGGGCAAGATCTACTTCTGCACCTTCGACTTCTCGGATGAAATCGCCAAGGCGATTCGCGCCGGCACGATCCAGTTCGCCATCGACCAGCAGCCCTACCTGCAAGGCTATATCCCGGTGGCCGTGCTGGCGATCGTGAAGAAGGATCACACCACCGATCCCGCGAAGATCCGCCAGATCCTCGAAGCGAATCCCAAGTTCAAGCAGCGCCTCGACACCTATGGCCTGCAACCGTCCTACGGCCCGAAGAACATCCGCTCGGGTCCCGGCTTCATCACCAAAGAGAATCTGGACAAGGTCGTGAAGTACGCGGGTCAGTACCGCTGATCTAGCGGTTCTTATTGTCAGTCACGCGCGGCGGCGCAAACCTGCTTCGCCTCAAACCTGCAAAGCCGCGCGTCTAATTACCGGTTCCTGTCATTACGCACAGTTCCGGGGTTGCTATGCATGGGACCAGAGTCAGCGCTAAAGCGCCAACTCTGGTCGACAAGGAGACATCATGGGTGTAGCCGGCAAACACTTTCCCTCGCACGCACCGGACGGCAGCGACGCCGCCACGCCGCCCGCCTCGAACGCCGCGGCCGCAGGCGACGAACGCGTGCGCAAAGAATCGTGGTTCGGTCATCTGCTTGGCCGTCCCGAATTCGCCGCGATTTCGGGAACCGTACTCGTGTTCGCCGTGTTCGCGATTGGCGCAGGCGGGTCCGGGATGTTCGACCTCGACGGCGTCATGAACTGGTCTCAAGTGGCCGCTTATTTAGGCATCCTTTCCGTTGGCGCGTGTCTGTTGATGATTGCCGGCGAGTTCGATCTTTCCATCGGTTCGATGATCGGCTTCGCGGGCATGATGGTCGCCATTCCCACCATGTATTTCCACTGGCCTATTGCGCTGTCGATCCTGTTCGCCTTCGTGGGCTGCACCGCCCTTGGCGCGCTCAACGGCTATCTCGTGATGCGCACGCGGCTGCCCTCGTTCATCGTCACGCTGGCGTTCCTGTTCATCCTGCGCGGCCTCACGCTTGCGCTCTCGATCATGTTCGCCGACCGCACCATCGTCTCGGGCGTGGGCGACGTCGCCAAAGCCGACTTCATCACCAACCTGCTTTTTCACGGCACCGCATTCAAGGGCCTGTTCGTGGGGCTCGCGCATATCGGCATCGGCAAGATGCTCGATAACGGCCAGCCGCTCGTGCCGGGCATTCCGAAGGTGATTCTGTGGTGGATCGCGCTCGTCATCATCGGCGCATTCACGCTGGCGAAAACGCGCTACGGCAACTGGATCTTCGCCGTGGGCGGCGACGCGAACGCCGCCAAGAACGTGGGCGTGCCGGTCAAGCGCGTCAAGATTTCGCTCTTCATGCTGACGGCGTTCTGCTCGTGCCTGTTCGCGGTGCTGCAGGTGTGCGATATCGGCTCGGCCGCTGCAGACCGTGGCCTGCAGAAGGAATTCGAAGCGATCATCGCCGCGGTGATTGGCGGCTCGCTGCTCACGGGCGGCTATGGATCGGTGATCGGGGCTGCGTTTGGCGCACTGATCTTCGGCGTGGTGCAGATCGGCATCACCTACACGAACATCGATTCGGACTGGTTCCGCGTGTTCCTCGGCGGCATGCTGCTGGTCGCCGTGCTGTTCAACCACTATGTGCGCCGCCGCGTCGCGCAATCGTAAGCCGGAGGCCAACATGTCGGACACCACTCAAACGGTTCAAACGTCTGCCAACGCAGACTATATTCTCGCGCTCGACAACGTCAGCAAGCACTTCGGCAAAGTGATCGCGCTCAACGGCGTGACGCTGAAACTACGCCGCGGCGAAGTGCACTGCCTGCTGGGCGACAACGGCGCGGGCAAGTCCACGCTCATCAAGACGCTCGCCGGCGTCCATGCGCCCACCACCGGCGAGTACTATGTCGATGGCAAACCGGTGCGTTTCGAATCGCCCAAGGACGCACTCGATCTGGGCATCGCGACGGTGTATCAGGATCTCGCGCTGGTGCCGCTGCTGTCGGTGGCGCGCAACTTCTTCATGGGCCGCGAGCCGCAAAAGAAGCTGTTCGGCTTCATCAATGTGATGGATCTCGATGCGAGCGCAACCATCGCCCGCGATCGCCTCGCCGAAATGGGCATCCATGTGCGCGATCCGCATCAGGCCATCGGCACGATGTCGGGCGGCGAGCGCCAGTGTCTGGCGATTGCGCGGGCGATCCACTTTGGCGCGCGGGTACTGATTCTGGACGAGCCGACCGCCGCGCTCGGCGTCAAGCAAAGTTTCAACGTGCTCAAGCTGATTCATGCGGCGCGCGCCAAAGGCATTTCGGTGATCTTCATCACCCACAACGTCCATCACGCGTATCCGATCGGCGATTCCTTCACGCTGCTCAATCGCGGCCGCTCGCTTGGCACCTACACGAAGGACACGATCACCAAGAACGAAGTCCTCGACATGATGGCGGGCGGCGCGGAAATGCAGAAGATGATCGCCGAACTCGACGGCGCCACCATCTGATACCGAATTCATCAGGAATGCACATGACAAGCTCTGTCACGAACCCGTCGTCACGCTTCGCTACCGGACGCAGCCGCGATATCGTCTGCCTGGGGCGCCTTGGCGTCGATCTTTACGCACAGCAGGTGGGCGCGCGGCTTGAGGATGTGTCCACGTTCTCGAAATATCTGGGCGGCTCGTCGGCGAACATCGCGTTTGGCTGCGCGCGTCTCGGGCTGAAATCGGCCATGCTCACGCGCGTCGGCGACGATCATATGGGCCGTTTCCTCACCGAAACACTGGCAAAGGAAGGCTGCGATACCAGCCACATTCGCATCGATCACGACCGCCTCACCGCGCTCGTGCTGCTGGGCATCAAGGACCGCGACACCTTCCCGCTGATCTTCTATCGCGAGAATTGCGCCGATATGGCCGTCGATCCGGCCGATTTCGACGAAGCGTTCATTGCCTCGTCGAAGGCTCTGCTGATCACCGGCACGCACTTCTCCACCGAACACGTCAACCGCACCAGCCTCAAGGCGCTGGAATACGCGCGCCGCAACAACGTGCGCACGGTGCTGGATATCGACTACCGTCCGGTGCTGTGGGGCCTCACCGGCAAGGCCGATGGCGAAACCCGCTTCGTTGCCAGCGCCGGGGTGAGCGAACATATCCAGCGCATCCTGCCGCAGTTCGATCTGGTGATCGGCACCGAGGAAGAATTCCGCATCGCGGGCGGCCAGGACGATCTGGTCGCGGCGCTCAAGCGTGTGCGCGAGCTCACCGCCGCGACGCTGCTGGTCAAGCGCGGGCCGCTTGGCTGCCAGATCGTCGAAGGCGCGGTGCCCGCCTCGCTCGACGATCTGCCGATGCAGCGCGGCGTCGAAGTGGACGTGCTCAATGTGCTGGGCGCGGGCGACGCGTTCGCCTCGGGCTTCCTTTCGGGCTGGCTGCGCGATGCGCCGCTGGAAGATTGCGCGCGCTCGGCCAACGCCTGCGGCGCGCTGGTGGTCTCGCGCCACGGCTGCGCGCCCGCCATGCCCACGCCCGCCGAACTCGATTATTTCTTGCGCGAAGCGCAGGCGGACCCGGTACGTATGCGCCGCCCGGATCGCGACGCGACGCTCGCGCGCCTGCACCGCGTCACGCCCGCGCGCAAGCAATACGATGAAGTGCTCGGTTTCGCCTTCGATCATCGCAACCAGTTCTTCGATCTCGCACAGCAGACCGGCGCGAGTGAAACGCGCATCTCCTACCTGAAAAACCTGTTCGTCGAAGCCGTTGCGCAAACCGAAAGCGCACTCGGCCTGCAGGGCAAGATCGGCGTGCTGATCGACGACCGTTACGGCCAGGACGCGCTCAATGCGGCGACCGGGCGCGACTGGTGGATCGGCCGTCCGGTGGAGTTGCCCGGTTCGGTGCCGCTGGTATTCGATCATGGCCGCTCGATTGGCACGACGCTTGCCGCCTGGCCCATCGGCCACACGGTCAAGTGCCTCGTGCAGTTCCATCCCGATGAACCCATCGAGCAACGCCTCGAACAGGAAGCACAATTGCGCGCGCTCTACGACGCCGTGCAGGCGAGCGGCCACGAACTGCTGCTCGAAGTGATTCCGCCAAAGCTCAACGGCAAGCCGAACGCGCCCGACACGATCTATCGCGCCCTCAAGCGGCTCTACAACATCGGCCTCTATCCCGAGTGGTGGAAGCTCGAACCGGTGGACGCGGCGCAGTGGTGCGAGATCGACGCGCTGATCGCCGAACGCGATCCGCATTGTCGCGGCGTCGTCCTGCTGGGCCTGTCCGCGCCGATGGAGCAGCTAATGGGCGGTTTCGCCGCTGCCGCCGCGTCGCACACCTGCCGGGGCTTCACGGTCGGCCGCACGATCTTCTACGAGCCAAGCCTCGCGTGGCTCAAGGGCGAAATCGACGACAAGGAAGTGATCGCCCGCGTGCGGCACGCATTCGAGACGCTGATCGCGGCGTGGCGCGCGGCGCGCAGTCAGACTCGGGCGCAGCCGCACGGCCACATCGCACATGAGGAGAAAGCGGCATGAATCAACGCATCGCTCCTATCGCCGGTGCGGCTCACGAACACGCGCAGGAACAGACGCCCGGCGCGACCGTGCGTCTGACCGCGGCGCAAGCGCTGGTGCGCTATCTGGCGGCGCAGCGCGTGGCCTGCGAGGATGGCTCGGGCCGCACCGAGCCGCTGTTCGGCGGCGTGTTCGCGATCTTCGGGCACGGCAACGTGGCGGGCCTCGGCGAAGCGCTCTACCAGTATCGCCATGAATTGCCGACGCTGCGCGCGCACAACGAGCAAGCCATGGCGCACAGCGCGATCGCCTACGCGAAGGCGCATTTCCGCCGTCGCATGATGGCGGTCACCACCTCCATCGGACCTGGCGCGACGAATCTCGTCACCGCGGCCGCGCTCGCCCACGTGAACCGTCTGCCGGTCCTGCTGCTGCCCGGCGATATCTTCGTGTCGCGCGAGCCGGACCCCGTACTCCAGCAGATCGAAGATCTTCAGGATGGCGGACTATCCGCCAACGACGCGCTCAAGCCGGTTTCGCGCTATTTCGACCGCATCGTCCATCCGGCGCAACTGCTCAACGCCTTGCCCCGCGCGCTGCGCGTGCTCACCGACGCGGCGCTGTGCGGCCCCGTCACGCTGGCGCTGCCGCAGGACGTGCAGACGATGGCCTGGGACTATCCGGCGAGCTTCTTCACGCCTCGCCTCGTCACCTTCCACGCCCCCGCGCCAGTGCAAACCGAAATCGACGCAGCCGTTACGCAACTGCTGCGCGCGAAGCGTCCGCTGATCGTCGCGGGCGGCGGCGTGCTGTATTCGCGCGCCGCGCCACAATTGCAGGCCTTTGCGGCCTCGCATGGCATTCCCGTGGTGGAAACACAGGCCGGCAAAGGCTCGCTTGCGTGGGACGATCCGCTCAATGCGGGCGCCGTCGGCGTGACGGGATCGCCCGCCGCCAATTCACTCGCCAGCGAAGCCGATTGCGTGCTCGCCGTGGGCACGCGTTTGCAGGATTTCACCACCGGCTCGAATTCGCTGTTCGCGAATGCGCGCATGGTCAGCATCAACGCCAACGGCTTCGATACGCTCAAGCTCAACAGCGTAGCCGTGCAAGCCGATGCGAAGCTCGCGCTCGCCGCGCTCGACGAAGCGCTCGTCAACTGGCGCGCCGAAGGCGGCTGGAGCGCCAACGCGCTGCATCGGGCCAACGACTGGCGCACCACCGTGGAGCGGCTCACGCACGCGCCGCAAGAACGTCACTGCCTGCCGTACGATGCCGATGTGATCGGCGCGGTGCAACGCTCGTCCAGCCATTCGGATACCGAAGATATCGTCGTGTGCGCGGCCGGCACCCTGCCCGCCGAGTTGCACAAGCTCTGGCGCGCGGGCCAGCCCGGCGCGTATCACGTCGAATACGGCTACTCGTGCATGGGCTACGAGATCGCCGGAGGCCTGGGCGCGAAGCTTGCGCGACCCGAACGCGAAGTGATCGTGATGGTCGGCGACGGCAGCTATCTGATGATGAACAGCGAGATCGCTACTTCGGTGATGCTCGGTGCGAAGCTCATCATCGTGGTGCTCGACAATCGCGGCTACGGCTGCATCAACCGGCTGCAACAGGCCTGCGGCAGCGCACCCTTCAACAATCTTTTCGACGATTGCGCGCAAGGGCCGCTGGGCGCGCCGCGCATCGATTTCGCCTCGCACGCGCGCTCGCTGGGCGCACAGGCCGAGCATGTCGCCAACGTCGCGGAACTCGAAGCAGCGCTGCAACGCGCCCGCGCGGCCGCGCGCACCTACCTCATCAGCATCGACACCGATCCTGCCCGCACGACCGAGGACGGCGGCTGGTGGTGGGAAGTGGCGGTGCCCGAGGTCTCGCCGCGCGCCGCCGTGCGCGAGGCGCGCGAACGCTATGACGACAAGCTCGCCGAACGCGGCGGCCGCGCGCCGAAAGCCATTGAGCGCGACGACGCCAACGACGACTCCACATCCAACGCATGACGAGATTCGAGGCACGCACATGAGCGCATTTGACGTACGCATCGGCATCAATCCGCTGTCGTGGATGAACGACGATTTACCCTCGCTGGGCGGCGAGACGCCGCTTTCCACGGCGCTCACCGAAGGGCGCGAGATCGGCTACGAAGGCTTCGAGCTCGGCAACAAGTTTCCGCGCGAACCGCAGGCGCTCAAGGCGCTGCTCGCGCAGTACGATCTCTCGCTGGTGTCGGGCTGGTATTCGGGCATGCTCGCCCGGCGCAGCGTCGAGGAAGAGATCGCCGCCGTGGACCCGCATCTGGACCTGCTCGCCCGCAACGGCGCGACGGTGATGGTGTATGGGGAAGTCGCCGATTCGATTCAGGGCGCGCCGCGCCCGCTGTATCAGCGTCCGCGTTTTTTCAGCGAACAGCAGTGGGACGAGTACGCCGCGCGTGTCGAGCGATTCGCGCAGCACACGCTCTCGCGCGGCGTGCGTCTGGCCTACCATCATCACATGGGCGCGTATGTGGAAACACCCGCCGACGTCGACAGGCTGATGGCGCGCACCAGCGACGCCGTGGGCCTGCTGTTCGACGCGGGCCATATCACCTTCGCGGGCGGCGATCCGGTGAAGGAACTCGACAAGCACATCGCGCGCGTATGCCACGTGCACTGCAAGGATGTGCGCCCCGCGGTCGTGAAGCTCGCGCGCAATCGCAACTGGAGCTTTCTGGACGCGGTCCTTGCGGGCGCGTTCTCGGTGCCGGGCGACGGCGCGGTGGATTTTCCGTCCATCATCGCGCGGCTCAAGCGGCACGGTTATCGCGGCTGGCTCGTCGTGGAAGCCGAGCAGGATCCCGTGATCGCGCCGTCGTATGAATACGCGCAGAAGGGTTATCGCACGCTGCGCGCGCTCGTCGATGCAGCGGATACCGAATCAAAGGAGGCAGCATGAGCCTGCTGGTCAAAGCCTCGCGCGAAGGCCAGACAATCGCGCGCGTCACACCCGCCACGGCGGGCTGGCGTTATGTGGGCTTCGCGGCGTATCGCCTGGGCACCGAGGAAGTCGTGCACATCTACGAGACGAAGCGCGAAAGCTGCATCGTCGTGCTCTCGGGCGCGGTGGATGTCGAGGTGGATGGCCAGCGCTACTCGGCGCTGGGTTCGCGCGACAGCGTGTTCGAGGATGCCGCCCCGACGGCCCTTTACGTGCCGCCTGGCGTGAAAGCGACCGTGCGCGCGTTGCGCGAAGCCGAAGTGGGCGTAGCGAGCGCGCCCGCGCAAGGCACGCTGCCGGTGCGGCTGATCGAGCCGGCGCAGATGAAGCGCTCCACGCGCGGCAAGGGCGCGAATACGCGTTACGTCTGCGATATTCTTCCGCAGACCGAGGCGGCCGAATCGCTGCTCGTGGTCGAAGTGCGCACGCCTTCCGGCCATTCGTCGAGCTATCCGCCGCATAAGCACGATGCCGATCGTCTGCCGCAGGAAAGCGCGCTGGAAGAAACGTACTACCATCGGCTCAATCCGCGGCAGGGTTTTGCGTTTCAGCGCGTATACACCGATGCGCGCGATCTGGACGAGACCATGGCGGTGGAGGATCACGACGTGGTGATGGTGCCGCGCGGTTATCACCCGGTCGTCGTGCCGTATGGCTACGATTCGTACTATCTGAACGTGATGGCCGGCCCCACGCGCGAATGGCATTTCCATAACGATCCCGCGCATGAGTGGATCATCGAGCGGGATGCGCAGTAGGGATTGAGCAATGGCTTCACCATGAAAACGCCGCTGGTGCATCTCGCGACCAGCGGCGTTTTCACGTCTGCGACCAGGTGCCTCAAGCCAACTGAAACTTCCCCACCAGCCGCTTCAAGACCTTCGCCTGATCGTCGAGCGACTGCGCCGCCGCCGTCGCCTGTTCCACCAGCGCGGCGTTCTGCTGCGTGCCCGAATCCATCTGCGAGACCGCGCGGCTGATTTCCTCGATGCCGGCGCGCTGCTCGCTCGACGCCGCGGAAATCTCGCCGATGATGTCGTTCACGCGTCGCACCGCCTTCACCACTTCTTCCATCGTGTGGCCAGCGTCCGTCGCCAGCGTCGAGCCGTTTTCCACGCGTTCGACCGACGCCGTGATCAGCGTCTTGATTTCCTTCGCGGCCGCCGCGCTGCGCTGCGCGAGATTGCGCACCTCGCCCGCGACCACCGAGAAGCCGCGCCCTTCCTCGCCCGCGCGCGCCGCTTCGACGGCCGCATTGAGCGCGAGAATATTGGTCTGGAATGCAATGCCCTCGATCACGCCGATGATGTCGGCGATACTCTTCGCGCTCTCGTTGATCTGGTTCATCGTCGACACCACGCGGCCCACCACGGCGCCGCCCTTCTCGGCGATCTGCGAGGCGTTGCCCGCCAGCGTGCTCGCCTGCTGCGCGTTCTCGGCGTTCAGGCGCACCGTCGAGGTCAATTGCTCCATGCTGCTCGCCGTGCGTTCGAGCGCAACGGCCTGCTCTTCGGTGCGATGCGAAAGATCGAGATTGCCGGTCGAGATTTCGCTCGATGCGCTCGCAATGGCCTCGGCGCTCGCGGCGATTTCGGCGACCGTGGTGGAGAGGCCGGCCTGCATATCGCGCAGCGCACCGAGCATGCTCGAAGCGTCGCGAGCGTGGACGTGCACCGGTTGCGCGAGGTCGCCCGAGGCGATGCGTGCGGCGATGGCCTTGGCATGCGCGGGCTCGCCGCCCAGCTGGTGCGCAAGACGCCGCACCACCCATTCGCTCACCAGGAAGGCCAGCACGAGCAGCGCCACGGTCGCCGCGGCAATCATCACGAACGACGATTTGAAAATGAACGCCGAGGCCGCGATGGTGGCCTTGGCCGCTGCGCCGCGCTGCGCCACGATCTGATCGACGAGGGTTTCGAGCTTGCCGGTCTCGACCAGCAGCGACACGTCCTGCGTCCCCACTTGCCAGCTCATCTGCGAAAGATCGAGCGACTGCGCCTTCACCAGTGTGACGAAGTCGCGCAGATGGCTGCTCCAGGTTTGCGCGGCGGTGGCGAACTGCTTTTGCTGGGCCAAGGCATCCGCGCCCGATTGTTCGGCGTACTGGCCAAGCGATTGAATCTCCGTGCCGAGCGCGCCCAGATCCTTTTCGATGCCTTCGCCGAGTTCGTCGCGCTCTTTCGCCGTGGTGGCCGTGAGCAGCATCTTCTGCGCGCGGCTCGCGCGCAATACGTGACCCCGCGCTTCCTCGGCGGCGCGGCTCGCGACATGGCCCTGTTCGTAGATCGACTGGGTGGAGTCGTTGAGCCGGCTGATCTGCGTCAGCGAAAACGCGCCAATCGCCAGGGTGCCGATCAGCACGACTCCGAAGGCGGTGCGCAGCATCGACTTGACTGACAGCTTGCTGCCATGCGAAGACGGCCGACTTTTCTGCTTCTTTCCCCGTGGCGCGCCGCCCGGCGCCGCACCTGCCCCGCCGTCCACTTCCGGCACGAAACCCGTGTGCAGGCTGGCCTCTTTGATTGCTCTCATCGTCCTTCGGTCTCCATGCTGAGCTGACCGGAGTTGGCGCTTTTGGCGCGTGGTCCGGTTTCCTGCAAAGCGCTGCTTGTTGTGAGCGTCAGCCCGCATCGATCCGATGACGATCGATGCGCATCGCTTGACGCCTCAACTCCGGTCAACGGCACGGCGCTGCCAATCTTTAGTTGCGCGCACGCCCTGCGTGTTCCGGCCCCGTAGCTTCGGCGCGTGCCCGGCTGTTGCCGTGCACATGCATGGGGCAGGTTATAACCGGCCAAAATCCGCGATCAAAAATGCCGGGCGGTTTTACGCCATCGCGCGGCGGGAGGCTGCGGGAGGCTGAGGCACGGCGTCACGTGATTTCCTGTCCGATTCGCGACAAATGTTGTCATGACGATTCAAGCAGGACACATTACACTGCGCTCCATAACTCCCATACATGACAACGTCACGCCATCGCCGCCCCGCTGGCTTTTCAGCGTCGCGGCGCCCGCGTGAGGCTCTTCTGCTTATCGACACCATGGAAACCAGCCTCGACAAACGCGCCGTGTCCGGCGCCGCTCCCGCGTCCGCTCAAGGCACGCAAAGCGCCACGCCCGCCGCCTCCGGCGCGCAGCGCACCGTCTACTCCGTGCTCGGCGCGATCAGCTTTTCGCACCTGCTCAACGACATGATCCAGTCGCTGATCCTGGCCATTTATCCGATGCTCAAGGACAACTTCGCGCTGTCGTTTACGCAGATCGGCCTGATCACGCTCACCTACCAGATCACGGCGTCGATGCTGCAACCGCTGGTGGGCGTCTACACCGACAAGAAGCCGATGCCGTATTCACTGCCCGTCGGCATGGGCTTTACGCTGTGCGGTCTGTTGCTGATGTCGGTCGCACCGAGCTTTGGCGTGCTGCTGGTGGCTGCAGCGCTGGTGGGCTGCGGCTCGTCGGTGTTCCATCCGGAATCGTCGCGGGTGGCGCGCATGGCCTCGGGCGGCAAGCACGGCCTCGCGCAGTCGCTCTTCCAGGTGGGCGGCAACGCGGGTTCGTCGCTCGGGCCGCTGCTCGCCGCCGCGATCATCATTCCGCACGGCCAGCGCAGCATCGCGTGGTTCTCGGCGGCGGCGCTGGTGGCGATCGTCGTGCTGACGCAGATCGGCCGCTGGTACAAGGCGCATCCGAATCTCAAGAAAAAGCGCGCGGAAGCGCCCGCCGTCGCGCTCTCGCGCGGCCGCGTGGCAATGGCCATCAGCATCCTGGTGCTGCTGGTGTTCTCGAAGTACTTCTACCTCGCGAGCATCAACAGCTACTTCACGTTCTATCTGATCGACCGCTTCCATCTGCCCGTGCAGGCCGCGCAAGTGCATCTGTTCGTGTTCCTGGCCGCCGTCGCGGCGGGCACGATCATCGGCGGCCCGGTGGGCGACCGTATCGGCCGCAAGTACGTGATCTGGGGTTCGATTCTGGGCGTGGCGCCCTTCACGATGCTGTTGCCCTACGCGAACCTGTTCTGGACCAGCGTGCTGACGATCATCATCGGCGTGGTGCTGGCCTCGGCGTTCTCGGCGATCCTCGTCTATGCGCAGGAGCTGATTCCTGGCAAGGTGGGCATGGTCGCGGGGCTGTTCTTCGGCTTCGCGTTCGGACTGGGCGGCATCGGCGCGGCCGTGCTCGGGCAACTCGCGGATGCCACCAGCATCGGCTTCGTCTACAAGGTCTGCTCGTTCCTGCCGCTGATCGGCATCCTCACGGTGTTCCTGCCCGATGTCGAGGGCAAGCGCGCCAGGAAGACCGCCTGACGCACCTTTCGCGTCCTTCGCGCGCAGGCGGGAACGGCCGGCTGCCTTTCAGGCGCCGGCCGTTTTTTCTGGGCACGCCGGTTGCTGCTTGGACGCCTCGCGGCTTCGTACTAGTCTTGAACCACGCCGTCGAAGCCATCATCCGAGGTTCGCCATGCAACTGTCCACGGTAGACATCGTCAAGCCCGAGAACACCAACTTCATTCTCGGCCAGTCGCACTTCATCAAAACGGTCGAGGATCTGCACGAGGCGCTGTTCGGTGCAGTGCCGGGTCTCGCTTTCGGTCTGGCGTTCTGCGAAGCCTCGGGCAAGCGGCTCGTGCGGCGCTCGGGCACGCAGGACGCGCTCGTCGACATGGCGAGCGACAACGCGCTGCGCATCGCGGCGGGCCATAGCTTCATCGTGTTTCTCGGCGACGGTTTTTTCCCGGTCAACGTGCTCAATGCGGTCAAGGCCGTACCCGAGGTTTGCCGCATCTTCTGCGCAACGGCCAATCCCACCCAGGTGCTGATCGCCGAAACGAATCAGGGGCGCGGCATCGTTGGCGTGGTGGACGGTCTGCCGCCGCTGGGCGTCGAAGCCGAGGACGACGTGCGCTGGCGCAAGGATCTGCTGCGCGCCATCGGCTACAAGGCCTGATTGCAGCGTGATCGCGGCCTGATTGCCCATGACCTTGCTCAATTCCCAAACGCTCTGGCCCGCGCTGCGTGCGCAGACCCGCCACGCGCTGCAATGCGGCGCGCTCCAGCCCATCGAAACCGCGCTCACGCATCTGCAACAGGATGGCGTGCGTTTCGCCGTGCGCCAGGTGTCGAGCCTCGCGCGCAAGGAGGCCGCGCGCCGCACCGATGCCTCGACCGCGACCGGAGCCGCAGCCGGACGCCCCAACCCTTTTCTTCCTTACGAAGCCGATCTCTGCGTGGGCGTACTTTCGCCCACTCACATCGCGCTGCTCAACAAGTACAACGTGATCGACGATCACCTGCTGATCGTCACACGCCGCTTCGTGCCGCAGACGGCATTGCTCGATCTCGCTGATTTCGAGGCGCTGCTCGTGGCGCTGCGCGGCGGCGATGCGCTGGGTTTTTACAACGGCGGCGAAGAGGCCGGCGCGAGCCAGCCTCACAAGCATCTGCAGGCCGTGCCCTTGCCGCTCGACGAGGCAGGATTGTCGGTGCCGATCGAAGCGCTATTTGATTCGGTATCCGTAGCAGATCGCGGCGCGAGGCTTGACGGTTTGCCGTTCGCGCATGCCTTCGCGCGGTTCGACATGATGGCCGCCGACGCGGCGCAGAACGCCCTGAAAATCTATCGCGCGATGCTGCGTGCAAGCGCCATCGGCACTATCGATGTGGACGGTCTCGCGCACCAGAGCGCACCTTATAACCTGCTCGTCACGCGCCGCTGGATGCTGATGGTGCCGCGCGCGGCCGAACGCGTCGACGGCATCTCGCTCAATGCGCTGGGCTTTGCCGGATCGCTATTCGTGCGCGACGCGCAGCAACTCGCGACGCTCGCCCGCATCGGGCCAATGACGGCGCTGGCGCGCGTGGCGAAGCAGACCGCCTGACTTTTAGCCAATCCCCAGCCAGTCGCGCACGATATCCGCGCGTTGCGCGAGCGCAGCGGGCGTGTCGTCGAACACGATGCGCCCATGCCCCATCACCGCGATCCGGTCCGCCAGTTGCGGCGCGAGCGCAAGCCGCTGCTCGATCAGCAGGATCGCCACGCCGCGTTCGCGCAGCGCGCGCAGACACGCCGCCACGCGCGCGGTCATTGGCGCGGACAGCCCTTCGGCGGGTTCATCGACGATCAGCAGCACGGGATCGCCCAGCAGCGCACGCGCGAGCGCGAGCATCTGCTGCTCGCCGCCCGAGAGCACACCCGCACGCGCGTTGCGGCGCTCGCGCAGGATCGGAAAGAGCGCGTGCGCATCGGCGAGCGTGAAGCGCGTGCTGCGAATAGTGCGATCCTTGATGCCCAGGCGCAGGTTCTCGTCGACGCTCAAGGTCGGGAAGATATCGCGCTGCTCCGCGACATAGCCCAGCCCCTGGCGCGCGATTTCGAACGTGCGCAGCGGCGCGAGATCGACGCCCGCGAAGCGCCGCATGCCCTCGGCGCTCACCATCGACATCAGCGCCTTCGCGAAAGTCGAGCGCCCCGAGCCGTTACGGCCCGCGAGCGCCACGACTTCGCCCGCGCCAAGACGCAGATCGACGCCATGCAGGACCTGGCTCGCGCCGTACCACGCGCGCAGCCCGGCGACTTCGAGCAGCGGATTCATCGCGCCGGGTTCAGGCATCGGGCGCTCCCGCATCGGTTTGCGCATCTTGTCCGAATGCGCCGAAATACACCTCGCGCACTGCCGCATCGGCGCGAATGACTTGGGGCGTGCCGGTCGCGATCACGCGGCCCTGCGCAAGCACCGAGACGCGATCGGCCAGACCGAACACCGCATCCATGTCGTGCTCGACCAGCAATACGGTCTTGCCTGCCGTCATGGTGCGGATCAGTTCGATGGCGCGCGCGGCTTCGGCGCGGTTCATACCGGCGGTGGGCTCGTCGAGCAAGAGCGTATGCGCGCCACCCGCGAGCGCGAGCCCGAGGTCGAGTGCCCGCTGCTGCGCGTAGCTGAGCGTCGCGGCTGCGTGATCGGCGGCATAGGCGAGATCGAGTGCGTCGAGCAATTCCGTTGCGCGCACATCGATTCGTTTCGATCCGAGCCAGCGCGCAACAAAACCCGCGCCGCCGCCGAGCGAGGCCAGCACCGCGCAGCGCAGGTTGTCGCGCACCGTCAGATTCGCGAATACGCTGGTGGTCTGGAAACTGCGCGCGAGTCCGCGCCGGGCCAGCGCCGCGCTTGCAAGACGCGTGACGTCCTCGCCGCGCAGCGCGATGCGGCCTGCGCTCGCGCGCCGTTCTCCGGCGATCAGGCTGAAGAGCGTGGATTTGCCCGCGCCGTTCGGACCGATCAGGGCGTGGCGTTCGCCCTCACGCACGTCGAGATCGACGCCGCGCAGAACCTGCGTCGCACCGAAGCGCTTTTCGATGCCATCGAGCCGGAGCGCAAGCGCGGTCATGTGCGTACCTGGCCGGTGCGGGCAAGCGCGGTGGCGGCCCGCCCTGCCCGGCGCGTGAGCCACGCCGCCGCCAGCGACAAAGCGACGATCGTCGCGACGAGCACGCGCGGCGACAGCGCCATCAACCAGGCGCTCGCATCGTCATCGCCGAAGCGCTGCGCGTAGGCCCATTGCACCGCCAGCACGAGCGCGAGCGTGCCGCTGCCCGCCGCGAGCGCGGCCGTCGTCCAGTACGCGCGGCAGCGCCGCCAGCCATGCTGCGCAAGCGCCGCCCGCTGCCGTGCCGCGAAACCCGCGAGCCCGTCGGGCGCGCTCAGCACCACGACGATGAAGAACAGCCCGACGTAAAGCATCCAGGCGCGCGAGACACTCGCCACGCCCACGCTGAACGCCACCCACACGAGCGCGCCGAGCACCGGCCCAAAGAACGACGCCGAGCCGCCCGTCACCGTTGCGATCAGCACGCCGGCCGAGCGCGTCATGCCCACGCTTTCCGAAGCGGCAAGCTCCACGTTGATGAGCGCGAGCGTGCCCGCGACGCCCGCGAACGCCGATCCCAGCACAATCATCATCGCCCGCACGCGCGCGGGCGTTGCGCCGAGCGCGGCGGCGCGCACCGGGTTGTCGCGGACGGCGTTGGCGAGCCGCGCGTAAGGCGTGCGCGTGAGCACATGGATCGCCACGCTGGCCGCGAGACACCAGAGCGCGATCAAGCAGTAAGCCTCGCGCTGCGGCCCAAAGGTCCAGCCCGCGATGGCCGGGCCGCTCGCGCGGTCGATGGCGACGCCCGCCTCGCCGCCGAACCAGTCGGGCAGCGCCCACGCGGCAGCCGCGACCAGTTCGCCAAGGCCGAGCGTGATCATGGCGAACGCGGTGCCCGCGCGCCGCGCGGCGAAGAGCGCCGTGAGCGCGCCGACGGCAGCGCCCGCCACGCCGCCCACGATGGGCAAAAGCGGCAGCGGCATCGCCGTGCTGTTGAAAACCTGCGCCGCGGCCAGCGCGCCAAGACCGGCAGGCGCGGCGTGACCGAACGACAGCAGCCCGGTCTCGCCGAGCAGCAGGTTGTACGAGAGCGCGAACACGATCATCGTCGCAGCCTGAGCCAGCGCGGCAAGCAGCCAGCCCTGCGGCACGCCCGCGGGCGAGAGCCACGCTGATACCAGCGGCGGCATCGCAAGCAGCGCCACCAGCGCAATCCAGGGCGCGCGTATGCGGGGTTTTATCGTCGAACGCACGGAATGCATGGCGCGTCAGGCGTCCTCGCCGCGTTGGCCGAGCAGGCCTTGCGGGCGCACGGCAAGCATGACGACCAGCAGCAGATACGGCAACATCGGCGCGATCTGCGCAAGCGTGAGCGCACTCCACGCGGGCGCGATCGTCACACCGAGCCGTTGCGCCAGCGCGCCGAACGAGACGTCGCTCGCCACCGCGAAGGTCTGCAGCCATCCCACCGCAAGAGCAGCGAGCAATGCGCCGCCGAGCGAGCCCAGCCCGCCCGTCACCACCACCACGAACACGATCGAGCCAACCGATTCGGCCATCGCCGGCTCCACCACAAAGAGCGGCGCGGCCACCGCGCCCGCCAGCGCCGCGAGTGCGGTGCCGAGCGCGAACACCAGCGTGCGCACGCGCGCCACGTCATGGCCTAGCGCCTCGACGGCCTGCGCGTGGGTGAGCGCGGCGCGCACGATCAGGCCCGTGCGCGAGATGCGCAACGCCGCGAAGATCAACGCGAACATCGCCACGGCCACCAGCATCGTAAAGGCGCGATAGCGCGAGAATGCCGCGCCGCCATAGGTGAACAGTGCACCGTCGAGCCATGCAGGCACGTTCGCCGCGAGCGGCTGGAGTCCCCAGGCGAGCTTGACCAGTTCGCCGATCGCCCACGCCGCGCCGAAGGTCAGCAGCAGCGCATTGAGCGGGCCGCCCGGGCGCGCGCGTCGCAGCAGGGTCGTCTCGAAGATCGCGCCGGCCACGCCCGCGACCAACGGCGCCAGCACCAGCGCCCAGCCAAATCCCAGCGTGCCCGCCAGCGTCACGCCCAGATACGCGCCGAGCATGTAGAAGCTCGCGTGCGCGAAGTTGAGCACGCCGAGCATGCTGAAGATCAGCGTGAGACCGGCGCACAGCATGAACAGCAGCAAGCCGTAGCTCGCGCCGTTGAGGGTGTCGATGACGATGGCCTGCACGGGCGGCGCGTCAGTCTTGCGCGTGCGTTTGCGGCAGCGCCAGCGGCTTGAGCGGATTGAGCGACTCGAGCGCGGCGCGCAACGCTGCGGGCAACGCGCTCACCGGACGGCGCGTTTCGCGATCGACATAGACGTGCACGAAATGCCCCTGCGCCGCGGGCGTGCTCTCGCCTTCGCGAAAGAGCCCGACTTCGTAGCGCACGCTCGACGAACCGAGTCGCGCCACGCGCAAACCGGCTTCGACGCGCTCGGGAAACACCAGCGGCGCGAAGTAGTTGCACTGCGTTTCGACCACCAGGCCAATCGTCTCGCCGTGCTCGACATCGAGCGCGCCGGCGCGGATCAGATACTCGTTGACGACGGTGTCGAAGTAGCTGTAGTAGACGACGTTGTTGACGTGGCCGTAGACGTCGTTGTCCATCCAGCGCGTGGTGATGGCGAGGAAGTGGCGATAGTCGGAGCGGGCAATGGCGACGGGTCGGTTCATCGTGGCTGTGAGCGTGCGGGTTCAGGAGCGGATTGGAAACGTCACGGCAGGGGTGCTGATCAATCGCCCGGACGCTCGACGAATTCGAACGGCAGACCGCGGCGGCGCATGAATTCGCCGAGCGCCTGCCCCGTGCCCGCGCGCCAGGGGCGCAGCTTCGCGGGCTCGACGAGACGGTATTCGAGCAACTCGGGCGAAAGCGCCACGGTGCCCGTCGCCTTGACGTGATAGGCGATGATGAGTTCGTTCTTACGGATAAATTCGTAGACGCCGATCAGCTCGACGCTTTGTGCGTGCAGCGAGGTTTCTTCGAGCACCTCGCGTGCGATGCCTTGTTCCGGCGTCTCGCCGTTTTCGAGAAAGCCGGTGATGAGCGCGAACATGCCTTCGGGCCACGCGGCGTTGCGTGCGAGCAGGATGCGCCCTTCGTATTCGACGATGGCCGCGACCACCGGCAGCGGATTGTTCCAGTGCACGTAGGCGCATGCGGTGTCGGGGCACGCCATGCGTACGCGGCCGCCCTCGTGGGCGGGGTCGGCGCGCTCGACGAGACGCGAGGCGCAACGCGGGCAAAACTGATAGTCGCTCATGGATCGATGGAAGTCGCAGTGAATGGCGCGAAAGCGCCAAGCGGCTATTTTAGTGCGCTATCGATGGCCGCGTGCGCGCGCCGATTATCCCGGGCGGGATAGTTGGCAAGATCGGCATACGCGTGACGGGCGCAAAGACCGCGCACCGCGCAAGGTCACGCTGCACGGCGTCCTGACAATCGTTTACGTCTCAATTGTGCACGGTCTGGCGACTTCTAGCGTTATCGGGCGAGGCAAATCTCGCCTGTCTCCACTTGACCGGACCTCGCACCATGATTTCGAAGAAACTGTTAGCCATACTTATTATTTCCCTGACGTCGGGTGTCACGCTCGCGCACGCAGATGACGCTCTGCCCATGGCCGCGCCGCTGGGCGCATCGGCTCCTCTGGGCAGCGGCAGCCTGTTTTCCGGCCCCTACGCGGGCTTCAAGGTGGGCGCGAACGTCTCCAATGCCTCGGGCGCATACAACAAGCCGACCCATACGACGGTCTTCCCCGGCTTCACGCTCGGCTACGGTTTCGATGTGGGTTCGCTGATGATCGGTGCGGAAGCATTCGCCGATCTGCATCACGGCTCGGCCACGTTCAAGGACGGCGGCGTCGATGCCAAGATCGGCATGCCGATCGGCCAGATCATGCCTTATGCCCGTGTGGGCTTCACGCTCGATTGGCCCGCGACGCGCCCGCATTGGGGGCTGGGCGTTGAATACGCCGTCACGCGCAACCTGGGCGTGGCCGCGGAATGGACCGGCGACCACACCAATTCGAAGAATTCGAGCTGGAATAACAACAGCTTCACGGTCGGCATGCACTACTACTTCCGCTAGACGCGGCAGTCGTCGCCTGATGCAGCGGGTCGGGCCGTCCCCTCAGCGGACGGCCTTTTGATGTTGATGCGCCAGCTTCCTTGTCGCTTCGCGCCGCGCAAGGTCCGCCACACGAGTCCCGCCGCGCCCGCAACCAGCGACAGCGCCGCGAGCCACAACGAAGGCGAGAACGACCCGCTCGACGCGGCCAGCGGCGCGGCCGCCAGCGGCCCCAGAATCTGGCCGATCCCGTACGCGCCCGTCGCATAACCCATGAGCGCGGCCGCATGATCGCCGCGCATGATGCGCGCCTCGCGCATCGCGAAAAGCGTGATCGCCGTGAACGGCAGGCCGATCAGCACGCTGCCCAATGAAAAACCAGCCGCGTTGGGCCACACGATGCCCGACGCGATGCCCAGCGCCTGCAGCACATAGCAGGCGGCCAGCAACAGGCGGTTGTCCCAGTGCAGCGGCAGGCGCGCCGCGCACAGCGCACCGACGATCAGCGCCGCGCCGAACATCGGCCAGAACAGATCCGGCCATATCGAGCCCGGCAGCGCGTGTCGCGCGATCACCGGCAAAAAGGTCGCGGTGATGATGTAGCCGAAGCCGGGCACGCCGTAGAGCACGACGAGCCAGAAGGCGTCGGCGCGGCTGGCCGTGGGGGCGCTCTGAGCGCCAGCGGCACGCGCCTGCGATGCAGCGGCAGCCGGGTGCGCCGGATGCGCCTGCCGAGGCGTTTCCACGAACACCGGCCAGACGATCGCCACGATCAGCGCGCACACCAGCCCAAAGCCGATCCACCCGGCCCGCGCGCCCAGGCCGCCCGCCGCGCTCACGAGCAGGCCCGTCGCCACGATGCCGACGCCCGGCCCCGTATAGATCACGCCGCTCCATGCGTGCGCGCCCAGTTGCGTGAGCCGCCGCAAGCCCCATTGCGAGGCGAACACGAAGGTCGCCGCGCTGACCGCGCCCGCCACGAAACGCACGATCGCCCACATCCAGAACGACTGCGTGAGGCCCATCACGATCGTGAGGAGCGCCGTCGCCACCAGCCCAGCGCGCACGACGCGTGCGGGCGTAAAGCGCAGTGCCGCACAAGCCATCGCGCCGGCGAAGTAGCCGGCGTAATTGAGCGACGCGAGCCAACTGCCGTGGCGCAGATCCAGACCGCCGCCATGCAGCATCAGCGGCAGCAGCGGCGTGAACGCGAAGCGCCCGATGCCGAGCGCCGCCGCCAGCGTGAGCATGCAGGCGAGTGCCGCGCGGCGGGCCTCGTGATGGCGAACCGGCTGCGCGCGAGGCGCCTGCGCTAAGTTGGGACGGGATGCAATGTCATTCATGATGGGTGGCCAGCCAATGAAAATACGGGGACAGATACGAAAGCCGGCGTCGCGCACGGCGCCGTTCCAACCATCTTAGTCACCGGAACCGTTCACGAAAAATGAATTATCATGATTCAATCCATTCCACGGAGAGAATCATGGATCTGGCCGCACTGGCGATCTTTCGGGCCGTGGTCCGCGAAAACGGCGTGACGCGGGCTGCCGCCAAGCTCAACCGTGTGCAGTCGAATGTCACCACGCGGATCAAGCAGCTCGAAGAGCAGCTGGGCACCGCGCTCTTCACGCGCGATGGCCGTCGCCTCGTGCTCACGCCCGCCGGCGAGACCCTGCTGCCCTACGCGGAACGCCTGCTCGCGCTCGCCGACGAAGCGCGCCACGCGCTCAAGGCCGGGCGTCCATCGGGGCGGCTGCGCCTGGGCACCATGGAAAGCGTGGCCGCGAGCCGCCTGCCCGGCGTGCTTGCGCGCTATCACCAGAACTGGCCCGACGTGACGCTCGAACTGGAAACCGGCACGACCGGCTGCCTGATCGAGCGCCTGCGCGAATTCGAAGTCGACGCCGCACTGATCGCCACGCCGCTGGCCGGATTGACCGACCCGGAGGTGTTCGAATCCGTGCCCGTCTATCGCGAGGAACTTGTGATGATCACGCCACGCGGGCATCGGCCGATCCGCCAGCCAGGCGATGTGGCGCTTTCGACACTGGTGGCCTTCGAGCGCGGCTGCGCGTACCGCAGCTACGTGGAGGCGTGGTATCTGGAGCACGGCATCCGCCCCACCCGCGTGCTGGAGCTGGGTTCGTATCACGCGATCGTCGCCTGTGTGGCGGCGGGCGCAGGCGTGGCGGTCGCGCCGCGTTCGGTGCTCGATCTGCAGCGCGGCGCCGATGACATCACGATCCATTCGCTTGGCGCGCTCGGCCAGATCGACACGCTGCTAGCGTGGCGGCGCGGGCATTTTTCTCCCGCGCTGGACGCGTTGAAATCGGCGCTGCTGGAACATGCGCGCAGCGCAACGCCGGCGCCCGCGGAAACCGCCGCGATCTGAGCCACAAACAAAAAGGGCTGCCATTTCGGGCAGCCCTTCTTTATCGGTGAGTTCGGGAAAATCTCGCGCTTACAGCTTCGCTTCGACCCAGCCCTTCACGCCCGCGAGCGCGGCCGGCAGGTTCGCCGGTTCCGTGCCGCCAGCCTGCGCCATGTCCGGACGGCCGCCGCCCTTGCCGCCCACCTGCTGGGCGACAAAGTTCACCAGCTCGCCTGCCTTGACCTTCTTGCTGGCCTCAGCGGTCACGCCCGCGATCAGGCTGACCTTGCCGCCTTCGACGGCCGCCAGCACGATTGCCGCGCTCTTGAGCTTGTCCTTGAGCTTGTCGACGGTTTCGCGCAGCGTCTTCGAATCCGCGCCTTCGAGCGTGGCGGCCAGCACGTGCACGCCGTTCACTTCGATGGCCTGGCCCGCGAGTTCGTCGCCCTGGCTCGACGCCAGCTTCGACTTGAGCGCGCCCAGTTCCTTCTCCAGCGACTTGACCTGATCCTGCACCTGCGCGATACGCTGCGTCAGTTCCGAAGGCTGCGCCTTCAGGGCCGCCGCCGCCGCGTTGATGCGCGCGTCGAGGTCCTGCACGAAACGCACGGCGTTGTCGCCCGTGATCGCTTCCACGCGGCGGATGCCGGCTGCGACGCCGCCTTCCATCACGATCTTGAACAGGCCAATGTCGCCGCTGCGCCGCACGTGCGTGCCGCCGCAGAGTTCGCGCGAGAAGCCGAGATCCAGCACGCGCACTTCGTCGCCGTACTTCTCGCCGAACAGCGCCATCGCGCCGCCCTTCACCGCTTCGTCGTACGGCATCACGCGCACGATGCCCGGCGCGTTGGCCAGCACTTCGGCGTTGACGATTTCTTCGACGCGGCGGATCTGCTCATCCGTCATCGGCGCGTTGTGCGCGAAGTCGAAGCGGGTCTTGTCGGCGTCGACGAGCGAGCCCTTCTGTTGCACGTGCGCGCCCAGCACTTCGCGCAGCGCCTTGTGCATCAGGTGGGTGGCCGAGTGATTGCGTTGCGTGCGCGCGCGGCGCACGGCGTCGATTTCCGCCTTCACGACGTCGCCGACCTTGAGCGTGCCTTGTTCGAGCGTGCCGTGATGACCGCTCACATCGGCCTGAACCTTGAGCGTATCGGTCACGGCAAAGCGGATGCTCGCGTTCGAAATCACGCCCTGGTCGCCCACCTGGCCGCCCGATTCCGCGTAGAACGGCGTGTGGTCGAGCACGACCACGGCGTCCTGGCCCGCCTTCACTTCATTGACCGATGCGCCATCCACATACAGCGCGACCACCTTGGCGTCGTCGAAGACAATTTCTTCGTAGCCGTGGAAGGTGGTCTTCGCGCCCGCGTATTCGAGGCCCTGCGCCATCTTGAACTTGCCCGCGGCGCGCGCCTGTTCGCGCTGGCGCGCCATGGCTTCGTCGAAGGCCGCTTCGTCGACCGTGACGTTGCGTTCGCGGCAGACGTCGGCCGTGAGGTCGAGCGGGAAGCCGTAGGTGTCATGCAGCTTGAAGGCGAGTTCGCCGTCGAGCGTCTTGCCGCCCTTCGAATCGAGATCAGCCAGCGCGGCGTCGAGAATCGACATGCCGTGTTCGATGGTCTCGAAGAAGCGCTCTTCTTCCTGGCGCAGCACGTCCGTCACGCGCTGCTGCGCTTCGGTCAGTTCCGGATAGGCTGCGCCCATTTCAGCGACCAGATCCTTCACGAGCTTGTGGAAGAACGAACCCTTCTTGCCGAGCTTGTAGCCGTGGCGGATCGCGCGGCGCACGATGCGGCGCAGCACGTAGCCGCGGCCTTCGTTGCCCGGAATCACGCCATCGACGATCAGGAACGAGCAGGCGCGGATGTGATCGGCGATCACCTTCAGAGAGTTGTTTTCCAGATCGCTGATGCCGGTTTCGCGCGCGGCGGCCTTGATCAGGTTCTGGAACAGATCGATTTCGTAGTTGCTGTGCACGTGCTGCAGCACCGCGGCGAGACGCTCCAGACCCATGCCCGTGTCGACGCACTGCTTGGGCAGCGGCGTCATGTTGCCTTGCGCATCACGGTTGAACTGCATGAACACGAGATTCCAGATCTCGATGAAGCGGTCGCCGTCTTCTTCAGCAGACCCCGGCGGGCCGCCCCAGATTTCCGGGCCGTGGTCGTAGAACACTTCCGAGCACGGGCCGCAGGGGCCGGTGTCGGCCATCTGCCAGAAGTTGTCCGACGCGTAGCGCGAACCCTTGTTGTCGCCGATGCGGATGATGCGCTCGACCGGCACGCCGATCTCCTTCGCCCAGATGTCGAAGGCTTCGTCGTCTTCCTGGTACACGGTGACCGTGAGCTTTTCCGCCGGCAGCGCGTAGACCTTGGTCAGCAGTTCCCAGCAGTAGTGGATCGCGTCGCGCTTGAAGTAGTCGCCGAACGAGAAGTTGCCGAGCATCTCGAAGAACGTGTGGTGACGCGCGGTGTAGCCGACGTTTTCGAGGTCGTTGTGCTTGCCGCCTGCACGCACGCTGCGCTGCGCGGTGGTCGCGCGCGAGTACGGACGCGATTCGGCGCCGAGGAACACGTCCTTGAACTGCACCATGCCCGAGTTGGTAAAGAGCAAGGTGGGGTCATTGCCCGGCACGAGGCTCGACGAGCGCACGATCGTGTGGCCCTTCGATTCGAAGAACTTGAGGAATTTCTCGCGGATTTCGGAGGCTTTCATGGCGTGCTGTATTTACCTTCGGGGCGTCTGTGCTGAATCTTGTTTGAGCGCGGAAAGGCGCGTTCTGCGCGGTTTCCGTGATGCTGAATCGGACGATTATACGGGATCGCCGCACGCTCGCGGCGGCGCGCTCGGCATGGCGTGCAGGCTTGCCACAGTGGCGCACGGCACCTCACCACGGCGCATCCGTTGTTCCGCTTGGCGGAACGTCGTACCGAAATTTGCCACGCGCGATTCGGGATCGCTTAAGATGAACCGAACGTCCGCCCCGGGCCACCCTATCGACCCCATCGTGCGCGGCGGCGAACCCGACCTATAACGACATTGGAAGACACCGCATGGGCGCTCTGAGCCACATTCGCGTACTCGATCTCACCCGCGTGCTCGCCGGTCCGTGGTGCGCGCAGACACTCGCCGATTTCGGCGCCGACGTGATCAAGGTGGAGCGCCCGGGCGCCGGCGACGACACGCGTCACTGGGGGCCGCCGTACCTCAAGACACCCGCGGGCGACGATACGGCGGAGGCCGCCTACTATCTCGCCGCGAACCGCAACAAGCGCTCGGTGACCGTCGATATCGCCACGCCCGAAGGTCAGCGCATCGTGCGCGAACTCGCCGCGCAGAGCGATGTGGTGCTGGAGAACTACAAGGCGGGCCAGCTGAAAAAATACGGGCTCGATTACGAGTCGCTACGCGAGGTGAAGCCCGACATCGTCTACTGTTCAGTCACGGGTTTCGGCCAGACCGGGCCGTATGCGTCGCGCGCGGGCTACGACTTCATCGTGCAGGGCATGGGCGGCTTCATGAGCATCACGGGCGAGCGCGACGCCCTGCCCGGCGGCGGTCCGCAAAAGGCAGGCGTGGCCATCGCCGACCTGATGACCGGCATGTACGCGAGCGTCGCCGTGCTCACCGCGCTCGCGCACCGCGACCGCACGGGCGAAGGCCAGTACATCGACATGGCGCTGCTCGACGTGCAGGTGGCGATGCTCGCCAACATGAATTCGAACTACCTCGCGAGCGGCAATCCGCCCGCGCGCTGGGGCAACGCCCATCCCAACATCGTGCCCTATCAGGCGTTCCAGACCAGCGATAGCTGGATCATCCTCGCCATCGGCAACGACGGCCAGTTCCGCAAGTTCGTCGAGGTGGCGGGCGCGCCTCGCCTGGCTGACGACGCGCGTTTCGCCACCAACCCCGAACGCGTGCGCCATCGCGACACGCTCGTGCCGATCGTCGCGGAGCTGATCCGCGCGCGCAGCAAGAGCGACTGGATTAGTGCGCTGGAGAGCGCAGGCGTGCCGTGCGGGCCGATCAACAACCTCGCCGAAGTATTCGAAAACGAGCAGGTGATCGCGCGCGGCATGCAGGTGGACGTGCCGCATCCCTCGGGCGGCACGGCGCGGCTGGTGCGCAATCCCATCCGCATGAGCGCGACGCCGCCCGCCGTGGCCGCGCATCCGCCGACGCTCGGCGAACACACGGAGGCGGTGCTGCGCGACGTGCTCGGCTATGACGGCGCGCGCGTGGCGGCGTTGCGCGACAAGGGCGTGGTTTAGGCGGCGGCGCGCGTTTTCATCGACATCAGCCAGGCGAAGCCCTGCGGCCAGTCGGCCAGGCCGCTTTGAGCGTTGATGTGCCCGCGCGCGCCGATATCCTCCCAGCGGCTACCCCACGCCTGCGCGCATCGCTGCGAAAACGCCACGCCGCCGTAAGGATCGTCGGTGCTGGCGACGACGATGCTGGCGAACGGCAGCGCGGCCAGCGGCACCGGATCGAAGCCATGCGCGTCGCGGGGGAATTCGGGGCCATGCGGGTCGGGCAGCGCCACTAGCAGCGCGCCCGCCACTTTGGCTCGCGTCGCCTCGCTTGCGTGGTGGGCGGCCCAGTGCGCCACCGTCAGGCAGCCCAGGCTGTGCGCCGCCAGCAGCACGCTGCCCGCGCCGCCCGTTTCGGCGCACAGCGCCGCTTCCAGCGCGGCGCACCACGCGTCGCACTCCGGGTGCATCCAGTCCGGCATGCGCAGTCGCTGGAAGCCCCTGTGCGCGCCTTCCCAGCGCGTCTGCCAGTGTCCCGGCCCCGAGTTCATATAGCCCGGCAGCACCAGCACGCGCGGCTCGCTTATCGTCATTTTTTCTCCGCCAAAGTGAGCCCGACGCGACACCCCGACGCCTGGACTGGCGGGAAAGGTCGCGTCAGGTAGAATGGAAGGCACCACCGGCGCGCGGTGCGGCTTCGGCAGGGTTGAAAATTCAACGCTCACCTGCCGACAGGCTGGCCACTTGCATCGCGCCCTCGAACGACTTCCCTTTTCGCATGAATACCGAACGTAAAGACGCCGACCGCACGGACGCGCCTGCGGCATCCAATTTCATCCGCAACATCATCGACGACGACAACCGCTCGGGCAAGTGGGCGCAGCGCGTGGAAACGCGCTTCCCGCCGGAGCCGAACGGCTATCTGCACATCGGGCACGCGAAGAGCATCTGCCTGAACTTCGGCGTCGCGCAGCGCTACAACGGCGTCTGCCATCTGCGTTTCGACGACACGAACCCGGAAAAGGAAAGCGTCGAATACGTCAATTCGATCATCGACGCGGTCACCTGGCTGGGCTTCGACTGGAAGAAAGAGGATAAGGAATACCTCTTCTACGCGAGCGACTACTACGACAAGCTCTACGAATTCGCCGAACTGCTGATTCAGCGCGGCCGTGCGTACGTGGACAGCCAGTCGCCGGAAGAGATGCGCGCGAACCGCGGCTCGGCCACCGAAGCGGGCAAGAATTCGCCGTTCCGCGAGCGCTCGGTCGAAGAAAACCTCGACCTGTTCCGCCGTATGAAGGCCGGCGAATTCGAGGAAGGCGCGCATGTGCTGCGCGCGAAGATCGACATGGCCGCGCCGAACTTCAATCTGCGCGACCCGGTCATCTACCGCATTCGTTTCGCTCATCACTATCGCACCGGCGACAAGTGGTGCGTGTACCCGATGTACGACTACACGCACTGCATTTCGGATGCGCTCGAAGGCATCACGCATTCGCTGTGCACGCTGGAATTCGAAGATCACCGTCCGCTCTACGACTGGGTGCTCAACGAACTGGCCGACGCCGGCGTGTTCACGCGTCCGCTGCCGCAACAGATCGAGTTCTCGCGTCTGAACCTCACGTACGCAATCACCAGCAAGCGCAAGCTGCTGCAACTGGTGACCGAAAGCCATGTGGACGGCTGGGACGATCCGCGCATGCCGACCATCGTCGGCGTGCGTCGCCGCGGCTTCACGCCCGATGCGATCAAGCTGTTCTGCGAGCGCATCGGCGTGACCAAGGTCGATTCGTGGATCGACATGAGCGTGTTCGAAGGCGCGCTGCGCGACGATCTGGACGACAAGGCGCCGCGTGCGACCGCCGTGCTCGATCCGCTCAAGCTGATCGTCGACAACTACCCCGAAGGCCAGTCGGAACTGTGCAGCGCGCCGGTGCATCCGCATCATCCGGAGCGCGGCAACCGCGAATTCACCTTCTCGCGCGAGTTGTGGATCGAGCGCGAAGACTTCCAGGAAACGCCGCCCAAGGGCTATTTCCGTCTGTTCCCGGGCAATAAGGTGCGACTGAAGTACGGCTTCGTAGTCGAGTGCACGGGCGCGGACAAGGACGCCGACGGCAACATCGTCGCCGTGCATTGCAACTATTTCCCGGACAGCAAATCGGGTACCGAAGGGTCGAGCAACTACAAGGTCAAGGGCACGATCCAGTTCATCAGCGCCGACAACGCGGTGCCGGCCGAAGTGCGCCTCTACGACCGACTGTTCCGCGAAGAGCAGCCCGACGCGGGCGGACGCGACTTCCTCGAAGCGCTGAATCCGGATTCGAAGCGCGTCGTCCAGGCGTATGTCGAACCGGCGGCGCGCGAAGCCGCACCGGAAGACCGCTTCCAGTTCGAGCGTCACGGCTACTTCGTCGCCGATCGCTACGACTCGAAGCCGGGCGCGCCGGTTTTCAACCGCATCGTGGGTCTGCGCGACAGCTGGGGCAAGTAAGCCCGTTGCCGGCGTTACCCAAAGTCAAAAAGCCCTGCATTTGCAGGGCTTTTTTCATTTGCGCGCGCGGCTAGAGACGTTCGTGCAACTCCGCCAGCGAGAGCGCGGTGTGGAACAGGCGCGCGAGACTGCGGCTCGCGTACTGATCGACATCGGCGGGCGCGGTCCAGCGCCACGCGTCCATCTCGGGAATCATCACGCCGTCATGGCGGCGCGCAAACATCGACACGCACACGCAACTCGACAAATCGAGTTCGCTCTCCAGCGCGCGCGCTGCGAACAGATGCAGATCCTTGTCGCGCCGATAGGCGAAACGCCCGAGATCGACCAGGCGAGTCTCGTCGATGGCGATGCCCGTCTCCTCGACCATCTCGCGCAGCGCGCTCTGCGCCTCGGTCTCGCCGGGCTCGCCCTGCCCCTTCGGAATGTCCCAATGGCCGGTGCCGGTTGCATGTGCGAGCAGCACGCGGCCCTGCGCATCGAGCAGCACGATGCCGCATGAAACGATCTTCCCTGTCACTGCGCCCTCAATGCTTCTTCTGGTAGACCCAGGCGCCGTCGCCAACCTTGCAGAACTGCGGGCGCACCGTCATCGACTGGCCCTTGGCGTTGACCACCACTTCCGAGTCCCGGCAGGTCTTGTCGCCGTCCTTTTCGGTTTTGGTGACGGTGATGTTGGCGTCGATCTTGACGCTGTTGCGCAGACCGTCGTTGTTCCAGCTGACCGATTCGCCGTCCTGTTTGGTGGCGACGGCCTCGCGCACGGCATGCGTGAGCGAGCTGTAATCGGCCTGCTTCATCCAGGAGGCCGGTGTGTCGGTGAGAAAGTTAAGGTTGGCGGCCTGCGCGGCCGGCGCGAGGGCCACGACGCACGCGGCGGCAACGCCGGACAGAACACGGGACAAGGTCGACATGCGAACGTTCTCCTGGAAGGGCAAGGGCGGCTATTTCTTCGAAACAACCTGAAAAGAATAGCATGCGCCCTATTTTTGCCTCGCGCGCATGCCCAGCTTGTCGAGGCATATTCCTACCCGATTCTCGGAAATTTAGGATTGATCCGATGGAGCGTCTGACAGCGAAAACGTAGCCTTGCACTGTCATCCGCTTATGCACGAACACGAGGTTCCCGTCATGACCTACGCCATCGCCCTACGTCTTTTCGCTGTCATGCTGGCCCTGCTGTGCATCGGTCTGATGGCGCTGATCGCCCATCACACGGCGACTCCGCGCGTCGCTCACTGCTCCGATCAATCGGAATCGGCCGCGAGCTTCGCGATCCGCTTTGACGACGCGCCGCGCTGGCCCGAGACCGTGCTGTGCGGCGGCACGGTCTGCCTGCTTGTTTCCTTCGTGCTCCTCACAGCGACCTGCCTCATGATCGCGGGCATCTGAGCGGGCATCAGTGTCCGCAAAGCGCGATGCCCCCTGCACGATCAATGCGCCGTGGGCTGCCAGCCGTCGGTCAGCGTGCCAAGGAAAGCGATCACATCCTTGATTTCGGCTTCGGTGTAGACCGGCGCGTCGCCAGGTTTGCGATCGAACGGCGCATCGGTGTTCAGATTGGTCCAGTACCGACGCGGCAGATCGTCGAACTTCCGCACCCGCCCCTTCACGACCGGATAGAACTCCTGCGGATTCGTATCGCGGCGCGAATAAAAGCGCATCACGTCTTCCAGCGAATGATAAATGCCGTTGTGGAAGAAGCTCTTCTTGAGCGTGACGTTGCGCAAGGTGGGCGTGCGGAACAGGCCGCAGAACTCCTCGCGATGATCGAGGTCGGTGCGCTCCGGGCCGCACGCGCCCAGATCGAAAAAGCGCGGATCGCGATTCACGGCGAGCGCGCGATTACGCGGCACGCCCACCGCAATCAGGCCGAAGTCGCTGAACTGCGGCGGCGAACCATCCTTGGCTCGCTGGCTGATATGGCAGCTCGCGCAATTGCCCTTCTTCTCGTCGTTGAACAGCTGCAGCCCGCGCAACTCGGCCGCCGTGAGCGTGGCCTTGCCCGCCAGATACGCGTCGTACTTGCTCGAATACGGGTAGAACACGTCGGGCGCCTGCTCGAAGGTTTCGAGCGACTTCAGCACGGCCTTGAAGGTCGCGTCCTCGTCGTCGAAGACGTGTTCGCCGAAGGCCTCGCGAAACGCGTTCGCGTAAGGCGCTGCGCGCACGGCTGCGGTGACCTTGTGCGGCGTGCTCGCCATCTCGAACGACGAAAGCAGCGGGATGCGCGCCTGGTCCGCGCCGTGATCGACGCGTCCGTCCCAGGTGAGACCGCCGGTCGGACCGGCATCGACGCTTTCGTCGCCTTCGTCGTCGGAGTCGTGATAGTGCTCGGAAAACGCCGGCACCGCCTGCAGATACTTGAGCGTCGGCACCGCGCGCATGCCGGGACGGTGCATATCCGCACCGCCCATCTGCACGTCGAGCGCATTGGCGGGCGTGAAAGCGCGATCGGGACTATGGCAGGTCGCGCACGACATCTTGCCCGAGCCCGACAGCGACGGATCGAAGAAAATCTGCTTGCCGAGCGCCGTCATGCGGCGCACCTGCGCATAGACCTCGGCGCGCGACTGGCCATGCGTGGCGGCCGCGCGGGTCGAAATCTTCACCAGCTTGGCGCCGTTGCCGGCGTTGGCGTTGGCGTTCGCACCGCGCGCGCCTGCGCCGTTCGCGCCATCCGCGGGTGACGCGCCGCCATCACACGCTGCCAGCGCCGCCAGCGCGAGTGCCGCCAGCATCAGCCGCGCCGAACGCGCCTGAGTGCGCGCGTGGGTCCGAATCCGCGTCGAGCGACGCGCCAATCTACGCAACATGAACTGATCCCCGGAACGTGGCGGCGCGCGCGGCCAGGCGCGCTTTCACCGCGATTGCCGATACGCCTCGTCGCGCATCGAACTCGCGAAAGCGTATGTCAGCGATGTGACGATCAGATGTCGTTACGTAATGTTTTAGTCATGCAAACACAGGAATTGAAAAAGCTAAATGTAATTAATTACACATAGCTGTCAAATTCCGTTGAGACACTTCGCCTCGCCCAAAAGGCAGGCGCTCCTTTCGCGCCAGCTCCGGGGACCCCAACGCGAGAGAGAAAAAATGATCAAGAAAAAATGGTTCTATGCGACGCCGATCGCAGCAGCGGCAGCGGCCCTCGCCGTCACGGCATGCGGCGGCAACGACATCAAACCCGGCCTGGCGTCGGTGAAGAACATCGTCGTGATTTACGCCGAAAACCGCAGCTTCGACAACCTCTACGGCAGCTTCCCGAACGCCAACGGTCTGCAGAACGTGAGCGCCGCCAGCGCCCAGCAGCTCGACCGCGACGGCTCCGTGCTCGCCACGCTGCCGACGGTCTGGAACGGTCTCACGCAAACCGGCGTCACGCCCGCCATCACGGCCGCGATGACCGCGAACATGGCGAATGCGCCGTTCGCGATCGACGATCCGAAGGGCTACAACGCACCGCTCTCGACGACGACGCGCGACCTGTATCACCGCTTCTACGAGAACCAGATGCAGATTCACGGCGGCAAGAACGACATGTTCGCCGCCTACGGCGATTCGGGCGGTCTCGTGATGGGCCACTATACGAGCAGCGCCGAAAAACTGCCGCTCTGGAAGATCGCCCAGCAATACACGCTCGCCGACAATTTCTTCATGGGCGCGTTCGGCGGCTCGTTTTTGAACCACCAATGGCTGATCTGCGCGTGCACGCCTTACTACGCGAACGCCAATACGGCTGCCGCCAAGCCGGCGATCTCGACGGTGAACGCCGACGGCGTGTCGCTCACGCTCGCCTCCAACTCGCCGGCATCGGCGCTTACCGGCGTGCCCAAGTTCGTGAAGTCGGGCAACCTCACGCCTGACTTCTACGCGGTCAACACGATGCAGCCGCCGTATCAGCCGAGCGGCAACGCGGCGGCCTCGGGCGGCGACGCCAACCTGGCCGACCCGAACAACGCCTCGACGCTGCCGCCGCAGACGTCGCAGACGATCGGCGACCTGCTCTCGAACGCGGGCGTGACGTGGGCGTGGTACAGCGGCGCGTGGGGCGCAGCCGTGAACGCGGCGAAGAACAGCACCAGCAACGTGATCTACGGCGCGAACATGACAGCGCCGAACTTCCAGCCGCATCACCAGCCGTTCAACTACTTCACGAACTACGCGCCGGGCACGGCCGCGCGCACGGCTCACCTGCTGGATGGCGGCATGGACGGCAGCGAGTTCATCAAGGCGATCGACGCAGGCACGCTGCCGGCCGTGTCGTTCTACAAGCCGCAGGGCAACCTGAACGAACACCCGGGCTACACCGATGTGGCAAGCGGCGACCAGCATATCGCCGACGTCATTTCGCATCTGCAGAAGAGCCCGCAGTGGAAGGACATGGTCATCGTGGTGACCTACGACGAAAACGGCGGCTTCTGGGATCACGTCGCGCCGCCGAAGGGCGACCGCTGGGGTCCGGGCTCGCGCATTCCGGCGCTCGTCATCTCGCCGTACGCGAAGAAGGGTTATGTCGATCACACGCAGTACGACACGACCTCGATCCTGCGCCTGATCACCCGCCGCTTCGCGCTGCCGACGCTGCCGGGCCTGAGCGCACGCGACACCGCGCTCAAGAGCAATGGCGCTCAGCCGATGGGCGACCTGACCAACGCGCTCGATCTGAAGCTGTAAGTCTTTCGGACGTTTCGGATGTTTCGGATCGTTCCGATCATCGACAACTGGACGTCAGGGGTGCCGTCCAGTCTTCCTTCCGGGCAGCCTTCGGGTTGCCCGTTTTCTTGTTGGAATCGTGTTTGAAGGACGCTTCGAACGCGACTTTTGACCACAGCGTCCGATCCTCCCCATCGCCTAATCTCAATTTAGTTGCTTAGGCAGGTTTTGATGGAGGTCAAGAATGAGGCGCGTGGAATCGACATTGCCGCCCGGCGAACGGGTCGTTTATGAGGGTCATTTGAGCATGTGGGCCATGGGGCCGTGGCTCTCGCTCGGCATCGTGATGATGGTGTGGGGCGTACTGCTGGGCTGCCTGGGCGATGCGGCTCTTTCTGCCGTATTGCTGTTTGGCGGCGGACTGCTGATGTTTGGCGTCGTGATCGCCCTGCTGCTCACGACCCAGCTCGCGCTGACGCGCAGACGCATGATCGCCACATTCGGGATCTTCAAACCGCGCAGCGTGATGTTCGACTTGGGCGAAGTGCGGCGCGTGCATGTGCGCCAGGGACCGATGGGCGGGATTTTCGACTACGGCACGCTGGTGATCGGGGGCGGCTCGGCGCCGACGTTGCGGATCGCGGGTATCGAGAAGCCCTTTACGTTTCGCGAGCGGCTGACAAGGCTGCGCGACGCGCTGGCATTGCAGATGAAGATGGCGGCTTGAGTGCGCTGGGAAATGACGTATCGCTTCGATTCGCGCCCGATTCGCGCAATCAACGACAGAAAGCCCGCAAAATGCGGGCTTTTTTCGTGCGCCGACGCTAATCTAGCGGCTTTTCATAAAATCGGGGATGCAGGTCGTAATGAAACACATGGTCGCGTTGGGAGCCATTCTTGCCGTCACGTCGGCAAGTCCGTCATTTGGCCAGAGCGTGAATGGCAAGCCGTGGCCGGCCCAACAGTCGGCTCAGTGCGCAGCCATCAACGACGAAGCCGCCAAAGACAGCGTGCCCGACGAACTCGCGCCGTCCAGCTATGTGGTCAGCGGCGTTGGCCGTCTGCAGTTCCTCTATGCACCGGCAGAGGAATGCGAGATGAAGGGTGTGTTCGTCATCCCCGGAGACGCACTGACTCGCCTGGATGACTATGCGGATTTCACGTCCGTCGCTTACGTCAATCCGAAAACCGGAGAGCGAGTCGAGGGATGGGTGGAACGCCGTCGGCTCGAAAAAAGCGCGAAGCGCCCGTAAGGCCTTCGGATAGCAAAAAGCCCGCAAATTTGCGGGCTTTTTTGTTTGGCGCGACAGGAGGGGCTCGAACCCCCGACCCTCGGCTTAGAAGGCCGAACAAGTGCATATTTATCGGCGTTGATCCGCATTTCAAGAAACCGCGAAAACGCCCGCCAGCAATGGATTTTATCAACTCTATCAAAATTTGAGCGTTGACCGGAATTGATTGTTTTCCATAGAATCCGGTTACATGGCGGTTACACGGGGCTCTCATGTAACCCGGATCTTAGGAAAATCGGACGATGGCGAAGGTCAATTTCACGGCGGCTCGTGTCAACGGGCATAGCTGCCCGGCTGGAAAGTCACAGGCGTTTATATGGGATATCGCCGCTACTGGTCTCGGCCTGCGCGCTACAGCTGCGGGAGCACGCACCTACATCTGGCAAGGCAAGCTCGACGGCGCGACGATTCGCGTCTCGATTGGTGCGCCGAAGGACTGGGGCATTGACAAGGCGCGAGACGAGGCACGCCGCCTCAAGAGACTGGCGGATGCTGGGAAAGACCCCCGCGAGGAAAAGGCCGAACAGCTTGCCGCCGTCGCCACGCGAAGACTAGAGGCGCGACGCAAGGATGCGACCGTCCGCGAAGCGTGGGCAGCCTATCTCGACGCGCACCGCACGAAATGGAGCGAGCGACACATGCTCGACCACGAGCACCTCGCACAGGCTGGCGGACAAGAAAAGAAGCGCGGTAAGGGCTTGACCGTCGCAGGGCCGCTCGCACCGCTCATGGGACTAAAACTGTCTAACCTCGACGCCGAGCACGTCGCCACCTGGCTACATGGTGAGGCGGAAAGCCGCCCGACGAATGCCGAACAGGCCTATCGCAAGTTGCGCGCGTTCATTCGCTGGTGCGACGAACGCCCGGACTATCGCCGCCTTGTTCCCGACGGTGCATACACAGCGCGAATGGTGCGCGACGCTGTTCCCCGCCCGAAAGCAAAGGACGACTGCCTCCAGCGCGAGCAACTAGCGACATGGTTCAATGCGGTGCGCCGGATTACCAATCCCATAATCAGCACGTACCTTCAAGGTCTGCTGATTACAGGCGCGCGCCGCGAGGAACTGGCCGGTCTCCGCTGGGACGATGTAGATTTTCAGTGGCGCAGCCTCCACGTCTCCGACAAGGTGGAAACTGCGACCGGGCGCGTCATCCCGCTTACGCCCTACCTCGCGACCCTACTGCTTGAACTGAAGCGCCTGAACGACTCGCCGCCGAACGTGCGTGCTCTCGCGCGTATCGGAGCCGAGGGCAAGACATGGAAACCGTCTGAGTGGGTTTTTTCCAGCAAAACCTCGGCAGATGGCAAGCTGGCTGAGCCGCGAATCGCGCACACTAAGGCGCAGCAGATGGCCGGCTTGCCCCATGTAACACTCCACGGCCTGCGGCGCTCGTTCGGCACACTCTCCGAATGGGTTGAGTGTCCGGTGGGCGTAGTGGCGCAGATTCAAGGACACAAGCCAAGCGCACTGGCGGAGAAGCATTACCGCCGCCGTCCGCTCGACCTGCTGCGCATGTGGCATGACAAAATCGAGGTGTGGATGCTGGAGCAGGCCTGTATTGATTTCAAGTCAGAACAGGCCATTCCAAAGTTCAAGACTCTTAACACTGCATCACAATAGATTGCGGATCGGCAGCACACGTATTGATATCACTTGTGCTGCCCAATCAGCGACAACCACGCGAGCTACGCGATGTTTGACTCGCCCCATTCAGGCTGGGGCTCTGCTGACTTTCGTGCTGTTTTGTCACTACTCGGACGCACTCAGATCGTCGAAGCAAGCCCCTGGACTAAGCCAAGACTGGCTCCTTCGCAGCAAGACCAGTTATCGCCATAATTTCGAGCGCCATCTGCTTGAAGTCATGCGAAACGGGGTCATCACCGTCGTATTGAAGGATCGTATTGCCGGCTGCTTGAGCTTTCACAATGCTGTTCGTCGGCGGGATCGACGATTCAAGTACGCATCCGTAGTAATCTTTCACAGCACCGGCGACGATCTTGCAGATCTTCTGGCGGCCGTCGTGTTTAGTCAAAATGGCACCGCCAAACGTAAGCCTCGGATTTGCGTTGCGCGCATCCTTGATGAACTCCAGCATGTCATCAGCACACGCTCTATCCGTCCTAGACTGCCGTGTAAGAATGCGCATCGTGCATTTCGCTCTACCTCTGATTTCCGCGCCTCACAGCGGCAACTTCGGCTGGCCTTAAATAATGACAGTCTGTTTCGGTGCTCAATATCCCAATAAGGGATGCCTTATCGATTTGTTGATCTAATCCGATTTTGAATGACCCGCTCGACGAGTAGTACATGTCGATATGATGCAAGGGATGGATGTGGCCATTGACCTGATCAGGGTCGTTGTCATACCTAAGGTACGCGTCCTCAACAAGCATCAATTCCCGAATCAATCCCCACAGATTATTATCCACATCAGCAGCATCAAATATTGGATCAATAAAATCATTAAAGTCAAGGCAGTCAAATATCCCATTGCCCTGAATAAGAGTAAGAACCTGCGACGACACTCGACTATCGATTAAAACCCCCTCGCGGGAAGAAAATTCGAGTCGCCCCTCCACACTCTTAGAGTTGAATGGAAAAGCGACCGAAAATATCTTATCCCCATTATTTAACTCACAAAAAAGCCGACTCATCGAGCGAACCACTATCGAAAGATCAGCAATTTTCTTGTCATTCTCGGCCGGTTGATTGGCAAGAAACATCTTGATCGCCTGCATCCACAGAACAATCACATCTTTTTTTGATCGAACGGCACTAAAAAGCTCTTCCGCTTGATATTTGTCGATGGCCAAATCAAATCTTTTCATTTTTATGATTTCTCGCGCAGCATTTTTTTGTAAATAAAGCGCGTGGTATCTCGAATATTATCTTCATCGAGATCTTCACCGATAACTTTCTTCAATGCGTCAAACACCGGCTCCCGCATAATCGGCATCACGCCAATTTCATCGAAAATTTTCTCGGCCATGTCAAAAAATGACAATTGATTAGATACTGCTCGAATAGTAGTTTTGATGAGTCTCTGCTCCTCAATCCCCGGCGGAGAAACTTCAATACAACCATCGACATTAATACTCCGAAGCCCATTCGTTACATCGGGCAAAATGTCGGCATTCTCGCGATCAGAAACCAATAGATATGATTGCAAAAATGATCGCGTCAACGTCATATATAGCGCGTTTCGGTATTTGTATCCGCTCGAAATTTTTTGACTAATGCAAATCACGAAAGGGAATTCCAACCCCTTCACATTATTGCGATTACTAATAAACAGGTGGTTGCTTTCCCGTCTCTTCGTTTCATGCGCCTTATTTACTTGCCAACCAAGCTCTCTCCGAATGGCAATGGCAAGTTGATCGGCAAGCGTATAAACGACGTCACCGCTATCGAGCAAGATGATACCAATGTCGTCAGGCGTGAGTGAAGGATGCTCATTTGCCAACGCTTTAATCGTATCAATTGTGTGGCGAATCGTAGAAATCCAGAACTCATCTTGAACGGCGTTCACTACGACACTTGGTACTGAGT
Source organism: Paraburkholderia bannensis (assembly GCF_014200455.1). GTDB lineage: Bacteria > Pseudomonadota > Gammaproteobacteria > Burkholderiales > Burkholderiaceae > Paraburkholderia > Paraburkholderia bannensis_A. The sequence goes on along the minus strand of NZ_JACHBW010000024.1, from coordinate 11,513 downwards.
TATCAATGTCTTCAAATCTGCGAAGCGGCTCACGAGTGAGGCGATAGGCGGAGCCGCCAGCTCTCTTCGTAATAACGTAGCCGCAAGCCTTCCATTCGTCATCTTCGAGCCAGCGCAGCTTGTGTGGCTCAAAAAGCCCCATACCAATTGCATGAGCGAACATTAGAGTGCGCGGATCCGTTCTGTAACATTTGCTCAACAAAAAATCAGGCTCGATTGTTGGCGCAATATTATCGTCAAAGATGCTCTGGAAAATATCACCAGCAACATAAACCGTTTCTTTTGTGACCAACTTACATAGATCAACAAAAGAATCAGGAAAATCCTGACTTTCATCAATCAAAATATAGTCAAAATACGGCTCATAATTCGGAAGCCCTCTAAGCTCCGCAAGCGCCTGCTTACATGCACGATCAAATGACATATAAGGGCTATATCGCTCGAATTCCAAGTCATAGCGCTCACAGATGAGCCGATACAATCCAGAATTCAAATTATTTGCTGATCCCCACGCATGAAAACACCAAAGCCGCTGCTCCCATTCGATTTGCTCCTCTACCTTCATAAAATTGAAGAAGTCGGGGATTCTTCGTCTGAGATTGTCTGCGAGAATTCGATTGTGGCATGTGAACGCGATCTTTGAGCTCGGTGAGTTCACATACAGATCGCGGAGTTTGTGCAGAAGCAGTTCTGTTTTCCCAGTTCCCGACAATCCTTGGATTCGAACGATGTCACTCTCTCGCTCCTCATAAATGAAGCGCGTTTGGTCGCCATCAAACAAAAGAATCTTCCGTTTAACTTTGTCCAATAGACTATCCGGCAAATCTGCCTTGACTCGCTCAATATCATTTATGCTACCTGTGAGCAGGGAAACCAATAATTCAGCAATCCGCTGCTTTGCAGGGTCAACAATTATTGATTCCTCACTCCAAGTTTCAAAGGCATCAACGTTGTCCGCATGGATTTTAAGCGTAAGATCGCTTTTCCATGATCGCGGTCGCCCAATAGCATCCTTGTAACGATATTTATCGGAAATAGACGCTAAATCTTCGAGGAAATCGTCCACGAAATCTTCAAACGAATTACCGTCACCCGAAAAATCCACAAACGATAGTTTTCTTTTTGGCGAAAGGACAACTACTGCGCCTTCGTGCGGATAGCTATACCGACTGTCACCAAGCGGCCGCGAGATAATATAAGTTTGCTCTTTTTTCTCAGCGGCAAGATGCTCGACGCGATCCACGAAATCCTGGTTCGAGTGATTTTTGTCGGCCTGAAGGAAGAAGAAGCTGCTTGCCATGTTCTAGCGAATGGTTGTCAACGGGGGAGTCATCAACGAGGATGAGAGCCTAAGGCGCGCCTCTCTCACACTACGTGACGGACGGCAATAACGGTGAAAGCTATCACAGAGTTCTTTCGATGAATAGCCACTCGCTCAATGTCGCGATCTGCGTCGTCGCCGCGTCGATCAAGCGGTTGTAGTGGCGATTCCGATCTCAATGGCTAAAGCCCCGGCAGAGCGTCGCGTCGTACAGTGCCCCACTCTGCCCGTCATCCAACAAGCACCCAAGATGGCCAACTTGGCCATCATTTGAGACGTGGAAAAGTTGGCCAACCTGGACAACATGGGTCTACCATTACGACCCTTGTCGGCCGCGTGCCAGACGCCGAGCATGTCGATTGGCACAGACCCAGCGCACAAACAAACGATTGGATTCATAGGATGCAAGTGAGCGACAAAGATGCATTGCAGGTTGAGCATGCGACCTTGGAGATCGCGATTCGCGAACATCTGAACAAAGCATTTTGCGACCTCCCGCGTGATCTAGCAGAACGCGTCGACAGGCAATTTACAGCACTCGTAGCGGGCCTAATGTGGGATCGCCTGACACCAATTGAAAGACTGCACGCAGCGAAGCGCTTTGATGAGCTAACCCAGCACCAAATGCAGCTCAAGCGCCAGAGCGATGACAAGAAAGCGGAGGGTCGCTACACGCTTGAAGAGGCAGCGGAAGCAATTGCAACCTCCGGCGAGTCGGTTGACGTTATTCAAGAGAAACTATGCGCCTCGACAGGGCGCGGCGAGCTTGCTACGTATGAGCCTGGCAAACGAGCGCGCCTCGTACATGCGGCCGGCTCTCCTGTACGGTGGTACTACGAGGAGGCTTACTGGGACGATCTCAACGGTTGGCTTGAAGAGCACGAGACACGCATTCCGTATCGATTTCCTTCACCGTCGCCAAAGGCAAATAGCGCCAACACAGTGAGGCTATCGGAAAATCAGCGCGAGGAAATTCGGCGTCGCGCCACCGCTGGAGAGCGCCAGCAAGATCTGGCCGATGAATTTGCGGTTTCCCGGCAATACGTGAACAAACTGGTGAACGAAGCGAAGGAAAACGAGCAGCCGAGAAACTCCGTTTTCCATCGCCGTCCCCGGTAGCGGCGAAGAAGCCAGTTGCACCCAAAGTTGCGGCAACTGCCCGCAAAGTCTTGCTGCATAAGGCTCTGCGGTTGCGGTTTGATTGCGCAAGGTTGCGGATCTCAGACTTCTCCCAAGCGATCTGAATTGATTCGCGGGGGCACAGAAGTCGTTCAGCAGTGGCACCCCGATCAGAGGACGCGAAAAGTTCAATCTTTGACTCTGGGTTAAGCCTCATGAACTGCAAAAACAATATCGCGACGATTACCGACAATCGCCGCCTGATTCCGACTGACCAGCTCGCGGCACAACTGGCGCTCCGTCCGCAATCCATTCGCAAACGCTACTGCCAAACCGGCACGTATTTCAGCCTGCGGCCGGTGAAGCTGGCGAACGGCCGCCTGATGTGGCCTGCGGATTCGATCAAGCAGCTGGCGGAGGCCGCGTAATGATCGACTGGTTCAACTACGCTGCCGGCAATCACCGCGTTACGTGCCCGGCATGCGGGCGCGGCGATCGTGACCGTACTTTGGGTCTGACCATCGAAGCAGCCGGCAACGGCGTGTCCCATTGCTTTCGCTGCGAGTACACGGAGAGCCACCGTCCCGATCGCGGCACTTGGATTGGCTCGTCCGTTAAGCCGCTCATTACCGTGACTGCGTCGATCAAGCACGCACGCTTGCGCACCAACTGTCCCAAGCTGGGATGGAGGTCTTTGTGACGCGCCAAGCAGCCAATGATCTGAACGATACGCTCAAGGAGGCAGCATGATCAACGAAACGGAAATCATGCGCGCCGTTGTCGCCAACGCAGAACGCATCGTCAAGACGGCACCCGCTCAAAATGGCGTCGTTCTTGTCAATGCTGCCGAACTCGTTCCGCAGCCGGTTGAATGGCTTTGGAACGGCTGGCTCGCACGCGGCAAAATGCACCTCCTCGCAGGCGCTCCGGGCCAAGGCAAAACGACTATCACGGTTGATTTCGCCGCGACCGTAACGCGCGGCGGCCAATGGCCTGATGGCACCCCTTGCGAACCGGGCAACGTGTTGATCTGGAGCGGCGAAGACGATGCGGCGGACACCCTCGTTCCGCGCCTGATGGCTGCCGGTGCCGACCTCAAGCGCGTCGACTTCATCAGCGGCGTCAATATCAACGGTGAATTGCGCCCCTTCGATCCGGCGCGGGATATGTTCTCGCTTCGCGAGCAAACCCTGCGCCAAGGAAACATTCGCCTCATCATCGTTGATCCGATCGTGTCGGCTGTCACCGGCGACAGCCACAAGAACACCGAGACGCGCCGCGCATTGCAGCCTCTGGTGGATCTCGCCCACGAAACGGGTGCGTGCCTGATTGGAATTACGCACTTCTCGAAAGGCGGTCAGGGTGCAGATCCGACGCAACGCGTAATTGGCTCTATCGCGTTCGCCGCTGTTGCTCGTGTGGTAATGGTTGCCGCCAAAGTTAGGAGCGATGACGGCGAGGATCGTCGCGTCCTTGCCCGATCCAAATCGAACATTGGCCCGGATAACGGCGGTTTTGAATACCATCTGGAGCAGTGTGAACCGCAAAAAGGTATCCCGGCTTCGCGCATCGCATGGGGCGCAATGCTGCCGGGCTCGGCTCAAGAACTCCTGACTGATCCGAATGAACAATGCGATGAGAGCTCTTCCGCGCTGGATTCGGCGACTGAGTTCCTTCGCGAGGTGCTGGGCACGGACGTCGTGCCGACCAAAGAGGTTGAACGGGAGGCGCGGCAAGCCGGCGTAGCGTTGCGCACGTTGCGGCGCGCTGCGCAACTCCTCAACGTCCGCAAGCAGCGTGGCGCGGAGAATAAGTGGTACTGGAGTCTCCCGAAGTAGACAGTCAGTGCGGTAGTTGCCCGTTGCCGCTGTGCCTGCTGTCTTGCGCTAAAAGACACCTTCGAATCCACGCCACATGGAAAGGCATAGCGCCCACTCTCCGTTTGTTTAAGCCCGCGTTTGCGGGCTTTTTTCTTTCGAGCGGCCTGTGATAAACAAGTGCGGCACATATCGCTGCGGCTGCACTCGCCAATGCACCTATTTGCCTGCCGAGTTCTCCGGCTAGATTGGGCTAACGCTTACCTCCATCAGCGCATTCTGTGAACGACATGCGCGGCTCTTGATTCAGCAACTCTCCATCGCAAGAGGTAGGTAATCGTTACGATCGACCTCTAAGCTCGCATCGAGCGCGGATAACCGCTCGACTTTCAGGTAGATTCGAACGGTAGAGGCAACAGGCAAGCGGTTTGACGAAGCGACTCAGCTGAATGTTGGTTAGTGAAAGCGGGTTACACAGCGGTTACACGGAATCCAGAAAGCAAAAAGCCCGATCGCAATGAACGGGCTAAGTGCTTGATTCTATTGGCGCGACAGGAGGGGCTCGAACCCCCGACCCTCGGCTTAGAAGGCCGATGCTCTATCCAGCTGAGCTACTGTCGCGTGGGTAATCTGCGTGTTGCGAGCTGAGCGTTGAAACCTGAACACCCGCGGGCAACGACGGGCGTGGATTATACCCCGATCGTCCGCGCACCGTGGCCGACTCCTGCGCGGCAGCAGGCTCCATCAAACCGGTTGCGGGTGCATCACGAACCAGCCGAGGAAAATCGCGCCCGCGATCACGCAGTAAAGACCGAACGAAGCCAGACGGCCGCGGCCTTCGAAATAGCGCATCAGGAATTTCACGCTGAGCCACGCGGCGATGCCGGTCAGCACGCCGCCGACGAGCGCCGTCGTGAGTTGATCGCGCGCATGAAACAGCTTCGGCAGTTCGAGCACGCCCGCAGCGAAGATGATCGGCGTACCGAGCAGGAACGAGAACTCAGCGGCCTTTTCCGTCGTGAGACCGGCGGCATTGCCCGCGATCATCGTGAGGCCGCTGCGCGAGAAGCCCGGAATCAGCGCGCCAATCTGCGCAAGGCCCACGAGGAACGCCTGGCGGAACGTGAGCTTTTCGGGTGCGCGATGCGCGCGCGCCTGTTGCAGGCGGTCGCCGAACCACAGCAGCACGCCGTTCACCATCAGGGCCGCGGCCACGATGCGCAGGTCGTGAAAGATCGCTTCGATGCGCTTTTCAAGCACGAGGCCGACGATGCCGGTCGGGATCGTACCAATGATGAGCGCCCACATCATATGGCCGTCATCGTTCCTGCGGCCGCCCAGCGATGCGAAGAAACCCCTGAACAGCGCGACCCAGCGCGCACGGAAGTACCAGAGCAGCGCGACGGCGGTACCGAGGTGCAGAGCAACGAGGAACGGCAGCAGTTGCGGCGCATGTTTGTCGATGTGCATGCCGAACAGCGCCGGCACGAGCAGCGTATGACCAAGACTGCTGACGGGAAAGAGTTCTGTGACGCCTTGCAGCACGCTCAGAAACAACAGGAACGAGAGACTCACGCGGGGGATCCTCGGAAGGGTTTGGACGAAACGCCGGACCATCGCGCGGACGGCGCGGCAAAGCGCCCCGATTATGCCTGGCCCGAATTGCAGCGCCAAGCTTCAAGCCGCATTTGTCGGAAAAGTTACCGCATCGCAACAAAATAAGGTTGCGCTAAGCCAGACGAGTGTAGAGGCGAAAGCGGCGGGAAAGCCGGCAAGATGCCGATGGCCGCGCTCTGGCGGCCCGCTTCGCAGGCAGGAGGGATTGATGCGGAAGTCGGCTTGAAAGACGGAGAAAGGCTATGAAAAGTTACACGGCCAGCGTGGCGCTGACCGCATCCGCTAGCGACTGGGCTAGTGTCCCAGCACGCTATCTAGCGCGCCATTTTGTAAAAGAAGTATGCGCTGCTTCCAATGAACAGACTGAAGAGTCCCATTCCCATGGTCATTGCGAGATCCATCTTTGCGCCCTCCTTCTTCATGGCTGCGTTGCTTCGTCTTTGCTACATATGAAAACGTGCGGTTACGCACGGTGACACATTCGTATTGGATTATGAGCGCGGCGTTCCGTGAGCGACACCCACGATTTCCCGACGAGGGTTTTCACGCATCCGAAAGCAGCGCACAATCCCGGGGCACCCTTCGGTACGCGTTTCGCCGGATTGAGCTCCCCTGCTCCCTCAACTTTTCGCGACGTCTCGACATGGAAAACCGTCCTCCGCACGACATCCTCGAACTCAACAGCGGCGCTTCGACGCTGCGTTTCGCGCCTTGGGCAGGGGGTCGGCTGCTGTCGTGGCACGTCGGCGGCGATGCCGTGATCCGCTGGCCCGAGAACGCCAACTGGGAGCAGCCGGCGCGCGTTCGTGGCGGCAATCCGTTGCTGTTTCCGTTTCTCGGGCGTCATTTCGCCGATGGACAGATTGGGCACTGGCGCGATGCGCAGGGCGTGGTGCGCGATCTGTCAATGCATGGGTTTGCGCGAGATCTACCGTTTATCGCCGCAGTCGATCCTGACGGTCGCGGCGTGCGCATGACGCTCACGGATACGCCCGCCACGCGAGTGGGCTATCCATTCGCGTTCCGCTTCGAGGCGCTATACCGTCTCGCCGACGATCATGCGCTCGACGTCACGCTCACGGCCGCCAACACCGGCAATACGCCGCTGCCGTGGTACGCGGGCCATCACTTCTATTTCGAGCTGCCGCACACGCAACGCGCGCAAAGCACGCTGGAGATGCCGCCCGCGCAGCGTCGCCATCAGTTGCCCGACGGGGCGATCAGCGCGCCGGAGACGGGCGTGACGCAATACCGTCTCGACGATGCTGCCATCATCGACCGCTTCCATGTGCTTGGGCCAACGCCGCCTGCAACGCCTGTGCGGCTCGTCACGCCAGGCCTCAAGCGGGCCGTGACGATCGATCTCGATCGCCCGGATTCACTGCCCTGGTACGCCGTGACAACGTGGACCGAGGCTGCCGACTCCGACTTCTATTGCGTCGAGCCGTGGCTCGGCCTGCCCGATGCGATCCACAACGGCTTGGGCCTTCGTTGGCTGGCGCCGGGCGCGACAGAGTCCGCCACGCTGCAGTTGCGCGTCGGAGCGCTTGGCTCGCTTGACTAACAGGCCATCAGAGCCCATTAGTCGGCAGCGAGATGACTCCGCGCAAACGCCATGCGACGCGATGCGCCGGGCGATTCGTCGGTTGATAGCGCAAGCGCGGCGGCAAACCCGCTAAAATCGGACGCTTTGCCGTTGCGGCGCCCGCTTCCGGGCAGCCGCCGGCTGCGTCTAGCGAGGTCCGACGTTGGGAAAGGAATTCACCAAAGGATTCAAACGCTTTACTTGCCATTTCGCATGCGCGGCGCTCGTCGCGCTGCTCGCCGCGTGCGGTTCGGCGCCGGTCGGACCGGGCTTCTACCGCGTGGAACGCGGCGACACGATCTCCAGGATCGCGCGCAGCAACCGGCAGTCGGTGTCGAACATCGTGCGTTGGAACAATCTGTCGAATCCGGATGCGATCGAAGTGGGCCAGGTGTTGCGCGTCTCGCCGCCGGCCGGTTCATCAGCGGGTGCGCAGCGCACGGTGCCGCGCGCCTCGTCGTCGGGCTCCGCCGCGGCATCCTCGCCGCGCGATAGCCGCGCCGATACCGCAAGCGCACCGGCGACCGCCGCCACGCCGATTTCCCTGGTCTGGCCTAGCGCCGGCCAGGTGATTCGCGGCTTCGACGGCCGCGACTCGAAGGGTATCGACATCGCCAATAGTGCGGGTACGCCGATCGTCGCCGCGGCGCCTGGCACCGTCGTCTACGCGGGCAACGGTCTGCGCGGCTACGGCAATCTGCTCATCATCAAGCACGAGAATGACTACCTCACGGCTTATGCGCACAATCAGGCGCTGTTCGTGAAGGAAGGCCAGGCGGTTTCTCAAGGCCAGAAGATCGCCGAGATGGGCAGCAGCGACAATGACCGCGTCCTGCTGCATTTCGAGCTGCGCTATCAAGGCCGCTCGATCGACCCTGCGCGCGATTTGCCGCCGCGCTGATCGTCGTGCATCGAAGGGGCCATCGGGCATGCGACGAAGCCCTTCGATCTCCGAACGAAAAAAAGCCCGGCATGGCGCCGGGCTAACGGGGGTTTGGCGCATATCGGCAAAGGACCGGTTTACCATGCGCCGAATGGCAATCTATCAACGGCCCCCCCACGGCGCAATCACTTAATTGACAGGAAAATGTGACGCGGCGCACGGTTTGTGTACCGTAACAATTCCCGATGGCGAATCGTCGTGCGGTCATCGCCTCATTTGCGTATAGAAATACGCATTGCAGCGGGCTTTGTGCAATCACTGGAAATCGCCGAAAACGCTTGTGGGACGGGCGCTACAGCATGATTGCAAGGCTCCTTTGAAGCGTTAATGGGAGCGCTTTCTGCCGCGTTGCATCAGGCTTTTCCGGACGCTTGCGCGGCGCCTGTCATTGAGTGTGCAAACGCACGTATGCGCGCAATTATCGGCGCGAGTGGGATTTTTGAAACACGCGAATTGCCAGTATCGAGAGCATTTTAATGCGCGCTTTGGCGGACTTCTTTAAAGCTTTATTCGTCCGATTATTCGCGTTCCCGCATACGGCGCATTCGATTTGTCGGCTGGGTGAGTCGTGCTCGACTCGCATTCGCCCCCTCCTTACCCCTGCGGCCTATCGTTTATAGTATCGGCCGCACCTTCAGGCCCAGAATCATGACTACCGACGACGCTACCCCCAGCTCCCTCTACGCCAAACTGCTCGGCGAAACCGCCAAGATCGACTGGCAGGACCTCGAACGATTCTTCGCTCAGGGCAAGCTGCTGTCCGTGGCGCGCGATCTCGATCTCGTGAGCGTCGCCGAAGCGATCGCCAGCGACGACGGAGCGCAGGTCGCGCAATGGCTGTCCGCCGGCCACGTCGAGCGCATGCAGTCCGAAACCGCTGCCGATTACGCCGCGCGCAAGCCCGAACTCTGGGCCGTCGTGGTTTCGCCCTGGGTCTGCGTGCAGGAACGCAGTTGAGCGGCGCTCAAGCGCTGCCGACAGGCGCAGGCTGGCATCGGCGCGTGCTGATGCTCGCTTTTCCGATCGTTCTCGCCAATCTCACTCAACCGATTCTTGGCGCCGTCGATACCGCGGTTGCGGGGCATCTGGGCAGCGCCGCGGATCTCGGCGGCGTCGCGCTCGGCGGGCTTTTCTTCAACTTCGTGTTCTGGGGCTTCGGCTTCCTGCGCATGGGCACGACCGGGCTCGTGGCCCAGGCGCATGGAGCCGGGGACCTCGCCGCGTTGCGCCTCAATGTCGTGCGCGCCTTGTTGCTGGCGTTCGGTATCGGCGCGCTCATTCTGCTCGTGCAGTCGCCGCTGATTCGCTATGCGCTTGAGCTCATCGGCGGCAGCGAAGAGGTGCAGCGCAACGCCCGACTGTACTGTCACGCGCGGATTGGATCCGCGCCGTTCGCGCTGGCGAACTATGTGGTGCTTGGCTATCTGCTAGGGACTCAGCGCGTACGTATTGCGCTCGCGTCGCAGTTGCTGATCAACGCGGTCAACGTGATCGCCGTGCTCGCGTTCGTCTATGGATTCGGTTGGGGCATCGCGGGAATCGGCGCGGCGACGGCTACCGCCGATGCGGCGGGGTTCGTCTTCGGCGCAGGGGTATTGTGGCGGTTGCGTCCGCGCGGGCTCGCGCCGCTGGCCTGGCGTGCAGTCACGGAAGCCGCCGCACTCAAGCGTCTGGTGGTCATCAATCGCGACATCTTTTTACGGACGATGTGCCTGCTTGGCTCGTTCGCGTGGTTCGCCCATGTGGGCGCGCGACAAGGCGATGCGATTCTCGCGGCCAACGCCCTGCTGCTCAATTTCCAGACGTTTATGGCCTATGGGCTCGATGGCTTCGCGCATGCGGCTGAGGCGCTGGTCGGCGCGGCAATCGGCGCGCGCGATCGCCATGCCTTCCGACAGGCGGTGAAGGTCAATCTGCTCTGGTCCGCGTTGGGCGCTCTTGGCTTCTCATTGGTTTATTGGTGTGCCGGTGCGTGGATCATCGACAAGCTCACGGACCAGGCCGCTGTGCGCGTTGCCGCGTCAGCATTCTTGCCTTGGGCGGCCCTCTCGCCTCTCGTCTCTGTGTGGGGCTTCCTGCTTGACGGCGTATTCATCGGCGCGACGCGCACGCGTGAATTGATGCAGGCCATGGCTGTCTCCCTGGCCGTTTTTCTCGCCGCCTCATGGGCGCTCGTGGGGCCGTTCGGCAACCACGGTCTCTGGGTCGCGCTGCTGATCTTTATGGCATCGCGCGGACTGACGTTGATGCCCCTGCTTGGGCGCGTCACGGGCACGATCACGCCGCTGGAAGTGCAACAGGCGCCCTGAGGCGCCTGTTTTTTGCCGGTCCTGTTTATCGCGCCGGCTGCGGTGCGTCGATCATCGCGGGCGGCCGATCGTCAGTCGGTACACCGTGATAGTCGGGCGGATCGTGAGGTGGCGGTCCGTGATGCTTGTTCGCCGTATCGTCGGCGCAAGCGGAAAGCAGTGCGGCCATTGCGATGGCCAGCCAGGCTCGTGACATCAGCACAAACTCCTTCAGAAAATGTTGCCGCGCAACAGTCTAGCGCCTGCTCGTCCTGTCTGGCGGCTCGCCAACAGCGCTATTTTCTCTCGCCCCTTGCTGTCCTAAGATAAGGACATGGCTGCGAACCAAGGAGGCTGCCATGGATGGCGAAACTATCGCGGGACTGATCGGCCTGGCCGTTGGGCTGCTGGTATTGCTGGGGTTGTCGATCTTTGAATCGAGAGCCTATCGGCAAGAACATAACGGCGAAGGCATGATGCACCACTGGCTGTCCGAGCATCACGTGCTGGATCGGGTGCGCCGTAAGCACTGAGTGCTTGCGCGGGAACTGCGCATTGAGGTTCCAGCGATGGTGTATCGAATTGGATCGGCTGATTTGAGCAGCCGAAGTAGCTTTTGCGTGCACGCTCAGGGCGAAATTCGTTCTGAGCGTGGTTTCGTATTTTCCACGCGCGTAAACGCCAGAACCCCGGCTCTCTTTCGGAGACACCGGGGTTCTGGACGTACTGCATAAGGAGCCTGACGATTACCTACTTTCACACGGGCAATCCGCACTATCATCGGCGTGGAGCTGTTTCACGGTCCTGTTCGGGATGGGAAGGG
>NZ_JACHBW010000023.1 GCF_014200455.1 Paraburkholderia bannensis | reverse complement strand
GCCTGCGAGCTGCCGGAGTTAACGGAGTTAGCGGAGTTGCCGAGCACCCAGTTGCCTTCGACGCCATTGTGTTTCGCTGCGTCATCGATCGCGGCGTCGATGGAGCCTTCCCACGCCTGGCGCGTAAAGACGCCCGGCACCGTCGCTGAGGTCGCGAAGAGCCCACGCGTGTCCGTGCCCGCGGTCAGCGACGCGAGGGTCTGGTCAGGGTACTTGTGGCCGACCGAGTCGAGAATGCCCTGGTAGATCGTGTCCTCGGAATTCCTCACGCCGATGATCGCAAGCAGCGTCTGGCGCGCGTTGCCCACGAGATCTTCACGCGGCTGGATGCGCCAGTCGGGATGCGCGGGGAAATGCTGCGCCCAGAAACCCAGCAGTTGCGCGGACAGGTCGAGTTTCTCGCCGGCTCGCAGGCCGGTATCGGGATTCCAGTGCTGCCCGAGCTGGGGCGTCATGAAGGTGGAATCGGCGCGCTGCGGATCGGCCAGCATGAGGTAGGTCTTGAGCGCCTGCTGGCCGTCCTGTGCTACCTGGCTGCTCTGGGTATCGACCTGCGCCGTCGACATCTGGCCAAGATCGACGAGCTGGCCTTCGATGTCCTGCTGGACGGGGGAGATGAGCAGAGGCTTTGCGGCACGCGCGTAAGGCGTCCACAGTGCGCTGAGTATCGCGCGGTCGTGGTTCAGGCCGAAGCGCGTCAGCAGCGGTGTGTGTTCCTGCACACGGGCTTCGTGCAGCGCGATGCGTTGCTGGAGAGCGAGTAGTGCGCGCAGACGGCCGGGAGTGTCGTTCGCGCGGTGGAGCGCCTGCAGCGACTCTCTGGTCAGCATGACCTCGTGCGCGTTGTTCATGCCGGAGATGAGCATGCCAGCACTCCAGATACCGATGAGGACCAGGGCAACCGTGGAGAGCACCGTGACCGGGTGGGTCCAGGTGCGACGGCCGGACGTATGCTTCGAGGCCTCCGCAAGATAGCGCCACAGCGGCCGGTCGCCGCCCTGCACGCTACTGGCGCTGGAAGCGTTTGCGAGCGGCCACGCAGTGAAAAAAGCTCCCGCGACAGGCAAGGGCCGGCGCTGCCATGCGGACAGGCCCGCCAGCCATTGCGCAAGCGGCTCGCTGCGCGTATCAAGCCGCGCGGAGAGGTCGGCGGCCTGCCGGTCGTTGTCGTCGCGGCTTAAGCGCCAAACACTCTCATCAGCGAGGCGGTCACGTAGTGACAATAGCGCGGCCCAAACAGATCGGGCGTCCGCCGTATACGCAGGTCGAGTAAACTCGCAACCAGCAACTGGGACGCCTTCAGCATGAACGGCATCGTTTCCGTCAACGTCCAGCACGTAGATCGGTGCGGACCAGCGCAGCACGTCAGTAATGCGCGCAATGCTCATCGCCCAGGACCCGGTGCCCCTTCCCGATCCCTGAAGCGGCGTAGTAGCGTCGATCGTCAGTACGATAGCGTCCAGCGGGCGACGGTAACGCAATCCCCGGATCTGGCGCAGCCAACCTTCGTCGAGGCGGCCGTCCGTGCCCGCTCCGCCCCACAGCAGCACGGCTTGGTCAGTGATGAGCCAACCCTGTTCGCCCAGTTCGGGCATCAATCGCGAAATCGTCGAGTCATCTCCCGCCACCAGCAACCATGGCATGCCATAGCACCATCGCCATCCCATGCGATTGCGCAGTGACGCTTTCAGCCCCGCGGCCCAGTTTCGCCGGATTGCGGCTCGGTCTGCTCCTGTCGCACCAGCACGGGCAGACGAAGCGCGAACATAGCGGCGCCCCACTTTCCGGGCAGCCAGGCTCGCGCTCCATTGCCATGAAGAGGTGATAAGCCCACGCGCGAGCAAAATAGCCGCTCCGATCAGCAGCACAACAACTACCCTGAACACGGGCGACGGGTGAAACTTCTCCCCCTGAAACCAGGCCAGCACCGCGACGAACGTCGTTAGCGTCACGACGACGATCCAATAGCCCGAAAGCTTTAGCTTTGACTCACTCATTATTGTTTAGCTTCCTGTGAGACACCTGCGGGCTGTATGACGGCCAGCCGCAGACTGCGCTCCCTGCTTGCCATGACTTGCGACTTCGCCGTAAGCACAGCGTGTTCGGCAGCCAGTGCGATTGCAAGCCATGCAGCATCAATGCCCGCATCACCAATGGCCACATCAATGTCGTGAACTCCTGGGAATCCTTCCCCCTCGGAAACACCCGATTCCAGATCAGATGACGCGTCGAGCAGCGCTGCCTTATCCGCACGCTCAAGCCCCGCCTGCCAGAGGTCATGAACCTGCCCCGCTTCGGCGTCGCCCCATATCAAAGCGCGCTCCAGCGCATCGCGAACAGTATCGTCGCGAGCATCAACTGGACGATGCAGGAAAGCCTTCGACGTCAGCCCCTTGCGCATTACCAGCGGGGCCCAGCCAAACAGCAGCGCCGTCGCAGCTTCTGCGCCATTAGGCCGTGGGCTGCTATCGAGTTGCACCGCGACGAAAAGAGCGAATTTTTCCAGCGCAGGCCCACCCTCAATATCGAGCCACGCGTCTAGAGCCATCACGCCCTCTTCGTTCGAAAGCGGCGCGGCTTCTACCGGCCGATATCCGAACTCGCTCCAGCAACAACTCCACTGCGCTTGTATGTCATCCCAGTCCGCATCGTGGGGAATCTGAAGATAGACCTCCAGCGGAACCCGTTCTGGAAGAACGCTCAGCGTCTCGTCCATCCTCTCCAGCAGCTCCACAAAACAGGCCTCGTACCGATCGCCCTCGGACAGGTTGCCGATGCGCTCCAAACGGGTATGACGGACGACCGCGCTCCCGACCGCGGACTTCTGCGACTGCAAAGCTTGCGCTTTTTTTGCAATTTCGATTGCGACATCGGAGCCGCCTAATGCACTCAGATACGCACTGCTAACGATGGAAAGCGGCTCCCGGGCAAACTGAATCGCCTCCGCACGATCGGCTGCCAATTGCATATTTTTTGCTTCATAACGCTTCGATTCCTGTTCGTAGTAAAGCTGACGAAATCCAAACGCCAAGCTTCCAGCGAGCGCTGGAAGCAACAGCAGACGTACCCAGAACCAGGGAGTGTAAGTGGGCTGGTCTTTGGGCCAGGTAAGCAACATCGTGATCATGCCAATCGCCAGGATGATCAGAAAAATCATCAACCAGATAATCGGCCTGGGCGCTTTAGGCGCAGCGGTTTCCCGCTGCGGATACGGCAATTCGACAGGCATATCGTCCCGCTAGATCAGACTCGAAATCAGGCGGCATCCGCACATTGCGCGATGCCCCTGCCGAGCGACGGGGATGCCATTGTCATTCATCGACTCGTCGCCTTCGATGATGCGATTCGGACGCACGTCGGGATGCTTCGGGCAGGAAACTTCGTCACCCTTACGCGCAACAAAGCGTCCCTCATAGCGCATAGTTTCGGATGCACTGATCACCTTGCCGCCATGATCGGTATCATCACCCAACCGGATCAGCTTATTCATTTTCACGTTCCTGGATCAGGTTTGCTAAAAGAAGCGACGCGTTCATCGCCGCGATGACCTCTTTCCCAAGGTTCTCCTCGTCGCCTTGCGTTCGAGTTCGCGCGCCATCTCCTCCACCGACTTCGACGTGCGCGCACTCTCAAGCTCCTTCTGACGCTCTCGCTCCCAACTGCGTCTTGCCTTCGCCTCCGCATACTTCATCACGCCTGGAATTTCGGCAGCAAACTGCCCCGTCGATTCCGGAACCGGCCAGACATTCGGATCGTTCAGCGCAACCTCGCAGGTCATCTCCACCTCAGCCGGAAATACCGGCTCCTGGCTGGTGCGAAACACCACCCAGCGTGTCAGCGTGAACAGCACGATAAATGGCGAAAGTAGCGCCCGCTTGAATGGCGTTGTCGCGTTGGTGAAACTCACCGCGAACAGCATGCAGTTCTTTAGCGTTGGTGTGACCGACAGTGCTATGTACTTCGCCATTGGGCTATCGGCTACCGCCTCCGGACCTTGATCCATATAGCGGCGGATGAACTCCCACATCTCACGGACCGGCGTTTCGCTTTCCATCGCGTGGCCGAGCGCGAACGTATCTTTTACCGTGTCGCCCTCCATCACTTCGCCTCGGATGTCGCGAAGGAATGGCATGCCGCTACCGTGACCAAGGTGGAAATACACCGACTCCCACGGCACACTCAGCACGCCATCCGGCCCGTTGTGCCGGAATACATGCACCATGCGCGTTTTGCGATTGAAGCGGATGGGATAGTGGGTATAGGTGTGGTAGTCGTAGCGGAGTGCGGTGTAATAGAGAACATAACTTGATCCAAATGCAAACAAACAGACTCCGAAACTGAGGCACACACGAAGCAACCAGTCGCTGTACGTCCAATCGAAGAGTATCGAGTCCCCGAACACGAAGAGTCCTAAACCCACAACAAATAGTCCGCCCAATGTTGCGATTGACGTGTTTAGCATCCCGCGAAAACGAAACCGTCGATCAATCCAGTCGATATAGGTCGAGTTTAGGCGAATCAAACCCATGTGTTGCCCAGGCTCTACCTCCGCCTGAGCCTCGCGCCGCAATGCCTCTTTGCGCTCTTCTGGTAACAAGATGCGGTTCACCGCAAATGGACGCATCCAGCCGTTGTACATAATTAGCTTCCTTTTGCGAGTGCCTGCAATTCAACAGTCTGCGCAACCGGGCCATCAAAAGGCCCATCACCACCCTTGCCAAAGTACAGTGACTTCGCCAGCCAGTCCTGCAACGCGTTCGGTGTCAACCACGCAATAACAGTCATGAGGGCCATGATAACCAGTCCCACCAAAAATGCGATGCCGGCAATTCCCACAAATAGCATCAGGCACGCGGCAATCACAGAAGAAATGCCAAGCGTGATATTCAAATAGCCAAGAACAGGATGATTTCCCTTCATCTTCCAGCCATCAATGATCACCAGCACCCCCGCGACCACGCCCCCAAGCACCCCCATCAACTTGCCCACTCCAATAAACCAGCCCGCCCGCGTCTCCAATTCGATCGCCATGAACTTGAACTGCCTCGCAGTCTTCGCTGCGCCCCACTCTGCCTTGCTTAACAAGGCCCCCGCAGCCTGCCCCATTGTCCCAACCAGCCCCACCACCCCGGCCGCGAAATTGATTCCCTTAGCCATCGCGTCCGCAGGCGCCGCCTTCATCATGTCCTGGTAGGCGCTGCGAAGCGTGAGCGACGAAAAAAATAACTGCGCGACTCCCGACTTGAAATCCATGTTGGCGAGCTTGCCTGCGCTGGTCTCCATGATTTCGTCGAACTGGGCTGGCGTAAGCAGCCCTGCCATCGCGGTCTGGCGCGCCGACCCCGACAATCCCGCCAGTTCCTTGGCCTTCGCCTGATCCACCAGCATCACGCCGTGATACGGGTGAAGTGTGCCCTCAGCATCCGCCAGTTTGTCCAGCGCCGCTCGCGCGCCGCTGCGAAACTTTTGCGCGTCATCTCCTGACATAGCCGCCAGCATGCCCGCCAGCATACGTGCGGCATCTTTGCGGCTTAACTGGCCACGGAGGTCCACGACAACCAAGTTGGGATTGCCAACGTGCGCAACCCAACCCACGACACCCATCAACCATTTACTTTTGCCTAGGGGTATTTTTTCGCCAACCGCAGTCAGCCCCTGGTCTATTGCCTTGCTCAGGGTCTGGACACCAGCGCCAGTTAGCTGGTAGACGCACCGCGCCACGGCGTCCGCCAAGGGCTTTTCGAGGTGGTGCTCACTTCCTTCGACTATCACGTCCTTGAACTTGTCGTGAAACTTCTCAATCAGATCCTTCCACGGCAATGCTGACGTTGTGGCCTGTTCGCGCGCCGCGTCAGTCCACGCCTTGATCAGGGGCTCATGATTAAGCATCAGTGCCCGCGTCAACCACGCCTCTGGAGCACCGCCGGAGTCCACATGGTGTCACTGAATCCAAGCCAGACACGGGTCGCATTTGCTGCGTCCGTTACCGTAATGCAGCGAGCAAGGTACGGATCGTTCTTTGCCTTGCAGGCGTTGTTGAACTCCTTTTCACCAACAACACCCGATACCTTGGCATGGATGTCAAAGGCGTAAAGATAGCTCTGCGTGTTGACAATGTACCCGCGCCACTCATTGCGTTTCTCATCAAACACATACAGGTAACCGGGTCGCAGCAGGCGCATTGTGTAGCGCGCAATTTTGGCCGGCAGGTCGATAGATGTCACGTCGGCACCAAAGGGAGCGGCAAGCGCCGGCGCGTTGCCCTTGTCGGCCCGGGCGATGGTGTAACGCACCGGCAGAATGGGCAAACCGTGCTTGTCGCAAAACGGGCAATTCTGCTGCGGCATTTGAGAAGCAGTAGCGTTCATGATTTACTGGTTTGCGTGAATTTGTTCGAGTTCTTCTGCCAACTGGCGCATTTTGGGATCGTCGAGATCGGCGCAAGCCGTAACGAATGTCATGGCTCCCGTCGCTGCCTGATTCAAGCGACTCTGGAGCACGGGATGCTTATGAATATGGCGGTGGTAATAACTTGCCTGTATGGCGAAGAGCAGCCGGTCCTGCCGATCACTCATGCCGTGCCCCCCCCACGCCTCCGCCAGGAGCCTGTCGATCTGCTGGGCAGTGCTTGTATCATGCTGTTGCATGAAACCAAGATGCGAGAGCTTCCGGAGCGCCACATTGAGATCCGCCATTCTCAACAGCGTGGGCCATTGCTCAGGTGTCAATCGCAAAGGACGCAGGCTCGCGTGGTCCGACACGCGCAATTGCGAATGCCACATGCCATCAGGCTCAGGCCAGTACCATTGACTCACCGGGCCGAGCAGGCCGTCCAATTGATGGACGTCCAAAAGCCAACGCAAATGCCGGAACACAAATGGATCATAAAAGCGCAGAACGTCCTCCACGCCATCAGGACGTCTGACAGACATACGTCGAATCAGATGGGCCGCTAGCGCCGAGGGTTCAGTCGCGGCGTCGAGGAACGCGTGGATATACTGCACGCCGTCCTGCTGCTCTGAAGATGCGGCTCTTTGCAGGATTTTCGTATGTCCCTCTGCGCCCAACGCGTGAATGTCAACGAGGATTGGGAACAGTTCTGGCTGGGCGCGAAAACGCTCTGGAACGATTGGCAGATAAGTCAGATCGCTCCAATACGAACTGTCGGCCCGCGCAGCGTCAATCAATACGTACCTCAAGCGCGCCGCTGCAATATTCCCGCTTCGATCGTGAGAGGTGGACATACTAAGCCCCTCCCATCAAAGCACCGTGGCCTGCGTTCGCCTGTTCAGCCCTCAACGCGCACAACACGGCGTCAGACTGAGGTAGTGCTGCTGCGGCCTTGCCAGATGAGGCACCGGGTTTGTCCCATACCGCGCACTTCTCGAGGATGTCCCCGGAAGTAACGTTCTCAATGCGGCTACCGCTGATACGAATGTAAGAGCCATCGGCCCCAATCCACACTTCCTTCGCCGCAGAGAGAACCAGCCGCCCGTCAACGCTGGCGATTGAGACATCCTTAAGCGCGGTCAGCGACATCGCATCATTCTGAGCCTGCAGATCCACCTTGCCATGACCCGCAATCAACTGGATACCCATTTGTTGCGCAAACAGGCTGATCAGCTCTCCGGCTGTCATCGTGATCTTGCCCTGTGCACCAACGTCCGCGTTTTGCCCTGCGACGAAGGCGAGATTACGCCCGGCACTTTGCAGAATTGACTCTGGCGTTGCGGCTGCAATACTGGAAGCTGAAGACAGCAACATCACCGCTTGCTGCAAATCTTTAATCTGGGATTGCAGCACATCGTTCATGGCCTTGACGTCTGCGGCTTCTGCCTGGGCTTTCTCGGCACATTGTGCGAGACGCTCCGTCAGCGTACTGGCCGCCTGGAGCTGCTGCATTAGCTCCTGCATGTCCAATTGCCTGCCCTGTGCATTCGAACGATCGCTGGTCGTGATCAGCAAGCCCTTTCCTGATCGAATCGCACCGTATCCCGAAGTCCGAAGCTCAAAACCCTCGCCCCTGTACTCAAGCTTCTGGTTCACCAGATAGCCGAGATTCAGTTGCGATTTTCCCGAGTGTTCGGTGCTAAGTTTGATCCCCTCCTGTCCCTCCCAATCCTCCATGCGCAGCTTGTTGTTGCTCTGCGTTCGGATCATGTTGCGGGACAGCCAGCGCCGGTCGCTCGTCACCAGGTCGCGCGCCTGCGAATGGTGATGGAAGCCACTAATTTCAGGCTTATCCGGGTCACCGTCCCGGAAGGTAATCTTGGCCTCGTCGTTATCCAGCGCGACGAAGTGCATGCCGGTCTGCAACTTGCCTGCGAAGGGTTTCGCCAGCCGCAGCGGCACACTCTCGCCACCCTTTGGCCAGTCACCAAAATCAGCATCGAGGCGGACGACGTAATAGCCCGCGGCGTTTAAATAAGCATAGGTGTATTTATCCGGGCTGCACACGCGTGCGCTAAGCGTGCCGGCGATTTTGGCCCACTTCCCGGGTTCGAACTGCAAGCGGAAGCGCCGGTCGGCAGGGATGGCCTTGTAGCTGTTGGAATAAGCCTTTTCACGCGCACCGCTGTGGGTGATTTCGGTGATCATCTGCCCCTGCGGCGCATCGGGCAACACGATATCGGTTTCGAGCACGCGCGCGCACTGCAGCGCGACGATGTTGCTCTCGCCTTCGTAGATCACCTGGCGGGCCAGCGCTGCCTCATGGCGGAGTTGCGCCTGCCACCTGGCACCTTGCTGATCGAGGTGGCCAGTCCCGTAAATGTACGGCTGGCCGTAAGTCGTTGGGTCCTGAGGCGCAACATTCGCCTGATCTCTGTATCGTTCCCAGGAAGACTCGGGGTTGTAGTCAGCGACCTGAACTGACTGCGACACAATCTCGGTGTGGGTCTTTAACGTCGTGACGGCCTCGATCCCACCTGCTTCAAGCCCGGACGCCTCGCGGTACGGGACGATCAACCGCGGGTCGTAGATATAATGATCAATATCGTCGCCAAAGACGATCTGGTCGCCGTATTCGGTCTCGACGATGTAGCAGTAGATGCCGCTCTTCTCCATGAGCATATGCACATAGTCGAAGTCCGACATCTGGTACTGGAAGCGCCACAGCACTTTCGGATAGCTGCCACGCAGCCGGAACAGCATCTGGTGTTCGCGAATGCCGTGCGTACGCAGGATCTTCTGGATAATCTGCGGGATCGTGAGATGCTGGAAAACCTGGGTGTTGGTGCCGGCCTGCAGACGTGCGAAGTGAGACTTCAGGACCACCTGGTATTTGGTGTAGTCTTTCGTGGTCTGCACGGTGGAAAATCGCTCGATATAGCCCGAAAACGCTCTCGTTACACCATCGTCAGAAACGATTCTGAATATCGCATCGCGATTAAGATATTCGGTGCGTGCAAGCTGCTGCGGATGGGTCAGTTCGATGGTGGTTACGTTTGGCTCGCCCATCTTTTCGGTGGCGGAAAACGACACGACCGACAACGCGGCAGCGCTTTCCGTCCCCGGCACATCGAGAAAGTACGCCTGGCGACCCGGGATTGCCGTCAGGCTTGATAAGGACTGCTTTTCTTCATCATACAAGCCTGCCATTGTGCAACATCTCCCAACCGGACCAGTAATGCTTTCTCAGGCCATGCGCAATGAATTGATTAGCCAGCATGCACGGCACCCATGTATCGCTGGATGGAAGGTACACTGCGGCATACCCCGCAGTGAAGGGGTCGGGGAGCTTTTAATGAGGTCGCGTTACCTTCGATCAAATCGCCGTAACCGCCTGCATTTCGCGCTGGTTTTGAGATGGGCTACGTGCTAGAAACCCCTAAATCCAGTGGGGCTGGGGTAACTCAGCGGCACGTCGCCTGCAGCCCGGTAATCCGCGATTCACGCCAATCGAAGAACACAGCGCGCCGGACTGATACGGGACGTCTTGCCGGCAAACCAGGAGCAAAATCCAGACGACAAAGATGATGGCATTGAAAGGAGATCTCCCGACAGCGGGTGGTCGCGTGCTGGATGGAGGCGAAAATATTCTTGGCAAGCCGTCGTCCGGGACCGATCTGAAGGACGAGTCGTGGTTCAGCTAGTCCGCGCGTGCGAAACGCTGCGGTTGGGTTACCTCAAAGGTGACGACATCAGGCTCGCCCATTTTCTCAACAGCCTCGAACGACACGACGGACAACTACGCCGCGCTATCTAATCCCGGCACATCGAGAAAATATCCTTGCGGCCAGGCGTACGCGTCGGACTGTTTACGAACTGCCCTGCTCGCGTCAGACAGACTTGCCATATCTACTCTCAATCTGATTATCACTGCATCTTAACCGCGATATGAATCATCATGAAGAAGACAAATTCATACTTAAATGCGGACACAACGGCTATTTAGAGGAAAAATTATGCCGACTCGTACTCCGCTTGAAGCATTGCAAATTCCGCCCGGCGATATTTGTTGCGGCCCGTCATAACATGAACATTCTTGATGCTCGAATATGATTATGAGACAGACGCCGTGATAAATATCGCTGGCTAAGCAAAGCCGGGACAGATAAGACATGGAACCATGAGCGCAAGCGCCCAAAACAATACTCCGCGAGACATTCAGGCCACGAATCCTGGCGTGTTTGCGCATGAGCATATGCGCGTGAACACGCTACACATCGATCACGACCTCGCTACCCTCGACCGCATGCTCGGCAGCCAGGTCGACGCCGTCCTGCATCACCCCACGTTCCAGACGCTCGAATCGGGATGGCGTGGGCTACAGTTTCTGGTGGAGCGGACGGACTTTCGCAGCCGGGTGCAGATCGAGGTGCTTGACGCTTCGAAGGAAACATTGCGCCAGGACTTTGAGGATGCTCCTGATCTGACGCAGAGCGGCCTCTTCATCCAGACCTACACCCAGGAATACGACACGCCAGGCGCCTATCCTTTTGCGGCGATCATTGCGAACTACGCGTTCGATGCGGGTGCGCCGGACATTGCGCTGTTGCGCAGTCTGTCCAAGGTCGCGGCTGCGGCGCACATGCCCTTTATTGGCGCTGTTTCGCCAGAGTTCTTTGGTCGGACGTCGATGGAGGAAGTGGCGGGAATACGCGATCTGCCCGGTTATTTCGAGCGCGCAACGTATCTCAAATGGAAGGCATTCCGGGAAACGGAGGACGCACGCTATGTCGGGCTAACGCTGCCCCGCTTCCTCGCGCGCCTTCCGTACGGAGCCGACACCTCCCCCGTACGGGCTTTCAACTACGTCGAGGATGTCCGTAGTGACGGAAGTCGCGCGTTCGTGTGGGCGAACGCAGCATTTGCCTTCGCCGTGAACCTGGTGAGAAGTTTCGTTCGCAACGGATGGTGTCTTCAGATCCGGGGCCCGAGGGCCGGTGGCCTGATTCCAGATCTGCCGGTCCATCTCTACGACCTCGATACAGGGGGGCTGGGCAAGATCGCGACCGACGCACTGATTCCCGAAACCCGTGAATTCGAATTCGCCGGGCTCGGGCTGATCGCGCTTTCGTACACCAGCAATCATGACTACGCCTGCTTCTACTCCGCGCATTCGACGCAGAAACCCACGGTCTACGACACACCGGACGCTTCAGCCAATAGCCGTATCAATGCACGCCTGCCGTACATTTTCCTGCTCTCGCGTATCGCGCACTACCTGAAGATGATCCAGCGCGAGAATATCGGTACGACCAAAGACCGGCGCCTGCTTGAACTCGAACTCAACAACTGGGTCAAGGAACTCGTTACGGAAATGAAGGATGCAGGCGATGAACTGCAGGCTTCCCATCCCTTGCGAGAAGCCCGTGTCGAGGTGCACGACATTGAAGACAATCCCGGCTTTTTTCGCGTCGCGCTCTACGTTGTTCCGCACTTCCAGATCGAGGGCATGGATGTGAGCCTGTCGCTCATGTCACAGATGCCCAAGGCCAAAAAACGGGACCTGCCCGCCCCCCTTACCTGAATCCTTATCCACGATGGAAATCACGAAACCCCTTTGGGCGCGCGGCATTTTCATGACGCCGCAGCACTTCCAGCAGCAGGCGCTGTGGGAACAATTTGCCAATGACCAGATTGCCCGCATCGCCAGCCCCGATGCCTGGGGCGTCTGCGCTGTTGCACTGGATGCAAAGGCGCTCGCCGTTGACCGTTTGCAACTCACCAGACTCACGGCACGGCTGCGCGATGGCACGCTGATCGACAGCGAGACCGCCGACTGGCTGCCGGGCGCGCGCAGTCTGGCCGACGTTCCTGGCGGTGTCGATGCGGTAACGGTGCTGGCCGGGGTGGCCCTCGTCGATCCCAAGGGCAGCAACTGCGTGGAGCCCGGCGAGAAGCACGCGCGGCCCCGGCGCGTGACGCGCGAATACCTCCATGTCGCCGATATCAATGGCGAGGGAAAGGAAGAGATCAGCGTCGAGCGTCAGATCGTGGCGCTGCTGTTCGACTTCGAGAAGCCGGACGACTACATTACGTGCCCGGTGGCGCGTCTCGTGCGTACGCCGCAGGGCCGCTTCGAGCAGGATGAAACGTTTGTGCCGCCCTGTCTTCTCCTTTCGGCCAGCACGCGGCTCACGCAACGCGTGCGGCGCCTGTCCGAAATCCTGACGGCAAAGAGCGCGAGTCTTGCGGTGCGCCGCAAGGAGCGCTCGGACCAGATCGCGGACTATGCGGTGTCCGACGTTGCGCTCTTCTGGTTGCTGCATTCGGTGAACAGCACGTGGCCGGAACTGGCGCGTCTTGCCCAGGCGCCCGATCAGCATCCCGAACGGCTTTACGCTGTGCTCGCGCGGCTGGCCGGGTCGCTCCTTACGTTCTCGACAACAGAGACGCTACAGGCCATTCCCGCTTATGACCATCGAGCGCCGGAACCGGTATTCGAGGAGCTGGAATCCCTGATCCGCGCACTGCTGGATGCCGTGATTCCTTCGCGGGTCGTGCCCATCACGCTTGAGCGGCTGCGCACCTCGATGTGGCGCGGCCAGATCAACGACGAGCGACTTACCGAGGATACGGACTACTACCTGTCGGTGCGCGCGTCGATGCCGGCTCACGCGCTGCTCGACCAGTTGCCGAGACTGTGCAAGATGGGGGCGCCGGACGAGGTCGAGCAGGTTGTCAACTCAGCGCTCGCCGGCATCCCGTTGCGCCCTGTATCGCGTCTGCCGGCCGCCATTCCCGTGCGCATCGAGAACCAGTACTTCGCCGTTGACAGCACGGACCCCGCGTTTGCGCGGATGATCAGCGCCCGAACGTGCCAGATCTATCTGCCGGCATCGATTCCCGAAGCCGAGCTTGAGCTCTACGCGGTGTTGCCGTCATGACGATCGCCGCGACCCGACCCGTGCAGGACCTGCTGCCCGTTGCCTTGCGCGATACGGCGCGTATCGTCGTGGAACTGCGCGATGTCAACCCGCCGTTGCTCAGCGATCTGCGAAAGCGATGCGATGAGCAGGTCGCCGCGCTGCGTGAAGAACTGCGGCGACGCGGCCATCCACGCGACGTGATCGATGATGCGCTGTATGCGCAATGCGCCCTGCTCGACGAGGCAGCACTCAACGGACTAGGCGAAGAAGCGCGCGATGCTTGGGAACGCGAACCCCTTCAGGTGAAGATGTTTGGCCGCAATGATGCCGGCGAGGAACTGCTGCGGCGCATCGGCCAGCGCCTGCGGGAGCCCAGGCCCGTCCTGCCCCTGCTGGGCATCTTTGCAGCCATTCTGAGCCTCGGATTCAAGGGGCGCTATGCAGCGAACGAGGCTGATGCGCGCACCAGGCTCATCCGCGCGATAGACGAGCGTCTTGCACGGGCCATGGGCGCTGGCACAGGTACAAGCGTCGGCACAACCAAGCCAGATCTGTCGGCCCCGATTGTGGTGAACCCGTCGCGTTGGCGAAGACGTCCCCTGTCGCCGCTCGCTTTGGTCCTCATGGCGTGCGTGGCCGCGGGACTTGTCTGGTTCGCCATCGACCGCTGGCTGCTGTCGTCGATCGCCGGCATGGCGCAGTGAGGAACGTATGCGTACAGGACCCGGACTTTTCGAGCGGATCACGGGGCATTTTGCCGATGGCTCGATCGTGAACGATTTCCCCGTTGAAGAGCAGACCTTTCTTTCGGTACGGGACAACGTCGAACGGATCCTGAACAGCCGGCGCGGCTCGCTTGTCCACCTCCCGGACTTCGGGCTCGACGACCTGTCGGAAATCTACCGCCATCTGCCTTCATCGACGCACAGACTGCGCAACGCCATTGAATCGACCTTGCTCAAGTATGAGCCGCGCCTGAAGGCGGTCGAGATCGAGGTGACAACGCCGGAGCCCGGCATGACGGTCAACTTTACGCTGGCCTGCCATTTGCGCCATGAAGGGCTCGTGCGGTTCGACACTGTATTTACGCCAGACGGCAGGACGCGACTGAAGATGCGGCAAGCCGCACTCGACCGGTATTGACTTCCTTTCACCCCATCAGCGAGATATAGCATGGCAACGATGCTGGCAGTCAAGGGCAATATGACGACCACCGGAGGCATGGTGCTCGACGGTGATGAGAACTTCTCCGACGAGAACGGCGCTCTCGCGAAAGACCGGGGACTCGCCTCGTGCGCGCGCTGCGGGCACAATGGCCCGATGCTGGGGTCGGCACTAAATTGGGGATTGACGGGTAATGCCGCTGCCGTGAAAGACAATGACATCGTGGCCTGCCAATGTCCGCGAGGGGAGAACCGCGTGATCGCCCGTTCCGGGTTCTACGACGAGTAGACACGGTCGGACAATGCCGCTGATGGGTAACCGGCGAAATCCAGTAGCTCAGCGGCCGGCCAGGCATGTACAGGAGCAGATGCCAATCGGCACCCCGTCACTGGTCCAGCGAAAGCATACGTGTTGGGTCCAGCACCGTCATCTCGCCCTGCAGCGCGGCCATCCGCCGCGCGATCCCGGGCTTGTCCGCGTCCTTGCGGTTGCTCGCGGCCTTCAATGCCTTGAATAGCTGTAGCTTGATCTCGAACACCAGTGCCGGGTCCCAGCGCACGAGCGGTAGCGATACCGCAGCCGCATCCAGTTCCAGCAGCAGCGCCATCGCCGTATCGGCACGCTCGGCGCTCTGTGCGAGACGCGCCATCACAAAACGCTGCAAGAACCGATGCCGCTCAGTCTTCATGCCGGGCAGGCCTTCGAGCCACGCAAAGGCCGCCTCGATGCCATCGCGTGCTGTGAGATCCCGCGCCTGCGCCTCAATCTCGGGCCAATCTCCAGCACCACCCTCCTGGCTGTCTGCCGAGACGGGCAACGGCGCCAAGGCCTCCCCGGCCTCGATATCTCGCACGACCGCGTGTCGCGCAATCCACTCCAGCGACGTATCGTCCGCGAACGGCGTACCGTCATTGAACGACAGCCGCTCGATGCCGGGTAAGCGTTCGAGGAAAAGCGCGAAGTCCGCACGCAGCAGCTCGCGCCACGCGTTGTACGGCGCTCCCGCGTGGTCAAGCGCCACATGCTGGAAGTACTGGAGATCGAACCATAGGTGATTGACGCCCTCCATGAACGCGCCTTCGACCCGCTCAAGCAGTTCGTTCCACTGCTTCTGCAGCACGAGGCGCTTCATCTGCGCGCGCAGTTCGGGACGGGGGCCAGCGAGCCGCGTATGCGAGGCGGCGTCTGCGGGCGGCACTTCGTGCAGGGTATCCCAGCGTATGCAGCGCACAAGCCGCACCGATGGCAGATAGCCCTGTTCCTGGTCACGCAGCCACTTGGCCATCGTGCGTGTCTGTTCCAGCAGATCGCGTGTCGAAGCAATCGCGCCGGATGTACTCGCGCCCGTTGAGGGGGATGGCGTTGCCTGCGCAGTGTCGGCTTCACCGGTGGGTTCATCCCGCCGATCGAACCGCGAGATCAGGGATTGCAGGTTCGGACGCGCGGCCTCTGCCCATGTGGCTGTCTGCGTCACCAGTACATCGAGCGCAGCCAGTGAGCGCGCGAGCGCGCGCTCGCGCTCCGGCGATGCAGCCTCTCTGCTTCTGTCGAGCAACTCGACCATGCGCGCCGTGGACAGCATGTCCAGCGCACCCTTCTTGGCCTCGGCGCGCACGGGCAAGACGGCTTCCCCGAACCGTTCGACGAGCGCAGCAGCCAGTTCCAGCCCGTCCGCAAAACCTGCTGCACCATCCTGCCTCAGTCGCGCGCCGGCATAGTATCCGGCCAGCCGCAGATCTTTGCCGGTTTCCTTGAGCAACTGTTCGCATGATTGCACGATCAGTGCGTCGTCGATGCCCGAAAGCCGGGTGGCCTCATCCTTCAGCACAAAGAAAGCGTCCTCGTAACCTGGGTCGCGTCCCACGCCATGATCGCCAGGCAACGGCTCTAACCAGTTGCCCCAGGTGTCGAGACGCGAGCGGGTGAGCTGCTCCACATCTCGCGACGGAAACAGGGTTCTAAGCAGGCCGGAAAGCATCAATGAATCCCCAACAGACAAACAGGCAGAAGAAAAGATAACGCCGGGGCCTTAGCCTGCCCCGGCGCCGTTCACATCGACAACATTCGGTCAGCTCTTGGCTTTGGGCATCTGCGACACCAGCGACAGGCCGATATCCATGCCTTCAACCTGGAAGTGCGGAATGATGAAGAGCTTAATGCGGAAGAAGCCCGGGTTGTCCTCGATGTCCTCGACGGTCACCTTCGCTTCGCGCAGCGGGTGCGAAGCCTGCAGCTCATCACCCGGATCCTTCATCTCGGTGACGAGCCCCTTGATCCAGTTATTCAGTTCAAGTTCGAGTAGACGCCGATCCTTTGTCGTGCCGATATTCTCGCGCTGGATCATCTTCAGGTAGTGCGCGATACGCGAGAGCAGGAAAATGTACGGCAAGCGTGCGTTGATACGGCTGTTGGCGGTGGCTTCTTTGGTCTCGTAGAGG
The DNA here is from genome assembly GCF_014200455.1 of Paraburkholderia bannensis. Taxonomy (GTDB): domain Bacteria; phylum Pseudomonadota; class Gammaproteobacteria; order Burkholderiales; family Burkholderiaceae; genus Paraburkholderia; species Paraburkholderia bannensis_A. Next base: position 83,219 of record NZ_JACHBW010000023.1, on the reverse strand, counting down.
GCGGGCTTCTGTGCGGAGCTTGCCGAGAAGAAGCACGCGAAATCGTGGTTCTTGTAAAACGAGAGCGGAATGAAGCCCAGGTTCGCGAATTCGAACTCGCGCGTCTCGGCGATCAGCACTTCGGTCGGGATCTTCGCCTGGGTACCGGTGCCGAGGTCGTACAGATGGACTGGCAGATCTTCGACCTTGCCGCCCGCCTGCGGCCCCCGGATCTGGACGCACCATCCGTTATTGACGAAGCTGCGGCTCATATTGGCCGCAAACGCGAACGAAGCGTTCACCCAGCAGTATTTGTCGTGATCCGGGCCCGTCACCGCTTCTTCATAATTGAAGGCCCGTACCGGCACCGTGTCCTTACCGTATGGCAGACGGCCGAGCACGCGCGGCATCGTCAGGCCCACATAGCGCGCATCGTCCGTGTCACGGAAACTCTTCCACTTGATGTACTCGGCGCGGTCGAAGTAATTGCCGATATCCTGGATCGCCGCCACTTCCTCCATCGACTGCTTGCCGAAGAACGCCGCGCCCACCGAGCCGATGAACGGCATGTGGGCGGCCGCCGCCACCTTCGAGATGTTGCGCAGCAGGGCGATATCCATCGGCGAATTCTCGAACTCGAAATCGCTGATCATCGCGCTAACCGGCTGGCCACCTGGCGTGTCGTATTCCTCGATGTACGTGAGGCGATACAGACCGCTCTGGATGAGTTCAGGCGTATCCTCAAAATCGCGTTGCAGCGATTCCTTCGATACATCGAGCACCTCGATGCGCGCATTGCGGCGGAAGTCGGTCTTGGAAACCAGCATCCTGAGGCCGCGCCAACGGCCTTCCAATGCCTGGAAGGCCTTTGCGTGCATCACCGCGTCGAGCTGACGGCTGATCTGGCGGTCAAGCTGGCCGATATGAAAATCGAGCAGTGACTTGTCCAGACGCTCGACCGGCTGACTCGACTTTGCGACCAGTTCAAGGAAGGCGCCCATGCCGCGCGCGATGCGCTCATCGGCGGAAGCTTCGGAAAGCGTGTCGCTGTCCCGAAACGCCTCCATCGGCCGCGCCTGGGCGACGGGCTTGAAATTGATCTTGCTGCACAGCGATGCATACACGCTGTCGGGGGCGTCGAGCACGACTGTCTCAGCTTTGCCCTGGCGGGATTCATTCTGTTTCATCGGGATTCCTGTCGGATTCTGTAACGCTGTCTGGTGACGAAATGCAGTGAAAACCATCTTTGGCCAACGCCGTTCAGGCATGGCCTTCAGGCTGCGTGGCCGCCGTCGCCAGTTGCGCCAGTTCGCCGCGCAGCTTGTCGGATAGACGCCTGTCTTTCAGGACCTTCTCGAACTCGCGACGGAACGTGGCGTTATCGAGCAGGTTAGATTTCAGGTCGCGCAGAAGATTGCGCATCGCGAGCAGCGCCTGGAGTTCCGGAATCTGGCGGGCCACCTGTTCCGGCTCGAAGTCCTTCATCGATCGGAACGAAAGGTTCACCGACAGTTCCGAGCCGTCGGCGGCCAGCGTGTTCTCCGCCGCGAACTTCAGGTCCGGCGCGTAGTCCGCGAGCACCGAATCGAAATTGTTCTTGTCGATATTGACCTTCCTGCGCTCAGCGAGCGGCGCCTGCTCACGGCCTGCGCTGAAGTCGCCCGCAACCAGCAGCTTGAGCGGCAGTTCAACCTTTTTCTGCGCTCCGCCCGTGTGCAGATCGAGTGTTATTGAGACACGACTTTTAGGAATTTCTCTCTGGAAGCTGTCCATCAGTTATCCTTACAAATAACGTTCACACTCTCCGCAAAAAATGAAACGCGGCGACAGAAAAGCATTCCGCATACGCACCGCCGCGGATGCTCATCCAGATTGCGCTCAGTGACCGGATTTCATTCATGCGACCCTATTGGCGGCCCCTATTAAACAGGTTTACCGGCACTCCGTCAAAGCCTTCGCGCAGAGAACGATAAAAATATAATCTTGAATTTACACGATCCTTATCTCTAATTTATTTCTTTGCTACAACGCACAATTTCCGGATATTTCTTTTAACTCAACAACCACACTTAGCAACTCACTTAAGCGAAAAAACGCGTCATATAACGCACAACCCCTAACATTCAGTGAAAAATTATTGACTAACCTCAACAGACACGACGAGGTTAATGCGCAATGCGTAATTAAAATTAAATCATTATTTTGATATAAAGGATTTTTAATGACCAATCCGATATGACGTCAGATAATTCACTACACCTAGTCGAAAAGGGCCATATAGAATCTCCGGCGCAACAGAAAAAATAACCCGAATTTGCACCGGACATTGGCGGGCATGATCACATTGACCTTGGGCCGCAATACGCGCCCACCCACAAACCCCGTCTCCGGGATGACACGCCCCGACGACGTCAGCATGCGCGATCTGCTGCACGATACCGCGCTGCTTGTGACCTCTTTGAGCGCTGGGGGAACCGTCGAAAATGCCGCACGGTTTCGCGAGCGCTGCACACAGCTCGTCGCACAGTTCGCGGATGCAGTCGCACGGGAGAACTACCCTGAGGACGTCCGGCACGAAGCGCTGCTCGCCCAGTGCGGCTTGCTCGACGAAGTGGCGCTGCGTAATCTGCCCGAAGACGCACGGACTGCGTGGGAGCTGCATCCAATGCAGGTCGAACGCTTCTCCATCCATGATGCGGGCAGGCGAGTCATTGACGCCATCGAAATGCATCTGCACGATCAATCGCCGGATGCCGGACTGCTTGAGTGTTATGCCGCGATTCTCAGCATGGGATTCATGGGCCGTTATGCCCGCGAGGGAGAGACCAAACGTGCGGCCCTGATTGCGGCACTCGATACGCGACTACAGACGCTTCGCACCACCGTGGACGAACCATTCGTGACCGATGCGGCCGGGTTGCGGCTTGCCGGGAAACTCCGCCAGTTTGCACCGTGGATCTCCGTGGCAATCGGGTTCCTGGTTGTACTGACCGTCTGGTCGATGGGAAGCAGGATGCTGGATACGCAGCTCGCGCAGATCATCCCGGCGAAGGTCGAGACTGGAGGCGTTCGGCCATGAGATCGGATCTGTCGATGCTGACGGCCGCAAACACAACGACACCGGCGACGGGCCATGATGGGCTGGGGTATCCCCTGCGCGCAATGGTTGTGTTTGCCATCGCGCTGGCACTCGCCGTCATCTGGCTGGTGAGCCAATTGCCGATCGGACTGGCCGCTGCGCTGACCATGGTCATCCTGATCGCCGGATCAGCGTTGATGGTCTGGCGTACGCGGCTAGTCACGGTGGCGCGCCGGGATTACGCGCATGTACTGGCCGCACTGGGTGAGGCGACTGCCGACATTCCGCTGCGCCTGCGTACCCGTATGCCTCTCGTGCTGGTCACCGGCGACGATCTGCCCGCACTGTTCGACCGCCACAACGGAGCGCGCTTTGCGTATGTCGGGCAGGGCGCGATCTGGCTGCGCGTGGACCGCCCCCAGGATCTGCCGCGCATTGCGACGGCGATCAGGCAGTGGCGCGATGGGCGGGCGCCCGACGGTATCGTGCTGGCGGTCTCCCCCGCCCGATATACGGACGAGGACACGCTCTCGCAGTCGCTGCGCGTGGTGCGGCAGGCCACGGCGGACGCAGCTCGCGTGCTGGGCTCACGCCCCCTTCCCGGCTATGTCGCGGTCTATCAGCGCCTGGTGTCGGGCGGACTGCGGAGTTTCGCGCAGGCGCTTGTCCAGGAGCACAGCGCCGTACCGTCGGCGGATGCTCCCACACCACAGTGGTATGGAGTGTCGTCTGCCACCCTGGGGCTGGATACGCGACATTTCGAGACCGTGATGCGCGCTGCGGACAATGAAGCCGCCCGCGTGACGGACAGCAGCGCGCCGGCGACGCGCGCCGCCGCCCTGGCATCCATCATGGGCTGGACGCAGCGCGTCGTGATTCACGCACTCGTTGACGCGCGGCAACCCGCTGCACCCTGGGCACTGTATGGCGTCGGCTGGATCGACTGCGGACCAGCGTGTGGGCCCGGCCGTCCATGGGAAAGCGATGTACAGCGGCACACCGAAGTGTCGCGCGTGCCCGCGGCGGCCTCACCCATGCCATGGCCCCTCCCGCAGCCACTGATCCGGGCGATGCCCCGCCGGTTCTGGATGTCACCGCGTGTGCTCGCGCTCGCCCACGCGCTGGTGTTAGTGGCCTGTGCGGCGGCCGCCGCCTGCCTCTTCTCGACTCAGCACAACCAGACGCTGCTTGCACGCATCGGCGCGGATCTGGGCCGCTACCTGGTCATCCCGGCCAGTCACGACGCGGCGAAGCGCGACGCGCTGCAGGCGCTGGTCGCCGACCGCAATGAACTTCAACGTTTCGCACGCACCGGCACGCCCTTGCCCCTCTCGTTCGGTCTGTATCGCGGCGCCAGGCTCATCCCGCCGCTCAACGAGGCGATTGCCTCGTATCAGCCGCCACCGCCGCCTCCCCAGATTGTGACGCTCGACAGCATGTCGCTCTTCGACAGCGGCAAGGCGCAACTCAAAGACGGCTCGACCCGCGTGATGGTGAGCGCGCTCGAAATGATCAAGGCGCATCCGGGCAAGCGGATCCTCGTGGCAGGCCATACCGACAACATGGGCGACCCAGTCAGCAATCTGAAGCTCTCAACGGCACGCGCCGAAGCCGTGCGGAACTGGCTCATCGAGGCATCCGGGCTGGTGGCCACGCAGTTTGCGATCCAGGGCTATGGCGATACCCGTGCGCTTGCGGACAACACCACGGAAGCCGGGCGGGCAAAAAATCGCCGCGTGGAGATCACGCTCGTCCCGGATGCGCAAACCGCAACCACGCAGGCCGCCCCCGCATCAGGCGCAGCCCGATCAGACAGATGACGCGTTTTAGTCCCCGAAGCAAGGGCTTCGGGATTGTGTAGCCCGGCGGATGACGCCGGGCGATTGTCGCAGCAAGAAGAGGAAGTGAAAAATGGCAATTCCGTCATACATGTGGCTCAAAGACGATGGTGGCGCGGACATCAAGGGTTCGGTCACGGTTCAGGGTCGCGAAGGCAGCATCGAAATCACGGCATTCGATCACAGCCTGCACATTCCAACCGATGGCAACACGGGCAAGCTGACGGGTACGCGCGTGCACGCGCCGATCACGCTGATCAAGGAAACCGATGCGTCGACGCCTTATCTGTACAAGGCCGTCACCAGCGGCCAGACGCTGAAGTCGGCCGAGATCAGGTGGTACAAGATCGACGACGCGGGCAAGGAGAAGGAATACTTCAACACGAAACTCGATAACGTGAAGGTCGTAGCAGTGCGTCCGAAGATGCTCGACATCAAGATCCCCGACTACGAGAAGCACAACCACCTCGAAGAAGTCGAGCTGCGCTACGAGACGATCACCTGGTCGTACAAGGACGGCAACATCATCCACAAAGATACCTGGAACGAGCGCTCCTGATCTCCAGTGGTCTGAGGGTCGGTCCATGGGTACTTTGCCCAGGCGATACCGGCCCTTCTTCGCCGGTCCGCTGATGTTGCGGACTGGCCTTTCAATAAACAGATCAAGAGGTGGCGGCGGCTGCCTCTTGACCTGCGCGAGCGGCCCGAACATGAACGTGCACTACGACCGAAACCCTTCCCCCCGTGATGCGAACCAGCTTCTTCAACGACTCAATCCCCATTGCGCGAATGCGCTTGAAGCTGCAGCAAGCCTGTGCCAGGGGCGTCTGGCGGACGAAATTTCAGTCGAGCACTGGCTGCTCAAGCTGATCGAGGCTGGAGACGGCGATATCCCGGCCATCATGAACCATTACGATCTGGACGGCGATGCGGTATGGGAGGCGCTGCTCAGGGCGATCGATCACACACCGCGTAAGCTGCGTGGGCGACCGAGCCTTTCCCCACAACTGGCCGCTGTGCTCCAGGACGCCTGGTTTCATGCGTCGACACGGGACACGACTGGCGATCCGGTGATCCGCTCCGGCCACCTCCTGCAGGCGATCATCGAGGCGCCGCACGTGCTGCGCGCCAACAACGCCTGGCCGCTACTCTCCATCAGCAGCGCGCAGATCCAGCGCCTGCTGCCGCGCCTCGCAAACCGGACATGCGAAAACCCGGCGGACAGTCCGGAATCGCTCCGCGAATCACCCGCGGCGGCAACGACCGCGGCTAATCAAGCGCCACGTGCAGCGACGGTGCCATCCGCATCCGTGGCCCGGCACCCCGTGGAAGGCGACGCGCTCGAACGCTTCGCGATCGACATCACGGCCAAGGCGCGCGAAGGCAAAATCGATCCGGTTTTCGGACGCGACCGCGAAATCCAGCAGATGGTCGACGTGCTCGCGCGCCGTCGCAAGAACAACCCGATCCTCGTCGGCGAGCCCGGCGTGGGCAAGACCGCACTCGTCGAAGGCCTCGCGCTGCGTGTGGCCGAAGGCACGGTGCCGAGCGTGATCCGCAATGTGCGCATCCTCACGCTCGATCTGGGGCTGCTCCAGGCGGGCGCAGGCGTCAAGGGCGAATTCGAGCAACGCCTGAAGACCGTGATCGACGAAGTACAGGCTTCGGGTGTGCCGATCCTGCTCTTCATCGACGAGGCGCACACACTGATCGGTGCGGGCAACGCGGCGGGCGGCGCCGATGCGGCGAACCTGCTCAAGCCCGCGCTCGCGCGCGGCGAACTACGCACCATCGCCGCAACCACCTGGTCGGAGTACAAGGAGTACTTCGAGCGCGACGCCGCGCTCGAACGGCGCTTCCAGATGATCAAGGTCGACGAGCCCGACGACACAGCCGCCTGCCTTATGCTGCGCGGTCTTAAGGAGCGCTATGCGAAGTACCATAACGTGCATATCCGCGACGAGGCGCTGGTCGCCGCGGTCCGGCTCTCGCGCCGCTACATCCCCGCCCGGCAACTGCCCGACAAGGCCGTTGATCTGATCGACACGGCGGCCGCACGCGTGCGTATGGGACTAGATTCACCTCCGGCAGAACTGCAGCGTGCGCACGCTGAAGTCGCTGCACTGGAGCTGGAACTCACGATGATCGAGGATGACGAGCGCGCGGGCATCGAAAGCGTCGAGGGGCAACGGAGCTCACTGGATGCTGCACTCATCGATGCAAAGGCCCGGCTGGGCAGTCTCCAGCAACGCTACATGCAGGAATTGGGACTCGTCCGGGCGCTGCTCGAACAGCGCGAGAAGGCCGCCTCTGGCGGCCATGCATCCCTGGCGCCCACGCAAGAGGCACTCGCCAGCGCGCAAGGCAAAACGCCGCTGATCTTTGCGGACGTCGACGCCCAGGCAATCGCGCGCGTGGTAGCCGAATGGACCGGCGTGCCGGTCGGCAACCTGCTCGAAGACGAACTAATGGGGCTTCTGACGCTTGAAGCCCAGCTCGCGGAGCGCGTCGTTGCCCAGGACGAAGCGCTGGCGGCCCTCGCGGAAAGCCTGCGCACGGCGAAAGCGGGACTGAAAAACGAGCACGCGCCGCTCGGTGTCTTCCTGCTTGTTGGTCCTTCCGGTGTCGGCAAGACCGAAACTGGACTGGCACTGGCCGATCTGCTCTTTGGCGGTGCGGCCGCGCTGACCACGATTAATATGTCGGAGTACCAGGAATCGCATACCGTATCGCAGCTCAAGGGGTCGCCCCCCGGATATGTGGGCTTCGGCCGCGGGGGCGTGCTGACCGAAGCGGTGCGTCAGCGCCCTTACAGCGTGGTGCTGCTCGACGAAGTCGAAAAGGCCCATCGCGACGTGCTCGATATCTTCTATCAGGTGTTCGACCGCGGAACCATGCGCGATGGCGAAGGACGCGAGATCGACTTCCGCAACTGCGTCATCCTGATGACGTCCAACCTGGGCAGCGCGCAGATCGACGAAGCAACCACCGACAGTCCCGACATCGCTCAGGCGGCGCTACTCGAAGTCATTCACCCGCAACTCGTGACGCACTTTACGCCAGCGCTGCTCGCGCGCTTCCAGACGCTCGTCTACCGTCCGCTCGACGTCGATGCGCTTGCCGCCATCATCCGTCTGAAGCTCGCGAAGGTCGCAGAGCGACTGCGCCGACAGCACCATGTCGAACTCGTCTGCGACGACACACTCATCGCGGCGATGGCCGAACTTTGCCTCGCGCGCGAGTCGGGCGCACGCAACGTCGACGCGTTCCTCAATCAGCGCATCCTGCCCACCGTATCGCGCGAGTTGCTCACGCGCATGGCAAGCGGCGCCGCGCCCGCGACGATCACCCTGTCAAGTTCAGCCGAGGGTAACCTGACCATCGACTTCGTAGAGCGCGGGGACATACCGTCACCCGGGGCATGACACGCTCAAGCGACCATGGCTGAACGCAAGAATCCCTCGAATGCGTCCGGCCATGGAATAGTCGTCAGAGCGGGCTCGCCGATTCTGCGGGGGACTTAAAAGGCGCTCCGCGCCTCCCCCCCTCACCCCCTCAAATACCCGCTCACGCTCCCCTCTTTAAACGGCCGCGCCTGAATCTCCATCCGCGCGATACTTTGCAGATGCACCTCATCCGGGCCATCTGCAAACCGCAGCGCGCGCCCCCACGTCCAGCTATCGGCCAGCGGCGTATCCGGGCTCAATCCCATCGCGCCAAACACCTGCATCGCGCGCTCGCAAACGGCGGTATGCACGGTCGGCACCAGCGCCTTGATCATCGAAATCTCCTTGCGTGCGGCCTTCGCGCCCACTGTGTCGATCATCCACGCAGCCTTCAGCACGAACAAACGCGCCTGGTCGATTTCAATACGCGATTTCGCAATCCATTCCGCCACGGATCCATGTTCATGCAGACGCTTGCCAAACGCCGTGCGCGCCTGGGCACGCTCGATCATCAACTCCAGGGCCAGCTCCGCCGCGCCAATCGAGCGCATGCAGTGATGGATCCGCCCCGGCCCAAGCCGCGCCTGCGCCAGCGCGAATCCGCTACCTTCCGCGCCAAGCAGATTCTCCTTCGGCACCCGCACGCCCTTGAATTCGATTTCACAATGCCCCTCAGGCGCCGTGTGATTCACCACCGTGATATTGCGGATGATCGTGACGCCCGGCGTATCGCGCGGCACGAGAATCATGCTTTGCTGACTGTGGCTTGGCGCATCGGGATCGGTCTTGCCCATCACGATAAAGATCTGGCAGTTTGGATGCGCGGCATTGGTGATAAACCATTTACGCCCGTCGATCACATAATCGTCGCCATCACGGCGAATGCGCGTAGTAATATTCGTCGCATCCGATGAGGCCACTGCCGGTTCCGTCATCGCGAAGGCCGACCGGATCTTCCCGTCGAGCAGCGGTTCGAGCCATTGCTTGCGTTGATCAGGCGTAGCGAACATATGGAGCAATTCCATATTGCCCGTGTCCGGTGCATTGCAGTTAAATACTTCGGATGCCCAGGGAACACGTCCCATGATTTCCGCGAGCGGGGCATATTCCAGGTTGCTCAGCCGCATACCCGGCTCGTCGTCGCGCAAATGCGGCAAGAAAAGATTCCACAGTCCGTCCGAGCGCGCCTTGTCCTTGAGCGCTTCCATGAACGACACGGGATACTGTCCCGCATTCACCTCTTCATGCCACTGATGAATGCGCGGCACGATATGTTTGTCCATGAACGCGTTCAACTGGGCGCGCAGCGCCTCGACTTTCGGGCTATATGCGAAGTCCATCCTGCTCTCCTCTATCGGGTTGCTTGTCGCAATTTGCGACGTTCAGATCGTCAAGCCGCCATCCACGACGATGCACTCGCCGTTGGTATAGCTCGACGCATCGGAGACGAGATACAGCACCGTGCCGGCCATTTCGCGCGGCTCGGCATGACGGCGCATCGGGATCTTGCCGACCGCGTGTTCGTAAAGCGCCTGGTCCGCAAACAGCGCACCCGCGAAGCGCGTTTTAGTGAGGCCCGGCAGCAGCGCATTCACACGAATGCCCAGCGGCCCGCATTCCTTGGCAAATGCGCGCGTCATGTTCACCACGCCTGCCTTGGTGATCGAGTAAATGCCTTGCCGGTCGCCCGGTTGCAGTGCATTGACAGATGCCGTGTTGACGATGGCGCCTGCACCGTGTTCGCGCATCAGCTTGCCCGCTTCCACCGACATAAAGAAATACCCACGCAGATTGACTTCGACGGTTTTCTCGAACGAAGCAAGATCGGTATCCAGAATGTGGCCAAAATACGGATTCGCTGCAGCGTTATTGACGAGAATGTCGAGCCGACCATGTCGCTCACGAATATGGCTGAAAATCGTGTGGATATCCTCGATTCGGCCTACGTGGCAAGCAAAGGACTCGGCGCTACCGCCCGCTTCGCGGATGCTACGCGCCACAGCCTCGCAGTCGTCGATCTTTCGGCTTGAAACGATCACATGTGCGCCTTGCTGCGCCAGCAGTTTCGCGATCTCTTCGCCGATGCCGCGGCTCGCACCGGTCACCAGCGCGATTTTAGATTTCAGATCAAATAGATTAGTCATCTTAATTAAGCTCGATATTTCTTGAATGAACCGTATGGTGATCGGCCTTCAAATCATTGCGACGCCCATTTGCGCAAGCGCGCCCGCCATTTCGCCGACCTGGCGCGCCTTGTCGTTCGATGCATTACCGCCGAGCGCGCGCTTTTTAACCCCCTGCGCAATCGAAGCGAGGCGGAAGAAGCTGAAGGCCAGATAGAAATTCCAGTTTTCGATCGCTTCGATACCGCGCAACTTGCAGTACTGCGCGACGATCGCCTCTTCGTCCGGCACGCCCAGCGCGGCGCGATCCAATCCCGCCAGTCCCGCGATATGACTGTGACGCGGCAAGCGCAGGCACATGCAGAAGTAAGCGAGATCCGCGAGCGGGTTGCCGAGCGTAGACAGTTCCCAGTCGAGTACTGCGCGCACGCGTGGCATGCCGCGCTCAAAGATGAAGTTGTCGATACGAAAGTCGCCATGCACGAGCGCGGGCTTGCCGGATTCCGCTGGGCATTTGGCGGGCAACCAGGCGATCAGTGCTTCCATCGTTTCAAGCTCGCCCGTCTGCGCGGCGCGGTATTGCGTGGTCCAGATATCGATCTGGCGTGCGAAATAATTTCCCGCGCGACCATAATCCGCCAGACCCGCCGAATCGACATTCACGTCGTGCAGCGCCGCCATGGTTTCGAGCAGTGCGTCGTAGTACGCGCCACGGCGCTCGACGCTCACTTCGGGCAACGCCGGGTCCCAGAATGTCTCGCCGTCCTCGAAACTCATTACGTAAAACAGGCTGCCGATGACGTCGCGATCCTCGCACAGATGCAGCGACCGCGCGACCGGCACCGGAGTCTCATGCAGCGCCGTCAGTACGCGGTATTCGCGGTCCACTGCATGCGCGGATTTGAGCAGCGCGCCCGGCGGCTGCCGCCGCAGGACGTAGCGCCCGCCAGGTGTCGTCAGCAAAAAGGTAGGATTGGATTGGCCTCCAGCGAACTTCTCGAAGGTCACCGGTTCCCGAAACCCAGGTACATGCGCCACCAGATAGCGCGTGAGTGTATCGATATCGAATTGAATTGGGCTATTCATGCGTGAAAGTGCAAATCAACCATAAGTGACGAGCTTGCGGCGCTCGGTGCGTTCGAGGTGCGGTAGCGCGTTGAAGCCAACCAGCGACATGCCGCCTTCATTGAAGACGTATTGGCTCACGCTGCTGTTGCGAATCTGCATATTGAGCGCGATGGCAGCGTAGGCCGGCGCCTCCAGAATCTGCTGCGTGAATACGGCAATCGCACCGCCCGAGCTGACCGCCAGCACGCGCCTGCCGCCCATGCGCTGGATCGCTTGCCGTGCTCGCGCCACGCGCGCCTGAAACTGCTGCCATGTTTCGGGCAGCGCGCCCGCCAAGCGGTCTTCCGACCACAGCAGCAACGCGTGTTTGAGGGCTTTATAGAAGTGCTTGACATTGCCGTCAGCGGGCGCGGGCAGCATCAGGCCGCTCGCTTCGAGCGCGGCAAGCAAGGCGTGAAAATCGTATTCGTTGAGATCAGGGTCCTGCAAGATCTCGACTTTCGGCGCGCGCATGCCTTCGAGCAATGCTTCGGCGGTCTGCTCGTGGCGACGCATCGTGCCGGTCACGATGCGGTCGAACTGCATGTCCGCCTGCGCGAAATATTCGCCGAGCCACGTCGACTGGATGCGCCCCGAGGGCGACAACGCGTCGTAATTCTGGGCGCCCAGCGACGCCTGCCCGTGCCGTACCAGATAGAGATCCGCCATGCCGTCCTCGCGTGAAGATGGCTGAAACGATAACGGGAGCTACGGCATTCAGGAAATTTATTCTATTTATATTCCGCCATAACTAGCGGTGATGGTCGAACGGTTGCAGGTTCTTCTTGCGCATCAGGCGGGCGATCTGTTCGCGCAGCCAGCGGTGCGCGGGATCGCCTGCCACGCTGCGATGCCAGTAGCCATGCGACTCAAGGCCCGGCAGGTCGAACGGCAGTTTGAGGATGCGCGCGTCATAGCGTTGCAGCAGCGCGAGCGGCGCGGTCAGTGCGAGGTCGGTGCGCATGGCGATTAGCGGCGCAACCAGATAGTGCTGCACGCGCGTGAGGATGTTGCGACGAAGCCCGAGCCTCGTGAGTTCGGAATCGACGAGACCTGGCCCCTGGCGGCGGCTGGAGATGTGGATATGGCCCAGGCTCAGATAATCGTCGAGCGTGAGTTTCTTCTTCGCGAACGGATGATCCTGGCGCACGAGGCACGCATAGTGATCGCTGCCCAGCGGTGCCTGCTCCAGTTGAGGATCGTCGATCAGCGGCGCGTCGATCGCCAGTTGCACCTCGCCGCTTGCCAGCGCCTCGGGCACTTCGCGGCGCGTCGTGAAATAGCTCTCGATGCGGATACCGGGCGCGAGGCGCTGTAACACCTCTTCGAGCGCGGGCAGCAACATCGCTTCGGTCAAATCGTTCATGCTCAGGCGGAACGTGCGCTGCGAAGTCGCCGGATCGAAGCGCTCGCCCGCATGCATACTCGAATCGAGCAATTGCAGCGCTTCGCGCACCCGGCCAATGATGTTCTCCGAAACGGGCGTAGGCACCATGCCCGCTGGCGTGCTCACGAACAGCGGATCATCAAAGGTCTTGCGCATGCGCGCCAGCGCATTGCTGACTGCAGGCTGCGTGATGAATAGCAACTCCGCCGCACGCGTGAGATTGCGCGTGCGATAAACAGCTTCGAAAACGATGAAGAGATTCAGGTCGATCCTGGAGAGTGGCATGCGGGGTTCTTCCGGCGCTGGGCGAGTGAGCAGGCATTGAGCGCGACTATACCGCGCGCCGGTTCGCCGCATTTGACGTCCATTTATACCCGGATGAAAATACGCAGCGTTTCCAGGTTCGTCGAACACAGCCTGACGTCCGCGCGCCGCATCGGCGGCACGGCATTTCCCTTTTGACGAGCGACGCCATCGCGCCTCGCTGCGCGAGGAACGCCGGTATGCGCATGATCCCGGCGCGCTCGGCAGGCAGCTTGCGGCGCAGAGGCCCCCGACACGGTCCCGGGCGCCGATTTCATGCCGATCGACGGCATGGGTCACGATCGGCCCGAAGCGCTGAACGACACCTTGATCGACGCGATCGACCGCAACGCGCGCCGGACACGGTCGCGCTAACCTTTTCGCGCGCACGGTATCCTATGCGCCGTCCGGTCGCGCCGATACGCGCGCCGCTCTACGAGGATCTCCCAGGACTCCCAGGAGCCACGCGATGCAAATGGAAACCGGATTTATCGGACTGGGCGTGATGGGCACGCCGATGGCGCTCAATCTCGCGCGCGCGGGCACGCCGCTCGCGGTCTGGAGCCGCTCGAAGGACCATTACGACGCCCTGCGCGAAGCCGGCGCACGCACCGCCGAGCACGCCGATGCCGTATTCGCGACCTGCAGCACGGTGATCCTCATGCTGGCCAACGATCAGGCCATCGACACAGTGCTGGGCCGTGGCACGCCCGCGTTCGGCGCGCGCGTGCGCGGCCACGTGATAGTCAACATGGGCACGAATTCGGCGGAATATTCACGCACGCTTGGTGGCGCCATCGAAGCCGCAGGCGGGCGATATGTCGAAGCGCCGGTGTCCGGTTCGCGCAAACCCGCGGAGGCGGGCCAGCTCGTCGTGATGCTCGCGGGTGCGAGCGACGACGTGCAGGCGGTGCGCACGCTGGTGCGGCCGCTGTGCCGCGAGAGCTTTGTTTGCGGCACAGTCCCCGCCGCGCTGACGATGAAACTCGCCGTCAACCTGTATCTCATCACGATGGTGACGGGCCTGAGCGAGGCGACGCATTTTGCGCAGCGACACGGTATCGATCTCGCCATGTTCGCGAACGTGCTCAATGCGGGTCCGATGGCCAGCGACGTTTCGCGCGTCAAGATCGACAAGCTCGCCGCGCAGAACTTCTCCGTGCAGGCGGCCATCACCGATGTGCTGAAAAACGCGCGCCTCGTGGCCGAAGCCGCGCGCAGCGCGAATATCGCCTCGCCGCTCCTCGATATCTGTCACGCGCTCTACGGCGAAACCGAAGCGCTCGGTCTCGGCCAGCAGGACATGGTAGCGGTCGTGCGCGCGATCGAACAACGCACGGCGGCCGTTAAACTTCGCACGCGAAGCTGACGTGTGCATTTATTCAACAACGCGCCGCGAAGCGCTATGAGTCTGTGCGAAAGGAAAAGCCGCGACAATCGCGGCCTTTCGCTGGCGCACTTTCAGGAGGTTCGCGTGGAGCGCCCGCAATCACTGCTGCACGGCAGTGGGTTCGATATCGAAGCGATTGCTACCAAAACCGGTTATGTCGATGGCGCGACCTTGCGCACGTTGTCGCGCCAGCGGCTGGGGTGCGGGATTTGCGGGCGGATCTGCCTCAAGACTTCAGCGATCCTGCCGATGGAATTGGTGAACAAGGCGTTGTCGTGATTGAGAACGCCAATCGCGACAATCGCGCCGCTCGCTTCTCCGCCGTACCAGATCACCGATCACCAATGCCACTAAAAGCCGCGAACGCATTGGCTGCCGAGCAGTGCACCTAGCGCGAATACTTCGTCATCCATAATATTCAGGCTCTTTTCCTTGTATTCGCGCACGAACTCTGCAATTGCAAGAAGGCGAAACCAGGTCACTTCGACGTTATCGCGCGCCCAGTTTCCAGATCGTCGTCTCATGCAGCGTCTCACCCGCTTTCAACACGGTCGTCGGAAACGCGGGATGATTCGGCGAATCGGGAAAGTGCTGGGCTTCCAGCGCGAACGCATCGGTTTGCCGGTAGCTCACGCCCGAACGTCCCACCGCGCCTCCATTCAGGCTATTCGACGTATAAAACTGCAGGCCAGGCTGCGTCGTATACACGTCGAGCACGCGCCCCGAAGCCGGATCGTACGCCCGCGCCGCGAAACCCGGCTGCGCGCGATTGCCGTTGTCGAGCACCCAATTCTGATCGTAGCCGCGCGCGATCCGCATCTGCTCGAACGACGATCGCAACTGCGAGCCAATCGGCGTGAGTTCGCGCAGATCCAGCGGTGTGCCCTGCACAGGACTGATTTCGCCCGTCGGGATCGAGGTCGAATCGGTCGGCGTGTAGCGTTGCGCGGCGATCTGGATCATCTGATGCTCGACGCTGCCCGATCCTTCTCCGGCGAGGTTGAAATAGCTATGGTTGGTGAGATTGACGACGGTGTTCTGGTCCGTTTGCGCGCGATAGTCGATGCGCACGGTATCGTCGTCACCGAGCGTATAAGTCACGTCCACCGTCAAGGTTCCGGGAAATCCGTTCTCGCCATCGGGGCTGACGTAGCGCAGCGTCACGCTCGCATGTTGGCCGTTGCTGCCTCTCTGCGTCACTTCCCACAGTTTCGTATCGAAGCTGTGGGGGCCGCCGTGCAGCGTATTCGGCCCATCGTTGAAGGGCAGCGTCCATTCGCGTCCATCAAGTCTGAAACGTCCCTTCGCGATTCGATTCGCGTAGCGACCAATCGTGGCGCCGAAATGAATATCGCCGTTGTAAGTCTCGTAATCGGCGAGCGAGCCGAAGCCGAGCACGATATCGGCAGGCTGGCCGTGACGGTCGGGCGCGTCGAGTTCGGTGACAATTGCGCCGTAGTTGATGACTTTGAGCGTCACACCATGAGCGTTGCTCAAGGTGTATTGCGTGACGGCCTGGCCGCTTTTCGTCGTGCCGTAGGGCGCCTGGGTCAGCGCGACGCTGGAAGACGCGGCTGCGCTCCCGGCAGCAAACGCCGCGCCGCACGAGGCGCAGGATAGCAGCGCAGCGGCGAATGCACGGCGCATGGCAGCGCAAGAATGTTCCATCGATGTTCTCCGGGGTTAGCCCGGCGATGGAGCAAGTGGCACGCCTGGTTTGTCGAATGCGAAAGCGCTGTTTATGCGTGGAGAGTGAAGCGGGAAAGTGCGTCGGCACCAGAACAGGAAAAGCGTCCGAAAAGCGCGTCCTGATTCTGCCGCTGCACTTATGCCGCTGATGTGGCATCGGATAGAGCAGCCTGTCCCGTCGTCGCCTGCTGGTTACTCGCCAGTTGCGCATCCGCCGTTGCGCCCGTTTGCGATGAAGTGGCGGGATCGCGCATCGCGGTTTGCGTTGCGGCCTCCGCGGCCTTGTCGCCCGCATAGGTCCAGTACAAGAATTTCTTGCCGCGTTTGCCCATGAAGTATCGGCGGCCTATCGTCCAGCGGCTTCCCTCCGCAATGCTCACGTAGCTGTCCGCCATCTGGTTTTTAAAGCCGGCGATCGAGTCGTGCACATAGACGTCGAAGAAACGGTCGAACTTCTGACGAAGCACTGGATCGAGAGCGCCAAGCCAGTTGCCTGTGACGCGCGTAGCCGCGTCGATTGCCTTCCACTGGTCGGAGATGGACGACGTCAGGAAACCTCCAGCCATGCGACGGATATTGTCAGAGTCGTCGTTCCACTCTCGATCAGTGATCGCCATGTAATGATCGACGCCTCCTGGCGGCTTCAGGCGCCCGTCGTGCAAACGCCGGCTTCGGCTTGCGCGCCATTGGTAATAGCGGTTCATGTGCCAGATGATGTTGATTTCCAGGCGGTTGCTGCCCGGCGCCGGACCGCCAGCCTGCTGGTTGCCCTGCGCCATGTAGACGTTCCAGAGGTCTTCGAGTTCGGGAGAAATCGCAAACAGAGGGCCTGCGTCCTTCATCACTTCCGCTGGCGGCTTGAATGGCACCCCAGCCTTCCACGCTTCGATATACAGGTTGTTCAGGGCCACATTGGCCAGTTCGTTGGTGCGCCCTTCCTGGGTATTGCGCGTATAGCCTCCGCCGACATCGGAATGCATACCCGGGTAGAAAATTTCCACGCAATTCGACGGCAGCGTCTTATCCTCGCGCACCGAATCGCTCGGGAATTTTTCCCGGCACTCGTGCGATGCAACGAAATGTACGCATTGACGCACATGAGCCGGAATTCGCAGGTCGTTGGCCCAGGCTGCATGACCGCCTTCATCGGCAAAGTAGTAAAGACAACCGCCCAGGAGCGGGCCCAGTCTGTATTCCACTTGTCTCTCAAGATTGCTGCCGCCAAAGCCGGTCGATGAAACGGTATCGAGAATCCCCATGAAATAGACGACCACTTCCGGGCGAGCACCATTCATGTTCGGCTGCCGCCACCAGAGGCGGTTGTTCTGGTCGCTCTCAGCCAGTCGTTCATTCAGCATCCGCACGAAGGCCCGCGCTTCAGTCGCGCCGCGCGAGAAGCCGAATACGGCGAGGTTGATCTGGCTGACGGCCGGCATGTGGGCGCTCACGTGCTTGTTCAGTTCATTGAGCATCCAGCGAATCCGCAATTCGCCTTTGCTCGCCGCAGCCATACCAAGCGCGCCATCCAGCCATTCGCCGGAGTCGCCGACCTTGGCGCACGGCGTGCCCACGCCCTCAATATAGCGGCTCGCAGTACGCGAGGCGGACGAATCTCCTACGTGCGCGAACTGCGCAAGCTTGGCAATATTGCTGTACTTGACCAGGTTGACGTCCTTCGAACCGTTGCCGTCCGCACCGTAGTTGTTGCCAGTGCCGTCAAAGAATGCCGTGAACCAGACCGGCTTCGGGCATACCTTGCATTTTTCGACATTTGCCGAATCGAGCGCCTCGCGATTGTCATGGCGAGTGCCGTGTTCTGCGGGCGTTAGGTCGGTGATGCGTCGGATGATGGGCGCGTTGCTCATTGTTGTACTCCGTTTCGGGCGTCCACTCAGTTCCACTGAACAGGCTTCTTGCGGCCATAGTACGGATTCGGTATTTCCTTCAGGCAGGGCCGACCAGTCAGTTTGGGTAGCGCGTTGCGTTTGGTAATGTCAGCCTTCACCGGATCACGTTCAGTAACGAGATTCATGTCGCCTTCAACACGCCCGTCAGGAAAGAAGTGGAGCAGCAGACCGCCACTCTTGTCCTTGATAGGTGGCTGCGTAACGGTGATTTCTCCTTCGCACCATGCCATCCCTGGCTCAGTTTCCCGGTGCGTGTAAGGATCATAGTTCTTGCCTGACGCATACATCAGTTTCTCGTCGACAACACGTTGCCACCAGACCTTCATTTTCATTGGCGTCTTCCAGCGAAAATCCCACGCAAGACTGGGCCGCCTGCCGGGGCCGCCCTCCCATTGCGTGTAGGACTGAGGTGTGGCACTCGCACCGTCCGCACTCGCCGCATCGTCGAGACTTTTAGCATCCGGCGGCAGGAGAAAAACGTCGTAAATATCGTAGTCGGTGTAGTTGTACGAACCCGCGGTAATGATGTCGATATTCGGATCGTCCCACTTACTATCGGAACTCGTTCCGAAACTCAGCTTCCCGCCGTCGGTCGAGCCGCGGCTGCATGCAGAAGTCACGAGTGCCAGCAGTGTCAGTAATGTGAAGCAGGTAAATCGCGTCGTCAGTTTCATGGAATAGTGTGGCGTCCCTTTCAGGATCCTGGATTCGTTTTTTAGTTTGCGACTTCTGCCTGCATACGCGCCCATTCGCCGGACGGCACGAGCGCGAGGGCCTGCGAGAAAGTCTGGCCGTCGTCGAGCGCCGCGATTGCCGGTTGCATGGCCGGATGCTCGTCGAAATGCGGCCCGTAACGCAACGCCAGTTCGCACCAGGTGATCAACGATGCCGGGCTCTCCGCACCATGAGCACGGCACCGGTCGAGCTGGTCACGCACGAAGTCATATTGTTTTGCCAAAGGCACTCGCTCCATCAGCGTCCCAAACTCACTGCGCAGGCGCTCGATCATCGTGTACGGGTAACAGGCGGCGAGCAGATCGTCCTCTTGTTGCTGCGACAGGTGCAGAGGGAACTGCGCAATCACATCGATCTCACCAGGCTTGTGAGCCGTTTCGATACGCGCCGAACGAAGATTCTGATGCGCATCCAGATAAATCCAGTCATGCACACCGCGTGCGAGCCACGCGCGATGCTCCATCGGCAGCATGTCGAGCCAGAAGGGCAGCACACGCGGATCGAAGAAACGCATCAGCATCGTGCTGTCCATCTGCTCAAGCTGCACATCGAGCATCGGCCTGAGATGCGTGGCCAGTTCATTAAGCGAGAGCCGCGAAACGATCACACTGGAAGCCGGCCAGACGATGCCCGTTTCAACGGCCGCGCCGGTATCGTCAGACTCGCTGGCCGACGGCAACTCGTAGAGCAGAGGACCCACTGCCTGCGCATCCAGATCGGCATTTGCCAGCAGCGGCAGCGCGAGAAAAAACGGCCAGCGCTCCTGTTGCGCGGCGCTTTGGGTCTGCAGCAAAGCACCATCGACGAGCACGTAGGCGTGCAGGCCAGTGGTGCCCGCAAGCGCGGTTTCAATGATCCGGCGCGCCGGATCGGCTTGAGTTTCAGACGTCATGCATCATTCCCCGTCAGGCCTTGGCAGCGAAAGGCGATGCCATTGACGCGGCATTGACCATACACGGCGCGCAGGCCGAACCCGGTAGCGCCTGCGCGGGAACCGGCAGGCTATCCGGGCCGATGAAGCTGTGCGACGCGGCGTGCGTCGTGAATGCACCGTTGGTGCCGTGCGTGATGCCTTCGCTATTCCAGCGCGTATAGCTCGTGCCACCATTGATCAGGACTTCTTCTTTTGCGGTCAAGGTGATACGGTTGGCGTCGACCTTCACGTCGAGCTTTGCCAGCACGTTGATGCTGTTCTTGAGCGCTTCGATGTCGATGTCCGCCGCGGCCGCCACCAGCTTGATGCCCTTCTCGAATGCGGCCACGCGCACCGCGTCATGCGCGCTGACCAGCATGCTTTGCCCAGCGGCAATACTCGTGTGCTCTCCACTCGTCAGCGCGATATGCCGATCGCTGGCAACGTGCGTCGAACCCGCGGTGGTGGTTTCGATCCCCGCCGGACTGGCCAGCGTCAGATGGGGTTGCGCGAACTCGGGAAATTCGCCTTGCTGAGGATTGCCGCCGCTGCCGCGCAACGATTCGTTCTGCGTTTTCAGCGCATCGCGCACGGCATCCTGATCACCGCTCTCCTGTGCCTTGACTTCGTGCGCCGAGCCCGACAGCGTCCCATGCAGATCCTGCGCTTTATCCAGGCGCGTGAGTGTCTCGCCCATATCGGTAGCATGCGCGCGAGCTTCGGGACGCGCCTCGCTGGTAATCAGCAGGCCCTTCGCGGCGCGCACGGCGCCGTGTGCGTCGGTACGCAGTTCGAAGCCGCGTGCGCGCTGATCGGTACGCCCCTGCGTATCGTCGATACGCACGTTGTGGCCAAGCGTCAGTTCGCTGGCATCGGTGTCGCTGCGCAACTTCAGCTGCAACTGTTGCGCCGTGTCGTCGAGCAGGATGTGATTCGATCGCCCACCGGCCTGGTTGCCTGAGTCGCCAGACAGTTCGCGGCTGCGCAGGCCGGTCAGCACATGCTGGTCCGGGAGCGACCACGGCGGCATGCGGTTGCCGTTGTAAGTGGTGGCCGTGACGAGCGGACGATCGGGATTGCCGTCGAGGAACATCAGGACTGCTTCGCTACCCACGCGCGGATGCGCCACCATGCCCTTTTCGCCGCCGGCCCAGCCGGAGGCCACGCGAATGCGCGCGCTTTGTTGCAACGCGCGATCCCAGTGGAATATCACCCGCACGCGGCCGTATTCGTCGACATCGACACTGCCCGCATCGCTGGTACCGGCAATCGTCGCGGTTTGTGGCGCCTGAATGTATAGCGGCGTGCTGTTCAGGCCGCGTCCCGGTCGCCACGGCGTAGCGCGGCGCAGGGCTTCGAAGCGATTGCGGTATTCGGGTTTGCGGCCATCTGCCTGCAAATAATTATTTGCCGCTTCGTGGCGGGCCTCAACAATCAGAAACTGGCTGTCCTGCGCGCGCGCCGAGGTACTGCTGAAATGGTCGGCCAGTTCGAACCAGCGACCCGGCAGTATGCCGTGGTGATTGCCCTCGGCCTCGAAGCGTTGCGAGGCCGCCTCGATCTCCTCCATTCGCAGCCGCGCGACGGCATCGCCCGAGTGATCGTCCTTGCTGAACCCGTAATGCCCGACGTATTCGTGATGGTCGCCAGCGGGCGCGACGCCCGGGGTGTGAAGTGTCGGGATCTGCACATGCGTCGCGCAAGCCGACTTGAAATCGAACGCCGTGGCGCTATAGCTGCCGGCCGACAGAGCCCGCTTGCCAGACCAGCTCGAAATGGCGTCCTCTTCCGCAGGTCCGCCATGAGACTGGAAGCGGATCTGCGTCGAAACGCCGTCCACTGGATCGCACTGCACCGTACTGTCATCGCCAATGACGAGCCGCATACCCTGCTCGCCGTGCTCCCACCAATACAGATAGCCAACCGCCTCAAGGTGGCGAACGAGATAATTCCAGTCGCTCTCCCCAAGGCCACCGCCTTGCACGTTCATGGTTCGCGACGGGTCAGCGCCACGCACGCGCCACTCCCACGCGGGCGCGAGAGTCGGATAATCGGCCAGCACTGTGCTGATCTGTTGCTGCAACGACTGTCCCAGAAACAAGCGATTATTAATGCGCGTCTTGAGAAACTCGCTCCACGGCCGCAGCACTGCGCGATATTGCGCAATCGAACCATCGCTTCCCACCAACGAGAATTCGGTGCAATAGCCGCAGAAATAGCGCATACCGCCATCGGGTCGCACCAGCGAGACCGCCAGCAACTTGCCGAGCATGTCATCGAGCGTGACACCCGCTTCATTTCCAAGCAGCGTCAGCTCGAAACGGAAGTCGATCCCGAGCCCTTCGTGAGCGACGAGTCGTTCGACAACTAACGTGAATGCGCGACGCCGGCCATAGGAATCGACAGCCGAGGGTGGATCGTTGTGAGGAAAACTCAACGCGAGCAGGCGCTTGTCCTGCATGAAAAACGTACCCTGCGCGAACGCGGACAGATCGGTCATGGCTGCATTAAGAGTGTTCGAGCGAGACGGCTGCACACCGCTGCTCCTTCTTATTAATGCGAGGAAGAATATCTGATGAAACCGATCAGGGCAACGCCGGCGAGATTTTTAGAGTAAGAATTAAATCGAGTATTGGCGATAACAGCCGGGACATACCCATTAAAAAGTAAATAATACCGGGCTTTTAGATGGGGGCGTCGAACCGGAAAATATGACCATTTTTTGTGCAATCATCTTGAAACCACTAAGCAAACATGCAATTTGCATGAACAATTGGCAATTTAAAGCGATGACAACGCCAGCTCAATAATCGATATTCTAGTGCGCCATTCAACAAACCAAAGTACGCCAAAAAAACAAAAAGCCCGCTCCGGCAAAAACCGAAGCGGGCTCTTCAAACTAAAAGCAGCTAAAGACCGAAACCTTATTCCTTATCCGTCTTCAGCAGCGGCAGCGCCGAATTATCGCCGCCCTTCAGCAGACCGACCTGCGAGTACACGCGCAGCTTGTCGCGCGTATCCGTGATGTCCAGGTTACGCATCGTCAGCTGACCGATACGGTCGCGCGGCGAGAACGTCGATGCCACCTTCTCCATCGACAGACGTTCCGGCTGGTACGTCAGGTTCGGCGACTTCGTGCTCAGCAGCGAGTAGTCGTTGCCGCGGCGCAGTTCGATCGTCACTTCGCCCGTGATCGCGCGCGCGACCCAGCGTTGCGCCGATTCGCGCAGCATGATGGCCTGCGGGTCGAACCAGCGGCCTTGATACAGCAGACGGCCCAGACGGCGGCCGTTTTCACGGTATTGCTCGATGGTGTCTTCGTTATGGATGCCGGTCACGAGACGCTCGTAAGCGATGTACAGCAGCGCCAGACCCGGAGCTTCGTAGATGCCGCGGCTCTTCGCTTCGATGATGCGGTTTTCGATCTGGTCGCTCATGCCCAGACCGTGACGACCGCCAATGCGGTTCGCTTCGAGCAGCAGTTCCACGGCGTTCGGGAAGGTCTTGCCGTTGAGCGCGACCGGCTGGCCTTCTTCGAAGCGGATCGTCACTTCTTCGCGATCGACCTTGACGTCGTCGCGCCAGAACGCCACGCCCATGATCGGGTTGACGATCTTGATGCCCGATTCCAGGCTCTCCAGATCCTTGGCTTCGTGGGTCGCACCCAGCAGGTTCGAGTCCGTCGAGTAGGCCTTTTCAGCCGACATCTTGTACGCGAAGCCTTGCTGGTTCATGAACTCCGACATTTCGGCACGGCCGCCGAGTTCGTCGATGAAGGTCTGGTCGAGCCACGGCTTGTAGATCTTCAGATCCGGATTGACGAGCAGGCCATAGCGATAGAAACGCTCGATGTCGTTGCCCTTGTAGGTCGAACCATCGCCCCAGATGTTCACGCCGTCGTCCTTCATCGCGGCGACGAGCATCGTGCCGGTCACGGCGCGGCCCAGCGGCGTGGTGTTGAAGTACGTGACGCCGGCGGTCGAGACGTGGAACGCGCCGCTTTGCAGCGCAGCGATGCCTTCGGCGACGAGCTGCGCGCGGCAGTCGATCAGGCGCGCGCCTTCTGCGCCGTATTCGGTCGCGCGGCGCGGGATCGCATCGTAATCTTCTTCGTCGGGCTGGCCGAGGTTGGCGGTGTAAGCGTAGGGCACGGCGCCCTTCTTGCGCATCCAGACCAGCGCGGCGCTGGTGTCAAGGCCGCCGGAAAACGCGATGCCGACTTTCTGGCCGGTCGGAAGAGATTCGAGAATCGTGCTCATGGTTGTTCATCCAGTCTATGCATTGACCCGCCGCCGCTAGTGCCGCAACGGGTTTGAAAGTGGTGGCGCGGTTGAATCCGGTCGCGCAAGCCCTACAGTTTAGCCGATCGCGCCCTGCCCTCCGGCGCTGCGACCGCGTCTCGCGCCACGTCCGGCGGTTCCGGCAGCCGCATCGATGCGTCCCCGTCCGGTCTTTCGCGTCCTGGCGGACGGCAAAAAAGGCCGGGATCAGCACAGCGATCCTGCACGGGACGGGAGATTTTAAGGCCTTTCAGGCTTTTCCCGAACCGTTTCAATGGTTTTTCGGGTAAATCGGGCGGTTCGGAGCGCTTTTCCGAGCGCAAGACGCGGCTTGCCGCTCGTACGGAGAAAGGGCGCAATCGCCAGAAAAGCGCCGGAAAGCGTTGGCAAAGCAAAAACGGCCGACGCTACGCGCGTCGGCCGTTCATTTCTTCGCCTGCAAAGCCGCTTATCGGGGTTATTCAGCGTACTCGCGCACGCCTTGCACCGAGCGCATGCCTGCCGTTTCCTGCTCGTCACGCTTGCGGGCCGGTTTCGCCGCAGCCCGGGCCGTCACCGGCGCAGGCGTCGCCGCAGCCGCCGCCTGGCCGCCGCGCACGAAGCGTCGCCCTTGCGGACCGTACACGCCGTCCGGTTCCGGAGCCAGCCACAGCAGCGCCAGGTACAGCGCGCCGCCTACGATGAACGACACCGGCACGCTCAGATCGCAGCCGCCCGCGAGGTTGCCCAGCGGCCCGACGAACTGGCCCGGCAAGTTCACGAAGGACAGGCCGAGAAACGCAGCGGGCAGCCATGCGCCCATCGCGCGCAGGTTCCAGCCATGCGTGAACCAGTAGTGGCCACCGCGGCCGCCGCGATTGAAGACCTGGAGATCATCGGCGAGATAGAAGCCACGGCGCTGCATATAGCCGATCACCATGATCGCCATCCACGGGCAGCTGAACGTGCAGATCAACGTCGAGAACGTCGACACGCTCTCCACGAGATTGAACGCGAAGCGGCCGATAAAGATGAAGGCAATCGCCAGCGTACCGATCAGCAGCGTGGCGCCCACGCGGTTGAGGTACCTGGGGAACATGCTCGACATATCGAGGCCCGTGCCATACAGCGCAGTCGTGCCCGTCGACATCCCGCCGATGATCGCGATCAGGCACATCGGCAGCAGGAACCAGCGCGGCGATACCGCCAGCAATCCGCCCACATAGTCGTTCGAGGCGATGAAGCCCGGTGCGTGCGTGGCGATGATGGTCGCCGTCGCGAGACCGAAGAAGAACGGCACGAAGGTGG
This sequence comes from Paraburkholderia bannensis, assembly GCF_014200455.1. Classification (GTDB taxonomy): domain Bacteria; phylum Pseudomonadota; class Gammaproteobacteria; order Burkholderiales; family Burkholderiaceae; genus Paraburkholderia; species Paraburkholderia bannensis_A. The sequence goes on along the minus strand of NZ_JACHBW010000023.1, from coordinate 57,756 downwards.
CGATCTGCGCGGCGTACACCGCCCCCATGACGCGATAGCGCGGCGTGGTCCGCGGAATGTAGCGCGCCCAGTCGCCCAGCGTCGATGCGAAGGACACCGGGTTGCTCAGCGCCACCAGCGTCGCGCCGATAAACGCGGCCCAGAAACCCGCACTACCGTGGTGCAAGGTGCCGGCGTAATGAATATCGAAGGCGCCCTTGAACGCAAACGCGCCGACCACGAACATCAGGCTCGCAGCCCACACGGCGATCTTGTTCACCCACAGCATGAAACGGAAGCCATAGATGCACACGACCAGCACCAGCACGGCGAATACCATGTATGCCGAGCCCAGCGTCCAACCGTTTTGCGGCATGCCGATCATGTTGTGCGCGCCGCCCACCAGCGCGTCGCCCGAGCTCCACACCGCGAGCGAGAAGAAGGCGATGGAAGTCAGCAGCGCGAGGAACGAACCGACGATCCGGCCATGAATGCCGAAGTGCGCGCCCGACGAAACCGGGTCGCTCGTGCCGTTGCGCGGCCCGAACGAGCTCATCGGCGCAAGGATGAAGGTGCCGGCGAGCACGCCGATCACGATCGACCACAGACTCGCCTCGAACGACAGGCCGACCAGCACCGGGAACGCGCCCAGCACGGAAGTCGAAAAGGTATTGCAGCCGCCGAACAGCAGCCGGAAAAGATCGATGGGCCGCGCATAACGCGACTTGTCGGGGATGCGTTCGAAACCGAAGGTTTCGATCTGGGTGATGCTGGTGTTGTCTGCCATGGTGTCTCACTCCTTGGGGCTTGGGCGTGGCCTGCGTTTGTACTGCGCCTTGCCGTTATCCCGTCACGCGGTCGGAGCCGCGCACTGTTCTCAACTCTGGCGGTCACTCTAAAGCACTCGAATGCGCGCCATATTGCGTATTTCAAACGTTCACTTCATGCGCGGCCAATGTTTGTTTGCTTTGTTTTTTTCGTTGCGCGCGCATCTACATCGGTTATTTTTATCTGATGTTCTTTTATGTCTCTCAGGCGCAGGCACGCTCTTCTTCCACGCCTTGCGCGCCATATACGTTGAGCAGGTCTTCGCAGAAGGCGCGCACGATCGGCTTATCGCCCGCACCGCGTTTGGTGGCCAGATGCAGCGGCACGTCGAAGCCAAAAGCCGTGCGTCCCAGCACGCGAATCAATCCGCGTTGTTCGAACGGCTGTGCGTGATGTTCGGGTAAATAGCCGATATGGCTGCCGGACAGAATCAGCACGGTGGCCGCGTCGATGCTGTCCGCGATCGCCGTGACCTGGCGCTCGCCGATACTCGCCAGTTCCTCTGGCACGGGATAGCTGCGCCAGATCCAGTCATGCGCGCGCAGATCGTCCAGCGTCACGTGCGGCCCTTCGTGAAAGAGCGGATGACCGCGTCCGCAGCAGATCACCTGGCGCTCGCTGAACAGCTCCGTGTACGACAGTCCCGCCACGCGATGCCAGAAATAGCCGATGGCCAGATCGAGCTGCTGGTTCACGAGGCTTTCCTCCAGTTCCTGCGGCGGCGCCACGCGCATGGCGAAACGCACCGCCTGGTCGCGCTTGCGAAACGCGCCGATCGCTTCTGCCAGGCGCGCGTTTTCCACATGCGAAGCCTGTCCGATCAGGCCTATCGAAAGCGTGCCCACGAGTTTGCGGTCGATATCGCGCACCTGAGCGACGAACTGCGAAGTCGCGGCCACCAGCGCGCGCGCCGAGCTGACAAAGCGCTCGCCCTTCGAGGTGAGGCGAAAGCCACCGCGCCCGCGCTCGCAAAGCGTAAAGCCAACACGCGCTTCCAGTGCGGAAAGCTGTGAGCTGATGGTCGACTGGCGCACGCCGAGCGTCGCTTCGGCGGCGGTGATGCCGCGCGCGTCCACCACGGCGAGGAAGACCCGCACGAGGCGCAGGTCGAGATCGGAGGTATTGGAGAACATGCCGCTTCTTCTGACTGCGGCGGCGTCTGGCCGATGCGAGACGCCGCCCTGCGCTTACATCACATCGGGAAACCGAGGGCCTTGATGCCCTTGATCCACGCCCGCTTCCAGCCGCCTTCGGCGTCCGCCCCGTCGAAGGCGTGGAAGGTCACCTTGGCCGCGAGCCAGCGCACCGGTTCGGGCGGAATATAGGTCGGGCTGAGTTTGGCGATATCGAGTTCGCGTTCGGGGCTGTCGCGATCGAACAGCAGATTCAGGCCCATGAACGCGCCGAAGCGGCTTGCCGCCACGCCAAAGCCCGTATAGCCCGCGACGAACACGGCCTTGTCGCCGAGATAGCGTTTCGCGAACACCGAGCCGCGCGAGCAGTAATCGATCGGGCCGCCCCACGCATGCGAGAAACGCACGTCCGCCAGTTGCGGAAAGGTGTTGTAGAAAGCCTGCGCGAGACGGTAATAGGTTTCGCGCTTTTCATCCTGCGGCGGATTCGGATCGCCGTCGAAGTGATAGCTCACCAGACCGCCGAAGATGATGTTGTTGTTTTTCGTCAGGCGGAAATAATTGAGCTGCGTGCGGGTGTCATAAATGCCCTGGCGGTTCTTCCAGCCAATACGCGCAAGTTGCTCTTCAGTGAGCGGCTCGGTGGCGAGCACGTGATCGCGCACCTGCAAAACACGACGATTGATATCGGCGATACCCACTTTCGCGGTGCCGCTGCCGAACAGCACGCGCGGCGCACGCACGCTGCCTTCGGGCGTCTTGACGAACACCGTCGCGCCTTCGTCCTTGACTTCGATCAGCGGGCTGTATTCGTAGAGCCGCACGCCCAGCGAAAGCGCCGCGCGCTTGAGGCCCCAGGCGAGCTTCGCCGGATGCACGATGCCGCTGCGGTTACGCGACCAGAGCGCGCCCGCGAACAGCGGCGAATCCAGTTGCTCGCGCGTGGCCTGCGCATCGAGCAGTTGCACGTTGTGTCCGTATGCGGTGTGCAGCTCGTAGTCGGCCTGCAGATGCTCGACGTGATCCGGGTCCACCGCCACCGTCATCTCGCCGTTCCATTCGATATCGGCGTCGATGTTGTAGCGCTTGAGCGTCTCTTCGAAACCATCCAGATTGCGATGGCCGAACTCTTCCAGTTGCGCGATATCGTTCGGGAACACGCGCACGGCGTTGGGCAGACCATGCATCACCGAGGTGGAAATGATGCCGCCCGCGCGGCCCGATGCGCCATGCGCCACACGGCCTGCTTCGATCACCACGACGTCCAGATCGGGCATCTGTTCCTTGGCTTGCACGGCGGCCCACAGGCCCGTGAAGCCGCCGCCCACGATCAGCAGATCGGCGCGGGTGTCTTGCGTGAGTTTCGGCTCGGCGGGCGGTTGCGCCGGATTGTCGAGCCAGTAGGGAGAAAGCCTGGTGCCCGAAAGCGCTTCTTCCACGCCCAAGGCAGCAGGATTACGCGTTGATTCGCGTTTGGCGGCCGGTGCGGAGGCACCCATGCCGGCTTCGTAGAGTTGCGCGCTATCGCTCATGATGGCTTCACTGCATAAAGCGGAGGGACGACGCCGCGCCTGTCGCCCGATGCGGGCAGCGCGGCTTGCGACGGGAAATCGCGATGGTTGCTTTTACGCTTACTGTTGCGGTTCGAGCAGGACATAGAACTTTTTGGCGTCGGCGATGGTTTCCCACTTGCCGGCGAAGCCCTTCGGCAGCAGATAACCCTGACCAGCCGAGAATTCCCTGCGCGCGCCGTTCACGTCGGTCAGCGCGACCTTGCCTTCGACGAGCCAGCAGGCTTCGTCCGCGCCCGTTTCCGGAAACTCGACCGAGCCGACCTTGCCTTCCCAAAAGCCGATCACGTAGTTGCCGTTCGTGCCTTCGGCGGCGCGCCAGTCGCCTTCGTCCATGCCGTATTCCAGCTTGGTGAATTCGCCCAGACCTGCGCCCAGTTCCTTGATGTCCTGAATCAGCTTGCTCATGGTTATTCCTGTGTCAGATGTCGTTATCGACGTGTTCATTGAATCGGTGCGGCAATGTTGCCGGGTCGTGCTGCCCCGGTATGCCCCCCCTCGGGGGGGGCAAGATGCGTTTTGCGTGCGTTTTGCGTGCGCTTTTAATGACCCTGCGGACTCGATCTGACGCTTTTTGGCGCCTGCATTGGCGATGCCAACGCGCAACGCCCCAAAACGCAGAAAACCCCTGAAAACCCCGTCTAACGGGGCATGCCGCCGTTCGGCTATAATCGACTGGCCTTCATTCAGGGGCGCGCCATGCTGATTCCCGTACCCCCTCAAGAACAATCGAATTTCCCGCTGTCGTTCAAAACGCTCGGCAATGTCATCGAAGCCGTCGGCACGCCGGACTTCGTGCCGCGCCTCACGCTGCTGCTCAACGAAGTGGTGCCGCTGAACGTCGTCCATATCGAGCGCTCCCGCGCGGACAGCAACATGCCAAACGGCTTTCGCTGTGAGTGGGTGGGCAGCGGCGGCGTGGGCATGGATTCGGGCACGATTTCCGACGTGATGACGCTCTACTACGACCGCTTCTACGAAAGCGATCCGCTGTTTGCGGGCATACGCGGCAAGATCGGCACGATGCTGGTGGTGCGCGACATCGGCGCGATACCGCCCGGCGAATTCCGCCAGCGCCTGTTCGACGAAGCGCTGATCGCCCATGAGTGCGTGCTCGCGCGCGGCACGCGGCATGCCCAGCACTCCATCGCACTCGAACGCGCGCTGCACGCGCCGCCGTTTTCGCTCGCGGAAATGAACCGCTTTCGTCATGTGAGCGACTTCCTGTTTCCGCTGCTCGAACTGCACGCCTCCACCAGCGCCGCCCGCCGCGTGGCGCACCCCACCTCGTACCTGCACCCGCTCGCGCAATTCGATGCGCGCATTGCGACAGATGGCGTGAAGCTGTCCAAACGGGAATACGAGATCTGCGCGCATCTCATCACGGGCAAAACCGTGCCCGAAGCCGCCGAGATCCTGGGCGTGCGCACCGCCACGGCGGAGTCGTACGTCAAACGCGCGTTCGCGAAGCTCGGCGTGCGCACCAAGCGCGAACTGATCGGCTGGGGCCATGCATCGCCCCGCCTGGCAGCGTTGTAAACACGCCTCTTGCATCGATTGCCGTCGATGTGAACATCTCAACTTCGTAATTCGCGCAGCGCCCGCCTCGCCTACCATCGGCCGATCGCTTCACCTGCATCACTCGATAGCACCCAACGATCGGAGACACCCCACATGGAACGCGAACTCAACCAGCCGCTGGGCGGCAACGACATGCCGCGCTTTGGCGGCATCGCCACGATGATGCGCCTGCCGCAGGCCGAGACGACCGAAGGCCTCGACGCCTGTTTCGTTGGCGTGCCGCTCGACCTGGGCACCTCGAACCGCTCGGGCGCGCGCTTCGGGCCGCGCCAGATTCGCTCTGAGTCGGTGCTGCTGCGACCGTACAACATGGCAACGCGGGCCGCTCCGTTTGATTCGCTGCAAGTGGCGGATATGGGTGACGTCGCAACCAATCCGTACGATCTGAAGGATTCGATCCGGCTGATCGAAGAGGCATACGACGCGATGGTCGCCAATGGCTGCCGGCCGATTACCCTGGGCGGCGATCACACGATCGCGTGGCCGATCTTGCGCGCGCTGCACAAGAAGTACGGCCAGGTGGCCGTGGTGCATATCGACGCGCACGCCGATGTGAATGACACCATGTTCGGCGAGAAAATCGCGCATGGAACGCCGTTCCGGCGTGCTGTCGAAGATGGGCTGCTTCAATGCGATAAGGTCACGCAGATTGGCTTGCGCGGTACGGGGTATCACGCGGACGATTTTGATTGGTGTCGGCAGCAAGGGTTTACTGTCGTGCAGGCTGAGGAGTGCTGGAATAAATCGCTCGCGCCGTTGATGGCTCAGGTGCGTGAGCGCGTTGGCGATACGCCGGTTTATCTGAGCTTTGATATCGATGGGCTGGATCCGGCGTTTGCGCCGGGGACGGGGACGCCTGAAGTTGGTGGGCTGACTGTGCAGCAAGGGCTTGAGATTATTCGCGGGATGAAGGGTTTGAATGTTGTTGGGGCGGATCTTGTTGAGGTGTCGCCGCCTTATGATCAGGCCGGAACGACCGCGCTTGTTGGCGCTAATCTTGCGTTTGAGATGCTTTGTGTTTTGCCTGGGGTTAAGTATCGGTAAGCCTTGTTTTTTGGCATTTTCTTGATTTCTTGTCGGTCTATTAGCGTTGCCCCTGTGCGGGGCGGCACCTACTTTTCTTTGCAGCGGCAAAGAAAAGATAGGCAAAAGAAAGCCGCTCACACCGCTAATGTGACGCCGTCCACCACTAACCGTTTGACAGAGTGGTGACTGGGCATTGCTCGCACCACTCGCCCAATATCGGAGTGACAAAGCAGTCATTCATCCCGTTACTCGCTGCGCTCGCAACGGTTGGGTATGCCAGGGAAAGCGCAAACCGAAGGTTTGCTGCTATGCCCAACGGGGCGCGCAGCGCCCCCGGATGTGCGGGCGTTTCCACTCCGATATTGGGCGCGTGGTGCGGACGCTGCCCGGGCGCCACTCTGTTTTATAGGCTGTAGGTGTACCGCGAAGCACTGGCGGTTTGAGCGGCTTTCTTTTCCCCCCTTTTCTTTGCCGCGGCAAAGAAAAGGGGGGGCCGCCCCGCACAGGGGCAACGCTTGCGAACCGACACGATAGCAGGCAATTCACGAAAGAATCACAAAAGAGACACCCCATGTCACCCCAAGAACTCACCCAAAAAGCCCTCAAGTTCCCAGCAGCAACCATAGCGGGCGAACCGCACCACAGCGCAACGCCTCAAACATCGACCCCCATCCACAACGCCGCCACCGGCGAACAGATCGGCTGGCAAGAACATGCAACGGCAGAGCAAATCGACGCAGCAGTGCGCGCAGCCCACAGCGCCCTCGCAACATGGCGCGCCACCACGCCCACTTTCCGCGCCAGGCTGCTAAAAAAAATCGCAGAACTCATCGAAGCCGACCGCGACCGCCTCGCCTCGATGCAAATGCAGGTCAGCGGCAAGCCCCCCTTCGAAGCAAACCTTGACGTCAGCGACGCCGCCGCGACCTTCGACTATTACGCGGGCCTGTGCGAGCAGGCAAGGACTTTCGCCCCCGAATCCCTCACGCTGCCCGACAACACCGTCACAGGCGAGCGCTTCTACGAAGCCGTTGGCGTGGCCGCCCTGATCGTGCCGTGGAACTTCCCGATGGTCACCACCGCATGGAAGATTGCCCCTGCACTCGCGGCAGGTTGCACCGTGGTGCTCAAGCCCTCGGAATTCACCTCGCCGGTCGAACACATGCTGGCCGCGATCATCGCCGAAGCCGGCGTGCCAGACGGCGTCGTGAACATCGTCAACGGCTGCGGCGCGGTCGGCGCGCAACTCACCGCCCATCCTTTGATCAACAAGATTTCGTTCACCGGCAGCACCGCATCAGGCAAGAAAGTGATGCAGACAGCCGCGCAGGACATGAAGCGCGTGACCCTCGAACTCGGCGGCAAATCCGCGCTGATCGTGCGCGCCGACGCCGACATCGAACGCGCGGTCTCGCTGGCCGTGGGCGGCGCATTCACGAACGCAGGCCAGATGTGCTCGGCAACGGCACGCATTCTCGTACACGACGATGTCTACCGCAAATTCATGGCCGCGTTCGAAACCGCAGTGCGCGCAATCGTGGTTGCCCCGCCGGCGGAAAACGTGGCGATGGGTCCGCTGGTCTCGGCAGCGCAGCGCGAACGTGTGCAGGCACTGGTGGCCGAAGGCGTCGAAGCGGGTGCAGCGGTGGCGTTTTCAGGTCAACTCGATTCAGCCTGCGCCGAGGGCTTTTTCATGGCCCCCGTCGTGGTCGCGGAACCATCCGTGGACAATGTGCTATGGAACGACGAAGTGTTCGGCCCCGTGGCCTGCGTGAAGTCGTTCTGCACCGACGAAGAAGCCATCGCTCTGGCCAACGACACGCGCTATGGCCTCGTCGCCACTGTCGTCACCGCCGATAATGACGCCGCGCGCCGCTACAAGTCGCAGTTGCGCGCGGGCCTCGTGTGGGTCAACACGCCGCAACTGATCTTCCCGCAAGTATGCTGGGGCGGGCTGGGTCTGAGCGGTATCGGCCGTGAACTGGGGCTTGCCGGGCTGCGCAGCTATCAGGAACTGCGCCACGCGTTGACCGATGCTGCTTGACGTGCGAGTGCCCTGACGACGACGCCTTGATCCCGCGCAGACCGGTCTGCCGTTGCGGCGCGGGCGTCACCAGCGTCGCGCCGCAAGGCACGAGACGGCACGATGCAAAGCAGTCCCAACAACATCCAGAACAACGCTTCCGGTCCCACCGCCGTGGCCACGAACCCAACGACGGCCGCGCCGACCAGCACGCCCGCATCTGGCCAATTCAGTGCACTCGTCAAAAGACGCACAGGCGCCGTAATATCTGAAATTGGGAGATCTACTGCAGAAGATATAATCCCGCCATCCGCTCAATGAATCGTAATTGATTTGTTCGACCGCGATGACCATGGTCACGAGAATGGCTCCAACTAATGTGAAATGCCCGCTACTGCCTTTCGTCGATATGTAGGGATTGACTACTCGGGTGCCCGCACGCCTACAGACAGCCTGAAAGGGCTCCGTGTGTATATTGCCCAGACTCCTGGCGAGTTGCCAGAAGAGGTCCTTCCCCCGCCTGGCCCGCGCAAATACTGGAGCCGGCGAGGAGTCGCACTCTGGCTCGCTCATCTTCTGAAAGAGGATGTGCCAACCATCGTTGGTATAGACCACAGCTTTTCATTTCCGCTGCGCTACTTTGAAGTCCATCAGCTCGAACCAGACTGGTATGCGTTTCTTGAGGACTTCCGGGCGCACTGGCCGACAGACGAAGAACATGTCTATGTCGATTTCGTGCGAGACGGCCTCATTGGAAATGGCAGCGCCCGTGAAGGAAGCCCGCGCTGGCGCCGCATCGCCGAAGAACGGTGCAAGGCCAAGTCTGTGTTCCATTTTGACGTGCAGGGCAGCGTAGCCAAGTCAACCCACTCCGGCATTCCATGGCTGCTCTATCTGCACCGTCAACTCGGAGAACGAGTTCGCTTCTGGCCGTTCGACGGATGGGATATCCCTGCTGGCCGCTCTGCGATTGTCGAGGCCTACCCGTCTATGTGGAGGCGCGGACGTGTCACGCCGGAGAACATGACCGACGACCAGTTCGACGCGTATACCATCGCCGACTGGTTACGCCTCGCTGACGAGGACGGGCGGCTTCAACTGGCGCTGAACCCGCCATTAACGCCTGCCGAGCGAACCGTGGCTGAAATCGAAGGCTGGATTCTTGGGGTTGGCTTCGCGGCTACGCGTGAAGCGCACCGTTGAACGCCCGGATGAACCGTGCGACTGGAGTCGAGCGCCGCGCGCAGCTTGAGGCAGTCGACCGACGACCTGGCATCAGGCGAAATACGACGTTTTATTAATTGTCGGAATGGACTTGAAAGCCGGCTTCGCGAAAAAATAGCCTTGCATCAGACTCACTCCGTGCGCAATAAAGAAGTCACGTTCGCCTTTGGTTTCGATGCCTTCCGCGACCACGCGGATGCCGAGGTCATGACACATTGATATGACACCTCGCACGATATGCTGACGCACCGTGTCGGTATCGATGCCACGGAGAAGCGCCATATCGAGCTTGATAATATCGGGCTGAAAATCCACCAGCAGAGCGAGTCCCGAATAACCGGCTCCGAAATCATCAATTGCGGTCAGAAAGCCGTATTCCTTATAAGCCTTGAAAATCTGGACCAGGTGAGTGCGATCAGCCAGATGTTCACCCTCGACAGTCTCAAATATGATTCTTTCAATCGGGAAACCATTCGCGTGCGCAGCTTCCAGGGTGCTTCTTATGCAGACCTCAGGCCTATAAACCGCGTTAGGCATGAAATTGATGGAGAGGAACGCGTCGAGACCTAGTGCGGCGGCACTGGCGATTGCAACCTGCCGGCAGTATTGGTCGAACCGGTATTTCGATGCATCATCGATTTGCGAGAGCACAGAAAGCGCAGATTCGCCATTCGGACCGCGTACGAGCGCCTCGCAAGCGAAAACAGTTCTGGCAGTCACATCGACGATTGGCTGAAACGCAAAATCTATTTCAACTGGCAAGCGCGCTCCGTCCTTGCATCCAGAACATCCGTTCGATTGACCGGTCGCCTCGTCGTGCCTATGAACCTTGAAAGAAGCCATCTGTCTATAAGCCGCCGTTATTTGCTGTTTGGAATTGCATCTATTGGCCCCATGGCCCGGCTACTATCAGGTCCGTGCCGTTTTGCCTTCTTCGCTTGCAGAAAAAGCTACTCCCTCTGATTCCACAATGCCGCCGCGTACGCAATTACGCCCTGCTTGCTTTGCGTCATAGAGGGCGCGGTCAGCGGCAGCCAGCAAGTCCTGCAGCGTCGGAATTGCATCGCCCAGACTTGCTACCCCAAGACTAATCGTCGCGTTCAGTTGCCCGGCGGCCGTTTCAATAAATGCCCGCTCGACAGCAACCCGCAGTCGCTCTGCGACCACCATCGCCTCGCCTGCCGTTGTAGACGGCAGCAGTAGAACGAATTCCTCGCCGCCAAGTCTCGCGACGATGTCGGACATTCGTAGCAGCGCTTTCGCCTCATCAGCAATCCGCTTCAAGACCTCGTCGCCAGCCTGATGCCCGGCGGTGTCATTGATACGCTTGAAGTGGTCGGCGTCCAGCATGACCAGTGACAAGGCACGGCCATGCCGTTCGGCCCGTGCAACCTCAGATTCCGCAATTTCAAAGAAGTGGGCGCGGTTGGTCACGCCTGTCAGGTGGTCTGTCGTCAGCAGACGTGCGAGGTTGTCGCCGTGAACCTTTCGTTCCGTAATATCCCTTAAAACGACCGAATACCCAGAGACATTACCTTCTTCTTCCCGGAGCACAGCAACGAGAACCTGTCCCCAGTAGCGCCGACCCGCTTTCGTTTCGCACCAGAACTCCTCCACGTGCCAACCCTCGTCGCGAGTCAGTGCGATGTGCTCAGGTAAGCGGTGCAAAACAATTTCATCGTCGGCATAAAAGCGTGACAGCATGCGCCCGATAACTTCCGCCTCATCAAAGCCTGTCAGGCGTTCGACAGATGGATTCCAGCTGTCGATGCAGCCTTGAGCATCGAGCGTAAAAACCGCAAAATCGTTGACACTCGTATAAATCCCGGCGAGCCAGGACTCGGTCTGCCGCGCTCGACGCTCGGCGGCGACCTGTCGGGAGATGTCCGTCAACACCATCATCAGAACATCCGCACTAACCTTGATGATGGAACATGAAAGAACAACAGCATCATCCTTGGCCGGCGTCACGAAAACCCGATGGTTCTCACACACTGGCCCACGCTCCGCCTTGAAACTGGCCACCAGATTGCGAAGCTCCGGGGCGACCGAAGCAAGGCTATCGAAAATATTCTGGATATTCCCTCCCTTCACCAGCGGCATTAGCAGCTGGGCGGCAAGAGGGTTCATCATGTCGACGAAGCCTGATTTGTTGCTGCGGACAATCCCCACCGGCGATAGATACATGAATGAAAGCAACGCTTCGTACTCGGACTCCAGGTCGTTCTGGACCGTGTTCGGCGCGCTCAATTTGCGACACTCCGCTCAATCAGGACAAATCGCGTCGTGCAGCCCCGAGCCTTCAGCAGCCTCAAACGCACCGGAGTCGGGCGCATGCGTAGGGTCAAAACGTATGGAATGATCTCGTCAAGCTCATCCACGTCATCGAAGCGTTGCGCGACCATGAAGTTGTTCATGCATGGCGCAACCTCTTCAAAAAAATGCTTGCCCAGTACCCGCTGCGGACTCAATCCGGCGTTTCTCGACTCGGTGGCGTTGTAGACGGTAACCATCGCATCCGATGTAAATCCGACCACGCCGAATGGCAATGCATCCAACGTCTCAGCATCCAGTCCAGCCAGTTCTGTTATCCGCACGTATTCAAATTCAGTCCTCACACTTCCCCCTGTCGGGCCTCAGTCCACCTGGCTTGCTTCGTCTAACTATTTAGCCAATCATCACGTAGCATCGGCTTCACGCAAATACCAGCAAAAACGGAATAACAGGATGAAATCCCGCATGACATATTATCGGCTGACAAAAATGAAACTTTAGCGCGGACCCTCGATGGTCGGTTTGAAAATCCGCGCTGGCCCAATTTCGAGTTGGTTGTGAACCACTGTGTCGCTATGCTTACGCGGCTACCATCCCGGCGAACGCGATAGGGTCGTCGGCACAACCGGCATGTCCCGTTTCCAGAACGTGCAGCGTGGCTCGCGGAATGGCTGCAGCCAGTTCGTTAGGTGTTCTAGGTGAGCAACATGTTCGCCGCAATTCCCGCGATCGTACAAAACAGCACGACCGCGAGCGGCGGCGCTTTCCATTTCACCAATGCCACGAAACCGCAGGCGGCGATCGCAAAATCAGAAGGCGAACGGACCGCACTTGTCCAGACCGGCGAATACAACGCGAAAGCCAGCAGGCCGACAACGGCGGCGTTCACGCCGGCAAGCGCCGCCACCATGCGGGGGCGCTCACGCATCGCCTGCCACCACGGCAGCGCCGCGACGACCAGCAGCAGGCCTGGCAGAAAGATGCCGATGACCGCGATGGCGGCACCAGACCCGTGGCCGGGTCCTGCGTGGCTCACCCAGCCGAGATACGCGGCGAACGTGAACAAGGGGCCGGGAACGGCCTGCGCAGCACCGTAGCCTGCGAGGAATGCCGCGGGCGACACCCATCCGGGTGCAACCGTCCGCTGCTGGAGCAAGGGCAGCACGACGTGACCACCGCCGAATACCAGCGCCCCCGACTGATAGAAGGCATCGAAAAGGCGCAATCCCTGTCCGCCCGCTGTGCCCAATACCGGCAAGCCGGCGAGGAGGCCCAGATAAAGCGCGAGCGCCGCGCCCGATACCTTGCGCGACCCTCGCCATTCCGCCACCGTTTCTGGCTGCGGCTCATGGGACGTTGCGGTTATCGCTGCGCAGAAACAAAGGCCAAGCAGCGCACCCACGATGATCACCAGCACCTGCGCAAAGGGCGTCGCCAATCCCGCGAGCATCAAGATGGCGAGCAGCGCGATGCCGGCGCGCCGCCGGTCTGGACAAAGCTTTCGCGCCATATCCCAGACCGCCTGCGCGACCACCGCCACCGCAACGAGCTTTAGCCCATGCACAACTCCATCACCGGTTCGGCTACCCAGGTCCGGCGCCGCAGCCGCGAACGCGAGCATCAGCAGAACCGAAGGCAGCGTAAAGCCAAGCCATGCGGCGAGGCCGCCGCGCCAGCCAGCCTTGAGCAGCCCGATGGAGAAACCAACCTGACTGCTCGCCGGCCCGGGCAAAAACTGGCACATGCCGACGAGATCGCTGAAAGTACGCTCATCCAGCCAGCGCCGGCGCTCGACAAACTCGCGCCGAAAGTAACCGATGTGCGCAATCGGTCCTCCAAAACTCGAAATCCCCAGTTTCAGGAAAACGAGCAGGACCGTAATGGCGGAGTGATGGCGGGTGGAAGGCACTGCCGGGGTATCGATGGACATGAAGTAGCGTCAGCGTGCCAAGTGAGAGTGGATTGTCGTCGGCCAGTTGCGATTATCGGCATTGCGCTACCGATCGACTGCTCCGCAGGACATCTGCCAGGTGCACAGCTCAGATGTTGCTCTGATTCACCCGCTTCATCAGTTCTTCGGCGCTTTCCTTGCGCTCGCTGTAGCGGTCGACCAGATACGGTCCGATGTCGCGCGTCAGCAGCGTGAACTTCACCAGTTCTTCCATGACATCCACGACGCGATCGAAATAGGCAGAAGGCTTCATGCGGCCCGACTCATCGAACTCCATGAATGCCTTGGCCACCGACGACTGGTTTGGGATGGTCAGCATTCGCATCCAGCGCCCCAGCACGCGCATCTGATTGACCGCGTTGAACGACTGCGAGCCGCCGCTCACCTGCATCACCGCGAGCGTCTTGCCTTGCGTCGGCCGCACCGCGCCCACCGAAAGAGGAATCCAGTCGATCTGCGCTTTCATGATGCCGGTCATCGCGCCGTGGCGCTCCGGCGAGCACCAGACCATGCCTTCGGACCACAGCACCAGTTCGCGCAACTCGGTCACCTTGGGATGCGTATCGGGCGCATCGTCAGGCAGCGGCAGGCCGCCCGGATTAAACGTGCGGACCTCAGCGCCCATCGCCGTAAGCAGGCGCGCGGCTTCTTCGCTCAGCAGGCGGCTGAACGAGCGCTCGCGCAGCGAACCGTAAAGCAGGAGGATGCGGGGCGCGTGTGCGGAAGCCTTCGTGGCCTGAAGGCGCTGGATATCGGGCACGCGGAACAATGCCGCATCGACTTGCGGAAGCTCCGTCGCGAGATCATTCATGGGAGCGGACACGCTTGCCCTCTGCGTCAATCACCACTTCGCCGTCTTCCTTGCTGAACGGACCGCGCTGCGCGTCGGGCAGGATTTCGAGCACGACTTCGGACGGACGGCACAGGCGCACGCCCATCGACGTCACCACGAAAGGCCGGTTGATGAGAATGGGGTGCGCCATCATCGCGTCGAGCAACTGGTCGTCGGTCAGCGCCGGGTTGTCCAGATGCAGGTCCGCGTAAGGCGTGCCTTTCTCGCGCAGCACCTCGCGCACGCTCAAGCCCGACTGCGCAATCAGATCGACGAGCTTTTCGCGCGACGGCGGGTTTTTGAGGTATTCAATGACAACAGGTTCGATACCCGCGTTGCGGATCATCGCGAGCGTGTTACGCGAGGTGCCGCAGTCCGGGTTGTGATAGATGGTGACTTCGTTCATTGCTTGTTTCCGTAACGTTCAGGCGCACTCGTACCAGTTCTTCGTGCGGTTGACGATGCGCACCACCAGCAGCATGACTGGCACTTCGATCAGCACGCCCACGACTGTGGCGAGCGCCGCGCCCGAATTGAAACCAAACAGGCCGATGGCGGTTGCGACAGCCAGTTCGAAAAAGTTCGACGCGCCGATCAGCGCAGAGGGACAGGCGATGTTGTGCTTCTCGCCGACTGCGCGATTGAGCCAGTAAGCCAACGCCGAATTCAAGAACACCTGGATCAGGATCGGCACGGCGAGCAGCACGATCACGAGAGGCTGCTTCAGAATGGCCTCGCCCTGGAAGGCAAACAGCAGCACCAGCGTGGCTAGCAACGCCGCTATCGACCAAGGGCCGATCTTAGCCATCGCGACTTCGAATACTGTCTCGCCGCGCGCGAGCAGCACCTTGCGCAGGATCTGCGCGAGGATCACGGGGATGATGATGTACAGCGCGACCGCGGTGAACAGCGTCGCCCAGGGCACCGTAATGGCCGATATACCGAGCAGCAGGCCAACGAGCGGCGCGAACGCGACCACCATGATGCTGTCGTTGAGCGCGACCTGCGAGAGCGTGAAGAGCGGATCCCCGCCCGTCAGGCGGCTCCAGACGAACACCATTGCAGTGCAAGGCGCTGCCGCCAGCAGGATCAGCCCGGCCACATAGCTGTCGAGCTGCGCCGCGGGCAGCATCGGCGCAAACAGCTGCTTAACGAATAGCCACGCGAGAAACGCCATCGTGAACGGCTTGACGAGCCAGTTGACCACGAGCGTGACGCCAATGCCCTTGATATGCTGACGCACTTCATGCAGCGCGCCGAAATCGACCTTTATCAGCATCGGCACGATCATCACCCAGATCAGCAATCCCACCGGCAGATTGACCTGGGCGTATTGCATGCGTCCGATTGCCTGAAAGACGCCCGGTAGCGCCTGGCCGAGCAGGATGCCCGCGACGATGCACAACGCAACCCATACCGTCAGGTAGCGCTCGAAGAATCCGATTGCCGGCTTCGACGCGCTTTGGCGCACGGCGGCGATGTTGGGGGCATTCTCGTTCAGCATTGGCACGAACCTGCGCTCGGGCTCAGGCAGGACTGACCCTGACAGCAGTTCTCGGTCAGAAAACCGAGGACAGCATTCATCTGGTCGTAGGCGGCCCGGTAAATCAAGGTGCGTCCGTCGCGCTCCTGCGTGACCAGACCTGCGTTCATCAGTTCCTTCAGGTGAAAGGAGAGCGTCGCATTGGGCACGTCCAGTTGTGCCGCGACGGTGCCGGGCGTGAGCCCTTCGGGGCCAGCGACAACCAGCATGCGGAACACGCGCAGGCGCAGGTCATGAGCAAGAGCCGCCAAGGCACGAACGATATCTTTTTCTTCCATATTTCCAATATACTCGAAATATTTGGAAACGGCAAGGTAGCGCAGGCCGGGGCCGATGGTTTGCAAGTTGTTGCGATCCCTGTGAGCGCATCCTGGTCGCCTTGACAGGTCGGCCGGTTCACAAATTTAAATAGATGTGCGAACATAAGCCGCATGGAATTCCGTAACGTCCCGAATCGATCTCATCATCACGGTCGCGAACTATTGCGCCGTGGTTCGTTACGTCCATAGCAGGGAACTCGACCTCACCGGTCCAACTCCATTTGCAAACGACCAAGGCGCCTACGGCGCCTTTTTTATTTACCCACCGTGAAGAGCCGAAGATGATCGACTCGATAAGCTATCGACGCGCAAGTCCCGACGACATTTTGACTGTCTGCGAACTGGGACAAATCTTGAATGCGGTCCACCACGAGGCACGTCCTGATATCTATGCAAACGCCACTGCAGAGTTCGCCCGAGACAAGCCGCACTGGCTATCTAGCCTCCAAGGAGAAGATCGAGCCATGTTTCTCGCAGAGCATGGCAGCGCGGCGATCGGCTTTATCACCGTTCAATTGGTAAAACCGGTAAGTCCTTTGTTGCAGCCAATGATCGTCGGCCGGATTGGCTCAGTTGCTGTTTTGGAACGACTGCGGGGGCGCGGCGTCGGGAGTACGCTGATGAAACTTGCAGAAGACTGGGCGCGAAAAAATGGTGCCAACGACATGAGACTGACCGTTTGGGCGTTTAATGAACCGGCAGTCGATTTGTACCGGGAACTTGGCTACGAGCTTCGTGCGTTCGAGATGGGAAAGCAACTGACGAATGCCGGAGATATGCCCGTCGCATGCAGCGATGACCGGCCAGGAAGCGACATTCGACATGGGCGGCATAATCGCTGACAATCTCGAATCAGAACTCCTTCAACTTGCCGAACGCAGCAACGATGACTAACGACACCAACGATATCTCGATGCTTGTCCGTGAGTTCTGGACGCTCATGGGTTCAAACGACTTTGCATCCGTGCAGGTGGTGTTAGCTGACCAATTCGTCCTTGAATGGCCCCAGTCAAAAGAACGTAAGCGGTCATCAAACGACGCCGCAAGTGCGTATGAAACGGAGTGAGCTTCACCGGATGAGACTACTTGGTAGACGCCGGGAATCGATAGTCTACGAAGTATTCATCAGTTGACGCGACCTGGAATTTCATCGATTCGTAGAACGCAACAGCCTTTGAGTTTGAGAGGAAGCAAGACAGTGTGATGTCCTTTCCAGTCCGCTCGGCCTTTGACATTAGCGATCTCAGAATGATTTTTCCGATTCCTTGTCGCTGGAAGCTTGGTTTCAGTATCAGAAGCGACAGGTGAATCGCGTCGTCTAGCATCCTGATGACCGCGTAACCTGCTGTGTCGGCACCGACCTGGATCAGTCGTATATCGGAGTGCGCGTATGACTCTGCAAATCGACGTCGTTGAAACCCATCATCCCAACCGAACGCCAGATCGATGTGATCTCGCAGAGCAGCCTCATACTGCGAGAAGAGCTCCTGCGTCTTTGCTGCGCTTTCTTCGACGGGAACCAGCGCAACCCTGTTCATCAGATTGTCATTCATCGGGGGGCGGAGTTTGTAAGCGGTGCGATTGCTCAGTTTAGCTCAGGGTAATAATTTCCAAGGCAGTAGCGCATCGTAGTCGTCGACCGTCTTTGCAAGCGGAAGGCGCTGGAACCGCCATCGGGGGTAATCGTATGGATCGATGCCATTCGCCTTGCGGGTCTCGACCAGTAATTAAAGATTCGCACTGGCCTGTGCGCCGGCGACGGTGTCGGCAAACAGCCATCCCTTCCGTCCGATGACGAATGGCCTGATTGCGTTCTCGCACAGGTTGTTCGATATGGGCCAGTTCCCGTTCTCGACATAGCGGGCCAGCCTGGGCCACTGTCCACGCATGTACCGGAGAGCCTTGCCAAGCAAACTCGACGGCACGATCGTCGGCAGTTGCATGACCATCGAGTGTTCGACGACGGCGAGCACGCTACTGCTGTAGCGAGCACGTGGCCGCTGCCGACGTTGCGCTGCCAACTTCGTTGCGCGCACCTCGACAGCGAACAGCTTTCCAATCAACCCTACGAACCGTGTAGCCAGCAGGTCCAGCGTGCGCGCTGCCTTCGGCACGGTCTCTTACGCTTTGATGAATCCGCGACTGACATGCGCCCAGCAACCGAGATACACGAGCTGGTGATCACGAGCGAGGCCGTTGTATAACTCATAGCCGTCGGTCATCAGCACTGCAACAGGCTTCACGCCCGCATAGAGCAGCTGCGCATGCTGGGCGCCACGCCCTGGCCAGTACGAAAGCATCCGGAAGGGCGGTCCCCGAGTTGATGACTTGCGCCCACAGATAGCTCTTCGATTGAGGTGGCCGTTCCGGCTCCTTCAGCACCTGGAAGGTCGTCTCGTCGCCGTAGATGAGTTCCGAGTCGAGCAGCACCATCGCGCATCGGGTTGATCACGGGCCGCGCGGCAAGGCCAACGCGGACGACGCTGCCCGCCAGAGTGTTCGACGAGATGTCGCCGCCGAAGCAGCGTTCATTGTGTTGCATCGACCGGTTGAATCCGCCGTCGGGCCATGCCTTTTGCAAAAAACTTGTGCCGAAAGAAATCGCTGCGCCCAGTCGTCGCTCGCTGGCCGGCCAAGAACTGCCTGTCGACGCAAGCCGAAAGATTGTTGACAATGACGAGACAGTTTCCGCCCGACCCTATCGCTACCAACGCCAACGACTTCTAACGAGGCATCATGAGGTTAAATTCAGACCGTTTATTCCTTCGTGATTTCACAATTGCCGACCGCGACGCTGTTCACGAATATGCGTCCTCCACCGATGTCGTCAGGCACCAAGCGTGGGGACCGAATACCTTGTTGGAAACCACGGAATTCGTCGAAGCGTCCGCAAATGAACCTTTAATTGCGGAGAGGCGACGGTTTACACTTGCTGTAGTCTTGAATGACGAGACCCTGATCGGTAGTGTCTTAGCGGCAATATCGACCGATGGGTCAGAAGCTGAGATTGGCTACTCCCTCAATCCGCATTACTGGGGAATGGGTACGGTACCGAAGCTGTGAAGCGCCTTGTCGAACACGTGCTCAGCATCGCCAACGTCATGCGCATCTTCGCAACATGCAGACCCGAGAACGCGGCGTCCATCAGCATCCTTAAGAAAATCGGTATGCGCCAAGAGCGTCGCTTGAGGAACAACGTGCTTATCAGGGGCGAGTGGCGCGACACGCTAATATTTGAGTTGCTTATTCCGAAACACAAAACTTAAGGCTTGCGTCTCGCCGAAAGCGCGGAGCGCGTACCGGTAGGCGAAGATACCTGAAACGTAAGATTGAGTGGTTGCTTTAGAGAAAGTCGAAGGGCTGTTCAGGGTCGCTCATTGCCCTGTGGCGCCGGGCGCAAATTGTTTCTCCTTCCGTCGAAAGGAGATCGTCATGGAAGCCATTGCTACCGGCAGCGCAGGGCACGCGCATTGGAAGAAGGGAAAGCTGACGGGCAAGAAGCCGTCCCTCAAGCTCAGAAAGATCCAGGCAATCCGTATACGCCTGTAGTTGGCCTCAGAGATGAGGGACCTCGCTATGTTCAACCTCGCAATCGACAGCAAGTTGCGGGCGTGTGACCTGACGAAGTTGCGAGTCTCCGACGTCTGCCTCGGCTCACGCGTGACGAACCGGGCAACCGTCATGCAGCAGAAGACGCAGCGTCCGGTCCAGTTCGAGATCACCGATCAGACGCCCGCGAGTTCGGAGGCGTGATTCAGTGCAATCGGACTTGACGACGCGGCTTACGGGATGCATACGATGCGCAGGACCAAGGCATCGCTGATCTACCGTCGCGCAGAGAATCTGAGGGCGGTACAGTTGCTTCTCGGACATAGCAAACTGGACAGCACGGTGCAATATCCTGGTATCGAGATCGACGACGCATTCGAGATGGCGGAGCAGACCGACGTATGACCGACGCTGCCGGGCGGCGCTCAAACGCTGTCCGGCCATTTTGGGACATTTCGCGGCACCGCTCGAACTACTGACAATCACTGCTCTTTGACGCGTACCGAAAAAATGAGCGCAATTGAATTGTTGAAACCCACGACCGCATTGCTGCCGAGCTACGTTTCGGCTCTTATGACGGGATGGTCACCCGACAATGTCCGCAGGGAGGTCGCTGCGCGCGAACAATTGCGCGCCATCGAAGTGGACGCGCAGGCGTTTGTCGATGGGCTGGACGATCCAACTGCATCGGGAGGCCCCATTCCTTTGCCCGATGGCTCGACCGTGGCCCGTCTGCCAAGCATTGTCCGATGGATCTGGGACGGCGATGTTAGCGGCGCAATCGGATTTCGTTGGCAGACTGGAACAGCCGAATTGCCGCCGAACGTGCCTGGACATATCGGCTTCTCCGTCGTGCCGTGGAAGAGAGGCAACGGCTACGCCAGGCAGGCGCTAAACTTGATGCTCGGCGAAGCGAGGCTGCAAGGGTTGTCCTACGTCGAGCTAACGGTCGACCCCGAAAATATAGCCTCGCAGCGGGTTATCGCAGCATGCGATGGTGTCTTGATCGAGCGCTTCCGAAAGACGGCGGCCTATGGATTCGCTGAGTCTCTTCGCTTCCGCATCGAACTGGACCGCTGACGAATCTGGCGGCTCTGGTCGGCCGATTTTGTTGAAAATTTTTCGAGGTAGGATTTTGCGAGGTTTTCGAGGGTCCTCCTACCCCTAGAAGGTGTTATGCACTTTTGTTAAGGGCTGCAAAGTGGACGAGCATAAGCACGGAGAATATCAAAAATCAGATTGAGATTATTGAATAATATTGTATGTGGGATGCCACGACGGAAAAAATTCGTAGGAGGGCTCTCGAAGACAATAGGCGCCGAAAGGCGGCTTGTTCGTTTTGAGCGAACGTTCGCAGAAACATGTGGACGGACCGTTCATGGCCGAAGCCGAGCCTGACCTTTCACTATCTTTCTCACATCTTCCATTGCAGATCGCGTTCAGTAGCACCTCGATGCGTGCAAACGTGCTCTGGCCACGCTTATCACAGTAACGAATCCACCCAAAGTTATCATCCCTGCCGCTGTCAACGTGACAACGAGAGAAATCGAACTCTTGCCCGCCGCTAGTCCGACCAGCAACCCAGCCAACGGCTGCGTCGCATTGTTCAACAGGACAATTACACCAGTTGTTTTTCCATAATCTTGTGGTGGAATGATCGCTTGACGTGAGCTTCGGATATACACGTTAAACATTTTGTCGAAGCCAATCACAACGAGAAACGCAATCGTATACGTGGCTATCGAAGTGGACATCCCCATGGCGAGTCCGCCCGCTGCAATCGCGATGAACGCAACCGTACCCAGCCGTACGCGAGAAATTTTGACGTGAGCGACTAGCAGCAGAATCAACACTGTTGCAATGGCGCCGGCGACCTGCAAGGCAGCGTAAAACTCGCTCGTTTGCCCAAACGTTCCCGTGACCATTGCAGCCGACGTAGCCAACGCGGTTCCGATGACGAGGTTCTCGGCGGCCGCGAGCAACACGAGGCGAACGAGACCAGGCAGGGTAAGAACTTGCGCAATTGCGGTGCATAGCGGCGCGTAAAGCGGACCGGTTGTATGCGCGGGCGGACGTATGCGAGCCGACGTTGTACGCTGCCATACTTCGACGAGTCCATCTGAAGCCATAAACAGTAGCCCCGCGCCGCCAACCGCCCATTCCCAGTTCCGCCAACCCATGAGGGCGGTCGCAGCCAACGGCCCAAGCACCATTCCCAACTGATCGGCGAGTTGCGTGTAAGAAAGCACCTTCTCGAAGCTCTGCCCTGCGAAAACTCGCGGCAGCAGGACTTCACGAGCAACAAATCCCTGGCTGGTGAGCGCGCCGCAGACCGCAGAGAGGCCGACAAGCCATGGAAATCCGCCCCAGACCAGGTAACCCGCCAAACCAACCAGACAGGTAATCGCACGGCTCGCTTGACTTATACGCAAAAGGCGAACGGGCGACATGCGATCGCAAAGTACGCCGCATAGTGGAAATGCAAGGAAGCGCGGCAGAGCCTCTACAAAAAACGCAATCCCGGACCAGGTTGCCTCGTGCGTGGTCGCAAAAACTACCAGTGGGACCAGAAAGAAGAGCATCTGATCGGCAAGACGCGATAGAAAAATAGAACTCACAAAAGCAGATCGGCTAACATGCATTTCGCATCTTCACTCGCAACGGGGATTGGGATGTTCCCTCAGGATATTACCGTGCAGGCGAATGACAGATTCGTACCCCCTGGTAACTTCCAGGTACGGCGGCAACCTGCCGTGTGAACGACTGCACAACTCCGCTAACAGCCATTGCTCGCGCGGCGCCAACGAACTGCTGCGATGGGTCGGGCGCTTCCCGCCGGACCAGGCTACGTGCAGCTTCAGCCGCCGCGACAATTCGCCTGCAACCTCGGCAAGTGGCTTGCGTCATCTCGCCTTACCTTATAATCAGGCATGAACCCACCTGTCTCTCACGCAAAAAATTTCCGATCGGCAGCGCCGACCGCTCAATCCATCGGTATGGTGATCGCGCATACTTCAGCGGCCCATTCATCCCCCGAGCCGCAGTTGGTGGTCGTATGAAAATACCCAAACGGCTTGCACCGCTTCTCGAAGAAGGACTTATCGACGAAGTTATCGGCCAGTTGATGAGCGGCAAGGAAGCAACCGTCTACGTCGTGCGCAGTGGCGAGTCGACGCGATGCGCAAAAGTCTACAAGGACGCGAAGCAGCGCAGTTTCCGGCAAGCCGCCTCGTATCGGGACGGGCGCAAAGTCAAGAACAGCCGGCAGGCGCGTGCTATGGAAAAAGGTACACGCTACGGCCGTCAGATGCAGGAGGCGTCATGGCAGAACGCCGAAGTCGACGCGTTGTTCCGGCTCGCCGACGCAGGCGTACGGGTGCCGCAACCCTATATTTGTACCGATGGCGTATTGCTGATGGAGCTGGTGGTCGATGAGATGGGCGACGTCGCGCCACGGCTCAACGATGTCGATCTGACTGAAGCCCGCGCCATCGAACTGCACGCGCTGCTGCTCAACCAGGTTGTCCGGATGCTCTGTGCGGGGGTGATTCACGGCGACCTGTCGGAATACAACATCCTGCTGGCAGCGGATGGGCCGGTGATCATCGATCTGCCGCAGGCCGTCGACGCAGCCGGCAACAATGACGCCGCCTCAATGCTTAAGCGTGACGTCGACAACCTGGCCGCCTACTTCGGGCGATTTGCACCTCAAATACTCGCTGCTAGTTATGGCACGGAGATCTGGGCGCTCTTTGAAGCAGGCCGGCTGCATGTCGATGCCGAATTGACCGGCCGAATCGAGGTCGACACGCGACCTGTGGATCTCGATGGCGTGCTGCAGGAGCTCGAAGATACACGTTTTGAGGAAGACGCACGAATGCAGCGACAGCAGTAGCTGAGCGCAGGGCGGTAGCCTGTTTGTAGTGCTACGAATATGAACCCTGAAACGTCACCGCTCGGCCAGTTTCAGACACTCGACGTCGCCGACCAGATCGTAAACAATCTGTGCGCTGATAACTACAGCAGCACGATGACAACCAATTACGGAGCGAATATGGGCTTGCGGGGATGGCTGCTCAAGGGCATGGCTATCATTGTCGTCGGTGTTGTCGGAGCCCTTTTTGTCCTCCACGAAGATAGTAGTGCGCAGGCTGACATTTTCATCGATCGGCCGCCTGCCGATGTCTGGACCGTCGTATCGGATACCACCGCGTATCCCGTCTGGAATCCTTTCATTACTCGTGTTGACGGCGACCTTAGGGAAGGAGAGACGATTCGCATCGTGTTAGGCATTGGACCGGATTCCATGGTGTTCAAGCCGACTGTTCTGGTCGTTCGTCCCCCAAAAGACCTTTGTTGGCGTGGCAGTGTCTGGATTCGCGGTGTCTTCGACGGTACACATTGCATCCACCTCACGGCCGTAACGGGTGGCACCCGTTTTGAGCAAACGGAGTCTTTTTCGGGATTGCTAGCTGGACGATTGACGACAGACGTCATCGAGGCAACTCGGCAGAACTTTCAGGCGATGAATAACGCGGTTAAGCGGCGCGTGGAAACGAAAACTTCTTGAGCGTCCACTTGTCGTGCGGCACCACCGGTATCAATGGCCACCGGCGCGGGTCGGCCGCTTTCAACCAGTTGGCATGGCTCCTTGAATTGCTGACAATCGCCAGTTGCATCCCCTAAAAACTCCTAAAATCCTGGCCTCAATCTGGCCTCCGCGATCATGGACAGGTTGCGCTCCATTTTTCTTCGCGTTACCGTCGATAGCTGGAATCGCAATTGGATTGGGGACTCGCCCTTGTAATTTGATCTTGTGTGTATTGCTACAGATAGACCACCCAGCATGAATATCCTGCCGGGTGTGCTCTCGGTCGTCCATCGAGTGTATGCACAATTAAGAGGTCAACAGGATGAGTGAAAAAGGTCATTCAGAAGAATACTTCGGCGATTACCGCGATCATTGGTGGAACGCGGATTTCATCGACTTGATAGCAAACCGGCTGAATCTGGCGTCGAAACACACCGCGCTCGATGTGGGCTGCGGATTGGGGCACTGGACACGGATCATAGGACGCCACTTGGCCCCCGGTGCAATGGTGCGTGGGGTGGATACCGATCCTAAGTGGTTACACGGTTCTTCCACGTGGACAGCGGCGATGAGCGACTGCGGGGTAAATGTTCATGTCGAATATGGCGACGCAATGTCGCTTCCATTTGTTGATGCCACTTTTGACTTCGTCACGTGCCAGACCGTGCTGATTCACGTGAGCGATTCCCTGTACGCGATACGAGAGATGCTTCGCGTCCTGAAGCCTGGTGGAACATTACTTTGCGTAGAGCCAGATAACCTTTGCGCTACTTCGATGCGTTCATCGTTCGATGACGGACGCCCTGCCAAGGAATGTGCGGAAGATTTTGAGTTCGCATTGGTGATTGAGCGTGGACGTCGAGCACTAAGGCAAGGAGATCATTCACTTGGCGGACTGGTTCCAGGTTACTTCAAACAGGTTGGGCTCGAACGCATACGAACGTGGATATCCGATAAGGCCATCCCACTCTATCCACCGTACGAGGAAGCCGAGCAACAGACCATCATTGACGACATGAAGGTATGGCAACAGGCTAATGAGGTCCAGAAGTCCGCGACTCTACAACTCTTTATAGCAGGGGGGGGCGATTCTGCTCGATTCGATGCACTTTGGGCAAGGGGTGTCGAGAACCAAACGAGATATAAGCAGGCCATTGATGCCGGAACCGTTGTGCTTGGCGGTGCCGCGCTTATGTACCTCGTTAGTGGCGTCAAGCCTCTGCGTTAATCGGACGGCGACATAGATATACGTCGCAGAGAGGTTATGTGAAGGCATGAAAAACCGGTCGCCTGCCATAGCAGGTGACTGGTTTAACGTCGGCGAATTAGGGAAAAGTTACATCCACGCGATTAGCTGTCCGTCCGTCCGCTTTCGAGAGATTCAAGTGGCTGCTCAGGGTCGACGAACGAAGCCGCTCGCGCGGTTGATGTTGGCGAGTGAGGCAATCCGCCTCGTTCTTCAACAGGAGCCGCATCATGACTTCCTCCCAGCCGACCATGAGCCCATTGCGCCCGTTGCGCCCGTCGCGCCCGTCGCGCCCGTCGCGCCGGCGCATGATCCACGACAGACACAAGCCCACTACCCGCGCATCGTCCGCGAGTTCGCCCGACACCTCGGGCGCTCGCCTGAAACTGCCACCGTCGAGGATCTGCATGGTTACCAGTTGCATCTGGTCGATCACGGCACGTCGCCGGTGTCACTGAACACCGCGACCACCGGGCTGAAGTTCCTCTTCGAGATCACGCTCCGCGAGCCCGAACTCTTGGCGCCGATGCAACCCATACGCGTGCCCGTCTATCGGCGAGCGTCGCCGATCTGTTGAAGTTCCTCTCGGTGATAGACTCAGCGCCGTTACCCTACCCTTGTAACATTGGCAAACGAGAAGCTAGACAATCATTCGTGAGATCGACACTTGGAACTTTCCTCTTTCGATGATACGTCGCAGCCGACGGAACGAATGTTTCTTGAGCCGATCAGCGAACGTCACGCAGCGGTCCTCTTTCAAGGGCTGAGTGATCCTGACTGCTACCGCTATATTCCGCAGGAGCCACCCATAAGCGTCGAGACCCTTGCGATTCGATACCGGCAACTCGAATCACGACGGTCCCCCGATGGTAATGAGGCGTGGCTCAATTGGGCGATGCTCGGGCATGATGGTGTGGCGCACGGCTATGTGCAGGCGACGATAGACTTGCAGTCACTTCGGGCCTGGATCGCGTACTTTGTCTTTGCCCGGAGTCGGCGTCATGGCTACGCGAATGAAGCGTTACGAACGCTGCTACCGCGATTGCGGGAAAGATATGGTGTTGTTCAGTTTCTCGCCGAGATTGATGCGAGAAACGAGGCGTCGATTCGCCTTGTTGAGGCGCTCGGATTCGTGCGTGAGCGACACGTCAAGGCGGCGGATGAATTCAAGGGTGCTATCAGCGACGAATACCACTACACGCTGATCGAGATACGCTGAGCGGCGCGTCGAACTATATGGTGAAGACTTCATGCTCCGCGCCTTGGCCAGGCAATTGCACCCTTCTACAAACCAGGCACGAAGCGCAGATATGCCTCGTGATCGATGCCGTTGAGTTTTGCGGTGCCAACCAGGTAATCGTGCGCGTTTTGACATAGCCTCGCGTCCACTCGCTGCATCAAAGCGTCCGGTCCCAAGGGAGATGCAGACGGTTGGGCGTTGACCACGCTATGGGCCGTTCCGTAGATCACTTCGGAGTATTATTCTCCACGCGGGGCCGGAGCGCCTGGGAAGGCTGGCGACCATGCCGATCGTCGGCGACTCCGCCCGCGCTATACGCTTTGACAGTGAGCATTTCCCGGTCCACTCTCATAAGATATCGAGGCTATCCCAACAACGGGGTCGTACCGATGCTCGCGGCCATGCCTACGTGCCGCCTGGCGGTAGCTCCAACGCGAGAGCGCGATGTCATTTACCAAGAATCGCTACATGCAAGCAATCGTCTTCGTTGGGGGAGCGGTTGCTGGCGTAGCAATCATGGGATTCGTCCTCATAATCGGTGCCTCCGTCGGCGGATATGCGTCGGGTTGGTTCGCAGCGGCGGCCGGCGCACCGCTATTCAAACTGACATGCTCACGCTCTGAAGATGCCGACTCGTCCTCAAAGGGCTTTCAAGATTACCTGAGCGACCTCACTGGACTTCGGCAAATCGCGGCGGATGACTATCGGTCCTTTCTGACGACGGGTCGTTGCCGGCAAGTTGCGCAAGGGCCAGCACTCAACGGTGCCACATCCAGCCAATGTTCAGACCAGAATTCCAGTGCTCCGCTTAATGAATCATGTTTTGGACAATATAACGACACCTATGACGACCTCGACGTATTCTGGGACGACGGCGTCGTTGGGCGTTTGTTTTCCTACGTCGGGCGGATTGCAGGCAGGAACGCCGATGACCGATACCAAGCCGGTGTGAAAGACGGTGTCGCCGCAACGCTGGCATTCTTAAGGGGTCCGGATGTCAATGCAACCATCTATGGCGCTTTGTATTTCTCCGCGATCTTCGTTCTTGGCATATGCGCTACCAAAATCATTGAGCATCTGCTATCCGGCCTGTTTAGAAAGCGCACCGATGGCGGCAGCGACCGCGTCGAATAGCGGCCGCTACTGTCTCGCGCATTCGTCAACGGTTGGACATTCAGGCGTCGGCTCTGCCCCCTAACCGGCCGTCCTATTGTCGAAGACGAACACCCAGTCATCGGGTGGAACGGTCTTAACGCAGGATAGGTTGGATGTCATTCGCAACGAACCAGCGCAGAGCCCCTTGTCGGCCCTTCAGTGCGAATGTGACGTGCCCTCTGGGACCGTGAACGTCACAGTCTGCCTGCACTCCGTACACTCCGCGAATACGTGATGTTGCGCGTCGACCAACTCGATAAGCATCTTGTGCTGACCAGGTGGCAGACCCGCGACGCTAATCGTATTGACATCATTCGCTTCTACCCAACCCCAAGGTAAATCGTCGATGTGTACGTGCAGATGCCCAATTCGTGGTGAGACGTTGAGCGCGGCAGCCCCGAACACCGGCACGACGTGCACGTTCTCCACCCGATATTGGATCCAGACGATTCCGTGAGCCAGCCCTGCGGGAAGCGGCGTGGGATCGACAATCAGTTTGGGTCGGGGCTCGTTGTTGATGGCGACGTATGGCGAGGCGATGCCGACCTCCCCTGTGCTCTGGGCGAAGGCGTTCGTTGCGAGCACGGCACCAGCCGCAACTGCGGCAAGCGTCTTGATCAGCATGTTCAATTGCGTTCTCACTATTTGATCCCCAAGGGGAGAGTTCGATTAACTTCGACATCGCATGCACCCGACTGGCACGACCGCATCGACGAGCGGTGCGACGCGCGTGCGTGCATGCGTGCATGCGTGTCTAAGCGCTTCGCCCATTACGCCCGCAAAGGCCTTAACCCCGTGCGCACTTCATTCGTGAAGATCATCGGTTCTTCCCATGCCGCAAAGTGCCCGCCCGTTTCGGGCTTATTAAAGTAAATCAGGTTGTGATAGGCCTTTTCCGTCCAGCTCTTCGGCGCCTGGTAGTTTTCTCCCGGAAACGCGCTCACAGCGGCAGGCACGTTCACGTCAGCCGCGAGGAAGAAGTTCGCGTGCGACTCCCAATAGAAACGCGCTGCCGAAATGCCCGTATTGGTCAGCCAATAGAGCGTGATGTCGTCGAGCACGTCGTCTCGCGTCAGCGCGCCTGCCGAATGACCGTTGACGGGATGACCGAGCACGGCCGCGCTCAACGCCGCCGCGGGCTGGCCGTAGCCGTCGCCGTGGTCGAGCAGCCAGGCAGCCAGCGCGACAGGCGAATCGGCGAGACCATACAAGGTTTGCGGGCGCGTGCCCATTTCGAAAGCGTAGCCGCGCTTCTTCCTGAAGTTCGCGCTCAACTGCTCATAGGCGTGCTTTTCCTCGTCCGATAGACCAGCCGGCATCGGATCGCCCGCCGTCAGCGACTTGAGTATCTCCGCCGGAACAGAAGCAGGAAAGTTCACATGGATGCCGATCAGTTCGGGCGGCGCCTGTTTGGCCATGATGTTCGTGACAATTCCACCGAGATCCCCGCCCTGCGATGCAAAGCGCTCATAGCCGAGGCGTTTCATCAATGTGACCCACGCGCGCGCGGTGCGCTCCGGTCCCCAGCCCGTTGTGCCAGGCCTGGCGGAAAAGCCGTAACCCGGCAAAGAGGGAATCACGAGATGGAAGGCATCCGAAGCCGGCGCGCCGTGCGCGGTTGGGTTGACGAGCGGATCGATGATCTTGAACTGTTCGATGATCGAGCCGGGCCAGCCATGCGTGACGATCAACGGCATTGCATTGTCGTGTTTCGAGCGCACGTGGATGAAATGGATATCGAGTCCGTCGATCTCAGTCATGAATTGCGGATACGAATTCAGCCGCGCTTCGCATTTGCGCCAGTCGTATCCGGTCGCCCAGTATTGAGCGAGACCCTGGATGGTGGCGAGCTGAATACCCTGCGATTCGTCGGGCACCGTCTCACGATCCGGCCAGCGCGTCGCGTTGATGCGCCGACGCATGTCGACGAGCTGCGCCTCAGGAACGTGAACGCGGAACGGTCGAATTGCCGTCTTGTCGCCGTTGGCAGGCTCCGTGGCGGTGCCGACGGCAGGGAGGGTGTCCGCGAAAGCGAGCGGGCTCAGCGAGCCTGCCGCGAGCGCCGCAGCGGCCATGCCGACGAAATGCCGGCGCGATGAGGATTGGGGAGCGTTGTTTGACATGGTATGGGTCTCAAGCGGCGATTAGTCTGTTTCCTTGCGCGTGAAGTCTGCTGCATGCAGTTTCACGAAGTCGTACATGCTCGTGGGCTTGCGGCCCGTGAGCTCGAACAGGTCGTTCGTCATGCGGTCGTAGCGTCCCTGGGCATGCAATTCGGCCATCACAGCCAGGTGAGCGACGACGTGATCGGGAATACCGAGCTCGCGCAGTTTTTCGGACCATGGCGCGACCGGCACGTTCCGGTAGCGGATCGGCTGGCCGAGTGCCTCCGAGAAGACGCGTGCGGCATGTTCGAGATCCGTCGATTCGAGACCCGTCAGGTTATCGATCTTGCCGATATCGCGCCTGCGGCCCCCGTCACCAGAACGGGCCTATCGTGTACAAGTTGAGTTGTCATTCCAGTTACCGGTCGAGTTGAGTTCATTGATGTCGAAGCCAGACCGCGCGAGCGGCGCGAATCGGGCCACAAAGCCGGGTTCATTTCAATTATCTATGTGCATATGCACATCAAGGCGAGAAATTGTTTGCAATCCTTGATTACTGAACGCGACGATTGAGCCCTCATCCGCCTGCGCCTTGCAGAAAGCCGAGCATTGTCTTCGTGACCAGTTCGGGCTGCTCCTCCTGGATGAAGTGCCCGCTGTTCTCGATATCGACGGCGCTTATATTGACCGCCCTTTGTCCGACGACCATCTTCATCCACTTGTATGCGGGGCCACCCATCACGAGAACGGGCATTTGCAGTTGGCCATATTCCCTGTTGTCGATGACGTCCTGAGGAAAAGCTTGGTACCACGCATTGCCCGCACGGATTGCGGCGGCGCTTTCATAGGCTCGCGCGTACACGGCGCGGTCGCGCGCGTCGACTGCGTTCTCGTTCACGAGAAAGTAGTGGAAGAGCCAGTCCTGTTCAAGCCGGGCACGGCCTGCCAGTAGTTGCTCCGGCAAACCTCTGACCTGGTTGAACGCGAACCACCACAGGTTCGGGCGTGCCGACCCCAGTCTGTCACCGTATGCGCCTTGGGCGGGTAAAAGCGGAAGCGTCTGGAGGCTATCGTCGGGATGCGGAAACTCCATCATCACCAGCTTGTCGGTGGCGTCCGGATAGTTCTCAGCATAGGCGAAGGCCACGGCTGAGCCGATGTCGTGCCCCGCGATCGTAACCTTGTCGTAGCCCAGCGATTGC
The DNA here is from genome assembly GCF_014200455.1 of Paraburkholderia bannensis. Classification (GTDB taxonomy): domain Bacteria; phylum Pseudomonadota; class Gammaproteobacteria; order Burkholderiales; family Burkholderiaceae; genus Paraburkholderia; species Paraburkholderia bannensis_A. The sequence continues at coordinate 26,383 of NZ_JACHBW010000023.1, read as the reverse complement.
GTCAGTTCATGGATATCGGCGGCCATCGTCTTCTTGTCATAGCCGTCAGCGGGTTTCGATGATGCGCCCATGCCGCGCAGATCTACCACGATCACGGTGTAATGCCCGGCGAGCGCAGGCATGATCTTGTGGAAGGTCCACCACGTTTCGGGCCATCCGGGCAGCAGCACGAGCGGCTCGCCCTTGCCGCCGACGACATAATGCAGCCGTACGCCATTCACCGTTGCATAGCCATTTCTGAATCCGGGCAGCGACTTCACCAGCGTCCTGTCCGAGACGTCGGTCTTCGCGGCCACGGGCTTGTGTGCAGGCGTGGCGGCTGAGGTATGCGTTGCAGACGTCTGCGCATGGCCGGGCGAGACAATCGCCATCAGCGCCGCAAGGATGCCGGTCCTGATCATTGCTTTCACAACCAATCCTCCTTCTATAGAGGGTATTCGTGGTTCGCAGGTTCATGCGGCCTGGGTATGCAGATCGTCGGAACCCTGGTCGTCGACGATCACCGGGTGCGAAGCGCGCTCGTGAACGTGCGCGGTCGGCGTACGGTCGATCATCAGACTCAGCAGTTCGGGGCGGTTGTAGTGGCCGGCAGAGTCCATCAGCATCTTGCGTCGGTCGATCTGCGTGAAGTCGAGGTCGATGATCACTTCGCCCTCACCCGAGCGAAGCGGATCGGCCATCAGCATGCCGTCAGGAGAGACGATCGTGGTGAAGCAGCCGCCCGAGATCGGACCGATCCCGCAACCCGTGTCCTTCATGATTTGCGCCTGCTGGTCTGCGTCCAGCCACGCTGTTGCGTTGACAACGAAAGCGCCGGACTCAAGCGCATGCTGACGGATATTGATCTCCATACGCTGGGCGAAGCCCTCGCCAAAGGCAGAGCCAGGGTACATCGCCGAATGGATCTGCTCGCCGTCGGCGATCATTGCGTAGCGTGCGAGCGGATTGTTGTGCTCGAAGCACGCGAGCTGGCCAATGCGGCCAACTGCGCTGTCGACTGCCCGCAAGCCCGAGCCATCGCCCTGCCCCCAGATCATGCGTTCGAAATGGGTGGGCGTGATCTTGCGGCGGCGCTGGATCAGCGTACCGTCGGCATCGAAGAGCAGTTGTGTGTTGTACAGCGTGCCGCCATCGCGCTCGTTCACGCCGATCGACACCACCATGCCGGCCTTGCGCGCGGCTTCGCCAATGGCGTCGGTAGCAGCGGACGGCACAGTCACGGCCTGCTCGAGCAGGCGCAGATGTTCTTTGCCTGACAGTAGCTCGATGCCGGTCTGGACGGCCGCAAAGTAAGGGTAATAAGGCACGACCGTTTCGGGAAAGGTGGCGAACTGCACGCCTTTCTGGCCGAGTTCGTGGATCTTCTGCACGACCTTGGCGACGGTTGCTTCCCGGCTATAGAGCACCGGGCTGAACTGGACGGCAGCGGCTTTGACGACTTTCATTTCAAACTCCTGGACGAAGGGGGGAGGAATAACAGGGGTGGGTCGATATTGCATATGCAACATCGACTAAAAAAACTTCAGACCACGCGCAGCGGCAATTCCCGCGCGATATTCATGAGGGCATGGGCGCCGCTTTCGCCAAGGAGGCGCGTCACGTGGCTCTGTGCCGCCGACCACGCGCAGGCCGCGCTATCGAGCAGCGCCTTGCCTTCGTGAGTGAGCGAAAGCGGCCGGCTTCGACCATCGCTAGCCGGAACGTCCTCGGCAACCCATCCCTGCGCAATCAGCGGCTGCAGATTTCTTGTCAGCGTCGAGCGCTCGTGATAATTGCGTCGACTGAGATCCGAGCGGCTGATGGGCCCGAACTCCGCAATCAGCACGAGCAATGAAAACTGCGGCGCTACGATGCCGAACGGACACAGCGCATCGTCATAGAGCGAGGTCAGGACACGGGAGATCTGCCGGGCGCGCGTCATCAGACAATTGCGCGCGATCCGGCGGCTCAATGGCTCATCCGCGGCGCGGTCCAGTTCAACGGTTCCCTTCGGCTCGTGTTGCATATGCACTATCTCGGTCAGCCCAGTTTTGCGGTGCGGTGTTCTGCTCGCGATGGGCGTATTTGAGCGGACGAACGTATCGCGCTTGTGTCCGAAAATCGGTTGTGCGTAAGCGTGCGTATCCCTATCTGTTGTAGATACGTTGGGATACAAACGGATAGTGTGGGGAAAGAAGGTAGGTAACTGCGAGCGCGGTGGCGCGATGAGCTCGCACGACTTCAACCGTCGTTGAGGCCTGACTCGGCTTCTGAATTCTGCGCTGGGGCACGCGAAAACCCCATTTGATATTCACGCGGCGACAATCCGGTCTTGCGCTTGAACAATTGCCGAAATGTGCTGATATCGCCATAGCCGACACGCTGACTTACCGCCTCAAGCCCGATTGGCCGTGTTTCCAGTAAGCGCTTTGCGACTTCGATACGCAGATTCTGCAGATACGCCAACGGCGCAAGCCCGACCGCCTCCTTGAAACGGCGATTCAGCGTGCGTTCGCTGACAGCGAGCGACGCAGCCAGCTCGCTCAAGCTGAACCCCTGCTGCAACGTAACCTCCATCTGCTTCTGGGCGCGCGCGACGAGCGTGTCGGTATGCCCATGTTCGTCGAGCAGCGTTGCAAAGGAAGCCTGCGAAGTCCGGTTCATGTCGATCAAGAGTGCCTTCGCCGTCCGTGTGGCGAGCGCTTCACCGGCGAATGTTTCGACGAGCCGCACCGCGAGATTCAGATATGAAGTCACGGAAGCGCCCGAAAGGATGCCGTCCTGTGCGATCAGCAGTTCCTGTGCGCGAACTTCGACACGCGGATAACGGCGCGCGAAGTCTGCGGCTCTCGCCCAGTGAGTCGTAGCGGCGCGGCCATCCAGCAGGCCGGCCTCGGCGAGCAGGTAATTGGCCGTGCAATATGCCGCCAGCACGGCGCCTGCCTTTCGTTGACGCCTCAGCGCGGAAGATAGCGCGTTCAACTGCTCGCGGCGCCCGATGAACTCGTCGATGTTCGAGAAAAACGGTGCGGTCAGCAGAACGGCGTCCGTTCGTTTGCGCGGGTCGATCCTGCCATCGACGTGAATGATCTGACCCGACGCAGCGGTGACCGGCTGTCCGTCGAGCGACTCCACGCGCCATGTGAACAAGGGTGCGGATGTCTTGCCAGGCGCGGCCTCGCGGGTATGGAACTGATTGGCCGCGCTGAAAACGTCAACAGGTCCCGCGACGCCGGATGCGAGAATTCCGTCGTAAACCCAGATGCGAACGATGGTCATTGCGTGTCTGAAATTCCTTGAATAATGGCGATGCTGCCACTTCCGGGTACGCGAGTAAAGCTCGATCATGGCCACATCCAATGACCTGAAAGCAGGAGCAGCACCATGCCTATGATCGATGCACTGTGGCCCGAAGATGCCTTGACGCCCGAGGCCGAAGCGCGCCTCGTGAAGGAACTGACCGACATCCTCATCAAGGCGGAAGGGTACGATCCCGCGAGTCCGATCGCACAGCGGGTTACCGTGTTCCATCTTCATCGGCCGGCTGCGATCTACATCGGCGGGGAACGCACGAACACGATACGCTACCGGATCATTCCGTCTGCGCCCGAAGGACAATACACAGACGAATCGCGTCGGTTGCTCGTCAGACAGGTCACGGAAGCGGTAGCGCGCGCGGAGAACCGGCCGCTCGATGACGTCGCGCCGCGCGTCTGGGTGTTCCCGACCGAGATACCGGATGGCGCATGGGGGACGCGCGGCGCGATCTGGTCGCTGCCCGATATCCATGCACTGCTGGAGGGCGAGTCCGAGCGCGGCGAGGGCATTGGACGCCTTGCGCGACGACGCCTGGAAAAGCTGCGCATTACACTCGAAGCAGTGCTAGATGCTGCTGGCGAAGGCATCCCGAGCACGCCGAAACTGGAGCGCTCAGCATGAAATTCAACGATACAGCCTCCGTGATGGCGCCGGTTGGCGGCCCGCCGCTCTGGCTGGCGAGCCTCTCTGAAAACGCGACGCTCGAAGCCACCGTGCTGAAGCGTCCGATCGAGGGACGCGCCGCCATTCTGTCCGTCATAAAACACGCAGTCTCCCTCTACGAGTTCCAGCATCACAGCTACAAGGGCGTGATTGGAAACGGCTTGTATATGGAGTCCTATCGATCACAGGTTCAGGGCACGCCGATCGAGACGGTGGTCGTCGCTCATATGAACGAACAGGGCGAGACGGATTCCGTGGTCATTAACCATCGCCCGCTCGATGCGGCAATGCTGTTTTCCAGACTGATGTGGGAACGCGTCGACGAACGCTTCCGCGATTGTTATCTGACGGGACGGGAATCTTGTCCGCCAGATGAAACGGCTTCTTCTTAATCTGACGACGGCCTCTGTGCTAGAGCATGTTAGACACTTGTATTAAGGGCTGCGAAGTGGACGAGTACAAGCACGGCGAATACGACGAAATGCCATCCAGCCAGGGTTTCGGGCAATCGCTCATAGTCTTGTGCCAACCGGCGGAAGCGGTTCAGCCAACCGAAGCTGCGTTCGACCACCCAACGGCGTGGCAACAGAAAAAAGCATTTTTTTACTTCCGGCGGTTTGATTACCTCAAGCTCGATTCCTTCGTCCAGCGCTGCCTGAGCAGGTTTCCTCACCGGTATAGCCCTGATTGGCAAACGCGACCTTCACCGTCTGGCCTGTGACCTCCAGGACCTGACGCGCGCGTTCGCCAATCTGGGCGCGCTCCTGCTCGTTGGCCGGTGTAATGTGTACAGCAAGCAGCTGCCCAAACGTATCGACCGCCATGTGAACCTTGCTGCCCCGCTTACGCTTATATGCACGCGGAAATAGTCATCGACTACACCAGCCCATCCTTGGCATTGGACGATGAGAACGCCCTCGCTAACCAGCCGGAGCGCTCCGCGCTTCCCGTTGGAATCAATGCGACGGATTTGTTCCCGACAGACACAAGTGTTCTTCTGTTGTGGGCGTTTACCCGAGTGACCTGCTTACACACAATCGCTTCAACTACCGCGAACTACGGTTTTCGGTCGGTCAAGGCGGTATCGATGTGAGGCTTGCCAACTGCTGGCCTGCATAGGTGGCTCGATTGGGCAATGATGAAAGTGCTTGCCCGGGATATTGCGTTGCTGTGGCATTCATCGCTCCGCCTACTCGTACATATTGCAAATCGGAGCTTGTATGCAAAACGATATCCTTTCCCAGACTGCCTCGCGCCGCCGTTTTCTTGGTGTAGCCGCGGCAACCGCGGTTGCGGGCTCATTGAGCCAGCTTGCTTTCGCAGATACGAATCGATCCATCACTGAAGTCGCACAGTCGACCGGCGGTGACAAGACCGCTATTCGTTCCCTTCGCGTGCATGTGCCGGAATCCCAACTCAGCGACTTGAAGAGGCGTATCAAGGCGACCCGGTGGCCTGAGCAGGAACCGGTGACTGACGCGTCGCAAGGCGTGCAGCTCGCGACGATGCAGAACCTCGCACGTTACTGGGCGACCGATTACGACTGGCGCAAAGTCGAAGCGAGGCTGAATGCCCTGCCGCAGTTCGTCACCGAGATCGATGGGCTCGATATTCATTTTATTCACCTTCGTTCGAAACGGACGGATGCCTTACCGATCATCATTACGCACGGCTGGCCCGGCTCGATCATCGAACAGTTGAAGATTATCGATCCGCTGAGCAATCCGACGGCCCATGGCGCGACTGCATCGGACGCCTTCGACGTAGTGATTGCTTCGCTTCCGGGCTACGGGTTTTCAGGCAAGCCGACAACGACCGGCTGGGATCCCGTTCGCATCGCACGGGCCTGGGTCATACTGATGAAGCGTCTCGGATACACGCGATATGTCGCGCAGGGCGGCGATTGGGGAAATGCTGTCACGGAGCAGATGGCCCTGCTGGCGCCGCCGGAACTGCTCGGCATTCACACCAACATGCCGGCTACCGTACCGGACGATATCGCGCAGGCACTCAAGTTGGGCGAGCCGGCGCCAGCAGGTCTCTGGGCCGATGAGAAGCGCGCGTTTGATCAACTCGACTATTTCTACAGGCACGGGCTTGGCTACGCATTGGAAATGCAGAATCGCCCGCAGACGCTTTATGGGATTGAAGATTCGCCTGTAGGCCTTGCGGCGTGGATGCTCGACCACGATACGAGCAGCCAGGCACTCATCGCACGTGTGTTTAACGGTCAGTCCGAGGGGCTGACGCGGGACGACATCCTCGACAATGTCACGCTCTATTGGCTCACGAACACAGGAATTTCTTCGGCTCGTCTGTATTGGGAAAACAAACTCAATTTCTTTGCCCCGAAGCACGTTGCCATCCCGGTTGCCGTCAGCGTCTTTCCGGATGAGATCTACGCCGCCCCGCAAAGCTGGACCGCGAAAGCGTATCCCAAGCTGATTCACTATAACCGCCTCCCGAAAGGCGGACACTTTGCGGCCTGGGAGCAGCCGCAAGCTTTCTCAGAAGAGGTTCGCGTGAGCTTCCGTTCGCTGCGTTGAACGCAAATGTGCGGGCGATGCCGTCGAGGGTCACCCGCAGCCAGCGAGCATGAATGAGAGGTCTCTAGCCGCGACCGAACAGGAAGCCACCGGCAAAACGGCCGATCTGATGTGCGATGGTGACACCCGCAGCGGGGGGACTGAAGCGCCGAAACGGGTCGCACTCGGTTGTTCGCCCTACTTCGATGGCGCAGTTGCACATGGGAAACGCATGAGGCCGTAATCGGCGCTATTTTTGGACATTCGACAATGCCCATCAATCAATCCGAACGCGCCCGACGCGCTTCATCTCTTGCATCCGGCGATAGCGGCATCGTACCGGCCACCTTTGCCACCCAGGGCCACGGTCGCACGCTTTGCGCTATCAAGTAACGCCGCCACAGCCGCATTGATCATCGTAGGCGTGCCAAACCTTTCTTTCGGTCCGGATAGCGTAAGAGCGCCCACCACCTCCCCCATTGCGTCAAACACAGGCACCGACGCCGATGCGGTCTCGGGATCGCGTTCGCCATAGGACGCTGCCCATAGCGCGTCGCGCACCTCGCTCCAGCGCGTATCGAGCGTCTCGGTAAAAGCAAGCAGCACCTTGCCCGACGCGCCCCTGTCGATCGGGAACTCCTCCCCGACGCGGATCGACACCCTCACGCTTCGTGTCGGCTCGACGCGATACAGCACCAGGCGTCTATCGCCCTGTCGCACATAGAACGATGCGGTTTCCCCCAGATCGCGGCTCAACTCCTGGAGAAGCGGTTCGATGACCGGTCCCACCTGGAAGGATCTCTGATAAAGCGCGGCCAGACGTAAGGGCTGGTGGCCCACCCCATACTGCCCGTCGTTCAACTTGCGGATGAAGCCGCCGTGCTCCAGTGCGCCCAGCAAGCGCAGGGTGGTACTTTTGTACAAACCCGTGCGGCGCGAAAGTTCGCTGAGCGTCAACTGATCGTCCGTCGGCCCGAAGGCGTTGAGGATCGCGAAGGCCCGGTCAAGGACGGCAACGCCACTGGAATTTTCCCCGACTTGATCCGAAGGTTCGGCCACTGAAGGCGCTCCCTCGGAACCGGTCGTCTCTGTCGTGATGTTCATAGGCGCCATCCTACTGTTCCATCTGGCAGAACTCAAGTTCTATTTTTTGGGTTTACCCTCCTTACAAGTGACCCGAGCTCGATCTATAGTTCTCTCCAACAGAATACCGATCTATCAGATAGAACATAGGTGAGCAAATGGGTACGTCACATCCGAAAGTGCTGATCAGTGAGGTTGGGCCACGCGATGGCCTCCAGAGCATCAAGAGCGTCATGCCGACTGCTGCCAAGCTGCAGTGGATCTCCGCGCTCGCCGCTGCCGGCCTCAAGGAAATCGAAGTAGGCTCTTTCGTGCCTGCAAAGCTGTTGCCGCAGATGGCCGACATCGGGGAAGTCGTCGCGCACGCCCTCTCGATCCCGGATCTGCACGTCGCCGTGCTCGCGCCGAACCTCCGAGGAAGTCAGAGCGCATTCGAAGCGGGCGTGCATAAGGTCACACTTCCCGTTTCGGTGACTAACGAACACTCGCTCGCCAACATCCGCAAAACCACTGAGCAGATGATCGAAGAAGTCCGCAATATCGTCGCGCTGCGTAATGAGCGGTTTCCGGACGTGCAGATTGAAGCGGGCGTTTCGGTTGCCTTCGGCTGCACGATCGCGGGCGCTGTGAACGACGACCAGACGATGCGCATGTGCGAGGCCATGGCCGAGTGCGGCGTCGACGAAATCGGGCTTTCGGATACGAGTGGCTATGCAAATCCGGCCCAGGTACGCCGACTGTTTCGCAGGCTGCAAACGGAATTCGGCACCAAGGCAGGCGGCGCCCATTTCCACAACACCCGTGGCCAGGGCCTTGCCAACGTCGTCGCGGCGCTTGAAGCAGGTGTCACGACGATCGATTCCAGTCAGGCCGGTCTGGGCGGCTGCCCCTACGCGCCAGGCGCGACTGGCAACATCGTGACGGAAGACCTCGCTTTCCTTCTCGAAGCCATGGGTTACGACACCGGCGTGGACATCGACAGACTCATCGCCGCGCGTGCGATTCTCGCCCGCGCGCTGCCCGGCGAAGCTTTCTATGGGCACGTGCAGGACGCGGGGCTGCCGAAAGGGTTCGTGTACGCAGACGGCCGCGCGCCCAGCGCGCCGCAACCCGAAGGCTGCCTGACTGGAGTAGCGCAATGAGCGAAGTGAACACAAACGCGAATTTGCCGTATAGCGGCCTGCGCGTCGTCGAGATGACGCACATGGTGATGGGGCCGACATGCGGCATGGTGCTGGCCGATCTGGGCGCCGAGGTGATCAAGGTCGAACCGATCGCTGGCGACAGTACACGCGCCCTGCGCGGGTCGGGTGCGGGCTTCTTCAGCACGTTCAACCGCAACAAGAAGAGCATTGCCGTCGATGTAAAGGATCCGCGCGGCGTTGAGATCGTTCACAAGTTGCTGGCCAGGGCGGACGTCTTCAGCGAAAACTTCAAGAGCGGCACGATGGACAAACTTGGCCTGGGTTATGCCGCGCTGTCCAGGCTCAATCCGCGTCTGGTCTACGTGTCGCACAAGGGCTTTTTGCCCGGTCCCTACGATCATCGCACCGCGCTCGACGAGGTCGTGCAGATGATGGGGGGCCTCGCCTACATGACGGGACCCGAGGGCAGACCGCTGCGCGCCGGCACGAGCGTCAACGACATCATGGGCGGCATGTTCGGCGCGATCGGCGCGATGGCAGCGCTTGCTCAACGCGAACGCACGGGCCGTGGCCAGGAAGTGCAAAGCGCGCTGTTCGAGAACAATGTGTTTCTCGTCGCCCAGCACATGATGCAGTACGCCGTGACCGGCAAGGCTGCCGCGCCAATGCCGAGCCGCATTTCGGCCTGGGCGGTCTACGACGTTTTTTCGGTCAAAAACGGCGAGCAGATTTTCCTTGCAGTGGTGTCGGACACGCAATGGGCGCTCTTCTGCGACGCATTCGGTCTCACCGATCTCAAGGCCGACGCTCGGATCGCCACCAACAATCAGCGCGTGCAGGCGCGCGAATGGTTGCTGCCGCAACTTCGCAAGCATATGGAAGCATTCACTGCCGCTGAAATCAGCGAAATATTCGAACGTTGCGGGCTTCCCTATGCGCCGATCACGAAACCGCAGGATCTGTTCAATGACCCGCACCTGCTGGCAACCGGCGGTCTTGCCGAGGTGACGCTGCCGCCGGACGCGAGCGGCGCCGGACAAGCGGTCACGACGAGAACGGCGCTGTTGCCATTGACGCTCGATGGTGAGCGCCTGCATCTGCGCGCGGCACCGCCTTCGCTTGGTCAGGATACCCAGGCGCTTCTGCTGGGTCTTGGGTATACGACTGAGGATCTTCGGCAACTGACCGAGGCTGGCGTCGTCAAATGCCGCGAAGCGCAGCCGGGCGATGCGTTGAACCCATCGGCGAACGAACTCGCCAGCGCCTGACGTAACGTAGCGACAAACACAAAGAATCCGTGAGCCGCAGAGGGCAGCGTGCCCTGCTGCGCGCCGTGATTCGTCCGGAGACGAGACATGACTTCCATTTCATCGAGCCTCGCGGCGGGCAGCGCAGAGCGTTCCACGCTTGAGCAGTCCGCGGTCAGCAAAGCTGCGTGGCGTTTCATCCCGCTGCTCGCGCTTGCGTACTTCTTCAATTATCTGGATCGCACGAGCGTTGGATTTGCAGCGTTGACGATGAATCGCGATCTTGGCCTGACCGCCACGCAGTTTGGCTGGGGTGCGGGGATTATGTTCGCAGGCTACTGTGTATGCGAGGTCCCGAGCAACCTGGCGCTTTACCGCTTCGGTGCGCGACGTTGGCTCGCCCGAATCATGATCACATGGGGATTTTTCGCGGCCGCCACCGCGCTCGCGGTCGGGCCCAAGAGTTTCTATGCGATCCGCTTGCTGCTCGGTATCGGCGAGGCTGGCTTTTTTCCAGGCGTGATCTTCTTTCTCGCGGTCTGGTTCCCGGCCAACTACCGCACCCGCGTGCTGGCATGGTTCACCGTCTCGACGCCTCTGTCGTCGCTGGTCGGCGGCCCTCTCTCGGCCTGGTTGCTCCATATGGACGGTACGCTGGGGCTGGCAGGCTGGCGATGGATGTTCGTCGTCCAGGGTTTGCCTGCCTGCATACTCGGCTTTCTGGTGCTGAAGTTATTGACTGACAAGCCCGCCGATGCAAAGTGGCTCACTCCCGAGGAACGACAGGCCCTGCAAGGCGCATTCGATCGGGAAGGCGCATCCCGTCGGAAAGAGAAAAATCTCGGCGCGGCGTTGAAGGATGTGCGCACCTACATCCTGGCGATGATTTCCTTCGGCTTTACGATGGGCTCTTATGGCATCGGAATCTGGCTGCCTCAGATGCTGAAGGCTCATGGGATGAGCGTGACGCAAACCGGCTGGATGTCTTCGGTGCCTTACTTCTTTGCCACGATTGCGCTTCTCTGGTGGGCAAAGCGGGTCGATCGCCGCGGCGGTCCGGTCGCTAATCTGGCGGCTGGTCTTCTGATCGGTGCTATCGCGCTCGGCGTCTCGACGTACTTCCACCATCTGCTTCCGGCGATGGCCGGCATCACGCTGGCACTGATCGGCACCATCGCAGGCCGAACGATTTTCTATACGCTCCCTTCCCGGTTCCTTTCCGGACAGGCGGCTGCCGGTGGCCTTGCTCTTATCAATTCGATCGGCGCGCTGGGCGGCTTTGCTGGCCCCTATCTGGTTGGATATCTGAAAGACAGTTTCGGCACGTTCTCGGCCGGCATGATTGGTCTCGCGATCGTGCTAGGCATCACGACGCTGCTGACGCTGTCTCTCCATGCCTTCGGACGCGGTGAGTAGTCATGGGCCAAAGGCACTCGTCCGGACGCCGCCAACTACTGGGCGCACTCGCGTCATCACTGATGTTCCCAGCTTTGACCACGCGTCAGGCATTTGCAAAAGAGGAAACGCATCCCGTGACTACAGCCGGCAACTATCTTTCCGTTCGCCCCGACTGGCTCGCCTGCGGAACCGAAACTGCGATCGAGCCGGAAATGCCGATCATCGACGCACACCATCACTTCTACGACCGCCCGGGCTGGACGTATCTTCTCGACGAATATCTCCAGGATGTTCGAACGGGTCATAACATCACCGCGTCGGTCTACATGCAGGCGCTGACAAGGTACCGCCCGGAGGGGCCCGAGCCGTTGCGCCCGGTCGGAGAGATCGAGTATGTCGCCGGCGTCACGGCGCCTTTGCAAACGGGCACGCCGCAGGTCGCGAAAGGGATGGTGGGCTACGCAGATCTACGCCGTGGAGCGGCTGTACGCGATGTTTTTGAAGCCGAACTGCAAGCGGGTGATGGGCGGCTGCGTGGCATTCGACATCTGGTCACCTGGGACGCCGACCAGACACTTGTCAATCCATTATCGGCGGCACCGCGCGGACTGCTGCTCTCGCCCGATTACCGGGCCGGCGTAGCGCAACTGGGCCCGCTGGGCCTGTCGTACGACGCGTGGCTGTTTTTCCCGCAGTTACCGGAGCTGTTCGACCTCGCGAAGGCCTATCCCGAGACGCCTTTCATCATCAATCATTGCGGCGGTGTGGTCCGCATTGCCAGCTACGCGAATCAGCGCGCGGAAGTGTTCGATGCCTGGTCCCGTTCGATGCACGACCTCGCCCGGTTGCCGAATGTCTACGTGAAGGTGGGCGGGCTTGGCATGCGGATCAATGGATTCGAGTTTGAAAAGGGCGAGCGTCCGCCGTCATCGGATGAACTCGCGCAAGCGTGGAAGCCGTGGATGCACACGTGTTTCGAAGCGTTCGGTGCGCACCGGTGCATGTTCGAGAGCAACTTCCCGGTGGACAAGGGTTCATATCCGTTCAGTAACGGATGGAATGCATTCAAGAAATTGACGGTGGATGCCAGTGCTGATGAACGGGAGGCTTTGTTCCGCGGGACGGTGAGTAAAGTCTATCGGCTTGAGTAGGTGAGTCTGCTGGTTCGGCGGGCTGCCACTTTGCGTGTTCCGGCCGCCGATCAGTCTTTAGATTTAGGTGTTGCATCGACCGGTTGAATCCACCATTGATTCCTGCCGTTGGAATCGCGACGACTCGAACATCCGCAACGGCTCGGGTAGCCTAAAAGCGCCTCTATTACCTTGACGCCATATCGCCGTACATCCGCTCACACAAACCGACGCTTGCACCCAGTTTTCTCGACAGCTCCAACGCAGATCGCAGTATCTGCGCCGCGACATCACCCGACGTGCGTGCCGCATCCAGCCGCGACGCCGGTCCAGACAGCGTGAGCGCCGCCATGAACTTCTCGCCCGCACCAAAAATCGGCGCTGCAAAGGCCGCCGTATGTTGATCGCGCGCGCCCGAGGTGAAAAGCGGCAACTCCGGCGTCGTGTCGAACACCGCTTCGCCGAGGCCCCAGAACCTCAACACCAGACTGATCGCCGTATCGTCGAGCGGAAACAGCGTGCCTGGCAGCCGCGTTTCGCGCAGCCCTTCGGACGGCTCCACGCGAAACAGACAAAGACGCTGCCCATGGTCAATCACGTAGTAAGACGCGCTTTCCTTCGTCGTTGCCGCGAGCGCCTGCAAAGCCGGCTCGACCACCGACGACAGATGAAACGACTGTTCATACAGCTTGCCGAGATACAGCACGCGCGGCCCGAGCGAATAGGAACCGCTTTCCGAGCGGATCACGTAGTTCATCCGCTCAAGTGAATTCATCAGGCGATATACCGTCGTCTTGTGCATGCCCGACGCTTGAGACAGCGCGGCCAACGACAGCGATTCCGCGCCCGGCTTGAAGATATCGAGCAGCGACAACGCCTTTTCGACTGCCTGCACTCCGTCGTTTCCCATCTCCCCTCCGATTCTCGTTGCGCCGATTGTACATGGTACAACGACGGCGTATTTGTTTTACCCTGTACAACATAGTTGTACAGGGTGGAGGGTTTACGCCGATGGAAAGGCACTACACCGCACCGCTATAGTGATTTCACTTTGTACAACACAGTTGTACTACGTACAACGCACCAAAAGAGGTTGATCGAATGAGCGCTATCTCCAGCAACACGCCGTCTATCGTTCGCGAAATCACGCGCGTCTCTCCTGAACTCGTGAAAGCCGCCTCGCAGTTCCAGGCCGCAATTCTCGCCGATGTCGCGGGTCGTCGCGGCACGCTGCACGGCCGCGTCAAGCCCGTCGCCGCCGGCATGAAGCTCGCGGGCCCGGCGATCACCGTCGAAGTCCGCCAGGGCGACAATCTGGCGATCCACGCCGCGCTGGCCATCGCCCAACCGGGCGACGTCATCGTGGTCGATGGCAAGGGCGACCTCGCGTGCGCGCTCATCGGCGAAATCATGACGACGCAGGCACAGGAAAGCGGCCTCGGCGGTCTGGTGCTCGACGCTGCAGTGCGCGACTCCGCCGAACTGGCGAAGAACGGTTTCCCCGTGTTTGCCGCCGGCCTGAACCCGTGCGGCCCGACGAAAAGCGTCGCCGGTCGCGTCAACTATCAGATCTCGGCGGGTGGCGCGACGATCAATCCGGGCGATCTGATCGTCGGCGATGCGGATGGCGTCGTGGTGATTCCGCGTGAGGACGTCGAGCGCATTCTCGTGCTGGCGCAAAAGAAGGTCGATGCAGAAACCGCACGTATTGCGGCCATCCGCAAGCGCGAAGCGCTGCGTCCGGCGTGGCTCGACAAGGAATTGCGCGCGGCTGGCATGCTGGCCGAAGGCGAGGTTCTGTGATGAACGCCGCGACCCCAAAGCCCTCGCTCATCGTGACCGGCAATGATCTCGCGCCCGATGCGCTTCAGATGCTGCGCGACTTCGAGATCGTCTTCGCCGGCCGCACACCGACCGAGAGCGACCTGATCGCGCTGTGCGCCACGCACAAGCCTGTCGCCATCATCGTGCGTTACGGAAAGATCAATGCAAAGGTCATGGATGCCTGCGGCGGCAATCTGCAGGTCATCTCCAAGCACGGTAGCGGCATCGACGTGATCGACCAGAAAGCCGCCGCCGAGCGTGGCATCGCCGTGCGCGCGGCGGTCGGCGCAAACGCGGCAGCGGTCGCGGAGCACACGTGGGCGCTGATTCTCGCGTGTGCGAACTCCGTACCGCAACTCGACGCGCGTATGCGCGCGGGCCACTGGGACAAGTCCACGCACAAGTCGCTCGAACTCGCGGGCCGCACCATCGGTCTGGTCGGCCTGGGCGCAATCGGGCGACGCGTTGCGGCGGTAGCCGTGGCCTTCGACATGAACGTGCTCGCCTACGATCCGTACGCGAAAGAAGCACCCGCAGGCGTGACGCTGGTCGCGCTCGACGCCCTCTTCGCTGCGTCGGACATCGTGTCGCTGCACTGCCCGTTGACGGACGAAAACCGCCAGATGATCAACGCTGAAGCGCTCGGCAAGTTCAAGCGCGGCGCGATTCTCGTTAATACGGCGCGCGGCGGATTGATCGACGAACCGGCGCTGGCCGATGCGATCGCCAGCGGTCATCTGCTCGCGGCAGGCCTCGACAGCTTCGACGTCGAACCGATGTCCTCGCCTCACGTTTTTCAGCGTCTTTCGAACGCCATCCTGTCGCCCCACATCGGCGGCGTTAGCGACGCGGCCTACGTCAACATGGGCAAAGGTGCAGCCGCAAATGTGATCGACGTTATCGATTCACATGCGCGCAGCGCTGCGTAGTCCTGACCAAAATCGCAGGTTCGATATGTTCTATCTCAAGCAGCCTGAAGTCCGTCACGCAGAAGTTTTCACGCGCATGCCGGAGCATTTCCGCAAGGCTAATGTGCAGACGGACTGGTCGCGTGCGAATCGCGGCGGCCAGCCGACCGATTCCTTCCTCGAAGGTCCGGTGTGGAGTACGCAAGGTTATCTGTATGTGACCGATATTCCGCACGGCCGTGTGTTCCGCATTTCGACCGATGGCGAATGGGAGCTCGTTGTCGAATATGACGGCGAGCCGAACGGCATGAAGCTCGTCGACGAAGGTCAGCTGCTCATCACGGATTACCGCAACGGCTTGATGCTGCTCGACATCGCGCGCGGCGAAATTACGCCGTACCTCGAACGCCGCAACACCGAGCGCTTTCGCGGCGTGAACGATCTCACGTTCGATTCGAAGGGCAATCTGTACTTCACGGACCAGGGGCAAACCGGTCTGCACGATCCGACTGGCCGCGTCTACCGGCTCGCGCCCGAGGGCAAGCTGGACATGCTGCTCGGCAATTGCCCGAGCCCGAACGGCCTCGTGCTTTCGCCCGACGAGAAAGTGCTGTACGTCGCGATGACGCGCGGCAACTGCGTGTGGCGCGTGCCGCTTCAGGCCGACGGTTCGGTCAGCAAGGTCGGCCAGTTCTTTACCTCGTATGGCCCGAGCGGCCCGGACGGTCTGACCGTCGACAGCGCCGGACGCCTGTTCGTCGCCAACCCCGGTCTCGGTCGCGCATGGGTGCTAAACCACCTTGCGGAACCCGAAGCGCTTCTGCTCAGTCCCGCAGGCGCTTCGCTCACGAATCTGTGTTTCGGCGGCCCGGACATGAAGACGCTGTTCATGACCGAATCCGTCTCCGGCACCGTGCTGAAGGCCGAGATGGAGATTGCGGGCCCGCTCCCGCACCGTGCCAGACACAGCGAAGCGGCGTAACGCGCCTGTCGCAACAGCCGGCAGCGCCGACGCGCCCGCCGGCTCCAGTACAGCAAGTTGCATCCGACCGAGATGCAACGGAGGAGCACACATGCACATTTCCCAGCCCATCCGCGCAGAGAGCGCAACGCAGGCGGCAAGCCCGCATCAAACGACCGGCACGCCGATGTCGGCCGATCAGTACGCCGCCAGCGAACGTACGCTCGAAAAAGCATTTCGCCGCATCCTGCCGTTCATTTTCGCGTGCTATGTGATCAGCTACCTCGACCGCACCAACGTCGGGTTCGCCGCGCTCACCATGAACAAGGATCTCGGCCTCACGGCGCAGCAATTCGGGCTGGGCGCGGGACTATTTTTCATCGGCTATTTTCTGTTCGAAATCCCCAGCAATCTGATCATGCATAAGGTCGGCGCGCGTATCTGGATCGCGCGCATCATGATTACGTGGGGATTGATTTCGATGGCGACGGCCTTCGTCGCCGGGCCGAAAAGCTTCGCCGCTGCGCGCTTCATGCTGGGCGTTGCCGAAGCTGGCTTTACGCCGGGCATCTACCTCTATTTCACGCATTGGTTTCCGGGCAAGTGGCGCGCGAAAGTGACCGCTGCGTTCCTCGTCGGCATCCCGGTGGCTAACATGATCGGCTCGCCGGTGTCCGGGGCGCTCCTGCAACTCGGCGGCGCGCACGGGCTGCGCAGCTGGCAATGGTTGCTGCTGATCGAAGGGTTGCCCGCAATCGCGCTGGGCATCGCGTGCCTTTTCATCCTCACCGATCGCCCTGAAAAAGCAAGCTGGCTGAGCCACGACGAAAAGAATGTGCTCGCGCAACGACTCGCCATCGAGCAGCGCAGCATCGCGGGCAAGCACGGCTCCAGCCTGCGCGACGCCATGACCAACTGGCGCGTGTTCGTGCTCGCGCTCGTCAACTTCTGCGGCATTGTCGGCTCGATCGGCACGGGACTGTGGATGCCGCAGATCATCAAACAGTTTGGCGTAGGCCACGCCATGATCGGCTGGCTGACGGCCATTCCCTATGCGATCGGCGCGGTGGTGATGATCGCATGGGCGCGTTGGGCGAATCGCTCCGCGCATCGCATTCCGTACGTCGCTGGCGCGCTTTGCATCGCCGCCGTAGCGCTCGCCATCAGCACGATGCTCGATGCACCGCTCCTCAAGCTCATTGCGCTGTGCTTCACGGTGAGCGGCATTCTCGCGTTTCAGGCCACCTACTGGGCCATTCCATCAGGATTCCTGACAGGTCGCGCTGCAGCAGGCGGGATTGCGCTGATTGTCTCGATCGGCAATCTCGGCGGCTTTGTCGGACCGTCGATGATCGGCGCCATCAAGGATCTCACCGGCGGTTTTACCGCGCCGCTGCTCGCCGTGGCCGCTGTGCTGCTGATCGGCAGCGTGACGATCGCGTGGCTCGGCGATCCCGGTGCGGGCGTGGGAGAAAAATCGCACGCCTGAACGCGCCTTGAGTTATATCGCTGCTCACTTTTCGCCCCAAAAGAACACAAACACATCAACGGAGACACAATGCAGGAACGCTACTTCCACACTTCGAATGCCATCAAGCGCGTATCGGGCGCAACGATCACCGCGGCAGCCGCGACGGCCACGCTTGCGCTCGCGCCGCATGTGGCCCATGCACAAAGCAGCGTGACGCTGTACGGCATCGTCGATGTGGGTATCGAACATATCAACAATACGCAAACCGGTGGCGCGCTCACGCGCGAAGCGTCGGGCAACCTTTCCGGCTCGCGCTGGGGCTTGAAGGGCGTCGAGGATCTCGGAGGCGGCATCAAGGCGATTTTCACCCTTGAAAACGGCTTCAACGTCAACGACGGCACCAGCGCACAAGCGACCAAAGGGCTGGGCGCGAATGCCTCGACCACCTCGCGACTGTTCGGTCGTCAGGCGTGGGTCGGGCTCACCGCGCGAGGCCAGACGCTCTCGCTCGGCCGCCAGAATTCGCTGCTCTACGATCAGGCCGTCGTATTCGATCCGATGGGCGCGTCCTCGCGCTATTCCACGCTCGCGATCGACTATGCGATGGCGGGCCGCGTGGATAACTCCGCGAAATACGTGGGCGTATTGGGTCCCGTTACCGTCGCCGCGATGTACAGCACGCGCTACGACACCGGCTATGGCAGCGAAGTGCCGGGTGCCGAACTCACGGGGCGTTACTTCGGCGGCTCGCTCACTTATGCGGGCGGACCCTTTGCTGCGAGCCTCTCGTACGAGCAGCGCAACAGCAACACGGTCGCCACCAACACGGGAACCGAGCGCCGCGCCACCGCAGCGGCAACGTACGCGATTGGCGGATTGAAGGCCTTTGCGGGCTATCGCTATCTGCAGGCTTCGCGCGCGTTCCTGCCGGCGAATCCGATCCTCGTGACCAACAGCGGCTCGCAATCGAGTTCGGCAAATCTGTACTGGGCGGGCGCGAACTACATGTTCACGCCCGCGTTCTTCGTCACGGCGGCGGCCTACTACCAGGACGTGCACTCGACAAGCGCCGATCCGTGGATGGGTGTCCTCAGTGCGGACTACCTGCTCTCCAAAAGCACCGATATCTACGCCACTGCCGCATTCGCGCGGAACAAGGGCGGTTCGGCGCTTGGCGTGAACGGTTACGGCACGGTCGCGGCGAACGACGACCAGACGGGCTTCGTGATCGGCATGCGCAAGAAGTTCTGAACAGGCGAATCATGCAGATTGTCCACGCTCCGCCTCTTCCCGTCCGCGACGACTGGCTCGCGCTGCGCGAGGAAAGCGCTTTGGAGCCCAACCTGCCGATTGTCGATGCCCCTCACCCTCAACTGCGCCGGGACGTTGAGGGCAACGGCCTTCGCATCGTCCCGAAGGTCGATGTGCAGTGCCGCCCTCTCCAGCCCCACCGCCGCCACGGCCCACGGACTGGATCTCGCCGGGGGCAACACGCCTACATCAACGTTTTCCATCACATCAGGCAGCGTCGCTCTGGCGCACAATAAACGCAGGAGACATCCATGCACATGCAATCCCGCCCCGACGCCACCGCGCTCGATCAGCGCACCATCCGCAAGGTGGTCTGGCGTCTCGTGCCCTTTCTTATGATCTGCTATCTGCTGGCGTTCATCGACCGCGGCAACGTCGGTATGGCGTCCTTGCAGATGAACCACGACCTTGGCCTCACCGGTCGCGTATTCGGCTTCGGCAGCAGTCTGTTCTTCGTGTCGTACTTCTTCTTCGAAGTGCCGAGCAATATGGCGCTGCAACGCTACGGCGCGCGCCTGTGGATCGCCCGCATCATGATTACGTGGGGCCTGATCTCAGCGGCGACGGCGTTCGTCAGCACGCCGACGGCTTTCTACGCGCTGCGCTTTCTGCTCGGCGCAGCGGAAGCCGGCTTTTTTCCGGGCGTGCTGCTGTATCTCTCGTACTGGGTGCCGGCGCGCTATCGCGCGCGCATCGTGGCAACGTTCATGGTGGCGATTCCGGCCGCGAGCTTTATCGGCTCGCCCATTTCCGCGGCTCTGCTGCAGATGGACGGCTTCGCGGGACTGCGCGGCTGGCAGTGGCTGTTCCTGCTCGAAGGCATTCCCACCGTGCTGCTGGGCTTCGCGTGCCTTGCGCTGCTGACCAACAAGCCCGCCGACGCGCGCTGGCTCGGCGACGAAGAACGTCAATGGCTCACCGCGGAAATCGCCAGCGAAGCGCGGGCCCCAGCGAAGGTCGCATCGATGCCGCTCACGAAGCTTTTCCGCAATCGCTATGTGCTGTGTCTTGCGCTGGTCGATGTCTGCGCTTCGGGCGCGGGTAGTACGCTGTCGGTCTGGCAACCGCAACTGCTCAAGTCGTACGGGCTGAGCGTGATGGAGACCGGCCTGCTCAATGCCGTGCCTTACGCCCTCGCATCGGTGCTGATGGTATGGTGGGGCCGCCGCTCGGACCGCCGTCAGGAACGCCGCTGGCATACCGTGATTCCGATGCTCTTGATCGGGCTGGGCCTGTTCGGCACTTCGCTAAGCGGCTCGCTCGTGCCGACCATGACGATGCTGTGCGCGGTACTCGTGGGCGCGTACGCATTCAAGGGCCCATTCTGGGCGCTCGCCTCCAGCATGCTGTCGAACACCACGGCGGCGGCCGGACTCGCCACCATCAATGCCATCGCCAATCTGCTGGGCGGCGGGCTGATGGTGAACGTGTACGGTTGGGTCAAGGAAGCCACCGGCAGCTATGCGCTCGCGCTGATGCCGCTCGGCATTCTCACGCTCGTGAGCGTTGTCACGCTGCTGCTTCTGAGCCGCTCGGGCGGCAGTGTCCAAAGCGAAATCGGGGTGGCGTGAGATGAGCAGATTCGATCGCCGCGCCTTCCTGGGCGCGCTGGGTGCCGGCGCGCTTGCCACCGCTGTTCCGCTGCGCGCCGACGCCATGGAAACCTGGTCCACCGGTACTGAAGCGCCCGACGTTCGCCTGCCCGAAGGCGCTGTGGACTGCCACATGCATATCTACGACGACCGCTTTCCGAGCGCGCCCGGCACGCAATTGCGCCCGCCCAACGCGAGCGTCGCGCAATATCGCGCCTTGCAGCAGCGGTTAGGCGTGCGCCGCAACGTGTGCGTGACGCCCTCGACCTACGGCACGGACAACCGCTGTCTGCTCGACGCGCTGGCGCAATTCGGCGGTAACGCACGCGGCGTGGCCGTCGTCGATACTTCCGTAACCGATGCCGATCTCGCGCTCATGAACCACGCAGGCGTACGCGCGATCCGCTTCAATTTGAGCTATCCGGGCGCGACGACTATCGACATGCTCGCGCCGCTTGCCGCACGCATCGCACCGCTCGGCTGGCATATCGAACTCGTCGTACAGGGCGCGAAGCTGCCTGCGCTAGCAAAGCATCTGAGTGCGCTGCCCTGCCCGCTGGTGCTCGACCATATAGCGCATATCCCGCAGCCGGATGGGCTCGAATCTGAAGCGATGAAAACAGCGCGACGGCTTGTCGAAGCCGGCAGAACGTGGGTCACGCTTTCGGGACCGTATGTCGATACGAAGCTCGGCGCGCCCGCCTACGCCGATGTCGCGCCAGTCGCCAAGGCGTTCATCGCGATGGCGCCCGAGCGCATGCTTTGGGGCACAGACTGGCCGCATCCCACGGAAAAGGCGACCAAGCCCGACGATGCCGCGCTGGTCGACGTAATCGCCTCCTGGATCGGACGCGCCGACTGGCAACAGATGATCTTCGCGGAGAATCCGGCGCGCCTCTATGGCTTTACGGTCTAGTCGTTGAAAGCGCGTGCGCCAGGATCATAGGTGCTGATGCCGCCGCGCTGTTCGGCGCGGTGAGGTTCCCCCGGGTTTTGCGCCTTCCAGAGGCCCCGGGGTTAAGCGCCCGCACCCCTTTGTCCGCTGAGCCACAACCCAGTCTTGCATGAACTCGATTGACGCGCCGCAGACATGCCTGTACACTTCGCGCCGCGGGGTGGAGCAGTCTGGCAGCTCGTCGGGCTCATAACCCGAAGGTCGTAGGTTCAAATCCTACCCCCGCAACCATCATTGGAGACATTTCTCCGATTGAGAGCAGCAACCGTTCAGAAACATCATCAAAGGCCGCGAAGTACGCGCCGTCTCGCAGTTCAATCCCAATCGGTCCCATCAGCTTCGCGATAATCTGTCGTGATTCTGCTGTTGCGTCTCCCGATAATGCTTCCCGTAATTCCATCGCCTTGTCGCGAACGCGTTTGGCTTTCAGCGCGACGCGTCCTGCGTTCGGCGTCGCGCAAGCCCACGCCTAGAACTGTCCCGTAATCTGGAACCCGACCGTCCATCGCGCGGTCGGGAATCCTCCAGGTTTGTAGATCGGCGTCCCTGCAAACAGGTCATACGAGACGCCGACATACTTCGTTGGCACGCCGCCACGAATGCCTATCACTGCCCCCGCCAGTTGCGTCCCCGCTAGTAACGCCGTGTTCGGCCCGAACACGCGCCCGTAGTCGATCCCTGCGTACAACGTCTGTCCCGTCTGGAACACCGGCCATTGCAATTCGTTGCGCCAGTAGAAGCCGCGTTCGGCCGCGAGCATCGTTTCTCCGTCGAAGCCGCGCACGGTGTACCGGCTGCCGATGGTCAGGTCGTCGATGTAGAAAAGCGTGTCGTTGGTGAACTGCCCGTGAAACGTTGTCACATACCGGAATGACTGGTTCGCGATGGCGAACGGAACCGACAGGTTCGCATCGAGCACAGCCATGTGGAAGCGGTACGTCGGGCCGTCGACATACGGGTCTGGCGTCGCGCCAAGCCCGCCGATGCCCTGACGGTAGGCGAGCGTGCCGTCGAACTGCGCAGCACCGAAGTAATGCCGGTCGGTCGCGCCGAGTTCCAGAAACGTGTTGTTGCGCGCCTGAGTCGGTATCGTCGTGTCGTCGATGAAGCTGTCGCCGAATCGCTTCGATAGCTGCACATAGCCGCCGAGCACGTCATTCTGGCCGCGCGAGAGTACGCGCGCGATGCGCAGCGCGGCCGTCTGAGAATTGCCGCTCGAAACGATGGTCTGGTTCACGGCCGCGATGTTCTGGTAGTACGTGTTCGTGTTGCCCGACAGCGTCGCTGTCCAGTAGCCG
This sequence comes from Paraburkholderia bannensis, assembly GCF_014200455.1. Classification (GTDB taxonomy): domain Bacteria; phylum Pseudomonadota; class Gammaproteobacteria; order Burkholderiales; family Burkholderiaceae; genus Paraburkholderia; species Paraburkholderia bannensis_A. Next base: position 3,575 of record NZ_JACHBW010000023.1, on the reverse strand, counting down.
AACGGGATGGAGTACGAACCATTGAATCCGTGCGAACCGAGTGACTTGTCGCCAAACGACAAGTCCTGATTCGCGCCGACCGTGAATACGTCGTTCAGGCCAAGCAGGTTGTCGATGCCAAGGCTGACGTTGCCTTGCCACTTGCCCGTCGACGACGTACCCGAATTGTCGACCGACGCGACGAACGTCCAGGGCTTCGAGCGCCTGACCGACACGACGACATCGCTTTCGCCGGGTATCTCGGTCGGTTCTATCTTCATGTCCACGTCCTGACTCGCGACGCGCTTCATCTGCTCCAGACCCTGCTCAAGATCGCGCATGTTCAGCAGGTCGCCGCCGCTGACCGGAAACGCGTTCTTCCATGTTCCCCACATGGAAGGATCGGCCAACCGGACCTCTCGCACGAGACCCGGTACGAGCGCGAAGGACAGCGTGCCTGTCGACAAATCCTGCTGCGGCACGAGTACGCGCGTGGTCACATAGCCGCGACTCAGCACGGCCTGCTGCAATGCCTTGCTCAGTATGTCGATGCCTTGCTTGCCGACGCATTGCCCCTTGTAGTGGTCAAGCCATTCGCGCGCGAAAGCGAACGGATCGAGCGGCAGCGCGGATGCGCCTTTTGCGTGTGCCGCGGCCGAGAGCGTGTCGGGCACGTCGAGCGCGAAGCGGTCGATGCGGAAACACGGCGTTTCGGTCGGCAGCGCGGGAAAGGTTTCGATCTTCGTCACGGTCGAGCGCACGGCAGGCGCCGATACCGCAGCTTCGCGCTGCAGCGCGTCGCGGCGCTGCTGCTGGTTCTGTTCGGTTTCGATGCCGCCGAGGCTTTGCCCCTGCACATTGGACGCGAGCGCGACCAAAGCCGTTAGCGGCAACGCCGCCAGGCTCTCTCTGATTTTCATAGAAGATGCGAGATAGAGCTGGACCCTGTAAGGAATCCGGCGTGCTGATTAAGCGTCTAGCGTTTTTAGATGTTCAATGAGTGTCGTTTGTCCGAGACGACTCACCGGAGGGTGGAACCCTGTAGGCAAGTTCAAAGCCGGCCCCAAGGACAATAGCCCTTGCTTCTCTGAAAAAATCCAAGGCCCGCGGAGATAGGTCGTATTTCGAAACAATCTCAATGACAAATTTGCAATCCCGCGTATTGGGATTGTTTTCGTAGACCTGTCCACTTTCCAGATAGACCAGATAGGTGTTGATCTTGTCTTGTAGCAATGCAAGATGATCCTGTTCCGCCTGATCCCATTCCAGATGATCGGATATTCCCAAGCGAGCGATGCCGTTGGGTGCGTCGATGCCGATAACGTCAACAACGTTTGTTTCAGAAATTGTCATCACTGTTCATCGCCTAGCAATTGTTTGTCTTCCCAAACATCTTCGTAGGCTTCGGTAACAAGAAAACGCCAACCCGGTGGCAAACCAAGATACGGCATCACCAAAGGCGCCCAATCCTCCAAGTGTGCTGCGTGCAAAGGGACGAAGAAATCGGGTTCTTCCGACATTTTCTCGCCAGCCCAGATATACCATCCACACGTATCACCTTCAGGGCTCACGCGGAGGCCGTTCAGGGGACGCAGGCCATCTTTAACATTGCGCGAAATACCGACCTTTAGATTCAGATCACAGCCTACGAAAGACGCGCCGAAGCGAGAGCAAACGTCCTTTTGCTTGTCGTTGAGGTTCACGTTCATTGGTTAAAACCCAAAATAATTTCGCATCATTTTTCCAAATGCTCCCAATTGCCCACCCTGGACAGCGGAGCATGTTGGGCAATGCGGCTGAACTGCATCGACAGAGCTTTGGGCTGGAACATCAACTGCTCCATCGCGATAGTATTGCACCACCAACGGATCAATGTGATCGGCCACTTGGTTTCCCGTAACAGTACCGCAATCGACACATGGCTTGCCTTGAACTGACGCCTTTTGCGCGGCATTCGGACCTGCACCGGATGGTCGCACATACGGACCCGTGACGTCGGGGCTCGGCGTAAAGTCGCTGCCGGGAACACCAGACTTTACGTCGTTTCCGCTATTGAAAATCGCAATGTTCGACAACGATCCGGCGAGGCCCGAAGCAACGTTCGCGGCTGGCCCCGGTGAGGATTGCGCCATCGCCATACCCGGTGAAGCGGGCGGGCCGCCACCACCCATACCAACAATCGCACTCAAGCCGTTCGCAATGCCTTGCATTGCCAGCGAGAACAGAGACGTTGTTTTCCTCGCAGGGTCGCCCGACAACGCGCGTTCATCGTCGACTGACTGGTTATACAGGTGGACGTTCGACGCCATCGCCGCGCCCGCCGTTCCGCCGACCGCAGCGCCGCCTACACCCGCAGCGATGTTGGCGGCAAGGTTGCCGATCAGGTCCGAACCCGTCGCGGACGCTACACCCTTCGAAATATCGTTCAACGTCTCGGCCATCCTCGAGGCGATGCCCGCGCCGGCCGCACCACCAACCGTGCTGAACGCGGTCCCGCCACCAAGCCCACCAATCAGCGAGCCGCCCGCAGCGTGCAGTTCAGCGCGCGAGTCGCCACCTTCCTTCCAGTTGTTGTAGTCCGCCTCCGCAGCCGCCATGCCTTCGCTGTCGCCACGTTGCTTCGCTGCGTCGTAAGCGTCCGCCGCGTCGTCGCGTTTCTTGTCCGCATATGCGCCGATGCCTTGCGACACGACCTGACCCGCAGCCTGTGCCGCCCGCATCGTGTCGGCCTGCTGGTTCAGCATGTTGTTCACGTCTGGCGTCTTCGCGACTGTGCCGTTCGTGTTCGTCGCGTCGCGCGACAGGCTCGTAACGTCCTGCGTCTGGTGGGCCGCGTCCGTCACACTGATCGTGCCGGCGCTGATAGCGCTGCGCGTCGTCGCGCTATCACTGCCGCTGTCGTTCTGGCTCAACATCGGCGCGACGCCGCCCGTATTCGAACCTGACGTACTGCCATGCGTTGCGTAGTTCGACCCGCCGTCACCCATTGTCACGCCGCCGCCGATACCGCCCGAATGCGCGTTGTAGCTGGAACTGTTCTGGATATCGCTGAAGGTGAGCGTACCTGTCGAGAGGTTATTGTTCGCCGCGTCCGCCGTGCTCGCAATCGTAGCTCCCTTCAAATCGGTATTGCCTTTCACGTTGACGTTGAATCCGCCGTCGCCCGCCTGAATGCCGGCCTGTTCGTTCACGCCTGCATAGTTACCGCTTGCGTCGCCATGCTGTGAACTGAAGCTGCCGCTTGCGCCACCCTGACTGACCGAGAAGCCGCCGCCCGAACTTTCCTGATGCGCCGCGCTGGTCATCGTGTCCTGCACGCTCGCGATGTTCAGATCGCCGCCTATATCTGCATTGACCTGACGCGCGTTCACGTTCGCGCCAATGATGTTCGTATCGCCGCCCGACAGAATCGTGACCGAGTTACCCGCATTGATGTGCGTGTTGTTTGCGATAGCGGAATCGCTGTTTGCGTTGCCGTGCGCCTTCGACATCGAAGCGTCAACACCGAAGCCACTCGTACCATACGAAATTCCGACGCTTCCACTGCTGGACTCGTTTGTGCTTCGCGTCGAATCCGTGTCGGTCGTGTTGACTAG
>NZ_JACHBW010000022.1 GCF_014200455.1 Paraburkholderia bannensis | reverse complement strand
CGTTCTGTCCGGTTCCCGTGACGTTCTGCGCTGCAATCAGGTTGCTTCCCGTAACGTGCAGGTCTTTGCCTGCCGAGATATTCACGCTGCCGTTGCCCGTGTTTCCCCCGTCTTGCCTGCTGCGGTTGCTGTCTCCTCAACGGCGACCATCGTGTTGCGCGCGCAACTAAAGACCAGCCTGTAACTGCGATTCATCGCACCCAACCCCGGAGAACGTTTATTCCTCGATTCTTACCGCGTAAAGATTTGTAATGTGTCAAAGAACGTCACGTCTCACCATCTTTGAGAATCGTCCGAGGGATATTGATCCGTTGCGCATGCAATCGTCGCTTTTAGCCTACAGAGGCTAAAAAGAAGCCCGCATTGCGCGGGCTCCAAAGGGGTATGCGAGCCATCCCGACACGACCATTTGGCTCGCTGACATCGTCGATGCCAGGCGACAATCTATGGACGTCGTCGCGCGAAAGACATAAGAAAAATCCGAATCGGTCAGGTCAGCGCCTTCGCGAATGGGTTCGAGCGCCGTCGAGATAAGCGTCAAGGATGACCGAAAACTTTGGTACCCGATGCGAATGGTCGCAATCCACCGCAATGAAGTTGGTCGCGTCGGCCAGCTTGCGTGTTTCGAGCATAACAATCCACTGGCGCGCCACGCAATGATTGCCGCCGGCGTACTCGTCCTGAAAGCCGGGTTGCAGATGCAATCGCTCACCCATACATCGCGCATCTTTCAACGCAGATCCCCGTACTGAAGTGAGTCAAACATCGCCGATTTGCGTATTGGTTCGGCCGTGAGTGCCGCGCGAACAAGCAAACGTTCTCCTGTCGCGAAGCGACTCAAAGCTTTCGACAACCCTTCAGAAACACGGCATGCTGCCGTAACCATGGATATAGCCACCTCGCCTACGGCGTTCGACCATGACAGGGAGCTCTATGCGCAGCAGCAAGCTATCCACCCGCCTTATTGCAGGCTTTTCGCTCCTCACCTTCCTGCTGATTGTCGTGGCGGGAGTCGGGTTCTACGGTTTATCCGAATTGAATAGCCGACTCGACGACATCGCCCGGGTCAACAACACCGAATTGCGCCTCGCCAATGTGCTGAAGTCGTCAATTCAGGATCGCGCCATCGCAGTGCGCAATCTCGCGTTTCTCCAGGATCACCAGGAACTGCTCGGTGAAGTCGAGCGTATCCGCAAGCAGGATCAGATCTACGCTGACACCGCGCGGCAACTGCGCGAGATGTTCACGCGCGAGCCCGGCACCAACGACGGCGAACGCAAGCTGATTGCCGAAGTCGACGCTCTTGAGGCACTCGCCGTTGCGCCGATGAACAAGGCCATCGAGCAAGCCGTCGCAAACGATATTGCAACTGCAACGCATACGATCATGACCGAGGCACGCCCTCCCCAGCGGGCGTGGCTGGCGAAGGCGGTTGAGCTTGCGAATCGCGAAGACGACGAGAACGTCAAGGCGCAGCAGGACGCGATTGCCACCTACCGGAGTGTGCGCATCCTCGTTGGCTCGCTGGTTGCACTGGCTCTGATGGTTGCGGTCCTCACCGCAGTGATGCTCATTCGAAGCGTGTTTCGTCAACTGGGCGGCGAGCCCGGCGACGCCCAGCACATCGCAGGCGAAATAGCCGCCGGCAACCTGCTGGTGCCCATCAAGCTGGCACAAGGCGATGAACACAGCCTGATGGCCTCGCTCGACACGATGCGCATGCATCTGAGCCGCATTGTTACGGATATCAAAACATCGGCCGAATCGATTTCGCTGGCGGCGGGCGAGATTGCCCAGGGCAACCTCGATCTATCTCAGCGCACCGAAGAGCAAGCGGCTTCTCTCGAAGAAACCGCCGCGAGCATGGAAGAACTCACTGCGACGGTCAAGGCAAACACCGACAGCGCGCGCCAGGGCAGCACACTCGCGGCATCCGCATCGCAAACCGCCACAACGGGCGGCGACGTCGTCCATCGTGTGATCGACACCATGGAGGATATTTCGTCGAGTTCCTCGAAGGTCGCCGAGATTATTTCAGTGATCGAAGGCATCGCATTCCAGACCAATATTCTCGCACTCAACGCGGCGGTCGAAGCCGCGCGCGCTGGCGAACAGGGACGCGGATTCGCAGTCGTGGCCGGCGAAGTCCGCACGCTCGCACAACGCAGCGCCAGCGCCGCGAAGGAGATCAAGGATCTGATCGAGACGTCTGTGCTTCATGTACGCACGGGCGCGGCGCTCGTACAGGATGCCGGCCAGACCATGAGCGAGGTGGTGCGCTCCGTTCAGCGCGTCACGGACATCATGGGTGAGATTGCGTCGGCGTCGGTTGAACAGACCACCGGCATCGAACAGGTCAACGTCGCGGTCACGCAGATGGACGAGGTCACGCAACAGAACGCCGCGCTCGTCGAACAGGCATCCGCGGCTGCGCAGGCGATGGCCGACCAGGCGCAGACGCTGCGCGCGGCGGTGTCGATCTTCAGGACGAGCCCGTCATTGAGCGCAGCCCCATCCGTGATTACCGCAGACGCGAAGCGCGTTGCTCTGGCCACCAGGCAGCCGCTCGCGGGCGGCAAGAGAGACATACGCGGTGCAACGTCATCGCGGGCCACGCCGATTCAACCGGTTGCAACGCCGTCTGCATCCGACTGGCAGCGCTTCTAGCGAAACCTTCATACGCTAAGTCATGCTTAGTGTTTATTTAAACGCTGTACTGCTTCATCGGTTGTCGTTTCTACTGCTACGGGTGTTCGACTGACATAAAATTCTCTTTCGCATCTGACGCGTCGGCGCGGCCACTGATCGCCGGTACACGCGCTCGCTCAATCCGCCTCGTCGTATTCGAGCCCCGCAGACGCGCGCTCGCGCGGTCCCTTCGCGAGCTTTTCGCTCAGGCGGCGAATAAAGTCCTGCGCCGTCGCGGTCAGCAGATCCTCGCTGGCATACGCGAGATACATGCCGATACGCGGCAGCGGCTCTTCGACTTCGAGCAGCATGACCCGCCCGCTGCGCTCACGCTCGGCCAGAAAGGGCCGGGCGAGCGAGCTCCAGATCGCAACGGCTTCCATGCGCATGGCAAGATCGAGATAGAGATTCATCGACGTGCAGCGCATGATCTGGCGAGGAAGCGCCAGCCGGTGGCTTCCGAAAAACGTCGCCACGAATCCTGCTTCGTCATCGGGCGAGTCCAGCACGAGCCAGGGCAGCGCATGGATTTCCGCGACGCTCAGTGTGCGTTTGCCGCGATACATCGCGGGAATCGACAGCACGATGTCGAGTTCATAGAGCTTGCGCCACTCGAACGCGGTCGTGCGCGGCTCGCTGTACTGCGTGAAGATGCCCACGTCGATCGTGCCGTCGTCCAGACCGTCCGCGATATTTTCGGCGCGCGACTCGATGATCTCGGGCCGCACGCCTGGGCGCGCGGCCACCAATTCCAGCAGCGCATCCGACAGTGCGCGCGTTGCGGCGGGCGGCGTGACGGCAACCGTCAGCCGGCCCGCCAGCTCACCGCGCGCGGTGGCGGCGTCTTCGAGAATCCGCCCCACTTCGCGCTGCACGACCTGCGAGCGCTTGAGCACCTGATGCGCGAACGGCGTGAGCGTGGCGCCGCGCGCCGTGCGCGTGAGCAGCGGCAAGCCCAGTTCGATTTCCAGCTCGCGGATCGAGCGGCTGATCGCGGGCTGGGTCAGGAACAGGCGGCGCGCCGCTTCATGCAGGCTCTTTGCTTCAGCGATGGCGCGTAGCGCCTCAAGTTGTCTCAGCTTCACGCGACCCTCGCTGGATCTGCTCGGGTTGCGGCAGCATGGCAGTCCAGCTTGCACGCCAGATGGCAGGTCAAAATGACGCCCCCGTCATGCAGATCGCGGCAACGGAGGCTCGACGCCTTCAGGGATCGGGCACACGTAAGGCTCCCGCGCGAGGCGTTCGTGCAGTTCCGTGCGCGCCGCCGCGAGCAGCAGCGAATTCGTGAACAATTCGAGCGCCGTCGCGGCCATCGTCCTGGCGGCCAGCACCATGCCTTTGTGCGCGACGCCGCTCTTGCCCTGCGCCACCCACTGCCACGAATGCGGCGAGGTGCCGAACGCGAAGCACGCCGTCATGCACTGCACGGTTGGCGTGACCCAGCTTACATCGCCAACATCGGTCGAGCCATGCATCCGCGAAGGGCGGTCGTTGTCGAGCGCATCAACGCGATCGAATAACGCTTTGGGATCGCGCCATGCGGCCGTCAGCATACGCCCCGCCATTTCGATTTCTTCGGCGCGCGTGGTGCGATGCATCGAATCGGCGAATTCGAGTTCCTGGCGCGTGTAGTCAGGCGCGCCCAGCTCCACGAGTTTGGCCTGCATCAGCTCATTGAGCGTGTGATTGCGCAGCAGGTTCGAACAGGCGGAATGCACCTCGATTTCGAGCTGGCAATCGGTCATCAGCGCCGCGCCGCGCGCGATATTGCACACGCGCTCGTACAGTTCGTTCACGTCGCGATTGCGCGGCGCGCGGATCATGTAAAGCGCGCTGGCATTCGGCTGCACGACGTTGGGCGCGATGCCGCCTGTGTCGGTGATGGCGTAGTGCACGCGCGCATCGGGAATCATGTGTTCGCGCAGAAAGTTCGCGCCAATGTTCATCAATTCGAGCGCATCCAACGCGCTGCGGCCCAGATGAGGCGAAGCGCCCGCATGTGCGGCCACGCCCTTGAAGCGGAAATACGCCTGCTTCACCGCCAGGCTTTCCATATTCATGATCGAGTTGGCGACGCCCGGGTGCCAGGTAATTGCCGCGGAGACATCGTCGAACAGGCCTGCGCGCGTCATATAGGTCTTGCCCCAGCCGCCCTCTTCGGCGGGACAACCGTAGAAGCGCACGGTCCCCTCGATGCCCGCACGTTCGAGGGCGTCCTTGACCGCAACCGCTGCAAGATGCGCGGCAGTCCCCAGCAAATGATGGCCACAACCGTGACCATTGCCGTTGGCGATCTCATTGGACGGGCAGCACGCCAGCGCAAGACTCTCCTGGCTGAGGCCGGAAAGCGCATCGAATTCGCCGAGTATCGCGATAACGGGTCCGCCTGAACCGGCCTGCGCAACGAACGCAGTCGGGATTCCGGCCACGCCTTCGTGCACGCGAAAACCCTCCGATTTCAGCAGTGCGATATGCGCAGCCGCCGATTGCTGCTCATGGTAGCCAAGTTCCGCATATCGCCAGATATCGTCGGACAGAGTCAAGTAGCGCTGCTGGTTGCTTTCGATGAAATCGTCGACAAGCTCGATCGACATTTTGCTCTCCTGATAGTATCGACTGTGTGATGAAACCGGGCGTTGGCGCTCTTGCTTCAGAACGTATGCGTCATGCCCAGAGTGATGCTCGAAAACGTGCGGCCCGGCGCGCTGGATGGCGAGCCGCTGTCGTAGTTGTAGGTGACGCTCGAATGCGGGCCGTTGCGCATCACACCCAGACGGCCATAGAGCGAAGTGCGCTTCGAAATGAAGTGGTCGATGCCGAGCGTGCCGCCATAGGCGTAATCGCCGGAGACCGTCGTATCGCGCATTGCCGCCGAAGCGCGCAGCAGATCGACGCCCCACCACTTCTGGATGCCGACCAGATACAGATCGGCAATCGCGCTCGTCGACGCCTGCGGCACGTAGCGGATATACGCGCCCTGTGCGACGAAGGGACCGACATCGAACAGCACGCTGGCCAGGTAAGTGTCGGTGCGCTTGCCCGGCGCATCGTTGGCCGTGCTGCTGCAATCGCCGCTCATGCCCGGATCGCACCATCCTTGCCCGAATGCCGCCGAAATCACCACGCGCCGCCCGCCGTAGGAAATCATCGCCGAACGCTGATGCACGGCCGGCCCCACGTCCTGATCCTGCTTGAACGAATAACTGAGGTCGAAGCCGATGTGGCCGATGCGAGGCGAGATATAGCGAATCGTATTCGGCAAACGGCCCAGCGCGTCGCTATTCGCACCCGTGCCGAGATCGGACGTGGCGAGCAGATACGTGTAAGCCGATTCGTGCGCGGGCCCAAGAAACGGATCGGCGCCCAGCGCAGCCGCGCCGCCCGAGGTGTACTGCCGGCCAAATGTCACCTGTCCATAAAACGGATTCTGCATGCCGACATACGAGGCGCGATTGAACATCGAAGTCGAATCCTGCGTCGCCCCCGTGTTCGCCATAAAGCCGTTTTCCAGCCGGAACAGCGCACTCCAGTTATTGCCCAGATACTCCTGGCCATAAATGCCGAACTTAGATGTCAACGCGCCGCCCGACTGCACGCGCACGACGCCCTCGGAGCCGCCGCGCGTGTAGTTGAGACCTTCGTCGACGGTGCCGTATAGCGTGACGAAAGTGCGCTGGGCCGCGACGCCGAGCGTCTGCGGCCCAAGGCCCGTGCCCCAGAAAGCGAACGTCGATTGCAGTTGCGAGCCGGTAATCGTCGTCGACGTTGCAGCATCGGACGGGGAGCCCGGCGAAACCTCGGCGAAAGCGTGCAGGCAGGTGCCCGTGGACAGCACGGCGAAGAGCGCGGGCAAGGTGCGTTTCATTCAGTAACTCCGCTGAGGTGTTTGAAAAAGGGGAAACGGCAACGGCACAGCACAAACGACTGGGCGAGCGACGCCCCGCCGCTCGCAAGACGCGAGCGCGCGATATCGCAATAGCGTGAAACGGTTGAATCAATCAGGAAGCGCCCGGAGCCGCTGCAGTCAGGCTCCGGCGCGCAAGATCATGAGGTGCGTGGCCGCGACTCGGGCAAGCTTGCAATGGCGCATACGGTCACGACGCCGCAGACCATCATGTAGAGCGCAAGCGACATGGGATTGCCTGTCTTCGCGAGCAGCCAGGTGACGATGAGTTGGGCCGTGCCGCCGAACAACGCCACGCCGATGCTGTAGATCACCGACAGCCCGCTTGCACGCACGCGCGCCGGGAACATCTCCATCAGCAACAGCAGCAGATGCGCGCCGCCCAGACTGCCGACGGCCGTCAACACGGCGATGATAGCGAGCGCCAGCGGCACGCCGGGATGGGCGGTCATGAGTGCGATTGCCGGATAGATCAGCAGCGTGGTGAGCACGATCGAGGCGAGCGCCATCGGTTTGCGTGCGCGCATGCGATCGGCCAGCAGTCCGGAGACGAGACACATCACGACCATCGTGGCGCCCGATACGCAGCCCGCCATCAAGGAGAGCGACGTCGGCAGATGCAGCACCCGCACGAGGAAGGTAGGCATGAAGAAAACGACGATATACATGCCCACCGTGCTCGCGACGATCGCCAGCACGCCGCGCACGATCTTGCTCTTGTGCGAGGAAAAGAGTTCGGTGAGCGGTTGCGTTTCGTGTGCGCCGCTTTCCAGCGTTTCGTCGAGATGCCTGCGGATATAGAGGCCGACCGGCGCGATCAGCAGACCGAGCAGGAAAGGCACGCGCCAGCCCCACGCTTCGAGCGAAGCGGTGTCGAGGCTTGCATAAAGCGTTGCGCCACTGAGCGCGCCGATCACCGCCGCGCAGCCCTGGCTCGCGCCCTGCCAGCCAATCCGGAAGCCGCGCGTGCCGAAACCGCCGGACTCCATCAGCATGGCCGTCGAAGCGCCAATCTCGCCGCCCAGCGAAAAACCTTGCAGCATGCGCCCGCCGACGACCACCAGCGTGCCCCACGTGCCCGCCATCGCGTAGGTTGGCGCAAACGCAAGACAGAGCGTGCCGCCCACCATCAGCGCGATCGTCAGCGTCATCGCCGCCTTGCGGCCGCGACGGTCGGCAAAGCTGCCGATCACCAGCGCCCCGAGCGGGCGCATCACGAAGCCTATGCCGAACGTGCCGACTGCGAGCAGCAGCGAACCATAGGCGCTATCGGTGGGAAAGAACAGCTTGCCGATCAGCATCGCGAAGAAGCTGTAAACCGTGAAGTCGTACATCTCCAGCGCGTTGCCGACCGAACAGGCGGCGATCGTGCGCACATGGGGACGCGTCGGCATGGCGAGGGGCGTTGCGTCCACGGCAGGCGTTGCCGGCAGGCTCACAGGATTCATGGGGCGCTCTGAAGTTATCTGGGGTTGTCTGGGTTGAATCGAGTATTCGTTCACCAAAAACATCCGCCAAATCACTTTTTCTTAGCTTGATAACTTTTTTGCATCACCCCCGCGAACAAGGTGAAGAAGCGCGCGGTCCGGTGTCATTGATCTCACGCAGGCATTGACGCGCGCCCTTCGCGTTCGAGCCAGGCACAGAACAAGCCGACCAGTTCGTCGTCGGCCTTCTCGTTGGGCACATACACGCAGTAACTGCGCGACGGCAAACGCGGCGCGTCAAACGGCGCGACCAACCTGCCTGCCGCGAGATCGTCGGAAACCAGCGCAGTGGGACCCATTGCAATCCCTATCCCGTCGATGGCCGCCTGCAAGGTCAGATAGAAGTGGTCGAACGTCAGCGTGGCCGCGGGCTTGAGGGCGGGAATCCGCGCGCTCGACAGCCAGTCGGGCCACAGCCGCGGCAGGCTCGACGTATGCAGCAAGGTGTGCTGCCGCAAATCCTCGGGCGAGCGCAGCGGTACGCGCTGCAAAAGCGCCGGGCTGCACACCGGAAGGCGCTCTTCGGACAGGAAAGGCCGCATCGAATAGCCGTAGAACGTGTCCGGCCCGCCCCGGATGATGACGTCGCAGTCCGCCTCCAGGCTCTCCAGCGGCTCGTTCGATGTGTCCACCTTGACCTCGACGTCGGGATGTTGCGCGCGGAATTTCGCCAGCCTGGGCACCAGCCAGCGCAACGTGAAGGTTGCCAGCGCACTCACGGTGAGCGTGCGCGTTACCGCTTTGGGCACGCCGTATTGCGCGGTGGCCTGTGCGAGCCGCTCGAACAAGGGCCCGATTTCTTCCAGATAGGTCTTCGCCGCTGGCGTCAGCGCCACACGACGGTTGTGCCGCTCGAACAACGCTGCGCCAAGCCAGTCTTCGAGCAGACGCACCTGCTGGCTCACCGCGCCGGGCGTGACGTGCAATTCGGCCGCGGCTTCCTTGAAGCTGCCGAGCCGCCCCGCCGCCTCGAAGGCGCGCAGGGCATTGAGCGGAGGCAGAATCGGCTTCATCCAAAATAGATTATCTAACGCGAACCCGCAATTTATCTGGTTTGTCGCGGGCCTACAAGATAGTTACGCTTCCGGCTGTAGTGCCAGCCAACGTTCCCCACTTTTTTGACTGAAACCCCATGCTCAGCTATACCGGCGGTATCGTCCTCTTCGCCGCCCTTCTCCACGCGAGCTGGAACGCGATGCTGCATGGCAATCGCGACCGGTTCCTCTCGATGACCTGGATGAGCATCGCCATTGCCGCAAGCGCCTCATTCGTTATCCTGATCAATCCCTTGCCCGCCCGCGCCGCGTGGCCGTATATCGCCGCCTCGGGTCTGGTGCACATCTTCTACAACGTGAGTCTCGTGCGCTCGTACCGGCGCAACGATCTGGCGCTGGCGTATCCGATTGCGCGCGGCTCGTCGCCGCTGCTGGTCACGCTTGGCGCCGCGCTGTTCGCGCATGAAGCGATCGGACCTTTGCACGCGCTCGGCATCGTAATGATCTCGGGCGGCATCATGGCCATCGCGATGCTGGGGCGTCATGTATCGCGCAGCGGCGCGCTCGCCGCTCTCACAACCGGCGCGACGATTGCGCTCTACACCGTGATCGACGGCATGGGCGTGCGGGCGTCCAATGGGCAATCCATCGCCTATACCGCGTGGATGTTCCTGTTCTACTGGTTGATGCCCGTGCTGTTCATCGCGGTGCGCGGGTTCGCGCCGCTGTGGAAACCCGTGCGCACCGAACCGCTCTCGATCGTTTCGTCGCTCATTGGCGGCCTCGTGTCGATCGCCGCCTATGGCATCGTGATCTGGGCGCTGCAATCCGGTGCGATGGGCGCGGTATCGGCGCTTCGCGAAACCAGCGTGGTGTTTGCGGTGCTGATTGGGCGGATGGTGCTGCAGGAAGCGGTGAGCGGAGCGCGCTGGCTTGCGTGCGTGGTGGTCGCGGCCGGAGCGGTTTGTCTGGGACTTTGAAATCCAGCCATTTTCATTTCTTCATAAAAGAATCTGGAGCCCGGGGTATCATTGCGGCCGCCCAATGCCGCACAGAGAAAACCCGTATCGCATACGCACTTTCGTTTCCTGCCGATATCCCCGGGAGATTGTCGTTGGACGCCATCACCACCAGCGAAGATCGCTACAGAGCAGTTATGAATAGCCCCGAAACCAGGCCCAAGTGGCGCGAGCGTTTCGCGTTCTTCGAAGCCAATGGGCCGCTTACGTCACCCAAAGCGCGTGAAGCTTTCAAGGCGTTACCGCGCGGCAAGCAACGCTTGATCAATATGAGCTGGCTGGGCTTCTTCTTTGGGCCATTTTATTTCCTCAGTCTGGGCATGTGGCGCAGAGCGGTAACCTTATGGGGCATCATGCTCGCGAGCATCGTCATCGAAATGCTTTTCGAAGCGACGACGGGCATCGATATTCCCAGCTACGTGGATTGGGGCATCAACGGCGGCCTCGGCGTGCTCTACGCGATGAGCGTGAACTACTCCTATTACTTGAAGGAAATTAAAGGCGACAACGGCTGGCACCCTTTCAAGGGTCTGCGCTGGCGCTAGCGTGAAGCGGCGGACGCGACCCACGCGCGCGGATCAATCGGTAAGGAATTGCACGTCGCATAAAGAACAATGCGTGGTTTGAGAACATGTGCAGCAGCAGAAGATCTTTTCGCGAGATTTTTTTTATCTATTCCGCACCCGCACCACACGTTCACCCGCCACGGCATATATAGCGTCGCCTGTTGCTTCGGCACGCACCTCGAAGCCGCCCGTAAACGCCCCAAATGCCGGCAGCACACCCACACGCCCAGCCAGCCTGAAACAGGGCAGACGCACGCGATCGAAGCCAGTTGCAAGCCTGATCACGGGATGCTCATGCCCAGCGAGCACATACGCGCCCTCAACCGTCTGCGGATGATGACAAAGCGCCCACGGCCCTAGCCGATAGGGCTCGATCGCGGTCTCCACATCGAACTCCGCCGCCAGCGCTCCCGCGTGCTTATCGTGATTGCCTTCGACCAGGACCAGACGCAGATTGCGATGCTTCAATCGCCATCGACGCAACGCAGTGAGCACTTCCTCGGCGTGCGATTCACGTGCGTGCAGTAAATCACCGAGAAAGACAATCGATTCGGGCTGGTGAACAGCAATCAGCCTGTCCAGACGCCCGAGTGTTTCGCCCGTCGACCCCACCGGCACCGGGATGCCGCGCGCGCGAAACACGGCGTCCTTACCCAGATGCACATCCGCGACGAACAGGCTGCCGAGCGCGGGATCGAACGCCGCGCGCCACGCGGAAAGCACCAGCGCATGTCCGTTCACATCGATGGTCAACGTTTCAGCGCGCATGATTGCCCTCGCGGCCCTGGCGCTGCGCGGCCTTTTCGAGTTCGGCAAGCATGCGCTCGACACGGTCGGCGAGTTTCTCGGTGGTGACCTTTTCGCGCAGCCTGCCAACGATCAAGGGAAACGCAAAAGGCGTGGGTTTCTTGGGTTGCGTCAGCACCAGCCGGCTCTCGCTCATACGCTCCAGCGCCGCACGAATGCGCTGCAGTTCGAGCTCCTGCAACATCACCTCGTTATCGGCCTGTTCGAGCAGCAGATTAGCGCTGTCGTGCTTGCGAAACACCTCGTAAAAAAGTCCGCTCGATGCCTGCAACTGCCGAGCGCTTTTCTGCTGGCCCGGATGTCCCTGAAAAACCAACCCTGAAACCCGTGCGATCTCGCGAAACCGCCGCGCGGAAAGTTCGGAAGCGTTGAGGCTGGCGAGAATATCGTGTTCCAGTTGATGCGGAGAAAACAGGCCCGCTTCGATCATCGCCAGCCAGTCGAACGGTTGCGCAGACAACAATTCAAACCCGTAGTCATTCATCGAGATCGAAAACGTGCTGGGCTGATCGCGCGCGACGCGCCAGGCGATCAAGGAACCCAGCCCGATATGCGCCATGCGCCCCGCAAACGGATAGCAGAAGAAATGATGTCCCTCGCGCGAGCGCACCTGCTCGGCCACCAGCACACCGGGCCCCGGCAACGCGGACCATTCGGCCTGCAGATCCAGCAGCGGCTTGATTGCACGCATTTCCGGCTCGTCGTAGATGCCGTCGTTCGCGCGGGCGAGCATCACCAGCGCGGCCTCGGCCAGTTCGGAAGACAAAGGCATCTTGCTGCCCGCCCATTGAGGCATCGCGCCACGCGACGACGTCGCGCGCTTCACATAGGCCGTCATGTCGCGCACCCGCACCAGTTCGAGCGAACGACCGCCGAACGTGAAGACATCGCCGGGCTTCAGACGCGAGATAAACGACTCCTCCATCGTGCCGATACGGCCACCGGACAGATACGCAACATTGATCGTTGCGTTGGCAACAATGGTGCCGACGTTGTTGCGATGCCGCTTGACCAGGTCATCGCGCGGGACGCGATAGACGCCGCCGGCATCGGCTACGACGCGATGGAAGTCGGGATAGGCCGCCAGCGACGCGCCGCCGCGCTCGACGAAGGCCAGCGCCCAGTCGAACTCCGCTGGCGTCAGATCGCGATAGGCATAGGCCGTGCGCACTTCGTCATAGATCGCCTCGCGCGTGAAGCCGCCGCCAATGGCGACAGTCACCAGATGCTGCACGAGCACGTCAAGCGGCTTGAGCGGCATATCGCGCCCTTCGATGCGTCCGCCTTCGATGGCCCAGCGCGCAGCCGCGGCCTCCACCAGTTCGAGCGCGTGCGTGGGCACGATGGTGACGCGCGAGGTGCGGCCGGGCGCGTGCCCGGAGCGGCCCGCCCGCTGCATCAGGCGCGCGACGCCCTTGGGCGAGCCAATCTGGAACACACGCTCCACGGGCAGAAAGTCCACCCCCAAGTCGAGGCTCGACGTACACACCACCACTTTGAGCAGGCCGTTTTTCAGGCCCGATTCGACCCAGTCGCGCACTTCCTTGTCGAGCGATCCATGATGCAGCGCGATGATGCCCGCCCAATCGGGCCGCCGCTCCAGCAGCGCGCGATACCAGATCTCCGCCTGCGAACGGGTGTTGGTGAAAACCAGCGAACTCTGCGCCTGTTCGACTTCATCGGCGACCGCACCCACCTGCCGCGTGCCAAGGTGCCCGCCCCAGGGAAAGCGCTCGATCGTCGCGGGAATCAGCGTATCGACGATCAGCGTCTTGGGCTGCGCGCCGCGCACGATCACGCGCGGCGTGCGCACGGCATGCAGCAGCGCATCGTGTGCCAGCGCGAGATTGCCGAGCGTCGCCGAAAGCCCCCACACCTGGAGCTCGGGTCGCCAATGGGCGAGACGCGCAAGCGCCAGTTGCGTTTGCGTGCCGCGTTTGTTGCCCAGCAACTCATGCCATTCGTCGACCACCACGAGCCTCACGTGCGCGAGCGCCTCCCGTGCATCCGCGCGCGTGAGCATGAGCGTCAGGCTTTCGGGCGTCGTCACGAGCGCGGAAGGCATGCGGCGGTTCTGGCGCGCGCGCTCGGTGGACGACGTATCCCCCGTGCGCAACCCCACTGTCCACGGCACGTTGAGGCCCTGCACGGCGCTCTGCAAGGCGCGCGCGCTATCGGCGGCGAGTGCGCGCATCGGTGTGATCCAGAGCACCGTGAGCGGTGCGGGCAAGGCAGCGCGCCGCACGGGCGCGGGCGCGGCCGCGGTCGAACCTGCGGTTGAACCTGCGGTTGAACCCCCGTAGGCCGCCAGCGCGCCTATCCACACGGCCCACGTCTTGCCCGCGCCGGTCGTGGCGTGCAACAGGCCGCTTGCGCCGCGCGCGATCTCGCGCCAGATTTCCTGCTGGAAATCGAAGGGCCGCCAGCCGCGCTCATCGAACCACTGCGCGATGCGTTGCTCGATCGGGGTCTGCGCACCGCTTGCGTCGTAGTCGAAGGGCTCCGGATGAAACTGTCCGGCGGCGGCGGCATCGTGCTTTGCCTGCGCCTCGCGCGTGCGCGGAATCCGGCGCGGTCGCGGCGCATTCATGTCTGCGCCTCGTTCAGAAAGCCCTTGAGCATGGCAAGCGTATCGGCATCTTCGATGGGTTTGTCGGTGCGCCAGCGCAGCATGCGCGGAAAGCGCACCGCAATGCCCGATTTATGACGCGGACTCGCCTGTATCCCCTCGAAGCCAATCTCGAACACCAGCGTCGGCGTGACGCTGCGAACCGGGCCGAACTTTTCGATCGTCGTCTTGCGCACGATCGCGTCGACCTTGCGCATTTCTTCATCGGTGAGACCCGAATAGGCCTTCGCGAACGGCACCAGCGTGCGCACGCCACCGGCTTCGTCCCAGACCGCGAAGGTGAAATCCGTATAGAGGCTCGCGCGCCGCCCGTGGCCGCGCTGCGCGTACAACAACACGGCGTCGATGGAATACGGGTCGATCTTCCACTTCCACCACGTCCCGGCTTCCTTGGTGCGCCCCACCCCGTACATCGATGCGCGCTCCTTGAGCATGAGCCCTTCGACGCCGCGCGCCCGGCTTTGCTCACGCAACGCAGCCAGCTCGTCCCAGTTGCTCGCGCTCACGAGCGGCGATACCCGCAGCAAGTCCGGCACGCCCGAGACCGCCAGCGACTGCGCCAGCGCGTCGAGCCGCGCGCGCCTTTGCGCCAATGGTTCGGTGCGTAAATCCTGCGCCTGCATTTCGAGCAAGTCGTAGGCGAGCAGCGCCGCCGGCGATTCGCCGAGCACCTTCTTCGTCAGCGATTTGCGGGCGATGCGCGGCTGCAGACGCGCAAACGGCAGCGGCGCCAGCGCGCCAGGCTCCCACGCGAGAATCTCGCCGTCGATCACCGTGCCGTCGGGCAAGGCCTCGCCAAGCGCAACGAGTTCGGGAAAGCGCTCGGTCACGAGGTCCTCGCCGCGCGACCAGATCCAGACCCGGCCCGCTCGCTTGACCAGTTGCGCGCGAATGCCATCCCATTTCCACTCGACGATCCAGTCCGACACCGCGCCCAGCGTCGCGGGATCGGCCTGCAAGGGATGCGCAAGAAAGAACGGATACGGCAGGCCGATATCGCTTTCGTGCGGCGTATCGGCATCGTCGCCCTCCGCCGCAGGCGCGATCAGCCGCAGATAGCGCGCGGCGCTGGGCGCCTGACGCGAATCGGTCCAGCCAACCATGCGCTGCGCGATGCGCTTGTGATCGACGCCGGCCACGCGCGCGAGCGCGCGCACCACCAGTTGCCGCGACACGCCCACGCGAAAGCCGCCGCCGATCAGCTTGGTCAGCAGGAAGCGCTCGCCCCAGTTCAGTTCGTCCCAGTAGGCGGCCAGACGTTCACGCAGCGCAATCGCGTCGAGGCCGCGCAAGGTCAGCACGCGCTCCTCGATCCACTGCGCGAGTCCCAGTTCCGTTTCGCGCGTGGCAGGCGGCAGAACGTGCGCGATGGTTTCGGCCAGATCGCCCACGGCCTGATACGACTCTTCGAAAAGCCACGGCGGCAGACCGGCGCGCTCGCGCGCGCATTCGACCAGCACGCGGGTTGGCACCGACTGCCGGGGCTTGCCGCCCGCCAGAAAATACGCCGCCCACGCGGCATCTTCGGGCTGCGCGCTTGCGAAGTAGGCGATCAGCGCTTCCAGCTTGTCGTTGGTGGACGTGGTGGCGTCCAGTGCGGTGTAGAGCGCGGCGAAGCGTTTCATTGCGAGGCTTCCGGCGTGCTCGCGACCTGCGCGGCATCGGCTTCGACTGCTTCATCGCCGTATTCGGTCGCGAAAGCGCCGGCATCCAGACCTTGCTCCGTGAGCCATCGCACCATCGGCTCGATCTGCCCGTGCGTGACGATGACCCGCTGCGCGCCGCTCGCGCCAATCGCGTATTGCAAGCCCGGCCAATCCGCGTGATCCGATAGCACGAAGCCGCGATCCACGCCGCGTCTGCGCCGCGTGCCGCGCAGACGCATCCAGCCCGAGGCGAACGCATCGCTATAGTCGCCGAAGCGGCGCATCCACGTACTGCCTTGCGCGGACGGCGGCGCAATCACGAGCGCCTGGCTGAATGCGCCCTTGTCCCGCGTGGGCACCTCGCTGACCAGCCGCGTTGGCGGCAGATCGACTCCGGCGTCGCGATAGGCGCGGTTCAAGGGTTCCACCGCGCCATGGCAAAAGATCGGCCCAATGCCGCGATTCACGCCCGCCAGCACGCGCTGCGCCTTGCCGAACGCATAGCAGAACAGCACCGATGCGCGGCCCGCGGCGGCGTTGTGGCGCCACCAGGCGTCGATGCCGTCGAAGATGGTCTGGGATGGCTCCCAGCGATAGATTGGCAGTCCGAAGGTGGATTCGGTGATGAAGGTATCGCAGCGCACCGGCTCGAACGGCGCGCAGGTGGGATCGGGCTCGACCTTGTAATCGCCGGACGCCACCCACACGCGACCGGCGTGTTCGACCCGCACCTGCGCGGAACCGAGCACATGCCCGGCGGGATGGAGCGACACGCGCACGCCCTGGATATCGATGGTTTCGCCGTAGGGCAGCCCCTGTACGTCGATGCCAGGCAGGCGCGAAAGCAGCACGCCCAGGCCTGCCTGGGCGGTCAGATAGCGGGTATGGCCAAAGCGCGCGTGATCGGCGTGCGCGTGAGTGATGACGGCGCGCTCGACCGGCCGCCACGGATCGATATAGAAACCGCCAGGCGGGCAATAGAGTCCCTCGGAACGGGCGATGATGAGATCGGAAGCGCTATCCACCTGTGTTCACCTGTATTCACCTGTATTCACCTGGGTCCGGTCGGGTCCCGCCAATACGGCAGCTTAACGCCGCAAGCGAAAACCGTTCCCGGACGTACGCGAAGTGGAAAGGCAATCAGGGTGAATTCATCTGACGATTGCAAACTTCGCCTGACGCTTCAACAGCAATTTGAAATCAGCTCCTTTCGGGTGCATTCCCGCCATGCAAGCCGCCGAAATGCCGGGCCATGAACAGGCCCATCCCCAGCATGCCGAGTCCGAACGGCAACACGTCCTGCGTCGCCTTGAGAGCAAAATCGCCCACATGGCATAACAGCAGCCACGCTATCACCAGATTGACGAATCCCCACACCACATTGACCGTGGACGACGAGAGCCCTTTACCGGGCGGCTTCGCAAACGGACTCTGAAACGGCGCACCCGAGACGCCGCGCACAAAATGCGGCACGGCATTGGTGAGCAGCGCGCCACCGAAGCAATACGCAACAGCATGCAACCAGGGCATCGCAAACGCTCCTTGTACGAAACACGAAACAGTGATCAGGGATCAGGGATCAGGGATCAGGGATCAGGGATCAGGGATCAGAAGTCGGCAAGGCGTTGCAGCAAGCCCACCGTCGCGGCGAGCTGCGCCTGTTCGCGCGCGCAAAGTTGCGTCTGCAGTGCGCGCACAAGCCAGTCTTCCTTGGCCGCGCGACTGGCCTGCAAGGCCTTGCGGAATTTCGGCGTTGTGTCGATGAGGGTTTGGCGGCCGTCGTGGGGATCGGCTTTGCCTTTGACCGCGCCCTGCGCTTCGAGGGCCGCAACGGTGATGCGCATCGATTGTGGCTTCACGCCCTCCGCGCGCGCCAATGCGGACACCGTGGCCGGGCCGCCGCGCTCCAGTTGCAGGAGCACGGACTTTTGCGCGGCGCTCAGGCCATCAGACTGGGAATGCTCGCGCACGCGGCGCAGCAGTTTGCCGACGCTCACGCGCAGTTGGCCGGCGAGCGCGGCAAGATCGACAGATTCGGCAGGCGATGGAGGATTCATGTCCGAACCATAGCATATATACAGCTAAACTGTACATATAGACTGTACGCATTTCAGGCCAATCGTCGCCTATCCTGCACGCGAATCGCCGCGACGAAATCCTCATGCCGCCATGCTTCATTCAAGGCGCGACGCAATAACGCCTGCTGGCTTTCCGGCGCCAGACCGCCTTGCGGCGGATCGCTGTCGAGATTGGTCGGGAACGGATAACCCTCCGCACACGAGGCAATCACGGCATCGGTTTGAGCTTGCGTCAGCGCGCCCTGCGCGATCCGCTCCAGCAGAACGGGATAAAGCGCCTCGCACATCGCCACGCGGTCGAGCGATTCCATCGCCCGGCCATACGCCGACGAAACCTGCAGCAGATTCGCCATGCGTTGTACGTGCGCGGTGCGATTCTCGCCAGCGGCGTGAAAGAGCGCAGGATTGAAAAAAATCACATCGCCCTTTTCCAGCGGCAATTGCCGCTGATGCGATTCGAAATAATCGCGAAAGTCCTGCCGCCGCCATGCCAGATAGCCCGGCGCGTAGCGCTGCGAGAACGGCAGCAGTCTGGTCGGGCCGCTTTCGACCGGCATGTCGCAATGCGCCACCGCGCCCTGCAGCGTGAGAAACGGCGACATCGCATGCACTTGCGCGGGATAGCGCTGGGCCTGCCCGGCCGTCTGAAAACCCAGGTGATAGTCGCGATGCGCCTGCTGCGCCGCGCCGCCGGGCCGCACGACATTGACCTGCGCGGTCATCTGATAGCACGGCCCAAGCCAGGCTTCGGACGCGGCCACCAGCATCGGATTGGCGTAGTAGCGCGCGAACACCTCGGGCGCGCGCAGACAGAGCTTTTGCTGTGCGTTCCAGATGCGGTCATTCGCGCCCGCCTTCGCGAAGTGGTCGGCCGGCGCGCTGCCGGCCCCGCGCTCGTGGTGGATGATGGCTTCGAACACGGCGCTCGCGGCGTCGATCGTCGCGGTATCCGCGTATGCGCGCTTGAGCACGAACACGCCCGCGCCCTGCTCCAGCACGTCGGCCCATTCCTGCTGCAAGGCCATGCGGCGCAGCGGATCGTCGAGCGTGCGGTTCAGGCTCGCGCAATCGTAGAACGGCACATGCTCGTTGACGCTCTGCGCGTGCGTGGTGCGCACCGCGTCACGGTTGCGCTCCACGACGTCGATAAAATCGGCGAGCGAGCAATCCTCTTCCCGAAAGTACCGATGGTGGCGATGGTGGCGATGGTGGCGTTGGTGGCGATCTGGCTGCATGGCGTCTGCGTGGCGAGGGTCGGATTCGTGCGTTGAAGATAGCGCCAATCGCACGCCCTGCGGGCACCCAAACACATCAAAAATCCCTCAAGCGCCGCAAATAATCGCTCTGCTGCGCCCGTTTTTGCATCAACTGCTGCTTGGAGCGCGCCCCGCGCCGCGATACCGTTGACGATCCCGTCTCCGTAATCTTCCGGCGCTTCCCGGTAGTCACCATGTATCGCTACAACGAATTCGACAAGGCCTTCGTCGCGAGCCGCGCCGCGCAATTCCGCGACCAGATCGGGCGCTGGCAGCGCGGCACGCTCAGCGAGGAGGCGTTTCGCCCCCTGCGTCTGCAAAACGGCTGGTACGTGCAGCGCCACGCGCCCATGCTGCGTGTGGCCGTGCCTTACGGCGAACTGTCGAGCGCGCAGATGCGCGTGCTCGCGCGTATCGCGCGGGAATACGATGCGCCCCACGAGGATGTCTATCGCAGCGCCCTGGAAGCGCAGCGCAAGCTTGGCACCACTCATCTGCCCACGCATCACGCGCATTTCACGACGCGCACCAACGTGCAGTTCAACTGGATTGCGCTGGAAAAAGCCGCCGATGTGATGGATCTGCTGGCCACCGTCGATATGCACGGCATCCAGACCAGCGGCAATTGCATCCGCAATATTTCCTGCGACGAGCGTGCGGGCGTTGCGCCCGACGAAATTGCCGACCCGCGCCCGTTCGCGGAAATCATGCGCCAGTGGACCACGCTGCACCCCGAATTCGCGTATCTGCCGCGCAAGTTCAAAATCGCCATCAGCGGCGCTGCCGAGGACCGCGCGGCTACCGACTGGCACGACGTCGGCCTGCGTCTCGTGCGCAACGAACAGGGCGAGCTGGGCTTTCGCGTCGCGGTGGGCGGCGGCATGGGACGCACACCGCTGATCGGCGTGGTGCTGCGCGAATTCCTGCCGTGGCGGCAGATCATGAACTACATCGAAGCGGTCGTGCGCGTGTACAACCAGTTTGGCCGCCGCGACAACAAGTACAAGGCGCGCATCAAGATCCTCGTGAAGACAGAGGGACAGCGTTTTATCGATGAAGTCGAAGAGGAATTCCGCCAGATCGTCGAATGCGACGGCGGCCCGCATACGCTGCCCGAAACCGAGCTGGAACGCGTGAGCGCTTATTTTCAGGTGCCGGCGCAGGCTTACGCGCAACGCGTGGCCGATCCCGCCGCCACTGCCGCGCGAGAAGCGCAGGCCGCGCGCTCGCCGCAATTCGCGCGCTGGCTTGAACGCAACGTCGCGCCGCATCGCGAACCGACGCTACGCATCGTCACGCTTTCGTTCAAGCGCCTGCTGCAAGCGCCAGGCGATGCGTCAGCCGAACAGCTCGAACGCGTCGCCGATCTCGCGGAGCGCTTTTCCGCAGGCGAAGCGCGCGTCACGCACACGCAGAACATCGTGCTGCCCTGGGTACACGTAGACGATCTGCTGCCGCTCTGGCACGCGGCCGTGGCCGCCCAGCTGGCCAGCGCCAATGTGCATCTGCTCACCGACATGATCTCCTGCCCCGGCGGCGACTTCTGCGCGCTCGCCAATGCGCGTTCGCTGCCCATCGCGCAGCGCATCATGGAGCGCTACCAGGATCTCGACGAACTCGACGACATCGGCGAGATCGATTTGCATATCAGCGGCTGCATCAACTCGTGCGGCCATCATCACAGCGGCCACATCGGCATTCTGGGCGTCGATAAGGATGGCGCGGAGTGGTATCAGATCACGCTCGGCGGCGCGGACGGTTCCGCGCGCAGCGGCGAGGCGCGGCCCGGCAAAGTGATCGGCCCATCGTTCGCGGCGCATGAAGTGTGCGACGCGGTCGTCGCGCTGCTCACGCGCTATCTCGCGCTGCGGGAGCGCAGCGGCGCGCGTCATGAAACCTTTATCGAAACCGTGCAGCGCGTGGGGCTCGACCCATTCAAAGCCGCGGCGGACAGCGTGCGCGCAAGCGCGGAGGCCACGGCATGAAAACACAACGCATCCGTCTTTTGAGCGCACACGAACACGCGGCCGATACCGAAGGCGCTGTCCTCACCCTGGCCAACGACGCCGACCTGCTGGCGCACGCGCTGGAGATCGCGAGCGCCGCGCGCGTGGAATTGCAGTTCCCCACCTTCACCGATGGCCGCGCGTTCAGCCAGGCCTGGCTCGTGCGGCGGCGTCTGGGTTTCAAGGGCGATTTGCGCGCGACCGGCGACGTGCTCGCCGATCAACTGCTGCAGATGGAGCGCACCGGTTTCTCCAGCGCGGTCCTTCACGAAGGCGTCGATCGCGCCGAGGCCGAGCGTCAGCTCGAACGCTTCGCCTCGTTCTATCAGGCCGATGTGCATAGAGCCGCGCCATGGAAGTCGGGCACGGCGGCAGACGTTTAGGCACCAGACTCAAGGCGTGTCACGCACGTACACCACGGCAGTCGAATCGGCATAGAGGCGTCGCCAGCCCGGCATCGTCGCGATCATCGCCGAGGCGCTCGCACGCGCGTCGAGCAAGGCCCAACGGATGCGGTACTGCTGAACGAGACGCTCGAACGCCGCGCGATCGGGCCGCATGGCGTCCAGGAAGGCAAACATGAAGGCATCGCCGTACATATCGGCGCGTCCGTCGATGAAGGGCCGCACATGCTGGAAGATCAGGTAGCCGCCGAACTCATAGCTATTGAAAACCGGCTCCTCCAGCAGACTGGCCGGAACATGCGCGAGCGCCGTGACGGGCGAGGTTGGGCTATCGCCGCGCGCGACCGGCTGTGCAAAACGCAAGCCGAACAGCAGCGCCGCGCCAGCCAGCCAGAGCGCGGCAACGCGCCAGCCAGGCCGCTCAAGCGTTTGCGGCGTGCTGCCCAAAGCCCGTCCCAGCGGCTCGGCAAGCACTGCGGCGCCCACCACGCCCGCCAGCATCTCATGGCGTCCGTGCGCGAAGGCCAGCCACGCCAGGCCCGCGACGATCAGCAGGCGCGGCGCAGAGATGCGCACGCGGCGCGTGACAAGCGCATACGCGAGCGCCACGAGCGCAATCTCGATCGGATGCAACTGTCGCAGATCGAGCGGCTGCCATTCGCCGATGCTGACGATATGCTTCATCGCGCTCATTTCGAACGGATGGCGCAGGCCTTCGACGCCATGCGGCGTGATCAGCGCGGACAGCACCGCAGCGACCAGAAACATCGTCCAGCCACGCACGATACGCGACGCATCCTCACGCGCGCGGCCGTTCTCGCGCCTGGCGTCGAGCATCGCCTCCAGTGCGATCGGCACGGCCAGCGCGAGGCCGAAGATAAAGCTGCCATGCAGATTGGCCCAAGCAACCATCAAAAGCAGTAGCGGGCTCGGGGGGCGCTCGCCTTGTTCGTGCGCGCGCAACAGACCCGTGAGCCACGGCGCCAGCAGCGCCAGCGCGAGCAGATGCGGACGCGCAAGCAGGCTCGGCCCGACGCACGCCACGCCCAGCAACAGCACGACACTCGCCGCAAGGGGCCGCAGATGGCGCGCAAGATAGCGCGCGAGGCAAGCCGTCATCACCGCAACGGCCGCCGCGAACAATGCAACCACGCCGCTCCATCCGAGCGCGGCATAGGCCAGCGCCATTGCCACTTCGGCCAGCCATTCGTGCGCCACCCAGGGCTGCCCGGCCATCGAGAATGAAAACGGGTCCACGGGCGGCACGCTCAGATGCGCGAGCATCCACGTGCCCGCCGCAACGTGCCACCAGCTATCGGGATCGTTGAGCACGGCCGGCGCGAACAGCACCAGCGCGGCAGCGGCAAGCGCAGCGGCGTACGGAAACGAGGCGCGATACCAGGCGAGCGGCGTACGCTGTTTCGACTCGATCGTGATGTCCAGAGTGGCCTCCCTCAATCGATATTGCCGATGTTGACGGTTCCAGCATGCGAAGCACGGCGAACCCGGTCACGCAGCCGCGCTTGCTCATTGCACGAACACCTTGCCCGCTTCGCGCGCGACCTGGCGGGCGCACCAGCGCGTAGTCGTTGGTTTCGTCCTCGACGCTCGTGCCGGGCCGGTCCGCTGCCTGCCAGTCTGCGGCTGAAAGCGCTCACCCCCGCGATGTTCGAGCGTGCGGCCCGCGCCGGTATCGAGGGCTTAAACGCCTGACCGGCCACCGTGGCGGTGTTCGATATCAGCAAGCGGAGCACTACCCTGCGAGAACGTTGCGTGAACATCGATCGCACCCGCCAGCATGGGAAAGCCGATCGACAGTTTGCGGCGCGTAGGCAAATAGATCACAGAGGTTTCCGGATGGCGTGGAGGCAAGGTGCATCGACGAATATGGTCACACGAAAACAGGGCGTGTGAAAGTCCGCAACCATTGCGCATCGAATTGCGCATCGAATTGCGTATTGGATTGAGCTTCGATTTCCCTATAAAGGGCTCTTGATTTGCCGGCAAATCTGCGGGCGATACCTCGCCAACCCAAAAACCCGATGCCGGTTCGCGCCGCATGAGTCTTTCCGTCAAGAGCGCGCGCTATTTCATCGCCGTGGCGGAGGCCGAATCGGGCGCGGGCGTGACGCGGTATGCTTGCGGCTCGCTTGCGTTTTATTCGGGCATTCAAGGAGACATGGCATGGACGGCAAAGTGACAGTGGCGGGCGTGATCGGCACGGGTTTGATGGGCGTGGGGATCGCAACGCAATGCGCCCTGCACGGTCTGCGCACGATCGTCCATGACGTCGATCCCGCGCGTCTGGCGGACGTGAATGGAAAAGCGCAAGCGGTGCTCGACGAACTGATCGACGCCGGACGTATCGACGTCGCCGCGCGCGAGGCGACGCTCGCGCGCATTGAAACCAGCGCGCAACTCGACGTCATGAGGCAGGCGCGATTCGTCTTCGAAGCCGTGCCCGAAGTACTCGACCTCAAACACCGGCTTTACGCGCAACTCGACGCCGTGCTCGCGCCCGATGCGATTCTCGCCAGCAACACCAGCGGTTTCGAGCCCGACAAACTCGCGCAAGCACTAAGCGCGCCGCAACGTTTCGTGATCGCGCATTTCTGGAATCCGCCGCATATGATTCCGCTCGTCGAAGTGGTGCCGGGCAGCGCCACCGCGCCCGACGTCACGGCGCGCACCGAAGCGCTGATGCGCGAGATCGGCATGGAGCCGGTGGTGCTTGCGAAGGCGATTCCAGGTTTTGTCGGCAACCGGCTGCAATTCGCGGTGCTGCGCGAAGCGCTCAATATCGTACGTTCGGGCGCGGCCAGTCCCGAGGTGGTCGACCGTGTGATGAAGGCTTCGCTGGGCCGACGCTGGAGTATCGTCGGGCCGCTCGAAAGCGCCGATATGGGCGGCCTGGATACTTTCGTCGATATTTCTTCGCATCTGATGCCCGAACTCGCGAAAGACGAGGAGGTGATCGATCTGCTGCGCGAACAGGTGGACGCCGGACGCGTGGGCGTGCGCAGCGGCGCGGGTTTCTATGAGTGGGATGAAGCGCGGCTCGCGCGGGTGAAAGCGGCGCGGCGCAAGCTGATTGCGGGCGGTTGATATCGCAATGAAATCGCGCTGATATCGACTACGGGTGCGACCCGTTCACGCGCGTAGCCGCCACGGGTTGTTATAGGCGCTGTCGAGCGCCAGCCGCACGCGGAACAAACCTTTGCTCGCGCGCGAGTGCCCTGAATGCGCGGGCAGCAGCCTGAGCAGCCCCTTGATGATGTAGAGCAGGATCAGCGCGCCGAGCAGATCGCCGCCGAACATCATGCTGTAGCTCTCCAGCAGATCGGGCGTTGCGCCCGCCAGCGCAAACCAGATGTGATGCAAGGTGGCATTGGTGAAAGCGACTGCAAACGCCAGCACAAGCAGACGCCGCGGCGTGAGATTCGCGAGCGTAGCCTTGAGGCCATAGCGTTCGAGCGCCAGACGATAAACCGCGTAAGGTCCCGCCGAACTGATGATCGCGCCCGCGATGGCCCGCACCGGATCGTGCGGAAAATAATGGCAGAAGTCGACCAGCAGCGCGGCGATCAGCAGCCCGATCGCGCCGTCCATGCCCAGTAGCAGCGTACTCAGCAGGCGAATGCCGGTGGGCAGATAAATCCATTCGACGAAGCGCGGAAAACCACTGTGTAGAAACAGCAGTTCGTCGACCCAGAGCGTCAGCAGATAGACCAGCACGGTGCCGAGGATCGACCAGAGATGCAAACGTAAGCTGCCCATCGCGGCGTGAATATCCAGATCGGGTGAATGCCTCGCTGGATCATAGCTCAGGCCGGTGAGCGGCGCTGAAAGAGAAGAAGCCGGCGCGAGGCCGGCTTCCGGGTACTACATGCGGGCGCTTTCTTTGTGTCACTGCGTATTGGCCCATTTCTCCTCGACTAACTTGTAGCTTGCATCGTCGCTGGCGTGATCGATCGCCTCACTTCGGCAACGCGCCCGTGACCGAACTGAGCAGGCTCGTGACCGGTGAAAGCGCGCTGCCCGAACCAGCCGCGTGCGTTGCCGTCGAGCCGATCGAAGCGACCAGGGCGGTGACCGGTGCGAGTGCGCCGGTTGCCGTCGAAGCCGCGGTGCCGGCCGACTGACCCGCCGTTGCCGTGCCGCCGTTGGCAGCCGTGCTGGAGACACTCACGCCCGCACCGACTGCGGCCGTGACCGTCGCCGTCACCGTGCCGGCCGAGGCCAGCGTCGAGCCGAGTGCGCCGGTCGCCGCGCTGACGAGCGGCACCACCGGGTTGCTCTTCGCAACGTTGCCGAGCGCGCCGGTCAACGTGCCGGCAGTGCCCGCGACCGCGCCGAGCGCACCGGTGATCGGCGTGATCGGGTTGGCGCTGGCGAGCGTGCCCGTGACCGTGTTCACTGCGGAGGTGACCGGCGCGGCGACGCTGCTGAGCGCGGTCGTGACCGGAGCGAGCGGGTTGCTGCCTGCTGCGCCTGCCA
Source organism: Paraburkholderia bannensis (assembly GCF_014200455.1). GTDB lineage: Bacteria > Pseudomonadota > Gammaproteobacteria > Burkholderiales > Burkholderiaceae > Paraburkholderia > Paraburkholderia bannensis_A. The sequence goes on along the minus strand of NZ_JACHBW010000022.1, from coordinate 79,049 downwards.
GCGTGCTCGTCACCGAGTTGACGGCGCTGGTGACCGGGGCGAGCGGGTTGCTGCCCGCTGCGCTGGCGAGTGTGCCGGTGACCGTGTTGACGACGCTCGTGATCGGCGTAAGCGGGTTGCTGCCCGCTGCACCTGCCAGCGTGCCGGTGACGTCATTTACTACGGTCGTGACCGGAGCAAGCGGGTCGCTGCCCGCTGCGTTGGCCAGCGTGCCGGCGACCGTGTTCACTGCGCTCGTCACCGGGGCCAGCGGGTCGCTGCCGGCCGCACTCGATGCCGCAGCAGTCAGCGAATTGAGCGTGCCAGCCAGCGTGCTCGTGCCAGAGTTCAACGCGTTGGCGACAATGCCCGTGGTCGAGTCGACCGTATTCGCCACGTTCGCCGTCGTCGAACCCGATGCGGTGCTCAGTGCCGCCACTTCGGCATTGACCGCATTAGTCAGCGTGCCAGTTGCAGCGTTGACCGTATTCGTCAGATTGCCGGTGGTGGCATTCGCAGCACTGGCAAGCGTGCTCGTCGCGGCATTCGCCACGTTCGTCACGGAAGCGAGGGGGTCGTTGCCCGCTGCACCCGACAATGCGCCGGTAAGCGTGTTCACCGCGCCCGTCACAGGAGCTAACGGATTGCCGCCCGAAGCGCCAGACAGCGCACCCGTGATCGTCTTCACCACGCCCGTGACAGGAGCCAGCGGATCGCCACCCGAAGCGCCAGACAGCGCGCCGGTGATCGTGTTCACCGCGCCCGTCACAGGGGCCAGCGGATCGCCACCCGAAGCGCCAGACAGCGCGCCCGTAATCGTGCTCACCGCACCCGTCACAGGAGCCAGCGGATCGCCACCCGAAGCGCCAGACAGCGCGCCAGTGATCGTGTTCACCGCGCCCGTCACAGGAGCCAGCGGATTGCCGCCCGAAGCACCAGACAGCGCCCCCGTGATCGTATTCACCGCGCCCGTCACGGGAGCCAGCGGATCGCTACCCGAAGCGCCAGACAGCGAACCCGTAATCGTGTTCACCACGCCCGTGACAGGAGCCAGCGGATCGGTACCCGTTGCACCCGACAGCGCACCGGTAATCGTATTCACCGCGCCCGTCACAGGAGCCAGCGGATCGCCACCCGAAGCGCCCTGCAACGCGCCCACCAACCCGCCGAGCTGTGCCAGCGGTTGTCCGCCAAAGTCGACTGCAAGTCCGGCCGCACCGCCTACCGCAATGGTGACGTCTTTGCCCGTCGCCACGCCGCCGATCCCGCCGCCCAACACGATCGCCCCCGGCGCTGCGCCTCCTGCTGCTGCCGCCCCTACTGCCACGCCCCCCGGCTGTGTCGAATCCGCACGTGCCGTTGCGCTGGCCGCAGCGGCGAAAACCGCCGCGGTGCACAACGCCATCGTGGTGATTCGCGTCTTCACGTTGTTCCCCATCGCTAGCTCTCTCTTCAGTTTGGTTATCGCAGCGCCCCCGGCTGCGATAGCCAATACTGCAGAGACCGTGCCAACTTTCGAACAAATGGGCACAACCCCGCAGCGTCGGGGCATGCGCAAAACGCATCGCACGAAAAGCGATGCCGATTGATTAGACGTAACAGGGGAAAAGACCAGCGTTACGAAATTGCGTAACGTGACATGAGCGCGCTGGAAAGCTGCATGGGCAGCCAATCAAGCGCGAAGACGGAAATCCATCCCGAGGCACAAAAAAGCGAAGTGCTCTTTAAAAAAACACTTTCGCCTCACACGCATTAAAAAGGATAACCGAGTGTTTGCTCGTCATGACGCGCGAACGCACCCGCCCCCTTTGGTCGCACAGGATGATCGCAACTTTATTCGCACGCAACCTACCCGAATGAACAGGTCATAAAGACCACTCGCGCTGACTCACGCGCGTCAAAAAAATCTGCTCGAACGCGTCTATGCGATATCACGTTAAAGAGCCGCGGCCCAACGTTTGTCGTTCGTAAAAAAATCCGTTCTGAATTTCGAATTTCATTACAGCGACTGCAGGCGTTACGGCTTGTTCCGTAACGTACCCCATTGGCTATTACGTTACGCCCGATGTCCCGCGCATCGTTACGTTCGTTGCGCGCACATCGGCTTTACCCACCCCGCACAAACGCAATCCGGCGATCTCCTCCTGAGGCCCGTCCTGCAACGATCCCGGCCGTCTGCGTAAGCCCGAAACGTCAATTCGTCTACCGAATGGCACACCTGTTGCATTAGAAGCAGTGCAGCAAATCGGGCAAGCGCCGGTACAAGGCGCAAGCGGCCGCCTCTCACGGCCGCGCCCGATCACGAGCCCGGAGGAGACACCGTCAAGCCACGGGCCGAAATATTGAAGGCGGCGCAGCGCATCGGCGAGATCGGCGCAGGCGCGGCCCTGGCGAAATCGAATGCAGCAGTCCTGGCGAACCCACGGCGGCTGCGAGGGTGCGTTAGTCCTTTGGCGCTTTTTGCTCCTTTTTCGCTCTTATGGCATCACACGCGGGGGAAAATCTCATGTCAGTCGAGAAGCTGGTATTGCCACTGCCGGGTGGCCTGAAAGTTCATGTCGAGCACCATTGCTTCGATCCGTCGTTCGAAACCGTGCTGCTGGTCAACGGCGCGCTGGCGACCACGGCATCGTTCGGCCAGACCATCCGTTATCTGGGCGAACGTCTCAACGCGCTCTGTTTCGATCTGCCCTATGCGGGCCAGTCGCGCCAGCACAACGCATGCGACTACGCGCTCACCAAGGACGACGAGATCGACATCCTCATGCATCTCGCCGATCGCTTCCGTCCGGCGTATCTGCTGTCCGTCTCCTGGGGCGGCGTCGCGTCGCTGTTCGCGCTGGCGCGCGGCTGCGCAAGCGTGCGACGCGCCGCCATCGCGTCGTTCTCGCCGTTCCTCAACGCGGCGATGACCGATTACGTCACGCGCGCCCGCGACCACATCGCGGCGGGCCAGAACCTGCAGGCGGCGCAACTGCTCAACGACACCGTGGGCCGCCATCTGCCGCGCATCATGAAGCTCTACAACTATCGCTACCTCACGCGCCTGCCGCGCGACGAGCAGGATCAGGTGGCGTTTCACGTCGACCAGATTCTGGCGATGAAACCGGAGCGCTATCTGGACGAATTCCGCCGCATTGGCTGCGACGTGAAGTTCGTCAACGGCGATCTCGACGAATACACCACGGCCGCCGACGTGCGCCGCCTGGGCGACTACGTGCGGCGCGCCGAATTCGCCACGATCCGCGGCGCGGGCCATTTCCTCGATCTCGAAGGGCGTGTGCAGCAGGAACAGATGCGCACCGTGCTGTGCGACTTCTTCTGCGGCGAGCGCGAGACGTACACGCCGCACGCTTGCATCGCGAACTCCAGCAAGCCGCAGCGCCTGCCGTTCGAGGTGCCCGCGCTGTCCTGAAACGCTCGCGCAACGTCCACTCATTGTCGAGATCTCATCATGAATATCGTGCAAAGCATCGCCATCGTGGTTCCGTGGCTCCTGTGGCTCGCCTACTGGATCGCAACCGCGCAGGCCGTCAAGACTACCGCGCGCAAGGAAGCGCGCAGCGCCCGCACCTGGCAGTCACTGCCGCTGATCGTCGGCGGCGCGCTCGTGATACTGCCTGATCCCGCACGCGCATCGCTGCTGCCCGACTTGACCCATCTGGGCGCGCTGCAATTCGGCGGCTTCGCGGTCGTTGCCGCCGGGCTGCTGTTTTCGGTGTGGGCGCGTGTGCATCTCGGCACGAACTGGAGCGTTTCGGTCACGCTCAAGGACGGCCATGAACTGATCCGCAGCGGCCCTTACGCACTCGTTCGCCATCCTATCTATACGGGATGCCTGATTGCGTTGGTGGGCTCGGCAATGATCGGCGGGACATGGCGCGGCGCGCTGGGCGTGGTGCTGATCTTCGCGTCGCTGGCCTTCAAGGTGCGCGTGGAGGAAAGCTGGCTCACCGGCTATTTCGGCGATGCCTATGCGCGCTACCGGCGCGAAGTCGCCGCGCTGATTCCGGGCATCTACTGAACCGCGCGGCGGCAAGATGGCACAGATCATCATCACGGCGATAGGCTCGGCGGGCGACGTGCATCCGCTGCTCGGGGTCGGCCGGGCACTCGCGGCGCGCGGCCATCGCGTCGTGTTCTGCACGCACCCGCCATTCGAAGCGGCCGCGCGGCGCGAGGGCTTCGCCTTCGTGGCGATCGGTCGGGCCGAGGACTACGCCGCCGCACTCGCCAATCCCGCGCTCTGGCATCCGCGTACCTCGTTCAAGACGCTGTGGGCTCTGATCGCGCCGGTGCTGCAACCGCATTACGAAGCGCTCGAAGCATTGCGCAACCCGGATACCGTGCTGGTCGGCACGCTCTGGGCCTTCTCCGCGCGGCTGATCCAGGAGCGCTACGGCACGCCCTACGTGTCGGTGCAGGTCTCGCCGTCGACGCTGCTTTCCGCGCATGCGCCGCCAACGCACAAGCGCCTCACGATTCCACGCAGCCTGCCATTACCGCTCAAGGCCGCCTTGATGACGCTGATCGAGCGCGCGGTGCTCGACGCCGTGTGCGGCCCGCGCCTGAACGCGCTGCGCACGTCGCTGGCGCTGCCGCCCGCGAAACGTATCCTGGGCCGCTGGCTGCATTCCACCGACGGCGTGCTCTGCCTGTTCCCGGATTGGTTCGCACCCGCACAGCCCGATTGGCCCGCCCGGCACATGCAGAGCGGCTTCCCGCTGTTCAACGATCTCGACGAAGGCGCGCCTGACGCGGAACTCAAGGCCTTCCTCGACGCGGGCGAGCCGCCCGTGGTCTTCACCGCCGGTTCGACGCTCATCGATAGCGCTCACTACGCACGCGCGGTCTTGCACGCGTTGCGCGCCACCGGCGCGCGCGGTCTGCTGCTAGGCGCCGAAGCGACACTCGACGACGTGCAACGCGGCCGCGACATGCCGCGCCAGCGTCTGCTGCAACGTCGCTATGTGCCGATGCGCACGCTGCTGCCGCGCTGCCGTGCGCTCGTGCATCACGGCGGCATCGGCACGGCGTCGCTGGCCATCGAGGCCGGCATTCCACAACTCGTCACGCCGTTCGCCCACGATCAGTTCGACAATGCACAGCGCGTGGCCGACGCAGGCTGCGGCGTGCGACTCGACGCGCCAATCAAGGAAGCCGCGCTGGCGCGCGCACTCGCGCGCGTGCTGGGCGATCCGCTCATCGCCACGCGTTGCTCGCAGATGCGCGCGAAGCTGGCAAGCTCGCCCGATGGCTGTGTCGAAGCCGCACGCTATATCGAGCGCTTCGTACCGCAAACCATTGCGAACGCCGTGCAGGATATCGCACCCGCGTACACACTCAAGGCGGCGAGCGCATGAGCACCGCCTCGCCTTTTGCCCTGCCGGACGCACACGCCGCGCGCGAAATCAGCGGCGCGCGTCTCGCGCTGCTCACCTTTGCGCTGTCGCTCGCCACCTTCATCGAAGTGCTCGATTCAACCGTGACGAACGTGGCCGTGCCCGCCATCTCGGGCAGCCTGGGCGTCGCGAACAGCCAGGGCACCTGGGTCATCAGCTCGTATTCGGTCGCCGCCGCGATCGCCGTGCCGCTCACGGGCTGGCTCGCTCGCCGCCTGGGCGAAACGCGCCTTTTCGTGGGCGCGGTACTGCTCTTCACGCTCACCTCGCTGATGTGCGCGCTCGCTGCCGACCTGCACGTACTGGTCGCCTGCCGCGCACTGCAAGGACTCTGTTCCGGGCCGATGGTGCCGCTCTCGCAAACCATTCTGCTGCGCACCTTCCCGCCCGCCAAACGCACGCTCGCCCTCGCGCTCTGGGGCATGACCGTGCTGCTTGCGCCGATCTTCGGCCCGGTAGTAGGCGGTTATCTGATTGACACCCTTTCATGGGAATGGATCTTCCTCATCAACCTGCCGATCGGTCTGTTCTCATTTGTTGTCTGCGCAACCATGCTGCGCCAGGACGCCAGGCGAGGCGAACACGTTCCCGTCGATCTGATCGGCATTGCGCTGCTCGTGGTGGGCGTGGGCGCGTTGCAGGCTATGCTCGATCTTGGCCACGACGCAGGCTGGTTCGACTCCACCCTGATCGTGACGCTCGCCATCGTCGCGGCGCTCGCGCTGGTCTCGCTGCTGCTCTGGGAAGCCGGCGAAGCGCAGCCCGTGCTCGACCTGAGCCTCTTTCGCGATCGCACCTTCTCTTTCTGCGTGCTGATTATCTCGCTCGGCATGGCCAGTTTTTCGGTGGTGGGCGTGGTGTTCCCGCTCTGGCTTCAGGCCGTAATGGGTTACGACGCCTTCCATGCGGGCCTCGCGACCGCGCCGCTCGGCATACTCGCGCTGGTGTTCTCGATTCTCGTCGGCCTCTACGCGTACCGCTTCGACGCGCGCGTGCTGGCGACCTTCGGCTTTCTGGTGTTCGCCAGCGTGCTCTGGTGGGACACGCATTTCACGCTGACGATGACCTTCACGCAGATCGTGACGCCGGGTCTCATTCAGGGCATCGGCCTGCCCTGTTTCTTTATTCCGCTGACGGCGGCGACCCTCTCGCGCGTGCCCGATCATCAGCTTGCCGCCGCGTCGAGCCTGTCGAATTTCCTGCGCACGCTCGCCGCCGCATTCGGCACGGCGATGAGCGTGACGCTCTGGGATCATCGCGCGACGTTTCACTATGCGACCCTCGCGCAATCCGTGACCAGGGAGTCGAGCGGCACGCAGCACGTTGTCGCCACGCTGCATGCGGCAGGCGTGAGCGGCGCGCGCGAAGCCGGCGCGCTCCAGCAGATAACGATGCAGCAGGCTTACATGATGGCGACCAGCGACATGTTCTTCATGGCGTGCGTCACCTGCGTCGTGCTCGCAGCGCTCATGTGGCTCACCCGTCCCCGGCGCGGCGCAGCAATGACGCTCGGGCATTGACAACATAACGATAAAAAAGAGGAACCACGCGATGCGCACAGCAGCACTCGTCATTCTCTATTACCCGAGCAGCGCCCAGCTCGCGCGGTTGAGCGCGTTGCGCAACGGCTGCGACGCGCTGGCGGTGGTGGACAACACGCCCCATGCCGATGCCGCCGCCAGCGAAGCCGCCGAACGCGATGGCTACACGCTGATTCATCACGGCAATCGCGGCGGCATTGCGGGTGCGTACAACGCGGGCCTCGCGCATCTGTTCGCGCTGGACGAGAAGATCGACGCCGTCGCGCTATTCGATCAGGACTCCGTGGTGCCGGGCGCCTATTTTCCGGCGATGCGCGCGTTCGGCGAACGACTCGCGGGGCGGCCCTTTATCGCCGGACCGCGCATTTTCGACGAGAACGACGGCCGCTTTCTGCCCGAACTCGCGACCAACGGCATTGGCGTGAGACGTCTGGAACTGGATATCGGCACGGCCGCCGCCTCGCCGCCGGTGCGCTGCGCCTTCCTGATCTCGTCAGGCAGCTTCGTTTCGCGTGAGGCTTACGCAGCGCTGGGCCGTTTCGACGAGACCCTGTTCATCGATCATGTCGATACCGAGTACTGTTTTCGGGCACTCGCGCGCAATGTGCCGCTCTATCTCGTGCCCGCGCTGGTGTTGCGCCATCGCATCGGCGAGAAAGTGCGCAAGCGCATCGGGCCGCTCGACATATCGACCATGAATCACCCATGGACGCGCCGCTATTACAGTGCGCGCAACGCCATGCAGATAGCGATCCAGTACGGCCCGCGCTTTCCCGTGGCACTGGTGCCGAATCTGCTCACGCTCTGGCAGATCGTGCAGGTGGTGCTGGGCGAGCAGGACAAACGCGCCAAGATCAAGGGCATACTCTACGGCCTGTTCGACGGTCTCGCGGGACGAATGGGGCCGCTGGACGACGCGCATCCTCGCTGGGCAGCGCGCGCAACAGTGCAGGAGCGGCGCGGATGAACACGCGCACCTTCGAGCGCCTCGCGAGGGTCGCCGCTTTCAGCGCGGCGACGCTGCTCGCCTGCGGCTGCGCGCCCACGATCACCCCCGCCTTGCAGCCGCGCACGCCCGATGCGAACGCGCTGACGCGTACGCTGGCCGATGTGCCGCAGTCCGCCAGCGCCACCGCCTGGCCCGCGCCCGACTGGGTGCGCCAGTTCGGCGATCCGCAACTGGACCAGCTAGTCGCGCAAGCCTACGCACATAACCCCGACCTGCAGGTCGCGAAAGCCCGCATCGGCATCGCACAGTCGCAACTGCAGCAGTTCTCGTCGCTGACCGGACTCACGGCCACGGCGGGCGCGAGCGTCAACAAGGCGCGCATGCCGCAGTCGAGCGGCGTCGCCAACGTCTCCGCCAACGGTTACGAAGTGCCGGTGCAATTGTTCGGCAATCCTGTGCAATCGCCATCGTCGATATTTCTGGGCCTCGACTATCAACTCGATCTCTGGGGGCGCAACGCGGCCGCCACGCGCGGGCTGCTGTCGCTGCGCGATGCGGCGCGGGTTGACGCCGAACAGGCGCGTCTCACCCTCGCCATCGCCATCGTCTCGCTCTATTGCGATCTCGATCAGGCCTATGCGCTGCGTGACCTCTGGATCGAGAAGCGCGACGCGAGCGACCAGATCACCGCCGTGCTGCGCGAGCGCGCCGCGCGCGGCATCGACAACGGCTATGACGCCGACGATGCCGCCGTGCGCCGCAACAAGCTGATCGCGCAGATCGAACTGGCCGACGAACGCATCCGTCTGGCGCAACTGCAACTGGGCGTGCTCTCGGGCGGCGGCCCGGAGCGAGGCCTCGCGCTCACGCGACCGCATCCCGCCAACCTCGCGAGTCTGGCCGACCAACCCCTGCCCACTCGTTTGTCCGCCGATCTGCTCGGGCGGCGGCCCGACATCGTCGCAGCGCGCCTGCGCGTCGAGGCCGCCTATGCCGCCATCGACGGCACCCGCGCGGAGTTTTATCCCGACGTGAATCTCGTAGGCTTCGCGGGTCTGCTCGCGCTCACACCCGGCGCGATGTTTTCGCGCCAGGCGCTCGCCGCATCGGTTGGCCCCGCCGTCTCACTGCCGATCTTCGATCGCGGCCGCCTCAAGGCGAAGCTCTCCGGCGACGCCGCCAACGCCGACGTCGCCATCGGCCTCTATAACAAGACCGTGGATTCCGCGCTGGGCGACGTTGCGCGCACGCTGGTCTCGCTCTCGACGCTCGAGCGGCTCGTGAGCGGCGAGCGCGACGCCGCCGACGCCGCCCAGCGCTACGTTTCGATCGCCGAAGAACGACACCGGCGCGGCCTGCTGATGCAGAAAGACGTCAACACCGCGAAGCTCACGCTCTATGACGAGCGCGCGCAACTGATCGATTTGCAGGCGCAGCAGCGCACGCTGCGCGTCGCGCTGATCGGCGCGCTCGGCGGCGGCTTCGACGAGCGCACGCTGCCGGGGCCGGCAATCTCGCGCTTCGACGTCGCCTTCCCTTCACACGATCGCCTCACGGATCGACTCACCAGCGCGCATTTCAACTAATGCACCACGACCACGCCAACCTGCACCCCGATCCGGCCACGCTCGCCGCGAACGCCGCCCTGCTCGAACGCAAACGCGCGACGCGGCGGCGGCGCTTCGCGATCTTCGGCGCCGTAGCGGCCGTCACCGCGCTCGCCGCGGCCGCGTGGTGGTACACCACTGCGCGCTTTCGCGAAGACACCGACGACGCGTACGTCGCCGGTAACGTCGTGCAGATCGCCGCGCAAACGGCCGGCACCGTGATCGACGTCGCCGCCGCCGATACGCAGCGCGTGCGCGCCGGCCAGGCGCTGGTCCAGCTCGACGACGCCGAAGCCTCCGTTGCCTTCGCGCAAGCCCGGGCGCAGCTCGCCCAAGCCGTGCGGCAGGCCGCCAACGCCCGCTATTCGGCGACGATGTACGCCGAAGCGGTGAAGGCGCGTCAAGCCGACCTCGACCTCGCGCAGCGGGCACTGGCCGCGCGCGATCATGCTTCCGTTGAAGTGGTGTCGCCCGAGGAACTGGCTCGCGCCCGCGCCGCGGTGACGGGCGCGCAGGCCCAACTAGGGGCGGCCCAGGCGCAACTCGACGCGGCGCGCGCGCTCGGCAGCCGGCTGGCCGTGGAGGACAACCCGGGGGTGATTCAGGCGGTCGCGCAATTCAAGCTGGCGTGGCGCAATCTCAAGCGCACCACCATCGTCGCGCCCATCGACGGCGTAGTGGGGCAACGCACCGTGCAGGTTGGCCAGCAGGTTGGGCCGGGGCTGACGCTGATGTCGATCGTGCAATTGCACGGTCTGTGGGTCGAGGCGAATTTCAAGGAGGGCCAGATTCGCAATATGCGCGTGGGACAAGCCGTTGTTATTAATTCGGATATCTATGGATCGAAGGTGAATTATCGCGGGCGCGTGGAGGGATTTTCGGCGGGCACGGGCAGCGCGTTTTCGATGCTGCCGCCGCAGAATGCGGCGGGGAACTGGATCAAGGTGGTGCAGCGCGTGCCGGTGGTGATTTCGATCGATCCGGACGATCTGGCCGCGCATCCGCTGCGGATCGGCTTATCGATGCGGGTGCGCGTGGATACGCATGAACGCGATGGGCATCTGCTCGATTCGGATACGCCGCTCGCCGCGCTGGCTACGCGCGTGCATGACGGGATGGCGAGTGAAGCACAGGCGGCGGCGGAGAAAGTGATTCGCGATAATCGGGGCGGGTGAGCCGTTTGATGCGTGTGGCCTTCATCACCGCTGGCCCGGGCGTCCCCTCTTTTGTATGTTTTTATGAGCTTGTACGCTAAAAGACGACTACGCCCGAAAAACGTACCAGGCCCCGCCCGATTGTCTACCTGCGAGACGTCCAGGCACTACGCGTTCAGATAGCGCTCAAGCGCCATGGCCGGTGCCGGCCTCGCAAAGAAGAAGCCTTGCAGTTCGTGACAGCGTTCGTCGAGCAATGCCTGCCGTTGATGTCCGGTTTCGACGCCTTCGGCGGTAATCGGCAGATCGAGACTTCGGCATAGTTCGGTAATTGCATGGATGATGGCCGCCGATTTTGGATTGTTGCCCAATCCATTCACGAAACCGCGATCGATTTTCACCCGTGTAAAAGGGACGCTCTGCAGCAAGCCCAATGACGAGTAGCCCTTGCCGAAATCGTCCATCGCGACACCCACGCCCATCGCGCGAATTTCGTTCAGGATGCGCGACGACGTGCCGGACGATTCAAGCAGAACGGTTTCCGTGATTTCTATTTCCAGCCGATGGGCCGCCAGCGCCGCTTTCTTGAGCGCTTTCGCCACGATCTGCGTAAAGTCCGCGTGAATCAGTTGGGCCGGCGAAACGTTCACGCTCAGGCGAATATGCGACGGCCAGAGCACCGCGTCCCGGCACGCTTTCTCCAGCACCCACGCACCGAGCTCCGGCATCAGGCCTCGCTCCTCCGCAACCGGGATGAATTCGGCGGGAGAGATGGGGCCACGCTTCGGGTGATGCCAACGAAGTAGTGCCTCGCATGCGGTGGTGAATCCGCTATGCGCGTCGACGATCGGCTGATAATGCAATTCCAGTTGATTGGCGCGCAGGGCGCGCCGCAAATCGTCTTCGAGTTCGTTGCGCAGTCGAATCGGATTGTTCATGCCGCTCTCGTACAGGCGAAAGCAGTTGCGGCCGTCGCGTTTGGCCGCATAGAGCGCCAGGTCCGCCCGCTGGAGAACCGTCCCCGCATCGATCCCCGCGCGGGCGTGAATGACGATGCCGACGCTCGCGCCGACGCTAATTTCATTGCTCGCGATTTCGAACGGCTCGGAGAGTTTCTCGATGCATCGCTGCGCGAGTTCCGCCGCGTCATTCACGCTTCGGAACGGTACCTGCAGAATCGCGAACTCATCGCCGCTCAAACGCGCCAGCTGATCGCTCGCGCGCACGATGCCGCGCAGTCGTCGCGCCACCGCCTTGAGCAGTTCATCGCCGACATGATGACCGAGCGTGTCGTTGACGGACTTGAATCGATCCAGATCGAGAAACAGCAGGGCAAACGGCCGCTCGGCCGATGCGTTTGCCGCCAGTTCGGACAAGCGTTCCTGGAAGCGCAGACGATTGGGCAGCTCGGTCAGGTGATCGTGATGGGCGAGATATGTGATGCGTTCTTCCGCGATGCGCCGCTCGGTCATGTCTTCGATCGTCGACACCCAGCCGCCATGCGAAAGCAGGCGCGTCACGACCGAGATGCTGCGCCCCAGACAGGCAACCTCGATCGCCGCCTGTTGCTGATCCGCCTCAAACCGGTGAACCAGTTGCGTGCGCACCGTTCTGACCCACGCGGCCGTTTGCTCCTGCGCCATGCCGGCACGCTCGCCGATGCGCCGTAGCAGCGCGCCCAGCCGGATCCCTTTGAACAAGGCATCGTCAGGCAGCGACAGGATGCGGGAGAACTGGCGGTTGGCCAGCACGAGCCGTCCGCGGCGATTGAACAGACATAATCCATGCGACATGTTGTCGAGCGCGAGATCCAGATTGCGCGTAGTCTCCTCCAGCGCAAGCGAGATCTTGCGCTGTTCGCTGCAATCGCGCGTAATTTTGGCGAAGCCGAACAGGACGCCCGCGTCGTCATAGATCGGCTGAATCACCACATGGGCCCAGAACCGGCGTCCATCCTTGCGAACACGCCAGCCCTCGGCCTCGAACCTGCCGGTTCGACGCGCCGTTTCGAGTCCGTGTTGCGGCAAACCGCGATCGCGATCCGCGGGTTCGTAAAAGCAGGCGAAATGCTTGCCGACGATTTCGGCCGCCCGGTAGCCTTTGGCCCGTTGCGCCCCGGCGTTCCAGTTCGAGACGACGCCGTTCGTGTCGAGCATGTAGATCGCGTAGTCGGTGACGCCTTCCACCAGCAATCTGAGGCTGCGCTCATGGTCGCGCGCCTGCCTGTCCAGCGGGCGCTCCTCGTTACGATCGCTCATTGACTTGAAGAACCTGAGCAGTTCGCCATTGCCGCCGTCGCCATGATCGGTGAAGACATGCGCCCAGAGTTGCGCGCCGTCCTTGCGCAGGCGCCAGCTTGCTCAGTTTTCATTTTTTTCGAGTATCTGATCGGTTTCGCGAGATGCCCGCTCAGAATATATGCGCCATAGCAGGGCGCGCAATGGTTAAAAAGCAGTTGTGGGCGCGCAAACGTTTCATTTCGACGATCCGTGGCCGCAACCGCGCCTGCTGGCCTCAATATCACGCCACATCCCTCGCCTGCGCCCCCGTCACCTTGACAATGAACGCCAGACATGCACGCACCCTTCGCCGAAGCATGCCGCCGCGACGAATACAGCGCATCGAGCGCAAAGCGCTCATCCGGCGAGGCGCTTGAACGCTAGCCTGACGCTGCCTGACGCTGCCCGGCTCAACATCCGGGTGCGAAACTGGCGCGCCGCTGGCTTCGACATGGCGGGCCCGTCATCTACGCTTTCGTATGCCTTGCACGCGCATTTCGCCGGGAACGTTGCTGCTTCGATTCGCTCGTAGCGACATGGGCGGCAACGTGACAGGTTGCCCTCGATACCTTTCATCGAACGATCGCGCTTCATTCGCCACGCGATCCGGAGGCCGGCGAGGGACACATGCAAGCGCGTCAGGGGCGTTCCATCGAAGTCGATTTTTTCCGCGGTATCGTGCTGATCGTGATCGTGCTCGATCACATTCCCGGCAGTGCGCTTTCGCATCTGATGCTGCACGCGTACGCGCTGTGCGATTCCGCCGAGGTGTTTGTGTTTCTCGGCGGCTACGCATCGGCGGCCGCATATATGGCCGTGCACGCGCATCGCGGCACCGGTGCCGCGAAGCAGCGCTTTTTACGGCGCAGCTGGGAAATCTACCGCGCGTATCTGCTGACCGCCGTGCTCACGTTGCTCTCGGGCGCGTTGCTTGCTGCGCTCCATCTGAATCCGCTCGCCGCCGACCTCAGCGGCTGGGCGCCGTTTGCGCTGCATCCAGTCCGCGAGACGCTGCATATCCTCGTGCTCACGCGCCAGCCCTATCTGTCCAGCGTCTTGCCGATGTATGTCATATTTGCGTTATGCGTCCCTGGCGCCGTGCCGCTCGCGCGTCGCGCGCCCTTGCCGACGCTGGCCGTCAGTCTGCTGATGTGGGTCGTCGCGCCGCAGCTCGCCGCGCTCTTTAGCGCGAACCACGTGGCCGACTGGTCGTTCAATCCGTTCGCCTGGCAATTGATGTTCGTGTTCGGTATGCTGTGCCGCCTGCATCCGCTTCCCGCCGATTTCAAGGCTTCGGAAGCCGCGCGCTGGCTGGTGCGCTTCGCTTTCGCGGCGGTGGCGGTATTCGCCGCGGTAAAACTGTTCGTCCTGAATCAACCTTTGCCTGGAGCCATGAAACAGCATCTGGCCTTCGCGCGCGTCGTCAACTTCATCGCCATTGCGATGGTTGCCGCGTATTTCGTGCATCGCGGCACCGTCGCGCGTCTGGCCGCGCGCTTGCCGTCCGTGGTGGCCGTGGGCCGCACGGGGCTCGTGTGCTTCGTGGGCGGGACGCTGATTTCGGTCGTCGTCGATACCGCTACGCCGCATGCGCTGCACGGCGCGGCTGCCTTCGGCGCTGCGCTGGCCGGCGATGCCGTGGCGATCGGCGCCATGCTGATGCTTGCGCGCGCCTGGCGCGGCGTGGCCGGCCGGCAAAAAGCGCGCGCCGCCGTGAACGGCGCTGGGTGCGGATGAGCGGGGGCGGCGCGCAGAATCCGGTACGCAGGAAAGCAGGCCATCGCGCGGCAGTCCTGCTCGCCTTGCTGGGTGGCTTCGCCGCAAGCTTGCCTGCGCTCGCGCAGCGCACCACCGCGCTGCCGCTCCATTGCGCCGATCTCGCCGGCGTGCTGCTGCCTCCCGCCAGCATCGACGCGCCCACTGGCGGGGCGCTGGTACAAAGCGCCGTGATGATCGCCGCGACCGCCGTCGGCAACCAGGACGGCGACTTCTGCCGCCTGACCGGCGTGATCCGCGCGCAGACTTCCGGCACGCCGGATATCCATTTCGAGCTGAATCTGCCGAGCCGCTGGAACGGCCGCGCAGTGCAGTTTGGCGGCGGCGGCTATAACGGCGTCGTCATCACCGGCACCGGGCCGACGCCCTTCTCGCCCGACCGCGCCCCGCTCGCGCGTGGCTATGCCACCTTCGGCGATGACTCGGGCCATCGCGGCGACTCCTCGCAGGCGAATTTTGGCCTGCTCGACGAGGCCGTGACCAACTTCGGCTATCTGCATCTGAAGAAAGTGCACGACGCGGCGCTCGCGCTGATCGAGCAGCGCTATGGCCGCACGCCCGAGCACATGTATTTCGCGGGCGGCTCGACCGGCGGACGCGAAGGCTACACCGTGATCCAGCGCTACCCCGACGATTACGACGGCGTGATCGCCAACGCGCCCGCGCTGAACTTCTCCGGCGTGCGGCTGTTGGGCGTGATGGTGGGCCAGAGCGAATACCGCACGCCCGGTGGCTATCTGTCGCCGCAGTTGCTGGAATTCGTCTACGCGCACGCCATGCAGGCCTGCGATACGCTCGACGGCGCGGCCGACGGCATCATCAGCGACGTCGAAGGCTGCCGCGCGAAGGAAGCGCAGATCATCGAATCGCTGCGCTGCCCGACGCACGAAGCGGGTGCCGTGGCGGTTGCCGACGAATGCCTCACGCCCGCGCAACTGGCCACCCTCGAACGCTTGCGCGACGGCATGCACCTGCCCTATGCGCTCGCGTGGAATGCGGAGCGCTATCGCGGCTACAACGTATTCCAGGGCGTGCGCTTCACGAGCATGCTCGGCCTTGCGCATTCGCCGGAGCGTCTGCCGCAACCCGCCTTCTTCGGCAATGGCTATCTGTTCGCACAAGGCGATGCGTACATCAAATACTTCGTCACGCACGACCCGACCTTCGATGCGATCGGCTTCGACGTGACGCGTCCGGGGCGCTATCAACAGCGTCTCTATGTGCTGTCGGCCACCATCGGCGCGATGAACCCGGACATCTCGCGCTATCTCGCGCGCGGCGGCAAGCTCATCACGCTGCAAGGTCTCGCCGACGAGGTCATTAGCCCGAACCAGACCATCGCCTATTACAACGGCCTGATCGCGCGCTATGGCGAAGAACGCGTCGACGATTTCATGCGCCTTTACATGGTGCCGGGTTTTCAGCACGGCAATGGCGTGTTCATTCCGTCGGCGGATCTGCTGGGTGCGCTTGACGGCTGGGTCTCGCGTGGCATCGCGCCGCAAACGCTGATCGCCACCGATATCGCACAGGCAAGCAACGGGCGCACGCGTCCGCTGTGCCGTTATCCCGCGTTTCCACGCTATACCGGCAAGGGCAATATCAATCGCGCGAGCAGCTTTGAATGCGCGACGCCGTGATACACGCCGCGCTAGACTGCTACATCGATGCTCAGGGTGGTGACGGCCTTATTGATCTGGAATCCCGAACGTCACGATCCGATGCCGGGTGAAGTGCGCTTGCTCTCGCCACTCTCGCTACTTTCTCTACTCGCCGATCATCGCCGGAATGCGCGCCTTCAAGGCGTCGATGGCCACGCGCGTCTTGGCGCGCAAATGACGCTCCTTCGGCCAGACCGCGTAAATCTCCTGAGAACGCACGCGGTAACTGCCCAGCACCGGCGCGAGCGCCCCGCTTTGCACGAAACGCGTGAGCAGCCAGCACGGCAGCCACGCAAGCCCGTAGCCGTCGATCGCTGCGGCCGCAATCGCCTGGATATCGTCCATGCTGATCTGCGAGCGCACCTGCACCGTGGGCGTGGGCTTCGCGGCACCGGATGCGCCCCACCAAGGCGCCACGTTGCCGCCGCACGAATAGGCAATGCCGACGTGATCGGCAAGATCGTCGAGACGCCGTGGCGTGCCATGCTGCGCGAGATACGCGGGCGACGCGCCGATCGCCACATGTTGCGTACCCAGACGCCGCGCCGCCAGCGTGGCGCTGTCACGCAACTCGCCGATCCGTACGGCCAGATCGATGCCCTCCTCCACGAGATCGACCACGCGGTCCGTGAAAGACAGGTCGATCTGCAGTTTGGGATAGTGCCGCGCGAGATCGAGCAACACAGGCGCGACGCACAGATGCCCGAAAGCCTCCGGCACGCTCACGCGCAGGCGGCCGCTGGGCTCGATGCCGCTGTGGTCGAGCGCGGCCTCGGCGTTGTCGAGTTCGGCCAGCGCCCGCACGCAGCCCTCGTAATACGACTGCCCTTCTGTCGTGAGCGACTGACTACGCGTGCTGCGATGAAGAAGCCGCACGCCAAGCCGCGCCTCCAGCCGGCTGATGGCCTTGCCGACCGCCGAGCGGGTGAGGTTCATGCGCTCGGCCGCCAGCGCGAAGCTGCCTGCCTCCACCACCTGAACGAAAGTGGCCACTCCGTCGAGATTGTCTTTCATAGCCTGCCCGGTTATTGGTTCCTCAACGGAATCTATCGTGGGAACCAGACGCGTCAATAAGGGAATTATATTCCTCTAAACTGCTCCGGAAACTCCGCTGATGTCAGGCACGGCTCATCACACCGCGCACCAGCGCAGCGGCATCACCTCCACTTTCGGGAGTCGCTCATGCAGGCCAGTGAAATCGAGCGCGACGCAGTTCAGGTCGCCGCCGTAGCCATACCGTTGCGTCCGCAACGAAATACCATCGCCCTGATCGCGGTCTGTCTGGCGGCGATGATGTTCGCGCTGGAAATCTCCAGCGTCCCCGTGATTCTGCCGACACTCGAAGTCGTGCTGCACGGAGATTTCAAACAGATTCAATGGATCATGAACGCCTACACCATCGCCTGCACCACCGTGCTGATGGCAACCGGCACGCTTGCCGACCGCTTTGGCCGCAAGCGTATCTTCATCGGCGCGATTCTGTTGTTTGGCGTGGCCTCTTTGCTGTGCGGTCTGGCGTGGAATTCCGCCGTGCTGATCGCGAGCCGCGTGTTGCAAGGCGCGAGCGGTGGCGCGATGCTGATTTGCCTCGTCGCCGTACTGTCGCATCAGTTTCCCGAAGGTGCGCAGCGTGCGCGGGCATTCAGCGCCTGGGGCATCGTTCTGGGTATTGGGCTGGGCTTCGGGCCGCTGGTGGGCGGTGCAATCATCGCGCTCGCCAACTGGCAATGGGTGTTCTGGATTCACGTCGGCCTCGCCGCGGCGACGCTCGCGCTCGCCGTGATCGGCGTGCAGGAATCGCGCGACCCGCAGGCGCGCAGGCTCGACGGGTGGGGCATGGCCACGCTCTCGGCGGCGATCCTGGGCTTCGTCTGGTTCATCACGCAAGGCGCGGATGGCGGCTTCACCCGCGCATCCGGTCTCGCCGTTCTAGCGGCGAGCGCCTTGAGCCTTGCGCTGTTCTACACGGTGGAAACGCACATCGCGCACCCCATGTTCGACTTCTCCGTGTTCAGGGTGCGCAATTTCTCGGGCGCGCTGCTGGGATCGGTGGGCATGAACTTCAGCTTCTGGGCCTTCATCATCTATCTGCCGATTTATTTCCAGCGTGCGCTCGGCGAAGGGCCAGTTGCTGCGGGACTTTCGCTGCTCGCCTATACGTTGCCCACGCTCGTGTTTCCGCCGATCGGCGAGCGGCTCGCGCTGCGTTACCGCCCCGCGATGCTGATTCCGGCGGGCTTGCTCACCATCGGCGTGGGCTTCTTTCTGATGTGGGTCGGCAGCCGCACGGGCCATGCGGGTGCCCTGGCCGTGCTGCCGGGTTGCCTGCTGGCCGGTGCGGGGCTGGGTTTAACCAATACGCCGGTGACGAACACCACAACCGGTTCCGTTAGCGCCGACCGCGCCGGCATGGCATCGGGCATCGACATGAGCGCGCGCATGATCACGCTTGCAATCAATATTGCGTTGATGGGCTTTTTACTGGTGGAAGGCGTTTCGCTGAAATTGCAGGCGGCGCTGGGCGCACATTCCGCAGACGTTTCCTGGAATGCGCTGGCCAGCCGTGTTGCGGCGGGTGAGCTGGTGCCCGCGCAGGCCGCCGCGATCATGAATGCCGCCGCCATGAGCGCCGCACAATTCGAGGCGATTAGCCGCAATGCGCTGATTCATGGCTTCGGTGGCCTCATGCTTTATGGCGCGATCGCGGTGAGTCTGCTGGGCGTAGCGAGCTTCTGCATTTTCCGCGGGAAATCAATCGCGTCCTGATTCCTGGACGAAATTTCCGCTGATTATTGCGCGCCGCGATGTTGCTCAAACGCGACTGAAAATCGCGCTGCTTCGCGGCGCATCGAGCAGGCGCGACGGCCAAAGGCTCCGCGAGCCTTATTACATCTGCCTTTGCGCGATTTATTTCAGTTTTTTGAAACTATTCTTCCATTTTCAGGAAGAGACCGTGTGCGCGCCGTAACACTTTTTCGTCAAAGTCCTTTTCTATACTCGCGGTCGTCTCAACCCAGCGTACCTATAGAACTGGAGTCTCACGGTGAAAAAAATCTCGATCGCAGCTGCATGCCTGACCGCATTCGCCGCCGCATCCGCACACGCACAAAGCTCGGTCACCCTGTACGGTCTCGTCGATGCCGGCATCGCCTACACGAACAACGTTGGCGGCAGCGGCCGCGTTGCGCTCGCGAGCGGCAACATCAGCGGCAGCCGCTTCGGCCTGAAGGGCGCGGAAGATCTCGGCGGCGGCCTGAAGGCGATTTTCCTGCTTGAAAACGGCTTTAGCGTCAACAACGGCCAGCTCGGCCAGAACAGCCGGATGTTCGGCCGCCAGGCGTATGTCGGCCTGAGCAGCAACGCCTTCGGTACGCTCACGTTGGGCCGTCAGTACGACGACGTGGTCGACTTCGTTTCGCCGCTGTCCGCCACCGCCGGCACCTTCGGCGACTCGGGCTTCGCGCACCCGTACGACAACGACAACCTTCAGCACAGCGTACGCTTCAACAACTCGGTCAAGTACACGAGCCTCAACTACGACGGCTTCAAGTTTGGCGGCATGTATGCGTTCAGCAACAGCACCGGATTCGCCGTGAGCCGCGCATACAGCGCTGCCGCGAGCTACACCTACGGTCCGTTGACGGCCGCTGCCGGCTACCTGCAGACGAACGGTTCGGGCTCGAAGACGGGCACGACGTTCACCAACACCGCGGGCGCAGTCGATCAGGCCGAAGTCAAGGGCAACCTCACGTCCGACGTGCAGCGCACCGCCGCTGCGGGCGTCAACTATGCATTCGGCCCGGCCGTGGTGGGCTTCGTCTATTCGCACAGCCAGTACCAGGGCACCAGCGCCTTCGGTCTGAGCAGCGGCTCGGTGCGTTTCGACAACTATGAAGTCAACGGCATGTACAACATCACGCCCGCGCTCAAGGCCGGCGTGTCGTACACGTACACCGACGGCCACCTGAACGGCGCGACCTCGTACGGCGCCGATCCGAAGTGGAACCAGGTGAACGCGATCACGCGTTACTCGCTGTCCAAGCGTACCGAAATCTACGCGGAAGCGATGTACCAGCACGCGACCGGCAACAAGAACGTCGCCAACATGTACAACTCGGGCGGCGCTTCGTCCACGGGCAACCAGGTGATGGGCGCTGTCGGCATGCTGACGCGCTTCTGATGTGCTTCTGATGCGCTAGTCATGCTGTAGCAGGGCAACGGTGCGCGCTTTGGCGAAGTTGCCGTTGCCCTTGCGATGTGGGTGATTCTTCTCCGGATGGAGTGCGGGATATATTCAGGATCGCTACGTGTTTTCACGGCGGCGAGAAAGCATATCGCACACTACATCCCTTCGCCCGTCCGTTCAGGACGGGTTTTTTTGTTTCTGGAGCTCGAACACGCGCCTGAAGGCGCCCTACGGGTAAACACCGCCCGGGACACGATTAATTTTCCGTCGTCCGCTGCCGTTATACTTTCCATATACGGTGTATCGTTTCGCATATGGAACAATAATGAAAAGCTTGACGATCAATCTTCGCCTCGCGCTAACGGTGGTGACGCTTGGGGCGCTGGTCATTGCGATGGGCGTGGTGAGCCTGTTCGGCATGGACCTGACCCGGCGCGCGCAGCATGACGCTTACACCATGCATTTCGCCTCGGCGGTGGCGCTCGGCAAATCGGGCACGGCGATGTCGCGTGCGCGCTTCGGCCTCGACTGGGCCATGGCCAATCCCCATTCGCCGCAACTCGGCCCGCAACTGGACCGCGCGCAGGCGCTGCTCGCCGATTCCGACCGCTGGTGGCAGCAGTTCCGCGAACTGCCCAGGACGCCCGAACTGCAAGCCCTCACCGACGACCTCGACACCAAACGCACCGCCGTGCGCCGCGAGGCGATCGACCGCCTGATCGCGGCGATCCGCAGCGGCGACACGAGCTGGATGGACGAGCGCCGCGCCGCCGAACTGATCGGTCTCTACACGGCGATGAACGCGAGCCAGGGCGCGCTCGAACGCTACCTCGACGATGCCGCGCGCCAGGCCGATGCCGATTCCGGCGCGCGCTTTCACACCCTCGGCGTGATCTGCGGCGCGACCATCGCATTGGCGCTGCTGATTGCGTTCATCAGCTGGCGTGGCTTGCGCCGGGCGGTGATGGACCCGCTGCGCGCGGCGATGGCGCACTTCGAGGCGATTGCGGCAGGCGACCTGTCTACGCGCGTCAGCGCACATCGCAACGATGAAATGGGCGCGCTGCTCGACGGTCTCGCGGCGATGCAGACACGCCTGCGCGAAACGATGGAGCAGGTGCGCACGGGCGCAAACGCGATGGCCACCGCCACGCAACAGATCGCGAGCGGCAATCTCGATCTGTCACAACGCACCGAGGAACAGGCTTCGTCGCTCGCGCAAACGGCGTCGGCGATGCAAGAGTTGATCGGCACGGTGCAGGCCAACGCGCTCAACGCGCAGCAGGCGCGCGATCTGGCGCTGGGCGCCGCCGATGTGGCCGAACGCGGCCGCGACGCGGTCACGCGCATGGAGCAGACCATGCACGAGATTCATGCGAGCTCGTCGAAGATGACCGACATCATCGGCACCATCGAAAGCATCGCATTCCAGACCAATATTCTCGCGCTCAATGCGGCCGTCGAAGCCGCGCGCGCGGGCGAGGAAGGCCGCGGCTTCGCGGTGGTGGCGGGCGAGGTGCGCAGCCTGGCGCAGCGCGCCTCGGCGGCTGCAAAGGAAATCGGCACGCTGATCGCGGCGTCGACGGGACGGGTCGCGAGCGGCGCAACGCTCGTGACCGAGGCAAGCGGCGCGATGGAAGCGATCCAGACATCGACCACACGCGTTGCTACCTTGATTCACGAAATCGCCTGCGCATCGCGCGAGCAGAGCGACGGCATCGAGCAGGTTGGAATCGCCGTCACGCAGATGGACGAGGTCACGCAGCAAAACGCGGCGCTCGTGGAGCAAAGCGCGGCCGCTGCGTCGTCACTCGCCGATCACGCGAGTTCCTTGAATACGCTGGTGGCGGCGTTCAAGGTCGAAGGCGTTGCGGCAAGCTGACATCACGCAGCTCTGATCTCCGGCGTTCATGCGCGCCGCGTATCGTGCATCCGCCTACGCCGTCTGCCGCGCGCGCCGATAGTAACGCGCCAATAGATACCCCGCCGTCGATCCATGCAGCGCCACGGAAATGACAATCGCGTCGAGCGCCGCCGCAAGCACCGGCTGCAAGGTATCGCCCGCCTGATCGATGCCCCACACCGCGTAATAGAACGCGCCCACGCCGCGTATGCCCATCCATGCCAACAGACGGCGCTGCTGGCCGTTAGCACGCGCACCGATCATCGCGCCCATCACCGCGAGCGGCCGCACCACGAAGATCAGCGCCAACGCGATCACCAGCGCATGCGGTTCCAGCATGTCGCGCCAGTGCGCGGAAATCACACAGCCGATAATGAGGAGCAGCGAAAACTCCGCGAAGTGCTCGATTTCCAGCGTGAATCCGGTCATGCCTTCGGCGAGCCACACATGGGCGCGACGTGGATCGGTAGCCACTTCCTCGCGCTCGCCTAGCTGCACCGTTTCCAGTTCCTGCGTGGGGCGGCGCTGCTCGCCGGTGGCACGAAGTTCCGCGTGACGCAGCGCGACGCCCGCCGCGAAGACGGCCACGAAAGCATAGGCGTGCGCGAGCAGCGCCGCGCCATAGGTCACCGACATCAGCCCGATCGCGATGAAGCCGTCCAGGCCCACTGCCTCGCCGTAGCGCGTGCGCAAATGCAGCACGAGCCGCACGCACAAGGTCGCCAGCACTGCGCCTATCAGCAGCGCGCCCGCCACGCCCCAGACCAGCGCTAAGGCGAACCGCCACGCGCCCTGCGTGCCTGGCGTCGATACGCCACAGAGCGCGAGGCCGAGCACGGCGAACGGCAAGGCCGCGCCGTCGTTCAGACCGCCTTCGCCCGAGAGCGCAAAGCGCACCGGATCGGCATCGCCGGCCTCATGCACGCGTAGTTCGTTGGCGAGCACCGGATCGGTCGGCGCAAGCGCGGCGGCGAGGAACAGCGCCACGCCCGCCGGCAAGCCGGTTGCCCATGCGAAAGCAAACATCAGCGCGACGCTGAACAGCATCGCCAGCGCGCCAAGCCGCAACGGCAGCCGCCACAACGGATCGCGCAACCGGACGCGCAGATGCATGCCCACCGAGAACAGCGACACCACCAGCCCCGCCTCCGCCACCACGGTTAGCGTGCGCACCGACTGAGCAAGGTCCGCCTGCACAAGGCCGAGCACGCCGGGGCCGACGATCACGCCAGCCACCAGATAGATCATCGCGCCGGTCAGCGGCAGCCGCGCGATCGGGCCGCGTGCGAGCGCCACGAACATCAGCAGCACACCGACGATTAAAAACCAGGGTGCTTCTTGTGGCATTGCTTCCCGGCTGCTCCTTTTATGGGTTGCGCACCGCGCGGCGCGATCACGCCAATGCGCAATGGCCGTGCCGCTTCGTTTGCCAGCACACTGCAAGGCGATAAAATATATAGCTCGGATACCGAATAGATCGGCAAAATCAAGGAAGTCATGCACGACGTCGTGCTGGGCCGCAACGTCTATGCAGTGATGTCGAGCGTCGGATTTTCCGATATCGGCGACACAATGCTGGCGCTGCCGCGAGTCGCGCTTGCGCTCGATGCGCAGCGCAAATGCTTCGCGCTGAATGTGACCGGCGGGCGCATCAAGGACGCACCGTGATTCGACTAGGATCACTGGCCTGCGCTCAGCTGAGTTTCAGGCTTCCGGGCTCGCGATATCCAGCCTCACAAATTCCTCCGCCATCTCGCACGCCGCGCGCCGCGCTTCTTCGCCAGTCGCGAACGGTCCCGGCACCTCGCAGCCGTCGAAGGGATAGATGAGCTTGCCATCGGGCTTCCTGCGAACACGCAGATAACCGATATAGCGGCCAAGCCCATTCACCTTTTGCCCGCAAATCACCTCGTAATCGTCAGGCCCAAAGCGGCCGGCTGAATGCGTCGATTTATCCATGTCCACTCGACCGGTAACCGCTAGTCGCAAGGCGCGAATATCGCGCCTCGCGGCGGATTGTCGTGAATGAAAGTGACATTGAACGCTTAGCTGGCGTTATTGGCTCGCGCCACCGGCTGCGCCCGCTTTTTTCTCCGCCTTCTGGATATCGTCTGGATAATTGACGTTATTTCTCGACGGGTTATAGCCGTTCTTCTCCAGTTGTTTCAACTCGGCGTTCCTGTGCGCCCGCGCCGCCTTGCGGGCCTCCTTGCGCTGCGCCTTGGTCGAGCTTGCGCTCATGGCACTTGCGCCCGCGTCGTTCGACATGGACGTGTCGCCCGGCGCGGTCTGCGCGCCGGCCTGTGCCGCCATCAACATGAACGAGACGGCGGTGACGCTAACAATCATCAGGGAAGCACGGTGGGCCATTGCGGTTCTCCGGTTAAATGCAGGGTCATGCAGTGTCGATGCGAATTGGCATGCGCAATCGGCGGGCCCGAGCGGCGCGATTGTCGTCGCGCTTCGTTTCGCTTGATTGCGGCGGACATTGGTAGGACCATGACTTGCTGACCCGAACCGGCCGGGTCGATAACGCCCGGCTGTCCTGCAATTCACGCATGGAGGATTCAGATGAGGATCGAATTTACGAACCGCCGTCACGCCGTGGCGGCTTCGCGCATTGCATTCGAAGCCCAGGTGGACGATCGGCCCGTATGGTGCAGCGTGTCGCTCGATGCGCTCAATAATCGCTTCGACAATGAGGGCACGTCGTCCCATGCGCTGCTGAGCGCATTCGATGCGAACCGGGTTCGTATCGAGAAGGCCGCGCGCAACGCGCTCTCCAGGAACGGCGGCCAGTCGGTCGAACTGGAAACGAACGACTTCAAGTAAGGTTCGTCGGGGCCAGGTTCACGCGAGTGCGCTGAGTCTCAACGTGTGTCCTGGCCCCTGTTTTCACGGTCGAATCGGTTCTTCTGCCGCCTTTCGCTGCGCGAGAGGCCTCGTCGCGTAACAGACCGTAAAATGCCGAACGGCCGCGCAGGCTGAACTGACACAGTACGGCCTGCGATTCTCCTTATACTGGCGCGATCCCTCCACGAATCCGAACGCGCGAGATCGAGCATGCGGCTGCTGTCCCATGGCTTACGCTTCGCAGTCGCCGCCTGGCTGTTCGCAACACTGGCGCTGTATCTGATGCAGGACCGCCTGCTGTTGCCGTCCACGCCCGCAGCGCCCGATCTGCGCTCGCTCACGCACACGGGCGACACGATTGGCGTGTGGCACGTGGGCGATCGATATGCGGGCTACGTCGTCACGCCCGCCGGGCAGACGCCGCGCGGCACCTTCCTCGTTTATCACGGCAACGAGGAATCCGCCGAAACCAAACTGCCGCTCGCCGATGTGTTCGTGCGCGCGGGCTATCGCGCCGTCATCGTCGAGTATCCGGGGCACGGCAACCGAGCGGGCGAGCGCACCATGAAGGCCGCGCTCGCGGCCTCGCGCGAGGCGTTCGATGCGACGCTCACGCAATGGGGCGGCCCGATCTGGCTGGTGGGGGAATCGCTGGGCGCGGGCATGGCCGCGCAGGTCGTCAAGGGCAACGAAGCTGCGATTGCAGGGGTCGCGCTCATCACGCCCTGGGATTCCCTCGCGGATCTCGCGGCGGAAAAGTACCCGATCTTTCCGGTGCGCTGGCTGCTGCACGACGGCTTCGATTCGATCGCCGCCGTCGCGCATTACAACGGGCCGCTCGTGATCGTCGGCGCGCGGGCCGATACACTGATTCCGGTGATCCATGCGCAGCGCTTCGCGCATGCGCACGACAAGGCGCATCTGCTGATGCTTGGCAGCGCGGATCACGACGACTGGTTCGGCGCGATGACGGCGGCGGACTGGCAGCAGGTGATGCGGTGGTTGAAGGCCGCGTGACATGCGCCTGGCCTTGCGCTTCGATGCACGTCGCGCGGAACACTCGTCTAAGATGCCCGGGTCGCTTCAATCACGCACCCGACGCACCCGCATGAACGCCACGTCCCCACTCGCCGCTCGCCGGCGTCTCGCCATTGCCCTGCTCGTCGCGGGCGTGTTCTTCATGGAGAATCTCGACGCCACCGTGATCGGCACTTCGCTGCCCGCGATGGCGCGCGATTTCGGCACCGCGCCCGCGTATCTGTCGGTCGGCGTTTCCGCCTATCTCGTCGCGCTCACGGTCTTCATTCCCGTGAGCGGTTGGGCCGCCGACCGCTTCGGCGCGCGCCGCGTGTTCAGTCTTGCCATCGCCGTGTTCACGTTCGCCTCGCTGCTTTGCGCGCTGAGCGAGGGCCTGTTGAGCTTCACCGCCGCGCGCGTGCTGCAGGGCATCGGCGGCGCGATGATGGTGCCGGTCGGGCGCCTCGTCGTCATGCGCGAGACGCCCAAGGAAGGCATCGTGCGCGCCATCGCCCTGCTCACCTGGCCCGCGCTGGTCGCGCCGATTCTCGGGCCGCCGGTGGGCGGCTGGATCAGCACGCACCGGAGCTGGCACTGGATCTTCCTGCTCAATCTGCCGCTGGGCGTGGCGGCGTTCGTGGCCGCGCGCCTGCTGGTGCGCAACGGCACGCCGCTCGCGCAGCGTTTCGATATCGCCGGTTTCGTGCTGAGCGCTCTGGGCTTCGGCCTCTTCATGGCGGGCATCGAAGCCGTGAGCCGCGCCGACGTGTCTCGCGGCGTATCGCTGGGCGTGCTGGGCAGCGGCATCGCGCTGCTGGCGCTGAGCGTGTGGCATCTGCGCCGCGCCTCGCAGCCGCTCTTCGGCCTCGCGCCCCTGACCATTCCCACCTTTCGCGTGACGGCGCTGGGCGGCTCGCTGTTTCGCACCGCCATCGGCACGGCGCCGTTTCTGCTGCCACTGATGTTCCAGATCGGCTTCGGTTACAGCGCCGTGCAGGCGGGCGCGCTGCTGCTCTGGCTGTTCGCGGGCAATCTGGCGATGAAGCCGGGCACGACGCGCATCATGCATCGCTTCGGCTTTCGCACGGTGCTGCTGGTCAACGGTCTGCTGGTGGCGGCCGGGTTCGCGGCCTGTGCGCAATTGAGCGCGGCCACGCCCTACTGGCTGGTATGCGGGCTGCTGTTTTTCACGGGCATGACGCGTTCGATGCAGTTCACCGCGCTCAACACCATCGGTTTCTCCGATGTGCCACAAGCGCAGATGCGCGACGCCACCACGCTTTTCTCGGTGATGCAGCAGATGAATGCGGGGATGGGGATTGCGGTGGGCGCGCTGATGCTATCGATTGCCGGGCAGTGGCATGGCACGCCTGCGGGCCACCCAACGCCGGGCGATTTTCAGCTGGCGTTCGGGATGATCGCGTGTGTGGCGCTGCTGGCCACCGTCGATAGCATGATGCTGCCCGCGAATGCGGGCAGCCGGGTGCTGGTCGCGCAGAAGCCGAAGTAGCGCGAGTCACGCAAAGGCGTTCAAGCCTTCGCCAGTTCCGCGTCGATAGCGGCGACGAGCTTCGGATCGTCCGCCGCGGTATCGGGCGCAAAGCGCGCAACCACTTCGCCGGAACGGCTCACGAGAAACTTCTCGAAGTTCCACAGCACGTCCGGTGCGGCGTTGGGCTGGATGCCATAGCCTTCCAGGCGCGCGCGGAACGGGCCGTCGCCGGATGCCTGCGGCTGCGCCTGCGTGAGCGAACGATAGAGCGGATGCTGGTCGTCGCCCACCACGGAAATCTTCGAGAACAGCGGAAATTTCACGCCGAAGGTGCCGCTGCAAAACGCCTGGATTTCCGCATCGGTGCCCGGCTCCTGGCCCTTGAAGTTGTTGGCGGGAAAGGCCAGCACTTCAAGCCCTTCGGCGCGCTTGCCTTCATAGAGCGCTTCCAGCCCTTCGTATTGCGGCGTCAGCCCGCACTTCGACGCCACGTTCACCACCAGCAGGACCTTGCCCGCGTAGGGGCGCAGCGTGGTTTGCGCGCCGTCGATGGCGTTGACGGGAATGTCGTAAATCGTGCTCATGTTTCTTTCCTTATCCGATGGGTTATTGCACTAAACGGTAACTATCTTGCGACCACGCGGCGACCGCGCACCGACCACTCGGCCTTCCCCGACCTACTCGCAGGCCTCACGCACCGTCAGCAAGGCCGCGCCGTCGACGATCGTGATCTGCCCGTAGCGGATCTCGATCCAGCCGCGCTCCGCGAACGCCCGTAATTCCTTGTTGATGCTTTGCCGCGACACGCCCAGCAGCGCCGCCAGATCGTCCTGCGAGAGCTTCAGGCCGATCTGCACGCCGCTATCCACGGCATTGCCATAACGCTCCGCCAGACTCAGCAGCCGCTCGGCCACGCGCGCACTGAAATCGGCCAGCCGCGAGAAGCGGAACCGTTTGTTCAGTTCGCGGTTGCGCGAACAGATCAGCTCGAAAAAGCCGCGCATCAGCGCGGGCTGCTGCTCGAACAGGTCGAGCATGGCCTCGCGCGGGATATGGTACAGCCGCACCGTTCCGCGCGCATAAAGGTCACACAGCGAGCCTTTGCGGTCCAGCGCCGGGATGATGTTGATGACCGAATCGGGCTGGATATATTCGCCGATCACGCGTGCGCCCGACGCGCTCACCCAGCTCGCCTCCAGCGCCCCCGCCAGCACGATCAGGATCTCCTTGCAGTCGGCCTGATACGGCACCACGAGTTCGCCTTGCAGCCAGGTCTTCTCGTAGCCCGCATCGACGAGCGTGGCCGCCGCGCCCGCCGACCAGTGCAGCAGGCTCGGATTGGTGAGAAAGGCGTTGATGACGCGTTGGCGCGTCACCGGGTCGAGCGCGCGGCGGAACAGCGCGTCGTGCGAGGACGCCGCGTAGGTCGAAGACGCGGGCGGCGCATGCGTCGCGCGGCGCTCGGGCGACGAAAACCGCTGCGCTGGCGTGGCTAAGGCGGCCATGATTCGTTCTCCGGGGATGATGTGTCCGGTCCATTTGAGCATCCGATCCCCACCCGCCCAAACCATGATTTTTTGCTATCCATATCCAGGCCGCAGCAATAACGCCGTGCGGATAGCTGCGCGGCTCGCCCCGCGCCTCGTCGCAATCGTCGCAATCGCCGCCGGGCCGTCAAACCGGCGCGAATTCGAACGCCTGGACGCCGTTTTCCTCGACATAGCGTTCCCAGTGCGCCAGCAGCGCCTGAAGCTTGGCCGGTTGCGCATCGGCGAGATCGTGGGTTTCGCCGGGGTCGCGCGCGAGATCGTAGAGCTGCCAGACGCCCGGCCCCGCCGGGACAGGAATGAACACCGCCTTCCAGTGGCCCTGGCGCACCGCACGCCGCCCAAACAGCTCCCAACCGGTGACGTGCGTCGCGTCGTGCACGGCGTCGGCCTGGTTGCGCAGATACGGCAGCAGCGAGCGGCCCTTCACGGCGGCGATCTCGCGGCCGCGCCAGTGCGTGCCCGGATGCTCGACGCCCGCCAGTTCGAGCACGCTTGGCACGACGTCCATCACCGTTGCGAAGGCATCGCCAATCCCGCGCCGCGCCAGCGCCGCATGATGAGCGAACGCCACCACGCGGATGCCACCCTCGGTCGTGAAGGCCTTGTAGAGCCGCGAGGGCGCGGTGCCCGCCTGGGCCCAGCGCGGGCCGTACCAGACATAGGAATTGCCGCGCCCGACGTTCTCCAGGCTGTTGTCGTAATAGTCGCGAATGAAGCGCTGCAGATCCGGGCCGAAGATCGGCAACGCTTCGAGCAGCGCACCTTCCGCGCCGTTATCGGAGAGGAACAGCACGAAGGTGTTGTCGAACTCGCCGGTCTGCTTGAGATGGTCGATCACGCGGCCCACGTTCCAGTCGAGCCGTTCGACCATCGCCGCATAGACCTCCATCGTGCGGGCGGAAAACGCGCGTGCTTGCGGCGTGAGCGCGTCCCATTCGGGCGTGGGCGCGACCACGGGGTGAGCGGTCACTTCGGCGTCGAGCAGGCCCAGCTCCTTTTGCCTCGCGAGACGCTCGGCGCGCAGCGCGTCGGGGCCCGCGTCGTAGCGGCCGCGGTAGCGCGCGACGATCTCGGCGGGTGCCTGCAGCGGCCAGTGCGGCGCGGAAAACGGCAGGTAGGCGAAGAACGGGCGGTCGTCGTCGCCTGCGCGCTCGTCCAGATACTGGATCAGCTTCGCGGCGAAAGCGTCCGAGGAATAGAAGTCATCCGGCAGATCTTCGACATAGTGGCCGTCTTCCACATAAAGGCCGCGCGTCGAGCGCATCAGGCGCGGCTGTTCGTCGTCCTCGCCAACAGGCTCGAAACCGTAGTGGTTGGCCGCGCCCGGCAGCAGCGCGAAAGAGCGCTCGAAGCCGCGTGCCGAGGGCGCACGATCGAGCGTCAGGCCCAGGTGCCATTTGCCCGCCATCGCCGTGAAATAGCCGGCGTCGTGCAGCAGTTCGGGCAGTGCCGCGACGCGGTCGTTCAGGTAGCCCTCGTAGCCGGGTTTATCGGCCAGATGGGGCGGCCGCGCTTCGGCCATGGTGCCGATGCCCGCGACGTGATGGTCGGTGCCGCTGAGCAGCATCGCGCGCGTGGGCGAACAGGCCGAAGCCGTGTGGAAGTCGGTGAAACGCACGCCCGCGAGCGCGAGCGCATCGAGGTTGGGCGTGGCGATCTCGCCGCCGAATGCGCCGAGGTCGGAAAAGCCCAGATCGTCGGCGACGATCACGAGGAAGTTGGGCCGCTTGCCGGCTTGCTTTGACATGATGGGTTATCCGTGAGGTTCCAGTGAGGCGCTCAATCGCGCGTGCGCCAGCGCGTGGCCGAGGCTTCCAGACGGCTGCCGAGCCAGCCGGAGAACGCGCCCAGCGCGCCGATCGTGACCGCGGCGACAAGCAGGCGGTCGGTGCGAAAGAGCTGCTGCGCGTCGATCATGTAGGTGCCCAGACCCACGCCAGAAGGCATCAGATACTCCGCACCGATCGCGCCGAGCCACGCATAGACCAGCGCCAGCCGCAGCCCCGCGAACACGCCGGGCAGGATCGCCGGGACGATCAGCCAGCGCAGCCGCTGCCACGCATTCAGGCGCAACGTGAGCGCGACTTCGACGAGCGCGGGCGGCAGACCCTCCACGGCGCGGCTGGTCGCCAGCACCACCGGAAAGAACGCCGCCAGCGCCACGAAGATCACCTTGGAGAGATCGCCAAGACCCGCCCAGGCGCTCAGCAGCGGAATCCACGCGAAGATCGCCACCTGCCGCAAGGCCGTGAGCGTGGGGCCGAATGCGCGCCGCACCCATGTCACCGCGCCCAGCGCGATGCCGAGCACGAGACCGGCCACTGCGCCGACGGCCAGCCCCTCGCCCGCGCGGGCCAGCGTATGCGCGAGCGGCACCGGCAGCGCGCCGCTTTTGAAATCATCCATCGCGCTGTGCAACACGACGCCTGGCGCGGGCAGCAGATTCGCATCGACGATATGCCGATGCGCGGCCAGCGCCCAGATCGCGAGGATCAGCGCGGGCAGCAGCGCGCCGCGCGCGTATCGGCAGACTTCGCGTTGCAGGCCGCGCCGCGCCGTGAGGTTGGGCGATACGCGCGCGCCCGGCGCTTCATGCGGCCAGCGCACGAGCCAGCGGTCGAGGCGCTGCACGCCCCGGTCGATCGCGAATCCGGTCAGCCCGATCGTGACGATGCAAACGAACACCACGTCGAGTTGGAACATCTGCCGCCCATACACCATCAGGTAGCCGATCCCTTCGGATGAAGCCAGCAGTTCAACCGCAATCAAGGTGAGCCAGCCCTGCGCGAGCGCCTGGCGCACGCCGGTCAGGAACGCCGGCAGCGCGGCGGGCAGCACCAGCACGCGCACGCGCTGCCAGGCGGACAGACGCAGCGCGCCCGCCACCTCGCGCAGGCGCCACGGCATCGCGCGCACGCCCACCTGGGTGTGGATCGCCACCGGAATCGCCACGGCCTTGAAGATCAGCACGAGCTTGAGCGCCTCCCCGATGCCGAGCAGCACCATCAGCAGCGGCAGCAGCGCGAGCGGCGGCACCTGCGCGATGGCGTAGAACAGCGGCGAGACGATCTCTTCGGCGACGACGCTCGCTCCCATCAGCGCACCGAGCAATGCGCCGCCCAGCGTGCCGAGCACGAAGCCAATCGCGAGGCGCTCCAGACTGATGAGCAGATTCGACGCGAGAGCGTCGCGCAGCAGATCGCGCGCGCTGTCCCACACGAGTTCGGGCGCGGGCAGGATCTGCGCCGACATCCAGCCCGCGTGAGCGGCCTTCCACCAGAGCAGATAGACGAACACGGGCAGCGCCCACGGCAGCAGCGCAGACCAGCTCAGCGCGTGGCCGCCGATGCGCTTCGCGCGTGGCGCGCGGGCCGCGTCGTCGAGAATCGTCGAATTCGCCGTGTTGAGCATGTGAGCCTCGCCGCAAGTGCAATCAGGATGGATCAGTAGGTAAAGCGCAGCGTCGCGCCGGCCATGCGCGGGTCGCCCGCCATCGCCGTATAGGTGTTCTGCACGCTCGCGAACGAGGCCAGGTAGTAGTGGCGGTTGAACAGGTTGTGCGCCCAGATCGAGAGGTCCCACTTGTGCGCGCCGCTGTTCAGTCGCCAGCCCGTCGCCAGATTGAAGATGCCGTAGCCCGGCAGGCGGCCGTAGCGCGAATCGTCGAGCGTGCCGTACTGGTTCGAGCGCAGCGACCACACGCCCGTGACGTATTGATCGACGTCGTGACCCAGCGAGAACTCGTATTGCGCGCTCAGATTGGCGATCCAGCGCGGCGCACCCGACACCGGCTTGCCCGTGAGATTGCAGGTGGTCGCGCCCGTCGCGAGGGTGGTTTCGGCGGCGCACGGGCCGTTGGTGTACGAGCTATAGGTGGCGTTCACATACGACGCGTTCAGGCCCAGCGTCAGCCCGCGCAGCGGCCGCGCGCGCAGATCGAGTTCCGCGCCGCGCGAGCGCACGTTCGCGCCGTTGGCGAGCACCTGGGTCACGAGTCCGCTCGTCGGCACCGTCACGTAGGTCGTCGCCTGATAGCCGTTGATCTGCGTCCAGAACAGATTCGCGTTGAGCACCAGCCGGTGGTCGAGCCACTCGCTCTTGATGCCGAGTTCCGCATCGTTGGCGCGCTCCGGGCCGAACAGCAGCGAATTCGCGCCGAGCGTGGGCGCGGAACCCACCGCCATATTGATGCCGCCCGACTTCTCGCCATGCGAGAGCGTCGCGTAGGCCAGCACATCGGACGTGAGCTTGTAGCTGAAATTGAGCATCATCGACGGGCTGATGCCGTGCTGCCCCAGTTGCCCCGATTGATACGCGCCCACCGCCGCATTGCGCAGCGCGAGCAGCGAACCCGACAGTGCGGCGCCGCCCGCAGGCGCGAGACGGTTCACGTAGCCGGTCTTGTCCTCGTAGGTGCCGCGCACGCCCGCCGTCAAATCGGCGCGCGTATCGATGTGCCATGTCGCCTGGCCGAACAGCGCGGCGCTATTGGTTTCCACCGAAGCGGGCGAAATCGCCGTGACGCCGTTCAGGATGCCGCGATTCACGCCGTACTGGAACAGATCCGCGTCCGGGCCGAAGGCCGTGAAAGTGTTCGTGTTGGTCTGCTCGTAGAAGTAAAACGCCCCCACGACCCAGTCGATCGGGCCGCCCGTGGGCGAGGCGAGGCGCACTTCCTGCGAAATCTGGTGATCGTCCACGCGCACGCCCGCGTTGCTGATCGCCGGCACCGGCAGGTTGTCGCCGTCATTCGAGGGTGAAAAGTCCCAGAAGCGCGCCGCCGTGATCGAGGTGAGCGAATAGCCGGAATTCAGCTTGTAATTCACCTCGGTCGATACGCCGCCCTGGTGGACGTTCATATGCGGCGTGGTATCCGTGTTGACCTGAAACTGCGAGGGATTGACCACCGGCGTCACGCCCAGCAGCGCTGCGCGTGACAGAAACGTGCCGTGCGCAGGCACGCCGTAGAGCAGCATCGCGCCAGTATTCGAATTCTGCGTGTTGTAATCGGCGATAAAACGCACGCTCAGATCATTGTTCGGTTTCCATAATAATTGCCCGCGCACGCCGTAATTCGACACGCCGTTCAACTGGCTGCCGTTGTGGAGATTCGTCACGCTGCCGTCGCTGTGCGTGTGTTCCAGATCGAGCGTGCCCGCCAGCGTTTCCGAGAGCGGCCCGCTCAGATGCGCCTTGGTCTGCGCATAGCCGTCGTTGCCGACCGACTGCTCCAGATAGCCTTCGGTGTGAAACTGCGGCGGGCGCGTCGAAATATTCAGCACGCCCGCCGTGCTGTTCTTGCCGAACAGCGTGCCTTGCGGGCCGCGCAGCAGATCGATCTGCTGGATATCGAGCAGATCGAATACCGCCATGCCGGGACGGCCCAGATAGACGTTGTCGAGATAAACGCCGACACTCGGCTCCAGATTGTCGCTGGCCGGATTGTTGCCGATGCCGCGAATCGAAATGCTCGACTGGCGCGGATTGATAAACGAGACATTCAGGCTCGGCAAGCTCTGCTGCAGGTCCTGGATCCGATAGAGGCGCTGACGCTCCAGCTCTTGCCCGCTTACCGTGGAAATCGGCGCGGGCACCTTCTGCGCGCTTTCGGAGCGGCGGCGAGCGGTGACCGTGAACTCCTTCAGTTGCACCGGGTTCTCGGCTTTGGTTTGCGGCGCTGCCGTGGTGTTCGTTGCGCTCGTGGTGTTCGTGGCGCTATCGTCCTGCGCCCATGCGGACGTGGTGGCCAGAACCGCTGCGGCAAACGCCGTCAGCCGATAAAAGGTGTGGTGGTCCTTCATATTGTTATAGATGCCTTTTAATTCGCTTTTGCCGTCTTTTCGGCTTCGCCGAAGGTGCGATAAGGTTGCCAGCGGCCAGCGAGCTTCGTCTGTGCGAGCGCCTGATTCAGATAGGTCGCATCGATCCAGTGATCGACATCGAACCCCTGGCGGATCATGCCAAGCTGCTTCGCCGTATCCACATCGCGTTTGAAGGCGTTGACGTAGTACGGATCGAGCAGCGGCGAGAAGAACGTGGCGGGATCACTGTCGCCGATTTCATTGCGCCACACCGAAGTGGGCGTGCCCGCGCGGGTCTGTTCGAGTTGCAGCCAGGCGTCCAGATTCTTGCGGTCCGACACCCAGTTGGACGCTTCCAGCACGCTGGCGACCACGCGCTGCGCCCACTCGGGATGGGCACGCAGGAAGTCATTCGATGCCACCAGTCCCGCCTTGAAGGTGCCGATGCCATCGCGGCCACGCGTGCTCACCGGAATATCCACCAGCCCTTTGTCCTTGAGAATGAACAGCGAAGAAGCGCCCCATACGGCGTCGATGCGATGCGCGGCAATCGCGGCGGCGGCGCTATTGAGGTCGAGATTGACGATGCGGAAATCGCGCTCGGTCAGGCCTTCGCTGCGCAGCACGCTGTCGAACGACAATTGCAGCGCCGTGCCGCGAAAGAGCGCGATCTGCTTACCCTTGAGGTCTTTCAGATCCTTGATGCCCTGCCCCGGCTGCACGGCGAGATAACCGTTGATATCGCGCGCCAGCGCCGCAATCAGACGCGTATCCAGTCCGTTCGCGCGGCCGATGATGCCCGCGAGATCGCCCAGAAACGCCAGATCGACCTGATGATTCGCGAAGGCTTCGTTGACGGCCGGACCCGCGCCTTTGAAAAAGGTCCACTCGATCTTCACGCCGTCTTTCAGAAAGGCTTTTTCCAGCGTCTGGTTCGCGTAAAGTACGTCGACCACGCCGCCGCCCGCGGGCTTCGAAGCCGCGCCGATATCGGGCACCGCGATGCGGATCACGTTCTGCGCACGGGCATACGGAGAAACCAGCGCCAGCAGCGCAAACGCGACAAGACAAGCGGCGTAAAACTGTGCGAAAAATCGACGTCCCACGAGAAACCCCCACAAATAAAGCGTTTTCCATCCCCGCGCCGGACGCTGCCGTTCAACACGCGCGGCAGCGCGGCGCATTGCCTGGCCTGCTCAAGCCGCGGCGGCGAGCTTCGGATTCTTTTCCACCGTGCGCGTGACGCTCTTGCGCCCGTCCACGCTCACCGGCACATCGCCCGCCAGCGTCACGCGGCGCACGACGCGGCGCGCATCGCCGTAATCGTTCACGGCGTAGTGCTGGGTCGCGCGGTTGTCCCAGATGGCGACATCGCCGCTCTGCCAGCGCCAGCGCACGATGTTCTCCAGACGCGTGATATAGCCCTGGAAGACTTCGAACAGATGGTTCGACGCCGAGCCCGGCAGATCGACGAAGCGTTTGAAGAAGTGGCCCAATACCAGCGTCTTCTCGCCGGTCTGCGGATGCACGCGCACCAGCGGATGCTCCGTTTCATAGCGCGTGGAGACGAACACTTCGCGATAACGTTCGTAAGCGGCCCTGGCCTGCTCCGGGAGCGCGTCGCGCGCGTAGCTCGCCGCGGCGGCATAGTCGTAATCGTTGCTGTGCACGGCCCAGAGCTGTTCGGCCAGGGTCTTGAGCGTTGCCGGCAGGTCGTCGTAAGCGGTGGCCGTGTTGGCCCAGACGGTGTCGCCGCCCACTTCCGGATTCGTCACGCCGCGCAGGATCGAAGCCTTGGGATAGGCATCGACGAAGGTCACGTCCGTGTGCCACGAATTGGCGCGGCCGCCATGCAGCGAATCGAGTTCCAGCAGATATTCGGTGCCTTCGCGCACCGGCACGGTCGGGTGCGCCACCGGATCGCCCAGCAGCTTCGCGAACGCTTCCTGCTCCTGATCCGTCAGATGGGTCTGATCGCGAAAGAAAATCACCTTATGGCGCAGCAAGGCCGCATTGATGGCTTCCAGCGCCGTTGGTTGCAGATCGCCGGACAGACGCACGCCGCGAATCTCCGCGCCGATGCGGCCCGTGATCGGATGGATCGACAGTTCACCGCTTTCCACTACGTTGAGTTTCGACATTTGCTTTCTCGAATAAAAAAGGAATCCTTATGAAAAGGAACGGAAAGACGAACATCGAAATTCGCTTTCCCCGTCATTCAGGCCGTCACCCTTGCTCTGATGTGCTCGATCACGACCGTTGCAACCATGCTACCGGGATGCCGCGCGAATATCTGTCTATGCCTTGACAGTCCAAAGCACACAATCAGCTATGCGAATGCACGGAAAGAGTGGAATGAGTGGAATGCGCACCATGACCCAGCAGCGCGTGCAGACGTTCACGCTCGCGCTGGAACGCGGTATCGGCGCGATTGCGCGGATAGTCCAGATCGATCTCGACGCTGGCGCGAAGCGGCCCCGGACGCGGCGCCATCACCACCACGCGATCGGCCAGATAGACCGCTTCTTCGACATCGTGGGTGACCAGCAGCATGGTCAGATCGGCGGCGGCGCGAATGCGCAGCAATTGATCGTGCATCTGCGAGCGGGTAAGCGCATCGAGCGCGCTGAACGGCTCGTCGAGCAGCAAGAACGCAGGCCGCGCGACGATGGCGCGCGCGAGCGCCACGCGCTGCGCCATCCCGCCCGAGAGTTGATGCGGCAGCGCGCGCTCGAAGCCCGCGAGACCCACCAGCGCGATATGCTCGCGCACGCGCTGCCGCACCTCGGCGCGTTCGAGACCGAAGCGCGCGAGACCTAATGCGATGTTTTGCTCGACGGTGAGCCAGGGGAACAGACGCGGGTCCTGAAACACGATGCCCGCCTCGTCGTTGCCGATCTTCGGCGCAACGCCATCGACGAGAATCTGCCCATCATAGGCGCTGTCGAGCCCGCACAGCAAGCGCAGCAAGGTGGATTTGCCGCAGCCGCTCTCGCCGAGAATGGCGATGAACGCTTCGCGGCGAATGTCGAGATCGAGATCGGCAAGAATCGCGCGCGTATCACCGGCGACCTGAAAACGCTTGCTCACGCCACGCAGGCGCACGAAGGAATCGAGTGCGCCGCCGCGATGCGGCGCCAATGCGGGAGAGTTCATGGGGAGCCTGATTGTGGGGGCCATGGGCGTCGGCACGCTGCACGCGCGGCGACGGCTCAAGGCATCCATTATCAAAAGGCCCGGCCGGGCTGTCTGTCAAAGAGTGGTCAGATTACCCGGCGATCCAGCGATATCGATATTCCTGGAATGGTTGAATGCTTAGGTGGACGTCGCGCCGTCCCTCACCACGCTAGCCAGCCGCTCGATATGTTCAGGGCCGATCCCGCAGCATCCGCCGATCAGCGTCGCGCCTGCCTGCGCCCATGAGCGCGCGAATTCGGCATAGCCGTCCGGCTCCAGATCGGCGCGCAAGGTGCTCAAGCCATCGTTGGCCGCCATCGATTCGCGCTCGGGTTCGAACGCGTTCGCGTACACGCCCAGCTCCAGCGATGCGCCCTTGCGCTCGCGCACGTCGCGCGCTTCCTGCAAGGCGGCGCGCATGATTTCCGCCTGGCTGCAATTGAACAGGAAGGCCTGCGCGCCCAGTTCAAGCGCCACTTCGACGGCCGCTTCCACCGTCTCGCCCGAACGCAGATGCGCGCGCTCGCGCCCTTCGGCAATCGCCTGCACATTGCCGCTATCGTCGAGCGTGAAGGACAGCCACAGCGGGCGCTCATCTTCGCCGCGACCCCGTAGCACCTCGCGCACCGCGCGCGCCTCGGCGGTCGAACTCAACGTTTCGCCCAGCCACAGATCGACGTGCGCCTGCAGCCCGCGCACGAGCGCGTCGAGCAAGGGCGCAGCTTGCTGCGCATCGAACAGATCGGGTCGATACGAGCCGAACACGGGCGGCAATGAACCCGCGACCTGCACGGCGCGCGCCCCACCCGCGGCCGTTGCGGCCTCGCGCGCCAGGCGGCCCGCACGGTCGGCCAGGGTCACGCCCTGCTGCGCGAAGCGCTCTTCGCCGATATGAAACGGTACGACCGCATAGGAGTTGGTCGTCACCACATCGGCACCGGCGCGCACGAAGGCGTCGTGCGCCGCGCGCACGTAGTCGGGCGCTTCGATCAACGCAAGCGCCGACCATTCCGGCTGCTTGAAGGGCGCGCCCATGCGCAGGAGTTCGCGGCCCATGCCGCCGTCGAGAATTCGGATCATCGTGAACAGGAAGTAGTTGTCTGGATATCGATAAACGTGATGTCAGCCCTCAGCGCAATACGCCGAAGGCGTCCACGCGTGCACCGCGTCGCGCGCGCCGGGCGTTGCCGCCCGCGACGTCGCGCACGAGGTAGCGATTGAGACGCTTTTCCAGCAGCGACGCAGGCCACGTCAGCGCCACGACGAGCACCACATACACCATCGCCGCGCCCGCCAGCGGTTCGTAGACGCGCAAGGTCTCGAAACGCAGCGTATTCGCCGTGCCGAGCACGTCGAACACCGTGATGGTGGAAGCCAGCACGGTCGATTTCATCAGCAGGATGGTTTCGCCGATCAACGCAGGCAGCGCGAGGCGCAACGCACGCGGCCCGACGATGCTGCGCAGCACACGCCAGCGCGACATGCCGAACGCGTAGCCCGCTTCCACCTCTCCCGCCGGCACGCCGGCAATCGCGCCGCGCAGGATCGTCGCTACGTAGGCGCTTTCGTTGATGGCGAGCGCCACCACCGCATACCACCACGCATCGCGCAGAAAGGGCGAGGCCCAGCTATCGCGCATCCATTCGCGCGGCAAGATCTGGCCGAAGCCGTAGTAGAGCAGATAGATCTGCACCAGCAGCGGCGTGCCGCGAATCAGGGTGATCCACGTGCGCGCGGGCCAGCGCCACACCATCTTGCGCGCACCGGCCGCCAGGGCGAGCGGCACGCCCATCGCGAGGCTCGCCGCGCCGGAAACAAAGGTGAGCGAGAGCGTGGTGGGCACCGCTTCGATGAGCTTCGGCATCACAGTGCCGGTGAGGAACGCGAGCGAGAACATCGGAGCGAGATCAGAGCGAAGCGAGTCGCACGCCGCGATTCACGCGCTTTTCGAGGCCGCCGAACACGGCCATCGAGCCGATGCTCAGCAGCAGAAACAGCGCTGCGGTGACGAGGTGAAAAAACAGGTAATGACGCGTCGCGCCCGCCGCGAGCTGGCTGGTCTTGAGCAGATCGGAAAACGAACCGAGCACGCTGATATACGAAGCATCCTTGGTCGCGTTGAGCCAGACGTTACTCACGCCCGGCAAGGCCAGGCGCAGCGCGAGCGGCAAACGCACACGCCGGAACACCTGCGCGCGCGACATGCCGAAAGCGCTCGCCGCCTCCAACTGGCCCGCGGGCACCGCGATGAGCGCGCCGCGAAAGATATCGGTGAGATAGGCGCCCTGGATGAAGCCCAGCGAACAGATCGCCACGGCGAGCGGATCGAACGCGAAACCGGGCGTGACGAGCCCGCTGGCATGCAAGGCGCTTTCAAGCGCCGGCGCCAGTGCATAGAAAGCGATCAGCAGGCAAAGCAGTTCCGGCAACGCGCGCACGATGGTCGTATAGCCCTGGCCGGCCAGGCGCAACGCGGCATGCCGCGAGAGTTTCGCGCCGCTGCCCGCCAGACCCGCGAGCGCGCCCACGCCAAACGAGCCGGCCGCCACCGCGACCGTCTGCGCGAAGGCCGCCGCGAACTCGCGGCCATAGCCACCGTCGCCGAACGACAGCAGCGCGAAGACGGATGTATCGATCAGCACGGGCTCAGTTGCTCTTTTCGATGGTCCCTTGCAGCTTCGGATAGCGCGCGGTGATCGCGTCCCACGTGCCGTCCTTCTGCACCTGGGCGATGGCGTCGGACAGACGCGCGCGCAGCGCATCGCCGCGACGCACGCCGCCACCCACGCCCAGGCCCAGCACCGGATCGTCCTTGCACACGCCCTTGATCTCGTAGTCCTTGCCGTCCGGCGAATTCAGGAAAGCCGTGAAGAGGCCCTTGCCTTCCTGCACGTAATCGACGCGGCCCGCCACGAGATCGGCCAGCGCGTTATCGAATTTGTCGAAGGACTTGATCTGCGCATCGTGCTTGAAGCGCGCGTCGAGGAACGCGGAGAAGTTGGTGCCCGCCTCCACGCCGATCACGCGACCCTTGAAGGTCGCGGGCACGGCGCAGTCCACCTTGCGCCGGTCGCTTTTCGCGCCGACGAAAACCGTGGGCGACTCGTAGTACGGACGGGTGAAGTCGATCACTTTCTGGCGCTCGCCCGTGATCGTCATCGACGACCAGATCACGTCGATCTTGCCGTTTTGCAGCGAGGGCACGAGGCCGTCCCATGCCACGTCCGTCAACTGGCAATGCACATTCATTTTCGTGCAGACCGCGTTGAGCAGATCGATTTCCCAGCCTTTCCAGCTACCCGATGCATCCTTCGAAAAGAACGGCGGATACGATTCGGCATCCACGCCAATGCGCAGCGTCGGCTGCGCGGCGGTGGCCGCAGTAGCGGCATTCGCGGCGTTCGCGGCAAACGAAGCGGCGGTGAGAGACAGCAAGGCTGCGACGAGACGGGTAATGCGAACGCGCATATCGGAATCCGGAGGTGAAATGTTGTGAGCGGGAATCGGAGCGAAGTCCGCAACCATGCCTGGATCGGCGAGGAAGGGACTTTAGCGGCCCGCGCGCCAACCGCCAAATAATCATTGGTGGTTTGCATATGTTCGGGCTCCGTAGCGTTCAAAAGGTATCGGGCCACGCCGCCCGGGCATGACGATGGTGGAACCTGCGGGCTGCAGGGCAAAACGCCATCGGGATCCGATAACGCTTTACACCAGCGGTTTTAGCGCGCTTATGTCGCTGCCTCGTCGGGCGCATTCTCCGCCGCATCGCGCCGTGGCCTGCGCACCGCGCGGATCTTGCCGCTATTGCCGCCGCCACAGAAAAAGCGCTGGCCCCCGTCCGACTCAAGCCCGGAAACGGCGGTGCCCTCAGGCATCTCCAGGCGCTCCAGCACCTTGCCCGTCTGCGGATCGATGCGGCGCAAATCGCTTTCATCGCCTTCCCAGGTGC
This sequence comes from Paraburkholderia bannensis, assembly GCF_014200455.1. Taxonomy (GTDB): domain Bacteria; phylum Pseudomonadota; class Gammaproteobacteria; order Burkholderiales; family Burkholderiaceae; genus Paraburkholderia; species Paraburkholderia bannensis_A. The sequence goes on along the minus strand of NZ_JACHBW010000022.1, from coordinate 36,773 downwards.
CGTGCCATAGCTCGCCATCCACCCAGGTCACGCCGGTCACGAAGCGGCTCGACTCGATCGTGCGCAGGATCGCGCCGGTCTGCGGATCGATCTGATGGATTTTGCGCGCGCGATACTCGCCCACCCAGAGCGTGCCCTCGGCCCACGCGAGGCCCGAATCGCCGCCGTTGCCAGGCGCCGGGATCGTGGCGAGCACGCGGCCGCTCTCGGGGTCGATCTTGTGAATCTGCGCCTCGGCGATCTGGAACAGATGCTGACCGTCGAAGGCAGTGCCCGCATGCGCGGGCAAGTCGATCGCGCGCCCGGTCTGGCCGCTTTGTGGATCGAGCGAGGCGAGCTTGTCGCCCGCCGCGAACCACACGCGGCTGCCATCCCACGTGACGCCGCCCACCTGCCCGACGCCTTCGAAGGGCCCATATTCGCGCAGGATGCTGGCTGTGGAATGCTTCATCGATTGCTCCTTGCCGGTCGGTTCATGCGCTCATCCTGCTCGCCTGGCAGCGGCGCGGGGAGTAACAAGGCCGTCGCGAATCCGGGCAGCGGCGGCATGGTCCAGCGGCGCGCGCGGCCCACGCCCACCGGCTGCACCTTGTGCGCTGCCGCCAGCGCGTCGAGCGCGCGCTGCACGGTGCGCTGGCTCGTGCTCAACGCCAGCGCGAGCGCCGAGCTGGACCACGCTTCGCCGTCGACAAGCAGCGCCAGCACGGCGGCGTGCGGCTCCTCGACGGGGCGCGCCAGCACCACGACCTCGCTCGCCCGGCGCGGCGCGAGCGCGAATCCGTGCGGCGTGGCGTGAATGCCAGCCAGATCGCCGAGCAAGGCCCGCAGACGGCCGATCTCGACGCGCAAGCGCGCCCGGTGCGTCTCGTCCGCGTGCTTCATGCGAAAGGCGCGCGCGATCAGCAGATCGCGCGGCGCATCGGCGGGCCAGGCTTCGGCGAGCGCGCGCATCAGCACGAACAAGACAGGCCTGCGGGCGAGCGGCACCACGCGGCGGGCTTCGCGCACCGCGTAGCGGCAGGCGTCGATCACCAGCGCGTCCGAGGCCAGCAAGGCTGCGACTTCATCGAGCCGCAAGGCGCGCGTTTCGCCTCGCGCGATCAGGCGCGCGGCGGGCGCATCGAGCGCTTGCGCCGCTTGCGCGACTTCGGCGGCCAATGGCGCGATGTTAGCCACGCGCGCAGCGCGGGCCGCCTCGGCCAGCGCCTTGCGGGCCGCCTGCGGACGGATCTGGCGCATCGCCACGCCCGCCGCGATCAGTTCGTGCGATGCCCTGAGCGCAGGTGGCAGCGGCTCGGGATTCATCTCGGCGAGCAACTGCGCCGCCTCGTTCAAGTGGCCGATCAGCAGCAGACGGCGGATCGCCAGATGGCGCGCGTGCGCGGCGTTGAGTGCGTCGCCATGTGCGTCGAGCGTTTGCCGCGCCGCGTCGAGCGCCGCCGCCGGCCAGCCCAGATCGCGCACAGCCAGAGCGATCTCGGCCTGAGCGACGATGCAGCGCGCGCGGGCCACCGCCTCGCGCGCGCCGAAACCGCGTGCGGCACTGCGTAAAAGCGCTTTCGCGCGTTCGAGATCGCCCAGTTGCGCCATGGCGATGCCGCGCAGCGCGAGCGCAGGCGCGTCGTCACGCAGCGCGACGCGGTTCAGCGCGCCCAGTGGATCCCCGGCGGCCAGCGCGCGCGCCGCGGCGGTAATCAACGAGTCCATGCGTGGCCTGGTTCAGACGCACATGCCGCTTTGAATCCCGACACGCTTGTCACTCCCTCGTTCGGCAGTCCGGACCTAATCTAACACGGCAGTCACAGCACGGTTCCCCCCGCCGTTCACTGCCCGAGCCGCCAGTTTTCGAGCCCCGGCAGCCCCCACAGGAGCAAACGATGACCACACATGCAACAGGCACCCGCGAGCAATGGCTCGCCGCACGGCTCGAACTGCTGGCCGCCGAAAAAGACCTCACGCGGCGCAGCGACGCGCTGGCCCGGCAACGCCAGGCACTGCCCTGGGTGCGCGTCGACCAGGACTACGCCTTCGATACCGAACAGGGCCGCGCCTCGCTCGCCGATCTTTTCGAAGGACGCTCGCAACTGCTCGTCTATCACTTCATGTTCGGCCCCGACTACGCGGCGGGCTGCCCGTCCTGTTCGGCGCTCGCCGATGGCTTCGACGGCAACGTCGCGCATCTCGCCCATCACGACGTCACGCTGATGGCGATCTCGCGCGCACCGCTTGCGAAGCTGCTGGCCTACCGCGAGCGCATGGGCTGGCAATTTCCGTGGGCCTCGTCGCAGGGCAACGATTTCAATTTCGACTTCAACGTCTCGTTCACTGCCGGGCAGCAGCGCGAAGGCAGCGTCGAATACAACTACGCGCGCGGCCGCCACGCGATGGACGCCGATCCGCCGCCCGCGCCCCTCGCCGAATTCGCGGCAAGTTGCGGCACGGATGCCGCGACCTACGCGCGCGACCGGCCGGGCCTGAGCGCCTTCGTGCGCGAGGACGGCGCAATCTGGCACACGTATTCGACCTACGCACGCGGGCTCGATGCGATCTGGGGCATGTATCAGTGGCTCGACCGCGCACCACTTGGCCGCAACGAGACCGGCATCTGGTGGAAGCGGCACGATGAATACTCCGCGCGCTGAGGCCGATCATGTTTCCCGTCGCACCCAGGCGCGCGGTCTTCGCCGTCGTCGCCGTCTTCGCTGCGCTGCTGTTCGCAGGCAGCGCGACTATGACGGCGCTGCGATTCATGTCGATGACCGCGATGAGCGGCACGCCCATGCCCGGCGGCTGGTCGTTGTCCGCCGCCTGGCTGCCGCTGTGCGGGGGAACATGGCTGAGAACCGCGATGTCGTTTGTATCGATGTGGGCCAGCATGATGCCCGCGATGATGCTGCCCGCGCTCGCGCCCGTGCTCTGGCGCGAGCGCCGCACGCTGGCGAATTGTTCTGGATGGCTAATTATTTTTAATGCGATCGGTTATTTCATGGTCTGGTTGCTTGCAGGCATCGCGATCTTTCCGCTCGGTGCAGCTATAGCGTCGCTCGACATGCGCGTGCCGTCGATTGCACATGCGGCACCGATTGCGGCAGGGTTAGTCGTGATGGCGGCGGGCGTTCTTCAATGCACGTCATGGAAGGCCGGACGCCTGCAATCCTGCCACTCGATCCTTCAGTGCCACGATGCGGCTTCTGCGGTGCGCATCGGCATACGCCTGGCCCTGCACTGCGCGAGTTGCTGCGGCAACTGGATGGCCGTGCTGCTCGCGACCGGCGTGATGGACCGGGAGGGCACGCTGATCGTGAGCGCGGCCATTGCGATTGAGCGCGTTGCGGCTTCGCGCGGAGCGCTCGTGCGCCTGGTCGGCGTAGCAAGCATGGCTGCCGGCGGCCTGCTGATCGTGCATGCGATCTTAAAGTTTGCGCGATCGCATTGACGACACGGCGATTCGTGATTGTCCCGGTTACGCGGTCCTGCCCGTGTCAATCGCACGAACGCAATGCCGCTCACTGCTTATGTGGGGTTTTCGACGCAACATGCAGTGCAGTCCAACGCCGACGCGCAGCCCTCGACCTTCTAGCCGAATCAGCGCGCTTTACGTGGAACGATTTTGAGCCGCCCGAGCAGGGCAAGATCTACTGGCAGGATGGCCGAAGGCGGCGGCGCCTTCGGCGACGTATTCAGAAGGCGAGCGACGCGGCCTGGCTGTCCGGCATGCTGTCGAGCACGCGATCGCCGTCGCGACGAGCTTCGTTCTCGCCGGCAAACGTCGTATCGCTATAGGCAATGACCTTGAAGCCACCGCCCGCAGCGCGCGGAATGGTAATGCCCCAGTGCCAGCCGCCTTCCTGTTCGAAGACATGCAGCTTTAGGGCCGAATGGAATATTGGCGATTGGGATGCGCTCACGACACGCCCTCCTTTTCGAAAAAATTCCGAAGCAGGTTCGGAACGTCTGACAACTTTGAGCAGTGTAGGCATTGGCGTGTTGCAGTGCAATAAGCGTTAATCTCTATCCAGATATTTTTTAACCCGGGAAAATCCCGGATTTTGAACACAAATAGGTAATTTCGGGTTCGGTTAGTCGCTTTCAGGGTTTGTGGGTAAAAGATACTAATAATTCGTGGGGAAAAGTTCTGTTGAAATGCGCTTCATCGGAGAATCGGCGGCCGTCTCCCCCGGGCGCCCCGGCCCCTGCGCAGCGGGGCGACGAGCGGGTATGATCGGAATCCCGTGAAAACTCCGCCTGACCCGCTTATGAATACCCCTGTCGATGCTCCCTCGCCCCGCGCGCTGCGCGCGCTCACGCCGCTGGAGGCCCGCATCGTCGGCGTGCTGATCGAGAAGCAGCACACGGTGCCGGATACCTATCCGCTGTCGCTCAATGCGCTTGCGTCGGGCTGCAACCAGAAGACCGCGCGCACGCCGGTCATGAACGTCAGTGAAGCCGAGGTGCTCAACGCCATCGAGGACCTCAAGCATCTGAGTCTCGTGTTCGAAGGCAGCAGTAGCCGCGTGCCCCGCTTCGAGCACAACCTCAATCGCGTGCTGGGTGTGCCGGGCCAGGCCGTCGCCCTGCTGACCGTGCTGCTGTTGCGCGGCGCGCAGACGGCGGCGGAATTGCGTTTGAATTCGGCGCGCCTGCATAGTTTCGCGGATGTGTCGTCGGTCGAGGCCTTCCTCGCCGAGCTGGCCGAGCGCGAGCCGCCGCTCGTCGTCAAGCTGCCGCGCGCGCCGGGCGAACGTGAAAGCCGCTGGATGCATCTGCTGTGCGGCGAAGTGAGCATGCCGGCAGCGGGCAACTTCGACAGCGACTATGCGGGCTCAAGTGCGTCGGGCGCGGCCGCGATTTCCAGCGCCGACTATGAATCGCTGCGCGTCGAACAACAGCGTCTGGCCGATGAAGTCGCGCGCCTGCAAACCCTCGTGCAGCGCATGGCCGCCGAACTGGGCATGCCAATCGAAAAACTCGAAGGCGAGGAATAAGGCAGCGTTGCTTCGTTAGACTAAGCAATTCGATTGACCATCGTTCAAGCGGTCGAACGGAACAACCCGTTCGACCGCTTTGTCTTTTACGGCTTATCGCTCACTGCCCGATCTGGCGGCTGACGTGAGACATTTCGCCTTCGCGCACTGCCTGATGGATGCGGCGATCCTGGTGCGAAAGACGAGGATTCACTTCGACGCGACGCGCATGCGTGGCATCCCGGTGCGTATTGAGCATGGGCTTGGCCGAGGGCTAGGGCTTGGCCGAGGCGGTGCCCGCGACGGCCGCTGCCCTGTATTACGAATGGGCGTAGATGGGTTCCAGGCCGACCACATCCTGAGGATCGCCGGTGCGGCCGCCATGCGATACGTGCGATTCACGCGATACATGCTGCATCGGCGCGACGGCTGCCGGTTCGCCTGCGGCCGATGCGTTGACGCTGCCGCCATAAGCGGCGTTCGCGTCCTGGCTTGCGGCGATGCGCGAGAGCGCGGCTTGCAGGTTGGCCGGATACTGATTGTGGTCGCTGGCCGCGTTGTAGCCGGCTTGCTGAAGCTGGACCAGTTCGGCGCGCACTTCGGCGCGGGTGATCGTAGCGTCCTGGGCGAACGAGAGAGCGGGCACGGCGGCAGAAACGGCAACAGCGGCGGCGGCGAGGGAGCGAACGAGGTTCATGACTTTCTCCAGTAACGGACACTTGGTCCTGAATGATCGGATTAGGTGCTGCACGCCGGGTTGCGCTGGACTTGTCCGGCTGCAACGTTGCGTTGGATGTATTTGACGCCCCGCAGGTATCTCGCTTGTTTCCACGACCCCGGCTTATTGCAAGCGCGTTTTTCAGATGGCCGCGCAGACACATGGCGGTACAAAACTCGCCGCCCGCGCTGCGTCCGGCCGCGCGATTCGCGCGTATATCGGTCTATCCAATGCCCTGTATGCCTCGGCTCGCGCCGAGGCTGCGCCGCCTCTCATGAAGCCTTTGCCCCTGCCGCTGTGCCAGCCGCCGCGTCACCTGACGCCGGCAATGCTATATTTCGTCGGAACCTTCCGTCCCTTTGACGCGGGCGTGCCACGCCCCTTCGAGCGTATGACCGACACGGCCGGCAATCCACAAAGCATCGACCCCACCGCACCCGACCCGGCGCGCGAGGCGGCACGTCGCGCGCATCTGAACCACTTGCTCACACGCGTGGGCCAGGGCGATCAGCGCGCTTTCGCCGAGCTTTATCGGCTCGCCTCCGCTCGCGTGTTCGCCACCATCGTGCGCATGGTCCACGACCGCGCCGAAGCCGAGGACCTGCTCCAGGAAGTCTTCACCACCGCCTGGCGACGCGCCGATCTGTTCGATCCGGGGCGCGGCGGCGCGATGACCTGGCTGATCACGCTGGCGCGCAACCGCACGATCGACCGCCTGCGCCAGCACCACGAAACGCCACTGGAGGAAGACAGCGAGCTCGAACTCGCCGACGATCACCCCACTCCCGCCGCGCTCGCCGAGGCAAGCGAAGACCGCCGCCGCCTCGAACTTTGTCTGGAACAGCTCGCGCCGCAGCAGCATCGTGCGGTGCGCGAGGCGTTCTTCGGCGGCGCGACCTATAGCGAACTGGCCACGCAACTGAGCGTGCCGCTCGGTACGCTGAAAAGCTGGATCCGGCGCAGCCTGATGCAACTCAAAATCTGTCTTGAGCGATGAACACGCCCGCCGACCACGACCCTGAACTGCGCTGCGCCGAATACGCGCTGGGCGTCCTTGACGCTCCCGAGCGCGCGGCGCTCGAACAGGCCGTGCGCACCGACGCCGATCTCGCCGCCACGCTCGCCCGCTGGGAGCGCCGCTTCGCGCCGCTGGCCGAAGACCTGGCGCCCATCGCCGCCCCCGCGCGCGTGTGGATTCGCATCGAGCGCGATCTGGGTTTCCTGCCCACGCGCCAGCCCGGCGCGGCGGCCACCGCGGCTGCGGCCGCGGGCTGGTGGAACGATCTGCGGCTGTGGCGCTTCGTCGGCATCGGCGCGAGCGTGGCCGCGCTGGCGCTGGCCGCCGTCAACCTCGTGTGGATGCGCGCGACGCCGGTCACGAACCAGGTGGCGAGCGCCAACCCCTACATGGTCGCGACGATTGCCCGCCCAGACGGCGTCGCGAACTGGACGGCGACCTTCGACCAGCGCCGCAAGGACATCGTGCTCGTGCCCGCCGTGAAGCCGACCATCGAGGCGGGCCGCGCCACCGAGCTCTGGCTGATCCAGCCCGGCGAGAAGCCGGTGTCGCTAGGCGTGTTCCCCGCCAATACGCCTGCCACCCTGACGCTAACCGCCAACGTCGCCGCGAGCGTGAACGCGCGTACAGTGCTCGCCGTCTCGATCGAACCGCCCGGCGGATCGCCGACCGGTCAGCCGACCGGGCCGGTAGTCGCGACCGGTCCGATGAAACTTGCGGTTTGACACTGCGTCAGGCGCTTCAATTAAGTTAGCGCCAACTTCGGTCGCGGCAGCGCGGGTTTCCTCTCGCCCGCAGCCGCGCGCCTGCATCCGATCGAGCACTTCATCCGTATCTCCGGCATTGACCTCCTGAGGGAGCCCGCATGCCCTTCGCCGCCGCGTTCGCTCTAGCCTTCGTCGCGCTCGTGATCGCCTTCAGCATCGCGTGGATGGTTCAATTGCGCACGCGCAATGCGGGCATGATCGATCCGCTCTGGGCGGCCACGCTCGGCCTCGTCGCCGTGTTCGCGGCGGCGGTCGGGCCGGGCGCAGGCATCAATCGCGTCGCCGTGGCGCTCGGCGGCGGCGCGTGGGGGGCGCGGCTCGCGCTGCATCTGTGGCGGCGCAACCATGGCCAGCCCGAAGACCCGCGTTACGCCGCACTGCGCGCGCAGTGGGGCGACGCCGCCGCGCCGCGCATGCTCGCCTTCTATCTAATGCAGGCGTGCGCGTCGATGATCCTGTCGATAGCGTTCTTCGTGCCTGCCTGGAGCGTCGCCACGCCCGCGATTCCGCTCGTCGTCGCCGCGCTGGCGACGGGCCTCGCCGCCGTGCTCGGGGAGTCCGCTGCCGACCGCCAGCTGCGCCGTCATATCGCCGACCCCGCCAATCGCGGCCGCGTCTGCACCAGCGGCTGGTGGCGATATTCGCGGCATCCGAACTACTTCTTCGAATCGCTGCACTGGTGCGCCTACACGCTCTGGTCGATCGGGCTGCCTTGGGGCTGGGCCACGCTGGCGCCGCCGTTTGCGATGGCGTGGCTGCTGCTCAAGGTCTCGGGCGTGCCCATGCTCGAAGCGCGCCTCGTCCACAGCCGCGCCGGATATCGCGAATACATGCGCACCACCAGCGCGTTCATTCCCTGGCCGCCGCGCCGGGAAGAACAACATCACAACAGTGAGCGGAGACCCCACCCATGACCACCACCGCGACCCGGCCCGAGCACAATCCGTCCGCCGCGCCCTCCGCGCCCTATGAGGAAAGCTGGCCGATCCGTTGCTGCGAGCGCGGCTGGCTGCCCGACTGGTTGATCCGCGCGGGGATGCGCACGCTGATCCGGCAGCGCCTGGCCGATGAACACGCCGATGACGGCGAACTCAGCGCCAACGCCTTCGAAGCCCTGGTCGCGACTTTGCGGGCCAGTCCCATCGCCCTGCACACCCAGGACGCCAATGCGCAGCACTACGAAGTCCCCGCAGCCTTCTTCGCGGCGCACCTGGGCGCGCACCTCAAGTACTCGTGCGGCTACTATCCGCGCGGCGACGAAACACTCGATCAGGCCCAGGAAGGCATGCTCGCTCTGTACGCGCAGCGCGCGGGCATCGAGGACGGCCAGCGCATTCTCGACCTGGGCTGCGGCTGGGGCGCGCTCTCGCTGTGGCTCGCCGAGCGCTTCCCGCGTGCGCAGATCGTCGGCCTTTCGAACTCGCACGGTCAGCGCGCCTTTATCCTGCAACGCGCCGCCGAGCGAGGGCTGTCCAACCTGCGCATCGTCACCGGCGATGTAGCGAGCTTCGATTTTCCGGCTGAAACGCCGCGCTTCGACCGCGTGCTGTCGATCGAAATGTTCGAGCACATGAAGCACTACGGCCTGCTGCTCGCGAAGATCGCCGGCTGGCTCGCCGACGATGGCGAGCTTTTCGTGCATCACTTCGCGCACCGTCTGCTGGCGTACCACTTCGTCCCGCGCGATGGCAGCGACTGGATGGCGCGTCACTTCTTCACCGGCGGCACGATGCCTTCGGCGAATCTGCTGCTGCGCTTTCAGGACGACCTGTGCGTGACGCAGCAATGGTGGCTCGACGGACGCCACTACGAGCGCACCGCAAACCACTGGCTCGCGGCGCTCGACGACGCCCGCGATCAGGTGCTGCCGCTGCTCGCGGCAAACGGCGATGCCCGCCAGGCGCTGCAACGCTGGCGCATGTTCTATATGGCGGTGGCGGAGCTGTTCGGCTATGCGCGCGGCCAGGAGTGGGGCGTCGCGCACCTACGGATGCGCAAGCGGCTGTGACGCGCGCGGCGGCGCCTGCATCCGTCCGGCGCCGCCGCGCGTATATGCCTGCATTGGGGAACCGACAAATACAACACGACAACGCAAAAATCAGGGAGGCCATCTACATGCACGCGATGCACGCCACGCTCGACGCACCCACCGCCCTGCCGCCCGGCCAGCGTGTGGCCGTGGTCGGCGCGGGAATCGCCGGTCTGGCAAGCGCCTGGCTGCTCGCGCAGCGTCACCGGGTCACGCTGTTCGAGGCCGCCGATTATCCGGGCGGCCACGCACATACCGTGGACGTCGAACTGGAAGGCCAGCGTCATCCCGTCGATACCGGCTTCCTGGTGTTCAACGACCGCACCTACCCGAATCTGCTCGCGCTGTTCGACGAACTGGGCGTGGCCACGCATCGCAGCGATATGTCGTTTTCGGTTTCCGTGGACCAGGGCGCACGTCAAGGCGCGCTCGAATGGGCCGGCACGAATCTGAACACCGTATTCGCACAGCGCCGCAATCTGGTTTCGCCGAGCTTTATCGGCATGTTGCGCGACATCCTGCGTTTTAACGCCGCCGCCGCGCACAACTACGAGACCGCGCGCCGCGAGCGGCTGTCGGTGGGCGAGTTGCTGGTGGCGGGCGGCTACGGCGCGCCGTTCCAGCGCCACTATCTTTTGCCGATGGCCGCGGCCATCTGGTCGAGCGCCGCCGACGATGTGCTGCGCTTTCCCGCCGCCACTTTCTTGCGCTTTTGCATCAATCATGCGCTATTGCAGGTGAACCAGCGGCCGCCCTGGCGGACCGTCGCGGGCGGTTCGCGCGAGTACGTGGCGCGCCTGATCGCCAGACTGGACGATGTGCGCTTGTCCACGCCCGTGCGTTCGATCCGCCGCGACGATGTCACGCAAGGCGTTACCGTCGTCACCGATGCCGCCGGCCCCGAGCGCTTCGACGCGGTGGTGCTCGCGAGCCACGCGCCCACGAGCCTGGCCCTGCTCGCGGACGCCGACGCCGAGGAACACGCCACCCTCGGCGCGGTCCGTTACCAGCGCAATGTCGCGTTGCTCCATACCGATGCGGCCTTGCTGCCGCGCCGCCGCCGTGTCTGGTCGGCGTGGAATTACTTGAGCCGGGGCGCGCACGCGCACGGCGACACCCAGCCCGTGTGCGTGAGCTACCTCATCAACCAGTTGCAGCCGCTGCCGTTTCGCACGCCGGTGGTCGTCACGCTCAATCCGGTGGATGCGCCGGCGCCGCATACCGTGCTCGGGCGCTATGTCTACGAGCATCCGCTGCTCGATCTGGCCGCCATCGACGCGCAGCAGCGTCTGCCTGGCCTGCAGGGCCGCCGCCGCACCTGGTTCGCGGGCGCGTGGACGGGCTACGGCTTTCACGAAGACGGGCTGAAGTCCGCACTGCGCGTTGCGCGCGATTTCGGCGTCACGCCCGCGTGGGCCGCACTATGAACGCGCTCGACACCGCGCATGCGGGCCTGCTGCTCACGGGCCGCGTGGTTCACGAGCGCCTGCGGCCCGTGCGCCACGCGTTCGCGTATCCGCTGTTCCAGCTTTGCTGCGACCTCGACCGCCTCGACACGCTGGCATGCTGGTGGTTCGGCGTGGACCGCTGGCGCGTGTTCTCGCTTGCTTCGCGCGACTACGGCCCGCGCGACGGCAGCGCGCTCGCGCCGTGGATGCGCGCGCATCTGGCCGAAGCCGGACTTCCCGCCGACGGGGCGATCTGGCTGCAAACCGTGCCGCGCCTGTTTGGCTACGCCTTCAATCCCGTGAGCTTCTGGTATTGCCACGACCGCGACGGCCATCTGCGTGCGCTCTACGCGGATGTACGCAATACCTTTGGCGCCCATCACGGCTATCTGCTGAGCGCGCCCGGACACGCTGTCATCAACGCGCAAACCGCGCTCGTCTGCCGCAAGGTGCTGCATGTTTCGCCGTTTTGCCGCGTCGAAGGAGGCTACGCATTCCGCGTGATCCAGCGCGGCGACACGTTGGCCGTTCGTATTGATTATCAGGATGCCGAAGGTCTATTGCTGCGTACCGCGCTTGCCATGAAAGCCGCGCCGCTTTGTGCGTCGCGTGCGTTTGCCGCGCTGGCGCGCGCGCCCGGCAATGCCGCCAATGTCCTGATTCGCATCCACTGGCAGGCGCTGCGCCTCTGGCTCAAGCGCGTGCCCTTCCTCGGCAAGACGCCCGGCGCAGGCGCGCCGCATCCCCGACACGAGGCCCGTCCATGACCCTGTTGCGCTTGTTGCCCGGCATTTCGCATAGTCCGATCCCGCTTTCACCGAGAGTCTCCGCGCGCGTTTTTCTGGCGCTGCTGCGCCGCATCCGTCACGGCCATCTCACGCTCACGACGCCCGATGGCAACCGGCATGTGTTCGGCGATCTGCACGACAGCCGTGGCGCGGCGCTGCATCTGCACGACTGGCGCGCCTGCGGGGCGATCCTGCATGCGGGCGATATCGGCTTTGCCCAGGCGCTGCGCGAGCAATGGGTCGACTCGCCCGATCTGGTGGCGCTGCTGCGCCTGGCGATCCGCAACGAAGCGGCCGCCGCCGCGACGCTGCACGGTGGTCTGTTCGCGCGCCTGTGGTTCGCGCTGCGTCACCGCTTGCGGCGCAATACGCGCGATGGCAGCCGCCAGAATATTCACGCACACTACGATCTGGGCAACGACTTCTACGCACTCTGGCTCGACCGTAGCTGGACGTATTCGAGCGCGTGCTTCGACGGCGATTTACAACGCCCGCTCGCCGATGCGCAGGCGGCCAAATATCAGCGCGTGATCGACACGCTCGGTCTGCGCGCCGGCATGACCGTGCTGGAGATCGGCTGCGGCTGGGGCGGCTTCGCCTTGCATGCGGCGAGTCAGGGCATCCGGGTGCGGGCGCTGACGATTTCGCAGGCGCAATATGCGCTGGCTACCGAACGCGTGATGGCGGCGGCGCAAGGCGATCGCGTCAAAGTCGAGCTATGCGATTACCGCGACGCCGAGGGCCAGTACGACGCGATCGTCTCGATCGAAATGTTCGAAGCGGTAGGCGAGGCGTTCTGGCCGGGCTATTTCGCCACGCTCGAGCGCTGCCTGAAACCCGGCGCACGCGCGCTGATCCAGTCGATCACCATCGGCGACGAGTTGTTCGAGCACTATCGCGCATCGAGCGACTTCATCCGCGAGACGATTTTTCCGGGCGGCATGCTGCCCAGCCCGGCGCAGTTCAATAGGGCGGCACGGCGTGCGGGGCTCGATGCGCGCGCAACGTTCTCGTTTGGCCGCGATTACGCACAGACGTTGCGGGTCTGGCGCGCGTCGTTCGAGGCGCAGCTCGAAGCCGTGCGCGCCCTCGGTTTCGACGAGGCATTCATCCGCATCTGGCGGCTGTATTTTGCCTACTGCGAAGCGGCCTTCGACGAAGGACGCACGGACGTCATGCATTTCATCGTCGAGCGAACCTGAACATTATTCGAGCGGGAAACCCGCCTTGAACGTCTGGCGCAGAAATTCGGCGAAGCTCGACACCGCGCGCGGCACATGCGCGCCGTACGGACGCACCACATGCAGTTGCGAAGCGAATGCGCCCACCGGCCGCCAGGTGGGCAGCACCCGCACGAGCTTGCCCGCCTGCAAGGCCGCCTGCGCGCTGAAGTCGGGCAACAGTGCGATGCCCAGGTGTTCGAGCGCGGCGTCGCGCAGCGCCTCGCTGTTATTGGCCGAGAACGGCCCGTTCACCGTCACGTTGACACGCGTATTTTCGGCGCGGCGCCCGATCTTTTCGAACGACCACGCGCCCGAGCCCAGCGCACGCGGGTAAAACAGGCAATCGTGCTGCGCCAGGTCGGCGGGCGCTTGCGGCGTGCCGCGCTGCTTCAGATACGCGCGCGTCGCCACGATCACGGAACGCGTGTCGCACAGCTTCCATGCCACATGCGTTTCAGGCACCTGCGCGCTATGGCGGATCGCCAGATCGAAGCCTTCGCTTGCGATGGAAGTGAGGCGATCCGACATTTCAAGTTGCACGCGCACCTCGGGATGGGCACGCGCGAACTGCGCGAGATGCGGCACCAATTGCTGGCGCGCGAACGCCACCGGCGCGGTCACGCGCACGGTGCCGCGCGCGACATCGGCCATCTCGCGCACGCCCGCGAAGCTCGCGGCGATGCGCTCGAATTCGCCGCGCGTTTCCTCCACGAGCCGTTGCCCGGCTTCCGTGAAGCGCACGCTGCGCGTGGTGCGCTGCACCAGCGCCACCCCCGCCACGCGCTCCAGTTCCGCGATGCGCTGGCTCATCGCCGCCTTGCTCACGCCCAGCCGCGTGGCCGCCGCCGTATAGCTGCCCTGATTGGCGAGCACATTGAGCCAGTGCAGATGGGTCCAGAGCGATTCGGCTTTGTGCGTATCCATAGCGGGTTCCAGCGTCCTTGATTGCGTGCCGATGATAGCACCCCATCCCGCCATCTTTCAGGGTTTCCACGAATGATTGTTCACGATGGAAAACAATCAATTCAGCCGCCGTGTCTTTGCAGGGCCGCGCGCGCTTCGTACACTGGCCGTCAGCGATTGAAGCACCCGGAACAAGCCGGATTACCCCATTCCCCGAGGAGATGACATGCAGGCCTTTACCGATTCCGCAGACGTAGTCCACTTCATCGGTGGCAAGACAGAGCGCGGCGCGGGCGAGCGCACCCAGGCGATCTTCAACCCGGCAACGGGCGCCGCGGCGCGCCGTCTGGTGCTGGGCGAGGTGGCAGACGTCGAGGCCGCCGTGGCGAGCGCGAAAGCCGCGTTCCCGGCCTGGCGCGACACGCCGCCGATCCGCCGCGCACGCGTCATGCTGCGTTTTCTCGAACTGATGAACCGCCACAAGGACGAACTGGCCGCCATCATCACCGCCGAGCACGGCAAGGTCTTCGCCGATGCGCAAGGCGAAGTGGCGCGGGGCATCGACGTGATCGAATTCGCCTGCGGCATTCCGCAACTGCTCAAGGGCGACTATACGGAGCAGGTCTCCACCGGCATGGACAACTGGACCGTGCGCCAGCCGCTGGGCGTGGTGGCCGGGATCACGCCGTTCAACTTCCCCTGCATGGTGCCGTGCTGGATGTTCCCGGTCGCGCTGGCCGCCGGCTGCACCTTCATCCTCAAGCCGAGCGAGCGCGATCCGTCGGCGTCGCTGTTCATGGCGCGTCTGCTCAAGGAGGCCGGTCTGCCCGATGGCGTGCTCAACGTCGTGCAGGGCGACAAGATCGTGGTGGACGCACTGCTCGCGCATCGCGATGTGAAGGCGGTGAGCTTCGTCGGCTCCACGCCGATCGCGAACTACATCTACGAGACCGGCGCGAAGCACGGCAAGCGCGTGCAGGCGCTGGGCGGGGCGAAGAATCATATGGTGGTAATGCCCGATGCGGATATCGAGCAGACCGTCGATGCGCTGATCGGCGCGGGTTACGGTTCGGCTGGCGAGCGCTGCATGGCGATTTCCGTGGCCGTGCTGGTGGGCGATGTGGCCGACAAGATCGTGCCGCGTCTGGCCGAGCGCGCCCGCACGCTCAAGATCAAAAACGGCATGGAAGCCGATGCCGAAATGGGCCCGATCGTCACGCGCCAGGCGCTGGAGCGTATCGAAGGCTATATCGCGAGCGGCGTCGAGGAAGGCGCAACGCTGGTGGTGGACGGGCGCGGCCTGAAGGTGCCGGGTCACGAAGAGGGCTTCTTCACGGGCGGCACGCTGTTCGACAACGTCACGCCGCAGATGCGCATCTACAAGGAGGAAATCTTCGGCCCGGTGCTGGCCTGCGTGCGCGTGCACGACTTCGCGCAAGCGGTGCAACTGATCAACGACCACGAGTTCGGCAACGGCGTGGCCTGCTTCACGCGTGACGGCAACGTGGCGCGCGAATTCGGCCGCCAGATCGAAGTGGGCATGGTGGGCATCAATGTGCCGATTCCCGTGCCGATGGCATGGCATGGCTTCGGCGGCTGGAAGCGCAGCCTGTTCGGCGACATGCACGCCTATGGCGAAGAAGGTGTGCGCTTTTATACGAAGCAGAAGTCGATCATGCAGCGCTGGCCGGAAAGCACCGAAAAGGGTGCTGAGTTTACGATGCCGGTTGCCAGGTAAATCGGCGAGGCAAGCCCCCGCCTGCTTGAGAAACCCTCAAGCAGGCAGCAACGCAGCCGCAATCTCGGCGACGCGCATCACATGCGCCGTCGCCGCTTCTCTTGCGCGCTCGCCATCGCGCGCGCGGATCGCCGCGACGATCTCGTTCATCTCCGCCACGGCCTGGCGGCCGCGATCGTCCGAGGCAATCGTCAAGGCCCGCAAACGCGTGATGCGTGCATTCAGGCTCTGCACGATCTCCCACGCCACCGATTTCGCGCCACTGCCGAACATCTGCTCGTAGAACCGCCCGGTGAACTCGCGCACCGCCGCGTGATCGTGCGCCGCGAAGGCGCGCTCGATCTGCGCCACGCACGCGGCCAGGCGCTCCACGGTCGCGGCGTCGCCACGCAACGCACAGGCCATCGCCGCATCGCCTTCCACCAGCGCGCGAATCTCGTAGATCTGCGCCGCCGTGCTGGCGTCCAGGCGCGCCACGATCGGCCCCTGGTTGGGCAGCGTATCGACGAGGCCTTCCGCTTCGAGGTGGCGCAGCACTTCGCGCACCACGGAGCGGCTCACGCCCAGTTCCTCGCATAGCGTGCGCTCGACCAGCCGCTCGCCCGGCGCAAAATGCGCATCGAGAATCGCCTGGCGCATCTTCTGCAAGGTGAGTTCGCGCAGCGTCGCCGAGGGCCGCTCCACGCGCAGCGTCGCCTGCGCGGAACGTGAGGACGGCGGCGACGACGGCGCTTGCCCGAGATCGCTCATCATGGCTGCGCGAACAGGCGCGTATCGCCGGCATCCCACTCGACGACCGCCTGCGCGCCCACCGCCAGACCGCTATCGTGGCGCTGCGCGGCGGGCAGACGGATCGAAATCTCCTGCGCCCACGGCGTGGCCACCGCATAGTGCATGGCGTCGCCCAGATAGGTGATATCGCGCACGGTCACCGGCAGCCCGGCAGCCGTGCCGTCGCGCTGCGCGCTCAGCCGCATCTGCTCCGGACGGATCATGAGGGTGCCATCATCGCCCGCGGCGAGCGACGGATTGAAGTTGCCGCAGGCCAGTGCGAGACCGTTGGGGAACACGCCGTTCGCCAGCCCGTCGCGGCTCGCCGTCACCCGCACCGGCAGGAAATTGGAGTTGCCGATAAAGCCCGCCACGAAGCGCGAAGCCGGATTCGCATACAACTCCTCGCCGCTACCCACCTGCTCGATGCGGCCTTTGTTGAACACGGCGATACGGTCCGACAAACGCAGCGCCTCTTCCTGATCGTGCGTCACATACAGAATCGTCACGCCCGTTTCCTGATGGATGCGACGCAGTTCGAGTTGGATTTCCTCGCGCAGCTTCTTATCGAGCGCGGAAAGCGGCTCGTCCATCAGCAGCACCGGCGGATCGTAGGCCAGCGCACGCGCGATCGCCACGCGCTGCTGCTGGCCGCCCGACAATTGCGCGGGCATGCGGTCGCGACATTCGGAAAGATGCACAAGCGCGAGCATCTTTTCGACTTTCGCCTTTATTTCGGATTCCGGACGATGACGCACGCGCAGCGGAAACGCCACGTTCTCGCCTACCGTCAAATGCGGAAACAGCGTATAGCGCTGGAACACCATGCCGATATTGCGCTTGTTCGGCGCGACCGAGAGCAGCGGCTTGCCGTCGAGCAGCACGCGCCCTTCGGTCGGCTCCTGGAAGCCCGCGACGATATACAGCGTGGTGCTCTTGCCCGATCCCGACGGCCCGAGGAAGGTCATGAACTCGCCCTTGCGCACGTCGAGTGACACGCTGTCGATGGCGACCACATCGTCGTAGGTCTTGCGCAGGCGCTGGATTTGCAGGAATGCGGCAGTCATGGCTTACGTCTCCGGATCGATTCGATTACTGGATGGCCTGGCGGGCGCGGCGCAGCAGCGCGCTCGCCAGCATCAGCACGGTGGTGAGCGCGACCAGCAGCGAGGACGCCGCCGCCACCACGGGCGTGAGGTCCTGACGCAGCGTCGCCCAGATACGCACGGGCAGCGTCTGCAGCGTGGGGCTCGCCATGAAAATCGACACCACCACTTCGTCCCACGAAGCGAGGAACGAGAAGATCGCCGCCGCCGCGAGACCCAGGCGAATGGCGGGCAGCGTCACGCGCCACTTCACCGCGAGCGGCGACGCGCCGCAAATCAGCGCGGCGTCTTCGAGCGCCGTATCGAAGGCGGAAAGCGAATTGCTGATGGCGATGATCGAGAACGGCAGCGCGATGATCAGGTGGCCGATCACGAAGCCCGTCATCGTGCCCGCCAGACCGATGCGCAGGAAGAACGCGTAGAGCGCGACCGCCAGCACCACCACCGGCAGCACCATCGGCGTGAGGAAGAAGGCCTGCACGGCGGCGCGGCCGCGAAACTTGCCGCGCACCAGCGCCAGCGAGGCGAGAAAGCCCAGCGCGACAGAAAGCACGGTGACGATCACGGCCAGCTTCATGCTGGTCATGAGCGAATCGAGCCAGCCCGCGTCCGTGAAAAGCTGGCGATACCACTCCAGCGTCCAGCCCGGCGCGGGAAACGCGAGCCATTGCGAATCGCCAAACGACAGCGCAACGATGAAAACAATCGGCAGCAGCAGGAACAGGGCCACCACCGCGCCAATGGCGACGAGCAACGCGCGCACCGCGCCGAGACGATCGAAGTCGAGCAACATGTCAGCGTCCTCCAGGAATCTGGCGCGCGCCGCCGGTGAAACGCAGTTGCAGCGCGTAGAGGCCTAGCGTCACGGCGAGCAGCACGAATGCGGCCGCGCCGGCCAGACCCCAGTTCAGCAGCTCCTGCACCAGCTGCGCGATCAGTTCGGCGAGCATCATGTAGGACGGGCCGCCCAGCAGCGCGGGCGTCACGAAGTAACCCAGCGCCATCACGAACACCATCAGCGCGCCCGAGGCGATGCCCGGCATCGCGAGCGGCACGAGAATGCGACAGAACGCCTGCCAGCGGCTTGCGCCGCACACGGCGGCGGTGCGCAGTGTGGCGGGATCGATGCCGCGCAACGTGGCGTGCAGCGGCATCACCAGAAACGGCAGCATGATGTACGTCATGCCTACCGTCACGCCGATCAGGTTGTTCACGAGCGTCAGCGGCTGATCGATGATGCCGAGCGCCATCAAGAGGCGGTTGATCGGGCCGGTCTGCTGGAGCAGCACCATCCAGGCAAAGGTGCGGGCGAGCAGATTGGTCCACATCGACAGCAGCAGGATCGAAAACAGCGTGGTGCTGAGCCAGCGCGGCGCGATGGCCAGCAGCCAGGCAGTCGGAAAGCCGACCGCCACCGTCACCGCGGTCACGACGCCCGCCACCAGAAAGGTATTGCCGAACACGCGCAGATAAGTGCTCGAACCCAGCAGTTGCGCGTAGTTGTGCAGGCCGGGGCTCGGCTCCATCACGCTGCGCAGCAGCAGCGACAGCACCGGCAGCACGAAAAAGATCGCGAGGAGTATTAGCGCGGGCGCAAGCAGCTTCGCGTTGCGCCAGTTGCGCCGCTTCGGCGGCGCGTCGACCGGCGCATGGGCGACGGTGCTCAGAACTTCAGGCATGATCTCTCCCGATCCGCGTGGGGTCTGCGTTGGGCTTGCGTTGGGCTTGCTTAGGGTCTGCGAGACAGGACGGCGCGCGTACGCGCCGTGTTTCGCGTTACAAAACCAGTTTCCTGGGAATGCTTACTTTGCCTGCCATGCGTACCAGCGTTTGGCGATGGCATCGCGATTGGCGGCCCAGTATTTCATGTCCAGGTTGATCTGCGACTGCGTGTACTGGTCGGGCAGCGTCTTCGCCACGGCAGGCGTCATCAGCGCGGCCGATTTCACGTTGATCGGCGCGTAGCCGGTATCGGTCGCGAACTTCGCCTGGGCTTGCGGACTCGTTGCGGCCGCAAGGAATTTGAGCGCTTCATCGCGATGCTTGGCGCCCTTCGGGATCACCAGCATGTCGGCGGCCGTGAGGTTCTGGTTCCACGAGATGCCTGCCGGCACGCCCGTTGCCTGCAGCGCGTGCAGACGGCCGTTCCAGAACATGCCCATCGAAGCCTCGCCCGAAGCGAGCAACTGCTGCGATTGCGCGCCGCCGCTCCACCAGACGATATCGCTCTTGATGGTGTCGAGCTTCTTGAAGGCGCGGTCGAGATCGAGCGGATAGAGCTTGCTGGCCGGCACGCCGTCGGCGAGCAGCGCGATTTCCAGCACGCCCGGCGCGGACCATTTATAGAACGTGCGCTTGCCCGGGAATTTCTTCGTATCGAACAGATCGGCCCAGGTGGAGGGCTGCGCGCCCTTGAACGCCGTCTTGTTGTAGCCCAGCACGAACGAGTAATAGAAGCTGCCCACCGCCTGCGGCGACGAGAAACGCGGGTCCAGTTCGTCCTTCTTCACCACCGTGTAGTCGATCGGCTCGATCAGGCCGTCTTTCGCGGCGGCGTAAGCGAAGTCGCCTTCAACGTCCACCACGTCCCAGTTGACGTTGCCGCTTTCGACCATCGCCTTGAACTTGCCGTAATCGGTCGGGCCATCCATCAGCACGTTGATGCCCGAGGATTGCGCGAACGGCTGCGCCCAGTTCTTCTGCTGCGACGCCTGGGTGGTGCCGCCCCAGCTGGTGAACACGATCGGATCGGCGGCGAGGGCGGGCGCGGCCGCCAGCATCAGCGCGCCTGCCGCGATCAAGGGCGCGGCGTACAGGGTCCATCTGCTGCTCATGACTTTCTCCACGGATCAAATGACTGCGAGTTGACTGCATGACAACGATGGCGCGAGTGCTTGAGGGTGGCGCGCGCCGGAATTCGGGCTGGGTCCGGTTTCAGGTCAGCGCGAGCGTCTGCACGGTGCCGGCTTCGCTGTCGCCCACATAGACGCCGAAAGCGTCCTCGTGACGCTCCTTCACGTAGCGTTGCAGCATCGAGCGCTCGGCGGGATCGCTCATTTCGTCCCAGGGCACCTGCGAAAGCGGCACGAAATGGAGTTCGGGCGCGCTCATGCCGCGTTGCGCGACCACGCGGCCACGGTAGAAGATGCGCACGCCGTTGTCCGGCTTGTTGCCTTGCTCGCGTGCCTGGGTCGATTCAAACACGGCAAAAATGAAGTCGAGATGCGCAACCAGGCCGAGGCTTGCGAGCACGCCGCGCAGGCTCGACGGATCGTTGGCCGCTTCGAGCCGCGTACCGCGCGGCAGACGCAGACCGTCCGGCGTGTCGAGCAGCACGACGCCATCCGCGTTTTCGAGGATCGCACCCACCTGGGCGTGCCCGCGCGCAGCACTCGCCGCGACGGCGTCCTGCGAAAGACTGAAGCTCACGTACGCGCCGCGGCAGTAACCCAGCGGCGTGAGACCCGTGTGCGCGAAATCGAGCACGCGGCCAAGCAGGATGACGTGGTCGCCCGCGTCGATCACCTGCTGCGTCGCGCAGTCGAAGTGCGCCGCCGCGCCGTGCATGACGGGCGCACCTGTCGCGCGGGTCTGCCACGCCACCTTCGCGAATTTATCAGGGCTCTTCGAGGCGAACACGCCCGATACATCCTTCTGGTCTTCGGCCAGCACGCTCACGGCAAATTGCGGCGCCTGCGAGAACACCTCGTAGCTCGACGCGCTTTTGGCGACGCAGACCAGCACCAGCGGCGGATCGAGCGACACCGACGTGAACGAATTCGCGGTGAAACCGCGCGGCGTACCGTCGGCCTGGATCGTGGTCACGACCGTGACGCCGGTGACGAACGCGCCGAGTGCGCGGCGAAAGCCGGTCGTATCGAAGGTGTCGGTATTGGGGCGGGTCATCTCGTACTCCTTAGGGGCGGCCGGGCTGCGTTCCGCTGCTCACCCGGTTTGCTGCTGGCCCGGGCGGTGACTCATCTTGCATGAGATTATGGTATGCCATGTTATAGCGGACAAAAAGCCCGTCAATATTATGGAATACCATGATAGATATGAAGATCGGGATATTGGGGCGCGATAGCGTGAGCGGTCAGAGAACGATCGATTCAAAGCGGCCCGCGCGTCCCCAAGGTCCACAGAAAAAACACGCCTCGCGTAACATCGCGACCATCGTCAGGAATCACCACGCGCCCAGGCGCTCCGCATACCATGTTCGCTTTCATCGCCACCGTTTCGCTGCTCATCATGATCTACGTTCATGTGAGCATCCCGCGTTTCACCGACACGCGCCGCAAGCGCCTGATCGCGCATGCCGTGTTGCTGCTGGTTGGTCTGGCGTTCGGCACGATCTCGGCGATGCTGTCCGGGGGCATTGCGCCGCCCTGGGTGGTGCTTTTCGGCGGCATGGGCGTGGTCCATGTGCCCGCGCTGTGCGTGCTCGTGCTCAAGCGTTTCAGGCACGAAGGCCAAAGCTGAAATGACCAATCACATGTTCGAACCCGTCTCGCTCAGCACCGCGCGCCTGCGCATCCGCGCGCTTCGTCACGACGATGCGCCCGCGCTTTTTACGATCTGGTCCGACGCCGAAGCCATGCGCTATTTCTCGTTTGCGCCGATGCGTCATATCGACGAAGCGCATGCGCGCGTAGACAACACGCTCAAGCCTTCGTCAGCGGGCAAGAATCTGGTCTGCACCGTCGCCGCGCTCGACTCGGGCGAAGTGCTGGGCACCTGCGATCTGTTTCATCTGAACGAGCAGTGCCGCCGCGCGGAAATCGGCTTCAGCCTGCAGCGCCGGCACTGGGGCAAGGGCTTGATGAGCGAGGCAGCGGCAGCCGTTGTCGATCACGCCTTCGACACGATCAAACTCCATCGCATCGAAGCGGATATCGATCCGCGCAACCTGGCTTCTGCGCGCGTGCTGGAACGGCTCGGGTTCCGGCGCGAAGGCTTGCTGCGCGAGCGCTGGATCGTCGGCGAAGAAGTCACCGATAGCGCGCTTTATGGCTTGCTGCACAGCGACCGCCGTGCGGGCGGCTGACGCTCGCGCCTGAAGCGATCACGCCTCCCCATCGCCCTCGTCGAGCCCCGCCAGCGCGGCCATCGCCAGTTCCGCAGTACGCCGGATATGCGCCGACGACGCCGCCGCCGCCGCATCGCCGTCATGCCGTTCGATGGCGTCGAGCATGGCGTTCATCTCGCGGTTCGAATCATTGCTGCGCCCAGGCGTGGCAATGGTGAGCGCGCGCAGCCGGTTGATACGCGCATTGAGCGTCTTCACCACGCCCAGCGACACGCTCTTGCCCGCGCCCTGGAACAGGGCGTCGTAGAAACGTTCGGTGTAGTCGAGCACGCGTGGCAGGTCCTGATCGACAAACGCCGCTTCGATCACCGCGCGCAATTCGCGCAGTTCCTTCACCAGCTCAGGCGTCGAGTGTTCGGCGCAGGCGCGCGCCGCATGCGCTTCGAGCAGGCCGCGCAGTTCGTAGATCTCGCTCACCTGCTGCGGATCGAGACGCGCAACCACCGGCCCCTGGCGGCCGACGGTCTCCACCAGCCCTTCGGTTTCCAGATGGCGCAGCACTTCGCGCACCACCGTGCGGCTCACGCCGAGTTCGTCGCACAGCGTGCGCTCGACGAGACGCGCGCCAGGACGGAAGTAGCCCTGCACGATCGCACCACGCAACTTGTCGAGCGTGAGTTCGCGCAGGGTCTTGGCATTACGGTCGATTTTCAGGTCGGACATGGACGGCGGAAGGCGGGTAGGGGTTGGCAAGAACGATGGCACACTCCATCGGCGGCAGACGCGCGGAGCGCCCGCCTGCCCATGGCATGCCATATTATGCCTTCTCCCGCCCTGCCGCCCAACCGCGCGCGAGCGCGGCGGCCGCCGTGGGCGATTCATTTGCCCGTTATGCGTGGTAAGCCGTCTCGCCATGCGAGCTGACGTCGAGCCCTTCGCGCTCGCCTTCCTGATCCACGCGCAGCCCGAACACCTTGTCGACCAGCTTGAACGCCACGAACGACACCACCGCCGACCACACCAGCGAGGTGCCCACGCCCCAGCATTGCGAGATCATCTGGCTGGCCATGTCGTAGTCGCCCACCTTGTTGGCCACATAGTCGTAGACGCCCGTGCCGCCCAGGCGCGGCGAGGCGAACACGCCCGTCAGCAACGCCCCGGCGATCCCGCCGATGCAATGCACGCCAAACACGTCGAGCGAATCGTCCACGCCCAGCATGCGCTTGAGGCCGTTGACGCCCCAGTAGCACAGTGCGCCCGCCACCAGTCCCATCACGATCGCACCCATCGGCCCGACGAAGCCGCAAGCGGGCGTGATGACGACCAGCCCCGCGATCGCGCCCGAGACCGCGCCGAGCATCGAGGGCTTGCCCTTGAACGCCCACTCCACGAAGGTCCACGCGACGGTGGCCGCGCAGGTCGCCAGCAACGTCGTGACGAAGGCGAGCGTTGCCGCGCCGTTTGCTTCCAGATTCGAGCCGACGTTGAAGCCAAACCAGCCCACCCACAGCAGCGAGCCGCCCACCATCGTCATCGTGAGGTTATGCGGCGCCATGTGCTCGCGCCCATAACCCGTGCGCTTGCCGATCAGGATCGCGCCCACCAGCGCCGCGATGCCTGCGTTGATGTGCACCACCGTGCCGCCCGCGAAGTCGAGCGCGCCCTTCTGGAACAGGAAGCCCGCCGTGGCGTTGGCTTTATCCGCAGCGGCCGCGCTGGTGTAGGCGTCCGGGCCAGGCCAGTACCACACCATATGGGCGATCGGCAGATACGAGAACGTGAACCACAGCACCATGAAGGCCAGCACCGCCGAAAACTTCGCGCGCTCCGCAATCCCGCCGATGATGAGCGCGGGCGTGATGGCCGCGAACGTCAGCTGGAACGATACATAAATGTATTCGGGAATCACCACGCCCTTGCTGAAAGTGCCGGCCGTGGTGTCGGGCGTCACGCCCGCAAGAAACAGCTTCGAAAAGCCGCCGAAGAACGCATTGCCTTCGGTGAACGCAATGCTGTAGCCATAGACGGCCCACAGCACGCCCAGCAGACAGAAAATCACCAGCGTCTGCATCAGCACGGACAACATGTTTTTCGCGCGCACCATGCCGCCGTAAAAGAGGCCCAGTCCAGGCGCGGCCATCATCACGACCAGCAAGGTGGCGACGATCATCCAGGCGGTGTCGCCCTTGTTCGGCACCGGCGCGGCTGCGCCCTGCGCCCACGCGGGCAGCGCCAGCGCCAGCGCACTGATCAGTGCGAGTAGTTTGCTCAAGCTCTTCATTGCACGATCCTGTAGAAAGGCCTCGGGCAGCGCCGCGACGGCCTGGTGTGGTGGACTGCTTCGAATGAATGGCGCACGCATCGCTGCATGAA
The DNA here is from genome assembly GCF_014200455.1 of Paraburkholderia bannensis. Classification (GTDB taxonomy): domain Bacteria; phylum Pseudomonadota; class Gammaproteobacteria; order Burkholderiales; family Burkholderiaceae; genus Paraburkholderia; species Paraburkholderia bannensis_A. The sequence continues at coordinate 11,901 of NZ_JACHBW010000022.1, read as the reverse complement.
AGCTGCTTCAACGATGCGCGCGCTGCGGCCTTGAGAGCAGCGGCCTCTTTTCTATCACGCCGATTTACTACGGACTGCTTTTCAAAATAAATCGCAGGGCGTCAACGCGTCAGGCCGGGAATCCACGAAGTGCCCGCCAGCGGCACACGCGCCATCGCCGCTGCTTCCACGGTGAGCGCCACGAGATCTTCCGGCTCCAGGTGATGCACGTTCTGCTTGCCGCAGGCGCGGGCGATGGTGGTGAGCTCCATCGTCAGCGTCTTGAGGTAGTTGCGCACGCGGCGCGCGCCCTCCTCCGGCTCCAGACGCTTTTCGAGCACAGCGTCCTGCGTGGTCACGCCTACCGGGCACTTGCCGGTATGGCAGTGGTGACAGAAGCCCGGCGCGGTGTTGAGCGCCGCGTAGTCCGCCACCGCCGAATGCAGCGCGCCGTTCTGGAAATAGCTTTCGCTATTGCAGCCCAGCGCCATCAGCACGCCCTGACCGATCGCCACCGCATCCGCACCCAGCGCCAGCGCCTTCGCCACGTCGGCGCCGGTGCGGATGCCGCCCGACACGATCAGCTGCACCTTGCCCTTCATGTTGAGGTCTTCGAGCGCGTCCACGGCCTGACGCACCGCCGCCAGCGTGGGAATGCCCACGTTGTCGATAAAGCAGCTCTGGGTAGCAGCCGTGCCGCCCTGCATGCCATCGATCACCACCACATCGGCGCCGGCGTGCACGGCCAGCTTGACATCGTTAAACGTGCGCGTGGCGGCAACCTTCACGTAGATCGGCTTTTCCCAATCGGTGATTTCGCGCAGCTCCTGGATCTTGATCGCCAGGTCGTCGGGGCCGGTCCAGTCGGGGTGACGGCTCGCCGAGCGTTGATCGACGCCCGCGGGCAGCGTGCGCATCGACGCCACGCGCGGATTCACCTTCTGCCCCAGCAGCATGCCGCCGCCGCCCGGCTTTGCGCCCTGGCCGATCACGACTTCGATGGCATCGGCGCGACGCACATCGTCGGGATTGAAGCCGTAACGCGACGGCAGGCACTGATACACCAGCGTCTTCGACGACTGGCGCTCTTCCTGCGTCATGCCGCCGTCGCCCGTGGTGGTCGACGTACCCGCCGCCGTCGCGGCGCGCCCGAGCGCTTCCTTCACGTTCGCCGAGAGCGCGCCGAAGCTCATGCCCGCGATCGTCACCGGCGTATCGAGCACGATCGGCTTCTTCGCGTAGCGCGTGCCGAGAATCGTCTGCGAGCTGCATTTCTCGCGATAGCCTTCGAGCGGATAACGCGAAAGCGAGGCGCCCAGAAACAGCAGATCGTCGAAGTGTGGCACCGTCTTCTTCGAGCCGAGACCGCGGATTTCATAGAGGCCGCGCTGCGCGGCGGTGTGGATGTAATCAATGGTCTTGCGGTCGAAGGTGCTGGACTCTTCCTGTTGCAGACGCGCGAAATGAACCGGTTTGGTTTCCATGGGGACCTTCTCGATCTATAAGGTTCAGCGGAGCCTGACGAGGCTTCAATATTCCTGGTCCGCGTCGGCGTTCCAGTGGTAGAGCGTGCGGGCCGAGGCGATGCGGCGGAACTGCGCAGGATCGTGGTCGAGACCGGCGGCGTCGAGCAGTTCGCGCACCGCGGCGACATCCGCAGCGGTCATCGGTTCGAATTGCGCGTCCGCGCCCAGCGACTTCACTGCCCCTTTCACATACAAAACGGCTTCGTAGAGCGAATCGCCCAGCGCGTCGCCTGCGTCGCCGCAGATCACCATGCGACCGGCCTGCGCCATGAAGGCCGAGAAGCTGCCCACCGAGCCGCCCACCACGATGTTGCCGCCCTTGAGCGAGATGCCGCAGCGCAGGCCCGCATCGCCGTCGATCACCAGCAGGCCGCCGTGCGCCGAAGCGCCCGCGCCATTCGACGCAAAGCCGCGCACATGCACCTTGCCGCTCATCATGTTCTCGCCCACGCCGGTGCCGGCGCTGCCTTCGATCACGATGGTCGCGTGCTTGTTCATGCCGCCCGCGTAATAGCCCGCATGGCCTTCGACGCGCACCTCGACGTCCGCGTCCACGCCCACGGCGATGTTGTGCGCGCCATTGGGCGACCTCACGCTGATTTGCTGGCCTTGCAGTGCGTTGGCGTCGCCATGCAGGTACTGGTTCAGTTCCCGCACGCCCTGTTGCTCCAGATCGAAAATCACGCCTTCCATACGTACATCTCCTCGGGTGCGGGTTCGAAAACCTTAGCGTTGCGAATGTCGGGCAGATGCGCGAGCGAGCGGAACTCGGAAGCAATCGCCACGTAGTCGTCGTTTTCGGCCACGACGGCCGGCTTGCACGCAAACGGATCGCGGATCAGCGCGAGTTCGTTCGCGGTGCCCATCAGGAAGGTGTAGAAACCGTCCAGTTCCTCGAAGCCCTTTTGCAGCGCTTCAGGCAGCGCGTCGCCCTCGCGCAGACGCCATTCGAGAAAGCGGCACGCGGCTTCCGTGTCATTGTCCGTGTCGAAGCGAATGCCCAGCGGCTCCAGCTTGCGGCGCACGCCATAGGGATTCGACAGCGAGCCGTTGTGCACGAGACAGAAGTCCTCGCCCGCCGTGAATGGATGCGCGCGGTCGGGCGTGACGGCCGATTCCGTCGCCATGCGCGTATGGCCGACCAGATGCGAGCCCTTGAGCTTCGAAAAGTCGTAGCGCCCGGCCACTTCCGCGGGCGAGCCGATGTCCTTGTACAGATCGATCGAGCGGCCCGTCGAAAGCAGATAGAGCTTCGGATACGTTTCGTTGAGCCACGCCTTCACGTTTTCCGCGCTGCCTTGCAGCGTGAGGACGGCGTGATTCGATTTTGCTTCGATGCGCGCGGTCACATCCATCGCGCTATTGAGCTTGTCCAGCAGCGCCTGCCACGGGAATTGCGCGCCTTCCTCGGTGAAACCCGAGTACAGGCTCAGTTTTCGCTGGCTCGCGTCGAGTTCCTTGCCGAACACGGCGAGGCCCGCCGAATCGGGACCACGCTCGGTCATGCCGATCAGCATCGGCACCATCAGTTCGCCGAGCCGCTCGCGTAGCGCCGGCGTTTTCACCAGCAAGCCTACGATTCCGCACATAAAAGTTCTCCTTAGAAAAATTCGAGGTAGCTCTTGAGTTCCCAGTCGGAAACATGGCGCATGTATTCGAGCCACTCCATGCGCTTGAGCTTGATGAATTCCTGCGCGACGGGACCGAGCGCTTCGCAGATCAGCGTGTCCGCCTCCAGCGCGTCGAGCGCCTGTTCGAGGTTCTGCGGCAGCACCGCAATCCCGTGTTCCGCGAGCTTTTCGCTCGACCACTGGTAAAGGTTCTCGTTGGAGGGCGCGCCTGGATCGAGATCGCTGTCGACACCGTCCAGACCCGCCGCGATCACCGCCGCCGTCGCCAGATACGGATTGCACGCGCCATCGGGCAGGCGCAGTTCGATGCGCTCGCCGGGCATGCGCACCATGGTCGAGCGATTGTTGTCGCCATAGCTCACGTAGGCGGGCGCCCACGTCGCGCCCGTGAGCGAGCGGCCCACCACCAGGCGCTTGTACGAATTCACGGTGGGATTGCACAGCGCCGTGAGCGCGGGCGCGTGCTTGAGCAGCCCCGCCGTGAACTGATAGCCGAGCTTCGAAAGCCCCATGCCCAGCGCGTCGCCAGAATCGGCAAACAGATTGCGCCTGCCGTCGCCAATCGACATATGCATATGCATGCCGTTGCCGGGGCGATTCGCGAACGGCTTCGGCATGAACGAGCAGATCATGCCCAGATCGTTGGCGATCTCCGAGGCCGCCATCTTGAAGAACACGTAGTGATCGCAGGAAGTCAGGCAATCGGTGTACGTGTAGTTGATTTCGAACTGACCGTTGGCGTCTTCGTGGTCGATCTGATAGACATCGATACCGACCGCGCGCATGGATTCCGTAAGGCGTTCGAGAAACACGCGCGTGCGTGACAGGCCCTTGTAGTCGTAGCAGGGCTTGGCGAGCGTATCGCTCGGATCGCACGGCTCCAGCGTGCCCGAGGCCGAGCGGCGCAGCAGCGAGAATTCCGGTTCGAGCCCGGTAAACAAGGTCCAGCCGCGCGCGTCGAGGCGCGCGGTCTGACGCTTGAGCGTGACGCGCGAATCGTAGGCCCAGGCCTCGCCATCGACATGACCGTCGCAGACGATGCGCGCTACGCCCGGTTGCCACGGCACCGGCGTGAGGGTGGCGAGATCGCCGACAGCCATGTAATCGGGACCATTCGGCTCGATGCCCACGCCCCAGATCGCGAAGCCCGCGAAACCGGCACCGGCCTTGAGCACGCTTTTCAGATGCGCGAGCGGCACCGATTTGGCTTTGGCGACACCGTGAATATCGACGAACTGCGCCAATACATATTTCACGCCCTGCTGGCTGAGCCAGCTCTGCGCTTCCTCGGCCGAGGCAAAGCGCGGCACGCCGGCTGGCTCGTTGAGCGGCAGCTTGCCCGCATCGTTCAGATTCATCGCTACTCCTTGCAACAACTGCATTGGCGGTTGAAAGAGGCCGTGCGCCAGGCGCACGGCTGTTACGCTGCTTCGACCTGAGCGCCATTGCGGGGACGCCGGCTGAGATCAGGTACGACGATTTCTGGAACTGCCTTTCCTGTCATGCAACAATGCTTCCTGCGGTTAAACCCCTGGCGCGCGCGAAGTCGTTGCCGCCGGGAGCCTGACCGCTAAATCTGGCAACCCGCTATCTGGCGACCCTTGAGCCGAAACCGACCATGCAAATCGCGGACGACAACAAAACCCCACTCGAACGCTACCTGGGCGCGACCTTGCGCGAACTGCGACTACGCCACGGCCTGACCATCGCGCAGGTTGCCGACCAGGCCGGCATCAGCCGCGGCATGCTCTCGAAAATCGAGAACGCGCAGACCTCGACTGGACTCGACGTCCTGAACCGCATTGCGCAGACGCTGGGCGTATCGCTCTCCACGCTGTTTCGCCACTTCGACGTCCCGCAGGGCGGCGCGCAACTCGTCAAAAAGGGCACCGGCATGGAAGTGGTACGCAAAGGCACCAAACGCGGCCACACCTACCATCTGCTCGCCTACGACCAGGGCCCGCGCAAAGCCTTCGAACCCTTTCTCATCACCATGGATGACGAAGCGGAACGCTTCCCCACCTTCGAACATCCGGGCACCGAGTTCATCCACATGCTCAAGGGCGTACTCGAATACCGCCACGGCCAGCACACCTACGTCCTGCATCCCGGCGACACGCTCACATTCCAGGCCGACATACCCCACGGCCCCGAGCGCCTCATCAAGACACCGATTCAATTCCTGTCGATCTTCATTTACCCGCCGGGCAGCACGGAATGAAGTTCCCGGTTTCCTCTTATGCAACCTCCGTGCCATGTTTATCTGTGTGAATCAAAAATTCCTGCGGATAAACATCTGGCGCGAGGTTCGGGGATGGGGTTGAATCGGGTCTTGCCGGTGGTGCGCGACTGCTTGCCTGCGAACGGTGCGCGTTATTCCTGAGCGCGGCGCGTTTCTGCACTGAAACGGGACGACCGCTTACGCTCCAGTATCAGCAACGCTTATGCAAGCGTTGGGGCGAGTTTCGATACAGCGTCGAGGGCGGCGTTGACCATGCTGAGCAAGGTGGGCTGGATGGCTTCGGCTTTTTCGCTCTGGTAATCGAATGGCGGGTTTTCGTTCATATAGGTCGATTGGCACATTTCCAGCTGGATTGCGTGAATGCCATTGGATGGCGCGCCGAAGCTGCGCGTGATGTAGCCGCCTTTGAAGCGGCCGTTGGCGACTGCGGTGTATGGGCTGGCGCTCATCGCTTCGGTAATGGCTTGCTGTACTTCTGGCGCGCAGGTGCGGCCGTCCTGGGTGCCCAGATTGAGATCGGGAAGTTTGTTTTCGAACAGGCGCGGCAGGATGCTGGCGATCGAGTGGGCTTCCCAGAGCAGGACATTAGCATGGCGCTCGCGCAGGCGATTTAGTTCGGTGTGCAATGCATTGTGATAGGGCTGCCAGTAGTCGGCTAGCCGTGTTGTGCGTTCTGATTCGCTGGGGGCGCAGTTGGGGTGGTAGAGCGGTTGCCCGCGGAAGGTTTCGGTGGGGAATAAACCGGTTGTTGTTTGACCTGGGTAGAGGCTTTCGTCGTTGGGAGGACGGTTTAGATCGATGACGTAGCGGGAGATTTTTGCGCCGATTACCGTTGCGTTCAGGGTTCTTGCGAAGTCGTAGAGGCGGTCGAGGTGCCAGTCTGTGTCTGCTCGTTGTAGTGCTTCTTCTGTGTACAGGTGGCGCAGGTGCGGCGGGATTTCAGTGCCTGAATGGGGGATTGAAATGATTAACGGTGCGGTGCCGCGTTCCAGTGTGTATAGCTCGGTCATTTGATTGGATCCTTGCGGTTTTTTTGACGTGTTTTGGGTGCTTGGCATTTCCTTGATTTGGTGTCGGTCTATTAGCGTTGCCCCTGTGCGGGGCGGCACCTACTTTTCTTTGCCGCGGCAAAGAAAAGTAGGCAAAAGAAAGCCGCTCACACCGCTAATGTGACGCCGTCCACCACTAACCTGATAGCAGAGTGGTAACTGGGCATTGCTCGCACCACGCGCCGTAAAACGAAGTGACAAGGCAGTCATACATCCCGCTGCTCGCTGCGCTCGCAACGGTTGGGTATGCGAGGGAAGGCGCAAACCGAAGGTTTGCGTTTGCGTTATGCCCCACGGGGCGCTTGCGCCCCCGGATGTGCGGGCGTCACCACTCCGATATTGGGCGCGTGGTGCGGGCGCTGCCCGGGCGCCACTCTGTTGATAGGCTGTGGGTGTACCGCGAAGCACTGGCGGTTTGAGCGGCTTTCTTTTCCCCCCTTTTCTTTGCCGCGGCAAAGAAAAGGGGGTGCCGCCCCGCACAGGGGCAACGCTAATAGACCGACACGAAATCAAGGAAATGCCAACAACAACAGCAAAAAGAGCAAAAACTACAAAATCGCATCCTCCCCCAACTGCGGCAAAGCCAGCCCAAGCGCCGGCCGAATGGCCGCATCAATCACCCGCCGGGTAAGCGCCACAATCTCCTGCCCAAACGCATCCCACTCCCCCTGCCGATGCAGCAAGAAGAAATCACGCCGCCCAAGGCGTCCAGCAGGCAACGGCAGCACCGCAATATCAGCCAGATAATGCCGCGCCTGCCACAAACAAAGCGGCGTAGAAATAGCAAACCCAAGCCGCGCAGCAACAAGACTCAACAAAGGATCGGTAGCATCAAACTCATACCGCCGCGGGCTATTAATGCCTAAATGGCGCGCATACCGCTCAATCTGCTGCCCAATCACAGACCGCGCCGTATACCGGATCAAAGGCAACTCAAGCGCCAAAGTCCGCCAATCGACAACATTACGCCGCTCCGCAAGCCACCCCTTCGACACCACCACCACAAACGCCTCAGAAAAAATCGGCACCTCGACAATCCGGGCATCGTTCAGCGTGGTCTGCGTACACACGGCCAGATCCAGTTCCCGGTCATGCAACTGCTTGCTCAACCCCGGCGTCAAGCCGGACCACAGTGCAATCTGCCGCGCCGATCCTGAAACCGCCCGTATCAACTCCGGCCCAACCGTCGCCGCAAACGAATCGACACACCCCAGCCGCACCGGCAAGGTCCCCGCATTCGACGCATCGCCGATGCGCGTACTCACCATCTGGGCATGCTCCAGCAACGGCCCCGCCAGCTCCAGCAACGCCCGCCCCGCAAGATTGGGCCGCGGCGGCCGGCTTTCGCGATCGAATAGCGTCACGCCCTGATCGCGTTCGAGCGTCGCAATCGCCTGGCTCACCGCGCTCTGGCTCACGCCGAGCTGCTTCGCCGCGCCCGTCATCGAGCCGGTTTCGCACACCGCAAGAAAAGCCTGCAAGGCATTCAGATCGATAGGGGCCTGAGTGCGTCTCATGTCGACTCCAGATAAACCACCAGACGCGCACCGCACCGGGCACCATCATGCCGCGCCCTGCACCGTTCGCGCCGAGGATGAGCAATCGCGCTCGTTGTCCATAAGTTTGCCTAATACAAAAAAGCGTGGCGCACCGCCGATCCACAATGCGTTCCATCGTCCACCCACGGGGGCCCCATGAGCCACTATGACTTTGTCGTGATCGGCGCCGGTGTGATCGGCACGTCCGTTGCCCACCACCTCGCCGCGCTAGGCGCGAAAAGCGTGCTCGTCGTCGATCAGGGCACGATCGGCGCCGGCACCACCTCGCAGTCCTCCGGGCTGCTGCGCACCCATTATTCGGTGCGCCAGAATGTCGAACTCGCCCGCGCTTCCTGGTGGGCGTTCAATAATTTCGCCAATTACCTCGGCGACGACGAAGCCTCCTGCGGTCTCGTCAAGTGCGGTTACATGATCGCCGCGCCCGAGGGCGACAAGCTCGATCCGCTCGCCGCTTCGTTGCGTGCACAACAGGATATGGGCATCGAGGTGCAGTTGCTCGACCGCACGGAAGCTCAGGCGCGTCTGCCCATCGCCACCTTCGACGACGCCGCGCTGATTGGCTTCGAACCCGAGGCCGGTTTCGCCGACGCTTATCTGGTCGCGACGAGTTTCGCGCGTTCCGCGCGCCGCCGTGGCGTGAAGATCATGGAAAACACGCGGGTGAACGGTGTGATCCGCGAAGGCCGCCGCGTGGTGGGCGTCGAAACCTCGGCGGGCCGTTTTGGCTGCGGCACGCTCATCAGCACGCAGAACATCTGGACGCCGGAACTCGCGCAATGGATCGGCGTGGATCTACCCGTCAAGCCCGAGCGTCATACCGTGCTTGCACTCGAATGCGAGGCCGCGCCCTATACCTTCGCCATGCCCGCGTTCAAGGACCTCGGGTCGGCGGGGATGCTGTATTTCCGCAGCTACGGCGGCGCGCAGATGCTGGTGTCGGAAGGCGTGGTGGGCGATACGCTCAACGCGCCCGAAACCGAACAGGGCGAAATCTCGCTCGACTATGTGGCCGAAGTGGGCGCGCAGGTGGCCGAGCACTTCCCTGCTTACGAGACGGCGGGCCTCGCTTCATCGTGGACCGGCGTGTACGACGTGACGCCCGACTGGAACCCGGTGCTGGGCAGCGTCGCCGACGTGCAAGGGCTGACCGTGGGCTTCGGCTTTTCGGGTCACGGTTTCAAGCTCTCGCCCGGCATCGGCAAGTTGCTCGCGCAACATGCGCTGGGTCTGCCGACCGACGTTTCGCTCGATCCCTATGCGCTCTCGCGCTTCGCGAGCGGCGCGCTGTTGACGGGCAAATACGGTCTGGGCGCGGTGTCCTGAAGTCAGACGCAAAGGAAACAACATGACTATCCGCATTCTCGTTCCCGTCAAACGTGTGGTCGATCCGAACGTGCGCGTGCGCCTGAACGCCGCCGGTGCGATCGATACCGCCGGGCTGAAGATGTCGCTCAACCCCTTCGACGAATGCGCGCTGGAAAAAGCGCTGCAGCTCAAGGAAGCGGGCGTGGCCGCGCACGTCACCGTGCTCACCTGCGGCCTGCCCACGCATCAGGATGTACTGCGCACCGCACTCGCCATGGGCGCGGACGACGCGGTGCTGATCGACACCGGCGCGGCCACGTCCACTCTCGATTCGCTGGCCGTGGCGCGTCTGATCGCGGCGCATATGAGCGATGCCGATTACGGTCTCGTGCTGTGCGGCAAACAGGCCATCGACGGCGATATCGGCGGCGTCGCAGCGATGCTCGCGGCGCTGCTGGGCTGGCCGCAGGCGCTCAACGCGAGCGCGCTCGACGCGGTGGAGGGCGGCTGGCGCGTGGTTTGCGGCGACGATGCTGGCACCTCCACCTGGCAACTCGACGGCCCTGCCGTCATCAGCGCCGATCTGCGTCTGGCCGAGCCGCGCCGCGTGACGCTGCCCAGCATCGTCAAGGCGAAGCAGAAGCCGCTCGCCGTGCGTGAGGCGGGCGCGATCGGCGCATCGCTCGCCGCACAGAGCAGCGTGATCGCGCTCAGCGACCCGCCGGTGCGCGAAGCGGGCGTGAAGGTGGAAGGCATCGGCGCGCTGCTGGATGCGCTGGCCGCTCAACGTGTATTCGAAGCCGCAGGAGCATGACGATGAGAACGCTGGTTCTGGCCGATGGTGAAGTGGGCGCGCATGGCGTTCTTTCCGATGCAACGTTGCGGGTGATCGGCGCGGCGATATCCTTGGGACACCCCGTCGATCTGCTGGTATTCGACGCGGCGAGCGCGGCGGCTGCCGCGCAGGCAAGCGGCGTGGCGCGCGTGTTGAGCGCGTCGGCGGGCGACGCCGATACGCTCGCGCCGGAGACGGTGGCAGCGCAATTGCAGGCGCTGGCGACTCAGTATTCGACGATCCTCGCGCCGCACCGCGCCCGCGCTCGCGCCGCATTGCCGCGCGCAGCGGCGCTCGCGGGCGGCGCCTTTCTCGCCGATGTCATCGCCCTGCACGACGGTGCGCAATTCGTGCGCGGTCTGTATGCGGGTAGCGTGATCGCGACTGTTGCGAGCGCAACTAGCTGCACGTTCGCCACGGTGCGTCCCACCTCGTTCGCGCCCGTTGCCGCCGAAGGCGGCGCGGCGCAGATCGTCGCGCTCGCGCCGCTGGAGCCGTTCACGCGCACGCGCCTGGTCGAGCGCCGTGCCGCCGAACAGAGCGGCCAGGATCTGGGCAGCGCGCGCGTGGTCATCGCGGGCGGTCGCGGTCTCGCCTCGCCCGACAACATGACGCGGCTGGGCCGTCTGGCCAATACGCTGGGCGCGGCACTCGGCGCTTCGCGCGCCGCCGTCGATGCAGGCTATGCGCCCAATGCCGCGCAGGTCGGGCAAACCGGCCGCAGCGTCGCGCCCGATGTCTATGTGGCGTTCGGCATCTCGGGCGCAATCCAGCATCTCGCGGGCATGAAGGACTCGAAGTTCATCGTCGCCGTGAACAAGGACCCGGATGCGCCGATTTTCTCGGTGGCCGACGTCGGTCTGGTGGGCGATCTGTTCGACGTGGTCGGCGCGCTGGAAACGCGGCTGGCCGCCCAGGAGGCGCGCGCATGAACGCCCGCCAGCCAGCCGTGTCGCCGGACCCCATGCATGCCATCGACGCCATCGCGGCAGTGCGCTTCATCGACAGCACACGTCTTGCGTGCGAGCCGTGGGCGAACGGCGGCGGCGTGACGCGCACGCTTGCGCGCGGTCCTGATCAGGGTGCAGGGGCGGCCTGGCGCGTGAGCATCGCCACGCTCGAAGGAGCGGCGAAGTTCTCGCAATTCCCGGGTTACGACCGCACGCTGCTGCCCATCGACGACGGCCTGATCGACCTGCGTTCGCAGGACGGTCAGTTGCTCGCGCGTGCCGGTCAGCCAGTGCAGTTTTCCGGCGATCTGCATGTGTGGGTGAATCTGCCTGCGCGGCCCGTGAATGTGCTCAATGTCATGTGCAAACGCGGTGCGGCGCGCGCCCGGGTCAGCGTGGCTTCGCATTCGATGCACGTAACACCCGCCGCCACGCATCTGCTGGTGAGTCTCGCCGGTCAATGGCACGTCGAGAGCACGCTGCTGCGCGGCGTGACGCTGGCGCCGCTGCACGCGCTCTGGATCAGCGCACGCGCGGAGGAACTCGCGCTGCGGCCGTCCGGACCCGGCGCGCAACTCGCGTCGATCGCCATCGAAACGGTCACCGGAGAAGCCAGGCGATGACGACGCAAGCCCTCATCGAACAATACGGCCCACGCGAGTCGATGGAATACGACGTCGTGATCGTCGGTGGCGGCCCGGCCGGGCTGTCGGCGGCAATCCGCCTGAAGCAGTTGGCTGCCGAAAAAGGCGCCGACCTTGGCGTGTGCGTGCTGGAAAAAGGCTCTGAAATCGGGGCGCATATCCTCTCGGGCGCCGTCATGGA
>NZ_JACHBW010000021.1 GCF_014200455.1 Paraburkholderia bannensis | reverse complement strand
AAACAGCTCCACGCCGATGATAGTGCGGATTGCCCGTGTGAAAGTAGGTAATCGTCAGGCTCCTTATGCTGTACGTCCAGAACCCCGGTGTCTCCGAAAGAGAGCCGGGGTTCTGGCGTTTACGCGCGTGGAAAATACGCGCTAAAAGAAGCGCAAACGAAAAAAGCCGTCCACAAGGGACGGCTTTTTGCATTTAAACAACCACGCAACACTCACTGCTGCGCGAGAAAATTCGTCGCCAGTCGGATGCAGTCCGAAGACTGGATATCGATCAAACCCATCCAGTCGTATAAAAAACCGCAATCACGAAAAACACAGCAAGGGTTTTAATCACCGTCACCGCAAAAATATCCCGATAAGACTCGCGGTGCGTCAACCCCGTCACAGCCAGCAGCGTAATCACCGCACCGTTATGCGGCAAGGTATCCATACCGCCGCTGGCCATTGCCACCACGCGATGTAGCACGTCTAACGGAATGCCCGCAGCCTGTGCGCCCTTGATAAACGTATCGGACATCGCCGCCAGCGCGATACTCATACCGCCCGATGCGGAACCCGTAATCCCCGCCAGCGAGCTAACCGAAATCGCCGCGTTCACAAGCGGATTCGGAATGCTCTTGAGCGCATTGCTCACCACGATAAAGCCGGGCAGCGCGGCGATCACGCCGCCGAAGCCATATTCCGAAGCCGTATTGAGCGACGCCAGCAACGCGCCCGCCACCGCGGCCTTGGTGCCCACGGCGAAGCGCTCTTTCACGCGCGAGAACGCCGTGATGACCACGAACACGATGCCCAGCAGCAATGCGCCTTCCACCGACCAGATCGCCACGACCTGTTTGACCGTGGTGGTCACAGGCGTGTGGACGCCGGGCAGCACGTCGGGCGCGACGGTATAGGTGTCGCCGTACCACTTCGGAATCCAGCGCGTGAGGAAGAAGTTCGCCACGCCCACCAGCACGAGCGGCGTGATCGCCAGGAGCGGATTCGGCAGATGATCGGTCTTGACGTGCTCGGGTTCATTCACCAGCGACGTGCCGTAGCCTTCACCCTTCGCCATCGCGCTGCGGCGGCGCCATTCGAGGTAGCTCAGGCCCACCACGATGATAAAGAGCGAACCGAACACGCCGAGCGCCGGCGCAGCCCACGCCGTGGTCTTGAAGAAGGTCGTCGGGATGATGTTCTGGATCTGCGGCGTGCCGGGCAACGAATCCATCGTGAACGAGAACGCACCGAGCGCGATTGCGCCGGGCATCAGACGCTTGGGGATGTCGCTCTGGCGATAGAGTTCGGCGGCGAACGGATAGACCGCGAACACCACCACGAAGAGCGAGACGCCGCCATACGTGAGCAGTGCGCAGACGGCGACGATCACCGCATTAGCGCGCGAACTGCCGATGTAGCGGATCGCGGCCGCGACGATCGACTCTGAAAATCCGGATAGTTCGATGACCTTGCCAAATACAGCGCCAAGCAAAAACACCGGGAAATACAGCTTCACGAACCCCACCATCTTTTCCATGAAAATGCCGGAAAAGACGGGCGCGACGGCGGCGGGATCGGTGAGCAGCACGGCGGCGAGGGCCGCCACGGGAGCGAACAGAATCACGCTGTAGCCGCGATAGGCGGCAAGCATGAGAAACGCTAGAGCGGCTAGAACGATGATGAACGACATGGAGTCTCCTGCAGGGCGTGTTGCACTTCGTCGATGCACTTATGTATTGCGCCTTCTTTTTTGCTGCGTGGCCCACGTTCGATGCATGGTGCGCCGCAGCGATTGTACCGAAACGTTCGGGAACGCTTCGCTATTGCGGCGCGCGCGACGCAGCCCTATCTTGACGGGATCGGCAATCAGGAGGCGGCTATGCATAAACACAAGGCGCCAAGGCGCGCGAATGCGCAGGCGCTCAGGGCTGCGACGCTCGCCATAGCGATTTTCGCGACGTTTTCCGCAGCGGCGAACGCGCAGTCCACGACCGCCGATCCGAACGAAATCCGCAACTGGTATAACGACCCGTTTTTCGCGCTGTCGAATGCGGTCGACGCTTGCCCGCAACCGCGCGGCCCACGCATGACCAGGGCCGATGCCGATGATGACGCCCACTATCGCGTCGAACGCGGCACGACCTGCTGGCTCGCGCACAAGTGCACGAAGCCGAATTCCTATCTCTACGATGCCGATATCGCCCAGGCGATCCGCACGCAGTTCGAGGGCGATGCGAGCCTCGCTGGCACCAGTCTGTGGATCACGGTGCAGCGGCGCTTCGTTTATGCGGAGGGCTGCGCGGGCGCGCAATTCGATCGCGCGGCGCTGGAGCGGCGGCTATCGGCAGTTGCCGACGTCGAGCAGGTGTTCGTGCGCTTAAGCGCCGATCCGCACGCGCGGCCGCCTTACAAAACGATGCTGCCATCGCGTTGACAGAGCCGGATGGCGAACCGCGACCCATGCCAGCCGCACAGCGCTCAGGCGTCACGCGGCATGGCACAATCGCAACGTCGAAAAACTAGAACGCCCCCGGGGTACTCCATGACTCGTTTTGCTTCGTTGTCGTCTCGCAAGTCGTCCCTTCGCTGGCTGCCGTTCGCGGCGGGTGCCTGCGCGTTGCTCGCGGCGCTGTCCGCGTGCAGCAGCGGTCCGCCGCTGTTCCTTTCCGATGGACGTCCCACGGTCCAGGTGCAATGCCCGGCGGGCGGCGACCGCGATTCGTGCGTGCAGCAGGCGCGCGTGCGCTGCGCAGGCGCAGGTTATGACACCGTCGATACCTCGACGACCGGCGACACCTATACGCTCGTGTTCGCCTGCAAGGGCAAATAAGACATCCGGGAGCAGCGCCGGATAGCGGCGCGGCCGGGATGAGTCCGGGCTGCGTCAGTGGGTGTCCGCGCCGGGCCGGCCGCGCGTCGGCAGGTTCATCAGCAGGCGCAGCAGATCGGGCTGCCGCCGCGTGGCGGTTTTCAGATAAATCGACTGTAGTTGCTTGCGCACCGTGTCGTATTGAACGCTCACGCGTGCGGCGATTTCCTTGGGCGTGAAGCCGTCCACCAGTAGATGCACGATGCGGCATTCGGCTGGCGAAAGGTCGAAAGCGGTCGCCAGCACCTGCTCGTCCACCGCAGGCGCCGATCGCGGGTGATAGAACGTGACCGCCGCCATGGCGCGCAGATCGGCCGTCGAGGCCTCGCCCGGCGTCACCACGCTGTAGAACGCGTAGAGCACTTCCGGAGCGGCCGGCAGCGGTGTTCCGGCTTCGTCACCGCTGCTTTCCTTCGCAGCGGCGCGATCTGCCGCGCTGACGATACGCAGTGCCCGCAGCCGCGCCGCAGCGGCCCGCGCGCCGCTCACACGGTTCTTCAGGCGCGCCTCGCTGATCGCCATATCCTCCAGAAAGCGCGTCTGAAACGGCGCTGCCAGCGCAATGCGTTTGCTGCGCACGCGCACCAGCGAGGTCGCGCGCAGCAGGCGTTGCGCGGGCTCGTTGCTGTGCAGGACTTCGCCGATCGCGCTCACCAGCATGGCGGGCGCACGCGGCTGGCCTGCGAGCGAATCGGCGTCGGGCAGCAGGCGGCGCAGGCTCAGCCGCATCGCACGTATCAGGTGAGGTGTCAGACGTTCGAGCAGCGCGCGTCCGGCTTCGGGAAGCGGGCCGTCGGCCTCGTTGCGGCGGCAGGCGATCATCGCCGTGAGCGTGCCGCTATCGATCAGCTTGCATAGCGAGACGAAGCGACCGCCGCCCGCCAGCACGCAGGGCTCGAACACCGCCTGGCCGCGACTGTGCCCGACATCGGTGCAGCAATAGAGCCATTTGCCGGGCGCACAGGCGCGCAGCCATTCGAGCCGGGCGTCGTCGCGGTACAGCGAGGGTATGAATTCGAGCGGCTCGGTTTCCATCAGCGTGAAACCGTCGGCCCAGGAGAACAGCTCGCGCTGACGGTCGAATGCGCTGAGCTGGATCGAGGCGACGTCCAGCGCCGCGCGCAACTGGGCGCAAAAATCTTTCCAGGCCGCGGGTCGTTCGAGCGTGGCGTAAATGCCGTGTAACAGGCAATCGTATTCCGATTCATTCAATTTCACGCCGACCCCGTTTTCAAACCCACCGCGAAGACCCGGTCGCTAAAAATGCGCGGCGCATATTCCTTGCACAACTGTGGAATATACAGCGGTTTCAGCCGCCGTTAATCTTCGCTTTGTTTGTGACTAATTATCGCCAGATTGGACGAACCGCGCAGGGTGTTCCGTGCGGTAGGCAACGGATGGTCGGGCACTTCCGTTTTAATCTCGATTGGCGAAGCTGGTGAAAATCGTTTGACCAGCAAGCTTGCAGAGAAAATGACCAAAAAAACAGGTCAATCGGCCTGTCTCCATTCTGCAATCCGGCGAAATTAGAATAATGCGCCGAATTAATCTTTTTTCTTCGCGCCGCATTGAATGCGCTGACGCCGTTTGACTGGCGTCTTTCTGAGGTTGGATAAATCCCGGGGCCAGGAATGAATCATCAACAACTCGAAAAAGATATTGAGCATCTCGAACAGGTCGTTGCAAGGCTCTCCGATACTGACCGCATTCCCCTTTCTTACTTGCGCGGCCGTGTCGCTGCGGTTTCGGGCGCCGATCTCGTGCCGTCGCAGATGCGGCGCGTCAAGCGCCTTTCCGAGGCGCTGTGCGCCCTGGAGCGGCGCGCGAAGGGTTGCCCCGATCGCGAAACCGTTCGTTAACGAACACAGGACTTCGGATTGTGCGTGTAAAACTTGGCAATATTTGACGGAGATAAGCGAAAAATACGCGTAATTTGGTACTTTCGCGCGCGAGAAGGGCCACAATAGCCATCTGTATCCCTTCTGGAGATCTCTATTCATGCCGAGCTATAAGCAACTGACCGCCCAACTCGAAAAGCTGCACAAGGAAGTTGCCGCGGCACGCGAAAAGGAAGTCGAGCAGGCGATCGCCGAAATCAAGGCAAAGATCGCTGAATACGAAATCACGGCGGAAGAACTCGGCTTTACCAGCGCGGGCGCAGCGTCCGCGCGCAAGAAGACGCCACTGCCCGCGCGCTATGTGAATCCCAAGACGGGTGAAACCTGGAGCGGACGTGGTCGCGCCCCGGCCTGGCTCGCCGGTGTGAAGAACCGTGACCGCTTCCTGATCAAGGATTAAGCGCGCTCCGGTGCATCCCGTAAATCCTCACCTCTGAGCGGCGCGTGGCCTGGCAAACGCGCCGCAGCCCGCAGGGCGTCGCATCCGCGCGGCGCCTGGGGCGCTTCTCAAGGTTCCGGCCGGGTCCGGCCCTTTGCGGTCCTCTGCAGCCGTTTTCGGCACGCGGAACGTCCATGTGACTGAATCACAACGGTTTCTTTCCACGTTCGATCCTGCGTGACGCCGCAGCGCTGCCTGCTTTCCGAAGCATTCGCTCGACACATCGCAAACGTGGGCTTCCCCATCCGGTACCGCCGCGCGGCTCTTGCGCTTGCCTCCCGTAAAAGCTCACCTTGAGCGTTTCAACCACTCAGGCCGCTTCACAGGCGCGTGCAGCGAACTCTTAGTCGTGGGCGGTAATGCCGTGTATCATTCGTCCCCGGCGCCTTCCTGCTGCGGACGTCGATCGCGTTTTTCAGATCGATCGTGCTATTCGCCTCGAAGGCCGCGACGCGCAGGCTGCCCGCCTGCCGTGCCGCAGCCGGCCATGCCGCCGCGCTGGCCACCGGGCCGGCTGCCGCCGATGCGCCGGCCACATCCGCAACCCCCGCCGCGCGGCAGGTTGCCCGAATTCATCCGTGATACCCGCTCCATCCATGTCAGTTGCCGAACTCAGACGCCGCCGCACGTTCGCGGTCATTTCTCACCCGGACGCGGGTAAGACCACGCTCACCGAAAAGCTGCTGCTGTTCTCGGGCGCGATTCAGATCGCCGGTACCGTGAAGGGCAAGAAAAGCGGCCGCTTTGCGACCTCCGACTGGATGGAGATCGAAAAGCAGCGCGGCATTTCGGTCGCCAGCTCGGTGATGCAGTTCGAGTACGGCGATGCCGTCATCAACCTGCTCGACACCCCGGGCCACGAGGACTTCTCGGAAGACACGTACCGCGTGCTGACGGCCGTTGACGCGGCCGTGATGGTGATCGACGGCGCGAACGGCGTGGAAGCGCAGACGCTCAAGCTGCTCGAAGTTTGCCGCAGCCGCAAGACGCCGATTCTCACCTTCATCAACAAGCTCGACCGCGAAGTGCGCGAGCCGCTCGACCTGCTCGACGAAATCGAGCAGCACCTTGGCGTGGCGGCGGTGCCGTTCACCTGGCCGATCGGCATGGGCAAGGAATTCCAGGGCGTCTACGACATCCAGCGCGACCAGGTGCGCGTGTTCCGCGCGGGCCAGGAGTCGCTGGGCGGCGCGGTGGAAACGCTGCAGAACATCAGCGATGCCGACGGCGAAGCGCGCTTTGGCTATCACTGGAAGCGCACCAAGGAAGAAGTCGAACTGATCACGGGCGCGACGCCCACCTTCGATCGCGACGCGTTCCTGGCGGGCGAGCAGTCGCCGGTGCTGTTCGGTTCGGCGATCAACAACTTCGGCGTGAAGGAAATTCTCGACGCGCTGGTCGATCTCGCGCCGCCGCCTTCGCCGCGCGCGGCCGTGCAGCGCGCCGTGTCGCCCGACGAGCCGAAGTTCACGGGCGTGGTGTTCAAGGTGCAGGCCAATATGGATCTGGCGCACCGCGACCGCGTGGCGTTCATCCGCGTGTGCTCGGGCCATTTCGAGCGCGGCATGCAACTGAAGGTCACGCGCAACAACAAGACCTTCCGCGCCAACAACGTGGTGAGCTTCCTGTCGCAGCGCCGCGAAACCGTGGCCGAGGCGTACCCTGGCGACATCATCGGTATTCCTAACCACGGCACGCTGAGCCTGGGCGACACGCTGACCGAAGGCGAAGACCTGCAATTCACCGGTCTGCCCTTCTTTGCGCCGGAAATTTTCCAGACCGTCGAAGTGGTCGATCCGATGCGCGCCAAGCAGCTGGGCGAAGCGCTCAAGCAGCTCGGTGAGGAAGGCGCGATCCAGGTGTTCCGCCCGATTCACGGCGGCGCGACGATTCTGGGCGCGGTCGGCCAGCTGCAGTTCGAAGTGGTGTCGCACCGCCTCGCGGCTGAATACAAGGTGGCGGTGCGCCTGATGCCGGCGCGCTATCGCCTCTCGCGCTGGGTCACCTGCGACGATCCGGTCGAGCTGCGCCGCTTCACGGATTCGTACGAGGCGCGCATGGCCTACGACGCATCGAATGCGCCGACATATCTGGCTTCGCACGTCTCCGAAATCGACGTCGCACAGAAGGCCTGGCCGAAGATCGTCTTCAACGAACTGCGCGAACACTCGGGCGCGCCGTTCAAGAAGTCGATTTAAAAGGGCTGGCCGCTGGAAGTGAAACGGGCCGCTGGGTTTGCCCCAGTGGCCCGTTTTTTTATGCGTGCGTGGTTCGCGTATCGCTGTCCGCGTGTTCCAGGCGATTGCCGCCCAGCGATTTCGCGCGATAGAGCGCCTTGTCGGCGGCGGCGAGCAGATCGGCGAGCGTTGCCCGGTTGCCGTCCCTGCACGCGAGGCCGATGCTCACGGTCGTGCGCATGCCCGCGCCGTCGATGCCGGGTGCGGACGTCTGTTCGAAGCGCCGCACGATCAACTCGCCCATCGCTTGCGCGGGCGCGCTTTCGAGGCCCGGCAACAGCGCGGCGAATTCCTCGCCGCCGATGCGCGCGAGCAGCGCCTGCGGTCCCACTACGCCGCGTGCGATCGCCGAGAACGATTTCAGCACTTCGTCGCCGGTATTGTGGCCGTAGCGGTCGTTGATGGCCTTGAAGTGGTCGAGGTCGAAGGCCAGCAGCGCAAGCGTCTCGTGTTTGCCCGCGTGAGCCAGCACGCGCGCGCCTTCTTCGAAGAACCAGCGGCGATTGCCCAGACGGGTCAGATAATCCGTTTGGGATTCCTGCAAAAGCTGGCTATGGGTTTCCTCGCGCACGAGCCGCAGCAGCGTCATCGGCAGCACGACCGAATACAGCACGCCTTCGTACAGGGTGATCTTGCTGAGCGTCGGCAGGATCGCCTGGCCGTAACGTATGGCCAGCCAAGGCAGCACCGCCGCGCGAAACGCGTAGAGCGCCGCATGCGTGCCCGTCACCAGCACGGCGATATTGCGCGCGTGCCCCCATTTGCGGCCTTCGCCGCGCAGCAGTTCGCGCGCGGCCATTGCGGAAGCCAGCGACAGCGGCATCGCCGTCAGATACATCCACATCAGGTTGAGGTCGCGCGCGCCGGAAATCGCCCAGGCGATCGCCTGGGCCAGCAGGATGAGCGCGGACAGGAGGCGGTAGCGCCGCCCGTTCATCACCGCGACGCCGTGAGCGATCAACAGATAGCCGCACAGCATGACCAGATTACTGAGCGCCGAGCCCCAAACGCCCGGCAATTCGAAGCGATAGATGATGCCCACGCAGCCAATGGCTAGCGTGGCATAGCCTGCGGCGAGTATTTTCAGTTCCTTGCTGCGCAGCGGATGAGTGCGGACCTCCCAGAAGGTCATCGCGGAGCTGGCGAGAAGGGTACCGATCGCGAGGAAATATAGGGTGAGAAGGTCGACGTGCATCGCGGGCGTAAAAGCGCTACGCCGATACATCCCGGCGGCTGGCGCATTTTACGATGATTTTTCGATATCAGAATGATGGCCTCAGAAGGCTGCGCATTTGCAACAGATACCGTGCGGCAGGGCCTTCGATACCGGTAACGTTTTCCGCTTTTGGCCTGTCCTGCTGGCCACGTTTTGAATGATGCTGGCGCCGCGACGCCATGCCGCCGCGGCGTCCGGGTTGCCTCGCGGCAATATCCACGCGTGATCGACGCATGGCGGCACCGATTCGCCTATTCTCATCGTCACGATGGGTAGCGGCGATGCGCCTGCCGCGCTGCATATTGAAAATAACGAGGAGGGACAGTGACCGTACGCAATCTCGACGCGATATTCCAGCCGAAGTCCGTGGCCGTGATCGGCGCTTCGCAGCGCGAGGGCAGCATCGGCCAGATGGTCTGGCAGCGCCTGATCGAAGGCGGCTTCGGCGGGCCGGTGTGGGCCGTCAATCCGCGTCATGCCGGCGAGGTGGCTGATTTCGACGGCCGCCCCGTGATTGCCGATGCCGGCGATCTGCCCGAAGCGCCCAGTGTCGCGATCATCTGCACGCGCCCGGCCACCTGGCCCGCGCTGGTGCACCGGCTGGGCGGCATGGGCACGCGCGCGGCCATCATCGTCGGCGAGGTGCGCAGCGACGAAGATCGCGCCGATCTGCGCCACGCGCTCGCGGCGGCGCGCCCGCATTTGCTGCGCATACTCGGCCCGGGCAGTCTGGGCGCGCTCACGCCCGCGCTCAACGCGCAACTGGGCGCGGCCGCCACGGTCGCGCGCAAGGCAGGCGTGGCGTGGGTCTCGCAGTCGAACGCGCTCACCAACGCGGTGCTGCGCTGGGCCGATGCGCGCGGCCTGGGCTTTTCCCACGCGGTCGCGCTGGGCGATGAAGCCGATATCGACGTCGGCGACGTGCTCGATTATCTGGCGAGCGATCCGTCGACGCGCGCGATCCTGCTCGAAGTCGACAGCATCAGGGCGGCGCGCAAGTTCATGTCGGCGGCGCGCGCGGCGGCCCGCAACAAGCCGGTGCTGGCGCTGCGCAGCGGTCGCGACGAGCCCGGCGACGCGCTTTACACGGCGGCTTTCCGGCGCGCGGGGCTGGTGCGCGTCGATACGCTCGACGACCTGCTCGACGAAATCGAAACCCTGGGCGTGGGCCGCGTGGCCGCGAGCGACACCGCCACGCTCATCACCAGCGACCACGGCGTGGCGACGCTCGCGCGCGACGCTTTCAACAAGGCCGGCGACACCCTCGCGCAATGGAGCGACGAAACCCGTGCGGCCGTGGAGGCCGCCTTGCCGCACGCGCAGGCGGCTAATCCGCTCGTGCTCGGCGATACCGCGAAGCCCGAGCATTTCGGCCAGGCCCTGCAGACGCTGGCCTCGCAGCGTTCGAGCGGCACGGCCTTCGTGGTGCACGCGCCCACGCACAGCGCGCCGGTGGATGCGGTGGCGCGCACGTTGATCGAACATCAGCGCTTTGCGTATCGCGGCATGCTGGCGTGCTTTTTCGGCGGCGTGGACGAAGCCACGCGCGACGCGCTGCACGCGCACGGCATTCCGGTGCATACGACGCCGCGGCGGCTGGCGCGCGCGTTTGCACGTCTGGTCGATTACCGGCTGGGCCGCGAGTTGCTGATGCAGACGCCGGAAAGCTTGCCCGCGCAGGGCGCGGCGGCGATCGAAGCGGCTCAGGGCATCGCGCGTGCGGCGCTGGCGGCGGGACGCGATACGCTGGAAGGCGAGGAGGCCGCGCGGCTGTTTGCGGCGTTCGGGCTGGAAACGGTGACGCAGATCGAGCCGCCTTCGGACACCATCGTCGATGTCAACGTGGAGTTTCGCGACGACGACAACTTCGGCCCCGTGTTCCGCTTCTCCGCGCCCTCGCCGGACGGCTATTCGCCGCCGCTGCGCGTCTACAGCCTGCCGCCGCTCAATCCGGTGCTCTCGCGCGACATCATCGCGCAGTCGCCGTACGCCCGGCGCGTGGCGCCCGAGCCGGCGCTGCGCGCGCTCACGGAGCTGTCTCAAACGGTGTGCGAGGTGCGCGAGATCGTCGGGCTGCAGCTGACGCTGCGCGTGCGGCCAGGCGGCGTCGCGCTGGTCGCGCCGCGCATCGGGCTGGCCGAAAAGCGCAGCCGTTTCGCGATCATGCCCTACCCGCGCCGTCTGGAAGAAACCATCGACTGGCACGGCGAACCGCTGACGATCCGCCCGATCCGCCCCGAAGACGAGGACATGCACCGCGCCTTCGTCGAATCGATGACGCCCGACGATTTGCGTCTGCGGTTTTTCTCGGCGGTACGCAGCTTCGATCATTCGCAACTCGCGCGCATGACGCAGATCGACTACGACCGGGAGATGGCGCTGATCGCGAGCGTGGTGGGCGAGGACGGCAAGCCGCGCACGCTCGGAGTGGCGCGTGCGGTATCCGATCCGGACAACGAGACCGCCGAATTCGCCGTGGCGGTTCTCTCGACGCTCAAGGGGCGCGGGCTGGGCCGCCTGCTGATGGAGCGCATCATCGCCTATACGCGCTCGCGCGGCACGCACTGGCTGCTGGGCGAGGCGCTGCGCGAGAACGCGCCGATGATCGGTCTGGCGCGGGCGATGGGCTTCACGGTCACGCCGACGGACGATCCGGGCGTGGTGGGGTTCAGGATGCCGCTCGACTGAAGCGGCATCCTGTCTGATGCGCGAAGCCTCAGGCGGCGAGCTTCGCCAGTGCTTCGTCAACCTGCGCGCGCGTGAGCGACAGCTCTTCGAGCCACGCCTGCGCGTATTGCGCGCCGGTTTCCTTCTCCAGACGCGCGATGGTCGCGGCGCAGCGCGCGGCGTCCTTGGGCGTGGCGATGAAGGTCTTGACCGACTGGCCGCCCTGGAACGCCTCGAACAGCGGCGCGCGGATCTCTTCCGGCAGCGCGCGCGTGGTCCACTGGTGCGTCTTGCCGTTGAACGTCAGCGACGGCGGCAGCACGCGCTCCTTGCGCGTAGCCGGGATCAGACCGAAATTGCGCGCGGCTTCGGCGATCTGCTCGGCCGAAAACAGCTCGTCCGGCGTGATCTCGAATTGCGCGATGGCGGTTTCGACGGTCTTCATCGCGTCGGCGCGGTCATCGCGTTTTTTCTGCGCGCGCGCGACGATATCGCGCAGCTCGTCGGCTTCCTCGGCCGAAATCGTGAAGCTCGCCTGTTTCTGCTGAAGCTCGGAAAAACGCTGGAATTCGTGATCGGTGAGAAGTTTCGCCATGAGGTTTGCGTGCGCGTCCGTGCGAGTGCCAGGCTGGCGTCACGCGCCGGACGGAATTTGAGAGGGCCGCCATTTTACCCGGTTTGCGCGGCACGCTTCCAGTCGCCAGGATCGTCCCGCACGCGTGCGGCCGGTGGCGCCGAAACGTCGCGCCGAAACCAGGAACGATCTGATGTTCGCGCCCCAAAGCGCTTTCTATGATCGGGGGATGAAAATCACCCAACCGACCATTTCTTCCCGTTCAGCCGATCTGTTCAAGCGCGGCGTCGATCGCCTGAACGCCGGACAATACACGCTTGCTGAAGCGCTCTTTCGCGAGATCGTGGCGCTGGACCCGAATCACGCGCAGGCCTGGCATCAGCTTGGCGTGACGCTCGCGCGCCAGCATCAGTTCGCGCAGGGCGAGGCGGCGATGCGCCGCGCGCTGGCGCTGCACGAGAGCGGCGAACTCCAGCGCGATCTGGCGTGGGCGCTGCTCTGGCAAGGCCGCGATGGGGAAGCGGTCGCCGCATACTACGCGGCCATCCAGCAAGGCGTGCGTGAAGCGCGTTTGTTCAACAACCTCGGCAACCTGCTCAAGAAACACAACCAGACCGTGCAGGCCGAAGCCGCCTACCGCGCGGCGATCGACGCCGATCCCGCCTATGCGCTCGCGCACGGCAACCTGGCGATACTGCAGCAGGACGCGGGACAGTGCGAGGCCGCCGAGGCGAGCCTGAAAAGAGCGCTCGAACTCGATCCGAAAGCAAACCACCTCTGGCTGTGCTATGGCGGCCTGCTCGAACGCCAGAACCGGCTCGACGAAGCCGACGAAGCCTATTGCCGGGGCGGGCGCTGGGAATCGGTGCAATTCCTGCGGCGGCGCGTGGCGCACTGGCAGGAGCTCGAACGTATCGATCAAGCCGCGCTCCAGATGATCGCGTCAGGCGCGGCGGAAAACCTCACGCCGTGGGGACTGCTGGGCATTCCGTCGCTCACCCCGGGGTTGCATCGCGAAGCCGGCCGACGCTTCGCCGAATCGCGCTGGCGTGGCGAACTGGCTGCCGCGCCGCTGGTCGAACGCGGCGCGGGTCTGGCGCAAATCGATGCGGCGCTGGCGGCCGGCGAGCCGGGCGCGCGTTTGCGCATCGGCTATCTGTCCGCCGATTTCCACGAGCACGCCACGCTGCGGCTGCTGGCGGGCGTGCTTGAATTGCACGACGCCACGCGCTTCGATATTCATCTGTATTCCTATGGAAACCATGCGCCCGATGCATTCTGGCAGATGCGGCTGAACGCCTTGCCTGCCACCTTCCACGCGATTGGTGGCTTGACCGACGCGCAGGCGGCCACGCAGATCGCGCGCGACGGTATCCATCTGCTCGTCGATCTGAAGGGTTACACCACGGATACGCGCATGGGCATCACGGCATTGCGGCCCGCGCCGGTGATCGTGAGCTGGCTGGGCTACCCGGGATCGCTGGGCGCGCCGCGCCTGGCCGACTACATCATCGGCGACGCCGTGGTGACGCCACCCGCCGCCGCGACGCACTACAGCGAAACGCTGGCGCTGATGCCGCATTGCTACCAGCCGCACGATCATCGGCGCGAGCGCGATGTCCAGCCGCCCACGCGCGCTGCGGCAGGCTTGCCGGAACGCGGCTTCGTGTTTTGCAGCTTCAATCAGACCTTCAAGTTCAATGCGCCGATGGCGTCGGTCTGGGCGCGTCTGCTGGGTGCGATGCCGGCGAGCGTGCTGTGGCTCCTCGATCCTGGCAGCGAACGCGCGCGTGCCAATCTGCATGCTTTCTTCGACTCGCAGGGCGTGGCGCGCGCACGTGTGATCTTTGCGCCGCGTGTCGCCCAGGAGGCGCATCTCGCGCGGCTGCCACTGGCGGATCTCGCGCTGGATACCTTGCCGACCGGCTCGCACACCACCGGCAGCGACGCGCTGTGGGCGGGGGTGCCGATGGTGTCGGCCGTTGGTGCGCTGTTCGCGGGGCGCGTGGGCGCGAGCCTGCTGCACGCGGTGGGGCTGGATGAACTGGTCGCGCCCGACCTCGAAGGATATTTCCAGATCGCACTGGCGCTGGCGAGTGATCCGGCGTGGTACGCGCAGATACGCAAGCGTCTGGCGCAGGCCAGAAGCGAGGCTGCGCTGTTCGACACGCTGCGCTTCACGCGCGATCTGGAACGTCTCTATCTGGCGATTGTGAAGCGCGAGGTGGAAGGGGGCGAGGGGGCAGTGACGGTGGGGTGACACAGGGGATCACACGTCTACCCCTGCCCGAACATCGACAACGCCTGCACGATCTGCCCGAGCATCTGCGTGGCTTGTTCGAGCGACGGCGCGACGTAATCGTCGATGCGCTTGAGAAACGGGCAGGTGAGCGCCGCAATCGCCTGCCCGGACGGCCCGAGCACCGGAAACGTCACATCGGTCACGCCGAAGATCTGCTGGCTGTCCTTGCGCGAGAACCCCGCCGCCTGAATCTGCGCACAGGCGCTCTCCAGCGCGGCGTGGTCGATGGCGACTTCGCCCTTCACCTTGGTGTGTTCCGCGAGCATCAGCGCGCGTTGCTCCGGGTTTTGATACGCGAGGATCGTGCGCCCCGAACTCGTGTCGACCAGACCCACGCGCGAGCCCAGCCGCACCGCGATCCCCCACGTGCCCGGCCCGTCCACCTGGGCGATCACGAGCAGATTGCCCCGGTCGTACACCGCGAGGTGGCAGGACTGCTCCGCATCGTTGGCAAAGCGCTGCATGAGCGGCAGCGCCTCGGCGATCAGGCGCTCCATCGGCGGATGGCGGTGCGCGAGGGCAAAGAGCTTGAGGCTGAGCGCGTAACGGTCGCCGGCTTCCGAACGCATCACGTACTGGCGCGCCACCAGGCGCTCCAGCATCCGGTAGATCTCGCTGGCGTTGCGCCCGAGCGCCTTGGTGATCTCCGCGCGCGTGAGGCCGCCGCGCTGTTCGGCGAGCAGTTCCAGAATGTCCAGCCCCTTGTCGAGCGCGGGCGCGCGATAACGGTCCGCGTCGTCCCTTTCCTCGGATTCCAGCGATTCCGGCGCTTCGGGTGTTTCAGGCGCTTCAGGTGCTTCAGGCGCTTCAGGTGCGCCTGGCGGCGCTTCGTCGCGTGGCTTGCGTGCGTTGGTCTTCATTCTTGGTTTTTCCCAGGGAAATCACGGACGGTTGCTGCAGCGCACATTCCTTGACCTTGTATCGTGCGTATATGAATAATAGGTTCACTGGTGAACATACACCAGTGTCGTCTGAATGGGAAAGAGCAGTCGCAGCGCCGCAGGCGCGCTTCGCTGTATTTCGCGGGCGCGGCGCATACGGATGGTTCCACAACGAAAGAACCGACGAAATCAGCGTCGACAGGAGACAGTCATGGCGTTCGCATCCGGGCTTCCCACGGCCCGTCGCACCACTCCCAGGCGCCAGGCGCGCGCTTTCTCGAAGACGATCTGCGCCGTCGCTGCGTGCATCGCGACGCTCGCCGCGCCCGCTGCGTCGCGCGCCGCCGATCCGGGCAAGGTCGGACTCGGCCTGCCGCTGCTGACTTCGCCGTTCTGGCAGTCGTACAACAACTACCTGAGCGTCTACGCGAAGCAGATGGGCATCGACATCCTCGCGCCCGTGAATTCGAACAACGACCCCGCGCAGCAGATCACGGACATGAACAACATGATCAACCTGGGCGCCAAGGGCATCGTGGTGGGGCCGATCGATTCGGCCGCCATCAGCCGCGCGCTGGATAACGCGGCGCAGAAGAACGTCAAGGTGGTGGCCGTCGACGTCGCGCCCACCCAGGGCACCGTGACGATGGTGGTGCGCGCCGACAATCGCGCCTACGGCGAAAAGGCCTGCCAGTACATCGGCGACCATGTGAAGTCGGGCAAGGTGGTGCAGATCATGGGCGATCTCGCCTCGGTGAACGGGCGCGATCGATCGGAGGCGTTTCGCGCCTGCCTGAAGCGCTATCCGAATCTCTCGCTGCTGGAGATTCCGGCGGGCTGGAAGGGCGATGTGGCGGCGAGCGCGCTGGACAGCCTGCTTACGGCCAATCCCGATCTCAAGGCGATCTATATGCAGGCGGGCGGCGTCTATCTCTCGCCCACGCTGCAGACGCTGCGCCGCAAGCAACTGCTGGTTCCCGCTGGAGATGCGAAGCATATCGTGATCGTCTCCAATGACGGCATTCCGCAGGAGTACGATGCAATCCGCAAGGGCGAGATCGACGCCACGGTTTCGCAGCCCGCCGATCTTTACGCGAAATACGGCCTTTATTACATCAAGGCCGCGCTGGAGGGCAAGACCTTCAAGCCGGGCAAGACCGATCACGACAGCAATATCATCCAGTTGCAGCCCGGCGTGCTCGAAGACCAGTTGCCCGCGCCGCTCGTGACGAAGCAGAACGTCGACGACAAGAACCTCTGGGGTAACACGATTAAATGAGCGATCAGATGCACGATCGAAGTCATGGTCGTCTAGAGCCCGCGCCGCCCGCGCCGCCCGCGTCGATCACCCTGTCGCGCGAGCGCGCGGCGAAAGCGCTGCCGCCCGTGGTGGAAGCGACCGGCGTGACGCGGCGCTTTGGCTCCACGGCGGCGCTCTCGAACGTGAGCCTGCGCGTGATGGCGGGCGAATCGCATGCGCTGGTGGGACGCAACGGCGCGGGAAAATCGACGCTCGTGTCGATCCTCACGGGCCTGCGCAAGCCCGACGAAGGCACGGTGCGTTTCAACGGCGAGGCCGCGCCTTCCATCGCCGAGCGCGATGCATGGCGCGAGCGTGTCGCCTGCGTTTATCAACACTCGACGATCATTCGCGATCTCACCGTCGCCGAGAATCTGTTCATCAATCGTCAGCCCTCCAGGCGCGGCATGATCGACTGGACCACCATGCGCCGCGATGCGCGCGCGCTGCTCGATCATTGGCGCATCGATGTGCGCGAGAACGCGCGCGCAGGCGATCTCACGGTCGAGGCGCGGCAGTTGGTGGAAATCGCGCGGGCGCTCTCGTACGGCGCGCGTTTCATCATTCTCGACGAACCCACCGCGCAACTCGACGGCGAAGAAATCAAACGGCTTTTTCGCCGTATCGACGAACTGCAGCGCGAAGGCGTGACGTTTTTGTTCATCTCGCACCATTTACAGGAGGTGTACGAGATTTGCCAGGCCGTGACGGTGCTACGCGATGCACGCCATATCGTCAGCGCGAGCGTGGCCGAATTGCCGCGCGAACGTCTGATCGAGGCGATGACGGGCGAGAGCGGCGGCCTCAATGTCGCCGATGCGGCGGCGCGTCCAGCCTTGCCTGCCGATGCGCGCATCGCACTGGACGTGCGCGGCATTGACGGCGCGGATTACAGCGGCGTGTCGTTTCAGGTGCGGCGCGGCGAAGTCGTGGGCCTCACGGGCGCGACCAGCAGCGGGCGCACGAGCGTGGGCGAAGCGATCGCCGGCCTCACCGCGCAAACGCAAGGCGAGATCCGCGTGAACGATGCGGCGCTCAAGCCCGGCGACGTGCCGCACGCCCTTGCGCATGGCGTGGGCTGCGTGCCGAAGGATCGCCATCACCAGGGGCTCGTGCTCACACAATCGATTGCTGAAAACGCTTCGATGACGATTGCGCGTTTGCTCGGGCGTCTGGGTTTTGCGCCGCCCGCGAAAAAGCATCGGGTTGGCCGACGCATGATCGAGGCGCTCGGCATCGTCGCGCAGGGACCGGAGCATGTGGTGTCGGGGCTGTCGGGCGGCAATCAGCAGAAAGTGGTGATGGCGCGCGCGCTGGCGAGCAATCCCGAAGTGCTCGTGCTGATCGATCCCACCGCAGGCGTGGACGTGAAATCGAAGGAGGCGCTGCTCTCGGTCGTGGACCGCGTGCGCGACGAAGGCAAGGCCGTGCTCGTAGTGTCGAGCGAACTCGACGATCTGCGCACTTGCGACCGCGTGCTCGTGATGTTTCGCGGCAACGTGGTGGCGGAATTCGCAGCGGGCTGGCAGGACCACGAACTGATTGCATCGGTTGAAGGAGTCGATCTTCATGAAGCCTAGTCTTTCCAGTCCGGCGCTCGCGGCGGCGCAAGCCGATGTGGCTTACACGGGCGGCCGCCGCGCCAGGCCGCGCGTCGAATTCGCACGCCTGCGCGATCTTGCGTTGTTGCCTGCGCTGGTGCTGTTGATTGCGATTGGCGGCTTTGTCAGTCCGAGCTTTCTGACGAAGGCGAATCTGATCAGCGTGCTGGGCGCATCGGCCGCGCTCGCGCTGGTGGTGCTGGCCGAATCGCTGATCGTGCTGACGGG
The DNA here is from genome assembly GCF_014200455.1 of Paraburkholderia bannensis. GTDB lineage: Bacteria > Pseudomonadota > Gammaproteobacteria > Burkholderiales > Burkholderiaceae > Paraburkholderia > Paraburkholderia bannensis_A. Next base: position 98,944 of record NZ_JACHBW010000021.1, on the reverse strand, counting down.
CAAGTTCGATCTTTCGCTCGAATCGACGGTGGGCATTGCGCCTGCCGTGGGAGCGATGCTGGTGATGCCGGCAGCATCGGCGGGATTCGGCACGCAATGGCCCACATTGGCAGGATTGCTGATGATTGTTGGCGTGGGTGCGCTGATTGGCTTCGTCAACGGCTTTCTCGTCGTGCGGCTGCGTCTGAACGCCTTCATCGTCACGCTGGCCATGCTGATCGTGTTGCGCGGCATGCTGGTTGGGGCGACCAGGGGCGGCACGCTGTTCGATATGCCGCCGTCGTTTTTCGCGCTGGCGACAACCATCGTGCTGGGCTTGCCGCTCTCGGTGTGGCTGGCGGCGGCGGCTTTCGCGTTCGCGGCGTTCATGCTGCGCTACCACCGCATTGGCCGCGCGCTCTACGCGATCGGCGGCAATCCCGATGCGGCGCGCGCGGCAGGCATCCGTGTGGAGCGCATCACGTGGGGCGTGTTCGTGCTTGGCAGCATTCTGGCGGCGCTGGGTGGGCTGATCGTGACGGGCTATGTCGGTGCGATCAACGCGAATCAGGGAAACGGCATGATCTTCACGGTGTTCGCGGCGGCGGTGATCGGCGGGATTTCGCTCGACGGCGGCAAGGGCACGATGTTCGGAGCGCTGCTGGGCGTCTTGCTGCTTGGCGTGGTGCAGAACCTGTTGACGCTCGCCCAGGTGCCGTCGTTCTGGGTGCAGGCGATCTACGGCGCGATCATCCTCGGCTCGCTGATGGTGGCGCGGCTGGCGGGCGGCGAGGCCCAGAACTGAAGTCCGAAGCCGAAGCCCGAAACCGAAGCCTGGAACGGCAGCCCGGAGACACGCCTTGAACGATCGCGTCATAAAAAGCGGCACCGATGCCCGCCTCATCTTGCTCGCGCCCGACGACAACTGTCTGATCGCAGCAGCGCGCCTGCCCGCTGGCGAGACGCTCGATATCGAGGGCGAACGCGTGACGCTCGCGAAGACCATCGAGCTTGGCCACAAGGTCGCGCGGCGCGCCTTGTCGAAGGAAGAAAAAGTGCTGCGCTACGGCGCGCGCATCGGTCATGTGACGATGGATGTGGCGCGCGGCGAGCATCTGCATACGCACAACCTCGAAAGCGACTATCTGCCAACGTACACGCACGACGCGGGCCGCGAGTTCATCCCGCACCAGGAAACATCATGAGCGAAACGCACTTCCCTTCGCCGAATGAACCGTCGCCGATGCTCGAAGGCTGGCCGCGCAGCGATGGCCGCAAGGGCATCCGCAACGTGGTCGCCGTCGCCTATCTGGTCGAGTGTGCGCATCATGTGGCGCGCGAAATCGTCGCACAGTTTCGCGAACCCTTCGATGCCTTCAATGATGCCGATGGACCAGGCGAAGCGCCCGTGCATCTGATCGGCTTCCCGGGCTGCTATCCGAACGGCTATGCGGAAAAGATGATGACGCGCCTCACCACGCATCCCAACGTGGGCGCGGTGCTGTTCGTTTCGCTGGGTTGCGAGAGCATGAACAAGCATTATCTCGTCGAGCAGGTGCGCGCGAGCGGCCGGCCCGTCGAGGTGCTGACGATCCAGGAAAAGGGCGGCACGCGCAGTACGATCCAGTACGGCATGGACTGGGTGCGCGAGGCGCGCGCGCAACTGGCGCTGCAAAAGAAAGTGCCGATGCGGCTGGACGAACTGGTGGTCGGCACGATTTGCGGCGGCTCGGACGGCACGAGCGGCATCACCGCGAATCCCGCGGTGGGGCGCGCCTTCGATCGCCTGATCGAGGCGGGCGCGGCATGTCTCTTCGAGGAAACGGGCGAGCTGGTGGGCTGCGAATACCACATGAAAAGCCGTGCGGCGCGGCCCGAGCTAGGCGAGGAAATCGTCGCGTGCGTGGCGAAGGCGGCGCGCTATTACTCGATCCTCGGGCATGGTTCGTTCGCGGTGGGCAATGCCGATGGCGGCCTCACCACCCAGGAAGAAAAATCGCTGGGCGCATACGCCAAGAGCGGAGCATCGCCGATTGTCGGCATCGTGAAGCCAGGCGACATACCGCCCACGGGCGGTCTCTATCTGCTCGACGTGGTGCCGGACGGCGAACCACGCTTCGGATTCCCGAATATCAGCGACAACGCAGAAATTGCCGAGCTGATCGCGTGCGGTGCGCATGTGATCCTCTTCACGACCGGACGCGGTTCGGTGGTGGGTTCGGCGCTCTCGCCCGTCATCAAGGTCTGCGCGAATCCGCTTACGTATCGCAATCTTGCCGGCGATATGGATGTGGACGCGGGCCGTATCCTCGAAGGCCGCGCCACGCTCGAAGAGGTGGGGCGCGAGGTGTACGACGTCACGCTTGAGGTGTCACGCGGCGCGCGCTCGAAGTCCGAGTCGCTCGGGCATCAGGAATTCATCCTCACCTACAAGACATTCGAGCCGGTGGGCCCCGCGTGCCTGCCCGCGAGCGCGCGTGTGGCGATTCCCGTCGTTGCATCGCATTGAAGCTGGGTCGAGTACACGACTGAACACTGATCTGAGCACACGCATCGCAAGGAGTTCGTCCGCATGACGCCGCAGCACGCCCCGCATATCGCGCAACGTCGCCGCATCGGCCAAACAAAGCTGGAGGTGAGCGCGCTGAGTCTTGGCACGGCGCCGCTTGGCGGCCTGTATCGCGACCTGTCCGATGAAGAGGCGCAGGCAACCGTCGATGCCGCGTGGGAAGTCGGCGTGCGTTTGTTCGATACCGCGCCGCATTACGGCCACACCCGGGCCGAGCACCGGCTGGGCGCGGCGTTGCGGCGCTATCCGCGCCACGAGTACGTGCTGTCGACCAAGGTGGGCCGCCGCTTCGTGCCGCGCACGCATGCCTACGACGGCAGCGAGGGATGGCAGAATCCGTTGCCGTTCGAGGCGATTTACGACTACACGCGCGAAGGCATCCTGCGCTCGTATGAAGATAGCCAGCAGCGTCTGGGCATGGTCGATATCGACATTCTGCTGGTGCACGACATCGGCACGTTCACGCACGGCGAACGCAATGCGCACTACTGGCGGCAACTGAGCGAAGGCGGCGGCTTTCGCGCGCTCGACGAACTGCGTGCGTCGGGGGCGGTAAAGGCGGTGGGCTTTGGCGTCAACGAGCGCGAAGCGATCCGCGCTGCGATGCGCGAATTCGATCTCGATTGCGCGCTGCTGGCGGGCCGCTATACCTTGCTCGAACAGTCGCCGCTCGACGATCTGCTGCCCGAATGCGTCGAACGCGGCGTGAGTATTCTGCTGGGCGGCGCGTTCAATTCAGGCATTCTCGCGCGCGGGCTGGAGGGCGAGCGCAAGTTCAATTACGGCGACGCGCCGCCGCAGGTCGTGGCGCGCGTGGCGAAACTCGATGCCGTATGCCGACGCTTCAAGGTGCCGCTCGCGGCGGCGGCGCTGCAATTCCCCTATGCGCATCCTGCCGTGGCGACGGTGCTAACCGGCGCGCGCAGTGCGATGGAACTGCGCGAGAACGCGGCGTCGTTCGAGACGCCGTTACCGCGCGTTTTCTGGCTGGCCTTGCGCGACGAAGGGCTGATCGATGCGCGCGCGCCGCTGCCCGGAACGGGATGCGCCGCGCGATGAACCCGCAAGTGGACGCCGGGCAGATCGACGCGCATCAGCATTACTGGGACCCCGCGCGCGGCGACTATGGCTGGTTCACGCCTGAACTCAGCGCGCTTTATCGGCGCTTTCTGCCCGAGGATCTCGCGCCATGGCGTGCGCGTTGCGGCGTGGCGCGCACGGTAGTCGTGCAGGCCGCGCCCACGATCGAAGAAACGCGCTATCTGCTCGACCTTGCGCGCAACGACGCGTCGATTGCGGGCGTGGTGGGCTGGGCGCCGCTCGACGATCCGCGCGCGGCTGAAATCATCGCGGATCTTGCGTGCGATCCCAAACTGCGCGCCGTGCGCCCGATGCTGCAAGACCTGCCTGCCGACGACTGGATCGCCACCGCCGACATCGCGCGCGGCGTACAGGCGCTCATCGCGCACGACCTCGCCTTCGATGCGCTGATCTTCACGCGTCATGCCGCTGCGCTCGAATGCTTTCTTGCGCGCTATCCCGCGCTGCGCGTGGTGATCGATCACGGCGCCAAGCCGCCGATTCGCGCAGGCGCCGCGGGTTTCGAAGCCTGGTCGCACGCCGTCTCGCGGCTCGCGCGGTTCGGGCAGGTGCACTGCAAGGTCTCGGGCCTCGCCACCGAAGCGGCGCCCGGCTGGGACGATGACAGCTTGCGCCCTTACATTGCGCATCTGCTGGCGAGCTTCGGCGCGCATCGGCTGATGTGGGGCAGCGACTGGCCCGTGCTCAATCTCAACGGCGATTACGCGCGCTGGCACGCCAGCGCACAGCGTTTGTTCGCCCATCTCAGCGCGCACGAACGGGCGGCGATCTTTGGCGGTAACGCGGCGGCGTTTTATCGTGCGGGCGCGACGGCTTAGCTTTGCGCCGTCGTCCAGGCGGTTAGACAAGGCCGCCGAAAGCGCCGCGACGTAAAGCGGCTCGCCATAATGGCCGCATTCGCGGGATTCACGCTTTTAACCGTATCGACCGGAGTGGACGATGGGACAAAGACTGGCCGGCAAGACGGCCTTGATCACCGCGGCGGGCCAGGGCATCGGCTACGCGGCCGCAGAACTGTTTGCACGCGAAGGCGCGCGCGTGATCGCCACGGACGTGCGCATCGACGCGCTCGCGAAACTGCCCGTCGAAGCGCGCACGCTCGACGTGCGCGACAGCGCATCCATCGCCTCGTTCGCGCAGGAACTGGGCGCCATCGACGTGCTGTTCAACTGCGCAGGCTTCGTGCACGCGGGATCGATTCTCGAAGCGAGCGAGGCCGACTGGGACTTCGCCTTCGATCTGAACGCCAAGGCCATGTTCCGCACCATCCGCGCGTTTCTGCCCGCGATGCTGGAGGCGGGCGGCGGCTCGATCATCAATATGTCGTCGGCGGCGTCGAGCGTGAAGGGCGTGCCCAACCGCTTCGTCTACGGTGCGTCCAAAGCGGCTGTGATAGGGTTGACCAAGGCCGTGGCCGCCGATTTCGTGACGCGCGGCATCCGCTGCAATGCGATCTGTCCTGGCACCGTGGCTTCGCCGTCGCTGGAGGAGCGCATCGCCGCGCAGGCGGCGGCGCAGGGTACCAGCGTGGAGGCGGCGCGCGCCGCCTTCGTCGCGCGCCAGCCCATGGGCCGCGTGGGCAAGACCGAGGAAATCGCCGCGCTGGCGCTCTATCTTGCGTCGGACGAATCGGCGTTTACGACCGGCCAGGCCCATGTTATCGACGGCGGCTGGTCGAATTGACGCTGCGCTGCGCAAAATAATCTGTGAAGAGACAAGGAAGATAGACGATGAAACTGCTTCGCTATGGCCCGAAGGGGCACGAAAAACCGGGCCTGCTCGACGCCGAAGGCCGTATCCGCGCACTCTCGGGCAATGTGGCCGATATCGCGGGCGACGTGCTCTGCGACGCGGGCCTCGCGCAACTGCGCACGATCGATCCGCATACGCTGCCGCTGGTCGGGGGCGATCCGCGCATCGGCGCGTGCGTGGGCCATATCGGCAAGATGGTGTGCATCGGCCTGAATTACGCCGATCACGCCGCCGAATCGAACATGCCGATTCCCGCCGAGCCGGTCATCTTCAACAAATGGACGAGCGCCATCGTCGGCCCGAACGACGATATCGAAATCCCGCGCGGCTCGACCAAAACCGACTGGGAAGTGGAACTGGGCGTGGTGATCGGCAAGCACGCGAAGAACGTGAGCGAGGCCGAGGCGCTCGACCATGTGGCGGGCTATTGCATCGTCAATGACGTGTCCGAGCGCGAATGGCAGATCGAGCGCGGCGGCCAGTGGGACAAGGGCAAGGGCTTCGATACCTTTGGCCCGACCGGCCCGTGGCTCGTCACCCGCGACGAAGTGCCCGATCCGCAGAATCTTTCGCTATGGCTCGAAGTGGACGGCCACCGCTACCAGAACGGCAATACGCGCACGATGATCTTCACGGTCGCGAAGATCGTCTCGTATGTCTCGCAGTGCATGAGCCTGCAGCCAGGCGATGTGATTTCCACCGGCACGCCGCCGGGCGTGGGCATGGGCGTGAAGCCGAATCCCGTGTATCTGAAGGCGGGTCAGACCGTGCGCCTGGGTATCGAAGGTCTGGGCGTGCAACAGCAGAAGACGCGCGCGGCGCAGTAAGCGCGGTTGGCCGCAACGGCACGGGCCCCGCCATGCGGTGATGCATGGCGGGGCCCGTTTGCGTCATGCCATCGCGCGGATGGCGCAATGCGGTGCCGTGGCGATCAGCGTTTAGCGCATGGCTTGCACGACGCTGCCGACATAAGCGTAGAAGTAGCCGTCCGGTCCAAAGAAGCCGGACTGGTACCGGTTCGCGTCATAGTCCTGCATCGCGACGCGCACGTAACCCGGGCCCGGATCGAAGGCGTTCGGGTTCGGCTCGGGTTGCGGTTGCGGCGGCACCGTGCCCCCATTGCTGCCATTGCCGCCGCGTTCGCGTATGTCGCCGGAAATCGTCCCGCCGACATTCGACAGCGAACCCGCCGTGCCCGCGACGATTTCCTTCGAGACGATCGATCCGCCGTCGTTGTTCAACTTGCCGTTGACCTCGACGGTCGAGAAGCCTTGTGCCGCGATCGTGCCGTGCGCGTTATCGAGCGCGCCCGCCGTCACGTTCAGACGGTCCGCCGAGGCGATGCGTCCGTTGCCGTTCAGGATCGTGCCTGCGCCAAGCCGCGCTGTGCCGCGCGTGCTGGCGATCACGCCGTTGCCGTTATCGATGGTGGCGGCTTCCAGCGTCGCCAGTTCGCCGGCTTTCAGGCTGCCGCGCGTGTTCAGGAACGTCGTGCCCGCGCGAACGGATGCACTGTTGCCGATGTCGATCACGCCGTCCGTGTTGACGATGCCGGCGGATGCGCCGATCGTCGCATTGCCTGCCGTCGCGAGCGTGCCCTTCGTGTTGTCCAGATTCTGGGCGTCGAGCCGCAACGCGTTAGCGCCGCGCAGCGTGCCATTTGCGTTGACGATACGCTGCGCTTGCGCGCTCACGTCGCCTTGCGCGACGTCGATCCTGCCGTTGCTGTTGTCGAGCGTGCCGCCGTTGAATTGCACGGTGTTCTGGGCGAGCACCACACCCTTCGCGTTCGTGAACGTATCCGCTGCGCCAATGCTGACAGCCCCGCCGGAACTGAGCGTGCCCGCGTTGTTCACGCGCGCGCCGTTGACCGAAAGTTGCTGGACGGCGCTCACCGTCGCGCCCTGATTGCTGATGTTGCCGCCCTGGAGCGCGACTGCCGCGCCTTTGATGCTGCCGCCGGAAAGCGTCAATTGTTCGCCGGAGAGCGTGGCGTCGCGCGTCGCCGCGAGGGTACCGGTCTGGGTCAACGAGCTTTGGCCGACCATGCCCACCGCCTGAGCCGCGATGGCGCCGTCGTTACGCACGTTGACGCCCCGGATGTCGACGCCGCTGCCCGCGTTCAGACGCGCAGGCGCGCCGATCGAGACGTCGCCGTTCGATGCGATGCTGAGGTTGCCCGTCAACGAAGTGAGCGCGCCATTGTCGCGCACGCCGACACCGGCCTCGGTGCCGACGAGCCGCACCGCACCGTCGCCATACATGCTGCCGAGCGATTGCACGTCGATTGCCACCTGCGGCTTCGCGCCCGCGCCTTGTTGCGCGGCGGCGGCGTTCGAGGCGTAGTCCACGCGGTTTGCACCCGCGATCGCATCGATCGATTTGCCGCGTACTTCGGCGTTGACGGTGATCGCGCGCGCGATCAGATCGACCGCGCTCGACGACGCATTCAGCCCCTTGCCCTGCACGGCGATCGCGCCTTGCCTGACGTCGATGACGCCGAGCGAGCCGTCGGCGTTGAGCATCGGCGTGCCGGTCGCGAGCGTGACGCGCGGCGCGTTCAGGAAGCCGCAGCCCGAGCAGGTAATGCCGGCCGGATTGGCGAGCACGACATTGGCGCCCCGGCCCGCGACTTCGGTCGTGCCGAGTAGTTGGGACGCCTGGCCGCCCGTGACCTGCATGAGCACGAGATTGGCGTTGCGCCCGCCTAGCGCGGCATTCGCCAGCACCGCGCCGCCCGTTTGCGTCTGCACGTTTTGCGTGGCGTTATTCAGAATCACGCCATTCGCGCCGACGTTGTACTGCGTGAAGCGGTTGTTCGACACGCCGGCCGCGTTCGGCGCCACGATGTTGACGAGCTGCGTGCCGTTGCCCGAGGCGCCCAGCGTCGCGCGGGCGGCAGCGCCGGTGTCTATCGTGATCTGCGCGCTGGCGGCGAACGGCTGCATGCCGAAGGCGCAGAGCGCGGCAAACGCGCTGGCACGGGCCGCGAACCAGAGGGGGTGTCCGGAGAGTCGGGTATTGTCGATATGTTTTGTCATGCTAAATATTGTGAATGGATAAAGCATTGAGGAAGCCGTGGAGACGCGCTCAGACGAGTGCGCTTATCTGAACCAGCATGGTAGGTGTGCGATTGGGAAACGTTGCGGGCCGATAGAGCGGCCAGCCAAGCGAAACGTCGTAATTGACGCTGGCCGCAAAGCGATTCTTCGGCGCGAGCGTGCCCCGGATGCCCACCACTGTCCCCACCAGCGTGTTACCCGCCAGATACTGCGCCGTCGGCCCGCTGACGCGCCCTGCGTCGAGCCCCGCGTACAACGCCTGCACGCCAAAGGACGTTGGCGCGTACCAGTCGAGTTCGTTCGATACGGTCCAGCCGCTTTCCGCCGCCAGTGTCGTCTGCTGGTCGAAGCCGCGTACGGCGTAGCGGGTGCCGATCGTGAAAAAGTCGGGAGAAGTCACGCGTGTGCGCGCGTTTTGCCTGGTCCATGCGAACTGCCAGGAGAACGGTTGATTGGCCAAGCGAAACGGCGCCAGCACCGAAACGCAGGCCGTTTCGATCTGCTCGCGCCCATTGAAATGGGGATCGTCAAGGACATAGCCCGGCTCGCGCGAAAGGCCGCGCAACGTCGCGCGCCAGCCGAGCGAGGCATCCACCTGCACGCGTCCAAAATAATGACGATGCGATACGCCAAGCTCGTAGCCATAGACGTCGCGGTCCTGTACGTCGATCCAGCTGTCGTTCACGTAATGATGATTGATCGACCGATAGAGGCGTGCGCTCAGTTCGGTGCGCGACGTGGCGCCGCGCTGCACGACGCGCGCGAGTTTCACACCCGCGCCTTTTTGCTCGCCGGTGAACTGGGCCTCGCCGAACGTGAAGGCGCGCGTTTGCAGATAGCTGCTGCGCGAGGCATCGAGCGTGAGCATCGAATAGCCGAACGGCACGCTGTAGGACGCGCTTGCCTGAGTCGAGCCTTTGCCGGGCGCGCCGCGATCGGCGTTCGTCAGGCCGGCGACCTGCAACTGGTCGTACTGATGCAGCGGCGAGTCGATCGTTAGCATGCCATACAGTTCGTTCTTGCCGGTGACCGCCTGTCCGGCGTTGTCATAGCCGAGCGCCGCGTGCCAGCGTTTTTGATCGCCGGGAAACAGAACGATGTCGGATTCGCCTTCTACCGCGCCCGGCAGGATGTCGAAACGCGCGTTGGCCTGCGAGGAGAGACGCCGGATATTCTCCAGCGCCTGGTCGATGCCGCGCTGATCGAGCAGATCGCCGCGCTGCAGCGGCAGGGCGCGCGCCAGAGCGCCGATCGCTTCGGGCCGCGCCGCGGCCGCCGATGCCTGGGCGAGATCGTCGGGCGATTCGTCGGGCGATGCGTCGGGCGATTCGTCGAACGCGGCGGACTCGTCGCGCACTTCCCCTACACGTCCCGCCTGCACATCGAGCCTGAGTACGCCGGACGCGAGCGACTGCAGCGGCACGCTCACGCGCGACGTCACATAGCCTCTGGCGATCAGCGCATTGGTGGCGGCGTCCTGGATCGCCTTCAGCCCGAGCGCACCCACGCACTGGCCCGCCACCGGCGCGACCACGCCAGACAGCGAGCGGAACGGATTATTGGCGATCTCGATCTTGTCGATCTGGAAGCACGGCGTTTCTGCGGGCAGATGCGCGAGGTCCGTGGCGCCGGCTTCGCGGCTGTGCGCATTGCCGTCGAGCGCATCGCCAAGCGCGCCGTTGTTCGAGGTCGCTTCGAGACGCTGCTGCTGCAGGCGTTGTGTATCGACGCCCGGCAGGCCGTCGACGAACGACGCGCCCTCGCTTTGCGCGAGCGTGGGCAGGCTGTATATCGCGAGAGCGGCGGCGGCGAAGGTGGTCTTGCTGGAGGGTGACACGGCGGCGCTGGCTGGTTGATCACGCGCCGGAGGTTAGAGGTTGCAAGGAATCAGGGTCAAGCGTAATGCTTTTGAAATATGAGGCGCGCGCGCGGATTTGTCCTTGTTTTGCAGATCCGGAAACTTTTCAGGCAATCTGGCCGCGCGTTGGCCCGTGCGCTTTCTCCGTCATTTGACGGACGCATATGACGCATATGACGCATATTCTTCCGGGCGGCCCGCTTCCGCCATCCTGCTGACGGTTCCCTGCGCGAGCGCCACAAGCCGCTCGCTGCCGTCCTCCATCACAAACACGCTGCACTGGCAGGTCGCCTGCTGACGCCCCGCGTGGACGACGCGCGCCCGCGCCATCAGCGTGCCCGACAGCGCCGGCCTCAGATAGTTGATCTTGTATTCGCCTGTAACGACACGCGGCCCGAGGGCCAGCGCGCCCGCGAAGGTCAGCGCATTGTCGGCGAGATACGAGATCACGCCGCCGTGCACGAAGCCGTGCTGTTGCTTGAGTTCGTCGCGTACGGGCAGGCGCAGCGTCAGCTCGTTGGGGCCGACGTGCATCAATTCAGTGCCCAGCAACATGCTGAACGGCTGCGCCATCAGCGCGCCGCGTGCGCGGTCAACGAGATCGGTCATGGCGGCCTTCCCCGGGACTGTGCCCGCATGAATTCATAACCACTCTAGGAAGCGAGTTGCGGCGGCGCAAGGTGAATCGAAGGCCGCCGCGCGAGAAATTGTTGTGGGAAACGAATGGAATCGCCGCGAAAACGGGCTCATTGCAGTTTTGAAACGATCTGTCGCCGTTTTAATGCTGAAAATTCACACTTTTAGGCTCAATACAACGTTTGCTCCTGCCGTAAACCCCAGTGGAGGCGCGCGCGATACCCATGCGTTCGCCGATCCCACACTCACTGCCATCCCAGGTGTTCAAGATGTTCAGCAAGATCAAGGTCGCTTCCGGCCTTCTATGCGTTCTAGTCGCATTCTGCGTACTTCAGCTCGTGACCGAGGGGCTGGGCTTCTGGTCGCTCACCCGCACCCACGACGACGTCAAGGATCTCTCCAAGGTCGCGCTGCGCCAGGCCAGCGCCGCCAACGAAACCACCCAGCATTTGATGGACGCCCGCATCAACCTCTCGCGCGCAGGCACGCGCCTGATCCGCGGCGGCGCGGCGCCGAGCGACATCATCGGCCACGCCCAGGAGCAACTGAGCGCGGCCGACCAGTCGTTCGCCACGCTCAACGCGGTCGAGCCGATCAACGACGAGGACCGCGCCCGCGTCGCGGCGCTCGGCCAGCGTTATCAGGTCTATCACAAGGCGCTCGCCGAACTGGTGGACGACCTCAACGCCAACAACATCCAGGCCTTCCTCGACCAGCCGACGCAGTCGTATCAGGACGCTTACCTGGCCGAGCTGCAGGAATTCGCGCGCTTTAGCGCCGCGGCCAGCCGCAGCTCGCTGGAGTCGATCGATTCGCGCCTCGCCGTATTCGAGGGCGTGGGCATCGTGATCCTGCTGGGTCTGATCGCGCTGGCCACCGGCGTGTACTTCGGGCTGCGCAACGGCGTGGTCGTGCCGCTCGAGGAGGCGGGCCGTCACTTCGACCGCATCGCTCGCGGGCGTCTGGACCAAACCGTGGCTGCGCGCGGCGATAACGAAATCGGCCGGCTGTTCCGCGGCATCGCGATGATGCAGGCGAGCCTTGCGCGCACGGTGCATACGGTGCGCGAGACGGCGAGCGGCATTAACGTGGGCGCGGACGAAATCGCTACCGGCAACGCCGATCTTTCGGCGCGCACGGAATCGCAGGCCGCTTCGCTCGAAGAAACCGCAGCCAGCATGGAGCAGCTCACGGGCACGGTGCGCAACACCGCCGAAAACGCCCGCGAAGCCAATGCACTGGCCGAAGCCGCGCTCGACGCGACTTCGCGCGGTGGCGCGGTGGTGGGCGAAGTGGTCGAGCGCATGCATGCGATCGCGCAAAGTTCGGACAAGATCGCCGAGATCATCGGCGTGATCGACGGCATCGCCTTCCAGACCAATATTCTGGCGCTCAACGCCGCCGTGGAAGCAGCGCGCGCGGGCGAGCAGGGCCGCGGCTTCGCCGTGGTGGCGGGCGAGGTGCGCGGACTCGCGCAACGCAGCGCGCAATCGGCCAAGGAGATCAAGACGCTGATCAGTGAATCGGTCTCGCAGATTCGCGGCGGTTCGGAACTGGTCGAGCGCGCGGGCGAGTCGATGCGCGAAGTGTCCACCTCGATTTCGCGCGCCACGCAGATGATGGCGGGCATCAGCGCATCGTCGCTGGAGCAGAGCGCGGGGATCGATCAGGTGAACACGGCCGTGTCGCAGATGGACCAGATGACGCAGCAGAACGCGGCGCTGGTGGAGGAAGCGGCGGCTGCCGCGGCTTCGCTGCATCAGCAGACGCGCCAGCTTGCCGAAGCCGTGGCGGCATTCGAGATTTCGCCGGCGGTGCTGGCCGAAGGCCGCCGTCTCGCGGAGATGACGGCGAGCACGTTGCGCAAGGAACCGGAGGGGGCGTTCGCGACGGCCTGAGCGTTTCAGACCGGTCTGGTTTCAGCCTGACGAAAGGGCGGCCATGCAAGTGAGCCGCCCTGTTTGCTTTCTATCGATCCAGCGCGTTGTACGCCGTGAGCAGATGATAGGGCGTGGTTGAAGGCATATCGGCGCGGGCGATGTCGCCGTTCGCGGCGCGGCATTCGATCCAGCCTTGCGGCGTCAGAAAACGAGCGGAGAATTTTTCGATCTGGCCGTTTAAGGTTGCGCGCACAACGGTGTCGCCGTGCGTGGCGATCGCGCGCAAGTATTCCGTTTGCGCCCAGATGCGCTGGGTGGCGTCGGTCACGCGTCCGCTTTCGTCGGTCGCCGCCGCCACCGCGCCCGTGAGCGGGTCCACGCCGTGCTTCACCGCGAACGCGAAGGCGCGCACCAGTGCCTTCTGCAGCCCGGATTCGCCCAGCCGCTTCTCGCCTGCCTGCGCGGCAAGCCAGAACCATTCGAACTGATGCCCCGGCTCCAGCCGGTTGCCAGCCGCGCCGAGCGGCAATTCGGCGATGCAGCCCGTGGGCGCGTGCAGGAAGCCGCGCGCGAGCGCTTCGCACAGCCGCGTGATGGCGGTGTCGAAGGCGGCATCGCCGGTGGCCTCGCGGGCCACCAGCCAGGCTTCGGTCAGATGCATCAGCGGGTTTTGCAGCGGGCCGCCGGTGACGTTCGCGAACGAGGCGTCGAGGGCCGATTGCAGCAGGCCGTCGGGCGCCTTGAAGCGGTCGAGGATCAGCGCGGAGGTCTCGCGCGCCGTGTCGAGCGCTTCGCTTACGCCAAAGCGCTGGCCGTAGGCGGAGCACGCGAACACTACGAACGCGTGCGTGTAGAGGTCTTTGGTGGTGTCGAGCGGCGCGCCTTGCGGATCGACGCTGTAGAACCATCCGCCATGCGTGCGGTCCTGAAAGTAATGGCGCAGCGATTCGAACAGCGCATGCGCGTGCGTGGCGTCGCCGGCCTGCGAAAACACGAAAAGCTGGCGGGCGCAGGCCATGGCGCGGTAGCGCGCGTCGGGCAAGGACGCCGCGCCGCTGGCGTCTAGCGCTTCGTGCGGCAGGCGCAACGCGGCGTTGAAGCCGGGGCCGCGCCACAGCGGCAGGATGGTGCGGTCGTAATGTTCGCGCAGGCTGGCTGCGCCGGTGAATGCGTTCATGAAAGACGTGTGCGCAGGACGAATACGGTGCCGCCGATTGTACGCTGCGGCGCGATCCGTCTCGAATCGATGCCTTTCTAAAGCTTGCTCGCGCCAGCCAACGACAAGGAAAACCGCACCCTGCTCAACCGCCGGGAACGAACTCGTCTCGCGGCTCATCATGATCGTGCTGGCGCGCGTGCCGTCGATGGAGTACAAGGCAATCTGCACGGCGCTGCGCAAGCTGCAAGTCGTCAAGGAGTTCGGCGAGGACGGGCTGCGGAACTGATCGGTTTGACGGATGCGTCGATGCGTCATGGATACTTCATATTTTAGGGACGCACACCGGCAACGTTTGCGGCTAAGATGCCTGTCCAGGGCGCAAAGGCCGATCGACGAGATCGACGCACGGGCGCCCGAAGAGCGATCGCGGCTGTCGGGCTGCGGCCAGGCTAGACCGCCGTGCGACGCGAGTTCATCCGAAGCGAGCCTCATCGTTGACCCATGGCCGATCACGCAGATTACGCAGACAACGCAGAGAATGAATCGTCGGAAGCTGGGCGCAGTGCGCGCGGCACGACTTCCCGCCGGCGCGCAGCGTCGCCTGACGCAACGATCGGCGCCCCGCTGGACGCCCAGCCCGCCGAGCCTACCCTCGATCTATTTGGGCACGCCGGGGACGGCCCCGTGCCGGAGTTCGTCGGCGCGACCCAGGGCGTGAGCCCGAAAGTCAGCCGCGCGATGGCGTCGCTCGCCGCGCGCCGCGCAGCGCGGCAGAAGACCGCACCGCTCGCGCAGGAAGCGGCGCTCGACCCCGTTCTCGATCCCGCCGAGCCGTTTTTCCACGCCGATCCGCTGCAACCAGACGCATCCGCACAACCTGCACATCCTGCCGCCGTGGCTGACGAGGCTGACCAGGCCTTGGCGCCTGCGAGCGCTGAAAGCGCTCCAGCCGCTGAAGCGGTCGAGACGCCCAAACCTGCCGAAATCGCGCTCGAGGCCGCGGCGAAGCCCGCAAACGGCTTCTCCTATGCGCCGACGAGCGCAAGCGGCAGTCCGGCGCATTTGAACTCGGTGGTGCATGCCTCGGATTTCGAGGCGGCGGTGCATGGTCCGGTCCACGAGCACGCGGATAAAACCTCGCGGGCGGATCTTGCCGGCGCGCTGGCCGTACAGGCGCGCAGAACCCGGTGGATGCTCACGGCGGCCGTGGCGGCCCTCGTGGTGACGACGCTCGTGGCGGTGGTGGAAACCGCCATGCTGGCCAACTTTTCGGCCGATTCACAAGCCCAGCAGCAACGCATCGAGCTTCTGCTGCAGAACCAGCAGGCCGCGCTGGACAAGCTCACGGCCCGCCTGGACGCGCCGCCGCCTGTCGAAACCGGCGCTGCGGCGGCTGCGTCGGTGGCCGCACCGGCCGCTGCGGCGCCGGCCCGTGCGCAATCGGCCTCCGCGCCCACGCGCCATGCCGCACGCGCCGCCAGGGCCAAGGCTGCTGAAAAGGCCGAGAAAGACAAGTCGGCTTCCCACGCCGCAGCCAAGGCGCACGCCCAGTCGGGCACGCATCAGACGACGAAAAACTGATCGTTTCGCCGTTTTTTCCGACCCCTAAATAGCAGGATGCCTATGTGTTGCCTCGGCGCAACGCTGGCAACGCATAGGCAGGCCTACTGACGGACTGCGACGCGGCGCCGCGCTTTTTTTGTTGCACTGCACTGGTGTTGGCTCAGGGAAAACCCTATAATGCTTTCAGTCAGGGAAAACCCTTAACTTCCGCCTCACCAGGAGTCATCATGAGCTTTATCCTCGCACTGCTCCAGAAGGTGGACGACTTTTTCGCGTCGCCCTACCTGCCGATGGATGCCGATTATTCGTATGCTGCGCGTGCCCGCGAAGCCGAACGCATCCGCCGCTCGCACTACGCGCCGTTCGGCCTGCCGCGCGACTAAGCTGTTCATCACTGTTGTACATCGCTACGACGATCTGACCGCAATCGGGGCACTATCCGCCCATCTGCTGGTCGACCGAAACGAAGCGAACGAAGCCGGTTCTTGTAAAGGAGCCGGCTTTGTTGCTTCTGGAGCCTGAAAAAAGTGCCGTGCTGACTTCAGCCGGGATGCTTTGCGTCTTGCACCCGTTCCAGCGCGGATGCGCTTTCTTCCCCGGCACGCGCAATCGCCGGCTGCTTGCGTGCAGGCCCTACCGCGCGTAGCCGCATCTCGAAATCCTCCAGCACCGCATCGCGCGATAGCGACGCCACCGCGAATGTGCGGCCCGCGCTGCCGTACTCCTCGCGTCGCGCCGGATCGTCGGCCAGCGTGCGGATCGCGTGGGCGAGGCTATGGGCGTCGCCGGGAGGCACCACCATGCCGCGCGGCGCGACCGCGTCGTGCAATTCGGTGCCGGGGCTGGCCATTGCAATCACCGCGCGACCGCTTGCGAACATGCCGGTGAGCTTGGATGGCATCACCAGATCGGCGGCATCGGCGCGTTGCGGCAGGACGTGAATATCGGCGAGATTGAGCAGTTCGTTCAGCTCCTCGACGGGCCGCAGGTCGATCACGCGGCAATTCGGCAGCTCGCCGCAAGCCGCTTCGATGGCCGCGCGCGCCGGGCCGCTGCCGCAAAACACGAAGGCCAGATCCGCCTGATCCTTGAGCGCGAGCGTAGCGTCGGTCAGCACGTCCAGGCCCTGCTTCAGACCCATGTTGCCCGAATAGAGCACCACCACGGCGTCAGAAGCGATGCCAAGCGCCGCCTTCAGACGGCTCGTGCGTCCGAGCGGAAATACGGCATCCGTGCTGGCCCAGTTGGGAAAGCGCACGAGTTGCGCGGCGCGCACCCCCTTGTCGGCGGCGCGTTCGAGCATCTTGCCGGAGATCGTCGAAACGCTGTCGAAGCGTTTGAGCAGCGTGCGCTCGATCGCAAGCGCGGTGCGCTTGAGCCACGATCCGCGCAGAATGTCGAGCTTGAATGCGGCATCCACTTCGAAGTCCTGAATATGCAGCCATGCATGCGCACCGCACAGCCGCGCGGCAAGCCATCCCGTAGGCGCGTTCAGCAGACTGGGCGCGACGCAGAACACTATGTCGGGACGCCAGAAGGCGAAGCGCAGCATCAGCGGCAGGCTGGACAGCGCGAAACTCGCGAGATGCACGAGACGCGCCTTGCCGCGCGGCTTCGACGGCACCCACAATGGCGCGCGCGAGACCTGGACACCGTCGCGCGATTCGCTCGTATAGCGCTTTGCCGAGTACGGCTGCGTCACGCGCCACTCGGGATAGTAGGGCGGCGCCGTCACCACGCGCACCTCATGGCCGCGCGAGGCGAGCCACGCGGCCATCTCACCGGTATATTTGCCGATCCCGGTCATTTCCGGTGCGTAGTTGATGCCGTAGATCAGGATCTTCACTGGGCCTCCGTGCGCGCTGTGGGGATTGCCGGAATATCGCTCATGAGTGGCCGATTATGAGGCGGCAAAACACCGGCGCGACCGCCACGATCTCGCGGCGATCGGACAATCGCCCGCAGACGCAAGACGGTCATTCACCGATCAGGAGTACCCGGCAAGCCGGTCGCGCACCTGACGCACGACGCGCAGCATGGTGCGCAATCTCGCTTCGAGACCCGCGTCGTAGTGGTGGATGATGAGCGAGCGGCGCTCGCCATCCGCAACGTGCAGATTGTGATGGAGCGTGACGAGGCCGTTGAACACATAGGCATTGCCCGGCTCGCAGCGAATGCGGCGGCAATGACGCATGCTGAAGCCGCTATTGACGATCGCGCGCCGCAGTGCGAATGGCAGACCGTGTTCGAAAAAGAGCCATGCCTTGGTGAATAGATGCATGAGCGGCGCGAGCGGTTGGTTCCGGCGCACATGCACGATCAGGTCACCGTTCTGATCGCCGTCGGGCGCGCGCTGCAATGGAATCAGTACGGTCAGCACATGCGAATCGAAATGGCGCAAATAACTCTGTGCGGACATACGAGGCCCGACACAGCGCAGCACATGAATGGGCGCGTCGTTCGGCTCTCGCGCCATGGTCTGGCCGATCCACTGTCGCGCCGCCGCGCAAACCTGCGCTTCCATCGCGCTAAATGCATCGTGCAGACGCATCGCATCGGCAAACTGGCGTGCGGCCGCCGAAGCCCGCCGCCCGTCGGGCGGCTGCCATTCATGCCGCGCGGCCTCGATGGCCGCATTGATGCTTGCGAGCAGATCGGCCGGCACGACGCCAACGAATTCCCTGATGAATTCGTCCATGAGACCGCTCTCAGTCCTTACCCCTGTGTTCATGGCCGGGCCTTTCTTGTCGTATCGAGATGGCGCGCCGCCGGGAATGGCCACGCCAGACAAGACGTGACCCGCTTCAAGGTTTTCGGACCACCTTACTACGCGCGAGAATGCCTCCGTCGCCAAGTCTTCGGCTTAATCGGCCACCCGGGAGTTCGCGCGCGGTAAATGCACCCGAATTTTTTTGCCATGCACCATACAAAAGCAATTTTTCCCGTGGTTTTTTTCGTACTTTATCGACGTGGAAAGGAAATGTAGGGGAAAACCCGTTTTTAACTTTCGATTGATAACTTTATTCGTCAGATGGAAAACACGGCAAATCCCTCTGAATGGAACAGTTACTGCTTGGATGCCCATAGCCAAAAATTTCCGGGAGACCGAAAACGCATTCAGGGTTTTAATCAGACAAATCAATCTATCCAGGTTCGATGCGTCATGAATCCGCTGAAATCGGCCAAAAAGCCTTATAAAATGGGCTCGAATGGAATGCTGCGATGCAGCGGAATGGGTTCCACAAATGCCCGGGCTGCGATGCTGCAACCGTGCCAGCGAGTACTTTTTCATCGAATCACTTTCGGATTTTTTAATGGTGGATTGCGTTCGATACTCGTCTTATCAATGTGCGAAGCCCCACATAAATATCCGATTTATTGATCCGCCAACACCTCGCCATAATCGGTCACGTCACGCGCAATGCATTTCGACCAGCTATGATGCACTGCACACGGAACAATAAAATCGCATCGCGGAATGCGAAACAAGGGAGCCAGCGGACCGTCCACATTGGGGAACAGTCATGGCATACGTCGTTATAGATGATCGAGGTTCGGCCGCGTCGCTGTCGGCCAGAAACACCGCGACGCGCGTCACCCGGGAAAGGGTTACCCGACAAATCGGGATTGTGCTGTTTGAAGGTTTTTCCCTGCTTGGCGCGGGGATGGTGGCAGAGGTATTCCAGCTGGCCAACGATCTTGCAATGTCCGAAGGCGCGAGGACGCTGCCCTATCGTGTGTGGCTGCTCTCGGTAGACGGGGGCGCCGTGGCCTGTTCGTCGTCGCTCAAGCTGGCGACGTCCGCGATCGACGAAGTGGGCGATTCGACTATCCGCGGTTTCGACGCGCTTTTCATCGGCGGTGGCCGCGCGGTGGCCAATGCACTGGGCGACGCTCGCCTGAAGGCATGGTTGCATCGCGTGGTGCCCGCGAGCGACGAGGTGCGCGCGATCGGTGAAGGGCATCAGTTGCTGAAAGCGGCCGGGCTCGAATCGGAGCAGGGTGGCGCGCCGTTCGGTCAGCGCGTGCGTCTTGCGGGCTCGGAAGAGGACGCGAGCGCCGACGATCATCACGAAGCGCTGCGCGCGGCGCTCGTGCTGATTCGCCGCGACATGGGCGCTGACGCCGCGCGCAAGGTGGGCGAGCGCGCGCTGCCGAGTCTTTCCACGCGGCTTTCGGCGTTGTTTGCCGATGCCTCGCGGCCCACCTCGGGCGACAAGGTGTGGGCGTCGGCGCGCTGGCTGCAGGAGAACTGCGAACGCGCGATTTCGGTGGCGGACGCGGCCCAGGCCTTCGCGATGAGCGAGCGTAATTTCCTGCGGCGTTTCAAGGACGTGCTGGGCATGACGCCCTCGGATTACCTGCTGCAAGTGCGGCTCGAACTGACCTGCCAGTTGCTCGTCAACACCGATCTGCCGGTGGACAAGATCGCGCGTCGCAGCGGCATGCGCGACGGCGACCGTCTCTCCAAGGTATTCCGCAGCCGGCTGGGCGTTTCACCTACCGAATATCGCAGCCGCCACCGGGTTCGGGTGGACGACGCGATTGGTCAATAAGGTCAATAAGGTCAATGAGCGCCGCTTGGGCGAACTCACCTGAATAGCGCGGTCCAGCGCTAACTGTACGTAGCGCGCGGCGCAACGCCGTGCGGGGCGAAGACAGCACACGCATTCCATTTCGACGACGGGCGAGGCGCCTGCGCGCACGCGCAGCGCTGCCCCGGCGGTTTCAACTCGCTACACATGATAGGAGTACGAAACGATGGAAATCGATTACGGAAAAATCGCAAAGCCCGTGGAAACCACTCATGCGGGGCTTCAGGCGGCGCCGGTGTTCGTGACCGTCGACGTGCTCGATGTGAGTACGCCTGGCGCGCCCATGACGCATGTTCCGACGCTGCGCATCGTGCCTGTGGTGCTGGCGGGCGGTGCGGGCACGCGCCTGTGGCCGATGTCGCGCGAACAGTTCCCCAAGCAGTTGATCGGCGTGATCGGCCAGGACACGCTGCTGCAATCGACCATGCGCCGTCTGGAAGGTTTCCCCACGCCGTGGGAGATCGTGCCCGAGCCGATCGTCGTCTGCGGCGACGAACATCGCTTCCTGACCGCCGAACAGACACGCGCCGGCGGCACGAAGGCGGAGATCATCGTTGAGCCCGAACGGCGCGATACCGCGCCCGCACTGACGCTGGCCTGCGCCGCGGCTTGCTCGCGAGGCAGCGACGCCATCGTCGTGGCGATGCCTGCCGATCATGCGATCGGCGATCTGGCGGCGTTCCAGCGCGCCGTCAGCCGCGCCGCGCGTTATGCGGAAGCGGGCGCCATCGCCACGCTGGGTGTGCCGCCCACCCGGCCCGATACTGGCTTCGGCTATATCCGTCTGGGCAAGCCGCTCGAAGATGGCGCGCGCAATATCGCGGGTTTCGTCGAAAAACCCGCCGCGGAACTGGCGGCGCACTATGTCGATACCGGCGACTACTGGTGGAACAGCGGCATTTTCGTTGTGCGCGCATCGGTCTGGCTGGACACACTCCAGCACCTGCAGCCCGCGATGCATGAGGCCTGCATGGCGGCCTACGTGTCGGGCCAGCACGACGGCGCCTTCTTTCGCCCGCAACGCGACTACTTCAAGACCTCGCCGTCCGACTCGATCGATTACGCGGTGATGGAGCGTCTGGGCACCGATCCGGCGCTCGCGCCTGGCGTGGTGGTGCCGCTCGATGCGGGCTGGTCCGATCTGGGCTCCTGGGATGCCGTGTGGGACGCACTCGATAAAGATGCGGACGGCAACGTTGGCCGTGGCCGCGTGATGTTCGAGAACTCGACTTCGAGTCTTGCGCATTCCGAGGGGCGTCTGGTGGCCTGCGTGGGCGTGAGCAACGTGGTGGTGGTGGAAACCGACGACGCCGTGCTGGTCGCCGACCGCTCGCAGGTGAAGGACGTCAAGGGCCTGGTGTCGAAGATCAAGGCGCTGCATGCACCCGAAGCCAACACACACCGCAAGGTACGCCGTCCCTGGGGCTATTACGATTCGATCGACAAGGGCGCGCGCTTCCAGGTCAAGCGCATCGTGGTGCAGCCCGGCGCGCAGCTTTCGTTGCAACTGCATCACCACCGCGCCGAGCATTGGGTGGTGGTGAGCGGCACGGCGCTGGTCACGCGCGGCGACGAGCAGTTCATGCTGAGCGAGAACGAATCCACTTTTATCCCCATCGGCGTGCGCCATCGGCTGGAAAACCCCGGCAAATTGCCGCTCGAGATCATCGAGGTGCAATCGGGCGCCTATCTGGGCGAGGACGACATCGTGCGCTTCGACGACACCTATGGCCGGGCCTGAATGCACCTGAGCATGCAATGAGCGCACTCGTTGCGCTCGCAACTGGAGAGTCGGGCCATGAGTACCATTGAGTTCGTGCCGGAATCGCCGGCCTCGTTCGGCAGCGTGCAAGGCTTGCTGGCGCGCGTGCTGGATGTCACGCTGATCGTCGTCTGCGCGCGGCTGGCTACGAGCCTGCATGCCACCGATAGCATTTCGCAGGGCGTGGAAGGCGCATTTACGCTTTTTGCCTGCGCGTTCACGCTGGCGGTGTTCCCGGTGTTCGGCGTGTATCAGTCGTGGCGCGGGCGCTCGATCCTGCGGCTGGTTTCGCGGGTCGTGCTGGCGTGGATGGTGGTGGACGTCTGCGCGCTGGTGATGATGTTCGCGGTGCATCGCGCCGACGCCGTCTCGCGCCTGTGGTTCAGCTGGTGGATCGGCTACACGGCGGTGGCGATGGTGGGCGCGCGGCTGATCGTGCGCGCGGCGCTGTCCCGCGCGCGTCATGCGGGCATGAACCTGCGCAACGTGGCGATCGTGGGCTACGGCGAGCATTGCCAGCATATCGTCGAGCGTATCCAGCAGGCCCCCGCCACGGGCTTTCGCGCCATGGCCGCTTACGACGCGAAGCCCGCGGGCGGCGCTTCAATCATCGGCGTGCCGGCCTATGCAGGCCCGGATAACTTTGCGAGTTTTGTCGATTTCGTGCGCCGTAACGGCATTCAGGAAGTATGGCTCGCGCTTCCGCTCTGCGAAGAGCAGGCGATCCTGCAATGCGTGAATGCGTTTCGCGACGACCTGGTGAACGTGCGCTTCATTCCCGATGTGCGCAGCATGGCGCTGTTCGGCAGCGCGATGATCGATCTGATTGGGATGCCGGCGATGAATCTGGTGGCGTCGCCCATGCCCGCTCATGCGCTGGCGAAGAAAGAGATTTTCGACCGCGTCTTTGCGGCTGCGGCGCTATTTGCCTTGCTGCCCGTGTTCATCGCGGTAAGCATTGCCGTGAAGCTTTCTTCGCCCGGGCCGGTGTTCTTCACGCAAAAGCGCATGGGCGCGGATGGCCGCGTATTTCGCATCTACAAGTTTCGCACCATGCGCCAGCACGCCGAAGTGGCGGGACAGGTCGTTCAAGCTACGCGCAACGACTCGCGCATCACGAAGATTGGCGGGATTCTGCGCCGCACGAGCATGGATGAATTGCCGCAGTTCCTTAACGTGCTGCGCGGTGAAATGTCCGTGGTCGGCCCGCGTCCGCACGCGATCGAGCACGACGAACTCTATCGCAAGGTCGTCAACGGGTATATCCATCGCTACCGCATCAAGCCCGGCATCACGGGCTGGGCACAGGTGAATGGCTATCGCGGCGAGACCGATCGCGTGGAAAAAATGGAGCGCCGCGTCGAGCACGATCTCTACTACCTTCACCACTGGTCGTTCGCGCTCGACATGCGCATCGTGGCGGCCACCGTTCTCAAGGGGCTCGTGCATAGCAACGCATATTGATCGCGCCTTCATGGGTGCAGCGATCGGGAAATGGCGGGCGCGGGGGGAAATCGCGTCTGATCCGGGGTCTTCGATCGTTGTCCTGAGTATCCTCTCAACGTTGGGGAAGAATGATCGTGTTCATCCAGATGCTGGAAGGGTTTATCGTTGCCGCCATCCTGCACGCGTGCCAGAGAGCACGCGGCGCGATGCGCGCGGCGCGCCGCGTTTTACGCCGTTCAATGCAGTCTCGCCGCCTGGGCCGCGGCGGACTGGCGGCGCTCATCGCCATTCTTGCGCTTGCCGGCGCACTCGCGGGCTGCTCGAGCGCGCCGGGTATGCGGATGTCGCAACCCGCAACCTTGCCCACGGGCGAAGGCACGGATAGCGCGGATGGCGCGTCTAGCGATTCCGCGCAGGCCCAGCAGCAGATTCCCATCACCGAGATCAATCTGCGGCTGATCCAGCAGTTGCGCGCCGCCGCCGCGCCTGACAACACCTGGACGATGCTCGAAGCCTCCAGCCAGCCCCTGCATTACACGCTGGGACCCGGCGATGTGCTCGACATTACCGTCTGGGACCACCCGGAACTGATCGCCGCGCAGAGCGGCCAGGCCAATAGCGTGTCGGCGCAACGCTCGGCGGATCCGGCGCCCGGCTTCGTGATCGATCAGGACGGCTATCTACAGTTTCCCTATGTGGGTCGCGAGCACGTTGCGGGCATGCATATCGAAGACGTGCAACGTCTCGTGCAATCGCGGCTTTCCGAGGTCTACCAGAAACCGCAGGTAACGGTGCGCATCGTTTCGTATCGCTCGAAGCAGATCTACGTAGACGGCGAAGTGCAGTCGCCCGGCTCGCTTGCCATCAACGACGTGCCGATGACGCTCTATCAGGCCGTGGCACGCGCCGGCGGCTTCACGAAGAATGCCGATCAAAGCCAGATGGTGCTGGTGCGCGACGGCAAGTCGTATCGGCTCGATTTGCCCGCCATGCTTGCGCGCAACGAAAACCCCGCGAAAATCCGCTTGCAAAAGGGCGACCTGCTGCGCGTGGTGGCGCGCGAAGACAACGGCGTCTATGTGATGGGCGAAGTGTCGAAGCCCGTGACGGCGGTACCCATGCGTAACGGCAAGCTGATGCTCAGCGATGCGATTTCGCAGGCCGGCAGCATTGACTCCAACACAGCCGATCCACAACAGCTCTATGTCATTCGCGGCGCGGAAGGCACCCAGCCGCAGGTCTATCACCTGGACGCGCGCTCGCCGGTGTCGATGATTCTCGCCAACCAGTTCCAGCTGCAATCGAACGATGTCGTCTATGTCGACAGCAACGGGCTCGTACGCCTCTCGCGCGTGCTGAACCTCCTTCTTCCGGCCATTAACGCGGGCCTTACCGCAGCGGTGTTGACGAAATGAACGCACCTACTCCTCGCCTCGTTCGAGAGCCCGCTGCCGATCACCTGAGCGCCGTGCCGCCGGTGGAAACGCAGCCGCTCGCCGCGCAAATGGATGTGCCGCTATCGATGTGGTTCTCGCGCATCGCGGAAAGCTGGCGGCTGATTCTCGCGATGACCGTGCTCGCCTTGCTGCTCGGCGGTCTCTATGCCTTCGTCGCGACGCCTGTGTATGAAGCGCAGTCGCTGATCCAGATTCTCGACAACCAGCTGTCGTCGAAAGACCGCGATTCGCTGGGCGAGCTGGCTTCGATCTTCGACAGAAGCGGTACGGCAGCGGCGGAAATCGAGCTGCTGCGCTCCGATCTCGTGGTCGGCCAGGCCGTCTCGCGGCTGCATCTGGATATCGAGGTGCAGCCGCATTACTTTCCGCTGATAGGTGCAGCGCTCGCGCGGCATGTACCGGCGGGCGAGCTGGCGCCGCCGCGCTTCGGTCTCTCGCAGTACGCGTGGGGCGGCGAGCAGGTGGTGATCAGCGCGCTCGATCTGCCGCCGCGCTTGATGCGCGAAGGCGTGGTGCTGGTCGCGCAGGGCGGCGAGGCGTACAGCCTCGTCACGAAGGGCGGACAACTCGTGCTCAACGGCCGGGCAGGCACGACGGCGACCGCGCAATCCGGTGGCGATACGGTGACGGTGCGCGTGGATACGCTGGTGGCTCGCCCCGGCACGCAGTTCGGCGTGACCAGGGTGTCGCTCGAACATGCCACGAGCGAATTGCAAAGCCATCTCACCGTGGCGGAAAAGGCCAAGCAGTCCGGCATGATCGGCGTGAGTCTGCATGGCAACGACGCCGCGCGCACGGCGCTGATCCTCAACACGATCACCGAGCAATACGTCAAGCAGAACATCGATAGCCGCTCCGGCGAAGCCGAGCATACGCTCGCCTTCCTTGAGCAGCAGCTGCCGCAACTGCGCGCGGAACTCGAAGACGCCGAAGAGAAGTACAACCGCTTTCGCAATGAAAACGGCTCGGTCGATCTGAGCGAGGAAAGCCGTCTGCTGCTGCAACAGGTGGTGGATGACAAGACCAAGCTCGTCGATCTCCAGCAGCAGCGCGACGAGATGATCCAGCGCTTCACGCCGAAGCATCCGGCGGTCGCCGCGCTCGATGCGCAGATGGGCACGTTGCGCCAGCAGATGGCCGATCTCTCCGCGCGGGTGGAGAAGATGCCCGATACCGAGCAGAACGCGCTGCGCCTGATGCGAGACGTGCGCGTGGACACGCAGCTCTATACCAATCTGCTCAACAACGCGCAGCAGTTGCGTGTGGTGAAGGCCGGGCAGGTGGGCAGCGTGCGCGTGGTCGATCATGCGTCCACGCCGGAATATCCGGTGCGGCCGAATCGATCGGTGATCCTGCTGTTCTCCGCCTTGCTGGGTGTGCTCGTCGGTGTGGGCATCGCGCTGTGCCGCAAGATGGTGTTTGGCGGCGTGGAGCACTCCAAGGAGATCGAGCATGTGATCGGCGTGCCGGTCTACGCGGTGGTGCCGCGCAGCCCGGCGCAACTGAAGATCTACGAAGCGATGAAGCGCGGCACCCGCGCCCAGCATGTGCTCGCGGGTTGCGCGGCGCACGACGTGGCGATCGAAGGGATCCGCAATCTGCGTACCGCGATGCAGTTCGGACTACTGGCGGCCAGCAACAATATCGTCGCGATCACGGGCCCGCGCAACAAGGTCGGCAAGTCGTTCGTGTCGGTCAACTTTGCCGCGGTGCTGGCGCTGGGCGGCAAGCGCACCGTCATCGTCGACGGCGATATGCGGCGCGGCGATATTCACGAGTATCTCAACATCCGCCGCCGGCCCGGTCTATCGGATGTGATCGCGGGTGCGGATCTCGATAGTGCGCTGGTCCGCAACGTGCTGCCCGGTCTCGACGCGCTGCCGCAAGGCACCGTGCCGCCCAATCCTTCCGAATTGCTGATGAGCGAGCGCTTTCGCTCGCTGCTGGACGAGCTTTCCGCGCGCTACGACGTGGTCTTGATCGATACGCCGCCGGTGCTGGCCGTGACCGATGCCGCGCTGATCGCGCGCCGCGCGGGCGCCACGCTGCTTGTCTGCCGTCATGGCCGCGATGCCTTGTCCGGCATCGGCGAGACGGTGCGGCGGCTGCGTCATGGCGGCATTGCCGTGAAGGGCGTGGTGCTCACCGATGTGCCGCGCGGCCCCTTTGGATACGGCTCGAATTTCCCCACCTACGCGGCAGATGCCGTGGAACTGCACTGAAATCACACCGCACGGGACGTGCGCGCACACTGGAGAGCGCCATCATGGAACGCAAGGTTGCACTGGTCACCGGCATCACGGGGCAGGACGGTTCTTATCTCGCGGAACTGTTGCTCGACAAGGGTTACGAGGTGCACGGCGTGAAGCGCCGCGCCTCGCTGTTCAATACCGACCGCATCGACCATCTCTATCAGGACCCGCATCAGAAGGGCCGCAACTTCGTGCTGCATCACGGCGACCTGACCGATTCGACCAACCTCATCCGCATCATCCAGACGGTGCGGCCCACGGAGATTTACAACCTCGCGGCGCAGAGCCATGTGGCGGTCTCGTTCGAAGAGCCGGAATACACGGCCAATGCCGACGGAGTGGGCACGCTGCGCATTCTGGAAGCCATCCGTATCCTTGGCATGACTAAGGAAACACGTTTCTATCAGGCATCGACGTCGGAGCTTTATGGTCTGGTGCAGGAAATCCCGCAGACCGAGCGCACGCCGTTCTACCCGCGCAGCCCGTATGCGGTAGCCAAGCTGTACGCCTACTGGATCACGGTGAATTACCGCGAGGCGTATGGCATGTACGCCTGCAACGGCATCCTTTTCAATCATGAAAGCCCCAATCGCGGCGAAACCTTCGTCACGCGCAAGATCACGCGCGCCATCGCCCGCATCAAGCTGGGCCTGCAAAAGACGCTTTATCTGGGCAACCTCGATGCAAAGCGCGACTGGGGCCATGCGCGCGATTACGTGCAGATGCAGTGGTTGATGCTCCAGCAGGAACATCCCGAGGATTTCGTGATCGCCACGGGCGTGCAGTACCGCGTGCGTGATTTCGTCGAAGCGGCGGCGACGGAAATGGGCATCGAGATCGCATGGAGTGGTGACGGCGCGCAGGAAATCGGCACGGTGGCCGGCGTGAGCGACGGCAAGCACGTGAAGCCCGGCGACGTGATCGTGCGCATCGATCCGCGTTACTACCGCCCGACCGAAGTGGAGACGCTGCTGGGCGACCCCACCAGGGCGAGGGAGAAATTGGGCTGGGAGCCGACCACGAGCTTCGAGCAGCTGGTGAAGGAAATGGTCTGGTCCGACTACGAGCTGGCCGGACGCGACGAGCTGGTGAAAGAGCACGGCTACATCGCCTACGACTACCACGAATGAGTGCGAGTGACTGTGAGTCACTGCTAGAGCAAGGAGCGGATCATGGAGAACGAACGCAAGCGCGTGTACATCGCGGGCCACCGCGGCATGGTGGGCGCGGCCATCGCCCGCATTCTGGCGCTTCGGCCCGATGTCCAACTCATTACGCGCACGCATGCCGAGCTGGATTTGACGAGCCAGGAGGCGGTGCGCGCCTTCTTTCGCGAACAATCGATCGATGAGGTCTACCTTGCCGCTGCGAAGGTGGGCGGCATCTTCGCCAACGATCACTATCCCGCCGACTTCATCTATCAGAACCTGATGATCGAAGCGAACGTGATTCACGAAGCGTGGCGTGCGGGCGTGCAGCGCCTGCTGTTTCTCGGCTCCAGCTGCATCTATCCGAAGTTCGCGGACCAGCCCATCGACGAAGCAGCGTTGCTGAGCGGCAAGCTCGAACCCACCAACGAGCCTTATGCGATCGCCAAGATCGCGGGCATCAAGCTGTGCGAGAGCTATAACCGCCAGTTCGGCGAGTCGCACGGCACCGACTATCGCAGCGTGATGCCGACCAATCTCTACGGCCCCGGCGACAACTACAGCCAGCAGACCAGTCATGTGGTGCCGGCGCTGATCCGCCGCTTTCACGAAGCGCGCAGCAAGGGCGATCGGACGGTGCAGGTATGGGGATCGGGCCGTCCTCGTCGGGAATTCCTCTATGTCGACGATATGGCGGCTGCGAGCGTCTACGTCATGGAAATGGATCGCGCGCTTTATGGGCAATGCACCTCGCCGATGCAAAGCCATATCAACGTCGGCTTTGGCAGCGATGTGACGATCGCCGAACTCGCGCAGACGATTGCGGGCGTGGTCGATTACGGCGGCGAGGTGCAGTTCGATGTGTCGATGCCCGATGGCACGCCGCGCAAGCTGATGAACAGCGCACGCCTGCGCGCGCTGGGCTGGCAGCCGACGGTGGCATTGGCGGATGGTCTCGCGCGCGCCTATAACGCCTTCCTTGGCGCGCACGAAGCGCACGAAGCGCATGAAGCACGTGAAGCGCAGCCCGTGCGCGGGCTGGTGAGCGCCTGAATCCGACGAATGCCACGCATATGACCAGCTTTCGCATCGTTCAACCCGAGATCAAGGAGCACGGTTGCGGCGTGTCGGATCACTCCGGCGTGCTCGTGCGGCTGTTGCGCGAGCGCCAGCGCGAGGCGCAGCGCTACGCGGTGCCCAATCGCGCTGCCGCGCGCACCGTGCCGGTGGTGGCGGGCGACGTGTGGATCCTGCAACTGTCGATCTACGGCTTTAGCCGCAAGGGCGTGCCGCTCTGGCTGCCAGCCTTCGTCGATGCGGCGCGCGCGCGGGGCGTGAGGGTGGTGGTCTACTTTCACGAGCTTTGGGTGCTGGTCGCGCGCGGCTTGTCGAGCGCGTACTGGCTCGCGCCAATGCAGCGGCGCATCTGCGAACGCATCGCCGAACTTGCGGACTACGCGTTCTTCAACACCGACTGGGCCTATACGTGGGGCGTCGAACGCATGGGCGAACGCGCGATCTACTCGCCCACGTTCTCCAACGTGGGCGAACCCGATGCGGTAAGCGCCTGGCGCGATCGAGACGACGTGGCGGTGGTGTTCGGTTCGGCGCGCACACGTGAAGAGATCTATCGCGAAGTCTTGCCGGCGCTGACGGAGCAACTGGGACGCGGCCACATCGAGCGCGTGGTCGACATCGGCAGCGGCGGCCCGTGGCTCGACAAGGTGGCGCAGGCCTTCATGCCCTGGCCCTTCGAAGCGACCGGCCCGCTGCCATCCGAAGTGATCTCGCAACGCCTGATGCGAGCGAAGTGGGGCTTGTTCAACACGCCGTGGGGCCAGGCGTCGAAGTCGAGCGTCTATGCGGCCTACGCATGTCACGGCGTCGCGCCCGTGTCGATCTTCGACGGTGTGGGCAACTATCCGGTGCCGACGAATTACCCGCTGCCGGAGCGTCATTTCCTCACGCGCAACGCGTTTCGCGAAGCAGACGATTCGCTCGATACGACCTCGGCGGCGATTGGCGCACGCGTCTTCGCCGAGCACGCGCGCAGCGCCCAACTGATCGAAAAGATCGTGGAGATTACCTCATGAACGGTGCAGCGGTGGGTAGCGCGCGGCGCGGCAAGACAGTCGCGGTTTTTCATCCGGGCTTGCAGCATTCGCATCAGCTTGCCTGGGGGCTCTACGAGCGCGGCATGCTGCAGACGTTCTGGTCCGGCGTGCCGGTGCAATGTGTGGATGACAAGCCGCCCGCATACATTCCCGCACAATGGCGCAAGAAGATACGCAGCACGGCCGTTCCGCAGGCGCTGCGCCGCCATCCTGTCTGGTGGCAGATGCTGTTGCGCGCGCGTTCGCTCGCACGTACCGCGCCGACGCGCCACGACTACGCGCATCGCGTGTTTCACTGGTTCGACTGGTGGGTGGCACAACAGGTGCGAGCGTTGAAGCCGGCCGCCGTGGTGGGCTATGAAAATTCGGCCTGGCATACCTTCAAGGCCGCGCGTGAAGTGGGCGCGACCTGCATCCTCGACGCCCCGTCGCTGCATCATGAAGATGCGAAGCGCCTGATCGAGGTGCACTCGAACGGCTATATCGACGAGATCAATCGCCGCAAGGACGAAGAGGTGCAACTGGCCGATCTCGTCATCACCTGCTCGGATATGGCGCGCGAATCGTATCTGCGTGCGGGCGTGGACGAACGCAAGGTGCGCTCGGTGCTGTTGGGCGCAGAGCTGCCGGCGGGCGTTGCGCGGCGTGCGGAAACGGCGCGGCCCGTGCAGTTCATCTTTGCGGGCACGCTGTCTTCGCGCAAGTCGATCGATCTGATTCTCGATGCGTTCGCGCGCCTGAACGCGCAGCGCCATTGCGCCGATCTCACGCTCGTGGGCGGCACCGAGGAGCCGCAATGGCTCACGCTCGCGAAGCAGGTGCTGCATGTGCGCTGTCTCGCGGGCGTACCGCAGAAAGAGCTTTACGCCTTGTTTGCCGACGCCGATTGCCTGCTGCTGCCTTCGCGCTTCGACGCTTTCGGCATGGTCGTGGTGGAGGCGATGGCGACCGGCACGCCGGCCATCGTTTCGACGATGACGGGCGCACGCGAAGTCATCTCGCGCTTTCCCGGTAGCGGATGGGTGGTCGAGCCCACCGAAGAAGCGATCTATCAATCGATGCGCGAGAAAGTGATGGACCGCGCTTCGATACGCGAAGCATCGGAAAGTTCGCTCGCGGCCTCGCGCTATTTCACGTGGCGCGCGTATCGCGGACGCGTCGCGGACCTGATCGCCGAAACGCTGGAGTAGCCGATGCGCATGCCTATGCCCCACGCGAATGTGATCGAGCGCGAGCCGCTGCGCTTCGATTTCGTGCTCGTGTTGACCGTGATCCTCGTAACGGTGTTCGAAGGCGCGGTGCGCAAATGGATCGCGCCCGGCCTGACGAGCCCGCTGCTGCTTTGCCGTGACGCCGCCGCGTTTGTGCTGGTCATGCGCAGCGCGCTGCGCGGGCGCTTCGCGGCGATGCCATTCGCGACCCAATGCCTGCTGGCGTGGACCTTCGTGGTGGCGGGCTGGGGACTGTTCCAGATCATCGTGCTGCAAGGGCCGATCGTGCTGTTTCTGCTGGGCCTGCGCTTCTGGCTGCTGTACTTCTGGATGGCGCTGGCGATGGCCTGCACGCTCACGAATACGGAGGTCGTGCGCGTGATGCGCGTGATGATCGCGCTGGGCATCGTCATGACGCCGCTCGTGATGCTCCAGCATTTTCTGCCGCCGTCGTCGCCGCTCAACGTGCAGCCCGATACCGACGAAGACGCCATCTTTCGCGTGAGCGCCGATATCGTGCGTGTGAGCGGCACCTTCACGTTCACGATGGGCTTTGCGTGTTTCATCGCGGTGGTGTCGCCGCTTGCGATCAGCACGGCATGGCGGGGCATACGCCTGTACCGCCACGGCTGGCTCGCGGTGGTGGCGTTTATCGCCGTGGCAATTTCCACGCTCGTGAGCGGTTCGCGCGCGTCCATCATGTTCTTCGGCGGGCTGCTCGCGGTGCAGACGCTCGCGGGCTTTGGCGCCGCGAAAACCGGCAAGGCGTTGATGCAGTCGATCGCGCGCACGGTGCTCGCCGTGGTGGCCCTCGTGGTGACGCTCGGACTCTTTAGCGATGCGCTCGTTGCCACCCAGGAGCGCTTCCAGACCGCGGCCGCCGATGAAGATGTGATGGGCCGTATCGAAACCGAATTGCTGGGCGAGCCAGCGGCGCGCAAGGAAATGACCTTCGTGGGCCACGGGCTGGGCGCGGGCACCAACGCGGGATCGGTGCTGCTGACAGGCGAGAACGCGTTCGAGCTGGCCGAGTCCGAACCCGCGCGCGTGCTGCTGGAAATGGGCGTGGTGGGCTTCGCGTGGCTGCTTGCGAAGTGCCTGATGTTCGCGGTGGGTATATCGCGCAGCCTCGTGCGGCTCGTGCGCTGCGGTGAGACCTTGCCGCTGCTGATGTGGGCTACCACCGCATACGGCATGTCGTCGTGGCCGGTGAGCGGGCAGGTGAGCGCGAACGCGTTCGGCTATATCGCTTTGGGGCTGGCGCTGTGCGCGACGAGAGACCTGCCGGTGACCTTGCCGCTCGGCGAACCGGTGCTCAACTGGGGAGCGCGCTCATGAAATTGCTGCTGGTAGGCAACTATCCCTCCGATGGCCAGAAAAGCATGCAAGCCTACGCGCAAATGCTGTTGAGCGGGCTGCGCGCGGCAGGTGTGGAAGTGGAATTGATTGCGCCGCGCGCGGTGCTGTTGCGCGCGAATGCATCGGAGGAGGGGCTCGCGAAGTGGATCGGCTATATCGACAAGTTCGTGATTTTTCCGTTTTTTCTGGCGCGTGCGGCGCGCCGCTTCGATCGCACGCATGTCTGCGACCACTCGAACGGCATGTATCTGTTCTGGCTGCCGCGCGAGCGCAGCAGCATCACCTGTCATGATGTGATTGCGATTCAGGCGGCGCGCGGACTGGTCGATGGCTGGCAGACGCGTTTTACAGGCAAGGTGCTGCAGGCGCTGAATTTTCACGGCATGGCGCGCGCGCGGCGCATCGTTTGCGTGTCGGATCTGACCCGCGCGCATCTGCTGGATCTCAGCGAGGATTTCACGCAGCGTGCTTTTGTCGTGCGCAATGCGCTGCATAGCGCGTTTCATCCGGATGCGGGCTGGCGCGACACGCTCGCCAAAAACGGCTACGCAGCGCTGGGCGAGCATCCGTATTTTCTGCATGTCGGCTCCGAACATCCTCGCAAGAATCGTGTGGCCGTCGCACGCATCTTCGCGCATCTGCAGCGCCTGCCGCGTTTCGCCGATGCTCAACTGGTCTTCATTGGGCCGCCGCCCAATGCCGCCATGCGAGAGGTGATCGCCACAGGCGGTTTCGCGACGCGCGTGCATTCGATCGAAGACGTTTCGCACGATCTGCTCGTGGCGCTTTATTCGGGTGCGCAAGCGATGATTTTTCCATCGCTCAACGAAGGTTTCGGCTGGCCCGTGATCGAGGCGCAGGCGTGCGGTTGCCCGGTTTTCGCATCGGGCATCGACCCATTGCCCGAAGTGGGCGGCGCGGCGGCGCTCTATTTCGATCCCGCCGATTCGGCGCGCGCGGCGGAACTGGTGGCCGCGGCGAACTTCGAGCGTATGACGCTGGCCGGGCTGGATAACGCGGCGCGCTTCAGCATCGAAGAGATGACCCGCAGGCTTATCGCCACGCTCGGCCTGCATGCATCGCGATCTACCGTTATTCATGAGGAATCCATAGGGACGCACGCATGAAGATACTGCATATTCTGCCTTCGACGAATCCCCAGTTGGGCGGCACGGTGGAAGCGGTCCGCCAGTCGGGGGCGTGGCTTTGCGCAGCGGGCCATACCGTCGACGTGCTGTCGCTCGACGATCCCGGCGAGGCGCATGTTGCCGCGTTCTCGCTGCCGGTGCATGCAATCGGGCCTTCGGCCGGGCATTATCGCTATAACTCGCGCCTCGTGCCGTGGCTGCGCGCGAACGCGCAGCGCTACGACGCCGTCATCGTCAACGGGCTGTGGCAATACCACAGCTTTGGCGCGTGGCGCGCTCTGCGGCGCTCGCGCGTGCCGTATTTCGTGTTCACACACGGCATGCTCGATCCGTGGTTCAAGCGCACGTATCCGCTCAAGCATCTGAAGAAGTGGCTTTATTGGCCGTGGTCCGAATACCGGCTGTTGAGGGATGCCAGCGCGGTGCTGTTCACCAGCGAAGAAGAACGTCTGCTCTCGCGCGATTCGTTCTGGCTGTATCGCGCGAAGGAGCACATCGTGCCCTGTGGAACCGCGAGCCCGCCCGTGCAAGGCGAATCCCTGCGCGATGCGTTCTTCGCGCGTCATCCGCATTTGCGCGGCAAGCGCCTGATGCTGTTCCTGAGCCGTGTGCATCCGAAGAAGGGCTGCGATCTGCTGATCGAGGCATTCGCACGTCGGGCTCAGGCTCACCCTGACTGGCAGCTCGTGGTGGCCGGGCCCGAAAGCGGCAACCTGGGCGAGCGACTGCGCGCACGTGCGAGCGAGCTGGGCTTGAGCGAGCGCATCACCTGGACCGGCATGCTCGAAGGCGACGATAAATGGGCGGCGTTCTATGCGAGCGACGTGTTCGTACTGCCTTCGCATCAGGAGAATTTCGGCATCGTGATCGCGGAGGCGCTGGCCTGCCAGTTGCCGGTGCTCATTACCAACAAGGTCAATATCTGGCGAGAGGTGCTGGAAAACGAGGCCGGTTTCGTCAGCGACGACACTGTGGATGGCGTCGAACATAGCCTGGACCGCTGGCTGAGACTGAAACTGGGCGATAAGGAACGCATGAAAGTGCGCGCGCAATCGCTCTACGAATCGCACTTCACCGTGAAGGCGATGGCGCACGGCCTGATCGACGCCGTCGAGCGCTTCGCGTGAACCGGATGGAGCGCGCCATGTATCAGGATCTTTCGCAATTCAGCGTGCCGGCGGGTTTTCGCGGCCGCTCGAAATGGTTCGTGCAGTGCTGGTGGATTGCGCAGGCGCTGCTGTTCAAGCCCTCGCCGCAATTCGCCTATGGCTTTCGCGCGTGGCTGCTGCGCCGCTTTGGCGCGAGCGTGGGGCGCAATACGGTGATACGGCCTTCCGTGACGATCACGTATCCGTGGAAGGTCAGCATCGGCGATTACGCATGGATTGGCGATAACTCCGTGCTGTACAGCCTGGGCGAAATCGTCGTGGGAGATCACGCAGTGGTCTCGCAGGGCTGCTATCTGTGCGCGGGAGATCACGATGCCACGCAGGAGAACTTCCCGATTCGCGCGCGCGATATCCGTGTGGCTGAGCAGGCGTGGGTGGCATCGGATGTATTTGTGGGGCCGGGCGTGACGATCGGCCGAGGGGCGATCGTGGGCGCGCGCAGCAGCGTGTTCGGCGATATGCCCGAGGGCATGGTGTGTTTTGGCCACCCGTGCCAGCCGGTGAGGCGGCGCGTGCCGCAGCCGCAGTAGGCTCGGTAGTTAAGCGCGGCAGTTCGGCGAGGTGCTTACCAGGGGGCTTTGTAGACGGTGCGGTTTGCGCCGTTCGAGTAGATGGACGTCGGGAAGGGGGCGGGGAAGACTTCCGCGCGGTTCGCAGTAGCCAGCCGCGTTGGCGTCGAGCGGCGCGTCGCGACGCGCGTGGCGGAGGTGGCGTCACCATCGCCCGACGCGCCTGGGTTGTTGTCCTTCGGCACGCGCGGCAAGCCCAGGAGTGGTTGCTCGTTGGTGCGCGACGCGTCTTTGGCCGCCAGTCCGCTGTCGCTCGTGGGAGAAGACGCCTCAAGCGACGCCTCAAGCGACGCCTCAAGCGAATCCTCAGGCGCAGGCGGGGCCGTTGCGCCGGAGCTTTGCCCGTGAGCCGTGTTATCGCCCGAGGCGGCATTGGCCTGCGCGCAGCTCAGCAGGATGATCAAGGCAGAAAGAAGCGCCATCGATAGAGTCGAGTGTTTCATCGTAGTCCGAATTAAATTGAGTCAAGCGTTGAGCGAAAGAATCCGCAGCCGGTCGCCACGATTATAGGCATCGCCGGTCGGCAAACCAAACCCTTTCCGGGAACGACGGTCACGATGAGCACTCCACACAGCGAGACCTCAGGCGAAGCGCACTATCTGGCCGACGACGCCGCCTCTGCGCGCGCTGCGCGCAAGTCGGGCGGCCTGCCGGTCTTTGTGGCCAAGTTTCTCTCGCGCGAGGCGCTGGTGCAGGGGCTCAACTTCGTTGGCGGCATCTGGGTCGTGCGCGCGCTCACGGTGCATGAATACGCGTGGTACACCATCGCCATCACCATGCTGGGGGCGGGCGCTGTGTTGAGCGATATGGGCGTGAGCGCCGCGCTCATCAGTCTGGCCGGGCGGCTGTGGCCCGATCTCCCCAAGGTGAACCGGATCTTCACGGTGGCGTACGAAGCGCGCGCGAAATTCTTTGCCTTGTTCGGCACGGCGGTATTTGCCGCGGGCTTCTTTTTGCTGATGAAAGCGCAGGCTTCGTGGCTATGGGCCGCCGCGATCATGGCGTGCGTGGTGGCGGCGACGTTCTTCCAGCTCAATTTCAGCCTGCTTTCCGTGCTGCCGAAGCTTGAGCAGAACCTCAAGGCGCTGCAGCAGATCACGATTTCCGGCGCAGCGCTGCGGCTGGTACTGCTGGCCGCTTTGCTCGTTTCGGCCAATACGCTCACTGCATTGTGCGCGGCGCTCGTCGCCATGGCCTGGCAGGCGTGGGCGCTGCGCCGCCGCTATGACATCGCCGATCAGGATATGCAGTTTCCGCTCGACGAAGCGCGCGCGGAGTTTTCGAAAGTCGCGCGCCGCCAGGCGCCGGCATCGATCTACTTCTGCATTCAAGGCCAGCTCAACGTGCTGTTGCTTGGCTATTTCGGCAGCGCCACGCAGGTCGCGCAACTGGGCGCGCTGGGGCGTATTTCAGCCTTGTTGATGGTCGCGCAGTCGGTGTTCACCAGTATCGTCATGCCGCGTTTTGCCGTTCTGAAAGAGAAGGCCGACATGAAGCGCAAGTACGTGCTCGCGCTGGCGGCGTTTCTGGCGCTGATCGCGGCGTTCCTCTGCGTGGCCTGGCTATTTCCCGGCGTGGTGTTGTCGGTGCTTGGCGGCCAGTATGCGGGGATGCACGGCGAATTGCTGCTGGTTCTCGGCTCTGCCGCGCTCTACGTGATCGAGGCGCTGATTTACTCGTTGAATATGGCGCGCGCGTGGATCACGCCGTCGTGGATACAGGTGGTCGTCACGCTGGCGTTACAGGCCGTCTTGCTCGCCTTCATGCCCATCGATTCGATTGCGCGCGTCGTGATCTTTTCGTCGATCAGCCCGGTGGTGTCGATCGCCGTGTATCTGGCTTCGGCCGTGCTTCATTTCGGCAGGATGGAAGGATGAAAACCGTCATCGGCGAACTGCTCGTTTACCTCAATAACGCCCTGGCGAGCCGTTTGCCTTGGCAGTGCGTGAGACGCATCTGGTATCGCAATGTCATGGGCTTCAGCGTCGCGCCCAGTTCGGCGATCCTGATGGGCGTGACCTTCGACGCGCGGCGCGGCTTTGCGATGGGCGCGAACTCGGTCGTCAACGAAGAGGCGCGCATGGATACGCGCGGCGGCATCGTGCTCGGGTGCAATGTGTCGATCAGTTCGCGCGCGACGATTCTCACCGCCTCGCGCGATCCCAACAGTGCGGGGTCCGCCGGCTACGAAGGCGGCGTGGTGATTGGCGACTACGCGCGGATCGGCCTGGATGCACTCATCATGCCGGGTGTGATGATAGGCGAGGGCGCCGTGGTGGCGGCGGGCGCGGTGGTGACGGCATCGGTCGAACCGTATGCGATCGTTGCGGGCGTGCCCGCGCGCGCGATCGGGCGGCGTGACGATCAACTCGAAGACAGCACGCGTCACCGGCAGCCTTTCAAATGATGCAGCGGCAGCGTTCACGACACGGCGAACGGACGGCGTCGCGCAGACGCATCGTACGCTGGAGCCTGTCGATTTGCGTGGCGATTGCGCTCGGTTACGCTGCGTGGATCGCGCTCGATATGATGCGCTCTTCAGCCGTGGTGCAGGCGGCGGACGCAGTGAGCACGGCGAGCGATGCCAGCGCGAAGGAAGTTGTGAGCGCATCGAATGCGCCAACCGGGGCCGCCGCCGCCAACGCCGTGATCGATCATCCCCCCATCGCCATTCACTTCTCGCTTGCCCAGCCGGGTTACGTGACGCTCGTGATCGAAACCACGGACGGGCACCGCGTGCGCAACCTCATCAGCGAAACACCGTTTCCCGCAGGCGATAACACCGCGTGGTGGGATGGCCTCGACGATCTGGGGCGAGACCCCGATGCGGCCGCGCACGCGCAATACCGCATTCCTGGGCGGCTGGTTGCGCCGGGTACATATCGCGTGCGTGGGCTGGTGAGACCGGCGCTGAAGGCGCTTTACGAATTCAATCCCTACGATCCGGGCCAGCCGCCGTGGAAGACGGCGCAGCGCGACAGCGAGTGGCTGGCCAATCACGCCGCGCCTTCGGCGGTGCTGTTCGTGCCGGGCGGTGCGAATGGCTCGCCGCATGCAGGCGCTGATGGCACGCTACTCGTAGGCAGTTATGTCACCGAAGGCGGTAGCGGGCTGGCGTGGCTCGATACGCAAGGCAGGAAGCGCTGGGGACAGACGTGGATGGGGGGCGTGTGGACCGGAGCGACGCAACTCGCGCGCGACACGGGCCCGCATGCCGCGCCGGGCGTCTATGCCTACGCGGCGACGTCGTGGCGCGGCGATCAGCCGGGAGACCACGCCAGCGAACTGCGTCTGAGCGCGCTCATGACGGTGGGCGGGCAACGCAACGCGCCTGCCGATGCGCGCCTGGGCACGGGCGAGGATGCGCCCGTGCTCACGCCCGCTTATCGGATCGACGAGCCGCCCGATACGGCGAAGCCATCGGCGGACGATCCGTATCCCGAGCGCCGCGCTGCGGTGTCCGGGCTGGCGGCGCACGATGGTCTCGTCGTCGTGTCCTTGCGGGCGCTGAATCAATTGCTGTTCGTGGACGCCGCGCGGCATCGCGTCGTTCAGCGTGCGCCTCTCGCTGATCCACGCGGTCTTGCGTTCGATGCGCAGGGACATTTGCTGGCTTTGTCGGGCGTGCATCTGGTGCGGCTCGATGCGAGCCTGGACGCTGGCGGTCAGTTGCATGTTTCTGCGCCGCAAGCGGTCATCGCATCGGGGCTCGAAGATCCACAATCGTTATGCATCGATCCGAGCGGCACGATCTATGTGAGCGATTGGGGCAAGAGCCATCAGGTGAGGGTATTCGATGGGTCCGGCAAGCTGTTGCGCGCTATCGGCCACGCAGGCGCGCCTGCTGTGGGGCTGTACGATCCGCAGCATATGAATCATCCCGCCGGTATTGCGCTCGATGGCAACGGGCGTCTCTGGGTCGCTGAAAACGACAAGACGCCCAAGCGCGTGAGCGTATGGGACGCCGCCACTGGCCGCCTCGTGAACGCGTTCTATGGGCCGCCGCGCTACGGTGGCGGCGGCGCGCTCGATCCGCGCGACCGCACACGCTTTTATTACGCCGATGAAGCGGGGGCTATCGAATTCAGGCTGGACTGGACGCACGGCACGAGCGTGCCATGGGCGATTCCCTACCGTGCCGACGGCGACGACCTGGGCCTGAGCGGCAACGATACCGGCGCAATGCCCGACTATCCGCTCTATCGCGGCAGCGAGCGCTATCTGACCAACGCGCACAGCGCCCAGGTGACGGGCAGGCCGAGTGCGATCGTCTGGCATCTGGGCGCCGATGGCGTAGCGCATGCGGTGGCGGCTGCGGGCAGCACCTTCGACAGCGCGGGCAAGCTGCTGCCCGCCTTCAATAGCGACGCAATGCGCGCGCGCATGCCGGCCGGCAGCGATCCGCAGCACCGTGCGCTGCTGTTTCTGTGGCGCGACGCTAATGGCGACGGTCATCTATCGCCGGACGAAGTCACGTTCTGGCAGCCGCCGGGCGAGGCGCGCGGCAACGCGGCGATGCTCGGCAATGTCACCGTGCTCGACGATCTTTCGTTCGCGATTGCCTACGCGGGCAATGGGGCGCTGATGGTGCCCGCCACCTCGACTGGGTCGCGCGGCGTGCCCGTCTACGATCTCGTGCACGCGAAAACGCTCGTCAGCAATGTGCAGGCGCCGGTGAGCACGGGCGGCGGCCAGATACTGGTGGCGCGCGACGGCTGGACCATCGCCACCACGCCGCCCGCGCCCTTCGCGCCGCAAGGCGTCAGTGGCATTCACGCGAGCGGCGCTGCGTGGTCGTATCCGAGTCTGTGGCCGGGTTTGCACGCCTCGCACGCCGCGCCGGTGCCCGCGAAGCCCGGCGAACTGATCGGCACGACACGCGTGCTGGGCAACCCGTTCGACGCGCCCGCACCTTCGGACGCCGGGCAACTATGGGCGATCAACGGCAACGAAGGCAGTGTCTATCTCTTCACGACCGATGGCCTGTTCGTTGCGACGCTGTTCAAGGACACGCGCCTCGATACCGCGCCGCCGCCGGCCCGGGCCACGCGCGGTCTCGATCTTGCCGCAACGAGCCTCGGACCGGAGTGCTTTCATCCGACCATCGTGCGCGCCGACGATGGCAACGTCTATATGCAGGCCGGTTCCACCGCGCCTTTGCTGCGCATTGTCGGGCTGGAGGGTGTGCGTCGTTTGCCGGATCGGCAGATTACCTTGAGCGCGCAACAACTCGTGGACGCGCAGCGCGAAACACGCGAATCCGCCGCGCGCGTCGCCGGGTCGAGCGCGGGCAACACCGTTCTGGACGTTGCGATTCACGCCGAAGCGAGTGCGCAGAACTGGCCCGACTCGGCCACGCAGTGGGCGAGCATCGACACGCGGTCGGTTCAGGTGGGCGATTGGGGTCATCAGGATAGCGAAACAAAAGCCGCGCTGGCGATATTCGGCGACCGGCTCTATATCGCGGTAACGACCGATACGCCCACGCTGCTCGACAATAGTGGCGAGGCCTTGCAGAACCTGTTCGCCACGGGCGGCGGCATCGACCTGATGCTGGGCGCGAATGCCGACTCCGACCCGAATCGCAGCAACGCCGTGAAAGGCGACGAGCGCCTGGTGGTTTCGCGCGTGCACGATATGACCAAGGCCATGCTTTTTCGTCCCGTGGCGGCTTCCGATGGGCTTGCGCCGATCACGTATAGCTCGCCGCTGCGCACGATTCATTTCGATCGCGTCGATGAGGTGAGCGACAAGGTCGATGTGTCGATCGAGCGCCTGCAGGCGGGGAATGGCCAAACTGCGGCGCAGCGTGCGCCTGAGGTGCTGTACAAGGTGTCGGTGCCGCTGGGCGTGCTGGGTCTGAATGCCACGGCGGGACGCACGCTGGCCGGCGATATCGGCGTGTTGCGCGGCAATGGCTTTCAGACGCTGCAGCGTGCGTACTGGTCGAACAAGGCCGGGGGTTTGGTCAGCGACTTGCCAGGCGAGGCTGAATTGACGCCGAACCTATGGGGCAAGCTGCGGTTCGTCGATGCCGCGAGTCAGTAACGCAAGTCGCTCATGCGGTGCGATTGAAGATGGAAAATTCAACGTGCGAGCGTTGCGGCAGCGGGTTCTTCACGCGCCGCCCGCCGCGCCTTGACGAAGCGCTCGCGCGCGTGGCTGCAAGGACGGTCCACATAAACGGTAATCGTGAAGGCAGCCGCATAGGCAAACAGCACGAGCGGCAGCGTAACGAGCGCGCGTGCAGAGTGCGATAGCGCCGCGATCTGCGGGACGTAATACGAAACGAAGAGCAACGGCAGCCAGTGCGCGAGATAGAGCGAATACGAAGCGTCGGACAGCAGACGATCGAGCTTGCCGCTTCGCACGCTGAGCGTACCCAGCGCAAAAGGCAGCGCGACGGCTGCAAGCGCGGCATTGAGAAGCGGATTCCACGCGAGATAGATCGCACCGCGATGCGCGCCGCCAAACAGCA
Organism: Paraburkholderia bannensis; assembly: GCF_014200455.1. Taxonomy (GTDB): domain Bacteria; phylum Pseudomonadota; class Gammaproteobacteria; order Burkholderiales; family Burkholderiaceae; genus Paraburkholderia; species Paraburkholderia bannensis_A. Next base: position 56,677 of record NZ_JACHBW010000021.1, on the reverse strand, counting down.
CGGGACGCAGCGCCGGCACGCAGACAAACAGCGCGAGCGCGCCCACCGTGATCGCGGCGGATGTCAGCGCCACGCGGCGGCGCGGCAGCAGCGCGGGAAAGCGCGCGGCCAGCATGCCCGCGAGAAACCACGGCAAATACGAGGTAGCGGCGCGATCGTGGAAGAGTGCGAACGACGCCACGCTCACGCCCGCGCACAGCACGACGGCGAACAGGGCGCGCCGTTGCAGCAGCGCAATCAGGATCGGCGCGACCAGATAGAACTGCAATTCGATATCGAGCGACCACGCGGGCACGAGCGGTGCGTTGACGGCGGTGTTATAGCCCAGGATGACGACGCTGGAGACCAGTGCGAGCGGCTCGGGTGGCGTGACCGGCACCGCGGGCGCGACGACGAGCGGCAGCACGAACACGATGGTGAGCGCCGCGAAGCTGCACAGCAGAAACACCGGCGCAAGCCGCCACACGCGCGAAACGATGAAGGTTGTGTAGGGCTCGCGCGTAGCCGAATACTTGTTCTGCCACATCGTGAAGACCCAATAGCCGCTCAGTGCGAAGAACAGATAGACCGGCATATGGCCGATGCCGAAGCTGGTGTAGTGAAACACCACGACAAGGGTTGCGAGCAAAAACCGCAGGGCACCTGGCGCCATCTTCTTCTCTCCTGGAGCGATCCTCCGTTCGTCCGCCTCTTCAGGCTTCGGACGCGGGGGAGCGTGACGGCTCGACCTGTAAGGCGGGGCGCGCGCGCAACAGCGTATCGAGTGCGTGGCGCGCGCGCGGGGTGTGCCGCTCGGTGAGCAGCGAAACGGCGTAGCAGTACGCGTAGACCAGCACCACGGCCGCGGCAAACAGCGCCATGCCGCGCGCGTCGGGGCGCTGCGTGAAATGCAAACCGAAGCTTTGCGCGGCTGCCGCGCAAATCAATAGCAGCGCCGGGAAATGAAACAGATAGGTGGTGTATGAGAACTCGGCGAGCTGGTGGTGCCACGCCGCGAGCGGCAGCGCTTGCGCCAGGCGGCTTGCGCTCGCCAGCGCCGCCGCATAGGCGATGCTGAGCACGAAGTCGCGTGCGAAGGCGGCGAACAGATTGGTCTCGATAGCGCCGATGCCGTGTGTCATGCGCGAAGCGGCCAGGGCCAGCGCGAACAGGGCGAAGCCCACCAGCGGGTGGGGACGCCAGGCGCCCGAGTTCACCCAGCGAAATGTCAGGACGCCGATCAACCAGACGATGCCCCATAGCATGACCGAAAGCGGAAAGAGTACGACAAGCGCACAAGCGGCCGTCGCCCAGCCAATGCGGCGGCCTTTCGCGCTCGTGAGCGCATACGCGCCGAGCGCGAATACGCAGTAGTACCACCACTCGCACGCGAGACTCCAGAGCGGGCCGTTGCTGCCGAGCGTCTGCGTGAGCACGCCCTGCATCATGAAGAGATTGCCGAGGAAGGTCGGCAGATTCATCGTGGAGGCGATCACGTAGGTGATCGTCGCGATGGGCGGCTCGGGCAACGTGGTGTAGATGCCGCTCGCGTTGAACCAGCGCAGTCCGATGCTGTCGAGCGCGATGCCCGCGATCAGCGCGGGAATCAGCGTGGTGTAGATGCGGCTCGCGCGCGCTGACACATAGGCGCGCATATCGGGGCCGCGCTGCTGCCAGCGTTGCAACGTGGATCCGCCCACCAGAAAGCCGCTGATGACGAAGAAAATCACCACCGCTTCGTGGCCGAGGCCGGTGAAGAAATACAGCGCACGCAGCATCGGCCCATGCGCGCCAGCGCCGCCGGGCGCAGAAGCGGCGGCCGCGAAATCCGCGAGCACCAGCGCGCGTGCGTGATTGACGACCACCAGCAACGCGGCGAACCAGCGCGATAGATCGAGGAAGGTGCTAAGCCCTGGCTTCATCGTGGCGAATGCATGCGAATGTCGGGGCGAACGCCAGCGGCCGTTCGCAAAGGCTGAATGGTTCGAACGATGCTACTGCCGCAAAGGCGCCGTTGTGCGCCACGGTCTCGGCGTTGTGCGACATCGACACCATCGGCGTTGCGAAGTGCAGTGGCCCATGTGCGCTTGCGCACGTTGATAGACAGATCGCGGCGCGGTGGCCGCCACCGGCGAGGCAATGGCGAGCGCGTTGGCGGCGTTGACCATACGCTCGAACCACGGAGCGAAAAAGCACCGGAAATACCCACCATTACGTCGAGGAAATAACAATGCGCACAATACGCAAGGCGGTTTTTCCGGTTGCGGGTCTTGGCACGCGCTTTCTCCCCGCCACCAAGGCAAGCCCCAAAGAGATGCTGCCGATCGTGGACAAGCCCTTGATCCAGTACGCCGTGGAAGAGGCCGCGGCGGCGGGCGTGACGGAAATGATCTTCGTGACGGGGCGCAGCAAGCGCGCCATCGAAGACCATTTCGACAAGTCCTACGAAATCGAGGCCGAACTCATGAGCCGCGGCAAGACCGAACTGCTGCGTGTCGTGCAAAGCATCAAGCCGCGTCACGTGACCTGCCTGTTCGTGCGTCAGGCCGAAGCGCTGGGTCTCGGCCACGCGGTGATGTGTGCGGAAAAGATCGTCGATGGCGAGCCGTTCGCCGTGATCCTCGCCGATGATCTGCTCGATGGCCAGCCGCCCGTGCTGGCGCAGATGCTCGACGTCTTCGGCCATTACGCGTGTTCGGTGGTGGGCGTCGACCAGATCGAGCCGCACGAGAGCCGCTCGTATGGCGTGATCGATGGTCGCGCGTGGGACGACCGTATCTTCCGCATGAACGGTATCGTCGAAAAGCCGGATCCCGCCGATGCGCCCTCGCGCCTGGGGGTGGTGGGGCGCTACGTGTTCACGCCGGGCATTTTCGAGCACTTGCGCCGCATCACGCCGGGCGCGGGCGGCGAAATCCAGCTGACCGACGCGATCCTCTCGCTGCTCGCGCGTGAACAGGTGCTGGCCTATCGCTTTCGCGGCAAGCGTTACGACTGCGGCAGCAAGATCGGCTATCTGAAGGCGACCGTCGAGTTCGCGCTGCGCCACCCGGAGGTGGCCGAGGGCTTCGAGCGTTACCTCGAAGAACTGGCGTTCGAGACGGAGGCGGCCGCGCAGCGGGCGAAGGTGGCATGAGCAGCGCGCCGCTGACGCTGGTGCGGGCGAGTGATGGCGCTGGCATCGAAAGCTGCGATGTGCCGCGCGGCGATTCGCCTGCGCTCGACGAAGGCGAGTTCCTGAGCGCAGTGCGGCTCACGCCGCTGGTGGCCATCGACCTGATCGTCGCCGACGAGGCGGGCCGCGTGCTGGTGGGCTATCGGCGCAACCGGCCCGCGCGCGGCAGCTGGTTCGTGCCGGGCGGGCGCATCCGCAAGAACGAGACGCTCGACGCGGCGTTCACGCGCATCGTCGAGGCCGAACTGGGCGTGGCGGACGTCGTGCGCAGCCAGGCGTCGTTCTACGGGCTCTACGAGCATCACTACCCCGACAACTTCGCGGGCCGCGAAGGCGTGCCGACGCACTATGTGGTGCTGGCGCACATCATGACGATCGAGGATGCGCGCAGCCTCGGGCGGCCCGAGCAGCACAGCGAATATGCTTGGCTGTGGCCCGACGCGCTGCTCGCGCGCGACGACGTTCACGAGAACACCAAGGCGTATTTCCGCTGATTCGCGGGCGCGTGACGGGCTGGGAACGCCGCGCCGGTGCACGGCGCGGTTTACGTTTTGGCTCAGACACTTGGGTGAATCGCCCAGAGCTTATCCACAAGCCTCTCAACAATTTCTGTGGAAAACTTTTTTGGGTGCGGCGCGCCTGCAGCGCGATGTTTGAGGATTTGTTCTTTTACATCAGCGACTTGCTGCGGATTTCCCGGAGTTGCCCACAAGGCTGTCCAGAAATTCTGTGGATAACCGGGAGCCTTGGCACCCCTTGACCTCACACCTTCCTGACGAATTCCGTCTTCAGGCTCATCGCGCCGAAACCGTCGATCTTGCAGTCGATGTCGTGGTCGGCGTCCACCAGGCGGATGTTCTTCACCTTGGTGCCCATCTTGACCACGCCCGAGGAGCCCTTGAGCTTCAGGTCCTTGATGACCGTCACCGTATCGCCGTCCTGAAGCACGTTGCCCGCCGAATCGCGATAGACCTTCGCCGTGTCGGTGGGCTCAGCCGCGTGGCGCGGCCATTCATGCGCGCATTCCGGGCAGACGAGGTTATCGCCGTCCTCATAGGTGAATTCGGAGTTGCATTGCGGGCAGGCGGGGAGGGTGCTCATGGCGGTGATCCTTGGTACGAACCGGGACAAAAAACGAGCGCAGAAGTATACCGTGAGCGCCACGCGGCCTCTCCCGGATTGCCGTCCCCTGCACGATCGCGCACCTCATGTCATAGTGTGAGACGCCTTAAATCAGAGCCCGCATCATGTCCGACACCTACTTCTACGATCCCGCCGCCGGCCACGGCCTGCCCCACGATCCCTTCAAGGCCATCGTGGCGCCGCGTCTGATCGGCTGGATCTCCAGCCAGTCGCCGCAAGGCGTGCTCAACCTCGCGCCGTACAGCTTCTTTGGCGCGTTCGCCACCTTTCCCGCTGTGATTGGCTTTTGCAGCGAAGGCCGCAAGGACAGCATAAGCAATATCGAAGCCACCGGCGAGTTCGTCTGGAACCTCGCCTCGCGACCGCTCGCCGAACAGATGAACCGCAGTTCCGCGCCCGTTGCAGCCGATGTCGACGAATTCGCGCTGTCCGGCCTCACGCCCGCGCCGGGCCGCAATGTTGCGGTTGCGCACGTGGCCGAAGCGCCCGCCGCGCTCGAATGCAAGCTGCTGCAGATCGTGCGGCTGAACGCGCTCGACGGTACGCCGATGGACAACTGGCTTGCACTCGGCCAGGTGGTGGGCGTACATATCCGCCAGGAATATCTGAAGGACGGTCTGTTCGATACCCACGCCGCACAGCCCATCATGCGCGCCGGTTATCGTGCCGATTACGCGCAGATCGGCGAGATGTTCCAGATGGTGCGGCCCAGCGCTTGAGCGTGGCCGACGCGCTTGCCGCGCGGATTGCTCCCCACGCCGCTCGCGCCGATAATGGCCCCACATCGCGCGTCGCGCGGGGGAGAGCGTCCATGCAATCACCGACCGGCTCGGTCGTGGCCCTCAGTTCGGCGGCCTCGACGATGTTTTCGATCGGCATGATCTTTCTTGGCTATTGGGGGCTGCACGAGCCGTCGCCGTGGCGCTTCGGCGACCGCGTGATCGTGCTGCTGGCGCTTGCGGGCTTCGCGTGCCTGGGCAGCGTGCCGTGGCTGGCCACCTCGCCCGCGCCGCCCGGCGACGAGCGGCGCTTCCTGCTGGCGCGCCGCGCATTCGCGGCGGGCGCGGGCGCGGTGTGGATTTCGATCGCCTTGTCGCTGGTGCTCTAGCGGCGGGCGCCGGTCGAAGGTTGAAGATCGCCTCAAAGGCGGCCCGCGCAGTTTTGGTACGATGCACGCTTTGCCAGCCATCCTGTTGCCCGCGTGAAGCGTTCCGTGTCGTTTATCCGCGCCCAAGCCGCGAAGTGGTCCTCCCGCCTGAAGCCTTTGATGTCGCGAGTCTGCGCGCTCGCGCGCCCGCGTCTGGCGTATTTGTCCCAGCGAGGCCTCCATCATCTGCGCCATCCGACCCGGCGCGTCGTGCTGATGGCGGTTGCCGCCTTGCCCGCCGCCGTGGTGCTCTACGTGCTGGTGCTGATTCCGTTTACGCCCGGCATCGGCGACATCCGCAAGGCGCGCGTCGATCAACCGGCGCAGATTCTCTCGGCCGATGGCAAGGTGCTCGCCGAATTCAAGCCCTCGAACCGCGAATGGGTGCCGCTCGCGCAGATCTCTCCGCATATGGTCGACGCGCTGATCTCGACCGAGGATCACCGCTTCTACGAACACCACGGCATCGATTTCAAGCGCACGGCCGGCGCGGCGCTGCATACCTTCTCGGGTGACCGCCAGGGCGGCTCGACCATCACGCAGCAGCTCGCGCGCAATCTGTATCCCGATGAAATCGGCCGCGCGCCCACGCTCACGCGCAAGATCAAGGAGGCGATCACGGCCTTCAAGATCGAGGCGGTCTACAGCAAGCCGCAAATTCTCGAAACCTATCTGAACACGGTGCCGTTCCTGTACAACGCGTTCGGCATCGAGATGGCGGCGCGCACGTACTTCGGCGTGTCGGCGGATCAGCTCACGGTGCTGCAGGCCGCGACGCTTACCGGCATGCTCAAGGGCAATGCTTACTACAACCCGGTGATCAATCCCGAGCGCGCGCTCGCGCGCCGCAACACCGTGCTGTCGCAGATGGTGAAGTACGGCAAGCTCACGCCCGCGCAATTCGCGACGCTTTCGAAAAAGCCGCTGCGTCTGGATTTCGAGCGTCAGACCGAGCCGCCCGGACCCGCGCCGCATTTCGCGCAGCAGTTGCGCAAGTGGCTGATCGCGTGGGCCGACCGCAACGACTACAACATCTATTCCGATGGGCTGATCGTTCGCACGACGATCGATTCGCGTCTGCAGGCAATGGCCACGGCCTCGCTCAAGCAGCACGCCAATCAGTTGCAGGGCATCGCGAACGGGGCGTGGAGCGGGCGCAACGGTTGCTCGGCGGATAACGATCTGTTCAAGAGCTTCATGCGCGAGACGCCCGATTACAAGGCCGCGCACGACGCGGGCGCAAGCGACGCGGATGCACTCAAGAAGCTCGCCGCCGACCGCAATTTCATGCGCGGCCTGTGCAAGGCGAAAACCGATGTGCAGGCGGGCTTCATCGCCATCGACCCGCGTGACGGCCAGATCAAGGCGTGGGTGGGCAGCCGCGACTTCCAGGACGAGCCCTTCGATCATGTCCAGCAGGCGCGCCGTCAGCCTGGCTCGACGTTCAAGGCCTTTGTGTACGGCGCGGCATTCGCCAATGGTGCGAAGCCGTCCGATACGATCATCGACCAGCCGGTGGAAATGCCGCTCGAAGGCGGCGAAATCTGGCGTCCTAACGATGACGTGCCGCCCAGCAACAAGCCGATGTCGCTGCGCGACGCGCTGGCATTTTCGCGCAACCGCATCACCGCGCAGGTCATGCAGGCGGTGGGCCCGGACAAGGTCGCGCGTCTCGCGCGGGCAATGGGCGTGCGCGACAGCCAGCTCAACGCGGTGCCGTCGCTTGCGCTGGGCACCAGCCCGGTCACGCTCAAGGAAATGGTGTCGGCGTACAGCACCATCGCCAACGACGGCGTCTATCTGGAGCCGCGCATGGTCACGCGCATCGAGGACAGCAAGGGAGAGGTGCTCGCGGAATTCGGCAGCGCCTCGCCCGAGCGTGCGCTTTCGGCGGACGCCGATCGCACGCTGCTCGACACCCTGCGCGACGTGGTGAATCGCGGCACTGGTTCGAGCATCCGCACGCGCTTTGGCATTCGCGCCGATGTGGCGGGCAAGACCGGCACGACGCAGGACAACGCGGACGGCTGGTTCATCCTGATGGACCCGCAACTGGTGGCGGGCGCGTGGGTGGGCTTCGACGATGGCCGCGTGACGCTCAACAGCGATTACTGGGGGCAGGGCGCGCGCAGCGCACTGCCGATCGTCGGCGACTTTTTCCAGCGCGCGCTGCGTCAGCGCATCGTCGATCCGCGTGCGCGCTTCGATACCGAAGTGACGCCGGGCGCGTTCGAGCAGTTCCGCGCTCGTCTGAAGACGTGGATGGATTCGCTGTTCGGGTCGAAGCAAGCTGAAGCGCCGCGTCCGCTTACGCCGATCAAGCGTGCTCCGGCGCCGGAGCCGTCCGAGGTGCCGCCGTCGAGCGGCGTGCAGGCTGCGAGTGCGGCGGCTTCGGAAGCGGCGGCATCGGAGGCTGCTGCTGCGTCCGCGATCCTGAATGGCGTTTCGCCGCCCGCTTCGAATCTGCCGCCGATTCTCGGGCCGTCGGGAGCCTCGCATGCTGCCGCCGCGCAGCCTGCGACGCCGCCGTCGTCACAACAGCCGCCGTATCCGGCGCAGGAGCCGTCGCTCGCGCCGACGCCCACGCCCGACGACAACGATTCGAGCGGCGGCGCACCGGCTCAGTACACGCCGCCGCAGAACAACTGAGGCGGCGGCGCGCGGCCGGCGCTCAGGACGTGCGCGCCCGGAAGGACGCCTGGCCGTCGCAACCGGAGGCGTTTGAACCGGGCCGCAGGGCAAACGGCATGAAGGGCGTGAAGGGTGTGAAGGGTGTGAAGGGCGCGCATATCGCGCCCGATTGCCCATATGCTGCAAACGTCAACGTATTGGCCGCTGCGGCGCTGGCGCTCTCGGTCCATGCGAACCCGTAACGCCGTTCGGCGTCCCATTGGGCGAACGCGGGCCGCAGCGCCAGCGCGCTGCGCGGCACGCGCCCGAGGCCGCGCCAGACGAACGACTCGCGGATCTCGAACACCTCTTCCACCAGACTCTGTGCGTGCGTGTCGCCGGCCTGGGTTACGGCGCGTGCGTACTGGTTTTCCGTATCGGCGCGGCATCCGTTGATCTGTGTAACGAGCATCAGCACGGCTTGCAGCACATCGACGGGCTGCGGTCCCGCGATCACGACCGGCTTGACGAAGTCGAGCGAAATCGACCGATAAGGCGCCACGCCAATCACCCGGCTGACGTGCGAGGGCGCGAGGAAACCGTTGAGTTGCGCGCGTTCGCCGATGGCATCGTCGGCGGCTAGATAACGCATGACCGCGGGCGTCAGCAGATGGCCGCAGAGCACGCTGAAGTTGGGGCACGCGAGGGCGCGCGCCTGAATCAGCGCGTCGGCGGTCGCGGTCGCGGTCGCTTCGAAGCCGGCTGCGAGATAGACGATTTCACGCTGGGGCTGGGCAGATGCGAGCGCCAACGCATCGCCGGGCGCGTCGAGCACGACGATGTCCGCGCCCGCCGCGCGGGCTTCCAGCAGATTCGCATGGACCGCCCCCGGCACGCGCAGCATGGCATCGCTCACGCAGAGCGTGACGCCGTGCCCACGCGCCAGCTCGATGACGCGATCGACCTGGGTGGCGGGCAGCACGCACTCCGGGCAGCCCGGTCCGTGTATCAGCTCGACCTGCGGCGGCAGCAGCGCGGCGAGACCGTGACGCGCGATCGCCAGCGCGTGGCAGCGGCAAAAACTCATTAAACGATATTGGCGGCGCAGTTCGACGGCGTCGTGGATGCGTGCGCAAAGACCGCGTGCGAGGACGGAGTGAAGGAGGTCGTCGGTGGGTTTCATGGCGGGATGATCTCGCCGGAATCGCCCGGATGCGCGATTTCGGAGTCGCTTCGGAATCCTTTGTTCATCTTGAGTGTGTGATATCAGATGTCAGCGTGCCGGCTCACGATGGCGAAGTAGCGGGCGAGGCAGCCTGACGCTAGAGCCTCGTCGAGATCGCCTCGTGCGATGGCGTCGAGCAAATCGAGCGCAGCGTCGATTGCTCGCGCCCGCCCCGAATCGATCACCGCGCGCGCCGCGCCGCCCGAAGCCAGCACCCAGGCGCCCGCGGGCAGCGGGCCGGTATGCGCGAGGCCCAGCGCGCAGGCGCCGTGGCGCGTCACGGCTTGCGCGGCGAGACCTTCGGCGCAGACGATGCGCGCGGGCAGGCCGATGCCGGCGCCCTGGCTGCGAGACGAGAGTGAAGCGGCGGCTGGCGGGCCGGAAAAGCGGGTGAGTCTGGGCATGACGTTTGGGGCGAGGCGCGCGGTTGGATGCGAGCTGAAAATGACGGCGAAAGTTAGCAGCATCTCGTAAGCCGCCCATGGGGTCGCGCGGAGGCGGTTGATCCTGCGCAAGCGAAAGCCGGGCGGGTTCTATGCCCGGTAAGGGGCTGAGGCGCAAGCGGGCTGGTGGGGCGCCGCGGCAAAACGTTGCGTTATGTTGCGCAGGGGGAGGGGGGATATCCACAGTTTTTGTTCACAGCCTTGTGGAAAACCTGTCCGCATCCTGCTCAAGTTATTGATCCGATGGCCTTTTTCCCCAACGGCCACGAAGCGCGCCAACACAGCGCGCATTGGCGTCGCCATGCCCATTTCGTCCGCGCGACCCAGCACGGGGGATAATGCCGGGCGCGGGCCGCTGGCCCTCCCACCCTTGGAGTCCAACACGATGTTCTGTAAGTCCTCTCTCCTGCGTGCGCTCGGTGCGTGTGCCGTGCTCGCCACCTCGCTGCCGACCTTCGCGCAGGCGCTGCCTACTCCGGCTGCCCCGGCCAGCGCCGCCAGTTCCACTGGAGCAGGCGCGGGTGCGTCCTCTGGCTTGCCGGCCGGCGCGATGGCCGTGGTCAACGGCGTGCAGATTCCGCAAAGCGCGCTCGATTCGGCAGTGCAGACCGTCATCAGCCGCAACCAGGACGCAACCGATACGCCCGAGTTGCGCAAGGCGCTCAAGCAGCAGTTGATCGTGCGTGAAGTGATGCGTCAGCAAGCCGTCAAGGCGCATTACGACCAGCGCCCTGAAGTCGTCCAGGCCAATGACGCCGCCAAGACCGACATCGAGATCCGCGCATGGATGCAGGACAACGTGCATGTGCCCGCGCCCACTGAACGTGAAATCCGCGCGCGCTATGACAGCACCAACATCGAACTCGGCAAGTTCGAATTCAAGCCGCAGGTGATCGTGGTGGCCGACCAGAAGCTCGCTCAGGACGTGATCGCAAAGGCAAAGGCGGGCCAGCCGTTCGACGCGCTGGCGCGCGACTACAGCATGGTGCCGTCGAAGGCGAATGGCGGCGAAATGCCGTGGGTCAGCTTCAAGACGCCGGTCAAGGAAGGGCAGACGCACGGCGTGCCGGCTGATTTCGCGCGCGCGCTGGCGCAACTGAAGGTGGGCGGCGTGGCGCCGCAGCCGGTGCGCTCGAATCAGGCCTGGGTGGTGGTCAAGCTCCAGGACAAGCGCGCGATGAAGGTGCAGCCGTTCAACGAGGTTAAGGACGAAATCCGCCGCGAGCTGACCGCCGAGGCGATGGACGCGGGCGCAGCAAAGCTCGTCAAATCGTTGGTGCAGAGCGCGACCATCGTTCAGTAACGAGCGCGAGTCGCTAGCTGGGCGCCTGAATGTCGCTCAGGCGCCCATGCTGGATTACCGCTCGCCGCGCAGCTTGAACACGCTGACGAGCTGCGCGAGCGTGGCGGCCTGCTCCGACAGCGCCGCCGCGGCGCGCTCGGCGTCGCCCACGAGGATGGCGTTTTGCTGCGTCGCCTCGCCGATCTGCGAAACGGCGATGTTCACCTGCTCGATGCCGCCCGATTGTTCACGCGACGCCACGCTGATCTCCGCGATGATCGAGCGCACTTCCTCCACGCGCGTGACGATGTCGCGCATCGTCGTGCTCGCTTCGCCCGCGATGCGATACCCCGTGTCGACCGTCTGCGACGATTCCGCAATCAGCACCGCGATCTCACGCGCCGCCGCCGCGCTGCGTTGTGCCAACGCGCGCACTTCGCTCGCCACCACCGCAAAGCCCTTGCCGTGCTCGCCGGCGCGCGCCGCTTCCACCGCTGCGTTGAGCGCGAGGATATTGGTCTGGAACGCGATACCGTCGATCACGCTGGTGATGTCGGTGATCTTCTGCGAGGCGCGGCTGATGTCCTGCATCGTCGCGACCACGCGTTCGACCGCGCGGCCGCCATCGAGCGCCGCATCGGCGGCGCCCGTCACCACGGCATTGGCGCGCTGCGCGTGATCGGCGTTCTGCTGCACCGTCGAGGTGATTTCCTCCATGCTCGCCGCCGTTTCTTCGAGGCTGCTCGCCTGGCTCGCGATACGCTCGGCGATCTCGCCGCTGCTGGCGGCGATGCGTCCGGTGTCGTCGCTCATCTGCGCGCTCGCGCCGCGCACTTGCGCCACGATCTGCGCAAGACCCACGCCGATGCCGTCGATGGCCTGCGTGAGGCGGCCGATTTCGTCGGCGCTCTGCGCGGCCGGAGACGCGCCCGCTGCGCCCGATGCGCCCGAAGCCCCGGAGAGCGCATCGAGAGCACCGTGCGAGGCATTCGCGTCGTGCGCCGCGCCGATCCGCACCGTCAGGTCGCCCGCCGCCAGGCGTCCCGCGGCTTGCGCGGCGGCGTCGAGCGGCCGACTCACCATGCGCCGCGCGGCGTAGATCGACAGCGCCGCGAACAGCACCACGAGCGCGAAGCCGATCGTCAGGAAACGGTTACGCGTGGCGTTCACCTCGGCCATGATTTCGTCGCGCGGCACCACGCCGCCCACGATCCACTGCCATTGCGGCGCGCTCACGAAGGAGACGAGCTTCGCGCGCGGGTCGTGCTCGCCGAGCGTGGCGTCGGCGCTGGTGTAGTCGAAGGTGCCGTCGTGCGCGTCCAGCATGCGCGAGTACGGCGCGTTGGCATCGTCGAAATGCTTGCCCGCTGCCGCCGGATGCACGAGGAAGGTGCCGCGCGCCGGGCCGCCGGATGCGTCCATCACGAAGTAGTAGCCGGTGTCGCCGAGCTTGAGCTTGCCGATCTCGGCCTTGATCGCCTCGATCTGGCGGTCCACGTCCACGCCAACGAAGAGCGCGCCGATCACCTTGCCGCTTGCATCGGTGATGGGTTTGTATTCGGTGATGTACTGCTTGCCGAACAGCTGCGCGAGGCCTGCGTAGCTGCGCCCGCCCATGATCGGCTCGTAGGCCGGGCCCTTGCGGTCGAGCAGCGTGCCGATCGCGCGCGAGCCATCCTGCTTCTTGAGCGAGGTCGTCACGCGCACGAAGTCGTCGCCGCTGCGCGCGAACACCGTCGCGATCGCGCCGCTGCGCGAAAGGAACTGATCGGGAATCGAAAAATCGAGGTTCAGCACGTGATCGCCCACCTTGAAGGTCGGCGTGGCCTTGCCGCCGATATCGACCGTCTGCGTCGGATCGAGCACGAAGTCGCCGGGCAGGAAGCTCGCGAAAAGCGTCATCGCGCGGTCGACTTCGGCGTCGAGCGCGCTGTCGATCAGCGAGATCGTCGAGGCAACCGAGCTGTCCTTTTCGGCGATGCGCGCGCGCACCTGCTCGCCAACCTGGGTGGAGGCGCCATGGGTGAGAGCCAGGGTGAAGGCGATAAAGATCGCCGCGACGATCACGCAGGAGAGCAGCGCGAGGCGCACACCAACACTGGTGCGTCGCAGGACGAAAGAAATCATGGAAGCGGTTCCTGAAAAAGCGATGCTGGGAACTGGCGCTTTCGAAGCGCTGGCATACGGATTACGGCCAGCTTTTGCGATCCTTGAGGGTCGCGACGCAAAAAGCGCGAACGTTTGCGCCGCTATAGAGGAATGCGTCTATGTGGGGCGCGAACGCAAGACGCCAGAGCGCGAGGGTTTGCACCGGATGCGCGGTGGAAGAGCGCTATAACCAGCGAGATATTTCGTACGCTGAAATAATGAATTGTTGCGTGCGCAATCGTCCGGGAATGGGGCCAGGCGCGGCCTGTTCGAAGCCGCGCCTTGAGAGATCGCCTCAGCGACGCTCGCGCCAGCTGCGCAGGAGCAGCGCGTTGGTCACCACGCTCACGCTCGAAAACGCCATGGCGGCGCCCGCGAGCATAGGGTTGAGCAGGCCGAAAGCGGCGAGCGGAATGCCGATCAGGTTGTAGACGAAAGCCCAGAACAGGTTCTGCTGGATCTTGCGCCACGTGCGTCGCGAGATGTCGATGGCGGCGGCCACCAGCGCCGGATCGCCGCGCATCAGCGTAATGCCGGCGGCGTGCATGGCGACGTCGGTGCCGGTGGCCATGGCAATGCCGATATCGGCGGCGGCGAGCGCCGGTGCGTCGTTGATGCCGTCGCCGGCCATCGCGACGATCGCACCGGTGCGGATCTTCAGGTCGCGCACCGTGCGCGCCTTGTCGTCGGGCAGCACCTGGGCATGCACTTCGTCGATGCCGAGCTGCTTTGCCACGGTTTGCGCACTGCCTGCGTTGTCGCCGGTCACGAGCACGCTGCGGATGCCCATCGCCGTCAGGCGCGCGATGGCGTCGCGTGCGGTCGGCTTGATGGTGTCGCCGAAAGCGAGCAGGGCGAGCACGGTTGGCGCTTGCATGTCGATCAGCCACGAGACCGTGTTGCCTTGCGCTTCGAGCGCTTTCGCGCGGTCGTCGAGCGCAGGCGCAATCGCGAGTTCGAGTTCGTCGATCCAGCGCGTGCTGCCGATCGCGAGGCGGCGACCATCGACAACGGCTTCCACGCCGCGCCCAGGCACTGCGCGCGCGTTGGCGGCCGCAGGGAGCGCCGCGCCCAGCGCCTGCGCCGTGAAAGCACCGACGACCGCTTTCGCAAGCGGGTGATCGCTGTGCTGCTGGACGGCCGCCGCGAGCGCAAGCGCATCGGCGTGCGCGACGCCATCCGCCGTTTCGAATGCTGCAAGCGAAGGCCGGCCGAGCGTCAGCGTGCCGGTTTTGTCGAAGGCGACCACGCCGACGTCGTGTGCGGTTTCAAGTGCTTCGGCATCCTTGATAAGTACGCCGTGGCGCGCCGCGACGCCCGTTCCCGCCATGATCGCGGCAGGCGTGGCAAGCCCCAGCGCACAAGGGCAGGCAATCACCAGCACGGCCACAGCGTTGAGAATGGCCGTTTCGGCAGAGGCGCCCGCGAGCAGCCAGCCGCCCAGCGTGAGCGCGGCGATCACGAGGATGGCCGGGACGAACACGGCGCTCACGCGATCGACCAGACGCTGGATCGGCGCTTTTTCCGCCTGGGCGTTTTCGACCAGACGGATGATGCGCGCGAGCGTCGTTTCCGCGCCGATGGCGCTCGTGCGCACGGCCAGCAGCCCTTCGCCGTTGATCGAACCGGCGGTGACGCTGTCGTCAGGCGACTTCGGTACGGGCAGGCTTTCGCCTGTGATCAGCGATTCATCGATATGGCTGCGGCCTTCGAGCACGACGCCGTCGATTGGCAGGCGCTCGCCGGGCCGCACGATGACGATCGCGCCGACGCGCACCTGGGCGAGCGGCACCTCGCGCTCCACGCCGTGTTCGCGAATGCGCGCGCGCTCGGGGCGCAGCGCGTTGAGCGCGCGGATCGCGTCGGTGGTCTGACGCTTCGCGCGCGCTTCGAGCCATTTGCCGAAGCGCACCAGCGTGATGACGACCGCCGAGGCTTCGAAGTACAGATGCGCGGTCTGGCCAGGATGCGCGAGCATCGCGTAGACGCTCACGCCCCAGGCCGCCGACGTGCCCAGTGCGACCAGCAGATCCATATTGCCGGCGAACGCGCGCACGGCTTTCCAGGCGGCGCGGTAGAAGCGCGCGCCGAAGCCGAACTGCACGATCGAGGCGAGCACGAACTGCGCGGCCGCCGGCAGCATCCAGTGCAGGCCGAGCCAGTGGCCGAACATCGGCACGACCAGCGGCACGGTGAGCACGCCCGAGATCAGCACGGCGCGCAGTTCGCGGCGCGCGGCGCTTTCGGCGAGCGCCGCGCGCGAGGGCGGGGCTTCTGCGCCGGACGAGGGCTCGGCGGCCGCGGGCGGGTGCTTTTCGATGGGCGTGGCTTCGTAGCCGGCCTTGTGCACGGCGGCCACGAGGCGCTCGCGCATGGCGTCGTCGAGCGGCGCGTTCAGGCGCACCGAGGCTTCCTCGGTGGCCAGATTGACGCTGGCGCTGGTCACGCCCGGCACGCGCGCGAGCACTTTTTCGACGCGATTCGAGCACGCGGAGCAGGTCATGCCGCCGATGGCGAAGCTGGCGCTGCCGTTCTCGACGGCGCTGGGTTCGGGAGCCGCTACGGGCGTGGCTTCATAGCCTGCTTTCTCGACGGCGGCCACGAGTTGCTGGCTCAAGGCGCTGACACCGTGCGGATCAACGGTGGTTTCGACGGTGGCGCGTTCAGTGGCGAGATTGACGCTGGCGCGCGTGACGCCCGGCACCTTCGCCAGCGCCCTTTCCACGCGCATCGCGCACGACGCGCAGGTCATGCCGCCGATGTCGAGTTGCGTCTGCCCGGGTTTTTCGGCGCTCGCGACGAGAAGGGGTTCGTTCATGATGTTCAAACGCAAAGGCGATCTGATTCGATGTGAAGCAGTATCTACGTTCCCATGATGGGAAGGTCAAGAGGCGTATGTTCTGTCCCCTTGATATCGCCTGTTTTGAACGCTGCGATCATGCGTCGCTTGCGTAACTCAGCGTTTCGCCCCTCACACTTTTCTTGGGCCAAAGCCGACGATACGATACCATCCGGCGGCATTGGCCCTGCTGCGCGCACCGGACCAACAGCCCTTCGGGGGGCTGGCGCGTGGCGCTTGAGGCCGGTCGACGTCACTTCATGGGCCGCCCGCTTCGTACAGAACCAACAAATGACAACAAAACGTCGCACTATTCCTTTCTTTCGCGCCTGCGCCGCTTTGGCGGGCGTCGCGCTCATCGCCGGATGTGCGTCCACGCCTGAAAGCGTTGCGCCCAAAAGCAACGGCTGGGTCAAGGACGAAGTCTCCGATTCTTACGTGTTCGGCTATCCGCTCGTGCTGATGGACGTGTCGCGCGCGGCCGCTACCGGCAGCGCGCCTGGCCAGGCGGCGCCGAACACGCTGCGCAACGCCCAGTCGCTGCCGCCCGTTGGCGCCTCCAGCCCGCCCGAACCGAATCTCGACACGCTGGTGTCATCCGGCTGGCTCGATCTGGGTAGCGAGCCGGTGCTGATTTCGCTGCCCGACACGCATGGCCGATACATGGATGCGCGCGCGCTCGACATGTGGACCAATGTGCTCTGGTCGACGGCGTCGCAACTGAACGAACATGTGAACGGTCTGAAGGCGCAAACGATTGCGTTCGTGCCCGCTGGCTGGAAGGGCACGCTGCCCGCGCGCGTGAAGCGTATCGACGTGAGCACGCGTTATGCATGGTTCATCGCGCGCATCCAGACGCGCGGCGGCGCGGATCTGAACGCGGTGCGCCGTCTGCAGCGCGGTCTGCGTGTGGCGCCGCTGTCGGCGTGGGACGCCCATGGCAAGCGCGCCGGGCAGGCGGACGCCCAGGCGGGCGCGGGTCTGAGCGGCGATCCGGTCGCGTCGGGCGCGCCGTCGGCGCAGGTTGCGGCGCTCGACGCCAATGGCTTCTTCAGCCGCCTCGCGCTGGCGATGGAAGACAATGCGCCGGTGCCCGACGATCAGCACGCGATCAAGATTCTCGGCGACATCGGCGTGCACGCCGGCGACGCGGCGCAACTGCCCTCGGGCAGCAAGGACATGGCGCTGGTCAATGCGGGTCTGGCCGATGGCCGCATGCGCGTCGCGACGCCGCCGTCGAATCTGCTGGCCGGCAACGGCTGGAGCTGGATCGGCGACGATGCGGGCAACTACGGTCCGGATTACGCGCTGCGCGCCTATGCGGCGTGGGCGTCGCCGGGCCTGCCGACGAGTCGCGACGAAGTGCGCGCGCGCGTCGCGCAGGATGCGGATGGTCACGCGCTCAACGGCGCGAACCGCTATGTGATCCACTTCCCGGCGAAGCAGGTGCCGCCAGTGCGCGGCTTCTGGTCGATCACGGCCTATACGACGGACGGCGCGCTCGACGGCGACGCGCCGGTGCGCATTGCGTTTGGCGATCGCAATGGCGCGCACCGCAACCGCGACGGTTCGATCGACGTGCATGTGAGCGCCGATCGTGCGCGCGGCGGCAGCAACTGGGTGCCCGCGCCGAAGGGCGATTTCCGTCTCGTGCTGCGCATGTACGCACCGAAGCCGCAGGCGACCGACGGCAGCTGGCAGCCGCCCGCAATCGAGCGTCAGTAATGCGTCAATAAGGTGTCAGCGGAGCGGCGCGCACGCCGCTCCTCGAACCTCGTGAAGCGGCGGCCACGCCGCTTTTTTCTTTGCGCGCTGCGTTCTGCGTCGTGTGCTTTCGTGCCCCAACACGCTTGCGCCACCCGGCGTTTTACAGCCGCGCAAGGCGGCATCGGGCCTATACTTCCCGCTTGTCGGGCCAGTCCGTCTGCCGAATGCCGCCTGCCGTTGCCCGTTGTTGCGGGGGCTGCCTGTTCGGCCGGGCGCGGCCCAAGCCGTTTCACCATCCGCGGTGCGCCTGTCGCCGCGTCATTGGCCAGCAAGCATGGCAAGTCTCAACAAAGCATCGCTGACAACCTCCCTGCAATCGGTGCGCGCCGTCGCCCGCGCACCGCGTACCCGCCGCATCTTCACGGGGCTGGTGATCTTCCTCGTGATCTTCGGGCTGCTTGGTTTCTTCGCCGCGCCGCCGCTGATTCGCCATATCGCCGAGCAGCAATTGGGCCAGCAGCTCGATCGTCCCGTTTCGATCGCGCGCATCGCGCTCAATCCCTACACGCTGCGGCTCGAAGCGGATCGCGTGCATATCGGCGAGCGCGGCGGGCAGGGCGATTTCGTCGATGTCGAACGGCTCGTGGTGAAGCCGTCGTGGTCGTCGATCTTTCGCCTTGCGCCCATCGTCGATGAAGTGCGGCTCGATTCGCCGCGCGTGACGATCGTGCGCATGGATGCGCAGCGCTTCAACTTCTCGGATCTGATCGACAAATTCTCGAAGCCCTCCGAAAAGCCCGGCAGCAAGCCCGCGCAGTTTTCGGTGTCGAACATCCGTGTCGAAAACGGCCAGATCACCTTCGACGATCGACTGCTCAACGAGAAGCATCTGGTCGACCGCTGGACGCTGGGGATTCCGTTCATCGCCACGCTGGCGTCGAAAACCGATATCTTCGTCAAGCCGCTGTTGCGTGCGCGTATCGACGGCGCGAGCACGCTCGCCATCGACGGCAAGACCAAGCCCTTCGCCGCCTCGCGCGAGTCCGAAGTCGAACTTCGTCTGACCGATCTCGACGTGCCCAAACTGCTCACCTATTCGCCGACGAAGCTGCCCGTCACGGTGAAAAGCGGTCTGCTCTCGACCAATCTGAAACTCGATTTCGTGATGACGGGCGAGAAGCCCAGCTTGCGGGTTTCCGGTACGGCCGATCTGAACGATATCGATGCGACCGACAATGCCAATGCGCCGTTGTTCGGCGCGCACGGGCTGCATGTGGCGGCGGCCTCGCTCGAACCGTTTGGCAACGTCTATCGCTTCGACGCGATCCGTCTCGATGCGCCCTCGGTCTGGTTGTCGCGCGACAAGGCAGGCGTGCTGAGCATCGAAAAACTCGTGGGCGCGCCGGCGGCGAAGGCCGAAGCGAAGGGCGAAAATCCAGCAAAGGCGAAGACCGCGAGCGCCCCCGCGCCCGCATCGGGCGAGACTGCCAGAGCCGCTGGACCGGCTGAACCGGCTGAAAAAGCGCCGCCGCTCGATCTCTCGGTTCATCAGCTTGCGATCGCCGGCGGCACGCTGCATGTGCATGACGAAGCCGCGTCGCGGCCCGTCGATAACGAACTCAACAACGTCACCGCGACGCTCACCCACTTCTCGACCACGGCGCAAGCGAGCGCGCCGTACACGCTTGCGCTCGACGACCGTAACGGCGGCACGGTGCAGGTTGCGGGCAACTTCGGCATGGCGGCGAAGCGCGCGGACGCGAAGATCGCCGTGAAGGGATTGCCTTTGCCGGTCTGGCAGCCCTATATCGATAGCGCGACTGCCGCGCAGGTGGTGGACGGCAAGCTCACGCTCGATTCGACCGTGACGGCGGACTGGTCGAAATCGCCCGCCGCAGTGCAGGTGGGCGCGAGCACGCTCGGCCTCGATTCGCTCAAGATCGCCGCGCGCGGTGCAAAGGCGCCCGCGCTGGCGCTTGCCAAAGGCACGGTGCAGGTCAGCAAAATCGACATTGCGGCGCGCACGGCGCAAATCGCATCGGTGGAAGCGAACGGCCTCGCCCTGAATGTCGAGCGCCTGAAGAGCGGCGACATCGATTTGTTGAAGCTGGCGGCGCCTCACGAAGCCGCGCCGCAGCGCACCGCCATTCACGCCGCGCAGAAGTCGGTGCAGGAAGGCCCGGCATGGCACTACAAGATCGATAACGTCAGCGTGAGTGGCGGCTTGGTTAACTTCACGGACAGTACGACGCCGCGTCCGGTCAAGCTCGCGATCACGCCGCTCGACTTCAAGGTCCAGCAGATCAGCGACGACATGCGTCATGCGCTGCCCATCGATCTCAAGGCGACCGTCAACCGCAAGGGCACGCTCGCGCTCAACGGCGATGTGAACCCGGCGCCGCTCAAGGCGCAACTGAAGATCGACGCGAACCGGCTCGACGCTGCCGCCTTCGAGCCGTATTTCGGCAGCCAGCTCAACGCCGTGATTGCAAGCGCGCTGCTCAACATGAAGGGGCAACTGGCGGTGGAGCAGGGCAAGGCGCTCAAGGCCAACTATCGCGGCGACGCGGCGCTGGTGGACGTGCGCATGCTCGACAAGGCGACCTCCGACCCGTTCGCGGGCTGGCGCTCGCTCGCGCTGTCGAACATGAAGGTGAGCTTCGACGACGCGCGCGGCACCGACGTGGACGCGAGCCGCGTGACCTTCGCGGGCTTCTATGGCCGCGTCCTGCTGGACGCGCAAGGCAAGCTCAACCTCAAGGACGTGGTGGCGCATCAAAGCGGCCAGGCCCAATCGCTCACACGCGACACCAGCGCCGCCGAGCGCGGCCGCGAACCGGTGCCGCTCACGCCGCAGGCTGCGAGCGCGCCGGAGATGGCGTCCGCGCCCGTGCCGGCTTCGGTCGCTTCGACGACCGTGACCGCTGCGCAGCCGCCGTCGAAACCGGTGCGCCTGCACTTCGGCCAACTGGTGTTGCAGGCCGGCCGCGTCAATTACACCGACAACTTCATCAAGCCAAACTACACCGCCGACCTCGTGCAGATCCAGGGCACGGTGGGCGCATTCGGCACTGAATCGACCACGCCCGCGCCGGTGGACGTATCGGCGAAGCTCGCGGCGAACGGCCCGATTTCGATCAAGGGCTCGGTGAATCCGCTGATCGCCAAACCGTCGCTCGATCTCACCGCGAGCGCGCACGATATCGAGCTGACCAATCTCACGCCGTATTCAAGCAAGTACGCGGGCTATCCGATCACCAAGGGCAAGCTCAACGTCGATCTGCATTACCAGCTTGCGGATGACCAGCTCTCGGCGAACAACCATATCTTTATCGACCAGCTGACTTTTGGCGATCACGTCGATAACGACACGGCGACCAAACTGCCGGTGCGTCTGGCGATTTCACTGCTCAAGAACCGGCGCGGCGAGATCGACGTGAATATTCCGGTGTCCGGCTCGCTCTCGAATCCGGAGTTCAGCCTGGGCGGATTGATCTGGAAGGCCGTGCTCAACCTGATCGCCAAGGCCGTGACCGCGCCGTTCTCGCTGCTCGCAAATGCATTCGGCGGCGGCGGGCAGGAGCTGGGGTATGTGGAATTCGCCGCGGGCTCGGCGAAACTCACCGACGCCGACGGCACGAAGCTCGACACCATCGCCCGGGCGCTGGACGACAAGCCGTCGATCAAGATCGACCTGATCGGCCGCGTCGATCCGGCCGTAGACACGCCAGCCCTGCGCGAGCAATACGTGGATCGTCTGGTGCGTTTGCAGAAGGTCAAGGACACCGTGGGCAACGGTGAAAGCGTGGATACGTCCGAGGTGCAGGTCGATCAGAAGGAATACGAAAAATATCTGACCAGGGCTTATAAATCCGCTGATTTCAAGAAGCCGCACACTATGATCGGTTTCACCAAGTCCTTGCCGGTCGACGACATGAAACAGGCGCTCGCCGAACATGCGCCGGTGGACGACGCCGCGCTGCGCAACCTGGCGCAAAAGCGCGCGCAGGCGGTGCAGCAGTATTTCGAAGGCAAGGTGGACCCGAGCCGCGTGTTCGTGGTCGCGCCCAGACTCGATGCCAAGGGTATCGACGACAAGGGTGCGACGACGCGGGTGGATTTCGGCTTGAAGTGATCTCGCCGATCTGGCGATCAAGTAATGGCGAACGAGGCGCGTGGCGTGGCTGCGCGCCTCGTTCTGTTTTATGCCGCGAGAATCGACGGTACGCGTCGTTTGACCCACTGCGTCGCCTGATCGTAGGCGTGCGCGATCTGCAGCACCGATAGATCGGCCTGCGGCTTGCCGATCACCTGCAGGCCCATCGGCAAGCCTTGCACATTGAAGCCCGCCGGGACGCTGATCACCGGCAAGCCAGCCAGACTCGCGCCGATCACCACTTCCATCCAGCGGTGATAAGTGTCCATCTCACGGCCCGCGACCGAGCTGGGCCAATGCAGCTTCGCATCGAACGGGAAGAGCTGCGCACTTGGCAACGCCAGATAGTCGTAGTGCTCGAACAGCGCGAGCAGCGCGTTGTACCACTGACTGCGCGCCACCGACGCGTTCCACACGTCCTCGCCCGAGAGCGCCAATCCGCCTTCCACTTCCCATTGCGCCTCCGGCTTGAGCAGCGCCCGCTTCGCGGGATCACGATAGAGCGCGCCCAGCGAGCCAGCCACGGAAAAATGACGCAGCGTGCGCCAGCAGTCCCAGAGCTTTTCCAGCGGATAGTCGGTGCGGGCGGCCTCGACCGTGCAGCCGATCGCGCCGAAATCTTCGAGCGCCGTTTCGCACAGTGCGAGCACGCCGTCTTCCATCGCCAGATAGCCGTTGTAATCGCCGAGCCAGCCGATGCGCGCACCGCCGAAGTCGCGCGCCAGCGGCTGGGCGAACTGCGCCGCGTCTTGCGCGATGGAGAGCGGTGCGCGCGCATCGTAGCCGGCTTGCGTGGACAGCAGCATGGCGAGGTCGGGGACGCTGCGGCCCATCGGACCGGCGCAGCCGAGCTGGTTGTAGTAGAGATCGACGGCGGGCACCGACGGCACGCGTCCCTGCGAGGGACGGAAGCCGAACACGTTGTTCCAGCCAGCGGGGTTGCGCAGCGAACCCATCATGTCGCTGCCGTCGGCCACCGGCAGCATGCGCAGCGCGAGCGCCACGGCCGTGCCGCCGCTGCTGCCGCCCGCGCTGCGCGTGGCGTCATAGGCGTTGAGCGTGGCGCCGAACACCGTGTTGTAGGTGTTCGAGCCAAGCCCGAATTCCGGCGAGTTGGTCTTGCCGATAAAGATCGCGCCCTGCGCGCGCATTCGGGCGGCTACCAGCGCATCGGCCTTCGGCACTTCGTCGCGGAAGATCGGCGAACCTTGCGTCGAGGCAATGCCCGCGGTGGCGGTGAGATCCTTCGGCGCCTGCGGAATGCCGTGCAGCCAGCCCAGATACTCGCCGCGCGCGAGCTGCGCGTCGCGCTCGCCGGCTTCCATGAGGAGCACCGCGCGATCGCGCAGCGACACGATCGCGTTGGCCGGCGTATTCACGCGCGCGATGTGATCGAGGAAGGCGGTCATGACTTCGCGGCACGAGACACGGCGCAGGCGAATCCACTGCGACAGATCGAGGGCGTCGGCGGCGACGATGTCCTGGGGGGTGGCGGGCGATGCCTGATTCATGCGTGACTCTCGTGGGCGATGGATTTAACGATGGGTTGCGGATGGAACAGGGGGCGCTTTATTGTCGCGCGTCAAACTCGCGAGCGAAAGGTAACGGCTGGTTGCCGCGTGAAGCGGCGGTTGCCGCCAGGGGATGACGGCTGATTGGCGGGTTGTCGCCCGGTTTGCGGGTTAACCCGCCTGACAATCGGCTGGAAGCGTTTCAGATTTTTCCTATCCAAAAAGGGGAGTGCGTCGTTCAGGCTGTAGTTTTCGCGCCGAAAGGTGCTTCGCATTCACGCCTCCGAAAACATGGAACAAAAAATGAAGCGCATCGTGGTTATCGACGATCACCCGATCGTCCTCAAGATGCTCGCCAACGTCCTGCATACCGAATATCAACTCGTGGGCGAATGCGGTGACGGTGAGGAAGGCTTGCGTCTCGTCCACGCCTTGCAGCCGGATCTCGTGATTCTCGATCTCGAACTGCCGAAGCTCGATGGCCTTTCGGTCATTCGCGGCATTCGCACGAAGCAGACCGGCACGCGCGTTCTGGTGCTGTCCGCGAAACCCGAGCAGGTCATGGCCAATCACACGCGCATCGCGGGCGCGAACGGGTACGTGAGCAAGAGCCGTGGCGTGGAAGAACTGTGCAGCGTGGTGAAGGCGGTGCTGCTGGGCTACGACTGCTTCCCGGCGGGCAGTTGCGGCGGCGGGCGCGATGTGGCGCTTAACGGGCTGTCGCCGCGCGAGGTCGAAGTGCTGCAGTATCTCGCGCGCGGCATGAGCAACAAGGGCGTGGCTGCGCGTCTGGGTCTGTCCGACAAGACCGTGAGCACCTACAAGACGCGTGTGCTCGACAAGCTGGGAGTATCGTCGCTGGCGGCGCTGATCGAATTCGCTACGTTGAACAAGCTCATCGACTGATCGTTGTGCGTGATTCGCCTGGTTCGGTGATATGTGCGATGAACCAGAAAAAAGCCCCAACCAATGGTGGTCGGGGCAATGAGAATACACCGTGCGCTCCGGGGAACGAAACGCCCAACTACGTTACCGTCACCGCGCGAGCGAAGCAACGCCGGACCATTACCCTGCATTACCGCGGATGTGCGTTCAGCATAGGTCCGGCCTTGGCCGATGTTCGCCAGAAAGCGATTATTCGGTCATGGTGCGGCAGGGTGAGTGCATTATTCACGGGCTATCGGCCTGAAAATCAATTCGGATATCGAATCAATTTAATGGGGTTTCGATCAAACGTATTCAAATGTATCGAGTAAGCAAGTGAAATGAGACAGTCCTCAGAAGTTTGCTTACGCGGAGCGCTTCAGATTGCGAAATGCACCGAGGCCGGTTGCTTGCGCGAACAAGCAACCGGCCTCGGTGGCGTCACACCTGATCGGCTAGCCGATCAATAGCGCGGCGGGGGCGGCGGACGATGGTCGTCGTGCCAGCGCGGGGGACCCGGATCGTGCGGATGGTGGTGCATCCACTCGTCATGTTCCCAGTAGCGGTGGCCGTCCCAGTAACGGTTGTCATGCCAGCCGATCGACAGTTGCACGCCCACCGGCATCATGTGCGCTTCACCGTATCGCGGCGCCGAGTCGGCGCGCAAGCCATACGGCGCGGACTGGGCGAAGGCGCTCGAGGCACCCATTAGCGCGCCGCCTGCCAGTAGAGCAGCGGCGAGAGCGCGTGCCGGGGTCTTCCAGCTCTTCGTATTCATATTCTTTCCTCCTCATCGAAGTCCGTCGTCCGCTTCTTGCAGTGCGCGGTGCGCTGCGTTGCGTTCGACCATGGAACAAAGCTTATCGGGCGGAAGTCCGTGAATACGTGAGCACTTGTAAGCTTTCATTTCGAGCCCACCGACACACGAAATGGGCGAATTAACGTTTAGGCCTTGATGCAAAAAGGATTACAGGCCGTTTCTGAACCTTGCCGTTCGTTTTCAAAGGGTCAGATTGTCAAGAGGCGTTACATTCGACGCCCGGCTGCGCTCAATGCCTCGCAACCGTTGCGCCCACAACATTTCAATAAGGTTTCGATTTAAATTCAAAAACCCTTCATTCGACGGGTTTGCCGGTGTCGCCTGCCTTGGCGACGTCCTTGGCGACGTCGATTGCCGCCTGCGATCCCACTTGCGCACGCAGTTCGTATTTCTGGATCTTGCCCGTTGCGGTGCGCGGCAACTCGCCGAATTTCACGACGCGCGGCACCTTGTAATGGGCCAGCAGAGCCCGGCAATGCGCGATGATTTCCTCCGGCGTGGCGCTTTCTCCTGCGCGCAGTTCGACGAATGCGCAGGGCACTTCGCCCCACTTCGCGTCGGGCATCGCCACCACGGCGGCGAGCGCCACGGCGGGGTGGCGGTACAGCGCGTCCTCGACTTCGATGCTCGAAATGTTCTCGCCGCCCGAGATGATGATGTCCTTGCTGCGGTCCGTGATGCGCACGTAACCGTCGGGCGTCATCACGCCGAGATCGCCGGTATGGAACCAGCCGCCGCGAAACGCGTCGTCGGTGGCGCGCTCGTTCTTCAGATAGCCCTTCATGCAGATGTTGCCGCGGAACATGATTTCGCCGAGCGTTTCGCCGTCGTTGGGCACCGGCTCCATCGTCGTGGGGTTGCGCACGCTGATGCCGCTTTGCAGGTGATAACGCACGCCCTGACGCGCGGCGAGTCGCGCCTGTTCCTCGTCGGGCAGCATCTTCCAGCTTTCCTGCACGGCGCACACCGACGCCGGGCCATAGACCTCGGTGAGTCCATAGACGTGCGTGAGTTCGATGCCGATGGTCTTCATCTTCGCGATTACGGCCGGTGCGGGCGGCGCGCCCGCCACCATGGTGCGCACCGTGTGAGCGATGCCTTCGCGATACGCGGCCGGTGCATCGGCGAGCGCGCCTTGCACGATGGGCGCGCCGCAATAGTGCGTCACGCCTTCGCTGCGTATCAGATCGAATACGAGCTTTGCGTCGAACTTGCGCAGGCAGACGTTCACGCCCGCGCGCGCCGCCACGGTCCACGCGAAGCACCAGCCGTTGCAGTGAAACAGCGGCAGCGTCCAGAGATAGACCGCATGCTTGGGCAGATCCCATTCGAGGATATTGCTCACCGCGTTCAGATAGGCGCCGCGATGGTGATAAACGACGCCCTTCGGATCGCCGGTCGTGCCCGAGGTGTAGTTCAGCGCGATGGCATCCCACTCATTCGCGGGCGGCTGCCAGACGTACTCGGGGTCGCCCTGTTCGAGGAAGGCTTCGTAGTCGGTGGCGCGCGGGAAGTGTTCGGCATCGGCGGGTGCGATATC
Organism: Paraburkholderia bannensis; assembly: GCF_014200455.1. Lineage (GTDB taxonomy): Bacteria > Pseudomonadota > Gammaproteobacteria > Burkholderiales > Burkholderiaceae > Paraburkholderia > Paraburkholderia bannensis_A. The sequence continues at coordinate 30,028 of NZ_JACHBW010000021.1, read as the reverse complement.
GGCGACGCTGATGATTTTCAGCTCGGGGAATTCGAGCGCCGCGCGTTGCGCGAGCGCGGCGTATTCCGTATCGACAATCAGCACTTTTGCTTCGCCATGACGCAGCATGAACAGCATCGTCGCGACGTCGAGGCGCGTGTTGAGGGTATTGAGCACCGCGCCGAGCATCGGCACGCCGAAGTGCGCTTCGACCATCGCCGGAACGTTGGGAAGCAGCACGGCGACGGTGTCGCCGCGACCGATGCCCGCGCGTTCGAGCGCGCTCGCGAGGCGCCGCGTGCGCGCGTAGGTCTCGCGCCAGTTGCGGCGCACCTCGCCGTGAACCATCGCGAGGCGCTCGCCGTAGACTTCGGCGGCGCGCGCGATGAAGTCGATGGGCGTGAGCGGCACGTAGTTGGCCTCGCGCTGCGCAAGTCCTTGTTCGAACGGGTTCGGCATGGTGCTGTCTCCTGGCGGGTTTTATCGGCTTATGCTGTGGGCTTGTCTGCTGCCGGTATGATTCGCTCTACCGTAGCAGGACCGTGTACGGGAGTCTGTCGCTGGCGCGACAGAGCCGGTGCGCGGGGCGCTTCTTTGCGAGGTCGGCCGCGATGCAATCCACTGATTCAACCATTATGCCCCCGGAAAAAGACACCGCCGCGCGACTCGCGGCGCTCTTCGAGCGCTGCGCCTGGTATCGCGCTCTCGCGCCCGAACATCGCGCGTGGGTGCTCGAAACCTCGCACGCGCAGTCGTATGCGCCGGGCGCGACGGTGGCCGCGCGCGAAGCGCCGTCGGCGTACTGGCTGGGCGTGAGCAGCGGGCTCGTCAAGCTGGCGATTTTCAATGCGTCGGGGCGCGGCTGCACGTTTTCGGGCGTGCCGCATGGCGGCTGGTTCGGCGAGGGCAGTGTGATCAAACGCGAGCCACGCAAATACGACGTGATTGCGCTGCAGCCCTCGCTCGTGATGGCCGTACCCGCCGATACGTTCCATCGGCTCATGGATAGCAGCCTGCCGTTCAACCGCTTCGTGATCCATCAGCTCAACAACCGCATGGGCGAATTCATCGGCCTGATCCAGAACAGCCGCCTGCTCGATGTCGATGCACGCGTGGCGCAGGCACTCGCGCAGATGTTCAATCCCGATCTCTATCCCGAGACCGGCCACGCGCTGGAGATCTCGCAGGAGGAGATCGGCATGCTGGCGGGCGCGTCGCGCCAGCGCGTCAATCAGGCTTTGCAGACGCTCGAACGCGAAGGTCTTGTCACGCTTTCGTATAACCGCGTGGATGTCGCCGATCTCGACGCGCTGCGGGCCTTCGGGCGCGACCAGATCTGAAGCGCGCGCGCCCGCACGGCATGCCTCGCGCAGAAGTCCTCACCAATCTTCCGCAGACTGGAACAGTCCTCCCCTCGTAGCCCGGTTTTTAGGTGCGCGGGTGCTGCGTAGACTTGTCGCATCGACTCGCCGCTCGCGCGGCAGATCGCCCGCGCAGCGAGTCCGTTCAGACCACAGGAGAGTACGGTGAAGAACGCAATGCTACGCACGGCGCTGGTTTCGATGATCGCGGTGATTCCGGCGATGTCGTTTGCACAATCGAACCACAATGGCCCATTGACGCGTGCGCAGGTGGTGCAGGAGCTGGTCGACCTCGAATCGGTCGGCTACAGCCCGGCGTCGGGCAACGAAGTCAACTATCCCGATGACATCCAGGCCGCCCTGCGCCGCCTGGAAGCGAAGCGCGCCGGCGAAGCGCGCGTCGCGCAACAGCAGCCGCAGAACGATATCGCGCGATCGGGCTATGGCGCACAGCCGGCTCAGACGAGCGAAGCGGGCGGCCCGGCAGCAGCGGCGCGCAGCGCGGAACCGGCGGCCTACAGCCATCATTGAGCCGCACGGTTGATCGGCAGGAGCAGGTTGCAAGCGAAGGCGCCGCATCGATGCGGCGCTTTTTTCATGCGTCGGGCGCAACGCCCATCATTTGCAGCGTGCCTTGCATCACGCCCGAGAACACCGGACCCGCAACGGTGCCGCCATAGAACGAGCCGCCCGCCGGATCGTCGATCATGACGGCGACGATCACACGCGGCGCGCTCATCGGCGCCATGCCGACGAACAGCGCGCGATAGCGGTTCTTCGCATAGCCCGCGCCGATCTGCTTGCGCGCCGTGCCGGTCTTGCCGCCGACGCGATAACCTTCGACGTTCGCCGCGCGGCCCGTGCCGCCTTCACGCGTGGCCGATTCCAGCATGGTGCGCAAAGCGGCCGCAGTAGCGGGCGTGGTGACCGTGCGCGGCTGCGTCGCGGCGGAACCGGGCGCGCCGTCATGCAAGAGCTTCGCGGGGTACATCGTGCCGTCGCCGGCATAAGCCGTGTAGACCTGGGCGATCTGCAGCAGCGAAGCCGACAGCCCATATCCGTAGGCCATGGTCGCCTGCTCGATCGGACGCCAGCGCGCCCACGGCCGCACGCGGCCCGCCGCGGCGCCGGGGAACGTCACTTCGGGCCGCAAGCCAAGGCCATAGTCCTGATACTTGTTCCAGATGGTCTGCGCGGGCAGGTTGAGCGCCATCTTCGCAAGCGCGATATTGCTCGACTTCTGGATCGCCTCGGCCACCGTCATGCGACCGTGGTTGGACGTATCGTGAATCACGGCGGGGCCAATGCGGAAGGTGCCCGGCGTGGTATCGATGATGGTGTTGGCGTTGACCTTGCGCAGATCCATCGAGAGTGCCGCGACCACGGGTTTGATCGTCGATCCAGGCTCGAACGTGTCGATCACGGCGCGGTTGCGTAGCTGACGGCCGGTGAGCCGCGAGCGATTGTTCGGATCGAACGACGGGTAATTGGCGAGCGCGAGAATGTCGCCGTTCTGCGCGTCGAGCACCACGACGCTGCCGGCTTCCGCGTGATTTTTCGCGACGGCGGCCTTGAGCTGCGAATAAGCGAGCTGCTGCACGCGCCGGTCGATGGTGAGCTGGACCGTGTCGCCGTTTCTGGGCTGGACGCGCTCGCTCGGCTCCGAAATCACGCGGCCCAGCCGGTCGCGGATCACTTCGCGTTGCCCCGGCGTGCCGTGCAGGCGTTTATCCGCGGCCAGCTCGACGCCTTCCTGGCCTTTATCCTCGACATCGGTAAAGCCCACCACGTGCGCGGCGGATTCGCCCTCGGGATAGAAGCGCTTCGAATCGGCGATCAGCGTGATGCCGCCGGTGGCCATCTCGTCTATATGGGCGGCGGTTTCGGCGTCCACCTGGCGCTTGAGCAGCACGAACGAGCGCTCGGCCGGCAGACGGCGGCGCAGCTCGGAGACGGGCATGTCGAGCAGCTTCGCGAGCGGCCCGTGCGCGGCTTCGTCGAGCAGCTTCGGATTGGCCCAGATTTCGAAGGTTTCCAGGCTCACCGCGAGCAACGCGCCGTTGCGGTCGACGATGCGACCGCGCATGGCGTCGAGTTCGAGCGTGCGCTGATAGCGCTTTTGCCCCTGCTTGACGTAGAACCCGTGATTGACGACCTGGACCCAGAGCGCGCGGCCCGCGAGCGCAGCGAAGGCCGCAAAGGTGATGAACACGACGAGTTTCGAGCGCCACGCGGGCAATTGCGGCGCCAGCATCGGATGCCGGGTCGCGGTGGCGTGCGGATCGCGCGGCGGTTTCCTGGAACGGATCATCGGGGTGGAGCAGGGGGTGGCTAGAATATTATTGTAAACATAGAGTAATTAAAATGAAATTTTAGGTGCGCACCCGACTTATCCCATAAAGCTAAGCGCCACAGCCTCCCCGACCCGTGGCGTCCGCACTCCCTCGCTACATCCGCCTCACCCCATCGCCGGCAGCCTGAAACTCGCGATCGACTCGCGCAGCCCGCTCACCTGATCCTTGAGCGAATGCGCCGCCGCCGCCGCTTGTTCCACCAGTGCCGCGTTCTGCTGCGTCACCTGATCCATCTCGCCCACCGCGCGATTGACCTGCTCGATACCCGCGCTCTGTTCGCGCGAGGCGTTGCTGATCTCTTCGAGAATTTCGTGCACGCGCCGCACCGATTGCACGATTTCGCTCATCGTCGTGCCCGCATGGGTCACGAGTTGCTGACCTTCGGTCACGGTTCCGGTCGACTTTTCGATCAGCGCCTTGATCTCCTTGGCCGCCGCCGCCGAGCGCTGCGCGAGGCTGCGCACTTCCGCCGCGACCACCGCGAAACCGCGCCCCTGTTCGCCCGCGCGCGCCGCTTCCACGGCGGCGTTGAGCGCGAGGATATTGGTCTGGAAGGCAATGCCGTCGATCACGCCGATGATGTCGCCGATCTGCTGCGAGCTGTGCGTTATGTCGCCCATCGTGCGCACCACGTCGTCCACCACGACGCTGCCGCGCGTGGCCACGTCGGCGGCCTGGCTGGCGAGCGTCGCCGCGTGCTCCGCGCTGTCCGCGTTCTGCCGCACGTTGGCCGTCATCTGGTCCATGCTCGACGCGGTCTGTACCAGTGCTGCGGCCTGTTCCTCGGTGCGTTGCGAGAGGTCGGTGTTGCCCGCGGCGATTTCGTTCGCGCCCACGTTGATGTTTTCCGCGCCGCTGCGCACGCGCGCGACCGTCTGCACCAGCGCGGCCTGCATGGTGGCGAGCGCGTGCATCAGGCTTTGCTCGTTGGAGCCGTGCACGTCGACACGCGAAGTGAGATCGCCCTGGGCGATGCGCCGGGCCGTGTCGACCGCGGTTTCCAGTTCGCCGCCGATGCTGCCGCGCACGCTCCTGACCACGAGCGCCATCACCACGGTCGCGACGCCGCCCAGCACGAAGGTCACGAGCAGCCAGCGCAGCAGGCTGCTGTAGAACGTGGCGCTCACATCGTCCATATACATGCCGGTGACGATCACCCAGTCCCACGGCGCGAAGCGATTGCCAAAGCTCAGCTTGGGCACCGGCTCGCTATGGCCGGGCTTGGACCAGAGATAGTCGACGAAGCCGCCGCCGGGCTGGTTGGCCGCCGCCGAAAGCGCCGTGAAAACGTGTTTGCCCGAGGGATCGGCGAAATCGGTGAGCGTCTTGCCGTTCAGTTCGGGCTTGATCGGATGCATCAGCATCACGGCCTGCGAGTTATTGACGCTCAGATAACCGTCCTTGCCGTAGCGGATCGAACCGATCACGGCGAGCGCCTGCTTTTGCGCATCGGCTTCGGGCATGACGTTGTGCTGCGAGAGTCCGTAATAATAGTTGGCGATGCTGGTGGCTTCTTCCACGAGCGTCGTCAGTTGTGTGCGCCGTTCGCGGATCATGCCGTCGCGGCTTTGCCAGGCGCCGAAGGCAACGATCAGGAGCAGGCCGATCCAGAGGATCGCGATCATCGAGCGGAGTTTCTTGTTGAGAGTCATCGTCTGCTTGGTCGGTCAGAGGGGCGTGGGCTTCATGGCGGCTTGAATCTGGCTTCGAAGCCGCTTTAATCCGGCGAATGAGACGCTTCGCCTTCCTGTGTTTACGGCCCGCGCAAACCGCCGCGTGACCTGGGACGAACCCTGTTTCCTCATAGGAAACCGACCCAATCTCCGGGCGTGGGACGGGTTGGAGCACATGCCGCGAAAGTGCACAAAAAGTGGCGGAAAAATCCCTTAAAAGCCACAAATTTCACAGCAACTCCATGATTTGCCACTTCTGGCGGGGATCGACGGCAAGTGCGAATCATTTCCGTTATAGTCGCGGCTTCGGTCCAAAGCCCGTGATGTTTTTGGGCTCGCTTTTTATGAGTCTTTGCATCGATTGCCGCGCTGAATGGCGCTTTACAGGCGGCCAATGCGGCGATGAAAAATCGACTCTCACAGCGGCGAACCTCGGATCTGAATCCGGTTTAACCAACGATGCGACGCACGCGACGCAGCTTGAAAAGCGCGGCGCGACGACGTCCACTGGAGCTAGAAAAATGAACGCACGCGAACCCTCACTGGTTCCCCAAACTGTTTCCACCTCGCGCAGTGCACGCCTGCGTCAGATGCTGTTGAGCAACGAGCTCGAATTCCTGATGGAAGCGCACAACGGCCTGTCGGCGCGAATCGCGCGCGAGGCGGGCTTCAAGGCGATCTGGGGTTCGGGCCTGTCGATTTCGGCGCAGTTCGGCGTGCGGGACAACAACGAAGCCAGCTGGACCCAGGTGGTCGACAACCTCGAATTCATGGCCGACGCCAGCGATCTGCCGATCCTGCTCGACGGCGACACCGGCTACGGCAACTTCAACAACGTGCGCCGCCTCGTGCGCAAGCTCGAACAACGCGGCATCGCCGGCGTCTGTATCGAAGACAAGGTGTTCCCGAAGACCAACAGCTTCATCGGCGGCGAAGCGCAACCGCTCGCCGACATCGACGAATTCTGCGGCAAGATCAAGGCCGGCAAGGACTCGCAGACCGACGAGAACTTCTCGATCGTGGCGCGCGTGGAAGCGCTGATCGCCGGCTGGGGCATGGACGAAGCGCTCAAGCGCGCCGAGGCCTATCGCCAGGCGGGCGCCGACGCGATCCTGATCCACAGCAAGCTCTCGAAAGCCGACGAGATCCTCACGTTCGCGCGCGAATGGGCTGGCCGTGGCCCGCTCGTGATCGTGCCGACCAAGTACTACAGCACGCCGACCGATGTGTTCCGCAAGGCGGGCATCAGCACCATCATCTGGGCGAATCACCAGATCCGCGCGGCGGTTTCGGCGATGCAGGCCGTGACCAAGACGATCTACGAAACGCAGACGCTCGTCGACGTGGAAGACCGCATTGCTACGGTCAACGAAATTTTCCGCCTGCAGGACGCCGACGAATACTCGGAAGCGGAAAACCGCTATCTGTCGACCACGCGTTCGTCGGGTTCGGCGATCGTGCTGGCGGCCAGCCGCGGATCGGGCCTCGACGCCGTCACCGAAGACAAGCCGAAGGTCATGCTGCCGGTCGCGGGCAAGCCGCTGCTGCGCTGGCTGGTCGATGCGTTCAAGAAGGAATCGATCAACGACATCACGGTGGTGGGCGGCTACAAGGCCGAAGCGATCGATACGGCCGGCATCAAGCTCGCGCGCAACGAACGCTATGCACAGACCAACGAACTCGCCTCGCTCGCGTGCGCCGTCAATGCGCTCGATAACGACACGGTGATCTCGTACGGCGATCTGCTGTTCCGCAGCTACATCCTGCGCGACCTGGTGGAAAGCGACGCGGAATTCAGCGTCGTGATCGACTCGTCGCCGGCTTCGGAAAACGCCAGCGTGCGCGACTTCGCATGGTGCTCGGCGGGCGACGATCGCGGTCTGTTCGGCAACAAGGTGTACCTGCAACGCGTGTCGTCGGATGAAGCATCGCAAGCCACTGCGCCGGGCGGTCGCTGGATCGGCCTCACGAGCGTGCGCGGCGCGGGCCGCGACAAGCTCAAGGCCAAGCTCGCACAACTGCAGACGCGCGCCGATTTCGACACGCTCGACATGCCGGCGCTGCTCAACGCGCTGATCGATGACGGCGAGAAGATCGAAGTGCAATTCGTGCGCGGCCACTGGCGCGGCGTGAACGACCTCGAAGATTTCCGTCGCGCGGGTGACTTCGCGCACGCACAATCGCCTATCGGCAGCAATGCGGGTGGCGGCACGGCCAGCGCGAAGCCGGAGGCAAAGGCATGATCGAAGCGGCACAGTTTGTCGAAGCGGCGCGTGAGCGCGGCTTCGAATGGTACGCAGGCGTGCCGTGCTCGTACCTCACGCCGTTCATCAACTACGTGCTGCAGGACGACACCCTGCACTACGTTTCGGCGGCCAATGAAGGCGACGCGGTCGCACTGGTGGCGGGCGTGGCGCTCGCGGGCAAGCGCGGTATCGCCATGATGCAGAACTCGGGTCTGGGCAATGCGGTGAGCCCGCTCACCTCGCTCACCTGGACCTTCCGTCTGCCGCAACTGCTGATCGTGACGTGGCGCGGCCAGCCCGGCGTCGCCGACGAACCGCAGCATGCGCTGATGGGCCCGGTCACGCCGCAGATGCTCGACACGATGGAAATTCCCTGGGAGCTGTTCCCCACGGAAGCCGACCAGATCGCGCCCGCGCTCGAACGCGCCGTGAAGCACATGGACGAAACGGGCCGCCCGTATGCGCTCGTGATGCAGAAGGGCAGCGTGGCGTCGTACGAACTCAAGGGCGGCGGCGCGATGCCCGCGAAGCATGCGCTGCCGGTTGCGCAGTCGAAGTTCACGGGCCGTGGCTACGACGAACTGCCAACGCGCCAGCAGGCGCTCGAACGCGTGATCGCGGCGACGCCCGCGGAATCGACGGTCGTGGTGGCATCGACGGGCTTTTGCGGCCGCGAGCTTTACGCTATCGACGATCGTTCGAACCAGTTGTACATGGTGGGCTCGATGGGCTGCGTGACGTCATTCGCGCTGGGTCTCGCACTCGCGCGCCCTGATCTCAACGTGGTGGCGCTCGACGGCGACGGCGCGGCGCTCATGCGCATGGGCGCGTTCGCGACGCTCGGCGCTTATGGTCCGTCGAACCTCACGCATGTGCTGCTGGACAACGGCGCGCACGATTCGACCGGCGGCCAGGCCACCGTCTCGCAGCAGGTTTCGTTCGCCAACGTGGCGGCGGCGTGCGGTTATGCCGATGCCGTGGAAGGCGACGATCTCGCCACGCTCGACGCCGTCCTGGCCGCCGCGCAGGAACGCGCGACGGGCCCAAGCGGTGTCGCCGGAACTCGCTTCGTAGGCCTGAAGATCAAGCGCGGCACGCCCGATGGCCTGCCGCGTCCGACCATCACGCCGCCCGACGTGAAGACGCGTTTGATGCGCCACATCGGCGCTGCCGCCAATTAAGGAACATTCCGCCCATGCTGTTGCTCAATCCCGGCCCGGTCACGCTCACCGAACGCGTGCGCCGCAGCCTGTTGCAGGAAGATCTGTGCCACCGCGAAAGCGAGTTCTTCGACGTGCAGGAAGAGGCGCGCACGCGTCTTGTCGGCGTCTACGAGCTCGACCCGGCGCAGTGGCAAGCGGTGCTCATGACCGGCTCCGGCACGGCGGCGGTCGAGAGCATGATTGCCTCGCTCGTGCCCGCTGACGGCAAGCTGCTGGTCGTCGAGAACGGCGTGTACGGCGAGCGCATTACCGCGATCGCCACGCAGTACGGCATCGCGCACGCAGTCGTGAAGCACGAATGGATGGACGCGCCGGACCTCGCGCGCATCACCGCCGCGCTCGACGCCGACAAGTCGTTCACGCACGTCGCGATCATCCATCACGAAACCACCACGGGCCGCCTGAACGATCTGCGCGCGCTGGGCGAAGCGTGCCGCGCGCGCGGCGTGCAGATGCTCGTCGATGGCGTGAGCAGCTTCGGTTCGGAGGCGATCGATTTCGACGATACGAGCATTGCCGCCGTGGCCGCGACCGCGAACAAGTGCCTGCACGGCGTACCTGGCGCGGCTTTCGTGGTGACGCGCCGCGCGGCGCTCGCCACGGCTGCGAGCCGCACGTATTACCTCGACCTCAAGCGCCTGGCCACCTTGCAGGATCAGCGCAATACGCCGTTCACGCCGTCGGTGCACGCGTACTACGCGCTGGTCGAAGCGCTGCGCGAACTCGCCGATGAAGGCGGCTGGAAGGCGCGTCACGCGCGCTATGCGGCGCTGTCGGAGCAGGTGCGCGCGGGTCTCGCCGCACGCGGCATGGCTAGCGTGCTGCCCAGGGAAGAGTCGTCGGTGGTGCTGCGCGCATTCCGCCTGCCCGCGGGGATCGACTATCCGAAGCTGCATGACGCGCTCAAGGCGCGCGGTTTCGTGATCTATGCGGGCCAGGGCGGCCTGTCGAAGGAGTTGTTCCGTATTTCGACGATGGGCGACATCCACGCCGACGACGTCGAGCGCCTGCTGGCGTCGTTCGACGAGATCGCGAACTAAGCGCACGCCATAGTCGAAAAAGAGGCCTTGCCGCGAGCGATCGCAGCGAGGCCTTTTGTGTTTTTCGCGCGAGGTTTCTACTGCGATTCAGCCCGTCGCGCGCTCGCTTGCGCGCACGGCCGAGGCCTTTTTCGCAGGCTTGGCGGCGGCTTTGCGCCGCGCACGCGCTTTCTTTAGCCAGATCAGCACGCCGGTCACGCTGAGCACCGCGACCATGACGCCCACAAAGCTGACGGCGATACGCCCCGGCAAGCCGGCAATGCGGCCCGAGTGCAGCGGAAACTGCGCCTGGATGAAGATGTCGCCCGCGCTGCCCTCGCCGGGAATCTGCCTCGCCAGCACCTGACCGGTGCGCGCGCTCAGGATGAGCCACGGATTGCCCAGACCCGCATCGCCGTGATCCTTGCCGGGCTCGTAATAGCCCACGCCGACGTAACCCAGCGACGGCACCGCGAACAGGCCGCCCGGCGGCGCGCTGATGCCTTCGCGGCGGCCCACCTCGGCGGCTTCGCCAATGATGCGATCGCGCGCCTGAACTATCTCGTCGAGCGAGAGCGCCGGACCGGGCGCGACGGTGCGGAACGGGTCCGGCGCAAGCGTCGAAAACACCGAAACGACCGGGCGCACGACCTGGCTGCCCAGATTCATGGAAACCGATGTCAGTGCAACGACCGTCAACAGGCCCCACAGCCAGACGCCGCCCGAGCGGTGCAGGTCGAACGTGAGCGCATAGCCGCCGCGCTTGACGCGAAACGCCAGCGATTTGCGCCAGCTTTTCAGGTTCGGAAACGCCAGCACCATGGCGATGAAGCCGTCCAGCAGCCAGACCATTCCCACCACGCCCATGGTCCAGACGCTGAAGTCGATGCCCATCTTGGTCGGCAGGAACAGCGTGTAGTGAAGCTGGTACAGGAAGGGGATGAGGTTCAGGCGCGCGAGCGAGGGCGCGCCCCACATGCGGCGGCCCTGCACGTCGCCCGTCACGGGATCGAGCGCGACCTGGTTGTAGTCGAGTGCGTAGGGTTGTTGCGTTTGCGGATCGAGGCGCGGCGATGCACGCACGATGAACGTTTGCCCCGGCTCGACCGCGAGCGGCATGAACGACACTACGGCGTGCGGATTGGCGGCTTCGAAACGCTTTACCAGATCGAGCGGCGCGAGCGGTGTGCGCTGCGCGTCGACCGTGACGGCCTGGTAGAAGGTCGGATTGAGCGCGGCGTCGAGTTCGTGGTCCCACGCGATCACGGCGCCCGTGATGCCGGCCAGAAACAGGAAGGCCGCGATGCCCAGGCCGAACCAGCGATGCAGGCGTACCAGCAGCGGTCTCATAGGGCAGTGGCGCTGGCGTGGCGGCGCGTGCGCCGACGGACTGAAACGGGCGCGTGGAGTAAGACGGTCACGATGGCGTCGGCGGTCGGAATGGCTGCAAATAGTTGATCGCAAATGCGAATCGTTTGCATTTTACGGAGTGAGCGTGACGGATGCAAGCTTCATCGAAAGCTTATCGAAAGCATGGGTGGCAGAGATCAAGCAGGCTGCTTGAGGGGCAGAGTGAGGCATGGAGACCGCGCCGCGAGCCAGGTTCGCGGCGGGTGGGGGAACGGGAACGACGGGAGAGCAGGGCGAGGCGCGCAGGCGCCTAGACCGGGTCTTTGTTCGGCGGCCCGTCAGGTCGTTGCGGTTCTTCGACGTGGCCCGGCGGCGGCGGCGTGAGCGGATCGCGTTCGGGATCGCGCGTCGGATCGGCGAGCGGATCGGGGATCGGGTTCGTATGCGAGCAGATCATCGCGGATACCTCGTGCGGCAACTGCGTGAGCCACTGGAGCCGCGCAGGACGTGTGGGTGGTCTTACTAGCGTAGGCGATGAAAAACCGCGTGCGCGGAGTTTCTGGCCCGTCACCCCGCGCGCAATGCCGGTTCCCGGCGAGTGCCGGGGCGCTTCAAATTCCGTCGAGATCGGCGGGCGTATCGACGTCGCGCAGGATGCCGGGGTCGTTCACGTCGATGCGGGTGAGCGCCTGCGATCCCAGCAGCGCGCGCGCGCCTGCGTCGCCGTCCAGCGCGAGCAGCGCCTCGCGGTGCCCGAAGCCAAAGCCCACCGGATGGCCGCGCTGCCCGTCGTAGAACGGCGCGACGAGCGGTTTGCCCGCGTCGAGTTCGCGCGCCACTGCCTCGATGGTGGTGACGGCGATGCGCGGCATGTCCGCGAGCGCCACGATCCAGCTTTCGCCTTCGGTGTCGGCTTCGATGGCGGCGGCGAGACTCGCGCCCATGCCGCGCACCGAGCCGGGCGCGAACACCACATCGCAGCCCGCTTCGTTGAGCGTGTGCGCGAGCGTTTCCGCGCCCGGCCGCACGACCGCGATCACGCGCGACACCACGAGCAGCAGCCGGTGCGCGGCCTCATGGGCGACGGCGATGCCGTTCGGGAGCGGTGCGAGGAGTTTGTTGCGCAGACCTTCGGGATCGAAGCGCGAACCTGTGCCGGCGGCGAGCAGTACGCCGGTGGCGAGCGATGCATAGGCCATGGGGTGTACCGCGGGTGCGCCGCGCGAGAGGGGTGAACGCAGATTGTGCGGCGCAACCGCGCGTGAGGCAAGCGCGCGGTGCGTGGCGCTGCCTCACGCGTTCTCTTCACGCGCTTTCCTCGCACTAAAGCACTAAAGCACTAAAGCACTAAAGCACTAAAGCACTAAAGCACTAAAGCACTAAAGCACTAAAGCACTAAAGCACTAAATCACTAAAGCACTAAATCACCAAGGCACCGAAGCGGCTACGTCATCGTGTGCGCTGGCAGCATCACCTTGTCGAGCGTGATGGGCAGGTCGCGCACGCGCACGCCGGTCGCGTGATAGACGGCATTGGCAATCGCCGCCGGCACGCCCGTAATGCCGATTTCGCCGATGCCGCGCACGCCCAGCGCGTTGAAGCGCAGATCGGGCGGCCCGACGAACAGCACGTCCAGATCGCCGATATCGGCATTCACGGGCACGTGGTAATCGGCGAAATTGCCGTTGGCGAAGCGCCCAGTGCGCGTATCCAGCTGGCCGTGCTCGTGCAGCGCCGTGCTCACGCCCCAGACCATGCCGCCCAGCAACTGGCTGCGCGCGGTCTTGGCGTTGAGCACCTGCCCCACGTCGTAGGCACCGACGATGCGCGCCACGCGCAGCGTGCCCAGATCGGCGTCGACGTGCACTTCGGCGAACACCGCGCCGAACGAGTGAAAGGCGAACTGCTGCTTTTCCGCGCCGGGTTTCGCGGTGGCCTGCGCCTCGATGGGCTGGCCGCCCGCGCGGGCGATGATGGCGGCGGCAGGGTCGCGCCGGGTCGCATCCGCGCGCAGCACGACCCAGCCGTCGACGACCGCGACATCGGCGCTCGCTGCGCCGTGGACCGGCGAGGCCGGATCGGCCACGGCCAGCGCGACCAGCTTGTCGCGCGCCGCGCTCGCCGCGGCCTGCACGGCGGGCGAGACGCTCGCGGCCGACTGCGAGCCGCCCGAGACCGGCGCGCGCGGCAAGCTCGAATCGCCCAGCGCGAAGTGGATGCGCTCGGGCGCAAAGCCGAGCGCATCGGCGGCCACCTGGGTCATCACCGTATAGGTGCCGGTGCCGATGTCCTGGGTGCCCGAGGCGACCATCGCCGTGCCGTCGGGCAGGATGCGCGCGAGCGCGGCGGCTTCGCTGCGGTTGGCGGGGTAGGTCGCGCCCGCCATGCCGAGGCCGATCAGCGTGTTGCCCTGGCGCATCGCGCGCGGCGCATTCACCCGGCGCGACCAGCCGAAGCGTTCCGCGCCCGCCGCGTAGCACTCGCGCAGCGCCTTCGAAGACCACGGCTTGCCTTCCTGCGGCTCGACTTCGGCGTCGTTCTTCATACGCAGCGCGATCGGGTCCATGCCCAGCCGCCACGCGAGCTCGTCCAGCGCCGATTCGAGCGCGAACGATCCGGTGGTTTCGCCGGGCGCGCGCGTGAAAGTGGGCGTGCCGACGTTGAGCGGCACGACGCGGTGGCTCGTGCTCAGATTCGGCGTGGCGTACATCATGCGCGTGACGAGGCCGGACATTTCGGTCCAGTCCTCGAAGGTGGAGGTGTGCGAGAAGGTGTCGTGGCGGATCGCCGTGAGCGTGCCGTCGCGGCGCGCGGCCAGCGAGAAGTGCTGTTCCGTGCGTGGGCGCGAGCCGACCGGACCGAACATCTGCGGGCGCGCCAGCGCGAGGCGCACCGGCCGGCCCGTCTGTTTCGCGGCCATCGCGCACAGGCTCACATGCGACCACGACGAGCCTTTGCAGCCGAACCCGCCGCCGATGAACGGCGAGATCACGCGGACGTTGTCGGCGGGGATGCCGAACACGGCCGCCACGGCGGTGCGCGCGCCCGATACGCCTTGGGTCGAGTCGTAGAGCGTGAGCTCGGGGCCGTCCCAGCGCGCCATGCTGGCGTGCGGCTCCATCGGATTGTGGAATTGAATCGGCGTGGTGTAGACCGCGTCGATGCGCACCGCGCCTTCGCGCAGGCCCGCTTCGACGTTGCCGCGCTGGGAATCGACAGGTCTGCCCGGCTGCTCCGGCGGCTTATGCGCCTGCATTTTCGCCTGCGCGAAATCGAGCGTGGACGGCGTGGCGGCGTAGGTCACGCTGACGTGCTGCGCGGCGTCGCTGGCGTGTTCGAGGGTATCGGCCACAACGACCGCGACCGGTTCGTTGCTGTAGCGCACGACGTTGTCCTGCAGCAGCGTGATGTGTCGTCCAGCGGGCGGCGCAAGCGGCGTGCGGCCGCCGTTGGGCAGACGCATGGCGTTCTGCCACGTTATCACCAGCAGCACGCCGGGCAGCGCCTGCGCGCGGCGCGTGTCGATCGATGCGATCGTGCCGCTCGACACCGTGCTCGTGACGAGAACCGCATGCGCGAGACGCGCTTCGGGGAAATCCGCTGCGTAGCGCGCGTTGCCGGTTACCTTGAGCATGCCGTCGATACGGTCGACGGGTTGTCCGATCAGTTGGCTCATGCGAGACCTCCGAAGGCGTTATCGGCGAAGTTTTCGGCGCCGCCTGCGGCTTGCAGCGCCGCTCGCACGATCGCGCGCTGCGCGAGTTCGACCTTGAACGCGTTGTCGCCAAGCGGCTGCGCGTGAGCCAGCTCGGTGGCGGCTGCGGCGCGCAGCGTGGCCGCATCGAGTGTCTGTCCGATCAGCTGTTGTTCCGCAAGACTCGCACGCCACGGCTTGTGCGCGACGCCGCCCAGCGCGATGCGCGCGGCGCGCACGCGTCGCCCGTCCAGTTGCAGCGCCGCCGCTACCGACACCAGTGCGAACGCGTAGCTCTGGCGATCGCGCAGTTTGAGGTAGTGCGCGTGCTCGGCAAAGGCGGGCGGCGGCAGATCGACCGAGGTGATGAGTTCGCCGTGCGCGAGCGTGGTATCGAGTTCGGGCCGATCGCCCGGCAGCCGGTGAAACTGCGCGATGGGTATCGCACGCGCGCCATTCGGCCCGCGCACCTGCACCGTGGCGTCGAGTGCCGCAAGCGCCACGCTCATATCGGATGGATTCACCGCCACGCATTGCGCGCTCGCGCCAAGGATCGCGTGCATCCGGTTGAAGCCGTCGCGCGCGGCGCAGCCGCTGCCGGGCGCGCGCTTGTTGCATTGCGCGAAGGCGGTGTCGTAGAAGTAGCCGCAGCGTGTGCGTTGCATCAGGTTGCCGCCCACGGTCGCCATATTGCGTAGTTGCGGGGAGGCTCCCGCGAGCAAAGCCTGCGATAGCAAGGGATAGCGCGTACGCACGAGCGTGTGATTGGCGGCGTCGCTGTTGCGCACGAGCGCGCCGATGCGCAGGCCGCCGTCGGGCAGCGCCTCGATCCCGTCGAGCGCGGCGATGCGCGTGATATCGATCAGTCTGAGCGGATGCGCGATGCCGCCTTTCATGAGGTCGAGCAGATTCGTGCCGCCGCCGATAAAGGCTGCGCCGGGCTGCTGGGCGGCTGAGAGCGCGGCATCGATATCGGCGGCGCGCTGGTAGGCGAGTGCGTCCATGACGTGGCCTCCGCGCTCAGGCGCTGGCCGAGTGCGCGTCGCGCACGGCGGCCACGATGTTCGCGTAGGCGCCGCAGCGGCAGATATTGCCGCTCATGCGCTCGCGGATTTCCGCATCGCTCAACTCGGGCGGGCGGGCACGCACGTCGGCGGTGGCGGCGCTCGCCGCGCCCGCTGCGAATTCGGTGAGGCATGCCGTGGCCGAACACAACTGGCCCGGTGTGCAGAAGCCGCACTGCAAGGCGTCGCGTTCGATGAAGGCGCGCTGCATCGTGCTGGGTGCGCTCGCGCTGGCGAGTCCTTCGACGGTGGTGATGCGCTGGCCTTCGTGCATCACGGCCAGCGTGAGGCAGGCGTTGATGCGCCGGCCTTCCACCAGCACCGTGCACGCGCCGCACTGGCCGCGATCGCAGCCCTTCTTCGTGCCGGTGAGGCCTGCGTAGTCGCGCAACGCGTCGAGCAGCGTCACGCGTGGTTCGATATGCAGGGCGTATTCGCGGCCGTTGATGTTCAGGCGTACGGGCTGCGCAGGCACGGGCGGTGGCGTGGGCGTATCGGCGGCGGTCGCAGGTTCGGGGGCGTTCTGCGCGCGCAGATGGGGCGCGGCGCCGAGTGCTGCAGCCGCTGCCGCCGATTGAAGAAAGCGTCGGCGGGAGGGTTCGCTGGGGGCAGTGGGTTCGCCGGTGGCTTCGGTTTGCGCGTCGCGACGCGCATCGTGCGGAGTAAGGGACATGGCGTTCGCAGGCTCCATCTGGGGATGGGATGGCGATGATTTCGCATGCGCACGCCTATGACGCGATGCCGCGTGAGCCGTCGTCGCGCAGCGTGCGGAACTCGTTTGCAGCGTATCGGGGAAAACAACGGGTGGAGCAACAACGGGTGGAGCAACAACGGCTGGAGCAATTTCGATGCCGCGAGATTGGCTGCGATCACCTCGCGACAGATCTGCACGTTGCGCGCGCCGTGCGCGAAAGTAAAGCGTCTGGAGGGCGTTGCGGGCGAAACTTTCGTAACAGCGCGCCTTCTGGCGCAGGGCTGTCTGACGCCTGACGCGAGGCGGTCCGCGAGCTGGCGCGGCGGACAGATTGTGGCGCTGGCATGATGCGCGAATGATTGGGCCGGGCGAAATAGAGGCCCGCCTCGGATGCCCGGTTTCGACGTGTGACAGACGATCGGTGCACCCTACAATGCTCGCAGTCCAGGCTACCGGGAGGAGACCCCATGCTGACGGTTCACCACCTCGACAACTCGCGCTCGCAGCGCATCCTCTGGATGCTCGAAGAGCTGGGCGTCGACTACGAGATCGTGGAGTACAGACGCAACAAGGAGACGATGCTCGCGCCGCCCGCGCTGCGCTCCGTGCATCCGCTCGGCAAGTCGCCGGTCGTGACGGACGGCGATTTCACACTCGCCGAATCAGGCGCGATCCTCGAATATCTGGTCGAGCGCTACGGCAAGGGCCGCTTCGTGCCGCCGCGCGATACGGCCGAGTATCTGCGCTACCGCTACTGGATGCACTACGCCGAAGGCTCGGCGATGCCGCCGCTGCTGCTCAAGCTGGTTGCCAGTCGGATCGCCAATGCGAAAGTGCCGTTCTTCGTGAAGCCGATTACGCGCAAGATCGCCGGATCGCTCGAAAGCGAATTCGTCGATCCGCAGCTCAAGCTGCATTTTGGTTATATCGCCAGCGAGCTTGAGGCAACCGGCTGGTTTGCGGGTAGCGAGTTCACGGCTGCCGATGTGCAGATGAGCTTTCCCGTCGAAGCCGGCGCGAAGCGTGCGGGCGCGCAATCGCATCCATCGATTCGCGCGTTTGTCGATCGTATTCACGCGCGGCCCGCGTATCAGCGTGCGCTCAAGCGCGGCGGCGAATTCACGCTGTTTTGAGACGATAAGGATGGCGAATCAATCTGCCTGAATAAAATGCCGGGAAAGTACCGGCATTTTTGTTTGATGCGAATGGCGTATCAGTCGATGCCGTGGAATACGGCGTCGTCCGGGCCGAGGTATGCGGGCGGGCGCCATGCCGCGTCGCGCATCGAATGCTGGACGAGGTTTTCCACACCCAGCAGCACCGCGAAGATCGCCATGCGCACCGGAATGCCGTTATCGGTCTGGCGGAAGATCGCCAGGCGCGGATCGTGATTCAGGTCCGTCGACAGATCGTTCGCACCCGGGCGGCTGTCGCGCGGCAGCGGGTGCATCACGAGCGTTTCCGGGCTGCAGCATTCGTCGAGCAGCGCCTGATTGATCTGGAAGTCGGGCGTGTAGCCTTCGAACGATTCGTCGGTGAAGCGTTCTTTCTGGATGCGCGTGGCGTACACCACGTCGGCGCCACGCAGGCCCTGACGCAGATCCGTGGTTTGTTCGACGACGTGACCGTTGGTCGAGATCAGATCGACGATATAGGTCGGCATTTCCAGCATCGGCGGCGAGATGAGCGTGAACTTGATGCCGCGATAGAGCGCGAGCAGCTTCACGAGCGAGTGCACCGTGCGGCCGTACTTGAGGTCGCCCACCATCGCGATATGTGCGCCGTCGACGATCTTGCCCAGACGCGAGAACTCGCGCTGGATCGTGTAGAGGTCCAGCAGCGCCTGGCTCGGGTGCTCGCCGGGGCCGTCGCCGCCGTTGATGACGGGGATGTTCACGGCGCGCGCGAACTCGGCCACCGAACCTTGTTCAGGATGCCGAATCACCATCGCATCCACGTAGCCGGCCATCACGCGGCTCGTGTCGTAGATCGATTCGCCCTTGGCCATCGACGAGAACGTGAAGCCGGTGGTGTCGCACACCGAGCCGCCCAGACGGCAGAACGCAGCGCCAAAGCTCACGCGGGTACGCGTGCTGGCTTCGAAGAAAAGGTTGCCGAGCACCGCGCCTTCGAGCACGCGCGAGATTTTCCGGCGGCGCGCGATGGGCTGCATGATGTCGGCCACGCGGAACAGGGCTTCCACCGAATCGCGCGAGAACTGATTGGTCGAAAGCAGTTGCGGACGGCCCTCGAACTGGATCTGGCTAATCAGCGAGTGCGAATCTACGCTTTGCGTATAGCCTTCGCGCGGTTCGACATTGCCGACGATCTCCGAGACGAAACGTTCGACGATCTCGGGCATGGCGCGCGATTCCTGCGATTCCTCCGGCAGCAGCCAGGTGTCGAGCGCGCGGCGCGATACGCCGATACGGCTCGCGAAGGCGTCGCGGGTCATGTTCAGACGCCGCATGGCGTCACGAAGGAAGGCTTGTTGCGGAACGCTCATGCTGGCACCCGTGATAGCTGGTTGATATACGCGGTGCGTATATTAGTTCGGTGGCGCGAGAAGTCAAGCGGTTTTGCGTGTCCTCGCGGCAGGACCGCGGCTCAGCCGCGTCGATTCGCCTGTTCAGGCTAGACGTTTTATCGGGATGGCGATTTTTCAGACGCCGCGATAATCGCCGTTTTGATTTTCGACGGGCCGCCCTGGCGGCCGTTGCAGCCTGATGTACGCACTGTTTTGCACCCTGTTCTCGTGCGCCTCGCTCGCGCGCGCAAAGCGCCGCCACCGGGACCGGTCATGAAGATGCCCTGGACCAGTTCGGTCGATGAACTTTCGAGCGGCGATACCCGTTTCGTCACGCATCGCGCCGCGCGTCGCACGGCCATCTGCACCGCCTGCGCGGTAGGCGTCGCCGCGCTCGCGGGCGGCGTCGCGATTGGCCGCTACAGCAGCGTCGTGGATGTGCCCACCGGCCCCGGCCCGGAGGGCGTGGCCACGCATCATTACGTCGTGGGCGAGATCGGCCGGATGAACGCGTCGATTTCCTTGCTCGATCCGCGCATCGCCCGCCTTTCCGCGCAGATCGCCGAATTGCGCGAGTTCGACCAGCGGCTGCGCACACAGCCGCAACGGGGCGGCGCGGTGGTGGCCCCCGCCGCGCCGGGCGCGCGTTCGGGCGATGACGACGAAGAGGGTCCCGACGAAGCGGATCACGGCCACGACGCTGCGGCGGGCGCAGGGGCAAGGGCGGGCGAGGGTGGTCCGGCGCTCGCGCCGCGCCGTTGCGTGGAGGCTTCGGCGTCGCGCACGAATGCGCGCGCGGTCAGCGGCGCGGTCGATTGCATGGCGGCGACGCTTGCCACGCTCGAACAGGCGGTGGCGCAGCACGAGGCCGCTTGGCAGGCGTTTCCGGGCCGCCGTCCGACCGGGACGGGCCGCCTTGGGTCGCCGTTCGGCAACCGCATCGACCCCTTCACCCAGCGCTTGAGCTTTCATCCGGGGCTCGACATCGTCGCGCCCACCGGCACGCCGATTCTCGCGGCGGCAGGCGGGCGCGTGGTCTTTGCGGGACCGAAGGCCGGCTACGGCAATTGTGTCGATATCGACCATGGCAACGGTTTTGCGACGCGCTACGGACACGCCTCGAAGATCGACGTGCAGGTGGGGCAGATCGTGCTGCCGGGCGACCATATCGCCGACGTCGGCTCGACTGGCCGTTCAACCGGGCCGCACCTGCATTTCGAGGTGATCGTGAGCGGCACCCAGGTCAACCCCGCCGGTTATCTCGCGCTGTTTGGGGCCTACCACAATGGCTGACGCACGCCGCACGGTCCGCGCGCGCAGGGATGCACAGCGCGCTTTCGAATTGCAGCCGGTGCGCTCGCGCGCCTCGCGCTGGAGCATCGCGTTCGTCTGGACGCTGCTGGCTGCCGGTGCGGGCGCGGGAACGGTGGCGTGGATTCACCACGTCAATGACGCGCAGCGCTGCCCCGTGCTCGCGCCGGACGCCCTGCAAATTCGCCTGACCAACGCCGAACTCGCGCTGGAACAGGAACGGGCGGCGCGCGACGCCCTGCAGAAGTCGGCTTCGGCAGCGCAGGCCCAGGCTGCCTCGCTGCAAACCGAGGTGATGTTCCTGCGCAGCCACGGCAGCCGCGAAGGCACGCACTAGGCGCGCATTAAAGCAGTCGCTCCTCAAAGAGCATCGATCCGGATTTCGACAATCAACGCAACGCTCATCGCACAACGGTCACCTCCATGTTCAACAAGAAGAAGCCCCAGCCGGGCATCCAGCAAACCAAACTCGCGACGCTGATCTCCGAAGATGTTCGCGTCACGGGTAACGTCGAATTCGCCGATGGTATGCGTCTCGATGGCCAGATCACCGGCAACGTCAGCAGCAAACCGGGCGCGCAGACGCTCTTCGTGCTCAGTGAGCGCAGCACGGTGCAGGGCAACGTGCACGGCTACGACATCGTGGTGAACGGGCGTATCGTCGGCGACGTGATCGCCGATCATTTCGTCGAGTTGCAGGCGAACGCGCATGTGGTCGGCAATATCTACTATCAGCAGTTGCAGATGGAGTGTGGGGCGACCGTGGACGGCAAGCTCACGCGCCGCGATCCTGCCGATGCGCCGAGCCTGCTGCTCGACACGTCGATCGTCGATGTGCATGCGGTGGATTGAGCAACGTAGTGGGATGCGGCACGCGGCGCGTTATCTCGCAATTTCGTGAATCGCGTGGTTTGCAGTTACACTTGCGGGCATGTCACGTCAACCGAGCCTCCTCGCCTCGCCCTTCGCCGCCGCGTATGCATCGCGCGCGACGAGTGCGCGCGTGCTGGCAGCCTCGGTCGGCGTGAAAGCCAAAGCCAAAAAACAGTCGCTCATCTGACCGGAGCTTGCTGTTCCGTCGGATGTTGCGATGGAACGGCCTGCCGGCACCCCGCCTCTCTCTTCTCCCTGGCTCGCTGACTCCCGCGCACCGCTCGACGGACCTTTTATTGCGGTCGCGTTCAAGGGATAGTCATGTCTTCGTTTTCAGGTATCTGGATTCCGCTCGTCACGCCGTTCAGCGGTGGCGCTGTCGATCACGATGCGCTCGACGTGTTGGTGCGCCGCTACGTGCGGGCGGGCGTGGCGGGTTTCGTTGCGCTCGGTACGACCGGCGAACCCGCCGCGCTGGATGTTCGCGAGCAGGATGCGGTGTTCGCCACCGTGCTTGGCGCTGCGGGCGCGTTGCCGGTGGTCGCGGGTGTGAGCGGCAATCACACGCAATCGGTCTGCGAGCGCATTGCCGCGCTCAACGACACGCCTGTTGCGGGCGTGCTGGCGGCCGCGCCGTATTACATCCGGCCGTCGCAGACCGGCGTGATCGGCCACTTCACGGCGCTCGCCGATGCGAGCCGCAAGCCCGTGATCCTTTACGACATTCCCGCGCGTACCGGCGTGGCGCTGGCGTTGCCGACGCTGCTCGAACTCGCTGGACACGAGCGCATCGTCGCGGTGAAGGATTGCGGCGGTTCGCTCGACAAGACGCTGGCGTTGATTCTCGATGGCCGCTTGCAGGTGCTGTGCGGCGAGGATCTCGATATGTTCGGGATGATGTGTGCGGGCGCGAGCGGGGCGATCGCGGCATCGGCGCACGTGCTGCCGGAGCGTTTCGTGGCGATGGAGCGTGCATTGCGCGAAGGGCGTCTGGACGAAGCGCGCGCGCTCTGGCACACGCTGGTGCCGCTGGTGCGCGCCATGTTCGCCGAACCGAATCCGGGACCGGTCAAGGCCGCGCTCGCGCGACATGGTTTGCTGCGCAATGAACTGCGCGCGCCGATGATGCGCGTGAGCGATGAGCTGGAAGAAACGCTGGATAAACTGCTGGCCTGAAATGGTCAAGCGCGGCGCGCCCGGATGACGGGACGCGCCGCGCTTCGATCGTCGACGATCGATCGGCTGTGGCCGCGCGCGGCTAGCGAATGGCGCGTGCGCTTGCGCTGCTGCGTGCGCGACGTCGCGTGCGCGGGCGTTCTGCGTCGACGGGTTCGCCATTGAGCAGAATCCGGCGACCGGGCACATGCTCCGCGACGAGCCTCGCAATTTCGAACGCCGAACTTTCTGCCGGCACGACCTGGCGGCGCGCGCCGTCGTCAAGCGGGGTGGTCCATTCGACCAGCCGGTAGGCGCGGCCCCAGGGATGCTGCAACGGCGTCGAGACGCGGCACGACGCCACGCGAGTCGTCGAGCCGTCGCGCAGCAGGGACTGCAGGTGCACCAGCACGTCGTTGTCTTCCATCATGGCTTCGCTCCTCCTCGACTAACCGCTTAAAAAAACGCCGCCGATGTTCCGGCGGCTCAACAGGGGTGAGCGTATGGTTGCAGCGAAGAATTAAACCAGCCTTAAAAGCGCCAGGGCGCTTAAGCCCTGTCAGCAAGGACTTTCGCGCGCGCAGACGCCCGCGCGGACTGCAAATCCGTGCGGGACGCTGCAACCAGGTGGATCGGAAGAGACGGGCCGGGCGGTGCGGATTCCCTGGGAATCCGGCGCGATTTCAGTGCGTGTCTGTGCCGTTTTGCCGCAGCGTCGCGCGTACCTTGCGTGCCGCGAATAGCGGGAGATAGTCGTGAATGCGCGCGTCGGCGCGGTATTGATCGAGTGCGTCGGCGTAGATGCGGGCTACCGTTTCCTCAGGCGTGTGAGTCTCTTCGGCAATGCTGTGAACGATTTGCGCGGCGTCGACTTGCGGCATGACGGTCCTCCGGTCAGCGGGTGGGCGGGCAGACAGGATTCGAATTCAAGGACACCTCAGCTTGCGATGCCAATTGAAACGTCCTATCGGGAACACGCTGAACGAAATGGGGCTTGTGCTTAGTTCTGTCGAATACGCCGCTTCGCATGAAAGAGCCCTGGCGAAGGCGATTGCCTTGGCCGGGGCTCTGTTTCAGGGCGATACCGCGCTACCTGGATAGTGGGTAGTTCGCGGGTTACGCGTTGGACGCCGCGCTCGACGCGTTACGCGAGGTCTTCTTCGAGCGCGGGGTAATCGGTGTAGCCCGTTTCGCCGCGCGCGTAGTAGGTCGACGGATTCGGCTCGTTGAGCGGCGCGTTCAGTTCGAAACGGCGCACCAGATCCGGATTCGCAATGAAGAGTTGACCCCAGGCGACGGCATCGGCTTCGCCATCTGCCAGTACTTTTTGCGCCGATTCCAGCGTGAACTTCTCGTTCGCGATGTACGGGCCGCCGAACTCGGCCTTCAATTGCGGTCCGAGGCGATTGTCGCCAAGCGATTCGCGAGCGAAGAGGAAGGCGATCTTGCGCTTGCCGAGTTCGCGCGCGACGTAGCCGAAGGTTGCGGCCGGGTTCGAATCGCCCATCGTGTGAGCATCGCCGCGCGGCGCGATATGAACGCCGACGCGATCCGCGCCCCACACGTCGATACAGGCGTCGGTCACTTCGAGCAGCAGGCGTGCGCGGTTTTCGATCGGGCCGCCGTAGGCATCGGTGCGCTTGTTGGTGCTGTCCTGCAGGAATTGATCGAGCAGGTAGCCGTTCGCGCCGTGAACTTCAACGCCGTCGAAGCCCGCAGCCTTCGCGTTGAGCGCGCCCTGGCGGTAAGCGGCGACGATCCCGGCGATTTCATCGGATTCGAGCGCGCGCGGGGTCACAAATGCGCGCTGCGGGCGCACGAGGCTCACGAAGCCTGCTGCGGCAATCGCGCTGGGGGCGACAGGTAGTTCGCCATCGAGGAAGATCGGGTCCGAAATGCGGCCCACGTGCCACAACTGCAGGAAGATGCGCCCGCCGGCGGCGTGCACGGCTTCGGTGACGAGCTTCCAGCCTTCGACCTGCTCTTGCGACCAGATGCCCGGCGTTTCTGCGTAGCCGACGCCTTGCGGCGTCACCGACGTTGCTTCGCTGACAATGAGGCCGGCGCCCGCGCGTTCGGCGTAGTACTTCGCCATCAGTGCGTTGGGCTGGCGTGCCTCGCCGGCGCGCTGACGGGTGAGCGGCGCCATGATGACGCGGTTAGGGAGCGTGAGAGCGCCGATCTGAATGGGGTCGAAAAGCGTTGGCATGTGAGTACCTTGTAGCGGGCGCGGCCCGCAGCCTTGAAGCGTAAAGGGAATGAACCGGAGTTTCCGACGATGCGTGCCGTCACAACTGCTGGTGCATATGGGCGAGAAACGCCTCGATGACCGGCTCGTTGCGCTTGAAGAACACCCATTGGCCAACCCGCTTCGACGTGACGAGCCCGGCTTTCTGCAATGCGGCCAGATGCGCGGAGACCGTCGATTGAGATAGCCCGCAGTGTGCGTCGAGCCGTCCCGCACAGACGCCGTGGTCGAGCGGGAGGGCTTGATCGGCGAAATGGAGTTGCGGCTCACGCAGGCAAGCGAGGATCTCGCGGCGCACGGGATTGGCGAGCGCTTTGTAGATTGCGTCGAGGTCGATGGCTGGAGGTTGTGGGATGTTCATGGGGTTTACATCGTTACTGTGCGAATTGTATATCGCAAATCTACGATATGGGCGATGGCACTGATTGCAATAGGGTTGATACTGATAGGAAACGATTAAGTCTGTCGGACGACGATAAGGTTTGTCGGGGCTTGGACCGTGACCGTAGATAGCCTTAACCCGAGAACAACGGACGCATTAGTTTATGGCTATGGGAATTATATATAAATAGTTTTTATTCTCTCGGCAGATACCTGACGGGCTGCATTGGATTCCTGCGACTGTGCTGCTGAGAGAGGTGCAGGAGGTTGGCTGCGAAGGCGGCATTAGCCAGCTCAAGGCACTGTCTCAATAGTATCTGCGAAGTACGCTGCCGCTATGCCATGCGGTTCTTTAGACAAGGCTTCCGCAGCTTCGCTTGCTGTATAAGCGGAGAGTGGGTTGCAGGACGTTGCGCGACCATGCTGCGGTCAAGGTATGCGCAGGTCGGGACATCGTTGAGCTTGCACGTAGTCCCGTCAGGTCGAGAGGATAGATAGGTTTTTAGCGCTCACAGGAGATTGCGATGCCCGTCTGGAGACCCCGTGCTGTTTCCGAATTGCGGAGGATTCCATTGTCTCGATGGCGCGTTTTCGAGACCGAGGACGGAAGCCGGCATTTTGTTGGCGTGGATATGTTTGACCGCTCGGGGCGCGTCAGTTCGCCGATAGTGACGTTCGACCCGGTCGCCATGGCAGGGACGACTGAGACGGGACGTATTTAGGAACTTGTCGGCAGGCAGCCGTCGGATGCATCTCGAAACGACGCCGCGCGGACGCATCGGCCTTGTCGAATTCGCTGCGCCGCAGAATCGCCGGCATCACCTCGCCATCGGGGTCGTCAATCTGTTCGAGACTCTTTTCCGCACCGGCAATCGCCAGCTCGCATAGCTCGACCACCTGCGCGGCGTGAGGTCCGGAAAGTCTTTGCCGCAGCATGTCGGCCAGCGACATCGGCCCGTCGCCGTACGCACCAGACTCGCACCAGTCCAGCGGGCGTGAAATGCGCGTCGCCTGTTTGACGGCGGCCTTCATGCCGCGCAGGTCGGAGGCCCCGCCGCGCGCGCGGCGAGCAGCAGCTTGTCGCGCAGAGCAACGTCCTGTTCGACGGCGTCCATCAACAATTCCTGAAGCGCGTCCCTGCCTAACGTCGCCAGATATCCCCGAATGACTTCCTCGTAGGTTTTCCGCTTCTTGCGCGGCTTCCCCGGCGCTGGCTCATCGGCGTGAAACACCTCTTCACCGTAGTTTTCGAGCCAGGAGAGCGCAACGGCAACAGCGTGCTT
The DNA here is from genome assembly GCF_014200455.1 of Paraburkholderia bannensis. GTDB lineage: Bacteria > Pseudomonadota > Gammaproteobacteria > Burkholderiales > Burkholderiaceae > Paraburkholderia > Paraburkholderia bannensis_A. Next base: position 3,593 of record NZ_JACHBW010000021.1, on the reverse strand, counting down.
GAAGATGACGCCGTCGTCGCCCACGGGGTAGTTGCCGTCGTATACGAGTTCGCCATTGTCAACGGCGAGTTCGACTCGGTACCTGTGCGTGCCGTGCACGGTCGCACGAACCGATTCGTCGCGCTCGTCCAGACGGGAGACGGCGCCATCGTGGAAATAGGGCTTGCCGCGCACAAACGTTTTCGTGTCGGCCAGCGACTGGACTTCGGCAAGCGTGAGAACTTCGGAAAGCTTTGCAGACTTGGACGTCGCGTGACTGGTGAAAGACGGGAAATGCCGCGACGGGCGGCGCACAGGCACGATGATACGGCGATGGGCAAGCGAGCACCCGGTTCAGAACGTGTGCGTAATGACCTGAATAGCCACACCATGCCCGGCCCGGCGCGACTTTGCTTCAGATTCGAGGTGGGCGTTCTGGTGACCGAACTGCTAACGATGAAGCATCAAGAGCGCGGCACCGCGCATCGCCCCTGATTCTCAGTGCTGTCACTCTGCTCGTGCGGAAAACCAGATACCCTGGACTGAGTCTCGGCTTGATAGACGGTGCGTTTCGGCCCACGCCTCCTTTCCGCGACTCTGTTGGCCTAAAGTCTGACAAATAGCATGCCGATATCCATCATGCCGCCCTGATTTCATGGTGCATGGGCGGACCAAAATAATCTGAGAGCTTTTCACCAAACGGGGTAAGAATTGAAGCGAACGAGACTTGTGATTGCCGGCATTGCGCCCGTGCTCGCACTGACCGCATGCGGCGGTGTCAACCAGTATCTTGCGGACCGTAGCGAGACCACCGAGCTGTACCATGTCTTTGACATCAAGACGTCGGCTGATATCGATACGGTAGCCACGGCCGCTGCCGATGGGCTCGCCCAGAACACAAACAGGATTCAGCAGAACCGGCCGCTCATGATGTCCACGGATATCCCGGCAAAGCCGGGAAGATTCCAGCTCGTCGACGCGGCGTCGGCGCTCGCCGGAACCGGCATGGGCGCATTTCTGCAAGCCGCACAGTCGCAGGCCGGCAGTACCACAATGCGCATAGCGAAATGCGACGGTGCCGTCTGGACGTCGAAGGCGACGCGCGCTATTCCCGGATACAACAATCTCAATCTCTACAGCTGCCTGTACGCCTACAAGGGCGGCTACCAGCTGGATGTCTACGGTGTATTCCAGAAAAATTCCGGCGGCCTGTCGGGTCTCGAGCAAGGTCTCGCAGGTAGCCTGGTTGGCACGCCCGACCAGTGGGTGAACAAAACGATTGTGGATACGGTTCGCAACATTGCGTCGGCTTCGCACGCGCAGGTCATGCAAATCGAAGGTCAGCCCAAAATCGCCGGCGACCAGTTGCCGTGGGTGGACAAGCTCGGCACGCACTGACGCCCCGTCACAGAAAATCCGGACCGATTGGGTTCAACCGTAATGCAATCGGTCACGCTTTCATTGCGAATCATTGCCGCCGAAGTGAAATATTTCATTCGAATTGCACTTGCAGTCGGTTTGCTTCTGACGCATGCCGTGGCTCACGCAGCGAGCGCAATTGCGACGTCTGAAACTGCGGAAGGAATTGCGTACTACTGGTGCACGGACAAGAAATCCGTGGCGGTCGCAAAGAGCTGCGCCATGACTTCCTGCCGCGAAGGTGCTTCACGAGACGGAGCGTCGGCCGGTGGATGCAAGGTGTTTGCCTCGGACAAACGGAAAGGGTGGTGGGCGATTTATCACGCAGACGCGGGCGGCATTGCAGCCGGCTTCTCGCCAGATCGGCAGGAGGCTATCGAGACGGCATATCAAAGATGCGAGCGCGATGGCACGGGATGCCCCATCAATACCGCCGAGGTGTTTAGCGATGGGCGCCTGACTCCTCCTACCCCGCAGCGATGGGTGACCCGGTGCGTCAACGCGAATTGTGTGCGCACCTATGACGATGGCCGTCGAGTGCCATTCACCGCGTGTATCAACCCGTCGACGAGGTCTGCGTTTGACAACGTCGACGGCTCATGCGCGGGCTTCGATATGACCGGTCACGCCAATTGGATGTGACGGTATCAGAAATAAGAGGCGGTAAAAATCATGAAATATATACGAATCGCCGCGCTACTTTCTTCAGTTGGGCTTGTTTCGATGGCTACCGGATGCGCAACCATCACGGGTGGAACAACGCAAAATGTGTCAGTAAAAACGCAAAAAGCTGCTACTGACGTCGCGGGAGCAAACTGCGTACTGACCAATTCCGGCGGCAGGTATGAGGTAACAACGCCCGGCAACGTTAAGGTGCGCCGCGAGAAAGATGACCTGAACATCAAGTGCAACAAGCCCGGAGATGTGGACGCGACGACTACGGTTCAGTCATCAACTCGCAAGGGTGCGCTTGCCGGTAACCTCCTCATGACCGGTTTCGTCGGCACGCTCGTCACTGGCGGCATCGACCGTGCTACCGGTGCGTGGTGGGCTTATCCAGACGACATCACTGTTTCTTTCGGAAAGCCTGAGGCGCAGCAACCGGTTGCCGGTGCATCTGTGCCTCTTGCCGCGTCAACACCGCTGGTTACGACTCAGTCGACGGTCTTGACCAACCCAGCGCCTGCACAAACCAACTAGCTGGATATCCCATTTGCCGCCCGAATTCTTATGACCGATAGGACGGGCAAATCAAAACAACGCAAACACAGAGCAGGCCAATCCCATGAAATACGTGCAATGCGCTGCGCTGGTCGCGTCGATTGGACTTGTCACATTGACTACGGGCTGTGCGACTGTCACTGGCGGTACCACGCAGAACGTGTCGGTGAAGACTCAAAAAGATTCCGTGGACGTCACCGGCGCGGACTGTGTCCTGGCCAATTCGGAGGGAACCTACAAAGTGGTGACGCCGGGCAAGGTCAAGGTGCATCGCGGCAAGGACGACCTTAGCGTTCATTGCACGAAGGGTGGTGAAGAGCCGGCGCTTACTTCAGTGCAGTCCTCAACCCGCGCAGGTGCAGTCGTCGGAGACGTAGCCTGGCTGGGTCTTCTGACGCCAATTACGTTGGGAATCGACCGGGCTAACGGGGGCCTTTTCGCGTACCCCGACGACATCACGGTCTCGTTCGGCAAGCCAGTAACGCCGTCTATTGCTCACGATGCCGAGACGACTGCTCCCACCTCGACGCCCAAGGTTCAGCCTGATTCGACAGCTGCAACCGATACCCCCTCTACGCTGGCCAGGTAAGCCAGCGGTACGGGAACTACATGTGGCGGCTCACAAAGTGGTCTACAAAGATTCGGTGGCGCCGTGATGTGGAGAAACGACAGCGGAAGCCCTCGTCCAGTAAGGCCCGACAGACTTGAACGTCGCCAGATGGCGCCGTTATCGTCCGGTTTGTGGTTCTCGACGGACTTAATTGTTTCCTATCAGATAAAAAAGTTGGATTGCGCGGTGGCTGGCGTTTGAGGTGGCCGGGAGTGCGACCTGATTGCGTCTATCCCTTGCGACTTGGCCGGGGTAGCGCTAAGATTCGCCCCCTTCGCTGTTCAGCCTTACCGGCAGCGAAGCCTGCCGCGAGAAACGGCGGGTCGCTCCGGCGGCATCTTTTCCCTGCTTTTAAGCGGCGATG
>NZ_JACHBW010000020.1 GCF_014200455.1 Paraburkholderia bannensis | reverse complement strand
CTGAGGCAAACTACTATCGGCAACTTGAAACGGTTGCCGCTGAACCGGCATTAACTTAAACCAACCAGCCTCCACGATTCCCGGGGCGGTTCAGGTTGCCGGCGTGGCTGTCGTTATCGGCGGTGACTTCGTAGCGATAGGTCGTGTCCGCGTGCAGGCCGCTCAGGCGCGCGTGGTAGGTGAACACCACCACGCCCGTCAGACCGTCCGTGTAGGTGCGCTGGATTGCATCGACGCGCTCGCGGCGGCCACGCTCGGACGAATACGTCACGCGCGCGTGCGTGGCGGCCGCAAGCGAGGCCCACGACACCACCACTTCATTCGTCGGGTCCGCGCCCCAGGTGAGGTGGATCTGTTCTGGCGTGCCGTCGGGCGTGGTCGTATCGGCTTTGGCGACCCCGCCAAGCGCCGCGGCTGCACCTGCCGCGCCTGCAAACCCGGAGGCGCCTGCGAGCTTCAGAAAGCCGCGGCGGGAAACGCCGCTGGCAGTGTCGGTGAACGGTGCCTCGGGAATATTCTTCTTCGTCATGTCGAATCGCCTCGTGACTGGACAGCGCGAGCAAGCGTGCGCCTGCGCGCCGCGCTGCAGGTTTTGCAGGGTGAGTGTCGGTGCGTTGCGCTGAGTTGCGGTGAGTCTCGGCGAAACGATGGCTTTCCTGCATGACCTCGCGATGACATCACCCTGTCGCGGCTGGGTTCGCGAGGCGTGATGAACAATAAGTCGTCTAGTTAACTCAAGATGCTTTCGGACTTCTTATGCGAGTTCGACGGGCTTCAATTCCCCGGAACGACACCCTATTCGTCGTCGGAATGCGCACTTCCGGTGCATATGCCAAGGATTCCCAGGGCATTCCCTGGATCGCCCCGTTTTTATTGAAAAGCACTTGCGTCCTGCATTTTGTTGCCTCAATCTTGTCTAGACAACACGGACGGGCCACACGGTGCGCCCGCCTCATCACGGTTAGCTCGACTACAAGGAGTGGCGACATGCAGGTGAAGTGCACCAGACTGTTCAAGGCCCTGATCGGAGCCGCCTTCGGCGCGGCGCTGCTGGCAGGCGGCAACGCCAGCGCGAAGGAATGGAAGACGGTGACGATCGCGCTCGACGGCAGCTACGCGCCGTGGAACCTGACGCTGCCGGGCGGCAAGCTCGGCGGCTTCGAACCGGAACTCGTCGCCAATCTCTGCGCTCGCGCGCAACTGCAATGCAATCTGGTCACCCAGGACTGGGACGGCATGATTCCGGGTCTCCAGGCCGGTAAGTTCGATGTCCTGATGGATGCGATCTCGATCACGCCCGACCGCGAAAAGATTCTTGCGTTCTCGAAGCCTTATGCGGCTACGCCTGCCACCTTCGCCGTATCGGACACCAAAATCCTGCCGAAGGCAGGCACGAATGCGAGCCAGGTGAAGCTCGATAACGACGCGCGCAGCAACCTGCCCGCCATCGACGGCCTGCGCAAGGCGCTCAAGGGCAAGACCATCGGCCTGCAGTCGGGCACGATCTACACGCGTTTCGTGAACGACAACTTCAAGGACGTCGCTTCGATCCGCGTCTACAAAAGCTCGCCCGAGCGCGATCTCGATCTGGCCAATGGCCGCATCGACGCCTCGTTCGACGATGTCACCTACTACGCCGCCATGACCGGCAAGCCGGATTCGAGCAGCATCGTCATGGCCGGCCCGCAGATCGCCGGTCCGGTCTGGGGCCCCGGCGAAGGTCTCGCCTTCCGCAAGCAGGACACCGACTTGAAGGCGAAATTCGACACCGCCATCGCCGCCGCGCAGGCCGACGGCACCGTCAAGAAGCTCGCGCTCAAGTGGTTCAAGACCGACGTCACGCCTTGAATCCCTGGCTGTGCTCCGGGAGGCCTGAAGCCCGCGGCCTCCCGCGCCTGATCCCGCTTGTTCGTTCGAGGTAGTCATCATGTCAGTGATCGAAATGCTCGGCTTTGGCGCCGAGGGCTGGGGCGGCGTGCTGCTGCTCGGCGCACTCATGACAGTCGTGCTCACCATCGCGGCGCTCGCGCTGGGGGCGGTGTTCGGCGGCCTGATCGCCGCAGCCAAGCTCTCCCGCTTTCGCGTGCTGCGCATCATCGGCGATTGCTATACCACCGTGTTTCGCGGCGTGCCCGAGCTGCTCGTCATCTATCTGTTCTACTTCGGCGGATCGGCGCTCGTGACCAGCATCGGTCAACTGTTCGGCGCGGACGGCTTCGTCGGTGTGCCGCCGTTCGCGATTGGCGCGGTTGCCGTGGGCATGATTTCGGGCGCGTATCAGGCCGAGGTCTATCGCGCCGCGGTGCTGGCGGTGTCGCGTGGCGAACTCGAAGCCGCGCGTGCGATCGGCATGCCGACGCTGACCATGGCGCGACGTATCCTGATTCCGCAGGTATTTCGCTTCGCACTGCCGGGTATCGGCAACGTGTGGCAACTGAGTCTCAAGGACTCCGCACTGATTTCCGTGACGGGTCTGGCCGAATTGCTGCGCGCAAGTCAGGTGGCTGCAGGTTCGACGCATCAGTACTTTCTGTTCTTCGTCGCGGGCGGCGCGCTGTATCTGGCGATGACGGGCGTGTCGAACCGCATTTTCGGCCGCGCGGAAGCGTATGTGGGCCGCTCCTTCAAGCGCAATTTCGCGCGTAACTGAACCTGAAGCGGAACCCGACATGCATCTCGATATCGACTTCCTGCTCGACACGCTGCGCCAGTTGATCGCAGCGGTGCCGACCACGCTTGGACTGTTCTTCGCCTCCCTGGTGCTGGGCGGTCTGCTCTCGCTCGTGATCGTGGCCATGCGCGTCTCGCCGCACTGGCTGCCCAACCGCTTCGCGCGCGCCTATATTCTGGTGTTTCGGGGCTCGCCGCTGCTGATCCAGATGTTTCTCGTCTATTACGGGCTGGGCCAGTTCGGCGTGATTCGCGAGAGCTTTCTGTGGCCCGTGCTGCGCGAACCCTATGTGTGCGCCGTGCTGTCGCTCGCGCTGTGCACGGCGGGCTACACGGCGGAAATCATTCGCGGCGGCCTCATGGCCGTGCCCGTTGGCCAGATCGAAGCGGGTTATTCGATCGGTCTCTCGGGCTTTTCGCTGCTGCGCCGCGTGATTGGCCCCATCGCCTTGCGCCAATGCTTGCCCGCCTACTCGACCGAAGCCGTGCTGCTGGTGAAATCCACCGCGCTCGCGAGTCTCGTGACGGTCTGGGAAGTCACCGGCGTGGCCCAGCAGATCATTCAGCAAACCTATCGCACGACTGAGGTGTTCACCTGCGCGGCGCTGATCTATCTCGCGCTCAACTTCATCATCGTTCGACTGATTGGCCTGCTGGAAAAGCGCCTGTCGCGCCATCTGCGCGCCGCGCCCAGCGCACCCGCGCGCAAGCTGACGTCGCTCGAAACCCCTCGCGCCGCCTCCTGAACGGCAGTCCTGATCGAATTTACGGAGTTACCCATGAACGCAGCCGCACCGGTCGCCCTGTCCGTCAGGAACATTCACAAGTCCTTCGGCGATCATCACGTCCTGAAGGGCATTTCGCTCGACGCTCACAAGGGCGACGTCATTTCGATTCTCGGCGCGAGCGGCTCGGGCAAGAGCACGTTTCTGCGCTGCCTGAACCTGCTGGAAATGCCCGACGACGGCACCGTCGCCCTCGAAGGCGAAGCGCTCAAGATGAAGCGCCGCCGCGATGGCAAGCTGCAACCCGAAGACCGCCGTCAGGTGGACCGCGTGCGCTCGCAGCTTGGCATGGTGTTTCAGAACTTCAATCTCTGGTCGCACATGACCGTGATGGAAAACCTCATCGAAGGGCCGATGCGCGTGCTCAAACGCAGCCGCGCCGAGGCGATCGAAGAAGGCGAAGCGCTGCTCGCCAAAGTCGGTCTTGCGGACAAACGCGGCCACTATCCCGCGCATCTGTCGGGTGGCCAGCAGCAGCGGGTGGCGATTGCCCGCGCGCTGGCGATGCATCCGAAGGTCATGCTGTTCGACGAACCGACGTCCGCGCTCGACCCCGAACTCGTGGGCGAAGTGCTGCGTGTGATGCGCGCGCTCGCGGAAGAAGGCCGCACGATGCTGGTCGTCACGCACGAAATGGGTTTTGCGAAGCATGTGTCGAATCGCGTGATGTTCCTGCATCAAGGGCTTGTCGACGCCGACGGCACGCCGCAGGAAGTGTTCGGCGAACTGAAGTCGGAGCGCTTCCGCCAGTTCGTATCGAGCCACCAGGATCGCAACGCTCACTAAGCAGTCAGCGCAACGAAGTCAATCTGGAAATAGCAAGGTATCCTCAACATGGCCGTCATCCGTTCCGAACGCCCGCTCGTGTGGCGCGATATCGCCGCTGTCGCAGCGGGCGAGCCGTTGCAACTGACCGATACAGCCCGCGCACGCATTCGCGCGGCGCGTGACCTGGTTGAGCAGATCGTCGTGCGCGGCATTCGCGCCTATGGCGTGAATACGGGCGTGGGCGCGCTGTGCGACGTGGTGGTGTCGCCTGCGGAACAACACGATCTCTCGCACAACATCCTCATGAGCCACGCGGTGGGCGTGGGCGCGCCGCTGGGCGCGCAGGAAACGCGCGCGATCATGGCCGCTGCGATCAACAACTTCGCCCACGGCCATTCAGGCGTGCGCGTTGAACTGGTCGCGCAACTGGAAGCGCTGCTCGAAGCCGATTGTCTGCCCGAGGTGCCCGCGTTCGGCTCGGTGGGCTATCTGAGTCATATGGCGCATATTGCGCTCGTCTGCGTGGGCGCAGGACACGTGCGCTGGCATGGCGAGCGCCTGAGCGGCGCTCAAGCGCTTGAACGCTTGGGCCTGCAACCGCTTGCGCTGCAGGCCAAGGAAGGCTTGAGCCTTGTGAACGGCACGCCCTGCGTGACGGGTCTGGCCGCGCTGGCGCTGGAACGCGCGCAACGTCTGCTCGACTGGGCCGACGCCGTGGCGGCGATGAGTTTCGAGAATCTCGGCGGACAGTTGGCGGCGTTCGATGCGCAGTCGCTTGCCTATCGCGTCTCGCCCGGTCTCGCGCAGGTTGGCGCACGCATGCGTGCGGCGCTCGCCGATAGCGGGCTGCTGGCCGCTGCGCTTGGACGCCGTACGCAGGACCCGCTGAGCATGCGCACGATCGCGCACGTGCACGGCGCGGCGCGCGACGTGCTCGCCGCCACCGCCGAAGTGGTGAACCGCGAGCTGGCTTCGGTCACCGATAACCCCATCGTGGACGGCACGCCCGACGCGCCGCAGGTCTTCTCGCAGGCGCACGCGGTGGGTGCATCGATCGCGTTGGCGATGGACAGCACGGCCGCCGCCGTCGCCCAGGTCGCAGCGATGGCCGAGCGCCGCCTCGACCGCCTCGTCAACCCGCTCGTCAGCGGCCTGCCAGCGTTCCTCGCGCACGCGGGCGGCACGCGCTCGGGCTTCATGATCGCGCAGTACACGGCCGCCTCGCTGGTCGCGCAGAACCGCCGCGACGCCGCACCCGCGAGCCTCGACGGCGGCGTGACCTCGGGCCTCCAGGAAGACCACTTGTGCCACGCCACGCCCGCCGCGCTCAAGGCGCTGGCCGTGATCGAGAACAGCAGCCGCATTCTCGGCATCGAATTGCTGGCCGCGGCGCAAGCCTACGACCTGCAACCCGTCGTTGCCATTCGCGCGTCCTACACGGAGGCGCTCTACGGGCGCATTCGCACCGTGTTGCCGACGTATTGCGACGACCGGCCGCTGGCGGGCGATATGTCGGTGGCGTTCCGCATGATCGCCGATGGCGGGCCGCCGCCGCTGCCGGGCCCGCTCGACGCGCATGGGCCCCTTGACCTTGAGCGGCCGGCATGCACGCCGCAGCCCGCGTTGCATGAAGTTGCGCCTGGCGCAGCGCCATCCGCGAACGACGCGCTGGTTGACGCGATCGGCCGTTAAAGCACCCCGCCCACCGCACCGCGCCGCCACGACGATGAACTTCGACGCCTCAACGCTCGCCGCCGACGCTACGCGCCGCACCGCCGCGACCCGCCGCACGGCGCCGCCTTACGAACAGATCAAACGATATGTGCTGGAGCGCGTCGAAAACGGCACCTGGAAGCCGGGCGACGCGATCCCGTCCGAAACGGTGCTGGTGAAGGAGTTTGGCGTTGCGCGCATGACCGTGTCGCGTGCGCTGCGCGAACTCACGAACGAAGGCGTTCTTACGCGCGTACAAGGATCGGGTACCTTCGTCGCGCCGCGCGACTACGAATCGACAGTGCTGGAGATTCGCAATATCGCCGATGAAATTGCGGCGCGCGGGCATCGGCATACGGCGCGCGTGCTGGCGCTGCAGACTAGCGACGACACCGCGGCGCTTGCGTCGCTGGGTGTCGCGCATGGGCCGGTTTTTCACTCGCGCATCGTGCATTATGAAGAGGGCGAGGCGATCCAGTATGAAGACCGCTATGTGAATCCGGCGCTCTTTCCCTTGTATTTACAGCAGGATTTTACGAGCGAAACACCGAATCACTACATGGTGCGTCTTGCGCCGATCCAGCGCGCGGAGTTTCGCATCTATGCGCGCAAGCCCGAGGCTTACGTGCGCCACCACCTGGATATCGAAATCGGTGAGCCTTGTTTGATGGTGGAGCGCCGTACGTGGGTGGGCGAAGTGGTGGCGACGTCGGTGCAGCTTTGGCACGCGGCGTCGCGGTTTCATCTGGCGGGGAAGGTTTGAGGCGGCGATTGACTTTTGCCCCGTGAGGAATTGTCGTATGTCCGCCATCCGGGCAGACCATCCCATTAACGACCCGGCCGCGCAAGCGTCCGGATCGTCAGACACCGCTCAAAACTCCATCAGGACGCTGATTTCTCGGCGGGCTTTACGTCAGCTTTCGCGCTCGCATCGACATCGAGCTGCTTCGTGCTCCAGCCGCCGCCAATCGCCTGAATCAGCTCTACGGTCGCGTCCAGACGCCGCGTGTCCAGCTCAAGCGAGCTGATCTGCGTGGACAGCTCCGTGGTCTGCGCCGTCACCACATCGAGATAGCTCACCACGCCGTCCCGATAACGCGACATCGACAACGTCAGCGTGCGTTGCGCCGCCGTGAGCGCCTCATTTTCACGTTGCGCCTCGTCGCCCAGATGGTGCAGCAGCGCGAGGTTGTCCTCGACCTGCTGGAACGCGTTGAGCACGATTGCCTTGTAATCGGCGCCGTTCTCGTCGAGCTTCGCGCGCGCCTCGCGCACTTTCGCCTTGCGCAGGCCGCCATCGAAGATCGTCTGCACGAGTGTCGGGCCGATCGACCACATCTCGTTGGGCGCGACCAGCCACGGTCTGAAGGTGTCGCTCTGGAAGCCGCCGTCGAGGCCCAGCGAGAGGTCCGGGAAGAACGCGGCCTTCGCTACGCCGATTTCCGCATTGGCCGACGCCACGCGGCGCTCGGCGGCGGCGATGTCGGGACGCCGTTGCAGCAGCGCCGAAGGCAGCCCGGCGGGCAGGTTTGGCAGATGCGGTCGCAGCGTGTCTGGCGCGACGTTGAAGTCGGACGCGGGCACGCCGATCAGCGTGGCGATGGCGTGCTCGTACAGCGCACGGCGCGCGCTCACGTCGTCGGCGCACGCCTGGGCGGCGGCGAGCTGGTTCTGCGCGCGCGACACGTCCAGATCCGACGCGATGCCGCCGCGATGGCGGCTCTCGGTCAGTTCGAGCGCATGACGGTAGGCCGCGATCGTATCGTCCAGCAGTCTGGACTGCTGATCGAGGCCGAGCAGGTTGAACCAGGTCGTCGCGAGCTTCGCCTGCAGGCTCAGTTGCAGCGAGGCGAGATCGGCGACGCTCGCCTGGCTCGTCGCCTGACCGGCCTTCACCTCGTTGCGCACCTTGCCCCACAGATCGAGGTCGTAACCGATGTCCACGTCGAGCGTATTCGAGTTGTAGACGTTCGGCTGGCCCGAGCCGCGCAAGGGACGCAACGCCGATTGCCGGTCGCGCTGAACCTGTGCGCCAAGACCGATGGTCGGCAGCAGCGCCGATTTTGCCTGGAAGGTGAGGGCGTCGGCTTCATCGTGACGCGCGAGCGCGGCAGCGATGTTGGGGTTGGCCTGCTGGACCTTGGGCTCAAGCTGGTCGAGCATTGGATCGTTGAAGACCTTCCACCAGCCGTCGCGCGGCAACTGGTCGGCGGGCTGCGCCAGTTGCCAGCCGCCGGTTTCCTTGAAGTGCGCCGGCATGGCCATGGTGGGCGCGTGATAGACCGGCGCGAACGAGCATGCGCCGAGCAGCGCGGTCGCCACCACGGTCGTTGCCAGCGCAACGAATTTCAGCCGTTCACGCACGAGATAGGGCAGGGGAAACCGCTTAACCATGCGCGCGCTCCGTGCCGAGCGACGTATTCGCCGCGCGGGCAGTGCTCGCCGTGTTGGTGGCATCGCTGGCCGCAAGCCGCACCACATCGCCGTTCGTCAGCGAATCGGGTGGATTGTCGATCACGCGTTCGCCAGCCTTCAGGCCTTCGATGATTTCCACCCGCGTGCCCAGATCGGTGCCGATCGTCACGTCGCGCAGATGCACCTTGTGGTCCGCACCGGCCACGGCGACCTGCATGCCGCGCGCGCGGAAGATCAGCGCGCTGGCTGGCACGAACAGCGCGTTTGCGTCGCCGGGCATCGCCAGATGGACTTCGGTGTATTCGCCGGGGAACAGCATGCCCTGCTTGTTGTCGACGGCAAGCTGCACCAGCATCGTGCCCGATGCGGGTGAGATCGACTGATCGGTATCCACGAGCTTCGCTTCGAATTGCATGCCGGGGCGCTCGGGCACGGTGAGCGTGGCATGCATGCCGGGCTTGATCGACGCCGCGTCGCTTTGCGGCACGCTCACGTAGACGCGCAACTGGCTTGCGTCCGACACCGTGAAGAGTTCCGGCCCGCTGCCGCTGCCCGCATTGATGAGCGCGCCCACGTCGGTCTTGCGCGCCGTCACCACGCCATCGAACGGCGCGGTCAGCCGCTTGAACGATTCGAGCGCTTCCAGGCGGCGCACGTTGGCCTGGTTCGCTGCCACGGTGGCCTGCCTGGCGATCAGGTCCGAGGTCTTTTCATCGGCTTCCTGTTGCGAGACCGAATCCTGCTTGAGCATCTCGGTCCAGCGTCTGGCCGTGGTGGCCGCGAGTTTTTCATTGGCGATCGAGTTTTGCAGATCGGCGTTGGCCTGCTGAAGCTGCTGATCGAGATCGGGGGTATCGATCAGGCCGAGCAACTGCCCCGCCTTCACATGCGTGCCGATATCGGCGTACCAGGCGTGCAGATAGCCCGATACGCGCGCGTAGATCGGCGCGTTGATGTAGGCGGCCAGGTGGCCCGGCAGCACGAGCGCCTGCGAGGCCGGGCCCGGTTCGGGCAGCACGGTGGCGACGGTCGGCACGGCTTGGGCGTCGGTCCAGGACGTGAGTTCCTGATGCGCGCGCACGCGGCTGAACAGACCGCCGGAGACGATCCCGGCGGCAACCATCACGGCCATGGCGGCGACGGACTTCAGGCGGCGCAGCGATTGCGGTGGGGCGATGTCGATTTCAGTGGACATGGGATGCTCCCTCAAGGGCGGGTTGTTCCAGAGTGGGGATATCGGCGGCGCTGTCGTCGCCGTCATCGCCACGATCATTGCGGTGCACGAGGCTGAATACCACGGGCACGAACAGCAGCGTCGCGAGCGTCGCGCAGAGCAGGCCGCCGATCACGGCGCGGCCAAGCGGCGCGTTCTGCTCGCCGCCGTCGCCCATGCCGAGCGCCATCGGCGCCATGCCGATGATCATCGCCAGCGCGGTCATCAGCACCGGGCGAAAGCGCGTGAAGCCGGCTTCCATCGCGGCGCGCAGCGCATCGCCGGTGACGGCCAGACGTTCGCGGGCAAACGACACCACCAGAATCGCGTTGGCGGTCGCCACGCCCATACAGAGAATCGCGCCGGTGAGCGCCGGTACGGACAGCGGCGTGTGCGTGGTGAACAGCATCCAGACGATGCCTGCGAGCGCGGCTGGCAATGCGCAGACGATCACGAAGGCGTCGGCCCACGAATGGAAGTTCACAACGATCAGCAGATAGATCAGCAGCACTGCGCCCGCGAGACCGAGCAGCAGGCCCGTGAACGCACTGTTCATGGTCTGCACCTGGCCGCGCATCGTCACGGTCGAACCCTTCGGCACATCCTTGGCGCTCGCGTGGATCGCCGCCTGGATCTGCGAGGCCACCGCGCCCAGATCGGCGCCCTGAGTGGTCGCGTAGATGTCGAATAGCGGCATGATGTTGTAGTGCGAGACCACGGCGTCGGCGGTGCCGCGCGTGATCGTGGCGATGCCGCCAAGAATCTGCGAGCCCCCGCTCTTGCTCGTGACCGGCAGGTTCCGTAGATCGGAGAGCGAGGTCATGCGGTACTGCGGCGTCTGCGCGACGATCGGATACGACACGCCGTTGTTCGGATTGAGCCAGTAAGTGGGCGACACCTGGCTGGTGCCCGAAAGGCTCGCCACCACGGAGTTGGTCACGTCCTGCTCGGTGATGCCGAGCTCATCGGCACGCGAACGGTCCACCGCAACGGTCAGCTGCGGATAGGTCGACGCCTGCTGGATGCGCGGATCGGCCACGCCCGGCACCCTGGCGACCAGGCGCAGCAGTTCGTTGGCGTACTTCTTGTTCGCTTCCATGTTCGGGCCGCTCACCTGCACATCGATTGGCGCGGGCGCACCGAAGTTCAGGATCTGGCTGACGATGTCGGCGGGCAGGAACGAGAAGGTCGTGCCAGGAAACAGGCGAGGTAGTTGCGTGCGTAACGCTTTCACATACTGCGCGGTAGGCGCATGATTTTCGCCGAGCGAAATCATGATGTCGCCGTCCTGCGGTCCGATCGTGCCGCTGTTGTTGTAGGTGAGGTTGATACCGCTGTTCGGCAGGCCAATATTGTCGATGATGCTCGTAAGCTGATCGGCGGGAATCGCGCGGCGCACGATGTCTTCGATATGGTCGAACAGATCGGCGGTTTCTTCCACACGCGTGCCGATGGGCGCGCGCACGTGAATTTCAATTTCGCCGGAATCGATATTCGGGAAGAAGTTGCGGCCAAGGAACGGCACCAGCGCGAACGACAGCATCACAATCGCGAGGAAGCCGATAACGAAGCCCTTGCGATGCGTGAGCGCAAGGCCCAGCACGCCGCGATAAGCCGCGCGAACGCGTTCGAAACGACGTTCGAAACCACGCTGGAAACGCACCAGCGGATTGCGCGAGGGTTTGATGTGATCGTGCGCGCCGTGCGGGGCCATCACGGCGGCGAGTTCGCCCGATGCGTGACCTTGCGAAGCGTGCGGTTTGAGCAGATAGCGCGCCATCATCGGCACGAAGGTCCGCGAGAGGATGAACGAGGCGATCATCGCGAAGATCACCGATTCGGCCATCGGCACGAACAGGTAACGCGCGATACCGTCGAGTAGCAGCATCGGCACGAACACGATGCAGATACACAGCAGCGAAACCAGCGCAGGCATGACGATCTGCGCCGCGCCGTCGAGAATCGCACTGCGCACGTCCTTGCCTTGTTCGAGGTGCCAGTTGATGTTCTCGATCGTCACGGTGGCATCGTCGACGAGAATACCCACCGCTAGCGCCAGGCCGCCCAAGGTCATCACGTTGAGCGTTTCGCCGCAGGCCGCAAGACCCGCGATGGCCGCGAGCACGGCGAGCGGAATCGACGCTGCGATGATGAGCGTCGAGCGCCAGCTGCCAAGGAACAGCAGAATCATGGCTGAAGTCAGCGCGGCGGCAATGATGCCTTCGCGCGCCACACCGCTCACGGCACCCTTCACGAAAACCGATTGATCGGACAGCGGCACGAGCTTGAGGCTGGGCGGCAGCGACTGCTCGATCAGCGGCAGTTTGGATTTCACGCCCGCAATGATGTCGAGCGTGGAGGCCGAGCCGTTCTTGAGGATCGACATCAGCACTGCGCGGTGGCCGTCCACGCGCACGATATTGCCCTGCGGCGGATAACCGTCGCGCACGTGCGCCACGTCGCGCATATAGATCACCGCGCCGTCCACCGTCTTGATCGGCAGATTGTTGAGCGCGTTGATCGTGAGCGGACTGTTGTTCAGGCGCACGTTGTATTCGAACTGGCCGATCTTCTGCGTGCCCGCCGGAATGATCTGGTTCTGTTGCGCGAGTGCATTCGCCACGTCCTGGGCGGAGAGCTTGCGCGCCTGTAGCGCCTGCGGATCCAGATCGATCTGTACTTCGCGGGTCTTGCCGCCGTAAGGCGTAGGGATCGCCACGCCCGGCACGGACAGCAATTGCGGCCGGATAAAGTTGCTTGCGTAGTCACCGAGTTGCTGCTCGTTGAGCTTGTCGCTCGTGAGCGCGAGCTGCAGCACCGGTACGGTGGACGCGTTGTAATTCAGAATTTGCGGCGGCGTGGTGCCTGGCGGCATCTGCTTCAACACGGTCTGCGAAACCGAGGTCACCTGCGCCGTGGCCGTGCGAATGTCCACGGTCGGCTGGAAGAAGATCTTCACGATGCCATAGCCGCGGAACGACTGCGATTCGATGTGCGCCACATCGTTGACGGTCGTGCCGAGCGTGCGCTCGTAATAGGTGACGATACGGCCCGACATGTCGTCGGGTTGCAGACCGGCGTAATTCCACACCACGCTGATCACGGGAATGCGGATATCCGGAAAGATATCGGTTGGCGTGCGTAACGCAGCGAGCGGGCCAGCGATCAGGATCAAGAGGGCCAGCACGATGAACGTGTACGGACGGTTCAAGGCCAGCCGGACGATTTTAAGCATCAGAAGGGGCTCCGTTCAGAACATCGGCGCCGGTTCCGCTCGCGTACCAGCGCGCCAGGGCGGCGCAAAAAAGCAGGGAAAGTACGGGAAACTACGGTGGAACCGACGCCGGTATTGTGGCGGGCGGGTTGTAACGTCCAGCAACCAGACAGATGAAAGAAGTTTTATTTAATGGCCGGTTTTTTTAACAAAAAGGACAACGAAACGCTCAATTGAAAAATTTATTGGTTATTGCAGATATTGATTCAACCGAGCAGATAGCCCGAGCCGCGTATCGTGCGTATCAACGAAGGCTCTCCGGGCGTATCGACGCGATTGCGCAGGCGTCCCACATGCACGTCCACCAGGTTGGTGCCCGGATCGAAACGGCCGCCCCAGACGCCTTCGAAAATCATCGTGCGCGTGAGCACCTGGCCCGCGTGACGCATCATGAATTCCAGCACGCGTAATTCGGTGGGACGCAGGCGCAGGAGTTTGTCGCGACAGGTGAGCTTGCGTTTGACCAGATCGAGTTCGATCGGACCCACACGCAGCACGGTTTCCGCGGCGACAGGACGCGTGCGACGGCGCACCAGCGCTTCCACGCGCGCGGACATTTCATCGATCGAAAAGGGCCGCGTGAGGTAATCGTCGCAACCGGCGCGCAGGCCCTGGATGCGTTCCTCCACACCGGTGGTGGAGCTCATGACGATCACGGGCGTTTCGATGCCCACGCCGCGCATCGTGGTGACGATGGTGAGGCCGTCGAGATCCGGCAGGCGGCGTTCGAGCGCCACGACGTCGTAGTCGCCAGCCATCACCATGGCGATGCCTTCGCGGCCGGAACGCGCGACATCGACGGTGAAGCCGGTCTGCGCGAGTGTGGGGACGACGCTTTGTTCCGTGACGGCGTCGTCTTCGATGGTCAATATTCTGGGCATGGCTTTCCAGGTGTCGATCAGATGTCGAGCAGGTGTCGATCAAGCGGCAAATTGCGCGACCGCACGCAGCGTGTGCGCAACCGCATGCGCTGCGGGGACGTGGTGCACAGGCGATGGTTGCGAACGGAACTGCTCCACCGCGAAGTCGATGAAGCTGCGCACTTTCATCGTGAGGTAATTGCGGCCCGAATAGACGATCGAAACGTGTTGCATGCCGCCGTTCACGTCATACGCGTTGAGTACGGGCAGCAGCACGCCGCGCGCTATATCGTCGGTGACGAGCGGCAGCGGCAACAGCGCCACGCCCATATCGGCGAGCGCGGCCGCGCGTACCGTCGCATACCCGCTCGCCGTGAGCGGGCCGTTCACGCTCACGCGCTGCACGCCTTCGGCGTTGGCGAATTCCCAGCTGCGCGGCGCATCCGACACCGCAAGCAGATCGTGCTGCGCGAGATCGGCGGGCGAGCGCGGCATGCCCTTGCGCGAGAGGTAGGCGGGCGTGGCCACCACCAGTTCCTTGACCGACGTGAGCTTGCGGCTGACCAGCGAGGCATTGACCTGCTGGCGCTCGGTGGCGAAGCACACGTCATAGCCGCCTTCGATCATGTCGATATGCGTGTCGTAAGCGGTCACGTCGAAATCCACGCGCGGATTCAAGCCGCGATACGCGCCCAGCAGCGCGCTGAGCGCGCCGCTTGCGAACACCGATGGCGCGGCGATGCGCAGCACGCCGCTCGGGTCGCGCGTGGCGCGCACCAGTTCGGACTCCACTTCATCGAGCTTGTCGATCACGGCGCGGCAGCCGTCCAGATAGAGGCGGCCCGCTTCGGTGAGCGAGAGGCTGCGCGTGGAGCGATTAAGCAGGCGCATGTTCAGGTGTGCTTCGAGCATGCCGACGCTGCGCGTAACGGCTGCGGCGGACATGCCGAGTTGCTTGCCCGCAAGGCTGAAGCTGCTCAGATCGACAACACGCGTGAAAACGCGCATGGCTTGTAGCTGGTTCATGTGGCGAGTCCGTGCCGGCGAAGGCGAGAAGGCTCAGGGCGGCGCGCAGCATAGCCCTGAATGAAAGGGACGATAAAAAATGACGAGCGGGCGCCACGCACGCCTGAGGGATCACACATGACGGCGCTTGCCCGCTCGCGCTGCGCGCGGGTCTGAATTCAGGAGTTGAACGGTTGGTGCGGTGGCTTATTCCACCACGCCGCGCGCAATGCCTAATTCGGCAGCGCGTGCATGGGAATGCGCGCCTCGCGCTGTGCGGCCGCTTCGTGCGCACTCAGGGCATCTTTCAGGCGTTGCATGCTTTCGGTGGGAATGGCAAAGCCGGCCCAGCCGAGGCCCGTATGACGCAGAAACACCACCGCGCCGTCAAATAGCGGATTGCGCTCGGTGTACCAGCAGGGATCGATTTCGAGCACGTACTGATGCGAGCGCAAAGGCTGCTCCGGCACGGCTGGGCGCATCTGTGCGCGCAGCTTGCTCAACTCTTCGATGAGGCCGTCCACCTCGGCCGTATCGAGCAGCGCGGCATGGCCGTCGATTTTCACGCTGACCGCGTGCTCGCCATATTCATTGATGAGTTCGACCGACATCGGCTTTTGCATGGTGCATTCCTCGCAGTCCAGAAACTGGAAGGAATTATCGGCTCCGGCCCGGCATTGGTTTTTTAAGTTGCCGCTCACTCAAGATGAAAACTAATTTAGAAAACGGCGAGAGGTGGGGAGATTTACGCCTGTGTAGAAGGGGGTATGGCGCAGGCTGGAGGCGATACGCACTATGAAGATCGCGCGCTAAATGACAGCCGTGTCATATGGCGCGCGAACATGAAAATAATCCGCAATGGACTATTGCCGTTACCGGCGTCATTACCAGTGGTATTTCAGCCCTGCAAATACCTGACGACCGTAACCATATGCACAATAGGTGCCGATGAAACACGATGCCACATAAGTCTTGTTCAACAGATTCTGCGCGTTGATATAAACCTCCGATCCCTTCAGGCGCGGAATCGCGTAACCCAGGTCGTAACGCAGCGCCGCGTCCAGCAGGAAGTAGCTGCGCACTTCGAAGCTGTTGTCGGTGCTATAGGTCGCGCCGGTATAGCGTCCGCCGCCGCCAAACGACAAACCGGCCAGCGGGCCGCCATGAATCGTGTAGTACGCCCACAACGACGCCTGATTCGACGGAATGGTGGCCAGCCGCTTGCCCTGCAGGCCGCTGTTGTCCTTCGTGTAGACCGTGTTCAGATAGGTGTAGCTCGCGGAAACGTCGAGTGAATGCGTGAGGCTCACCTTCGCTTCCAGTTCCAGACCGCGCGATCGCGCCTCGCCTGCCTGCGTCTGATAGTTGGGATTGTTCAGGTCCGTGGTGAGCAGGTTCTTGCGCGTCAGATCGAAGATCGCGGCCGTGAAGAGCGCGTTGTACTGCTTCGGCTGATACTTGACGCCCAGTTCGTACTGACGGCCGCGCTCGGGATCGAAGGCCTTGCCGGTGATGTCCGTGCCCGACTGCGGTGCGAAGGACTCCGAATAGCTGAAATACGGCACGATGCCGTTATCGAACATATAGCTGATGCCGCCACGCCACGTGAGCGCGTGATCGTTTTGCCACTGACGCGTGTTGTCGGTGAGATCGCTCGTGACCGTATTGGCCCAGTCCTGACGCACGCCCACGGTCGCCAGCACGTTCTTGTAGCGCAACTGATCCTGCGCATAGACGCCGTACTGATTGCTGCTCGAGCGGGTTTTCGTCAGCGGGGGAGAGTCGATGGCCGCGCCGTACACGGGATCGAACACGTCGATCGAGGGCGCGCTGCCGAAGCCGGTCGCGTAGTGGGTGCCCATGTGCTGGTAGTCGAAACCGGCCAGCACCGTATGATCGACCGGGCCGGTGGAGAAGTTGCCTTCCACCTGGTTGTCGATGGCGAACGAATTCACCTGCTCGTACGACACGGCCGTCGCACGGTCGAGCGTGCGGTAATCGTCTTCGAGCGTGGTGCCGTAGACGCTCTGGTAGTCCTGGCCGATGTGATAGTAGCGCGCATTCGAACGCACCTTCCACGTATCGCTCACGGCGTGCTCGAACTGATAACCCACGGCTTCCTGGGTGCGGCTGAAGCGCTCGAAGCTGGCTTCGCCGTCATAGAAGCTGCGCCCGATCGTGCCGAGCGGATCGTGCAGCACCGTGCCGGTTGCGGGCACGCTGCCATAGGACGTGCTGGCCGGATCGCGCTGATAGAGCGCGTAGAGCGTGAGCGAGGTCTTGTCGTCGGGGCGCCAGGTGAAGGAGGGCGCCACCGCCACGCGCTCGTTGCGCGTGCTGTTGACCTGACCGTCTTCCTGGCGTCCGATCGCCGTGAATCGATACAGATAGTGCTGGTCGCCGGCGATCGGGCCGGAGAAGTCCATCGTCGCCTGTTGATGGCGATCGTTGCCGAACTCGATGCCGACTTCGTGATACGGCTGCACCGTCGGCAGCTTGCTTTCCTGATTGATCAGACCGCCCGCGTTCGCCTGGCCGTAGAGCACGGACACCGGGCCGCGCAGCACTTCGATGCGGTCCATCAGATAGGGATCGACCTGCGGCGTCGCGTACATGCCGCTGCCGATCTGCTTGAGGCCGTTCCAGTACGTATCGGCGCTGAAGCCGCGGATGTTGAGCATGTCGTAGCGCGTGGCGACGCCGCCGCGCGTTTCGGTCTGCACGCCCGCTTCGTAGCGCACCGCCGCGTTGAGCGTCTGCGCGTTCTGTTGGGTCATCTGGTCGCGCGTGACGACCGAGATCGACTGCTGCGCTTCGACGATGGGCGTGCCGGTCTTGGTCGCCGTCGACGACCATTTGGCGACCACGCCTTCGGTCGGGCCGTAGGGGCTGTCGTTCTGCGCGGCGACCGTCACGGCGGGCAGCGTGGTGTCGGCGGCGGCGGGCGTATCGACTGAAGCGGCGCGCGTGCGCACGAGCCACACGCCAGTGCTGCTCCGCGCGATTTCCAGCTTCGTGCCCGCGAGCAGCTTGCCGAAGCCATCGGCGACCGAATAACTGCCGTGCAGGCCGGGGCTCGACAGTCCATCGACGAGACGCGCATCGAGTTGCACGGTCACGCCGGCTTGCATCGCGAAGTCAGAGAGCGCGGTACCGAGCGGTCCTGCGGGCACGTCATAGGACTTGCTGGCGGAGGCGCTGGCCGGTTGTACGGCGAGCGCCGCCGGTGCTGCGCACAGGCCGCCTGGCGCGAGGCTGGCCGGAATGGCGCGCAGCGCGAGCGCGATGGCAGCGCTGCGAGTGGCGACGAGAGGAAAGCGCGGGCGGGCGGCGGAGCGCGCAACGAGCTGAACGGCGCGGCGGGGCCGGCGTGCGGACATGGATACTCCTGATCAGGCGGTGTGTGTTGAATCGGCTGGTGCGTGCAGTTGACGCGCGCAGTTGATGCGCGCAGTTATTGCGTCCAGATACGTGCTTGACACGCGAAATCAGGAAAGGGGACACGGGCGCGCAAATTTTTTTGAATCGCGCCGAAAAGAGACAAACGTCAGGCCGCGCCGGTCTGCGGAGCCTGAGGACCCGGCACGACCGTTACCCAGTAGCGCGTGCGCCAGATCACCTGAACGGGCAGCGTCTCGGGCAGGGCGGCGAGGATGTTGTCGGTATCGGCGAGCTGGAAGGCGCCGGAGATGTGCAGATCCGCAATCGCCGGATCGCAGCGCACGAGGCCGGCGCGATAGCGGCTCAATTCGGCGAGAAAATCGGCCAGACGTACGCGCTGCGCGAACAGCACGCCGCGCGTCCAGTCCGCGCCGTGCGGATCGGTGCCTGTGATCGGCCCGATGCTGTCGGCGGTGAAGCGCGTTTGCTGCCCTGCGCCGACGATGCGCGCGAGATGCGGCGCGTCGGCGGGCGTGACTTCCACCGCGCCGTGGAAAACCGCGACCTGCGTGCCGCCGTTGCCGCGCAGGCCATGCACGTCACGCACCACGAAGCGGGTGCCGAGCGCGCGGATGCGGCCGTCGTCGGTCTGCACGATGAAGGGTCGCGCGCTCGCTTGCGGGTCGGGCGCGGTATCGACGATTATTTCGCCCTGGTCGAGCCGCACGCGGCGCTCGCGCGCGTCGAAGGCCACGTCGAGCGCGGTGACCGTATTCAGCTCCACGTGCGTGCCGTCGGCAAGCACCAGGGTGCGGCGCTCGCCCGTGCCGGTGCGCGCGTCGGCGCACCAGACGCGCCACGGCGTCGTGCGCCACGCGAGCCATCCGGTCGGCCCGGCGGCCAGCAGCAGGCTGAGGGTCTTGAGCGCGGCGCGGCGGCGTGCGTGATCAACGCCTGAGCCGATGCTTGAGCCGATACCCGCGCGCGACTTGCCCCGCTCGGCGCGGGCGAGCGCCGACATGCCGACCTTCGCGGGCAACACCTCGAACTTCGCGTTCAGGCGTTCGGCGCGCCGCCATGCCCGGGCATGTTCCGGGTTCGCTGCGCGCCAGCGTGTGCAGGCGTCGATGTCCTCGGGCGTGGGGTTATCGGCAAGACGCACCAGCCACTCGGCCGCCGCGCGTGCGACGGCCCGTTCGAGCGGACGATGATCGTCGTCGTCGTCGGCGGCGTGGCTCGTGCTGTGATCGAGGCGCGCGTTCACAGCGCCATCATCAGGCAGGCTTCGAACGCGTCCGCCATATAGCGCTTGATGGTGCGAACGCTCACTTGCAGCCGCCCGGCGATCTCGGCGTAGCTCAGCCCTTCGAGCTGCGCGAGCAGGAAGGCCATGCGCGCTTTGGGCGCGAGGCTGTCGAGCATCGCATCGACTTCATGGAGCGTTTCGAGGATCACGAGGCGCTCCTCGGGGGACGGCGCCTGCGGTTCCGGCAACCGCGCGAGCGCGGCGAGAAAGGCCTGTTCGAGCGAAAGCCGCCGGTAGTGATTGAGCAGCACGCGGCGCGCGACGGTGGCGAGATAGGCGCGCGGCTCGATCAGGTCGGGCGTGCCCAGGCGCTCGTGGGCGCTCAGGATGCGCAGAAAGGTGTCGTGCGCGAGGTCGGCGGCTTCGAAGGCGTCGCCGAGCTTGCGGCGCAACCAGCCATGCAGCCAGCCGTGATGGTCGCGATAGAGCGCGTGCACCTGCTGTTGCGCGTCGATCAGGACGGCGGACATCGAGCAAACCCCTTTTTTTCCCGCGCCGCTGACCGGTGCAGTCGGCCTTTTTTATGCAGACGGAATACGAATGATTTGCATTTATATCCTGATGCGAGGGTTTGCGCAACCATTTCGGTGCAAGGGGGACTTGGCGTCCCCCTTCCCCCCTCCTCGTGGTACCACTGGATCTAGCGTGCGTCCCGCACCGATGCGTCGCGCAGAAAGTCCAGCAGCAGCGCGTTCACTTCCTCGGGCCGCTCCTGCTGGATCCAGTGCCCTGCCTCGGGCAGCAGCACCTTCTTCGTAAGGCGCGGTACGTGGTCCTGCAACTGCTCGTAGGCCTTCGACATCATGTGGATCACGCCGTCCTGTTCGCCCGCCACGAACAGCGTGGGCTGCTGGATGCGCGCGCCGTCGAGGAAGGGCGTGAGCGCCCAGTTGCGGTCGAGATTGCGATACCAGTCGATCGAACCGCGAAAGCCGCTGGTCGCGAACTGCGCGGCGAAGGTGTCGAGATCGGCGGCAGACAGCCAGCCCGGCAGCGTGTCCGGATATGCGAGGCTATCGATGAAGCGCACGTTCTTTTCGAAGCCGATAAATCCCTTGCGCCGATGTTCCGGATGACGCCGGCTCTCGCCGCCCGCCGTGTAATAGATGCCCAGCAGCGAGCGGCGGATATCGGCTTCGAGTTCGCGCTCGATGCGCCCCGGCTGCTGGAAATACTCCTGATAGAAGTGCTTTTCGAGCGTGTGGGTCTGGAAATACGCGGCGGGACGCACGCGCGAGCGCGGCAGGTACGGCACGCTCAGCAAGGCCAGCGCCCGGAACATATCGGGGCGCAGCAGTGCCGAGGTGGCCGCCACGATCGAGCCCCAGTCGTGCCCGGCGAGGATCGCGTGCGTCTCGCCGAGCGCATGCACGAGGCCGACCAGATCGCCGCTGAGGTTGAGGATGTCGTAGGAGGCGGTGTCGAGCGGCGCTTCCGTGTCGCCGTAGCCGCGCTGGTCGGGCGCGACCACGCGATAGCCAGCGGCGGCAATCGCCTCGATCTGATGCCGCCACGAGTACCAGGATTCGGGCCAGCCGTGGCAGAGCAGCACGAGCGGACCTTCGCCGTGCTCGACGTAGTGCATGCGGATACCGTTGGTGTAGGCGTAACGGTGGGCGAATGATGCGCTCATGAAGGCTCCTCGGTGGGTCGCTGCCCACGCACGATAGCAGAATTCGTCTTAAAAAGAACGGTCGATCTATTTCTGGGTGCGACGTATTCGGGTGAGGCCGCGCCCGCGCGCAGCCAGTGCAGCGCCAGCGGCCAGAGTTGCGTTTCGAAGCGGCTATGGAAGAACGCGAAATGCCCAATCGCTTTTACGCCGATCTGCTCGGGCGCGATACGCAGATGCGTGTGCGGCGCATGCGTGAAATAGCTGAGTAGCCGTTCGATGGCGGCAATCGTGCCGAAGGGATCGTCGGTGATGCTCACGGCGAGGATCGGCGCGGTGAAGGCAGCCAGGCGCTGCACCAGCGCCGCGCGTGCCTCGGGCGAACGGGCGATGGGCGCACGCACATAGGTGTCCTCGAAGCGCGCGCGGCTGCGGCTCCATGAAAGCGCGACGCCGCGCGGCGTATCCTCCATCCAGCCCAGCCGCGCGGCCGGAAAGTAGCCGCACAGCTGTGTCAGCAAGGGCATGGCAACGTGCCATTTGAGCAGCATCGGCAGGCGGGTGCGCGGCGCGTAATCTCGCCAGTGCGCGTACTGGGCGCCGACCGTGAACACCCGCCGGATCGTCGCGGCTGACGGCGCAAGCCCCGTTACAAGGCCGCCGATGCTATGCGCCACCACATCGACTGGCTGGCCGGGAAACGCCTCGCGCGCGTAATGCAGCACGGCTTCGAAATCGCGCTCGCCCCAGTCGAGCCAGCTTGCGTCAAGTTGCACCAGCCGCGCGGGCCTGGATTCGCCGATACCGCGATAGTCGTACACCAGCACATCCCAGCCATGCCGATGCAGCCACGCCGCGAAGCGAAAGTAGTAGCGGCAGCGCACCGAAGTCGCGGCATTGACGATGGCGAGCGCGCGCGGTTCGCCATCGATGCTGCGCGTGCGATGTCGCCACACGAAACCGCCGAGCGGATAGCCATCGGCGGCGTGCAGCGTGAGCGGTTCGGGTTGGGGATTGTCGTTCATAGCCGCCATTGAACTTGACCCGTGCGCCGCGCTCAATCAATCTTCGTGCATCGCTCGCATGAGGTGCACGCATGTCAATTCCGCTCGTCAAGCTGCCGTCGCTCGATTTCATTCGTGGCTTTGTCGCGGTGGGGCGGCGCATGAGCATCACGCTCGCCGCCGAGGATCTGTGCCTCACGCAGTCCGCCGTGAGCCGCCAGGTCAATGCGCTGGAAACGCAACTGGGCGTGCGTCTGCTCAATCGCGGTTACCGCTCGATCACGTTCACGCCCGAAGGCGAGCGCCTGTTTCGCGCCGCCGAGGGTGCGGTCGCGCAACTGCAGGACGTTGTCGATACGCTCATGCAGCCGCGCGTGCGCCAGCCCGTGACGATCACCGCGAGTCTGGGCGTGGCGGGGCTGTGGCTGTTGCCGCGTCTGGGCGCGTTGCAGGACCGCCATCCGGAAATCGATCTGCGCGTGGCCGCCACCGACAAGGTGCTCGACCTGCGCGCCGGGGGTATCGATCTCGCCCTGCGCTACGCGAGCGCGAACGCGAACGCCTCGCCCGGCGCGTTCGCCACGGCGCATCGGCTCTACGAGGAATACGTCATGCCGGTGGCGCATCCGTCGCTGGGTGTGGCGACGCTCGACGCTGCCACGCTCGCGCGCCACGTGCTGCTCGAATTCGACGGCCCGCGCCGTCCCATGCTGCGCTGGCCCGACCATCTGGGCGCGCTCGGGCTCGAAGGCCAGCCCGCGCGCGGCGTGCTGCGCTTCAATCGCTACGACCAGGTGATCCAGGCGGCGCTCGCGGGTCGCGGCATCGCACTCGGCCGTCTCGCGCTGGTCGGGCCGATGCTGACGGACGGGCGGCTCGTGGCGATTGGCGAGCCGGGCCCGCCGACCGGCTACGCGTACTGGCTTCTTCAGGCGGACGCTTCGCCACGCGCCGATGTCAGCGCCGTCGTCGACTGGATCATGGGCGAGACGCACAAGGGCTGACGCAGATCCGCCTTTCGCATGCATAACGCGCATGCGAAGCCCGCCAAAAACTCACTTGAGCCATGTCCCTCGCGCGCGCTCTACTGCGAGCAGGGCGATCGCGCGTTGCGCCAGGCATCGAGGACATCGAGGAGACAGCGGTGAGGGGACCGGAAGACGTATGGCGGCAGCGCTGGCTGCTGGTGGTGGCGGGTGGCGTCGTGATGGGCGCGTCGCTCGGCGTGCGTAACGTGCAGGGCTTGTTTCTGCTGCCGGTGACGCTCGACCGGGGCTGGCCGCGTGAAACCTTCGGCTTGGCGCTCGCCTTGCAGAACCTGCTGTGGGGTTTCGCCCAACCGCTCACAGGCATGATCGCCGATCGCTTCGGGTCGGCGCGCGTGATCTTCACGGGCGCGCTGCTCTATGCGCTTGGCCTCGCGGTGATGGCGCACGCGGCATCGACGGGTGTGTATACCTTTGGCGTGGGCGTGGTGATCGGCATTGCGCTTTCGGGGACGGCGTTCGGCGCGGTCTATGGCGCGCTCTCGCGTCTGTTTCCCGCCGACAAGCGCGGCTGGGCGCTGGGCGTGGCGGGCACCATCGGCGGGCTGGGCCAGTTCTGGATGGTGCCGGCGGCGCAAGCGATGATCGGCTCGCTGGGATGGGCCTCGGCCATCGGCGTGCTGGCGGTGGTGATGCTGGTGAGCGCGCCGCTCGCGGTCTGCCTGCGCGACCAGCCTGAGGCCAACGCTGCCCAGCCTCATGCGGGCGACACGATCCGCGCGGCCGTCATGGAAGCGCTCGCGCAGCGCGGTTTCTGGCTGCTCAACCTGGGCTTTTTCGCGTGCGGTTTCCAACTGGCGTTTATCGGCGCGCATCTGCCCGCGTATCTGCTCGACCGCGGCATGAGCGCGCGCGAGGCGAGCATGGCGCTGGCGATCATCGCGCTGGCCAACACGGCTGGCATATTCCTGTGCGGCTACGCGGGCGGCTTCCTGCGACGCAAATATCTGCTCTCGGGCATTTATTTCGTTCGCACCGCCGCGATGGCGCTGTTCATCGCGTTGCCGCTCTCGCCCGCTAGCCTCCACGCGTTTGCCTTCGTGATGGGGCTCACGTGGCTGGGCACCGTGCCGCTCACCAACGGCATCGTCGCGCAGGTATTCGGCGTTCGGTATATCGCCACGCTGTTTGGCTTCGTGTTCTTCGGGCATCAGCTGGGCAGCTTCTTCGGCGTGTGGCTCGGCAGCGTGGTGTTCGATGCTACGCATTCCTATACATGGCTGTGGTACGGGTCGATCTGGCTGGGCGTGCTGTCCGGGCTGCTGCATCTGCCGATAGACGACCGTCGCGTCGTGCGCGTCAATCGTGGCCTGGTAGAGCCAGCATGAGAGCCGCCTGGATCGCGGCGACAGTTGCCGTATTACTGATCGTGTCGAGCATCGTGGCATTTGCGGGCTGGCTCTCCCCGCCCGCACTGCTTGCAGTGTTGTCGGGCCTGACGTTTTGCGGCTGAACATTGTCGCTTGCGCAACAAAGTCGTGCGTGCAGGGAAAGGATGGGTAAGGGAGCAGGCCTCTTGCGGGCACGGACGCTGCTATAGAATTCGCGCATGAAGCCCTGTGTCCTTATCGTCGACGACGATCCCGTCGTGCGCGATCTGCTGAGCCGTTTCCTGCGCTCGCACCAATTCGATACGGCGGTCCTGCACGACGGCAAGCATCTGCTGCGCCGCCTCGAACGCGAACGGCCCTCGATCGTCGTGCTGGACATTATGATGCCGCTGACCGACGGTCTCGAAGCCATTGCCGCCCTGCGCGCGACCGGCGACGATATTCCCGTGATCTTCGTGAGCGCGCGCGGCAGCGTGACCGACCGCATTCGCGGCCTCACGCTGGGCGCGGACGACTATCTGCCCAAGCCCTTCGATCCGCAGGAATTGCTGGTCCGTATCCAGAACATCCTGCGTCGGCGCGGACCGTCCACGGCGAGCGCGCCGGAAGTGCGCACGCGCTATCAGTTCGGCCCGTTCGAACTCGACTTCACGATGCGCACGCTCTTGCGCGAGCAGCGCTTGATTCCGCTGCGCGAAAGCGAATTCGCCCTGCTCAAGATCTTTGCCACGCATCCCTACAAGGTGCTCACGCGCACGCTGATACACGACATCGTGCATCGCGACGCGCGCGAATTCCGCGAACGCAGTCTGGATGTGCCGATCTGGCGGCTGCGTCGCGTGATCGAAGAAGACCCGACTGCGCCGCGCTATATCCATACGGTGCGCGGCAAGGGCTATGTGTTCGTGCCCGATCCGGCGCAGGTGCCGCAGGCGCTGGCGGATATATCGGCTTAGATGCACGCCGCAAGCGTGGTGCCAAAAAAAGCGCGCCGGCGAAACCGCCCGGCGCGACAGGTACCACCGAGACATCGTAAGGCCTCTGCGTGAACCGCAGCGGCCCGAGTCCATTCAGACGCAGGCCGCCAGTCAGGCGGAAACGTCGATAAACAGACCGCTCACTGACGAGGCGCCTTGCGCCTGCAGATTGCTCGCGAGCGTCGCGAGAAATTGCTGGAGATCCATCGCGGGATCTTCGAGCGGGTCGTCCGGATTCACACCCAGCGTATCGAGCAGATTCTCGTAGCTGGCGGCGAGATCGCTATTTGCGCCGCTTGCGCTGCTTGCGCCGCTTGTGCCGTTCGCGCTGTCCGATGAAGCCGCCGCTTGCGCGAGCCCCGAGACTGCCGAGGCCAGATCGCCGCTATACGTGACGTCGCTGCCGCTTGCCGTGCCGCTTTGCTGCGCGGCAGCCTGAAACAGCGAGCCGAGAAACTGCTGGAGCGCGGCGAGCTTGTCGGCAGCGGTGGCGTTGTTGTCCGTGAGGTCGCCGAAATCGTTGTACGCGCCGTCATCGCTGTCGCTATCGGTGCCGAGCGAATTCAAGGCGTCGGCAACGGCCTGGGCGAGCGGATCGGCGCTGGAATGGCTGTCGAGACCCGACGAACCGTCACCGGATGCCGTCAGCGTGTCGCCTGACGACGCCGTATCGTCGGGATTCTGCTTCGACGTCCAGTGTGCGTAGAACGAAGTGGAGTCGCCGTTCGAACCGGCGGCCACGCTGATAGTCATGAGAAGCCTCTGGCAAGGATGGGAACGCGAAAAATCTGGCGCCATCGTATGCCGTCCGCACGCGTCCTGGGGGCGTTGGTAAGCGGCGGAAAGGCAGAGGAAAAGAAGGGGAAAGCGAGAGCTGAAAGCCGCAGCCCTCAGCGCGCCGCGAACTCCACCACGGCGACGGTGCCGCGATCTTGCGGCCCGCGTTCGAGCCTGACTTCGGCGCCGTGCGCGCGGGCGATTTCCCGCACGATCGCGAGGCCCAGGCCGCTGCCGGGTAAGGTCGAGGCGCGGAAGAACGGCTCGAACACCTTGTCGCGCAGTGCGTCGGCGATGCCCGCGCCTTCATCGCTCACGCTGAGCACGGGCGGCTGCTCGCCCGCCGTGAGCGTTACCGCCACCGTGCCGCCTTCGGGCGAATAGCGGATCGCGTTATCGACGAGATTGAACACCAGCACCGAAAGCAGTTGCTCGTTGCCGATCACCTCGGCGTGCGGTGCGAGCGTGGCGACCAGTTCCACGCGGCGGCGTTGCGCCAGCAGCGCAAGCTGCTCGATCACGCCGGTCGCAACCGCGCGCATATCCACGCTCACGCCTTCGAATTGCGTGTAATCCGCCGATTCGGCCTGCGCGAGCGTGAGCAGCTGATTGGTGAGCCCCACCAGCGAGCGATTGCTCTGATGCATCGCCGTGAGCGTTTCGTGCAGGCGTTCGGGGTCTTGCTGGCGGCGCGCGTATTGCAACTGCGTGCCCAGCAGCGTGAGCGGCGTGCGCAACTGATGCGCGGCATCGGCGATAAAGCGGCGCTGCATGGCGGTCTGTCGCTCGATCAGATCAAGACAGGCATTGAAGGCGCTGACAATGGGCCGCAGTTCGGTGCGTAGCGGCTCGACGTCGATGCGCACCGACGCCATGCTCGGCGAATTGCGCACGCGCTGCGGCAGCCCGCGCGCGAGACGCGTGAGCGGACGCAATTCGAGCGTCAGCCCGACGCATACGAGGATCACGGCCGCCGTAACGATCCCCGCGAAATAGAACATCTGCGGCCGCCAGAGCGCACCCGCCATGGCGTCGCGTTCCTCCAGCGTGCGCCCGACCGACACGATCACGCGGCGCGTCGCGCCCGCGTCGTACATCGGACGGATCAGCGAGACCGCGCGGATCGGCGTGCCGTTGACTTCGGCGTCGTACCACTGCGGCGAAGTCTCGGGCACATGCTGCGGAAAATCCGAAGTGCCCGCGATAATCGGTCCGCCGATTTCCTGCACGCGGAAGAACACCTGATCGCGATGCGGCGTGCGCAGGATCTCGATGGCGCTTGGCGAGATCGAGGCGCTCAGCGCATTGCCTTCCCAGCCGATGTCGCCCGCCATGACGCGCGCCGCAGAGAGCAGCGCGTCGTCCTGCAGGAGGTTGGCCGTGCGCCAGGCGTTGCCGCGCGTAATCAGCCCGGCCGCCGCGATGAACAGCGTCATCGGCAGCACGAGCCAGAGCAGCAGGCGCACGCGCAGGCTATTGGTGGGCCTCATGTGGCTGGCCTCATGCGGCGGACCTCATGCGCGGGCCTCGCCGCCAGGCAATGAGAGAGGCTTATTCGTCCGCTTCGGCATCTTCGAGCAGATAGCCGAGGCCGCGCAGCGTGATGATGGTCGCCGTGCTCTTTTCGAGCTTCTTGCGCAGGCGCGAGACGTAGATTTCGATGGCGTCTTCGCTGGTGGGCGCATCGGCGTCGGAGACGGATTCGGCGAGTGTGGCCTTCGAGACGGTCTTTTTCGCGCGCAGGATCAGCGTTTCCAGCACGGCATGTTCGCGCGGCGTGAGCGTGAGTGCATCTTCCTCGACATAGAAGCGGCGGCTGTCCATGTCGTAGAGCAGGTTGCCGCAGCGCAGGCGATTCGAGCGCGAGGGCGCCTGGCGGCGCGCCAGCACCTTGACGCGGGCTACCAGCTCGCGCGCGTCGAAGGGCTTGACGATGTAGTCGTCCGCGCCGGCGCCCAGGCACACCACTTTTTCGTCGATCGCGCCCGTGGCCGTGAGGATCAGCACGGGCGTGGCGTCGCCACGGCCACGCATGCGGCGCAGCAGCGCCTTGCCGGACATGCGCGGCAGGTTCAGATCGAGCAGCACCACGTCGTAGGTCGAAGCGCGCAGGGCGTCTTCCGCGGCTTCGCCATCGCCGACGTGGTCCAGCATGAAGCCGTCGTCGCTAAGCGTGCGCACCAGCCAGTGCGCGAGTTGTTCGTTGTCTTCGACGAGCAGCAGTCTCATGCGTATTTACTGATTTGCGGAACGGATCAGGCCGTCTTGTACTGTTCGCGCGCCACTTTCGAGCGGTACAGGAACAGGGTCGCCACCATGCCGCACACAGCGGCGACGCTCATCCAGGCGCCAGGCGCGGCCTTGTCGCCGGTCGTGTGGATCAGCCACGTCGAGATGGCCGGCGTGAAACCGCCCACGAGGGTTGCGAGGCTGTAGGCCATGGAGAAGCCCGTGGTGCGCACGTGCACCGGCATCAGCTCGGTCAGCGCGACGACCATCGCACCGTTGTACCACGCATAGAGCGTCGAAAGCCACAGCTCGACCACCAGCAGGGTGGCGAACGAGGGCGCGCCCACCAGCCACTGCATCGCCGGATAGGCCGTGAACACGGTCAGCGTGGTACAGGCGATCAGCACGGGTGCACGGCCGACGCGGTCGGACACGGCGCCCGCGATCGGCAGCCAGATGAAATTCGACACGCCCACGCAGACCGTCACCAGCAGCGCGTCGAGCGAGGACAGCTTCAGTTCGACCTTGCCGAACGTGGGCGTGTAGGCCGTGATCAGGTAGAACGAGGTCGTCGTCATGATGACGAGGCCCATGCCGGCGAGCACGATGCCGTAGTTCGCGACGATCGCGCGGGTGATTTCGCGCAGGCTCGGATGATGGCGGCGCGCCTGGAATTCGTCGGTTTCGCGCAGCGTGCGGCGGATATAGACGAGGAAGGGCACGATCAGGCAGCCGATCACGAACGGCACGCGCCAGCCCCAGCTGGTCATTTGCTGGGCGGGCACGGCGCTGTTGAGCAGCACGCCCAGCGCCGCGGCGAACACCACCGCCACCTGCTGGCTGGCCGACTGCCACGCGCAGAAGAAGCCGCGGTTGCCCTTGGTGGCGATTTCGGCGAGATAGACCGAGACGCCGCCCAGTTCAGCGCCCGCCGAGAAACCCTGCAGCAGGCGGCCAACCAGCACCAGCGCCGGAGCCAGCAGACCGATGGTGGTATAGCCGGGCACGAAGGCCACGCACATCGTCCCGATCGCCATCAGCGTGAGCGACATGATGAGGCCCTTGCGGCGGCCGTGGCGGTCCATGTAGGCGCCCAGCACGATCGCGCCGAGCGGGCGCATCAGGAAGCCCGCGCCGAACACGGAGAACGCCAGCATCAGCGAGACGAACTCGTTGCCGGCCGGAAAGTACGCGGCGCCGATGGCGGCGGCGTAATAGCCGTACACCATGAAGTCGTACATTTCGAGGAAATTGCCGCTGACCGCGCGGAAAACCGTGCGGCCTTTCGATTCGCCCGGTACGGCGTTGATGGCAGTAGACATGATGGACATCCTTTGATGAGAGACGAGCGGGGCCATAGCGGATCGCCGTGAATCGGCAGACCGCCGGGTTGCGCGCCTTGTGGCTGCATTCGGTGCTAAAGGGTTTTCTCTGGAATTCGCGGACGTGCGCTACGGCGCGCCCTTGAGCGCATCGGACTGCGCGGACGCGACGAAGTCATTGGTGTAGGTTTTCGCCAGATCGACATGCCGCGCCGTCACCCCCGAGCCCGCCGCGATCAGCACGTGCAGCACGGTTTGCGGCGCGCCTTCGGGCATCTGGCCGTCGCGCGAGAATGCAGGTTGCGCGGCGGCGAGCGCCTGCACATAGCCGGCGCGGTCGCTGCCGGTCAGCTCGGGCGGCAGCGCATCGGCGATGGCCTGTGCGGAATGCGTGTTCAGGTAACGCAGCGCACGCACCAGTGCACGCGCGAGTTGCGCGGTTTCATGCGGATGGGCGTCCACCCAGCTGCGGCGCATGTACAGGCAGGCGCCTGCATACGGGCCGCCCAGCCAGCGCTGCGAACCTTCCACGCTGCGCATATCGGCGACCATCTGTGTCGCGCCGCTCGACAGCAGGCGCGTGGCCGTGGGTTCCTCGACCATGCCCGCGTCGATGCTGCCTTGCTGGAGGGCTTCGATGAAGCGCGTGTCGGAGGCGAGCGGCACGATTGTGTAGTCGCCCGGCGCGACGCCCGCACCCGCCGCCAGATAACGCGTGACCACCCAGGTGGAGGAGCCGAAGCCCGTCACGCCCAGACGCCGACCTTTGGCGTCGCGCATCGATCCCGAGCGCGCCATGGCACGGCCGCCTTCGGAGCGCGTGGAGGCCAGTTCGGCAAGTCCCAGCGCGCGCTGGAACACCACCACCGACAGCACATCCTGGCCGCGGCTTTGCAGATCGAGTGTGTGATCGTAAAACCCGACCGCGCCTTCGATGGCGCCCGCGATCAGTTCCGTGGACGTATCGATGCCCGCCGGGCCGCCCACGACCTGAACATCGAGGCCCTCGTCGCGGAAATAGCCCAGCCGCGCGGCCAGCACGGCCGGCAGATAGACGATCTTGGCCATGCCGCCCATCATCAGCCGGATCGGAGCGGCCGCCGCCTGCGCCGCATGGACCGGTGCGCTGGTGCCCGCCGCCGCCGCGACCAGCGCGAGGCAGAGCAGCAGGGCGCGACCGGGATGCTGGGCGCGAAAAGGCATGGGAACGTGTCTCCTCGTGATGGACGGCGCTCCAGCGGGCCGTGGCAGGCCGCCGGTAGTTTGGGATTGGTCGCCAGTATAAGAAAGGCTGCCCTTCTGGTTGCTTTCTGTCGTGAAGGGATTTTGTCGGTATTTACCCTTCTGGCGGGAAGGGCGCGGAGGGTATCGGGGGATGACGACAGGGGGCTACGCAAGAATTTTCTTTCTATTTGCTCGCACTACACCTTCGAAACCGACATACCCGTGCCGCCGCTCGAAAACACGCACGATGGTTTTATCGAATTTCACGTCATGCCGAATCGCAAGATTGAAGCGGCATGGGTGAAATTCCCAACGACGCCGAAGATCCCGGGCGCGCCGCACTGAGCCGCCGCTCCCCTTACAATATTGCCCAGTCCCTTCACCGCGCTCCAACAACATGACCCGAGACCCCCGCCTCACCCTGAACGCGCGCCAGCAGGAGCTGCTCGAATGGGTGCAGCGCGACGGCTTCGTGACCGTCGACGATCTTGCCGCGCACTTCGACGTGACGCCGCAGACCATTCGCCGCGACGTCAACTGGCTCGCCGACATGAACCTGCTGCGCCGCTATCACGGCGGCGCAAGCTTGCCCACCAGCGCCGAAAACGTCTCGTACAGCGCACGTCAGCAGATGTTCCATGACGAGAAGCGCCGCATCGGCGCGCTCGCCGCTTCACATATTCCCGATCAGGCCTCGCTCTTCATCAACCTCGGCACCACGACCGAAGAAGTCGCGCGCGCGCTCAACCGTCATCGCGGCCTGCGCGTCATCACCAACAACCTGAACGTCGCGAGCATGATGAGCGGTTATCCGGAATGCGAAGTGCTCATCACGGGTGGCATCGTGCGGCCGTGGGACAAGGGCATCGTGGGCGAGCTGACCATCGATTTCATCCGCCAATTCAAGGTGGATTACGCGATCATTGGCACCTCGGCGATCGAAACCGACGGCACGCTACGCGACTTCGACACGCGCGAAGTCCGCGTGGCCGAAGCGATCATCCAGCACGCGCGCACCGTGTATCTGGTCACCGATCATTCGAAATTCGGCCGCCCCGCGCTCGTGCGCCAGGGGCATCTGAGCCAGATTCACGCCCTCTTCACCGATAAACCGCTGCCCGCCGATATGGACGAGACCATCGCCCAGGCGGGGACCGCGGTGTATGTCGCGGAGTAAATCCTGTCGCAATGAAGCCGGCGCAAGGCGCATCGATGCGCCGCCGCTGCATCCCGTCCGACATAGAAACGAACATCGAACGAAAACAATTCGAACATTTTTGCGTTCCTTTTGCTTCCTGACAGGCGCCTGACGGTCCGCTGTGACCCCTTCCCCTTCCCACCCGCGTGACGCGATTCCCCGGGAAAACCCCAGTTTTCCGACCCTTTTCGCTCGAAAACGGCCGCTTTTCCCCGCTTTCCTCCCGTTTCGTCTAATCGAACTTTACTTTTTCGATTTTGTTCGTTAGATTTCGGATTCGAACATTTCTGGTTCGTATCTGGACATGCACGGTGCCTGATCAAAGGCTTCGAGCGGTTCCAGGCCAGGCCACTCAAGGCACAAACAGGAAACGCAGGTGACTCAAGAGAATCGGTACGATCTGCTCGTCGTGGGCGGCGGGATCAACGGCGCAGGCATTGCGCGCGACGCAGCCGGGCGCGGGCTGTCCGTGCTCCTTTGTGAACAGGACGATCTGGCTTCGCACACCTCGTCGGCCAGCACCAAGTTGATCCACGGCGGTCTGCGCTATCTGGAGTACAAGGAATTTGGCCTCGTGCGCAAGGCGCTGCAAGAGCGCGAGACGCTGCTGCGGGCGGCCCCGCATATCATGTGGCCGCTGCGCTTCGTGATGCCGCACATGCCTAATCTGCGTCCGGCATGGCTTATCCGCGTTGGCCTGTTTCTCTACGATCACCTGGCCAAACGCGAACTGCTGCCGGGCTCGCGCGGCATCGATATGCGACGCCACGCGGCCGGCGCACCGCTGATCGATTCCATCCGCCGCGGCTTTGTCTATTCGGACGGCTGGGTGGACGATGCGCGTCTGGTCGTGCTCAATGCGCTCGATGCGCAGGAGCGCGGCGCGCGCATTCTCACGCGCACGAAACTCGTGGCCGCGCAGCGCGTGAAAAACGCCAGTGGCGAAGGCGAATGGCAGGCGACGCTGCGCCGCGCCGACGGCAGCACCTTCGAGGTGCGCGCGCGCGCCGTGGCGAACGCGGCCGGTCCGTGGGTGGGCGAGGTGCTGCATGGCGCGCTTGGGCGCGGCGCGCAGCATAGCGTGCGTCTGGTGAAGGGCAGCCACATCGTGACGAAGCGCCTGTTCGAGCACGACCATGCCTACATCTTCCAGAACCCCGACAAGCGCATCATCTTCGCGATTCCCTACGAGCACGATTTCACGCTGATCGGCACGACCGATGTGGAATATCGCAACGATCCCGCCAAGGTGGCGATCGACGGCGACGAAACGCGTTACCTGTGCGAGTCGATCAATCGCTATTTCAAGCGTAAGATCTCGCCCTCCGATGTGCACTGGACCTATTCGGGCGTGCGTCCGCTGCTCGAAGAAGAGGGCGCGAAGAACGCTTCGGCGGTGACGCGCGACTATCGCCTCGAAATGGACGATACGAATGGCGCGCCGCTGCTCTCCGTGTTCGGCGGCAAGATCACGACCTTCCGCAAGCTCGCGGAAGAAGCCGGCGACATGCTGGCGCGCGCGCTCGGCAGCACGGCGCCTGCGTGGACGGCTGGCAAGCCGTTGCCCGGCGGCGATATTGCCAATGCGCGTTTTGCGCCGTTCGCGGAAAGCCTGGCGAAGCGCTTTGCCTGGCTGCCTGCGCCGCTCGCGCTGCGCTACGCGCGCGCTTATGGCACGCGCGCAGAACGTCTGATTGGCGCGGCGAAGTCGCTCGACGATCTGGGCCCGCAGATCGCCCCCGGCATCTACGAGGCCGAACTGCGCTATCTGCGCGATATCGAATGGGCAACCTGCGCCCAGGATGTGCTGTGGCGCCGCTCGAAGCTCGGTCTGCATGTGACGCCGGGCACGCTGGAAGCCGTGACGGCCGCGCTCGACTCGTGGTTCGCCACGAGCCAGGCGCGGACGGCCGTGCCGCACTAAAGCAATACCGTCAGCAATATCGCGCCCCGCAGGTCCGCAGTCCGTGCGGGGCGCGAATCACAACTACGTATGGAAGGAGATGAGAGACATGCAGGATCAACAATACATTCTCGCGCTCGACCAGGGCACCACCAGTTCGCGCGCGATGCTGTTCGACCGCCAGGGCCGCATCGTTTCGACGGCACAGAAAGAGTTCGAACAGATTTATCCGCGTCCGGGCTGGGTCGAGCATGACCCGCAGGAAATCTGGTCGACGCAGGCAGGCGTGGCCGCCGAAGCCGTCACCCGCGCGGGCATGAACGGCACCAATATCGCCGCCATCGGCATCACGAACCAGCGCGAAACCACCATCGTATGGGACCGCGAAACGGGTCAGCCGATCTATAACGCCATCGTCTGGCAAGACCGCCGCACGGCGGACTTCTGCGATCAGCTCAAGGCGCAAGGCCTGGAAGAGAAAGTGCGTGCGAAGACCGGTCTGCCGATCGATTCGTATTTCTCGGGCACCAAGATCCGCTGGATTCTCGATAACGTCGAAGGCGCGCGCGAAAAGGCCCGTCAAGGCAAGCTCGCGTTCGGGACGGTCGATAGCTGGCTGGTGTGGAACTTCACCAAGCACGAGCTGCATGTGACGGATGTGACCAACGCGTCGCGCACGATGCTGTTCAACATCCATACGCGCCAGTGGGACAACGAACTGCTCGAAGCGCTCGATATTCCGCGCAACATGCTGCCGGAAGTTCGTTCGTCATCCGAAATTTACGGCCCGACGAAGACCACGGTGTTCGCCTCGAAGATTCCGCTCGCGGGTATCGCGGGCGACCAGCAGGCTGCGCTATTCGGCCAGATGTGCACGCACACCGGCATGGTGAAGAACACCTACGGCACGGGTTGTTTCCTGATGATGAACACGGGCGACAAGCCCATCGAGTCGAAGAACAATCTCGTCACCACCATCGCGTGGCAGATCGGCGATCAGGTCAATTACGCACTCGAAGGCAGCATCTTTATCGCGGGTGCGGTGGTGCAATGGCTGCGCGACGGCATGGGCATCATCAAGAGCGCCTCGGAAATCGAAGCGCTGGCAGCCAGCGTGCCGCACACGGACGGCGTCTATCTGGTGCCGGCATTCGCGGGCCTGGGCGCGCCGCACTGGAATGCGCGTGCACGCGGTTCGCTGTTCGGCGTGACGCGCGGTACGACTTCGGCGCATGTTGCGCGTGCGGCTCTCGATTCGATCGCTTATCAGTCGCTCGACGTGCTGGCGGCGATGGAAGCGGATTCGGGCATCAGCGTGGGCGAGTTGCGCGTGGACGGCGGTGCGAGCGCAAACAATCTGCTGATGCAATTCCAGGCGGACCTGCTGGGCGTGGATGCGGTGCGCCCGCAGATTA
The DNA here is from genome assembly GCF_014200455.1 of Paraburkholderia bannensis. Classification (GTDB taxonomy): domain Bacteria; phylum Pseudomonadota; class Gammaproteobacteria; order Burkholderiales; family Burkholderiaceae; genus Paraburkholderia; species Paraburkholderia bannensis_A. Next base: position 116,421 of record NZ_JACHBW010000020.1, on the reverse strand, counting down.
CCGAAACGACCGCGCTGGGCGCCGCGTATCTCGCGGGTCTCGCGGTTGGCTACTGGAAGAACGTGGACGAACTGCAAGGCCAGTGGCACGTGGACAAGCGTTTCGCGCCGAACATGGCGGCTTCGCAGGTCGACGCGTGCCGTGCGGGCTGGCAGCGTGCGGTGCGCGCAGCCAAGGCGTGGGCCGACGATTCGCAGTAACGCCGCGCAAGTAATACCGCGCAGTTTCATCGCGCAGTAGTAGCAGTCAAGCTGTAGAAACAGGGCATCCCAAGTAAATCCAATCACACAACAATACCCGGCGGGCAGCGGGCCGAAGCATCGGCCCCGCATGCCCGCTGAACAATAAGTGAGACAACCATCATGTCACCCTATATTGCGGAATTCATCGGCACAGCGATTCTCGTGCTGCTAGGCAACGGCGCGGTCGCTAACGTGCTGCTCGCCAAAACCAAGGGCCGCGGCGCGGACCTCATCGTCATCGTGATGGGCTGGGCGATGGCCGTGTTCGTGGCCGTCTACGTGACGGCGGCGTACAGCGGCGCGCACCTGAACCCGATCGTGACGATCAGCCTGGCGCTGGCGGGCAAGTTTGCCTGGTCGAAAGTGGGCGGCTATATCGCCGCGCAGATGCTCGGCGGCATGGCCGGCGCGGTCCTCGTGTGGCTTGCCTATCGCCAGCACTTTGCCAACGAAGAAGACGCGGATCTCAAGCTCGCCGTGTTCTGCACGGGCCCGGCGATTCGTTGCGTGCGCCACAATGTCATCACCGAAGCGATCTGCACTTTCGTGCTGATCCTGGGCGTGCTGTATCTGGCTGCGCCGCAAGTGGGCCTGGGCGCGCTCGACGCGCTGCCGGTCGGTCTGCTGGTGCTCGGCATCGGCATTTCGCTGGGCGGCCCCACGGGCTACGCGATGAGCCCGGCGCGCGATCTCTCGCCGCGCATCATGCACGCGCTGCTGCCGATTCCGGGCAAGCGCGACAGCGACTGGCGCTATGCGTGGATTCCTGTCGTCGGCCCGCTGCTGGGCGGCGTGGCGGCATCGACGCTTTATCTGTATCTGCACGCTTCGCATTGATGCGTGAGCGGCAGCGCCGGGATGTTGCCTCGCCCGACGCTGCCGCGGCTCAACGTGGCTCAACGCGCTTCGCGCTGCACCGCCACGCACTTGATCTCCACCAGCAGGCCGGGCCGCGCGAGTTCGGACACGCCGAGCGCCGTCCACGCGCAGGTGCCGCGCGGAAACACCCGGTCTTTCACCTCCCGAAACACCGCCATGTGCTCACTCATCTGCACGTGATACGTCGTCATGTCGACAACGTCATCGAAGCTGCAGCCGGCTTCTTCCAGCACGATGCGCAGGTTCTCCCAGCAGGCGAGGAATTGCGCTTCGGGATCGGCGATCACATCAAGCCCGGGCGTGCGCCCGACCTGTCCCGCGCAATAAACCGTCGCACCCACTTTCACGGCCGGCACATAGCCTGCGCGTTCGACGATGCTCTGCATCTGCTGCGGAACGATGAATTCGCGCTCGGTCATACGTGCTCCTTTTCGATTTGAAGTTCGCGCGAACGTGCGCGCGAACCTGCACGAAACGCCAGCGCGGCGGCGACGCATCCCAGCAGCGCGCAATAGCGATAATCGGCGGCCAGGCTCCGATGATCGACGACCACGCCGCCCACCACTGAACCCAGCGCAATCGCCACTTGCGTCGCCAGCGTGAAGAGCGCGGCGGCGGCTTCGCTCTCGCCGCCCGGCACACGCCGATGCCAGACGTTCAGGCACAGCGGCAGCGCGCCCCATGCGATGCCCCAGATCATCACGCCCGCGAGTACGGTCAGGCGCGCATGGTCCAGCGAAGGCAGAACGGCCAGCGTCACGGCGAGCAGCAGGATATTGCCGAGCATCGCCGCGCCGAGCTTGCGACCCACATAACGCCCGGCCGCGAAATTCGCGACCAGCGCGCAGAAGCCATAGGCAAGCAGCACCCCTGTGCCGGTATCGCCGGAAATGCCTGCCTGAAGCAGCAGCGGCATTAAATAGGTGTACGCGCCGAAGTGCGTGATAAACACCAGCAGCGTGAGCGCGAGACTCAATTGCGCCTCGCGTTGCCGTGCGAAGTCGGCGAAGCCCGCAAGACGCAATCTGGATTGCGCGGGCATCGGCGGAAGCACGACGATCTGTGCGATCAACGCGACACTCGCCAGCACGCCCGCGCCGATGAACGCGCCGCGCCAGCTGAAAAAGCCCGCGAGCAAGGTGCCGAAGGGCAGCCCCACGATCATCGCGAGCGCCGCACCGCCGAAGATCGTCCCCGCTGCGTGATGCACATGTTCCGGAGCGACGAGTCGTCCGGCCACGGCCAGACCCAGCGACCAGAACGCGCCGAGACTCGCGCCAACCATCGCGCGGCTCACCAGCAGCAGCGCGAAACTGTTTGCAAAGGCCGCGAGCAGGCACGCCGCAAGCAACATCACGCAGAGGCCGATCAAGACACGCCGCCGGTCGATGCGTCCAGCGGCCATCATCACGCCGGGCGCGGCCACCGCCGCGAACAGTGCGGGCGAGGTCATCATCAACCCGGCCTGGCCGTCCGAAATGTTGAAGGTGTGCGCCACCTCGGGCAGCACGCCCACAGGCAGGAATTCGGTGGTGACGCTGGCGAATGAGCCCAGTGCGAGCGACCAGACGGCCGCCCAATGTTCTTTATTGCAAGTGTTCGATTGCTTCGCGCGCGAAGCCTGCGCGCATTCGATATCCGACATCAGGAGTGATCAGCTAAAGGCTGCGGCAGGCATGCAAATGCTAAGCGCCGCAAGGGCGCGCCCACTGAGGAAACGGGAAAAGCTGCCTGTGTGCCGCGAGGGACAGATTTGAAAAAACCTCAAGCCTCGATTGTACAGCCAGCTTTCATCCGGGTTTCGATGGAGGGCAGGCAGGACAGGCGGGAGCGCTCAAGCTGCGAGCCACGCCTCGCCTTGCTGCTTCATCCATCGCGATGATCCATTTTCCAGACTGATCGATCAATCGCAGATCGCAGCGGGCGATCTGGATGCGCGTCTCATGCACGAGGTCAAGGGCGCGTGTGACGGCACCGCGCACGATATGCGCACGCCGCTCGCGCGGCTGCGAGCGCATCTCGCGCGCGTGCTACTGGAACGTCTTGAGGGCGAGCACGCACATCTGGTCGACCAGGCCACGCGTGGCGTCAACGATGTGTTGGTCGCTTCTCCGCCATGCTGCGTATTTCGGATATCGAAGCAATGCGGCGGTGCGCGGGATTTGGCGATGTCGCGCTCGACAAGCTGTGCGCGGAAGTCGCCGATCTCTATCAACCGCTGGCCGCCGAAAAGCACATCGATCTCACGCTGCAACTGGAGCGCGTAGTAAGCATGGTGAAAGTTGCGCGAAAGGAAATTGTGCGCCCATATATATGACCCTAAAGCGAACGAGGATTATTGCCGTTATTGAAGGCATCGCAACGACTATCCGGCGTTCGCCGGCCCCCGCAGCATGCGCAATTTAACGGTTCGGGCCAGCCTGCTGGCGGTCCTCGTGGTTTTCTCGACGATGATTTTGCTGGGCGGCCTCGTCGGCATCGTTGCGCTTCATAGCGCCAATAGCAACACCCAGGGGCTGCGCGAGATGGCGCGCCAGACCATCCTGGTCAACGACGCGTACAAGGACACCGCACGCACGCGCTCGGCGCTGATGCGCGCCTACACCGCGCTGAAGGAACGCAACGACACGGCCGGGCGCGATTCCGCGCTCAAGAGCGCGCAGCGCACGCTCGATCTCTCCGCGAGCGAGACGCAGTCGTTCGAGAAGGCCGCGCCGTTCGACGGCATGGATACGGGGCTCAAGGCACAACTCGTCGATTCGTCGGGGCAACTGGCGGCGAATCTCGCGCGGGCGCGAGACGCGCTCGCAAACGGCGATACCTCGGCCTACGCCACGCTCAACGACAGCGCGATCACCACCTCGGGTCAGGTCTATTCGGCGAACGTCGAGAAGTTCCAGCAGCTTGCCAACCAGCTTTCCGAAGCGGCGCTTGCCAGCGGCAATACGCAATATCAGTGGATCGTCGGCATGGTGGTGCTGGGCGTGAGCCTCGCGCTCGCACTGATCGTGGCGACCCATTTCGCGCTGCGCCGCGTGGTGTCCGCGCCGCTCGCACAGGCCGCCGACGTGCTCGATCGCATCGCCTCGAACGATCTCACCGTGCGCGTGCCGCCCGCGAGCGGCAATGAAATCGGCCTGCTGTTCGCGGCCATGCATCGCATGCAGTCGGGCCTCACACAAACGGTCTCGGGCGTGCGCGACAGCTGCGAGGCGATTCACACGGCCGCGCGCGAAATCGCCGCCGGCAATCTCGATCTGTCGAGCCGCACCGAGGAGCAATCGGCGTCGCTCGAAGAGACCGCGGCGAGCATGGAGCAACTTACGTCCACGGTGCGCCAGAATGCCGAGCACGCACGCGAGGCCAGCACGCTCGCAGGCGGCGCAGCCGATCTCGCGCAGCAGGGCGGCGATGTCGTGAGTCGCGCCGTGCGCACGATGGCCGACATCAGCGCCAGCTCGAAGAAGATCGCGGAAATCACGGGCATGATCGACAGCATCGCGTTCCAGACCAATATTCTCGCGCTCAACGCGGCGGTGGAATCAGCGCGCGCGGGCGAGCAGGGCCGCGGCTTTGCCGTAGTGGCGGGCGAAGTGCGGACGCTCGCGCAGCGTAGCGCGGGTGCGGCGCGCGAGATCAAGGATCTGATCGGGCAGTCGATCGAGCACGTAGCAAGCGGCAACGCGCTCGTCACGCAGGCGGGCAATACGATGGGTGAGATCGTGGGCGCGGTGCGTAATGTCGCGACGCTGATGGGCGAAATCACCACGGCCACGGCCGAGCAAAGCGATGGCATCGAGCAGGTCGGCCATGCGGTGAGCCAGATGGATCAGGTCACGCAGCAGAACGCTGCGTTGGTCGAAGAGGCGGCGGCCGCTGCCAGTGCGCTGGAAGCGCAGTCGCAGCGCATGCGCGAGGCGGTGTCGGTGTTCCGTCTCGCGCATGCATAAGCGCTTTAAAGCCGCTTTGAAGTCCTGCTGAATTTCACTGCGGAATCACGAAGAGCATGGCCGCGAACACGGCATAGAGCCAGCCCACGTGCGTGAGCTGGCGGCTCTTGACCTGCGGCGCGCGGAACGACCACTGCAGGAACAGGATCGCGATCATCGTCATGACGGCGGCGAGGATCGAAGGCGACGCCAGATGCCACGGCGTGAAGAACAGGCCGAAGGCGGTGGGAATGGTCGCCTGGATCATCATCGCGCCGCTGATGTTCGCCAGCGCCAGACGCTCCTTGCCCTGACGCACCCAGATGATCGCGTTCATGATTTCGGGCAGCTCGGTGGCGATCGGGCTGAAGAGCAGCGCGCTCAACTGCGCGCTCAGGCCAAGCCACGGTCCCACGGCGCTGATCTGCTGCACGAACAGGTGCGAAGCGAAGAAGATCACCACCAGCGCGCCGAGCGTCTGCGCAAGAATCCACACCATCGCGGGATTCGCATCGTGCGGGCGCAGCTTGAGCGGTTCCAGATCCTCGCCTTCCACGGCCTGGCCGTCACCGTCGTCGCTCAATTCCTTCCAGCAATAGAACCCATAGGCCGCGAGAAACGCGATGCCGAGCAGAGGCTTGAAGTGGAACACCACCAGGCCCAGGCCGATCTTCGCGACGAAGATCGCGAGGAACCACAACTGGTCGCGGCGCAGGCGGCGCGTATCGGCGTCGACGGTGCCGGCGCGTGCGCGGCCCGCGCGGGCCGCGGTCGCGAGCAGGGCGACGCCCACCACCGCATAAGCGACGGTGCTCAGCGCAAGCGGGCCGCCAATCGCCGCGCCGATGCCGATTTCCTTGTGCGCGGCATCGCCGCCGAATGCAACCGCCACGAGCGTGACGACGCTTTCAGGCAAGGCCGTACCAAAGGCGGCGAGAATCGTGCCGGTGGCGGTCTGCGTGATATTGAGTTTCTGCCCGAGCCATTCGACGCCATTGACGAAGGTCTCGCAGGACAGATAGATGATGCCGGCAGCGGCAATGAGCAGGGCGAACGTCCAGATCATGACGCACGCTCCACTGAGTGGAAGCGGGAATTGAGGGACATTGTTTTAGTGACATTCCACGGGCCGGACGGATGGACCAATGACGCAATCCCCCCGCCCAGCCCGGGTGTAAGGGATGACGTCATAGGTCTCGTCAGGCCGAAGAACGGCTGCCGGCGCCATGGCAAAACTGCCAATTATGTTGACGACGGCGCCCCGCACATTGCGCGCAAGGCAGACTACTCCCCTAAGACCCGCGCATTATAGCGTAGGAAAACGGCGCTGCCGAATTTTTGCGGCCCACCGCGCCTGCCCGCTCCCGCATGGCGCACGCGTCCCATGAAAAACGCGTATGCGCCGTGTGCGGCGGCATGCGCGTCGAACATGGCGCGCCAATCTGCGCGCGCCGCGTCGTGCCTCGTATCTGAAGCGTGTGAAGCGCGATTTTTCTTCCGATCAATCAGAAGTGGTGGCGAACGCCGATCATCGCCATCGCCTGCTTGTTCGTGGTGGCGTCGTTGCCGAAGTCGCCGAACGAGGCCGTGGCGTTCACGAGCGCGCCCGTATCGGCGTCGATCGTGCGGCCCGAAGCCTTCTGGTAGCCCGCTAGCACGTAAATGTCGGTGCGCTTCGAGAGGAAGTAGTCGCCGCCCAGCGTGAACTGGTTGTAGCTGGCGTTCACACCGTTGCCGCTACCCTTGGTGTAGTTGTAGCCGAAGCCCAGCAACGTCATCGGCGTGACCTGGTAGTTCAGGAAGAACTGTCCCGTGTTGAACTTCGTGTCGCTGTTCGAACCGTACGCGCTGGTGTAGTTGGCGTAGTCGACGTTGCTGTAGCTCAAGCCCGCCTGGAAGGGACCGTAGTTGTAGTTGCCCACGGCGCGGATGATCTGCAGCGAGTTGGCCGACACGAAGCCGCCCGAGATCGCCGACGAATCGACGTTGACGCTGGTGTTCGGATTCAGGCCGTCGAACGAGGCATTCGTGCCGCTGTTGCTGTTGGCCTTGAAGTAGCCCGCGCCGAAGCCGAACGGACCGTGGTTGTACGCCGCCGCGATGGCCCACGTCTGGCCCGCGCCCATGCTGCCTGCTTCGCCGCCGAACGCGTACATTGCGCTGACCTGCAGGCCGGCCCAGTTCGGGCTCGTGTACTTCACCGAATTGTTGGTGCGGTAGCTGTTGTCGTAGTTGTCGATGTCGCCCGGCGTGGCGAAGGCGGAGCCGAAGTTGACGTCGTCGGTCATCGGCTGGAGCAGATCGATCAGCGGATCGTACTGACGACCCAGCGTCACCGTGCCGCCCGTGGTCGAGCTCAGGCCCACCATCGCGGTACGGCCGAACATGCGGCTGCCCTGGCCTTGCTTGCCGTTATCGATGTTGAAACCGCTTTCGAGCTTGAAGATCGCCGACAGGCCGCTGCCGAGATCTTCCGTGCCCTTCAAGCCCCACAGGTTGGGCGAGACATTGCCCGACATCATCTGGAACGTGTTGCCTGAACCGTTCTTGCCTGCCTGATTGCCGAAGAAAGCAACCGAGGTGTCCAGCGCGCCATAGAGCGTGACGCTGCTTTGTGCATGAGCGACGGATGCGAACGAAGCCAGTGTGGCCGCGAGAGCGAGAGCGTTTTTTTTCATTGATGGAGATTCATTAAAAAGTTGCGTGAGAGAGCATTCGCTTCATGAAATCGAATCACGGTGACGGAGGCACGCCAGCCGGTTCAGGGGGCGATTATGCGTAACGCTCTTTGTGAACGAATTCAAAAATCTGAAAGACTGAGTTTCAAAATACTCGGTGCGATGTAGCTCCCGTCCAGACAGCGCTGCAAGCGCGTCGCCCGCGAAGGTGTTGTTTTTTTACGGCTATTCGGGGCGCGACTTGGTGCCTCAGTATGTGCATCGCGAAGACGATCAGGACGCCTGAGTGAATCGGAGTTTATCGAAGCGTAGGCCGCGCATGAGTACGCTCTTAAACATTTCTTCACTTTCCTGCAGATATTCGCGCAGGTTCGCGCCTCTATCCTTGCCGCATGAATTGATTGACGGCACCGGCCACGCGGCTGGAAAGGAGCTTGAAGTGAAGAAAAGTTGGAACGGCGCGCTGGTTGTCCTGCTGGTGTCCATGTCGACGCTGGCGCACGCAAGCGGTACGCCGGGCGACCCACATGCCGTGGAAACACCGGCGACGTCGGCGGTAACCGCGCCCGCAAGCGCACCTGCGCCCGCCTGGAATAACGACGGCAACGCGCACATCACGCGTGCCGAGGTCTATCACGAGATGGTGCAGGCGCAGAACGACGGCGAGTTCAAGACGCTCAACAGCACGCTTTACGCGCATCACTGACGCATCGTAGCTGCGTCTTAGAACGCAACCGTCATGCCGGCATGGCCGCGCGACGTGACGGGCATTCGTAGCGCGGCCAATCATCCGGGTTTCGATCACATGAAATCACGCATTGTCATTTACATCGTGCGCGCGGCGCTATGCGCCGTGGCGACGGCGGCCATATCGGGCTGCGCCAACCTGCACCCGCAGCCGAACGGTCCTGGCGACTGCGTCGGCCCGCCGGACTACTGCGTGCCGTTCTTCGGTTCGTGATGTCTGGCGCGGGCCGCGCAGGCGGCTCACCGAGCGACGGCAGGCGGCGCGGACTGTTCGATTGCGTCTTGCTTCGCTGCTTGCCGCACGTGAGTCAAATCGACGATCTCGCCGGATTTGCCGTCAGTCGAGGGCAACGCAGGCACCGTATCGTCCTTCATGAGCCAGTTGTCCGACTTGTACGTCTTCGAGCGCGCCTGCATATAGCCGTAGCGATCGGATGCAATCGCCTGCAACATCGCGCCGTCCTTCACGATCACGGGCCGCAGGAAAACAAGCAGATCTTTTTTCTGGCGGCTTTTCGTTTCGTGCCTGAACAATGCGCCGATGACTGGAATCTTCGAAATCCACGGCGTGCGCGTATTGCCATTCGTATAGCTGTCGCTGATCAGCCCGCCCAGCGCGATGATCTGGCCGTCGTCAGCGAGAATGGTGGTCTGCAACGAGCGTTTGTCGATGGTGAAGCCGCCGGACTGGGTCGAGGTATCGCTCTCGACGCTCGAATCTTCAGAATAGACCTGCATCGTGATGGTGCCGCCTTCGTTGATCTGCGGCTTGACGTTCAGGATGATGCCAACGTCCGTGCGGCTATAGGTATTGAAGGCGTTCGCTGCGCTCGAACTCGACGAACTGGTGGAGTAAGAGCCCGACTCGATCGGCACGTTGCTGCCAACCAGAATGCGCGCTTCGTGATTGTCGAGCGTGACGAGGCTCGGCGTGGATAGCACATTCACATCGGAATTCGTTTGCAGCGCGCGCAATAGCCCCTTGGTGCCGAGAATATTCCCGAATCCGGCGACCACGCCGACGTCCGTAGTAGTTTCGGCGAGCGATTCGAGACCCGAGGTCGTCATCCATTCGATACCGAACTCGCCGTCTTTTTCGGAGTTGACCTCCATGATCAGCGATTCGATATAGACCTGCACCTTGCGCTGATCGAGTCGCGCGATCACGGTGCTGAGATTGCGGAATACGGGTTCCGGCGCGGTGATGATCAGTGAATTCGTCGAGGTGTCCGCGACGATCTCACCTGCACCCTTGTCGTCCTGATCGCCGCCGCCCTGCGCTTGCCCCGAAGCGCTGCTCGCGGAAGAACTTGAGCCGGACGATGTGGCGCTTTTGGTCGACGAGCTATCGGAACCGCTCGGCAAGGGCGGCAGCGAGCCGTTGCTGTTGGGCAAGCCAGACGCGCTTTGCGAACTGGCGCCAAGAACGGCGCTGGCGAGCGAGTCGCTGTTGCCGCTCGATTGCCCCAGAATCCCGCGCAATGTCCGGGCGAGTTCGGTGGCGTCCGCGTTGCGCAAGGTGACGATATGGATATTGCCGGGCGCGCGGGTGGGCGTATCGAGCTTGATGATGAGCGACTGCGCTTCGTCCAGTCGCGCCGCGCTGCTCGAACGCAGAATGATGGCGTTGCTGCGCGTATCCGCGGTGGCGACTACTTTCTGCGTGGGGTCGCTATTGCCGATGCTGTTCAAGTCCAGCACTTTGGCCGCCTGCTGGGCGACGTCGGTTGCATCCGCGAAATTCAGTTGCACGACCGCGATATGCGGTGCGGAGGCGGCTTCCATCCCGGCGATAACCGCCGCGATCCTTTGCACGTTGTCTGCGTAGTCGGTGACGACCAGCGTGTTGTTGCTGGCGTTTGCCGTGACCGTGTTATTGGGCGAAATAAGCTGGCGCAGCACCGGTTGAAGCGTGGCGGCCGATTCGCGATGGAGCTGAAACACCTGCGTGATGATCTGATCGCCCTTTGCGACAGGCTGATTGCCAACGTAGGTGGGCACCCCCTGATTCTTGGCGTCGACTTCAGGCACTACCTTGAGAATGCCGTGATCCTGAAGCAATGAAAACCCGCGCATGCGCAGGGCCGATTGCAAGGTCTTGAGCGCTTCGTCTTCGGGCACGGGCTCGGCGGAAACCAGGTCGATCTGGCCTTTCACGCGCGGGTCCACGATGATGGTTTTGCCCGTCGCTTCGCCAATCGCATGGGCCACGGCGCCGATGTCCGCATGCGCGAAGTTCATCACGACCGAAGCCGCGGCAATGCGTGCATAAGAGGCGAGCAGCGCGCCAACGGCCAGAATGGCGGTCTTTCTGGTCGGGCGCGGGAGCGGAACCGGACCCGGAACCGACGTTCCACGTTGAGATTGATTCATTGTTGCGTTGGCTGTGCGGGACGACATATCTCGCCGAAAGGCGATAGGGGCGCGCGGGTATCGCTGCCGGGAAAACCGGCAGTCAGAGGAATCGCTATGCTTGAGCGCTAGATGGACATGCTGGATTGATCGACTCAATGCGCTGATTTCGCTCAAGCGTCGCAGTCTATTTTTTCAACAAGACGTACAAGTGACGATCAACGAGTCCTGGATTAACAAATCTTGCAAAGCCGGATTCGTTTCGCTTTATCAATCATTGCGGTAGTGCGTCGAGCGGGATAGGAATGGTAATGAAACGCGCGCGGCGAAAGACGTATTGCGCCCGGTCGGCGTCATCCGCCCGCCGGCCGCAGCGCGTGGTTTTTCTGCTTGAGGCCTCCAGTTAATGGCAGTCCGGCGGCGGTCCATCGGGTGGTGGGCCGTACGGATGTTGCGGCGGCACGGACCCGCTCATGGGCGGCGGCGCATGATCTCCAGACGGCGCATGCGAAGGCGGCGGCCCCGGCGGCGGATCGCCGCAAGGCGGGCGAGCAGGCTTGCCCGAAGCGGTATCGGGACCGCCATCGTACTGCTGGGCGAGCGCCCCTGCCGAGGCGCAGCCCAGCAGAACGAGCGCGATAATGGCCTTGAATTTCACGTTTTTCTCCATCGGCTTCCGGCCGGTCCGGTCGTTGTGCGTCTGTGCAATCGCGGCGCATACGCTTGATATCAGTGGTCATGGAAGTATTGCGCAAATATATGAATTTTTTTGGTTTCCAATTATTGTTTCGTTATGCGAATAACAAAATAAAGCCATGCAAGATTTTGAAATAAAAAAGGAAAGGTGCTGAAATGTGCCCAATGTTACGACGTCACATTGCGATTGCATGATTCCGACGCCGGAGAAAAGCGAAGCAATGGCAACACAAAAACATCTACGTCAAAAGAAGGGGATTGTGATGCGTCGTACCGTCTGGACAGCCATAGCACTGGCTGCCACTGCAAACTGGCTAGCCGCTTGCGGCAGCAACACCACTAGCACGGTCAGCGCGCAGGATGCGCTCACCACTGCCACGCCGATCAAGCACCTTGTGGTGATTTACGGCGAAAACGAGTCGTTCGATCATTACTTCGGGACCTATCCGAATGCGGACAATCCGTCCGGCGAGCCTGCCTTCACGGCGGCTTCGGACACGCCGAGCGTCAACGGCCTGACGACCGCGCTGCTCACCGCCAACCCGAATTCCACCAACGCCACCAACCTCTCGATCTCGGGCATCACGGCGGCTTATCTCGAACCGTTCCGGATCGACCGCGCGCAGGCCAACACCGCTTCGCAGAACCATAACTACAGCCCGGAACAAGAGGCTGAAGACAATGGCGCGATGGACGAGTTCGCCTATTACACGGGTAAGGCCACCACCACGGGCTCCGGCGTGTTCGACACGAAGGGCATGGTGATGGGCTATTTCGACGGCAACACCGTCACGGCGATGTGGAATTACGCGCAGCACTTCGCCATGAACGACAACGCCTATACGGGCACGTTCGGTCCGTCCACGCCGGGCGCGCTGGAAGTGATCTCCGGCCAGACCAATGGCGTCACCCTCACGACCGGCACCAGCACCAACAGCACGACCATTTCCAGCGGCACCTCGCCGAGTACCCAGGCGATTGCGGACGGTGCGGACGGCTTCTCGCTGATCGGCGACCTGGACCCCACCAACGACGCGTGCACGATCTCGAACGACAGCACCAGCACCGTCACGGCGGCCATGAGTTCGTCGAACAGGAACATCGGCGATCTGTTGAATTCGGCGGGCATTACGTGGGGCGGCTTCATGGGCGGCTTCAACCTGGCGACGACCAACGCGAACGGCACGACGGGCTGCAAGCGCAGCACCTATTCGTCGGTGCTGAATTCGAGCGTGGTTGACTACGTGCCGCACCACGCATGGTTCCAGTACTACACGACGACGTCGAACCCGGCGCATACGCGTCCGACTTCGACGGCCTACATCGGCTATACCGAGCCGAAGGACAGCACGTCGACGCCGGTTCATCACCAGTACGACATCAACGACTTCTATACGGCGGTGAAGGCGGGCAACTTCCCGTCCGTGAGCTTCCTGAAGGCGCCTGCGGTACAGGATGCCCACCCGGGCAATTCAGACCCGCTCGACGAGCAGTCATTCGTCACCAATGTGGTGAACTTCCTGGAAGAGCAGCCCGACTGGAAGAACACGGCGGTCATCATTGCCTATGACGATTCAGACGGCTGGTACGACCACCAGTACATCACGCCGACGAGCGCCTCGTACTCGACCAACGATTACCTCAACGGCACGAGCACCTGCGGTACGGGCACGGCGCCGATCGGCGTCACCGGCTCGCCTGTCAATGGTCGTTGCGGCCCGGGCACGCGCACGCCGTTCATCGTGATCTCGCCGTGGGCGAAGAGCAATTACGTGGACAGCACGGCCATCACGCAGGCCTCGATTACGCGCTTCATCGAGGATAACTGGCTGGGCGGCACGCGTATCGGCAGCGGCTCGTTCGATGCGTCGGCGGGCAGCATTCTGAACATGTTCAACTTCAGCGGCAGCGGCAATAACTCCGTGTTGTACCTCGATTCGAGCCTCGGGACCAAACTGTCATCGGCGCCAGCCATATCGGTCACCAACTAGCGGCACTGGGGTTCTCGTCTGCTCGATTCGTCTGCTTGATTCGTCTGATCGATGCGTGCTTGCGAGGCCCCCTCCGAACCGAAGTCTTGCCGACGAGCCAGCGTCACGCGCTGGCTCGATTTGTCGTTGGGTTCCGCGCTAATTTCTTGCTGTCGTCACCATGAACTCTCGTTTGAATGCTGTTGCGTCGTCCACGAACACGGACGGTAGGCCTTCCGCCGGGCGGGCACGGTATCGCCTGGTGCTCTGGGGAGCGCTTGCCGCTCTGCTGATATTCGCCGCATGCGGCGCTTATGCCTTTAGCCATCCGGAGCGCATGCCGCAGGCTGTCGGCGAAATGCTCGAAGATCGGTTTGGCGTCAACCCGCATCCGGTGCATTTGATGAAACCGCAGAGCGCGCCGCTGAGTTTGCTGGCGCAGATCGGCAAGCAGATTTTCTACGATCAGTCGCTGTCCGCTTCGGGTAGGCAGTCCTGCGCGTCATGCCATAGCCCGCAGCATTCATACGGTCCGCCGAATGCGCTTTCGGTGCAGTTGGGCGGCGCGCATGGGACGCAACAGGGCTATCGTCCGCCGCCCTCGCTCGCCTATCTTTATCGCCAGGCCAATTTCAGCATTGGCCCCGACGCGCCCGATATGGACGTCGCGCCGCCGAGCCTGACGGATGCCGCACAACAGGCGCAAGGCGTGACACGCGCGCAAAAGAATGCGGGCGTCGCGCCCGCAGCGCCCGCAATGGTGCCGCAAGGTGGCCTGTTCTGGGATGGCCGCGCCGATACCTTGCAGGCGCAAGCCATGGGGCCGCTGTTCAATCCGGTGGAAATGGCCAACACGAGCGAGGCCGAAGTTGCGCATAAGCTTGAGCGCGGCGGCTATCTGGAGAAGCTGCGCAAACTGTTCGGGCCGGCCGTAAAGTCGGGTTCGGCCATGCTGGTGGACGAGGCGATGTCCGCCGTCAGCCGCTATCAGATCGAGGATGCCTCTTTTCACGCGTTCGACAGCAAGTACGATGACTGGCTCGAAGGCAAGGCGCGTTTGAGTCAGGCGGAATTGCGCGGTCTGCGTCTGTTCAATGACCAGGACAAGGCGAACTGCGCGGGCTGCCACTTGAGCCAGCCGGGCCGCGACGGCCTGCCGCCGCTCTTTACCGATACGCAGTACGAAGCCCTGGGTGTGCCGCGCAATACGCAACTGGCGCAGAACAAGGACCCGAGGTTCTACGACATGGGCCTTTGCGGACCGTATCGCCAGGATCTGGCGAGCCAGACGCAATATTGCGGCATGTTCCTTACGCCGACGCTGCGCAATGTCGCGAACCGCCAGGTGTTTTTTCATAACGGCGTCTATCACGACCTCAAGCACGTGATGGACTTCTACAACTTGCGCGATATCGCACCGGAGAGGATCTATCCGCGCGATGCATCCGGCAAGCCGCAAAAGTACAACGATCTACCCGCGAGATACGCCGCGAATATCGATGTGGCCGATGCGCCATTCGACCGCAAGTTCGGCGATAAGCCTGCGATGTCGGAGCAGGATATCGACGACATCATCGCGTTCCTGAAGACCTTGAATGACGGCTACCCTCAGTAAGCACAACTCGCGCGGCTTCACGATGATCGAGGTGCTGGTTGCGCTGGCGATCATCGCCGTTGCGCTGGCGGCGTCGATGCGGGCGCTGGGCAATCTCGCGACGAGCGAAGCGCAATTGCATCAGCGCCTGCTGGCGGGCTGGAGCGCGGACAACGTGCTGGCGCAATTGCGTCTGGCGCATACGTGGCCCGCGCCCGGCGTGACGCAGTTCGATTGTTCGCAAGGCAATCTCGCTCTGCTGTGCACGCAAAGCGTGAGTTCGACGCCCAACCCCTTGTTCAGGCGCGTGCAGATATCGGTCACGACGCCTGGTCACAAGGGCAATCTGGCGCAACTCATGACCATGTTCGACGATGAAATCAACCGTTCGCTATAAACGCTTCATTGAGCGCGGCGGCGTGAGCCGTGCATATGCAGGTTCGCGCGGATTCACCTTGCTGGAACTGCTGGTGGCGGTGGCGATCCTCGCGATGGTGGCGGTGCTGTCGTGGCGCGGCCTGGACGCGATCGCGCGCGGCCGCGATTCGATCTCGCGTTCGATGGCCGATGAGCGCGTCTTTGCTGAACTGTTCGACCAGATGCGCATCGATTCGCGCCTGGCCGTCTCCGACGACGAAACCGGCGGCAGTGCAATTGCCGCGGATTCTTCCGGACTGCAGATCGTGCGTACCTGGCCGGCCGTATCGGGGCAGGCACCGCGTCTCGAAGTCGTGCGCTATCACGTTGCCGATGGCCGCGTGATCCGCTACGCGTCGCCGCCCATCGGCAATTTCAGCCAGCTTCGCCGCATGCTGCGCCAAGGCGAAGATGCCGCGTGGAGTGCGGTGCCGCTCATGGACGGCGTGAGTGCGATCCAGGTGCGCATGTATGTGCCGCAGACAGGCTGGACGACGCAGATGGACGACGTGCGCAGCGCCATTTCCAGCAACGACAACAACCTGACGATCCCGCAGCTTGCCGCCATGCCGCTGCCGCGCGCGGTGACGGGACTGCAGGTGAGCATCAGCGCGCCAACGCTCAGGCGGCCCATCAATCGCGCGTTTCTGGTGGGGGAGTGATGAGGCGTACACGAATCAGGGCACGCGCCACGCGACGCGAGGGCGGCGCGGCGATCATCACCGCGCTGCTGGTGATGGCGCTGTCTGCGATTCTGGTGTCGGGCATCCTCTGGCGCGAACAGGTGCAGGTGCGGCGCGTCGAGAACCAGCGCCTGCTCGGCCAGGCGCAATGGGTCGCGCGCGGCGCGCTCGACTGGACCCGGCTCGTACTGCACTCGGAAGCTGATACCTTGCCTTCGGTCACGTATCTGGGCGGCTTGTGGAGTACGCCGGTCGCACGCACGCGCTTGAGCGATTTTATCGGCGCGATCAGCGATGACAGCACGCAGGTTGGATCGACATGGCTGAGCGGGACAGTCGAGGACGCCCAGTCGCGTTTCAATCTGCGTAGCCTCGTGTCGAATCCCTCGCCTGGCGTGCTGGAGGTGAATGTCACGCAATTGCAGACGTTTCAGCGCTTGCTGCAAGTGGTTGGCGTCGACGGGCAACTGGCGGGCAAGACGGCGCTGTACGTGCGCGCGGGACTGTCGCATTCGGCTACGCGTTTCGAAAACGCAGGGACGTCGAGTATGTCGAGTACGTCGACCACGACAGGGGCGTCGGCGCAGGAAGACGGCGCAAACTCTACGGATAACCCAGGCCTTGAAGAGATCGACGACTCAAACAGCAAGGCGGCCTCGCTGCTGATGACCGATACCGACGCGCTGCTCGACATTCCCGGCTATACGCCGGCGGCGCTCGCGCGATTGCGCCCGTTCATCACGGTGCTGCCGAACGCGACGCCGGTCAACATGAATACCGCAAGCGCGGAGGTGCTCACCGCCATGATTCCGCAGATGACGCTGGCTAAGGCGCAGGCGTTCGTGGCGCGTCGTCAGACAGTTTTCTTCCGCAATATGAGCGACGTCTCGCTGGCGCTTCAGGCAGCGGACGTAGACGGTGTGACGCTGGATTCGTCGCTGTACGACGTCAATACCAGCTATTTCCTGATTCACGGCGGCGTGCAGCACGACCGCGCCGAAGTGGACCGCACCACGCTGGTGTGGCGCGATCCGTTGACTCACGCCACGCGCGTGGTGCGTGTGCAGGATCAGCCATAGCGCGGATCGATCGCGCAAAACGCATCGGACACGCCAAGCATCGCAGGGAGAAAGGCGCGGCAAGCCGCTGAATGCTCGCCGGCACCCGTCAGCACATGGGCGCCATGTCGCTATGCTAACCTTGCGCAGCTTTGTGTTTCGCCATCCCGTATCGAGATCCACGACCAGGAAGAGAGCCCGATGAGAAAGCACGAGAAGTTGCGCATAAAACCACGCCATGCGCTGCGGGGCGCGCTGCGCGCCCTGACCGCCACGATGCTGTTCGCATCCGGCATGCAGGCGGCACAGGTGGCGCAGGCCGCGCCTACCGAAATCCAGTTCTGGCACGCGATGGAATCGGAACTGGGCGAGCGCGTGAATGAGATCGCCCAGCAGTTCAACGCCTCGCAAAGCGAGTACAAGATCGTGCCGGTTTTCAAGGGCACCTATGACCAGACGCTTGCAGCCGGCATTGCTGCTTATCGCAGCGGCGATGCGCCCGCCATCCTTCAGGTGTACGAAGTGGGCACGGCAACCCTGATGCAGGCGAAGAAGGCTGTCGTTCCCGTCTACGACGTGATGAAGAACGCGGGCGTGCCGTTCGACGAAAAAGCCTTCGTGCCGACCATCGCGAGTTTTTACGGCGACGCCAGGACGGGTCATCTTGTCTCGATGCCCTTCAATAGCTCCACGCCGCTGCTTTACTTCAATCGCGATGCCTTCAGGAAGGCCGGCCTGAATCCCGACGCCCCGCCGAAAACCTGGCCCGAAGTCGCCGCCGATGCCGCGAAGCTCAAGGCCGCGGGTCTGGCTTGCGGCTTCACGACGGGCTGGCAGGGCTGGATCCAGATCGAGAATTACAGCGCCTGGCAGGCCGCGCCGATTGCCACGCGCAATAACGGTTTCGATGGCGCGGACGCCGAACTGGAAATCAACAAGCCCGTGCAGGTCGCGCATATCGCCTTCCTCCAGAAGATGGCGAAGGACGGCACGTTCACCTATGTGGGGCGCAAGGACGAGGCGACGGCCAAATTCTATAGCGGCGATTGCGGGATCATGATGGGCTCGTCGGGCGCGTTTGCGAATGTGCAGAAGTACGCAAAATTCCAGTTCGGCACCGGCATGATGCCGTACGACCCGAGCGTGAAGGGTGCGCCGCAGAATGCCATCATCGGCGGGGCGAGCCTGTGGGTGCTGGCGGGCAAGAATCCCGAGGTCTACAAGGGCGTCGCGAAGTTTCTTGCGTATCTGAGTTCGCCCGCCGTGGCCGCGAAATGGCACGAGGATACGGGTTATCTGCCTGTGACGACCGCCGCCTACGATCTCGCGCGCAAGCAGGGCTTCTACGCCGCGCATCCGGGCGCGGATACGGCCACCAGACAGATGCTCAACAAGTCGCCGCTACCGTATACCAAGGGCCTGCGTCTGGGCAACATGCCGCAGATTCGCACGGTGGTGGATGAGGAACTGGAGCAGGTCTGGACGGGCAGCAAGACGCCGCAACAGGCGCTCGATTCGGCCAACTCGCGCGGTAATGAATTGCTGAGGCGCTTCGAGAAGCAGGGCGGCTAGGCACGGCTGCAACACGGCACAAAATCGATCGCGGCGCGATGTCCTTTGGTGGACCTCGCGCCGTTTTTTTATCGGCTGAAAGGCTTGTCTAGAACCACGCGTCCTGCATGTCGAGCGTGGTGCGATCGAGCGAGGTGAGCAGATCGAACTGCGCGGAGGTTTTCGGCAATTCCCACGCGAAAAAGTACCTTGCCGCTGCCAGCTTGCCGCGATAGAAGCCGGCATCGTCGCCCTGTGCGTGCTTGAGCGCCGCGCGTGCAGACAGCGCCTGTTCGAGCCAGATCCACGCCACCACCACATGACCGAACGCTTCCAGGTACACCGAAGCATTCGCGAGCGTCACGTTCGGATCGCCCGCCGCCCACAGCGCGCGCGTGACTGCCTGCAGCCGTTCAAGCGCCGCTTCCAGCGCGCGTGCATGGGCCGCGTCCTGCGCGTCGCCGTTTGAACGTGCGCGGTCGAGCGTCGCCTGCACGCGTTGCGCGAACAGCTTGAGCGCCGCGCCGTCCTTGATCGTCACCTTGCGGCCCAGCAGATCGAGGCCCTGAATGCCGTGCGTGCCTTCATGGATCGGATTGAGCCGATTGTCGCGATAGAACTGTTCGACGTTGTATTCGCGCGTGTAGCCATAGCCGCCGTGTACCTGAATGGCGAGGTCGTTGGCGGCGAGGCACCATTGCGACGGCCAGCTTTTGGCGATCGGCGTGAGCAGATCGAGCAGCAGCGTAAGCGGTTCGCGCGCGGCATCGTCGTCGATGGCGCGGGCTTCGTCCACGAGCTTCGCGCACCAGAGCGTGAGCGCGAGCGCGCCTTCCACATAGCTCTTTTGCGCGAGCAGCATGCGGCGCACGTCGGCATGTTCGACCAGCTTGATCTGCGGCGATGCCGGGTCCTTGCCCGCCGCGCCCATGCCGCGCCCCTGCGGACGATTGCGCGCGTAATCGAGCGCATGCAGATAGCCGGTGTAGCCGAGCATCGTCGCGCCCAGACCCACGCCGATGCGCGCCTCGTTCATCATATGGAACATGTAGGCGAGACCTTTGTGCGGCTCGCCCACCAGATAGCCGATCGCGCCAGCGCGGCCGCCCGGCGCGTACTTCGTGCCTTCGCCGAAATTGAGCAGGCAGTTGGTGGTGCCGCGATACCCCATCTTGTGATTGAGGCCCGCGAGCACCACGTCGTTGTGCTCGCCGCGCGTGCCGTCTTCGTTGACGAGATACTTCGGCACCACGAAGAGCGAGATGCCCTTCACGCCAGGAATCAGCTTGCCGTCCGGGCCCGGAATCTTCGCCAGCACCAGATGCACGATGTTTTCCGACAGCTCGTGCTCGCCGCCCGAAATCCACATCTTGTTGCCGCGCAGACGATACTGCGCGCCCAGCGCCGATTCGCCTTCGAAATCGGCGCGCGTGGCCACATCGGAGAGCGACGAACCCGCCTGCGGCTCCGAAAGACACATCGTGCCGAAGTAGCGCCCTTCCAGTTCGGGCTTCACGAAGGTCTCGATCTGCTTCTCGCTGCCGTGTGCGAGCAGCAGGTTGGCATTGCCGATGGTCAGAAATGGATAGGCGCTCGATCCCACGTTGGCGGCCTTGAACCAGGCAAAGCCGGCTTTCTCGACCACCAGCGGCAGTTGCATGCCGCCGTATTCGTAGTCCTGACCCGCCGCCATCAGCCCGGCTTCGCAGAAGGCCTTT
This sequence comes from Paraburkholderia bannensis, assembly GCF_014200455.1. GTDB lineage: Bacteria > Pseudomonadota > Gammaproteobacteria > Burkholderiales > Burkholderiaceae > Paraburkholderia > Paraburkholderia bannensis_A. The sequence goes on along the minus strand of NZ_JACHBW010000020.1, from coordinate 95,907 downwards.
AAGGCGGTCTTGACTTCGGGGATGATGGTGACGGTCTCGCCATCGAAATGCGGTTCGTGCTGATCGTTCTTCTTGTTGTGCGGCGCGAACAGGTCGGTGGCGATCTTCTCGCAGGTGTCCAGCGCGGCGTCGAAGGTCTCGCGCGAATGATCCGCGTAACGCGCGATGCGCGTGAGACGCTCGACGTCGAGCCATTCGTAGAGCAGGAAATTCAGGTCACGGCGGGAGAAGATCAGCGACATGGCAGGCGGTCTCGCGAAGAAGGTGACGAGTGAGAGCGCCAGCCTACACGAAAATAGAACGGTCGTGCTATTGGGATTTTACTGAGCCAGGCGATACGATCGCACCCTGAAACCATCGCGTGCGCCAGGCTGGCGTAGACTGACCGGCGCGTACATCCCGCACTCTCACTTAAAGACCAGGAGTATTTGCATGAGCCAACCCGCGCTGATCGTTATCGACCTGCAGAACGACTACTTCCCCGGCGGCGCGTTCGAACTCTGGAACGCCGACGCCACGCTCGCCGTGGTCGAGCGCGCCATCGGCCGTGCGCAGGCGAAGGGCATCCCGGTGATCCACGTCCAGCACGTCGCCGACGCCGCCAAGGGCAATGCGCCGTTCTTCAATGCGGGCACCGTGGGCGTGGAAACGCATGCGCGCATCCAGGCGGCCGCGCCCGATGCACCCGTGGTCATCAAGCAGTTCGCGGACGCCTTCGAGCGCACCACGCTGCACGACACCTTGCAGGGCCTGGGCGTCGATGAACTGATCCTGTGCGGGATGATGACGCAGAACTGCGTGACGCATACGGCGCTGTCCCGGCGCGCCGACGACTACAAGAAAGTCACCGTGCTCAGCGATGCCTGCACCACGGTCAGCCAGATGATCCACGCGATCGCGCTGAGCGCGCTGGCCACCCGCGTGACGCTCGCTCCGTCTGACGCGGTGATCTGATAGCGCTTCGTCGTGCGGTTATTTCGCTCGTTCGCTCGTTTGTTTGCTCATTTGATCGCTCACTTCGCCAGGTAACGGTCGAAGAACGCCAGCGCCTCGTTAGCCGTTAGCGCATGGACGGCGTCCCGGTCCACGCCCGGGCCGTCCTTGCAGATGCGCGCGAGACGCACGGCGGCGCCTGGCAAACAGACGTCGAGGAACGTGTAGTGCGAAGCGCCTGGCACCATCGTCAGGCTCGCTTGCGGCAGGAAACCCGCGATGCGGCGCACGTTGGTGTCCGGCGGCACGGTGATATCGGCGGTGCCCGCGAGCAGGGCAACGGGAATCGATACGGCTTTGAAGGCGTCGGCGTCGAAAGCTTCGCCCAGCGCGGGTGCAATCGCGAACACGGCCCGCACGCGGGCATCGCGGTACGAATCGCCGGAGCGTGCGAACGAGGCGCGCATTTCAGGCGTGGGCGGCGGGTGCGGCACGCTTGCGCCGCTTGCGCCACTTGCGCCACTCCCATCGCTTGCCGTGCCGGCCAGGCGTTTGGCTTCCGGAGGATGGCAGATCGCATCGGCCTGCGGTGAACGGCAGAACGCCTCCAGCGCATCGACGTCCGTGCGTGCGCCCGCGAGTTCCAGCACCGTATAGCCGCCCAGCGAAAACCCCGCCGCGCCAATGCGCGTCTGATCGATATGCGGCCCAAACTGCGGATCAGCGAGCAGAGCGTCGAGCACATTGCTCAGATCGCTCGCGCGTTCCCACCAAAGCAGAAAGCCCTCGCGCGTGAGCGGTTCGAGTTCGTTATTGCCCGGATGATTGACAGCCGCGACGATGTAGCCGTGCGCGGCGAGGGCGCTGGCGAGCCAGTCCTGGTCGTTGGCGCTGCCGCCCGTGCCGTGCGACAGCAGCACGAGGGCAAAGCGCGTGTGCGCATCACCGGCCAGCGCAGCGTCGCTGGCGACGGGCTGGCCGCGGAATATCGGGTCGCCGGGCCGGCCAATCTCGCGCGGCGTTTCGGGCGTGCCGGGCGCGACGGGATACCAGATCTGGGTGAGCAGTCGCGCGGTGGCCGCGCCGCGCCAGTTGCGCTCGACCGCGGGATGAACGACGCGCGAACTCAGGCCCACGTGCCAGGGCGCGTGATCGCCGGGTTCATCGGCATGGACGCCAGGCAGTAGCCCGGCGAGCAACGCGGCGATGCAGAGCGTGCGCCCCACGCGCCGCAGGAAGCCCGCTAGAGAGAGGGTCGTTCCAGACATAGCAAGAACACGCGCCATGCTCGCACTCCCGGCATCGGATTGATACGGAGCCCGATTCTATTCAAGAAGGCAAAACCGCATACGAAAACAGCACCGGCGCTTGGCGGCTTCTAGCGCGAATCAGCAAAAACCCGCGCAATTTGCCGAAATGTTCGCGTCAAACGTTTGCAAATACTCGAATAAAAAAGGGCTTTATAAAGTTATGCGGCATAGCTGCCGTAAACTGGCAAATGGTCTGCGTGCGCGTCACGCGAGATCTGCCCGTTCCGATTTCCCCGTTTCGACATTGGCTCACGCTTCGGCTCGATAGCGCGGCGCGGCGGCGTTGCGTCGTGACATCGTCGCGCCCTGCGTCCGAAGCCGGCGGGCCGCCCTGAAGGTCGGCTGCAAAAAGTACCGCAGCAAAAGAAGTCGCTAATAAATCCAGGCTTTAAGGAGGCCTTCCCGTGATCAACGTGTTGGGCTGCATCGTCAACAGGCACAATCCGTGGCTCGTTATCGTGGCCGTGCTGATCTGCGGCGCGGGCTCGTGGGTGACGGCGCGCCTCGTGCGGCGTGCGTTCGCCACGCACGGCATGCAGCGCGCGGGCTGGCAGTTCCTCGCGGCCACCACGGCGGCGGTCGCGATCTGGTGCACGCACTTCGTGGCGATGCTCGGCTATGAACCGGGCGTGCCCGTGACTTTCGATCCGGTGTTGACCATCGTTTCGCTGCTTATCGCGCTGGTCGGCAGTTTCCTCGGCATCTTCGTGGCGTGCAGCGGCTGGACGCGCGCCACGCCCGCGATCGGCGGCGCGCTGGTCGGGCTGGCGATCGCGCTGATGCACTACACCGGCATGACGGCCTATCGCGTCGAAGGCATCGTGATGTGGAACCGGCCGTACCTGGTGGTGTCGATCGTGTTCTCGGTGGTGTTCGGCGCACTCGCGTTCGATCAGGCTGCGCGCAAGCCGGGCGCGGCAAATATCGGCGGCAGCGTGATCGGTACGCGCGCCCAGGTGGCCACGGTTGCGGGGCTGCTTGCCACCGCCATCGCCACGCTGCACTTCATCGGCATGTGCGCGTTCGGGATCGAACCGCTCGCCATCGATTCGCATGTCGCCAACCCTGCCGCGCTTGAGGCGCTGGCGCTGGCGGTGGCGGGCATGGCCTTCATCATCGCGGGTGCCGGCCTCGTGAGCTATCTGCTGGACGACAGCGTGCGCGCCGAATCGGTCGAGCATCTGCGCACCATGGCGCTTTCCGACATGCTCACCGGCCTGCCGAACCGGGCGGGCTTCAACGAACGTCTCGACACCGAAGTCGCCCGCACCGCGGCGCACGGCGGCAAGCTGGCGCTGGTGGGCATCGACCTGAACCGCTTCAAGGACATCAACGATCTGCGCGGCCACCACGCGGGCGACGAGGTGCTGCGCATCCTGGCGCTGCGTTTCAAGAGCCTCGTGCGCGAGGACGAATTCGTCGCGCGCGTGGGCGGCGACGAATTCGTGGCGCTGCGCCGCTTCTCGCAACGCGAAACGCTCGACGACTTCCTGAACCGGCTGGAGACGGCGCTGTTCCGCCCGATCCGCTATGACGACTGGGAAGTGAATTCCGGCGCCAGCATGGGCGTCGCGATCTATCCGGACGACGCCACCAGCAAGACCGTGCTGATCAATAACGCCGATCTCGCGATGTATCGCGCGAAGGCGGATCTTACGCGCTCGGTGTGCTTCTACGAACCGAAGATGGACGAGACGGCGCGTGCGCGCCGCTCGCTGGCGGCCGACCTGCGCGACGCGCTTTCGCGCGGACAGTTGAGCGTGCACTACCAGGTGCAGACCTCGATCGCGAGCGGCGAAATCTGCGGCTACGAAGCGCTGCTGCGCTGGGAGCATCCGCGCCAGGGCTTTATTTCACCGGGTGTGTTCATTCCACTGGCCGAAGAAAACGGGCTGATTCTCGCGATCGGCGCCTGGGTGCTGCGCGAAGCCTGCTCGCGCGCCGTCACGTGGCAGCCGCCGTGCAAGGTGGCCGTCAATCTTTCGGCGGTGCAGTTCGCGCACGCGGATCTGCCCTCGCTGGTGGCCGAGGTGCTGGAGCAAACCGGGTTGCCGCCTTCGCGCCTCGAACTCGAACTGACCGAATCGACCATCTTCGCCGACCGCGAGCGCTCGCTCGAAACGCTTCAGCGCATCAAGGCGCTGGGCGTGAGTCTCGCGCTCGACGACTTCGGCACGGGTTATTCGTCGCTCGATACGCTGCGCTCGTTCCCGTTCGACAAGATCAAGCTCGATCAGTCGTTCGTGAGCGAAGCCGAATCGAGCCGCCAGGCAACGGCGATCATTCGCGCGGTGCTGGCGCTGGGCAAGAGTCTGGGGATTCCGGTGCTGGCCGAAGGCATCGAGACGCAGGATCAGTTCGATCTGCTCGCGGGCGAAGGCTGCGATGAGGTGCAGGGCTTTCTGCTGGGCCGCCCGGTGCCGCTCGCGCAACTGGTGGCCAGCGGCAAGCTGAGCCTGTCGGGGTCGCCGGTGTCGGCGGCGGCTGCGGCTGCGTTCGCCGCGGGTGAAGTGGGCTGAGGAGAGGTGAGCGCACGGGGCGTTGCCGCGCTGCTGGCGGCGGCCGGCGCTACGGTCTGGTCGACCAGGCGTGCTCGGGCACGTGCAGACGCATTCAGGCCGTCGCCAGCGCCCACGGGCGCGTTTCCGCGTAGTGCGCGGCGCCGCTCATGCTGCCCAGCGATGTCTCCACGCGGCGCACGAGCGACATCAGACGCGGGGCGATATCGTCGATCAGCTGGTTGCCATTGAGGTTGAACACGGCTATCGAACAGCTGAACACCCAGTACTCGTCGTCGATGGGCGAGGCCAGCGGAATCGCTACCGAGTGAATCTCGCGCTGCATGTCGCCATACGACACCGTGCAGCCGATCTCGCGTAACTGCTGCTGTGCCTGCGCGATGCGTTGCGCGAGCAACTCGCCCTTGGCGCGATCGAGCGCAAGCGTGTTCTGCAGATATTGCTCGCGCGCCGCGGGCGGCACGGCCCACAGATACGCGCGGCCCGCTGCCGTGCGCGACAGCGAGACCCGCGTGCCGATCTCCGCGCGATACACCGAACTACCCGCGCCCTGGATGACCTCCGCGTACGCCAGGTTCATGCGATGGCCCACCGCGAGCTTCACCTGGCCCTGGCAGTAATCGGCCAGCTCCTGCATCATCGGCCGCGCGATCTGGCGCACCGTCATGCGGCCGAGCGCGGGCGCGGCGAGGCTCAGCATCTCCGTGCCCAGCACATACTTCGAAATGCGCTCGGAGTGGCGCAGCAGGCCGAATTCGCAGAGCGTGTTGATCAGGCGCAGGGCGGTGGGCTTGGGCAAGCCGGTGCGCTCCACCAGTTCGCGCGCGGACAGCTCCGACGCCCCCATAGAGAAGCACTGCAGAATCCGGATGCCCCGCGCGAGCGCGCTGACGAGCGTGTTTTCGCTGGATGAATCGGCCGCCTCGTCGGCGCGGGCAGCGCTCTCGCGGTCGCGGGCGAGTGGGTCTTTCATGTCGGATTCCTTCTTCGGGATGAGGACGGTACTAGGGGTTAACACGGTGTACCGGGCAGCAAAGCCGGCATTCTAGCCTTGACCTTTGCGCTAGAACAATTTTTTTAAGACGACAGGCTCATTTTTTCGAAAGCGCGACGCTTTGCCGCTATCCGAACCGTATGCGTTGTGGATGGATTTCGCGAAATCCGGATTTTGGGGATCGAACGACCGCGTAGGAGATTGACGCAGATCATCGCAGTCCTGCATCATCGACGACATGAACCTGCACCACATCGCACGCACGACTACGACTACCACGGCCGCCTCTGGCGGGTCGTGAGGTCGATACGCGAGCACGGTTCGGTCGTTTCATTCGTATCTGCCGCAAGGCCCCGCCGGTAACGGACGGGGCCTTGCCGTTTCTCCTGTCCGCGCCGGCGCCAAAGCGGGCATCACCGTCGTCATGAAAGGAGAAACGCCATGCAAGCCAGCGCTTCAAGCCGCCGCGCGCTGTTGATCGTCGATATGCAGGTTGGGCTGTTCAACGGCAATCCGCCGCCCTACGAGGGTGCGCGCGTGCTCGCCAATATCAACATGCTGATCGCCCGCGCACGCGCAGCGGGTGCGCCGATCTATGCCGCGCGCCACACCGGCCCGGCCGGTTCGCCCATCGCGCCCGATAGTGAATTGACGAAGCTGGTGAGTGGACTCGATGTGGACGACGCGCGCGATACCGTCTTTGTGAAAACGCGGCCCAATTGCTTCATCGGCACGGAACTCCGGCAATGGCTAGCCGAAGACGACGTGGGCGAACTGGCGATCGTGGGCATGAAGACGCAATATTGCGTCGATACGACCTGCCGCGCGGTGTTCGATCTGGGTTTGCGCGCGGTGCTGATCGAGGACGCGCACACCACGGTCGATACGCCCGATCTCCATGCGCGCGAGATCATTGCCCATCACAACCGTACGTTGAATGGGCCGTTTGTGGCGTTGGCGCAAAGCGCAGCGTACGAGTTCTGACACGCAGAGGGCCGGCCACGGTCACGCCCTCGCCGCGACGATCTCTTCGCGGCGCACGAAGCGCGAAGTCGACGAGATCGACTTTCCGATCCGCAACGCCTGGTAGTCCTGCACATGGGCGGATGTGCCGATATGAAGCGACAGGCGCATCGAGCCTCGTGTATTCCTGCAACTTTGTCGACCTGCATCAATAGGCCGGCGCGCTACGCTTGCGCTTGGGACGCTTAACTGGAATTTTTAGCCGTTTTTTCCCATAAAGGTGTACCCATGTTCCGATTCCACAACGTGATCCGCGCTGCCGGCCTGTCTGCATTTGCCGCTATGGCGCTCGCATCGTCCGCGCAGGCCGCCGACGCGCCCGCATCGACACTCCCGGCAGACGCGATCGCCGTCGTCAACGGCGTGACCGTCCCGAAGAGTCAACTCGATGCCGTGGTGCGCGAGGTATCGGCGAAAACCGGCCAGCCCGACTCGCTGCAGATGCGTCAGGCTCTCAAGGAAGAACTGATCGCGCGCGAGGTATTGCGCCAGGCTGCCGTAAAGGCCCACTACGACACGAAGCCGGAAGTGCAGCAGGCGACGAGCGCCGATGCCAGGGTCGGCACGCAAATCCAGTTGTATCTGAAGGACAACCTCCATGCTGACCAGGTGAGCGACGATCAGGTGAAGGCGCGCTACGAGGCGCTCGTCGCGTCGCTCGGCAAGAACGAATTCCAGCCGCGCGTCATCGCGGTGACGGACGAAACGACGGCGAAGCAGGTGCTCGCCAAAGCGAAGTCGGGTCAGGCGTTCGACGCGCTCGCCAGGCAATACAGCGTCGCGCCGACCAAGACCGACGGCGGACTGATGCCGTGGGTCAGCTATCCGGTGCCGGTAGCCGAGGGCAAGACCCAGGGCGTGCCTTTGCCGCTGGCGCAGACCATTGCGCAATTGCCGGTTGGCGGTATCTCGCCGCAACCGGTTCATCTCGGCAACGTCTGGGTGATCGTCAAGCTCGACGCGAAGCGCCCGCCGCAGATCCCGCCGTACGATCAGGCCAAAGAGACGGTGAAGCAGCAGTTACAGGCGATGGCCTTGCAGAAGGCGGCGGCGCAGTTCACCGCGGAGCAGATGAAGAACGCGACGATCCAGCAGTAATGATCGTGCCGGGCCGCCCGTTGCGAGCGGCAATCCGAGCCTCAAGCAGCGCGAGCAAGAAACGACAAAGCCCAGGGCAAGCCCCTGGGCTTTGTCGTCAGTCGATGCCTCGATGGCTCAAAGCCTCAGTGTCGCCACCTCGTCGAGCGCATCGAAAATCCCCACCACGTCGTTATCCACCACGCAGCGCTGATCGCGCGTATGCGTGCCGACCACAACCTCATCCCAGAAGGACTCCGATCCATACTGCAAACGTTGCGCATGCAACCGTCGCGTGAAGAGCTGAAGATCGACCTTCTCAGCGTTGCACATCTTGCTCATCAGCCCATGTGCGCCATTGGCCACCAGCGGAGCCGCCCGGCTTGCGCGCGCCTTGGCGATGGCGCTGGCAATGCGTTGCTCGCCGCTGCGATGCGCCGCGCAGCCTTGTTCGGCGGCCACACGCGTCGCAGCCACATGCCCCGCCATCACGCTCAACTGGCGCTCCAGCGCGAGGAAGGTGCTGCAGGTACGGCTGGCGGGCGCGTGCCCGTTCACATAGGCCGTGCTGATGTCGAGCACGCGCTGCATTGCGCCAGCCATGGTGGCGGCGGTGACGATGGCGCCCAGTTCCGCAATGCCGCGCGCGGGCAGCGGCTGCGCCGTGCGCGTGTCGAAGCGCACCGTGGCGTCGAGGCCGTCGCCGTGCTTTTCCACGCAGGCCGATTTGAGCGCCACGAGCCAGGTGCCGGTGGACGTTTCCACCACCACGGCGTCGGCGACCTGGCCGTAGGGCACGAAGGCCGCCCGCTGCGTGGCGTCGGCGATCGCCAAAGCGATGGGGCCGCGCGGCGCGCTCACGTGGGCGGCCGCGAGCAGATGCCGCGCGATCATGGTGTGCGCGGCGGGCAGCGGCAGCGCGTGCTGGCCGAACGCGAACAACACGCCCGCGGCCTGCGCGAGCGGCAGATCGGCGCCGCCCTGGTTTTGCGGCACGAGCGCGTCGAGCAGGCCGAGCGCTTCGAGCTGCCGCCAGAGTTCGCGTCCGGCGCGGCGGTCCTGGGTCAGTTCCACGCCGCGCACGAATTGCGGGGTGCAAATATCGGCGAGTACGGTTTGCGCCGATGTCGTCAGCATGTCGTCCATGTTGGTATGTCTCTCCCTAGGTGGCGTCATGCGAGCGCTCGATAGTGCGCGTGTTGCGCGGTCGTCATGAGTCGTCCTCCTGATGCATTCCTGAGTCTCTTTATATGGGCGTTTTCTTGCGCGCCGCGCGTAGCGCCGTTTTTAGATCGTTCTGATTCTAGAAGCGCGCACCAGGTGAGGCAACCCGAAAAAAACCCGACAAAACCCCCTCAAATCGATTTACGAGGCGCGCGACGCCTTGATTCAAAAAGGGAAAACGCGCGCAACGCCCCTGTCTTCGGGGTATACGCGAGGGCCAGGCGAGTTCGTCCGGGTTTTGTTCCGCCTGAGGAATGAGTCCATTGCGGAATAAGAAACAGCAAGAAATAAGCACGGGACCTGCGCCTGGATCCGCTCAGGTCGTTGCGTGCGCAAACAGTTTGCTCAACCAGGCGTTCGGGCTGGCCGAACACTTCTCGCGAGCGATAGATCCCCGAATATTTTCCGGTTCGCAAACTGAGACGCATGGTCAAGCACCCCCTGTGAACGCGGTTATTGTCACAGGAAGAAAGGGAGCGGTCATCGGCGCTGAGAAACGTTGCAAGGCGTGCCGATCAATCATTGCGCTGCGGCACGGGTCCGGGGGAATAACGGCCCACGCATGTGCTTCTAATCCGCACGATCCGCCGGACAATCCGGACAGGCACGCTGCGGCAGATAAAAAGCGAGCAAATAATGAGTGCCATACCAAAACCCGATGCTCCACGGTCCGGCGGTCTGTTGCCGGCCCTGCTGGCGGACGCCGAACTCGACCACGTCGAGCGCATGGTGCAGTACATGAGTCGCGCACAGGCGGGCCGCGCGCCGCGCGGCATCGACGGCGAATACTGGAAGAAACGCTTGCGCGCGCTGGAGGCGACTCACGATCTCGTCGCCACGCAGCGCCGCCGCGTCGCCTCGCTGTTCGAGCTGCTGGAGGGAGCGGGTCAGGTGTGCGGATCGACGGCGCCGCGCAGCGCGTTTGCGTCGTAACGTCGATTCGCGTCGCGGGCCTCGCCCGGTCCGGTGACGCGGAACGTGGCCGGATCGGCGCCGGCAATCTCGATCAGCCTCGGGAAGTCGATCAGGTAGACCTTGCGCGCATCGCGCGCGTAGTCGTCGCCCATGAATTCGAGCGACGGCAGATCCACGCGCCGCGCCGAAATCGGGCGGCGCCCTGCGAACAGCTTGTCGCCGGCGCGCAGGAATCCCGCGCGAGGAACCGTCAGTTGGTCGTGCGGCACGTCGACGACGAGCGGCGTGCCGTGATAGAACACCCGCGCTCCATCCCACGCGTAGCTGCCGTGAACGTACAGTCGCGCCGCATGCACGCCTTTCTTCTCCACGCCCAGATAGAAAGCGCGGCTGCCGTCGCATGCCCAACCCTCGTCGAGCACGCCAAACGTGTCGGGCGAAACGCGGCGCAGCGGCGTCGGCGTCTGATAGTGATTGGGCGAGTAGAACACCGTCGCGCCATCGGTGAAATAGTGCGTGCCCAGTTCGCGTAGCGCGGTGATCGGCTGACCGGAAATGCGTTCGAGGCGGGCGTTGTGATCGCTGTAGCGGTGCAGCCAGTGGATGCCGAAGGCGTCGCCGCATGCCGTGCCGCGCGCCTCCCGGCCGGATCCGTAGCGGAAGGTGTGGGTGGCGAAGCTCGCCGGGTCGAGGCCGGCCAGGCGCAGGCCGTCATAGATCACCGCCGGAGCATCCGTGCGTTTGCGCAGGCGATGCCACCAGTAGTCCTGAAGATGCGGGCGCGTCATGAAAAACGCATTCCATTCCTCGATCTGGCGATGTTCGAGCGCGGTCATGCGTTTGCCGTGGTTGATCGGCCCGACCCGGTCCGTGAAGCGCAGCCTGCCATCGAGCGGTCCGCTCACAAAGCTCTCGCGGTCGATTTCCGTGGGCTTGCCGTAGTAATAGACGCGCCGCGCATCGACGGCATAGCCGCCTTCGAAGCCGGCTGCGCTTGCGCCAGCCGAGCCGGCGATGCGCCGACCGTTCATGTAGAGCGATTCCTGATCGACGGCGTAGTACTCGTGCGGGCGCAACTGCGTGAACAGCGTGCCATCGTCGCGTTCGTACCAGCGCTCGAAGTCGAGCGGGCGGAACGCGTGCGGGCTGCGCGTGCGGATCGTGCGGTTGGTGATGAAATACGCCTGGTGCGCGTCGCGCGCATAACGCTCGTTGAGGACCGCGAAAGTGGCGATATCGGCGTCCTCGATGCGGTAGTAATACTCGCGCGCGATGGCCGCACCCTGTTGCGCCTGCACGATCACATGCACGCCGTCGGTGAACCAGCGACCCCGGATGCAGCGGAAATCCTGTGGACGTTCGATGGGCAGCGGCGTGTCCTCTTTGGTCCAGAGCGGCAGATTGCGCCACAGACACACCACGGCGTTGCCGCGGATCACATAGCCGGGATGGTTGGTGGGTCTGGGTGTGTGGTCTCGGTCGTGATTGGCGGGGTTCATCGTGGCCTGCGGGATGGGTACGGGCAGCGCCAGGACAAGCAGCGCCAGCGCAAGCAACGCCGCGGCAGCGCCGCGAGCCTGATTTCGTCTGACTAATCATATCGGCTTCGACGGTTCGAGCCTTCGCAGGCGTGCGCCGTCGCGTCCACTCGCTCAGCGAATCGTCCCAATTTTGATCGGTTCAATCAATCCGATGAGCGAATTGCGCAATTCCCACTGCGCGTTTACACTTCGCCATGATCGTTTCAATCAAGTTAGTGAGCAAACCGATCAAAAACCCCAGAGCGGTCACACCGGTTCACGGCGTGCGCCGGTCGGATCATCATTGAGGAGACTCCCATGGCTCAGATTCCCATCAAGCGCGCGATCGAGCGCGTTCCCGGCGGCATGATGATCGTGCCGCTGCTGGCCGGTTCGCTGATCGCGACCTTCCTGCCCGGCCTGCCGAAGTTCTTCGGCTCGTTCACGAACGCACTCTTTACCGGCGCGTTGCCGATCCTCGCGGTGTTCTACGTCTGCATGGGCGCGAGCATCGACGTGAAGGCGACGCCGTATCTGCTCAAGAAAGGCGGCGCGCTGTTCGCGACCAAGGTGGGCGCGGCCATCGTGGTGGGGATTCTGATGGGCCATCTGATCGGCGAGCAGCCGATCGCTTCCGGCTTGTTCGCGGGCCTTTCCACGCTGGCCGTGGTCGCCGCCATGAACGACACCAACGGCGGCCTCTATATGGCGCTGATGGGCCAGTACGGTCGCTCGGAGGATGTGGGCGCGTACACCATCATGTCGCTGGAGTCGGGCCCGTTCCTCACCATGGTGACGATGGGCGTGGCGGGGCTTTCGGCGTTTCCGTGGCAGACGCTGGTGGGCAGCATCCTGCCGCTGTGCGCGGGCATGCTGCTGGGTAATCTGGACCGCGAGATGCGCGCCTTTCTCGCGCGCGCGGTGCCGGTGATGATTCCGTTTTTCGCACTGGCGCTGGGCGCGGGCCTCGATCTGCACAAGGTCTGGCAGGCGGGTTTGCTGGGGATCGGTCTGGGTATCGCGGTGGTGATCGTCACGGGCATTCCGCTTTATTTCGCCGATCGCGTGACGGGCGGCACGGGCGTTGCCGGTGTGGCGGCAGCCAACACCGCCGGAAATGCGGCGGCTGTGCCGGCGCTGGTCGCTGCGGCCAATCCGGTCTACGAACACGCGGCGCAGAGTGCGACGCTGCTGTTGGCGGCCTGCGTGGTGGTGACGGCGATTGCTTCGCCGGTGCTCACGGCGTGGGTGGCGAAGCGGGCGCAGGCACGCGACGCAAAACGCGATGCGAACCGCGACGCGCAAAGTACGCAAAGCACGCAGCGCACCGCGCAATCCTGCGAAGGCAAGAGGCTCGCCCCATGAAGCTGCTGATCATCGCCGACGATCTTTCGGGCGCTGCCGATTGCGCGATCGGCTTCGCGAACGCGGGCCATCGCACGGTGGTGACGCTCGACGCGTCGGGTGCGCAGGCGGATGCGACGCCACACGACGCCGACGTGATCGCCGCCGACACCGACACGCGCCGCCTCACGCCCGCCGACGCCGCCGGGCGCACTGCGCAGGCGTACGCCGCGCTCGGTCGCGCACGCCGTCTCTACAAGAAGATCGATTCGACGCTGCGCGGCAACTGGGCCGCCGAAGTGTCGGCCTTGCAGGCGCGCGCCGGATTGGCGATCGTCGCGCCCGCGTTTCCGGCTACCGGCCGCACGGTGCGCGAAGGCGCGCTGCTCGTGCATGGCGTGCCGCTCGAACGCACCGACACCTGGCAACTCGAACACGCGGGCCGCAACGCCGATATGGCCGTGATGCTGGCGGGTGCGGGCCTCAAGAGCGAGCGCTTCAACGCGGCGCTGCTGCACAACGAACCGCGTTCGCTCGCGCGCCGTGTCGCGCTGATCGAGGCGGAAGGCCCGGAAGGCGCGCAGGCGCTGATCGTCGATGCAGTGTGCAGCGAAGATCTGCGCGCGCTGGCCCGAGCGACGCTCGAACTCAACAGCGCTTTCTTCTGGGTCGGTTCGGGCGGGCTCGCGCGCGAACTCGCGACGCTCGATGCGCCGCGCGCCGATGTAATTGCCGCGGCTGAAACCGATGACCGAGGCGCGAGCGCGCCTGGCCCGGTTCTCGTGCTGGTGGGCAGCCTTTCCGCGGTGGGCGAGCGTCAATGCGCCGTGCTGCGCCAGCGCGTGGGACTGGCCGAACTCGTCGTGCCGCCCGAAGTGCTGCGCGCCGGTCAGGCTCACGCGCAATGGACGCAATGGAGCGCACAAATCGGCGCGCTGCTCGGCACCCAGCAACAACCTGCCGATCTGCTGCTGCGGATCGGCCGCGACGACGCGTTCGATCCCGCCGAAGGGGCGCAACTTTCGGCGATGCTGGCCGCGCTGGTTGCGCCGCATTTCGCGCGGCTCGGCGGCCTGATCGCGACGGGCGGCGAAACCGCGCGTGCGATGCTCGACGCGGCAGGCATTCGCAGCCTGCGCCTGATCGCCGAAATCGAGGCGGGCGTGGCCGTGGCGCGTCCGCATGCACAAAAGCATTCGCATGACACGCCGCATTGGCCCGCCGTCGTCACCAAGGCGGGCGCGTTCGGCACCGACGACGCGCTCCATGCCGCGTGGCGGCGCCTGCGCAACGTCGATGAAAGTCGTGGCCCGGATCGCCGCGCGGAACACAACCCGAAATAAGCGCGTCCGGCGCGCGAGGTCTCGCAACTCGGGATCAAGGCGCGCGCCGACGCCAGTTCAGCACTTTTGAGGAATCTATGAGCACCTATATCCCCGTCATCGGCATCACGATGGGCGACGCCGCCGGCGTCGGCCCCGAGGTGGTCGCGAAGAGTCTGACGCATGCCAGCGTCTACGCGCAATGCCGCCCCGTGGTGATCGGCGATGCGCGGCGGCTGGAACGCGCCATCGCCATCTGCGGGCTGCAGCTTGCGGTGCGCCGCGTGAACGATCCGTCCGAAGCGCGCTACGAGCAGGGCACCCTCGACGTGATCGACCTGAACCTGATCCCCGACGATCTGCCCTTTGGCCAACTGTCGGCGCTCGCGGGCGACGCGGCCTATCAGTACATCGCGCGCGCGGTCGAACTCGCGCAGGGCAAGCAGATCGACGCCATCTGCACGGCGCCGCTCAACAAGGAAGCGCTGCACGCGGGCGGCCACAAGTACCCGGGCCACACGGAAATGCTCGCGCACCTCACGGGCGTGGACGAAGTCTCGATGATGCTGGTCGCGCCGCAACTGCGCGTGATCCACGTGACGACGCACATCGGCATCATCGACGCGATCCGCAAGATCGAGCCGGGCCTCGTGCAGCGCACGATCGAGCGCGGCAACGCCACGCTGGTGAAGGCGGGGATTGCGAAGCCGCGCATCGGCGTGTGCGGCATCAATCCGCATGCGGGCGAGAACGGCCTGTTCGGCTATGGCGAAGAGGAAGAGAAGATCATTCCGGCGGTCAAGCTGCTGCAGGAGCGCGGCCTCGACGTGACCGGCCCGCTGCCCGCCGACACCTTGTTCTTCCGCGCGGGCCGTGGCGACTTCGACCTCGTAGTGGCGATGTATCACGACCAGGGCCACGGCCCCGTGAAGGTGCTGGGCCTTGAAGCGGGCGTGAACGTGACCGTGGGTCTCGAAGTGATCCGCACCTCGGTCGATCACGGCACGGCGTTCGATATCGCGGGTAAGGGCGTGGTGGACGAAGGCAGCATGCTCGAAGCGCTGCGCCAGGGCGCGGAACTGGCCACCCGCCGCTAAAAGAGGATGGCGCAGGACCGGGCGTGTCATCGTGTAAGATCGCCGGTTCCGCTCAGCCCCATTTTCTGCTCGACCTAAAGTAATGAAAGCGTCCGACCGTCACCGCGCCATCCTCGAACTCGTGCAGACGCGCGAGGCCAACGTCGAACAGTTGACGGAGGCGCTAGGCGTGTCGGAAGCCACCATCCGCCGCGATCTGGCCGTGCTGCACAAGCAGCGCCGCCTCGTGCGCACTTACGGCGGCGCGACCGCGCTGGTCGGCGTGCACGAGCCGGAAGCCTCGCTCGAAGAGCGCAAGGCCGCGCAGCGCGAACAGAAGGAACTGATCGCGCTGGCGGCGGCGGCTCATGTGCGCGACGGCGACACCGTCATGCTCGATGGCGGCACCACCTGCGCGGCGCTCGCGCGCCACCTGCTCACGCGCAGCGATCTCCATGTCGTCACCAACAATCTGCTGGCCGTGACCACGCTCGCCAACGCGCCGGGCATCGAAGTCACGCTGCTGGGCGGCGATCTGCGCAGTTCCAGCATGAGCACGCTCGGGCCGCTTGCCGAACTGCTGCTCTCGCGCGTGAGCGTGGACACCGCATTCCTGGGCGCGGACGGCGTGGTGGCGGAATTCGGCCTGTGCGAGGCGAGCGCGCAGCAGGCGTCGCTCAAGGACTGCATGATCCGGCGCGCGGCGCAGGTGATCGTGCTGGCGGATTCGGACAAGCTCGGCCGCGCGCGCCAGCAGCACTGGACGCCGCTGGAACGCGACTGGCGGCTGATTACGTCGGCGAGCGCGAGCAAGGAGGCGCTGGAGCCGTTCCGCGCATTGCAGCGCGTCGAGGTCGAACTGGCGGGTTAAGGCGTCGCCTCGTCTGGTTCCCCATTCGGGCGCGGCGCTGGCTCTACAAGCGGATGCGCTTTAGCGCGACAATCATGGCTTCCTCACCCGCGCACCGCATCGTGGAGCCGCCATGTACGTCCCCGCCCATTTCGACGAATCCCGCCCCGAAGTCCTGCACGCGCTGATTACGCAGCATCCGTTCGGCACGCTGGTCACGCATGGCGCGAGCGGGCTGGACGCCAATCACCTTCCCTTCGAACTCCTTGCGAATGACGGTGCGCCGGGTGTGCCGGGCATGCCGGGCGCCTTGGGCACGCTGCACGCGCACGTCGCGCGCGCCAATCCGCTCTGGCAGGACGTCAAGGATGGCGACGAAGTGCTCGCTATTTTCCGCGCCGGCGACGCCTACATTTCACCCACCTGGTATCCCGGCAAGCATGAGACGCACCGCCAGGTGCCCACGTGGAACTACGTGGTAGTGCATGCGCATGGCCATATCCGCATTCGCGACGACGATAAATTCGTGCGCGGCGTGGTCGCGCGCCTCACGCGCACGCACGAAGCGGATGAGCCGAAGCCGTGGAAAATGGGCGATGCGCCGCCGGACTATCTCGACACCATGCTCAAAGCCATCGTCGGGCTGGAGATCGAGATCACGCGCCTCGTGGGCAAGCGCAAGTTGGGACAGAACAAGGAAGCGCGCGACATTCGCGGCGCGGGCGAAGCGCTCGTCGCGCGCGGCGAGGACACGATAGGCCGCCAGATGCTCGATCATCTCGCGGGCCTTGAAAACAAGCCCTGAATCGCGCGTGTGGTGCTTAAAGCACCAGCCGCGAATGGCCGATCCCGCCACCCTTTTCCACGCGGATCTGGGTGGCGATGCGCTCCTTCAGCCCCTCGACGTGACTGATCACGCCGATCATCTTGCCGCTCGCGTTGAGCGTATCGAGCGCGTCCAGCGCGATTTCGAGCGTATCGCCGTCGAGCGTGCCAAAGCCTTCGTCGAGGAACAGCGAATCGATCGAGGTCTTGTGGCTCACGAGATCCGATAGCGCGAGCGCCAGCGCAAGGCTCACCAGGAAGCTCTCGCCGCCCGAGAGCGTGCGCGTGTCGCGTGTGGCGTCCGCCTGCCAGCCGTCGACGATCTCCAGTTCCAGTTCGCCCGTCGATTTGCGGCGCAACAGATAGCGCGCGTGCAGGCGATCCAGATGCCGGTTCGCGAGCGCGAGCAGATGGTCGAGCGTAAGGCCTTGGGCGAAGCGGCGGAACTTGTCGCCCTTCGCGGAGCCGATCAGCGAATCGAGCCGTTGCCACAGATCGGCGTCCTGCGATTGCGCTTCGATCTGCTCGAACAATGCGCGCTGGCTGTCGCGCTGCTGCGCGTCGCGCGCGAGCAAGCCGCGCTGGTGTCCCAGACGCTCGCTGAGTGCCGCGTTTTGCTGTTCGAGTGTATCGAGTTGCGTCTCCAGCGCTTCGAGCGTTGTTTCGGCCTGCACAGGCGGTTCCACCGCTTGCAGGTTTGCCAGCTTGTTGCGCGCGCCCTGCAGCAATGCGGCGGCGGTCTGCTTTTCCTGTTCGCGTTGCTGCTTGAGGGTTTGCAGGTGCTTGCGTTGATCGCCTGGCAGCAGGGCTTCGAGGAAGCGCGCTTGATCGGCGAACGGGCTGTGTTCAAGGGCCGCCTGCCACGCCTTCGCGGCTTCGTCGAGCGTCGTGCGTTGTTGTGCGAGCGTGCGTTCGAGATGCGTGAGTTGGCCATCGAGCGCGGCCAGTTGGCGTGTCAAGTGCTCCGCAAGCGTGGCGCTGGCGTCGAAGCTTTCCGGCGAGGCGTCGCCATCTGCGTCGCCGTCATCGTCATAAAATAAGGACGCCGTAAGATTGTCGCGCACGCTGGCGGCCGCCGCGGTTTCCACGCCGATGCTGGCGCAGCGTTCCCGCCAGGTTTGCCACTGCGTGCGCGCGCTTTCGCACAGGCTGCGCTGGCGCACCAGATCTTGCCCGAGCGCCTGCAAACGTTGCTGCGTCTGCTGCCATTGACGCCATTCGGCGCTGCGCGAGGCAAGCCAATCTGAGGTGTCATCGGGAAGCGCGTCGAGCGCGTAGCCGCCGCAACGCAGTGCGTCGAGCAGGCGGGCGGATTCGTCGTCGTGCGCCGCTTGCAGGGCAGCGCGTTCGCGGGCGATCTCCTCGCCGCGTTCCTGCAGGCTTTTGAGCGATTGATCGAGCAATTCGGCGCGGGCGCGTGCGGCGTGCAGCGCGTCGGCGCAACGCGTGTTGGCTTCGCGCGCGCGGGTGAGGGCGGCTTCGGCTTCTTCAACCGAGTCGAGTTGCTGCTTCAACCGTTGCGCTTTCTGGTTGGCGGATTCGCGCGCGGACGCGAGCGCATCGGCGTGTTGCCATGCGTGCGCGTCGAACGATTGCGCCGCAAGCGCCGTGACGAGCGCGTCCCACTCCGCGCGATTCTGCGTGACGCGCGCAACCAGCTTTTCTTGCTGCGAGCGCTGTTGCGCGAGCGTTGCACGCAGCGCCGACAAAGCCTGCTCCGTTGCGCTCAAGCGCTGTGCGCAAGTCTGCAATTCCACGCGTGCTGCCTGCAGCGCTGCCTGCGTCGCGGATTCATCGAGCGCGCGATAAGCCTCGATCGCGGGATGGTCGTGCGAGCCGCACAAAGGACACGCCTCGCCGGGCTGCAACTGTTCGCGATGCTGTGCGAGGCTGCGAATCATCTGCTCCTGTTCGAGCAACTTCTGCTTGTCCTCGACGCGCGCCTGGAACTGCGCGTGCGATAGCTGAAGCGTTTGCGATTCTGCCGCCTTGATGTCGATATCGCTTTGCGTACGCGTCAATGCGCTCGCGAGCGTTTGCTCTTCATCGGCGAGCGCCCGCCTGCGTTCGGCCACCGTTTCCAGTTGCTGCCAGCGCGTGAATGTCACTTGATCCGCGTGCCACGCGTCGCGCAACTGCGCGAGCGTTTGTCCGGCAAGACGCGTCGCTTGCGCTTGTTGGAGGCTTTGCAGCGCGGTATCCGATTCGATCTTCGCGCGCCCGGCGGCAGCCAGCAGCGCGGCGTGCTGCTCGCGCTGCGCACGCTGCTCGTTCTGCTGCCGTTCCAGTTCGCCAAGCTGTTTGAGGCGCGCGCCGAGGTCCGCTGCCATGCGTTTGCGCAGTTCGAACTGCTGACGCCACGCGCCAACGCGCTCGCCAAGCTGCGCGAGATGGCTATTCGACGCGCACCAGGTTTCGACGCTGCGCTGTTGAGCTTCGAGTTTCGCGAGTTGCGTATCGCCGTCACGCACGATGCGCGAGGCGAGCGAAGCCGTCGTGGCGTATTGCGCGCGTTGCGACGCCACGCGCTCAGCGCGTTCACGGCGCAACGCCGTGAGTTCGGCCTCCGACTGACGACAGGCCGCGTCGGCTTGCTGCATGGCGAGATGCGCGGGGCGCAGCGCTTCGGCGGGCTCGCTCGCGGCAAGTCGCGCCAGTTCGGGCGCGGCGGCTTCGAGCGCGGCGTTGGCTGCGGCTTCGCGCGCCAGCGCGGTTTGCGCATCGGCTTGCGCCTGAGCGAGATCGCGCCGCCATTGCCGTTGCGAATGCAACGTTTTGGTCTGCGCGTTGCCCGCGTTCAACTGATCGGTCAGCGCGACGATATCCTGTTCGATGGCGGCGCGTTGCGCGGCATCGAGCAGTTCCATGCCTTCGGCTTTTGCGCGCAATTGTTTGAGTGCATCGCGCGCCTCGCCTGCGCGCTCGAACACACGGCGCGAGATTTCGCCGTAAATTTCCGTGCCGGTCAGCTCTTCGAGCAGTTCCGCGCGATCGTTCGCCGTGGCGTTGAGGAAGGCTGCAAAGCCGCCCTGCGCGAGCAGCATCGAGCGGGTGAAGCGCGGAAAATCCAGGCGCGTGATCTCCGTTACACGGCGCAGCTTCTCGCTGATATGCGTGGTGATGATCGTGCCGTCAGCGCTCGCGAGTTCGACCCTGGGCTGCTGTAACGCGCCATCGACCTTGTCGCGCGCGCGGCGCTGGCTCCAGAACGCGCGAAACACCTCGCCCTTGACCTCGAACACCACTTCGGCCAGACAGTCCGCCGTATGGCGCGTCATGATGTCGTTCGCAGACGCCGACAGCGTCTTCAGCCGTGGCGTCTCGTGATAGAGCGCGAGGCAGATCGCATCGAGCAGCGTCGATTTGCCCGCGCCGGTCGGGCCGGTGATGGCAAACAGACCGTTGTCGGAAAACGGCGGCCTGGTGAAATCGATATGCCACTCGCCCTTGAGCGAGTTGAGATTCTTCAGGCGCAGGCTGCGGATCTTCATGCCTCGCCCTCCACGGTGGACGCGACAATGGACCGGTAGCGCGCGGTGAGCGCGTCGCGCACATCATCGTCGAGTGTTTCGTGGGCGAGACGGCGTGCGAACACATCGAGCGGATCGAGTTCGTCGAGCGTGACGCCCGCATCGGCCGACAACTGCGCCACGTTATTGCCGCGTTCGCGGCGAATGCGCAACACTTCCAAGGGCAGACCTTCGGTGAGCGTCTGGATGCGTGCGGGCAGATCGGCCAGATAGTCGTCTTCGGCCACGGTGACTTCGATCCACACGGGGCGCGCGGCGCTGGCATCCTTTGCGGCGTGCGCGAACGCATAGGGCAGCGTCTTGAGATTGCCCTTGAGGGCAACGAGCGGCTGGAACACCGGCACTGGCAGCGGCGTGACCGATTCGAGGCCCGCTGCGCCCAGTTCGACCAACAGCATTTCCTTTTGCTGCGTGGCTTCGTCGAAGCTAAGCGCAATCGGCGAACCGCTGTAGCGGATATGCGCAAGTCCGCCGACTTTCTGCGGACGATGAATATGACCCAGCGCGATGTAGTCGACCGGCGGAAATGCGCTAGTGGGAAATGCTTCGAGCGCGCCGACATAAATCTCGCGTACCGATTCGCTTGCGCTCGCGCCCACCGTCGTGAGATGGCCGGTGGCGATCAGCGGCACGCCATGGCCGAGTTCGGCTTCGAGCGTCTTGCGCTGCGCATCGGCGGCGGCGAATACCGCTTGATAATAGGCCTGGATCGCAAGTTGCAGGGTTTGCTGCTTCTGCTGCGCGCTTTGGCCGTACTCGCTTTGCATCACGTCGCGCGCGCGAATGAAGGGCACGGCGCAGACCACGCAACCAGGTTTCGCCTGCGCCCCCGACGCACGTAGCGGCAGCACGCGCACCTGCGCCTCGGGCGCGTCGGCGTGCGGCACGACGCGCGCTGAAAGCCGCTCAAGCAAGGCGCTGCTTTCGCGCAGCGTCGCCACTGAATCGTGGTTGCCGCCGAGCAGCAGCAGGGCCACCCCGGCCGCGTGCAAACGCACCACGAGATCGCTGTAGAGCTCGCGCGCGTAGCTGGGCGGCGTGCCGGTATCGAAGATATCGCCGGCGATCAGCACGGCATCGACGGCGTGCTCGTCGACCTGGGCCACGAGCCAGTCGATCAGTTGCCGATGCTCGGCCTGACGGCTCTTGCCCATGAAGTTCTGGCCCAAGTGCCAGTCGGAGGTGTGGAGAATACGCATGAGGGGTGAGGCGGAGTTCGTTCTGATGAATGGCGCGGCGCGCGCGAGTGCTGCGATTGTAGTGCAGGGCGGAATTCGCCGAGGACTCGCCCACGGCGCGATGACGTAACGGTCTGCGCGGCATGGGCGGCGAGCGTCGACGCCGCGTCGCTGTTCGTGTCGTCCATCACCATGATGGAAATCGAAACGGGCATCCTGCAGATCGAGCGCCGCGATCCCGTGCAGGGTGCGGCCCTGCGCCAGTGGTTCGAGCGACAGGTCATGCCGGAATTCGCCGCGCGCACGTTGCCGGTCGACACGCCGGTTGCACTACGTTGCGCCCGCCTGCACGTGCCAGATCGACGATCCGAACGTGACGCGCTCATCGCCGCGACCGCACTCGTCCATGGCATGACGATCGTGACACGCAACGTCGATGACTTCGCGCCCACCGGCGTCGAGATCGTCAATCCATGGTTGTTCAGCGGCTGATTGCGGGCGTTGCGCCCGGCCCCTCCGTCCCCTCCATCCGCGCCTCCCGCCGCACCGCCTGAGGCGCAATGCCGAAGCCACGCACGAAAGCCTCGCGCAGATGGCGGCGGTCGCGAAAGCCAGTTTCCCTGGCGATCACGTCGAGCGGGTGGCGGCTTTGCTCGATCATCAAGCGCGCCGCCTCCAGCCGCAGCCCTTCGATGGCTTTGGCGGGCGATTGCCCGGTTTCAAGCGTGAAAACGCGGCTGAACTGGCGCGGGCTCAGATGCACGCGCCCGGCCAGTTCCTCGACCGTCAGCGTGCTGTGCAGGTTCTGGCGCGCATAGTTGAGCGCGTTCTGGATGCGGTCCGACTTCGGCGCGAGATCGAGCATCTCCGAGTGCTGCGATTGCCCGCCCGCGCGACGCTGATGCATCACCAGCTTATGCGCCACGGAGCGCGCGATTGCCGCGCCCAGATCCTTTTCCACCATCGCGAGCGCCAGATCGAGCCCGGCCGTCATGCCCGCCGAAGTCCAGATCGGCCCGTCGACGATATAGATTCGGTCATCTTCCACGCGAATACCCGGATAGCGCTTCTGCATCTCGCGCCCATAGAACCAGTGCGTGGTCGCGCGCCGCTGCTCCAGCAGGCCCGCCGCGGCCAGCACGAAGCCGCCCGTGCAGATGCCGGCGATACGCCGCGCGCGCGGCGCGGTCTTGCGCAGGAAGGCCAGGATCTTTGGCGGCGGCGGATCGATGAGCGGGTCGTTCACGCCCGCGACGATCCACGTATCGATTTCGATGCGCCCGCGCAGCGCGCGCGAGCCAACGGGGATGTTCAGCGAGGAGCGCACCTCGCCGCCCTCCGGCGAAAAGGTTTCGAGCCTGTAGTACGCCTCGCCAGCGCTCAGGTTTGCGTACTCGAACACCGATTGCGATGCGAGTGTCATGATCTGAAAGCCTTCGCTCAGCAAAAAACCGATCCGGTGCATGTCCGTTCTCCGCTCATCCGATGTCCGGAATCATACCTAAATACGTCATTTGCGTCGCGCGCCGCAATCGCCAGAATGCACTCACGGCAGCACGCTTTTCCTCTACCCGAAAACCCTAAAACGGAGTTGCATCATGGCACAGGCACATGCAGGTACAGCCCTCATCACCGGCGCATCGTCGGGCATCGGCGCGGTCTACGCGCAACGTCTCGCCCAGCGCGGCTACGATCTCATCCTCGTGGCCCGCAACCGCGAGCGCCTGATCGCGCTGGCCGATCGCATCACCAACGAAACGCATCGCAGCGTCGAGATTATCGACGCCGATCTGAACGATCGCGTCGATCTCGCCCGCGTGGAAGACAAGCTCAAAGAAGACGCGAGCATCACGCTGCTGGTCAACAATGCGGGCGTGGGCACCCACAAGCCCTTGCTGGAAAGCGATGTGGATGCGATGTCGCGCCTGATCGACCTGAACGTCGGCGCGCTGACGCGTCTGACCTACGCCGCGGTGCCGGGCTTCGTGGCGCGCGGCAAGGGCGCGGTCATCAATATCTCGTCGATCGTGGCGATTTCGCCGGAGACGCTCAACGGCGTGTATGGCGGCAGCAAGGCCTTCGTGCTGGCCTTCAGCCAGTCGCTGCATCACGAACTGGCCGGCAAGGGCGTGCAGGTGCAGGCCGTGTTGCCCGGCGCCACCGCCACGGAATTCTGGCAAACCGGCGGCCTGCCGCTCGAACATCTGCCGCAGGAAATCGTCATGTCGGCGCATGCGATGGTAGACGCGGCGCTCAAGGGCTTCGAACGCGGCGAACTCGTGACGATTCCGTCGCTGCATGCCGGCGAGGAATGGGACGCCTTTGAGCGCGCCCGCCGCACGATGGCGCCGCATCTGTCGAGCAACACCCCCGCTAGCCGTTATACGGCCGCTTGAACCGTGCGATCTGAATATCGTGGCGGTATGTGATTCGATTGATCAGGATATCGAATCATGAGGCTTGGCTAAAACACGGTATTCATCATGGGCGGTACGTCGGGCATCGGCGGCGCGCCATCCCAGGGCGGCGCGTCGCCGAATGCGCCGGCGAGATGATCGATAAAGGCGCGCAGCTTGAGCGGCACGTGACGCGCGCTCGGATAGACGGCCTGTATCGTCAGTTCGGGCGCGCGGCAGGCGGGCAGCAGTGCGACCAGTTCGCCGCGCGCCAGCGCTTCGCCGAACACGAAGGTTGGCCCGTAAGCAATACCGGCACCCGCGAGCGCGGCGCTCAGCAACATCTGCATATTGTTGGCGCGCAGGCGGCAGGGCCCGCCGATCACATGCGCGCGCTCCTGCGCGTCGATCACGGTCCAGTCGCCCGCCGACACCGCTTCACCGAAGGCCAGCCGCGCGGCGTCGCGCAAGTCGTCGGGGCTGCGCGGCGTGCCGTGCTGTTCGAGCCACGACGGCGCGGCGCACAGCACCATGCGGCACGGCGCGATGCGTCGCGCGACCAGGCCGGAGTCGGGCAGACGGCCGATGCGGATCGCCACGTCGGCCTGGAGTTCGAGCAGGTCGGCGTAACGGTCGCTCAGCACGGCCTCGACGTTGACGTGCGGATGCGCCGCCATATAGCTGGCGATGGCGCCGCCCAGATGCAACGCGCCGAACGTGACGGGCGCGGCGACGCGCAGCAGGCCGCGCGCCACGCTCTGCGAAGCTCCGGCTTCGCGGTTGGCTTCGTCGAAGGCTTCCAGAATGCGCTTGCAACGCTCGTAGTAGGCGTGCCCGGCGTCGGTCAGGCTCAGGCGGCGCGTGGTGCGCTGGAGCAGGCGCACGTTGAGATCGGTTTCCAGTGCGCTCACGTACTTGCCCGCCATCGCAGGCGACAGCCCAAAGCGCCGCGCGGCGGCGGCGAAGCTGCCTTCCTCGATGGCGGCCACGAAGACGCCGATGCAGGTGAAGCGGTCCATGAGCGGGTCTCCCGTCGCGTGATTCGATCACAATATTATCGACTGAAGCTCGTGAATCGCCAATTATCGAATTCAGTGCGCGGATCTACGATGTGTTCACGGTTTCATCATTCAGACGCCAGGGAGCGCAACCATGAACATCGAAACGAACGGCATCCGCATTCACGCGGTCGAGGCGGGGCAGGGCACGCAGACGCTGGTGTTCCTGCATTACTGGGGCGGCTCGGCGCGCACCTGGCGTTACGTGACCGACGCGCTCGCCCGCGCGTATCGCACCATCGCCATCGACCATCGCGGCTGGGGCGATTCGGATGCGCCGCCGCAGGGCTACACGATCGCCGATCTCGCCGACGATGCGCAGGGCGCGATCGAAGCGCTGGGACTCGAACGCTATGTGCTGGTCGGGCATTCGATGGGGGGCAAGGTCGCGCAACTGCTGGCGTCGCGTCGCCCGCGCGGGCTGCAAGGGCTGGTGCTGGTGGCGCCTTCGCCGCCCTCGCCGATGGACTTGCCCGACGAGGCGCGCGCGGCCATGCTGCACGCCTACGACACGCGCGAGTCGGTGAGTGCCGTGCTCGATCATGTGTTGTGCGGCAGCCCGCTTGCGCCGGAGCAGCGCGAACAGGTGCTCGAAGACAGTCTGCGCGGCGCGCCGCAAGCCAAGGCCGCCTGGCCGAACGTGGCGATGCGCGAGGACATCAGCGCACAGGTCGCCGCCATCGCCGTCCCCGTGCTGGTGATCGCGGGCGAACGGGATCAGGTGGATCGAGTCGAGACGCTCAAGGCGCAATTGCTGCCGCGAATCGCCGGCGCGCAGCTCGAAGTGTTGGCGGGCGTGGGGCATTTGTCGCCACTGGAAGCGCCGGCGGAACTGGCGCGCTTGATTCGCCGCTTCGTTGGCGCACTCGGCTCGCCCATGGCGGATACGCCCGAAGCCGTACCTGTGGCGTTCGACGCGGCGTTCAACGCGGGCGACGCCGATGCCCTGCTCGCGCTGTTCACCGACAACGCCACGATGCGCATGACCAGCGGCGCGATCGTCGAAAACGACCGCGCGACGCTGCGTGATCAGCTTTCCGCATTGCTGAAGACGGGCGCGACAATCAAGAATACCGTGCGCCGCATACTCGGCAGCGAAGATATCGCGCTTGTCCTGATGGACTGGACGCTCACCATCCCTGGCGCGGAAGGCGGCGCGCACACCGAATCGGGCACTGCCACCCAGGTGCTGGCGCGCGGCGCGGACGGCCTCTGGCGGCTGCGCATTTCTAACCCGGCCGGCCTCGCCTGAATTCTGTTCCATAGGTGGGGGCTGCGCTTCGCGTTATCATTGCCCCCATCACCGAATGGTCCAACAGATTCACGCAGGTTCCAGCCGCCCATGGCCACCAAAAATACGACTGGCGCGCGCCGTAGCGCGGCGCCTGGCAAGCGCGAAGCGCTGCCTGCCGAGGCGACGCAACCCGCCCAGGCGGAAATCGACACCGACGACGAGAGCAGCGGCGCTTCCACCTATCTCGTGCCGGGGCTCGAACGCGGCTTGCGCATTCTGGCCGAATTCTCGGCGCGCGAGCCGGTGCTGGGCGCGCCCGAACTGTCGCGGCGCATCGGCATTCCGCGCACCACGACTTTTCGTCTGCTGCAGACGCTCGAAGCACTGGGCTTCATCGAACGCGCCAATGGCGATCGGCAGTACCGGCTGAGCGTGGCGGTGCTGCGTCTGGGCTTCGAATACCTGAGTTCGCTGGAACTGACCGACTTCGGCACGCCGGTGCTGGAGCGCCTGCGCGACGCGACCGGCCTGAGCACGCATCTGCTGATTCGCGACCAGCGCGACGTGGTGTTCGTGGCCAAGGCGCAGACGCGCGAGCCGATGTTCAGCTCCGTGAAGGTTCATGTGGGCACGCGCCTGCCCGCGCACGCGACCGTGCACGGCCAGGTGCTGATGGGCGATCTCTCGCTCATGGAACTGCGCGCGCTCTATCCCGAGAAGCAACTGGAACGCTATACCGAGCGCACGCCCGCCACCGTCGCCGATCTGTACGCGCGCGTGCGCGAGTTTGCGCAACAGGGCTACGCGCTCAGCGAGGCATCGTTCGAAACCGGCATTTCGGTGGTGAGCGCGCCGGTATGCGACCAGTCAGGGCGCATCGTGGCCGCGTTGACCGCAACGGTGCCGCGTTCGGATCTCGGCGACGTCGAACGCGGCCCGCTGGTATCCGCCGTCTGCGCGGCGGCGATGGATCTGTCCGCCTGCCTGAACTACCGACCGCTGCCGGGCGACCCGACCGCGGCCCAGGCCGTGCACGCCGCGCAACGGCGCAGCCTCCACGGCGCCTGACATCGAGCCTCGGGCGCCAGGCGTCAGATGTCCAACATCAGAACGAGTGATGGATGCCGGTGAGCACGATGGTCTGGTTGCGTCCGCTCGACACGCCCGCCGTGAAGAACGCCGCCTTCGCGTCCGAATTGGCATGCTCGTACAGCGCGTTCACATAGAGCTGGGTGCTCTTCGAGAGCGCATACACGTCGCCGATCATCAGCTGGCTCCAGCGGCGGCCCGATAGCGTCGTGGTGGCCGCGCCGCCGACGATGCTGTTGGCGGTTGTCACCTGGTAGTTCGCGCCCGCGTCGTAGCTCTGGAACGTGTCCGAATAACCGTTCGATTCCAGCCTGGTGCGCGTATACAAGCCGTGCACCATCACCTTGCCGAACGTATACGACGCGCCGACGCCCATGTTCTCCACCTTGCTCGCTACATAGGTCGCGGCGGCCTGCCCCTGGAAGGTGGTGAGGCCCGTGGTCGACATCGACACGGAGCGGTCGTGTTCGTTCGACCACGTCGCGCCGGCCTTGAACGGACCGTTCGCATAGCCAAGCGAAAAGCTCATCGTGCGTCCGGTCGAAAAGTTCGACGTATTGCCAAGACCCAGCATCGCCCCGGCGGTGAAGCCGTAGAACTCAGGAGAACGATACTTCACCGAGTTGTCGTAGGGCACCACGCCGGTATCGGCGAGCTCGTCGATATTGCCCGGGTGGAACGCGTACCAGCTCGCCGCCAGATAAGCGGTGCTGAACGGATCGAGCACGTCGAACGAGAACGGCGTCTGATGCCCGAACGTAAGCGTGCCGAACTGATCCGAGCTCAAACCCACATACGCCTGACGATTGAACAGGGTATTGGCCTTCGCCATCGCGCCCGTGTTCGTATAGAAACCGTTCTCCAGCTGGAAGACCGCCTTCAGGCCGCCGCCCAGATCCTCGCGGCCGCGCAGGCCCCAGCGGTCGGGCTGCATATTGCCCTGTTCTTCCATCCACTTCGAATGGCCGCCTACGTTGCTGACGTAGGCCACGCCTGCATCCAGGCTGCCGTATAGCGTGACGCTGCTTTGCGCCCATGCAGACGAGACGGCGCAGATGCCCGTCAACCCCGCGGCAATGAAGTGCTTCAACTTTGGACTCCTGATCGTATGACGAAAGGCCGGACGCGAAATCCGGCTCAGCTAACCCCTCACCTTTGACACTACCCACGGTCCGGCGCGCTTCTGCCGTGCATCCGACAAATCCTGGCCTGGCGCGCTTCGTATTCCGTGCTTTCTACCCGCATCGCATCTATTTGTTCCATATATGGATAGATGTGCTGCCTATGGAAAGTATAGTGATTCCTGTGGGACGCCAAAATACTTTTCTGGGACGGTAGTTGCCCCAGGTGCGGGATTGAGCGTGGGCTGCGATTACGCGCGTAACGCCTTGCCGCACAAGCGTTTCGGCAACTTCGCCAAGACCCGCTGCGACTCCATTCAAGCCCTTTTCAGGATTCGCTCGGTGTTTTCCCCAGGGCTATCGGATTTTTATTTTGTCCATGCGAAACGACTTCTATAATGACCATACATAAACTAATGTTCCGTATGTGGAACACGGTTGATCGGGAAAGGTGAGAAATGGCTGAAGAATGGCGCTGCGCCGGGCATGCCGGCGATCTGTCCGATGACGCACCGATCGAGTTCAAGCTCGATGGCACGGAGATCGGCATCTACAAGGTGGGCGATGAGGTCTATGCGCTCGAAAACGTGTGCCCGCATGCGTACGCGCTGTTGACGCAAGGTTTCGTCGACGAGGGCACGGTCGAATGTCCGCTGCACGAAGCCGTGTTCGACATCAAGACCGGCCAGTGCATCAAGGGCCCCGGTGGCCGGGCGCTCAAGCAATACGCCGTGCGCCTCGCCGGCGAAGAAATCCAGATCAAGGTGGAATGACATGCGAGAAATCCCCGTGAATTTCAATCCGATGCTCAAGCCGTGGCTTGCGCCCCAGCCGAACAACGTCGCCGGCAAGGGCGTGATCGAGCAGCCGGGCCAGCAGGAAAACATGGTCTGGCAGAACCGCAAGGCCGAGCCGACGCAATACGAAAACGACCTCGGCGACGCACTGGAACAGGTGTTCGAAGCGGGTGCGGTCGAACTCGACGACGTGGTGGCGGGCCTGAACCGCATCGGCTTGCGCACGCCGGAAGGCACGCCGTGGAACGCCGAGCGCCTCGCCGCCGAATTCCGTCTGCTCGCCGATTAAGCGGCGCACGCACACCCCGAACACGGAGCCCCCCACATGACCTCCCCCACATCAGAAGCATCAGCAGTTGGCGCAAATGTTGGCGCTAACGTCGGCACGAACGACCCGATCCGTGCCTATCTCGACCGCGGCATCAAGAACTACTGGTATCCGGTAGCACCGAGCTGGCAGGTGGGCGACGCGCCCATCGGCATCACGCGTCTTGGCGAACAGATCGTGCTGTGGCGCGACAAGGAAGGCCTGGTCCATGCGCTCGAAGACCGCTGCCCGCACCGCGGCGCGCGTCTGTCGCTGGGCTGGAACCTTGGCAAGAGCGTGGCGTGCTGGTATCACGGCATCGAAATCGACGGCAGCGGCACCGTGCAAAGCGTGCCGGCTGTTTCCTCGTGCCCGCTCGAAGGCCAGAAGTGCGTGAAGTCGTACCCGGCGCAGGAACATGCGGGCGCGATCTTCCTCTGGTTCGGCGATGACGCGCACAAGGAACCCGCGCCGCTGCAGCTGCCCGAGGAACTGGTGGGCGAGGAATACGCAAGCTTCCTGTGCATGTCGAACTGGAAGTGCAATTACCAGTACGCAATCGACAACGTCATGGACCCGATGCACGGCGCGTATCTGCACGCCACCTCGCACTCGATGGCCGACGGCGACAAGCAGGCCGAGATGCGTGTGCGCAAAACCGACACCGGCCTCATGTTCGAGAAGATCGGTCAGCGCGACGTGAACTTCGACTGGGTGGAGCTGGGCGAAACCGGCTGCCTGTGGATGCGCCTGGCGATTCCGTACAAGAAGAAGTTCGGCCCTGGCGGCAACTTCGGCATCATTGGCTTCGCTGTGCCGGTCGATGAAAACAACTGCCAGGTTTACTTCTGGCGTACCCGCAAGGTGCAGGGCTGGCAGCGCGACGCATGGCGCTTCATGTACCGCAACCGCCTGGAAGGTCTGCATTGGGCCGTGCTGGAACAGGACCGCTACGTCCTCGAAAGCATGGCGCCGAACGCGCGCGATCAGGAATTCCTCTATCAGCACGACGTGGGCATGACGCGGGTTCGCCGTCTGTTCCGCCAACGCGCGCAGCAGCATATGACGGACCTCGAAGCATTCCGCGTGCAGCAAGCCGCCACTACGCAAGGCGAGCATAGCCATGCATGACGTGAATACGTCCACGCAAGGCGCGCTCGCAGGCCGGCGCGTGATCGTCACGGGCGGCGCGCGCGGCCTGGGCGCGGCGTTCGTGAACACGCTCGCGAAGAGCGGCGCACGCGTCGTGTTCGGCGACGTGCTGCACGATGCGGGCGAAGCGCTGGCGCGCTCGCTGGTCTCGGAAGGTCATGACGTGGCGTTCCTCGCGCTCGATCTGGCTCAGCCCGAAAGCATTGACGCATTCGTGGCCGCCGCCGCGCAACGCATGGGCGGCGTGGACGCGCTCATCAACAACGCGGCCATCACCAACTCGGGCGGCAAGTTCGCCAACGAAATCGCCGTCTCGACATGGGACGCGGTGATGGACGTGAACGTGCGCGGCACGTGGCTGATGTGCACGGCAGCGCAGCCCTGGCTGCGCGAGTCGGGACGCGGGGCGATTGTGAATATTGCTTCGGACACCGCACTATGGGGCGCGCCAAAACTGCTCGCCTATGTGGCCAGCAAGGGCGCCGTGATTGCGATGACGCATTCGCTCGCGCGTGAGTTCGGCGGCGACAACATCACCGTCAACGCGATCGCGCCGGGGCTGACCGAAGTGGAAGCCACCGCCTATGTGCCCGCCGAGCGTCACGCGTATTACCTTGAAGGCCGCGCGTTGCAGCGCGCCCAGCTGCCCGAGGACGTGACGGGCCCCGTGCTGTTCCTGTTGACCGACGCCGCGCGTTTCGTGACCGGGCAGCTGCTGCCGGTGAACGGCGGCTTTGTGATGAATTGACCCGTTCGAATCGAACGTTCGAAAGCTGTAAAGGAGAAAGCAATGGCCGATGCCGATATCGATCGCAAGTCGTGGGACCGTCCCGCCGACGCGAGCTTTGATGACTGGATGAACAGCCGCGTGGCGCGCTATGAAACGCGCCGCTACGACTGGGACGCCCTGAAGTTCCAGGCCGACTACGACCCGAAGTACCGCCGCGCGCAGATGCGCTACGTGGGCACGGGCGGCACGGGCGTGGCGAAGGACAGCAACACGGTGCCTTCGGGCGGCTTCACGTTCTCGACGATGGTGATTCCGGCCGGCAATATCGGCCCGAGCCATATCCATATGGACGTGGAAGAAATCTTCTTCGTGCTGCGCGGCAAGATGAAGGTGATCTGCGAGAAAGACGGCGAGACGTGGGAAGCCGTGCTGGGCGAACGCGATCTGATCTCGGTGCCGCCGGGCGTCTATCGCACGGAAATCAACATCGGCGAGGAAGACGCGCTGATGTGCGTGATGCTGGGTTCGCCCAAGCCCGTCACGCCGACGTATCCGCCGGATTCGCCGCTCGCGAAGATCAAGCGCGATCTTCAGAAGTAAGCATCACTAAGCAGAACATCCACAAAGCCAGCCTGAAACCCAAGTCATGAACGAAGCGATCGACATTCACGCCTCATCAGCCGCCACGCTCGACACGCGGCTCGCGCGCTTTGCGCTGCGCGAAGTGCGAGCGGGCGAGGCGTGCGTGAGCTATCGCGAGGCAGCGGCGCAAGAAGCGAACGGCAATGAGGCGCTGCCGCTCGTGCTGCTGCATGGCATTGGCTCCGGCGCGGCTTCGTGGGTGCAGCAATTCGAAGCATTGGGTCAAGCGCGCCGCGTGCTCGCCTGGGATGCGCCGGGATATGGGGCGTCCACGCCGGTGGCGAGCGCGTCGCCCGTCGCCGCCGACTATGCACGCGTGCTGCTCGACTGGTTCGACGCGGTTGGCGTCGCGCGCTGCGTGCTGGTGGGGCATTCGCTCGGCGCGATTATCGCGGGCGCTTTCGCAGCGGCGCATCCGCAACGCGTGAGCGCGCTGCTGCTGATTTCGCCAGCGGACGGCTACGGCGCAGCGGACCCGCAAGCGCGCGCCGAAAAGCGCGATGCGCGCCTGGCGATGCTCGCCGAACTCGGCCCGCAAGGTCTCGCGGAAAAACGCAGCGCCAATATGCTCTCGCCGCATGCGAGCGATGAGGCACGCGCCTGGGTGCGCTGGAACATGGCGCGCGTGATCCCACACGGTTACGCCCAGGCCACGCATCTGCTCGCCAATGCCGACCTCGCCGCCGATCTCGCGCAATGCGCGGCTCGCGTGCCGATGGCGGTGGCCGTGGGCGCGCAAGACACCATCACGCCGCCCGCCGCCTGCGAGCGTCTCGCGCAAATCGCGCAAGCGCCGTTCGCAACAATCGCGCGTGCGGGACACGCGGGCTATATCGAACAGCCCGAAGCCTATAACGCGCTGATCGATACGTTCTGCCGTCAACATCAGCCCATTCAGCAATCTCAGGGAATCATCCAGAAATGACAGCCGACCTCGCCAGCGCGTCCCCCGACGCCGACGAAGACCGCAGCGATACGAACTATCGCGTGCCCGGTCTGGAACGGGGCCTGCGCATCCTGACCGAATTTTCGCCGCGCGAGCCCGTGCTCGATGCGCCCGAACTGTCGCGCCGCCTGGGCATTCCGCGCACGACGGTGTTCCGTCTGCTGCAAACGCTCGAATCACTGGGCTTTCTGGAACGCGCCGACCGTGACCGTAATTACCGCCTCGGCGTGGCCGTGCTGCGCCTTGGCTTCGAATATCTCAGTTCGCTGGAACTGACCGATCTGGGGCTGCCACTGATCGAGACGCTACGCGATGCTACTGGCCTGACCTCGCATATCGTGATCCGCGATGGCCGCGACATCGTGTTCGTCGCCAAGGCGCAAAGCCATGCGCCCATCTTCAGCTCCGTGAAGGTGAATGTGGGCACGCGCTTGCCCGCGCACGCCACCACCCACGGCCAGGTGCTGATGGGCGACCTCACGCTGGACGATCTGCGCGCGCTGTATCCGGAAGCGCATCTGGAGCGCTACACGCCTTCCACGCCGGATACGGTCGAAGAACTGTATATGCGCATTCGCGAAGACGCCGATCGAGGCTACGCCGTGAGCGAATCGTCGTTCGAGCGTGGCATTTCGGTGGTGTCCGCGCCGGTGCGCAACGAAACGGGCCGTATCGCAGCGGTTGTGACCACAACGATTCCGCGCCCGGGCATCGAATCGTCGCTGCTCGACAGCGGCCTGATCGACAAGGTCCGTCACGCCGCCGATGAACTCTCGAAGCGCCTGAACTACCGGCCCGGCATGCAGGTTGCAAATCACGCTGTTGGCAAGAAAACGTCGTATATGAAGGCATTGGGGATCAAATGATTCGAATCGATTTGACCGGCCAGGTGGCGGTGGTGACGGGCGGCTCGTCCGGCATCGGCCTCGCGAGCGCCGAACTCTTTCTGCAGGCGGGCGCAAGCGTCGCGATCTGCGGCCGCGACAGCGACCGCCTCGCACGCGCCGAGCGCCAACTGCGCGAACGTCATCCGCAGGCGCAACTGCTGGCCGCGCGCTGCGACGTGCTGGACGCGAACGATGTCGCCGCATTCGCCGCCGCCGTCGAACAGCGCTTCGGCCGCGTTGACATGCTGCTGAACAACGCCGGCCAAGGCCGCGTCTCCACCTTCGCCGATACCACCGACGAAGCCTGGCGCGAGGAACTCGACCTCAAGTATTTCAGCATCATCCGTCCCACGCGCGCCTTTCTGCCGATGCTGCGTAGCACTGCAAAACAAGGACAAAACGCCGCGATCGTGTGTGTGAATTCGCTGCTTGCCTTGCAGCCCGAGCCGCATATGGTCGCGACTTCGTCGGCGCGCGCCGGCGTGCTCAGTCTCATCAAGTCGCTCGCGGTGGAACTCGCGCCCGAGAAGATCCGCGTGAACTCGATCCTGATCGGCATCGTGGAGTCGGGCCAATGGCGCCGCCGCTACGAAGCCGACGCCGCTGCTCAGGCCGCCGGTCAAAGCTGGCAGCAATGGACCGGCGAGCTCGCACGCAAGAAGCACATTCCGCTGGGTCGCTTCGGTCTTCCCGAAGAAGCGGCGCAGGCGCTGTTTTATCTGGCCACGTCCCTGTCGTCCTATACGACGGGCAGTCATATCGATGTATCTGGAGGCGTTGCACGTCATGTCTAAGCAAACCACCGTCGGCGAACTGATCGCCGCGTTCCTCGAACAATGTGGAGTCCAAACCGCCTTTGGTGTGATTTCGATCCACAACATGCCGATCCTCGACGCCATTGGCGTGCGCGGCAAGATCCGCTATGTGGGCGCGCGCGGCGAAGCCGGCGCGCTCAATATGGCGGACGGCCTGGCGCGTGTGTCGGGCGGCCTCGGCGTGGCGTTCACGAGCACGGGCACGGCGGCGGGCAACGCTGCGGGTGCGATGGTCGAAGCCCTCACGGCAGGCACGGCGCTGCTGCACATCACCGGCCAGATCGAGACCGAATACCTCGATCAGGATCTCGCGTATATCCACGAAGCACCTGACCAGCTGAGCATGCTGTCGTCGATCTCGAAGGCCGCGTTCCGCGTGCGTTCGGTCGAAACCGCACTGCCGACCATCCGTGAAGCCGTGCGCGTTGCGCAGACCGCGCCTAGTGGCCCGGTGAGCGTGGAAATTCCCATCGACATCCAGGCGGCGCTGACCGACTGGCCCGCCGATCTGGCCGCGCCGCATCTCACCACGCTCACGCACGACGAAGCGCGCGTCGAACAACTCGCGAATGAACTCGCCAAGGCGAAGCGTCCGCTGCTGTGGCTGGGCGGCGGCACGCGTCACGCACGCGCGGCGGTCGAGCGTCTGGTCGCGCTGGGCTTTGGCGTGGTGACGAGCGTGCAGGGCCGAGGCGTGCTGCCGGAAGATCATCCGGCCACGCTGGGCGCCTTCAACGTGAGCCCGTCGGTCGAGCGCTTCTACAAGACCTGCGATGCGATGCTGGTGGTGGGCTCGCGTCTGCGCGGCAACGAAACGCTCAAGTACAAGCTCGGTCTGCCGCAACCGCTCTATCGCGTGGACGCCGATGCGCTCGCCGACAACCGTGGCTATCGCAACGCACTGTTCGTGCATGGCGATGCCGCGCGCGTCCTCGATGCACTCGCCACGCGCCTTGAAAACAGGCTTAAAGTCGATCCGGAATTTGCTGCCGATCTGGCTGCCGCACGCGATACGGCGGTCGAAGAAACGGCCAAGGGTCTCGGCCCGTATCGCCGTCTGGTGGAAGCGCTGCAACGTGCCGTGGGCCGCGACTACAACTGGGTGCGCGATGTCACGATCTCGAACAGCACCTGGGGCAACCGCCTGCTGAAGATCTTCACGCCGCGTGCGGGCGTGCACGCACTGGGCGGCGGCATCGGCCAGGGCATGCAGATGGCCATCGGCGCGGCGCTGGCGAATTCCGCAGCCAAGACCGTGTGCCTGGTGGGCGACGGCGGCCTGATGGTCAACGTGGGCGAACTCGCGACGGCGGTGCAGGAAAAGGCCAACGTCATGATCGTGCTGATGAACGACCAGTGCTATGGCGTGATCCGCAACATTCAGGACGCGCAGTATGGCGGGCGCCGCATGTTCGTCGATCTGCACCAGCCGGAGTTCTCGCAGTTCTGCGCGAGCCTGGGTCTGAAGCACTATCGCCTCTCGTCGCTCGACAACGCCGATGCGGTGATCAGCGAAGGCATGGCGTTCGAGGGCCCGGTGCTGCTCGAAGTGGACATGAAGGCCGTGGGCAGCTTCGAAGCCGTATTTGCAGGCCCGCCGGTGCGCAAAGAGGAGCCGGAACATGCGTAACGGCTACGGCGGACAAGCAGCACACGCGCAGCATGCTCCGATCGACATCGCGATGATCGGCTTCGGCGCGATCGGCCAGACCGTGTATCGCGCGGTGGCAGCGGACCCGCTTGTGCACGTCTCGCACGTGATCGTGCCCGAACACCATGCTGACGAAGTGCGCAAGCAGGTAGACAGCTCGGTTGAAGTGGTGTCGTCCGTGAGTCTGTTGTCGTCGAAGCCGCAGTTCGCGCTGGAATGTGCGGGCCACGCGGCGCTCGTCGATCATGTCGTGCCGCTGCTGCAAAGCGGCACCGATTGCGCGGTCGCCTCGATAGGCGCGCTGTCCGACCTCGATCTGCTCGAACGTCTGTCGCTCGCGGCCGACGAGGGCGACGCCACGCTCACGCTGCTTTCGGGTGCCATCGGCGGTATCGATGCGCTGTCCGCGGCCAGGCTCGGCGGTCTGGACGAAGTGTTGTACACGGGCCGCAAGCCGCCGCTGGGCTGGCTCGATACGCCTGCGGAAAAGGTCTGCGATCTGCGCACACTCGCCAAAGAGCAGGTGATCTTCGAAGGCAGCGCGCGCGAAGCGGCGCGCCTGTTTCCGAAGAACGCGAACGTGGCGGCGACGATTGCGCTCGCGGGTCTGGGTCTCGATCAGACCACGGTGCGCCTGATTGCCGACCCGGCAGTCGAGCGCAACGTGCATCGCATCGTGGCGCGTGGCGCGTTTGGCGAAATGTCGCTGGAAATGTGCGGCAAACCGCTGCCGGACAACCCCAAGACCTCGGCGCTTACCGCGTACAGCGCGATTCGCGCGCTGCGTAATCGTGCGGCGCGCTGCGTGATCTGATCCTTAAAACAAGCGTTTTTTGTCGTGATGGAATGCGATGCGTGGGCGCGATGCATATCGTGAACCGCATCGCAGCACTGGAAACAGAGAGACCTCTGATATGACTCCCTTCGATACGAGCCTCGTCCCGAACGGCGATATTTTGATCGGCGGCGAATGGCGCCAGGGCCGCGCCGCGCCTTTCGCGAGCCTTTATCCGGCTGACCAGTCGCTCAACATGGAGGTCTCGACGGCCAGCGCCGAAGACGCCGCCGAAGCGGTCGAAAAAGCG
Organism: Paraburkholderia bannensis; assembly: GCF_014200455.1. Taxonomy (GTDB): domain Bacteria; phylum Pseudomonadota; class Gammaproteobacteria; order Burkholderiales; family Burkholderiaceae; genus Paraburkholderia; species Paraburkholderia bannensis_A. The sequence goes on along the minus strand of NZ_JACHBW010000020.1, from coordinate 58,357 downwards.
CACGCCGCCTGGAAGCAGGGTGAATGGGCCACGATGAAGCCGCATCTGCGCGCGCTCGTGCTCTATCGCATCGCCGACCTCATCATGCAGCGTCACGAAGCGCTCGCGCAATTGCAGCGCCGCGACAACGGCAAGCCCATCAAGGAAACGCGCGTGCTGGTGGCAAGCGCCGCCAATACGTTCCGCTATTTCGCGGCCTGTCTGGAAACCATGGACGAAGAAGTCACGCCTTCGCGCGGCGACTATCTGACCATGAGCGTATACGAGCCGATTGGCGTGATCGCCGCGATCACGCCGTGGAATTCGCCCATCGCATCGGATGCGCAAAAGCTCGCGCCCGCACTGGCCGCCGGTAACGCCGTGGTGCTCAAGCCCGCCGAAGTCACGCCGCTGGTTTCGCTGGCACTCGCACGCATCTGTGAAGAAGCGGGCGTGCCCAAGGGCATCGTGAGCGTGCTGCCCGGCAAGGGTTCGGTGATCGGCGACGTGCTGGTGCGCCATCCGCTGGTCAGGAAAGTGTCGTTCACGGGCGGCACCGAAGTGGGCCGCGGCATCGCGCGCATCGCGGCGGACAAGCTCATGCCCGTCTCGCTCGAACTGGGCGGCAAGTCGCCGACGATGGTGTTCGAAGACGCGGATATCGATCATGCAGTGAACGGCGTGCTGTACGGCATTTTCAGCTCGTCGGGCGAAGCGTGCATCGCGGGTTCGCGCCTCTTTGTGCAGCGTTCGATTTACGACACGTTCATGAAGCGTCTCGTGGAAGGCGCGCGCAAGCTGCGCGTGGGCGATCCGTCCAGCGAAAACACGCAGATGGGTCCGCTCATCACCGCGAAGCATCGCGAATCGGTCGAGCGTTATGTGGCCATCGGCCTTGAAGAAGGCGGCCGTTTGCTGTGCGGCGGTGAGCGCCCGGTGGGCGACCAGCGCGAACACGGCTTCTTCTATCAGCCGACGATTCTCGAAGGTCTGAAGAATAGCGCGCGCATCTGCCAGGAAGAAATTTTCGGACCGGTGCTGGTGGCGATGCCCTTCGACGACGAAGCCGCCCTGATCGAAGAAGCCAACGACAGCGTCTTCGGTCTGGCCGCCGGCATCTGGACGCGCGACTACAAGCGCGCGTGGCGCGTGGCGCGCAAGCTCGAAGCCGGCACGGTCTGGATCAACACGTACAAGCTGTTCTCGATTTCCACGCCGTTCTCGGGCTGGAAGGAAAGCGGCATGGGCCGCGAGAAAGGCCGGCTTGGCATTCGCGAATATATGCAGCAAAAGAGCCTCTACTGGGGCTTGAACGACGCGCCGCTGCCCTGGGCCAACGCCTGAACGCACGCGCACGGAGCAAGAAACATGACGATTCTCGGCATCGAACAGATTACCTACGGCGTGACGGATCTCAACACCTGCCGTCGCTTTTTCGCCGATTGGGGCATGAAGGAGACCGCGCACGACGAAACGCGCGCGCGCTTTGAAACACTCAACGGCTGCACCGTGCTGGTGGCGGATGCGAACGACGCATCGCTGCCTGCTGCCTTCGAAGCAGGCCCCACGCTGCGCGAAGTGGTCTGGGGCGTGGCCACGCGCGAAGCACTCGACGCGCTGCGTGAGCGCCTGAAAGGCCAGCCCGGCTATCACGTCGATGAAACCGGCGTGGGTTGTTTCGACCCCGCAGGCATGGCGATTCGCGTGGAAGTCACGCGCAAGCGCGAGATCGACGTGCAGGGTTCACCGTCGAATGTGTGGGGCCAGACGTTGCGCGTCGATACGCCTTCGCCCATCTACGAGCGTGCGGAACCGGTCGAAGTGGGCCATGTGGTGTTCTTCACCAACTGCCTCGCGGAACAGGAAAAGTTCTATCACGAGCTGTTGGGCTTCGAAACTTCGGATCGCTATCCAAATCGCGGCGCCTTCATGCGCTGCGCGCCGCACGGCGGTCATCACGACCTGTTCCTGCTCGCGCTGCCCGACGGCAAGAAGGGCCTCAATCACGTGGCCTTCACGGTGCGCGATATTCATGAGGTGTTCGGCGGCGGTCTGCATATCAGCCGTTGCGGCTGGACCACGCAGCTTGGGCCGGGTCGCCATCCGGTGTCGTCGGCCTACTTCTGGTACTTCAAGAATCCGGCGGGCGGTCTGATCGAGTATTACGCCGACGAAGACCAGCTCACGCCCGAGTGGGAGCCGCGCGAATTCGAACCGGGCCCGACCGTGTTTGCGGAATGGGCCATCGATGGCGGTCTGGACGGCAATACCCGCCGCCAGAAGAACGCCGAAGCGCCCAAGGGCAAGTTCATGACGGAGCGTAAATCATGAGCGAATCGATTCAAACCGGCGCGGTGGACGCGCCGCGCACCGTCGTCGTGATCGGCGGCGGCCAGGCCGCGGGCTGGGTCGTCAAGACGCTGCGCCAGGAAGGCTACGCGGGCCGCCTCGTAATGATCGCCGACGAAGCGCATCTGCCTTATGAGCGTCCGCCGCTTTCGAAGGCCGTGCTCGCCGGCGAAGCCGATATCGAAACGGTTCGCATCGCGAGGCCCGATGAATTCGCATCCCTGAATATCGAGGCATGGCAGCCCGATTGCGCCATCGCCATCGACCGCGCCAATCGCACGGTGACAACGCGCTTGGGCCGCGCCGTGAAATACGACCGTCTCGTGATCGCCACGGGCGGCGCGGCGCGCAAGCTGCCGGACAGCATCGCGAAGAGCGCGCACGTCACGTATCTGCGCACGCTCGACGAAGCGATCACGCTGGGCGAGCGCCTGCGTCGCAGCCAGCGCGTGCTGGTGGTGGGCGGCGGCTGGATCGGCCTGGAAGTGGCGGCGACGGCGCGCAAGCTGGGCGTCGAAGCCACGGTGATCGAAGGCGCGCCGCGTCTGTGCGCGCGTTCGCTGCCCAATGAAGTGTCGCGGTTCCTGCTCGATCTGCATCGCGGCAATGGCGTGGATATCCGCCTGAATGTGCAGCTCGTTTCGCTGGACGATCACGGCGACGGCGTGCGTGCGACCTTCGCGGACGGCAGCACGCTGGACGCGGATTTCGCGGTGGCTGGCATCGGTCTCGCGCCGCACACGGCGATTGCCGAGGCGGCAGGACTGGACGTGCAGGACGGCATCGTCGTCGACGAATTTGGCCAGACTTCGGATTCCGATATTTTTGCCTGCGGCGACGTGGCGAATCATCCCAACGCATGGCTCAAGCGCCGCGTGCGACTGGAATCGTGGGCCAACGCGCAGAACCAGGCAATCGCGGCAGCGAAAGCCGTGCTGGGCGTGAAGACGCCATATGCGGAAATTCCGTGGTTCTGGTCCGATCAGTACGACGTGAATCTGCAGATTCTCGGCGAGATTCCGGCGGACGTCACACCGGCGCTGCGCGGTAACCTCGAAGAAAAGCGCGCGACGCTGTTCTTCGTGGAAGACGGGCATCTGCGCGGCGTCATCGCCATCAATTCGGCGCGCGATCTGAAGCTCGCGCGCAAGTGGATGAACCAGGGCCGCGCGGTGGATATCGCGGCACTCGTCGATACCAGCAAGGCGCTCGCGTAGCGTCACCATCAGTGATACCGACATACGGGACGGGACCACAGGCATGAGAACCCTCGATACACCTTTCGGCCATAGCGGCGCTGCTGCTGCGCTCGACGAGACGCCGGTGAGCGAACCGCTCACACGCGGCTCGATCATCGCGCGCCTCGAACGGCTGCCGACCAACGCCATGCAGGTGCGCGCGCGTATCCTGATCGGCCTTGCCACGTTCTTCGACGGCTTCGACGTGATCGCCATCGCCGCGACCCTGCCGATCCTGATCCAGAAGTGGCAGCTCACGCCGTGGGAGATCGGCTTTCTGATCGCCTCCGGATCGGTCGGTCAGTTGTTCGGCGCGTTCCTGTTTCCGTGGCTTGCGGAACGTCATGGCCGCGTGCGCGCGATTGCGTGGAGCTCGGGCATTATCGGCGTGACCAGCATTGCCTGCGGGTTTGCGCCCAGCTTCGCGGTGTTCGCGGCGCTGCGCGTGATTCAGGGCTTTGGTCTGGGCGGCGAATTGCCGGTGGCCGCGACCTATATCAACGAGGTCAGCCGCGCGCATGGCCGAGGACGCTTCGTTCTCCTCTACGAGATCGTGTTCCCGATCGGCCTGCTCGCCTCGAATGCGCTGGGCGCCTTCATCGTGCCGCGCTTTGGCTGGCAGGCGATGTACTTCATCGGCGGCATGCCGCTGGTGCTGTTCTTCGTGCTGCGCAAGCTGGTGCCGGAATCGCCGCGCTGGCTGGCCGAACGCGAACGTCTGGCCGATGCCGAAGCGGCGGTGCACGCTTTCGAGCGTACCGCCAAGGGACCGCTGCCGCCTGTCACGAACGCCGCCGAGTTTGACGCGATGGCGAAGCGTCATCCGAAGCGCAGCTTGAAGGATCTGTTTGGCCCGGCCTATCTCAAGCGCACGATTGCGGTGGCGATGCTGTGGATGACCTGCGGCTTCATTCAGTACGGTCTTTCGACGTGGCTGCCGACGATCTATCGCGCCATCTATCACGCGCCGCTGCAGCTGGCGTTGAATCTGGCGGTGGCGGCTTCCGTGCTGGGCGTGGTGGGTTCGCTCACCTGCGCGCTGCTGGTGGACAAGGTGGGCCGCAAGCCCATCATCAATGTGTCGTTTCTATTGTGCGCGGTGTCGCTGGCGCTGGCGGGCGTGTGCCATTCGATGTCGGTCTATGTGGTGGCGACGCTTTGCGCCTTGGCACTCGGTTTGCTGGCTAGCGGCTTTATCACCGCCTACGTCTATACGCCGGAGCTGTACCCCACGAGCATCCGCGCCATGGGTTGCGGCATGGGCGGCGCGTGGCTGAAGGTGGCGGCGATTTTCGCGCCCACGATTGTGTCGAAGACGATGATCGGCGGCCATCTGGATGTGGCGTTCTACATCCTCGCCGCGGTGCCGTTCCTCGCGGCCATTGCGGTGCATTTCCTCGGCATCGAAACCAAGGGCAAAGTGTTGGAGCAACTTGAAGCGTAATAGCGCGTCTTCGGTAAAACGCCAAAACGCGGCGGCCGGGAAACTGGCCGCCGCGCTCAAACGAGCTTGCAAGTCGGTCATGCGATGGTGGCGAAACGCGCCAATCTGCGCTTGAACCGTGACGAATTCCGCGTCCACGCCCTCGATGGGAATGGAGCCGTTGCGGATCGCCGACGTCTGCGGATGCTCGGCGATGGCAATTGCGAGCCGTGCTTTCTGAGTCAACATCCTCTCTTTGTTTGAATGAGCCGTCGCGGGTGGGCGCGCCGGCGCCTGTATTTTTTGCAGTTTATGAAGGGAATGGGAGCGCAAGGCACGGAGTGTACGGCGCGCATCGGGGGGCTAGACTGACCGCATTGTGTTGATCGATGAAAATGACGGGAGCCCGCAATGGCCGCAACTGCTGAAACGAGCGATAGCGAAACTGCCGCGCGCTGCGACGCGATCTGGGCCAATGCGGCGGCGTCGCTCGAACGCGACGGCTATGCGGTGTTGCCCGCGCTGCTTACGCCCGACCAGTGCACTAAACTCGCCGATATTTATCCGCAGGACGCGCGTTTTCGTTCGCGTGTCGTGATGGCGCGGCATAACTTCGGGCGCGGCGAGTATAAATATTTTGCCTATCCGTTGCCGCCCTTTATCGACCGGCTGCGCCATGCGCTGTATCGGCGCCTCGCGCCGATTGCCAATCGCTGGAACCGGCAACTGGGTGTTGACGTTCAATATCCCGCTGATTTGAAAGCGTTTCTGGCGCACTGCCGTGCAGCCGGTCAGACAAGGCCCACTCCGCTCATGCTGCGTTATGGCCCAGGCGACTACAACTGCCTGCACCAGGACCTGTACGGCGAACATGTGTTCCCGCTTCAGGTGGCGATCGTGCTTTCCGCGCCCGAAGTGGATTTCACGGGCGGCGAATTCGTCATGACCGGAACGCGCAGCAGCGGCCAGTACGCCGACGTCGTGCCTTTGATGCAGGGCGATGCGGTGGTGTTCGCCGTCAACGAACGGCCCGAAGTGGCGGGCCGCGCGCGCAAGGTCACGATGCGTCATGGCGTGAGCGTCGTGCGCAGCGGTACGCGGTACACGCTCGGCATGATCTTTCACGACGCGCGCGAGCCGTCCGCATCGGCATGAAGAACGACAACATGCTTGAGAGTTTCGATTTGCAGAGGATTTCGGCGCAACTCGATGCAGAGGCCTATGCGGTGTTGCCGGGTTGCTTTGACGCCGACGAAGCGCGCGCGATGGCGAACCTGCTCGATGCGGGGCGCGTCAAGCGCGGCCCCGATGGCGGCGAGTTCCACTACTTCGACGAAGCCATGCCGCCGCGATTGAACGCCTGGTGTGATGCTTCATATCGGTGGCTTGTGCCATTGGCTAACCGATGGAACACGCTTGCAGGAATCGATCGCACCTTTCCCCCGGAATTCGAGGCGTTTCTCGAAGCGAACCGCGGCGCCGGGCAGCATCGCCAGCAATCGCATCTTTGCCGCTTGCGCGAAGGCGATCGGCTGGGTCTGCATCGTCATGACGAAGGCGAATGGACATTTCCGTTTCAGCTTGTCGCGTTGCTCAGCGAGCCGAAGCGCGCCTTCACGGGCGGCGAGTTCGTCATGACGGAGCAGCGCCCGCGTATGCAGTCGCGACCGATGGTGGTACCTCTGCAATACGGCGATATAGCGATTATCGCGAGCGCGCAACGGCCCGTGCAGGGCGCACATGGTTACTATCGGGGCCACCTCAAGCACGCGATCAGCCGCGTGCGCAGTGGCGAGCGCATTGGCCTGGAATGGGTTTTTCATCAAACACAATAACGCGCCCAGGTCCGCTGCCATCTGAACCGCCGCGAGGATTACTGGCGAAGGCAATGGCGACTCGTTCGAACTACGTAGAAAGCGGTCCAGACGGGCGGCTCGCATTTCCAGCGCGCCCGGATACAATCGGCGATCCGCCCGATTTATTCCAACTACGATTCAGGAGACTGGCATGGCCTCACTGGAGAGTGCGTCCTCCCCGCGCGCCGCCGACCGTGCATCAAATCAGGCCATCGACAAAGGCGCGATTTCCACGCGCCTCGACCGCCTGCCCGCCACGGGCGCGATCTGGAAGCTCGTCTTGCTCCTGAGCCTGGGCTTTTTCTTCGAACTCTACGATCTGCTTTACACGGGCTATGTCGCGCCCGGCCTCGTCAAGAGCGGCATCCTCACACCCACCACGCCGGGCCTGTTCGGCACCTCGGGGATCGCGGGGTTTATCGCCGCGCTCTTTAGCGGGCTGTTCGTCGGCACGATTGCCTGCGGGTTTCTCGCCGACCGCTTTGGCCGCCGCGCGATCTTTACGTGGTCGATGCTCTGGTATGTGGTCGCCAATACCGTGATGGCGTTTCAGGACAGCGCGGCGGGGCTGAACTTCTGGCGCTTCGTGTCGGGCATGGGTATCGGCGTGGAACTGGTGACGATCGGCACGTATCTGTCCGAACTCGCGCCCAGGCATCTGCGCGGCCGCGCGTTCGCCGTGTGCCAGACGATCGGCTTCACCGCCGTGCCGGTGGCCGCGTATCTATCGTATCTGCTGGTGCCGCACGCGCCCTATGGGCTGGATGGCTGGCGCTGGGTCGTGCTGCTGGGCGGCGTGAGCGCGCTGTTCGTGTGGTACTTCCGGCGCAATCTGCCGGAAAGCCCGCGCTGGCTCGCCGGGCAGGGACGTCTGGACGAAGCGCACGCGGTGCTCAGCCGCCTTGAAGCCACGGTCGAGCGTCAATACGGCCGCGCGTTGCCCGCTCCGGCCGCGGCAGAACCCGTGATGCCGAAGTCCGGTTTCGCCGCTATGTGGAAGCCGCCGTACCGCAAGCGCACGATCATGCTGGTGCTGTTCCATATCTTCCAGACCATCGGCTTTTTTGGCTTCGCCAACTGGGTGCCCACATTGCTCGTCAAACAGGGCATCACCGTCACGTCGAGCCTGCTCTATACGACCGTGATCGGGCTGGCGGCGCCGCTCGGGCCGCTGCTCGGCTATGCCATTGCGGATCGTTTCGAGCGCAAGCATGTGATCGTCTGCATGGCCGCGCTCAATATCGTCGCCGGGCTGTTGTTCAGTCAGGTGCGATCGGCGGGCGCAATCGTCACGCTTGGCGTGCTGCTGACGCTGGCGAGCAACATTATCTCGTTCAGCTATCACACCTATCAGCAGGAGCTTTATCCCACCGCGATCCGCGCGCGCGCCGTGGGCTTTGTCTATTCGTGGAGCCGGCTGTCGGCGGTGTTCAGCTCGTTCGTGATCGCGTCTACGCTGCGCGAATTCGGCGTGACCGGCGTGTTCGTGTTCATCGCGGGCGCGATGTCGCTGGTGATCGTCGCAATTGGCCTGATGGGGCCGCGCACGCTCGGCAAATCGCTGGAGAGCATTTCGCACTAGCGCACGCGGCGGGCGCGTCAGTTATCGACGCGCTGCTGGAGTTGCGCCGGATAGCGCTCGCCCACCACCTTGATGGCGGCGAGCGCCGCTTCGATAGACGCGAGTTCCGCCGGGGTCAGAGAAACCGCCTCGGCGGCGACGTTTTCTTCGAGCCGGGCAAGCTTCGTCGTCCCAGGAATCGGCACGATCCACGGTTTCTGGGCGAGCAGCCAGGCGATCGCGATCTGCGCGCGCGTCGTGCCTTTTTTGTTTGCAATCGTGCCGAGCACGTCGACGAGTTGCGCATTGGCCTTGCGGTTTTCTTCCGAGAAACGCGGCACGACGTTGCGGAAATCGCTTTGATCGAAAGTTGTGTTCGCGTCGATTGCGCCGGTCAGGAAGCCTTTTCCGAGCGGACTGAACGGCACGAAGCCAATCCCCAGTTCTTCGAGTGTCGCGAACACCTTCTGCTCGGGTTCACGCCACCAGAGCGAGTATTCGCTTTGCAGCGCCGCCACCGGCTGAACCGCGTGGGCGCGGCGGATGGTCTGCGCGCCCGCTTCGGACAGGCCAAAATGCTTGACCTTGCCTTCGGCGATCAGGTCCTTGACGGCGCCCGCCACGTCCTCGATCGGCACGTTCGGGTCGACGCGATGCTGGTAAAACAGGTCGATCCGGTCGGTCTTCAGGCGTTTGAGCGATGCTTCGGCCACCGCGCGAATGCGCTCGGGGCGGCTGTCCACGCCGGCTTTGGAGTCGCCGTCCTTGAAGCCGAATTTGGTTGCGATGACAACCTGATCGCGAAAGGGTGCGAGCGACTCGCCTAGAAGCTCTTCATTGGCGAACGGGCCATAGGCTTCCGCGCTATCGAAGAACGTGACGCCCAGTTCAAAGGCCCTGCGAATGAGTTCGACCCCCGCGGCCGTCTCCGTCGCCGGTCCATAGCCGAAGCTCAGACCCATGCAGCCCAGACCGATTGCGGAGACTTCAAGCCCACTATTGCCGAGTTGACGCGCCTTCATGCTTGCTCCTGTCAGTTTCTCAGGAGATCAAGTGTATTTTCTGCAGAAGGCCTCAACAATGGGGCTAAATCGGCATGAGCTAATGAGCCAGATTCATCAATGCGCTGGCGGGCCGTGGAAATGCGCTCAACCGGCCTGAAGCTGTTCAGCCTTCACCGTGGCGAGTCGCGTGCCCGCAAACGGGTCGTCGCGCCAATCGACGCTGGCGCGTTTGTCCGCCTGGGGCGCTTCGGCCCGGCGTACGGAAAAGTGATCGAGGGATTGTCCGGCGCTCATCGCCTGCACCACCCATTGCGGCGCGGCGCCTTCGCCGTCCCAGCTATTGCCAAAAGCGTCGCGATACTTGACCGCCTGGAGGCGGCGTTGATCTTCGGCGAGGGAGGCGGCAATGGCTTCGGGCGTGATACCGAATTCGGCCATTCTGCGTTGCAGATAGGCCACGATGCTGTCTCGCTTTCTTTCATCCATCCTGGTTGGCTCCACTCGGCAAGGTGTGATTGATCGAGCCGGTGCAAATCGTGTGCCGCCAGGATAGCACAGCGGACAGGGATGTCCGCTCTATTGTGCGCATGGGCAAAGTGTTAGCCGGGAAGTTGATGGGCCCGGTCGGCAGCGTGTTGCGCGGCGCGTTCTTCGGCCTGCTTCTTCGCCATGTGATGGCCGACGATGCAGCCGCCGACCGCGCCCACGACTGCATGGTGGCCCGCGTAGTGGCCAGCCACGCCGCCCACGACCGCGCCCTTCATGCAACCCGCGGCGTTTGCGCTGCCGGCTGCCGCCAGACCGAGAGCGGCGGCAGCAACGAAAAGACTCATGCGGTGATTCAGTTTCATAATATTTGTCTGCTGGAAAATTCAATCAATTCGATGTAAATCCGATCTGGATTCATTCAACCGTGGCCCGGTTCAATAACCCCAGCCACGGTCGTGCCATTCATGCTCGTGCCGTTCGTGCTCGCGCCATTCATGTTCGTGGCGTTCGTGTTCGCGCCATTCGTGCTCCCGCCACTGGCGCGCGCGCCAGTCGTCGTCGCCGCGCCAGGCCATCTCGACGGGCGGCGGCTCAGGAGCATAGGCTACCGGCGGCGGTGGAGCAATATATACCGGCGCAGGCTCCGCGTAGGTCACGCCCGGCACCACCACACCCAGTGCGACGTCCACATGCGCGCTGGCGGCCGTGGAAGCCACCAGTGCTGCCGCGCCCAGTACCACGCCCAGTATCGTCTTGTTCATTTCGCTGTTCCTCCGCACTTTCCATGCGTCCTGTTATGCACGGTTCGGAGTGTAGGCGGGACATGCTCGCACAGGTGCAACCGGAATGCCAGATTGGTAACAGCAATTTAACAGCAGCTTAAGCCGTGCTTAAATTCGGCTCAAAAGCCGTTCCGGTGCGCTTACTGATAGTCGGTGAACTTCGACACTGGCGTGCTGCTGTCCGGCAGCGGCGAGTAGCCCGGCACGTTGTCCTTGAACTGGTCTAGCAGGCCGTTATCGACCTTCGACAGCCCCTTGAGCTGCAACTGCATCAGCACGCGGCTGCCGGTGCTCGGCACCGTCGTGCTGGTTTCGTTGGTGTATTTCTCGAACGCGATGCCCAGCGACCAGCAATCGGCGTCGTACTGGAAGCCCAGCAGGCCGGCGATCAGGCGGTGCAGGTGCATGTCGTAGTTCACGCGCGCGACGCTGGAAAGGCGGCGGCTGAGCGGCCATTGCCCGGAGACGATGAACTGGCTGACTGGTTCGGTATCGTCGGTGGAGTCGGTCGCATCGCGGCGCGTGTAGCGCCAGGCTACGTTGACGACTTCGCCGGTGGCGGGCGCCCACGAAAAGCCCGTGCTCGTATGCGAGAAATATGAATTCGACTCGTTGTATTCGATGGCCTGTTCGGCCTTGAAATTATTACCAATATTGAGCGAGCCGCCTGCGATGAAGCCGGTGCGCGTGAGGTCGGTCGCGCTGCCGTCCGCGAGCAGCGTCACGCGCGGCGTGGTGAAATTGTATTGCTGCGCGAGCACGAAGCGCGCGGCCTCGGCGCCTGTTGCGGCGTCGATGAAGCGGGTGGTGATGGCCGCCGTCACGCGATTGGCGTCGGCGATACGATCGTTGCCGACAAAACTATTGGTACTGAAAATCTCCGCGAGACCAAAATCGCTTTGTGCGGTATCGAATAACGGCGCGAAATTCTGGTTGCGGTACGGCGTATAGACGTAGAACAGCCGCGGTTCGAGCGTCTGGAGATACGAGTGGCCGAACAGCGTGACGTTGCGTTCGAACGTCATGCCGGAGTCCAGACTCAACGTCGGCACGTTGACCGAGAAATTGCGCGGCTGGCCCGCGATCGGATCGCTGCCAAGCGTCGAAAGATCGTAGGCCGCGAAATGCCACTGCACCTTGGGCGTGATGTACCACGACGGCCGCACGATCGGCATCGAGACGTACGGGTTGAAAACGAAGCGGTTGCCCTGCGCGACGGTGCTATCCGACAGGGTGAAGCGAGACGCGTCGGCTTGCGCGCCAAAGTCCAACCCGCCCACGTTGTAGCGCGCGTAGTTCACGTTGATCTGCGGTTCGCGGTTATAGACCGAATTGCCCGAATACGACTGCCAGTGCTGCTCGCGCAACAGCACCGACCACGGCCCGTTTGCGTAACGCAGGCCCGCTTCCTGATCGTAAAGCGTGGTCGAGCCCAGCAGCGTTTGACCCGCTGAAATCAGATCCGTGTTGACGTTGCCGTCCGACACGCGGTTGTAATTCACATAGGCCGAAAACCCGGAGCCGATCTGCCAGTCCTGCTTGATCGAAAGCGAATAGCGCTGGGTTTTCGTGAGCGCATCGTGCGGCAGGATCAGTCCGGAAATTTCACCGCTGTAGTTGCTGCCCAGGTAGCGATAGTCCGCGCTGATAAGTTCGCCGCGACGGCTGATGATGCGCGGCGTCAGCGTGAGGTCGTAGTTGGGTGCGAGGTTGACATAGAACGGCGTTGCGAGATCGAAGCCGCCGGTGGAGCTGAACGAGAAGGTTGGCGGCAGCAGGCCGCTGCGACGATCGCTCGACAGCGGGAACGACAGCCACGGGCTGGCGAATAGCGGAAAGCCCTGAAAAAACAGCACCGCATTGTGCGCGACGCCGGTATCGGTGCCGCTGTCCATGTCGAAGCGCGAGGCGCGCATATACCACGCCGGTTCTCCGTCGCACTGGCAGGTGGAGTAAGTGCCGTCGTGGATCACGGTGCGTTCGTTGTCGAGCATGTCCGCGCGCGCCGCTGAACCCCAGCCGCCATTGGTCACGAAATGATATTTCGGCGTACTGATGTAGCCTTGCGATGCCTCCACGCGCATATGCGCATAGGGGCCGAAGAAAGTCGCGCCGTTGTCGGTCAGGCTCACATGGCCATAGGCGTCGGCGGTATCGCTGTCCTCGAAATAATGCAGATGGTCGCCTTTGATGACCGAGTCGTAGCGGCGCAATTCGGCCTTGCCGTGCAGCGCGAAGTCGGTGTCGGCGGTGCCCGTCATGGATTCGGCAAGCGCGGCGGTGGCGCCTTTCTGGCCCGCTTGCAGCGGGTGCTCCTGCAATTGCGGATCGACACGCAAGGCCCAGTCGTCGCCGGACGAGTCGGGCAACGAGTCGGGCAACGAGGCGGGCTGTGCCGCCGCGCCCGCGAGCTGTGCGAGCGCCATCGGCGGCGCGAATCCGGGCACGACGAGCAACAGGGAAATCAGCGGTTTCAGACGAAAGCCGCGCACTACGTCACGCAGGATCAAGATGGGCGATGTCAGCAGGGGATTGCGGAAGAACCGGGGAGTGCACGTCTGGGCTCAGGCGCGCAGGCATGCGCTCACGCGCGGGCGCGCCGTTGCGCCATCTCATTGCAGCCATGTGGCGCGCGCGGCAAGCGCGCTCTCGTGATCGGCGGCGGATTCGAGCGCTTCGACGATGCCGGGGATCTGCTCGCACGGCACCGTAAACGCCAGGCTAGCGGTGCGCGAGAGCCGGAAGCGGATCACCAGCTGGCGCGTGCCGTCGAGCCTGCCGATCTCGCAGCCGCGCGCCTGCATGAGCGTAAACGACGGCGTGGGGCTGTTGTCGATGCGCTGGATTTTCTCCATCGCGTTGGGCAACGCCACCAGCAGGTCGTTGAAAACCGAGCGGTGCAGCGCCGCCGTGGCATCGCCGTCGTGGATCAGCAGGAATTCGCCGTCCGCGCTCAGATCGGCCGAGCTGATCTGGCGCACGATCGCCGTCACGCCCTCAGCCATGCGCGGGCGCTCCGGCGTGCGTGGCGTGTGCGAGGCGCTCGCAAGAAAAGAAACGGTGCGTGAGCAAGACAGGCCTCGGGCGGATTGCGATGGCGTCACCATAGACGAAACGCGCCTTTCATTGGGTTACTGCACTTGCGGTTCTTATTAACGGATCTTTCGGGCGCGTTGCGCCGCAAGTCCGTTTTCATGTCTTTTGCCGAAGCACGCGCGAACGTTGCCCGTTCGCCGCGTGTGGGCAGCGTTATTCGCTGTAACTTAAGGGTAACCGCCTGAAATTTTCCGCGCGCTAAGCTGCCGCCGATCTTGTTTAACTGGCCTGTTTAAGTGAGCGGACGTCAAACGGTGGTTGAATGCCAACTGTCGCGGAAGGTCGCTCCGTCTGGAATCATCATGCGACTTTTGCAGCCGGCCTCTCGCGTGGCCGTGGTTTTGTCTCCCGCGCTGGGCGACTCCCTGTTGATGATGATCGTCGTGCGCAATCTGCGCGCGAGCGGCGTTGCCGTGACCGCGTTTGGCAGAAATGCCATCATGCTCGCGGCCTGGTTTCCGGATCTCGATCTCCAGCCTGAACTCACGCGCGACACCGCCCGGGCGATCCTGCCGCGCTACCAGCGCGTGATCGCGATGCGCCGCGACGGCCCGATTGCCGATCCCACCTTGCCGTTGCCCGAAGTCGTGGTGCTCGAACCGGCCTGCCGCGCGCGTTCATCGAAATCGATGGCCGAGCGTCTGATGCAGTTTTGCCACGACGAACTCGGGCTGACACAAGCCGGCAAGAGCAATGGCATGACCGCGCCGGGCGCGCTCCAGCATCGCCGCCATCTTCACCGCATCGCCATCCACCCGACTGCGAGCACGCGCGACAAATGCTGGCTGCCGTCCCGTTTCGTGCGCCTCGCGCTCAGGCTGCGCAAGCTTGGCTTCGATCCGCAATTCGTGGTCGCGCCGCAGGAGCGCGACGCCTGGACGTTCGTGCAGGCGCATGGGATCGGGTTGCCGGAGCTGGGGTCGATTGAGAACGTCGCGGCGTGGCTGTACGAATCGGGCTGGTTTATCGGCAACGATTCGGGCATTGGCCATCTCGCTTCGTGCCTGGACGTGCCGACGCTGTCGCTCTTCATGCGCCGCGGTCTCGCGCGAACGTGGCAACCGGGCTGGGGCGCGGGGCGTGTGGTGATTGGCGGCTATCTGCCGACCGCGCGTCTGCGCGAGCGTTACTGGAAGTACACGCTTTCGGTGGCGCGTGTGGCGCGCGCGTTCGAGCGGCTCAGGAACCAGCAGCAGGAGGCGCTCGCGTGACGCAGTCGTTCGCCAACCGGCCCCGGCGCGTGGCCGTGATCACGTCGAACGCGCTGGGCGACACGCTGTTGCTGATGGTGATCGTGCGCAATCTGCTGGACCATGAACGGGATGTCGTCGTTTTTGGCCGCGCCGCCTGGGCGTTGCGCGGCTGGTTTCGTGATGTCGATATCCGCGAGATACCCGCTGAGGACCGTCTGTGCGCAGAACTCGCGCCGTTCGACATCGTCTTGCAGATGCACGACCATCAACCGGTGCGCAATCTGCCGGCATTCCATCCGAACGTGCGCATACTGGACCCGCTGACGACCGATATCTGGAACCGGCCGATGGTCACCCGCTTCACGGACTTCTGCCGCGCGGAATTCGCTCTGGACGAGGTCGGCACCCACAACGGCCTGATGCCGCGCGTGGGCTTGCAGCACCGCAAAAACACGCGGCGCGTGGTGATTCATCCCGAAGCGAGCACCTCCGACAAGCGCTGGCTGCCGCATCGCTTTCTGCGCCTGGCGCGCCATCTCGAACGCTGGGGCTACGAAGTGGCCTTCGTCATGGCGCCGGAAGAGCTTGCACGCTGGGATACGCTGCTGCTCAGCCGCTTCGCAGTCCATACGTTCTCGAACCTGGACGGGCTGGCGGCCTGGCTGTACGAGTCGGGCTGGTTTATCGGCAACGATTCCGGCGTTGGGCATCTGGCCGCGAATCTGGGCATTCCCACCCTGAGCCTGTTCCGGCGTCGCGCCGTGGCGCAGCGCTGGCGTCCGGCCTGGGGCAACGCGCAAGTGGTGTTGCCGTGGCAGTGGCTGCCGGGCGCGTCGCTCAAGGAGCGCTTCTGGCGGGAGACGTTGACCTGCTCGCGCGTGTTGTCCGCTTTCGCGCGCATGACCGAAGTGTAGCGGCGCGCTGTTGTTCTCGCTGTTGTTCTCGCTGTTGTCCTGCATCGCGCCGGCATTCGACATGCCGGCGCGCGAGATGCTCCCTCAAAGCCGCTTCATTCCCCGATCGGTTCCATCTCCAGCCGATAACCCACCCCATAGATCGAGCGGATCATGTCCTGATCCGGGCGCACCGCCTGGATCTTGCGACGCAGATTTTTGACGTGCGAATCGATCGTGCGATCGGCCACTACGCGATGATCTTCATAGAGCGCGCGCAGCAGATAATCGCGCGCGTAGATGCGGCCCGCGCCTGCATGCAGCAGTGCAAGCAGGCGGAATTCGATTGGCGTGAGATGCAGGTCCTTGCCGTCCAGACGCGCTGCGTGATGCGGCACGTCGATCGAGAACGGTGTGGGCACGGCGCCTTCGGCTTCCTGATGCGCGCGCGCGAGCAACTCCGCGCGGCGCAGGATTGCCTTCACGCGCGCCACCACTTCGCGCGGACTGAACGGCTTGCAGACGTAGTCGTCCGCGCCGAGTTCGAGACCGAGCAGGCGGTCGATTTCGTCCACGCGCGCGGTGATGATCATCACCGGAACGGCCGAAAACGAGCGTAATTCACGGCATATTTCGAGCCCGCTGCGCCCCGGCAGCATCAGGTCTAACAGCACCATCGAGGGCGCATGTTCGCGCACATAGGGCACGACTTCCCGTCCGTTGGCCAGGATCGTGGTGGTGAAATCTTCCTTGGCCAGATAGTCGGCAAGCAGCGCCGCGAGCTTGGGCTCGTCTTCGACGATCAGGATGGAAGGCCGTGTGGTCGGGTCAATCATTGTTGGTGTAGGCGAGGAAGTTGGACGAGGACGCGCAGGCCTCCGAGCGGCGAGCGCGATGCCTCGATAGTGCCGCCGTGCGTCTCCACGATGCGCTTGCACAACGCAAGACCGAGCCCCGCGCCGCCGCTTTGACGGCTGCGGGAAGGGTCGACGCGGAAGAAGCGGTCGAACAGATGCGGAAGCAGCGGGGCGGGCACAGGCGGGAAGGAATCCTGAACATCCACATAAAGGGCATGGTCGTCTTCCGAGATGCTGACGTGCACCTGTCCGCCGGCATTGGTGTAGCGCAGCGCATTTTCAAGCAGGTTTTTCCACAGTTGCGTGAGCCGGTACGGATCGCCCGAGAGCGTGGCGCGGCCGACGCCGGATTCGAATTCGAGCGTGATCTGCTTGGCGGCCAGACGCTCGCGGAACGCATCGCACGACGCCTCGACGATGGGCGTGAGATCGAGCGGCACTTTTTCGAACGAGAGTTGCCCGATATCGGCGAGCGACAGTTCGTAGAGATCGTCGATCAACTGGCTGAGCATGGCGACTTCGGCCTGCAGCGAAGCGATGGTTGCCGCATCAGGCCGGCGCACGCCGTCCTCGATGGCTTCGAGTTCGCCGCGCAGCACCGAAAGCGGCGTGCGCAATTCGTGCGATACGTCAGCGATAAAGTCGCGCCGGTCGCCCTCGGCCTTCTCCAGCGACGCGGCGAGGCGGTTGAAATCGCTCGCCAGCATCTGCAGTTCGTCGCGGCCTTTGGCGGGTATGCGCGTGGCGTAGTCGCCGCCCGCAAGGCGGTGCGTGGCGGTGACGATGCGCTTGATCGGCGTGAGCAGCGTGCGCGCGAGGACGATCGCCATGGCAGCCGAGAGCAACGCGGTAAAACCCACGATGATCCAGGTCGCCTGCATCTGGCGGTCCTTGAAGCGGATCTCGGCCTGATTGATGAGCGCGGCGGGGCCTGCCACCGCGATGTAGCCCACGATCTGCCCTTTGACCTTGAGCGGATGGCGCTCCGCGTCGGGGGGCGGAGGCGGCCCCGCTTTGGTGACGAGGTCCATGTGCGCGTCATAGAGCGAGAAAGGCGCGTGGGGGGGGCGCGCGCGACCGGGCGTATTGGGCCCGAAGAAAGCGGCCTTGCCGTTGTTGCCTTGCGGGGCGATGGCGTCATTCGGTCCTGTTGCTCCAAACGGCGCATTCGCGCCGCTCAAACCAAACGGGCCACCGGGGTCAGCCGGGCCACCGGGGCCATTCGAGCCATTCGGTCCATTCGGTCCATTCGGTCCAGGGCCGTTGAGGCCAAATCCGCCGGGCATGTCCGGTGGATTTGCGTTGTCGGGGCCGGGCGGCATGCCGGGGGGCGCCGCGCCGTCGAAGGGCGGCGGCCCTAGCCTCTGGTTGCGCATGAAATCCCAGTTGCCGTGCTGGGCGTAGGCCGTCTCAAGCTCGTGTTTGAGCGCCGCGACCTCGGATGCGGCCTGCTCCTGCATGAAATCCACGAAGCCGAATTCGAAACTCGCCCGGATCGCCGCGCCCATGGCGACCGCCGCAATGACGCATGCGGAGAGGATCGCGAGGAAAAGTTTGAACGTGATGCTGGCTTTCATGAAGCGTTCAGCCGGATGGGAATGATGTGATGAAATCAAGCGTTATTTTCACCCGAAGCAGCCCGTAAGGGTCTTATGCACAGTACGAATTCACATTTTCTCCAGTTTTCACGTCCTTTTCCTGCACGGTTGTTCCGTATCATCCGTCGCAAATCGAATCGTCCTCACTACATCTTGTGTACAGGGACGATCGATGGCCTGCAATCACCTGGCGAGGGACAGATCGATGGATATTCACGTGCTTGTTGTCGAGCCTGATCAGGTATCGCGGGACAACCTGCGCAGCTACCTGCAGCGCCAGCAGATCGCGATGTCGGTTCTGTATGGCGTGCAAGGACTGGAGCAGCGCCTCTCGCGCGAGATGCCGTCGCTGATCGTTCTTCGCCATGAAGCCTGCGAGATCGACGGCATCGGTGCGTTGCGCAACCTGCGCGAAGCGGGCTATGCGGTGCCTGTCATCATCGTGAGTCGCTCCAACGATGTGGCCGACAAGGTGCTGGCGTTCGAACTGGGCGCCAACGACTTCCTGGTCGATCCGTACGATCCGCGTGAATTGCTCGCGCGTATGCGTCACGCGCTGCGTTGCAAGATCGACTTGCCGAATTCGCCGGCAAAGGAAGCGCGCTACGCGTTCGACAGTTTTGAAATCGATGCGGTCGGCAATCAGCTATTCAAGAATGGCGCGCGTATTTCGGCGCCGCCGCTGGCGCTGGCCGTGCTGACCGTGTTTGCCGCGAACCGTATGCGCCCGCTCTCGCGCGAGCGCATTCTGAGCCTGCTCGACCGCAATTCGAAGCTGCATGCACGCAGCCTGGACGTGGTGGTGTTCCGCCTGCGCAAGCTGCTGGGCCTCTCGCCCTGCGGGCGTCAGTACATCCAGACGCGCTACCGCGATGGTTACGTCTTTTGCCCGGACGATGCTTTCATGAATCTGTCCGGCGCCGCTTCCGAAGACAATCAGGTAATGGATTGTGAGCTGGAAAGCTCTGCATTACTAAGCGCTTGATGCCGTAAAGGCCGTGGGTAGGGTTCGAACCAGCGACATTCGACGGGAAACGCCGCGAGGCGAGGAAAGGCGATGTAACGCGGCGTAAACCAGGGCGGTCGGGATTCTGCAAGCATACGAGTCGCTTCGTCGCGGGCCGCTGGTGCGAGGTTGACCTGCTGAGCCGCGTTCGCGCGAAACACACTATTTGAAGAAGAGTCCGAACATGAAGAAATTGATCGCCCTCGCGGGTGTAGTTGCGCTGGCGACAGCGTTGAGCGGTTGCTGCCTGATGCCGTTTTGCGGGCCTGGTTGGGGGCCTGGCGGTGGCGGTCCTGGTGGCGGTCATGGCGGTGGCCCTGGCCCCGGCGGTCCCGGCGGCCCGCAAGGCGCCGTGATCGTTCCGCATGCGTCGTCGCTGGCCTGATTCTTCCCGCACGCTGCGGCCGGCTTTGGTCGCAGTTAATGCAGCAAATGCAGCAAGCGTCGTGGCGAGCCTGCCCGTATTGCCCGACGTGGAATTCATCGCCCTTGCAGCGAAGCGCTTGAGCCGTCCGGCGCAAGCGCTCCTGCCACTCCTGCACGAAAGCGACCTGCGCGGTTCGTGGATCGGCGAATGAGGCGCGTCCGGCGACCTTCAACGATTTAAGACTTTTCGGATACACATTTATCTTCCACAAGATCATTCTAGCGAGTGTGGGCGGCGACCTCCGCTGCCTGGACGACCTGGAGTGAACGATGCGAGAGGCAGGATTGGCGTGTGAGGCGGCTCTGATCGGGGCCGCGTCATGACGGACGGGCAATGGCAGATGCTGGACATGCGCGGCCCTGCGCTGCCCGAACGGAAAACGCTGGCCTCCTACGGGCGCGAACGCGACGAGGCCGTGCTGACGCCGCGCCGTATCGTCGGTCGGGAAGGCATCGGGCAACTCTTCGAATACCGCGTGGAAGCCAGTGCGCGCGCAAGCATCGCGCCAGGCTTCTTCGACGAAGACGAGCGCACGAAGATCGATCTCGACCGTATCGCGGGCTCGCCCATCTGGCTAACGATCGATCTGGAACGGCCAGACAAGGTGATCGTCAAACACGGCAGCAGAAGCATCATCACAAGCAGCACGGGCGCCGGCACGCGGCATATCAACGGGATTGTCGAGTCGGCGCGCGTGTTGAGTAACGACGGGCTCCAGATCGTTTACGAGTTCGTGGTGCGGCCATCATTCTGGCTTGCCGCTTTAAAGCAGGATTCGCGCTTTTTTAGTGGCTCGATCGCCCAGATCATGAAAGACGTCATTCGACGCTATGGCCAGATTGAATGGCGCGTCGATACTTCGCGTTATCCGCAGCGCGACTATATCCGCCAGGCCTGGGAAACGGACTGGCATTTCTTTTTGCGGCTGTGCGAGGAATGGGGTTTCATCGTCTGGTTCGAGCATCGCGAGCGCGAACACATCCTCGTCATTGCCGATAATGCCGCGGCTTATCGAAAGCATGAGCGTGCCTATGAAACCCTGCGCTATCACTCTGGCGGCGGGCATATCGACGAAGAGCACATCACCGGATTGACGCTTGCCAGCACGCTCACGCCGGGCGTCGTCACCGTGCAGGATCATAGTTATATCCAGCCGCATTTGAACCGTTATTCGGGTCCGTTTCGCGCACAATACCGCGATCCTCGAAATACTGCGAACGCCGAACAGGAAGTCTTTACGCGCGCCGATTTCGCGCTACCGAAAACGCGCCACGACGCACCCTATGACGAAAGCGAGTGGAGCGAAACCGCGCGCGAATTCGCACGCATCAAGCTGGAGGCGATGCGCGCGCAGGGACTATGCGCGCAGGCCAAGGGTGCGCTACGGGGAATAGAAGCGGGCAAAACGCTCACGGTGACACACCATCCGCATCAAGCGGCGAATGGCGAATACCTTGTGACTGGCTGCGAGATGGACATTTGCGCGACCGGCACGACATCGAGTTCCACGCGCGAATATGCTGTCACGACATCTTTTGAAATGCGCCCGCTGCGCGAACCGTATCGTATGCCGCAAATCACGCCGCGTCCGACGATCGGCGGATTTGAATATGCGGTGATCGTCGGCCCTGAGAACGCGGAGATGTTCGTCGATGAGTATAACCGCGCGCTGGTGCAATTCGATTGGGATCGTACAGGCCAATACGACGGCAAATCGGCGATCTGGATCCGGCTGGCGACTCAGTGGCAGGGCAACGGCATGGGCACCGTTACGCACGCTCGATGCGGCGATCAGGTATTGGTCGGCTATGTGCACGCAGACCCGGACAGGCCGGTTATCGTCGGCTTCGCCGTGGACGAGAATAACCGGCCGCCCTGGAAAATGCCTGTCAATCATGCGCTCAGCGGCATGGTGAGCAAGAGCCTGGGACCCGGTACGCAAACCAACTATCTGGCGCTGGACGACACGCAGGGACAGATGCAGGCGCAGTTGGCCAGCGATCATGGCAAGTCGAGTCTGAGCCTCGGCTATATCACGCGGATCGACGGCAATGTAGGGCGACAGGATGCGCGTGGGGAAGGTTTCGAGTTGCGCACCGACCAGCACGGCGGCATTCGTGCGGCGCTGGGTTTGTTGCTGACAACATGGGGACGCAAGTTAGCGGCAGGCAAAGTCAAGGAGATGGGCGAGACCATCGGCCAATTGACCGCTGCGCGCGAGCTGCACGCGAGTTGCGTGGCGCAGGCGCAGCGCCATGACGCGATACAGGCGCATGCCAATCAGTCGGAACTGCTCAGTGCGATCAAGGATAACAATACGAAATTGAAGGGTGCATTGGCGGATGGCCAGAACGGCTTTCCTGAATTCGAGCAACCGGATATCGCGCTATCCAGCGCGGCCAATTTGCATACGGCTTCGGCGGGCGACACGCATTTGGCGAGCGAACGCCATTCGGCGCTGACAGCACGCGGTCATGTTTCGATTGCAGCCGGAAAATCGTTCTTCGCATCGGTGCGTGAAATACTGGCCTTCTATGCGCAAAAGGCGGTGACGATCATCACGCCGGGGCCGGTGCATCTCCAGTCGCGCAACGCTTCAATGACGCAATTGGCCGAGGGCGATCTGTCGATCACCAGCACGAACGGCATCGTGCGCATAGCGGGGAAAAATGGCGTCGATATTCTGTGCGATGGAACCTTGCTGCGGCTTCGCCCGGAGGGCTTGACGGGCTATACCGGCGGGGATTTTCTGGTGCATGCGGCGAATCACGCAACAAGCGATCCACAGCCGATGCCGGTGGATGATCCGGTGTCGCCGGATAAGCCCGGTAAGTTTGCTGCCCATCATGTGCTCGTGGAGGAGGGCGGCGGGTTTGCGGTGGCCAATCAGCCGTTTCGACAGACTTTGGACGGTCACGTGTCCACTGGCGTGACGAACGAAATGGGTGAGTTTCCACTCGTCACCAGTAATGCGACTGCGTTTGGGGTAATCGAGTTGTTGTCCCAAAGCGCACCTGGAGATGTGATTGGACGGATTCAAACGGCTGTGTTTGAAGACACCGCCGCCACCGCTGCTTCCTCGGTCAATCCGCCTTCCATGCCTAAGCGTCGGACAAAGATTGGCGGGGAGGAAGTGAGAACGCCAGACACGGAGTCGACTTCGCACGGCAGGAAGCCCACTTACATCACGTGCGATCCTTTGAATTTTGGGCTGCGCTCGTATCGGTTTCTGAACGGCACGAAGCAAGAGGATGTCTCGCCCGCAACCGATCGGCGGATGAATATTGAGTATCCGGTGGCGAAGGCTTATACGGAGTCTATACGAGCAAATCTGAAAGCGATTGATTGGGTTGATCTGGCCACGCGATCCACTGATGAGATGAGGAAAATTATCGTCCCTGCGATCAAAATTCCAATTTGTACCGCGCTTGGAGCGGGAGTATTTGGAATGCCGAAATCCGGCAACGAATGGCAGGCAATGCCATTGATTAAATTCGTAGATTCGAATAATTTCATTGAATATGGTTTGAAGTCAAGCTATGCCGCATGTTTTAATTCTTTGAATTGGACTATTGCGATCAATAAATTTGAAGTGGATCGAGTTGCAAAAAGCGATCCGCCAGACGGCAGAAAAGGGGCATTGTGTGGTCTGGCGAATACAATTTATCACGAGGCACGGCATTGCCAGCAAAAATTCTGGATGATTGCTTTATGGTCTACATACAATGCTGACTACGAGGGATTGAGAAATCTGGAAAATTACTATCGAGCCACCGTTCACAACGAAATTTATTTACTTGCCAGCGGTACACAATTTCCGGGTGATGAGCTTGTACGCGTTGGCGTTCATCGAATGCTCATATTTGACTACTATTGGGCAATTCGGAATGTGCCGCAGTCTGAAACGGAGTTTAGAAAAGATCTGGCGTCGGCAGAAGAGCAGGTCTGCGCATTGCTTAATATTACTCCGGAAATGGCAAGAAAGCGTGCCGACATGACAATCGGGTACAAGAGTCAGCTCCATGAAGAAGATGCGTACACTTGTGGTGATATTGTCGATAGGTATTGGAATCACGAAGACTATTTCCCCAATCCCGGTGCTTGCCGGACAGAGTATCAAGAAACAATCAAGGTCATCGGTGGAAATGGGAGCGACTAAAAGTTTGACGAATGCGCAAAAGAAGGATTTATTTGTCATGCTTGATTGTGCAATGAAAATATTTCGCGGTGATAGTCAATTTGTCTATGACGAGATCGGTTTTGGAGACTTGAAAGATATTTATTCGATGCCGGGCGCGTACTGGAAGCAGTATCATTACTATTCTAGCGCTCTTCCTATGATGAATATTCAGGTTGTGACGGAGCCTGATCCTACGAATTTTAGTGATGATTGGGCTTTAGTTCCTCTTGTTCCAGTTTCTTTTTACCTGCAATTTTATTCTTCAGTCTACGGCGTCGATCGGCGAGAGTTGGAGGGGCATCTCGCTTTGGAGGCGTACTGGATAGATGGCGAAGGCGGGAGGCACGAAGGGAACAGCCTGCCTTCGTTTCCCCCTCTTCTGCGACAACACGTATACCGCTATCGCGCAAAGGAGCAAGCCACAAGCAGCCGCTTTCCCGTAGACGTTGACTTTTTCTATTTTGAACCCAAAGATGGTGACGAGAATCGTGAGCCGAGTCTGTATGCGATCAAGATCACACGGAGTTATCCCTACATCACGCCTGAAATGCGCAAAAAGAAGCGTGAAGAAGAACAACAGAAAAAGCCTGACTAAATTTTGGAGGGATTTGGTATTGATGGGAGGTAAGTTTGTGCGCTACTCAATACAACTCCGGGGTAGCAAGACAGCGCGCTATGACAATTGGGTACAAGAGTCAACTTCATGAAGAAGGCGCGTACACTTGCGGCGATATTGTTGATAGGTATTGGAATCACGAAGACTATTTCCCCAATCCAGGTGCTTGCCGAACAGAATATCAGGAAGCCCTCCGGGCAATCGGCGGGGAATCAGTTGAATAGAAGCCTTACGGGCGAGCAACGGCAAGTTATGTTGCAAATGCTTGATAAAATAATGGCTGTGCTTCGTGATGACCAGCCATTCATCTTCGACAAGGTCGGTTTTGGTAAGGTGGGACGGATTGATTCGTGGGAAGATGATTCTGGTAAAACATATTCTTATAATGCTGACTCGTTGCCGGATGCGAATATTCTGTTTTCAACAAAATCAGACCCCGAGAATTACGACGATGATCGGCGTACGGTGACCGCTGTTCCCGAATCTTTCTACTTTGAATTTTTTTCTTCGCACAGCGGTTTGGATCGGCAGACTTTGGAAAAACATCTGGCGCTCGAAACTTATTGGATAGATGCCGTCGGCGAAAAGCACAACGGAAATCGCCTGATGCCGCTCCCTCCTGCGCTTTGGCAGCGTGTATATCGCTATCGCGCAAAGGAGCAAGCCACAAGCCACTTTCCGGTAGATGTAGAGCTTTTCTATTTTGAACCCAAAGACGGTGACGGGAATCGTGAGCCCCGTCTGGATGCTATCAGGATCACACGGAGCTATCCCTACCTCACACCCGAAATGCGCAAAAAGAGGCGCGAAGAAGAACAGCAAAAAAAGCACGACTAAATCTTGAATGAATTTGGAATTGGTCGATATCAGGTTTGCGTTCTACTCGATACAACTCCGGAGCTAGCTGGAAGCCTATCGATATGTCGATTGGATACAAAAGTCAGCTACATGAGGAAGATGCGTATACATGCGGTGATGTTGTGGATCGCTATTGGAACCATGAAGACTATTTCCCCAATCCCGGTGCATGCCGAACCGAGTATGGCGATACCATCAGGGCGATCGGAGAAGGTGGCAATGGATAGTCATATTTCAAACGAGCAGCGAAAAACGTTCTACGCGATGTTGGATCAAGTCATGGAGATTTTTCGCGACAATAAATCATTTTCTAAAAATGAATCTGCGTTTGGAGTGATGGCAAAGATGGAATCATCGTTTGATGATTCTGGAAGGCAATATTTATATAAGTGCGAATCAATCCCATCCGCATCAATTGAATTTATCACAGTCTCAGATCCCCTCAATTTTTCTGATGATAGGTCACAGGTTCCTGTTGTGCCGCAGTCGTTCAGAATCATGTTCCGTCATTTGGTCTACGGTCTTGATCGTGCCGAGTTGGAGCGACGGCTGTCTCTAGAGTCGTACTGGGTCGATTCGAACGGTGTGAAACATGACGGAAACAGTTTGCAGTCGTTTCCGCCATCCCTTCAATTGCATGTGTATCGATATCGCGCAAAGCAGCTGGTAGGAAGTCGCTTTCCGGTAGACGTAGAACTAAGTTTTTTTGATCCGAGAAGCGAAGACATTAACAAAGAGCCCATCCTGAACGCAATCACGGTGGTGCGCTCATATCCCTACCTCACACCCGAAATGCGCAAAAAGAAGCGCGAAGAAGAACAACAAAAAATGCGCGATTAAATTTTTGAAGGGATTTGCTATTGATGAGAGGCAAGTTTGTGCGCTAATCAATACAACTTCGGAGATAGCGGGAAAGTGTACCGATATGAAATTTAGATATAAGAATAAAAATCATGAAGAAGACGCGTACGCTCGTTGTGATATTGTCGATTGCTATTGGAATCGCGAAGTCGATTTCCCCAATCCCGGCGCATGCCGGACAGAATACCAAGACACAATCTAGATTATTGGTGGAAGGGAAAATGGTTGGAAGCCTGACTGGCGTGCAAAAAGAAAAACTCTTTGTAATATTGGGAGTCGCAATGGGGATTTTTCGTGGTGATAGGCCATTGAACCCTGATGCATCCCATTTTGGGGATTTGCAGGATGTAGAGTCGAGACCGGACGCATACTGGAAGCTGTATACGTACCAACCAAGATTAATCCCAAACGCAACAATTCAGATTGAAACGACTCCTGATCCCTTGAATATCACGGACGACAGAGCTTCGGCTCCCGTTGTTCCACATTCTTTTGACCTGTATTTTTTCTCAATGATTGACGGTATCGATCGGCATGAGTTAGAAAACCTGCTGTCCCTGGAGAATTACTGGATAGATGGCGAAGGCGGAAGGCACGAAGGGAATAGCTTGCCTTCGTTTCCCCCTCTTCTGCGTCAACACGTATACCGCTATCGCGCAAAGGAGCAAGTCACAAGCCGCTTTCCCGTAGACGTTGAGTTTTTCTATTTTGAACCCAAAGACGGTGACGTGAATCGCGAGCCCCGTCTGGACGCGATCAGGATCACACGGAGTTATCCCTACCTCACACCCGAAATGCGCAAAAAGAAGCGCGAAGAACAACAACAAAAAGAGCGCGACCCGACCCAATGAACGCGAAACCGCCGGGCGCGCCAGCCAGCGCCTGCGCGCCCGAAAATCTCACGTTCACGCCCCGCGAAGTTCTTACTGCCCCGCAGCGTTCTTGACAGCGCATTGCGCCACGACCTTTTCCCCGTCACTGAAATCAAACGTCACTGGAATCGTCGATCCCACGGTGAGCGGCTTTTTCGCTTCCTCGAACATGACGTGATAGCCACCCGGCGCGAAGGCCAGCGTGCCGTTGGCGGGCACGGTCGCCTTGTCGACCATGACCATTTTCGATGCGCTGCCGTTGCTGATCGATTGATGCAGCATGGCCATGCCGAAGGCGTCGGTGCTGACTTCCGTGAGATCGACGGGTTTGGCGCTCGTGTTCGCGAGCTTGAAATAGCCGCCCGAGGGCACGCTGCCCGGCATCGAGCGGACCCAGCAGTCGGACACTTTTATCGCGCTGGGCGGCGCGGCGAGGGCAGGGAGCGCCGCGATGGCGAGCGGCATGGCAAGGGCGACGTTACGGAAGGCGTGGAAGGGGCGATGCATTGTCGTTCTCCTGATCAAAATGGGAATCATAGATAGGACCGACACAGCGAAGCGCGCGGGCGCGGGCCGAAGCCGCAAAACGGCGCAACAACGCAACGCGATAAATCGCGCTATGTCAGGCGTAGAGAGCGGAACTGACCGGCGGGGCGCGTGGCCGCCCCGAAGGGAAAGCGGCAACGGGTACATGCTGCGCGGCAGGCAGCGCGTCGGCCTGCGCTACCGTGATCGCGACGAGCGCGAGCGCGGCGGCGGGCGGGGCCGGCATGGCGGGCTGATGGGCAAGCCAGGAGCAATACCCGCAGGCGGCGAGGCGATCGGTGTGGAGATGAGATGAGGAAGCCGGTTCTTGCGCCGCCGTTGCCGAGCACAGAATGCTGGCGGTGTCGGGCGTCGCCGCGTGGGCGGCCGCCATCAACTGGCTGGCGACCGGCACGACCACGACGAGCCACATGGCGAGCAGGGCAAGCCATACGGAAAAGCGTCGACGGGCGGCGGCGGAAAAAGGCATCCGCGCATCGTAACGCACGAGCGGCAAATCGTCAGGCAAAGACGCCAGCGAACCTAGCGCACTGGCGAGACGTTTCGTCGCAGCCACACGACGGATCAGTGCTGCGGCGCTTCGTCTTCCACTACCCGGTTGCGCGTGGAATGTTGCAGCACGATACGGGCCGTCAGGCCGCTGGGACGCCGGTTGATCAGCGTCAGTTCTCCGCCGTGGGCGCGTACGATATCGCGCACGATCGCGAGTCCCAGCCCGACGCTGCCAGGCTGTCCGCCGCGCGAAGGATCGAGGCGCACGAACGGTTCGAGCACGTCGCGCAGCCGTGTTTCGGGAATGCCGGGGCCGTCGTCGCTCACGTCGATCAGGATCGTTTCCGCGCGTACCGATGCCACCACCACCACGGTCTCGCCAAAACGCAGCGCATTGTCGATCAGGTTCGCCAGCACGCGCTGCATGCCGTCGGGCCGGCAGAAGCAGCGGATCTGGCGCGGGCCTTCATAGCGGATCACCGCGCCCGCTTCCTCGTATTCGTCGCAGATCGTCGCGATCAGGGCGCTCAGATCGAGCCATTCCTTGTTTTCGTCGCCGCTGCCCGAACTCAGAAACGCCAGCGCCGACGACACCATCGTCTGCATCAGGTCGATGTCCTTGCGCAGCTTGTCGCGCACGCTCTCACTTTCGTTGGTGTCGAGTTGCAGGCGCATGCGCGTGAGCGGCGTGCGCAGGTCGTGGCTCACCGCCGCGAGCATGCGCGTGCGGTTGTGCAGCGAATGCGTGATGCGTTCCTGCATCAGATTGAACGCATGCGCGGCGCGGCGAATTTCCAGCGGGCCTTCTTCCTCGATGGGCGCGAGCGCGATGTCGCGGCCAAAGGCCTCGGCCTTGTCGGCCAGGCGCCGCAGCGGACGGATCACGCGCGACACCGCCCACGCCGACATCGCCGCCACGCCCACGCACATGAAGATCAGCGCACCGACAAAGGGAAAGGTGAGGCGCGGCGGCTCGGGGCCGATGCGTTGCGTGCGCGCTTCGAGCACCGTCGTGTCGTCCGGATGCAGGCGCACCAGCACCTGAATCGTGGCGTTCGGTTCGCGCGCGTCGCACGAATGCACGCTGACCGTCGCGCCGATGTCGCGCAATTCGGCGCGCAGCGAGCGTTGCAGTTCGCCGTTGTCGAGCGTGTAGACCGTGCAGCGCGCGGGCATGGCCGTTACATTCAGCCTGACGTTGGGCGATTGCAGCGCCAGCGCCGTTTTTGCGCGCGCGTCGGCGGGCGTTTGCGCGAGCAGGCGCGCGATATTGGCGATGCGGTAGGTGGGCGGCCACGGCCACGGCGGCGTGGGCGGTCCGCCCGGATAGAACAGCAGCACGATGAACAGGCCGAACGTGATGACCGATGAGCACGCAATGATGGCGAGAATCTGCCCGAGCGTGGTGGAGAAGAAGTCGGAAAAGAATCGGCGCATCACGCGTGCATCACTCGAAGACGACATCGGGCTGGAAGGCGTAGCCGTCCGCGCGCACCGTGCGGATGGTTTCCTCGAGCGGATCGTCGCCGCTCAGCTTGCGGCGCAGGCGGCTCACCAGCAGGTCGATGGAGCGCGTGGCGATCGGAAAATTCTTGCCGCGCGTGAGTGCGATCAGCGCTTCGCGCGACAGCACCTGGCGCGCCTGGCGGCAGAACACCAGCAGCAGATCTGTTTCCGCTCCCGTGAGCGGAATGCGCAGACCCGCGGGAGAGCGCACGAAACGGCGGTACGGATAGAACGTGTGGCCCGAAAACGCGATCACGAGTTCGGCGCCAGGGTCGCGTGCGGCATCGGCGGTCGCGTGGGCAGCGCTGGCGGGCGCACCGCTGGGCGGACGCCGCAGCGCCGAGCGGATGCGCGCCAGCAACTCGCGCAGATCGAAGGGTTTGGAGACGTAGTCGTCCGCGCCCAGTTCGAGGCCGATGACTTTGTCGGTGGTTTCGACCAGTGCGGTCAGCATGATGATGCGCGGCCCGCCCGAGGCGCGCAGGCGTCGGCACAACTCCAGCCCGTCCATGCCCGGCAGCATCACGTCGAGCAGCACCAGTTCCACGCTGTCCTGCGCGAGCAGCGCAAGCGCCTGTTCGGCGCTGCCGGCCACGCGCGTGCGATAGCCCTTGCCGCCCAGAAACTGGGCAAGCGGCGCGCTGATGTCCGGATCGTCTTCAACGATGAGAATGGAGGCGTTGTTCAAGGCTGGCGGGTTGACGGAAAGCAGCTTTCATTGTCCGACAATTCCTTGGGAATCGGGCTGCATATCGTGTGTCAATCTGGATATATTGTGTTGATTCCATTAAGAATCAACAAGATAAGCGCGTCTTACCGTATCGTTCGCGGCTTCATTCACGTATCGCGAACGGCATGGACAAGCGCGTAGAGCTACCCAAAATTCCTGATGAAACCCCTGCGAACGAGCCGCATGCGCCCGATGAAAAAGGCCGCGTGCGGCCTCGTCGCGTCCTGCCGTGGGTGCTGCTGGCCGTGGCGGCGGGCGCGATTGCGCTGTTCGCGTTGCGTCCGCATGGCGCGCCCTCAGGCGGCCCGGCGGGCTTCCCGGGCGGCCCCGGCGGTCCTCCGGGCGCGCCGGGTGCAATGGGTGGTGGCCAGGCGCAGGCGGTTGGCGTGGCCGCCGCCGCGACGGGCGATGTGCCCGTGCGCTTGAGCTCGCTTGGCACCGTCACGTCGCTGGCGACCGTCACCGTGAAGTCGCAGATCAGCGGCTATCTACAGTCGATCAACTTCCGCGAAGGCCAGCACGTCAAGAAGGGCGATGTGCTCGCGCAGGTCGATCCACGCCAGTACCAGGTGGCGCTCAAGCAATATCAGGGACAGGTGGTCAAGGACAAGGCGCTGCTCGATAACGCGCGCCTCGACCTCGCGCGCTACCAGCGGCTGGCGAAGACCGATTCGGTTGCGCAGCAGACGCTCGATACCGCCGAGGCCACCGTGCGCGAATACGAAGGCACCGTGCTCACGGACGAGGCGCAGGTGGACGCGCAGCAACTCAACCTCACGTACTGCCGCATCGTCTCGCCGGTGGATGGGCGCGTGGGTCTGCGTCAGGTCGATGTCGGCAATTACGTGACGGCGTCCGATACGGACGGCGTGGTGGTCGTGACCGAAACCGATCCGATCTCCGTCGTCTTCACGCTGCCCGAAGACGATCTGCGCCGCCTGAACCAGCGTCTTGCGAGCGGCGCGCGCCTTCAAGTGGTCGCCTACGACCGCGCGGGCGAGGAAAAGCTCGCGGACGGCGTGCTCGATACCGTCGACAACCAGATCGACACCACCACCGGCACCGTGAAGCTGCGCGCGCTTTTCAAGAACGCCGACGGCGCGTTGTTCCCCAACCAGTTCGTCAATATCTCGCTGCTGCTCGACACCTTGCACGGCGCGGTGACGATTCCCTCCGAAGCGGTGCAGACGGGCACGCCCGGCACCTTCGTCTATCGCGTCAACGACAACCAGACGGTGTCGTTGCGCAAGATCCGCACGGGCGCGGCCGCCGACGGCCATACCGCCGTGCTGGCCGGACTGGCGGTGGGCGATCGCGTAGTGATCGATGGCGCGGATCACCTGAGCGATGGTTCGAAGATTCGCTTGCCCAACCCGAGCGTGGATGAAACAGCCGCTCAACGCCCCGCACGCGCGAAGGCCAGCCCGCAGTCATGAACCCGTCGCGCCTCTTCATTCTGCGGCCCGTCGCCACCACCTTGCTGATGGCGGCGCTGCTCGTCGTCGGCCTGGTGGCGTGGCGTTTCCTGCCGCTTTCCGCGCTGCCTTCGGTCGAATACACGACGATCCAGGTGCAGACCTTCTACCCCGGCGCGAGCCCGGACGTGATGACGTCCGCCGTCACCGCGCCGCTCGAACAGCAGCTGGGCGAAATGGCGGGCCTCAAGCAGATGGCCTCGCATTCGTCGGCGGGTGCATCGGTCATCACGCTGCAATTCGACCTGACCGTGTCGATGGACGTGGCCGAGCAGGAAGTGCAGGCCGCCATCAACGCGGCCGACAGCCTGCTGCCCAGCGACCTGCCCGCGCCGCCCGTCTACGCCAAGGTCAATCCCGCTGACGCGCCCATCCTCACGCTCGCCGTCACCTCGCCGACGATGCCGCTGACGGACGTGCAGGCGCTCACCAATACGCGCATCGCGCAGAAGATTTCGCAGATGTCGGGCGTGGGCCTTGTCACGCTCTCGGGCGGCCACAAGCCGGCGGTGCGCGTGCGTCCGAACATTCGCGCGCTCGCAGCCTACGGCCTGAACGTGGACGACCTGCGCACCACGCTCACCAACGTCAACACCAACGCGCCCAAAGGTTCGCTCGACGGTCCGCATCGCGCATGGACCATCGATTCGAACGATCAGATCGAAGATCCTCAGCAGTACCTGGATACCGTGATTGCGTATCGCAGCGGCCGCCCCGTGCGTCTGCGCGATGTCGCCGACGTGGTGGCAGGCGCGGAGAATTCGCAGCTTGCGGCGTGGAGCAACGACACGCCCGCGATCCTGCTCAACGTGCAGCGCCAGCCCGGCGCGAACGTCATCAAGGTCGCCGATTCGATCAAGGCGATGCTGCCCGCGCTCACGCGCGATCTGCCTTCGTCCGTGCATGTGGCGCTGCTCACGGACCGCACGACCACCATCCGCGCCTCTGTGAAGGACGTGCAGTTCGAACTGGCGCTCGCGGTCGCGCTGGTCGTGATGGTGATCTTCGTGTTCCTGCGCAACGTGCCCGCGACGCTGATCCCGAGTCTTTCCGTGCCACTCTCGCTGGTGGGCACCTTTGCGGTGATGTACCTGTATGGCTTCAGCCTCGACAATCTCTCGCTGATGGCGCTGACCATCGCCACGGGCTTCGTGGTGGACGACGCCATCGTCGTGATCGAGAACATCAGCCGCCACGTGGAAGCGGGCATGAAGCCGCTGGACGCCGCGCTCAAGGGCTCGCGCGAGATCGGCTTCACGATTATTTCGCTCACGGTTTCGCTGCTGGCGGTGCTGATTCCGCTGCTGTTCATGGGCGATGTGATCGGGCGGCTTTTCTACGAGTTCGCGGTGACGCTCGCGGTGGCGATCGTGATTTCCGCGCTGGTCTCGCTCACGCTGGTGCCGATGCTGTGCGCTCGATTGCTGCGCCCCACGCTTCACGAAAACAAGCCCAAGCCCAAAGGCCGCGACTGGTTCGGCCCGGTCATGAAGCAGTACGACCGCGCGCTGAGCTTCGCGCTCGATCATGAAAAAGCCACGCTGGTGGTGGCGGTAGGCACGTTCGCGCTCACGGCGGCGCTCTACGTGCTGATCCCCAAAGGCTTTTTCCCGACCCAGGATACGGGCGTGATCCAGGGCATCACCGAAGCCTCGCAATCGATCTCGTTCGAGCGCATGAGCGCGCTGCAAACCCGGCTTGCCGATGCCGTGCTCAAGGATCCCGATGTGGTGAGCCTGTCTTCGGCGGTGGGCGTGGACGGCAGCAACATGACGCTCAATATGGGCCGCATGCAGATCAACCTGAAGCCGAAGGACGAACGCAGCGCCTCGGCCAGCGAGATCATTCGCCGCCTGCAAAGCGAAACCGCCAACGTGGCCGGCATCGCGCTGCATATGCAGCCGGTGCAGGACCTGAGCGTGGATACGCAGGTGAGCGCGACGCAGTATCAGTTCATGCTCGACAACCCGTCGATGGACACGCTCAGCGAATGGACGCCGAAACTCATCGCCGAATTGCGCAGGCAGCCAGAACTCGCCGATGTGACGAGCGATCTGCAGGACGCGGGCCTCGCCGCCACGGTGCAGGTCGATCGCGCCACGGCGGCGCGCTTCGGCATCACGCTCGCCACCATCGACAATGCGCTCTACGATAACTTCGGACAACGCATCGTGAGCACCATCTTCACGCAGTCGGACCAGAAGCGCGTGATCATGGAAATCGATCCGAAGCTCGCGCGTGGTCTGACTGCGTTCGACTCGATCTATCTGCCGTCGTCCACCGCAACCGATGGACAGGTGCCGCTGTCGGCCGTCGCGCGCATCGTCGAAAGCAGGAAGCCGATCCAGATTTCGCACCTCGGCCAGTTCCCGGCCACGACAATTTCGTTCAACCTTGCGAAGAACGCGTCGCTCGGCGCGGCGGTGAAGGCCGTCAAGCGCGCTCAGGCCGCCGTGGCGCTGCCGGATAGCTTCGAAACGCGCTTCCAGGGCGCGACGGAAGCGTTCCAGTCGTCGCTCTCCAGTGAACTGTATCTGGTGCTGGCCGCCGTGCTGGTGATGTACGTGGTGCTGGGCGTGCTCTACGAGAGCTTCGTGCATCCGCTCACGATACTCTCGACGCTGCCTTCGGCGGGCGTGGGCGCACTGCTCGCGATGGTGATCACGGGCGCGGATCTCGACATCATCGGCGTGATCGGCATTGTGCTGCTGATCGGCATCGTCAAGAAGAACGCGATCATGATGATCGACTTCGCGCTGTCCGCTGAGCGCGACGAAGGCCTCACGCCGCGCGAAGCGATTCATCGTGCGTGCCTGTTGCGCCTGCGCCCGATTCTGATGACGACGATGGCCGCGCTGATTGCCGCCGTGCCGCTCGCGCTGGGTACAGGCAGCGGTTCCGAATTGCGTCACCCGCTGGGGATCGCGATGATCGGCGGCCTGGTGTTCAGTCAGGCGCTCACGCTCTTCACCACGCCCGCTGTCTATCTGGCGATGGAGCGCATGGCGGCGTGGCTGCGCGCGCGCGGCTGGACGCTGAACGACGCGCAGCGGGGCGCATCATGAACCTGAGCGCGATTTTCATTCGCCGCCCGGTCGCGACGATCTTGATGACGATTGCGATTGCCGTGGCCGGCGCGCTGGCGTTCGGCCATCTGCCGGTCGCGCCGCTGCCCGCGGTGGATTTTCCGACCATCCGCGTGCAGGCGCAGATGTCGGGCGCAAGCCCCGAGACGATGGCGGCCACGGTGGCCGCGCCGCTCGAACGCCACCTGGGCCAGATCGCCGACGTCACGGAAATGACCTCGCAGAGCAGCGTGGGCTCGACCGACGTGATCCTGCAGTTTGGCCTTGACCGCGATATCAACGGCGCGGCGCGCGATGTGCAGGCGGCGATCAACGCGGCGCGCGCGGACTTGCCGAGTGCGCTCAAATCGAACCCGACCTACCGCAAGTTCAATCCCGCCGACGCGCCGATTCTGATCGTTTCGCTCACCTCGAAGACGCTCACGCCGGGCCAGCTCTACGACAGCGCGGCGACCGTGCTGCAACAGCGGCTCATGCAGATCGACGGCATCGGCAATGTCGATCTCAACGGCAGTTCGCTGCCGGCCGTGCGCGTCGAACTGAACGCGGGCGCGCTCTTCAAATACGGCATCGGCCTGGAGGACGTGCGTGCGGCGCTCTCCGCCGCCAATGCGGATAGCGCAAAGGGCATGGTCAGCGACGGCAAGTTGCGCTGGCAACTTTACGCCAACGATCAGGCCGAACGCGCCGACGAATATCGCAATCTGGTGGTGGCGTGGCGCAACAGCCGCCCGGTGTTTCTGCGCGACGTGGCGCAGGTGAACGACTCGGTCGAGAGCCTGCGCAACGTGGGCTACGTGAACGGCAAGCCCGCTGTGATGCTGTGGATCTTCAAGCAGCCGGGCGGCAATATCGTCGACGTGGTGGACCGCGTGAAAGCCGTGCTGCCGCAATTGCAGGCCGCGCTGCCGCCGGGCACCGAAGTCACGCTCTCCGACGACCGCAGCAGCACGATTCGCGCTTCGCTCTCGCATACCGAGCGCACGCTCGTCATCGCCGTGGTGCTGGTCGTGCTGGTGGTGCTCGCGTTCCTGCGCAACGTGCGCGCGACGCTGATTCCCGCCGTGACCGTGCCCGTGTCGATCCTCGGCACCTTTGGCGCGATGAAGCTGTTCGGCTACAGCCTCGACAATCTCTCGCTGATGGCGCTCACGATTGCGACCGGCTTCGTGGTGGACGACGCCATCGTCGTGCTGGAGAACATCGAGCGGCATCGCGAACGCGGTGCGTCGCGTTTCGAGGCCGCATTCGCAGGGGCAAAAGAGGTGAGCTTCACGGTCATCTCGATGAGCGTGTCGCTGATTGCCGTGTTCCTGCCGATCCTGCTGATGGGCGGCCTGGTGGGACGCATCTTCCGCGAATTCGCCATCGTGCTGTCGATTTCGATCGCGGTATCCATGGTGCTGGCGCTCACCACCACGCCCACGCTTTGCGCGCTGCTGTTGCGTGGCGCGCATGATGGTTCAGCGAAGCCGCGTAAGGACAATCGCTTTACGCGTCTATGCGCGTGCGTGAACGACACGCTGGGCCGCTACTTCGATGCGGCGGAGCGCATGTACGCCCGCACGTTGGGCGCGGCGTTGCGTCATCCGGCGTTGGTGCTGACCACCTTGATCGCCACGGTTGCGCTCAATGTCGTGCTCTACACCGTAGTGCCCAAGAGTCTCTTTCCGCAGCAGGACAGCGGCCTGATGGGCGGCGGCATGATGGCCGACCAGAGCATTTCCTTCCAGGCGATGAGCGAGAAGGTCAAGCAGGTGCTTGCCATCGTCAAGGCCGATCCCGCCGTGCAAACGGTGGTGGGCTTCACGGGCGGGCACGGTACCAATCAGGCATTTACGAGCGTGACGCTCAAACCGCTCGAAGAACGCACGGATTCCGCCTTCACGGTGATGGCGCGTTTGCGCCAGAAGCTCGCCGCGATTCCTGGCGCGCAGCTGATGATGTTTCCGCGCCAGGACCTGATGGTAGGCGGACGTCAGAGCTTCGCGCAGTTTCAGTACACGCTGCAAGGCGACGACACCGCGCAGGTCCAGCAATGGGCCACGCGTCTGACCGAGGCGCTCAAGCGCGTGCCCGCGCTCGCCGATGTCAGTTCCGATCAGCAGAATGGCGGCCTTTCCGCCAAGGTCGTGGTCGATCGCGCCACGGCGATGCGCTTTGGCCTCACGCCCGACACCATCGACGCCACGCTCTATGACGCTTTTGGCGAGCGCGAAGTGTCGACCATCTACAAGGCGCAGAACCAGTATCACGTGGTGATGGAGATCGCGCCTAAGTGGTTGCAGGACCCGTCCTCGCTCAACGATATTTATGTGAGTACGTCGGGCGCGTCGGCAAGCGGGACGTCGTCGACCAATGCAGTTTCAGGCACGGTAACGTCTACTTCGTCATCCTCATCGTCGTCTTCCAGCAGCACGTCCAGTGCGAGCACCAACGCCGCCACCAATTCGATCGCCACCAGCACGGGCGGCAGCGTGTCCACCGGGCAGGCCGTCAGCACGTCGAGCAGCACGATGGTGCCGCTCTCAGCGTTCTCGAAGCTTGTCCAGGCGAATACGCCAGTCTCGGTCAATCACCAGGGCCAGGCCGTGGCCGCGACGATCTCGTTCAATCTCGCGCAGGGCTACCCGCTCGCCGAGGCCACCGCCGCCGTCGATCAGGCCGTGAAAGACCTCAATATGCCGAATTCGGTGCACGGCGCATTCGCGGGCACGGCCGGCAGCGCGCTCGCGGCGGCATCGGCGATGCCCTTGCTGATTGGCGCGGCGCTGCTGGCGGTTTATGCGGTGCTGGGCATCCTGTACGAGAGCTACGTGCATCCGCTCACGATTCTCTCGACGCTGCCATCGGCGGGCGTGGGCGCGGTGATCGCATTGCTCGCGACCAATACCGAGTTTTCTGTGATCGCGCTGATTGGCGTGTTTCTGCTGATCGGCATCGTCAAGAAGAACGCGATCATGATGGTCGATTTCGCACTCGACGCGCAGCGCACCCTGAATCTCGCACCCGCCGAGGCGATTCGCGCGGCCTGCGTAATGCGCTTTCGCCCGATCATGATGACGACCTGCGCGGCCTTGTTCGGCGCGGTGCCGCTCGTGCTCGATCAAGGCATGGGCGCGGAACTGCGCCGCCCGCTGGGCATCGCCATCATCGGCGGGTTGGTGGTGAGCCAGTTGCTCACGCTTTATACGACGCCCGTCGTCTACCTCTATCTCGATCGCCTGCGCCATCGCGCGCGCGCCCTCTGGCAACGTGTGATGCCCGGTACATCGGGTTCCTCAGACGGCGCAATGACGGATTCCTAATGATGAAGCTTTTTCCTGTTCGAATCAGCACGACGCTGTGCACCACGATTGCCCTGGGCACGACCCTGCTGGCCCTGCAAGGCTGCACGGTTGGCCCTGAATACCGGCGTCCCGACGTCGTCACGCCCGTGGCCTTCAAGGAAGCGCCGCAAGGCTGGAAGAACGCCGCGCCCGCCGACGGCAATGCGCGCGGGGAATGGTGGAGCGTGTATCACGATCCCGTGCTCGATTCGCTGGTGCCGCAAGTGGCGATCAACAACCAGAACCTGAAGGCCTACGAGGCCGCATATCGTCAGGCGCTGGCGGTCGTGCGCGAAGCGCGTGCGAATCTCTCGCCCACCGTTTCGGTCGCGCCGGGCGTCACGCGTGCGCGTAGCAGCGGCGCGACGGCGACCACCGGTTCGCTCGAAGCGAGCGCGTCCTGGGATCTCGATCTGTGGGGCAAGGTGCGCCGCCAGATCGAAAGCGACAAGGCCAGCGCACAGGCCAGCGCCGCGCAGCTTGCTGACCTCACGCTATCGGCCCAGGAATCGCTGGTCTCGGACTATTTTTCGATGCGCTATCAGGACTCGCTCACGCGCCTGTTGAACGACACCGTGAAGGCCTATCAGCGCAGCCTCGATATCACGCGCAACCAGTACGAAGCGGGCGTGGCCTCGCGCTCGGACGTGGTGAGCGCGCAGACCACGCTGGCGACGACGAAGGCGTCCGCTATCGCCGCCGAGGAATTGCGCGACCAGTACGAACACGCGATTGCGCTGCTGATCGGCAGGCCGCCATCGGCGCTGGCGATCGCGCCCGCGGAACTCGCGCAGGACGTCCCCGATGTGCCGCTCGTGGTGCCTTCGGCGCTGCTCGAACGCCGCCCCGATATCGCCGAAGCGGAGCGCACGATGGCGCAGGAAAGCGCGTTGATTGGCGTGGCGGTGGCGGCGTACTATCCGACGATTTCGCTGTCCGGCGCCGCGGGATTCTCGGGCGCTGCGCCATTGTTGACGGCGGCCAACGCCTTGTGGTCGCTGGCGGCCAGCGGCAGCGAAACGCTGATCGACGGCGGCTCGCGCTCGGCTGCGGTGGATTCGGCGCGCGCAACTTACGACCAGAGCGTCGCCAACTATCGTCAGACCGTGCTCACGGCGTTCCACGATGTCGAAGACGAACTCTCGAATCTGCGCGTGCTGGGCGACCAGGCCGTAGCCGAGGACGACGCGGTGAAACTCGCGCGCCAATCGGTGCGGATTGCGCTGGACGAATACGAAGCGGGAACGGTTGCGTACACAACGGTCGTCACCGCGCAGGCCACTGCGCTCTCGAACGAGCAGACGGCCTTGCAGGTGCGCTCCAATCGCCTGATCGCGAGCGCGAGCCTCATCAAGGCGCTGGGCGGCGGCTGGGATGCCTCGCGGCTGCAGGACACCAGGCAGGCACAGCGTTGAGACTCGATATGCAAGCCGTGCCGGTGCGCACGAACGTAGCCGCCATGATGAAAACCCATACGCAGCGCATCCTGCTGGTCGACGCCGACGAGGCGCTGTGCGAATTGCTGACGCGCTTTCTGGGCGATGCCGGTTATCGCGTTTCGGTGCTGCACCGCGCCGCGCAACTGGCCGTGGATATCCGCTCGGCGATGCCCGATCTCGTGGTGATGGAGCGCCGCTTCGCGGACTTCGATGGCTTTACCGCGCTCAAGCAATTGCGCGGGCACGGCGACGCAACGCCGGTGATCGTGATGTCGTCGCTGGCGGATGCGATCGATCGGGTGATCGGCCTGGAACTGGGCGCGGACGACTATCTGGCCAAGCCGTTCGTGCCATCCGAATTGCTGGCGCGAATCCGTGCGGTGCTGCGGCGCACGCTGGCCGGAACGCAGGCCGATGCGCCCATCACGCCGGGTTACGCGCAGTACAAACAGCCCGACGTGTGCTTTGGTCCCTATCGCATGGTGTATGCGTCGCGCACGGTGCTGCGCGATGGCGTGCCGCAATGCCTTACGGAAAGTCAGTTCGCGCTGCTGGCGGTGTTCGCGCAGCGGCCGATGGCGACGCTCTCGCGCAACCGTATCGCGGCGCTGCTGCAAGGCGGCATTCGTGAGAGCAGTGTCAACGTGGCGATTGCGCGGCTGCGCGAGATGCTGCCTTGCGATCCCGCGCAGCCGCACTGGATTCGCACCGTGCGCGGGGAGGGCTATCGCTTCGTTCCCGACCCGGCGCATACGATGAGCGTAGTGGGATCGTCGTTTGATCCGGAAAGCTGACTGTGTCAGGCCCTCACTGCAGGGCGCTCACTCGCCAGATACGAGGCAATCGCGCCAGCGTCCATTGGACGGGAGCAATAGTAGCCCTGCACCAGCGTGGCACCGAGACTGGCGACCGTCTGCAACTCCGTCGCCGTTTCAACGCCTTCTATGACGCATTCCAGCATCATCTGCCGGCTGAGACTAAGCAAGGTGCGCACGACGGTGAATGCCGTGGTGCCTTCCTTGAGGCCGCTAACGAAGGTGCGATCGATTTTCAGGCGGCTCAGCGGCAGCTTGCAAAGATACGAGAGACTCGAATAGCCGGTGCCGAAATCGTCGACGGACAGACCGCAACCCAGGCTGCGGAATTCCTCGGCGGCATTGCGCACCTGCTCGAAATCCTGCGCCATTGCGGTTTCGGTAATTTCGAAATCCAGCCGCGCCGGGTCGATGCCGCTTTCCAGAATGCGCTGCGCAAGACCTTCCACGACGCGCTCATCGGCGAAATCGTGCGCGGAGAGATTGAAGGACAGGCCGATGCGCGCAGGCCATTGCGTGGCGCACGCCAATGCCTTGCTGAACAGCACGAGCGTCATATCGTTGATGATGCCGCTGCGTTCGGCGGCGGGAATGAACTCGCCTGGCGCGACGGTGCCCAGCGTTGCGCTATGCCAGCGCGCCAGGGCTTCGAAGCCGACCGTGCGCGATTCGTCCAGCGAAACGATGGGCTGGAACGCAACCGATAGTTCGTTATCCAGATCAGGCGAGCGCAACGCCTGGGCGATCTGCGATTCGCGGATGATCGCGTTGCGATGCGCTTGCGAAAAAACGGTGACCGAACCGCGAGCGCGCCGTTTGCCCTCGTACAGCGCGTAATCGGCGGCTTCGAATAGATCGGCCTTGTTGCGCGAACTGTGCGGATAAGTCGAAAAGCCGATGGTCGCGCCCAGCCGCACCGAACTGTCGCCGATGATCACGGGATCGCGGAATACATCGGCAATATCGCGTCCAAACAGCGCAAGGCGGCTATCCGAGCAGTCTCCCGTCACCACCAGGCCGAACTCGTCGCCGCCCAGTCGCGCCAGCACCGTTGCGCTCATGCATGCCGCCGCAAGACGCGCCGACGCTTCCGCCAACACCTGATCGCCGGCAGAATGGCCGTGAATATCGTTGACCGATTTGAAACCATCGAGATCGACCAGACCCACCGCAAGCCGGTGGCCGCGCGCCGCGGCGTTTTCGAAATGCAGGTCGAGCGCGTCGAAAAACGCGCGGCGGTTGGGCAGGTTGGTGAGGCTGTCGATATTGGCCAGCCGGCGGTTTTCGCTTTGCGTCGCGACCAGATCGGCGAAATTGCGGAAATGCGTGAACGAAACGATCAGCATCGCCACCGACACGAGCGAGGTGTCGATCGCCACCGCCTGAAACACATCGTTGCCCGAGACCAGAAACGTCGTGACGAGCGCGCCATTGACGATGGCCGTCACGGTGAAGGCGGCCGAAAGCACATGCATCAGGCAGAAGATCACGCCGATGA
Organism: Paraburkholderia bannensis; assembly: GCF_014200455.1. Classification (GTDB taxonomy): domain Bacteria; phylum Pseudomonadota; class Gammaproteobacteria; order Burkholderiales; family Burkholderiaceae; genus Paraburkholderia; species Paraburkholderia bannensis_A. The sequence continues at coordinate 16,303 of NZ_JACHBW010000020.1, read as the reverse complement.
CCGTGATGGCCATGTAGAACGCGACATGAAGCTTGAATGCCTCGTCGCCGTGCGGCATCAGCGATAACGACCAGGTCGTGAAGACGATCGAGAACAGCCACGCTAGCCTGCGCGTGCTGCGCAGCACCGAGGCAGCCTGATGTGCGCTCACCTGCGTGCGTGCCAGCCGCAGCCAGGAAAAAATGCGAATCAGGCAAAAAGCGGTGAGCAGCAGGGGGCAGGTGACGCCTTGCCAATAGGGGAAATTGACCTCATGCGGCAGCACGATGCCCCATGTGTTGACGATCAGGAGTCCATACATCATGGGCAGCTGATAGATCATGATGCGCAGTTGCGCGAGCTTCAAGGCGGCGCTGTCGCTCGCTGCCGAACGACTTTGTATGGCGCCCCAATATTGAATCAAAAGGTCGAGCATTATCTTGCGCGCAACCGCGCATTGCTGCGCGTATGAGAGGGCATGGCTCGGGTCATTCCTCGAGTCATTTCTCGTTAACGACGCGTTGCGCTTTTTCTGGAGTCGAAGTGATCCAGATGGTTAGTATTGGTCAGATTCGCGGGCCCGTTGGGTGGATGTAAGGATGACCGCTTGCGCGGCGGAAGGCTGGATTACTCGAGCTTTTCGGCCGTTTCTTTCTTCTGGACCGGCGGGCTCGCCCGTGCCGACTTCGAGATCATCGCGTCGCGCTATGCGCATGGATATCGCGCGGGAAAATAACGCTGCCGCAAGGCGACGACGCATTGGCGCGCGCCAGACGCGATCGTGCATCCCCTTGAACGCATAAAAAAAGCGCCGCAGAGGGCATAACCCTCTGCGGCGCTTTTCACATCGATGCGTGCGACTTACACCTGCACCGTATCAGCCACTTCCTTGAAATCTTCGATCTTGTCGAAGTTCATGTACTGATAGATCTTGTCGCCGTTGGCGTTGAGTACGCCCATGTCGGCCATGTACTCTTCCTTGGTCGGGATGCGGCCGAGGCGCGAGCAGATCGCCGCCAGTTCCGCCGAGCCAAGGTACACGTTGGTGTTCTTGCCCAGACGGTTCGGGAAGTTACGCGTGGACGTGGACATCACGGTCGCGCCTTCGCGCACCTGTGCCTGGTTACCCATGCACAGCGAGCAGCCCGGCATTTCGGTACGCGCGCCCGCCGTGCCGAACACGCCGTAGTGGCCTTCTTCGGTCAACTGCTTCTGGTCCATCTTGGTCGGCGGCGCGACCCACAGCTTGACCGGAATGTCGCGCTTGCCTTCGAGCAGCTTCGAGGCCGCACGGAAGTGACCGATGTTGGTCATGCACGAACCGATGAACACTTCGTCGATCTTGGCGCCAGCCACGTCCGACAGCGTCTTCACGTCGTCCGGATCGTTCGGGCAGGCCACGATCGGCTCGTGGATCTCGGCCAGATCGATTTCGATGACGGCAGCGTATTCCGCGTCTGCATCCGGTTGCAGCAGTTGCGGGTCGGCCAGCCACGCTTCCATCGCCTTGATACGGCGCTGCAGGCTGCGCGGGTCTTGATAGCCTTGCGCGATCATCCACTTCAGCAGCGTGATGTTGCTGTTGAGGTATTCGATGATCGGTTCCTTGTTCAGGTGCACCGTGCAACCGGCTGCCGAACGCTCTGCCGATGCATCCGACAGTTCGAACGCTTGCTCGACCTTCAGATCGGGCAGGCCTTCGATTTCCAGAATGCGGCCCGAGAAGATGTTCTTCTTGCCTTGCTTGGCGACGGTGAGCGTGCCTTGCTTGATGGCCCACAGCGGGATGGCGTTGACGAGGTCGCGCAGCGTGACGCCCGGCTGCATCTTGCCCTTGAAGCGCACCAGCACCGATTCCGGCATGTCCAGCGGCATCGTGCCGGTGGCGGCCGCGAAGGCGACCAGACCCGAACCTGCCGGGAAGCTGATGCCGATCGGGAAACGCGTGTGCGAGTCGCCGCCGGTGCCGACGGTGTCGGGCAGCAGCATGCGGTTGAGCCACGAATGGATCACGCCGTCGCCCGGACGCAGCGCGATACCGCCGCGCGTGCTGATGAAGTTCGGCAGCGTCTGGTGCGTCTTGACGTCAACCGGCTTCGGATACGCTGCCGTGTGGCAGAACGATTGCATGACGAGGTCCGACGAGAAGCCCAGGCACGCCAGGTCCTTCAGTTCGTCGCGCGTCATCGGGCCGGTGGTGTCCTGCGAGCCAACCGAGGTCATCTTCGGCTCGCAGTACGTGCCCGGGCGCACGCCCTGGCCTTCCGGCAGACCGCATGCACGGCCAACCATCTTCTGCGCCAGCGAGAAACCCTTGCCGCTGTCGACCGGGTTCTGCGGCAGGCGGAACAGCGTCGACGGAGCCAGGCCCAGCGCTTCACGCGCCTTGGCGGTCAGGCCGCGGCCGATGATGAGGGGAATACGGCCACCGGCGCGCACTTCGTCGAACAGCACGTCGGACTTGACCTGGAAGGTCGAGATGACTTCGCCGTTCTTGAGTGCCTTACCTTCGTACGGGCGCAGTTCGACCACGTCGCCCATGTTCATTTGCGACACGTCGAGTTCGATCGGCAGCGCGCCGGCGTCTTCCATCGTGTTGTAGAAGATCGGAGCGATCTTGCCGCCAAGGCACACGCCGCCAAAGCGCTTGTTCGGGATGAAGGGGATGTCTTCGCCCGTGAACCACAGCACCGAGTTCGTTGCCGACTTGCGCGAGGAGCCCGTGCCGACCACGTCGCCCACGTAGGCGACCAGGTGGCCCTTTTCCTTCAGCGATTCGATGAACTTGACCGGGCCGCGCTTGCCGTCTTCTTCGGGCGTGATGCCAGGACGTGCGTTCTTGAGCATCGCGAGCGCGTGCAGCGGGATGTCCGGGCGGGTGGTGGCGTCCGGTGCCGGCGAGAGGTCGTCGGTGTTGGTTTCGCCCGTGACCTTGAAGACCGTGATGGTCAGGCTTTGCGGGACTTCCGGACGGCTCGTGAACCATTCGGCGTCGGCCCAGCTTTGCAGCACGGCCTTTGCATTCGCGTTGCCCTTGTCGGCCAGTTCCTTGACGTCATGGAACTGATCGAACATCAGCAGGGTTTTCTTGAGCGATTCTGCGGCGACCGTGCCGACTTCGGCGTCAGCCAGCAGTTCGATCAGCGGGGCGATGTTGTAGCCGCCCAGCATCGTGCCGAGGAGTTCGGTGGCGCGAGCGCGCGAGATCAGCGCGCAGGCGGTTTCGCCCTTGGCCACAGCGGCCAGGAAGCCAGCCTTCACGCGAGCGGCTTCGTCCACGCCAGCCGGCACGCGGTGGGTGATCAGGTCGACGAGGGTCTGCTCTTCGCCAGCGGGCGGGTTCGTCAGCAGTTCAACCAGCTCGGCGGTCTGTTGGGCCGACAGCGGCAGGGGGGGAATGCCAAGCGCGGCGCGCTGGGCTACATGAGCACGGTAATTTTCAAGCATGGGGGGACCTGCTGGTATTGCGTTTCAGGGGAAGGCTTTCCATGGACTACTGCAGCCACGATTCTAATTGACAAGCGTCTCCAGCGTCAAATGTCTTATGTCTTATATAAGAGTTGAGCGCCGCGGGTGCACCCCAGCAAGACGGGGCAGCATTCTCCATCCCTCAAATGTTCCGCTCATGGAACGAAAAATCGTATCTGAACGATTGGCCCCGCGGATCGGAGAAGTGAAGATCTTAAAATACTCAATAAATACAATTATTTAACCGAAATTTCCGCCGTTCATATCGTTTCGAAAGTCAAAAAGTCGAAAGAGACGATCGGCAACTTTTTTGGGTCTTCGCGCCATTGCCGGGCTTTTTGTCCAGGCCAAGAATGCATCCCATAGCCGACGGTGCTGGCACCACGCGGCGAGGCGATTCGAGAGGAGACAGCGCATGCAATTCACACTAAACGGCCAGCCATTCGATTTCGATGGCGATCCGGACACGCCGCTGCTGTGGGTGATCCGCGAGACGGCGGGACTCGGCGGCACGAAGTACGGCTGCGGCATTGGCGCGTGCGGCGCCTGCACCGTGCATCTGGAAGGCGAAGCCACGCGTTCGTGCGTGCTGCCAGTGTCGGCGGTCGCGGGACGCAACATCACGACGATCGAAGGCCTGTCGCCCAACACCGCGCATCCGGTGCAGCAGGCGTGGATCGCGAAAGACGTGCCGCAATGCGGCTATTGCCAGTCGGGCATGGTGATGGCCGTGGCCGCGCTGCTCAAGCAGCACCCCCATCCCACCGATGCGCAGATCGATCAGGGCGTGACGAACCTGTGCCGCTGCGCGACCTATCACCGTATCCGCGAGGCCGTTCATGCTGCCGCAGACCACTGAACGCGCAGGGCGTCGCGATTTTCTGAAGGCGGGTCTCGCGCTGGCGGGCAGTTTCGTTCTGCCGCTGTCGTTGAGCACGTATGTGGAAGCCGCGCCGGACGGCTCGGCGTATCGCGAGATCAACGACTGGGTGCGGGTCGATCCGGATGGCCGCACCATCATCGGTCTCTCGCAGGCCGAAGTTGGGCAGGGCGTCTACACGGGCCTGCCGCAGATTCTCGCCGACGAGATGGACGCCGACTGGCGGCGCGTGAGCGTGGAATTCGTCACGGGCCGCGACGCCTATCGCATCAGCGCGGCCAATGAGCATCCGCAGCAGTTCGTGGGCGCCTCGATGTCGGTGACGATGTTTCATGCGCGTTTGCGCGTGGCCGGCGCGCAGGCGCGCCAGGTCTTTCTCGAAGCGGGCGCGCGACGGCTTGGCGTGCGGCCCACGCAATGCGCGACGAAAAGCGGGCGGGTGGTTCATCTACAGACGGGCCGCTCGTTCAGCTACGGCGAATTGCTCGCCGATGCGGCGAACTTGCCGCTCGATCCGCAGCCGCGTTTGAAGGCCGAATCGGCGCGTGCGCTGATCGGCCAGCCTTTGCACAAGCTCGACGTGCCGGCCAAGGTCAACGGCAGCGCCGTGTTCGGCATCGACGTGAAGGTGCCAGGCATGCTCGCGGGCTTCGTGAAGATGGCGCCCACGCTCAACGGCAAGCCGGTGGCGGTGCGCAATCGCAATGCGGTGCGCGCGCTCGCGGGCGTGGTCGACGTGGTGATGGCGAAGGACGCCGTGATCGTCGTCGCTGATACGTACTGGCAGGCGAAAAAGGCCGCCGACACGCTCGATGTGCAATGGCAGGACGCCGCGCCGCCTGCCGACAGCGCGACCATCCGCGCGCAGAACAAGGCCGCGCTGATGGCGCGGCAGGCGGCGGTGGCCACGCGCATCGGCGACGCGCCCGCGCAGTTCGACATCGCAGCGAAAGTGGTCGAAGCCGATTACCACACGCCCTATATCGTTCACGCGACGATGGAGCCGGTGAACGCCACCGTGCATGTGCGCGAGCACGAGCTCGAAGTGTGGGGGCCGATCCAGGGGCAGGACAAGGTGCGCTGGACGCTCGGCGGCATCTTCAAACTGCCGCCCGAAAAAGTGATGGTGAACACCACGTTTCTGGGCGGCAGTTTCGGGCGCAAATATGTGCCCGATTTCGTGATCCATGCAGCGGTGGCGTCGAAGGCCGTGGGGCGTCCGGTCAAGGTGATCCGTTCGCGCGAGGACGATATTCGCCACGGCTTCTATCGCCCGGCCGCATCGGCGCGCATGCGTGCGGTGCTGGGCGCCAACGGTTATCCCACCGCGATGCATCTGCGCGTGGTGGGGCAGTCGCTCTACTGGTCGATCAAGCGCGATTACTTCGAAAAAGCGGGCGGCTGGGACGAGACCATGCTCGACGGTCTCTACGATCTGGGTTATGCGGTGCCGAACCTTCTGGTCGATTCCGTGAGCGTCGATCAGCACATTCCCGTGAGCTTCATGCGCAGCGTGGGCAGCACGTCCAGCGTGTTCTTTCTCGAAAGCTTCGTGAACGAAATGGCGCACGCCGCGCGCATCGATGCGCTTGAATATCGGCGCACGCTGCTGCGCGGCGATCCGCTTGCGGTGCGCGTGCTCGAACGCACGGCGGCGCGCGCGGGCTGGTCGCGCAAGCCGGCGGCGGGCGTGCATCGGGGCCTCGCGTATTGCCTGTACACGGGACGCGGCGGCGCGTTTACGACTTACGTCGCCACCGTTGTCGAATTACGCATGGTGGATGGGCGCGCGAAGCTCGAACGCATCGTTTGCGGCATCGATTGCGGGCGCGCCGTCAATCCGATGCTGATCCGCGAAATGGTGGAAGGCGGCATTGGCTTCGCGCTCACCAATACGTTCAAGAGCGAAATCACCTTCAAGGACGGCGCGGTCGAACAACAGAATTTCTCCGACTATCCGCTGCTGTCTCTCGCGCAGATGCCGAAGATCGAAGTCGAGATCGTCGAGAGCGAGCGAACGCCGCAAGGTTGCGGCGAGGTGGCGCTGCCGCCGGTCGCGCCAGCCGTGGCCGCCGCGCTTTTCGAGGCGACAGGCACGCGGCTGCGCACGATGCCGCTCGAACAGGAACTCGCTTGAAGCGCTTTATTTCCCCACAAAAACAGGAATCCAACGTGATCCAACTTCGTCATCTGCTGATCTCTCTCGCCGTGTCGACTGGCGTTGCGGCTAGCGCCAGCGTGTTCGCCGAGCCCGCGGTGGACGCCGCGCGCGCCCGTCAGATCGCCACGCAGCACGCGTGCTTTGGCTGCCATGCAATCGATAAAAAACTTGTTGGCCCCGCGTATCGTGATGTGGCTGTGCGATACAACGGCAAGCCGAACGCCGTGACGACGCTGGTTGCGCATATCCAGAACGGCAGTTCCGGCGTCTGGGGCGCGGTGCCGATGCCCGCCAACGCGATCAGCCAGAGCGACGCGCAAACCGTTGTGCAGTGGGTTCTGGCGGGCAGCAAGACCGATTGAGCCGACTGAGTCGCTCCCGCAGTACCGTGCCAGATCTTGAATCAGGACCTGCACGCATTCCAATAAATCAGCACGACTGAATAATGGTTCGGAGATGGCAATGAAAAAAACTCTCGTGGCGGCAACGCTGGCGGTGGCATCGGCGCTGGCCTGGGGACAAAGCAGCGTGACGCTCTACGGTATCGTCGATACGGGCATCGAGTACTACAACAATGCCGCCAAGGGCGGATCGTTCGTGGGCATGCCGACGTTGACGGGCGAAGTGCCCTCGCGTTTCGGTCTGAAGGGCGAGGAGGATCTGGGCGGCGGTTACAAAACCTTCTTCGTGCTGGAAAGCGGCTTCGCGCCCGGCAACGGGACGCTCAATTATGGCGGCCGCCTGTTCGGGCGGCAGGCCAACGTGGGCGTGAGCAGCGCATTCGGTACGCTCACCCTGGGCCGGCAGATGAATATGTCGATGTATGCGCTCTTCAACGCGGACGTGATCGGCCCGTCGATCCATTCGATGGCGAGTTTCGACAGTTATCTGCCCAACGCGCGCAGCGACAATGCCGTGGGCTATATCGGCAAATTCCACGGCGTCACGCTGGGCGGCACGTATAGCTTCGGGCGCGATGCGGCGGGACCGGCCGGTCCCTCGGCGACCAATTGCGCGGGCCAGTTGCCGGGCGACGCCGTGGCCTGCCGCCAGTACACCATGATGCTGGCCTACGACAGTGCGTGGGGCGGCGCTGCGGCATCCTACGACGTGATGTACGGCGGCCCCGGCGCATCGGCTCCGCTCGTGAGCAGTGCGAACGTGGATAAGCGCACCATTGTCGATGCGTATGTGAAGTATGGTCCGGCGAAGCTGGGCGGCGGCTGGATCCGTCGCAATACCTCGGCGGCGGCACATGCGCAGTCCGATATTTTCTTTCTCGGCGCAACCTGGTACGTGGTGCCCACTTTCTCGCTCGACGCGCAGACCGTGCGCTACATCCTGCGTGAGCATTCGAATTCGACCCTGCTTATCGCGCGCGCGAATTATTTCATCTCGAAGCGCACCACGCTTTATGCTTCGCTGGGATACATGATGAATAGCGCGCAGGCGGCGAATGCGGTGGCGGCGGCGGGCACGGTCGCAACGGGCGCCAGCCAGCTCGGTGCGATGATGGGCATCCAGCAGCGCTTTTGATAGCCGCACGCAAACTGCGCTGAAACTGCGCTACAACCGCAAGCCGCGCCCCACACAACAAGAAGGAGACGACGAAATGGCGATGGACCTCCTGAGCGCCGCGCTGGCTGACCTGCGCGCGGACGCCGTGGTGACGGGGCACTTTTCGCTCAACGCACCGTGGGCGATCGCCAAACCGGCCGTGGAGGGCGCGGCGTTCAGAACCGGCTTCGGCGGGCCGTTTTATATCGCGGTGGACGGGATGGAGCCATTGCGGGTCGAGGTGGGCGATTTCGTGCTGCTGCCGCATGGTCACGCACACGTATTGAGTTCTGCGCCGGGTGTGGAGCCTCTGCCTTTCGACGATCTCGTCGCGCGCGCGGGCATCAGTGCGCGCTTCGACACGCCGTTGCGACTGAGCGTGGGTGCGGCAGGCAGCGGCCCAGCGAGCGAGTTGTACACGGGCATCATTTTTTATCGCGAGGCCGCGCGTAATCCGCTTTTTTCCGTGCTGCCGCCGCTGATTCACGTACGCGCCAGCGATCCGGCGGTCGGCCCCCGGCTGGCGGATACGCTGATGGCATTCATCCGCGAATCGATGGCGTGCCAGCCCGGCTGGGCCGTGGCGGCGGCGCGCCTCGCCGATGTGCTGTTCGTGCAATTGTTGCGCGCGCATCTATCTTCGGCGATCAGTCATACGGGCTGGCTGCGCGGTCTCATGGATCCGCAGATTGGCCGCGCGATTGCGCAGTTGCATCGTTATCCGGAACGCGAATGGACCGTCGAATCGCTCGCGGCCACTGCGGGCATGTCGCGTTCGCGTTTTAGCGCGCGCTTCGTCGAACTGGTCGAGGAAACGCCCATCGGCCATCTCACCGCCTATCGCATGTATGTGGCGAGCGGCGCGCTGCGCGACTCGCGGCGGCGTTTGATCGAAATTGCCACGAGCGTGGGCTATGCATCGGAGAAGGCGTTCATCCGCGCATTCCGGCGCTGGTCGGGCATGGCGCCCAAGCAATACGCGCGCAGCGTGAAGGATCCGTACGAGGCGCCGAAGCCCGCAAGCGCCGGGCGTGGCGAACTTACGGCGCGGGCGCAGGCATGAACTTGAACGAGGGTGTCGGCACGAATTTATCGGCGGTTTCGCCCGAGAACATCTGCCCCGATTCGATCGTAAGTTTCAGCACCGGCGCGCCCGGTTTGAGATCGAGCTTGCGCATCGACACCCAGAAGGTATCGGGCCGTGTGGCCGAATCGAAATAGTAGACGAGGTCGGTCTGATCAGCCACGGTGCGCCAGATCGTCGAGGAAAGATTGGGCGTTTCGGGCGTGCGGATGCCCAGCGGCACGCTCACTGAGCGCATCAGGCTCATCACGCTCGCAACCTGCTGATACGCGCCGTTCTGTTGCGGCACGCCGGCCATGTAGTTGGGATCGGGACTCTTCGGAATCGCATCGAGCAGGAAGGACGCGCGCACGAAACGGTCGGCGGCGCGATTGGTGCCCGGCAGGAAGCTCAGGCCGCCGATGCCTTTCCAGTACGTATCGAGCGCGAGCTGTTCGCTGTAGATCGGCGAATTCGTCATGATGCGGTAAGCCTTGCTGTGATGGATCACGAGCTTGCCGTCGAGATATTCGAGGATCGCGGAGTCGCCGCTCGCATCGGACAGCGAGAGGTGGATCGTGACGGGCTTGCCGTTTGGCAGCGGCGGCGCAATGATCTGGAACGGCTCCTTGCCCAGCGCCTGCACGGCTTCGTCAACGTTCGCGTAATTGTCGAGCGCGTACTGCGCCCACAGGCTGATCGCCATGGGCGCGCGTTTCGGGTCGGGCTTGCCGTAATCGGTTTCGGAGAGATACAGCGCATTGGCAACGAGGCCGCGCTCGTTCATGCCGTCCACGCTGCCGATGTCATAACCCGACACCACCACGCTGCCGTATTTCGCGCGCCAGCGCGGAGACTTCGGCCCGGCGTTGCCGTCGCGCTCTATCCCGGCGGGAAAGACCCAGAGATTCGAACGCATGTCCTCGGACCAGTCCATGGTGCGTCCCGTGATGACGAGACCGCTATCGCCCACATAGAGCGTGCGCGTGCAGGACAGTGCCAGGGAGGTCGTGAACAGCGCGGCGCAGGCGAGGACGCCCGCACAGACGCTGGCGAGGCGGGACAGGGATCGTGACATGTTGCGCGCTCCGTAAAGCGTTCGAAGCCGGTCCGGACAGGCGATCGAACCGATGGCGAGAGGGATGCAGCAGGACGCTGCGATCATGCCACGGAAGGCGCGAACGACGACGCGGCAGTGCCCGCGCAGCCTTAGCGTGCGTGTGTGCGGCGAGGCTTTTTGGCGGCGCTGGAATGCGCGGCTTGAGCGGCAGGCGGTGCGATGGCCGCGTTGAGGTCTTCGAGCCAGGCGAGGCCATCGGCGTAGGCGAGGAACTGGCGCAGATAGCCCGGGGAAAGATCGCGCATGAGAAAGAGCGCGCGATGCACGAGGCTGCTCGAATTGAGCGGCCCGGCGTTTTTGGGCACCTGGTCGAGCGATTGCTGCACTTGCTGGTCGGCGCTGACCTTCTGCCAGACCTCGCGGAAATAATCCAGCAATGCGCTGGGTGCGCCGTCGCGTGCTTCGCGCGACATTGCATCGATCAACGCAGCGAAAGCGTTGTTTGCTGACGTGTCTTGAGCGGTCAGCGAGGCATTGCTGCGCGCTTCGCCGTGTGCATCGCTGCGTGCTTCGACCCGCTGGGCATAGGCCGCGAGACGTGTTTCGATACGTGCATCGAGCACGTTGCGCGCCGCGCCCGTTAGCGCCTGGGCACGCTTTTCCAGTGCGTCGAGCGTCGCGAAGCCCACCGGGTCGAGGCGATCCGCGCCTTGCGCGCGCCAGGCGTCGAGCGTTACGCGCGCCTCACTCACGTCGCTCGCATGATCGGCGCCAGGCAGATTCGATGCCTGCACAACGTTTTGCACGCGGTCATTCATGAGCGTTCTGTGTGGCGTCTTGATGCTTCGCAGCGGCGTTGCTCATGCTCGACGAGCGCGGCACGGGCGCGATTTCCACCCGGCGATTCTTCGCGCGCCCGGCTTCATCGGCGTTCGAACTCACCGGTTGCTCCGACCCGAAAGCCGCCGCAAACACGGACGCCGCAGGCACGCCCGCATCGATGAACGCGCGCGTGACGGTCAGCGCCCGCTCGGCGGACAGCTCCCAGTTGTCGGCGAAGCGGCGATTGCCTGCGTGGACCTGCTGGTCGTCGGCGAAACCGCTCACCATGAGGATTTCGTCGCGATCGCGCAGATAGGCCGTAAGCGGGCCTGCCAGGCTCTTGAGCAGGTCGCGCCCTGCGGGCTGCAACTGGTCGGAGTTCAGCGCGAACAGCACGCTGCCGCTGATGCCGATGCGGCCGTTCACGAGCGTCACGCGACCCGCCGCGAGCGGACCGGCCAGCGCCTGCTCCAGCGTCTGGCGCCGCTGCGCTTCGAGCTGGCGCGCCTTGACCTCGTGCGCGAGGCGCGAGGACGCTTCCATCTGCATGCCGATCACGCCGACGAGGATCAGCACGAACGCGCCCAGCAGCGCCGCCATCAGGTCGCCGAACGCCGCCCAGACTGGCGCGGTGGGCTCCACGCCGCCGTCGATTTCGTCGTTCATGCGGCTTCGCTTCCGGCCAGACGTTGCAGGCTATCGACGATCTGCTTTTGCGACAGCAGGCTCAGATCGACCACTTCGCGCGCCTGGGCGACGTAGTAGGCGAGCTGGTCGTCGCTGCGCGCAAGCGACTTGTCGAGCGCGGCTTCGATGCGTTCGAGCTGCGCCATCAGCTTGTCGTTGGACGCGCCGAAATGCTGAACGGCCACGCCGAAGGCATCGCCCAGACTCGACATTTCGACGGCGCTGCCCGTAACCTGGGCCGCGACGCCTTCGAGTGTCTGCGCACCGGCTTGGACCTGCTGGTCGAAGCGCGCGCCCACGCGTTCGAGCAGGCCCGCCGACGTATCGACGAGCGCGCCGATGGCCGCGCGTTGCTCGGTGCTGGCGTGATTCACGGCGTCGAGCAGCGTGGTGACGGTGGCGAGCAGGCGCCCGCGTTCTTCCAGCATGGCGGTGTCCTGCACCATGCTTTCGTGGAGTTTCTGGCGCAGCTCGCCAACGACTTCGGCGGCCACGCGTGGCGCTTCCGATGCCGCTTCAACGAGGCGCGCGATTTCGGCGATGGTGCCGTTGGCGTGCGTTTCGGTTTGCGCCGCGATGGCGCTGGCGGTTTGCGTGAGTGCTGCGCAGATGGCCTGCTGGCGCTCGGCGGCCTGCGTGCTGGCGGCTTGCCAGGCGTTGGCGTTGGTTTCTGCGGCGCGGGCGATCTCTTCGATCGTGCCCTTCGCGTGGGCTTGCGTTTGCGCGGAAATGGCGTTGGCGGTTTGCGCGAGTGCGTCGCAAATGGCTTGCTGACGTTCTGCGGCCTGGGTGCTGGCGGCTTGCCAGGCGTTGGCGTTCGCTTCGGCCGCACGCGCGATTTCTTCAATCGTGCCCCTGGCGTGGGCCGCCGTTTGCGTCGAAATGGTGTTGGCCGTTTGCGCCAGCGCTTCGGTGACGGCCTGCTGACGCTCCGCTGCCTGCGTGCTGGCGGCTTGCCAGGCGATTGCGTTCGCTTCGGCGGCGCGTGCGATTTCGGCGATGGTGTCGCTGGCGTGCGCTTCGGTTTGCATCGAAATCGCCGTGGCGGTTTGCGCGAGCGCGTCGCAGATCGCTTGCTGGCGCTCAGCCGCTTGCGTGCTGGCGGCTTGCCAGGCCATTGCGTTGGCTTCAGCGGCGCGCGCGATTTCGGCGATGGTGCCGCTGGCGTGCGCTTCGGTTTGCATCGAAATCGCCGTGGCGGTTTGCGCGAGTGCGTCGCAGATCGCTTGCTGGCGCTCAGCCGCTTGCGTGCTGGCCGCTTGCCAGGCCGTCGACGAAGCCTCGGCGACGCGCGTGATTTCGGCGATGGTGCTGTTGGTATGTGCCTCGGCCTGCGCGGCGATCGTGCCGGCGGTGCTCGCGAGCGTCTCGCAAACGTCCTGCTGACGCTGCGCGGCCTGCGTGCTCGCGGCCTGCCACGCGGCGGCCGCCGTTTCCGTGGCGCGGGCGATCTCGGCGAGCGTGCTGTTCGCGTGCGCCTCGGTGCGCGCGACGATCTCGTCCGCGGTCTTCGCGAGCGTCGTGCAGATCGTCTGCTGCTGGTCGGCGGCCTGGGCGCCCGCTGCGTGCCATTCGTCGCGCAGCGAGGTGCTGATGGCGTCGAGCGAGTCGCGCCAGATCGCGAGGCGCGTCTCGTCGCGCGCCGCGAGTTGCGTTTGCAGATCGGCTTGCGCCTCGCCCACGGTGCGCACGAGTGCGGCCGCATGCTGCTCGAAGCTCGCGGTGGCGGCGGCCAGTGCCTGCTGGTTATCGCCAGCGAGCTTTTCGCCGGCCTGTTCCTGACGCGCGAGCGCGTCCTGCCACGCCTGCGCAACGCCCGCCGCCGAAGCCGCGAGGCGCGCATCGACGTCGCGCACCAGATGGGCCGAACGCGTTTCGAAGGTGGCGCTGAAGCGCTCAAGCGCGCCCTGAAGATCGTCGGCGAGCGCTTCGCCCGCGCGGCGCTGCTCGTCGAGCGCGGCGTTCCAGATTCCGGCCACGCGCGTGGCATTGGCTTCGAAGCCCGAGGTGAGCCCGGCGAGCTGACGCTCCACCGCCTGGGTCAGCGTCCCGTGCAGGGCTGCGCTTTCGCGCGCGAGACCTGCCATCGTCGCTTCGACGACCGGCGCGAAGGCCGCGCCGGCCGCGCGTGCGCTTTCAGCGGCGCTGGCCTTGAGCGATTCGCCCACCGTGGCGGCGAGGCGCGCATAAGTCGCTTCGGCGTTGCCGAGGAAGGCTTGCTGGCTGGCGATCTGCCGCTCGCCCATCGACGCGCTCTGGCGCTCGATGGCCGTCATCATCGACTGCAGACGCTCGGCCAGCAGCGGCAGCGCTTCGGCCTGACGCTGCATCAGCGCGAAGCTCGCCTCGCGCTGATGCGCGTGCGAGAACGGGCGCAGCGTGGTGGCGACCTGCGCGTCGAGGCGCTGGGCGGCTTCGATGCGTTCGCGGCGGCACAGCGCCGACAGCAGACCCAGCATCGCCGAACTGGCCACGCCCGCGATCGAGGTGCCGAAGGCGAAGCCCAGACCGCGGATCGGACCGGCGAGCGCGGTGCGGATGCCGTCGAGATCGCTCGCGCCGTCGAGCGCAATGCCGGTGCCGCGCAGCGTGGTCACCATGCCGAGCAGGGTACCGAGCATGCCCAGCAGCACCAGCATGCCGACCAGGTAGGGCGTGAGCGCCGGACCGGGCAGCGCCGCGCGCTCGCCTTCGACGCGCGCGCGCACGGCGCTGCGCAGCGACGGATGCAGGCGATCGAGCCAGGCCTGAAGCGTGGCGGGCGCGGCGGCCGACGGGGCGGCCAGCGCATCCACTGCCTGCGCGAGGCTGCCGGTGGCCTGCCGGTAGCGACGCAATTCGAGCGCGCCGGCTAGATAACAGGCGCCGATCAGCAGCGTGACGGCCAGCGCGAGCGGATTGGAGCCGACATAGGCGGCGCCGATCCAGCAAACCGCGAGCAGGCCGGCGATGAAAACAACGAGATCGATGCGAAGTCTGGACATAGTGTCTGCGTTAGCGGGTGCGAAGGGCGGCGAGCAGCCCTTCGACCGGTTGGAACCGAACATCGAGTTCGGCGAGCAACAGGCTCTGCATATCTTTTCGGAACGTGGTGAGCCACGCACCGCTTGTACTGTCTTTGCTGTCTGTTTGCGCTTGTGCCGCGCCGTCTTGCTGGGCTTGCGCAACGGCTTCGGCCGCCTGCGCGGCTTTGCGCAGACGCTCGAAATACTTGCCCAGCAGGCCGGGCACCGTGCCCAGCAACGTGCGTTCGCGCGCGGCAAGCGAGCGCTCCATCACCGCGTCGAGCGCAGCCAGCTTCGCCATCGCCGACGACTGGGCCGCGAGCCGGTTGCGCAAAAGCGTACGCAGGTCGCCGATATCGGCTTCCATCTTCTGCTGCAGCGCGAGATAGCTCTGGCGGAACAGCGTGTAATCGGCAGGCATTTCCGGCAGGTCCGGCACCGGCTGCGTCCGGGCGTGGCGCGCATGACTGGCGTTGTGGCGCGGCGGCGCGAGCACGCCGTCGGTGACGATGGCTCTGGACAGCGCCGAGCGCAGACTCAAGCAGCGCTGCGCCTCGTCGTCGCCGTCAGCGCGCACGGGGTTGCCCGCCAGGCCGCCTACGGCGGGCGCAGGGGCGCTTAGCACCGTCGAGAGCGCGATCGCGTCCGTCCAGCCGAGCCATTGGCTCAGGCGGTCGGCAAGCGGCTGCTGCGAAGCCTGCGCGTCGGTTTCAGCGATGCGCGCAAGCAGTCGAACGAGGGCCGGACCGGTCAGGGCCGTCCGCTGCGGGGGATGGACCATACCACAAGAGATAAAAAAGGCAGCAGTTTACACGGCGCGGCGGCCTGCATCGGGGTTTTGTGGGCGGAAGGGGAGATTTAAAAAAAGGGCGTGGCGGGCGCCAGGGCCGGGAGCGATGCGAATGCCTTGTCGGCATTGAGCATTGTGAGGCTCCTGATTGGCGGATCGGGAAAACCCGAGGTCTGGTGTTTTCCGTCGATTGTTGCGGACCAGTCGGCGCTTCGCAATGTAGTTACTTCTTATCTTCCGTTGGCTAAAAGCGACGATTTGATGCGTATCGGATGGGATTCCTAAGACGATTCTTAATGAGAATAAGGATTGACCTTCCTTGACACATTTCATTTTCCTACACGGGAAAAATCCGAAAAATAAAAATCTCCTGGGTGGCGTGATGAATCGCAGTTACAGGCTGGTCTTTAATCGCGCGCGCAATATGCTGGTCGCCGTCGAAGAAACGGCAACAGCAGCAGGCAAGACGGGGGAAACACGGGCAAGGTCGGCGGCGTGTCGGCCATTGGCGTCGGCGGCGACCTGACGGCAACAGGCGCAAACATCAATCTGGCGGGCGGCGGCACACTGGCAGCAAACGGCAATGTGAACCTGCAAGCCGCCAGGTCAACGTCGACGGTCGACAGCAACAGTTCGGGCAGCGACGGACACGGGAGCTATTCGGAATCGTCGCACCGCTCGGACGATACGCTGACTGCAACCACGCTCAATGCAGGCAATTCGCTGACCGTGGCATCGGGCAAGGACATCAACGTCACGGGTAGCGCAATCAGTCTCGACATGGGGACCGCGACGCTTGCCGCAGCGGGCAACGTCAACATCGGCGCGGCA
>NZ_JACHBW010000019.1 GCF_014200455.1 Paraburkholderia bannensis | reverse complement strand
CTAGTCAACACGACCGACACGGATTCGACGCGAAGCACAAACGAGTCCAGCAGTGGAAGCGTCGGAATTTCGTATGGTACGAGTGGCTTCGGTGTCGACGCTTCGATGTCGAAGGCGCACGGCAACGCGAACAGCGATTCCGCCATCGCAAATAACACGCACATCAATGCGGGTAACTCGGTCACGATTCTGTCGGGCGGCGATACGAACATCATTGGTGCGAACGTGAACGCGCGTCAGGTCAATGCAGACGTGGGCGGCGATCTGAACATCGCGAGCGTGCAGGACACAATGACCAGCGCGGCGCATCAGGAAAGTTCGGGCGGCGGTTTCTCCGTCAGCCAGGGCGGCGCAAGCGGCAGCTTCAGTTCACAGCATGGCGACGCAAGCGGTAACTATGCAGGCGTGAACGAACAGGCCGGCGTTCAGGCGGGCGACGGCGGATTCAACGTCAACGTGAAAGGCAATACCGATTTGAAGGGAGCGACGATTGCAAGCACGGCGGACGCGGCGAACAATAACCTCTCGACCGGTACGCTCACCTTCAGCGATATCCAGAACAGTTCCAGCTACAACGCGCATTCGGGCGGTATCGGCGGCGGCGTGACAATGGGTGACGGTGGCTCGAACTACGCAACACACGGCAATACGTCAGGTTCGAATACGGGCGGCGTCGCGCCGATGTTGAGCCAGAACGACAGCGGCAGTGATAGCGCGACGACGCGCAGCGCTATCAGCGCCGGCACGATCAGTGTGACGGACGGGGCCCACCAGACACAGGACGTTGCGAGCCTGTCGCGCGACACGACGAACACGAACGGCACGGTCGCCAAACTGCCGGACGTGAACAATCTCCTCGACAGGCAGTCCGACATGATGGCGGCGGCAAGCGCGGCCGGCGAAGCGGTCTCGCGCCGCGTCGGAGATTTCGCGCAGTCGAAGTATGACGAGGCGAAGGCGAACGGCGACCAGGCCGGCATGGACGCATGGAAGGAAGGCGGCATTGCGCGTGCGGAAATGCAGGCCGCGGGCGCGGCTATCGTGACCGGGCTCGCAGGCGGAAACGCCGTGGGCGGTGCGGCGGGCGCAGCTATCGCGTCCATCGCGGCGGGCAAACTCAATGAACTGAGTGGCGCGATTGCTGGCGCAAATCCGACCGGCAGCGGCGACGTGAATACCGCGCTTGGGAACATCGTGGCGAATGCAATTGCGACTGGTGCAGGCGGCGCAATCGGCGGTAATGCAGGCGCGGTTTCGGGCTACAACGTAGACAGGTTCAACAGGTCCATGCACGATGACACCGGAGACAAAGCTGGGAAGCAAAAAGACCTCGTTGCGCAGGCTTGCGGTGCGGGCGCACAGTGCAGTGATGCGACGCTGAATGCGGCAATTCAAGCGCAGGGCGCAAATGCGGATGCAGCAGCCCGTACGCTCCAGCCAAATTACGCAAGTGTCGGCGGTGGAGTATTGTCTGCCACAGGCAGCATCACGGCGAACCTTTATGACGGCTCTATATATGCAGCCGGCGGAATAGCACAGACGAATACCTCTGCAGTTTCTTGGATTCCAGGTGGCAGCGTAACACTTGGTTGGATCATAGGAAGTTCGACTGCGCAATCGACGAATGCATTTTTGAACGGAGACGCAAACCAATTCTTTGTTTCGTTGCCCACGCCGTTCGGCGCTAACGCTTTCGCCGCAATAACGCATGCGTATGGTGGAGGTACGGCAATTGAACTTGGCGTCGGCCCCCCGGGGAGCAAGACGTTCGGCGTGGTGCCGTGGAGTCATTCCACGCAAATCGGCCGAAAAACCAACTAGGAGATTGATATGGCAGCAGGTGGTGGTCCATCGCTGGATCAATGGAAGCGAAAGAGCAAGACGGAGCGGCGCAGATATTGGATATTCATGGGAGGGCTTGCAACGTTAGCTGCATCGGCAGTCTTGTACGCCCTATTAATTCGAGGATAGCAATGACGGGGACAACTTTAACCGGTAGTTCCACCCTGACGAATACGCACTCGCGAAGAAAGGCGCGAAGATCGTCGCGAAGCAGCTTGGCATTATGGACCAGTAGGCGGAAGGTCGCATCGTGGCCGAAATGCTGCGTAACTCCGATAAGCAGACGGCAGACGCGTCAGGAGGTGTGCATGACTACGAAGTTCGTTCGATCATCGGTTGCCAGAATCTGAACTGCGACGGCCAACACGAACACGTACTACCAGAACATCGCGGCCGTGAACCAGACCATCGTTTCGAGCGGCAATTCTCAGACCGTAGCGCTGCGCATTGCGCGCGTGCTCTCGCGCGGTCAGAACGACGTGCTCGGCGGCTATGTGCAGCTATCGAAGCGATTCGGCGACAGCTTCATCGACGACACGACGATACCGACCCAGAAGCGCAACAACACGTTTCTGGAGTTCGGCGCGACCGACCGGCATTACTTCGGTGCTGCGCAGTTCGACGGCACACTCGCCTATCGTCAGGGCATCGGCGGCTTGGGCGCGACTCCAGACCCGTATATCGACGGCCCGACGTACCGCTTTCATATGGCCGTGCTCGACGCGAACCTGTCGGTCCCGTTCGCCATCGCGAACCAGCCGTTCCGGTACGTCGCGACATTCCACGGCCAGTTCACCAACGACACGCTTTTCTACATCGACGAGCTGACCATCGGCAGCCGGTACACCGTGCGCGGCTTCGACGGAGAAACGATGCTCGCGGCCGAACGCGGATTCTACTGGCGCAACGAACTGCAATGGCCGGTCCTTCAGACGGGACAGACGTTATATGCGGGGATCGACTACGGGCGCGTGTTCGGGCCGAACACGGCGCTATTGGCGGGGACGCAACTGGCGGGCGCGGTGATTGGCATTCGTGGCGGCTTGCCGACAAAAGTGGTTGGCGTCTCGTACGACCTCTTTGCGGGGACGCCGATCTACAAACCTGGAGGATTCCCGACCGCACGATGGACGGTCGGGTTCCAGATTACCGGGCAGTTCTAACGCGGATCTCGCATCCAATCGCGCGGCCTCCCGCCGCGCGATCCCACACCCATCCCTCACCCCTTCGTCGCCCCAAACGTCAACCCGGCGACAAAGTGCTTCTGCATTGCGAAGAACATCGCAACCGACGGCAGCGCCGCCAGAATCGACCCAGCCGATACCAGATTCCACGCCGTCGTCCATTGTCCCTTGAGCGCAGCCACGCCCACGGTAATCGGCGCGGCATCATCGCCTTGCGTCAAACACAGCGCCCAGAAGTAATCGTTCCACACGAACGTAAACACCAGAATCGCCAGCGCCGCCAGTGCCGGGCGGATCAACGGCACAATGATGCGAAAGAAAACCGTCCACTCATTCGCACCTTCGATACGCGCCGCCTCAACCAGCTCGAACGGCAACTGTTTGATGAAGTTGCGCAGAAACAGCGCGCAAAAGCCGGTCTGAAACGAGAGGTGAAATAGAATCAGCCCACCCACCGAGTTATATAGCCCGAGCTTCAGCGTGAGATCGCGCACGGGAATCATCAGCACCTGAATCGGCACGAAATTGCCCGCAACAAAAGCCGCAAAGAGCGCCGAATTTCCCGGAAAGCGATAAATCGCCAGTGCGAACCCCGCCATTGCCGCGAGCGCAATCGCACACGCAACCGAAGGCAGCGTAATCAGCACGCTATTCCAGAAGTAATGCAGCATCGGCGACGTGGTCAGCGCCTCGCGATAATTCTCGATCAGCGCGAAATGCCTCGGCCAGCCCCAGTAATTGCCTTCGCTCAGTTCGTCGGTAGAGCGTATCGATGTCACCATCACGGCGATCATCGGCAGCAGCCAGATCAGCAGCGCGACAGGCAGCGAAAGCTTGTAGAGCCGCCGCGGCGCGGGCTTCCATTTGTCGATGGGAATCGGAAACATATCGATAACCTCAATGCTCGTTTTTCAGCAGGCGGCGCAGGTGATAGACGATATAAAGCAGCATGATCGCAAACAGCACAACCGCAATTGCCGCTGAATAGCCCAGCCGGTAATACTTGATCGCCTGGTCGTACATGTAATAGGCGAGCACGGTCGAGCTTTCGAATGGGCCTCCGCCCGTCATCACCGAAATCAGATCGAAACTACGCAGCGCGCCAATCACCGTCACGACGACCGCCATGAAGGTCACGGGGCGCAATTGCGGCAGGATAACGTGCCAGAGCAGGGTCCAGCCCTTGGCGCCTTCCATGCGCGCCGCCTCGATCTGTTCGCTGTTGAGCGTGGTGAGGCCGGTGAGATAAAGGATCATGCAGTAGGCGGTTTGCGGCCACAGCGCGGCGAAAATAATGCCCGGCGTTGCGTAGTGCGGGTCGCCCAGCACCGGAATGCCGTGCCCGATAAGCACCGCGAGCAAGCCGAAGGTCGGATCATAAAACCATGAATAAATCAGCCCGACTACCACGCCAGAAAGCACAAAAGGCGCGAAGAACAGCGATTTGACGATGCGAATCCCCGCCACTGCCTGATTCAGATACAGCGCAATCGCAAGTCCCATTGGCGGCGCAAGGAGAAACAGCAGCAGCCAGATAACGTTGTTCTTGAGCGCGGTATAAAACGTGGCTGCATGAAACAGTTCGATGTAATTGGCCAGCCCGATAAAGCTCGGCTCGCTCATGCCGTCCCAGTTGTAGAACGAGATGCGGATCGTCGAGAGAATCGGCCACACTACGTAGATCGCCACCATGATGCAGGCAGGCGCGAGAAACAGTGCCGCAGCGCGGCGCTGGCGGCGTGCGGTGGGCGAGACACGCCGGCGCGGTTTGCCGTGCGGTTGCGTGGCGCGCGGTGTCTGGGCGCGGCGCTCGCCGGCGGAGCCGGGCGTATTGCCCGGCACGCTGTCTGCGCGATGGGCCACGGTCTGGGTCGCGAGCGCTGCGCCGCGGCCGGTCGATGGATGAGTCGTTGAGGACGTCACTGCTTACCTCCAGAACAATCCGCGCGGTGGCGCGCCGCTATCGAGCGCCGCGCCACCCGTGATTTACTTCTTGTAGATGCGCTTACGCGTCTCTTCCAGTTGCGCGAGGATCGGATCGATTTTGGTCGGGTCGGCGATGAACTGCTGCATGCCCTTCATGCCTTCATCGGCCATTTCCTTGGTCATGTCGCGGTCATAGAACTGCGCGATGCCGCCCTTCGTGTTCGCAAGAATCTGGAAACCGATCTTCGCAATCGGATCGTCCGGTTCCGGCGACTTACTGTTGGCCGACAGGGAACCGAGTCCCTTGGCGAGTTGCGCGCCGATATCGGGCGTTTGCGTGAACGCGAGAAACGCGCGCGCATCGGCTTTGTTCTTTGCCTTGGCGGGAATATGCAGCGATTCGACCGGGCCGTCTTCGGCGGTCGGCACATTCGGGTCGATGATCGGGAACTGGAAGTAACCCATTTGCTGCTTGACCGTCGGGCTGAAGCCGCCCGTGATGAAGGTGCCCATCAGCATCATCGCCGCCTTGCCCTGGAAGAGGAACGGCTGGGCGGCGTCAAGATCGTAGGACAACGCATTGTCGATGAAATACCCCGAGTCGATCAGTTGCTTCCACGTGGTGTAGACCTTCTTCACGCGCGGGTCGGTGTACGGTACTTCGCCAGCCATCAATTGCTGATGGAATTTATTGCCGTTCAGGCGCAGGTCGAGATAATCGAACCAGCCCGCAAGCGTCCACGCATCGCGTGCGCCCACGGCGATCGGCGCGATGCCGGCGGCCTTGAGCTTTTTGCAGTCTTCCAGGAAGTCATTCCAGGTTTTCGGTTCGTTCGCAATGCCGACCTTCTGGAACAGGTCCTTCCGGTAGAACATACCCCACGAGTAATAAACCGTGGGCGCGGCATACTGTTTGCCCTTGTACGACGAAGCTTCCTTCGTCGACGCATACATGCTGTCCCAGTTGTTCTTCTGCCACTCGGGCGAGAGGTCTTCGAACAGGCCGCGCTGCGCGTAATAGGCCATGCGCTCGCCGTCGTGCCAGTTCACGATATCGGGCGGTGCAGTCGTGAGCCAGTTCGGCAACTGCACCTTGTAGGCTTCTTCATCGACGAATGACACCTTCACGTCCGTGCCCGGATGCGTCTTCTTGAACTGGTCGATCACCTGCGTCCACACCGCGCGCTGGCTCGCGCCCTTGAACGCGATATTGACTTCCAGTGTGCCAGCCTGCGCCGTGGTTGCGAGTGCGCCCGTTAGCGTGGCCGTCGCCAGCGCGACGGCGGCGAACAGGGTGCGAAGTTTCGTTGTCATGGCCTGTCTCCTTATGTTTTACGTCGTTATTTGTGCTGCGTGCGGTAAGCGGTGACGCCCTGCGCTTCGATCTCGCGCTGGCCGATCACGATGGCCGAATCGGGGATATTGGCGTCGATGCGGTGCGCGCCGGGGCCGTAGTTGAATACCCAGGTGAGGCCGCCGCGACGGCTCACGCGCAGCGCGTCGCCCAGCGGCGTCGGATCGAGACCGGCTGCGCGCGCAACCTGTGCGAACAGCGCGGCGGTGGTGGCGTCGTCGAACAGGCTGGCGAGGTAATGAATCTTGCCATGCGTGAGCCACGCGGGATGGCCGTCGCCAAAGCTCGCGCGAACCTCCGTTGCGCCCGCATCGATATCGATCAGATCGCGCCAGTGGCGTGCATGGCCTGCCGGCAATGCATCGGCGGCAAAGGTCACCGCTTCGGCGATATTGGGACGCAGCGATTCCACGCGCCACACCCGCAGGGGAGTCAGCGCGGCCAGCGGGCCGGGCGGCAGATTGGCGGGAATCTGCAGGTCCACGGTCTTGGAAGCGGTGCGCGGCCCGAGGATGACCTGTGCGCCCGATTGCGCGAGGCGTTGTGCGAAATCGTCAGGCACCACCGGCAGCGGCGGCACCACGATCAGCGCATAGCCGTCGAGCGGCGCGTTCACGGGCACGATATCGACATCGAAGCCGAGGGAGCGCAGCGCCGAATAATATTCGACGGCAAAGCGCGGATAGTGGAAATCGGCGCCTTGCGGATGTACCTCGAAAAGCCACTTCGCTTCGTAATCGAATACCAGCGCAACTCGGGCATCGACGCGTTCATTCGCATTAGCCTTGGGATCGGCCAGCACCGTGCGGATTTCCTCGGCCACGCGCGCGGCTTCGCTGCCGCCGATGTCGAGCCGGTTATCGGGGGTATTGAGGCCCGCGTGCATCTGCTCCTGCGCGAAAGGCGCCTGACGCCAGCGGAAGTATGAAACACAGCCCGCGCCGTGCGCAAAGGCTTCCCAGCTCCACAGCCGCACCATGCCGGGCAGCGGCGCGGGGTTCCAGTGCGCCCAGTTCACGGGGCCTGGCTGCTGCTCCATCACCCAGAACGGCAGCTTCGACATGCCGCGATACACATCGTGATTGAAGGAGGCAAAGTCGGGGTGACCGGTGCGCAGATAGCGCGCCTTGATGTCCGGCGCGTACCACTGTTCTTCGAGCGCGCCTAGCGGATAGCTGTCCCACGTCGCCACGTCCAGATCGGCGGCGACCTTGTAATGATCGAACTCCGTGAACAACTGCATGAAGTTGTGCGCGATGGGGCGGCCCGGCGAATGCGCGCGAATGATCTCGACCTGCATCTGGTTATAGCGCTGCACCTCGTCCGAAGCAAAGCGGCGATAGTCCAGCCGATGCGAAGGATGCGCTTCCGTGACGGTGCCGTTGGGCGCGTCGATTTCGTCGAAGCTGCGGTACTCCATACTCCAGAACACCGTGCCCCACGCTGTATTCAGCGCGCCGATGCTGCCATAACGCTTCGCGAGCCACTCGCGGAATCGCTTGATTGCAGCTTCCGAATAACTCACCACCGTGTTGTGGCAGCCGTATTCGTTATCGGTTTGCCAGTAAGCGACGGCGGGGTGCTGGCCATAGCGTTGCGCAACCGCTTCGCAGATGCGCTGCGATGCCTCGTACCATGCGGGCGAGGAGAAGTCGTAATGGCGGCGCGAGCCGAATGTGCGCGCGCGGCCATCGGCGCCCACCGGCAGAATCTCGGGATGACGGTCGATCAGCCACTTCGGCGGCGTGGCGGTCGGCGTACACATCACCACCTTGAGACCGGCCTCGCCAAGCGTATCGATGGCTCGATCGAGCCAGCCCCAATCGTATTCGCCGGGCGAGGGTTCGATGCGGCTCCACGCAAATTCGGCGATGCGGACCTGTTCGATGCCCAGCGCCTTCATGCGCGCGGCGTCGTCTTTCCACATTGCTTCGGGCCAGTGCTCCGGGTAATAGCAGACTCCAAGACGCATGCCTGTGTCCTCGTCGATGGTTTATGCGCGTTGCGCGGCGGATTCAAGGGGTTGCGCGGCGAGCGGCGCGAGTGCGAAGCCATCCTGCGCGAACAGATGACATTGCGCGGCGTGAGCGCGGAACTGGACCGTATCGCCGGGCGCGAACTGCGCATCGCCGGGCGCCTTGGCGATCAGCACGTTGCCCCCGGGTTGATCGAGATGCACATAGCTATGCTCGCCGAGCGCCTCCACCAGCGTGACCTTGCGCGCGAGCGTGAGCGATTCGCCGGCGCGCGCCGCATGGCCGTTGTTCGAGGCAATCAGTTCCAGATGCTCGGGCCGCACGCCGAAGGTGACCTGCGCGCCCGCCGCAAGCGCGCCGGCTTGCAGCGGCAGGCGCAGGGTTTCTGCGCTACCGTCGAGCGTGATGCTCACGCCTTGCGCATCGACGCCATTGACGGTTGCAGGCAGAAAATTCATGCGCGGCGAGCCGATGAAGCCGGCCACGAAACGGCTCGCAGGCCGGTGATAGAGTTCGAGCGGCGCACCCACCTGCGCAATGCTGCCGTACATTTCGGTATCCTTACCGCTATGCAGCAGCACGATCTTGTCGGCGAGCGTCATCGCCTCGATCTGGTCGTGAGTGACATAAACGACGCTCGCTTCGGCGAACTGCTTGTGCAAGCGCGCGATTTCAATGCGGGTCTGGCCGCGCAAGGTCGCGTCGAGATTCGACAGCGGTTCGTCGAACAGGAACACGCCCGGCTCGCGCACGATCGCGCGGCCAATGGCGACGCGTTGGCGCTGTCCGCCGGAAAGCGCCTTGGGATGACGCTCAAGCAGCGCTTCCAGCTGAAGAATGCGCGCGGCCTCGCGTACCTTGCGGTCGATATCGGCCTTGGGCGTTTTTGCGAGCTTCAGGCCAAAGGCCATGTTCTCGTACACCGTCATATGCGGAAATAGCGCGTAGCTCTGGAACACCATCGCCACGCCGCGCTGCGCGGCAGGCACGTCGTTCACGAGTTTGCCGCCAATCGACACGTCGCCGTCGGTGACGTCTTCGAGGCCCGCGATCATGCGCAGGAGGGTGGATTTGCCGCAACCTGAAGGGCCAAGAAATACGCAGAACTCGTTCTTGCCGATCTCCAGATCGACATTGCGTATCACCGGCGTATTGTCGCCGTAGGCCTTCTGCACGCCTCGCAAGGAAATGCTCGCCATTCGTCCCGTCTCCGTGTTCTAATCGGCGCAGCGCTAGCGATTAAGCGCTTAATCAGGCAACCTTAAAAAAATCGATCGTGGGCGCGATCGCTGGTTGCCTGATGCGGTGTCTCCGATATCGTTGGATTAATTGCGTTACCTCGTGGGCGAGTGCAACGCTGGAATGCGAGGCCAATGGTGCCGCTGCCAGAGCCAATCATGCAAATGTTGAAATGCATTCCCAAATATTGAGATGTAAAAAGCAATGCCCACCACGCCCACATCCACTCATTCGTCTGCGCCGACGCTTGCCGAAGTCGCCCGTCACGCGGGCGTGACGTCCGCGACGGTCTCGAACGTGCTGCGCAGCCGTGGCCGCGTCGGCGAGGTGACGCGCCAGCGCGTGCTCGAAGCGATCGCAGCGCTCGGTTATCGTCCGCATTTACCCGCGCGCGCGCTGGCGGAAGGGCGGGCGCCCACTATCGCGCTGATGGTGGCGAGCATAGCCAATCCGTTTTATCCCGAGTTCGCGCTCGCCGTTGAAAATGCGCTGCGCCGCAGCGGGCAGTTCCTCATCATCTGCAATACCGATGGCGATCCACACACGGGCCGCGCGTATCTCGAACAACTCGCGGGCACGCTGTCCGCAGGCGTGCTGGTGATGAACGCCAACCTCGATTTCGACGATCTGCGGCTCTCCGAATTGCGGGGGGCGCCCGTGGTGCTTTGCATGTGGGAAAAGCCGCTCGAATCCCCCGGCTTGCCGTGCGTGGCAGTGGATTTTCATCTTGCGGGCGAACTGGCGGCGCGTCACTTGATTGAACTGGGGCACCGGCGTATTGGCGCGATCGTGGGCAGCAAGGCCTATGGCATTCACGCGGCCCGCTACGACGGCTTCGTGACGGCGATGGAGGCGGCGGGGCTGGACCCGGCGGCGGCACCCGTGATTCACGCTAGCGACACCACGCAGGGCGGCTACGCGGCGGCGCGCGAACTGCTCAGTCGCCATCCCGATCTCACCGCGCTGTTTGCGACCAATGATCTGCCCGCGCTGGGCGCGATGCAGGCCGCCGCAGATCTTGGTTTCGATGTGCCGCGTCAGCTATCGGTGGTCGGCATCACGGATATTCATCTGGCGAGCGAATCTCGGCCCGCGCTGACCACGGTTGCGGTGCCGACGGTGGAAGCAGCGGAATTAGGCGTAGCGCTATTGCGTGAATTGATTGCGGGCACGGGAAAATCAGGCGGGCAGGGCGAGCGCGAGGCGAAAGTCTGCGTGGCCTCGCCTCCGCATCTGGTTGTGCGCGCATCGACCGCGCCCGCTTCCCGCTAATGCGATCGCAGCGTTTCAGGCCGCGTTGAACGTCATCTTCTCGATCTGGCGCACGACTTCTTCGCGCATCTCCGGCGACATGTCCTGATATCCGAGCAGATCGGAAATCCACAGCCCGTCCGCGGCGAGACGGCAGATCATCAGGCGCGCCGCTTGTTCGAGCGGCAGCGGGTCGGGCCGGGTCCATTTGCGCATTGGCGCAGCGTAACGCTCGCGGATGTCCGGATCGGTCATCATCGCGGCCACCAGCACGCGCAGCACATTGGTGCTGGCCGCCGGGCTCATTTCGTCGATGCTCGAATGCAGATAAGCACGCGCGCGTGCGCCGCCGGCATCGTCTTGATCGGCGGCGAGCCGCGCTTCCATTTGACGCTCGAAGCGTTCGAGCGTCTGGCCGAACAAAGCGTCAAGGAGTCCTTGTTTGTTCGCGAAGTGATACTGCAACGCGCCCTTGGTGACGCCCGCGCGCTCGGCCACCGCGTCGAGCGTGACCGAGGGCACGCCGTGATCGGTGGCGATATCGGAAGCCGCCTGCAATAACTGCGCGCGCACCTGCACCGGCGCCTTCTTGCGGCGGGTGCCCGAAGCGGGAGCAGGCGGTGCTGCCCCGATTTCCGGCGCGCTGGTCTGGAGGCTCTGGCTGGGCGGGGTTTGCGCAGTCGACGGCGTGGCCTCGGCGTGGCCAGCCCCTTCGGCTGGGGCTTTGGCGGAAGTGTTCTTCATGACCGGATCTTACCATTGCGACCGTCAAGGCTAAACATTCCGTCTGGATGGTATTATTCGCGCCATGAAGAAATCCGACCTGCCATTCGCGGCGCTGCTCGACGCCGCTATCGTCCGGGGACGCAACGCACTTGCGCGCCGGCAACAGCCCGAAGGGAGCTGGTGTTTCGAGCTTGAATCCGATGCGACGATCACCGCCGAATACATCCTCATGATGCATTTCATGGCGAAGATCGACACCGCGCGCCAGGAGAAAATGGCGCGCTATCTGCGCGCTATCCAGCGTCTCGAAACGCATGGCGCGTGGGATCTATATGTCGATGGCGCACCCGATGTATCGGCCAGCGTGAAGGCGTATTTCGCGCTCAAGGCCGCAGGCGACAAGGAAAATGCGCCGCACATGGTGCGCGCGCGCGAAGCCATCCTGAAGCTGGGCGGCGCGGCAAAATCCAACGTATTCACGCGCATTCTGCTGGCGACCTTCGGCCAGGTGCCGTGGCGCGCCACGCCTTTCATGCCGGTCGAGTTCGTGCTGTTCCCGAAGTGGGTGCCGATCTCGATGTACAAGGTGGCCTACTGGGCGCGCACGACCATGGTGCCGCTGCTGGTGCTGTGCTCGCTCAAGGCGCGCGCGAAGAACCCGCATAACGTGTCGATCGCCGAGCTGTTCGTCACGCCGCCCGAGCAGGAGCGCGAATATTTTGCGCGCGGCAAGGGCGTGCGACGTGCGTTTCTGGTCATGGACCGCCTGTTGCGCCATGTCGATCCGCTGATTCCCGGCGCGCTGCGCAAGCGTGCGATCAAGCACGCAGAAGCCTGGTGCGCCGAGCGCATGAATGGCGAAGACGGCATGGGCGGTATTTTTCCGCCCATCGTCTACAGCTACCAGATGATGGAAGTCCTTGGGTATCCTGAAGATCACCCGCTGCGGCGCGACTGCGAGAACGCGCTGGAAAAGCTGCTGGTCGAGCGGCCGGACGGCAGCGTGTATTGCCAGCCTTGCCTGTCGCCCGTGTGGGACACGGCATGGAGCACGATGGCGCTGGAGCAGTCGCTGACGGTGCCGGATACGCCGGCAGAGGAAGCGACTGAAGCCAATATCCCGCGCGCTGAACTGGAGCAACAGATCGCGCTCGCCTACGATTGGCTCGCCGCGCGTCAGGTGGACGATCTCAAGGGCGACTGGATCGAGAACGTCAAGCCCGACGTGCCGCCGGGCGGCTGGGCGTTCCAGTACGAGAACCCGTATTACCCGGATATCGACGACAGCGCCGTTGTCGTGGCGATGCTGCATCGCCGTGGCCGTCTGCAAAAGCAGGTCACGGGCGCGGACCCTTACGCGGCGCGCGTGACGCTGGCGCTCGACTGGATGCGCGGGCTGCAGTCGCGCAATGGCGGCTTTGCCGCGTTCGACGCCGATTGCGACCGTCTCTATCTGAATGCCATTCCGTTCGCCGATCACGGTGCGCTGCTCGATCCGCCCACCGAGGACGTTTCGGGCCGCGTGCTGCTGTGCTTTGGCGTGACGGGCCGCGAGGAGGACAAGGCCTCGCTCGCGCGCTGCATCGACTACATCAAGGCCACGCAGTGTCCGGACGGCAGTTGGTGGGGCCGCTGGGGCACCAACTACATCTACGGTACGTGGAGCGTGCTGGCGGGCCTGGCGCTGGCGGGCGAAGACCCGAAGCAGCCGTATATCGCCCGTGCGCTGGCATGGCTGCGTTCGCGCCAGCACGCCGACGGCGGCTGGGGTGAGACCAACGACAGTTATATCGATCCGGCTCTGGCCGGCACGAACGGCGGCGAAAGCGTGTCGAACTTCACGGCGTGGGCGCTGCTCGCGCAGATGGCGTTTGGCGATTTCGAATCGGAATCGGTCCAGCGCGGCATCGCGTATCTGCTTTCGGTGCAGGACGGCGAGGGCTTCTGGTGGCACCGCTCGCACAATGCGCCGGGTTTCCCGCGCATTTATTACCTTAAGTATCATGGCTATACCGCGTACTTCCCGCTTTGGGCACTATCGCGCTATCGCCGTCTGGTGAGCGCCGCGCAGGCGAAAACGCACGCGGATACCCGCGAAAGCGCTAAAGAAAAGGCATTAGCCGTTTGAGCAAAGCCACCCTGCGGGGTTAATGCCGTTCAGTTAAGCAACTGAACGGCATTTTTGTTTTTGATGCGGCAGGAGCAGAAGAAGGGTTTGTAAACACCGCCAGGTGGTGTTAACGTGCGCAACGATGCTTGCCAGCCACCTGACCTTTCTGCAAGAAGCACAAGAACCTGCTGCCGATTTGAGCCGGCTCGCCGAGCATTTGCCCTACGAGTGGGTCGAGCGCGCGGTTCAGGCGACCGGGACTGCCAGCATCCGGCGCCGGCGCTTGCCGGCGGAACAGGTGGTCTGGCTGGTCATTGCGCTGGCGATGTACCGGCACTGGTCGGTCAGCGAAGTGCTCGACAGCCTGGATCTGGTGCTGCCCGACGAAACAGCGCCGTGCGTGAGCAAGAGCGCGGTCGTGCAAGCCCGGCAGCGCGTGGGCCAGGCACCGCTGGCCTGGCTGTTCGAGCAGACCGCGCGGACCTGGAGCCAGCAGGACGCACAACACCATGCCTTCAAGGGCCTGAGCCTGTGGGCTATGGATGGCACGACGCTGCGCACGGCCGATAGCCCCGCCAACCGGGAGCACTTCGGCGCGCAGGGCTACGCGAGTGGCAAGGTGGCGAGCTATCCACAGGTGCGTGCCGTCACGCTCACCGCAATTCCTACGCATCTGGTGTCGGCCATCGGCTTCGGCCGCTACGACACCAATGAAATGCTCTACGCCAAAGGGCTGCTGCCACAGATTCCGGACGACTCGCTCACCGTCTTCGACAAGGGATTTCTGGCCGCCGAAATCCTGTGCGGACTGACCATGGGCGGCCAGAACCGCCACTTCCTGATTCCCGCCAAATCGAATACCTGCTGGGAGGTTACCGGCGGTAAAGCGCATGATGCCGATGTGCGCATGCGTGTGTCGCCACAGGCGCGCAAAAAGTGCCCGGCACTGCCTGAGTTCTGGTCGGCGCGGGCGATTCGCACGGTGGATGCGCGCGGGCGCGAGCGCGTGCTACTGACGTCGTTGCGCGACCGACGACGCTTCCGGGCCGCCGACATCGTTGCCTGCTACGAGCGTCGCTGGCACATCGAGACGAGCTACCGGGAATTGAAGCAGTCGATGCTGGGCATGGAGCTAAGCCTGCGCAGCCGCACGGTCGACGGGGTGTACCAGGAAATCTGGGGCGCGCTGATTGCCTATAACCTGATTCGCCGGGAGATCGCCAGCGCCGCACGCGAAGCGAAGCCGCTCCCCACCGATATCAGTTTCGTGCGCGCCCTGCACATGATCCAGCACGAGATGATGTGGGCCGCGATGACCCCTGCGTATGCAAAGTTGCCCGCGTGCCTGCATCGCCTGCGTGAACAGCTGAAATCACTGCCCAATGTAAAACGACCCGGCCGCTCATGCGACCGGGTCGTCAAATCACGACCTGCCCGTTACGCCGTCCGCTACCTTCGGAAAGTGCCTTAACTGAACGGCATTAACCCTGCGGGGTGGCTTTTTTTTACGGAGAAAATAATTCGAAATGCTAATCAAAAGCGCCATGAAAGCGGTTGAGAGAGTGGAGGGCGACGCAAGGCGCTCCATCAACACATGCTTTCAGAAGTCCTTTGTTGTGAATATGAAAGACATGTAATGATCTGCAGAAAGCCGCAATAAAAAATCGAAAAGAAGGCTAATTGTTCGGCCTGAAATGTCGATAAAGCTCTGGAGTGCGTCGATAACCGGCGCATCGTTGCCGGCATAAGGGCGAGGAACATGAACGGTTTGCTTCAAACGGTACGCTTCAAGATCATCGCGGCGATGGCGATCTGCGTCGTCATCATCGCGCTCATCGGCGCATATAGCGCATCGACAATTTCGGGACTGAATCAAACCGTACTCGACGAATATTCCGGCACGGTCGTGCCGATTCGCGATCTGGGCGAGGTGCGCGCCTCGGCAATCGACTCGCGGCTGCAACTGAGCCGTATCGCGCTGGGCCGCGACGCACAGAAAACCCGCGCGGCGGCTCAACTGGCCGACCAGGACCTCGCGCAACTTGCCAAAGCGTGGGCGGACTATTACCCCGCGCGCGTGACCGACCCCAGTGAGCGCGCGATTGCCGACAAGATCGACGCCGCCATGGGACCATTCCGCGATTCCGCGACCCAAAGCCTGCAGCGCTTCAACGCGGGCGACTTCGACGGTGGCCAGCAGCTCGAAATCGAGCACGCCGCGCTCGCGCAGAACCTGGTCGACCTCGTGAATCAGGACATCGCCGTCAATGACGACGAAGCCCGCGCATTCTCCGCCGATTCGGAACGCCACGCGCATACGGCGCTGATCGTGGCGATCGCGCTGGTGCTGGCGGGGCTGGCGGTGGCGTTCGCGGCATCGGTGTTCCTGCTGCGCGTCATCATGCGCCCGCTGAACGGCGCGATCACGGTCGCCAACACGATCGCGGGCGGCTGCCTCGAAAGCGAGATCGACGCCAATGTCGGCGGCGAATTCGGCGAGTTGCTGGGCGCGCTCAAGCGCATGGACGGTCAGCTTGCGGGCATTGTGCGCGGCATCCAGCACACGACCGAATCGGTGGCGCTGGCCGCGCGCGAAATCGCCGCGGGCAACCTCGATCTTTCCGCGCGCACCGAAGAGCAGGCTGCTTCGCTGGAGGAAACGGCGGCGAGCATGACCGAAATCACCGAGACGGTGAAGCAGAACGCCGACAACGCGCGTGCGGCTAATGGCCTGGCCGGCGACGCCAACGATCTCGCCAGCGGCGGCGATGCAGCGGTGCGTGAAATGGTCGGCACGATCCAGCAGATCAGCGGCAGCTCGCACAAGATTTCCGAAATTACCGGCGTGATCGAAGGCATTGCGTTCCAGACCAACATCCTGGCGCTCAACGCAGCGGTCGAGGCGGCGCGTGCAGGCGAGCAGGGCCGTGGCTTCGCGGTGGTCGCGAGCGAGGTGCGTAGCCTGGCGCAGCGTTCGGCCACGGCGGCGCGCGAGATCAAGGAGCTTATTAGCTCGTCGGTCAGCATGATCGAGGGCGGCGCTCACCAGGCCGGGCGCGTGAGCGATGCGATGGGGCAGGTGCGCGAGGCGATCAAGCGCGTGTCGGATATCGTTTCGGAAATCTCGTCGGCGTCGGAAGAGCAGAGCAAAGGGATCGAACAGGTCAGCTCGGCCGTCACGCAGATGGACGAAGTCACGCAACAGAACGCCGCGCTGGTCGAGCAGGCCGCCGCTGCCGCGCAATCGCTCGAACAGCAGGCGGATACGCTCAAGCGCGCGGTGGGCGTGTTCAGTTTTGCGCAGGCGGCCCGCCATGCTTTCGCCGCTCATGCTCAGCACGGTCATGCTGCCCGGCAGGCGCAACCGAGCTTCGGCTGAGCCTGACTTCAACGCGACCAGGGTTGGCACCGTTCAAGCTTCGCCGCGCCCTGCCGATATCAGGATTGGGGGCGGGGTGAGAGCAGACCCGGCAGACCCAGAATGCAGGCGTTTCGAGCGGGGACGGATCGCACGCGATCTCGGCAACTGCACGATCAGCCCGTATTCAGGTTCGCTCCAAAGCGCAAGACGATGCGCAAGACGACGCAATTTATCAGACAAAAATCCATGAAGACGATGCAACCAGGCGTTGACGAACGCACCACGCTGACCAGCAACAACCGCCTGGAACTCCTGCTGTTTCGTCTGGGCGAAGCGCGTCCGGGCGCGGGGCGCGGTTTGTATGGCATCAACGTGTTCAAGATCCGCGAGATCGTCACGATGCCGGAAGTCACGCCGATCGCCGGGGCGCCCGCCCATCTGGTGGGCGCGGTGGATATTCGCGGGCAGATCATTCCCGTGATCGACATCGCTTCGCTGATTGGCTCGCCTTCGGACAAGCGCCCGCCCATTCTGCTGATTACCGAATTCTCGCGCGGCACGCAGGCCTTCGCGGTGGACGAGGTGGAAGACATCATCCGCCTCGAATGGAAGGAAGTGCTGAGCGCGGAGTCGAGCGGCACTTCGGGTTATGTCACGGGGATCGCGCGTATCGACGCGGGTGAGGGCAAGACGCGCCTCGCGCAGGTGCTCGACGTCGAGCAGGTGATGCGCGATGTTTTCCCGGAGCAGCACGAAGACGTCAAGCCGGAAGCGGTCGGCGACGCGCTGCGCACGGAAGGCGGCCGGATCCTTGCCGCCGACGATTCGGGCTTTGCGCGCGCGCTGCTCGGCCAGGCGCTCACGGCGCTCGATGCGCCGCACGTGATTGCGTCGAACGGCGAAATGGCGTGGCAGATGCTGCTGAAAATCGCCGAGGAAGCCGCCAACGAGAACGTGCCGGTGCGCGAAAAAGTTTCGCTCGTCATCACCGACCTCGAAATGCCGGAAATGGACGGCTTCATGCTCACGCGCAAAATCAAGGCCGACGCGCGTCTGAAACATATTCCGGTGATCATTCACTCGTCGCTCACGGGCGCGGCCAATGAAACGCACGCGCGCAACGCTGGCGCGAATGGCTATGTGACCAAGTTCGCACCGGCTGAATTGTCGGCTGCGATCCGCAAGGCGCTGGCCGCGTAAGCGGGCTCGAAGCCCGGCGCAATAAACGCTAAAAACCACACGCGATCAAGAAGAAGAACGCTTCTCTCGGGTTCCGGGTGCAGGCAACATCGCTCCGGAACCTCTCCGAACCGGCCTTATGGCCGGTTTTTTTCGTCGTGTGCGAAAGGCGTGGGCTCGGGTGTGGCTCGCGCGCGGCGTGGGGCGTGCTGCCTTAAAATAAGTGCCGATGCCGGTGCAGAGGTCGGCACGCAACGCCCAATGTCATGCTTTCGCATGGCGACGCCCATCACGGAGTGAACTCATGGCCGCAGAATCGAACGCGCATCCCGCATCCCACGAAGTCTGGCTGATCCGTCACGGCGAAACCGAGTGGAGCCGCAGCGGGCAGCATACGGGCCGCACGGATATCGGGCTCACGGCGCGTGGCCGCGAACAGGCGCAGGCACTCGCGAAACCGCTCGCCGCACAGCATTTCGACGCGGTGCTCGCAAGCCCCATGTCGCGCGCCATCGAGACCTGCAAACTGGCGGGTCTTGGCGAGCGCGTGAAGATTTCGGCCGATCTGCACGAATGGAATTACGGCGTCTACGAAGGGCGCAAGACCGCCGATATACGCCAGAGCGAACCCGACTGGAGCGTGTGGCATTCGGCGATTCCCGAAGGCGAAAATCTCGCGCAGATCGAAGCGCGTGCGCGCGGCGTGGTCGACAGTCTGCTGACGATGCTGGGCGACGGCGGGCGCATCGCGGTGTTTTCGCATGCGCATTTTCTGCGCGTGCTGGCGGGCTGCTGGATTGGCGATTCGGCGGCGCTGGGTGCGCATCTGTATCTGGATACGGCGTCGGTCAGCATTCTGGGATTCGACCGCGAGAATCGCGCGATCCGCCGCTGGAACGCAAAACCCGAAGGCTGCGAATAAGCTCGGCTGATGGCGGCGATTGGCGGCGATTGGCGGCGATTGGCGGCGACTGGCGGCATTGCAACTTTCCAAAGCAGAACAAAATTGTTCAGCGCCGCGTGCAAATCCCAAAGGATGGCGTGATCGCCACTCTGCATGGAACACGACCATGAGCCAGAACGCCTCTGCCGCCGACTGTGCTGTGCGCGTCGCCAGACTATCTCGGGCGCCTGGGCGCACCGCGCACGCTCGCCGATCTCGCGGCGCACGCATGCGTGCGCTACCGCTTTCCAGACACCGGCAAACTGCAGCCATGGGAGCTTGCCACGCACGGCGAAGCGCTGCCCGCATTGCGCAGCGCGCTCGTCTGCAACAACATGGAAGCGCTGATGCAGTCGGTGGTCGCGGGCTTCGGCATTGGCTATATGCCGGATTTTCTGGTGCGCGACGCGCTCGCGGCGGGGACGCTGGCGAGCGTACTCGATGCGTACACAACGACCGTGGGCCAGTTCTCGATCGTCTGGCCGTCGAGCCGCCATCCGTCGCCGCGTCTGCGCGCCTTCGTCGATTTCATGTGCGTGCGCCTGTTCGAGGCGGCGCGCGAGCAGGAAGCGCGCGCCCTGAACCCAGCCGGACTCAATGCGGCAGGGGCGTCTTGATCGGATCGTGCTCGCCTGCGATGGCGAACACGAGAATCTGCGCCGCTTCCGTCTTGCTGGCGTTGCGCGCGACGATGTGATGCGCGCCCGGCGGCTCGTACCACGCCTCGCCGGGGCCATAAACGCGAGCGGGCGAGCCTTCCAGTTGCGATTCGATATGCCCTTGCGTCACATACGCGAAAATCGAGCCCGGATGCCTGTGCGGCTGCGAAGCCTGACCCGGCGCGAACGTGACGGTGGCGATCAGCACGTTCTTGCCGGGCGCTTCGGCAATCGCCTGCTTGAGCACGGGGGTGACTTTCTCGCTGGCGGCATCGGCGTCATTCATGTCGTGCGCCAAGGCCGAACATGCGCCGCACAACGCAGCCATGCCGATGATCGACCCGGCGGCGCGCACGAAAGAAGAGCGAAACGTCATGACGCGCTCCTCAGGCGGGCAACTTGCGAAAGGCAATCGCAAAGCGGTTCCAGCTATTGATCGCGTTGATCAGCAAGGTGAGATCGACGATTTCCGCTTCGCTGAAATGCGGCTGCACGGCTTCCCAGACGGCGTCGGGCACATGGTCGTGCGAGACCAGCGTGAGCGCTTCGGTCCAGGCCAGCGCGGCGCGCTCGCGTTCCGTGAAGAAGGGCGTTTCGCGCCAGACCACCACGGTGGCCAGACGGCGATCGGTTTCGCCGCCCTTGCGCGCATCCGTGACGTGCATGTCCACGCAGTAGGCGCAGCCGTTGATCTGCGAGGCGCGCAGCCGCACCAGTTCGGCGAGCGGCTTTTCGATGCTGCTTTTCTCGACGCGTTCTTCGAGGGCGAGCAAAGCCTTGATGGCGGGCGGGTTGGCGCGATAGAAGTCCAGACGTTGTTGCATGATGGTTCCTCGGGAAGTGAGTACGCCGGGTGGCGCGATGGAGTGAATACTAGGCGCCGATGCGGCTATGCGAAATGACCAATCCACGGCTTTCTCAGGTAGCCACTTTGGGCGCTCGCACGGCTCGCGCGGCTGTTAGGCGGGCGGCGCGTCGCGCGGGAATCCGATAGAATCCGCGCTTTCGTCCGTCCAGGCCGCGACGCATCGCTCATGCCGTCCGCGCCGCCGTTTTTCTCCGTCGATTCCGCTCGCTGCCGTGTCAGCTCAAGGCCATAGCGCTTTCGCCTGCTCGCGATCCGCGTCATCGACGCTCATCTGCCACCGACTCGCCCCATGCAATCCGCCCGTTGCGGCCTGAGCCGCTTCTCAAGTCGCTTTTCAACCGTGCGCAGCGAGTTGCTCGCCGGTGTGACTTCGTCGTTCGCGCTTGTGCCCGAATGCATCGCCTTCGCGCTGGTTGCGCATCTGAACCCGCTGATGGGGCTCTATGGCGCCTTTTTTATCTGCACCATCACGGCGCTGTTCGGCGGCCGGCCCGGCATGATTTCCGGCGCGGCGGGTTCGATGGCGGTGGTGATCGTCGCGCTGGTAGTGCAGCACGGCGCGCAATACCTGTTTGCCACCGTCGTGCTTGGCGGCCTGCTGATGATCCTGTTCGGCGCGCTGCGACTGGGCAAGCTGATCCGCATGGTCCCGCATCCGGTGATGCTCGGCTTCGTCAATGGTCTCGCGATCATTATCGCGCGCGCCCAGTTCGAGCACTTCAAGACGCCCGGGCCGAACGGCATGCAATGGATGCACGGCCAGGCGCTTGCGCTGATGGCGGGTCTCGTCGCGCTGACGATGGCGATTGTGTTCGTGATACCGCGCCTGACCAAAGCGCTGCCCCCTGCGCTGGTGGCGATTGTGGGCGTGGGCGCAGCGGCGGCGCTGCTGCATTTGCCCGCGCGCACGCTCGGCGACATGGCGCACATCGCGGGCGGCCTGCCCGCATTCAGCCTGCCCGCCGTGCCGATGAATCTGGAAACGCTGCGCATCGTGCTGCCGTATGCGGTGCTGACGTCGCTCGTTGGCCTGCTGGAGACGCTGCTCACACTGAACCTCACCGACGATGTCACCCGCTCGCGCGGCCGGCCCAATCGCGAATGCGTGGCGCTGGGCGCGGCCAATATCGCTGCGGGAATGTTCGGCGCGATGGGCGGGTGCGCGATGATCGGCCAGACCGTCATCAATCTCGGCTCGGGCGGGCGCGGACGTCTTTCGGGCGTGACGAGCGGCGTGATGATCCTGCTCTTTATCCTGTGCCTCTCGCCGCTGATCGAGCGCATTCCGCTCGCGGCGCTGGTGGGCGTGATGTTGATCGTGGCGGGGCAGACCTTTGCGTGGGGTTCGCTGCGCGTGCTGCACAAGGTGCCGCGCAACGACGCGCTGGTGATCGTCGCCGTGACGGTCATCACCGTTTGCACCGATCTGGCGACGGCCGTGCTGTGCGGCATCGTGATCGCATCGCTGAATTTCGCGTGGCAGCACGCGCGCGAATTGCGCTGCGAAATGCGCGATGAGCCTTCCGGCGAGCGCGTGTATACGCTGCGCGGCACGCTGTTTTTTGCGTCGGCGGCGCAGTTCCAGACGCTGCTCGATCCGGCGCGCGATCCGCACGAGGTGCGTCTCGATTGCGCGCATCTGCAGGTCGCCGATCATGCGGCGATTGCCGCGCTCGAAGCGGTGCAGGCACGTTACGAGCGTGCGGGTAAGCAGGTTGCGTTCGCGAATCTGTCCGCGCGCTGCAGCGGGCTGCTCGCGCGCGCGGACGCTGATGTGCGGGTTTCGGCTTAGGGCCGCGCGCTGGTTAATACACCTTGAAAACCCGCCCCGTCTGCACGCCTTCGACACTGCGCTTATAGGCCAGCGCGGCGCGCTTTGCGCTCACGCTTTCGAAGCCAGGGAAGAACGGGCCGTAGGCGTCCAGCGATTCGGTCAGCACGCTCGGGCTGATGACGTTGATGCGTCGATCGCGGCGCAGCTCCGTGGCGGCAGCGCGCACGAAGCCTTCCAGCGCCGCGTTGACGGTGGTGGCGTTCGCGCCCTGTGCAATCGGCTCCTCGCCGACAATGCCGCTCGTCAACGTGATCGAGCCGCCGTCGTTCAGATAATGCTGGCCGATCAACGCCAGCCGCACCTGCCCGAGCAGTTTGTCCTGCAGACCGAGATTGAATTGCGCGGTGGTCATCTCCGCGAACGGACCAAAATGCAGATGCCCCGCCGCCGACACGATCGCATCCACGTTGCCGGTTGCCTTGAAGAGCGCCTCGACGCTGTCGTCGCGCGTGATATCAGCGCGGAAATCGCCACTGTTGCGGCCCACGGTCAGGACCGTATGACCTTCGCTGAGCGTCTCGACCACGGCACGCCCGACGGCGCCGCTGGCGCCCACCACGATGATCTTCATCTGCAACTCTCCGTTTATGGATGGCGAAAACGTCACTATCCGCCTGACGCTGGAAAGAATAAATGGACGATAATTTCGCTCAGTTAAAACTGTGGGTTAGCAATCATGGATCGGCTGCGCAGCATGGAGGTGTTCGTGAGCGCCGTGGAGCGCGGCAGTTTCAGCGCCGCCGCGCGCGAACTCGACTTGAGCCCGGTGATGGTGGGCAAGTACGTGCGGCAACTGGAGACGCACCTGGGCGCACAACTGCTCCAACGCAATACCCGTGCGCAGAGCCTCACCGACGCGGGCCGGCGCTTCTACGAAGAGAGCCGCAAGGTGCTGGAACAACTGGCGCTGGCCGAGGCGTCGGTCGAAAGCCTGCGTGCCGAGCCGCGCGGACGCCTGCGCATCACGGCTGCGACCACGCTGGGTGCGTGCGTGATCGCGCCGCTCGCGGCGGAATACCAGAATGCGCATCCGCAGGTGCGAATCGAGCTGGATTTGAGCAATAGCGTGGTCGATCTGGTCGACGAGGGCTTTGACGTGGCGGTGCGCATCGGCGATCTGAACGAGGATCTGAATTTGGTCGCGCGGCCAGTTGGGGTGTATCGCATGGCGATCTGCGCTTCGCCGGGCTATCTGGCGCGTCATGGCACACCGCGCACGCTGGAGGAACTGGCGGCGCATCGGTGTCTGGGGCATTCGGTCTGGGATCGGCGCAATGGCTGGCGGCTGGCGGGCGACAACCGCTGGCCCGCGGATACGACTTTCCTCTCGAACGACGGTCTCGCGCTGCGTCAGGCGGCGCTGCATGGGGCGGGCTTGCTGCTGCAGCCGGCGATCCTGGTCGCGGACGATCTCGCGGCCGGGCGCCTCGTAAGCGTGCTGGAGGACGCAACGCCGGCCGCGCGGCCAGTGCATGCGCTGTATCGCCAGGACCGGCAGCCGCTGCCGAAGATACGCAGTTTCGTGGGGTTTCTGGAGGAGCGGGCGCGGGCGTGGCTGGGGTGAGCGCGCGAGGCGCGCGCCCAGTTCTGCAACGCTTCAAAACACCTTCAACGGCATACTCACCAGCAGCCGGTACTCCATATTGCTCGGGTCCGAGTAATACTTCGAACCGTGGTGCCACATGGCGCTGAAGGCAACCGTCGTGTCCTTGAAGCGCCCGCTCTGGATCTTGTAGGACGGAATAAAGCCGAATTCATGATGCGAGCCGTGCACCGGCTCGCCGTCCTTCCAGTACAGCCCATAAAGCGCGCTGCCGGGGCCATTCGCCGCCGCACCCGCCGTGGCGTTCGCACCCCAGCCCAGCGCATACCAGAGCATGGCTTTCGCGCCGGGCAATCCCGCGTATTTGCCGTCGAAGCCATAGCGCACCTGAAACGACTTTTCGTGCGGCGCGTTGTAATCCACGTCCATCGAATTGACGAGATAAATGCCGTTGGTTTCGTTCACGTAATCGAAGAACTGGTCGCCGAGAATCTGCTGATAGCCCACCAGCAGCGAATGCGGCCCATGCTGCGCGGCCAGCGACACGCTGTATGCGTTGTTGTTGATATGCCCTTCGAGGCCGCCGCCCACGCTATGCGTCGAATAGATATTGGCGAAGCCGGTCCATTTGAGTGTCGAGGGATCGCCGATGCTCTGCTGCACCGAGCCATAGTACTGACGCCACACGCTATCCGCCTGGTTGGCGAACAGCGAGAGATTGCCATTCGGGCTGTAGTCCCAACTGCCGCCCACGTAGCTGAAGCGCTTGAAGTCCACGCCGCCATAGGAGGTCGAGAGATCGACCAGATTGGTGTGGCCGCGCGGATCGACCTTGGTGAAGCTGCCGCCTTGCAGCGCCACGTTGGTGATGTCCTTGCTCACGATCGACACGCCGAGGAAAGTCGGCGGCAGCGCGCGATTGTCGTGCGGCTCGAAAAACGGGTTATCGGCGGTCATCTGCAGGCCGTACTTGACGACCGTATTGGAGACCTGCGCCTTCACGTCGTAGATGCCGGGATAGGCCCACGCGAACTGGTTCTGGCCGTCGCCGTCCTTGCCGACGTGCACCATATTGCCCGCGCCCCGGCCGCCGTCGAGCTTGAACGCACCATAGAGCGATGCGTCCACGCCAAAGCCGATCGGTCCCTGCGTGAAGCCCGAGGTGTAATCGAGCATCGCGCCCTGCGTCCACGCGTGACGGTGCGGGCCGCCAGTGACGTCCTGCACGTCGGCGTAATTGCGCAGTTTCAGCATGAGATGGCTGTCGCCGATGAAACCCTGGCTGGCGGCCTGGTCTG
This sequence comes from Paraburkholderia bannensis, assembly GCF_014200455.1. Lineage (GTDB taxonomy): Bacteria > Pseudomonadota > Gammaproteobacteria > Burkholderiales > Burkholderiaceae > Paraburkholderia > Paraburkholderia bannensis_A. Next base: position 128,331 of record NZ_JACHBW010000019.1, on the reverse strand, counting down.
ATTGGGCCGAGGGCGCGCGCGGCGGATTATCGGCGCGCACGGCGTCGTTGGCGGCTGCATCCGGCATGCCGGATGCGAGGGCCGCGGCCGCGTTCGGCTCGATCAGCCGATCGACGCTGGTGGCGGGAGGGCGCGCCTGCACATTGCTCACGGCCGGTGACGCGGCGGCCGGCGCGCTTTGCGATGCTTGCCTGCGCGATGCATGGGATTTTTTCTTGCGCTTGTGCTTCGTGGCGCGCGCTGCTCCTGAAGCGGGAGTGGCGGCTGTTGCAGTCGATGTCGCTGTTGCCGTGACCGCGTTCGTGCCTGAATCCTGCGCGTGTGCCGCCGCGCCCAGCGACGCGGCAAGCGCAAGGGCGGCGAGCGCCACGGCGTGTCTCCTGTGGATGGGGTGGTTCTTCATCTTTGGTCTCTCGTTATGTTGTGGCTGGAAATCCGGCAATCGATAAGGATTGCCAGGCTGTTTGAACGTGCCTCTCCTGGGATATGCGGGCACTTCAGGCGACGGGTGATACGGACCCTCCGTGCGGATGCCAGCAGGCGGCCAGCGGCTGGCCGGCCTCGCCGCGCAGCAGGGGCGGTACGCGAACGGCGCAGTTATCGGTGGCGCGCGTGCAGCGCGTACGAAACGCGCAGCCCGAAGGCGGATCGAGCGGCGAAGGAATCTCGCCGCCCAATGGCGCGGTACGCCGCGCGCGAGCCAGCGCCGGATCGGGCACGGGCACCGCATCGAGCAGCGCGCGCGTATAGGGATGACGTGCGCCGTCATAGATGGCACGGCAATCGCCAATCTCCATCACGCGGCCCAGATACATCACCATTACGCGATGGCTGATCGTCTTCACCACCGCGAGGTCGTGCGCCACGAACAGCAGCGAGAGCGAGCGCTCGCGCTGCAGGTCGCGCAGCAGATTGACGATCTGCGCCTGGATCGACACGTCGAGCGCGGAAACCGGTTCGTCGCAGATCACCAGTCCCGGCTCGCCGATCAACGCGCGCGCGATGCCCACGCGCTGGCACTGACCGCCCGAGAACTCATGCGCGCGCCGCGCCGCGTGCTGGGCGTTAAGGCCGACGCGCTCCAGCATGGTCAGCACGCGGCGTTCGATTTCCGCGCGGCCCAGATGCGGCGCGTGCGTGCGCAACGGCTCGGCAACGATCTCGCCGATCGACATGCGCGGATCGAGCGAGGCCAAGGGGTCCTGGAAAATCATCTGCGCGTCGCGGCGCAGCGTATCCAGACGACGATGGGCGCCCGTCACGGTTTCCTCGCCGCGCCATCGCACACTGCCCGCCTCGACCGGCGCGAGGCCGATCAATGCCCGGGCGAGCGTGGACTTGCCGCAGCCCGATTCGCCGACTAGTCCCAGTGTTTCGCCGCGCCGTATGTCGAACGAGACGTCGTTGACGGCGCGCAGCGTGGCCTTCTGCCAGGGCCAGCCGCCGCGCGCGACGCGAAAATTGACACTGAGGTTGCGCGCGCTGAGTAGCAATTCGGATTGCGATGCAATAGGAGAATCACTTGAGGCGGGAATCGTGACATCGCTCATGCGAAGACTCCTGAGGCGGTTTGCAGCGCGATATCGGCGGGCAGGTGACACGCGCGCGAGCGCGTACCTTCAGCCTGCAAAACGGGCGCCTGAATGTGGCAGCGCTCGAACGCATAGGCACAGCGCGGCGCGAACGCGCAACCGGCAGTGCGAGCGCCCGCCATCGGAGGATTGCCTGGGATCGTGCTCAGCGTCGCGCCCACCGGCGCATCGAGGCGCGGCAGCGCACCCAGCAAGCCGGCGGTGTAGGGATGTTGTGGCCGCGCAAACAATGCGGCGGTGCGAGCCTTTTCAACGGCGCGGCTCGCGTACATCACCATGACGTCGTCGCAGAGTTCGGCCACCACGCCCATGTCGTGGGTGATGAGCAGAATGGCGGTGCCACGCTCGCGGTTCATCTCGCGCAGCAGCGCGAGAATCTGCGCCTGCACGGTCACGTCGAGCGCCGTGGTGGGTTCGTCGGCGATCAGCACATCGGGCTCCATCATCAACGCGGCGGCGATCAGCACGCGCTGGCGCATGCCGCCCGAAAACTCATGCGGATACCTGCCGATGCGGCGCGCGGCGTCGGGAATGCGCACGCGTTCGAGCGCCTCGATCGCGCGGTTGCGGGCCTCCTGGCGAGTCACGCCGCGATGCTGTTGCAGCGCCTCGGTCATCTGCCGTTCGATGGTGAGGAACGGATTGAGCGAGGTCATCGGGTCCTGAAAAATCATGGCGATGCGGTCGCCGCGAATGCGGTTGAGCGCGGCGGGTTTCATGGCGAGTAGATCCTCGCCGCGCAGGCGCGCGTGGCCAGAGGACTGGCCGTTCGATGCCAGCAGGCCGAGCAGCGCCATCACGGTTTGACTCTTGCCCGAGCCCGATTCGCCGACGATGCCAAGCGTGCCGCCCGCGTCGAGCGCGAACGACACGTCCTGCACCACATCCACGTGCGGGCCGTCGCGGCGCGTGAAGCGCACGCCAAGGTTCTCCACTTCGAGCAGCGCCATCTCAACGCTCCTTGGGATCGAGCGCATCGCGCAGCCCGTCGCCAACGAAGTTCACGCAATAGAGCGTGAGACACAGCATCGCGGCCGGGCCGAGCAGCAGCCAGGGCATGGCGTCGAGCTTTTGCGCGCCTTCCTGGATCAATACGCCCCAACTCGTCATCGGCTCCTGCACGCCCAGACCGAGAAACGAGAGCACCGATTCGGTGAGCACGATGCCGGGCACCGTCACCGTCGCGTAGATGGCGACGATGCCTGCGAGGTTCGGCACGATATGGCGCGCGATGATCGCGGCGGGGCGCACGCCAATGGCGCGCGCGGCATCGACGAATTCGCGCGTGCGCAGCGACAGCGTTTGCCCGCGCACTACACGCGCCATGTCGAGCCACGAGAACGCGCTAATCGTCAGGATCACGAGCGAAAAAGCGCGGCCGAACAGCGTGACCATGAGGATTGCGATCAGCATGTAGGGGATCGCGTACATCATGTCGACGATGCGCATGAGGATGGCGTCCGTGCGGCCGCCCAGGTAGCCTGCGCTTGCGCCATAGACAACGCCCACGAGCGCCGACACCAGCGTGCCGAGCAGCCCGACCTCGATCGAAACGCGTCCGCCCACCAGCGTGCGCGCGAGCAGGTCGCGGCCCAGTTCGTCGGTGCCGAGCCAGTGGCCGCCTTGTAGCGTGGGCGCGAGGCTAATGGCGCTCCAGTCGTTGTCGGTGGGCGAGTTCGGCAACAGTAAAGGGCCGATAAAGCAGGCCAGCGCGATCAGCGCGAGGATCGCCAGGCTCGCAGGCGCTGCGCGATGGCTCAAGAAACGCGCAAGCGCGGGCGAGACGCGGCGTGGCGGCGCCGTGGTTTGCGGCTGGCTGGAGGGGGGCGACAGGGCTTTCATGGGCACTCGGAGAGGGCGTCAAAATCAGTAGCGAATGCGTGGATCGAGCCACGCATAAGCGAGATCGACGAGCAGGTTGAACAGCACGGCGCAGACGGTGGTGAGCACCACCAGCCCAAGCACGAGCGTGTAATCGCGGTTGACCGCACCGTTGACGACCAGCTGGCCGATGCCTGGCAGTGCGAACACCGATTCGGTCACCACTGCGGCGGTGATCGACGAGATGCACACCGGACCGAGCAGTGAAACCACCGGCATCAGCGCGGGCCGCAACGCATGGCGCAAGACGATCGTGCGAGCCGGCAAACCCTTGGCGCGCGCCGTGCGGATGAAATTGCCCGCGAGCACTTCGATCAGGCTGCCGCGCATCACGCGGGCAATCGCGGCCATATTGATGATCACGAGCAGCGCCACCGGCAGCACGCGATGCGACCATTCGCCTTCGCCCCAACCGCCGGCGGGCAGCCAGCCGTTGCCGTCGCGAGTTTTGAGCAGCACGGCGAACACCAGCACGAGCACGGGGCCGAGCACGAAGGGCGGCACCACGTTGCCAAGATTGCCAGCCAGCATCACCGCATGATCGACCAGGCTGTTGCGGCGCACGGCGGCCACCGTGCCGAGCGCGACGCCGCACAGCACCGCCAGCGGGATCGACACGCCGCCGATGCCCAGACTCACGGGCAGCGCCTTTTTTACGAGGTCGTTGACGGACCAGTCGGCGTAGCGGAACGACGCGCCCAGATCGCCATGCAGCAGGGCGCCGAGATAGCGCAGATACTGCTGCCACAACGGCTCGTCCAGGTGAAAGCGCGCGTTGAGATTGGCGAGCGCGGCGGCGGACATCGCCCTTTCGGTATCGAACGGACCGCCCGGCGTGAGGTGCAGCAGCAGGAAGCAGGCGGTCACGACGGCCAGCACGGTGGGCACGGCCCAGAACACGCGGCGCAGGGTATAGGCGAACATGTCAGTGCTTGAGGATGTACATATCCTGCGAAGCGCGCTGATCGATATTGTTGGTCAGCTTGTAGCCGCCTACATACGATTTAACGAGGCGCGCCGCCGAATACTGATAGAGCGGCAGGAGCGGCGTATCGCGCATTGCCAGCGCGAAGGCCTGCGTGAGCATCTCGCGGCGTTTGGCGTCATCGGATTGCAGATTGGCCTGGGCGACCTGATCGTCCACCTTGGGGTTGCAGAAACGCTGGTCGTTCTGCGGGCTGCCGCACTGGATCAGGCCAAAGAACGACATCGCATCGTTGTAATCGGCATACCAGCCATCGCGCGCCAACTGGAACGCGCCGTCGTGGCGCTGCTTGAGGAGGACCTTGAATTCGAGGTTCTCGATTTTCGCGTTGACGCCCAGCTTCGTGCGCCACTCGCTCGACGCGAACAGTGCAACTTTTTTGTGCTGTTCGTTGGTGTTGTAGATCATCGTGAAGCTGAGCGGCTTCGCGTCTGAAACACCCGCCGCTTTGAGTAGCGTGCGCGCGGCTTCCACCCGCTTCGCCATCGGCCATGCAGCCCAATCGGGCATAAACGGCTGCGCACCCTTGGTGCCATCGACGATCAAACCATAAACAGGGCGTTCGCCGTTCTGCGTGATCTTCGACGTCAGCAGATCGCGGTCAAGCACCATCGACAAAGCCTGACGCACGCGTGGATCGCGCAGAGCGGGATCGTTATTGTTGAGCGAATAGTAGTACGTACCAATCTGCAGGCTGGGTTTGAGTTCTGCTCCAAACGTCTTCACCAGCTGGGAATATTGGCCCGTCGGCAGTTGATACGTCATGTCGATCTGGCCGGACTGGAACATGCGCATGGCCGTTTCGTCGCTTTCCACCGGCATCCACGTGACCTTGGTGATCGGCACATGAGCGTTGTTCCAGTAATGCGGATTGCGCACCAGCACGATGCGGTCATTCGGCCGCCAGTCGGCCAGCGTGTAGGGCCCATTGCTGACGAGATTGCCCGGACGCGTCCAGTTCGCGCCGTACTTCGCAACCGTGGCGCGATCCACCGGCGCGAGCGAGGAATTCGCCGTGAGTTCGGTAAAAAAGGGCGTGGGCGCTTCGGTCCTCACTTCGAGCGTGTACGGATCGATTGCGCGTACGCCCAGGTTTGTCAACGGCTGCTTGCCGGCGATCACGGCCTTGGCGTTCTTCACGAACTCGACGGTGACCGTGTAGGGCGAAGCGGTTTTGGGATCGGCCACGCGCTGCCACGCGTAGACGAAATCGGCGGCCGTGACCGGATGACCGTCGCTCCATTGCGCGTCGTGGCGCAGCTTGAAGACCCAGGTATCGGGCGCGATGCGAGTCCAGGAGGCGGCAACGCCCGGTACGACATTGCCAGCGGCGTCGATGCGCGTGAGGCCTTCGAAAACATCGAGACCAACCAGATTTGCATTGGTCGATTCGATCCGGGCAGGATCCAGCGATTCGATTTCGGCCAGCAATTGCCGTGTGATTTCCTGCTTTGGCGCGAGCGCCGTGCCGGGCTCAATGGTGACGGCCTGGGAGGATCTGGCGGACAGCGAAACGAGCGCGACCATTGCAGCGGCCTCGATCAAGCGTGTGGTTTTCCGCTTTGTTGATTTGTTCATCTGGTCTCCTGATTAAATATTTTTTCGCGGACGCCGTTGAGTACGGCGATTGAATATCGCCAGGCGAACGGGGGCGATTATTGGAATCGCTTCCAGGCTTGTCAATCAGGGGAGAGGAGCCGCGAGAATCAGACTTTTCTGATGGCGAAACAAGGCGGACGTGCGTCCTGGATTCACGTCCCGCCGTAAGCCGTTGATATAGAAATCTTTATTTTTGAGCCTGGAAGCGGGGCGCGGAACGACGCGCGGAAAGCGTTATTACAGCCTCAAGCGAAACGCTTCGCGCCGTGAATAACGATTGCGTTTCGTCAAAGACTTAAATCGCGCTATTTATGCAGATTCAGTGCAGGGAGAGCGATCAGGCGGCAGCGCTGCTCTTGCGACGCGTGCGTGATGGTGAGGATTTTTTCGCCGGCGTCAGGGCGCTTTCGTGCGCAACCGGCAGACACGCGCGCACGATGGTCTCCACCAGCGCCTGCAATTCGTCGTGCCGGTCGGCGATCGAAATGTCGAACAGTTCGAACACGCCCGCGCCGCGCAAAGTCGCAAATACCGAAGCCGCAAAGCCCTTTGGATAAGGATGGTGCGCGCGCAACTCGGGAAATGCATCGACGAACATGCCGAAGAAGCGCTCGTCCTCGACGGTGCGCTTGGTGTCGATGCGGTTGAAGATCGACGGCGTGGCCTTGCAGCCGAAGAACAGGCTCCACGCCGTCACATAGCTGGTCGCGCCATAGATGTGCGTCCACGACCGCTCGACAAAAAATTGCGCACGCTCGCGCAGGGGCCACGCCGGGTCGGGCCACACGTTGCCCGCGCCGTCCCGTCCGCCCAACGGCGCCAGCGCCTCGTCGACGAGCCGCTCCATCAGCGCGTCACGGCTCTCGAAATGATGCTGGAGCGCGCCCAGCGAGACCTTGGCGCCCCGCGCGATGGCCTGCAGCGTCGCGCTCTTGAAGCCTTCCTCGCGCAGCAGGCGTTGTGCCGATTCGATGATCTTGCGCTGGGTGGCTTCGATGCGCTCGATCTGGGGAACGCGCTTGCGGGCGCGGTGCGGGGACGTTGTCCGGGTTTTCGCGTGATCTGTCATCCAGAAACAATAATGAATACGGCGGCTTTCTGACAAGCCCCCTAGCGCGCGGTCCACGAAGACCGCCAGGTAAAGTTCTAACAATAATAAATTATTGTTGTTGTATAGTGCCGATGACGTAACGATCAGACCGATCCGCATGACATACCGGTCCGACCCCGTCACTGCCCGCCACACCCTGCCCCAAGGCGCCTTAACCGCACTTTCTGGATTCGCCATGCCTCGCCTCATCAAGCGCCTGCCCGCCGACGACCGCACCAACGGCTGGAGCGCCCTGTTGCCCACGCGCACGCCCGCCTCGCCGCTGGAGGGCGAACACACGTTCGACTGGGTGATCGTCGGTTCCGGCTACGCGGGTATCGCGGCTGCGCGGCGGCTGGCCGAACTACGTCAGGCCGATTCCATCGCCCTCGTCGATAGCGGTGCGGTGGGCGAAAACGCCTCCGGGCGCAACTCCGGCTTCGCCATCGACCTGCCCCATGTGCCAGGAGATTCGGCGACATCGGTGGAACAAGGCCGCCGCGCGACCCGCGTGAACCGTTTCGTGATGGCGGATCTGGAACAGCAGATCAAGGCGCACGGCATCGACTGCGGCTGGGAGCGCCGCGGCCGTTATCACGCGGCGGTGACCGGGGGCGTAGCGGCAAGCGCGCTGGGCAGCTACGCGGCCAATCTGGAGGCCTGGGGCGAACCGTATGAGACGCTCACACGCGACGCGCTCGCGCAGCGCCTGGGCACGCGCTATTACCACTCGGCGATCTACACGCCCGGCACCTGCCTGATGAATCCCGCCGCGCTGGTGCGCGGTCTCGCCGACAGCCTGCCGCCCCGCGTGTCGCGTTACGAGCACTCGGCCGTGGTCGAGATCGAGACCGCTGGCCGCGCGCCTTATGTGCGCACGGCACGCGGCCGCATCCGTTTCGGCAAGCTGATCCTTGCGGTCAATCCGTTCGCGCAGTCGTTCGGCGTGTTCAAGAACCGGCAGATTCCGATGCTGCTGTTCGCGAGCCTCACGAAGCCGCTCACGCCCGCGCAGCAGGCGAAACTTGGCACGCAGGCAAGCTGGGGCATCACGCCCGCGCACGGCGTGGCCGGATCGACGCTGCGCCTCACTCCCGACAAACGCCTGCTGATTCGGCAGGGCTTCGAATATTCGCCGACGCTATGCACCGACGAGGCGCGCCGCCGCGCCGCGCGCGCCCAGCATGCGCAATTGCTGGCGGCGCGCTTCGCTCATCTGGGCGAGCTGGAGATCGAGCACTTCTGGATGGGCTGGCTCGGCATCTCGCACAACCACGCACCCGCGTTCGGCCAGGTGAGCGAACGCGTCTACGCGGCGGCCTGTTGCAACGGCTCGGGCATCGTGCGTCACACCGCGGCGGGTCGGCTGATCGCGGAACTGGCGCTCGGCGAGCGCAGCGAATTGATCGACGATTTTCTGGTTCAGGGCACGGCCAGCTATATCCCGCCGCGTCCGCTGCGCGATCTGGGCGTGATCTGGTCGATCAGGCGCGAGCAGGCCGCGGGCAGGGCCGAGGTGTAGCCGGCATCCATCGGCTGCATCGCCGCGCCGGCCTGAATTTGCAGATCCATGCCGATCTTGACTGATACCGCCCTCTAATTTGATCCGCGAAGTATTTCAATTCGTTACGAACGCAAATTGATCGCTTACAATCCGCTCGCGCCATCCTTCGCGGCGAGGCTTGCCTCGCGTTTTCCGGCGCGCGGCTGAAGGCCCGCGCTGCATCCCCGGCGGTTCCAGGAGAGGGCAGTGATCAAGATCGGCGCCTTGCGGATCAATTTCGAGCAACGCGAGATGCGCCGCGACTCGCGCGTGCTGCGCATCAGTTCGCGCGCCTTCGACATCCTTGAGGTGCTGTATCGCGCCAACGGCGCAATCGTCGCCAAGGAGGACATCATCGATGCGGTCTGGCCTCGGCAGGTCGTCGAAGAGAACCGCCTGCAGGTGCATATCGCCGCGCTGCGCAAGGCGCTGGGCGAGGATCGCGAACTCATCAAGACTGTCACGGGGCGCGGCTATCTGCTCGTCAAACGCGTGGGCGATCCGGCGGCCTTCAGCGAGCAGAATGCGCAGGGCGAGCCGCGCCTGAGCGCGCATCTGCCCATCTACACCACGCCGCTGATCGGCCGCGACGACGAAGTCGCGCGCATCCTCGCGCAGCTTGAGGACGTACCGGTGCTGACCCTGGTGGGTTCGGGCGGAGTCGGCAAAACGGCGCTCGCGGTGCGTGTGGCGCATGCGGCAGGCGAGTCGAGCGCGCGCAGCGTGCGCTTCGTCGAACTGGCTTCTGCGCAAACGCGCGAAGCGGTGCTGGCGGCGCTGGCGCTCGCGTGGCAGATTGGTCCGCAGGCGATGGGCAGCGAGGCGCGTCTGCTGCTGGCGATCCGCGAAGTCTTGCCCGCTCACGGCGCGCTGCTGGTGCTCGATAACGCCGAACACGTGATCGACATTGCAGCCGCGCTGGTGGAAACGCTCGCGAGCTGCGCGGCGCTGCGCGTGCTGGTGACGAGCCGCGAGCCGCTGGCAATCCGCGCCGAAACGCTGTTTCGCGTGGAGCCACTCGCCGTGCCGCCCGAAGGCGCAAGCGTGGCAACGATGCTCGCTCACGGCGCGGTCGCGCTGTTCCTGCAACGCGCGCGCAGCCATGCGCCCGCCTGTGGCAACGACGCGGCGAGCGTGCGCCTCGTGGCCGATATCTGCCGTCGCCTCGATGGGCTGCCACTCGCCATCGAACTGGCGGCGGCGCGCGTGGCTACGCTCGGCATCGAGGGCGTGGCGGCGCGCCTGCATCACAGCATGGACGAGCGGCTCGACCTGCTCAGCGGCGGCCCGCGCGACGCCTCCCCACGCCAGCAAACCTTGCGCGCCACCTTCGACTGGAGCTATGCGCTGCTGGACGCCAACGCGCGCGCGCTGTTGCGCAATCTCGCGTTCTTCGCGGGCGCGTTCACCTTCGAAGCGGTCTGCGCGGTGGCCGCCGAACCGGACGATCCGGTTGCCGCGGTGATCGCTTCGCTCGGCGAACTGGTCGCCAAGTCTTTGCTGGCGGTGGAGTTTCGCGGCGCGATCGCGTCGTACCGGCTTACCGAATCCACGCGCGCCTATGCGATGAGCAAGCTGCGCGAAGAAGGCGCGTTGCGTCGCGTGGGCGAGCGTCATCTTCGCTATCTGCAATCGCATATCGAAGATTGCGCCGTGCTCGCGCCGTCGCGCACGCACGATCATTTGCACGCGCGCGCCCGGCCTTCGCTCGACGATGCGCGGCGCGCATGGGACTGGGCGTTCTCGCCCGAAGGCGATGCGGTGCTGGGCGTGGCGCTGGCCGGATCGCTCGTGGGCACGCTGCTCGACGCCGGACTCGTGCACGAGTGCCACGAACGCGCTGCGCGCGCGCTCGCCGCGCTCGACGGCTTGCCGGCCGATGCCGCAGCAAAGGTCGATCCGGTGTGCGCCATGCGCGTGCGCGCGGCCTTTGCGGCGACCCTGCTGCTGACCGGCGGCGCGCCCGCCGACGCCGCGCGGCACTGGCGCGAAGTGCTCGCACGCGCCGAGACTCGCGGCGACGATGCGTTTGCCGCGCGCGCGCTCTGGGGCCTCTGGAACGCGTCGATGAACGCGGGGGAGATATACGCCTCCCTGCGCTTTGCCACCCGCCTGGAAGTCTGCGCCGCGCGCCGCGGCACGGCGTGGCAGAAGCTCTGTGCGAGCGCGATGCTGGCGGCGTCGTTGCATTGCCTCGGCGAACTGGGGCAGGCGCGCGAGCGGCTCGAAGGCGCGCTGGCCGAGCTCGACCGCCTGTGCACGAACGGGCCGCCCCAGCGTGAGGAGAACGACCTGTCCGTCGATCCGCGCATCTTCGGCACCGGCACGCTTGCGCGTATTGCCTGGCTCGAAGGCGACGCCGCACGCGCGCTGCAACTGAGCCAGCGCGCCCTCAACCATGTGCGCGCCGACATGCTGGAGCCGACGCTTTGCCACCTGCTGGCCGTGGTGGTCGTGCCGCTGCATCTCGCGTGCGGCAATCTTGCTGAGGCGCAACGCCATCTGACGCTGCTGCGCTCACAGGCGGCGCTGCATCGCTTCGAAGGCTGGCAGGCGTACGGCGAATGTCTTGCAGGGCAACTCGATCTGCAAACCGGCAGCGCGGAACGAGGTCTCGCACGTCTTGAAGCAGGGCTCGCGCAGCTGGCTTCGCGCGATTTCCGGCGTCTGGTTGTGCCGCTGGAGACCGTCTGTGCGCAGGCGCTGGCGAACGCGGGCCGTGTCGACGACGCGCTCAACATGCTCGAAGCCGCGCTGCGGCATGGCGCAGCGCACGGCGATAGCTGTTTCGCAGCGGAATTGTTGCGCGTGCGCGGCGTGACCGAATTGTTGCGTGCGCAACGGCATGGGAAATGGGCTGGGGCTGGGGCAGGTGCATCGCGTCATATCGATGCAGGACGGCGCACCTTGAAAGAAGCGATGGAGCTTGCGCACGAGCAGGGCGCAGGTTTGCTGGCGCTGCGTGCGGCGCTCGACCTTGCGCAGTCGCTGGCGCAGGACGGCTTGGTACGCGAAGCGGTTGCATTGCTGACGCCGTTCGCGCCATTCGTCGATCAGCAGGGCCTGCCTGAGGCGCAGCGTCTTGCGAGCCTGCTACCGTCGCTCGATCAAACCATCGACTAGTCTTCACGCAGCCTGCAACGCCCTCGGCGAGCACCCTTTAAAGCCCGCATTAAGCGGGCTTTAAAGCCTTTCATTAGACGAAATCAATTGCACCAGGCATCGAAAGCGGCAGCGAATCCGCAAGCATGACGTCGCCTGTCGCCAGTATCGCGGACGGTTTCCATGCCGCTGCACCCGCTTGATCGAATCAACAAGTCTTTACGCAAACCGCATCGACGCTTTCCCGCTCTTTAATCATGAATTTCGCAGAATTAATTAGTTGAAGCGTCGGCCCTGGCCCAGACAAGATGGCGCGCTATTGCATATTCCAGATAGCGAAGCATCTCTTACTAATCTTCGGGTCGGGGCATCAATGAGAACACCGTATCGGGCGATGTCGATAGCCATCGCCGCAGTGGCATGGACAGGGGCGGCACAGGCGCAAAGCACAAACGTCAGCAACGCGAGTGACGCTGCACAGACGGACGCAAGCTCGTCGAAGCAGGCTGTGCAGGTGCAGGACCGCGTGGTGGTGACGGGTACGCGCACGGCCACGAAGGCCACGCGCAGTCTCACGCCGGTGGACGTGATTACGGCCGCGCAATTGCAGAGCACGGGCCAGACCGATCTGCGCGATGCGCTGGTGTCGCTTTCGCCCGCGATCCAGCGTCAGGCGATGGGCGGCGCGCAGGCCGCGCTCGTCGATACGCTCACGCTGCACGGCCTCACGCCGGATCAGGTGCTGGTGCTCGTCAACGGCAAGCGCCGGCATTCGACCGCGACGATCTCGCTCAACCCCGGGCCGCAGCAAGGCGCGACTGGCGTGGATATCGACCTGATTCCGGTGAGCGCCGTCGATCACGTGGAAATCCTGCGTGACGGCGCAGCGGCGCAATACGGTTCCGACGCCATCGCCGGGGTCATCAATATCATTCTGAAATCCGATACTCAAGGCGGCTACGTCGAAAGCCTCACCGGGCAGACGTATCAGGGCGACGGCCTGCGCCAGAGCACGTCGGCGAATTATGGTTTCGCGCTGGGGCCCGGCGGCTTCCTGAATCTGAGCGCCGAAGTCTCGCGCGAGAATCACAGCAATCGCACCGAGCAGTATGCGCATACGGGCGCGCTGGCGGGCGAGGCCAGCAACAAATATATCGGCGATCCGTCCAGCACGCGGCAGGTCGTGGGATTCAATGCGGGCTATTTTCTTAACGATAGCGTGCAGCTCTACGGCTTCGGCACCTACGCGCATCGCGACGCGGCCAGCTATCAGACCGTGCGCGGCGCGAGCGTGCTGCCCGCGGTGTATCCGAACGGCTTCGTGCCGCAGGATCTGCTGAGCGAAAACGACTTCTCCGTGACGCTCGGCGCGAAAGGCGACAATCTGCTGGGCTGGAAATGGGATCTGAGCTCGACCTATGGCGGCGACAACGCCAATTTCAGTCAGGCGTCGTCGGCGAATGTCGGGCTTTACAAGGCCACGGGCCAGACACCCACCAAATTCTATATCGGCCGCCAGGCGGACACGCAATGGACCAATAACCTCGATCTCACACGGCCGTTCAATCTGGGCTTTCTGCCGGCGCCGTTGAATGTTTCGGTGGGTGTGGAGCATCGCATCGAAGGCTATACGGTGGGCGCGGGCGAGCCGGATTCGTACCTGTATGGCGGCACGCCCGCGCTGGTGGGCCTGCCGCCCGCGAGCGAGAGCAACAACACGCGCAACGTGCTGGCCACCTATATCGATCTGTCGACGAATATCACGCGCAAATGGCGCATCGATCTGGCGGGCCGCTTCGAGCACTACAGCGACGTGGGCGACACGACCAACGGCAAGATCGCCACGCGCTACGATTTCACGCCGTGGATCGCCTTGCGAGGCAGCGTCAGCACCGGCTTTCGCGCCCCTTCACTTGCTCAGGAATACTATACGACGATCAGCCCGACGCCCACCTCGGCGTTCGCCTTGCTGGCCGCCAATTCGGCTGCGGCGCGGGCGCTGGGCGCACAGGCGCTCAAGCCGGAAAAATCGACCAGCTATAACATCGGCCTCGTGCTGACGCCCGCGCGCGATCTCAACGTAACGATCGACGCGTATCAGATCGATATTCGCGACCGTATTGTCGAAGGCGGATCGCAAACCGGCGCAGCGGCTATCAGCGCGATCGGGCTGGCGGGATTCTCGACGCCATTGGGGATTCCCGCTTCGGCGATATCCGCGAGCTATTTCACCAACGGCGCGAACACGCGCACGCGCGGCCTCGATCTGGCCGCCACGTATCGCACGTATCTGGGCCGCTACGGCAGCATCGACTGGGATCTGGGCATCAACTTCAACACCACCTCGCTCACGCGACTGGCGGCAGGAGCGAATGGCAAGCCGCTGCTGAACGCGCAACAGATCGCGTATCTGACGACCGGCACGCCCAAGAACAAGATCATTCTGGGCGGCGTGTGGAATTACGGCAAATGGGGGCTTTCGCTGCATGAAACGCGCTATGGCAGCACGTCCGCGCAGGAGTCGTATCGCACGGGACCGAATGCGGGATCGGTGACGGTCTTTATTCCGTTCACCAGCAAGGCCGAATACACCACCGATATCGAGGCGCGCTACAGCGTCACGAAGCATTTCAACGTGGCGGTGGGCGCGCGCAATCTGTTCAATGCCTATCCCACCAAAATGCCGGTCGCGGCGCAGTACGCGGGCGCGGTGTACGACACGACGACATCGCCCATAGGCATCGACGGCGGCTTTTATTATCTGCGTGCGCGTTACGTGTTTTAAGGCGGGTTTTAAGGCCGCTTTGCGCGACGGTCGATCAATCGTCGCGCGGCAGGATCAGTTCGGCATCGAGCCCGGCGATGCGTCCGGTCTCGATGCGATTGCCGTGGTGGGCGTGGGGCTGTAGCACCGCTTCTGATCGCGCCCGTGTCCGGTGCTCGCGTCTGGTGCGTTAATCGCTGCGGTGCACCAGACGCTGACACGAGCCGCACACGAATGGTGGGGCGCATGCGCCCCTTGTTTTTGTGCGCCCGGTTGCGCAATCGCGCACGCAAGCCCTGTTTTCAAGGGTTTGCGACCACAGCCACCCCCGTGCACGATGAATGGCATACCTATTGCTTAGTGAAGTAGCGAGGCCAATGATGGTCTCGACGAATTGACATCGCCGCGCCAGACAAGCGCGACGATCGGATCTGGCAGATTGCAATTAGCAGCAGCCAGCAGCGCGGGGCAACGGCGTCCCGAAGCGTGATTCCCATGGAGTTCCCATGCGGACGCGTTTCGGGACGCTTTTTTGTTTGCAGCGCGCAGACGCGAAGCAGGCCGGTCCGAAGCAAGGTTCGCCGAATAAATCGGAGTGCGAAGTTAAACGGATGAGATGTGCCGAAGCGTCGATCGCACATCCGATTCCATTACCTGGGGAGTGCCTCGTGAAAGACCTTTTGAGTTCGCTGAAGAGCGGCAACTGGCGCGCGCTGCTGGCGTGTTTCCTGTATTTCGACACCGGCTTCACGGTCTGGGTGATGTTCGGCCCGCTTGCGCCCTTCATCCAGAAGGACATCCACATGTCGCCGGCCGAACTCGGCCTGCTGGTGGCTGTGCCAGTGCTGGGCGCGGCCATTCTGCGCGTGACGCTCGGCAATCTCTATCAGGCCTGCGACGGCCGCAAGGTCGCGCTGATGGGCATCGCGCTTTCGTCGATTCCCGCCGTGGTGCTGCTGCTGATGCCGGGCGCGCCGTCGTACACGCTGCTGCTGGTGCTGGGCGTGTTGCTGGGCGTAGGCGGCGCAAGCTTCGCCGTGGCCTTGCCGATGGCGGGCAGCAACTATCCGCCGAAGGTGCAGGGCCTGGTGCTGGGGCTGGCCGCGGCCGGCAATATCGGCGCGGTGCTCGACGGCTTCCTGTTTCCGGGTCTGGCCAATAACATTGGCTGGGCGCATGCGACCGGCGCGGCGCTGCCGCTGCTCGGCATCGCGGCGCTGGCCGTGTGCTTCTGGGCACGCGACCTTGGCCAGAAGTCGGGCAGCGCGCCGAAGGCATTGCGCGCGTTTTTCATCACGCTGGCAGGATTGCTCGCGCTGGTGCTGGCCGTGCATGCAGGCGTGTTCGGTGCGGGCAAGACCGGCGTGCTGCTGCTGCCGGTAATGGGCGCGCTGCTGGCGATCGCGGTGCTGCCGCGTCACTATCGCGGCGTGCTGGCCGAAGGCGATACGTGGGTGGTGATGCTCGTCTACAGCATCACGTTTGGAGGCTTTGTCGGCATGTCCTCGTATGTGACGACGCTGCTGGTGTCGCTCTATCAAGTGCCGAAGCTCGAAGCGGGCGTGATCATGTCGCTGCTCGCGCTCACGGGGGCGATGGTGCGTCCGGTGGGCGGTTTGATTGCCGATCGTATTTCTGGCGTGCGTGCGCTGGTGCTGCTGCTCGCGGCGATCTCGCTGTGCGACTTCGCATTCGCCGCCTGGATGCCGCCGTTCGCAGCCGGGATCGCGCTGCTGGCGCTGACCTATGTGTGCTTCGGTCTGGGCAATGGAGCGACGTTTCAGCTCGTGCCGCGCCGCTGGCAGGGACGCACGGGCCTGATGTCGGGCATCGTGGGCGCGGCGGGCGGCATCGGCGGCTTCTATCTGCCGGTGATCATGGGGATTGCCAAGGAAAGCACGGGCAGTTATCAGATGGGTTTTGCGACGTTCGGCGGCCTGGCGGCGGTGGCGTTCGGGCTGGTGGTCGCGCATCGCGCGCGCTGGCTGGAATGGGCGCTGCCGCAGGAGGGGCTAATGGCGCAACCGGCGGCGGTGCCGGTCGTGCCGGGGGTGCAATCGGCGCGAGCAGTGGAAGTTCAGGCTGGAAACTGAGGCTCGATCACTGAACCGATGTATGACGCGCTCCGGTTTGCGGGAACCGCAGCGCGTTGTGCTGATCGACCGCTACGATCCCATCAACTTCAGCCCGGCTGGCAAGGCTTCACCAAACACGCGTCCTGTGTCGGCGTTATCCAGCTCGACTACCTCGCGCACCATTTCGATCCACGTGTGTGGCGCGTTCGCGCTTTCCAGCCGCTTGAGCACCGTTTCCCGCAGCTCGGGTGCGATATCGCGCGAACGGTCGCCCGTCATCCGTGCAATCTGCGCGGCGGCGAACATCGCGGGTTCGACCTTCTTCCAGTCGAGCGCGAGTATCGCGTCGAGCCATTGCCCCGCCACCTCGGGCGGCACGACGCCATGCGCGCTGCCGTAAAAAGGCAGACGCGCGCCGATACGCCCGAGCGCCCACCAGCTCTGGGGATTCTCCGCAGACTTCTGCAGGCGCTCCAGCAGGCGCGCGCCGATCTCGACCTTCTGCGCCGCATCGATCTGCTCCAGCGACGCGTAGAGCCGCGTCATATCCGCGTTGCCGAGCTTCGCAGGATCGAACGGCAGCTTGTGATGTTTCGCGCTGGCCGCTTCTTCGAGCCAGCGCATCGCTTCGAGCACCTGCTCCTGCGCTTCGGCGTTCAGGCCGCCCGCCGCGCGCCGCCAGAGCGTCCACCATTCCGACCAGACCTGGCTGTCGTTGACATGCTGGATACCGTCGTCGAACAGCGTCCACAACTGCTCGACGCGCCATTCGTCGAGCGGATAGCCGAAGCCCGGCCGCACGCAATAACCCGCGAGGTTGAGCCACAGACGCTCGTGATCGGCGGAGCGGCGTCGACGTCCCGCACGATCCCAGAGCGCGCCGAACAGTTCGCGCAGCAGCGGACTATCCCAGTTCTGACGCGGCCCGAGCGTGTGTTCGAGCTGCGCGCGCAGACGCTTCACTTCCTTGGGATCGACCTTGGCGGACTTGGCGCCGAACACGCGCTCGATCAGCGCGATAGCTTCGTCGAGCGCGGGATGGCGCACGCGCGCACCGGCGTCTGGGCGCGCGTGTTCATCGCGGCGCAACTGGAATTCGAGCAGCCATTGCTGCGCGGGATCGTCGGTGGCGATGCAGCGCACTTCCAGCGTGCCGACTTCGGTCAGTTGCGCGCTGAGTTTGACGGGGCGCTCGCGGCCGCCTTTTTCCGCCGCGACCACGGTGGCGAGCGGCGGCAGGCGCACGAAATCAGTTGCCTGCGCGACTGCATGCGCGCCCCCCTGCGTGTTCGACAGATCGGCGATTTCCCCGGCGTTCCAGCGCGTTTCCGCCGCGGTCGAGACCAGATGGAATTGCACGGGATGGCCCAGACGCAGCGCGAAGGTGCGATCGTCCAGCCGCACTTCGTGACTTTCCTCGGTGCCGCGCGGCAGCAGGCAGATGCCGCGTTGCGCAGTCTCGCCGCCGGCGTTTTCGCCTTCATCAAGCACGAGGAAATAGCTGCGCGGCGAGCCGCCGCCGATACGCGGCGCGCGGCCCTTGCGCGCAAGCGCAAAAGCGACCGCACCGCGCGCGACGGCCACATCGGGGTGATCGTTTTGCAGCACCGTGAGCGGCGCGTCGCGCCACGCGCCCAGCGTGTCGCGCAGGCGCGTGGACAACGCGGGCGCTTTGAACACGCCGCCGTTGAGCAGCAGCGTATCGGGCACGGGCAGCGCGTTTGACGCTGGCGCGGCGTCGCTTGCGGGCAAGCCAAGCGCTTCGCGCGACTGCGCCGCGAAGCGTTGCAGGAAGGCCGCGATATGGCGCGTGATGGCCGGATCGGCGGCATAAGGCAGACCGAATTCGACGATACCCGCGCGCGCGCGGCGCGGCAGATCGCTGGCGTCGCCCGCCGGGAAGAAACCGTCCACGACGATGCGCGACGCTTCCTCGCGCGTGAGTTGCGTGCTGCGCGCGCCGCCAATGAGCTTCGAGCCCGCGCCCAGCAGCGTCACGCCCACTGATTCGGGCGCCTGCGCGTCGAGCAGTTGTTCCTTCGCGACCCGGCAACGCTCGACCAGTTGCGAAAGACTGGCAGCGGAGAGTCTGCCTGCCTGAGCTTGCGTGCCCGCCAGACGGCTTTCCGCCAGATGCGCGAGCGCGAGGTCCATATTGTCGCCGCCGAGCATCAGGTGGTTGCCCACGCCGACGCGCGTCAGGCGCGGCTCGCCGTTTTCATCGACCTGCACCTGAATGAGCGTGAGGTCGGTCGTGCCGCCGCCCACGTCGCACACGAGCACGAGGCGCGTGCGCGCGAGTTCGGCCTGCAGCGAATCGCGATGATGAAACAGCCAGTCGTAGAACGCGGCCTGCGGTTCTTCGAGCAGGCGCAGTTCGGGCAGTTGCGCGCGGCGCGCGGCTTCGAGCGTGAGTGCGCGCGCACCGTCGTCGAACGAGGCCGGCACCGTGAGCACCACGTCCTGCTGTTCGAGAGGCGCATTGGGAAAGCGGTGGTTCCACGCCGCGCGAACGTGCGCGAGATAGCTCGCGCTGGCGTCCACCGGCGAAACCTTGCCGACGTCGTCGGGCGCGCCCCAGGGCAGGATCGGCGCGAGCCGGTCCACGCTGGCGTGCGAGAGCCAGCTTTTGGCGCTGGCGACCAGACGCCCCGGCACCTGCGCGCCAAGCGTGCGCGCCAGACGGCCGACTACGACGGCTTGATCGGCGTCAGCTTCTGGCGATGCGGGCCACGGCAGTTGCAGCGCGCTTGCAGGTAATTCGCCAGCGCCAGGGTGATAGCGCGCCGACGGCAGCAGCGGCTGCGCCCCCACTTCGCCGGGCGCGGTGAGCTGCTCGATATCGAATACGCGGATTTCGTCGCCGCCCGCTTCGGCGTAGGCCACGACCGTATTGCTCGTCCCCAGGTCGATGCCGACGACGTATGGCTTCATCGCGCTCAAATGCTGACTCGCTTGGCAATGAGACGGGCACCGCCCAAGCCTCGCCGTTGTGGCGAGGCGAGGCCTGGGCGGCGCCCGGGTGAATGCGCCCGATGGGTGTAAAGCGCGTCAGGCGCTCACGCCGCCGCGCACGTCGAACTCGACCTTCCAGCGCTCTTCGCTGCCGGACGGCACGGCTTCGAGTTCCAGCGTGCCCGCTTCGGTCACGCGCGCATGCAGCTTGACCGGCACGATTTCGCCGGGCGTTCGGCCAGCGGTTGGCAGCGTGGCCTGGATCTCTTCGAGCTCCTGCAATTCCTCCGCCGACCAGTAGTCGAGCATCGTGCCGACCTGATCCTGACGGCGCACCGACGAACCAAAGAAGCGGAAGTGCACCGGCTCGCCAACCACGAGGCCGAATTCCTGTGCGGGCAGCGGCGCGTCCGTGCCTTCTTCCATGCCGAACGGCGCGACGCACAGCGCCGACACCGGCGGCTCCAGGCCCGGCACCGCGGGCATGGCCGATTCGACCGCCACGTAGTACGCGCGCGCCGTGCCGCCACGAATACGCACGCCCTTGCCTTGCTTCACGTAGCCGTAATAGGCCGCGCCGCGTGCAACCGCGAGGTCGAGGTCCGCGCCGCCCAGCAGACGTGCAGCGGGCGCGCCCTCGGCGGCCAGCCAGCCGTTGACGATGTCCAGCACGCGAGCCGCGAGCAGTTCCGACTTGAACACGCCGCCGTTGAACAGCACGGCCGTGGGATGCAGGAAGCTCGCGCCTTCGGCGGGTGCGCCAAAGCCTTCGACTTGCGCGAGCGCCGCGACCTGGCGGCCGAGGAACGCGGCGAGGTGGCGCGTGATGCCCGCATCCTGGGCGTAGGGCAGACCGAGCTGCGTGAGGCCGACGCGGGTGCGCACGGCCGGACGCGCGGCGGCGTCCACCTGCGGGAAGAAGCCTTCGAGGATGATCTGCGTGAGTTCCGCGCGCGTGAGCTCGGTGCGGATCGAGCCGCCGATCAGCTTCGAACCGCGGCTGGGCACCACCAGCGGCACGGTGTCCACGTTCGGATCGGTCAGCAGCGTTTCCTTGGCCGAGCGGCACGCGTAGGTGAGCGCGCGCAACTGCCACGGATCGGCTTGCGTGCCTTGCGCCGCGAGCTTGCGCGCGACCACGTGGGCGAGCGCCAGATCCATGTTGTCGCCGCCGAGCAGGATGTGCTCGCCCACGGCCACGCGATGCAGTTCGAGATTGCCTTCGCGCTCGACCACGGCGATCAGCGAAAGGTCGGTCGTGCCGCCGCCCACATCCACCACGAGGATGATGTCGCCGACCTTCACGTCCTTGCGCCAGCCGCCGCCGCTTTTCTGGATCCAGCTATAGAGCGCGGCCTGCGGTTCTTCAAGCAGCGTCATACGCGTGTAACCGGCGGCCTGCGCGGCTTCGGCGGTCAGCTCGCGCGCGGCCGGGTCGAACGAGGCCGGGATCGTCACGGTGACGTCCTGGTCGCGCAGCGGCGCGTCCGGATGCGCCGCGTCCCATGCTTCGCGCAGATGCGTGAGGTAGCGGATCGAGGCTTCGAGCGGCGACACGCGCGCCACCTCGGGCGGCGCGTCGTTCGGCAGGATCGCCGCGCGGCGGTCGACGCCCGGGTGGCACAGCCACGACTTCGCGCTGGAGACGAGGCGAATCGGGGTGCCCGCGCCGCGGCTGCGCGCCATTTCGCCCACGGCGTAGTCGCGCGTGGCGGTCCACGGCAGCGTCAGGTCGCCGGGCGTGAGCTCGCCCGCGTTGGGCAGGTAGAGGAAGGAGGGCAGCAGCTCGGGCGATTCGATCGCGCCGGGCGCCGTCAGTTGCGTGACGGGCAGCACGCCTTGCACGGCTTTTTCGCCGTCACTGCCGGCGAGATCGACCCAGGATAGCGCGCAGTGCGTCGTACCGAGGTCGACGCCAATGGAATAACGGGCTTCGCTCACAGTTCCACCTCAGCCGGTGCGAGGACCTTGGCGTCATGCGACTTGACGAGCTTGGGCAGCTTGACGTCTTCGACGCGCCAGCCGCGATGGCTGATCGTGCCGTTGAAGGGCGCCGCGCCGACCACATTGCCGGTCAGGCGGATGGCGGTGGCGTCGAAGCCTTCGGGGATGCTCACGCGGCTGCCTTCGGCTTCCGGGCGCACCGGGCGGATCGTGAAGTGCTCGCGCAGCGTCGCGCGGCAGCCTTCGTGGACCAGACGCGCGGCCGCGCCAATCTCAGCATCGGCGTAGCCTGCGATGTCTTCTTCGACGAAGTCGACGAAGCGCGCGTTGCGCTGAAGCAGGCCGAGCAGTTGCAGCGCCGCTTGCGGGCTGGCTTCCTCGATGGCGCTGGCGGCAGGCGCGACCGGCGCGGCGGCCGGGGCGGGCGCGACCGGTGTAACAACGGGCGTGGCAGGCGCAGCAGGCGCGGCAGGCGCAGCGACGGGTGCGGAAACAGGCGCATCAAACGTCTCGCCGTTGCGCAGGCGGCGCACGCCGGCGGCCAGCTCGGCATTGCCGAGGATGGCGAAAAACGATCCGAAGGCGAGCGAAAGGCGGCCTGCGAATGAAATCTTGGGTTCGGTCATTAAAACAACTCCAGTGGGCTCGCGCGCGGTCCTCCCGGGCAAGCGAGGCCCGGATGATACGTCCTCGGGCGGCGTCTGCTAAGGGCGGGGGCCAAACCGGCAGGAAAAATGTGAGCCCGGCACGGGCTCGAAAACCCGTATTTTGCCTTGTTGTGAGCGCGAGACGGGCAAATTGGCCGTTCGGCAGAGGGATTCAGGCCCGCAAAGCCGCTAATTCGCGGGTTTGGCGGGTTCAGCGAGCCGATCCTCGAAAAGTCCGGGCGATAGAAGCGGCGGGTTCGGCTCGCCGTTTCAAAGATTACGCGTCGTCGCCGTGCGATTGTTCGCTGGCGCCGTCCTTGTGGAACACGCGTTTGGTCGTGCGTTTGGTGGCGTCCCAGCCCTCGCGCGACGCGTGCGCGATGCCGTGGCCTACGGTTCTGGCGGCATGCGCGGTGGCGTGGCCGAAGTCGCGCGCGGCCTCGCCGGTCTTATGGGCGGCCTCTTTCGAGTCGTGCTTGATGTTCTCCTTGACCTCATGCAGATCGGCATGCGCCGCCGGGCTGACGAAGGCGAAACCCAGCAGCAGCGCAGCCAGGGCAAGCGGATGGTGCAAACGATTTTTCATATGGGTTCTCCCTTTAAGGTGGCGTGGCCTTCGCGTTGCCCTCGCCGGGCAGCCGCCCCGACGCGTCGAGCATCACGGCGGCGCGGCCCGAGAGCAGCGTCTGCGCGCCGCAGCGCACGGTGAAGGCGTAGAGCACGCTGGTGCCGTCGCCGTTCAGGCGTTCGGCTTCGATGGTGAGGGGTGCGGTGAAGGTGTCGAGCCGCGCGACGTGCGCTTGCACGCCGCGCACGCTGGCAAGAAAGCCCACGCGCGGGCGCTGGTTTTCGCGGCCGTCGATGCCGACCAGCGCGCCATGCACGGCCATCGCCTGCGCGGCGTATTCGATGCCGCAGGCCGAACCCAGCCGCCCGCGCGCGCGCAGCGGATTGTGCGGGTCGCAGTGGCTGGTCGCGGTGCAGCGGATGTGGCTGTCGTCCCACGCTTCGACGCCGTCGAGCAGGCACATCGCGCCGCTATGCGGAATATGCGCCGCGATCCAGGCGCGATCGAGCAGCACGGCGTTCAGCGGGGCGGCGCTCACGGCGCGGGCTCCGTCGGCGTGGGAGCGTGCGGGAAGCTCAGATCGATCCGCACGCGCGTTTCCGGCAGATAGTCGATCACCACGCTGGCCGCGCGGCGCTGCGCGATCGCTTCGAGCAGCGGCAGCGCGCGCGCCGCCGGATTGCTCGCGCGCAGCGCTTCGAATTCGGGCGAAGCGAGCTTCGTGGCGGGCGCGTCCGTGAGTTGCGCCTCGATATGGGCGAGGCCTGGCCGTTGCGCAGCGGTGTCTGCCAGCGGCGCGAGCACCAGCGCCACGCCGAACGCATCGGCGACAGGACGCACCGCGCGCAGCGGCTCGGGATAGTCGGCGTCGTAGGCGATCAGCAGGCCCGGCACGCCGTCCACGGCGACCTGGCACAGGCTTTCCAGCAGGCCGGCCGCGAAGCTGCCGTCGTGCGCGCAGAGCACGTTCGAGGTGGCTCGCGCGTGCGCCGCGATGCTCCAGTAGCCCGCCGGCGCGTTGTGCACCGAGTTATGAAAGCGCGTGGGCGAGAGCTGGCGGTCTTCGCCCGCGAGCGTTTCGCAGATCGCGTGACAGTTCTGGCCGTCGCCGCCCGAGGCCGCGAAGACGGTCGCCAGCGTGGTGGCGTCGCGCCCGCTCGCGGCCACCGCTTCGTGGCCCACGGCCAGCGCGGTGCGCACGACCGGGCCGGTGCGGCGGCGCTCGGCGGAGGGCAGCGAAGCGGGAGGCGGCAGCGCCGTGCGTGCGCGCTCGTAGGTTGCGCGGCCCGCGAGCGCTGCGGCGGCGTGCGGCCAGTCGGGCAGTCCCGGGCCGATCAGGCCGATGCTTTCGATGCAGGCGTTCAGTTTCATCGCAATGTCGTCCACATGAAGCGGGGGTTAGCGCGCGCGACTGGGCACACGACCGGCCGCAGGACCAGAACCACGACCCAGCACAAGGCTGCAATTCGTCCCGCCAAAGCCGAAGGAATTGCTGAGCACCGCGTCGATATCGGCATCCCGGCTTTGCAGCACGTAATTCACGCCGAGTTCCAGGTCGGGCCGCGTGGTGTTCACGCCGGCGGGAATGAAGCGCTCGCGCAGCGCCAGCGCGGCGGCTACGGCTTCCAGCGCGCCCGCCGCGCCGAGCGTATGGCCGGTTGCGCCTTTGGTCGAACTGCAGGGCGTGGCGTTGAACAGCGCGGCAAGGGCGCGGCCTTCGGCGGCGTCGTTGCTGGGCGTCGCGGTGCCATGCAGGTTGATATAGCCGATGTCTGCTGGCGTGAGGCCCGCGGTGGCCAACGCCTGTTCGATGGCGCTGCGCGCACCCAGCCCCTGCGGATGCGGCGACGACATATGGTGCGCGTCGCTCGATTCGCCGACGCCGAGCAGCAGCACGGCATCGGCGGCGGGCGCCTGATCGGCTGGCAGACGTTCGAGCAAGGCGAACGCCGCCGCCTCGCCGATCGAAATGCCGTCGCGCGCCGCGTCGAAGGGCCGGCACGGCTGGCGCGACAGCAATTCGAGCGAATTGAAGCCGTACAGCGTGGTGAGGCACAGCGAATCGACGCCGCCCACCACCGCCGAGTCGATCAACCCGGCTTCGATCATGCGCCGCGCCGAGCCGAACACCTTGGCTCCCGATGAGCACGCCGACGAGATCGCCGTGGCCGGTCCACGCAGCGCGCAATACGCGCGCACGAAAGCGGCGACGGAGTACGGGTTGTGGGTCTCGGCGTAATGGAAGCCCGGCGCGAGCGCGCCGCTTTGTGGATCGCGCGTGCGATAGGCCTGCTCGGTTTCCAGGATGCCGCTCGTGCTGGTGCCGATAAAAACGCCCACGCGATGTGCGCCATATCGCGCCACCGCCGCCGCAACGTGCGCGGCGAAACCGTCCTGCTCAAGCCCGAGCTGCGCGAGACGGTTGTTGCGGCAGTCGTAATCCTGGAGACCGGCGCGCATTGCCACGTCGTTTACGCCGTCGACCCGGCCGATCCACGTGTCGAGTTCGGCGCGCTCGAAATCGCACGGCACAAGGCCGCCGCGCTGGCCGCGCAGGGCGGCCAGCATTGCGTCGAGACCGCGCCCGAGGCAACTGGTGGCGGTGTAGTGCGAGAGCAGGAGCGGGTTCACGAATATCGTCTGGGTTGAGGGCCGCCGGGCTGCGCGGCCATACGTTTGTTATGGGTCAAATTTTATCAAACGGTGCGGCGTCAATCGCCTTCTGGGCGGGGAGCGGCGGGCTCTCGTGGGGTCCATGCTGCTCGTGCTGCTCGTGCTGCTCATGCGACTGCTGCGGCAGACTTTCTTCCAGCGCCTCGCGCAGCGTCACCCAGCGCAATTGCGCCTGCGCGGCGGCGCGCAGCAATGCGGGCAATACCGTCAGCAGCACTGGCTCGCCGTGCGCACCGCGCGCCGCGTGGCCGTCGTGAACAAGCAGGATGTCGCGCGGCGCGAGGCCGTGCAGCAGACGTTGCGCGACCTTGCCCGCATCGCGCTCGCGCGTGTCGAAGCCGCGCCGCGTCCAGCTCGCCAGATGCAGCCCCAGATCGCAGAGCACCGGCTCCAGAAAGGGATTGCGCAGGCCTGCCGGCGCGCGGAAAAAGAGCGGACGCGTGCCGGTGATCTCGCCAAGCGTGCGCTGCCCGGCTTCGATTTCGCGTCGCAGCGCGCCCGGCGCGGACAGCGAAAAGGTGTGTCGATGCCGCTGACTATGGTTTTCGACGGCGTGGCCGCGCGCAGCCATCTGTTCGACGATATGCGCGTGGCGCTGCGCCCGCTCGCCGATGCAGAAGAAGGTGGCGCGCGCGCCGTGGGCGTCGAGCAGGTCGAGCACGCGCGGCGTGACTTCGGGATCCGGGCCGTCGTCGATGGTCAGGGCGATGCTGTTTTGCAGGGTTTGTGAGGTTTGCGTGAGCGGCAGCCGCCTCCAGTTCGGGCCGAGCAAGGCGCTCTTCGGCCAGAGTCCGGCGGCGGTCAGTACCAGATGCGAGGCGATCACCCCGCCGGTCGCCCAGGGCCAGGTGGCCGGTTGCGCGAGCATGGCGGCCGCCGCGCCCACATGCAGCGCGGCGGTGCCGGTAATCAGCGGCGCGGGCTTCCAGCGGCGCGGCGCGGCGGTGAGCGGGAGCGGCGTTGCGGCGTTCATGCGCGCTTCTCCTCGCGGGCGTTCAGGCGTGCGCCTGCTGCCGCCGCGCTTGCGGGCGCGGCGCGCGCAGTCTGAGGCGCAAGAATCGCGGCAAACGCCAGCGCGAGCATCGCGCCCGGCCCCACCGTCAGGCCGAACGTTTCGAGCAGCGGCACCTGCGATAGCGCAAGCAGCCCGAAGCCCGCCACCGTCGCCAGATTGGCGACCAGCAGCGACACCAGCGTGCCCGGCGCGATGGTTTGGATAGGGCCGTCGCCTGGCGTGTGCTTGCAGAAAAACAGCGCGTAATTCGAGCCGACCGCCACGATCAGCAACATGCCCACCAGATGCAGGATCGTGAGCGCCACGCCCGCGAGCGCGAAGCCCGCGGCCACCACGAGCACGGCGGCCACCAGCGGCGCGAGCGCGCGCGCGGCGCGCTTTGCGGAGCGCAGCGCGATGCCCAGCAGCACGGCGATCGCCGCAAAGCCCGCCAGCGAAAGGCGCAGATCCTCGCGCACATAGTTGGCGTAGAGGCGGTCGGCTTCGGTTTTCATGTCGACGAACAGCGCGCCGGGCACCTGCGCTTGCGCGACGGCGGCGCGGATCGGCGCGGCGTTCAGGCTCGACGTGTCGGCCCGCGTGGCACCGTCCGGCGCCCGCAGCGCGAGCATGGCGTTCCAGCCGCCGCCTGCGCGCGGCGTGAGCAGCGCGTCGACGGCCAGCGCCATCGAGGTGCCGTGCAGATCGGCGCGTGTGATCGGTGCAGCCTGGCGCGCCGCCGCGACATCGGCGAGGAAGGGGGCGAAGGCGTCGGGCTTGAGCGCAATCGGCTGATTGGCGAGCGCTTCGTGCAGGCGCGCGGAGAGCGTGGCGTCGTCGGGCAGGCTGGCGAGGCGCGCGCGCTGCGTCGCCGCGCTCGGCAGGTAGCGCGCCGGACTTTCGAAGCCCGCGAGCACGCCGCGTTCGACCAGCGGCTGCAACTGCGCGCCAATCTTTTCCGCGCCTTCCAGCGCGGCCTGCTCGCTGGCGGCGGGGATATCGACCAGATAGCGCACGTCGGGCGCGCCCACGTCGGCGCGCAATCGCGCGTCGAGCGCCTGGCCGGCCGCCGGAACCGGGCTGAGCGCGGAGAGTTCGTGGCTCCAGAGGCCGTCGCGGTGCAGCGCCAGAACCGCGACGGCGGCAAGCGCCAGCGCCGCGAGCGGCCAGCGCAGACGCGGCGCGGCCTGCGCGGCGCGCGCGAGCCAGGCGGCGAGGCGCGTGACGTCGCGCATCGCCACCGGCCCGCCTTGCAGGCGCGGCAACACGAAGCGCGTGACCAGCGCCGCCGTCACGAGGCCCGCGATCGAAAACGCGCCCAGTTGCACGAGGCCCGGAAAGCCCGAGAACAGCATCGACGCGAAGCCGCACACGGAAGTCAGCACGCCCAGGCGGATCGTCGGCCAGTAGGCGGCGACCCACGCACGCAGCGTGTCTTCGCGGTGCGCGCCGGTGAGGCTTTGCGTGGAGGTTTGCGCCGATTGCACGAACAGATAGATCGAGTAATCGACGGCCTCGCCGATCAAGGTCGTGCCGAAGCCCAGCGTGATCCCCTGCACCGTGCCGAACGCAAGGCTCACCGCCGCGATCCCCGCCGCCACGCCCGACAACACTGGCAGCAGACCCAGCACAAGCGTGCGCGGCGAGCGATAGAGCGCCAGCAGCAGCGCGACGATCAGCACCATGCTGAGCGCCGAGATGCGTTCGACGTCATGGCGGATCGCGTCACGCGTCTGGACGGAGAACACGCCGGGACCGCTCATTTCGATGTGATAGCTCGAAGCGTTCGGCAGCGTGCGTGTGGCCGCCGCGAACGCGCGCTGGATAGCGTCGACGGCGCGGGCCTGGGCGTCGGTGTCCGAGCCCGCGGCGGCGGTTTGCGCGACCAGCACGGCGCGCGAGCCGTCGCGCGAAGCCCACACGCCGTCGCGGGTGGCGGGCTGCGCCGCGCCGTCCATCTGGCCGACGAGCGCGGCGACTTCGCCGGTCGGATCGTGCGGCAGCAGATCCTTGGCCATGAGGCCGGCCGACGAGCTGAGCAGATCGAGGCTGTCGCCAAGCGCCGCGTGCAGGCCGTCTGCCGTGAAGCGTTGCGGCGTGACGTCGGGGCTCAGCGCGTAGCGGTGAGCGAACACGAATTGCTGGTCGCGCGCGTCGTTGACGGCTTCGCCGTTGTGGAGCGCCGCGAATTGCGGATCGGCGCGCAGGGTGACCGCGATCTGACGCGAAATCTGCGCACGGGTGGCAGCGTCGCCGTCTTCGCTTTTACCCTCGCTTTTACCCTCGATGCCGACGAGAATCAGCCGCGAGACCACGCCGTCGCGCAACTGATCGACCAGCACGCGCTGCCCCGCACTGGGCGCGCGCGGCAGGAAGGCGGAGAGATCGGTGCTGAAGTGCGCGCGTGCGATCGCGCCTGCGCAGGCCAGCAGAAACAGCAGCCATATCAGCACGGCGCGGCGTTGCAGCGCGTGCATGAGGCGGTGGGTGGGCGTAGGCGGGACGTTCATGCGGTTCAAGCGTGGCGCGAGGGCTGACGTGCGCCGCTCAGTTCGAAGCCGATCCGGACGAAGGCGCCGAAGCCGAAGCCGGGAGCGGCCGCAACTGCATCAGCGAATGATCGCCGCCCGCCTGCTGGATCGCTACGCTGCGCAGCAGATCGCGCGCGCCTTCGAGCGTGATCGCACTGACGGTTTTGCGCATCTGCGAATCGCGCGGCGTAAGCGTGAGCGTCCACGCTTCGCCGCTGCCGCTGAGCGCGACCTGGTAGGTCTGCTCAAGCGCAAGGCGGTTGCCTGTGAGCGTGGCGCGGATGCTTTCGATAAACGCGCCCAGTTCTGGGTAACGCGCGAGCGCGAGCGTGTATTTGCGGTTGTTGCGATCGACGGTGAGCATGTCGCCGTCCACGACCAGGTGCTCGGGCCTGGGCTTGAACGTGTTCTTTTCCAGATGGTCGGGCGCGACGAAGGACAGCTCACCCGAGGACTCCACGGGCTGCGTGGCGATCGACAGGTATTTGGTTTCGGTGAAGGCGGCGCGCCCCGATTTGTGCTGCGCGAGCGTGGACATCAGCCGGTCGAGCGTCCAGTCGGGGGAGGCGCTCGGGGCGCTCTGGTCGGCTTGTGCGGCTTGGGCCGCCTGCGCGAAGCCCGTAGCGCCCAGCAACAAGGCGGCCAGCGCGGGCGCGAGCACGCGGTTCACACCACGAAGGCGATGAAGACGGAAGGCGCTCATGCGTCGGAAGTCTCCCGGGGGGCGAGGCTGGCGGTGTTGCTGTCGCGACGTGCGGGCGGGCGCATCTGCGATTGAGCGCGCGTGCCCGCGTTCGCGCCGTTTGCCACCAGCGCGTTTTGCGTGAGCCGGGAGGCAGCCAGCGCCGCGGTGTTCGGCTTCGCGTTCTGCTTCGGCTTCGCCGTCTGCCAGAAATCGAAGTAGTTGAACCAGTTATAGGGCGCGGCGCGGCAATGGCGGTCGAGCAGCGCGACATAGCGCACCAGCGCCGCGTCGATGGCCGCCTGGCGCGCCTCGCGTGGCGTATTCGTGAAATCGGCGAGCGTTTCGAAGTGGATGTCGTAGCGGTTGCCGCCGCGATAGAGGCCGGTCATGAAGATCACAGGACGCTTGAGCATCGCGGCCATGTAGAGCGGGCCGAGGGGGAACGCCGCTGGTTCGCCCAGGAAGGCCATGCGGCGCAGCGCGGCGGTGTCGTCGGCGAGCAGGGTGCGGTCGGCGAGCATCCCCACCATGCAGTTTTCGTCCAGGCGCTGGCTCACGCGCAGCATCGAATCCACCTGTCCCAGGCCGATCACCTCGGGCTGCGCGGCAGGATTGACCGCGGCCAGCGTCGCGTTGATGCGGCGCGCGTTCTCTTCGAACATCGTCACGACCACGCGCAGCGTCGGGTGGGTGCGACCGAGCGCGCGCACCACTTCGAAGCTGCCCAGATGCGCGCCCATCAGGAACGCGCCGCGTCCGCCCTTGAGTGCTTCGTCCACCAGGTGATGGCCTTGCGGTCTGATGTCGAACAGGTCGAAACGCTCGTTCATCAGATAGATGCGGTCGTGGATGGTCGCCGCGAAGGTGAAGACGTGCCGGTAGAGATCGGCCCAGTTGGCCGCACGGCCGAGCACGCGGCGCAGGTAGTCGCGCGAAGCGGCCCGCGCGCGCGGCGAGAACAGCACGAAATACAGGGCGATGAGGTGCACCAGCGCACGCGCGAGGCGCCGGCCCAGACGCAGCGACATCCACGTCATCGCGCGCAGGAGCAGGGCGTTGCCGCGTTCCTCGCGCTGGGCCCAGTCGGTGCGGTTGGCGGCCTCGGCGGTGTTGTTCGGATTCTGCTGGGTCATGGGTGCGGCCTTCCCTGCGGGTTTGTTGCGTCGTGCGTCGTGCTTGCCGTCAACGACAAGGTGCCGCTTGCGATATCGCGTTCGCCCGCGCGCACGGTGAAGCGGATCGAGCCGCCGGCCTGCGCGTCGAAGGCGAGATCCAGCGCCTCGCCGGGCGCCGCCGGGCTCAGGAATTTCGCCGCGCTCAAGCGCCAGCCATCGGCGGGACGGTCGAGCGCCGCGCCGATCGCGTCGATGGCGTGATCGAGCAGCATCACGCCCGGCACGATCGGGTGACCCGGAAAGTGACCGGCCAGCGCGGGGTGATCGGCGGGGACCGTGAAGCCGAGGGCGGCCCGGGTGGGCGCTGCTGCCTCTCTGGAAGCGTTCACCAACGCGCCCCGCGTGTGCCGGGCGACCAGCGCGGCGAGCACATCGTGCGGCAGCTTGCCGGTTTCGTTGCGCGGCAGCGAATCGACGAACACCAGCGGGCGCGGCATGAAGGCGGCGTCGATGCGCTCGCGCAGCGCGCGTTGCAGGCGCGTGGCGTCGAGTGTGGGCGCGACCACCAGCGCGACGAGGCGCGTCACGGGCTCGATGCCTTCGCGCGTTGCGTGGGCCTGGGTGGATTCGGCCGGCATGAAGAACACGCCGTCGATCACGCCTTCGATCGCGTTGAGCTGATGGTTCAGATAAGCGAGCGACGTGCGCTTGCCCGCGATATTGATGAGATCCGCCTTGCGTCCATGCAGCAGGAAACGATGCGCGTCGAGCAGTTCGAGCGCGTCGCCCATCGGCACCGGCACTTCGACGTGGCCGCCCGAGGCCCACATGGTCGGGCCGTCGTCGCTGCCCGGGCGTGCTTCCAGGCGGATATCGTCGAACAGTGTCCAGGTCGCGCCCTTCGCGGTGCGGCGCGTGGCGATCTGGCCGGTTTCGGTGCTGCCGTAGATTTCGACCAGCGGCGCGTGCAGGCGGTTTTCCGCAACGCTTGCGAGCTTCTCCGAAAGCGGCGCGGTGGCGCTCAGGACCAGCGCGGCTTCAGGCAGCGCCGCGTCGCTGGCGAGCAGCGCGCGCAGATGGATCGGCGAGGTGACCAGCACGCGCGGCTGCGGCACGCCGGCCAGTTCGCTGCGGATGTCCTCGGGGTAGAAGGGCTGCCGGTTGCTGAACGCCAGGCCGCCGATCAGCGCGAGCAGCACCGTCGATTCGAAGCCGTACATATGCTGCGGCGGCACGGTGCCGATCAGCGTGTGTGCGCAGCCATCGGCGTTGGCGAGGCCCAGACGCGCAGCGGAGGCCTGGATACCGGCGACGAGAAAGCCCCACGTCTTGCGATGCGGCACCGGCGCGCCCGTCGATCCGGACGTGAACACGTAGGCCATGACGCGGGCGGTGTCGATCTGCGGGACATCGAAGGGCGCGTCTTCCGGTTCGGGCGCCGGGGTATCGGAATCCGCCGCGGGATAGCGAAAGCGCGGCAGGTCGATTGTGCATTCGGCCGTGTCATGCAGGCAGAACGCATCGGGCGCGAAGCGGGCGAGCTGGCGCACCATCTCCGGCGTATGCGTTGACGGCAACAGGCTGATGCGGCCCGTCACAAGCGCCGCGCACAGGCTTACCGCGAAGCGATAGCGGTCGCGGCAGACATTGAAGACGTGAGTGCCTGGCGGCAGCGCAGCCGCGATCCGCGCAACCTCGGCGAGGAACGCGCGCACCGTGACCGGCGAGCCGTCGCGCCAGGCAATGACCTGACGGGGCGAGGTGTGAAAAACCAGCGGTTGAGTCGGCATAAATCGGTTGATACGAAAACGGGGGCCGGGGCGGCGTCTGGTCATATCCGCTGGTTTTGGCCCGGTAATTGGCCCGGAATTTATTGCAGTTGGCTCCTGTGCGGCGGGGTGGCGCACGATCTCGCCCGATAAGCGCGGATCGCTTCCATCATCCCCGCCTGGGCCTCGCCAGGCACCATGAAACGCCGTACCGCGTGCTCGCCGACGAACATCGCGCCCACCAGCGGCAGCGCCAGATAGTTCGCGAAGGTCGACCAGTCGACGATGGGCGCGAAGGCGAACATCAGCGTCGATATCGCCGCGATCGCCACGAAAAATACGCTCCAGGCGAGCGTGATCTGTCGCGTATAGCGCGCGACCGCCGGCTTGAGACCGCTCCCGCCTGGCTTGCGCATCATCGTCGCGAACTGCGTGCACAGCGGCGTCCGGCCTGCCGCGAGCGTGCGCCCAAACACCAGCGCCATGCCCAGATTGAAGCTCACATGTTCAAGGTACAGGCCCCATTCGAAGTGCTGAGCAAGCGGCGTGCGCGCTCCCCACAAAGCCCCTGCGCCGAGCATCCAGAGCGTCAGCCACCGCGCGCGGCGCGGCGAACGCGCGGCCGCGCCCAGCGCGAGAAGCAGCGGCGGCGCCAGCGCCATCGCCAGGCCAAGGCCGTGATCGTCGGGCGTGGCGATAGCGTGGTGCGCGAGCACCTGATAGGCGGCCACTGTCGCG
Source organism: Paraburkholderia bannensis (assembly GCF_014200455.1). Taxonomy (GTDB): domain Bacteria; phylum Pseudomonadota; class Gammaproteobacteria; order Burkholderiales; family Burkholderiaceae; genus Paraburkholderia; species Paraburkholderia bannensis_A. The sequence continues at coordinate 95,081 of NZ_JACHBW010000019.1, read as the reverse complement.
ACCGCCAGAAACGCCCTCAAAAAACCGATGAATCCTTGCGTCGATTTCATCGCCTGGCTCCCGGGCGCACGCGTCCACGCGCTGCCGGGCAGGGCGGTATGGGGCGGCGGTGAAAAGCGGGGCGATGCATGGTCGATGTCGTATCCGTTGGTTTTCAGATCACTTTCGAGATAGTGGTCCGGCTCACGAAGCGTCTTATGTCATATGAATGACAGGGCCCGATTCCAGGGAAGGCGTATTTTAAGATGCCTGAGGCGCATCCTCGGTAAGCCTTCCGGACGCTTTGTAACCGTTTGTATGACACTGCCAGCGCGGATCGGGACGCTGCGGCGCGATACAGCCTGTTTCGTCCAAGGCTTGCGCGGCTTTGCGTCCACTAGCATGCGAGGCGCGTGCCCGACCCTCTGTAACCTTTCGGAAGGCCTCCCCGTATACGCACCGATACCCATCGTCTAGAATCCGCGTAACTTTTACCAAACGAACCCTAAAATCAGGGCACGGGGGCTGGCGTCGCCATAACGGCGCGGGCACAGGCAGTTGGCCGGATCGATTGAATCGACGGGATTGACCGCATTGACGGGATTGACCGATTTGACGTTCGGCCGATGGCAACCCGGCAATTCTGTCGCAAACCCGTGGCCCCCGCAGCCTTGATTTCCACGCCCTGCACGCACATGAATCCACTCGAACACGAGCTCGCCACCCTGATCGTCGGCGATCTGAATCTGGAAGACGTGTCGCTCGACGACGTGAACGCCGAGACCCCGCTCTATGGCGAGGGCTTCGGGCTCGACTCCATCGACATTCTGGAAATTGCGCTGCTGATCTCGAAGAAGTACGGTTTCGAGCTGCGTTCAGACAATCCGGATAACGAAAGAATCTTCGCGACGCTGGGCGCACTGGCCGCCTACGTCGAGGCGCATCGCACGCGCTGAAGCGTTTTTTTGCGCACGCCTTGCGCGCGTCGTTATCGCGCCTGGCGACGCCCAACGGGGGAGCCGAAATGCACAACGACAAGCCCATGCGGGCACTCGTGACGGGCGGCAGCGGGGCGCTCGGTCAGGCCATCTGCGCCGCGCTGGCCGCAGCGGGCCATGAAGTGTGGGTGCACGCGAACCGGCGTCTCGACGAGGCGCAGGCCGCCGCGCAACGCATCGTCGATGCGGGCGGACGCGCCCACGCCATCGCCTTCGACGTGACCGACGCCGACGCTGCGCAAGCGGCGCTCGAACGCCTGATCGAAGACGCGCCGGTGCAGATTCTCGTCAACAACGCCGGCATTCACGACGATGCGCCGCTCGCGGGCATGACGCGTGAGCAATGGCGCAGCGTGATCGACGTGTCGCTCAACGGCTTTTTCAACGTCACGCAGCCGCTCATGCTGCCGATGATTCGCACGCGTCGCGGGCGCATCGTCAACATCGCCTCGCTGGCGGGCGTGATGGGCAATCGCGGCCAGGTCAATTACTCGGCGGCCAAGGCCGGCTTGATCGGCGCGACCAGGGCGCTGTCGCTCGAAGTCGCTTCGCGGGGCATTACCGTGAATGCGATCGCGCCCGGCATCATCGCCTCGCCCATGGCGCAGGATGCCTTTCCCGCCGAGCGCATCAAGCAACTGGTGCCCGCGCAGCGCGCCGGCCAGCCCGAGGAAGTGGCCGGGATGGTCGCCTATCTCGTGTCGGACGCTGCTGCCTATGTGACGGGCCAGGTGCTGTCGATCAACGGCGGGCTGGCCTGAAGCGGGCTTGTCGCTGAAGTCGCCGGATTCAGGCCACGCCCGCCACGCCCTGTCATCAATCTTTGTCAGCATGTCTTCCGCCATGTCCACGCCCACCGCCTCCACCACGCATCTCGTCCTGATCCCGAGCTACAACCCGGGCGTGAAGGTCGAGGAAACCGTGCGCGGCGCGCGCGCGCAATGGGACCCGGTCTGGGTCGTGGTGGACGGCAGCACCGACGGCAGCGCCGAGCGTCTCCAGGCGATGGCCGCCGACGATCCCGGCCTGCACGTGATCGTGCTGCCGACGAATCGCGGCAAGGGCAGCGCGGTGCTCGCCGGCATGCAGGCGGCCGCCGCGCGCGGATTCACGCATGTGCTGACGATGGATTCGGACGGCCAGCATCCGGCGGGGCTGATTCCGCGATTCATGGCCGCCTCCCAGGCCGACCCCGAGGCGATGGTGCTGGGCGTGCCGAAGTTCGACGCCAGCGCGCCGCAATTGCGCGTGCAGGGCCGCCGTCTCTCCAACTTCTTCGCTGATTTCGAGACCCTGTGGGCAGGTATCGGCGATTCGCTGTACGGCTTTCGCGTTTATCCGATCGCACCGCTCGTGTCCATCATGGAGCGCCAGTCGTGGATGCGCCGCTTCGACTTCGATCCCGAAGCCGCCGTGCGTCTTTGCTGGGCGGGCGTGAGGCCGATCCAGATCGAGGCGCCCGTGCGCTACTTCGGCGCGCACGAAGGCGGCGTCTCGCACTTCAACTACGCGCGCGATAACCTGCTGCTGTCGTGGATGCATCTGCGCCTGGTGGCGGGCTTCGGCGTGCGGCTGCCGTATCTCGTGGCGAAAAAGGTGCTGCGTTAAGGCGTGCCAGGGTTTTTCAGGCTCGCCGTAGTGCGGGCAAGGTAGTTGCGTGCGCATCGAACGCGCTCAATGATCCCGCTTGCGATATGGCTTCGCCAATCGCGTCGCCCACCAGAATGATCGCGGGACTGCCCAGTCCCGCAGCCTGCGCCAGCTCCGCAATCGTGCCGAGTGTGCCCATCACGCGGCGCTCCTGGGCGCTGCCCGCCCATTGCACCACCGCGGCCGGTGTTGTCGCTGACAGCGTCTGCGCAAGCGTCGCGCAAAGGCCTTCGATGCGGCTCATCCCCATATAGATCGCCAGCGTCATGCGCGTGGCCGCGAGCGCCTGCCAGTCTGGCTCGCTATGGTCGCGCAAATGCGCGGTCACAAAGATCACGCCCTGGCAATGGTCGCGATGCGTGAGCGAGACGCCCAGCCCCGCCGCCGCCGCAAATGCCGATGACACGCCATTGATGATTTCAAACGGCACGCCCGCCCGATGCAGCGCCGCGAGTTCTTCGCCCGCGCGTCCGAACAATAGCGCGTCGCCGCCCTTCACGCGCACCACGTCATGGCCCTTGCGCGCATAGCGCACCATCAGCCGCTCGATGAACGCCTGAGGCGTCGAACGACAGCCGCCGCGTTTGCCGACCCGGATGATGCGCGCCTGCGGCGCCAAGGTGGCGATATCGGGATTGACCAGATCGTCGAGCAGCACGATCTGCGCGCGCGCGAGCGCTTTCGCGGCCTTGAGCGTGAGGAGGTCGAGGTCGCCTGGGCCTGCGCTCACTAGGGTGACCGTGCCGGTCTTTGCGTTCATCGCCGGGTGCGTCGTGTGATTCATGTTGCGTCCTCTGACTGCGCTGTGTCTATCTTGCGCTTCAAATGCAAACGGCGTCCGCCCGTCTTTGATGACAGGGGACGCCGTTGTCCGTTCGTGCTTGCTTGCTGTATGTGATGCGTGTGATGCGGTGTTGCGGACCGGCGTCGTTGCCGGATGCTTCTGAAACGCAAGTTCCAGACCAGTGCGATTTGAGCGTGTTTTCGGCGCTTTCTCGCCTTGGACGCGCACCGAAACCGTACAGCAACCGTGCTGCGCAGCACCAAAGCTGTGCCCCCCTGCATCGTCGTGCAGCAGCGCAGGGTCCGCGTCGAGGCTGCGTATGCGTGGCGTAAAAGCCCACGGAGAAAGGCTTCGCGCCAATTGAGCGCGCATTGGCACAGTGCTTGCGTAACGATCTGCAATCCGGATCAAAGGCGATCCGGCTACCGCGAAGTCCATGCGACGCGGCAGGCAGCACCATTCGATTGAACACAGGACAACGGCGTCCCCTGAATCTGGCTTGTCACAAGCTGGATTTGCGGGACGCCTTTTTTATTGGCTTTTTCTCAGGCAGGGTGCACAGGCATGACGCAATCTACGCTCGCAATGAACGCTCTGAACGTGGTGGTCATCGGCCACGGCATGGTGGGCCACAAGTTTCTCGAAAGCGTGCTCGCCGACGCGGCCCAGACCGCGCGGAACGTGCGCGTCACGGTGCTCTGCGAAGAGCCGCGTCCCGCCTACGATCGCGTGCATCTTTCCGAATTCTTCGCGGGCAAGAGCGCCGATGATCTGTCGCTCGTGAGCGAGGGCTTTTTCGAGCGCGACGAGGTGCGCGATCGCGTGCGCCTCTTGCTCGATGCGAAGGTCGTCTCGATCGATCGCGTTGCGCGCACGGTCAGCGTGTCCAACGGCGAGACGATTGCTTATGACAAGCTCGTGATCGCCACCGGCTCGTCGCCGTTCGTGCCGCCCATCGAAGGCAACGATCGTTCGGATTGCTTCGTATATCGCACCATCGAAGATCTCGAAGCGATGCGGGCGCGCGGGGCGAGTGCGAGGACCGGCGTGGTGGTGGGCGGCGGTCTGCTGGGCCTCGAATGCGCCAAGGCGCTGCGCGATCTCGGGCTGCAAACCCATGTGGTCGAATTCGCGCCGCGCCTGATGGCGGTGCAGGTGGACGAAGACGGCGGGCGCATGCTGCGCGGCAAGATCGAGGCGCTGGGCGTGAGCGTGCATACGCAGAAGAACACCACGGCGATTGTCGATGGCGAAAGCGCCGCGAACCGCATGGTGTTTGCCGACGGCACGCATCTGGAAACCGACATGATCGTGTTCTCGGCGGGCATCCGTGCACGCGACGAACTGGCGCGCGCCTGCGGACTGGAAGTCGGTCCGCGCGGCGGCATTGTGATCGACGATACATGCCGCACGAGCGATCCCGATGTCTACGCCATCGGCGAATGCGCCCTGTGGAAAGGGCAGATTTTTGGCCTCGTCGCGCCGGGCTACGAGATGGCGCGCATTGTCGCCAGGGCGCTGGCGGGCGACGTATCGCAGGATTTCGCGGGTGCGGATATGAGCACCAAACTCAAGCTGATGGGCGTGGATGTGGCGAGTATCGGCGACGCGCAAGGCAAGACGCCGGGCAGCCGCTCGTATCGTTTCGCCGACGAGCGACGCGAGGTCTACAAGAAGATTGTCGTATCCGAATGCGGCAAGAAACTGCTGGGCGCGGTGATGGTGGGCGACGCAGGCGAATACGGCACGCTGCTGCAAATGATGCTCAACGGCATCGAATTGCCCGAAGCGCCGGAATTTCTTATCCTGCCACAGGCGGACGGCAAGACCAGGCCTGCGCTCGGCGTGGAGGCGCTGCCCGACGGTGCGCAGATCTGCTCGTGCAACAACGTTTCGAAGGCGCAGATCTGCGCCGCCGTGCGCGAAGGCGCGACCAGCATCGGCGCGATGAAAGCCGCCACCTGTGCGGGCGCGTCGTGCGGCGGCTGCGTGCCGCTTGTCACCCAGGTCATGAAGTCGGAGATGAAGCGCCAGGGCGTGGCCGTCAACAACCATATCTGCGAGCACTTCCCGTATTCGCGCCAGGAGTTGTATCACCTCGTGCGCGTCGAGCAGATCAAGACCTTTGGCGCGCTGCTGGCGAAACACGGTCACGGTCTGGGTTGCGATATCTGCAAACCGGCGGTGGCCGGCATTCTGGCCTCGTGCTGGAACGAGTTCGTGTTGAAGAAGGAGCACGCAAGCCTGCAGGATTCGAACGACTACTACCTCGCCAATATCCAGCGCGACGGCACGTATTCCGTGGTCCCGCGCATGGCGGGCGGTGAAGTCACGCCCGAAGGATTGATTGCCGTGGGCATGGTGGCGAAGAAGTACGGCCTCTATACCAAGATCACGGGCGGCCAGCGCGTGGACCTGTTTGGCGCACGCGTCGAGCAGTTGCCGTCCATCTGGGAAGAGCTGATCGAGGCGGGTTTCGAATCGGGACATGCCTACGGCAAGGCGCTGCGCACGGTGAAGTCGTGCGTGGGTTCGACGTGGTGCCGCTTTGGCGTGGGCGATTCCGTGGGGCTCGCGATTGACCTGGAGAACCGCTACAAGGGCTTGCGTGCGCCGCACAAGATCAAGTTTGGCGTGTCGGGCTGCACGCGCGAATGTGCGGAAGCGCAGGGCAAGGACGTGGGCGTGATCGCCACGGAAAAGGGCTGGAATCTCTACGTCTGCGGCAACGGCGGCATGAAGCCGCGCCACGCCGAACTGCTGGCCGCCGATCTCGACCGCGCGACGCTCGAACGCTATATCGACCGCTTCCTGATGTTTTACGTGCGCACCGCAGACCGCCTGCAACGCACCAGCGTGTGGCGCGACAACCTCGAAGGCGGTCTCGATTATCTGATTGACGTGATCGTGCACGACAAGCTTGGCATTGGCGCGGAACTCGAAGCGGAAATGCAGCTCGTGGTGGACACCTATGAGTGCGAATGGAAGAAAGCCGTGACCGATCCGCAAACGCGCCGCCGCTTCCGTCACTTTGTGAATAGCGAAGAGGGCGATCAGCATGTGACCTTCGTCGAAGAGCGCGGCCAGATTCGCCCGGCAACGCCCGCCGAGCGCGAGCAGATTCCGCTGCGCGCGCAAAGAAATGCGCTGGCGGATATTCCCGTGGTGGTCGAGGCAGTCTGAACCCGTTGAGCGCAACTTGAAGAGGAATCCAGAATGAACGATATGAGCCATGGCGTATGTGAGCAAAACTGGGTGCCGGTTTGCCAGCTCGACGATATCGTGCCGAATACGGGCGTTTGCGCGCTGGTGAACGGCGAACAGGTGGCCGTTTTTCATGTCGACGATGGCGCGGCGCGCGTGTTCGCCATCGGCAACTACGACCCGAATTCGCAGGCTGCGGTGCTGTCGCGTGGGCTGGTCGGCAGTCTGGGCGAACGCATCGTGGTGGCCTCGCCGATCTACAAACATCACTTCGACCTGGCGACGGGCGAGTGCCTGGAAGAGCCGCGCAGCTCGGTGAATGCCTACGCTGCGCGCGTGGAGAACGGGCAAGTGTGGGTGGCAGCGTAGAGCCCCCGTTTCAATGGCGATGTAAATAGCTAGAGACCGATATGACGGGCAAAAGCGTCAAGACCGTATGTCCTTATTGCGGCGTGGGTTGCGGGATGGTGCTGCACGTCGAGGACGGCGAGGTCAAAAAGATCTCCGGCGACACCGAGCACCCGAGCAACTTCGGGCGCCTCTGCACCAAGGGCTCGTCGGCGCACGTGGCGCTGCGCAAATCGGGGCGGCTCGAACGCGCCTTCGTGCGCCACGCGCGCGACGAAGACCCCGTGCCGCTGCCAATGGTCCAGGCGATCGCCGATACGGCGGCGCGGCTGCGCGCGACGCTCGACGCGCATGGTCCCGATGCGTTGTCGTTCTACGTCTCCGGCCAGATGTCGATCGAGGCGCAATATCTCGTCAACAAGCTCGCGAAGGGCTTTGTCGGCACCAACAATATCGAATCGAATTCACGCCTGTGCATGGCGAGCGCGGGCAGCGGCTACAAACTCTCGCTGGGCGCGGACGGGCCGCCAGGCTCGTATCAGGACTTCGATCATGCCGATTGCTTTTTTGTGATCGGCGCGAATATGGCGGACTGCCATCCGATCCTGTTTCTGCGCATGATGGATCGCGTGAAGGCGGGCGCGAAGCTGATCGTGGTGGACCCGCGCCGCACGGCTACGGCGGATAAGGCATCGCTGTATCTGCCCATCAAGGCGGGCACCGATCTCGCGCTGCTCAACGGCCTGCTTTATCTGCTGCATGAAAACGGCCACACGGACGCGGATTTCATCGCCAGGCATACCGAAGGATGGGACGCGATGCCCGCGTTCCTGGCCGACTACACGCCCGAAAAAGTCGCGGTTATCACCGGCCTGCCTGAAGCCGATATCCGCCGCGCCGCGCAGATGATCGGCGAAGCGCCCGAGTGGATGAGCTGTTGGACCATGGGCCTGAACCAGAGCACGCACGGCACCTGGAGCACCAACGCAATCTGCAACCTGCATCTGGCAACGGGCAAGATCTGCCGTCCGGGCAGCGGGCCGTTCTCGCTCACGGGCCAGCCCAATGCGATGGGCGGCCGCGAGATGGGCTATATGGGCCCGGGTTTGCCGGGCCAACGCACAGTGCTGTCCGGGGACGATCGCGCCTTCGTGGAGGATCGCTGGAACCTGCCGCGCGGCACGCTCACCGCGAAGCTGGGCGGCGGCACCATCGACCTGTTTTCGCGCATGGCGGCGGGCGAGGTCAAGGCGTGCTGGATCATCTGCACCAACCCGGTGGCTTCGGTTGCCAACCGGCAAACCGTGGTGGCGGGCTTGCGCGCGGCAGAACTCGTGATCGCCCAGGATGCCTTTCTGGACACGGAAACCAATCAGTACGCCGATGTATTGTTGCCCGGCGCGTTATGGGCCGAAGGCGAAGGCGTGATGATCAACTCCGAGCGCAATATGACGCTCACGCAGGCCGCCATCGCGCCGCCCGGCGAAGCGATGCCCGACTGGCAGATCATCGCGCGCGTCGCCTGCGCAATGGGCTATGAAGCGGCGTTCAGCTATACCAGCGCGGCAGAAGTATTCGACGAGATCGTTAGCTTTTCGAACTTGAAGACCGGCTACGACCTGCGCGGCGCAAGCCACGCGAAGCTGCGCGAAACGCCGCTGCAATGGCCCTTCGCGCCCGATGCGCAGAGCGACCGCAATCCCGTTCGCTATCTGAAGGACGAAGGCGGCAGTTCACGCATCGTCTTCCCGACCGCCAATGGCAAGGGTGTGTTTTTCGCGCGGCCGCACGTCGCGCCCGCCGAACTGCCCGATGGCACGTTCCCGATCGTCTTCAACACGGGCCGTTTGCAGCATCAGTGGCACACGATGACGAAGACCGGCAAGGTTGCGATGCTCAACAAGCTCAACCCCGCGCCCTTCGTGGAGATTCATCCCGAGGATGCGAGTGCGCTGGGCATCGAGGCGAAGGACCGGGTGGAAGTGCGTTCGCGGCGCGGGCGCGTGGTGCTGCCCGCCGTCGTTACCGATCGCGTGCAGCCTGGCAACTGCTTCGCGCCGATGCACTGGAACGATGTATCCGGCGAAGAGTTGTGCGTGAACGCCGTGACCAACGATGCAATCGACCCTGTGTCCCAGCAGCCCGAACTGAAATTCTGCGCCGTCGCGCTCACGCGTGTTGCGCCTGATCCCGCTTTGACCGGGGAGGACGCGCCAGGCACGCAGGCAACCGACGAAGCCGATCAGGCGGCGATGCCCCAGGAATTCGACATGACCCGAATCGATGCATTTGCGAATCTACTCGACCTGGGCGCGACGCCCGAACCCATGCTTAGCGAAACGGAGCGGCAGTATCTCGCGGGCTTCGTGAATGGCTTGCGTGCATCGCGGGGCGACTCGGCAGGCAGCTCGCCGGTTCCCGTATTGCCGGACCATGCGCCGATGCGCGCGTCCACGCGAGTGTGGGTGGACGGCCTGCTGGCGGGCCTGTTCAGCCGCGCCGCGTTGCGTCCGCTGCCCGCCGTCGAGGGCGCGCAGCAGCAGGATGACGTGCAAGGCGCGGTGCGCATCGCCCACACACGCCCGAAGGTGGTGCTGCTGTGGGCGTCGCAGACCGGCAATGTCGAATCGCTGGTCGAGCGCTATGCGACGCTCCTGATGGAATCGGGTTGCGAAATCCGCACGGCCTGCATGGCTGATTATCCGCTCGCGAATCTGGAAAAGGCGCAGTACGCGCTACTGATGACGAGCACCTTCGGCGACGGCGATGCGCCCGACAGCGGCGAGCCGTTCTGGAGCGCACTCAAATCCGGTAACGCCCCGCGACTGCCTTCGCTGCGTTACGCAGTGCTCGCGCTCGGCGACCGCAACTACGACCAGTTCTGCGGTCACGGCCGCAACCTCGACGCGCGCCTCGAAGCGCTGGGCGCGCAACGCCTGATGGCCCGCGTCGATTGCGATACCGAATTCCAGAGCCTCGCTGACGCCTGGCTCGAACGCGTCGCGCTGCGCATCAAGGAGGAAGACGCGGCGCTGCACGCGGTTCCTGCGGGCGGCTCGATCCCCGAAGTGCTGCCGGGCTGCGCGCCGACGAAGGCGCGCCCTGGCGCCTCGCGGCTGCTCGACAATGTGCGCCTCAATCTGCACGGGGCGGCCAAGGACACGCGCTATTTCTCGCTGGCGACCGGCGAAGCAGGCATCGAATACGAGGCGGGCGACGCGCTGGGCGTGTGGCCGACGAACTGTCCGGCACTCGTCGACGAATTGCTGACGCTGACGCGTTTGCATGCCGATACGCCCATCGACGTGCCGGGTGTGGGCGATATGCGCCTCGCCGATGCCTTGAGCCACCACTACGAGATCGCGCGCCCCGGCCCCGATGCGCTGGCGTTGATCGCGGCGCGCGCGCGCCGCCAGGGCTTGCGCGATCTGCTGCGCGAGGAGCGCAAAGGCGATCTGAAAAACTGGTTGTGGGGCCAACAACTCGCCGATGTATTGCACGAATACCCGGTCGATCTCACCGCGCGCGAATTGACGGGCATGCTCAAGCGCCTGCAACCGCGGCTCTACTCGATTTCGTCGAGCCCGAAGGCGCATGCGGGCGAAGTGCATCTGACCGTTTCGGCGCTGCGCTATCACAACGGACGGCGCGACCGCAAAGGCGTGGCCTCAACCTTTCTGGCCGACCGCGCGGCGGCTGGCAGCGTGCCGGTGTTCGTGCAGAAGAGCACGCATTTCCGCCCGCCGCGCAGCGGCGATACGCCGATGATCATGGTCGGCCCCGGCACCGGCGTCGCGCCGTTTCGCGCCTTCCTGCACGAACGACGCGCGCGGGGCGACGCGGGCCGCAACTGGCTTTTCTTCGGCGAGCAGCATGCAGCCACCGACTTCTACTACCGCGATGAACTGGAGCAGATGCGCGGCGACGGGCTGCTCAATCAGCTCGATCTCGCGTTTTCGCGCGACCAGCGCGACAAGGTCTACGTGCAGGATCGCATGCGCGAAAACGGCGCGCAGTTGTGGTCGTGGCTGGAAGAGGGCGCGCATTTCTACGTCTGCGGCGACGCCAGCCGCATGGCAAAAGACGTGGACGCCGCGCTGAGGGCCGTGGTGGCGCAACACGGCGGTCTGAGCGACGAGGCCGCCGCGGAATACGTCGGCCAGATGGCGCGCGAGCGCCGCTATGTGCGCGACGTGTATTGAAGCCGTAATCGCTTCATGCCTGGCGGCGCTCGCTCGCCGTTGCGCGCTTCTGCAGGTACATGGCGGCGTCGGCGCGCGCGAGCAGATCGTCCACCGACGAAGGCTGATCGTCGCGCGTCATCGCGCTGCCCACGCTGCTGCGCAGTTGGTACGGTTTCTGCGCCGTGCGATTGAACAGGTCGAGCTGATTGCGGATGCGCTCCATGGCACTCATCGCGCCGTGTTCATCGGTGGAGGGGAGCAGGACGGCGAATTCGTCGCCGCCCATCCGCCCAATCACGTCGCCGTCGCGCAGCGCCGTGCGCAAAATGCCGGCGAACGCAACCAATGCGAGATCGCCTTCGGCATGGCCGTAGGTGTCGTTGATCTGCTTGAAACCGTTAAGGTCGAGATAGAGCAGCGAGGCGGGCCGCTGGGTGCCCATGCACAGCCGCACGGCCTGTTGCGCGAGCGCGTTGAAACCACGGCGGTTTGCAAGGCCTGTGAGTTCGTCGGTGGTCGCCATCTGCGTGGCGGCGATTTCCTGCTCGGCCATATCGGCGAGATCGCGCAACACGATGCGCTCTTCGTCGTCGAGCAGGCGCGGGCGGCTATCGAACACGCACAGCGTGCCCAGGCGAATATCGCCTGTGACCGACAGCGGACAGCCTGCGTAAAAGCGGATATTCGGCGAGCCGGTGACGAGCGGATTGTCGGCGAAGCGCACGTCGGTGCTGGCGTCGTTCACGAAGAACAGCTCGTCGCTCAGGATTGCGTGGCCGCAGAACGAGACGTCGCGCGAGGTCTCCGAAGCGTCCAGGCCGGGATGCGATTTGAACCATTGGCGGCCGGTATCGACCAGCGTGATGGCGGCGATCGGCACATTGAACAGGCGGCGAGCGAGACGCGTGATGCGCTCGAATCGATCCTCGGCGGGCGTGTCGAGGATCTTGTAAGAGCGCAGGGCTTGCATGCGCTCCGCTTCGTTCGCGGGTAGGGGAGGTCGAAGCATGGATGGCCGATACGATGGTCAAAAGATGCGATCGATTTTAACGCGAAGCATCGGCGCGCGGCGTGCGCAAGTGGGAGCGGATAGCGCCGGATTGCAGACCGCATTGCAAAGCCCATGCGCGAGCTTTCGAATTGATTGCGAAGACACCCAATTTAAAGCGATACGCATACCTCAAGCAGCAAGGCATGTGCCCACCGTCGCGTAGTATCTGCGGGAGCTTCTTTGAAACGCCTTGCCGGAGCCCAGAAAGCAGAACGCCCTTGCAGCCAGAAGCTGCAAGGGCGTTCTCACAACGAGGCCCTGAAAACCGGCCTGGGTTTTATCTAAAGCTTACTTCGCAGCCGCTTCCAGCACAGCGTTGAACGTGGCGCTCGGGCGCATCACTTCAGCCAGCTTGTTGAAGTCCGGCTTGTAGTAGCCGCCGATATCGACCGGCTTGCCCTGAACCGCAGCCAGCTCGCCAACGATCTTCTGCTCGTTTTCGGTCAGTGCCTTCGCGAGCGGCGCGAAGTGCGCTGCAAGTTCCGCGTCGTCCTTCTGTGCGGCCAGCTCTTGTGCCCAGTACATCGCCAGATAGAACTGGCTGCCGCGGTTGTCCAGCTCGCCGGTCTTCGGCGACGGGCCCTTGTTGTTGTCGAGCAGCTTGCCGGTGGCGGCGTCGAGCGTCTTCGCGAGCAGCTTGGCGCGCGGGTTGTTCTTCTTGATGCCGAGGTCTTCCAGCGAGACAGCCAGCGCGAGGAATTCGCCGAGCGAATCCCAGCGCAGGTGGTCTTCCTGAACCAGCTGCTGCACGTGCTTGGGAGCCGAACCGCCTGCGCCCGTTTCGTACATGCCGCCGCCGGCCATCAGCGGAACGATCGACAGCATCTTCGCCGAGGTGCCCAGTTCCATGATCGGGAACAGGTCGGTCAGGTAGTCGCGCAGGATGTTGCCGGTGACCGAGATCGTGTCCAGGCCGCGGATCACGCGCTCAAGCGTGTAACGCATGGCGCGTACCTGCGACATGATCTGGATGTCCAGGCCGCTCGTGTCGTAATCCTTCAGGTATTGCTCGACCTTCTTGATCACTTCGTTTTCGTGCGGACGGTACGGGTCGAGCCAGAACACGGCCGGCGTGTTCGAGTTCCTGGCGCGCGTGACGGCCAGCTTGACCCAGTCGCGGATCGGCGCGTCCTTCACGAGACACATGCGCCAGATGTCGCCTTGCTCGACTTCCTGCGTGAGGGCTTCGAGAACTTCACCCGTGGCGTTGTCGACGATGCGGGCCGTGCCGTCTTGCGGGATTTCGAAGGTCTTGTCGTGCGAACCGTACTCTTCGGCCTTCTGCGCCATCAGGCCGACGTTCGGCACCGTGCCCATGGTCCTCGGGTCGAATGCGCCGTTGGTCTTGCAGAAGTTGATGATTTCCTGGTAGATGCGCGCGAACGTGCTTTCCGGAATCAGGCACTTCGTGTCGGCCGGGCGGCCATCGGCGCCCCACATCTTGCCGCCGGCGCGAATCATCGCCGGCATCGATGCGTCGACGATCACGTCGTTCGGTGCGTGCAGGTTCGAGATGCCCTTGGCCGAATCGACCATCGCCAGCGCCGGACGATGCTCGTGGCAGGCGTGCATGTCGCGGATGACTTCTTCGCGTTGCGATTCCGGCAGCGTTTCGATCTTCGTGTAGAGATCGACGAGGCCGTTGTTGACGTTCACGCCCAGTTGTTCGAACAGCTTGGCGTGCTTCGCGAAGGCGTCCTTATAAAACGTGCGCACGGCGTGGCCGAACACGATCGGGTGCGACACCTTCATCATGGTCGCCTTGACGTGCAGCGACAGCATGACGCCGGTCTTGCGCGCGTCTTCCATCTGGTCTTCGTAGAAAGCCAGCAGGGCCTTCTTGCTCATGAACATGCTGTCGACGATTTCGCCGGCTTGCAACTGGACCTTCGGCTTGAGGACGATGGTTTCGCCCGACTTCGTCACGAGTTCCATGCGGACTTCGCGGTCCTTGTCGTTCGTGATCGACTTTTCGCCGTGGTAGAAGTCGCCGTGCTTCATGTGCGCGACGTGGGTGCGCGAAGCCATGCTCCACTCGCCCATGCTGTGCGGGTGCTTCTTCGCGTAGTTCTTGACGGCCAGCGGTGCGCGGCGGTCCGAGTTGCCTTCACGCAGGACCGGGTTCACGGCCGAACCCAGGCACTTCGAATAGCGCTTCTGGATAGACTTTTCTTCGTCGGTCTTCGGATCTTCCGGGAAATCAGGGATTTTGTAGCCCTTGCCCTGGAGTTCCTTGATCGCGGCGACAAGCTGCGGCACGGATGCGCTGATGTTCGGCAACTTGATGATGTTCGTTTCCGGCAGCTGCGTGAGACGGCCCAGCTCAGCCAGGTTGTCCGGCACGCGTTGTTCCTCGGTCAGGAATTCGGGGAATTCACCGAGAATGCGGCCCGCCACGGAGATATCGCTGGTCTCGACGTTCACGCCGGCCGGCGCAGCGAAGGTGCGGATGATCGGCAGAAACGCGCTGGTGGCAAGCAGCGGCGCTTCATCGGTCAGGGTGTAGATGATGGTGGGTTGGGTGCTCATCGGCTTCTTGGCGGGATCGTTAAACGAGGTGGTAACACCACCGGCTGCGCGCAGTCGGCGAAACACCTGAATTTTGCCTCAATTTCCGCCGGCCCGGGGCGGAGATCGACATGTATTTCATATTATGGAATTGCGTTGCGCCATGAAGTTTGGCGAGAAAACGGACGTCTCAGGCGCGAACGCCAGGCCGCGCGCTGAAAACGTTACCGTGCCAAAGCCCTGTTGCATAAGGAGTTTCCGGGCAAAATCCGTAATCTGGCCCCTTGGCTCGGGTTTTGCGTTTTGTCCCCTGCATTGTTTGTCAAGCTGGTGAAGACCCTTGTTCGATGCGGGGGCAATCCGCCACTCTTATAGAAGAATTTATTGCCGGTGGCCCACCTTTCACGGTCCCAATTCCTGGTCGTTTAGTGGGTTATTGGTTGCCGCAAGGGCGTAGTGGAGCGAGCCGATTTGATCGTCCGGGGGGGGCGTAGGCGCTGCCGTCATCGCCAGTGCGCTTGCTGTGGAGAACGGGGATTGCCGGTGCTTTCGCGGCGAACAAGCAGGCGGCCGACTCCAGATCAGCTTTGCCTGTAATCTGAGGCCGCTTGTTTCAATGCTTCGCGAGCAAGTCCGCAGTATGTGGGCGAATCTGAAAACCGTTCAAATTAAGTGAGGGTTAACATGCCGTTCGTCACAACCAAAGACAACGTAGAGATTTTCTACAAGGATTGGGGTCCAAAAGACGCGCAGCCGATCGTGTTTCACCACGGCTGGCCTTTGTCCTCGGATGACTGGGATGCGCAGTTGCTGTTCTTTGTGCAGAAGGGATATCGCGTCGTCGCGCACGACCGTCGCGGACACGGGCGTTCGTCACAGGTCCCGGACGGTCACGATATGGACCACTACGCAGCGGATGCGTTTGCGGTGGTCGAAGCGCTCAATCTGAAGAACGCCATTCATATCGGGCATTCGACAGGCGGTGGCGAAGTCGCCCGGTACGTCGCGAAGCACGGCGAACCGGCAGGCCGTGTCGCAAAGGCTGTGCTGGTCAGCGCGGTGCCGCCCCTGATGCTGAAAACCGCGGCGAACCCGGAAGGCTTGCCTGTCGACGTATTCGACGGTCTGCGCGCCGCACTGGCGGCAAACCGGGCGCAGTTTTTCCTCGACTTGCCTACGGGCCCCTTCTACGGATTCAACCGCGAAGGTGCGACGGTGCATCAGGGCGTTATCCAGAATTGGTGGCGTCAAGGCATGATGGGCAGCGCCAAGGCGCACTATGAAGGCATCAAGGCGTTCTCCGAGACTGACCAGAGCGAGGATTTGAAGGCGATTAACGTGCCGACGCTCGTGTTGCACGGTGAGGACGATCAGATCGTGCCCATCGGCGACGCCGCGTTAAAGTCCATCAAGCTTCTCAGGAACGGCAAGCTGAAGACGTATCCGGGGTTCTCGCACGGCATGCTGACGGTCAATGCCGACGTGCTTAACGCCGACCTGCTCGCATTCGTGCAGTCTTGAACTTGCGTGTGAATGGGTAGCTGGAAAAACGCAGGTCAACTGGCGCTTTGCTGGCGGCCGATGCCAGCAAAGCGTCACAATCGGCGCTGACGTGCAGCGGCGCATCGTCGGGTCAGAGTCGGGCCGAAGTCGGCGTGCTTCCCAGAATGGACGCGCGGCCCAGCGCTCTTCGAGCGCGTAAGGGGGCGTGTTAGCGCGTGGGCACGCCCGCGCGCCAGTCGTCCCAATGCGCGACGATGTCCTGCACCAGCGGATTGCCCGCGCGATAGAGGTTTTCGAGCGCGGGCGCGAAGCCGCCCTGGCTTGCGTAGTTCAACAGATTCGCAGCGCTCGATTGTCCCTTGTACGGACGGTCGAAGTCCGAGCCCGCGCGCAGCACCGCCACGCGGTCGAGATCCACGCGCTGTGTGGCGGCGGCGCGCTTGAGCGCCTCGTAGGTGGCGTTGTCTTCCTGCTGCGTCATGCAATAGACGCCTTTTCCGCCGGTGAGCTGACGCGTGAATTCGGTTGCGCGCGCACCGAGTTCCGCGCCCGACCACCACGTATCGCCCGCGATCGAATCGCAGCGGATCACACCGGGCGCGCGATTGGCCGGCGCATAGCGATACTTCGCGCGCGCGGCCTGCGCTTCGGGGCTATCGGAGAGCGCCACTTCGTGGCTCAGCGCATAAGCCGCCGAGGTCAGCTTCGCATTGAGCTGGAACACCTCGGTGCGATAGTCGAGCGCCGGTTTCTCGCCGGGATTCTTCGTGTTGATGCCGAGATAACCGGTGCGCCAGCCCTTTGGGCGGTGATCCGGATCGATCTCCCATTGCAGGCCGAAGTCCACCAGCCAGTCAGCCCACGCCGCCGAGCCAACCGTGCCTTGCTGCGGATTCACGCCCGCGATGCCGGCCACGAGGAAATAGGTCTGGCGTAGATCGAACTGCGGCGCGAAGGCCAGCGCCATCGTCGAGGCCGCTGCGTTGGTGTGGCCCATGCCGGTGGTCATCACGCAGACGTTGTCGTGATTGCATTGCACGGCGGGGTAGTCGGGCGAGAGGCCCGCGACCGGGATGCTGTCCCACGGGCCGAGCTTGTCGAGCCAGGTTTTGGCCTCGGGCGCGAACATGGTGACGATCATCACCTTGACGGGGCGCGCACCGCTTGCCGTGCCTTGCTGTACGAACGCGCCGGGTGCGGATGCCTGTGTGGCGGTCTGCGGGTTGCTGGCGGCGCAGCCTGCAAGCACGAGCGCCGAAAGAAGAGCGGTCAGACGCAAACGGGTAACGAAAGATGCGGAAGCAACGAAGGGCGTAGTGTTGTTGTTCATATGCGCGTTGGATTTCGTGATGTTCGTGATGTTTGCGACGCGAGGAGCGTCGTGGCGCGCTTTGGCATGGCGCGTCATCGACGCGCCATCATAAGACGTCAAAGTGTTTTCACGCGTCCAACGTGCTGCTACGTACCGTCCCGTGCGGCTAGAGCGTTTCCTTCGTCACCAGCGTGACCGGTGTTTCGATGTAGTCGGGCAGATCGTCCTGGGCACGTCGTTCCTGACACGCCTGCAGGGCCACGTCGAGACCGTAGACGGCCTGCTTTTGCCCGAACTGGTCGAGCGTGGCGAGCACGCGGCCATCCCTGATCATCGGTTTGATCGCATCGCTGGCGTTGAAGCCGGTGATCAGCACGCGGCCCGTGAGTTGCGATTCGCGCACGGCGTCCACCGCGCCGCGCGCCATGTTGTCGTTCGCGCACAAAAGCGCGCGGATGCCGGGCTGCGCTGCCAGGATCGACGCTGCCGCAAGACGCCCCTGACCATATTCCCAGTTGCCGGCTTCGACCGCGGCGACTTCGACCCGCGCGGCCTGCATGGCGTCGCGAAAGCCGGCGGTGCGCTGCTGCGCATTGAGGTCCGCCGATACGCCTTCGATGATGCCGACGCGATCACCCGCATGCAGGCGCCGCGCGAGATAGTCGCCGACGCGTTTGGCGGCGCGGCGGTCGTCCGGGCCCACATAGGGGATGTGCAGATGCGCCTCGCTCAGCGCATCGGCGTCGAGCGAATTGTCGATGGTGAGCGTGAGGATGCCGTGCTGCACGCTTCGGCGCGCGGCGTTCACCATCGCGCGCGAATCGGACGGCGCCAGCACGATGGCATTGACGCCCTGCTTGATCGCCATATCGACGAGACGGATCTGGCCGGCCGCGTCGCTTTCCGACTGGATGCCCAGCACGGTCAGCCGGAACGGGTAGGGCGCGTGCGCCTGGAAGACCTTGGCGGCGGAAATCATCGCCGTGGTAAATGGATCGGGCAGATCCTTGAGCACCAGCGCAATCGCGATGTCGCGCGGTGCGCCATTGCCGCTGCGGGCATGCGCGGCGCCGATCGCGGCAAGCAGGCCCGTGAGCACGAAGCGGCGGCGTTGTGGTTGAAACATGACGTGAGCGGCGGCGCGGGTCGCGCCAGGTGGAACGCAATGCTGGGAGTGTAAACGAGGCGTGCGGGCTGCGGTGAGGCTATCTTCGGCGCTCGCGCCGCCTCGTGCGGACTCGTGCAGCTCAAGCCGGCGCTTTGGATTCGCCCGCCGCCGCGCGCGCGACCAGATGCTCGACCATGCGCTGGGCGGCGGGCTGCAAGGCGTCGAAGGCGCGGAAGCAGACGATGAAGCGCCGCTTGGCCCAGGCGTCGCTCAAGGGGACCAGCCGCACGTTCATGATGCGCGTATAGCTCCGCCCGACCTCCTCGGGCACAACGCTGATGCCCAGATTCGCGGCAACCACGCGGAACGCCGCATCGAAATTCGATACCGTGGCGCGGTAATCCACGGTGCGTCCGCTGCGCGCCGCCGCGCGTTGCAGCAGCGTGTGTACGGCCGTGGAAGGCGGCAGCCCGACGTGCTCGTAGCCGAGCGACTCAGCGAACGCCACCGTCTTGCGGCGCGCGAGCGCATGCCCGGCCGGCACCGCGAGCGCGAGCCGGTCGCTGCGCCAGGGCCGCGCCTCCAGGCCGCCGAGTTCCACGTTGTCCCAGCACACGCCCACCGACGCCACGCCGTCGCGCACGCGCTGCACCAGTTCCTTCGAGGTGCGCTCGTCCACGTTGACGCGGATGTTCTCGTGCGCGGGCATGCGCATGAACGAGGCGAGATCGTCGAGCAGCGACTCCGCAATCGCCGATGCCGATGCGCACACGCTCACACTGCCGCGCAAACCGCTGCCGAACGCGGCGATATCGCTGACCGCGCGTTCGAGCGTGAAGATCACGCTGCGCGCATGCTCCAGCAGTGCCGCGCCCGCCTGGGTGGGCTGCACGCCGCGCCGCGAGCGGGTGAGCAGCGGCACGCCCAGATCGGCCTCCAGCTGCGCGATGCGCTTGCTGATGGCGGACGGTTCGATATGGGCGTCGCGGGCCGCATGGCCCATGTTGCCGTGTTCGCAGACGGCAACGAGCAGGCGCAGGGTTTTGATGTCGATGTCGTGCATGGGGGGGGGCTTCGCTGTGTTTCCGGCCTGGAATCTTCGCGCTTCCGAAATACCGCTTTATGTATCGGCGGGAATGTCTAAAGTTAGCACATCGGTTAGCGCATCGGCTGGCCCATCGCCGTTATGCCACCAGCCCGGCGAATGGCGCAAAAATACAGGAGACATCCCCCATGACTTTTTATCCGGCGCAGGCCACGCTACGCGAAGTCGGTCTGCGCGACGGCCTGCAAAGCATCGCCACCGTTCTGCCCACCGAACGCAAGCTCGAATGGCTGCGCGCCGCGCACGCGGCCGGGCTGCGCGAGATCGAAGTCGGTTCCCTGGTGCCCGCGCGTCTGCTGCCCCAACTCGCCGATACCGCCGCGCTGGTCGCTTATGCGCGCAGTCTGCCGGGTCTGTGCGTTTGCGTGCTGGTGCCCAATCTCAAGGGCGCGGAACGGGCGCTGGAGACCGGCGCGGATCTGATGCTCGTGCCGCTTTCGGCGAGCGTCGAACATAGTCGCGCCAACCTGCGCAAAACGCCCGAAGAAGTGGTCGCCGAAGTCGCGCGCATGCGCGCCGCGCGCGACGCCTCGGGCGCGAAGACCCTGATCGAGGGCGGCATCGGCACGGCGTTTGGCTGCACGCTGCAAGGCCATGTCGCGCCTGAAGACGTGCTCCGATACATGCAGGCCTTGCTCGACGCGGGCGCGGACCGCGTGAGTCTGGCCGATACGGTTGGCTACGCCAATCCGCGCGCGGTCCGCGAGCTATTCGAGCGCGCCCGCGTTATCGCGGGCGAACGGCTCTGGTGCGCGCACTTTCACGATACGCGCGGCCTCGCACTCGCCAATTCTTACGCGGCGCTGGAGACGGGCGTGACGCGCTTCGACGCCTCGCTCGGCGGCATCGGCGGCTGCCCGCATGCGCCGGGCGCGAGCGGCAATGCGGCGACCGAAGACCTCGCCTTCATGCTGGCCGATATGGGCATCGATACGGGCATCGACATCGACGCCTTGCTCGAACTGCGTGCCCAGCTTGCGCAATGGCTGTCGCACGAGACGCTGCACGGCACGCTTTGGCGCGCCGGGTTACCGAAGACTTTCAAGGCCGCTCAGGCGGTCGATTCGTTATCCTGAGGATGGTATGAGCACAACAAATCTGAACGCGCAAGCGCAGGCAGCGCGGCTGCCGCTGACTGGCGTGCGCGTGATCGAATTCACGCATATGGTGATGGGCCCCACCTGCGGGATGATCCTCGCCGATCTGGGGGCGGAAGTCATCAAGATCGAGCCGCCCGGCGGCGACAAGACGCGCGATCTGCCGGGGCTGGGTATCGGCTTTTTTCGTTCCTTCAATCGCAACAAGAAGAGCGTGGTGCTCGATATCAACACGCAGGAGGGGTACGCCGCCGCGGTGGAATTGATCGGGCAGTGCGATGTGATGCTGGAGAATTTCCGGCCGGGTCTGATGCAGAAGCTGGGTCTTGACTATGCAACGCTTTCGCAGCGCTACCCGCAACTGATCTATGTCTCGCACAAGGGCTTTCTGCCGGGGCCGTATGAAAACCGGCTGGCGCTCGACGAAGTCGTGCAGATGATGGGCGGGCTCTCCTACATGACCGGCCCGGCCGGGCGGCCGCTGCGCGCGGGGACCTCGGTCAACGACATCATGGGCGGCATGTTCGGGGCCATCGGCGTGCTGGCGGCGCTGCGCGAGCGTGAAACCAGCGCGCGCGGCCAGGAAGTACAGAGCGCGCTGTTCGAGAATTGCGTATTCCTGAGCGCGCAGCATATGCAGCAATACGCGATGACGCACGAAGCGCCGCCGCCCATGCCGTCACGCGTGTCAGCGTGGAGCGTGTACGACGTTTTCACGCTGGCAGACCAGCAGCTTTTCATTGGAGCGGTCAGCGACAGGCAATTCGTGACGCTATGCGAAGTAATCGGCTGCCCGGAGCTTGCGCGCGAGCCGCAATACGCGAGCAATGCCGCGCGTGTGGCGCTGCGGCCCGAACTGCTCGCGCGCCTGGGCGAGGTGCTCAAGACTCATCGCGGCGAAGCGCTGATGCCGCGGCTCGAAGCGGCGGGCGTGCCTTATGCGCCCATCGTGCGGCCGGATCAATTGCTCGACGATCCGCATCTGAAGGCGAGCGGCGGCCTCGTGCCGATGCAGACCGACGATGGCGGCGAAACAGAGGTGGTTTTGCTGCCGCTGATGATGGATGGACGGCGCCCCGGCGTGCGCCAGCCTCTCGCGAAGGTGGGCGAGCACACGGAGGAGGTGCTCGCGCGGCTGGGCGCACATCTACCGGTCTAGCGGTTTAGCGTCAACGATGCGCCGAATCGCGGGCCAATGAAGCCCGCGGGCCAGAACAACATGGAGACAGACAATGCAACGCACCCTCACCACGGACGATGCGTCCGTACGCCCCCTGGACCGCGCCGATCCAGGCCAGGCCACGGCGGCGGCGCTGTCCGCGCGGCTCGATCGCCTGCCCGCTACCTGGCAGTTGTGGAAACTCGTGCTGCTGATTTCGCTGGGCGGTTTCTTCGAGGTCTACGACCTGATTTTCACGGGCTATATTGCGCCCGGCATGGCAAAGAGCGGCTTGCTGCAAACCACGACGTCGAGTTTCTTCGGCTTTAACGGCATCGGCGCGTTCGTGGCGGCGACCTTCGCGGGCCTGTTCGTCGGCACGTTCTTTCTGGGCTGGCTGCCCGATAGATTCGGACGACGAAGCGTTTTCACGTTTTCCCTGCTGTGGTATTCGGTGGGTTCGATCGTGATGGCGTTTCAGCATTCGTCCGAAGGCCTGGTCCTGTGGCGCCTTATCACCGGCATCGGCCTGGGCATCGAAATCGTCACGATCGACAGCTATGTGACGGAAATGGTGCCGCAGCATATGCGCGGCCGCGCCATGGCATTCAACCAGGCCATCATGTTCGCCGCCGCGCCCGCTTCGGCCCTGTTGTCGTGGTGGCTCGTGCCGATTGCGCCACTCGGCGTCGACGGCTGGCGCTGGGTCGTGCTGGCTGGGGCGCTGGGCGCGGTGATCGTGTGGTTCGTGCGCCGCGCGGTGCCGGAAAGCCCGCGCTGGCTTGCCACGCATGGCCACATCGAAGCCGCGCAAAGGCAGATCGCGCGTCTGGAGCAGGCGGCGATGCACGAGAGCGGACGCGATCTGCCGCCGCCCGCGCTCGCACCGGCCATTCCCGCACATCGCAGCCCGACGCTCGCCGGCTTGTGGCAGCCGCCGTATCGCGGGCGGCTCCTCATGCTGGTCGCGTTCAACTTCTGCCAGGCCATCGGCTATTACGGCTTTGCAAACTGGGTGCCGACCTTGCTGATCGGGCAGGGCATTCATGTCACCCGCAGCCTGTTCTATGCTTTCGTGATTGCGATCGCGCTGCCCTGCGGGCCGCTGCTTGCGATGCTGGTGGCCGACCGGATCGAGCGCAAGTGGCTGATCGTCGGCTCGGCTTTCGCGGTGCTGGTGTTTGGCTTGATGTTCGCCCAGGCGCGCTCCGCCGCGGCGCTCGTTGCCCTGGGCATTGCGATCAGTCTGGCCGGGCAGATGATCTCGGTGTGCTATCACGCCTATCAGGCCGAACTGTTCCCGACTGCCGTGCGGTGTCGAGCCAATGGCGTGGTGTATTCGGCCAGCCGCGTGGGCGCGATGTTATCGGGCTTCACCATCGCGGCGCTCCTGCGCGATGGCGGCGTGCAGGGTGTATTCACGGGGATCACCCTCTGCATGCTGGTGGTGATGGTGTCGATCGGCGCGTTCGGGCCGCGCACGAATGGCTTGTCGCTCGACGAGCTATCGCACTGACTGCAGAGTTGATTTCGGCTGAGCCGATACGGATAAAATGCCGCCGGGTTGTGCAATCCGACGGCATTTTTACGTGAAAAATATCATGATTTAATGCGAGTGTTATTCGGTAAAGTTTGTATTTACCAAGAAAAATGCATGTTTTCTGCGGGCGTTTCAAGTCGTGATTGCAACGCTGCTTGCTACAGGATGACACAGGAAGCTTTTCCGGTAACGCAAGTCCACGCTGATCAGCGTGCATTGCGCGCCGGCTTCGCGCAGCGCCGCCGCGATGCCCCAGTTCGATCCGCCCGAGCCCACCGGTGCGACCAGCACGAGACGCGCACCGATCGCGCCGGATTGCAGCTCGCCGAGTTAGTAAGTAAGTAGTTCTGATGATGTAATTGGCCGGGATGATCTTCATCGCCTTGAAAGCGAGCATATGCAACTGCGCGTCGATCGGGCATAGCGTCGCGCATCCCGTCGAGTGCGGACGCGTAGCGGAGCATGAAATCGTTCTATGCGTCGGTGGATTGGCGGCTACGATGCCGTGCCAGGCGAGCTGTTCGAGCGGTTGTTGCGGTCTGCTTTGGAGAAATTGCGCCGTGGCGCGTGGGTGCTACGAAGGTTTGCGCGATGTCATCGCGCCGCGGGAATGGTTGCGGGCGTAACTGGGTCGCTATGTGTGGAGTCTGGGGTGACGCGATTCAACGGTCAAATGCAACTAACAGCCAGCCTCAGCAAATCTCATCGAATTGCGCACCGCAGCTGGTGCGCCGCCAAACCGCTTACAGCCGCTCAATGCGAATGCCTGTGATGTACGTCTGGAAAATGCAGGTGCGAGTGCGTGAGCGGCAGGTGATGGTGCGCGTGCGTGTGCGGCTCGGTGCCATCCCAGTCGAAATCATGCTCATGCCGATGATGCGCGTCGTGCCGATGCCGGTGCGTATGGTCGAGCGGCTCATGCGTGTGCGTGTGCTCGTGTCGCTCGCGCACATGCAGCCACACGCCCAGCGCCATCAGCGCGAGCGCGGCCCAGAACGTAAGCGCGGGCCGCTGAGGCCACAGCACGAGCGACAGCGCCACGCCAAACAGCGGCGCCACCGAGAAATACGCGCCCGTGCGCGCCGTGCCCAGATTGCGCAGCGCGATCACGAACAGCACGAGGCTCACGCCGTAGCCCGCGAACCCCACCACCATGGCTGCTGCGAGGTGCGGGCCGTCAGGCCAGTGCGCGCCCAGCCAGAACGCCGCCAGCAGATTGACCGGCCCGGCCGCGAGGCCCTTGAGGCAGGCAATGGTCATGGCGTCGTTGGCGGAGACCTTGCGGGTCAGGTTGTTGTCGACCGCCCAGCACAGGCACGCGCCGACCACGAATAGCGCGCCGGGCGCGAGCCCCGCGTGCGGCCCGCTCCACGACAGCAGCATGCCGCCCGCGACGATGGCGGCCATGCCCAGTGCGATCTGCGCGTCGAAGTTCTCGCGAAAGCAGACCCATGCGATCAGCGCCGTAAACACGCCTTCGAAGTTGAGCAGCAGCGCGCTGGTGGCTGCAGGCGTCGTGACAAGGCCAAGCATCAGCAGCGCGGGACCGGCCACGCCGCCCGCGGCGATTGCGCCGGCCAGCCACGGGGCTTCGGCCAGACGCAGCGGCGCGTGCGCGGGCGCGAGTCTGGCCGCACCGTTGACGCTGCCGCGCGGGCGCAGCAACCGGCGCACGAGCATCGCGATGGCAAGCCCGCCGCCGCTGCCCAGATAGAAGAGACCGGCCACCATGAAAGGCGGCAGCGTGCCGAGCAGCGCCTTCGCCAAAGGCGTGGCGGCCCCGAACAGCGCGGCGGCGGCCAGCGCAGTGACGATGGCGTGGAGTTGCGATTTCATCGGCGAAACCATGGCAGGCGCGGCGCGCTGGGAACCCGCCGATTATCGCCGATGGGAGCTGGGCCGCCGCAGCGCCCGACTTCGGCTGTGGTCTTTTTAAATGTTATGTTATAACATCGCAAAATCCGCGCATATCCAGAACGAAAAGGAGCCCCCATGGACTCACGCTTGCCGGTCACCGTCCTTTCCGGCTTTCTTGGCGCCGGCAAGACGACGCTGCTGAACCACATTCTGAACAACCGCGAAGGACGCCGCGTGGCCGTCATCGTCAACGACATGAGCGAGGTGAACATCGACGCGGCGCTGGTGCGAGATGGCGGCGCCCAGCTTGCGCGCACCGATGAAAAACTCGTCGAAATGAGCAATGGCTGCATTTGCTGCACCTTGCGCGAGGACCTGCTGCTGGAGGTTGACCGGCTTGCGAAAGCGGGGCGCTTCGACCAGTTGGTGATCGAGTCGACGGGGATTTCCGAGCCGCTGCCGGTGGCCGAGACCTTCACATTTGCCGATGAAGACGGCCGTAGCCTGTCCGACGTCGCACGTCTCGACACCATGGTGACGGTGATCGACGCCTTCAATTTCCTCAACGATTACGGCTCGCAGGACAGCCTGGAGGCGCGCGGGGAATCGCTCGGCGAGGAAGACCAGCGCACCGTGGCCGACCTGTTGATCGAGCAGATCGAATTCTGCGATGTGCTGGTCATCAACAAGATCGACCTGATCGACACGGCAGATCGCGAACGCCTCGGCGCCATTCTGCGCGGGCTGAATCCGCGTGCTCGCATCGAAATCGCCCAGTTCGGCCGGGTGCCGCTCGATCGCCTGCTCGATACGAAGCTGTTCGATTTCGACCAAGCCGCGAAAGCGCCGGGCTGGCTGCAGGAACTGCGCGGCGAACATACGCCGGAAACCGAGGCATACGGCATTGGCAGCTTTGTGTGGCGCGCGCGTCGGCCCATGCATGCGCAGCGTTTCTGGGAGCTCGTGAATAGCGAATGGCCGGGCGTGGTGCGCTCGAAGGGCTTTTTCTGGCTGGCGAGCCGCCCGAGCCATGCGGGCTCGTGGTCGCAGGCGGGCTCCGTGTGTCGTCACGGCGCGGCAGGACTCTGGTGGGCTGCGGTACCGAAGTCGCACTGGCCAACCGACGACGAATCGCTCGCCTTCATCCATGAAAACTGGGACGTGAACGTGGGCGACGCGCGTCAGGAGCTGGTGCTGATCGGCATCGATATGGACGAAGCCGCGCTACGCCGCCGCCTGGACGCCTGCCTGCTGGACGATGTGGAAATGTCCGCGGGGCCGCAAGCGTGGGGCGATTTCGCCGATCCCTTTCCTGCTTGGGGCGGTACGGTTCCCGAAGAGGCTGAAATGAAGGACGCGCGGGAAGCGCGGGACATCGACATTATCTGGTGAGGGTGCAGGGCAATGATCAGAAAGAATCCGCGCGGCGATCTGCCCGTGGTGCATGAGAGCGCGTTCGTCGATCCCACCGCGATCCTGTGCGGACGCGTGGTGGTCGAGCAAGACGTGTTTATCGGCCCGTATGCGGTGATTCGCGCCGATGAAACCGATACGAATGGCGAGATCGAGCCGATTGTGATTGGTGCGCACTCGTATATTCAGGATGGCGTAGTCATTCATTCGAAGTCGGGCGCGGCAGTGACGATCGGCAGCCATACGTCGATCGCGCATCGCGCCATCGTGCATGGTCCGTGCAGCGTTGGCGATCGCGTGTTTATCGGCTTCAATAGCGTGCTGTTCAACTGCTCGGTGGGCGTGGGATGCGTGGTGCGTCATAACGCGGTGGTGGACGGTTGCGATCTGCCCGAAGGCTTTTACGTACCATCGACAGTGCGGATCGGGCCCGCGACCGATCTCGCGACGATTCCGAAGGTGTCGGCGAGCGCCGCGGAATTCTCGGAAGATGTCGCGCAGACCAATAACCGCCTCGTGCGCGGTTATCGGCGGATTGCTAACGAGCTTTGAATCAGGTCGTTTTGGACCTGTTTTGGAGCTGTCTCAAACCTGTTTGCGAGCTATTGCGTCGGTAGCATGGAGCCCGCTTCGACCGGTGCGCCAGTCGCAGCGGTCGTCTGCGGGGGAGCACCGCCTAGGTCCTGGCTCGGTTGCGTTGCTGTTCGGGAGGTCACTGCATGCTGAACGGCCGGAGTGGCGACATAAGGCACGAAAGCGGCGACGGCCACCATGATCACGAAGGCAAACATGAGTTTCACCTGTCGGTCCAATTGAGGGGCCTCCCCGACACGGTCAAAGCGTATTGATTCGCTCCATTAATGTGGGCGATATTTTAATAATTGAGTATAGCGTAGGGTGAAGTGAAAACAAGTTGATCGGAAGATTCAGTTACCTGGCGTGTTTGTATGTTTATTCATCATGCGATATTTTATTTGTCAGATCACAGCCAGCCTCCCGTCACGTTTGCGTCGAGATCCTCGGATTGCGCGAGGATCGGCTCAATGTCTAATTCACGCAGCGTTGCGGCGACGAGATGTATCACCCGGCGCTGGGCGGCTATAGTCCGGAATGGACACCCGGCGAGCGATAGCTTCGCCAGACATCGAATTCAGATGCTCTGGTGGCTTTTCAGGGCGCGGCCCGCCCGCTCGCCCGCCGACGCGCGCTGGCTCCGAAGTTTGCCAACGCGAAAGCCGCTCCCCGCAATGCGCTGGGCCAGGCAGTTTAATCTGGACTGCTGATTGTGACCGGAGGCGGCAAGCGGTCCAGAGGGGCGCTGCCGCCGCTTCACATCAAGCGTGCCCGGTAGAAAAACGCGCGTACGAGCGCGGCGAAAAGCGCGTGCAGAGCAGGCAAAGCAGAAACGCCCCCGCGAGCATGATGGCCCACGCGTTCGTAAGATCCGCGAAGCGATCGCGCAACGCACCGGCAAGCAGTGGCGTGAGACTCGCGATCAGATAGCCGCCGCCTTGGACGAAGGCCACTAGTTCGCCGGCGCGTGTCGGATTATCGCTATGGTCGAGTGCGACGATCAACGAGAGCGGAAACAGCGCGCCAATGCCCAAACCAAGCAACACGCATGCGACGGCCGCCAGGGCGAGCGGCGCGCTCAACAGGCAGGCAAGGCCGCCGATCAGCAGGGCGAGTGCGGCCAGCAGCGGCTTGCGCCGGTCCGGCATGCGCGCGATCAAGGCCGATACCGCGAGACCGGCGACGACTTCGGCAACCGTGACGCCTGCGAGAAGATAGCCCGCATCGGCGCGGCTCCAGCCGAGCTGCGTGTAGAACGGCGGCAACCAGGCGAGCACGAGCGTATAAGCGCCCGTGCCCACGCCAAAGAACAGCATGAGTTCCCATGCGCGCCACTGCCGCCAGGGCGCGTAACGCAATGGAGACGTGTGCGTGGCTGAAATGCCAGGCGCGCGAGAAGGGCTGAATCGATGCGTCGCCGCGAGCCAGAGCAGATAAGCAAACAATGCCGGAAGCGCCCAGACGGCCAGCGCGCCGGACCATCCCCAGACTTGCGCAAGCGGTGCCGCGAGCGCGGCCGCCGCAGCGGCTCCGCCCATGATTGCCGTGGTGTACAGCCCCATCATCGCGCTGGCGCGCGCACCATAGACGCGTTTGATGAACGCGGGCATCAACGCCTGGATCAGCGCGATTCCCGCACCGGCAAGCAACGCGGTAATCAGCATAGCCGTTGCGCCTCGCTCGAAGGCGCGAGCGGCGCACGCGGCGGCAATCAGGGCGATGCCAAAGCCCACGTAGGCGCGCTGGCTCCCCCGTCGTTGCAGCGGTCCGCTAAGTAGCGACCCCGCGCCCATGACGCCCACTGGCAGCGAGGTGAGCATGCCGGCGCCCGCGTGATTGAGTCCCGTCCCGGCCATGATGCCGTCCAGCACAGGGCCAACAGCCGCCATCGTCGGCCGCAGATTCAATGCAAGCGCAACGATTGCGCCTGCCACGATCACCGGTTTCTTCACAATTTCAGATTGATTCATAGTCGCTCGATATAAAGTATCTTGATATCGAGTAAACTAGCCTGGTTACAACTCGGACGCAAGCTGATATCTTGACGTCAAGAAAATTGCATGGGAGTGACAGAGATGGGGCGAGCCAGGCGCGCGGCAGAGCAGTGGCGCAGGGAAAGACCGGACATCGACGCTGATGTCATGGCGACGATTGGCCGTCTGCTGGAGGCCACGCATTTGATCGAGCGCACGCGACTGATGCCGCTGGCGGCGCAATTCGGCTTGCAGACCGGGGAGTTCGATGTGATTGCGGCGTTGCGCCGTGCCGGCGAGCCCTACCAGCTCACGCCCACCGAACTCTACGAAGCTCTGATGCTGTCCTCAGGCGCGATGACAAGCCGGCTTGACCGGCTCGAACGTTCGGGGTTGATTGAACGGCGCGCTTCCGCGAAGGATCGGCGCAGTGTGGATGTCCGTCTGACGCAGAAGGGCTTCGATCTGATCGACGAAATCCTTCCGCATCATATTGCCAACGAGCAGGACGCCTTGAAGGCGTTGAGCGTGCGCGAGCGCAAGCAGCTCGACCGTCTGCTCGACAAGCTGATACGCGATGTCGAAGCATAACGGAACATAACCTGCGCGCTTGCCTGCAAAGGCGAGCCATTTGCCGGACTGAAACGTCGGCGGATTGTCGTAGCCTTTCGCGCGATAAATCAGGAACAAGGCGACCCGGGCAAAGACAAACACGCCGATGATGACGAAGCCCAGGTTGTTGAAGTTGTCGTTCAACGTGCCGGTCAGATCCCAGAAGCCGCCCTTGAATTTGAACTGATCGGCGAGTAGTCCCAATGTTTCGATACCGCCGATCAGCACCGCAACCGCCACCGAAACAAGGGTGATCGTGAGGTTGTAATAGAGCTTGTGGATCGGGCGCACGAAAGCCCAGTCCTCAATGACATGGACTCGCCGCTCACAGTTTTGCGGGGGGCAACCGCAGACTCTACGCCCGGGCGTCAGCACGGGCACTACTGCGTACCCTTTTGATCCCGTGGCCGGGGAACCATCAGTGCGCAAGCTTAGAGGCGCAGGGCGCGCGCGTCAATTGCATGTCGTTAAACAATGGCGCGCCCTTGCCCGGCGGCGGGAACGTAGAGTGATCTGAACGGATGATCGTTCATCCGCCAAACGTTGCTGGTTTCATCGGTGAGGAAAAGCGGAGCGTGCACGCACCTTGCGCTAGCGTTCGTGAGTTCAGAGCGTGGGTATGAACTCCGTGCTTGGCGCGATCCTTCGTTTGAGCGCGCGCGCTAACGAGTAGCCGGTGCCAAGCCGTTCGACGGCGAGGCGCTGGCGCAACGTCGCGCCGAAGGCACTGAGGAAATGAAATGTCGAAGGGCTCGCGAAACCGTCGAAGTCGAACGTGAGCTTGCTCGCCAGCGCGCGCTGGATGCCGGTCCAGAGCAACAGGCTGATCGAGCCGCAATGGGCGTCCTGCACGCGCGACGACAGCAGATAGTACGCCGCGTGACGGTCCCATACCAGGCCAATCGCCGCGACGAGCCGGCCGCTCGTTCCGTATGCGCCAAGCAGGGTGCCTGACTTGCGCTCGACGAAGTCCTTGACGAGTTGGCGCATGATCTCCGACGAGTAAGCATTGGTGCGCGAGCGAGAGGCAAGATTGGCTTCGTAAAACCGGGTGAACTCGCCTGGCGTGGCGATCGGCGCGATCGTCAGATTGCGGTCGGCGCTGCGGATCACATTGCGGGTCTTGGTATCGAGATTTGCCCATGCTTCGTCGGTCGAGCAATTCGCATCGATCTGAAAGGTATAGCGTGCCGACACCGAATAGCCCTTTAGGGCAAAGGCGATTGCATCGTCGATGCGCGGATCGAATACCTGGAAAAAGCTGTCGCAGTCGGGAAGCTGCTCAATCAGCTTTGCGGTGACATCGAGGCGATGATGCCGTTGAGACGCGATGCTCCCCATCACCGGTTTGATCACGGGTCCGAGCGTGCGTGTGAGCGGCGGAAGGTGTGCTACGCGCCACAGACGCAGACGCGTCGGCGTATAAGGCATCTCTCCGATGATCTGCTTGTTGCGATTTACCGTGGCGAGTTTCCAGCTTCCCTGCGTAGCGATGTCGAGCCACCAGGGTTCGTGGAATATCGAGAGTGCGGCGCTGGCCGACTGGGGAGAAAACGGTGCAATCGTTGTGGGCGAAATGATCTCGCACGTCTTTGCACGCTTGCCGAGTGAGGCAAAATTATTGTCGCGTTTCACTAATGACTCGCATGTTCGGCGCTAACGGCAAGCACCGTGCGGATACAGCAGCGCTTATTCCACTTTCCCGGCATCGGCTCCGTGCAAACCTTCCCCGCGGATTCCCTGCCCGATGCACGACGCTCCCACACGCTATCCGTCAGTTCCTTCAGGTTTTTGTTCGATGGTCAAATGACGTGGTGATGAAAGGCAGCGAGTTTATTCGGTGTTCGGCTGCCTTTGCTGGTTGGTGCTGTCCGCCTCCTTTTTTACGTCGTTCCAAGGTTTGATTACGCTTCGCGTGCGCTGCATTTTCCGGTGTATTAGTATTCGATTATCGACAGCACCCGGCTTTACTCAGGGATCCTGCGAGGCCGCATTGAGATTTACGTTTTCCTTGGCTAGCTTATTTCATTGGCAACGTGAGCGCAGCGTATCTGGCAGCCATTTCCCAGGAGGATTCCGCCAAGATGGCGCGACGTTGAATCGCGCCTGGCGCGCACGTGCGCCGTATCGGCGCTCCAACGGTACACCTGAAACTTCCAGTTTTGCGGCGGGGCGCGCGTGTTGAATTCCAGCGTCGCGCGCGGGCGTTCGCCCTGAAAGTCGAGCGCGTCCGCACGCCGGGCCGATCGACCATCAACTGGTGCTGAGCGGCAGTTCCTTGCAGCAGACAACGTGGCTCGGCCGGACGACGTATGGCAGCTAACTCACCAACAATTGCGCGCCGGTGCGGCTTGCGGGGCTGGGCGAGCCGGTTGCCTCGTCGTCAACGTTTTCCTCGTCGGCGGTTTGAAGGCTGATGGTGTGAATGCCATCGTGGGGGCTGGCGATGGTCCATTGCTTGCCGTGCTCTATGCGCCACAACGCTATGTGCCTGGACAATCGCCGTTGCTCGGTACAATAGCGGCGGCGGTCTGGCTCACTGTGGCCTGGCCATGGTTCGTTTAATCGACTGACCCATGCTCCGATTCGAAAATCTCGGCAAACGCTTCGACAACCACGTCGTCTTCGAAGGACTTCATTTCGCTTCCGGCGCCGGCTGCGTCGCGCTGTGCGACGAGAACGGCAGCGGCAAATCCACGCTGCTTGGCATTCTCGCGGGCGTGCTCGACGCCAGCAGAGGCGAGGTCTGGCTCGACGGTCATTCGCTGCGCAGCGCGCCGCTCAAGGCGAAGGCTGCGCTGGCGTATGTGCCCGACGATTGCATGGCCTCGCCGTTCCAGACCGGCAGGGCGCTTCTCGAACTCGTGGCGTCCGCCAAGGGCGTGACGCTCGACGCCCGCACGCTCGACATCGCCGAACAGTTTGGACTGGCGCCGCATATGGAAAAGCAATTCGAGCAGATGTCGCTGGGCACGCGCAAGAAATTCTTCCTCGCGGCGACCACCATCGGCCAGCCTGCCGTCATCATCGCCGATGAACCGGGCAATGGACTCGATGCTACCGCGCGTGCGGTTCTGGTCGATCTGTTCAAGCGTTTGGCCGTGAACAGCACAGTCTTTTTTTCGACTCACGATCTGGCGCTGGTACGCGCGTGCGAGGCAAAGACCGTCGGATTTGCCGATCTCGCGTCGAAAACTGCGTAAAGGGTGTAGAGGGCGCAAAGGGCGTAAAGGGTCTTCCGACCGGTCCGCCGCGTCACGGCCCATTACTGGAGGTGCTGTATGGAGAACGTGCTGGCAAGCCGTGTGACGCTCACTGCGCTGGCGCTCCTGCTGACCGGGTGCACGATAGGCGGCGTGCCGCAATACGGTGCGCAATACGGGCCGCATCTGAGTCCAACGGAATGCCGCGATCTGGCGGCGCTCAAAAGCCAGGCGCCGCCAACCATGGCGGAGCATCAGAGCGAACTGGCCGCGCTCAGGAAGGCGGGCTACAACCCTTCGCCCTGGAACGACGACCCGTACTATCCGGATGATCTCCAGGCGGCGCAGCGCCTGGTCGACTACTGGTTTGCAACGGAGTGCCAGGCATTGCTGAACGGGGGCTAGGCGTCGATACTGCCGATACCCCCCAATCCCGGCTGCGTACTTACATCGGCGGCGCGACGCCGTCCTTCTCCACCACGACCAGATGCCCGTCGTAAGCGCCATCGCTGGCGGGCGTGGCCACGACGAAGACCTTCTTGCCCGGCGTCAGTTCGGCGCTAGTGGCCGGAATGAGCGTCACGACCGGCGCGTTGGCCGGCACGTTGATGGTGTTGCTGCCGCCCTTGTACGAGAGCTTGAGATCGCGGCCGCTCGTGCCTTGCACGACCGTATCCACGTTGGCGTTCGTCATCGTGCTGTTCGCACCGAGGTCCCACGCGTAATGGCCTTCACCTGTGCCGCGTGCGGCTTCGGGGAAGACCAGCACTTCCTTGGCCTGCAGCTTGCCGTCGGGGCCCGGCGCCGCCGCCGCGCCAACATATGAGCCGGGTTTGATATCGGCGAGCTGGATGTTTTTTACCGCGTTCACGCCGGCCTTGTCATCGACGTCGATGGTGACGGTCTCGCCGCTGCGGCGGTGGACCTTCAGGGTGTTGCCGGACAGCGAGACGATTTCGCCGCGAATGCGCTCGGGTTTGGCTGCGGAAGACTGGGCCAATGCAGCGCTGGCGAGCGTCAAGGCAGCGGCGAAGGAAAGGGCGGAAACCGCAAGTTTGAGTCGGCTGGGCATGAGTGCTCCGTTGGGTGGGTTGAAGTTGAAGATGCGTCGCCTGTGCGAACGCGATGAGAAAACAGGCTTCGTGGCTCACGAGCCGCCAAACCAGTTGTATCCCTGGTTCTCCCAATAACCGCCGGGGAACGTGTTGGTCACTGATATGGCGACGATGTGTTTCGGGTTCTTGTAGCCAAGCTTGGTGGGAATGCGCAGCTTCATCGGGAAGCCGTATTTCGCGGGCAGGATGCTGCCGTCATACGTGAGCGTGAGTTGCGTCTGCGGATGGAGCGCCGTCGGCATGTCGATGCTCGTCCAGTAGTTGTCCGCGCAGTGCAGGGCCACATACTTCGCCGTGGTATCCGCGCCGGCCAGCGAAAGGAAGTCGGCGAATCGCACGCCGCCCCACTTGCCGATCGCGCTCCAGCCTTCGATGCAGATATGCCGCGTGACCTGGCTTTGCTGGCGCAGCCGGTGCAGTTCTTCGAGCGTCCAGATACGTTTGCCTTGCACAAGCCCGCTGAGTTCGAGCCGGTAGCTCTGCGCGTCCACTTCCGGCACCTGGTCGATGTCGTAGTACGCGTTGAAGGGAAAGGGCCGCGTGATCATCGAATCCGGATAGGTGGGCGCGAGCTTGCGCGGATCGAACAGCAGCGCCTGTGCGTCGTCGTTGAACGACGACATGCGGCGCAGCAGCGTATTGACCGATTTGTCGCTCGTGAGGTCGCAACCCGAGAGCAGCATCAGGCCGCCCAGCGTGAGAATGCGCTTGCCGAGCAAGCGGCGCTGCGGCGACTGGAGCGCCTTGCGCGCGTCCTTGATGATGGATTGCGCGTCGAGATCCGGGGCTGGATCGGGCGTGCGGTAAGGTTTCGGGCTATTCATGATTATCGGCCTCGGATCATGGTGAGCAGGGAGCGAGGAACGAGCGCGACCATCACAACGTGCACCGAAAAAAAGCCGACCACCGTACACATGGCGACAAAGTGAACGACACGGGCATTGTCGAAGCCGCCCATCAGCGCACAGAGGAGGGGGAACTGCACGGGCTTCCAGATCGCCAGGCCGGATAGCACCAGCAGTGCGATATCGGCGATGACGACGAGATAGGCGAACCTCTGCACCGCGTTGTAGTGGCTGAAATCGGTGTGAGCGAGCTTGCCGCGCAGCGCCGCGATCAGATCCGCAGCGACGGCGCGCACGCTGATGGGAAAGAGCCTGGTGCGCAGCCGTCCCGTAGCGACGCCCAGCACCAGGTAAGCGAGAAAGTTGGCAACCAGCACCCACATCACCGCGAAGTGCCAGAGCAGCGCCCCACCCAGCCAGCCGCCCAGCGTGATGGACGCGGGAATGGTGAGGGACTTGAAGACCGGCGATGCGTTGTACACCTGCCAGCCGCTCAGGCACATGGCAATCACGGCCGCGGCATTGACCCAATGAAATACGCGGACCCAGGCGGGATGTATCGTGGTGCGTTTCAAGGCGATGTCTCTCGTAACGGACGTAAGGGCTGGCGAGCCGGGCGGCTCGTTAGCCAATGATTCGCGCCTCGGCCTGGATGCTCCGGACGGCGCTGAGGTACAGAGAAGGATCGCAGTGGCGGGGCCGTATCGGTATCGGTCAAATGACCGACCCGGCCAGGCGCGCTGCGCTATAGTCGCGGGCTATGACGCTCGCGACGTATCGGTGGATCAGTGAACGAAAACGCATCAGGTGAAGGCACGGAGGTTCGCGCATACGACGCCATCAGGGCGCTCGCCTTCGTTGGCGACCTCAGCATGGGGCAGCCAACCGACCATTCGCTGCGCACGGCCTGGCTGGCCGGCCAGCTTGCCCGCGCCACCGGCGAGGGCGATGGGCTCGCCGCAACGGCGGCGCAGGCGGCCTTGTTGAGGTGGTCGGGCTGCACGGCCAATGCGGGGGGATTCGCCGACATGCTCGGCGACGACGTGGCCGGGCGCGAGGCGATGCTGGCGCAGCGGCAGGACTGGGCGAAGACGGTCGACCCGAACGGCCTCAAAGGCGCGATACGTCCGCTTGCGCAGATTCACTGCGAGGTATCGGGGGAAGTCGCGCGCATCCTGCAACTGACCACCGATACCGAAGCGACGCTGCGCCATATCTTCGAGGCGTGGGACGGCACGGGCATGCCCGACGGCCTCGCCGGTGCGGCGGTGCCGCGCGCGGTGTACGTGGTGACGCTGGCGGGGGATCTGGAGATTTTCAGCCGCGTTTATGGCTTGCCGCGCGCGCTTGGCCTGATTGCCGCCCAGGCCGGCACGCGTTATCCGGCGGAACTGGCCACGCTCGTACCCGCGCAGGCGGCGCACTGGCTGGAGGCGCTGGCGACGCTGTCGACCCAGGCGCCCGCCGCACTCGACGAATCGATGCAGACGCAGCAGATGCAGCAAACCACATCGACAGGGCTGATCGGCGATGTGATCGATCTGAAGCTGCCGTGGATGACCGGTTATTCCCGCGCGGTCGCACGTGCCGCGGCGGCGTGCGGGGCGCGGCTCGGTGTCGATGAAGCGTGCGAAGCGCGCCTTTACGCTGCAGCGATGGTTCACGGCATCGGCCGTGCCGCCGTGCCCAACGGCGTCTGGAATTCGCCAGGGCGGCTTTCCGCTGCCGAATGGGAGCAGGTGCGGCTCGTTCCCTACTGGACCGCGCGCGCCGGCAAGCAAACCGGCTCGCTGGCCCAGGCAGCGGAACTCGCCTCGTATGCATACGAACGGATCGACGGTTCCGGCTATTTTCGCGGCGTGGGCGGCCCGGCGTTGTCGCTCGACGCGCGTGTGCTGAGCGCCGCGGTGGCGTTCGTCGCGCTGGGCGAGAAGCGGCCTTGGCGCGATGCGCTGCCTGCCGCCGAAGTCGCCGCACGCATGCGTACCGAGGTGAGCGAAGGGCGTTTCGACGGCGCAGTCGTGGAAGCGTTGATCGATGCGCGCGACGTGCCTTCACGCGGCGCGCGCGTCAAGCAGCAGACGATCCGGCTTTCGGCGCGCGAAATCGACGTGCTGCGTTCGATCAGCCGTGGCGCAAGCAACAAGGAAGCGGCGCGCGAACTCGAATTGAGCCCGAGCACCGTGCGCACCCATGTGGAAAGCGTGTTCCGCAAGCTCGAATGCTCGACGCGCGCCGCCGCGACCTTGAAGGCTTCGGCGTTGGGGCTGCTGTAGGGTCAGCGTTTGCCGCGCCCGCCCGCGGACCCGGCCGCCGGCTTGCGCGAACCTGCGGCTGGCTTGCCTGCGGGTTTGCTGGCTGGCTTGTTGGTGGGCTTGTTCGTGGGCTTGCTGGCAGGTTTGCCACGCGGCTTCTGCGTACTGAACGGGTTAGTGCCGAATCCGCAGGTGCTGAAAGGGTTGGCGCCGGTCAATGCGGTGCCGGACGGCTGCGCGCCTTTGCCCGGCGCAGCGGCGCGTTGCGACTGCGCGGCAGGCTTGCGTTTGCCTTCGGCGCCCTGCGGGCGCGGTTTCTGGCCAGACGCCTGTTTCACGCCAGGCGCGGCTTGTGGCACTTTGGGCTTCTTGGGCTTTTTGGGTTTCTTGATCAGTTCGCCCGTCGTGCTGGTTTGCGGCACGCGATGTTCCGCTTCGAAACCCGGCTCTTCTTCGCGGGGCAGCGTTTTCTGGATCAGCGCTTCGATCGCAGCGAGCAGCGGCGCTTCATCGGCACAGACGAGGGATACCGCCACGCCGCTGGCGCCCGCGCGGCCGGTACGGCCAATCCGGTGCACATAGTCTTGCGCGACGATCGGCAGATCGACATTGATCACCAGCGGCAGGTCGTCGATATCGAGGCCGCGCGCGGCCACATCGGTGGCCACCAGCATATTCACCTCACCCGACTTGAAGCGCTCCAGCGCGCGCAGACGCGCCGGCTGCGGTTTGTCGCCGTGGATGGTGTCGACCGCATAGCCCGCGTCGTTCAGCACGGTCGCCAGATAATCCACGCCGTTGCGGGTTTTGACGAACACCAGCGCATGCTCCCAGTTGTTCTGGGCCACCAGGTGCATGAAGAGATCGGGCTTGTTCTTCTTGTCGACTGTCACCACCCACTGCTTGATCTTGCTGACCGTGGTATTGGGCGGGCTGACGCTGATATTGACCGGGCTGCGCAGAATGCCGGCTGCCATGGTGCGGATATCGTCAGTGAACGTGGCGGAGAACAGCAAGGTCTGTCGCTGCATGGGCAGGGCCGCGAAGACAGCGTTGAGTTCGCGTGCGAAGCCCAGGTCCAGCATGCGGTCGGCTTCATCGAGCACCAGCGTCTGTACCTGATCGAACTGCACGGCGTTCTGGCGATTGAGGTCGAGCAGACGGCCTGGCGTGGCCACGAGCACGTCCACGCCTTTGCGCAGTTTCATCATCTGCGGGTTGATGCTCACGCCGCCGTACGCGGCCAGAAAGCGCAAATCGAGGCCTTTGCCGTATTCGATGAAGCTTTGCAGCACCTGCTCGGCCAGCTCGCGCGTGGGCACCAGCACCAGCACGCGCGCGCGGTTGCTGGATACAGCGGGGCCGTGTTGCACCAGCCGTTGAAGCAGCGGCAGGGCAAAGCCGGCCGTTTTACCGGTGCCGGTCTGCGCCGCAGCCGTGACGTCCTTGCCGTTGAGCACAGCCGGGATCGCCTTGGCCTGCACCGGCGTAGGTGTCTGGTAATTGAGGTCCTGCAAATTACGCAGCAACGGATCGATCAGGCCAAGCGAGGCAAAAGACATGGGCGTATTCCAGACTAAAACCGCAATTCTAGCGGTTGCGGCCTGAATGCGCCGTGCATATCGATCGCCGACACCAGGATTTACCGAAGCTTCGCACAGCGTCGCCGAAATCCGACGCGCTCATTTGCAGGCATTGCTGATCGCGAATCGACCGATGACACATCGGATCCAGCACGAAGGCGACGATACCTGGCTTTCTCGGCTGAACAAGGCCCAAGGCTATTAATTAAACATAACCTGAACGCCACTTCGAAAGAATTAATGCTTCGCGCATAAGAGACCCGGATTTTCCCGAATCACCCTTCAAAAGCAGGTCATTTCTACATCTTCACGTATTTCCAGAAACTGGAAATTTGGGTTCAGCCTTGCTATTGCGCGCGAGCAATTCTATGTATACTCGTTGCCAATCCTAAGAGGAAAGGGGCGCACCGGGGAAGTCGTCAAACGCGTCCTGCTCAAAGCCTCGACACACGCAGTTCACACGAGTTGAACGAAAATGACCGGCTACTACGATCCCTCGCTTGTCGTGCTTTCCTGCCTGCTGGCGATCTTCGCATCGTTTACGGCACTGGATATATCCGATCGCCTCGACGTCATTGGCAAGCGCCCCCTTTTGCCGTGGATTGCATTTGGCGGCTGCATCATGGGACTCGGCATCTGGTCGATGCATTTCATCGCCATGCTCGCGTTTCATTTGCCCATCGCAGTCGGCTACAACATTCCCGTGACGCTGCTTTCGCTGCTGATCGCGATCGTGGCGTCCGCAATCGGCTTTCTGCCGCTGTGCCGCTATGAACTGCGCTGGTCGCAGCTGGCGGGCGCGGCCGTCGCGATGGGGCTGGGCGTGGCCGGCATGCATTATCTCGGCATGTGGGCAATGGATATCTGTCCTGCGATTCACTACCAGACCTGGTTAGTGGTCCTGTCCGTCATCATCGCGATTATCGCCAGTGGCGCGGCTTTGTTGCTGGCGTTCGATCTGCGCCGCCGCAGCGCGATGCGCCGCACGCGCCAGATCAGCTCGGCGGTGGTGATGGGCGTGGCGGTGTGTGGGATGCATTACTGCGGCATGGCGGCCGCGCATTTCGAGGCGGGCAGCTATTCGATATCCGATCTGCGCAATATGCCAGTGCCCTGGCTGGCCGGTATCGTCGTGACCTTCAGCCTGCTGATTTTTGCCGCGTCGATTGCGATTGCGATGTTCGACGCCCGCTCAAGCGCAAAGGCGCGAGCGATGGCCGATGCGATTCTCGACGAACATATGAGCCGCCGCGGCGCGACTCGCTGATTGTCCTTTTGAACGTTGATTGCAGGGCGGCCTGGTCCGGAAGCCATAAAATTGCTAGCCGAAACTGCGCGCCGCCACCCAACGGCGTGGCAGCAGTAAG
Source organism: Paraburkholderia bannensis (assembly GCF_014200455.1). Taxonomy (GTDB): domain Bacteria; phylum Pseudomonadota; class Gammaproteobacteria; order Burkholderiales; family Burkholderiaceae; genus Paraburkholderia; species Paraburkholderia bannensis_A. Next base: position 54,755 of record NZ_JACHBW010000019.1, on the reverse strand, counting down.
AAGTCTCTTTTCGCCCGCGCCAACTTGATCGCGTGAAGCTCAATACCTTCATCAAGTGCTGCCTGCGCGGTTTTTCACCCGTCTATCCCTGATCGGCGAACGATATCTTTACTGTCGGGCCTGTGGCGTGCTGGACCTGTCGTGCGAGTTCACCGACCTGCGCTCGCTTCTGTCCGTTTGCTGGCGTCACATGCACCGCAAGCAACTGCCCAAGGGTATCGCCGACATATGCACCTTGCTGCCTTTCTTGCGCGTGTAGCCGTTGTACCTGGCACGACCCGGATGGCCGAACGCAGGCCGATCACCATCGCCTCGAAGCAACCCGCCTGAATCCAGCGTTGAGTCTGTCGATAGACCAGTTCCCAACGCAGGAATTCATGCAGCAGAAGCTGCCACGGAGCGCCCTCGCACACGATCCAAACACGTTCTAAACGCGAGCGTGCTGGGGAAGCCTCGCACCAGCCGGATTCCGACGGGCGATGGCAGCGTTCAGTCAGTGGGTCGGGGCAAGTGTTGTCGCGTGCGATTTCAGGTGCGGATCCACCATTCCCCGACGCAATTCTCCAAGCCGGGCATCACGCGTTCGCCGGCGGGGGATGTCGATGAAGCAACCGGTGCTTTGGCAGCTACATCGAGCTATCTTTGCGCGGCCCCTGGTGCTACTGCGACTGGTACTGACGATTCACCGTTTGGTTGGTGTCATTGAGCGGCTCGACGAGATCAAGCTGCGCTTTCAACGGATTTGGCTGGTCTACCTGCAAGGTGCCCGCCGACGTAAACTCCAGTTGATTGTCGAGACCGGCGTTGTATACCGGCCAGGCAGTCAGACCCGCATCAGAAGGATTCCCGCTTTTGGCGAACGCCGCCCAATAGGCGATCATGTTGCGCGCCACCTGTTCGTCCTGACTTGTGACTGCTGTGGCGTACGCTGTGGAGAGAGTGTCGAACACATAGGGAATCTCGGCCGCATGGGTTGCGCCGCTGACCTTGCTACGTATCGACTGGGCTACATACGAGAAGCGATAGAGATACGTCGGCAGACCGCGCGAGGTAAAGGTTCGTGCGACGAAGCGCGCGGGCTCGTCCATTGTGATGTCACGGGCAATCTGGTTCTCCACGCTTGAAACGGAAGCTGTGCCCGAGGGATCGAACGCCGCAGCAGCCGTACTCAAGTTTTGTGCACCGAAGATCGCGTACGCCTGTTCCTTCGTCGTGAGCCCGCCAGTAGCAAAACCAAGGTCGGCGCTGTTGACGCCGAGCAGAAGCGGAACCTTCGCAAACTGACCGGCTTTGTACTGATTCTCCGGCTCATCCACGACGAGTTTGCCGTCGATGATGGAACCGCCAGAGAATGTGGCGAGGCTGTGCGCGCTATTCAACGAGGTTACGTCGAGGCCGTCAAGAACCTGATCTGCGGAGAGCGCGCGCAGAGCCTGCAACGAACCGGCATCGCTACCGTTGATGCCAAATCCTCCCGCAAATGCAGAACCCTGTTCTTCGGCTGAGGCTCCGACTGTTTTCGCGTTGCGCGAGAGAGTACGCCCGTAGTACTGATTCACGCGTCCATTGCCGGATTCGATAATTGCTTTGGCGAAAAGTCCCGATGCCTGCGGTGAGGTCAGCAGGTTGTGAACCGATTCACCCCCAGCGGATTCTCCGAAGAGGGTGACGTTCGCCGGGTCACCGCCGAAGTTGGCAATGTTGCGCTGTATCCATTTCAGCGCGGCAATCTGGTCCATGTAGCCGTAATTGGCTAACAACTCGCCGGATTGCGCGGCTGCTGCTGTCAAGGAGGGATGGGCAAAGAAGCCGAATCGGCCGAGGCGGTAGTTGACAGTGACGATGACGACGCCTTCTTTGGCGAACTGCGTGCCGTCATAAGCCAGCATAGACGTGCCGCCAATGACGTATGCGCCGCCGTAGATCCAGACCATGACCGGCAGGTTCTTGGCGCTGCTGTTTTGCGGGCGCCACACGTTCAGATACAGACAGTCTTCCGACGGCGTGACCGTCAGCCCCGAATTTGGGCCGCTCGTCTGCATGCAGTCGTGAACGAAAGACGTAGTCTGGCGCACGCCGCTCCACGCAGTTACAGGCTGTGGCGGTCTCCAGCGCAGGCCTCCGACTGGTGGAGCCGCAAAAGGAATGCCCTTGAATGCGATCACGCCGTTACTGGCCGAGCCTTGCACCGCTCCGTCGGCAGTCGCGGCAATGGTGGGATCCGAACTAACGGAGGAGCCGCTGCCCCCGCAAGCCGCCAGTACGACCGCGAGCGTGGACGAAACGAATAGCGCGGCCACGCGCATCGATCCATCTTGCGTCAATACAGAGCGAAGTTTCGTCTTTTTCGAAGCAATGTGTCTGCGTGCATTCATGGCTGTCATCGTCCTTTGTCTCAATCGATTGTCTGAGCGTGAAATGTTTCGCTTACCACCATGGTTATTTATGTCGGCGGCTTCTGCGGCGCAGAGTGGAATCTAGTATCGAAGCGTGGATTTTTACTGTCAAATTCGGGCCAATAATGGCAGGCATGAATCGCTTTCATGCGACAAAAAATAGTTCGGATTACTACTGAAACTGTGATGGATATTGAATTTGATGTTGATGGGAGCGTGGGCGAAAGCGGTTCAGTCAGCGATTTTACTTAAATGGAATCGCTGCGTGGAAGCGGGCTGCGACAGGTAGTCAAAACGCTCCTAAGGGCGCGGCCGGTTATAAATGCAACTCGATGTATTCCCTGGTTTATTTCTGGGCCTGATTGCGCGCCACCGTCTTGCAATGATAGCCGGGTTCATTTTTCAATGAACCCGAGAATGATTCGATGCGCGCATTGTCGAAGAGATTTCCACGTCCGCCTATTGACGTGCGCGTGCCTCCATTCATCAATTAACGGAATATTGTCGTCCTTTTTTTTCAGCCGAACTCACTCGGGCCGACGAAACATCCCGGAGATGGTTTCGCGCAGCCATACGACGCCAGGATCGTTAGCGAATTGCGTATGCGAATGAATCTGTATTTCGATGGGGGGTAAGGCGAAGGGTAAGGGAAGAATGCGGAAGGCCTTGCCGCGATTGAATCGCTGCGCAATGCTCCTGGGGAAGATCACGGCGAGGTCCGTGTTCATTACGATTTCGGGCGCGACTACAAAATGCGGCAGTCGGACGACGACATCGCGCTTGAGATTGAGCTCGTCGAGCCATTGCTCGACCATGCGATGGCCCGTCGCGTTGGTACTCGCGTAGACGTAGCGCAACGCGGCAAGGTCTTCGCGTGTCGGCCTTGACCTGCCTAAGGGATGATTTGCGCGCACCACGCAGACATGCTCGTCGACAAATAACGTTTGGCTGACGCATCCCATGTCGAGGCCCGGCACGTAGCCCAGAGCAAGATCGATTTCCCCAGCGCGCATGGCGGCGCTTACGGATTCCACTGGAACATTCGCCACTTCGATGCGAATGCCGCGCGCGTCGCGTTCAAGCAGCGCCAGAAGCGGGGGCAGAAAAAAGAACTCCGACATGTCTGACATCGAGATTCGAAACGTGCGTCGTGCCGTCGCGGGGTCGAACTTGGCAAGCTCTTGTACCGCCTCATTGATGATCGACAATGCCTGAGCGAGAGGCGGGTATAGCCGATGCGCCGCGTCGGTCGGCACCATGCCGGTGGGCGTGCGGACAAAGAGTGGATCGTCAAACAGTGTGCGCAAGCGCCGTAGTGCGTGACTGACCGCAGGCTGTGTCAATTCCAGACGGTCGCCGGCCGCGGTGAGGCTGCGCAGATCCCAGATGGCGAGGAACACGCGCAGCAGGTTTAGATCGGCGAGACCGAGGTTGAGTTTGGTCATACGGTTCACTCACGAACAAGCGCTGATTGCGCCTTGTGGCCACTAGTCTATGGCGAAATTACCGTATGTGCTGCGCATTGCAAAATGCGGCGCGCCTCCCCGGTAGCGCGGCAAGGCATGGAAGTCGCGGCGCATCAGATCGCGCACCGGCGAGGCGAGCGCGTGCGCGAGCGCGCTCGCGTCGTCGAAGACGACTTTGTTACGCTGCATCGCATTCGCGCGCTCACATGGCAGGCCGCTCGTGCAATCGACGCGCGTGTAGATCTCCAACTCGCGCAGTCCGGGCAAGGTCGACATCAGAGGCGCGTGATGCTGCAGGTAATACGAGAGCCATGTGTCGAAGTCTTCGGCCGGCCCTTCGTACGCGACGAGGTAGGTACACCGATGGGCACGGGATTCACCTACCGCACCTATCGGCGTGGATGGCGTCAGGGCGCGCACTGCCATAACTTGCTGCGTAAAGCGCTTGATGGGCGCTTGCTTTTGCAGGGAGCGGTGAATCGGCCCATCGAGGGTCGTGGCCGCTTCGAGTGCAGCAAGTTCATCGAAATAAAGTTGCAGTACGCACGATGGCGCATCGGCGAAGTGAGGGATGCGTGGATCGACGCGCCGTGCTATCGGCTCGTGCACGACCAGGCTGCGCAATCCGTCGATGCCCCGTAGCGGCGCGACATCGAGCAGCGGTTGCTGTCCGCTCGCACCGATCAGAAACAGACAAACTTGCATGGTCACGCCGCCTCGCAGGAATTTGCCGCGCGCGTGAGCCGATGAAACTGCCGGCCGAAGTACACGAGACCATCGCCGTCTTCACGCGAGCGGATATGGTCCACCTGTACGAAAAGCACCGAATGCGACCCGACGTTCTTGCTGTCGACGATGCGGCCTTCAAGACTCGCAATGGCATCGTCGAGCACGGGAAGTTGCAGGGCGCCCGGGCGCGAACCGCAGCGCGCGAAGCGTTCTTCCATCGAGCATCCATCTATGCCGGCAAACACGCGTGCCAGTTCCTCCGCATGCGCGCCGAGCACATTGATGCACGCACGGCCGTTGGTGAGCAGCACATCGTGAACATAACTCGACTGATTGATGCAGACTAGCATTGTTGGCGGCGTATCGGTCACGGAGCAAACGGCGCTTGCTGTGATACCGCAGCGTCCGTGTGAGCCGTCCGTGGTGATGACATTGACGGCCGCGCCGAGCGAAGCCATTGCGTTGCGAAATTCTGCACGCGCTTGATCGTTGGTCATGACTGGTGTCCTTTCCGGGCTTGCGGATTCAGGGATACGGCGTGATGGGCGGAATGCCAACGAAGATCGCGCCCGATGCATCGTAGTTACCTTCGCCGAGGAAGGCGTGTTGGGTGACAACGATCGAATCGCGTACCAGACGCTGCATCCGGTTCTCACGATAGATCGCACTGATGCCCGCCATCTTGTACGCCTGCATTACGATATCGGCGCAGGTATGGGCCGCATGCGTGGCGGAGAGGCGCAACAAATTTGCTTCTGCAGGCAACACCGGGTCGCCGGCGAGCACCGTGCGCCACGATGCTTCCGCGCATTCGAAGAAGAACGCCCGCGCGCTGCGCAATTGCGCTTCCGCTTGTGCGAGCCCCGAGCGATAGTAGGCGCGATCAGCAAGACGCGGCGCACCTGTCGTGGTCTTTGTCACTCCGGACATCCCCGCCAGCATGTCGAGAGCGGCGCGTGCCAGACCGATGTTTACCGCCGCGTGCACCTGGGCTTGATAGGCGACGGCGGGATACCGATACAGTGGTTCATCGATCAGCGGTGTGCCTCCGCGCACGAAGGTCCATTGTTCCTCGACGTATTTGTCTTTCAGGCGCAGGTCATGGCTGGATGAGCGCGGCGACGACCTTCCAGTACTCGCCCGAGCCGAGCAGCGCGAAATATGGCCACGCAACAAGCACAATGGCGATCGCACCGGCGAGATACACAGGCTTGCGTCCGACCTTGTCGGTCACCCAGCCGAAGAGCAGCGAGGTCGGGATCATCAGCAGCATCGAAATGCACAGGCCGCTGAGAATCCAGCTCGATTTGACGCCGAGAAACTGCCCGTAGGCGATCGAAAATGCGAAGAAGAGATAGGAGGCCGCGCCCTCGCCAAAGCGCAAGCCGAACACGGTGAGCACTTCGCGCGGACATTGGCGCAGCACTTCGATTACAGGCGTCCGGCTTTCGTGGCGCGTCGCCTTCACTTTGGCGAACGCGACGCTTTCGCCAACGGAGCGGCGCATCCACAGGCCGAGGAAGACCAGTGCAATGCTGGCGAGAAACGGAAGGCGCCAGCCCCAGCTCTGGAAGTCACTGGCCGGAAGGTTCTGCGCCAGAAGGAATGCGCCAGTGGACAGTACGAAGCCGAGTGCGGCGCCGCAGGGGCTCCATGCCGCGAGTGCTCCGCGCCTGGACTGCGGCGCGTTCTCGTGAATGAGCAGAATGCTGCCGCTCCATTCACCACCTGCCGCTAGCCCCTGAAGAATGCGCAAAAGAACCAACATGACGGGCGCCGCAATGCCCACCTGCTGATACGTTGGCAAAGCGCCCATCAGGACCGTGGCAGTGCCCATCGTAAGAAGTGTGAGCATCATCACTGTCTTGCGACCGTAGCGATCGCCGATATGCCCGCATAGCACTCCGCCGATCGGTCGCGCAATGAAGCCGACCGTGAAACCGCCGAATGCGGCGATGGTGCCCGTCAGCGGATCAGTGCCGACCGGAAAGAACAGCTTGCCGAAGACGAGCGCGGCGGCGGTGCCATACAAGAAGAAGTCATACCACTCAAGGATTTGGCCGAGCACTGCCGTGGTGACGGCACGGCGCAAGTTGTTTGCGGGATGCGCGGATCTGGGGTGAGCGAGCGCGCCTGGATCGGAGTTCAAAGCTTCAGGGTTCATTGTTGGGGAAGACATGAAGTGATGGTTCCCGCTTCGCTGATGCTTGAGAAGCGGCGCGAGTCGTATCGCTGCGATGTGTCCACGATATGAGTCTCGACAATCGCGGTCAAATTCGAGACAAAAATGCACGATATGAATTTCGTGCATGTGGATCTGTGAGGAGTAAGTACTGGTCTTTGCTTTGCGCGGCATATCAATCGCGCTTATCGATTGCCATGCTTTTGATTTATTTGTCGCGTGAAATGGTCGCCCGCAGACTGCATATCGCATCGCCTTCATCACCGCAATGAGCCTTCATCGCGTCCTTTAATAAAGCTTCTCGCTAACGGAATACACACGTATGAGACTTGCCTTGAGAACTTCTCTGGCGCTGCTTGCAGTTGCAGGCAAGCCGCTGTGCTCAGGGGAAGAGAAGAGCTCGGCGGTGGGCTCGCGGCCCTGTTCGTGTTGGAGACCGGCTTCGACCTCAATAGCGGCTCGCTTGCGCAAAGGAATCGCGCAAGCACCCAAGGCCTGATGTTCGGTCGCCAGGCATATGTGGGCTTGTCCAGCGCTTACGGCACCGTGTCGCTCGGACGTCAATATGACTCGGTTGTCGACTATGTAGGCCCGTTCGAGTCCGGCACACAGTGGGCGGGATATATCGGCGCTCATCCGGGCGATCTGGACAACCTCAACAACGCATATCGCGTGAATAACGCGATCAAGTTCACAAGTAAGTCATACTACGGAATTTCGCTCGGCGGCGTTTATAGTCTGGGTGGCGTGGCAGGCGCGGGCTCGCGCAACCAGTTGTGGTCGCTCGGCGCAGGCTACGCGAACGGCCCACTTACGCTGGGTGTCGGTTCACTGAACGCGCGCAATCCGAACGTCGGCTTCTTCGGCGACAACGGCGCGAGCACTCCACCTACCGCGAGCGCGAACTTCATCTCGTCGCCGGTCTACAGCTGCTACGCATCGGCGCGGACTACTTCCTGGCAAAGCGCACTGATGTTTATCTGATCGGCGTGTACCAGAAGGCTAAAGGCACCGATTCCACCGGCACGGCGGCGGTCGCGGGGATCAACAACCTGACGCCCTCGACGAGCGACCGTCAAAGTTCAGTCCGCGCGGGCATCCGCCACAAGTTTTAAAGCGATAGATCGAGCTCGAGCATGCATGCGCGTATGTATGTAAGGCATGTTCGCGTTCTCAAGCAAAGACCGTCATCCATACCCTGGATAGCCACGAGGAAAGTGCGTTATCCCGACGGCATCATATTCATATCCAGCTTGTTATCGACATCAGTTTTACTGAATATCCGGATAGTGAACCGCTCCGGGAATCGGGGAGTGCTGCGTTTCGTTTTTGACGGCGACAAACCGGGCTTCCGGCTGCTGGACCGCAGTCCAGATACCGCGCGCATCGGCCGCATCGGATTTGTTGCGCAAAACGAAGAGTCTCACTGAATGCGCTGCAATAAGCCTCAGTTCATGACCAAGCTTTTGCAGTTGCCGGGCCCAGTAATGTGCACCACCGCACGCTTCGCTGGCCACGAGTGAGCGCTCCCTCTTTGCCAGGAAATCCGCGACGTCACCTCGCTTGAGTTTCACTCGCCCGACCTTCCCGGCGGCAACGTCGACCGTATGCAACTGGAAGACAACCGGCATGACTCGATGGCATTCGAGCCCACGCTCGATGCAATTCCGGCGGTGTCAGGCTTGAATGGCCAGCCCTGCAAATGCTCGGGCAAGTTGCGTGCGGAAAAGGGCTATGAGTTCGCCCGCTGCCGACGTTAGCCTGGGGCAGCGTGGCAATGACGGCACGTGTCGCCCGTCGAGGCGTAGAAAGCAAAGAGCGGCTCGGACGACATCGCTGGGTGGTCGAACGCACGCGTGCCTGGTTTGCCGGATTCGGCAAGCTGCGCATTCGCTTTGAGCGTCGTCTCGACATTCATGTTGCGTTGCTCTTGGTAAGGAAATTGCACACGAATGGTGTGATAAAGGAAGGCGAAGATATCGAGGCAGATAAGGAAACCATTAAAGTTTCAACTTATAAAGATTAATGGTTCCCGTACCACGCGAGGCTGCCCTGTTTCGTTTACTGGCGCATCAGCGCCATCATCGCGCCGAAGCCGACAAACACGCCGCCCGTCACGCGATTGAACACTCTGGCCACGCGCTGGCTCTTCAGCGTTGCGCCGATGCGCGTGCCGAAGCTCGCGTAGACCAGATACCAGCTCACTTCACAGACCGCGAAAGTCGCGACCAGCACGCCGAATTGCGGCAGCGTCGGGCGGCTCGCGTCGATGAACTGCGGCAGCAGCGCGGCGGCGAACAGGATCGCCTTCGGGTTGCTGCTTGCCACCAGGAAGCCGTTGCGGAACAGCGTGGCGGCCGAACGCGTCGGACGGGCCGTGAGCGCTTCGGTCCCGGCATCGGCGTGTTCGTTCGACTCGACGGGCGCGCTCCACGCCTTGATGCCCAGATAGACCAGATAGCCCGCGCCGACAAAGCGCAGCACGTTGAACATGGTCGGCCATGCCTGCAGGAATACGCCGAGACCGGCGGCGGAAACGGCCAGCATCAGCACGAGCGCGGACAGGCAGCCGCCCATGGTCGCGCCGGTGCGGCGCAGGCCGTACTGCGCGCCGTGCGACATGATCAGCAGCATATTGGGACCGGGGATGGCGCAGACGACGAAGACGGTGGCGAGGAACAGCCACCAGGTATGGAGGTTCATTGCAACGGCCTGGCAGGGATCGAAAAAGGGAACCCGGATTATGCCAGCGCATGCAGCAGCAGGCAGGCGTGAATTGAGACGGTGAGCGGCAGGCGTGCGTCACGGGAAAGAAAAAAGCCCGCGTGGAGGCGGGCTTGAACCACGTCTAAGGAGACATGGAGGAGACAAATTCAGTATAGGTAAGCCTTTGATGCATCGCAATAAACATCCGAAGATTGAATCGTTAACCATTGTCAGAAACGGCGATTTATGGTTGCTCTGCTCGTCGCGCGCGTCGACAATGCATCAACGCCAGCGCCTCGCTTCTGTCCGGCAGCGAAGCGGGCGGTGGGAGAAGGGTGCAGCGGCAACGGAATTGCTCGAAGGCGGCATGTTGGCGATACCGCGTGGCGCCGCAGCGGCACCTCGACAGGCAAAAAAGCAGGGAAAGCAGGATCGGCAGGGTCGATGGGTGTGTGCTTCAGGCGTGATGCGCCCGAAGCGTCAACTGGCATGAACCGGAGGGGTCAAATGGGCATTCTGGACAAGGTAGGCGAAATCGCCGGCGCAGTGGCTGCCGTCGAAGCGACGGATAAGGTCGATCCGGACGCCGGTTTTCTGACCAAGGCCGCCGCAGCGGTGGCCGGTTTCGAGGGCGCCGGCGCGCTCGAAAAGCTGGTCGAAAAGAAAGAAGACGAGAAGCAGGCAGACGACGGCACGCAGCAAGCCGACGCCGGCGATGCTTCGGCGGATCCGCAAGCCTGAGGGCGGCACGGAGCCAGCAGAAGGAATACGCGTAGCGCCACGTAGCAACACCTGGCATCACGTAGCAGCGCGCGAAGAAACAGCACGGGGTTCCCGGACGCATCGTTTGAGGGAACGGCGCGAGCCGGATGAGAGTGGCAGGACTTCATGAGCCGCGGTTTTCGAACCGCGGCTTTTTTTCGTCCGTCGATGCGGTCCGTCGATGCGTCTTGCTCGCGCGGCTATTGCTTCACGAACACGAAGTCGCATTGCCGCGTAGTGGTGCGCGAGCCGGTGCCCGAGGCCGCGTCGAAATGGGCGCTGACGTTGTATTCGTAGGGCGTGAGCGGGTCCATATGACCGACCGTGTAGCCCGGCGCGCTCGTCAGGCCTTGGCCGATCAGCGTGGAACCGCCGTCCGGTTCGATCTTGCCGTCCAGTGTAAACCAGCCGCCGCGCCCTTTATTACCGCGCTCGCCGTGCAGCACGCCGTCCACCACCGTCGCCGGGAAGTGGAAGGTGTAGCTATAAGCGCCGTCCGGGCCGGTCTGGCAGGTGAGCGTCACGCTCCATGTGCCATCGAATTTTCCAGTGGCGCGAGCGCCCTGCATGCAGGGCGACGCGCCTGCGAAAGCCGCCGCTAGCACTGCCGCACGGGCGCCGCGCCGGAGGTGGATTGCTGGCATCGTTGGATCCTCCGCAAGTCGCGCGCGACTCAGCGCGAATTCACACTGGACCCATTCTGGGCGCAAGGTCCATTCCCGCGTGTGCGACGGCGCTCAGATTGCCCGCTTCGCCCGCCTTGCACGCTTAGCTCAGTTCACTCAGTTCGATTTTTTGCCGATGGCGTCGAGCTGCGCGAGCACGTCTTCGCTCAATTCGAGCGTTTCGGCCTGCATGTTTTCGCGCAGATGCGCCAGCGACGAGGTGCCAGGAATCAGCAGGATATTGGGCGCGCGATGTAGCAGCCAGGCGAGCGCAACCGTCATCGGCGTGGTGTCCAGCGACTGGGCAAGCGCCGACAGTGCCGACGACTGGATCGGCGTGAAGCCGCCCAGCGGGAAGAACGGCACGTACGCGATGCCTTGGGCGGCGAGGGTGTCGATCAGTGCATCGTCGGCGCGATTCACGAGGTTGTAGTGGTTCTGCACGCAGACGATCGGGGCGAAGCGGCCCGCATCGGCGATCTGCTTTGCCGTCGCGTTCGATATGCCGATATGGCGCACGAGGCCCCGCTGGCGCAGCGTCGCGAGCGCTTCCATCTGGCGCTCGATCGGGCCTTCGGACGGCTGATGGATGTCGCCCATGATGCGCAGGTTCACGATATCGAGCACGTCGAGGCCCAGATTGCGCAGGTTGTCGTGCACGGCGCGCTCGATGTCCGCGGGTTCGAGTGCGGGCAGCCACGCGCCTTTGTCGTCGCGCACTGCGCCCACCTTGGTGACGAGCGTCAGATCGGCGGGATAGGGATGCAGCGCCTCACGGATGATCTGGTTGGTCACGTGCGGGCCGTAGAAGTCGCTCGTGTCGATGTGGTTTACGCCCAGCGCAAGCGCCTCGCGCAGCACCGCGACGGCTTGCGCGCGGTCCTTCGGCGGCCCGAATACGCCCGGACCAGCCAGTTGCATGGCGCCGTAGCCCATGCGGTTGACGCTGCGGCCGGCCAGCGGAAAGGTGCGTGCGGGGGATTTCGTCGATTGCGTCATTGCGTTCTCCTCGAAAAGGGATGGCGCCAGTATGGTCGCTCTCGCGCTGTTAGATAATCCCAGTCGATCCGCACGGCTTGTGCAAAATTTTGCACAATGGACCCAGTGCTTTACGCCCATCATCGACTGCCATGAACCCGGAAAGTCCTCAGGAAACCCGCGCCCAGCCGAACCTTGCCTTCGAGATGAACGATCTCGTCGCGTTTGCCGCCGTCGCGCACGCCGGTGGCTTTCGCGATGCGGCGCGCGCCGGCGGCGTGTCGGCTTCCAGTCTGAGCACGGCCGTGCGCCGGTTGGAGACCAGGCTTGGCCTGCGCCTGCTGAACCGCACCACCCGCAGCGTCGCGCCCACCGAGGCCGGCCAGCGGTTGCTCGACACCATCACGCCGCTGGTCGCCGAGATGAAAGCCGCGCTCGACGTCCTCAACGGTTATCGCGACCGTCCCGCCGGGGTGCTGCGCCTGAACGTGCCTGCCAATGTCGCGCGCAATGTGTTGCCGCCGATCCTCGCGCCGTTCGCGCAGGCGTACCCGGAAATTCGCGTGGAAGTGATGGTGGAGGATGGTTTCGTCGACGTCCTGCAAGTGGGCTGCGACGCCGGCATCCGCTATGACGAGCGGCTCGATCAGGACATGATCGCGCTGCCGATCGGGCCGCGCACGCAGCGTTTCGCCACGGCGGCGTCGCCTGCCTATCTCGCCGCGCGCGGTGTGCCCGAACATCCGCGCGATCTGCTGGGCCATGCGTGTTTGCGCGTCCGGTTTTCGGGCGGCGCGATGGCGATCTGGGAATATCAGCGCAACGGCGAAACGCTGCGCGTGGATCCGCCGGGACAACTGGTGGTGAAGCCCGCCGCATCGCTTGATCTCGCGGTGGAAATGGCCTTGCGTGGCGCGGGTGTCGTGGCGTTGTTCGAGGACATGCTGGCGCCGCATTTCGAAAGCGGCGCGCTCGTGCCGCTGCTCACCGAATGGTGGCCCGAATTTTCCGGACCGTTTCTCTACTATCCGGGGCGGCGGCATGTGCCCGCGCCGCTCAGGGCCTTCATCGATTTTCTGAAATCGAAGGATGATTCGTCATCCTCTTGATCTGCCGGGCGAGCGGCGCGCGCCAGGTTTGCGCGAGCAGCACGCCCGCGAGCGCCGTGACGCCGCCCAGCAGGTGATACGCGTGCAATTGCTCGCCGAATACGCTCACGGCCAGCGTCGCCGTGAACACGGGCAGCAGGTTCATGAACATGCTGCAGCGGTTCGGCCCGAGATGCTTGACGCCCTGCATCCAGAAGAACGGCAGCACGACCGACGCCAGGGACCCCGCATAGGCGATCAGCGGCAGGCTCGCGCGGCTGGGCAGCGCATCGGCGAGCGGCAGGCGCGAGAGCGGCAACAGCATGAAAAGCAGCGCGGCGATGGCCTGAAAATACGTGGATTGCCACGACGGCAAGCCCACGTGCCAGCGCCGCAGCAGCACGCCATAGAGCGCATAGGCGAGCGCCGCGACCAGCATCAGCAGATCGCCGGTATGGACGCCGCCCGCGAGCAGCGCGGCAGGGTGGCCCGCCGTGATGAGCCACACCAGGCCAGCGAACGAGAGCAGGCCGCCGCTGGCCATGCCGGTGGTGGGCGGCTCGCCGAGCAGCGCGACCGAGAGCAGCATCGTGAGCAGCGGCACGAGCGCGGTCATGATCGACATGTTGGTCGCCGTGGTGGTCTTCGCCGCCGCGTACGAGAGGCACTGGAACAGCGCCATGGCGAGCAGGCCGAGGAATGCGAGCTTCGGCAATTGCGGCAGGATCGCGGCGCGGTTGCGCCACGCGGCGGCGGGCACGAACAGGCTCATCAGCGTGACGGCCAGCACGAGACGCCAGAAGGTGATGGCGTACGGATCGATGGTGTGTGCGGAAAGCCTCGACACCATCACGTTGCCGGACCACAGCAGAATGGCGATGAGCGGGAAAAGCGCGTGGCGCGGGGAAGGAGCGGCGGACATCGAGTCGGTTCTCACGAGAGCTGAAGGAGCCCCGATCATGCGGGCGTAGCCGGGTGCCCGTCATGCGCTAGAATGGCCAAAGCTATCGCAAAAATGCCAGACCGGCAGCGTAAATAATGATCGCCATTCCTCCCGCCGATATCCACGTTCGCTTCGAAGACACACCAATGCCGGTTGCGGCGCTGGCCGCCGATTATCCGCATGGCGCGTTTATTGCCACGCATCGGCACCGGCGCGCGCAACTGCTCTATGCGATCGAAGGCGTGATGCTGATCGAGGCCCGCGCGGGCCGTTGGGTCGTGCCGCCCACGCGGGCGGTGTGGCTCGACGCGGGGCTGGAGCATACGGTGCGCATGAGCGGCAACGTGCGCATGCGCACCGTGTTTATCGAGCCTGGCGCGGCTGAAGGCTTACCGCAGGGCAGTTGCGTGGTGGATGTGCCGCCGCTGCTGCGCGAGCTGATTCTCGCCGCCGTGGACGTGCCGCTGGACTATGCGCCGGGCAGCCGTCACGACTGGCTGATGCGTCTGCTGCTGGCGGAGCTGGCCGTGATTCCGCGCCTGCCGCTCTATCTGCCTTGGCCTGCGCGCGCGCGTCTGCGGCGGCTATGCGATGCGATCGTGGCTGCGCCCGAGGCCGCGCATGAAATCGCGCACTGGGCCGCTGAGCTGGGCATGGCCGAGCGCACGCTGCACCGCGTATTCCAGCGCGAAACCGGCATGACGCTCGGGCGCTGGCGTCAGCATGCGCGGCTTTTCCTGGCGCTGGAGCGCCTCGCGCACGGAGAGAAGATCGTGAATGTGGCGCTCGATCACGGCTATGCAAGCCAGAGCGCATTTGCCGCCATGTTCAGGCGGCATTTTGGCGTTGCGCCTTCGGCGTTTTATCGCTGAAGGCGCGTGAAGCAGGGGCGACGCCGTCGTCAGGCGACCTTGGCCTTGTGCCAGCCGAATTCGACGAACACGCGGCACAGTTCGACCATGCCCTTGGCGTCGACGTCGTCGAAGCGCGCGAGGTGCGGGCTGTCCACGTCCCACACGCCGATCAGCGTGCCGTCAGCGGCGACCAGCGGCACCACGATTTCCGATTGCGAAGCCGAATCGCAGGCGATATGGCCCGCGAAGGCATGCACGTCGGGCACGACCTGGGTTTCGCGCGTCTTCGCGGCCGTGCCGCACACGCCTTTGCCGAGCGGAATGCGCACGCAGGCCGGCTTGCCCTGGAACGGGCCGACCACCAGTTCCGTGCCGTCGAAGAAGTAGAAGCCGGCCCAGTTGAGCCCTTCCAGCGAGTTGAACACGAGCGACGCGAAGTTGGCCGCGTTCGCGATCGCATCGGTTTCGCCTTCGATCAGCGAACGCGCCTGGGCGGCGAGCGTTTCGTAGAGGGCGGATTTATCGGCGGGCAGAGCGTCGGAAAGCGAAAACATGGCGTAAGACCTGAAAAAACCGGGTTGAGCGGCGGCGCTTAAGCCGGCGCGAAGTGCAAGGGCGCAAGTTTAGGCCACTTTGCGGGTTTTTGCCGAGGGGCGGGGCGGCCGGGGCCTGATCCGCTTTCGTTGGCGCCCAGCCAGCAACGTCCGCCCACGGCCGTCAAGAGCGCGCCGGTCACGCTGTCGCGCACAGCTTTGCGCCGCACCAGCACGCCGCGCGCAACGGGGTGCGAGGCTGGCATGGCCATCGAGCAATACCACGCGCGGGAAATGACGATTGCGAGCGCAACGACCGTGATGTCGAACCAGATCGGCGCGTGCGTGCGCACCATCAGCGCGAAGATGCTTCCGTAGAACGCGATGCCTTTGAGTAACTCATGCCGGCCACGCAGCTATTTTTCGCGGCACGCCAGCCGGAGTTCGACGCGATGGCGGGCCAACGCCCAGGTGCCTGAAAATCCGCGTATTCCGCGCATACGTTTGCGTTGCAATTCGCATCACTGCCAGTAAATATTGCTGATCAGCCTTGCTTTTAAGGGCCCCATCTCACGCTCCGCTAACGGGCGTGCGGCTCTCTTCATGCACGCGGCATTTCGCGCTGAAAAAACATTCTGACGGACTACCAGGCGAATTGACGAAGTGCGCGTATAAATCACGTCTTATCGATGTAATGAGCGAAAAATCTCCGTCTAGAATTTCATAAAACGCAGCGAAATCAGGGGTGACATAAAAATTCGTGTTCACGCCGCAGGGCAACTGCCTGGTTGAAAAGTACGCATTTGTCTTCAGGAAAAAAATGCGCACGCCGTAAACGTGAGTAGATGCGTCAGTAATTGTTTTGAATACGAAATGATGCATTGCAAACCGGACGAAATCGCGGACCACCGCGACGAGAGACGGGAAGTTAAATACACGATGCGTCGCTAAAAGACGCCGATGCCTGAGAGAGGGCCGATGCGATGAAACTGAAACTCCTGACGAGCGTACTGACAATCGCGCTGATTAGCGGCCCCATCACGGGCGTCGCGGACGCCGCGACTTATTCGAACGGCACCGCCACGGCGACGTTCCTCGTTTCCCTGACCTTGCAGGCCAACTGCACGATCACGGCCAACCCGCTCGCCTTCGGCACCAACGGCGTGCTGACGACTGCGCTGAACCAGCAGACCACGGTGGCTGTCGATTGCACCAACACGACGCCGTACAACGTCGGTCTGGATGGCGGCACGGTGAGCGGATCGACGGTGACCAGCCGCCTGATGGCCGGCACCGCAACCGGCAATACCACCACCACGGTGGCGTTCCAACTCTACCAGGATTCCGGCCACACTACAGTCTGGGGCAATACGCAGGGCACCAACACGGTGGGCGGCACGGGCTCGGGCAGCGCGCAGTCGATCAACGTCTACGGCCAGATTCCGGTGCAGGCCACGCCGCGTCCGGACACCTATCAAACGACCGTCACCGCGACGGTCTATTTCTAGACGCGGGGCACACCATGCGCGTGCTCCATCGCCTCCTTAACCTCGTGCTCGCCGGGGCTGCGGTAGCAGCGAGCCCAGGCAGCGCCCAGGCCGCCACGCTGCAGATTTCGCCCGTCATGGTCGATCTGCCCGCGCACGCCAACGCAACCGGTCTCACGCTGCGCAATTCCGGCAGCACGCCGATTTACGGCCAGGTGCGTGTCTATCGCTGGAGCCAGTCAGGCGGCGAGGATACGCTCACGCCCACCCAGGAGATGGTCGCCAGCCCGCCGCTGATCGAGATCGGCGCGGGCGCGGAGCAACTCGTGCGTCTGGTGCGCACCTCGCCGGCCGCGAGCAACGTCGAGCAGAGCTATCGCATCCTGATCGACGAACTGCCCGAGCCCGATGCCGCGCCTTCCAATGGCGTGGCAATCCGGCTGCGCTACTCGGTACCGGTGTTCATCGATCCGGGCAGTGGCTCCACGGGGCAGCCGAATCTGGCGTGGCATCTGCGTCATGCCGATGCGGGCTGGACGCTCGAAGTCGCGAATACGGGCGCTCGCCGCGCGCAAATTGCGGGTGTCGAGATCGTCGATGGCGCGGGCCATGCCTTCCCCATCAACCGTGGCCTGCTTGGCTATGCACTGGCCGGTTCGATGCGCCAGTTCCAGCTCGCGCTGCCTCGGTCCGTCGATCTCAACGGCACGCTCACGGTTCGCGCCGCAGTCAATGCACAGCAGACCGAAGCGGCTGTCCTGAGTCACTAGGCGCTTTCGTTTCGCCCGGTTTCTGCGTGCCCGCCCGCGCCCTGGCGCACGGCGGCGAGGCGAGGCCGTGTGCGTGCCTGAAAGGCCCGCTGCCTTTTCCATCATGTTTTCCCTGCCGCTTGCTGCATTCGATGCGGTATTCATCGGCCAGACAGATTCGAAAAGGATTGCCAATCAATTGACGCGGCGCCTCAAGCGAGGGACTGCAGATGAACTGAAGGCGATTTCGCTCGCTGCCGCGCTCTTCTTCTTCTTCTTCTTCTTCTTCTTCTTCTTCTTCTTCTTCGCGCAAACGTGCGCGCGTGCGCAGGAGCCCGCTGCGCCGTCTGACGCGTCGCCTGCCGTGCTGCCCGACACCGTGCTCAATCCGCCCGCCGAACCCAATGCCTCGCTGGCCGGCCGCCCTCGTGCGGGCGCGCTGCCGCCGCACAGCGACCTGTACCTCGAAGTCACGCTCAATGGCGACCGTACGGCGCTGATCGCGCATTTCCGTCAACGCGATGGACGCCTGTATGCCGAGGCCGCCGATCTGGACATCATCGGCCTGCGCGTGCCGGACATGCCTATCATGCCAGCCGGCACGCCAAAGCAGGCGGCCAACACCGAGATCGCGCTCGACAGTCTGCCGGGTCTGCATTATCGCTATGACGAAATGAGCCAGTCGATCGCCATCGAAGCGCCCGATGCGCTACGCAAAGCCTATGTGTTCGACACGCGTGCGCTCGAAAAAGCCCCGCAGGCCAGTGCTTCGCGCGGCTTCGTGTTGAACTACGACGCCTATGTGGAAGACGCCGGCAGTACCCAGTCCGCGCTCTGGTCCGAGCAGCGCTACTTCGATCCGCATGGCGTGCTCAGCAATACGGGCACCGCGTATCTCTATAGCTCGATGCATCGCTACGTGCGTTTCGATACCTCCTGGCAGACCTCGAACGCGACCACACTCACCACCGCGCAGGTCGGCGACACGATTTCATCATCGCTGGAATGGAGTCGCTCGTTGCGCATCGGCGGCTTCCAGTGGCGCAGCAACTTTGCGCTGCGGCCCGATCTCGTCACCTTTCCGGTGCCTTCGCTTTCGGGCTCGGCCGTGGTGCCCTCGTCGGTCGATCTCTACGTGAACAATGTGAGGCAGTTTTCCGGTTCGGTGCCGGGCGGCCCGTTCGTCATCAGCAACGTGCCCGGTATCACGGGGGCGGGCGAGGCGACCGTCATCACGCGCGATCCGTTGGGCCGCGCGGTGGCGACCACGGTGCCGCTCTATATCGACACGCGTCTGCTCGCAGCCGGTCTGTCGAGCTATTCGGTCGAGGCGGGCTTTTTGCGCCGCGATTATGGCGTCGAGTCCTTCAACTACGATTCAAAACCCGTTGCGAGCGCATCGATGCGGCACGGGATCAGCGATCGCCTGACCGTGGAGGCGCACGCCGAAGTCACGGGCGGCCTCTACGACGCGGGCGCGGGCGCGCTGGTGCGCCTCGGCCAGATGGGCGTGATCAATGGCTCATTGGCGGCTTCGACCGGGCATCTCACCGGCGCACAGGTGGGACTGGGCTATCAGCTCATCACGCAGGCGTTTTCCGTCGACCTGAGCACGCTGCGCGCCACGCGCCATTACGGCGATCTGGCTGCGCGCGACGGCACGCCCGTGCCGCTCGCTACCGATCGCGCCACGCTTAGCGTGCCCTTGCCAGGCAGCCAGACCGTTGCGCTCAGTTACATCGGCTATCGATACCCCGATGTGGCGGCCTCGCATATTGGTTCGGTATCCTATACGGTGAATCTGCGCAATCTGGTGTCGCTGAGCGTGTCGGCGTTTCGCGATTTTTCTTCGCGCAGTTCGTCGGGGGTATTCCTGAGCGCGAGCATGGGACTGGGCGACAGGACGTCGATCAATGCCAGCGCCGGACGCCAGAACGGCGAGGGCACCTGGAACGTCAATGCGGCGCGCGCGCCGGACTACGACGGCGGCTGGGGCTGGACCGTGCAGGACGGCGGCAACCACGCATCGCACTATCAGCAGGCGCAGGTGCAGTATCTGGGCCGCTACGGGCAGGTCACCGCGCTCGGGCAGGCGCTCGATGGGCGCATGGCGGGTTCGCTCGATATTACCGGGGCGCTGGTCGTGATGGATGGCGCGGCACTGCCCGCACGCCGCATCGACGATGGTTTCGCGCTGGTGTCCACCGACGGCCTCGCGGGCGTGCCGGTGCTGCATGAAAACCGCGTGATCGGCACGACGGATTCGCACGGCCACTTGCTGGTGCCCGACCTCAACGCCTGGCAGAACAACCTCATCAGCGTGGACAGCATGGGCCTGCCCGCCCAGGCGCATATGGCCACCACGCGCGCGAACGTCGTGCCGCAGTCGCAATCGGGCGTGCTCGCGAGCTTCAGGGTCACGCAGTACCGCGCGGCTTCGCTGATTTTGCGCGGCCCGGACGGCGCGTATCTGCCGGCCGGCGCGCGCGTGCATCACGAAGAAAGCGGTACGGACACGATCGTCGGCTACGACGGCCTGACCTTTATCGAAAACCTGCAAACCGACAACCATCTGAGCGTGACGGCGAGCGGCAAGAACGTCATTCATTGCGCTGCCAGCTTCCGCTATGTGCGCCCGACCGATGGCTCGCTGCCCACTTACGGCCCGCTCACCTGCCAGACCGTTTCCGGAGACTCCCCATGAGCCGTTCCCGACATCGCCTCGCGATGCTGTTCGCCAGCGTGCTGCTGTGTGTAGCGGCTGCGCTCATGCCGGGCCGCGCGCACGCGCAGACTTGCACGGCGACGGTTTCGAGCATCAGCTTCGGCACCATCAGTCCGATCAACCGCGCGGCCGTCAACGGCTCGGGCACGATCAACGTGACCTGCTACTGGACGGTGGTGTCGCTCGCGCCAACCGCGCTCGTGTGCCTGAATCTCAACGCCGCGCAGCCACGCGTGCTGACGCAGGCGGGCGGCACGGCGACGCTGCAATACGACCTCTACAGCGATCAGGCGCATTCGATTTCATGGGGATCGACTGCAGCGGCCACCACGCCGATATCGGTCACCCTCCAGCAGCCTTTATTGGGGACGAGCGCAACGGTATCGATACCGTATTACGGGCAGATCGCCGCGAACCAGGCCACCGTGCCAACCGCCAATAACGCCGATACCACCTATTCGCACGCCTTCAGCGGCGGTGAGACATCGCTGCTGTACGGCTACTATCTGCTCGGCATCCTGGGGCCGCCGGGCTGCTCGTCGCTCACCACGAGTGGCGGATCGCTGCCGTTCACCTCGACGGCCAACGTCACCAACAACTGCAACATCAGCGCGAGCAACATCGTGTTCCCGGCGGCGGGCGTGCTCAGTAGCGCGTTATCGGCCACCGGCACGATCACGGCGCAATGCACCAATGGCGATGCGTTCAAGATCAGCCTGAACGGCGGAGCCAGCAATCAGGTCAATGCGCGCACGATGGTGTTGTCAGGCGGCAACGCTACGGTCGGCTATCAGATTTATTCGGATGCACAGCACACGACGCTCTGGGGCGATGGAACCAATGGCACGAGCGCTGTCTATGGAACCGGTTCCGGCAATACCGCTTCTTTCACGATGTACGGCGTGGTGCCTGCGCAGAACACGCCACAGCCGGGCAATTACACGGATAGCGTGACAGCAACCATCAGTTTCTGAATGGCTTGCTGGCTTGAGCGTCGGCCCGCACTTTTTCAATGCGCCCCCTATCTTCCGACTTATCGGGTTATACCCTAATGCTATTTCGCGCCTGTGAGGACTCTGGTATAACTGCGCTCCCAAGCTGAGTACGTTTTAGCACGGCGAAAAATCATGGTCCCAGATAATGCGGATCGCAAGCGGTGATGAGGAGTGCCATGGCGCGCGTGGTAGTGGTGGGCAGCATCAATATGGACATGGTCGTGACGACCGATACGTTTCCCCGTCTTGGCGAAACGCTGTTCGGCACGCGTTTTTCGACCTTTCCCGGTGGCAAGGGCGCGAACCAGGCGGTTGCTGCCGCGCGCCTGGGCGCTCAGGTCACGATGATCGGCTGCGTGGGTGCCGATGCGTTTGGCGAGCAGATGAAGCAGACGCTCGCACGCGAAGGCATCGACGTGAGCCATATCCGCACGGGCCAGGAATCGACCGGCATAGCGTCGATCACGCTTTCGGGCGCCGATAACGCCATCATTGTCGTGCCCGGCGCGAACAACGAACTCTCGCCCGAAGATATCGACCGCGCCAGCGACGCCTTCGCGCAGGCCGATGTGATCCTCGCGCAACTTGAAACGCCGATGGACACGGTGCTGCACGCAGCGCGCCGCGCCCGCGAACACGCCAAGCCTTTTTTCCTCAATCCCGCACCTGCCGTTGCGCTGAGCGACGAACTCGTTTCGCTCACCACGCTGCTGACGCCGAACGAACATGAACTCGCCACCGCCTTGCAGACGCCTTCGGGCTGGTGGGCCGAAGTGCTTTCACGCATGCCTGGCCGCATTGCGATGACGCATGGCAAGGAGGGCGCGTACTTCACCCACGCCGACGGCACGCTCGTGCATCAGCCGGGCTTCGCGGTGGAAGCGGTCGACACGACCGGCGCGGGCGACACCTTCAACGGTGCGATGGCGGCGTTCTGGCATCTGGGCATGGCTGAAGCGGTGCGGCGCGCGAACGCGGCCGGCGCGCTTTCCGTGACGCGTGCGGGCGCACAGGGCGGCATGCCCACGCTCGCCGAACTGGAGCAGTTCCTGAGCCAGCAGTCCTGATCGGTTTCAAGCACAGCAATACCCATGAAAAAACAAGGACACCTGAATCGCGACATCGCGCGCGTGCTGGCCGGCATGGGCCATACCGACAGCCTCGTGATCGCCGATTGCGGTCTGCCCATTCCGGCAGGCGTCGAATGCATCGACGTTTCGCTCACACTGGGCGTGCCGGGTTTCTTCGACGTGCTCGATAGCATCCTCGCCGACTTCAAGGCCGAGCGTGCGGTGTTCGCGAGCGAGGCGCAGACGCACAACGCCGCCGTGGTTGAGAAAAGCCGCGAGATGGCAGCCGCGCAGATCGCCATCGAAGCCGTGCCGCACGAAGAATTCAAGCGCCGCTGCCGCGAAGCGAAAGTGGTGATCCGCACCGGCGAATGCAGTCCTTATGCGAATGTGATCCTGCATTCGGGCGTGATCTTCTAAGAGGTCCATGATGCAAGTGATGATGCAGGGCATCGGCAAGGCGTTCGGTCCGGTGCGTGTGCTCGAAGGCGTCGATTTCCATATCGAGGCGGGCGAGATCCACGCGCTGATGGGCGAAAACGGCGCTGGCAAATCGACGCTGATGAAGATTCTCAGCGGCGTCTATCAGGCCGACGCGGGCCAGATTCTCATCGACGGCCGCGCGGCGACGATCCGCAATACCGTCGAAGCCGAACGCGCGGGCATCGCCATCATCCATCAGGAACTCAACCTTATCGCGCAACTGACGGTGATGGAGAACCTGTTCCTCGGACGCGAGCCGCACCGTTTCGGCATGGTCGATACCGCGACCATGCGCCGTGAAGCGCGCAAATGGCTCGACAAGGTCGGCGCGCAGCGCATCGATCCGCAAACCGAGGCGGGCCATCTGTCGATCGGCCAGCAGCAGCTGGTGGAAATCGCCAAGGCGCTCTCGCTCAACGCGCAGGTGCTCGTGATGGACGAGCCCACGGCGGCCCTCACCAGTCGCGAGATCGACACGCTGTTCGAGATCATGCAGTCGCTCAAGGCGAGCGGCGTGGCCATCGTCTACGTCTCGCACCGCATGGAAGAGATCTTCCGCATCTGCGACAAGATCAGCGTGCTGCGCGACGGCCACTTCGTGGGCGAGCGCGCGATCCCCAATACGAATTTCGACGAGATCGTCCGGCTGATGGTTGGGCGCGAACTGGGCGAGCGTTTTCCGAAGCGCAGCCATACGCCCGGCGACGTGCGCATGCGCGTGAACGATCTCGCCGACGAAGGCCACGTGAGCGGCATTACCTTCGATGTTCGCGCGGGCGAGGTGCTGGGCATCGCCGGTCTGATGGGCGCGGGGCGCAGCGAAATCCTGCGCACGCTATTCGGCGTGAATCGCAAGACTGCGGGCACCGTCACGCTCGACGGCCAGCCGCTTGAAGTACGCGATGCGTGCAGCGCGATCGAGGCAGGCATCGCTTTCGTTACGGAAGACCGCAAGCGTCAGGGTCTGGTGCTCGGCATGTCGGTGCGCGAGAACGCCACGCTCGTGCATCTGGACAGCTACGCGAAGCTGGGTTTCGTCAACGAGAAAGCCGAACGCAGCGCCGTCGATGGTCTCATCAAACAGTTGCGCGTGCGTACGCGCGACGCGGAACTCGATGTGAAGTCGCTCTCGGGCGGCAATCAGCAGAAGGTGGTGTTCGCCAAGTGGCTCGCGAAGCCGCCCAAGGTGCTGCTGCTCGACGAGCCCACGCGCGGTGTGGACGTGGGGGGCAAGGCCGAGATCTACGCGATCATCAACCAGCTCGCCCAGCAGGGCGTGGCCATCGTGATGGTGTCGTCCGAATTGCCCGAAGTGCTGGCGATGAGCGACCGCATCCTGGTGATGCACCAGGGCCGCCAGGCGGGCCTTTTCGAAGCGGCTACGGCCACCCAGGAGCAGATCATGACTGCCGCAGCCGGCGGACATGCAGCGCCAGCCCCGGCTGAACCGGCAGCGGCCTGAACGCACTACGTCGCATTACGTCGCGCTGCGTCCCGCTACGTCGCACCACGCCGCGCGGCGCGCTCACACCTTATTCCAGGCAACCAAGCGAGACATTCCATGTCGCAACTCACCATGACCCCCGGCAGCCGGGCGACGCTGCAAAAGCTCGGACCTTTCATCGCACTGCTGATCATTGCGGTGGCGCTGTCGATCGTGAGCCCCAACTTTCTCACGCTCGATAATCTGCTCAACGTGATGCGCCAGGCGTCGATCAACGCGCTGATTGCCTTCGGCATGACGCTTGTGATCCTGCTGGGCGGCATCGATCTGTCGGCGGGCTCGGTGCTGGCGCTGTCGTCGGTCATCATCGCCACGCTGCTCAGTTCCGGCACGAACGCGCTGGTCGCCACCGTGGCGGGTCTAGCCGCGGGCGGCCTGATGGGCCTCGCCAACGGCATCGTCATCAGCAAGGGCAAGGTCGCGCCGTTTATCGCCACGCTCGGCTCGATGACTGTGCTGCGCGGTCTCGCGCTGGTCGTCTCGAACGGCAGCCCGATCAGCAGCTTCAACAGCGACTTCTTCTCGCTGCTTGGCGGCGGTTACGTTGCACGCCTCGTGCCCATTCCCGTCGTGCTGATGCTGGTGATGTTCGGCGTGTTCTGGGTGCTGCTGCGCAAGACCGTGTTTGGCCGTCATATTTACGCGACGGGCGGCAATGCGGAATCGGCGAAGCTTTCGGGCGTGAGGGTCGATCGCATCCAGTTGTGGGTCTATACGATTTCGGGCGTGATGTCGGCGCTCGCGGGCGTGGTGCTGACTTCGCGTCTGAATTCGGCGCAGCCGACCGCGGGCACCGGTTACGAGCTTGACGCGATTGCCGCCGTGGTGCTGGGCGGCACCAGTCTCACGGGTGGCCGTGGCTGGATCTTCGGCACCCTGGTGGGCGCTTTGTTGATCGGCGTGCTCAATAACGGTTTGAATCTGCTGGACGTGTCGTCGTTCTATCAGCAGGTCATCAAGGGCGGCGTGATTCTGCTCGCCGTCCTGATCGACCGTGGCAACAAGAAGTCGTCGTAAGTCTTGACGGTATTTCCTGCATCGCGCGCCATGTTGGCGCGATGCCTCGATCCAGATCCAGTAGCAATCCTTAGCATCATTGTTTTTCGATCCACACTCCACACATTAAAACGAGGAGGAAGACTATGCACAAGCCGTTCCAGCCGTCGCTTTCGAAGATGTTCGCCGCGCTCGTCGCCGGTTCGCTCGCACTGGGCCTTGCGGCCTGCTCGAAGGAAGGTCCGGGCAGCAGCCAGGCGGATGCAGCCAGCGGCGCGTCGGCCGCCGCTGCGGCATCGGGCGCGCTGACCGTGGGCCTGTCGATCTCGACGCTCAACAACCCGTTCTTCGTGTCGCTCAAGAAGGGCGCGGAAGACGAAGCGCAGAAGGATGGCGTCACGCTGATCACTGTAGATGCGCAGAACGACCCGGCCAAACAGCAGGCCAGCGTCGAAGATCTGATCGAAAAGAAGGTCAACGTCATTCTGATCAACCCGACCGATTCGTCGGCGGTGGCCAATGTGGTGAAGGAAGCCACCAGCAAGGGCATCAAGGTGATCTCGCTCGACCGCAGCGTAAACGGCGCGGAAGTCAGCTCGCATATCGCCTCGGATAACAAGGCGGGCGGCAAGATGGCGGCCGGTTTCCTGGCCGACAAGCTGGGCGGCAAGGGCAATATCGTCGAACTGCAGGGCATCCCGGGTTCTTCGGCGGCCAACGAGCGCGGCGCGGGCTTCGACGATGAAATCGCGGCCAGGGGCGGCGTGAAGATCGCCACGAAGCAGCCGGCCGACTTCGACCGCGCCAAGGGTCTTTCGGTGATGGAAAACATCATCCAGAGCAACAAGGACATCCAGGGCGTGTTCGCACAGAACGACGAAATGGCGTTGGGCGCAGTGAAGGCGCTGCAGGCAGCGGGCCTGAAGAACGTGGCCGTGGTGGGCTTCGACGCCACCGACGACGCGATCGCCGCCGTCAAGGCCGGCCAGATGGCCGCGACCGTGCAGCAGCAGCCGGAACTGATCGGCCAGTATGGCGTGCAGACCGCGAAGAAGCTTGCGGACGGCCAGACGGTCGACAAGTTCATCCCGGTCCCGCTGAATCTGTACAAGCAGCAGTAATTCCCGCATTCATTGCTGCAGTAAGTTGATGCACTGAGTCACTGCGTACAATTGCATCGATAAATCCGGCACGCTCCGTTTGTTTTACGGAGCGTGCCATTCTGTTGTACGCTTTCACGCAGCTAGCGCCCGGAACGTTGCGCTGGCCGCAATCCCTCGTCTTTCACGGCAGTCCCCAATTCTTTCCCCACACAGCAGGAAGCCCGCGTGTCCCAGTTCGAGCGTTTGACCATCGACGACATTGCCCGCCTCGCCGAGGTCTCGCGCACCACGGCCAGCATGGTGCTCAATGGCAATGCCGAGCGCTACCGCATTTCGGCGGCGACGGTCGAGCGTGTGCTGCAGGTGGCGCGCGACAATCACTTCACGCCCTCGCAGTCGGCGCGATCGCTGCGCTCGCGGCGCAGCAACACCATTGGCCTCGTGATTCCCGATCTCACCAACTCGGCGCACGCGGCGCTCGCGCAGGCGATGGAATCGCAATGCCGCGAGCAGTACCGCTACCAGCTGGTGATCGTGACGAGCGACGAAGACCCGGCGCGCGAAACCGAAGGCATCGCGCATCTGGTCTCGCATCAGGTGGACGGTCTGGTGGTGGTGCCGTGCACGGCCGATGCGCCGCGCTATGAAAAATGGGTGAAACGTTTGCCGCTTGTTTTCGCCGATCGCCGTGTGGAAACGAGCGCGATTCCCTATGTGATTACCGATGCCACCGAAATCGTCGCCACGCTGGTCGGCGAGGCCCTGGCCCAGGGCGCGCGTGAAGTGGTGTACTTTGGCGGCCAGCCCGAGCTTTCCGCCAGCCGCGACCGTCTGGCCGGTTATCGGCAGGCCTTGCATACGCATGGCCTGGAAGTGCGGCCCGATTGGGTATTCGAGCGCGATTATCAGCGCGAATCGGGTTATACGCTGATGAAGGCATGGTTCGAGGCGCATGGCCGCTTTCCCGAAGCGCTGTTCGCGGGCTCGATCACCTTGCTTGAAGGCGTGCTGGAATTCGTCAACGAAGCCAATGCGCTTGCGCAATCGCCAGACCGCCTGATGATCTTCGATGATCATCAATTGCTCGACTGCCTGCCGCTGCAGATCGATGCCATCGTGCAGGACAGCGCGCAGCTTGCCGCGCATAGCCTGCGTTGCGTGTTCTCGCTGCTTGAAGGCGATGCGCCGCCTGAGTCGCTTCAGGTGCCTGCGCAGATCCACTATCGGCGCAAGCGCTAAACCCGTTACGCGAAGCGTGCCGTCTACAGGTTGTCCAGCCCGCCGACCTTATCGGCGTTTTCGAGCGCCTTGCGCTCGCGGCGCTCCTCGTTGCCGCGCCGCGCGCGTTTGCGCTGGCGCGACAGCGCGCTGATGACTTCACCAGTGCTGGCGTGGGCCGGGATCTCGTTGCGGATCAGATTGGCCACCATCGGGAGGCCCTGACGCTGACGCCGCAGCGCACGCGCAATCGCGTTGCGGCAGGCCTGACCGTGGCAATCCCACTCGTCGCGCATTATTCCGCAGTATTGGCATTTATCCATCGATTCAGTTTACCCAAAATCGCGTGATGCTTTTGGGGAACGATCCCGCCGCCCAAGTCACGCAAGTCGCGCAAGTCGCGCAACTCACGCACTTCACGAATGCGCGGCATCCGGCGATAAGGCTTTGCGCGCGGCCGTTATGATGGGGCTCGCACTGTGGAGACCCGCACCATGAATCACCGCAGAACTCTCTGCCTGGCGATATTGGCGGCAGCGGCATGTCCGGCGTTTGCCCAGATAGCGGACGGCAACGCCAACACCCTCTATGTGAGCGATTTCGAACTGGACGACGCCAGCGTCAGCGCCGATAAAAATCCGCTCGACAATGCGCGGCGTCCTGGGGGCGGGCTGCTGCCCAGGCCGCTGCTGCGCCGGGACAAGCCGCAAACGCGCGCGAGCGACATTGTCGAGCAGTTAGCGCAAGCGCTGGTTAGCGATCTGCGCCGCGCGGGACGGGATGCGCGCCGCTTGCCCGCCGGCGTCACGCCGCCCGCGCAAGGCTGGCTGGTGCGCGGCGTGTTTCTCGATGGCGATGAGGGCAATCGCCTGCGGCGGGCGATGGTGGGCTTCGGCGCGGGAGCCAATGAAGTCGATCTGGCCGTGGCCATCGACGATCTTTCGAAACAAACGCCCGCGCCGCTTTATCAGGTTATCGAGAGCCATTCGAGCACGTCGAAACCGGGCGCGGGTGCGGCCATCGCGCTCAATCCCTACGTGGCCGCCGCGAAGTTCGTGATGGCGCGCGGCGATCAGCACAAGACCGTCGAGCATGCGGCCAGCGAAGTATCCGATGCCGTGCTCGCGCGCGTGAAGGCAGCGCCTTGAGCGCGCGGTTGCCCCGTCAATTGCGCGCCGGAATCTCCAGCCCGCGCTTCACAGCCGGACGCGCGACGAACGCTTCCAGCACACGCTGCACGTTCTTGAAGTCCTTGAAGCCAACCAGATCGCCCGCTTCGTAGAAGCCGACGAGGTTGCGCACCCACGGGAAGGTAGCGATATCGGCGATGGTGTAGTGATCGCCCATCAACCAGGCGCGGCCCTCCAGACGCTGCTCCAGCACGCCCAGCAGGCGGCGCGATTCGGCGACGTAACGCTCGCGCGGTCGCTTGTCCTCGTACTCCTTGCCCGCGAACTTGTGGAAGAAACCGAGCTGGCCGAACATCGGCCCGATGCCGCCCATCTGGAACATCAGCCACTGGATCGTCTCGTAGCGTTCGCGGCCTTCGCGCGCGAGGAACTGGCCGGTCTTGTCGCCGAGCCAGATCAGGATCGCGCCCGATTCGAACAGCGCGAGTGGCTGGCCGTCCGGGCCATGCGGATCGATGATCGCGGGAATCTTGTTGTTGGGGTTCAGCGAAACGAATTCGGGCGAGAGCTGATCGTTGGTATCGAAGCGCACCAGATGCGGCTCGTAGGCGAGGCCCGTTTCTTCGAGCATGATCGACACCTTCACGCCATTGGGCGTGGGCAGCGAATAGAGCTGGATGCGCTCGGGATGCTGCGCGGGCCACCTGGCGGAGATGGGGAAGGCGTTGAGATCGCTCATGGGCTGTCCTGTAACGAGGCGAAAAGGGGGCGCGCAACGGGGGCGTGCGACGCACCGAGGCGAGACAGTGTAGAGGAAATGCCGCCGGCGCGCAGACGTCGCCCGAATGGCGCACGGTCTGTGCGGATGCGCCGTGCGCCATTGTTCCGTTATGGCTTTATTGCTTCGGAATCAGCCCTTCCGCGCCCAGCGCCGCCTGCACGGCGGGACGCGCGGCCACGCGCTTCTGGAACGTGAGCACCGCAGGGAACGCGGACAGGTCGAGGCCGACGTGCGCGGCCCAGTTGGTGACCGTGAAGAGATAGGCGTCGGCAGCAGTGAAGTGATCGCCGACCAGCCACTCATGCTCGGCCAGACGCTTGTCGAGCAGGCCGTATTGACGCTGCAATGCGGCGATGGATTCGGCGCGCACGCTATCCAGTGAGTTCGGATTGAAGAGCGGCGAATAGCGCTTGTGCAGTTCCGTGCTGATGAAGCCGAGCATTTCCTGCAGACGATAACGCGCGATCGAATCGTGTGCGGGTGCGAGGCCGCTGGCGGGATTGCGGTCGGCGAGATACTGCATGATCGCCGGGCCTTCGGTGAGCAGCTCGCCATTGTCGAGTTCGAGCGCGGGCACGCAGCCCTTCGCGTTGATCGTGCGGAAGTCCTTGCCGCTGGCGGTCTCTTTGTTGCCGAGGTTGACTTGATCGAGTTCGATGTCGAGACCGGCTTCGCGCGCGACGATATGCGAGGCAAGTGAGCACGCACCCGGGGAGAAATAGAGTTTCATCGTGAGTCCTGGTTTAAACATACACACACGTAAGCACCGCGCGCGTCCTGCAAGCGACGCGCGGGGAGGCTATGTTAGCGCGTGAGTGCATTGCGATTGCTTCTTGATGTGCATTTCAGCTTTAACCAGGCTTTAGTTCGGCGTCTGGAACGACTGCTGCAGACTCAGCAGATTGAGCGGCGCGACGCGGATCAGGCCGGCGCGCGGGCTGTCGATATCGGCGATCAAGGTTAGAGATAGTGACACCGTCACCGGCAGCACGAACATCAGCACGCGCCGGCCGCTTTTGCCGCATGTGCCATAGCCCTGCATGATGTTGCTGAAGAGCGCGATGATGAGCATCAGTATCCACGCCGCCGCCGGAATGCGGTTGAGCCACGCGGCCTGCGTATAGCCCTGGGTGTTGAGCACGTCGTTCATGCCCGCCACCACGAGGGCCGTGACGGGATTCGGTTGCGCGGCTGCGGCCTGGCGCACGCTGTCCCAGAGCTGCGCCTGCAAGGCGGCGGTGGTGTGGTTGTTGGCGTCGAGCGTCGCATGATCGCGGGTCTGGTAGTACTCGATGCGCGCCTCCAGATAGCGCGCGAGCAGCGTCTTGATTCTGGCGGCGTCCGCGCCAACGAGGTCCGCACGCAGATACTCGGTGCCGATCGCGTTGGCTTCCTCTTCCTCGTAATTCTTGCGCTGGTCGTAGCGGCTCACCGCCATCGACAGCGTGAAGCCGATCAGCAGCGCCAGCAGCGTAAGCGTGGCGCCCTGCACGATGTTGTAGTTCTCGCGCGCCTCTTCGGACAGCGGCGCGCGGCGGTGCAGCACCAGCGCGCCAAACATGGCCGCAAGCGGCAGGCAGACGATCAGCGAAAAGAACAGAAAAGCGGGATGCTGGATCAGTTGCGTCACGATGGCTCCGGTAGGCGAAGGCGCATGCACGGCAAGAGCGGATAGGAGGGACTACGAACTATTCTGACTAGGCGAAAGCGATTTTACGGCAAACGCTTTTTGCGTGATGCGGCCGTGCCGGGCGTCTTATAAGGCGGCTTCCGGCGCCATCTCGTTCAGATGCACGGCGCGCAGATCGTCGACGAAGGCGCGCTGGATATCGCCCGCATGCGGCGCGCGGCGCGTGACCATATGGAAGGTCACGTCGTAGCGCAGCGCCGCCGGATTCACGGCGCGCAACAATCCGCCATCGACATACGGTTTGGCGAAATGAACCGGCAGATACCCCAGGTGATGGCCCGAAAGAATCAGCAGCGCGACGGCCTCCATGTTGTCGGCGATGGCGGTGACATTGCGCTCGTGCGTGGAGTGCTGCGCCTCGGGCAGCGGGTAGCTGCGCCATGCCCATTCGCAGGCGGCGGCTTCGTCTGCGCCGATGGAACCGGGTTCTGCCGCGCGCTCGAATAGCGGATGGCGCGCGCCGCAATAGGCGTACTGGCGCTCGATAAAGAGCGCGGTGTAGTCGAGGCTGGGCACGCGATGCCAGAAATAGCCGATGGCGATATCCACCTTGCCGTTGAGCACCTGTTCCTCCAGTTCGCCCGGCGAGCGGATCTGGATATTGAAGCGCACGGCCTGGTCGCGCTGGCGAAAACGGGCAATCGCATCGCTGATGCGCGCGTTCTGGCTGAACGGCGTATGGCCGATCAGGCCGAGGTTCAGCTCGCCCACCAGCTGGCGGTCCATGTTCGCGGCTTCGGCGCAGAAGCTGTTGGCGGCCACCAGCAGCCGCCGCGCCGACATCGCAAAGCGCTCGCCCTTGGCCGTGAGTTTGAAGCCGCCGCGTCCGCGCTCGCAGAGCCTGAAGCCTAGCCGCGTTTCCAGCGACGACAGCTGCGTGCTGATGGTCGATTGCCCTACGTTGAGCGCCGCCTGGGCGGCGGTGAGTCCGCGCGCGTCGACCACGGCGAGGAAAACGCGGATCAGCCGCAGGTCGAAATCGGTCAGGTTGGCGAGCACGGGATACCTTTTACATTGATCCAGATCGATGTAAACATCATCAGGCCATCATTTTATCCAAAATTTTTTCCCTCTAGCATTGCCAGCATTGGGTTTGAACCCACTGCTCCGATCGATGTTTACAGGGTTTTTACGGATATGAACGACTCCCGCAACACCACGCTGAATCAGCCCCTTTCCGGTAACGCCATGCCGCGCTTTGGCGGGATTGCCTCGATGATGCGTCTGCCGATCGCCGAAACCAGCGCGGGGCTGGACGCCTGTTTTGTCGGCGTGCCGTTCGATCTGGGTACGTCGAACCGCAATGGCGCGCGTCTCGGCCCGCGCCAGATTCGCGCCGAATCGGTGCTGCTGCGGCCCTATAACATGGCCACCCGCGCCGCGCCGTTCGATTCGCTCCAGGTGGCCGATATCGGCGATGTGGCGATCAACCCCTTCGACATCCACAAGGCCATTGCCGATATCGAAGCGGCTTACGACGGCATCATCGCCAGCGGGTGCAAGCCGGTGACGCTGGGCGGCGACCACACCATCGCCCTGCCGATCCTGCGCGCGATGCACAAGAAGTACGGCAAGGTGGGCGTGGTCCACGTGGACGCGCACGCCGACGTCAACGACACCATGTACGGCGAGAAAATCGCTCACGGCACGCCGTTCCGCCGCGCGGTGGAAGAGGGCCTGCTCGACTGCGACCGCGTGATCCAGATCGGCCTGCGCGGCACCGGCTATCACGCTGAGGATTTCGACTGGTGCCGCGATCAGGGCTTTCGCGTGGTGCAGGCCGAAGCCTGCTGGAACCGCTCGCTCGAAACGCTCATGAAGGAAGTGCGCGAACAGATGGGCGACGGCCCCGTGTATTTGAGCTTCGATATCGACGGTCTCGATCCGGCCTTCGCGCCGGGCACGGGCACGCCGGAAATCGGCGGTCTGACCGTGCCGCAAGGGCTGGAAATCATTCGCGGCTTGCGCGGGCTGAATCTGGTCGGCGCGGATCTGGTGGAAGTCTCGCCGCCGTATGACCCGCAAGGCACCACGGCGCTGCTGGCCGCGAATCTCGCATTCGAGATGCTGTGCGTGCTGCCGGGCGTGAAGTATCGTGCTTGAAAAACGCGTGAACGCAAGTCCAATCCAGATGATTCGCCGTCCAAACTAAAAAACATAAGCAGACGTTATCCCCGGAGAGTGTTCATGAGCGAGACCGAACGCGACACAGAAACCCAGGTGCTGGCCGCCGCCGACGCCCTGATCGACGCCTTTGCGCGTCACGACCGCGACGTCTATTTTGCCGCCTTTGCAGCCGACGCAAGCTTTGTGTTCCATCACGTGAGCGAGCCGCTGCCCACGCGCGCGGCCTATGAGGCGCTGTGGCGTCAATGGGAGCGCGAGGACGGCTTTCGCGTGCTGGGCTGCGAATCGCGTGCGCGCAGCGTGCAATGCATCGGCGATGTGGCGCTGTTCGTGCATAACGTGCGCACCCGCGTCGCGACGCATGCGGGCAGCGAAACGCTCGACGAGCGCGAGACGATTGCGTTCGCGAAGCGCGGCGGCCAGTGGCTGGCGGTGCACGAACATCTGTCGCCGCACGCCTGCACGGCGGTGCACGATGCCGTGAACGAAAGCGAGGTGTGCGCATGAAACGCGAAGCGATTTCAGCCGTCACGCTGGCGGTCGAGCCGGGCGTGTTTATCGACGGCGCATGGCGGCAAGGCGCGGGCGCAGCGCTCGAACTCGTCGATCCTTGCAGCGCGCAGCCCTATGCGCGAGTGTCGGGCGCAGCGGCGGACGATGTCGACGAAGCCGTGGCCGCGGCGGCGCGGGCCTTGCGCAGTTGGCGCACCGCGCCCGTCGCACAACGTGGCGAACGGCTCGAACGCATTGCGCAAGGCATCGAAGCCCATACGCGCGAGCTGGTGGAGTTGCAGATGCGCTGCAACGGCAAGCCGCGCTTCGAAGCCGAACTTGACGTGAGCGACGCTGCCGCCACCTTTCGCTATTACGCGCAGTTGTGCCGCGAAGGGGGCGTGGCCGCCAGCACGCCGGTCGCCTTGCCCGACGACGCATTCGAAGCCGATGTACGCCACGAGGCCGTGGGCGTGTGCGCGCTGATCGTGCCGTGGAACTTCCCGCTCGTGACGGCATCGTGGAAACTCGCACCCGCGCTGGCGGCGGGCTGCACGGTGGTGATCAAGCCTTCGGAACTGACGCCGCTGGCAGAACGCGCGCTCGTCGATATCGTCACGGCCGCCGATGTGCCTGCGGGCGTGGTGAATCTGGTTGCGGGCGGCCGCGAGGTGGGCGCGCAACTGGCCTCGCATCGCGGGGTGGCGAAGGTCTCCTTCACGGGCAGCACGGCAGCGGGCCAGGCGGTCATGCGCGCCGCTGCGCAGCGCATGCAGCGCATCTCGCTCGAACTGGGCGGCAAATCGGCGCTGATCGTATTCGACGATGCGAACCTCGACGAAGCCGTCGAACTCGCGTTCAACGGTGCGTTCTTCAACGCGGGGCAAATGTGTTCGGCGACGTCGCGCGTGCTGGTGGCTCGGTCGTTGCACGATGCGTTCGTGGAGAAACTGGTTGCGCTGGCGCGCAGCGCCGTGGTGGGCGCGCCGCATGAAACGGATGTACGGGTCGGGCCGCTGATCAGCGCGGCGCAACGCGAGCGCGTGCTGGGTTTGCTCGCGCGCGGCAAGGAGCAGGGTGCACGCGTGCTGTGCGGCGGCGCAGCGCCCACGCAACTGGAGGCCGGCTACTTCATCGCGCCGACGGTGTGCGCGAACGTTGCGCCCGACAACGTGCTTTGGTGCGAGGAGATTTTCGGCCCAGTTGCGCTGGTCCGCGCTTTCGATACGGAGTACGAAGCCATCGCGCTGGCCAACGATAGCGATTACGGCCTGGTCGCCACGGTCGTGACCGCCGACGCCGCACGCGCCGCGCGGGTCAGCGACGCCTGCGAGGCTGGAGTGGTGTGGGTGAATGCCCCGCAGGTGATCTTCCCGCAGACGGGTTGGGGCGGACGCAAGCTTAGCGGCCTTGGCCGCGAACTCGGTCCCTGGGGCGTGCGCGCTTACCAGGAAATCAAACACGTCATCCGGGCGCGCGCAGGCGCCGCTCATCCGCCGCAGTCGTGAAGCAAAACTGACGCACTGCGCCCCACAAAGAATCGCACAGGAACAGACAGATGAGCACCGATAACGTTAATGGCTGGGCGCCGCCTGCGGCGAGCAGTGCTGTGAACATCGCTGCGAACAGCGCGGCCGAGACCGCCGATGCAGCCGGCCCGAAGCCCGGCAAATGGCGCAAGATCGAAGTTCGCTCGATCGATTATGTGCCCGCGCACGAACGCCACGGCAGCGTGGCAGGCCAGGGACCGTTTTGGTTCCTCGGCAATTTCCAGTTCTTCACGATCGCCATCGGCTTCGTGGGGCCGAGCATGGGACTTTCGCTGGGCTACACGATCCTCTCGGGCGTGCTCGGCATTCTGTTCGGCACGTTGTTCATGGCCTTTCACGCCTCGCAGGGCGCGCATCTGGGCCTGCCGCAGATGATCCAGTCGCGTGCGCAGTTTGGCTATCGCGGCGTGGTGCTGATCCTTATCGCTACACTCTTCACCTTCATCGGCTTCAATGTGGTCGATACCGTGCTGATGGCGAGCGGCGTGAAAGGCATCTTCGGCTGGTCGCCCACGCTCGTGACCATCGTGACGGCGCTGATCGCGCTGGCGCTGGCGATCTACGGCCACGACTGGCTGCATCGCGTGTTCAAGTGGCTGCTGGTGGCAAGCCTGCCGCTCTACGTGTTGCTGACCTTGTGGATCATGTTTGGCGCGGTGGGCGTGAAGGCCGGCGTGGCGCATGCAGGCGGCTTCTCGCTGGTGGCGTTTGCCGCGCAGTTCGCCGCGAGCGCCAGCTACAACATCACGTACGCGCCCTATGTGTCGGATTACTCGCGTTATTTGCCGCGTGACACGAAGCCGCGCGCCATCATTGCGGCGGTGTTCGTCGGGGCGTCGGCATCGGCGATCTGGCTGATCGCGCTGGGCGCATGGCTCGCGACGCGTCTTGGCGCATCGGACGGCCTCGTTGCGCTCTACGATGCGGGCAATGCGATGTTTCGCGGCTTCGGCGTGCTGATCTCGTTGGCTTCGGTGGGCGCGATGGTCGCGACGATGGGCCTGAACGCCTATAGCGCGATGCTTACGGTGGTGACGGCGGTGGATTCGTTCAAGCCGGTGCGGCCGACCTCGGCGGTGCGCGTGATCACGGTGCTCGTGCTGGGTCTCGTGTGGGTGGTGATTTCGCTCTCGCTCTCGGGCAACGCCATCGACATCCTGTTCGCGGCGCTCACGATCATGCTGTATCTGCTGGTGCCATGGACATCGGTGAATCTGGTCGACTTCTTCTTCGTGCGGCGCGGCCACTATGCGATCACGCAACTCTTCACGCCCGACGGTCTTTACGGCGCATGGGGTGCACGCGGGCTGATCGCCTACGCGGTGGGCTTTGCCTCGACGGTGCCGTTCTTCGTGCTGCCAGGTATCTATACGGGGCCGCTGGCCGCGCGCATCGGCGGCGTGGACGTGGCATGGGCGGTGGGCCTGGTGGTGTCGGCGATCGCGTATCTGGTGCTGGCGCGTTCGATCGACGCAGAAGGCGAGCGCAAGGCGGTCCTGCAGAGCGAGCGCGAAATCGCGCTGCTGGATGGGGCGGCGGGGCGCTCGCACTAGGCGCTTCGACAGAAAACAAGCGGTCGTAATAAAACGCGGCGCACGTCTCACAACGTGCGCCGCGTTTTTTATTTCCTCTATCACGCATTTAAATATCAAAAAACTAAGCGTGCAGGCTTTTTGTCATTCAACAGACGAATCTAAGAATTTGCGAAAGCGGCGTAAGTTGAAATTGACTGATTGGTGATCCAAACCTAGATTTTATCCCCTGTGGATGCGGGCGCAACGAATTCGACCTGCGTCTTCCAATCTGACAGGGGCGGGCATATGAATGCCGTGACAAAGAGCTTTGCCGATGCACTACGTAATCCTGATGTCCGCCTGACGCAGCACCTCAGGCTATGGATCGGCAAGGAAGAGCATGATCTTGACGTGCTGGACTTCAAGGTGAAAGGCGGGTTCTGCAAGGACTACGTGGTCAATCTCACGGTTACTTCGCCACGTCTGGATATCGACGGCAAGGACTACGTTGGGCGACGCGCGGGCCTCCATGTTGACGAGCGGGCTGCGATGCCGCTGGCAAGCTGGACCGACCCGGTGGACCACGCAGCGGCCACCTTCAACGGCGTGGTGACGCGCTGGAAGCGCATCCGTATCCACCGCGTTACTTCCCGGGCTACGACTGGCGCGTGCTGGGTCACCACACCTCGGGCGCCGCGAACGAGCTAAACCGCTTTCACCCGGAGGGCGCGACCGCGTTGCGCGAAGTGCTGGAGCTGTACGACTGGTCGCCGGACGACGGTGCGGCGCAGCGCATCGACGCGATCCGGGAGGTACGGGTGTCCCTTCGGCAGGTGCTGGCGCGTGGGGGGATGCTCCGGGAAATCCGTCTGCATGTCGAACTTGACGCGAGCGCCTTTGACGGGCCGGGCGATGCCGTGCTGTTCGGCGATGTGCTGAATCATTTCCTGGGCCGTTATGCGGGTGTTCACCATGCGGTAGGGCTGGCGCTGGTCGTCGACGGAAAAGAGACCGTCTATCCCCGCACGATGTTCGAGGGAGCGCCGTTCTGATGCACACGAAGATGATCGGGCGCGCGTGCGGCGTGGTCCTTGCGCTGTGCTTCAGCGCATGCGGGACGTTGCAGGCCGTGAAGGACGGCACTGTGGCCGTCACGAAAGCGGTATTCGAGACGAAGGTCAAACAGATGGATCTTGTCGTCACGGCACGCGGCGCGCTGAATCAGGACGCGCGGGGCACATCGCTGCCGGTGGTGCTGCGCATCTGGCAGTTGAAGGACGACAAACCGTTCGCCACGGCCACCTATGCGCAACTGCTCGGCGGTAACGATGCACTGAAGGCGTCGATGCTTTGGAGCCGCGATGTCACGCTCGGGCCGGGGCAGACGCTGAAGATTTCGGAGCCGATGGACGATGCGGCGAATTTTGTGGGCGTGGCGGCGTTCTTCCGCGACACGTCCGATGCGGAGTGGTCAGTGCTGCTTCCGAAATCGAAGTGGAAAAAAACGGATCTAGTGAAGCTGATCGCCGCCGATCGGACGCTGGTCATTGATTCGGATAACAGATGAATTTTCGAAAGGCAAGGGGAACGTTGCCGACTGGCGATGCAGTGTCTGTCGCCATCCCCCACGATCACCCAAGGAGCAGTGAGATGAAACGAACTGTAGTCCGTTGCCCCGACTGGTCGCATCGCGGACGCGTTCCTACTGCGAGGTGTGAGATGCACGTCGCGTTTAACTGTGGGAGCGGCAAGACTCGGTTGGTGGGGCTGCGCGTGTCCAACGCCCGTTTGCCCATTGGGTTATCACGGATCGGGACTTTGCCGATCATGGCCACCCAGCGACCGGAGCGGGTATGAGCCGGCGCCTAACAATCGAGGATGCCCACGCGATCGCTGCATCGCGCGGGGGCCGGTGCCTGTCGCCGGAATATGTCAATAACCGCAGACCGCTGGAATGGGAGTGCGCCGAAGGACACCGCTGGTTCGCAAGTTTCGGTAACGTGAAAAGCCGAGGTTCGTGGTGCCGCGCCTGCGCTGTGCAGCAGAAGTGCCACCCGCTGGACGACGTCCGGCGCGCCGCCCGCGCGCACGGCGGCCGATGCCTTTCGACCGCGTACATCAATGTTCTGAGTCCACTGGAGTTCGAGTGCGCAGCGGGCCATCGCTGGCGCACATCGTTCAGGGCTATCCTGAACGGACGATGGTGCTGGCAATGCTGGCACGAACGGCAGCGCGATACGATCGACGCGATGCGCGCGCTGGCGGCAAGCCACGGTGGCGATTGCCTGTCGCAGAGCTACGAAAATCAGACCGTACCTTTGCGCTGGCGTTGCGCGAACGGGCACGAATGGGAGACGACGGCGCAGAACGCGAAGCAGCACTGGTGCAAGCGGTGCTTTCGCGAGCGGCGTCGACTCGGCATTGGGAAGATGCACGAAATCGCCGCGAGCCATGGCGGGCGCTGCTTGTCCGAGGAGTACATCTCGGTGCGGCACCCGCTGCAATGGCAGTGCCGACGGGGGCATGTCTGGTCAACCCAGCCACTTGGCGTCATAAGGGGGCAATGGTGCCCGCTGTGCGCAAACCTCGAACGGACGAAGGATCCGATCAAGCGGATGAAATACGACTTCGCGGGCTGAGCATTTTGCGATCCGACGAAACCTCGGAATATTGACAACAGTTGCTATTGTGCCCGGAACACTTCGCTGAATACGATGCGCGGCGCACAGGTTCAAAAACGCGGCGCACGTCTCACAAGTGCGCCGCGTTTTTCATTTCAGGCGATTTACGCCTGTTTCCAGAGTGTGCGGCCCCAGAACGTCAGCGTGCGGTCCCACGCAAGTTGCGACCAGACCGGATCGTACTGCGTGTGCGCAATGCGGCCCGGGCCGACCGCCGTTTCGTTGGCGAACGCGTGGAACGCCATGTAGCGATGGAACTCGACATTCACGCCGCCATCCTTGAGCTTGGTTTCGAGTTCGTCGACGGTCTCGCTCTTGAAGAAACCGTCCTGCGTAGCCCAGTGGCCGAGCACCGGCACGGTAATCTTGCTCGCATCGAGATATTCGAGCGGGGGGAAACCGTACCAGACGACCGCGCCTGCGAGGCCCGGAATCTGGTTGACGGCCAGCAGCGTGAGCGCACCGCCCATGCAGTAGCCCGTCACGCCGACGCGGTCGGTGAGCGTCTTGAGGTGATCGACCGCGCCGCGGATGTCCTGTGAGGCGGCGTCGCCGAAATCGAGGCCCGTCATCAGGTGATGCGCTTCCTCTTCCTCGACGGTGCTCTTGCCGCGATAGAGGTCGGGGACGAGCGCGTAGTAGCCGGCCTGCGCCAGGCGGTCGGCAACGCCGCGAATCTGGTCGTTCAAGCCCCACCATTCCTGGATCACGACGATGGCGGGCGCGCCTTCGGTCTTTTCAGGCGTGGCGAGGTAGCCCTGGAGCGATTTGCCGTCGGGGCGGTTGAAGCTGATCATGGAGCCGCTGAAGTGTTTCATGATGGATCCGGTCGATTGGTTGAAGGGAACAGGCAGAACGGGTCAGGCAGATAAGATCGCCAAAGCGCAAGCATAGCGTCTGTGCCGCGGCTTTGCTCGCAGCGGTGGGGCGGTGGGCGGCTTCGCCTACTCGCCGATCAGGTGCAACACGACTTCGCGGGCGCTGGCGTGACGGCGGTGTTCGAACAGATAGATGCCTTGCCAGACGCCCAGCAGGGGCGCGCCGTGCTCGACGGGAATCGACAACTGGCTCTGCGTGAGCGCGGTGCGCAGATGCGCGGGCATATCGTCGGGGCCTTCGGTGTCGTGTTCATAGCGCTGGGGGTCTTCGGGCGCAAGCTGGTCGAAATAGCGTTCGAGATCGCGGCGCACCGAGGAATCGGCGTTTTCCTGAATCAGCAGCGAGGCCGAGGTATGGCGGCAGAACAGCGTCAGAAGCCCCATGCCGATACCGCTTTCGCGCACGAACGCCCGCACTTGCCCGGTGAACTCGGTCAGACCGCGCGAGCGCGCGCTCACATGCAGATGATGAATGGCCTGGCGCATGGTGGGGATCTCCTGTGTCGATGCGGCGTGTAGGCAGTTGTATGGCTGTCATATGGCAATCAGCCGCCCCGCGCGGGAAACGGCTCATGCTGGTAGGATACCGGCCTTGCTCTGAAACCGCTTACAAGGACTATGTCGTTGAATCTCACGCACTTCGCCAAGGCTCGCCACGCCACCAAGGCTTTCGATTCCGCTCGCAAGATCCCCGCTGCCGTCATCGATGAACTCAAGGAACTGATCCGCTTCAGCCCGTCTTCGGTGAACTCGCAGCCGTGGCATTTCATCGTTGCCGAAAGCGACGCCGCACGCGCCCGCGTGGCGAAGTCGATGCAGCCGGGTTACGCCTACAACGAAGCGAAGGTCACGCGCGCCTCGCACGTCATGGTGCTGTGCGTGCGCAAGGACATGGATGAGGCGCATCTGAACGCCGTGCTGGCGCAGGAAGAGGCCGACGGCCGCTTCGCCAATGCCGAGGCAAAGACGGGCCAGCAGAACACGCGCGGCTTCTACGTCAACCTGCATCGCGAACGCGACGATCTTTCCGCGTGGATGGAGAAGCAGGCGTACCTTGCGCTGGGCACGCTGCTGATCGGCGCATCGACGCTCGAAATCGACGCCTGCCCGATGGAAGGTTTCGACGCAAAGGCGCTGGACGAGGAACTGGGTCTCGCCGCGCAGGGCCTGACGGCCATCGTGGTGGTAGGTCTGGGTTATCGCAGCGGCGACGATTTCAACGCAAAGCTGCCGAAGTCGCGTCTGGGCACGCAAGCGGTCTTCACCGACCTCGCCTGAGCCGTGGGTATTCGCCAATAACCGCGGCGGCGCTGCGGATATTGGCGCTCGTGTAGTATCGGCGTTCCAGTGACGCGCTACAAACGGATAACGGAGCGTTAAGGCCATGCAAGGCATCAAGCGCCGGATCGTCTATCTCACGCTGTTCGAGGGTTTCGGCATTCTGATCACCGGCACGAGCTTCGCCACGGTTGCCGGCAGCGGCGCGGACCGCGCGGGCGCGGCGGCGATCTTGACGTCGCTGGTGGCGGTGGGGTGGAACGCCGTCTACAACTGGCTTTTCGAACGCTGGGAAGTGCGCCAAACCAAACGCGGGCGCAGCCCGTTGCGACGCGCGATGCATGCGGTGGGTTTCGAGGGCGGCCTCGTGATCTTTCTGGTGCCGATGATCGCGCTTACGCTGCGTGTCTCGCTGCTCGAGGCCTTCTTGATGGACATCGGCCTCACGATGTTCTTCCTCGTCTACGCCTACATCTTCAATCTGATCTTCGATTCGGTCTTTGGCTTGCCGGCGTCCGCATTGCCCTTGCCGCAGGAGTCGCGCGCTTCGCAGGCTGAGCCGTGCAATTAATTGCATCGGCGGTCGTATCGACACGGCTCACCGATATCGGACTGATTCGTCATCCTGCTTAATTGACCTTGCGCGTCGCTAATGCAAGGATTGCCGCCCGATTGAACGGGCGGCGGGTTGCCGATCGCTAACCGCGCGATTTACTGCGCGACGTGAGCCTTCTCAGCCTTGTGCGCGTGCTTCTTCTTCGATTTCGATTGCGTTGCGCCGTGCTTGTGATGGCTCTTTGCCTTTTGCGGCGATGCCTTAGCGACATCCGAACCTTCGTCGAATTGCATCGTTGCCGGTTGCGCTTGCACGTTACGGGCGTGTTCCTCGACCTGGGCGGCGCGTGCGGGATCGTTGCTCATCTGGATGCCGTTGTCTGCGTTTTGCGCCGAGGCGATGCTGGCGAATGCCGAAAGGGAAACCAGAATGGCGATAGACGACTTCTTCATTTTCTTCCTCGTGATCGAGATCTACTTGCTTGACTGGATGACGCCATAGGCGTCTGCACGGCTAACGATCAGCGATTCACCGTCGTTGACGGCGTCATGCCGCGTTAACTGTTCTTTACAACTTCTTGTGTCGCACGCGATTACGCTCAATCGCCAGGTATTCTTTCCAGCAGGTAGTCGTCGGTCTGGAAGCCGCCGCTTCCGTTGAACTCAAACAAATACCAGTTATCGTTAAACGGAATCAGTTTTCCGTTATAGATACCTTGAACGCCGTCCGCATTCGTCGGGTAATGTGTGCCAGAGCCAAGATGAACGAAGGGATATTCACCGGCGAGAGAGCGGCGCTTTCCGCAGGTGATGCTGCCTGTTACATCGGCGCCGCTTTTCTTCAGTTCGCAAGTGAGCGGGCTTGCTACGACCAGTTCGATATTGTCCTTATCGACGAGCCGGAATACCGGCTTGCCCAGCGTGCTGGCGTAAACCTCAAGGTAAGCCATGCGCGCCTCCGAAGGCCCCTGCAGCACGCGATACTTGCCATATAGGGACGGCGCGAGCGCGGCGTCGCCCAGCATCGCGGTATCGTGGAGCTTGACTTTGGAGCCCGTTGCGCAGCCTGCGGATAATGTTGCGGCGACCAGCATGGCCGCAATTGCCTTTCTCACTTTTTTACCTCGCCTTGACGGCTTCTCACCACCACGCCATGAAATCAGGGCGGGTTTCTGCGGAGGAGGACGGTTAAAAACGCGGAATTGTCGCATTGGCTTCGCGCAAAAACAGTCAAGAATCGTCAAGGTGAGTAGTCGGTTTGATTTCGAATACGGATTGGTTGAGGTGAAAAAAAGCCCCTGCAATGAGGGGCTTGATCCGCAAGGCCGCGAGTCGGCCGCTGAAATCTCGCTACTGAGGCGGCGTAGCGGCGTTTGCATTAGCGCTACTGCCCCGATCGACACTCACCTGCTGCGGATGACCCGCGTCATGCAGCACGCCTG
Organism: Paraburkholderia bannensis; assembly: GCF_014200455.1. GTDB lineage: Bacteria > Pseudomonadota > Gammaproteobacteria > Burkholderiales > Burkholderiaceae > Paraburkholderia > Paraburkholderia bannensis_A. The sequence goes on along the minus strand of NZ_JACHBW010000019.1, from coordinate 11,005 downwards.
TCCATCCGCCACCCAGATCGCCGATCAGCGCAGCCGCATCCAGCAAGCGCGACTGCTGCACCGTCAGCGCATTTTGTTGCGTGCTCAACTGGGTCGCCTGGGCCGTCGCCACCGTCGTGTAATCGACCGTGCCCGCCTGGTATTCGTTCTGCGCGATCTGCGCGCCGCGAATCGAGTCGCGCACCGCGGCGTCCAGCGCCTCGCTCTGCTGCGCCAGGATGCGCAGGCCCGAAAGGTCGTTCTCCACGCTCTGGAACGCGCTCAGCACCGTGCCGCGATAATTCGCCACCGCAGCGTTATAGCTCGCGCGCGCCACCGCGACTTCGCCGCTGCGCTCGCCGCCGTCGAAGACCGTTTCCGTTGCGCTCGCGCCCAGCGACCACACGTAATTGCTCACATGCAACAAGCCCGCGAGCGGCGCCTGGGTGAAGCCGTCAAGCGCCGAAAGCGAAATCGTCGGGTAGTACGCCGCGATGGCCACGCCGATCGCCGCATTCGCCGAGGCCATCTGCCGCTCCGCCGTGGCAACGTCGGGCCGCCGTTGCAGGATGGTCGACGGCACGCCTGCCGGAATGACCGGCAGCGTGGGCAGCTTTGCGCTGTGCGGGATCGTCATATCTTCGGGATTGCGGCCCACCAGCACGGCAATCGCGTGTTCATACTGCGCGCGCGAAACGCCCAGGGCGATCAGGCTCGACTGCGCGTTTTCCAGTTGCGTGCGCGCCGTGATGAGGTCGGATGGCGGAACGGTGCCCGCCGTGTCCTGATTCGACACCACGCGCAATGAGTCCTTGTACGCCTCGACGGTTTGCGTCAGCAGGTCGATATCCGCGTCGGTCACGCGCAGATCGATCACCGCATTGGCAAGCGCGATCTGCTCGGATAGCTGGGCGTTGGCGAGCGTTGCTTCGCTCGCCTGCGCCGTGGCCGATTGTTCCTCGATCTGGCGGCGTACCTGCCCCCAGAAGTCGATCGTCCAGCTGACGTTCGCTTCCAGCGAGCCCGAATTGACGATGCGCGCGCCACCGCTGCTAAAGCCACTGGTCGTGCTGGTGGACGCGCGTTCGCGCGTGGCCGACCCGGTCACGCCGATGGTCGGGAAGAGGCTCGCGCGCGCCACGCGCACTTCGGCGAGCGCTTGCTGATAATTCGCGTAGCTCTGCGCCACGGTCTGGTTCGAGACCGCCACCAACGGCTCAAGTTCGTCGAGCAAGGGGTCCTGGAAGGCGGTCCACCATTCGCCCTTCGGGCCTTCGGCAGCGGACGGATCGGCCTGGGTCCAGCCGGGCAGCTCTTTCCATTGCGCGGGCACGTTGACCTGCGGGCGATGATATTCGGGGCCGACCATGCAGCCGCTCATCAGCAGCGCGAGGCACAGGGGCACGAATCGTAGTGGGCGCAAGCCGGCGCGGTCGTTCATGGACGAAACGGGATCGGAAATGAAATCAGAAACGGAAACGGACACGGTCGGATGAATCTTCATGATGCGCTCTCATCGGCCTGGCGGTTCCAGGGCAGGCGTGCGGTCCAGCGGGCGAGGCGGGCGCGCAGGCGGTCGAGGAACAGATAAATCACGGGCGTGGTGTACAGCGTGAAAACCTGGCTCAGGATCAGGCCGCCCATCACCGTCACGCCAAGCGGCTGGCGCAGCGATGCGCCCTGGCCGATGCCGATCGCCAGCGGCACCGCGCCCAGCACCGCCGCGAAGGTCGTCATCATGATCGGCCGCAGACGCACCACGGCGGCCTCGTGGATCGCGGCGCGCGCGTTGCGGCCTTCCTTGCGTTGCAACTGGATCGCCACGTCCACCATCATGATGCCGTTCTTCTTGACGATACCGATCAGCAGGATGATGCCGATCATCGCGATCACCGAGAACGGCGTGCCGAAAATCAGCATCGCAAGCGTTGCGCCGATGCCCGCCGAAGGCAGCGTCGACAGAATCGTCAGCGGGTGAATCGTGTTTTCGTAGAGTACGCCCAGCACGATATAGACGACAGCCAGCGCCGCGAGAATCAGCAGCGGCACCGTGCCCATCGATTGCGCGTAGGCTTGCGCCGCGCCCGCGAACGCGCCGTGGATCGAGGCGGGCATGCCGATGTTGCGCTGCGCTTGCTCGATAATCTGGCCGGCTTCCGAGAGCGAGCCGCCCTGGGGCAGATTGAACGAGATCGTGCCCGCCACTTCGCCGCTCTGGTGATTGACCTGGGTGGCGGTGTGGCCGGTGGTCCAGCTCATCAGTGCGTCGACGGGCACCATGGTTTCGGCGGCGGTGCTGTCCGCGCTGCCGCTCGAACTGCCGCCCTTGCTATTGGCGATCGAATTGTTCTGCTGATTGGCCACGGCATTGGCGTTGCGCGAGTTGGTGCTGCTCGTGCCGCTGCTGGCGGTGCTTTCGGCCCTGTAGGCCGTGATGCCCGAAACCGTGCTGCCCGGCATCTGCGTGGACGCCGATCCGCTCGCATTGCCCGCTGCCGTGCTCAACCAGATGCGGTTGAACGACTGCGGATACTGCCAGTACTCCGGCGCCACTTCCATCACCACGAAATACTGGTTGATGGGGTTGTAGATGGTCGATACCGTGCGCTGTCCGAAGGCGTCGTAAAGCACGCTGTCCACCTGGTTCGGATCGAAGCCGTAGCGCTTGGCGCTCGCGCGGTTCACCGTTACATACGCCTGCAGACCGTTTTGCTGGAGGTCTGAATTTACGTCGGTGAGCGTGCCGTGATACTTGTTCAACTCATCGACAAGTTTAGGTGTCCATTCGAATAGCGCATCGGCGTCGTCGCTGGTGAGCGTGTATTGATATTCAGCCGCCGACTGGCGCCCGCCGATCTGCAGATCCTGCTGCGCCTGCAGGAACAGCCGCGCGCCCGAAACCGCGTTGAGCTTGGGCCTCAAACGGTTGACGACTTCCGTGGCGGACAGCTTGCGCTGCGCGAGCGGTTTGAGTTCGATAAAGACCGTTGCCGTATTCAGCGCGCGCCCGCCCGTGAAGCCCGCGACCGAGGCCACGGCAGGATCTTTCTGCACGATGTCCTGCAACTGGGCGAGCTTCTTTTCCATCGCCGTGAAGGAGATGCTCTGGTCGGCGACGATCTGACCGATCAGGATACCGGTGTCCTGCTCCGGGAAGAACGTGCCCGACAGCAGCCGCGCGAGAAACACATTGCCGATCAGCAGCACGAACAACAGCACGATGACCAGCACCGCATGATCGAGCGCGGCGTCCAGCGTGCGTGAATAAAACTGTTTGAAGCGCTCGAATTGCGCGTCGATCCACACCGCCGCGCGCGGCGGTTCGCGCCTTTCGCGTTCGCGCTTGAGCACGTAGGCGCACATCGTGGGCGTGACCGTGAGCGAGACGATCAGCGAAATGATGATCGCAATCGACAGCGTCATCGCGAACTCATGGAACAGCAGGCCGACGATGCCCGGCATCAGCAGGATCGGCAGGAACACGGCGATCAGCGAGAGGCTCATCGACAGCACGGTAAAGCCCACTTCGCCCGCGCCGCGCAGCGCCGCCTCCTTGGGGTCGAGCCCGGCCTCGATATGACGCACGATGTTTTCCAGCACGACCACGGCGTCGTCCACCACGAAGCCGGTGCCGATGGTGAGCGCCATCAGCGAGAGCGAATCGATGCTGTAGCCCAGCAGATACATCGGCCCGAACGTGCCGATGATCGACAGCGGCAGCGCCACCGCCGGAATCAGCGTGGCGCGCGGCGAGAGCAGGAACACGAACACCACGCCGATCACCAGCAGCACGGCGATGAAGAGCGTGCGTTCGGTGTCGGCCACCGACGCGCGCACGGATTCCGAGCGGTCGACGGCCACGTTCACCTTGATGGTGGCGGGCAGGGCGGCCTCGATATCGGGCAGGCGCGCCTGGATCTGCTGCACGGTCTTCACGACGTTGCTGCCCGGCATCGGATAGATGATCACCAGCACCGCGGATTTGCCGTTGTAGAGGCCGGCATTGCGGATATTTTCGTTGGAGTCGCGCACCGTGCCCACGTCGCGCAGATAGACCGGTGCGCCGTCGCGATACGCGATCACCACGTCGCGATAGGGCGCGGCGGTGCTGATTTGGTCGTTCGAGGTCACCACGAAGCGCTGGTCGCCCTGGTCGAGGTGGCCCTTGGCGCTATCCGCATTGGCCGCACCGATGGCCGCCCGCACGTCTTCCAGGCCGATGCCGTAGCTATTGAGCTTGCCAGGCTGCAGTTCGACGCGCACCGAAGGCAGTGCGCCGCCGCCCAGCGTGATCTGGCCCACGCCGTCGACCTGCGAGAGCTGCTGCATGATGACCGAATCGGCGGAATCGTAAAGCTGCGCCGTGGTGAGCGTGTCCGAGCTGAGCGCGAGCACCATGATCGGCGCGCTCGCGGGGTTGTACTGGCGATAGGTGGGGTTGCTGCGCAGGGTGGTGGGCAGATCGGCGCGCGCGGCCTGGATCGCGGCTTCCACGTCGCGCGCGGCGCCGTTGATGTCGCGGTTCAGGCCGAACACGACCACGATCAGCGACGATCCCACGTTGTTGATCGAGGTGAGCTGGCTCACGTCGGCGATGGTGCCCAGCCGCCGCTCCAATGGCTCGGCCACGGTGGAGGCCATGGTTTCCGGGCTGGCGCCCGCCATATTGGCCTGCACCACGATCACCGGATAGGCGATGTTGGGCAGCGGCGCGACCGGCAGCCGGAAAAAGGCCAGCGCGCCGGCAAGCAGGATCGCGACGGCCAGCAGCGACGTGGCGACCGGGCGACGGATAAAGATGGCCGAAAGGTTCACGGCGTGCCCTCGGGCGCGGGCGTGGGGCCAGGGCTGTGAGGCGGCTCGTTCGGGCCGCCGCTGCCATCAGCGTCTGCTTCGCTGTCGCCTTCGCTGCCGGGCTTGTTCTTGCGGCCGAAACGGATCGCGAGACGGTCGAAGAACAGATAGATCACAGGTGTCGTGAACAGCGTGAGCATCTGCGAAACCGTGAGACCGCCAATGATCGCAAGACCCAGCGGGCGGCGCAGTTCGGAGCCCGTGCCGGTGCCCAGCAGCATCGGCAGCGCGCCCAGCATGGCCGCAAGCGTGGTCATCAGGATCGGGCGGAAGCGCAGCAGCGAGGCTTCGAAAATCGCCTCGCGCGGCGCCTTGCCGTGCACGCGTTCCGCTTCCAGCGCGAAGTCCACCATCATGATGGCGTTCTTCTTGACGATGCCGATCAGCAGCACGATGCCGATGATGCCGATCACGTCCAGATCCTTGCCCGCGATCATCAGCGCGAGCAGCGCGCCGATGCCCGCCGAAGGCAGTGTCGAGAGAATCGTCACCGGATGCACATAGCTTTCGTACAGCACGCCCAGCACGATATAGACAGCCACCAGCGCAGCGATCAGCAGATAGACCTCGGAAGAGAGCGAATCCTCGAAGGCCTGCGCCGCGCCCTGGAACGCCGAGGTGATCGACGGCGGCAGCTTGACGTCGGCTTCGGCCTTGCGGATGTCGCGCACGGCGGCCGAGAGCGACGCGCCATCGGCGAGATTGAACGAGATCGTCACCGCGGGGAACTGCGCCAGGTGGCTGATCGTCAGCGGCGAGCGGGTGATGCGGATCGTCGCGATGCCCTTCAGCGGCACCTGGCCGCTGCTGGCGGTCTGGCTAGGCAGATAGATATCGCCGATCGAGTCGACGGTGGGCAGCGACTCGGGTTTCGCGACCAGGATCACGCGGTACTGGTCCGACTGCTGGAAGATGGTCGAAACGATGCGCTGGCCCAGCGCGTCGTAGAGCGCGTTGTCGATGGTCGCCGCCGTGATGCCGTAGCGCGCAGCGAGCTGGCGGTTCACCTGCACGTCGACAGAAAGGCCGTCGGAATTGAGGTCGCTGGTCACATCGGCGATCGACGGGATCTGCTTCATCTTCGCGATGAGCGCCGGCACGTATTGGTTGAAGGCCTGCTGGTTCGGTCCGCGCAGCACGAAGTTGTACTGGTTGGGCGATACCGTGGTATCGAGCGTCAGATCCTGCTCGGGCTGCAGATAGAGCTTGATGCCCGCCGCGTTCGACACCGACTGCTGGATGCGCCGGGCGATTTCCCCGGCGCTTTCCGAACGGTCGTCGTGCGGCTTCAGGTTGATCAGGAAGCGGCCGTTGTTGAGCGTTTTATTGATGCCGTCGATGCCCACGTAGGAAGTGAGCGAAACCACATCGGGGTCCTTAAGAATCTCTTCTGCCAGCGCGGACTGGCGGCGCACCATGGCCTGATACGAGACTGAATTGTCGGCCACGCTGATGGCCTGGATCACGCCCACGTCCTGCACGGGGAACAGGCCCTTGGGAATCACCACGTACAGCAGACCCGTGAGCGCAACCGTGAACACCGCCACGATCAGCGTGAGCGTCTGATGGTCGAGCACCCAGCGCAGGCCGCGCTCGTAGGCGTTGAGGGTCTTGTCGAACAGACCTTCGCTGATGCGCTCGAAGCGGCTGGGGTGGCGCTCGGCCTGGGCGCGCAGGATACGCGCGCACATCATCGGCACGACAGTGAGCGAGACCACCGCGGAAAGCACGATGGTCACCGCGAGCGTGACGGCGAATTCGCTGAACAGACGCCCGATCACGCCGCCCATGAAGAGCAGGGGAATCAGCACGGCAATCAGCGAAATCGTCAGCGAGAGAATCGTGAAGCCAATCTGCCCGGCGCCTTTTAACGCCGCCTGCAAGGGCTTTTCGCCTTCTTCCAGATAGCGCACCACGTTCTCGATCATCACGATCGAGTCGTCCACCACGAAACCCGTGGCGATGATCAGCGCCATCAGCGAGAGATTGTCGATCGAGTAGCCCAGTTCGTACATCACCGCCAGCGTGCCGATCAGCGAGACCGGCACGGAGATGCTCGGAATGATGGTGGCGGGCAGGTTGCGCAGGAACACGAAGATCACCGCCACCACCAGCGCGACGGCGAGCACCAGTTCGAACGCGGCGTCGTGCACGGACGCCTGGATCACGCCCACGCTGTTCGACACCACGGTGACTTTCATGCCGGCGGGCAGCGTGGCTTCGAGCTGCGGGAGCTGACGCATGATCTGGTTGACCGTGGCGATCACGTTCGCGCCCGGCTGGCGCTGCACGTTCAGTACGATGGCGGGCTGCTTGTTGTACCACGCGCCGCGCTCGACATCCTGTGCCGCCGTGGACACGCGAGCGACGTCGCGCATGAAGACCGGCGCACCGTTCTGATAGGCGATGACCGTATCTTCGTAATCCTTCGGATCGGAAATCTGGTCGTTGGAATTGATCGTGTAGTCGAGCTCGGGGCCGTCGAAGTTGCCCTTGGGCGCGCTCACGTTCACGTTGGCGAGCAGGGTGCGCAGATCGTCGAGATTCAGGCCGTAGGCGGCGAGCTTCTGCGGATCGGCTTCCACGCGCACGGCCGGCACGTTGCCGCCCGCCGTGCTCACGAGACCCACGCCCGGCACCTCGGAAATCTTGGTGGCGAGCCGGTTATTGGCGGCGTCCTGCAACTGCGTGAGCGACATCGATTTCGACGTCACCGCGAGCGTGAGGATTGGCTGATCCGCCGGATTGACCTTGGCGTAGGTGGGCGGCGCGGGCAGGCCGCTGGGCAGGAAACTGTTGGCGGCGTTGATGGCCTGCTGCACGTTTTGCTCGGCCACATCGAGGCTGAGCGAGAGATCGAATTGCAGCGTGATGACCGAGGCGCCCTCGGAGCTGTACGAAACCATCTGCTGCAAACCCGGAATCTCGCCAAGCTGCACTTCGAGCGGCGCGGTCACGGTAGTGGCCATGACGCTGGGGCTCGCGCCCGGATAGAAGGTCTGCACCTGAATGGTCGGGTAATCGACGGCGGGCAGCGACGACACGGGCAGAAACTTCATTGCCACGAGACCGACCAGCACCATCGCGATCATCAGCAACGATGTCGCGACGGGCCGCAGAATGAAAAGACGCGAAATATTCATCGGCGCTTAAGGCGTGGAATCAGGAGGCATCGGAGGCCGAGGACGCGCTGGAAGCCGCCGTGTCAGCCGCCGGTGCGGAGACCGCGCGTGCGTGCGAGGCATTGCCCATGCGCGCGGCGCTGGCTCCCTTCGCCGTAGCCGGTTTGCCGGTCGAGGGCTGGATCTTCGCACCGTCGTTGAGGCGGTCGAGGCCATCGGTCACCACGCGCTGGCCGGCCTGCAGCCCTGCGGTGATGACGGTGTGCTGGCCGTCGCTCGGGCCGAGCGTGACCTTGTGGACCGAGACAGTGTTGTCGGCGTTCACGAGATACACATAGTCGCCTGGCGCACCCGACTGCACGGCCGGCGTGGGCACGAGCACGGCGTTCTGCAGCGTGTCCACCAGCAGGCGAACGTTGACGAACTCGTTGGGGAACAGCGCTTCGTCGTCGTTGGGCACGCTCGCGCGCAGCGTGACCGTGCCGGTGGCCGTGGCCATCTGGTTGCTGATGGCGTAGAGCGTGCCGGTTGCCAGTTGCTTTGTGTTCTCGCTGTTGAAGATGGTGATCGGCAGTTTCGCGCCCGCGTTGACCCGTTGCAGCACATCGGAGAGCGAATTCTGCGGCACCGTGAACTGCACGGTGGTGGGTTTCATCGTCGTGATGACGGCGATGCCCGTGGAGCTGGACGCGGTCACGTAGTTGCCCGGATCGACCAGACGCAGGCCGACGCGCCCCGAAACCGGAGCGGTGATGCGGCAATAGATCAGATCCAGCTCGTATTGCTTGATGTTGGCGAGGTCCGATTTGACCGCCGCTTCGTCCTGCGCGACGAGGAACTTCTGGTCGCTGTAGGTCTGCTCGGCGATCGACTTCTTTTCGTTCAGTTGCGTATAACGTTCGAGGTCGGCGCGCGCCTGGGCCAGCGAGGCACGGTCCTTGGCGAGTTGCGCCTCGGCCTGCTCCTTGCTGATCTCGTACTGGCGCGGATCGATCTGCGCAAGGAACTGGCCTTTGACCACGTCCTGACCTTCGCGATAGCCGACCTCCGTGAGATAGCCGCTCAATTGCGGCAGCACCGTGACGGTGGCGACCGGCGTGACCGTGCCGAGCGCATCGAGCGTGACCGGCATCGAGCCGGTCGTGGCGGGCGCCACCGTCACGACCTGCGGAGCGGCGCCCCGTTCAGGTTTTTTGCGATGCAGTATGTGAATGACCACGACGACGATCAGCAGCACGATCAGCGCAATCAGAATCCAGCGGCCACGGCCGCCTCGTTTGCGCGGCGGCGGCGGGTTGCTGCCCGGCGGCGGCGTGAGCGGCACGGGCGGCCTGGGCGGCGTGGTCGGAACGGGTGCCTGGTTGGGCGTGTCGCTCATGCCCGTCTCCCGGGAAGAATATCGAAGCCGACGAGGCCGTTCGTGCCGGCGCGTTGCGCTGCACGCGCACTGATGTGCATGCTGGGGCCGTGGGGGGCGCGCGGCAGGCGGGCCGCGCAAGCGCCGTGCCGGGTGTCGTCGGTTCGCATACGAATTCTCATGGTTGTTGTGTGCAGCCGCAGCGCGTATCCGCCATGCAGGGGCGAATCGCGTGAGCTTGAGACATGCAGTCTAACCAACTCGCGCGCTAATTTCGAAACGTAGGTTAAATGAAAGGTTTTGGCGTATTACAAGCGCTCTTTAAACCGCTAAATGCGTGTTGGGCAAAGCGCGTGAAATACCTTGTAAGGGCTTCGATTTGCCGGGATTAGCTCCACGCATAGCGCCCGCGTGCGATCGCTATGCTCACGTCCTGATTGCCAGTAACGGGTCTGAGGAGGTGACCGGAGCATGTCAAAAAATCATTCATCCATTCGGCGTGCATTGAGTCGCTTGCTGCTGGGCCTCACGCTTGCTGGCGCGATGTCGCTGCAGGGCTGTTCGACCACACTTGAAAATATTGCGCTGGGCGCGGGCATTGGCGTGGCGGGGACGGTGTCGGCGCTGGGCTGTCTGCTCGCCTGCCAGGATCGCGGGCCGGGCTGGTAAGCCGGGCGTCAGGCTTCATGGCGTTCGCGTTGCTGCGTTTGTCATATTCACCGACGACACTAGAGGGTTAGGGCGTGAAGTACGCGGCTTGCCGCGTAACGCGCGGTAATTGCGGCATCCGCCAGACGCTTTCCGAGCTAAGGTTCTCTTCAGGCCGCGCGAGTACGCTAGAGCGCCAGGGGGCTGTTGTTCCCGTAATACATGGTCTTTTTGGAAAGTGGATTGCATGCGGATTGAAACGCGTCTGGAAGCTTTCGCTGCGGCTGTCCGATCTGGAACCCACCTTGAAGCGTAAGTCCGCGCGCACTCGCGGCAGTATCGACGATATGAAAACGCTGTTTTTGCAGGCCCCGTCCTATGACGGCTTTGACGGCGGCGCGGGTTCGCGCTATCAGGCGAAGCGCGAGATCCGCTCGTTCTGGTATCCGACCTGGCTTGCGCAGCCCGCCGCGCTGGTGCCCGAAAGCCGCGTGCTCGATGCGCCCGCCGACGGCATCGGCGTGGAAGAAACGCTGAAGATCGCGCAGGACTATGACCTCGTCATCATTCACACCAGCACGCCGTCGTTCCCCACCGATGCGCTCTTCGCCGAAGATCTGAAAAAGCGCAAGCCGTCGCTGCTGGTGGGCATGGTGGGCGCGAAGGTGATGGTCGATCCGCACAATTCGTTGACGGCGACCGAAGCGATCGATTTCGTCTGTCGCGAGGAATTCGATTACACCTGCAAGGAAATTGCCGAAGGCCGTCCATTCCCCGAAATCAAGGGGCTTTCGTGGCGCGCAAAGGATGGCTCGATCGAGCATAACGAAGCGCGTCCGATCCTTGAAAACATGGACGAACTGCCGTTCGTCGCGCCGATCTACAAGCGCGATCTGAAGATCGACAATTACTTCATCGGCTATCTGAACTACCCGTATGTGTCGATTTATACGGGCCGCGGCTGCAAGTCGCGCTGCACGTTCTGCCTGTGGCCGCAGACGGTGAGCGGCCATCGCTATCGCACGCGTTCGGTGGAAAACGTGAT
>NZ_JACHBW010000018.1 GCF_014200455.1 Paraburkholderia bannensis | reverse complement strand
GTCCCACCCCTTCCCATCCCGAACAGGACCGTGAAACAGCTCCACGCCGATGATAGTGCGGATTGCCCGTGTGAAAGTAGGTAATCGTCAGGCTCGTTATGCAGTACGTCCAGAACCCCGGTGTCTCCGAAAGAGAGCCGGGGTTCTGGCGTTTACGCGCGTGGAAAAATACGCGCTAAAGGAAGCGCAAACGAAAAAAGCCGTCCACAAGGGACGGCTTTTTGCATTTAAACAACCCGCCAAATCACTCGCCAGGCGTTGCCCGAGACGCCAGCGCTGCGGCATCGGCGAGCTGCTCTTGCGTGAGCTCTTCGAGCAGCGCCATATCGCGTGCAATCACCTGCGGCAGATGGGCCCGCAAAAACTCCACCCAGGTCTTTGTCTTCGCATCCACGAATTTGCGCGACGGATACAGCGCATACACATTGCTCTTCTGCAGAATGTGCTGCGGCAACACCCGCACCAGCGTGCCATTGCGCAGACCTTCGATCGCCGCATAAACCGGCAGCGTCCCGATACCCATCCCCTCGCGAATCGCCACTGCAAGCGACTCGGCGATATTCACCTGAACTGGACCATCCACGTGCATTTCGACGCTGCCGCCCGGGCCTTCGAGCGCCCACTCGTGCGCATCCGACGTCGGCGTCTTGAGAATCAGGCAGTCATGATGGGCCAGGTCGGCCGGCGTGCGCGGCGCGCCGTGCGTATGCACATAGGCCGGCGACGCGCACAGGATGCTGTACGTCGAACCAAGCTGATGCGAAACGAGATCCGAATTCGGCAACGAAGCCGCCGTCACCACCGACACATCGCTGCTGCCTTCGAACAGATCCGGGAGCCGTTGCGAGAGCGTCAGCTCGACCGTGACTTCGGGATGCAAAGCACGATAGCGCGAGATCGCCGGCAGCACATACTGCTGCCCGATACTCGCGAAGCTGTGCATGCGCAGCGCGCCGGCCGGGCGCTCGTGCGCGCAACTTGCTTCTTCTTCCGCACTATCCACGTCGGCGAGAATCTGCGCGCAACGCTTCAGATAGCGTTCGCCGGCGGGCGTCAACGCGAGCCGTCGCGTCGAACGGTTGAGCAGGCGCGTGCGCAGATGCGCCTCCAGTTCCGAGACGGCGCGCGACATGGCGCCCGTCGTTGAATCCAGCGATTGGGCCGCGGCGGTGAAACTGCCGGCTTCGACGACGCGGACGAACACCCGCATGTTTTGTAGCGTATCCATCAGACCTTCTTTAAGAACTTCTTGTTTGGCACGAAAACGATATTGTCCGCCTCGTGGGCCCCGGCATTGTTGAGTGATCTGGAACGGACGTTCCCTGCCGGTCCCGTTAATTCGCTTTATTGACGCTCCTACAATCGGCGACCTGTAGCCTGCAGCAGCAGTGCCCCCCGGGTAATCGTCGTAACAAACCGAGCGTAGTGCGTTTCCCATGAACCCGCAGCCAGCGATACGTCGTGTGACCGACCCGCGTCGTCGCGCCGTAGTGATTTGGCGCGCCGCGCGGCGCGCCCTGCGCGACTGGCAGGCCACTCACGGCGCGATCTGGCTGCATCTGTTGAAAACGGTGACGGCGGGACTGCTGGCGATGGGCATTGCGATGCTGCTGGACCTGCCGCAGCCGCGCATCGCGATGACCACGGTGTTCGTGTTGATGCAGCCCCTCTCCGGCATGGTGTTCGCGAAGAGCGTGTATCGCATCGTCGGCACCGCGGTTGGGATGGTCGCGGCGGTGGTGCTGGGGGCCGTGTTTATCCAGCAGCCCGAGCTCTATATCGCCGGGATGACGATGTGGGTGGCCGCCTGTACGGCGGCTGCCATGCGGAATCGGCATTTTCGTTGGTACGCGTTCGTGCTGGCCGGCTATACGGCTGCGCTGATCGGGATTCCCCTCGTAATGCAGCCCAATGGCCTGTTTCTCGCCGCGCTGGGGCGCGCAGCCGAGGTGGCTGTGGGGATTCTGTGTTCCGGGATCGTCAGCGCCGTCATCGTGCCCCGGCAGTCGGGCTCGGTGCTCGAACGCACCTTGCGCTCACGATATCTCGATTTTACTGCCTTCGCCGCGACCGTGCTGTCGGGCGGACTTGAAAGGGACGCATTTGAAGGGCGATTCGCGAAACTCGTCGACGAAATCGTCGGCTTCGAAGCCACGCGCGCTTTCTCATTTTTCGAAGATCCGACGATGCGCTCGCGCAGCCAGTTGCTCGCGCGCCTGAACGGCGAGTTCATGGACGCTAGCGCGCGCCTGCACGCGCTGCGCCAGTTGAAGAAGCGCTTGCGCTGGAGCGACGCGTCGATCGCGCCGCTCGCCCCCTTTTTCAATGAGCTTGCGTCATTGCTAGCCCAGCGTCCGAGCCTCAAGGAACCGGATCGCGCCTACGCCTTGCGGCTCGCGCAGGATCTCGAATCGTTCCAGCGCACGCTTCCGCGCCGGGTGCGCGAAACGCGTCGCCCGGTCGAAGCGGGTTCGTTCGACACGCTACAAGACTTCGACACATCAGCCGAACTGATTTACCGCTTCACGGCCGAGATCGCGCGCTACAGCCGCACCTGGGCGTCGCTGACCCAGGCGGGCCTGCCGCCCGAGCCTCGCGTCACACGCTACGTGCCGCGCACCAGTTGGTACGTGGTGGCCTTTACCTTCATGCGCACGGCGGTGGTGGTGGGGGCTGTCGGCTGGTTCTGGGTGGAAACCGACTGGCCGAGCGGCGGTCTTGCGATGATCGCCGCCGCGATTGCCTGTGCGCTGACATCATCGGCGCCGCGCGCAACCCGCATGGCGTTCCAGATGGCGGCGGGCGCGGCCTGCGCGGCGGTCGTTGGCTATCTGCTGATGTGCTACGTCTACCCGAACGTCGATGGATTCCCGCTGCTGTGCGCCGCGCTCGCTCCCGCGCTCGCATTGGGCGCGTTCCTGGCGACGCGCCCACGCATTGCCGGCTTCGGGGTCGGGTTCTCGGTGTTTCTGTGTCTGCTCGCGGGGCCGGATAACGTCATTGCCTACGATCCGGATCTGCTGATCAACAACGGCCTCGCGGTGGTCAGCGCGATGATCGTGGCCGCGCTCGCGTTTTCGGTGGTGTTCCCGCCGCACATGAACTGGCTCGTCGAGCGCATGTGCGGCGCGTTACGCGGTCAGGTCGTGCTCGCCTGCCGTGGCGATCTGCCCGGCATCGGGCAGCACTTCCAGTCCGGCGCGCACGATCTCATGCACCAGTTGCGACTGCTGCTCAATGCCCGCAAGCAGGCGCACCGGCGCGCGCTGCGCTGGATGCTGGTGACGCTCGAAGTCGGCCATGCCGTGATCGACCTGCGTCACGACGCCCAGAGCGCCGCATGGCTCGCCGATGGCGACAGCCGCTGGCGTCAGTCGCTCGAACGCCTGCTTGGCGATATCGCGCGGCTCTTCGAGCAGCCCGACGCCGCGCAGCTCGACCGTGCCCTCCAGGCTGTGCGCACAGCCACCTCGATCGCCCAGGAGACGCTCCCGCACGTCCACCAAGACCGCGAGCGCCGACACGACGTACAGCGGCTGCTGAGCCATCTCCACTTCATCCGTAGCGCATTGATCGACCGCGACGCGCCCCTTGGCGCGCATGCACGTCACGCTCGCCAGGCGCGCCGCCGCCGCGCTTTGCGTCTGCGCCTGTCCTGACGGCGCTCGAACGGCCTGCCTGCGCGATCTTGCCGCAGTCTGGAAAGATACCTTCCAAGCCGGCTCCTTAATCAATCCAGGCCCCGGTCATATAGTGGCATCACTGCTTCGGCAGTACCCGTTAGCACTGGAGAGTGAAATGAAGTCCCTGAAGATCGCTGTTGTTGCGTGTTCCCTGTTTGCCGCCGCCGCTGCTTATGCACAGAACGACGCCACGGCAGCGGGCGTCCCCGATCAGGTCGCCCAAAGCGCAGCGCAGCCTGCTGCTCAAGCGTCCGCGCACCGTGACGTGACGCCGGCAAAGAAAGACGAATGCGTCGGACCTGCCAGCTTCTGCAACCTTTATTTCGGTAGCTGAGATCGAGTAACCGCCCGCAATGTGCAGGCGCACGCTTGAAATTCTTGCCGCGGCGCCCTCCTGTAAGGCCCCGCGGCTTTGCGCATTCCGGCCGCAAAACTGTTTTGCTCAAGCCGTGATGCAAGGCCGCCAAAGCAAGACCTGAAAATGGCATCTGGCGATCAGAGAAGTTTGTGGAGACTTTGATGTACGAAGACCGAATCCGTTGTGCCGCTCTGCGCGGCAAGATCACCTCGGCGGCCGAAGCCGCTCAACTCGTGCGCAATGGCATGCGCGTCGGCGCCAGCGGCTTCACGCGCGCCGGCGACACGAAAGCCGTGCCCCTCGAACTCGCTCGCCGCGCGCGCGAGGAGAAGGAGCCGCTGCGCATCACGCTGATGACGGGCGCCTCGCTCGGCCACGACGTGGACCGCATGCTGACCGAAGCGGGCGTGCTCGAACGCCGTCTGCCGTTCCAGGTGGACACCACGCTGCGCAAGGCGATCAATCGCGGCGAAGTGATGTTCGTCGATCAGCATCTCTCGGAGACGGTCGAGATGTTGCGCGCGAACCTGCTCGGCAAGCTCGACCTCGCGATCATCGAGGCCGCGGCGATCACGGAAACGGGCGCCATCGTCCCCACGACTTCGGTCGGCAATTCGGCGAGCTTCGCGATTCTCGCGGAGAAGGTGATCGTCGAAATCAACCTCGCGCAGCCGCTCGGTCTCGAAGGCCTGCACGACGTCTGGATTCCGGGCCGCCGTCCGCATCGCGATCCGCTGCCCATCGTGCGCGTCAACGATCGCGTGGGCACCCAGGCCATCGAGATTCCGCCCGAAAAGATCGCCGCCATCGTCATCACCAACCAGCCGGACAGCCCCTCGACCGTGCTGCCCGCCGACGAAGAGACCGCCCGCATCGCCGCTCATCTGATCGACTTTCTGCAGCACGAAGTCAAGCACGGCCGCATGAGCGCGCAACTGCCGCCGCTGCAGGCCGGCATCGGCACGATTGCGAACGCGGTGCTGTCGGGTTTCGTGGATTCGCCGTTCGAAGCGCTGACGATGTATTCGGAAGTGCTGCAAGACTCCACCTTCGACCTGATCGACTCGGGCAAGATGGTGTTCGCCTCGGGCGCTTCGATGACGCTCTCCGCGTCGCGCCAGGCGCAAGTGCTCGCCGAACTCGACCGCTATCGCGACAAGCTCGTGCTGCGTCCGCAGGAAGTGAGCAACCATCCTGAAGTGATCCGCCGCCTCGGTCTGATCGCGCTGAACACCGCGCTCGAATGCGACATCTACGGCAACGTGAATTCCACGCATGTGGGCGGCACGCACATGATGAACGGCATCGGCGGTTCGGGCGATTTCGCGCGCAACGCGTCGTGCGCGATCTTCGCGACCAAGGCCATCGCCAAGGACGGCAAGATTTCGAGCATCGTGCCGATGGTGCCGCACGTCGACCACAACGAGCATGACGTCGACGTGATCGTGACCGAGCAGGGCCTCGCCGATCTGCGCGGCCTCGCGCCGCGCGAGCGCGCCACGCTCATCATCGAGCGCTGTGTGCATCCGCTTTACCGCGACCTGCTGCGCGACTACTACAAGGACGCGCAGAAGATCGGCGGACAGACGCCGCACAATCTCGCGAAGGCTTACGAGATGCATCTGCGCTTCAACGAGACCGGCTCCATGCTGCCGACGGTGGCGGACACCAACGAACTCGTGGCGAATGCTTAAGCGTCCTTTCTGACGCGCAGACATAAAAAACGGGAGCGCCGGCGACGGTGCTCCCGTTTTCTGTTTACCGCAACGTATCGCTACGCCCTGCGGAACATGCGGATCACGAACAGCAGGATGACCGCGCCGACGATGGCGGTGATGATCGAGCTGATGATGCCAGTGCCGATCTGGATGTGGAGCAGGCCCGCGAGCCAGCCGCCGATGAACGCGCCCACGATCCCGACGATGATATCGACGATCAATCCAAAGCCGCCGCCCTTGACGAGAACGCCTGCGAGCCAGCCAGCGATTGCGCCGATGATGAGCCAGGCGATGATGCCGTGTTCCATATAGAGGACCCCCCTCGTTGGTGTGAATTAATCACGGTGATTTGGAGCTTAGTCGAAGGGCGGGGTCGAGTCCACGAAACACGGCCAGAATTAACAGTTCTTGAAATCCGCCGCGCTGTGTTTCAATGAGTGCAACGATGGTGAAATGAATTCGTAAGGAATGCGAGGCGATTGCCGGTTTTGCCGAAACGGTATGCCGCGGCAAGCTTCACGTCACTCCGGCGAAACTTCCGTTTCCGCCGCCGTCCAGCTCACGCTGGAGACGCCTTTTTCCATGCTCAGGCGGCTCGCCATCAATTCGAGCTTGGGCTGATATTTCGGATGCAGGCGCACCGTGGCCGTCACGCGCAGGCGTTGTGGGTCGCCGGCGAGATCTTCGCTCGTGAGACTCTGGAACGAGAGCGGGGTGGAATACATCGAGTTCGAGAGCACGGTGCGAATATGGATCTCGTCCTCTTCGCGGCATACGACCGTCAGTTCGTAGACGCGTACGAGATCGGCATTCGAAATGGGCGACTGGTTGATGATGCGGCTCACCTCGCGCAACACGGTGTTGGTGAGCAGCACGACCGCCGTGCCCGCCACCGCCGGCACGTAGTGACCCGCGCCGCATAGCACGCCCACGGCCGCCGAACACCAGAGCGTGGCGGCGGTGTTGATTCCCTGGATGGAGCCCTTGTCGCGCATGATGACGCCGCCGCCCAGGAAGCCCACGCCCGACACCACATAAGCCGCGATCTGCGTGACGCCGCTGGTGCCATTACCCGTCAACACCCCGAGCGTGACGAACAGACACGCGCCGCTGGCCACGAGCGTAATGGTACGCAGGCCCGCCGTGCGTTGACGCATCTGGCGTTCCAGTCCGATGGCGACGCCGCAGGCGAACGCCGCGAGCAATCGCAAGGCGAATTCGTAAGTCATCGATCTGTCATGAAAACAGCAGGCGGCTCATTGGCTATCCTGCGCGAAACGCGTGTCGTTCGGGCGATCCGCCGTGCAGGTGGCGCGGTGGATCATACGCGGGACAAGGCGGCTCGCCAAGCTGACACACCTGCCATTTAGAAGTCAGCATCTGGCCACGGCCTCCAGGCGAGACTGGCGCCATAGAACTATCCACAATGAATGACGCCGGGAAGAGCAAGACGATGCAGAGGAGCCGCTGATGGACACGCTGCGCAATATGCGTATTTTCGTAAGAGTGGTGGAGTCGGGCAGCTTCACGCGCGCCGCTGCGAATGAAACGATGACAACGGCTCAGGTTTCGCGCGCCGTCACCGATCTGGAATCGCGGCTACGCACGCGCCTGCTGAACCGCACCACGCGGCGCATGTCGTTGACCGAAGCGGGCGAGCGCTATCTGCAAAGCTGCAAGCGTATTCTTGCCGACATCGAACAGGCGGAAGCCGAAGCCGGCGCCGCGCACGCGAATCCGGCGGGCAAGCTGCGCGTCTATGGCGGCACGAGTTTCGGCCAGCATTACGTGATGCCGCTGATCGCGCGCTACCAGCAACATCTGCCCGATGTCGCCGTCGATTTGACCATCGCGCAGGAGATGCCGGACATCATCGAAGAAGGCTACGACGTGGCCGTGGTGGTGGCCGCCGAGCTCGAGAATTCCGCGCTGATCTCGCAGCAGATTGGCAGCACTGCGGCCATCCTGTGCGCGTCGCCGTACTATCTGCGCACACGCGGCGTGCCGCAGTCGTTCGACGATCTGGACATGCACACCTGCCTGCATCTCACCGATGCGAGTCTGCCGGCCGGTCAATGGGTTTCCGAAGGCCCGCACGGCGAAACCTTCCGGCATACCGGCGTCACGCCCTTTCAGGTGAACAACCCCGAAGCGCTCGCGCTGGCGATTCGCGAAGGCATGGGCATCGGGCCGCTGCCGGTGCCCGTCGCGCTGCCGGGTCTGGCCGACGGTTCGCTGGTGCGCGTGTTGCCCACGCACCGCCTGCAGACGCTCAACATCTACGCGCTCTACGCGTCGCGCCGCTATCTGGACGCGAAGATTCGCACCTTCGTCGAATTCCTGCGCGAGAAGGTGCCGCTCGTGCTCGCCGAACAGGAAAGCGCGCTCGCAAGCTGCAATCTGCCGTCACGGCGCAGCACGACCACGCCGCCCACGCCATTACGGGAGGCGCGTCAATTGCACGCCGGTTCGAGCGCCAAAACACGCCCTCAGACCGATAAACACGAAAAGCGCGAGAGGGAGCGTCTGCGCCTCGTGGACCAGGCGCTCATCCAGTAAGCACGAACAGAAAAATACACGCGCATTGCATGCAGGTAGAGGTATCTCCGACGTTTGCTAACCATCGGCAAAGTCACGCCCCGTAAGCCGCGCCTTCAGAGACCGGCGAGGCTGGCAATTTCGCCATATTCGCGCCAGCAACCTGCCAGCGGGATTGCCTATGATGCGGCACCGTTTGATCGATGCGTAGTGCGTATTCATACGCATTCATGCGCATTCATGCGCATTCGTGTGTATTCCTGCGCATTCCCGCGCGTGCTTAAAGCGCAAACTGCAGGCGCATATTTCCTCTTGCCCGATTTCGTCTGATTTGTCCGAAACCGCCTCATGTGGATAGTCAACCTCGCGCTAAAGCGGCCCTACACGTTCATCGTGATGGCCATCATGATCGTGCTGGCCACGCCCTTTGTCTTGATGTCGATGGCCACCGACGTGCTGCCGAACATCAACATCCCGGTCATCAGCATCATCTGGTCGTACACGGGCTTTTCCGCGCAGGATATGGCCCAGCGCATCACCTCGGTCAACGAGCGCAGCCTCACGACCACGGTCAGCAATATCGAGCATATCGAATCGCAGTCGCTGCCCGGCATCGCCATCATCAAGCTGTTCCTGCAGCCGGGCGCGAGCCTGCAGACCGCGATCGCCCAGGCCGTGGCATCGGAGCAGGCGCAACTCAAGCAGATGCCGCCGGGCGCGACGCCGCCGCTCGTCATCAGTTATTCGGCGTCGAGCATTCCGGTGATCCAGCTCGGGCTGTCGAGTAAATCGATGAGCGAGCAGGCGCTCGCCGACATCGCGATGAACTTCCTGCGCCCGCAGCTCATCACGATTCCGGGCGCGCAGGTGCCGTATCCCTATGGCGGCAAGACGCGGGTGATCTCCGTCGATATCGACACCCGCGCGCTGATTTCCAAAGGCCTCACGCCCGCCGACATCGTCAATGCCGTGAGCACGCAGAACCTGATCCTGCCGACCGGCACCGCCAAGCTCGGCCAGACAGAATACCGCGTGGACACCAATGCGTCGCCGGACACCATCGCGGGCCTGAACCGCATTCCCGTGCAGACGGTGAACGGCGCGACCACCTATCTGGGCGATGTGGCACACGTACGCGACGGCTTCACGCCGCAAACCAATATCGTGCGTCAGGACGGCCAGCGCGGCGTGCTGATGTCGATCCTCAAGAGCGGCGATGCCTCCACGCTGCAAGTGGTGGGCAAGCTCAAGAGCCTGCTGCCGCAAGTGCGCACTACGCTGCCATCGGATCTTGTGATCCAGCCGCTGTTCGACCAGTCGATCTTCGTGTCGGCGGCGGTGCAGGGTGTGGTGCGCGAAGCGCTGATCGCGGCCGCGCTCACCGCGGCGATGATCCTGCTGTTTCTCGGCAACTGGCGCAGCACGCTCATCATCGCGGTGTCGATTCCGCTGTCGATTCTGTCGTCGATCATCACGCTCTACGCGCTGGGCGAAACCATCAACATCATGACGCTCGGCGGCCTCGCGCTGGCCGTGGGGATTCTCGTTGACGACGCAACGGTCACGATCGAAAACATCGAACGGCACCTCCATTCAGGCGCCGATCTGCACAGCGGCATTCTGGAAGGCGCAGGCGAAATCGCCGTGCCCGCGCTGGTTTCGACGCTGTGCATCTGCATCGTGTTCGTGCCGATGTTCTTCCTCACGGGCGTGGCGCGCTTCCTGTTCGTGCCGCTTGCGGAGGCCGTGGTGTTCGCGATGATCGCCTCGTACATTCTCTCGCGAACGCTAGTGCCGACGCTGGCCATGTTGCTGTTCGAAGGCCACGATCCTTCGGCGCATCCGCAAAAGAATGCGCGCGTGTCGGTGTTCACGCGGGTGCATCAGCGCTTCAATCATGGCTTCGAGCGCGTGCGCGCGAATTACATCGCTTTGCTAAGCGTTCTGCTGGCGCGGCGGCGATTCTTCGGCGTGTCGTTTCTGTCGTTCTGCGTGCTTTCGCTCGGCCTCGTGTTTTTCGTGGGACGCGACTTCTTCCCCGCGGTCGATGCCGGGAATATCCGCCTTCATATGCGTGCGCCAACAGGCTACCGTATCGAAGAAACGGCGCGTCTCGCCGATGAAGTCGAGCGCACGATCCGCACGGTCGTGCCTGCCGATCAACTGTCGACCATCGTCGATAACCTCGGCCTGCCGTATAGCGGCATCAATCTCTCGTACAGCAACTCGGGCACGATGGGCACGCTCGACGGCGAAATCCAGATCGCGCTCAAGCCCGACCACGATCCTTCGCACATCTACATCGACAAGCTGCGAACGGTGCTGCCGCAGCGCTTTCCGGGCGTCGAATTCTTCTTCCAGCCCGCCGACATCATCACGCAGATCCTGAACTTCGGTCAGCCCGCTGCGATCGACGTGCAGGTGGTGGGTTCCGATCTCGGCAAGAACATGACGCTCGCGAGCACGCTGCTCAAGCAGGTGCGTCAGTTGCCGGGCGCCGTCGATGCGCACATCGAGCAGCGCAACAACGAACCCGCGCTGATGCTGGCAATGGATCGCTCGCGCATGCAGCAATTGAATTTGAGCCCGCAAAACGTGGCGCAGGATGTGCTGATCGCGCTGTCCGGCAGTTCGCAGACCTCGCCCGCATTCTGGGTCAGTCCGCAGAGCGGCGTGGAATATCCGCTTGCCGTGCAGACGCCGCAGTATCGCGAAGCGTCGCTTAACGAAGTCATGGGCACGCCTGTTTCCGCGCGCGCGGGCAATGCCGCCGCGCCGCTGCAACTCGTGAGCAATCTCGTACAACTCAAGCCGCACGACGGCCCGGCCATCGTCACGCACTACAACATCCGTCCCGTGATCGACGTGCTGGTGAGCGTGGAAGGCAGCGATCTGGGCGCAGTGGGCGCGCAGATCGACGAAATCATCAAGAAGGTCCAGGCGCACGCGCCGCGCGGCACCACCGTGACGATGCGCGGCCAGATCGACACCATGCGCTCATCGTTCATCGGGCTGGGCGTCGGCATTGCGATGGCCGTGGTGCTGGTCTATCTGCTGATCGTGGTGAACTTCCAGTCGTGGGCCGATCCGCTCATCATCATCAGCGCATTGCCGGCGGCGCTGGCGGGCATCGCGTGGATGCTGTTCATCACCGGCACGCATCTGAGCGTGCCCGCGTTGACTGGCGCGATCATGACCGTGGGCGTGGCGACCGCCAACAGTATTCTGGTGGTGTCGTTCGCGCGCCAGCGTCTGGCCGATGGCGCGACGCCGCTGGCCGCCGCGCTCGAAGCGGGCGCCACGCGGATTCGCCCGGTGCTGATGACGGCCTTCGCGATGATGATCGGCATGGTGCCGATGGCGCTGGGACTGGGCGAGGGCGCGGAGCAGAACGCCCCGCTTGGGCGCGCCGTGATCGGCGGGCTGCTGTTCGCGACCGTCTCCACGCTTTTGTTCGTACCACTGATGTTCGCGACGGTGCATTCGCGACTGGCGCATCGCGCGCAGGCAAAGCAGGCGCGCCGTGCACAGCGCCGCAACGACCGATGATGCATAAGCCAACGCTGACGAATTTTCTGGCCGACGACATGAACGAACCCCACCACCATTCTTCTCTCGACATCTCCGTGGGCGGCGATCAGGGCCTCGACGTGCCCGCGCGCGCCCAGGCGGGCCGACGCGCGCGCCTCGCGGTGATCGTGATCGCCTTGCTGCTGGCGGCGGGCGCGGCGCGCACGATCGTCTCGAACCTGCTCAACGCCCACCATCTCGCCGATGTCACGAAGCAGAACGCAAAGCAGTATGTGAGCGTCGTGCAACCGGTCCCAGCGGGCGCGGACGGCCGCATCGTTCTGCCCGGCACGCTGCGCGGCTACGTGGAAGCGCCGATCTACTCGCGCGCGACCGGTTACGTGCTGAAGTGGTACGCCGATATCGGCGCGCACGTGCAGCAAGGCCAGTTGCTCGCCGAAATCGACACGCCCGAGATCGATCAGGAACTCGCGCAGGCGCAGGCGCAGCGCGATCAGGCGGCTTCGACGCTAGCGCTCGCGAGGACCTCGCTCGATCGCGCGCAGCAGTTGCGCCAGCGCGACGCGGTCTCGCAACAGGAACTCGACGACCGCCAGGGCGCGTACAACCAGGACGTCGCCAACCTCGCCGCCGCCGACGCCAATGTGCGGCGTCTTCAGCAGACCAAATCGTTCCAGCGCATCGTCGCGCCGATCACGGGCGTGATCACGCAACGCAATGTCGATATCGGCGATCTGGTGAACGCGGGTAACGGCGGCGCGGGCCGCGCACTGTTCGCGATCGCGCAGTCCGACCCGTTGCGTCTCTATCTGGATGTGCCGCAGACTTACGCGCCGCAAGTGGCCGTGGGCCAGCACGTGAGCGTGAGCGAGCAGGAATTGCCGGGCGTGGTGTTCGACGGCACCGTCACGCGCACTGCGCAGGCCATCGACATCGCCACGCGTACGCTGCAGGTGGAAATATCGTTGCCGAATCACGATGGAAAACTATTGCCCGGCGCATACGTGCAGGCGGCGTTGCAGACCGATTCGAAGGGACTCCTGACGGTCCCCGGCAACACGCTGCTGTTCCGCGCGGAAGGCCCGCGCCTGGCGGTCGTGGATGCGAACGGCAAGATCAGGCTGAAGCCGGTGGAAATCGCCCAGGACCTCGGGCAGACGCTGGAAATCAGCCGCGGGCTGGAGCCGGGCGATCACGTCGTGCTCAACCCGGGCGATTCGATCGCCGATGGCGATACGGTCGTCGTGGTCGCGCCGCGGAAGGGCGGGGCCTCCGCGCCGCGAGGTACGACGTGAAGGCCGTGCGAATTCCTGCGCAATCTAAGCGTGCAACGCTCGTTACCGCTGCGCTGGCAACCTTGGCGATGCTGGCCGCCTGCACCGTCGGCCCCGATTATCACGCGCCGCAAACAGCCAGCCCCGCCGCGTGGCAGGTCGATCCCGCCGATGCCTACTGGCACAGCGCGCAACCTTCGCATGCGCCGCTCGATCCACAATGGTGGAAGGTATTTGGCAATACCGAGTTGAACGGCCTGGAAGACGCCGCGCTGGCGGAAAATCAGACGCTGCGCGTGGCCGTGGCGCACTACGCGCAGGCGCGCGCGACGCTGGGATCGGTGTCCTCGCAACAGGCGCCGCAGGTGGCGCTCGACGGCAGCCTCGCGCGCGAGCGCATCTCCGCGAATCGCCCGCAGACCACCTATGTGACGCCCAATATGTCGACGGTGCAGAACGACATCAAGGTCGGGCCCACCATCAGCTACGAACTCGACCTGTTCGGGCGCATTCGCCGCATGGTGGAGTCGGCGCAGGCCTCGGCGCAGCAAGCGGGCGATGACCTCGCCAACGCGCGTCTCGTGCTGAGCGCCGAACTCGCGACCGATTACTTTGCGCTGCGAGAACTCGACGATGAAATCGACGTGCTGAATCGCTCGGTAGCGCTGCAACAGAAAGCGCTCGATTTCGTCACCGCGCAACACGACCTGGGCGCGGTTTCGGGGCTGACGCTGCTGCAGCAGAAGGCGCAACTCGATGCCACTAAAACCCAGTTGCATCTGCTCGAAAACCAGCGCCAGCAGGACGAGCACGCGATTGCCGTGCTGATCGGCAAGCCCGCGCCGGAATTCGCGCTTGCGCCGCACGTCACGCCTCTGCCGACGACCGCGTTGCCCGCCGGACTGCCCAGCGAACTGCTGCAGCGCCGCCCCGATGTGGCTTCCGCCGAACGCGCAATGGCCGCAGCGAATGCGCAGATCGGCGTGGCGCGCTCCGCCTACTTCCCCGACATCACGCTTTCGCCCACCCTGGGCTGGGAATCGACGCGCTTCAGCAATCTCTTTACCGCGCCCAGCCTGCTCTGGTCGTTGGGCGCGAGCGCCGGCGAGGTGCTGTTCGATGGCGGCAAGCGCGCGGCTGGCGTGGACTACGCACAGGCCGGTTACGAATCGGCGCAGGCCTCGTATCGGCAAACCGTGCTCACGGCCTTCCAGGAGGTGCAGAATGCGGTGACCGGGCTTTCCGTGCTCGATCGCGCCTCGACCGCTGGCCAGGCCGCCGTGGACGACGCGCGCCAGGCCTTCGATCTCGCCAACGACCGCTATCAGGGCGGACTCGTCGCCTTCATCGACGTGCTCAATGCCGAGCAGCAATTGCTTGCCAGCGAGCGCCAGGAGGTGCAGATTCACGGACAGCAGGCCGCCACGGTGGTATATCTGGCGAAGGCGCTGGGCGGCGGCTGGAGCGCGGACGATCGCGCGCTCGCCTGCAGCATGGGCACCTGTCAAAAAGTGCCGGCGAGCGGCGCGCAAGGCAGTCAGGGCACGCAGAACACGCAAAACGCCTCGCCCGGACGCGGCTAAGCGCAACACAAATACGATTCGACGCGGCCTTTGACGCCGCGCGCGAAGTGGAGGGCAAGCATGAAAGTACTGGTAATCGAAGACGAACGCAAAGTCGTGGACTATCTGCGCAGCGGCTTGAGCGAACAGGGCTGGATCGTCGATGTGGCGATGGACGGCGAAGAGGGCGCGTGGATGGCCACGGAATACGACTTCGACGTGATCGTGCTCGACGTGATGTTGCCCAAGCTCGACGGCTTCGGCGTGCTGCGCGCGGTGCGGGCGAAAAAGGAAACGCCCGTCATCATGCTGACTGCGCGCGACCGCGTGGATGATCGCGTGCATGGCCTGCGCGATGGCGCGGACGACTACCTCACCAAGCCGTTTTCGTTCCTCGAACTGGTCGAGCGTTTGCGCGCATTGACGCGCCGCGCGCGCGCCCAGGAATCCACGCTGATTTCCGTGGGCGATCTACAGGTCGATCTGATCAGCCGTCGCGCCACGCGTGACGGCGTGCGTCTCGATCTCACGGCGAAGGAGTTTCAGTTGCTTTCCGTTCTGGCGCGGCGGCGCGGCGAGATTCTGTCGAAAACGCTCATCACCGAACTGGTCTGGGACGTGAACTTCGAAAGCAATGCCAACGTAGTGGAAACCGCCATCAAGCGGCTACGCGCGAAACTCGACGGGCCGCATGCGGCGAAGCTGCTGCACACGATTCGCGGCATGGGCTACGTGCTCGAAGTGCGCGAAGAAGGGGGCGCGCTGTCATGAAACGCTCGATCTCGCTGCGGCTTTGCGCGATGTTCGCAGCGGTGTCGCTCGTCGTCTTCACGCTCACGGGCACGGGCCTCTTTCTGCTGATGCAGGGGCAGCTTTTCAACGAACTGCGCGAGACGCTCGACACGCGCGCGCGCATCGCGAGCCTGATCGTCTCGCACGCGCCCGACGTGAAAAAGTGGGCCTTCGTGCAGGAGAAACTGCGCGACCTCTCGCCCGCCGATAGCCGCATGCATTACTACGTCGATAGCCCCGATCCGCGCTTTCGCTTTGGCGCGCCGGTCGCGGGGACGGTGACGGGCGACGTCGGGCCGAATCATCAACTCGTGCGCCCGCCGGGCTGCAATTACGACGTGATCGTGACGAGCATCGTCGTACCCGCTAGCGGCGAGCGCCCCGAGGTCAAGCTCACGGTGTCGAGCGACTGCGTGCGCACGGAAGGCATGCTGCGGCGCTTTGGCATCGCGCTGGGCGTGCTGATTGCGTTGTCCACGATTGCCGTGGCGTTGCTCAGCCGCGCCGTGACGCGCTTCGGCCTCGCACCGCTCACGCGGCTTTCGCGCGAAGCAGCGCAACTGAGCCCGTCGAACCGGCGTCAGCGTCTGCATTCGGGCGAACTGCCCGAGGAACTGCACGAACTCGCCACGTCGTTCAACGGCGCGCTCGAACGCCTGGATAAAGCCTACGAGCGGCTCGAATCGTTCAATGCCGATGTCGCGCATGAATTGCGCACGCCCGTGAGCATCCTGATCGGCCAGACCCAGGTGGCGCTCACGCGCGACCGCTCGGTTGAGCAGTTGCAACAGACGCTTCAATCGAATCTTGAGGAATTCGAACGATTGCGCGTGATCGTCAACGATATGCTGTTCCTCTCGCGCAGCGATCGCGGCGAACGTGCGACCGAACTCGCGGAAGTCTCGCTGCGCTGTGAAGTGGAGCGCATGCTCGAATTTCTCGATATGCCGCTGGAAGAAGCACAGCTGCGCGTGGAAGTGCAGGGCGATGCGCGCGCGTGGGTCAACACATCGCTGATCGGCCGCGCGGTGAGCAATCTCTTCGTGAACGCGATCCAGCATTCGTCGCCGGGCATGCTCCTGCAGGTCACCATCGCGCCACAGGACGGCCATGTGGAGATCGCCGTATCCAATCCTGGCGAGCCGCTCGATCCGGACGTGCGCGAGCATATCTTCGACCGCTTCTACCGCATTCAGGAAGCGCGCTCGAATAGCCACGAGAACCACGGCCTGGGCCTATCGATCGTCAAGGCAGTCGCGGAAATGCACGGCGGCACGGTGTTCGTACGCAGTGCCAACGGTATCAATACGTTTGGCTTTTCGGTATCCGCGCAAGGCGGTCCGTCGCCGGGCGCGAGTGCGCCGGTTGTGCCCGAGCCGCCGCGTCAGGGACGCGCAGGCTTGCCGATGCACGTCTCCTCGTAAGCATTCGAACCCGCACGCGCGTCAGACCGGGTCGTCATCCGGATCGGGCGCGGCCACGCCATCGCACTGGTGGTACTGGCTATGCTGGTCGCGCCGCAGCAGATCCCAGCAACTGATGAAGAGCGCGGCAATCAACGGCCCGATCACGAAGCCGTTGATGCCGAGAAGCGAAATGCCGCCCAGCGTCGAAATCAGCACGACCCAGTCGGGCAGGCGCGTATCCTTGCCGACCAGCACCGGCCGCAAGACATTGTCGACCGTACCGATCACGAGCGTGCCGAATAGTGCAAGCCCGATGCCCTTCACCAGCACGCCCGTCGAAATAAAGTAGATCGCCACCGGCAGCCACACCAGCGCCGCGCCCACGGCGGGCAGCAGCGAAAGCAGCATCATCACGAAGCCCCACAGCAGCGCGCCCTGGATGCCGACCACCCACAGCGCGATGCCGCCCAGCGTCCCTTGCACGACCGCCACCACCACGTTGCCCTTGACCGTCGCGCGGATCACCGTGGTGAACTTGCGGATCAGATGTTGTTTGTGCGATTCGTCGAGCGGTATGGCATCGCGGATCAGATGCGAGATTTCGCGGCCATCGCGCACGAGAAAGAAGAACAGATAGAGCATCACGCAGAAGCTCACCACGAACTGCACGGTGTTCTGGCCGAGACTGAGCGCGCGCGTGGCGACGAACTGGCTGATCTGCGCCGCGCCCGCCGAAAGGCGTTGCTGCAACCCGGGCAGATCCATCAGGTCGTAACGCGCGAGAACGTTCTGGATCGACTGCGGCAGCGCATGCACTATCTGGCTGAAAAACGCGCCGAAGTCGAGACTGCCCGCACGCACCTGCGCATACGCATAACCCACCTGCTGGATCAGCGTGCCGGCCACCAGCGTGAGCGGAAAGATCACGATCACCAGACAGATCGCGAGCGTGATCAAGGCGGCCAGATTGCGCCGCCGCCCCAGGCGCGCGACGAGGCGACGCTGCACGGGCTGGAAGATCAGCGCAAGTATCGCGCCCCACAGCACGGTGCTGAAAAACGGCGCGAGCACGAAACACAGCGCAATGGAAACGACGAATAGCAGCAGATAAAAGGCGCTTTGATGCAGTGACTTATTGCCGTCCATGGGCGATGGATTCCTGTGGTTCCGGGCAAGGACTCGTCAGAACATGATAGCGGCTTGATGCATGCCGCCATGCGAGGGCGTCGGCGCTGCAAACTGGATGCGCGCGCAACGAAAGGCCGTGTGACTCAATGCGTACCCACCAGCCGTACGCGCGTGATTTCCGAAGGCGCGCCCAGGCGCTTGGGCGGCCCCCAGTAGCCCGTGCCGCGACTCGTGTACACCCACAGACTGCCGAGTTTTTCGAGGCCCGCCGTGAACGGCTGTTGCAGCCGCACCATGAAATTCCACGGGAAAATCTGCCCGCCATGGGTGTGGCCGGACAGTTGCAGCGTGTAGCCTGCATCGGCGGCGGCGTGCGCCGTGCGCGGCTGATGGGCGAGCAGCACGCGCGTGTTGACA
Organism: Paraburkholderia bannensis; assembly: GCF_014200455.1. GTDB lineage: Bacteria > Pseudomonadota > Gammaproteobacteria > Burkholderiales > Burkholderiaceae > Paraburkholderia > Paraburkholderia bannensis_A. The sequence continues at coordinate 142,133 of NZ_JACHBW010000018.1, read as the reverse complement.
TCGTCGGGGGCGCCGCGCAGCGCGCCTTGGGGATCGCTGCGATGCGAGGGATCGAAATGGCCTGCCGTGTAGTCGGTCACGCCTGCAAGGACCAGACGCGCGCCATCGTGCTCGATGACCACATGCTGATTCATCAGCACGGTCAGGCCGATACGGCGAAACTCGGCGATCCACGCGTCGGCGCCCGAATAGTATTCGTGATTGCCGGTGACCAGATACACGCCATGCTGCGCGGCGAGCTGACCGAGCGGCGCAGTGTGATTCGACAGATGCTGCACGCTGCCGTCCACCACGTCGCCCGTGATGGCCACCACATCGGCGTCCAGCTGATTGACGGCACGCACGATCGCCTCGACGTAATCGTGTTTGATGGTCGGGCCGACGTGAATGTCGCTCAACTGCACGATCGTGAAGCCATCGAGCGCGGCGGGCAGATTGCGGATCGGCACTTCGACATTGCGCACGGGTGCGCGTCGCCGTGCATTGAAAAAACCGAGGCCGCTCGAACAGAATGCGAGCACAACGACCGCAGCAGCGCTGGCGATGCGCCAGTGCGCCAGACTCACGATGCCGGGCCAGAGCGATTCGACCGTCATGAGCGAAGCCAAAATGAGGTCGCGCAGGATCGTGAGCATCAGCAGTGACGAAAAGAAGCCCATCGCCAGCATGCCGATCCACGCGAGTCGGTCGCCTAACGGCTGGCGTTCGAAGCGGCGCGCGAGCAGACCCGGCGGAATCACAAGCACCGAGAGCACCAGCCAGAGCGATGCGAGCCACTTGCCGGCGGTGGGCACGGGAAGATCGGGAATGAGCCTGAAGCCCACATAGATATGCAGCAGCACACCGATGGAGACGAAGCGGAGCAGGAACGAAAGTCGGGGCATGGCGGGCGCGGGAACGATGAACGAGGGCGGCGGAAGAAGGCGGCGCGCATCCCGAAAGCGGCGCGCGAGTCACGATGCATTCTAGCTACAGCGCAGACTTCGTGCCGTAAGCGGGCGAGCACGGCACCGTCCCGGTCGAAGCGGCGTCGAGCCGCGTGGTTTGCGCGGCGCGGCATCGTGCGTCGAGCCGGCTTGCAGCGGCCTTGCGCGAGCCTTGCAGCGCGCTGTAGGCGGGGCGTGTGGCACTGCGGCATAACCCTGGATTGCCAAAATGTGGGACGCGCCGCACTATTTTCTCGTGGCAACGTCGTGGGCAATGCGCACAATTAAACGTTCATTGAACCCGCGCGATCTGTGGACTATGCTCGAATCGAGGCCCGTGCGGTTTCGGGCGCTCTGGGGGAGACGGGTCATGAAAAATACCAGGCCGGCGGTGGAAGGGCTTCATGGTCGTCACGTAGGGCATGAGGGCAGTCACGTTATGTTGCCGCTCGTCGTGCTCTCGATTATGGCTATCGCGCTGTACTACGTCGTCAAGCAGGTCGATATTCTCGAAATCGGTCGTAGTGCGCTATTCGATGTCGTCATGGTGTTTGTCGCGCTAGGCATCGCCGGCTTGTTCGGCGTGGCGGGCGGCTGGCTGCGCTCGCGCACCACCGACGACGCGCCCGAGGGGTTCTGCTTCGTCGGCGCGCTGATCGGCGCGGTCGTGTTTTACATCGCGCTCTTGACCTGACGGGCCGGCACGGCGCGCGGGAGCGCGCAGTTGCGAATGCAGTTGCAAGCAGCACAGGCGTGCGACACTGGCGCTTTGGCTTTTCGCTACAGGCTTCATGCAAGCGTCCCGATGTTCGACCTCTTCGACGACACTCCGCAACCCGACGTCGATTGGCATCCCGCGTGGCTCGACGCCGCCGCGGCAGCCGATTACCTCGCGCGCATCGTGGCTGAAGCCGACTGGAAGCAGGAGCGCATTCGCACGCCGGGCGGCTGGGTCGACCAGCCGCGCCTGACGGCCTGGCAGGGCGATCCGGGCGCGATCTATATCTATTCGGGTATTCGCAATGTTGCGCAGCCGTGGACGCCGGCCGTCGCCGAGTTGCGCGACGCGATTGCGGCGCTGTGCAAGGTGCGATTCAACAGCGTGCTGCTCAACCGCTATCGCGGCGGCACAGACAGCATGGGCTGGCATGCCGATCACGAACCCGAACTTGGCCCCGAGCCGGTCATCGCTTCGCTGAGTCTGGGCGCGACGAGACGCTTCGACCTGCGCCATACCGCGAGCGGCGTGACGCGCTCGTTCGCGCTTGCAGGCGGCAGTCTGCTGGTGATGCGCGGTCAGACGCAGGCGCAATGGCGGCATCGGGTGCCGAAGGAACCGTCGGTCAGCGGCGAACGCGTCAATCTTACGTTTCGGCTTGTGATGCCGGAATTGCGTAAGAAATAGGTGATTTGGCCGGAATTCGCTGCGAGTTGAATGAAGATGTGTGGCGCGATGTGACGATGTCACGAATCTGACTTTATGCGCATAAAAATCGAATTCAAAATTTAGCGCTTCAGATCTTCAATCTTCGCCCAGCCGTCGTCTTACTGTTGCCACCAGACGGTCGAGCGGCAAGGTCGACGCGCTCAGCGCCGTTTTTTCCGGATAGTGCTCTCGCGCAATATCGGTCAGCACCTGGCCCGGCGGCGCTTCGACCAGCACCGTCGCGCCCGACTCGACCATGACGGTGAGCGCATCGAACCAGCGCACCGTGTAACGCATATTGGTGGCCAGATCGGTGCGAATGGCGTCGCCGCTATAGAGGGGCCGGCCGCCGCGATTGTCGATGTAGGCGCGTTCTGGCGTGCGGAAGGGGATATCGCGCGACCACGCCACAAGCTCACCGGCGGCATCGGTCAATAGTTCGCAATGCGAAGGAACGGAAACCGCCAGGCGCTGCGCCTTGCGCGCACCAGCGGCGAGCGCATTCGCCGCGAAGGCTTCGAGCGCCGCATCCGAACCCGCCACGACGATCTGACGTGGCGCGTTGACATTGGCCACATAGACGCGTTCGCCGCCGTCCTGGGCGCAGGTATCCGCAAGCACTTCGATCTGCGCTTCGACCTGCGTTTCGCTCAAGCCCGACACCGCCGTCAAGCCATAACCCGACGGCCACGCGGATTCCATCAGTTCGGCGCGCTTGCGCACCATGCGCAGCGCGTCGCCAAAGGCGAGCGCGCCGCAGCACACGGCAGCGGCATATGCGCCCACCGACAGGCCCGCGCTGAACTGCGGCGCGAGCCCCGCATGCGCAAGCGCGCGCGCCTGCGCGACCCCGGCGACGACAAGGCCGATCTGCACCGCGACCGTCGATTGCAACGCCAGGGCGCTATCGAGCGCGAGCACATCGCCGCCGAGTACCGCCGAGGCCTCGTCGAGCGTCGCACGCACGATCTCGTGCTCGGGCAACCGATGCAAAAAGCCGGGGCTTTGGGCGCCCTGGCCGGGAAACAGGCAGGCGAGTGTCATGACGTTTGCCAGGGATCGGCGACGAGGCGTGCGCCGTCGCTCGCACGCACCAGCACGCGCGCCTTGCCCGCCGCAAGTTCAGCGAGCGCGACGCCGCCTGAAGGGGTTTCGATCTGTGCGTCGACGCGTGTGCCCGCGAGTTGCGCGACCTGTGCGAGCGCCCGAAATAGCGCCTGGATCGTCGCGAAATCGCAGCGTTGCGGCATGCGGATCAGCAAGTCCAGATCGCTGGACCTGCTGATGGTGGGGACGCCCGTGGCGAGTTCGAAACCCGCGCTGCCCGTGGGTCCCCACACGAAGGGCTTCAGTGCATCGTGGCTTTCGCGCAAGGCCGCGAGCGCCGCAAAGGCCGCAAACGGAGCGCGCTCAGCCAGCGGCTCGACAGCCAGCAGCGCTTCGGGAGAGATGGACGATTCGATATCCTGAACGTCGATCCACGTCCCGAAACGTTGTGCGCGCGTTACGCCGCGCACGCCTGCTGCGACAAATCCGTCCGCCGCGCCAGCGCGACGGACCACCGCGAAGGGTGCGCGCGCGAACGCCTCGCGCACCCACGACGGCTCGTCGTCCACCGGCGCGAGCCGCGCGAGCCGCAACAGGTCGTGCGCGCGCCACGGCGATTCAGGCACGCGCGGCGCGTCGACGGCAAACGGCGGGGCGGCGCACACGCGCATCAGGCCGCGTCCCACTGCTGTGCAAGACGCTTGCGCACCTCGATTGACGCTGCGCGCGTACGCTGCGCCGCCTCGCCTTGCAGACGATGCGCGAGACCGCTTTTATCGGCGCGCGCCTCGCGCACTTTCTGCGCGAGAACGTCGCGCACCTGGGCGATCTGCGCATCGCTGGGCGCATCGGCATCGACGCCGTGAATCAGTTCGTCGAGCAGACCGAGCTTCGCGAACGAGGCCATCGTGTACGACATCGGCACGATCTTTTCGCCTAGCGCGTCGAGATCGTCGACGCTGCGACGCGTCACGCGCGCCGCCGCTTCCTTGCCCATCGCGTGCACCATCGTGCCCGGCGCGTCGAGCGCGACGATGCGGTTGGCCTGATAGCCGTGCGCGAGAAACGCGCCCGACATCGCCGGACCAACGATCAAGGCGATCACCGGATGACCCGCAAGCCGCGCGCTTGCATACGCATCGACACCGGCCGCGCAGGCCAGATGAATACCCAGCATTTCCTCGCGAAAGCCGTAAGCCTGGCTCTTCACGTCGACCACGGCGATGATCGGTCGGCGCGTGCCGCTGGCTTCGTCTTCGGCGATGGCGCAGCGCACGGCTTCGGCCAGACGCCAGCCCTGTTCAAGGCCGACCACGTTGTCGCGCGCACGTGGAAAGCGGTTATCCGCATCGGGCACGACTGCGATAAAGCGCGCGGTCTCGCCGTCGAGCGGCGCATCGGCGTATTGCACGCAAATACCTTGCACCTGGTTGCCCGCAAGCGCGCGCAGCCACTTCGCCCCCCGGCTGATCGTTCGGGTTGTCGACGTCTCGTTCATGCGTTTTCTCCGGGAACATTCAGCGGCGACGCAGCGAACACCTCGCGCATCGCTTCGGGCGTGACGCTCGCGGGATCGATCTGCGCGAGCTTTGCCAGGGTCGCTTCGTAGCGCTCGCTGCGATGCGCGGCGGGCACGCCTTGCGCGAACGCGGCCTGCACGGCGGCGTGCACGTCGTCCACGGCGTCGTCGACGAGCGCATCGGCGAAACCGGTGCGCGCGCGTTGTTCGCCGCCGATCAGTTGCCAGACACGGCGACGGTCGCTCGAATCGAGTTCCTCGATGCCCGCTTCCTGCTCGATCACTTCGGGACCGTTCATGCCCAGGCGCGCCTGCTTTGTCATCACGAGATACGAGCACAGCGCCGCCGCGAGCGACATGCCGCCGAAGCAGCCCACCATGCCCGCGATCACGCCGACCACGGGCACGTGAGCGCGCAGCGCGACGATCGCCGACTGGATTTCGGCAATCACGGCCAGACCGAGATTCGCTTCCTGCAGTCGCACGCCGCCCGTTTCGAACAGCACGACGGGGCGCACGATCTTGCCGCGCTCGCAGTCGGCGAGGGCGAGTTCGAGTGCCGCGGCGATCTTGCTGCCCGACACCTCGCCGATACTGCCGCCCTGGAACGCCGATTCGATTGCGCACACCACGGCTTGCTCGCCGTCGATGGTGCCGCGCGCGATGACTGCGCCGTCGTCGGCCTGGCAGACGATGCCCTGCAAGGGCAGCCACGGCGATTCGATGCGATCGAACGGTCCAAGCAATTCGCGGAAGCTGCCTTTGTCGAGCAGCGCGGCCGCGCGTTCACGCGCGCTCAATTCGATAAAGCTTTCGCGCAGCAGCGCAGTGGTGGCGGGAAGCGCGCTCATGACGGCGCTCCCTCGGTGGCTTCCACCGCCTCTGCCAGCCGCAGCGCCACGACGCCAGGCGTCGCGCCGAAGTCGTTGATCTCGATGAGCGCCGCACCGTCGTAGCGCGTGAAAAAGCGGTCCAGCACGCTCTTCCAGATGTGGCTGTAGCCGTCGACGCTCGTATGCACGACCACGCGCGCCCGCATATCGGCGGCGGGTTGCAGCAGCACTTCGAGATCGCCCGAACCCACCACGCCCACATGCGCGCGCGTCGTCACGGCGCGCTGCGCCGGATAGTCGAATGTCAGTTGTTCCATGAAAGCGTCCTTGCGCCAATGCGGTGCTGAAGCAGTCTGTCGATGAAGAGCGTCGCGGCGAGCAGATCGGCCGCGCCGCCGGGCGATGCGTTGAGGGCGAGCAGCGTGCGTTCGAGCGCGTCGAAGGCCTCACGGCCCGCGCGCGTGGCGATGCCGCCCGCGTCGCGCACGCGTTGTGCGCCGCTTTTTGCGGCCTCGTGGCCCGCGAGTCCCGCGCGATGCAGCACACAGGTGTCGTCGAGCGAGGCCATGATGGCGAGCAGCGTATCCACGCGCGCGGTGGCTTCGTCACGACCATGCGAACGGGCTGCATGCAACGCGGGCAGGCCCACGCGGGTCACATGCGGGAAGCCGCTCTGCGCTTCGTGCCGCGCGCCGCCGACGCTGTAGCGCGCACGCACGCGCTCGCCGTTGCTGGGCACGGCCGGCGCGGCCAGCCGATCGTCGAAGCGCGCGATCCGCGCGGCGGTATCGGCGATCGCATGGGCGTGCGCGAACATGCTCGCCTCATCGGCGGGCGTGTGCATGATCGTTGCGCCCGCAACCAGCAGGCCGACGATCCAGATCGCGCCGCGATGCGCATTGCTGCCGCCCGTGGCGCGCATCATCGCCGCTTCGCCGGCGCGGCCGATGCGGGCAAGATCGGTGCGCAGCGGGCTGCCTGGCGTTGCGCCGCGTGAAGCACGCGCGAGCGCCTCGAACGTAGGCTCCAGCGCGTGCGCGGAGCGCAGCATGGTCGCAAGATCGAGATCGTTATGCGCGCCGCTGCCACGCGCATCCACCAGCGCGGGCTTGGGCGTGAGACGCGCTTCTTCGATCAGCGCGTCGCGCGCGAAGCGCGCCAGCAGCGCGGCGGCGCCCGACGCGGCGGCGCCCGTCGCGGCCTCGCGTGCGTGATCCGGCGCGTCGCTGAGGGCAAAGGTATCCAGCAGATGCGTCTGCATGGCGATTACCAGCTACGGAAGCGCGCGGGGGGGGTATAGAGACCGCCCGACCACGTAACCAGATCGTCGATACTGCGCGCCGCGAGCAGCGAGCGCTTGGCATCGCCGCGACGGATGTCGAGATCCTCGGGGAATTGCACGATGCCGCGACGACGCAGCTCAGCGGTCTTATCCGCTTTCGCGCGCAGGCCGATGGGCGTCACGCCCGCCACCGCTGCCAGCGCCGCGCGCCGTTCGTCGATACCTTCCGCGCGGTGCAGATGCGCGATGCCTTCTTCGGTCACCACATGGCTCACGTCGTCGCCATAGATCATCACGGGCGCAACCGGCATGCCGCTCTTTTCGCCCACGGCGATGGCATCGAGTTCATCGACGAAAGTCGGCTCGCCGCCTTTCTTCCACGTCTCCACCAGCTGCACGACGAGCTTCTGACCGCGCGCGATCTGCGATTGCGGATCCGCTTTGCGCAGCAGCTTCAGCCACGCTTCGCTCGCATGACGGCGTCCGCGCGGATCGTGGCCCATGTTGGGCGCGCCGCCGAAACCGGCCAGACGCCCGCGCGTGACGGTGGAAGAATTCGCGTCGGCATCGATCTGCAATGTGGAGCCGATGAAGAGATCGACGCCGTACTGGCCCGCAAGCTGGCACAGCACGCGATTCGAGCGCAGGCTGCCGTCATTGCCGGTGAAGAACACATCGGGGCGCGCAGCAATATAGTCTTCCATGCCCACTTCGCTGCCGAAACAATGCACGCTTTCGACCCAGCCCGATTCGATGGCGGGAATCAGCGTGGGATGGGGATTGAGCGTCCAGTTGCGGCAGACCTTGCCGCGCAGGCCCAGCGATTCGCCGTAAGTGGGCAGCAGCAGTTCGATCGCCGCGGTGTCGAAACCAATGCCGTGATTGAGCGAGGTAATGTTGTACGGCGCATAGATGCCCTTGATGGTCATCATCGCCGTGAGCACCTGAAGGTCGCCGATATGGCGCGGATCGCGGGTAAAAAGCGGCTCGACCGCGAACGGACGATCGGCCTGCACGACCACGTCCACCCACGAGCCGGGGATATCCACGCGCGGCAATTCGTCGACGATTTCGTTGACCTGAACGATCACGATGCCCTGACTGAACGCAGCGGCTTCTGCAATCGTGGGCGTGTCCTCGGTGTTCGGGCCGGTATAGAGATTGCCATGACGGTCGGCTTTCTCGGCGCACAGTAGCGCGACCTGCGGAATCAGATCGACGAACATGCGCGCGTACAGCTCCACATAGGTGTGGATCGCGCCCACTTCCAGCTTGCCGTCCTCAAGCAGTTGCGCCACCCGCAGGCTCTGCGGACCTGCGAACGAAAAATCCACGCGATGCGCGATGCCGCGCTCGAACAGCGTCAGATGTTCAGGACGATTGATCGTCGAAATCAGCAGGTGGACGTTGTTGAGCTTTGCCGGATCGGCCTTCGCGAGCGAGCGCGAGAGGAAGTCGGCTTGCTTCTGGTTGTCGCCTTCAAGGGCGACGCGGTCGCCCGGACGGATCAGCAGCTCGAGCGCCTCGGTCGTGCGCGCTGCGGGCAATACGCCGTCTTCGAGCCAGTAGGCGATGCAGGCGAGGCGGCGGTTCTTCTCGTCGCGGCGCGTGGTCCACGAACGCGGCGCAAGGGCGCTCGCATTCGCCGTGGAGGGCGTTTCAGCTTGAGGCTTCATCGGGTGTTCGGCTCCGGGAACGGGGTGTTGCGGCAGAGGCGGGATCGGCAGCGGGGGAAACCGGTGAAGCGGCGGCGCGCGTGGACTGGCCCGCACGGCGCTTTTTGCGGGCGGCTTCGTCCACCCGTGCCGCCTCGCGCTCGGTCAGGAAACGGTAGATCAGTTCGCCTGTGCCCAGCAGATGCTCTGCCACGAGCGCCTGGGCGGCGGGAATATCGCGGCGCTGGACGGCGGCGAGGATCTCGACGTGCTCGGCATCCGACTCGCCTTTATAGGCGGGAAAGCCGAATTTGAGGCGCAGATACCGTTCGCCACGCCGATGCAGCGTCCTCAGCATCTCCATCAGTTGCGGGCGTCCAGCGGGCGCGTAGAGGCTCATATGGAAGGCCTCGTTGCGCTCCACGTACAGCGACGGATCGGTTTCGTGCAGGCCGGATGCGGCCAGCGCGCTGACTTCGCGCAGCGTTTCGTCGGTGTGATTGGGAATGGCGAGACCCAGCGCGAGGCTTTCCAGTGCGGAGCGGATCTCGTAGATCTCGCGCGCCTCGTCGCGTGAGAGCGGCGCGACGCTCGCGCCTTTATTGAGTTCGATGCGCGCCCAGCCTTCGCTGGCCAATTGACGCAGCGCTTCGCGCACAGGAATTGCACTGACCGAAAAATGTCGCGCGATGGCGTCCTGACGCAGCGGCGCGCCGGGCGCGAGGGTGCCCTCGACGATGGCGGTGCGCAAAGCGTTGGCGATCACGTGCGAGGTGCTGGTGGGCGGCGCAAGCGGCGTCGCCACGCCCGGCAATGCCGTTCGCGAGCTCGACGCCTGGGGGCCATCCAGGGGAAAACCATTCGTTGCGTTGCTCATGACATCGAATATTATATATAAAACGGTGAGGTTGAAAGTCTCGCAAACCCGCAACCCAGCATAGACGGGATAGACAACAAGACGCTCGCGATTGACTTACAGCGAGCTTGCGCAGCGCACAGGTCACGCCATTGATGGACCGGCGCGCATTCCACGCCGCGCGGCGTCCCTCGGACGCCAGGCGAGCGATCAGGCAACCACGTTGCACGGGATCGGCCAAAGTGCCCAGGCACCGCGCCGCCCCACGGAGGAGACAAGCATCATGAATTCGATTACCGGGTCGGCGCGACGAGCGCAGAAGACGCCGCTGAACCGTTCACAGATCGCCGGTTTCTGGGGCGCATGGGCAGGCTGGACGCTCGACGGGATGGACTCCTTCATTTACGCGCTCGTGCTCACGCCCGCGCTCGCCGAGTTGCTGCCCAAGTCGGGCTACGCCGCCACGGCGGCGAACATCGGCCTGGCGGGCTCGATTTTGTTCGCGTTGTTCCTCGTCGGCTGGGGGCTGTCGTTCATCTGGGGGCCGCTGGCCGACCGGTTCGGCCGCACACGCGTGCTGGCTGGCACGATCTTCATGTTCGCGATTTTTACGGGACTTTCGGCGACTGCGCAAAGCGTGTGGGCGCTGGGCTTCTATCGCTTCCTGGCGGGCGTGGGGATCGGCGGCGAATGGGCGCTGGCGGGCACTTATGTGGCGGAGTCCTGGCCCGAGGATCGTCGCAAGATGGGCGCGGGTTATCTGCAAACGGGCTACTACGCAGGCTTCTTCATCGCGGCGGCGCTTAACTATACGGTGGGCGTGCACTTCGGCTGGCGCGCGATGTTCCTCACGGGTGCAGTTCCCGTCGTGGTGGCGATACTGGTGCTCACGCGCGTTGAAGAACCCACGACGTGGAAGAAGTCCGAAGCGAGTCACGTGCATCGCGGCAGCCCGCTTGGGGAGATCTTCGGCAGTGCTTATCGAAAGCGCACAATCGTGGCCTGCGCGCTGCTGACGATTGCGATTATCGGCTTGTGGGCGGGCGCGGTGTACGAGCCGTCGGCGGTGATCCAGCTGGCGACGCGCGCGGGCGCAAGCAAAGCCGAAGCAATCCGCACGGCGTCGATTGCGACCGGCATTCTGTCGATTGGCACCATCTTCGGTTGCCTCGCGCTGCCGCCGCTGGCCGAGCGCATCGGCCGGCGCTGGACGCTCGCGGTCTATTTCGCCGGCATGGCCGTGACGATTGCGGCGAGCTTCGGCTGGGCCTATTACCTGCAGAACGGGCTGGTGCCGTTCATCGCGCTGTTGTTCGTGCTGGGTTTCTTCGGCGGCAATTTCGCGCTGTTCAGCCTGTGGCTGCCGGAGCAGTTCGAAACGCGCGTGCGGGCCACGGCGTTCGCTTTCTGCACCTCGTTTGGCCGCTTCGTGGGCGCGGGCGTGAACTTCCTGCTGGGCGCGGCCGTGTTGCATATGCACACGCTGGGTGTGCCGGTCGCGCTCACGGCGATTGCGTTTGTGATCGGCTTGCTGATTATTCCGTTCGCGCCGGAAACGCGGGGCGAACGGCTGCCGGTTTAATCGTCGAAGTTTGGCCGCCGTGAAAGGCGCGTGTGTGGCACGCGCCTTTTTTTTATCGCCGCCTGAGCGCGAGATGTGGCGGCAACAAGCGCCAGCCCAGATTCACGCCCAGACTCGCGGCCACGATCAGCACCATGCCCGCACATTGCGGCACGCTCAGCGCGCGGCCATAAACAATCGCATCGACGGCAATCGCCGTGAGCGGATACACGAAAAGCAGCACGGCGATCACCGGCGTCGTGAGCTTTGGCAGCGCGCCGTAGATCAGCACATAAGACAGCCCCGTGTGCAGCACCCCCATGCCGATCAACCAGCCCCACTGCATCGGCGCGATATGCGCGAGTTCGAGCGGCGCGACGAAGGGCGCGATCAGCGGCAGACATACCGCGCCCACCGCGCATTGCGTCAGCGTGAGTAGATGCGGCCGAAAATCCTGCAGACTTTTGGCGATCAGCGTGACGCTCGCATACAGCACCGAGCCGCCCAGCGCTTCGGCGAGGCCGATGATATAGCGCAAGTGATCGGCCACATGGCTTTGCGCGAGCACGCCCGAGGCCAGCACCAGACCCACGAACGCAATCGCGATCCAGCCCAGACGGTCCGCGCCCAGGCGTTCGTGAAAGAGCGCCGCGCCCATCAGCACGACCCAGAATGGCTGCACATGGAACACGACCGTCGCCACCGCGATGCTGGTGCGATCGATCGCATCGAAAAAGCCAACCCATTGCGTCACCATCAGCAGGCCTGAAATAAAGGCCAGCGAGAACGTGCGGCGCGTGAACTGCCGGGCTAGCTGCCGTGGCGCAAGCCAGCCGCGCCACGCGCAATACCCGGCGAGCGCGAGCATGCCGAACAGGCAGCGGAAGAACACGAGCGTGAGCGCGCCCAGATGCGCCTCTTCGACGAACACGCCGATGGTGCCCATCAGCAGGCCACCGCCCGCGAGCATGGCGACGCCTTCTCGGCGGCTGGTCTGGAGATCGGGCTGCATGACGATAAGCGGAAAACACGTTGAAAACGGCCCCAGTATTCGTCAGTTGCAGGGTGTCGGCAAACGAATTAAATTGAAGAATTCCATCAATGCAGCTGATGAATGCAGCTGATGAATCATGAATCCCGAGTTCGATCTCGATCTGTTGCGCACTTTCGCGGCCGTTGCGGATGCGGGCAGCTTCACCAGGGCTGCTGTGGCCGTGCACCGCTCGCAGGCGGCGGTGAGCATGCAGATCAAGCGGCTGGAGCAGATGCTGGGCACCACGCTGTTCGCGCGCGATACGCGCAATCTCGCGCTCACGCGGCCCGGCAATACGCTGCTCGAATATGCGCGTCGCGCGCTCGATCTGCAGGAGGAAGCGTGGTCGGCGCTGGTGCGGCCCGAGGTGACCGGGCGAGTGGTGCTGGGTGCGCCCGACGACTATATGGCCGCGCTGCTCTCGCCGGTGTTGCGGCGCTTCTCGACGCTTTATCCGCATGTGGAGATCGAGATCGTCTGCGCGCAGAGCGTGGCGCTCGGGCCGATGCTGGCGGACAACAAGATCGACGTGGCCTTCGTCACGCGCGACCGCAAGATACGCGGCGAATTCGTGCGCAGCGAGGAGATGGTGTGGGTGGGCTCGCCCGATGATCCCGCGCCGCTTGCGATGTCGCCGCTGCCGGTGGGTTTGTACGAGCACGGCAGCGTGGCGCGCGCGCATACGGTGGCGGCGCTCGATGCCGCGCGTATCCGTTATCGCGCCGCGTATAGCAGTGCGAGCCTGATGGGCCTGATGGCGACGGTGGAAGCGGGCATCGCCGTGGTGGCGCTCACGCGTTGCAGCGTGCCGTCGCGCTTCGAAATGCTGGGCGAGGCGCACGGCTTGCCGAAGATCGAGCCGCTCGATATCGTCGTCGCGCGCAGCGTGAAATCGAACCGGCCCACCTGCGATTACTTCGTAGAACAGATGATGCAGGATCTCGCGGTCAAACGTCCGCGCGGATAGATCGCGGATAGACGTTGACCTCGCCGCCCACGGCGATGCGCACGCGCTCGCCCGCGCGCGGCGTGCGATAGCCGGGGACGCGGGCGCGGATAGTCGTGGGTGTCGCCGATGCGGGTGTGGTCGCCAGTTCCAGCGTGAGCGCGGCGTCCTGGCCCTGGAAAGTGACGTCGCGCACGAGCGCTTCGAGCCCCTCGCTTTGCGTGCCATGGGCCAACACATCGATCTGTTCTGGCCGCAGCATCACGTCGACATCGCCATCCGCGGGCCGTACGCCCTCCGCAAGCGGCAATTCGCCGAGCGCGCAATGCGCGCGTCCTGCCGCGACGCGGCCAGGCAGCAATACCGCTTCGCCCACGAACGCGGCCAGTTCGCGCGTAACGGGACGTCGATAAAGCGTCTGTGGCGCGGCGGTCTGCACCAGACGTCCGCGCCACAATACCGCCACCTCATGGCCGAGCGAGAGCGCTTCGGCCTGATCGTGCGTGACCAGCACGGCGGTCGCGCCCGCCGCTGCGAGCGCGCGGGCGACGGCTTCGCGCGTCTCCAGGCGCAGCGCGGCGTCGAGCGACGAGAACGGTTCGTCGAGCATCACCAGACCCGGCGACGGCGCGAGTGCGCGCGCCAAAGCCACGCGTTGCTGCTGGCCGCCCGATAGCTGCTGCGGCGCGCGGCTCGCATACGACTGCGGCAGCCCCACGAGTTCGAGCAATTCCGCCACGCGATGGCCCGCGCGCCGCTGCGCGCGCGGCAAACCGAACACGATGTTTTCCGCCACCGTGAGATGCGGAAACAGCGCGCCTTCCTGCGGCACATAGCCAATCTGGCGCTGCTCCGCAGGCAGATGCAGGCCATCGCCGGCCACGCGCCTCCCGCCGATTTCGATGGCGCCGGCATCGGCGCGCTCGAAACCGCACAGCAGGCGCAGCAGCGTGGTCTTGCCGCTGCCCGAGGGGCCGAGCAGGGCGACCAGCGCACCCGACTTCACCGTGAGATGGACGTCGTGCAGCACGGGATGGCCGTCGAAGGACTTGGAGACGCCGGAAATGCGAAGTGTGCTCATGGAAACCTGAAAACGTCGATCAGACTGCGTCGCTCGCCGGCGCGTCAGCCGGTTGCGCAGGCAAGGGCGCGGAGCCGTGCGCCGCGAGCGCCGACTTGCCCGCAAACGCGAACAGCAGGCCCGAGGCCGCGAGCGAGAGCGCCGTGAGCAGCGCCGCATAGGGCGCGGCGGCGGCGAACGCAAGCGTCGAGGTATCGGACCAGACCTGGGTGGCGAGCGTGTGCGTGCCGATGGGCGAGAGCAGCAGCGTGGCGTTGAGTTCGGTGACGACGGAGATGAACACCATCGACGCCGCCGCGCCCAGCCCCGGCCCCGCGAGCGGCAGCACGACGCGCCGCAGCGTGGCGAACCAGCCAAGCCCGAGCGCGCGCGAAGTCTCTTCGAGGCGCTGCTGCGCCTGCAACAGCGCCGCGCGCACGCTCACGAGCGCGAGCGGCAGAAACAGGATCGCGTAGGCCGCAATCAGCAGCGTGGTGCCCTGATAGAGCGGCTCCAGCGCGCGCACTGCGAGCGACACGATGGCCAGCGCTATCACGAGACCCGGCACGCCCTGGGCGATAAAGGCGGTGCGTTCGAGGAACGTGGCGGCGCGGCCCGGAAAGCGTGCGAGCAGGTAGGCCAGCGGCAGCGCCAGCAGCGTCGTGACCACGGCGGCGATCAGACCCAGCCGCAGGGAGGCGAACGAGGTCGAAATCAGCAGCTCGGGCGAGACATCGGCGGGCGTGATGGCGGCGGCTCCGGGTTGTGTGAGCCAGTAGCCGATCATGCCCAGCGGCACGCCCAGCGTGCCGATATTGAGCGCCGCGAAACCCAGCGCAACGGGCCAGCGCCAGCGACCGAGCGCATGACGCGAGCTTGCGCGGCGCGTGCCGCGATCGACGCGCTCATAGCGCGCGCGCCCACGCACGCGGAACTCGAACACGAGGCACACGAGACACAGCAGGATCAGCACGCAGGCGAGCAGCGACGCGCCGCCGCCATCGAAACTCGTGCGGTATTCGGCGTAAATCTCGGTGGTGAAAGTGCGAAAGCGCAGCAACGTGAAAGCGCCGAATTCGGACAGCACGCCCAGCGCCACCAGCAGCATCGAGCCGAGCAGGGCAGGGCGCAGTTGCGGCAGCACCACGCGCACGAAGGTGCTCCAGCGATTGCAGCCGAGCGCGCGCGCGGTTTCTTCGAGCGCGGGATCGAGCCCACGCAGCGCGGCGGCCACGGGCAGATAGACGAGCGGGAAATACGCCGTCGTGATGACGATCAGCGCGCCCAGAAAATCCTGCAAATCAAGGCTCAGCGAAACCCACGCGTAACTCGTGACGAACGCGGGCATTGCCAGCGGCGCGGCGGCGAGCAGCGCCCATGCGCGTCGGCCCGGCACATCGGTGCGCTCGACGAACCATGCGCAGGCCGTGCCGAGCACCGCCGAAGCCAGCGTTGCGCTCACCGTGATTTCGAGGGTATTGACCAGCAATTCGCCCACTAGCGGGCGGAAGATCAGATCGGCGGCATCGGCGAAACCGGAATCCTGCGCATACGACAGCGCGCGCCAGAGCGTTAGCGCGAGCGGCAACAGGACCAGTAAGGGGCCGAGCGCCGCGGCCAGCAACAAGGCACGCGGCGCGCGCCGGCGCACGGGCTTGCCCGTTGCGCCGTTCTGGCTTTCCAAAGTGTCCGGCAGGGGATGTGCCGGTGAAACAGCTTCACTCACAATTTATTCAGACATCCTTATGAATAAAAAATCCAGTCAGAGCAGGCCGGCCTGACGCAGCAGACGCGCCGCCTGGCTGTCGTCGCCGAGCTGCTGGATCGTCAGCGCGGGCGGCTTCAGTTGATCGAACGGCTTGTTGATCGGATCGCCCGCCACGCCCGGGCGCAGCGGATACTCGAAGCTGATGTGGCCTTGCGCCATCAGCTTCTGGGCACGCTCGCTCACGAGGTAGGCGAGGAACTTCTGCGCGCCGTCCGGGTTGTGCGCATTCTTCAGGATTGCCGCGCCCGAGACGTTCACCAGTGCGCCCACGTCGCCATCGGCGAAGTGCGCAACGGCGCTGCGCGTCTGCTTGTCGCCGATTTCGGCGTGCAGGCGGTCCCAGTAGTAGTTGTTGATGATGCCGGTTGCCACCGCGCCGCGGTTGACGGCAGCGACCACGCCTTCATCGTCGTCGAACACCTGCGAGTTGGTTTTCAGGCCCTTGAGCCAGGCGAGCGTGGCCGCTTCGCCCTTGGCGGCCAGCACGGCGTCGACGAGCGGCAGAAAATCGGCGTCGCTCGGCGCGATGCCCACTTTGCCCTTCCATTCCGGCTTGGCCAGATCGAAGATCGATTGCGGCAGTTGCGCGGCTTGCACCTTGGAGGTGTTGTAGGCGAGCACGTTCTCACGCGCGGTCACGCCGACCCACTGGCCGGCCGGCGAGTTGAAGCGCTCGGCCACCACGCCCAGCGTGCTTTTCTGCACCGGCGCGAGCAGGCCCTTTTCTTCGAGCAGCATCAGTTCCGGCGAGTTTTCGGTGAAGTACACGTCGGCGGGTGTCTTCTCGCCTTCGGCCACCAGCTGCGCGGCCAGCGCCGGGCCTTCGCCGCTGCGGATCTTCACGTCGATGCCGGTCTGCTGTTCGAAGTCCTTCGCAAGCTGGTTCACGACCTGCTCGTGCTGGGCGTTGTAGAGCGTGATCGATGCGGCGTGCGCGCCCAGCGGCGCGAGGCCGGCGACAGCCAGCGCGAGGGCGGCGGCGCGCAGACGCGCGCCAGCGAATGTTGTTTTCATGATCGGTCTTATCCGTTCTTGTCGAATGCGTATGTCGATGCGTGTATCGGTGCGTGTATCAATAGCTTCGTAACGGGCCTGCTTTTCAGGCCTCGAACAGCTCTGCGCCAATGTACGAACCCGGCCTGGCACCCGGCGGGCACGCGAAAACCGCGCTGCCCACGTGGGTGGTGAACTGGTTCATCATGTCGAACTTCGCGAGCTTCTCGTTGATCGGAATGAAGCCCGTGCGCGGGTCCGCCTGGTGAGCGATAAAAATGAGGCCCGCGTCATATTCGGTTTCCTGACGCCATGGCGGCCAGCGCTCGATGTAGAAGTTCGTGCTGTCGTTGTACGAGTAAGAGCGGCGCAGGATCTGCGCGCCGTTGTTCGAAGCGCGATTCGACAGGCGCACGTGCGAGTTGTCGGGAATCTGCGGATTGCCGTCCTTGTCCACGGCGTCAAGGTCGACCGGGTCGAATTCCTTTTCCTTGCCGATAGGCGCGCCGCTGTATTTGCGGCGGCCGAACACCTGCTCCTGGAAGCCCAGTTCCATCTGGTCCCAGTGTTCGAGCGTGATGCGGATACGACGCACCACCGTATAGGTGCCGCCCTGCATCCACGGCGTATCGGCTGAGGTGGCCCAGACGAATTCCTTCATCGCGGCGGCGTCGCCGGTCGGCGGATTGTTGGTGCCGTCCTTGAAGCCCATCAGGTTGCGCGGCGTCTGACCACGCGGGCCGGAAAGAAAGCCCGCCTGGCCCCAGCGCATGCGCAGCATGCCGTAGCCCTGGCGCGCGAGCTGGCGCACCGCATGGAAGGCGACTTGCGCATCGTTCGCGCAGGCCTGCACGTAGAGATCGCCGCCGGTTTTCTCGGGGATCAACTGGTCGCCGTTAAAGCGCGGCAAATCGACCAGCGCGGCGGGGCGCTTGTGCGCGATGCCGTAACGGTCCTTGCCTTCGGAGACGAAGAGGCCGGGGCCGAAGCCGAACGTGACCGTCAGGCCCGCGGGTCCGAGGCCCAGCACGTCGCCCGAATCCGGTGCGGGTTGCTCATCGCTCACGCCTTCGAGCGCAACGGCGCTCTGGCCTTGCGTCATGCGCGCGGCCGAGTCGGTCCACTGACGCAGCAGCTTGATGACGTCGTCGCGCGAGGTGGTCGTCAGATCGAACGCGGCCACATAGGTATGGGCCTGTTGCGGCGTGACGATGCCGGCTTGATGCGGCGCGTAAAACGGTTCGACGGCGGCGAGCGGGTCCGCTGCCGCCATGCGGTGCTTCGCTTCGGCGGCTTGCGCCGCCTGCGATTGCGCGAGCGTCGCGCCGAGCGTCGCGCTCGCCGCGACGGCCGCGCCGCCCGCCTTCAGGAAACCGCGCCGCGCGGGTTGGCGCGGACGGTCGTTGGAATCATCGGAGGACATGATTTTTTTCGCCAGCTTTATTTCGCCAACACAAGAGTATTGACGTCGTCTTGCACGTAGTAAAAACCGTCGCCCGCCGGAGTCAGCGCGATGCCGAACAGGTCGCCGTTGCCCGGGGGCGACTGCGCCTTGTCGGTATCGATCCAGCGTGCGTACAGTTGCTTTGCCGCGACCGGGTCGATTTCCACGACCTGGCCGTTGAGCGCATTCGTCACCAGCAGATGACCCTGCGGCGTCGCGATCATCGCCAGCGGCCGATGCAGCAGGCCGTCGGCGGTGAGTTGACGGCCCACGCCCGCGCTCGTGTCGCGCGTGAGCGGATCTTCGATCACATTGATGCGGTTGCCGATCGCGTCGGACACGTACAGCAGTTTGTTGTCGGCGGATAGCGCCAGGCCAGTCGGGCCGACGAGGAACACGCCCTTGTCGGCCTGCGCGCCGAAGCCGCTCGCCACCACCGTTTCGCTCTTCACGACCGGTGCCTGGCCGCTGGGGATGTCGAGGTCCATGCGCAGCACCGTGGCCTGCTTGAACACGGGCGGGTTGCCGTCCGCGCTGCCCACGCCGAAGCCGGCGTTGCTCACGAACAGCGTGGCGTGGTCGCCGTTGTCGACCACCGCCATATTGCCCCACGGATCGTTGATGTTCGGACTGCTGATGACCTTCGCAATCTTGCCGCCGCTGTCGAGCACGATCATGCAGCCCGCGCCCTTGGTGCCGGTCGTGCCGTCGTTGCTGGGCGTGCTGCCGACGATCACCCAGCCCGATTTCAGCATCGTCATCGCGGTGGACAGACCCACGCCGCCGGGGCATTCCTTGAGGTCGCGCGGAATCGTCGCGAACAGCGTCATCTGCTTCGTATCGGGATGATAGTCGACGATGGTGCTGCCCGTGCCTTGCAGGTTGGCCGCGTTGTTGAAGTTGTCGACCAGCACGTCGCCCTGCTTCACGCTGCCCGCGCTCACCGGCGCGACGAAGATCGCGTACGGATTCTGGTCGCCGTTATCGGGCACCGTGTTGATGAGCGTGGTGTGATGGTGAACGGTTTCGAGCAGACCTTGCGGATCGGCATGGGCGGCGAGCGGCGTGCCGAGCATGGCGGCAGCGGAAAGCGCGAGCGCCGCGCGGGTGGCGTGAGCCGAGCACAGCAGCAGCTTGCGCATGGCGTGATTCATGGTATTTCTCCGTGCCTCACGCGGGCACGCGATCGCATTAATGGCATTGATGGCATCGATGCGTGCGGCGTGAGGGCGTGAGGGCTTGGTATTGGACATAAACGGATGCAGCGATCGGAACGCGATATCAGAACGTGATGTTGGTGCGCACGCCCAGCACGAAGGTGTTGCGCAGCGGCGCGGTCGCATCGTTCGGATTCTGGCCTGCGCCGGCATTGAAGGTGTATTGCGCATCGGCCTGCAATTGCCACCACGGCGTGACCTGGTACTGGTACGTCGCTTCGAGCGTGGTTTCCTGCGTGCGCACGCCATACGGCGATGCGTTGAAATTGCGGTAGTCCAGGTCGAGGTCCTGCACTGCGTTGCTGACCTTGATATAGGTGAGCGCAAGACCGACGCTGTCGTTGTCGCGACCCTTGAACGGCGCCTTCATGACGATGCCCGCATTGGCCGAGAAGCTCACCAGATTGCGATCGCCCGGCGCACCCATCACGCGTGCGAACACGCCGATGCTGCGCGGCTCGTCCGGATCGGGACGCCAGATCATCTGGTCGGCGACCGCGTAGATGCTGTAGTCGCCATGATGCTGCGCGGCGATGCCGGTGGTGGCCGGATTGTTCAGCGACAGCCCCGTGTTGTCGTAGTGCTGGTCGGCGAACGAATTGCTGTTGTACCAGAAGCCCAGTTTGTAGGTGCCCGGAAGCCCGTGGTTGTCCGCGCTCACGAGTTCGCCATCCGACGGCTGGTTGATGGCGTACTGCAGTTCGCCGATCACGAGTGCGCCGTTGTGCAGATTGAAGTTCGTACCGCTAAGGTTATTCGGATTGTTGCCGAGCGGATCGCCATCGAATACGCCGATCAAACCGGTAAGCGAAGGCGTGATCTGGCCGCGCACGCGCACGCCGAGATCCGCGAGCGGATACGCCGGGCCGCCCGAGGGCATATCGTACGAAGGCAGCGCGGGCCAGCCGAACATCGTGTTGACGAACAGCGCCGAGTACTGGCTCGCGATGAATTCCTGGTCGATACTTTGCTGACCGACCTTGATGTCGAGCTTCTTGTCGAGGAAGGACTGCTGGTACCACATCTCCCACAGACGCGTAGTGTCCTGCGCTTCGATGCCGCTCGCCGTATTCAGCGTGCCGAGATTCTTCGCGCTCAGGTTGGAGCCATGAATCTGCAATGCGCTGATATTGAACAGGCCGCCCGGAATGCCCAGCGCCTTGCTCGTATCGACCTGCACCGTCGCGGTGGTGAGACCGTCATAGGTGCCGCCGCGGTTCAGACCGCCGCGCAGGTTCGCGAGATATTCGCTCGTCTCGGTCAACTCGAAGGTCACGCCATATTTGCCGAGCCACGGACGCAGGCCGCCCATGTCTCCAAGCAGATTCTGGCGCGACCAGATACCGGTCCAGAAATTCGTCGGTTGCGCCTTGATCGAGAGATCGGCCTCGGGGGCTTCCGGCGCGGCATCGGGGTTGCTCGTCTGGGCTTGCGCAGCACCGCATGCGAAAGTCGCACAGGCGGCCCACATCGCGAGACCGCGCAGGGCAGGCGCACGCCGTCCGAACGAACGGGATGACCGGTTGAGTTTCATCGTATTCCTTACTTATTTAATTCTTTATAGCGGGATCGAATCTCCATGCCCGCTTTATCGGCAGGCGTGAATCGTTTGTCTCCGAGACGGCGCAATCGTACTCATCGGGAATACAAGCGTCAACACAAATGAGAATGATTCTCACGATAATTACGCGTCGTAAGCGCCTTATTTACACGTTGCTTTCATCGGCGGTCCTGATCATTACAATCGGACAGTTATGGCGCTGTACGGTATGAAGAATTAACGCGAGAATCGCCGTTTCAGACGACATTTTCTGACGTCGTTATTTCATTTATCTGCACGCAGGTGATCGATGTCCACACATCCGGTTAGCCAGGTCAATCTGAACGATTATTTCTCCCGTATCGGCTACGACGGCCCGCGCGAGGCGACGCTCGATGTTTTACGCGCCTTGCATGATCTGCATCCACGCGCGATCGCTTTCGAGAATCTCGGTCCGTTTGCCGCGCGCCACGTGTCGGTGTCGTTGCCCGCTGTCGTGGCGAAGCTGGTCGAGTCGCGGCGCGGCGGTTACTGCTTCGAGCACAACACCTTGTTCGCGCATGTGCTCATGCAACTGGGATTCGAGGTGGAGCCGATGGCGGCCCGCGTGTTGTATGGCCACCCGGCCGGCGCAAGCACGCCGCGCACGCATATGCTGCTGCGCGTGCACGTAGCAGGGCAGGCATGGCTGGCGGACGTCGGATTCGGTGGGGCGTCGCTGAGTGCGCCGCTAGCGTTCGCTGAACGCGGCGTGCAGCAGACGATGCTCGAACCGGCGCGACTCACGCCGATCGATGCAACCGAGTGGAAGCTGGAAAGTTTTGACGGCGATACGTGGCTCGACGTCTATCGCTTCGACGACAAACCGGCGCAATGGGTCGATTACGAAGTGGCGAACTGGTACACATCCGCATCGCCGCAATCGTTCTTCAGGGATAACCTGATCGCTTGCATCGCGCATCAAGGGTGGCGCGCCGTGCTGTTCAACGATCGCTACACGGAGCGCGACGCCAACGGCCAGCGTCTGACCGAGCGTTTCATGGAAAGCGTGGCCGATCTCGCGCAATGCTTGCAGGAGAGCTTCAATCTCGACACGGCAGGTTTCGATCTGCCTGCTTTGTTCGCTCGGGTGGAAGGGCGCGAACAGAGCAGCGATCGCTGAGGTATCGCGCGTTATCGGCGCTGAAGACCGGCGCTGAAAATCGGCGCGAAGGAGGAGACGATGAACAAGCCGCTGGTGGCGCGGCTCTTCGCGCAAACCTTCATCTGGCTGATGTTTCAGGGTGTGCTGCTGTTCGTCGGAGCGGGCACGCTGGCGTGGGCCGCCGCGTGGCTCTGGCTGCTCGAATGGGCCGTATGTTGCGCGTGGATCGGCCTGTGGCTCGCTCGCACCGATCCGGGTTTGCTCGCCGAGCGCCTCGCGCCGTTCACGCAGCGCGAGCAGGCCGGATGGGATCGCGTGTTCATGATGGCGGTCGCGCTGCTGTGGTGCGCGTGGCTGTGCTTTATTGGCCTCGACGCCGTGCGCTTTCACTGGTCGCATGTGCCGACGTGGCTCAGCGTGTGCGGCGCGGTGGCGATCTTTATCGATATCTATGCGACGCGGGGCGTGTTCGCGGCCAATCGCTATGCGGCGCCGGTCGTGAAAATCCAGCGCGAGCGCGGCCATGTGGTGAGCGACAGCGGACCGTATGCCTATGTGCGCCACCCAATGTACGCGTTCGCAATCCTGCTGCTGGCGGGCACGCCGCTGATGCTGGGATCCTGGTGGGGGCTGGCGTGGGTTCCCGCGATGGTGGCGGGCGTCGGCTGGCGGGCGGTGCGCGAGGAGCGCGCGCTAGCCGCGGAACTGCCGGGCTATCGCGCGTATCTGGAGCGGGTGAAGTACCGGTTCGTGCCCGGCGTATGGTGAGGCTGGCCTAAACCTCGTGCGTGGAAGCGCCCGCAGTTCCCAGCGCATTCGCATAGCGTCGATAAAGCCACGCCAGCGCGGTGCTGGTGAGCAGCGCGAAAGCGAGGTTGGCAACGCTCTGCATGATCGCAAGCGCCATGAACCAGCCAGGCGTTTGCACGACAGCGGGCGAGATGCCCGCGAGACCCATGCCGATCAGCGCAATCACGCCGCACACCAGCAGCGGCAGCGCCGCCACGCATGAGACGCCAAACAGATTCCAGAAGTGCCCTTGCGTATCGCGCCACGCCGCGCCCAGCGAAAAGCGCCCGCCAATCGCCAGCGCCGGATAGAGCAGACTCACACGCACGCCGACAAACATCCAGATCACCGCCACGATCAGCGCGAGAAAGAGCTCGCTCGCCGTGTTCTGGGGCGTCAGCGCGAGCCAGAGCCCCGCGCCGGTGGCGATAAAGAACAGACACATCAGCACGCCCAGGCCCAGCATGCGCAGCATCGGACGCGCGCCATTCGGCATGACGGGAGCCGTAAGCTCGCCGAGCAGCACGAAGCGGTAGACCTTGAGCGTGAACCAGAGGTAGACGAGGGCGTTGAAGATCGACGCCACGTTGCCCAGCAGAATCAGCCCGGCGGACGGCACATCGCCTTCGCCCGGGATCGGCCTGCCAGCCAGCGCAAGCCAGCCGAGCGCGGCGTAGAGGACAAACGCGCCCAGCACCACGGCGGGCATGCGCGTGACGGCTTCCCCGGCGCTCACCCACGCGCGTTTCACGCATTCCATGAAGGTCATCTGTTGCATGGTTCTTATGATCGAAGTTACAGACGGCCTACAGTCTAACGCGGCGCGCGGGTCGGGTGCGGCTGGGCGTACGGGCGTGCGCTATTTCACGGCGAACAGAGTGAGGTTCATGAAGATCCTGAACGCGTAACCGAGCGAGACCGCGCCGGCCACGCCGCCGCACCACAGCAGAACGAACCAGAGCCAGCCGGGCAGCGCGCGCTTCGTCGATCCGGACTTAGTGGTAGTGGTGAGCGTCGCCATGATTGAGCTTGCCTCTGAAGACCCAGTAACCGAGCGCCGTATACGCCAGGATGACGGGCAGGATGAACGATGCGCCGATTAGCGTGAAGGTCTGGCTTTCGCGCGGCGCGGCGGCTTCCCAGAGCGTGAGGTGTTGCGGGATCGCGTAGGGCCACAGGCTCACGAGCAGGCCGACATAGCCGAGCAGCACGAGCGCGAGCGCGGCCACGAACGGCGTCTTGTGATGGCGCGACTGCACGGCCCAGCGCATCCACACCGCGCAGGCCACCACCAGCAGCGGCACCGGCGCAAGACGCCAGAACAGGCCCGAGTAGAACCAGCGGTTGGCGATCGACGGATCTTGCAGCGGCGTCCACAGGCTCACCAGCGCGATAAAGCCAAGCAGCATGACCGTGAGCGGCCATACGAGCTTGTGCAGACGGCGTTGCAGATCGCCCTCGGTCTTGGCGACCAGCCAGCAGCTGCCGAGCAGCGCGTACGTTGCCACCAGACCGAAACCCGTAAGCAGGCTGAACGGCGTGAGCCAGCCGAAGGCGTCGCCCGCGAAGTGGCCGTCCTGCATTGGAATGCCTTGCAGGAAGGCGCCCAGCGCGATGCCCTGGAAGAACGCCGCGCCGGTCGAGCCGCCGATGAACGCCAGGTCCCACAGATGCCGGGTGCGATTGGCCTTGGCGCGAATCTCGAACGACACGCCGCGGAAGATCAGGCACGCGAGCATGAAGATCAGCGGCAGATAGAGCGCCGAGAGCACCGTCGAGTAGACGATGGGAAACACGGCGAACAGCCCCGCGCCGCCCAGCACGAGCCACGTTTCGTTGCCGTCCCAGACGGGCGCGACGGTGTTCATCATCAGGTTGCGTTCTTCCTCGTCCGGGAAGAAGGGGAAGACGATGCCGATGCCCAGATCGAAGCCGTCCAGCACGACGTAGAGTAAAAGACCGAGCGCGATGATCGCGGCCCAGATGACGGTGACATCCATGTTGCGTTGCCTCGTTTCTGTGTGCGGTTTCTGTGTGCGTATGAAGGGTCGCTGCGAGTCGATGGACGTGCGCGTCAGGCGTCGATCAGCTCGTCGACAGCGGCCATCGGTCGGCGCGCGGTCGGGTTCGCGGCGATTGCGCGATGGGCTTCGACAACGTGCTCGCCATCACCGCCGTCACCGCCCTCATGGCCGCCATGCCCTGGCGCGCCCGGCAGCGCCGGGCCTTTGCGCATCAGCTTGAGCAGGTAATAGATGCCGGTGCCGAACACGAGGAAATAGACGAACACGAAGGCCGTCAGCGAAATGCCCACTTGCTGCGCGGTGAGCGGCGACACCGCCTGCGAAGTGCGCATCACGCCATACACCACCCACGGCTGGCGGCCGGCTTCGGTCGTGATCCAGCCGGCCAGTAGCGTGATGAACCCGGTCGGGCCCATCAGCAGCGCGAAGCGCTGGAACAGCCGCGATTCATAGAGCGTGCCGCGTTTGCGCAGCCACCAGCCGGCGACGCCCAGCACAATCATCAGGATGCCTAAGCAAACCATCACGCGGAAGGTCCAGAAAATCAGCGTCGAATTCGGGCGATCTTCGGGCGGGAAGGTCTTGAGACCGCGAATCTCGCCGTCCCAGCTATGCGTGAGAATCAGGCTGCCAAGGTGCGGAACCTGCACGGCGTAGCGTGTGGTCTCGGCTTTCATGTCGGGGATGCCGAACAGGTTGAGCGCGGTGCCGCCATGCTCGGTGTCCCAGATGCCTTCAATCGCGGCAATCTTGGCGGGTTGGTATTCACGCGTATTCAGGCCGTGGGCGTCGCCCACGAAGGCCTGCACCGGCGCGAGCACGAGCAGCAGGCCCAGCGCCATGG
The DNA here is from genome assembly GCF_014200455.1 of Paraburkholderia bannensis. Classification (GTDB taxonomy): domain Bacteria; phylum Pseudomonadota; class Gammaproteobacteria; order Burkholderiales; family Burkholderiaceae; genus Paraburkholderia; species Paraburkholderia bannensis_A. Next base: position 116,226 of record NZ_JACHBW010000018.1, on the reverse strand, counting down.
AGAACATCTTCTTGACCGCCGGATCGCGACGGCCTTTGAGCAGGTGCCACGCGCCCGTCGCGGCCACCACGAGCGCGGCCACGATGAAGGCGGCAATCGCCATGTGCGCGAGGCGGTACGGGAACGATGGATTGAAGATGATCTTGAGCCAGTCGGTGGGCACCACATGGCCATCGACGATCTTGAAGCCCTGGGGCGTCTGCATCCAGCTGTTGGAGGCGAGAATCCAGAACGTCGAGATCAACGTGCCGATGGCGACCATCAGCGTGGCGCCAAAGTGGGCGCGCTCGCTCACGCGGTTCCAGCCGAACAGCATGATGCCGAGGAAGCCCGCTTCCAGGAAGAACGCGGTCATGACCTCGTACATCAGCAGCGGCCCGGTGATGGGACCGGCGAACGAGGAAAAGCCGGCCCAGTTGGTGCCGAACTCGTAGCTCATCACCACGCCGGAGACGACACCCATGCCGAAGGCCACGGCGAAGATCTTCGACCAGAAGTGGCAGAGCTCTTTATAGAAGGGTTTGCGCGTCTTGAGCCAGCACGCTTCGAGCACCGCGATAAAACTCGCGAGTCCGATGGACAGCGCCGGAAAGACGATATGAAAGGAGACCGTGAAGGCGAACTGGAGCCGGGCCAGATCGAATGCCGATATAGCAGGCAAAGCGGGGAGGGACGGGGGCATGTGGGTGCCTTATGTGCCTTAAGCGTACGTGGAAACCGTCGCGCGAAGCGTCGTGCGAATGGACGTAAGCGTAGGGGAAGCGCGCGCGCTTTGCTGCGCGGCGATATGCGCCAGCATGTCGCAGCAGTCAATCGTCAAGTGTCGATTGACTGCGCTAAAGCATTGATATGGATTAATTTAGAGGCGATAGTCGCCGAGACTTGATCTAACGCAAGCGATGCGCGCTGCGGCAATATGCGTCAATTTTCAAGCTGCGCGCGCATGGTGCGTCAATTGGCCCAGGTGCGCGCAGAAACGGTGTTCGAACCGGATTTTTTTCCGGGACCGTTCGGGAATAAAAAAGCGCCGTGGGCAACGCGGCGCTTCGTACATAAATAATCAGGATGACGATCTAATTGCCCATGCGAAGATCAGCGCGGATCGCTCCATAGCTTGCCGGCCGTCGCCCAGTTTTCCGGTTTGACGTCGTGGAAAATGATGTCGACGGACTGGGCATCGCAGCCCAGCACCTTGACGGTGGTTTCGGTGAGTGCAGCGGCGAGTTCGCGCTTTTTCTCGACGCTACGGCCTTCGAATAGTTCGACGCGGAATGTGGGCATGACGATCTCCGTGGTTGAAGTGCAAAACGATGCAGGCAAATTCAGTCCCGATATGACGGGTCGAGGCGATCGAGCTTGCGCAGCAGCGCGGGCCATTCGAGTTCGCCTTCGATTGCGCCGCCGTCGAACAACTGCGTCGCGGTGCGCGCGCAGACTTCAGGCGGCGGCGTGACGAGCGGCACGCCGCCTGCTAGCGCCTGCAACTGGATCTCGCAGGCCTTGATGAGCGTCGCCATCAGCACAAAGGCTTCGGCGATGGTGCGGCCGGTGGTGAGCGTGCCGTGATTGCGCAGCAGCATGGCGGGTTTGTCGCCCAGGCTCGCGGTCAGACGCGCGCCTTCGGCGGGCGTGAACGCCAGGCCCTCGTAGTCGTGCCACGCCAGTTGGCCGTAAAAGCGCAGGGCATGCTGCGAGGCAGGCAGCAGGCCGTCGCGCTGGATCGAGACGGCGATGCCCGCGGTATTGTGCAGATGCATCACGCAAAGGGCGTCGGCGCGCGCGAGATGCACGGCGGCGTGCAGCGCGAAGCCGGTCGCATTGACGGGGTGTTCGATGTTGCCGACGATGCGGCCTTCGGTGTCGATCTTGACGAGATTCGAGGCGCACACCTCGTCGAAGGCGAGGCCGAACGGATTGATCAGGAAGCGCCCCGGCTCGCCCGGTATGGCGGCGGAAACGTGCGTGTAGATCAGGTCGTCCCAGCCGTAGAGCGCGATCAGGCGGTAGGCGGCGGCCAGGTCGATGCGTAGTTGCCGTTCCGCTGCGGAAACGGGCGCGGCTTCGGCGATGCCGGTTGGGCGATGGGCGAATGACATGGCGGCTCCTTCAGCGTGCGGTGGGGTTGTCCGGTTGGCGCAGGCCGGGTGCCAGCAAGCGCCACCCAAGATGCGCGCTCCAGGCTGCGAGCGCGAACGGCGCGGTCATCGCGGGCAGGCCAAGGCGCACGGCGGCCAGATGCAGCGCTGCGGCCAGCATCGTCGCACAGATCGAGGCGCGCGGCCCCAGTGCGCTTGCGGCCAGCGCGGCGAGCGCGCCGTTGAAGCCGCACAGGCCGGCGGCGAAACTGGCGGGCGGCGCGCCCAGCGCGTATTCGAGCGTGCTTGCCAGCGCGGCGCCGCCAAGCGCGAAGGCCGCCGCCTGCCGCGACGACCAGGCGATGCCCGCGAGCAGCACCAGGCCCGCCAGGGTGCCGGAGGCGAATACGGTCTGTGCGAGGCCGCTCATCAGGCCCGAAAACGCATGCGTTGCATCCAGAGCGGGTGGCAACGTGGCGGGCGCGGCGGCGGCGCGTGCACCGCCCGCGCCCAGCGCCATCCAGAGCCATGTTGCGGCCAGGCACGGGGCCGAATACACCGCGAGGCGAGCGCGTCCCAGCACACGTACCAGCGGCGTCCCAAGCCACGCGCTGAACGCCGCAGCCAGCAGCGTGAGCGCGAAGGCCGTGGCGGTGTCGGCGGCGAAGGTGAAAGCCGCAAGACCCGCGAGCGCACCGTTGAAGCCCGCCAGGCCGTCACAGATCGCGTCGAACGGCGCGCGCCCCAGCAGCGCGCAGACGTTGGCGGCCGTCGCGCCGAGCAGTGCCGCGCAGGCCAGCCGCAGGTCGCAGAGCGCCAGCGCGGCAAGCACGCACACGCCCGTGCCTGCGTGCTTTTGCAGGACGATCTGGCCGAGGCTGCGCAGCAGCGTGCGCACGGGCTCGGCGAGGCTGGTCGCGGAATCGAGGGAAGCGGCGCGAACGCTCGCGTAGGATGACATGGTGGGACGAAAGCGAAGAATCGAACAGGCGAACAAGCGAACACGCGATCAAGCGGCGAAGAACACACGGCACGCGCCGCTTCGCGAGCATAGGCGAAGCGCGCCGCCGTGCGCGTGCGCAGGCGTGATAGTCGCTATTTGCGGGGCTGTTAGCATAAGCGCCGGATCCGCCCGAATCGGGATGCGATCGAGCCTGTTCGACACATTCAGCACACTCTGCACGGAGACGCACCATGCGCGAAGTACGTTGGGCTTCGGAAGAAGGCGAGGGCATCGAACATCTCGCGTTCGACGCGAGCGGCGGCGCGATCCGCGTGGAAAGCGTGGTCGTCGGGCAGCGCTATGGAAAGGCGTACGGACTCTGCTACACGGTGCACTGCGATCCGCACTGGCGCGTGACCTACGCGGCGTTTCGCGTGATGGGCGGCGCGAGCTTCGCCATGCACGGCGACGGTCTGGGTCACTGGCGCGATGGCGCGGGCCGCGCGCTCGACGCAATCGATGGCTGCATCGATATCGACCTTGCCGCCACGCCCTTCACCAACACGCTGCCGATCCGCCGCCTGGGTCTCGCGCGCGGCGAGCGCCGTCCGGTCGAGGTTGCCTATATTGCCGCGCCGGAACTCGGCGCCACGCGCGTCGCCCAGGCGTACGTGTGCATCGAGCCGGACCGCGAATACCGTTACGAAGGCATCTTTCGCGACTTCACCGCGAATCTGAAGATCGATGCGGATGGTCTGGTGATCGACTATCCCACGCTATTTCGTCGCCTGCCGACGCCTGCGTGATCAAGGCGTTTGCTGAGCGGCAGGCTCGCCGCTTTGCACGATGTGCAGTTCGCGCGTGCGCAGCGGCAACGCAAAGTGCGCGTCGTTGAGCGTCTGGCGCACCTGGCGCGAGAGTTCCCAGCGCATTTCCCAGTACGTATCGATATTGGCCCAGACGCGAATATTCAGCACTGCGATGCTATCGTCGAACCGCGTCACCATCACTTGCGGCGCGGGCGCGGCCAGCACGCGCGGATCGGCGGCGGCGAGCGCGCGTAGCGCGTCGATGGCGCGGTTCACGTCGTCGCGCACCGAGACTTCCACTTCCAGATCCAGACGGCGCGTAGGATTGCGGCTGTAATTGCGGATCGAATTGCTCCACAGCGCGCTGTTCGGCACGTATTCGCAGATGCCGTCGGGTTTGGTGAGGCGCGTGGTGAAGAGATTGACTTCCTCGACGGTGCCCGCAACGTTGGTGCCGCCGTCGATATAGTCGCCCACCTTAAAGGGGCGCAGCAGCAGCAACATGATGCCGGCGGCAATGTTCTGCAGCGTGCCTTGGAGCGCAAGGCCGATGGCAAGACCGGCCGCGCCCAGCACCGCGACGATGCTCGCGGTCTGAATGCCGATCTGCGAAAGCGCGCCGACGATCGCGATCAGGCGCACGCCCCACACGGCGCTGTCGCGCACGATGGGCCGCAGCGTGGCGTCGATGCTGCCCTGGCGCGACAGCCAGTTGCCCGCGCGCCGCGCGATCCACCAGCCGAGCCACAGAATCGCCACCGCCGCGCACAGGCGCAGCGCGAAGGCGGTGAGCGCGTCCCACAGGAAACTCCAGTTGGACGGATGAACGTGCGCGAGTAGCGATTGCATGGGGCGATGATCCTCGAAATAAGCGTGCGTGCCAGCTGCGAGCGGCTCGCGGGAGGACCTATTTTAAGGGCGCGCTCGCCCCAGCTGCGTTCGCTAACGTTGTGTGTTCAGCTCAGGCTTTCGTGGCGACGATGAAAAGGCGCGGGAACGGCAACAGCACGGTGCCATCGGCCAAGGCGGGATAGGCCTGCGCGATGGACTCGCGATAGCGCGCCGTGAAAGCCACGCGCTCCTCGTCATTGCCGAGCGCAGCGAGCAAAGGCCGCAGCGCGCTGCCCTTGAACCATTCCACCACGGCGTCGGCGCCGCCCGCGAGCGCGTGATAGTAGGTCGTGCGCCAGACGTCAACGCGCGAGCAGAGCGGCGCGAGCAGCGCGTAATAGTGGCGCGCGTCGTAGCGTTCGGTGCGCGCGGTGTTCGCCAACTGGCTCGCCCACGGCCCGTTGGCGGCGATCTCACGCAGCAGGCGGTGTGCGGGTTCATCGAGATTGTCGGGCATCTGGATCGCCAGATGGCCGCCGGGCGCGAGACGCTGCACGAGCGGCGGAAACAGCGTGTCGTGATCGGGCAGCCATTGCAGCACGGCATTCGCCAGCATCAGATCGTAGCGTGGCGCGCGGTCTGGTACGGCGGCGCTCCATTGTGCGATATCGGCGAGCGTGAAGTCGATTTGCGGTAGACGCTCGCGCGCGGCGTCGAGCATATCCGCCGACGCGTCGAGACCGCTCACCTGTGCGTCGGGCACACGCGCGATCAAGCATTCGGTGGAGTTGCCCGGCCCGCAGCCGATGTCGATCGCATGGCTTACCGGTGTGGCAGGCACGGCGGCCAGCAGATCGCGCACGGGCCGGGTGCGCTCGCTTTCGAACTGTACGTACTGCTTTGCGTAGCCGCCGCCGTTTGTGAGGTGGGCGTTCGCCATGGCGTTCTCCTTGTGCGTGCCGCGCCGTGCGGCAGGTGGAATGCGCGTATTCTGGTCGCCCGGCGTAAATCAGTAAAATGAAATAAATCGACGAATTGATGCCAATTTCTGATGAAAATAGACACACTCGGCGTACAGGCGTTCGTGGCCATCGCGGAAGGCGGCAGCTTCCGGCAGGCGGCGCAGACGCTCAATGTCACGCAAACGGCCATCACGCAGCGGCTGCGCAAGCTCGAATCGTATCTGGGCGTGGTGCTGGTCGAGCGCACGACGCGCCATTGCGCGCTCACGGAAATCGGCGAGCGCTTTCTGCCGCAGGCGCGCCGTCTGTTAGGCGAACTGGCCGATGCCCTCACCGAAATCCGCGAAACCGGCATGAGTCAGCGCGGCGATGTGTCGATTGCCTGTGTGCCGACAATCGGTGTGCAGTATCTGCCGCGCGTGCTACGGCGCTTTTCGGCGAGCCGTCCGCATGATCGCGTACGCATTCTCGATCATGCTTCCTCGCATGTGCGCGCTGCGGTGCTCAGACGCGAGGCGGAATTCGGCATTGGTGTGGCGGGCGAACAGCATCCCGAGTTGACGAGCGTGCCGCTCACAACCGATCCCTATGTACTGGTGTGCCGCGACGATCATCCGCTGGCGAAGCGGCGGCGTGTGAAGTGGTCGGCGCTTGGCGCGCATGCGCTGATTTTCGCGGGCGAGGTGAGCGCGAATCGCGGCTTGCTCGATGTCGCGCTCGAAACCAATGGTGTGAATCTGCGCGCGTTTTACGAGGTGCAGCGCAGTTCGACTGCGCTTGGACTGGTTGCGCAGGGGCTGGGCGCGGCCGTGGTGCCACGGCTGGCGGTGCAGAAGGATGTATTCCCGATGGTGCGCGTGATCGAATTGATCGAGCCGGACGTGTCGCGCACGCTGGTATTGCTCGCGCGCAAGGCCGCGCATCTTTCGCCGGCGGCGCAGGCGCTTTATGACATGTTGCTGGACCAGGCGTCAGGCTGATCCAGCAATTACCTGGGAATCCATACTTTTAATTCTCTGGGATGCTATCGGCGCCCTCACCCAGCGTACGCTGCATGAGCGCCGTATCGCGCCACGCACCGTGCTTGAACCCCACCGATCGCAGCGTCCCCACCGGCTCGAAGCCCAGACTTTCATGCAGCGAGAGCGATCCGCCTTGCGGGTCGGCGACCACGGCGATCATCTGCCGCCACGGTCCCGCCTCGCAGCGTTCGATCAGCGCGGCCAGCAAGGTGCGTCCAAGGCCGCGTCCGCGAAATGCTTCGTCGATATAGATCGAATCCTCGATCGTAAAACGGTAGGCCGGCCGCGGCCGATACGGCGTGGCGTAACAATAGCCCGCCACACGCCCCTCGATTTCGGCGACGATCCACGGCAAGCCGTGTTCGCGAACGGCGGCGTGACGGCGCAGCAACTCGTCGAGCGAAGGCGGCGTCTCTTCGAACGAAGCCGCGCCGTACTGCACGTGATGCGCGTAAATCGCGGCGATGGCGGGGAAGTCGGCGGGCGTGGCGTCGCGCAGCAGCGGCGCGGCAGGGTGCGGTGCGTTCATGATCGGCATGCGGAGTCAAGGTGCCGCGCAAGCGGCGCGGCGCTCGCATCCACTATGCCTCGCGGGCGAGCCGAAATGAAGCGCGTCAAAAATCCGCCGCCTGCATCGCGCGTTCGAATCCGATCCGTAAAGCATTCACCCCGCACGCACCGGAGCGGGCGTGGCGCGGCCGAAGCGCCGCGCCCCCGCCACACAGCCGATCACGACCGCCGTCACCGCGATCATCGCGGGCGGCACGGCCTCATGAAGCAGCAGCGCGGCGAGCACGAAGCCGAAGAACGGCTGCAGCAGCTGCAACTGGCCGACGCCCGCGATGCCGCCGAGCGCCAGGCCGCGATACCAGAACACGAAGCCGATCAACATGCTGAAAAGCGACACATAGGCGAGCCCCCACCACGACGCCGCGCTCACGGCTGCGAACGAAGCCGGCATGAAACACCACGCGAGCGGCGCCATCACCGGCAGCGAAATCACCAGCGCCCAGCAGATCACCTGCCAGCCGCCGAGCCGGCGCGAGAGCCGCGCGCCTTCTGCGTAGCCCAGCCCACAGACCACGATGGCGGCGAGCATCAGCGCGTCGCCGACGGGCGAGGCATCCGCGCCGTGGCGCAGCGCGAACGCCACCACGGCGGCGCTGCCCAGCGCCGAGAAGAGCCAGAACACCGGCTGCGGGCGCTCGCCGCCGCGCAGCACGCCGAACAGCGCCGTCGACAGCGGCAACAGGCCGACGAACACAATCGCATGCGCCGAACTCACATGCCGCAGCGCCAGCGCCGTGAGCAGCGGAAAACCCACCACCACGCCCAGCGCCACGATGACGAGCGGCCAGAGTTCGCGCCGCTCGGGCCACGCCGCCCGAAACAGCACCAGCAGCAACACGCCGAGCGCGCCCGCGAGCGTGGCGCGCGCGCCGGTCAGAAACAGCGGATCGAGGCCCAGCACGGCCAGGCGCGTGGCTGGCAGGGAGCCGCTGAAGATCAGCACGCCGGCGAGGCCGCAGAGCCAGCCGTCGGTGGTGGTATCGAGGGTTTTGGGCATGAATTCGACGAGGAAGTGAGCGTTGAGCCGATCGGCCGATCATGCGCGTGCTGGGACAAACCGGTAAGCTAAGCATCAGTACAATTTCGACAAACTGTATTGGATACGGAGCAGTACAGATGGAAGACACGCTTCACACGCTGCACGCAAAGCACACAAAGAACACAAGCAGCGCATCCGCAGCAGCGCTAACCCGCGTCTAACAGGTGATGCAGGCCGTGCGCGAGCGCATTGCGACGCGCGCGCTGGCGGGCGGGGCGCGCGTGCCGTCGATCCGTGCGATGAGCGAGCAGATGGGCGTGTCGAAGTCGACCGTGGTGGAGGCCTACGAGCGCCTCGTGGCAGAAGGCGCGCTGGCGGCCCGGCGGGGCTCCGGCTTCTTCGTGGCGGGTCACGGCGGCGCGGCATTGGCGCGCGGGCTGAGCGGCATGCACGGGACGCCCGCTCCCAAGCTCGACCGCGAAATCGATCCGCTCTGGCTGACGCGCCAGTCGCTCGAAACCGATTCACGCGCGCTGCGTCCCGGCTGCGGCTGGCTGCCCGCCGCGTGGTTGCCGCAGGACGCGGTGCGGCGCGCGCTGCGCGCCATCGCCCGCGACCCGCGCGCCCAACTCACCGATTACGCCACGCCGCTAGGCTTGCCCGCGCTGCGACATCAACTGGCGTGGCGGCTCGGCCAGCACGGCATCGAGGCCGCACCCGAGCAGATCGTCCTGACCGATGGCGGCAGCCAGGCGCTCGACATCCTGTGCCGCTTCCTGCTCGAACCCGGCGACACCGTGGTCGTCGACGATCCGTGCTACTTCAATTTTCAGGCGCTGCTGCGCGTGCATCGCGTGCAGGTCGTGAGCGTGCCCTATACGCCCACCGGCCCCGATCTGGCCGCGTTCGAGCGCGTGCTCAAGGAGCATCGGCCGCGCCTCTACGTGACCAATTCGGCAATCCACAATCCGACCGGCGCGACGCTCGCGCCCGCGATTGCGCACCGGCTGCTCAAGCTCGCCGAGGAACACGATCTGTTGATCGTCGAGGATGATATTTTTGCCGACTTCGAAACCGATCCCGCACCGCGTCTCGCCGCCTTCGACGGCCTCGCGCGCGTGGTGGCGATCGGCAGTTTCTCGAAGACCATGACCGCGGCCGCGCGCTGCGGCTACATCGCGGCGCGCGCGGACTGGGTCGAGCCGCTCGTCGATCTCAAGCTCTCGGTGTCGTTCGGCAATGGCGAACTGGCGGCCGATCTGGTGCAGCGTCTGCTGGTGGACGGGACCTATCGGCGCTATCTGGACGGGCTGCGTGCGCAGCTTGCCGATGCGATGGGCGAGACCTTGCGCCGCCTCGCATCGGCGGGCCTGACGGCCTGGACGCGGCCGCAGGCGGGTATGTTGTTGTGGGCGCAACTACCCGATGGGCTCGACGCGGCGCAGGTCGCGCGCGAGGCGCTCGCCGATGGCGTGGTGCTCGCGCCGGGCAATGTGTTTAGCGTGGCGCGCAATGCGGCTGGTTTTCTGCGCTTCAATGCTTCGCAGTGCAACCGGCCGAAGGTCTACGAGACCTTGCAGCGCGCGATGGAGCGCGCTGCGACGCCTGCGTGAGCGTGATCTGAAGTTTCAGTGATGCGTACGCAACGGCGCGTTGCGCATCAGCCAGGAGAGTGCGAAGGCCAGCACGACCACGCATGCCGCCGAGAGATAAACCGTGTGCAGCGCCCCGGCGAACGCGTCCAGATACTGCGCGTGCAGCGTGGGCGGCAGATGACGGATCACTTCAGGCGTAAGCGGCTGGGGCAGTTCGACATCGGCGCTGAGCAAGGCGGCCAGACGCGTATGGAGGCCGTGCGAAAACACCGCGCCGAAGGCCGCCACGCCCACCGAGCCGCCAATCGAGCGAAACAGCGTCGCGCCCGAAGTCGCCACGCCCATATGGCGGAATTCCACCGTGTTCTGCACCGCCAGGATCAGCACCTGCATCACCATGCCCAGCCCGCAGCCGAGCAGGCCCATGTACAGATACATCTGCGTGATCGGCGTGGAAATTTCCAGCCGCGCGAGCAGCATCATCGCCACGGCCACGCAGGCGGTGCCCAGGATCGGGAACATGCGGTACTTGCCGATCTTGCTGATGATGCGGCCGGCCACCATCGACATGACCAGCACGCCGCCCATCATCGGCAACATCTGCACGCCGGCCTGCGAAGGCGTCGAACCCTTCACGACCTGCAGATAGAGCGGCAGGAACGTCACCGATCCAAACAGCGACACGCCGACGATAAAGCCGATCAAACTCGACAGCACGAAGGTGCGCTCGCGGAACAGCGCCAGCGGCATGATCGGTTCGAACGCGTGCTTTTCCTCGTGGATGAAGCCCGCGACGGCCACCACGCCCATCAGCAGGGTGAGCCAGAGTTGCGGGGAATTCCACGGCAGCAGCGAGCCGCCCTCGCTCGTGAAGAGGATCAGGCAGGTGAGCGCGGCGGCTAGCCAGCCCGCGCCCATATAGTCGATCACGTGCTTGACCTGCTCGACGCGCGGCTTGAAGACCGCGCCGATCACCACCAGCGCGAGCGCGCCCAGCGGCAGGTTGATGTAGAAAATCCAGCGCCACGACAGATGCTCGACCAGAAAGCCGCCTAGCAGCGGACCGACTACGGTCGCAAGGCCGAACACGCCGCCAAACATGCCCTGGTACTTGCCGCGCTGCGCAGGCGGAATGACGTCGCCCACAGCGGCCATCGTCACGACCATGAGACCGCCGCCGCCGATGCCCTGTAATGCACGCAGCGCGATCAGCTGCGGCATGTTCTGCGCGACGCCGCACAGCGCCGAGCCGACCAGAAAAATCACGATGGCGGTCTGCAGCACGATCTTGCGCCCGAACAGGTCGCCGAACTTGCCGTACAGCGGCACGACGATGGTGGAGCTGAGCAGGTACGCGGTCACGACCCATGAGAGCCGGTCGAGTCCGCCTAGTTCGCCGACGATGGTGGGTAGCGCCGTCGACACGATGGTCTGGTCGAGCGCGGCCAGCAACATGACAAGCAGCAGCGCGGGGAACAGCAGGCGCAGCGGCGGATGCGCCGAAACTGCGGGGGCAGATTCCTCGCCGACGGACTGCGCGGTGTGCGTGGGGGATTGCATTGGGGACTCTCCTGCCTTGGGAAGCCTTGAAGGCATCGCGAATCTTGGAATTACGAATCTTGAAATTAATTAACTCGGCGATTAATATTAGGATAATTCCTGTTGCCGGTCAAAGCCAGAAGAAGTAACGAAATGAAAGAGTCGAACGAATCGAAGGAAAGTGCGGCATCGGACAGACCTGCCGCACGCCGCCCAGGCCGCCCGAGCGGCGGCGTGCGCGGAGTGGAGCAGCGCGAGCGCCTGATTGCGGCCGCGCTCACGCTGTTCGCGCGTCAGGGCATTCTCGACACCACGCTTGGCGCGATTGCGCGCGAGGCGGGCGTCACGTCCGCGATGGTTCACTATTATTTCAAGACACGCGACCAGTTGATCGACGTCCTGATCGACGAGCGTTTCCTGCCGCTGCGCGCCGCCTTTGGCGGTTGCTTCGAGGCGCATCCCGACGATCCGGTTGCCGCGCTGACGGCGCTCACGCGCCGTTTTGTCGAGGTGGGTGCGGCCAATCCGTGGTTTGCGCCGTTGTGGGTGCGCGAGGTCATCAGCGAAGGCGGGCTGTTGCGCCAGCGTATGCACGAGCGCTTTGGCCAGGCGCAGCAGCATCGCGTCCACGAGGCGATCGTGCGCTGGCAGCGCGAAGGCAAGCTCAACCCGGCGCTTGAGCCTTCGCTGCTGTTCCAGTCGCTGCTCGGGCTGACGTTGCTGCCGCTTGCGACCGCCCCGGTCTGGCGCAAGGATGTGGTGCCGCGCAACGTCGGCGCGGAGGAAATCGCCCGTCACGCCGTCGCGCTCATTACGCAGGGCATACGGCCTGCTTAAACCTCGTCGTGTCGCGTGGTACGCTGCGCTTCGCAAGCCGAGGCCGCCGTGAGGCCGCCACGCGGCATCCCTATCGTCGAGGTCAGTTTGTCTGCGAATTTGTCTGCGAAAGAATCCGCTTCCGCTCCCGTGATCGTCTGGTTTCGCGACGATCTGCGTCTTGCCGACCAACCCGCGCTCGCGCACGCCGCCGCCACGGGCCAGCCCCTGATCTGCCTGTATATCCACGACCAGCAGGCGGCCGGTGAACGCCCGCCCGGGGCGGCGATGCGCTGGTGGCTGCACGGCTCGCTCAAGGCGCTCGATGCGTCGCTGCAAGAACACGGCGGCCGTTTGCTGATCGTGGAAGGCGCCCAGGACGAAGTGCTCGACGCGGTCATCGCGGCGAGCGGCGCCACGGGCGTGTTCTGGAACCGCCGCTACGGCGGCCGCGCGCGCGAGGCAGACGCGGCGCTCAAGGCGCGTCTGCGCGATAACGGCTTGACGGTCGAAAGCTTCAACGGCGCGCTGCTCCATGAACCGTGGACGGTGCTCAACCAGTCGGGCGAACCCTTCCAGGTCTTCACGGCGTTCTGGCGCGCCTGCCGCCGCGCGGGTGATCCGCCGCCGCCCGAACCCGCACCGGAACGGATGATTTTTCAACGGCTACCGGCAGGACTTACCCAAATGGCATCGAAACTCGACGATCTGGGTTTCGAGCCGAAAAAGCCCGACTGGGCGGGCGGCATGCGCGACGCGTGGGCCGCGGGCGAAGCGGCGGCGCTGGAGCGCCTGCGCGCGTTCCTGCACGGCGACCTCGAAGCCTATGCCGAAGAACGCGACGACCCGAGCGTCGCCGCTACCAGCCGTCTTTCGCCTTATCTGGCGGTGGGGGCGCTGTCGCCGCGTCAGGCTTTCGCGGCCCTGAAGGCGGCGCAGCACGGCAAGCATGGCGGTTCGGCCACGCGCCGCGAGACCAGCGCCGAAAAATTCCTCAGCGAACTGGGCTGGCGGGAGTTCTGTTACTACCAGCGCTTCCACTGGCCCCACCTGGCCGAACGCAATCTGCGCGCGGCGTTCGACGCGATGCCGTGGCGCCGCGACGCCAAAGGGCTGCGCGCGTGGCAGCGCGGGCTGACGGGTTATCCGCTCGTCGATGCCGGGATGCGCGAGCTTTGGCACACGGGCTGGATGCATAATCGCGTGCGCATGGTGGTGGCGTCCTTCGTCGCCAAGCATCTGCTGGTGGACTGGCGCGAGGGCGAGGCGTGGTTCTGGGACACCCTCGTGGACGCCGATGGCGCGAGCAATCCGGCCAACTGGCAGTGGGTGGCTGGCTCGGGCATGGATGCGGCGCCGTATTTCCGCATCTTCAATCCGGTGTTGCAGGGCCAGAAGTTCGACCCGCGCGGCATCTACGTGCGGCAATGGGTGCCGGAACTCGCGAGTCTTCCCGACAAGTTCATTCATCAGCCGTGGAAGGCCAGCGAAGCGCAGTTGGAAGAAGCCGGCGTGCGCCTGGGCATCGATTATCCGCTGCCGGTGGTCGAGCACGATATGGCGCGCCAGCGCGCGCTCGAAGCATTCGCCAAAACCGGCAAGGGCAAGAACCCGCCGGCCGGCGACGGGCGCAAGTCGAAGCCATGAATCGCTGAAAAAGAGAAAAAACAGGGCCGTGTGGCTGTCATCGGCGTGACGTCGGCGGCGGTTATCGTGCGTGCGGCTGAACGCACGGCATCAATATTGCTCTAATTGAGCGCCCGGGCATGAACGGGCGGATTCGCAGCGTCGAATTCGCGCCTTGCCCGGCCGGGTTGCCAGATGCGAACCGCGCCGCCTGCCAGGCCGCGCGGCAAGCCAAACAGACAGAACGGCATTCAAGCAAACACAATGAACGCAGTACACAAGCTCGACCAGACGACCATCGTGCTGGTTGAAGACGACCCGCAGAGCCGGGATTCCCTCGCTTCGCTGCTTGAAGCGGAAGGGGCCCGGGTAGTTGCGGTGGAGGACGCCGAAACCGGCGTTGAAGCAGCTCTCAGCCTGCTCCCCGATGCAGTGGTATGCGATCTCGATCTGCCCGCGATGGACGGTTTTTACCTGATCCAGCGCCTGCGCGATCATGAAATTCGCGGCGATCATGCACCGGCGGTCGCGGTGGCGCTTACGGGCCATACCGACGAAAGCTGGCGCTTGCGCAGCATCGGCGAGGGCTTCCAGCACTTCATGACCAAGCCCGCGAAGCCGGAGGCGCTGGTCGCGTTGCTCAGCGACGCGATCGACGCGCGACAGTCGTCCTGAGGTTTTGACCAGGCACGGCGGCGCTCGGGTTGCAAGCGCCGCCGCATTGCGCCCTTCACGCGCGGCCTGCGAGCCGCGCGGGGGATTCGCAACCTTACCAAGCCGATTCAGCCCTTAAAAAGGCCTCAAATCGCGGCAGTGTTCAGACGTGAATCGGATCGGTCGAGTCAGCTATGCGCGGCGGCTTTCGCGCCCTCGGCGCTGGCCTGCTCGTTCGCCTGGCATTGCGCGCAGACGCCCTTGAGTTCGATGCCATCGCCCGAAAGCCGATAGCCCGCGGCCTCGATCTGCGCGACCAGCGCCTGGCGCAGCTTCGGCTCGTCCAGTTCGGTGACGTTGCCGCACTGCTGGCAGACCACCAGAATGCCGTGCTGGCATTGCGTGAGATCGTGGCAGACAGCGAACGCGTTGATCGATTCGATGCGGTGAATCAGCCCCGCCGACAGCAAGAAGTCCAGCGCGCGATACACCGTGGGCGGCGCCGATCCCGGGTGGATCTGGCGCATTTCGTCTAGCAGGGAATAAGCCTTGGTCGCGCGACCTGAAGCAAGCAGCAGTTCGAGCACCTTGCGGCGGATCGGCGTGAGCTTTTCGCCGCGTTCGCGGCAGTAGGCTTCGGCCATCTCAAGCGCGCTTTCGAGCGATGCGCCGCCCGCTGCGAAATGACCGTGCGCGTGATCATGTCCATGAGCGTGTCCATGATCGTGCGCTTCGTGGGCGTCATCATGCGCGTGTGCGTGGTCGTGCGCCGCTGCATTGTTCGCATGCAGTGCCGCAGTGTCCTGGGACGGTTTTGCTGTCTTCATCCTGCGATTATACGGGGCGTGCCGCACGCGCGCCTGGCGCCGGCGGCACGCGCGCATCGGCGCAAGGCGTGCGGCTCAGGTGAGCGGCAGGTCGATGTACTTGCGAAAACCCTGGCGCTGCGCAAGCCGCTGATACCAGCGATCGAGATTGGGCAGCGTGGGGCGCTCGATGCCTTCCAGGCCGTACCAGCGCCGCGCGAACGAGCCCAGCACGATATCGGCGAGCGAAAAGCGCTCGTTTTCCAGGAAGAAGCGGCCTTGCAGATGCTGGTCGAGCAGCGCCCACAGCGTAGCCATACTGGCGAGATCGGTTTCGATCTTCGCGGCGTCGCGCTGATCGGCAGGCGTGCGCACCAGCGCGAGAAAGAGCGGGCGCTCGGCGGGCGCAAGCGTGCCGATCGACCAGTCGAGCCAGCGGTCGATACCGGCGCGCACCTTCGGTTCGTTCGGATACAGCAGGCTCGAAGGGCCGTATTGCATCGCCAGATAACGCAGGATCGAATTCGATTCCCACAGCACGAAGTTGCCGTCCTGGATGGTCGGCACCTTGCCGTTCGGATTCATGGCCAGAAAGGCCGGCTCGTCGAGCTGGCCGAACGTGCCGCCCGCGTCGATGCGCTCGAACGGCAGGCCGAGTTCGTCGCAACACCACAGCACTTTCTGGACGTTGACCGAGTTGGCGCGTCCCCAGATCTTGATCATCCGGTGCACTCTCCTTTGCAGCTAAATGGGCAGGTAGGGACCGAAACGATACACGCAACGTTCCCTGATGTGGTGCGGGTTTTTTATCGCGAGGCCGAGAGCCGGGCGGGCGATCTTCCCAGAATAGACTCTGGAGCGCCCTCAACCCCAGGCCGATGCGCCGATCATCGTGCCCACGCGCGCCTGCGCGTTCCACCAGATGACCCGCAGCAGCGGCGCCTGCTGGGCGATATAGATAGCCTGCACCGGATCGCTTTCGATGAAATGCGTCACGCCGCTGCGCACGGCGGCGGCGGCCTTGTGGGCGGCGGCGCCCGAGGGCGTGTCGTCATGCTTGCCCGGTGCGCGCATGATCAGTTCCAGATGCCCGAAACCGTGGCGGTCGAGCCACGCCTGGGTGCGCTCGCGGTCGACTTCGGGACGCCCCGTGATGATCGCGCGGGTGCGCTTGATGTCGATGTCGGGAATGCGGTCGAGCGGCAGCAGCGCGTCGCGTTCGGCGAGCGCCGCTTCGAGGTCCTCGTCGTAGCGCGCGAGCGCGATGTCGGGCAGCAGGATGCCGTCCAGGTCGATCGCGTAGACCGTGTATTCGTGGTCGTCGGCCATGCGCGTGCCTTCACGCGCGCCTTCTTTCACCCAGTCCGCGCGATAGCGGTCGGTGTAGGCCTGGCGCTCCCACGGGAACAGCGCGAAGTAGCCGCTGGCGTCGATCGAGTAATCGGGGCGCAGGCGGCTCAGATCGTCATACGCGCCCGTGAGCGTGCGCACCACCAGGCCGTGTTCGCGCAGAAAGGCGATGCAGTCGACCAGCGTATGGCCGCGCCCCGCGATGTCCTCGCACAGCAGCACTTTGGCGCCCGGCTCGGGCATCGGCAACGTGGAGTCCCAGCGCACTTCGCGGGTCTCGCGCGTGTAGCGCAGGAAGGCGACGCTCGCGCCGGTGGCATGCGAAACCATCAGCGCGAGCGGCGCACCGCCACGCAGGATGCCGACGACGACGTCGAATTCCTCTTCGACCAGCAACGGCTGCAGCGATTCGACCCAATGGTCGAGCTGTTCATAAGTGAGCGGAACGACGGGTTTGTTCATTTGATGGCAAATGCAGCACGAAGACGGTCAGTTACGCGACGCTCACCGATGTGTCAGCGAAGAACACGTCTATTGTCGGAGTAATGTTTGACGATATTATGCCTATGCTTGCGGGCGGATGCAGACCGGCGAGCTTCGGACGGATCCGCTGCCGCCGCGCTGGCTATGCCGGCCATGATGGGGCCCGATGGAACGGGCTGATAAAGCGGGCTGATGAAGCGGGCTGAATGTAACGGGCTGATGAAGCGGCCCGTCGCGATACCACACAACCAACACTTAGCGCCTTGGGGGCGAGCAGATGCAGGATCGGATTGTCCTGGGCAATGAGCAGGAAACGAATCGTGACGAGAGCCGGCAGCAAGACCGGCCCGCAAGCGGCGCGCGCCGCCGCTTCGCCATGGCGCTCGCGGGACTGGCGGCCGCCGCGCTGCCGCTGCCGCGCCTTGCGATGGCGGGCGAGAGCGGCGCTCTCGCGCTCGACGTGAACGGCGCGGTCCACGTGACCAACAACGCCGCGCACACCGCCTATCACTTCAGCGAAGAGCAACTGCTCAAGCTGCCCCAGCATTCGATCGAGACCGCTACGACCTGGACGCCGCGCTCGACCTTCACGGGCCCGCGCCTGGCCGACGTGCTCGCGACCGTGGGCGCATACGGCAGCCAGATCGAGATCCACACCATCGACGACTACACCTGCATCGTGCCGGTCTCCGATGCCGATCGTTACGGCGCCGTGCTGGCCTACGCGATGAACGGCCGCCGTCTGAAGGTGAGCGACTTCGGCCCGCTGTTCCTGATCTATCCGCGCGACCAGTTCCCGCTCGAACTCGATGGCGCGGCGGGCGATTCGAAATTCGCCTGGCAGATCGTTTCCATGACCATCAAGCCTTGAGTTTTACGTAATGCATCGTCCGCTGCGACGCCTCCTGCATGTGCTGATCTGGATCGTCGCGCTGTCGCCGCCAGTGATGGCGGTTGGCTACCTGCTCTACGCGAACCTGCTCAATCCCAAGATCGTGCAGCGCCTCACCGGCAACTACGACGGCCTCTATTGGGACGCCGCGCAGATGCAGATTGCCTACGCGCGTTTCGAAAGCCAGTTGCTGATCTACGCCGATGGCATCGACCGCGATCTGGACAAGGTGCGGCTGCGCTACGAAGTTCTGCAATCGAAGCTCAACGTCATGAAGGGCTCGACGCGCAGGCTGGCGGGCATGCCGAGCCTGATGAAGCTGCAGCAGCAGGATCTCGCCGTCGTCGACGCCACCATCGCGCCGTTCGAAGCGCAGATCGCCACCCTCGCCGACAACCCCGCGCGCGCCGTGCCCATGCTGACCGCGCTCGACACCCATTGGGCCGAGGTGACCGATCTCGCGCTCAATCGGCGTTTTGCCGATGTGACCGAGCGCGAGGACATTCGGCGCGATTTCATCGCCAAGCGCCGCGAGTTGTTTGCCGCGGGCCTCGTGCTGCTGATGCTCTCAGCGGCGGCGGCCGTGCTGCTGGTGATGAATGGCTACCGGCGCACCCGTTTGATCCGGCAGCAACACGCCGCGCTGGAAGCCGAACACCAGGCGACCCGCGCCGCGCGCGAGGCGAGCAACGCCAAGGACGCGTTCCTCGGCATGATCAGCCACGAACTGCGCACGCCGCTGCACGCGATCGTCTCGTCGATCGAATTGCTGGGCTTCAACTCGCATTCGGAAAGCGACCGCAAGGTGATTGATCGGCTGGAGACGGCCGCGCGCCAGCTTGAGGCGCAGATGAGGGATCTGACCGATTACGCGCGTCTGGGGGCGGGCAAGCTGGAGTTGCGCCAGGAGGAGTTCTGTCCGCGCGAATTGCTGCAATCGATCGTCGATCAAAACGAACAGGCTGCGCATGCGCGGGGGCTTGAATTCGGCCATGCGTGGAGCGGGCCGGAGCGCGCGGTGGTCGCCGATCCGCACCGCATTCGCCAGATCGCGAACAACCTCGTGACCAATGCGATCCGCTATACCGAACGCGGTTCGGTGCGCATCGAATTTGCCTTGCGCGAGGCTGCGGCGAGCGGCGCGCAGACGCTTGCAATCGTCGTGAGCGATACGGGGCCGGGTGTCGCGCCCGCGCAGATTCCGCTGATTTTCAAGGAGTTCACGCAGCTCGATACATCGCGCTCGCGCCGCTATGAAGGCGCGGGGATGGGGCTGGCGATCGTGCGCGGGCTGGTCGATCTGTTTGGCGGCACGATAGAAACGGATAGCCGCGTGGGCGAGGGCACGACCTTCACGGTGACGATTCCGGTCACCGCCGTCGTGCCGCCGGTGCCGCACGCGCTCGTGCCGGCGGTGTGCGCCGAGGCCGCGCCGCCGCTGGTGCTGGTAGTGGACGATCACCCGCTAATGCGCGAGTCGCTGTGCGAAATGGTGTCGCACATGGGTTATGCGGCGCTCGCCGCAAGCGACGCCGATGGCGCGCTGGCGAGCCTCGATGCCACGCCTTGCGACGTCGTGCTGCTCGATCTGCATATGCCGGGGCGCGACGGGTATGCGTTTATGGCGGGGCTGCAGGCGAAGGCGGGCAGGAAGCCGCATGTGATTGCCGTGAGCGCCGATGTGACGGCGCTGACCTCGACAGGCGCGGGAGAGAATCCATTCTTCGATGCGCTGCAGAAGCCCGTGCACTATGAAGTGCTGCGCGCGGCGTTGCAGCGCGCGTTGAGTGCGGCGCGCGCGGCTTAGCCGACCGGTTGCCTAGCCGCGATTGAGTCGCTTCGAAAGATCCGCCACCAGAATCGCCATGCGAGCCGGTTTCTCATAGCAGGCTACGTTGTAATGCCGCACCACCTGGCTGATTTCCGATTCGCTCGCCTTGCCGGTCAGCAGCTCTCCGGTCAGCACGAAAATCGGCGCTTCGGGGTTTTCGGACGCGCGCACCTGGCGGATTGCCTCGGCGGCGGTCTGGCTGCCGAACAGCCAGTCGATCACCACGCCGTCGAACACGTTGTGCTCCAGCGCCTCGCCGAATGCCGCGAGACCGTACAGCGCAAGCGCTGCGTAGCCGCTGTGCTCCAGATAGTCGCGCAGGTTGTCGGCGGAAGCCTGGTCGTCGTCGACCACGGCGATGAGCGGTTTGTCGGCCTCGGCGCGGCGCGGGTAGATCTCGATCTTGTGCACTTCTCGCGCGTTCAGATAGAGCGCACCGTCCGGGCGTACCACGCGCCATTGGCCCTGCTTCTCGTAAGCGACGAAGTCGGGGCGCGTGCCCGGCTCCACCGGTGCGCCAATCCACGCGGTACATGGCAGCTCTACCGCGCTCACGCACAGCAGCGCGTCCTGCGCGCTCGCGCCCACCATGCCCGGATCGAGCAACTGCGCGCCGAACAGCTGTCCTGCCGGTTCGCCGAACGCCTCGGCCACTTTCTTGATCTGCGCGAGCGTCCACGGGCTATTGCCGCGCAGCTTGCGGTGCCCCTGTGAAAAGCTCAGCTCAAGAATCCTGCACAGCTCGGTGGTCTGCTGGCGTTTGCCGATGCCATGTCGGCTCATCAACTCACGTACGCGCTCCGCGACCGCGGCTGAGTCGGTTGTGTGTGCAACGTTCGACATACTGCTAATGGGGGGACCGGAGTTGGATTGGGCTAATTATCGCGTGCCACTGTGCCGTTATTGGAGGAAATAACACTGCTGGGGCACGGGCGCACAATATTCTAAACGCATCATTTGACAATCGCTTAGCTTTCGTATGACAACATTAAGGGTCTGATGGTAACCAGAATCCGGGGACGCAATTCAACGGCTCGCAAGCCGCTGCGCCTCAGGCTGACAGGGGCTTCGCGCATCGCACCCGCACGCGTCACGCGGCTTTGCGACAATGGTTTTGTACGCGCATTTCACGAGCCTGGGCGCGGCAGTGCCCTTCAGGCCGATTACGGTTGCATAACGTCACTGGGATGAGAAAAGCTTGAACGAAATCAACACGCAAGCAGCACGCGAACAGCAAACCGGGCAGCGCAAGGCGCTCGCTCAGGAAAAGGAAATCCGCCATTTTGGCGTACCGTATTACAGCCAATGGGGCAGTCCCGAATGGGTGGCGCGCATCGTCGAAGACGATGTCGACCCCTGCGATGACCCCGCCTGGGGCGCGAGCGGTTTCGGGCAGCCGGAGCAATACCGCTTCTGGGCCAAGCGCCTGTGCGGGTTGACCTGTTTCGAATCGGCGCTCGATTACTGGGGCATCGAACATGCGCCGCGTGCCGCCATGCTGGAGGACGCGCTGCGCCACGGCGTCTACCGCCTGCGCGAGGACGGCGGCGTGGACGGGCTGATCTATCACCCCTTCGCCGCGTGGGCAGAGTCGGCCTATGGCGTGCGCGTCGAAGTGATGACCGACGAAGACATTCAGGCGAGCGCCGCGCGTCTGGACGCCGACACGCTCGCGATCGTGTCGGTGAGCCCCGAGATCCGCTACCCGGAGCGTGCCAACGTCGATCAGGGCGGTCATCTGATCCTGCTGCACGGCCGCAGCGATGGCGGCGTCTGGTTCCACAATCCGTCGGGCGTGGCGCCGTATCAGGCGAACGCGTGGCTGCCCTACGGCACGGTGGCGCGTTTCCATGCCCGCCGCGGCATGGCGCTCACGCGCATCACCGTCGACGAGACCCTGGCCGAGTGAGAAAGAACGGCGCGGCGGCACGAATGAAGCCGCCTCTCCGTCTTTTCATCAGGCCGGCTGCAACCCTCCCAGCAACTGACGCACGCGCGACAGATCGCGATTGAGCGCGCCTGCGTCCTCGAACAGCTCTGCGAGCCAGTCGATGAACACCCGCACGCGCGGCGCGGGCTGGCGCGACTTCACGAACGCGACCGAAACCGGTGTCGGCAGCGGCTTCCACTGCGGCAGCACCTCGACTAATGCGCCGTTGTCCAGATACTGCTGGGCCGCGAGCAGCGGCGGCTGTACGAGACCGTAGCCTTGCAGTCCGCAGGTGAGGTAGGCGAATTCGTCGGATACATGCACGAAGCCGTCGACCTTCACCTTGGTCGGGCTGCCGTCCACTTCGAAGTCGAACTCGTAGGGGCGACCCGTGAGCGGCGACAGAAAATTCACCGCGGGATGCCGGGCGAGATCGTCGAGCGAAGTTGGCGCGCCGTGGCGCGCGAGATACGCCGGGCTCGCGCAGGTCACGTGCTCCAGCAGGCCAAGCCGACGCGCGGCGAGGCCCGAATCCGGCAATTCGCCGAGCTGGATGCTGCAATCCACGCCTTCGCCGACCAGGTCGACATTGCGCAGACTCACGCCGATCACCAGATCGATGTGCGGATAGCGCGCGTGAAAATCATCGAGTGCGGGCAGCACGATCGCATTGGCGATCAGCCCCGGCATTTCCACGCGCAGACGCCCGCCAATCGCGCCGGGCGTCTGGCGCAGGCTCGCTTCGGCGTCGTCGATATCGGCGAGGATCCGCGCGGCGCGCTCGTAATAGGCCGCGCCTTCGGGCGTGAGCGAAAGACGGCGCGTGGTGCGAACGAGCAGTTGTGTGCCGAGCAGCGCCTCAAGGCTCTGCATCAGCGTGGTGGCGCTGGCGCGCGGCATGTCCAGCGACTGCGCGGCTTTGGTGAAGCTATTGGTATCGACGATACGCACGAACGTACGCATCGCCTGGATGCGGTCGATCACGGGCGAGCTCCTTCAGAAACAGGCTTGAAAACCGGGCTGAAACGGGTGGCACGATTTCCGCGACATGCCCATGCAACGGCGCAACAGCTCGTAAGCGCCGGAAAGGGGCGAGCCGCGCTGCGTTGAAAAACGCTTCGCGGCGCCGGCGTCTCGCGGAAAGCGACGCGCGGCAGCGGTTGTACAAAAACGGTTCGTTAGATGACGGCGCACAGGGACGCCGGCTCGACTACGAGAGGTACTGCGGGAGGCCGGAAAAGTTGGCCTCGAAGCGGGGGCTGGCGGGCCGTCCGGAATGGACGGCCCGGCGGGGCAAGGCGTTACGTCAGGTGTTGCGCGCTTACTTGCGCAGCGTGTCGATATCGATCACGAAGCGGTACTTCACGTCGCTCTTGAGCATGCGCTCGTAGGCGTCGTTGATGTCCTGCATCTTGATCATTTCGACATCGGACGTGATGCCGTGCTTGCCGCAGAAGTCCAGCATTTCCTGCGTTTGCGCGATGCCACCGATCAGCGAACCCGCCAGACGGCGGCGCTTCATGATCAGGTTGAACACCTGCGGCGAGGGGTGATCGTGCTCGGGCGCACCCACCAGCGTGAGCGTGCCGTCACGCTTGAGCAGCTCGATGAACGGATTCAGATCGTGCTGCGCAGCCACCGTGTTGACGATCAGGTCGAAGCTGTTGGCGTGTTTCGCCATCTGCTCCGGGTCCTTCGAAATCACGACTTCGTCGGCGCCCAGGCGCTTGCCGTCTTCGATCTTCGAAGGCGAGGTGGTGAACAGCACCACATGCGCGCCCATCGCATGGGCGATCTTCACGCCCATGTGGCCAAGCCCGCCCAGACCGACGATGCCGACTTTCTTGCCGGGGCCCGCGCCCCACGTGCGCAGCGGCGAATACGTGGTGATGCCGGCGCACAGCAGCGGGGCGGCCGCGGCGGCGTCGAGGTTCTCGGGCACGCGCAGAACGAAGGCTTCGTCCACCACGAGTTGCGTGGAGTAACCGCCGTAGGTGACGTCGCCGCTCACGCGGTCGTTGCCGTTATAGGTGCCGACGAAACCGTTCTCGCAATACTGCTCGAGCCCTTCCTCGCAGCTGCCACAGGTGCGGCAGGAATCGACCAGACAGCCCACGCCGACCAGATCGCCGACCTTGTAGCGCGTCACGCCCGTGCCCACTTCAGCGACGCGGCCTACGATCTCATGGCCCGGCACGACCGGGAACATCGTGTTGCGCCACTCGTTGCGCGCCTGGTGAAGGTCGGAATGGCACACGCCGCAGAACTGCACGTCGATACGCACGTCGAGTTCGCGCAGGTCGCGGCGCTGGAATTCGAAGGGCGCAAGCGGCGACTGCGCGTCGCGGGCGGCATATCCGTAAGTGGGGTACATATCGTGTGGCTCCTGAAACTGGGTTGCCTGAAAACAGCGTGAAAAACAGCGCGAAACACAGCACAAACGCCAAAGCGCAACGCCTTGAGGCGCTGGACGATTCGGGTGTTGCGGCAGGGTTCCCATCGTAAGGACCGGACCTCACCCAGGGAATACCTGAATCTATCGAAGACTTGCCTGATTCTCCTGGCCAACAGCGGGTCAACAGCGCGGCTGTGCATTCGGTGATAGATTTGCAAGCCTGTTTCTCCGCCTTTGCCCATGAATTTTGGGGCGCTTCTGTCATGAAAAATGCACATACCGCCGACGCCGCGCCGCTTCTGGCCAGCCCGGTTTCCACAGCAGTTTCCCTGCCTGCTGTCCAGAACGAGGACGCGATGCAGCGCCGCGTCGTCGATCTGCTGATGCAACTCACGCAGCGCGACGGCGCGCATCACACCGCCATCGAAGGCGTGCGCCTGTTTCGCGGCAGCCAGGCGCATCCGCGCCAGCCCGTGATGTACGAGCCGAGCATTTTCATCGTCTGCCAGGGCCGCAAGCGCGGCTTTCTCGGCGACCAGGTGTTTATCTACGACGCGCAGCAGTATCTCGTGCTGTCGGTGCCGCTGCCGTTCGAATGCGAGACCGAGGCGACGCCCGAGAAACCGCTGCTCGCCATTTCGGTGCGCGTCGATCTCACCATGGTCGCGGAATTGCTGATGGCGCTGGACGACACGCGCGGCAGCGCCGTGGCGGAACCGGTGGGCATTTACGCCACGCCGCTCGACGCGCCGCTCTCGAACGCCGTGCTGCGCCTGCTCGAAGCGCTTGCGCATGCGGGCGACGCACGCATTCTCGGGCCCGCGATCGTGCGCGAAATCTGCTATCGCGTGCTCACGGGGGAGCAGGGCGATGCGATTCGCGCGGCGCTCACGCATCAGCATCACTTTGGCCGCATCGCAAAGGCGCTGCGCCGCATTCATGCCGACTACCGCGGCGATCTCGACGTGGTGACGCTCGCCTCCGAGGCGGGCATGAGCCTCGCCGTGTTTCACGCGCATTTCAAGGCAGTCACGTCGACCTCGCCGATGCAGTACGTGAAAACCACGCGCCTGCACCACGCACGCATTCTGATCGCGCACGACGGCATGAACGTGAGCGCGGCGGCCACGCGCGTGGGCTACGAAAGCGCTTCGCAGTTCAGCCGCGAGTTCAAGCGCCTGTTCGGCTGCAGTCCCGCTGACGAGATGCGCCGTGCGCGCAGCGCCGCCGAAGCCGCCACGCCGCGCGTGGAAGTGGTGGCCAGGTACGCGACGGCCGCTTGATTGAGTGGCCGTGTGAACATGTTTCGCATGACTGAGGAATGACGCCGATATGAATGCCGCCGCGCCTGCTGACCGTCCCCGCCTGCTCGTGCTGATCCCGCTCACCGACGCTGATCGCGCCGCGCTGGCAGAGCGTTTCGAAGTGCTCTACGCGCCCGATGCGGCCCAGCGCAGCGCGGCGATAGCGCAGCAGGGCGCAACGGTGCGCGCGGTGCTCACGAACGGCACCACCGGCCTCACGGCAGACGAAATCGACGCCATGCCCGCCTTGAAGCTGGCGGCGGCGCTGGGCGCGGGCTACGAGAACATCGCACTCGACCACGCGCGCTCGCGCGGCATCGCGCTGTGCAACGGCGCGGGCGTGAATGCCGATTGCGTTGCCGATCACGCCATGGCGCTGCTGCTCGCCGTCGTGCGGGCGGTGCCGCAATACGACGCCGCGTGCCGCGCGGGCGTCTGGCGCGACGCCTTGCCAATGCGTCCCACGCTCACGGGGCGACGCCTGGGGATCGTGGGATATGGGCATATCGGCGCGAAAATTGCGCGTCGCGCAGCGGCCTTCGAGATGGCCATCGGTTATCACAATCGTGCGCCGCGCGAGGGCGTGAATGCGCGCTATTTCGATTCCACGCTCGCGCTCGCCCAGTGGAGCGATTGTCTCGTGGTCGCCACGCCCGGCAGCGCGCAAACCCGGCATCTGGTCGACCGCGCGGTGCTGGATGCGCTCGGGCCGGAAGGTTTCCTCGTCAACGTTTCGCGCGGCAGCGTAGTGGATACGGCGGCGCTGGCCGCGGCGCTCAAGGCAGGCACGCTGGGCGGTGCGGGCCTCGATGTCTACGAAGGCGAGCCGGAACCTCCGCAGGCCTTGACCGGGCTGGACACGATCGTCCTTACGCCCCACGTGGCGGGCACCTCGCCCGACGTGCGCGCGGCCACGGTGCGCAACTTCATCGACAACGCCACGCGCTGTTTCGCGGGCGAGCCCTTGCTCACGCCGCTTTAAATCGTCCGCTTTAAACCCGCCGCTCATAACCTGCTTAAGCGCCCCTCGTCAGGCCGTTTTTTACCGCCAATCCCTGGCGTTTTCCCGCCCTCGCGCCCGCTATGTACGTTGGGCCACGGCCGTGCCCACAGGCATGCCGTATCATTGCGCCTAAAGCGTCGCGTTCCCGCTCGCTGCTTCGCCCGTTGCCTCGCGCGCCGCGCATGGACGGCCGACTTCCCCGCCCGGGAGCCAAGAGGCGTCAAGCACATGCAAACCCTGATCGAGGCATTGCAAGGCACTGCAGACCTCGTGGTGAATCGTTTCTACGAGGAACTGGCTCGCCTGCCCAAGTCCCGGCGCATTCTGGAAATGCTGTCGGAGCCGGAACTCGCCCAGTTAAAATCGCGGCAGGTCCAGAACCTGCTGGCCATTGCCCAGCCCGGACTGACCTCGAAAGCGCATGCCGAAATGGCGATGCGCATCGGCCGCATTCACGCGATTGTCGGACTCGACAAGGAAGAATTGGTGCGCAGCCGCGGCATCCTGCAGGAACTGCTTTACAAACTCATTGGGCGCAACGTGAGCAGCCAGGCGCTGTCGCTCTACTCACGCCGCCTGACCTCCGATACCGCCTGGCAATTGAAAGCCTATCAATCCGTAGAAGACTCGCAGCAGGACGTGCTTCAGCGCATCACGCGCATCGTCTGGGAAGCGGGCAGTTACACGCATTTCATCGATCAGGTGATCGCGACGCTTGGCGCGCACGACGAAGTCACCGCCTGCGCCATCGGCCGCCCCGACGCGGCCGGCATTTTCCATTTTGAAGCGGGCACCGGCAGCGCCGCCGGCGACGGCCTGCTCAACGTGCTGATGGCGCAAGGCCACGAAATCAGCGTGCGCGCCGATCATCCGCAAGGGCAGGGTGCGGTGGGGCGCGCGTGGCGCAGTGGCAACCCCGAACGCGTGGTCAATTACCAGACCGATCCACTGGTCGCGCGCTGGCGTGAAGTCGCCGAACGCGAAGGGCTGCGCTCGGCCGTGGCGCTGCCGCTGGCCGCGCCTGGCGAGACGCCGATTGCGATCCTGATGCTCTATAGCGCGTATCCGGGCGGCTTCGTCGGCCCGGACCAGGTGGCCTTCGTCGAATTGCTGCAAACGCTGCTGGGTTGCGCGGTCACGCGCCTGCAGACGCACGACGGGCTGCATGTCGCCGCCGTGCCGATGAGCGTGCGCCAGCATTGGGCCGCGCTGGTGCGCACCGGCGCGCTGGAAATGCACTATCAGCCGCTGCTGAATCTGGCGAGCGGCCATTGCGGCAAGGTCGAGGCGCTTGCGCGGTTGCGCGACGGCGAGCGCCTGCTCACGCCCGACGAATTCCTCTTTGCGCTGGCTTCCGACGATCTGCTCGAACTGTTCGTGCGCGGCCTGCAGCAGGCGCTCGCCGAGCGCGCGCAATGGCTTGCGGCGGGCCACGATCTGGAAATGTCGATCAATCTGCCGCCCGCCGCGCTCAACGATATCCGCTACTTCGACGCGACCCGCGAATTGTTGAATGCCCATGCCTGCCCGAGCGAGCGCCTGACGCTGGAAGTTCTGGAGAACGAAGCGTTGTCGCTGAACCAGGGACAACGCGCGATTCTCGCGAAATTTCGCGCGCTGGGCGTGTTGCTGGCCCAGGACGATCTGGGTTCGGGTCATAGCGGACTGGCGCGGCTGCGCGAACTGCCGTTCGACTGGATCAAGATAGACCGCGAGATCGCCCACCTGGGCGGCGAAAAGCGCGGCGGCGATACGACGCTCGACGCGCTGCGGGTCGTCTATCAGTTGACGCGGCTGGGGCACTCGCTCGGCAAGCTGGTGCTGGCCGAAGGCGTCGATGCCGCCGATCTGCTCGAAGCGCTGGCGATTCTCGGTGTGGATGGCGCGCAGGGTTACGTGATCGCGCGGCCGATGCCGGCGGACGAACTCGCGGTCTGGATCGGCGGCGCGCCCCATGTGCCCGACGCAGGTGCGCAGGGCAGCGTGCTTGCGCGGCTTGCGCGCTTTATCGTCTGGGAAGAGCGGGTGCGCATGATCGCGGCAACGCCGGGCGCGGCGCGCGATCTGCTGGGCGCGACCGATTCGCGCGAGCCGCTGGCGCAGGCGCTGGTCGGGCTGGGCGATATTCTCCCTGCGGGCGAGGCGCGCGACGTGATTCAGCGCGATCTGCTGCGCGCGCTGCCAGGCGGGCGCGAAAGCGCCGCGTGGCGAGCGGCGATGGCGCAGTTGATGCTGGCCATCGAAGTGGCGGCACTGGAAGCGCACGCAACCGCGCACGCGCACTGAACGCTTTTTCCGGCATGGCGAGCGCGGCCTCGCCGCGCGGTATTCAGGCCATTGACCAGTAATCCTTATGAATCACAGGTGCTGAAGTTCGTGCGTGAAGGGGAGACGGATGCGATTGTGCAGGGGTTCGCGGCGTTTCTGTGCAAAGCGTGAAGCGCAGCGATTGGCTTCGCTTTTGCCCTCAGCCGCAAACCCCAATCTCCCCGCACGCCGTACAAAAATCGCACCCGTCCTTGCGAATAACCGCATTCGCGCCGCACGAACCGCATTTCCGGCCGAACATCGCGTGCTGCGCGCCGAAGGTCGCATCGGCGGGTAGTGCATTGGGGCCGTCGAGCACCTGATCGCCGGCGCGCGCTTGCGACGCATCGTCTTTCGCCCTGGCAGCCGGGAAAGCCGCAGCGTCGCGCCGCTGCGCCAGCAAGCGCGACGGCACCTGCCTGCCTTCCGCATCGAGAAACCCGCGCCGATGCAGAATCTGCTGGATCGCATAGGCAATCGCCGCCACTTCCGAGTCGTGCCACAAAGGCGTGCGCTTGCCGTCGAGGCGCTGCGTTTCGCCGTAGCGCACCTGCCCGCGATCCCACGACACCTTGCGCAGATCCTGCAGATTGCGCGCGACAAAACCCCCGCGCGCCGCCAGCGACAACGAGCGCATCGTCGCCGTGATCCATTGCTGCGATTCGTCACGCTGGCCCACCGGGATGAAGAACTCGATAGGCCGCTCGATCGTCACCGGCTCGCCGCCCACCTGGCCCGTGACTTCGAGAAACGACACCGCCACGTACAGCGACACCTTGCCCGTCTGCGTGAGGTATTCGATCTTTTCGATCACCGCGGGCAATTCGCCCCTGGGCCGATGATCGATCGCCACGCGCAGCGGATCGAGCACGGCGTCGCTCTGCGCGTCGGCGGGCGTGTCTTCGTTGGCGGGCAGCGTTTGCAGCACTGCGCCCAGCGTTTCGTTTGGCCGATACGTTGCCAGCCCTTTGAGCCCGCGCCGCCAGGCGTCCAGATAGAGATCCTCGAATGCTGCGAACGGATAGTCGGCGGGCACGTTCACGGTTTTCGAAATCGACGTATCGACGAAGGGCTGCACGGCCGCCATCATCGCGACATGTTCCTGCGCGCTCATCTGCAACGCGTTCACAAAATAATCGGGCAGGGCGTTCACATCGCCGCCCAGCGCGCGATAGAGTCGCCACGCGTGATCCTCGACCGCGAAGGATTCGCGGCCGCCGTCCGCCATGCGGCGCGTGCGCTGATAGGTCCACGAGAACGCGGGTTCGATGCCGTTCGAGACGTTGTCGGCGAACGCGAGGCTCACGGTGCCGGTCGGCGCGATCGAGAGCAGATGGCTGTTGCGGATGCCGTGCGTGCGGATCGCCGCCTGGAGATCATCGGGCAGGCGCGAGGCGAAGGTGCCGGGCGCGAGATAGGTATCGGCGTCGAACAGCGGGAACGCGCCGCGCTCGCGCGCGAGTTCGACCGACGCGCGGTACGCGGCGTCGCGCATGGTGCGGCCCACGCGCGCGCCGAACGCGCAGCCTTGCGCGGAGTTATAGCCGATGCCGAGCATCACCAGCGCATCGCCAAGCCCCGTAAAGCCCACGCCGATGCGCCGCTTGGCCATCGCTTCCTGATGCTGCTCGGGCAGCGGCCAGAGCGTTACGTCCAGCACATCGTCGAGGAAGCGCACCTGCGTCGTTGTGCGCGCAACGAGGTCGTCCCAGTCGAACGAAGGCGAGGCGAATGGATTGCGCACGAAACGCGTGAGGTCCAGCGGGCCGAGATTGCAGCAGCCGTAGGCGGGCAAGGGCTGTTCGCCGCACGGATTGGTGGCGCGAATGCTTTCGATGGCGCGCAGGTTGTTGTCCTCGTTCATGCGCGAGATGAAGACCACGCCCGGTTCGGCCACGTCATAGGTCGAGCGCATGATGGTGTCCCAGATCGCGCGGGCGCGCGTTTCGGCGTAGACCCAGAGGCCGTCGTCGCGTTGGCGTAGATCGCCTGCCGCGCGCAGTGCGGGCGAGGGTTCGGCGCGATGCACCAGCTGCCATGTCGCGTCGTTTTCAACCGCGCGCATGAAGGCGTCGGTCACCGCCACGGAGACATTGAAGTTGTTCCAGCGCCCCTTCGAATGCTTGGCTTCGATGAACTCGGGCAGGTCGGGATGGTCGCAGTCGAGCACGGCCATTTGCGCGCCGCGCCGCGCGCCCGCGCTCTCTACGGTGCGGCATGAGGCGTCGAATACGTCGATATAGCTGCACGGCCCCGAGGCGCTCGATCCGGTCGAATGCACGAGCGCGCCGCGCGGCCGGATCGCCGAGAAGTTGTAGCCCACTCCGCCGCCGCGCCGCATGGTTTCGGCGGCTTGCAGCAGCGCGACGTAGATGCCGGGGCGGCCTTCGTCGTCGACGCCCTGGATGCTGTCGCCCACGGGCTGCACGAAGCAGTTGATGAGGGTGGCTTCGATGCCGGTGCCGGCGGCGCTCATGATGCGGCCTGCGCCCAGCGCGCCGTGGCGCAGGTTGTCGACGAAGCGCGCCTCGATTTCGGCGCGCAGCGCGGGCGGTTCGGCCTGCGCGACGCCGTGAGCGACGCGGCGGTAGATGTCGTCGGCGCTGCGTTCGTCGCCCTTCGCGTACTTTTCCAGCATCACGTCGAGCGAGAAAGCCTGGACGTCGGGCTTCGAATCGGATTGCGGGCGCGAGTTTTCTGCCATGGCCGGTTCCTTGCGATCGTTCTGCGTTAGCTCAGAGTAGCGCAGAGGCAGCGCGCATGCCCGGGCATTTGCCGGTGCCCGCGTTGGCGCAATGGGTAAACTGGGCGCGTCGTTTCCGGCGTTTCAAGCGAAGCCGCAGCAAGGAGAGGGAAACATGAGCGACCACGCCCCCAGCGTCGTCTATCGCGACCGCGTGCGCGCCGAATGGGTCGATTACAACGGCCATCTGCGCGATGCGTTCTACATGCTGATCTACAGCCATGCGACCGATGCGCTGCTCGACGCCATCGGCCTCGATCATGCGCGGCGCGAGGCGCGCGGGCGTTCGATGTTTACCGTCGAGGCCCATGTGAACTATCTGCGCGAGGTCAGGGAGGGCACGCCGCTGCGGGTGGAGGTGCGGGTGCTGGAGCACGACGACAAGCGCGTGCGGGTCTATCTGGAGATGTTCGTCGAAGCGGGGGAGGAGCGCGCGAAGGGCGAGGACGACAAAGCGGCGCAGCCGGTCTGCGCGAGCGAGCAATTGCTGCTGCATGTGGACCGTTCGGGCCCGCGCGCCGTGCCGTTCGACGCCGACGTGCTCGCGCGCGTGGCTGCGCTGCGCGAGGAGTCGGCGGGACAGATGGGGAACGTCGCGCGCCATGCCGGGCGCTCGATTTCGCTTGCACCGTTGCGGCAGGCTTGCGGCTGGAGCGCAACAACGGTGGAGCCGGGCGGCTAAAACGTCGGGAGTCGTCCGTCTTGCCTGAGGCGTTTGCGATCCGCCGGTGGGCATCGGGATCGCGATTATTACGGGATCTAACCTAATCGCTTTATCGCCGCTTGCCTGCAAAGCGGCCGCTTCCGACAGCTTTCAGCGCGTCAGGCCGCTTCGCCATACGGCACGTTGGCGACGAGATCGCCGAACACTTCGGCCGCGATCATCACCGACGCGTTGAGCGGCGCAGGGCGCTCTGCCGGTTTGAACACGGCGTCGCCACGGCGGATCTTGCGGCGCGAGACGGCGCAGGTGCCCGACGTATGCGCCGAGCGGCGGCGCCAGCGCTGCTCGCCATAATGACAACGGCCAGGTTCCACCCAGCGGATCACGAGCGCGGAATCCGTTTGTTCAAGGATTTCGATGCGTTCACCGTTGGCTCCGTCAAGCGCAAGGCACGCCTTTTTCTTCATTGTCGGCTCCGTAAGTGGGGTTGCCGCAATGTATTCCTCTAAGGCGTCAAGTGCCATTGTGTCGCCGTTGAAACACCATTCCAAAAACGGCAACAATCGATCTGGCACATATACGGGTTAACGAAGGAATGCGGGTTTGCGGGCGATCGAGACCCGACCCTTCGAATTTGTGCAACGCAGTGTTGTGCGAGGCGCGACATGGAAATCGGCCTGGAGGGGAGCATTTGAGCGGGGTGGGAACGCCGATAGCTGGCGGGGACCTGACTGGATCACGAGGGCGAGGGACAGTTGGGTCGCGTTTTTGCTCTGTCGCCCTTATGCTGGCGGCTCGTCTTGCACGAGCTAATTTGCCGAATTTTCACGAGGTTACATGATTCATCGCCCGCCTGCTCCGAACTCCGCAAACGAGCAAAAACTCCAGCGCGCCGCCTCGGCCGCCCTGTACGCCGTGCTCGTCCTGCTGGCCCTGTGGGTCGTGCGGGAATTCCTGCCCGCCGTGGCGTGGGCCTGTGTGCTCGCCATCGTCCTCTGGCCGGCCTACCAGGCCATCGAGCGGCACCCGCTGTTCCGTGGCCGCACCACCTGGCTGGCGACCGTGCTCACGGTCGCCATTGCGCTGCTGGTCGTGCTGCCGATCACGCTCACGGCAATCCAGGCCGGGGGCGAGGCGCATGATCTTTACCTGTGGGCGCGCGCGGCGCTGGAGAACGGCGTGCCGGTGCCCGATTTCGTCTCGCATCTGCCTCTCGGCAGCCGCCAGGTGAGCGACTGGTGGCAGGCCAATCTTGCCCAGCCGTTGAAGGAATCGCCTGCCATGAAGGGGCTGCACGGCGACGCCATCGTGTCGTTCGGGCGGCATTTCGGCGCGCGTGCGGTCCATGCGTCGGTGACCTTCAGTTTCATGCTCGTGACGCTGTTCGTGGTGCTGCAGGCGGGTCCGAAGCTCTCCAGCACGATGATGCGCGGCGCGCGCCGGGCGTTCGGCGCGGACGGCGCGCAGTTGCTCCAGCGCATGGCCGCAGCCGTGCGCGCGACGGTGACGGGACTGGTGGTGGTGGGGCTGGGCGAAGGCGTGCTGCTCGGCATCGCCTATATGTTCACGGGCGTGCCCCATGCGGCGCTGCTCGGCACGATTACCGCCATTGCGGCGATGCTGCCGTTCTGCGCGCCGCTCGTGTTCTTCGGCGCGGCGCTCTGGCTGGCGGCGCAGGGCACGATCGTGAGCGCCATCGTGGTGGCCGTGACGGGCGTGGTGGTGGTGTTCGTCGCCGAGCATTTCGTGCGCCCCGTGCTGATCGGCAATTCCACGCGGCTGCCGTTCCTGCTCGTGCTGTTCGGCATCCTGGGCGGCGCGACTACGTTTGGCCTGATCGGCATCTTCATCGGCCCGGCCCTCATGACGGTGCTGATGGTGCTGTGGGCGAATTGGGCGGAATGACGCCGGGCGGCGCCTGTTCAGGTTCGATCAGGCGCGTTGAAACCACGCGCGCTCAGCGCACGCAGGCAAGCGTGTACTTGAGCGCGGCGGGCAGCAGCTCGCGCCACACCGGCCAGACGTGGCCGCCATCGACGATGCGCAGCGCCGCCGGGTTGCCGGCTTCGCGCAGGCGCGTGTAGAGCAGCGACGATTCGGCCTGGATCACGAGGTCGTCGTCTCCCGAGGCGATGAAAAAGGGCACCCGCCACGGGCGGCCAAAATAGCCGCTCCAGAGCGTGGGATAGTTGAGCGTGCGCCAGATGTGCGAGTCGAATTTTTGTTCGCCGAACACGCCCACGCGCCGCGCAGAAGACGCCGGCGGCGGATCGCCCGAGTAGATCGCGGGCGACAGCAGCAGCGTGCCGCAGAACAGGTCGGGATGTTCGAGCGTATAACGCAGCGCGCCGAAGCCGCCCATCGACACGCCGCCGATCGCGCGGCCGTCACGCGTATCGGCGACGGCGAAGTGCGACTCGATCTCCGGCATCAGGTCCGAGAAGAACGCCGTCTCCATCTTTTCCTTACGATCGACATACCAGTCGGTGCCGCCTTGCGGCATCACGATCACGACCGGCGGTATCTCGTGGCGCGCGATCAGCACGTCGGCCGTGCTTTGCAGCGCGCCTTGCGTGACCCAGTCCATCGGCTCGCCGTTGTTGCCGTGCAGGAGATACAGCACGGGATAGCGCACGCTGTCGGCGTGATAACCGGTGGGCAGATAGACCACGTAGGGCCATTCCCGATCCAGCGCGTTGGCGTGGAAGGTGCGCGAGGCGATGGTGCTGGCTGCGGCGCTTGCCGCGTGAACGGCGAGTGTTGCCACGGCTATCAGGGCTACGAATGACGCAAGCGCGGGACGCACGATTTCAGGCAGCGAGGCAAACGGCGCGGTGCGTGAGAGTCTGCGCATGGCAGGAAAGCTGGCTCGAAAGAACGCGCCTGCGGCGCGGGGTCAACATACTAGCAGTGGCCCGTGACGGCAGGAAACCGCGCCGGGTGCGCCAGTGGCCGCGCGCATTGCGAAGGGGCGACGGTCCTCAGGCAGACGCCTTGGCGCGTGACGGCAGCAAACGCCTGAGTGGATCGGACGCGCGCGCAACGGCAAACAGCGCGGTCAACGCGATGACATCGGCGGCGAGGCCGGCCGGATAGTCGAGATAGCCGTCCGTGTACCAGTACAGCACGGAATCGACGGTCAGCGAGATCACCGCGCCTGCGACGAACGACAGCATCCCCTTGCGGCCGACCAGGCCCACCCACGGCAGCGCGATGGCGAGTTTCTTCGCCCAGCCCAGGCGGATTGCATGCGCCGTGAGCCACGCGATGCCGAAGAAGTTGAGCGCGCGGAACCACGCGAGGTTGCGTTTGAAATCGGCGTCGAGCGCCGTGTTGCCCAGATGCAGGCGATAGATCGCAGCGGCGGCGACCACGAGGAGCGCGAGCATCGTGACGAGCGTACCGAGCTTCGGCCTGGCGGTTGTGGTCTGGAACACCGGCTGCGCCTGGGCGATCACGCCCGCCACGAACAGCAACTGCCACGCGAACGGATTGAAGTCCCAGTTGACGTCGTCGACGTGCGGGAGATACGGCGCGAGGTGCGGCGCAACGCCCCATAGCGCGAGGCTGATCGCGACCAGCAGCCAGGGCCGCGAGCGCGCCAGCGGCAGGGCGAGGGGCGCGGCCAGCGCAAAGCAGGCGTACATCGGCAGCACGCTGGCGAGATAGGGCTGGCGGCGCAGCAGCACGATGTCGCGCAGCGCCGCGGCGGGTGCGAGCGTCAGGTCGTCGAGATCGGTGGTGGCGAGATTGGGCGCGTCGACATTGCAGGCGACGAGGATCGCCGTCACCAGCAGCATGAGCAGCGCGGTCACGACAAAGGCGCGATAGATCTCGAACGCGCGCTTGATGAAGCGCTGGCGCGCCGCGGCCTCGGTGCGGCGCGCGCAGAGCGCGGTCCACGCGGTGGCGGTGGCGAAGCCGCCGAGGAACACGAATACTTCGGCGGCGTCGCACAGCGCGTAGGCGTGCAGCGTAACGCGCGACAGAATGCTGCCGCCGATGTGATCGACGACGATGATCAGCAGGACAAGCCCGCGAAAGAAGTCGAGTTCGACTAGACGATTGGAAGACTGTGACATGGATCCGGCGCTGTCCTGGCTGGCACGCCCGATGGCGCGCACGGCCCGGCTGGCGCATGCAAAAAACCGCTGCGAGGGCCCGCTTCCGGAGCGCAGGCTCAACGGCGGCGGCTGCGCGAGGCAGCGGAGAAAAAAGTGGGCGACGACGGAATGTAACCCGCGAAGGACGAAGTCAGCACCTTGACCAGGAAATGACCTGATTGACGCGGGGAGGTTCCAGTGGGGCGGATTTTACCGGGATGTTGGCCATACTACCTTAATTTCAAACGGCTTTCAGTGCGCTAGCTCGAATGCTGGCCATTCGGATAAGACGTTAATAGGGGCAGGTCTGGCGTTCAAGTTCTGTTGGGGATTGCCGTTATGCAGAAGAGATAAGGGGCGCGATCTGGCGCAGGTTAGCAGGCGGCAACGACGTGCAAATTCAGGCGCGCAAGAGTTGTATCAGAGTGTAGTGGCCTGAATGTTGCCTATGAAATGCGCATACAATGCCGGATCGCTTTTGAGATAGAGCGTAGTCGTGGCAAAGACTGTTTGCGCGACATTGGGCGCTTTTATTCGATAAAGCACGCATTTTGAATGAAGATGGAGGTGGTGGGGCTGAGGGTTTCGCGGTTGAATCGGCGGGGCGGGAGCGCGTTGAAACGCGGCAAATCGTCCTTTGACCGGCCGGAACCCAGGCTCGCCGCATGCAACAAGGAGCATCGAAAATGTTCGAAGATCGTTCGGGGCAAAGCGCATCCGGTCTGACACGATTTTTGGCAGGCCTGAGTGGGCTTGGCCTGAGTCTTCTGCTGGGCGCTTGCGCTAACGTTAGCGACCCCCAGACGCCGCAGCCGCAGCCCGATCCGTCGGCGGCGACCAGTCCGGCAACCGACGCCGCCAGCGCCGCTGCGCAGGCAGCGAGCACGCCGGTCAAGCGCACTGTCACCAAAACCACCTATGTGCGCGTGCGCCGCGGCGATTCGTTGCAGCGCATCGCGGCGGCACATAACGTGTCGGTCAGGGATCTGACCGCGTGGAACCATCTGAAGCCAAACGGCCGACTGCGTGCCGGTCAGTCGCTCAAGCTGGTTTCGACGCAGACGATCATCGTGCAGCAGGCCGCGCCCGCGCAGGGCGGCGCTGCGGCAGTCGCCAATACGGCGCAAAGCCGTGCGGTGGCCGCCGAAGTCGCGCGTCATGCGGACAGTGTGGCGCTCATGTGGCCCGCGCGCGGTCATGTGGTGGAGCCGTTCGAGCCGGGTACGACGCGCGGCATCGAGATCGGCGGCAAGGCGGGCGATCCCGTGCTGGCGGCTGCGGACGGCAAGGTCATGTACGCGGGCACCGGCCTCAATGGATACGGCAGCCTCATCATCGTCCAGCACAACAAGGACTTCCTGACGGCGTATTCGCACAATCGCCGCCTGCTGGTGAAGACGGGTGACACCGTGCATCAAGGTCAGCAGATCGCCGAGATGGGCAACGAGAACAACGACCGCGTGGCCGTGCTGTTCGAAGTGCGCCGCGACGGCAAGCCGGTCGACCCGATGCCGTATCTGCCGACGCCGCAGAGTTAAGGCGGCCGGTTCACGTTTTCAGCACGACGAAAAAAAGCCCTGACGCAGCGATGCGGCAGGGTTTTTTTGTCCGCAGTGCAAATCGCGTTGCTTAAAACGCATCTCCCGGCACCCGCACCCAGCCTTCCATCAGCACGCGCGCGCTGCGGCTCATGATGGCCTTGGTGACGCTCCATTGGCCGTCTTGCTGGTTTGCTTCGGCGCCTACACGCAGCGTTCCCGACGGATGGCCGAAGCGCACGGCATTGCGCTCGCCGCCGCCCGCCGCGAGGTTCACGAGTGTGCCCGGAATGGCCGCCGCCGTGCCGATGGCGACGGCAGCCGTGCCCATCATCGCGTGATGCAGTTTGCCCATCGACATGGCGCGCACCAGCAGATCGACGTCGCCGGCTTGCACGCGCTTGCCGCTCGAAGCCGTATAGTCCGCGGGCTTCGCGACGAAGGCGATCTTGGGCGTGTGCTGGCGCGTGGCGATCTCGTCGAGGTCCTTGATGAGGCCCATGCGCAGCGCGCCGTGAGCACGCAGGGTCTCGAACTTCTCCAGCGCGCTGGCGTCGCTGTTGATGGCGTCCTGCAATTCCGTGCCGGTGTAGCCGATGGCTTCGGCGTTCACGAAGATCGTCGGGATGCCCGCGTTGATCATCGTCGCCTTTAGCGTGCCGACGCCCGGCACGTCGAGGTCGTCGACGAGGTTGCCGGTGGGAAACATCGCGCCGCCCGCGCCTTCTTCCTCGGCTGCGGGGTCGAGGAATTCGAGCTGGACTTCGGCGGCGGGGAAGGTCACGCCGTCGAGCTCGAAGTCGCCGGTTTCCTGCACCAGGCCGTTGGTGATGGGCACGTGCGCAACGATGGTCTTGCCGATGTTGGCCTGCCAGATGCGCACGGTGGCGACGCCGTTATCGGGCACTCGCTCCGGGTCGATCAGGCCGCCGCTGATGGCGAACGGGCCGACTGCGGCGGAGAGATTACCGCAGTTGCCGCTCCAGTCCACGAAGGCTTTGTCGATGGCGACCTGACCGAACAGATAGTCGACATCGTGACCGGGGCGGGTGCTTTTGGCGACGATCACGGTTTTGCTGGTGCTGGAGGTCGCGCCGCCCATGCCGTCGATCTGCTTGCCGTAGGGGTCGGGACTGCCGATGACGCGCATGAGTAGTTTGTCGCGCGCCGGGCCGGGCTGCTGCGCGGCCTCGGGCAGATCCTGGAGGCGGAAAAACACGCCTTTGCTGGTGCCCCCGCGCATATAGGTGGCGGCAATCTTGATCTGGGGTAATTGGCTCATAAAATTCCCGTTTCAACAGTTTGTCTCCCCTCTCCCTGTGGGAGAGGGGCCGGGGGAGAGGGGGCAGCGCGTCTGGCAACCGCCATCAGAATCACCTCAAGCACCGCCTCGGTGTTCTGCAGTATCTCGTCGTTCCAGAAGCGCAGGACGGTGCAGCCCCGGTTCTTCAGCCACGTGTCGCGTACGGCATCGCTAGCGCTGCCGTTGTGGTGTCCGCCGTCGGCTTCAATGACTACACGTGAGCCGCAGTGCATGAAATCCACGATGTAGGGGCCGATGGGGTGTTGGCGGCGAAACTTTTCGCCGCAGAGGCGGTGGGCGCGCAGGTGACGCCAGAGCAGTTGCTCGGCTTCGGTCATGTGCTGGCGTAGAAACTTTGCGCGCTCTAGCTGGGTCACGGCACCCTCTCCCCCTCGTTTCCCTCTCCCCCTTTCCCCTCTCCCCAACCCCTCTCCCGAAGGGAGAGGGGCTATTTGGTGGTTACGCTGACTGGGATGATTCGAGGAAGTCTTGTGCGAAGCGCTGCAGCACGCCGCCTGCTTCGTAGATCGAGACTTCTTCCGCTGTGTCCAGTCTGCACGTTACCGGTACTTGTACGCGTTCACCGTTTTTGCGCACCATCACCAGCGTGAGGTCCGCTCGCGGGGTCCGCTCGCCGATCACGTCGTAAGTCTCCGTGCCGTCAATCGCTAGCGTCGTGCGGTTCGTGCCCGCCTTGAACTCCAGCGGCAATACGCCCATGCCAATCAGATTCGTTCTGTGAATCCGCTCGAAGCCTTCCGCCACGATCGCCTCCACGCCCGCCAGCCGCACGCCCTTCGCCGCCCAGTCGCGCGATGATCCCTGGCCGTAGTCCGCACCCGCAATGATGATGAGCGGCTGCTTGCGCTCCATGTAGGTTTCAATCGCCTCCCACATGCGCGTGACCTTGCCATCCGGTTCGAGGCGTGCTAGCGAGCCTTTCTTCTGCACGCCGTCCACCACCGCCATCTCGTTGATGAGCGTGGGGTTCGCGAAGGTCGCGCGCTGCGCCGTCAGGTGGTCGCCGCGGTGCGTCGCGTACGAGTTGAAGTCCTCTTCAGGCAGGCCCATTTTCGCGAGGTATTCGCCCGCCGCGCTATCCGCCAGGATCGCGTTCGACGGCGAAAGATGGTCCGTCGTGATGTTGTCGCCCAGCACGGCCAGCGGTCGCAAGCCACGCAGCGTGCGCTCGCCTGCCAGCGCGCCTTCCCAGTACGGCGGGCGGCGAATATACGTGCTTTGCGGGCGCCAGTCGTAGAGCGGATCCGTGGTCTCCCCACTCGCGGCCGTGATCGCGAACATCGGTTCGTACACCTTGCGGAATTGCTCCGGCTTCACGCTCTGCGCCACGATCGCGTCGATTTCCTCGTCGCTCGGCCAGAGATCCTTCAGATAGACCGGCTGGCCGTTTTGATCCTTACCCAGTGAGTCTTTCTCAATGTCGAAGCGAATCGTGCCCGCGATCGCGTAGGCCACCACCAGCGGCGGCGAGGCCAGAAACGCCTGCTTCGCGTACGGATGGATACGGCCGTCGAAGTTGCGGTTGCCCGACAACACCGCCGTGGCGTACAGGTCGCGATCGACGATTTCCTGCTGGATCTTCGGATCGAGCGCGCCCGACATGCCGTTACACGTCGTGCACGCAAACGCGACGATGCCAAAGCCCAGCTTTTCCAGCTCCGGCAGCAGCTTCGCTTCTTCCAGGTAA
The DNA here is from genome assembly GCF_014200455.1 of Paraburkholderia bannensis. Lineage (GTDB taxonomy): Bacteria > Pseudomonadota > Gammaproteobacteria > Burkholderiales > Burkholderiaceae > Paraburkholderia > Paraburkholderia bannensis_A. The sequence continues at coordinate 75,445 of NZ_JACHBW010000018.1, read as the reverse complement.
AGCTCGACCGCCTTCGATCCCGGCGCGAGCGAACTCTTCACCCACGGCTTGCGTGTGAGGCCGCGCGCGTTCGCATTGCGCGCGAGCAGCGCGGCGGCGATCACGTTGCGCGGGTTGCTGGTGTTCGTGCAGCTCGTGATGGCCGCGATGATGACCGCGCCGTCAGGCATCTGGCCCGGCGTTTCTTCCCACTTGCCCGCAATGCCGCGCTCCGCCAGTGCGGACGTGGGCAGGCGTTTGTGCGGGTTCGACGGACCGGCCATGTTGCGCACGACGCTGGAAAGATCGAACGTCAGCGTGCGCTCATATTGCGCATGCGCAAGCGAATCCGCCCACAGGCCAGCGGTCTTCGCGTAGGTTTCGACCAGCGCGACCTGCTCTTCCTCGCGGCCCGTCAGGCGCAGATAGTCGAGCGTCTGTTCGTCGATGAAGAACATCGCGGCCGTCGCGCCATACTCGGGCGCCATGTTCGAGATCGTGGCGCGGTCGCCGAGCGTGAGGCTCGACGCCCCAACCCCGCGAAACTCCAGATACGCGCCCACGACCTTTTCCTTGCGCAGGAATTCGGTGAGTGCGAGCACGACGTCGGTGGCCGTGATGCCGGGCTGCCGCTTGCCGGTCAGCTCCACGCCGACGATATCCGGCAGGCGCATCCACGACGCGCGGCCCAGCATGACGTTTTCGGCCTCCAGGCCGCCCACGCCGATGGCGATCACGCCCAGTGCATCCACGTGCGGCGTGTGGCTGTCGGTGCCGACACAGGTATCCGGATAGGCGACGCCGTCCGTCACGCCGATCACCGGCGACATCTTCTCCAGATTGATCTGGTGCATGATGCCGTTGCCAGGCGGAATCACGTCGACGTTCTTGAAGGCCTTTTTCGTCCAGTTGATGAAGTCGAAGCGGTCGACGTTGCGGCGATCTTCGATCGCGCGGTTCTTCTCGAACGCCTGCGGATCGAAGCCGCCGCATTCCACCGCCAGCGAGTGATCGACGATCAGCTGGACCGGCACGACCGGGTTGACCTTGGCAGGGTCGCCGCCTTGATCGGCGATGGCGTCGCGCAGGCCCGCCAGATCGACGAGCGCGGTCTGGCCGAGGATGTCATGGCAGACGACGCGCGCCGGAAACCACGGGAAATCGAGGTCGCGCTTGCGCTCGATAAGCTGCTGGAGCGAGGCGGCGAGGGTAGCGGGCTCGCAACGGCGCACGAGGTTTTCGGCGAGCACGCGCGAGGTGTAGGGCAACGTGTCCCAGGCGCCGGGCTGGATCGCTTCGACGGCTTCGCGCGCGTCGAAGTAGTCGAGCCGGGTGCCGGGAAGTGGCTTGCGGTGGGCAGTATTCACGGCTGGGGGACCAATGTGTAGTAAGCGGGTGCCGACCCGCACAACTCTACGCGTGCGGGTCGGCGTTTCCCATTAGCCGAATGGCTAACGAAGCAGATTTAACGCTTGCCGATCGGCACGAACTTGAGGTTTTCCGGGCCGGTGTAGTTCGCGCTCGGACGGATGATCTTGTTGTCGATGCGCTGTTCGATGATGTGCGCGCTCCAGCCTGCGGTGCGCGCAATCACGAACAGCGGCGTGAACATCGCGGTCGGCACGCCCATCATGTGATACGAAACCGCGCTGAACCAGTCGAGGTTCGGGAACATCTTCTTGACTTCCCACATCGTCGATTCAAGGCGCTCGGCGATATCGAACAGTTTCAGGTTCGACTGTTCCTTCGAGAGCTTCTTGGCGACTTCCTTGATGACCTTGTTGCGCGGGTCCGAGATCGTATAGACCGGATGGCCGAAGCCGATCACCACTTCCTTTTTCTCGACGCGCGCGCGGATGTCCGCTTCCGCCTGATCCGGGTCTTCGTAGCGCGACTGGATTTCGAACGCCACTTCGTTCGCGCCGCCGTGCTTCGGGCCGCGCAGCGCGCCAATTGCGCCGGTAATCGCCGAATAGATGTCCGAGCCCGTGCCCGCGATCACGCGACCCGTGAAGGTCGACGCGTTGAACTCGTGTTCGGCGTAAAGGTTGAGCGAAACGTGCATCGCGTCGACCCACGACTTCGACGGCTCCACGCCATGCAGCAGATGCAGGAAATGGCCGCCGATCGAGTCGTCGTCGGTTTCCACTTCGATGCGACGGCCGTTATGCGAGTAGTGATACCAGTACAGCAGCATCGAGCCGAGCGAGGCCATCAGACGGTCGGCGATATCGCGCGCGCCCGGCAGGTTGTGGTCGTCCTTCTCGGGCAGCACGGTGCCCAGCACCGACACGCCCGTGCGCATCACGTCCATCGGATGCGCCGAAGCGGGCACCCATTCGAGCGCCGCCTTTACGTTCGCGGGCAAGCCGCGCAGCGCCTTGAGCTTCGTTTTGTACGCGGCCAGCTCGGCCGTGTTCGGCAGCTTGCCATGCACCAGCAGATACGCGACTTCCTCGAATTCGCAGGCGGTGGCGAGATCCAGGATGTCATAGCCGCGATAGTGCAGGTCGTTGCCGGTGCGGCCCACGGTGCACAGCGCCGTGTTGCCCGCCGCCACGCCCGACAGCGCGACCGACTTCTTCGGCTTGAAGCCGCCTGCGCTTTGCGTGGTGTTGTCCGTTTCGCTCATGGTGTCTTCCTCTCTCGATCTAATAGGTTCAAAACGTATCGCGGACGCGTCAGCCGCTTACTTCTTCGATGCAAACAGCGCGTCGAGCTTGTCTTCGTATTCGTGATAGCCGAGATATTTGTACAGATCCTCGCGCGACTGCATGGTCGACACGGCGGCTTTCTGCGTGCCGTCGCGCTTGACCGTCTCGTAGAAGTTCAGCGCGGCGGCGTTCATGGCGCGATATGCGCCGCAGCAGTAAAGCGCGATGTCGACGTTGGCGCTCTTGAGTTCCTCGGTGGTGAAGAACGGCGTCGAGCCGAATTCGGTCAGGTTCGCGAGAATCGGCACCTTCACGGCGGCCTTGAAGCGGCGATAGTCGTCGAGCGTCTTCATGGCTTCGGGGAAGATCATGTCCGCGCCCGCTTCCACGTAGGCCACGGCGCGCTCGATGGCGGAGTCGATGCCTTCGGCGGCGGCGGCGTCGGTGCGCGCCATGATGACGAAGCCGTCGTCGGTGCGCGCGTCCACAGCAGCCTTCACGCGGTCGACCATTTCGTCGATCGGCACGACTTCCTTGTTCGGGCGATGGCCGCAGCGCTTCTGGCCCACCTGATCTTCCATGTGCACGGCGGCCACGCCCGCCTTGATGAACGACTTGATGGTGCGCGCGATGTTGAAGGCGCCGCCCCAGCCGGTGTCGATGTCGACCATCAGCGGGATGTCCACGGCGTCGGTGATGCGGCGCGCGTCGATCAGCACGTCGTCCATCGTGCTGATGCCCAGATCGGGCACGCCCAGCGAGTTAGCGGCCACGCCGCCGCCAGAGAGATAGACGGCCTTGAAGCCGGTCTGCTCGGCCAGTTTGGCGGCGTAGGCGGTGATCGCACCCACGACTTGCAACGGTTGTTCGGTAGCCACGGCCGCGCGGAATTTCGCGCCGGCGCTTGCGGGGAATTTGCTGTTCATGCGTGAAGTCTCCGAAGGAATCGGCGCTGATAATGCAGATACCGTGCCAGCGCGAAAGCGTCAGGCGAGGCGTTGTCTAAGACGTTGATTTTGCGCCTGAACGGCGCCGACGGGGTTCTTGCCCCGATTTCCACTATGAAATCGTGATTTCAATTATGAAATTGAAGCGCGATAATGAAATTTCGTCTGAAAACTGCCCGCGCCGTCGATGAACCGCTTTCCACCCAACCCCGCCAATCCTTCCGAGCCCTTCCGCCCGCGCGTCTGGGCGATGGGCATCAGCCGCCTGCGCGATCTGTTCCGCGATATCGCCGGCGAGTACGACGATCTGGCCGATCTGCGTGTGGTGGCGCGCGGCTTCGAGGAGGCGGTCGCGGAAATCGCGGCGGCAGGCCCGAACCAGCGCCCCGACGTGGTGGTGGCGGCAGGCTCGAACGGCACCTATCTGAAGGCGCGCATCGACCTGCCCGTGGTGCTGGTGCAGCCCACCGGCTTCGACGTGATGCAGGCGCTGGCGCGCGCGCGCCGCGAGGCCGATCTGGTCGCGCTCGTGACCTACGGCGAGACGCCCATGGAAGTGCGCCGCTTCGCGAGCGCCTACGGCATCGACGTGGTGTTCGCCTCATATCGCACGGTGCAGGACGCCGAAGCCTGCGTGCTCGATCTGCGCGATCGCGGCGTGGGCGCGGTGGTCGGCCCGGGCCATGTGAACGATCTGGCGGCGCGCTTCGGCCTGGTGCCGTTTTTCGTGTATTCGCGTTCCTCCGTGCGGGCGGCTTTCGACAATGCGCTCGAAGTCGTGCAGGCGACATGGCGCGAAACGCAGCGCCGCCAGCGCCTGGACAGCGTGCTCCAGCATCTGCGCGACGGCGTGGTGGCGCTCGATGCGCGCGGGCGCGTGGAGGCGATCAACCAGCGTCTGGCGGGCGTGCTCGGCATCGACCCGGCTGCGGCGGCGGGCCAGCCGCTGGCGTCGCTCGCGCCCGACATCGCCTTCACATTGCCCGACGCCGACGGCGAATCGCTCGAAACCATCCGTGGCGTGAGCTATGTCGTGCATCGCGGCCCGCTGGTCGATAACGGCGTGACGACGGGCGCGGTGCTGACGTTCCAGGAGTCGCGCGCGGTCGAGCGCCTGGACCGCACCTTGCGCACGCGTCAGCGCACGCAGCAGTTCGTGGCGCGTTACCGCATCGGCGACTTGAGCGGCGCGACCCCGGGCATCGCCCGCGTGCGCCAACTGGCGCAGCGCTATGCGAAATCGGATGCGACCGTGCTGATTCGCGGCGAAAGCGGCACCGGCAAGGAAATGGTCGCGCAGGGCATTCACCGTGAGAGCCCGCGGCGCGATTTTCCGTTTGTCGCGATCAATTGCGGCGCGTTTCCCGAGGCGTTGCTGGAAAGCGAATTGTTCGGTTACGAGGAAGGCGCGTTCACGGGCGCGCGGCGCGGCGGCAAGGTTGGGCTGATCGAGGCGGCGCATCGCGGCACGCTGTTTCTCGATGAAATCGGCGAAATGCCGTTGCCGTTGCAAAGCCGTCTGCTGCGCGTGCTTCAGGAGCGCGAAGTGGTGCGTCTGGGCGCGACGGAGCCAACGCGCGTCGATGTGCGCGTGGTGGCCGCGACGCACCGCGCGCTCACCGAGCAGATCGAAAGCGGCGCATTTCGCGCCGATCTGTTCTATCGCCTGAACATTCTCAACCTGGCGATTCCGCCGCTGCGCGAACGCGTTGCGGATATCGTGCCGCTGGCGGCGGAACTGCTGCTGCAGTCGGCGCGCCGCGAGCCGCGCGTGGCGCTGCGCGTGCGCACTCAGGACGATGCGGCGCGCGCGCTCGACGCCATCGGACTCGCGCTCGAACGCCATCGCTGGCCTGGCAACGTGCGCGAACTGCAAAACGTGGTCGAGCGGATGGTGGTCGAACTCGCGGATTCCGAAGTGGACGTGCTCACGCCCGAGGTGCTGCGCGCGATTGCGCCGGAGGTGTTCGAGACGGTGCGCAACGTGGCGCCCGACCAGCATGAGGCGGTGCAGGAACCGCGCACCTTGCGCGAACGCAGCCTCACCGTGGAAGCCGATGAAATCCGCGCGGCGCTCGAAGCCTGCGGCGGCGATCGCGAGCGCGTGTGCGCGATGCTCGGCATCAGCAAGACGACCTTGTGGCGGCGTCTGAGCGCCGCGAAGAAAGCCGCGCGCGCCCTTTGAGTCGTGACGCGCGGCCTTGGGAGGAACGTCAGTTCTTGACGCCGTTGAGCAACTGCGCAACGACACCGTGCCGTTGCAGCACTTCAGGACTCTTCTGCAACAGCGCCTGATAGCGCTCGAAGAATTCCGCCGATTCCTCGCCGGAAAAGAGAGCCGTCACGCCTTCGACCGCACCGATGCGGTCTTCGGGCTTAGCGTCCTTCGCGTCCAGCGTTTCGTCGACATTGGCGATCACCGTCGAGAACGGCATCAGCCAGCGAAATCCCGTGCCGTTGATGAGTACCTGCAAAAAGGCCGCGGGCGTGGTCGGCCCGAATTCGCGCTCGTATTCGGCGCGCTCGTGATCGAGCATGGCCTTGTGCAGATTGAGCAGCGGCTTGCGGACTTCGGAGAGAAATTGAATCGCGCGGGCTTCGTCCATCGTGGCGGCTCCTTGGGGGTGCGTGAAGGGCTGTATATGCGTTCGATATTGCGCGGCTTCAAGGGATGGTAGCGCAACGCCAGAACGCCTGTCGTTATGGAGCGGCCGTTATCGTATTGGCATCGTATTGACATCGCATTGGCAAGCTAATCAGCGCGCGAATAAAGTCGGCGCTACACTCGCCCAGTCCTTGCAAGGCCGCATTCGCGCGCAGTTAGCGCAAACGCCACACGATTTGCGCAGGTTGCTGGAACAACGCGCTTGCATGGCCTTCGATTGATCGAACGCAGTCAACAATCATCGATACCCCCCACAGCGGAGAGCCGCCTCATGACGACTTTAACCATCAATGGCGAGACCCACACGATCGACGCGCCACCCGACATGCCGCTGCTCTGGGTGCTGCGCGACATCATCGGCCTGACGGGCACCAAATTCGGCTGCGGCATTGCGCAATGCGGCGCCTGCACCGTGCATCTGGACGGCGAGGCGACGCGCTCCTGCGTGCTGCCGGTCGCGGCGCTCGAAGGCCGCAAGATCACCACCATCGAGGCCGTGGGCGCGACGCCCGCCGGTCAGAAAGTGCAGAAGGCGTGGCGCGAAATCGACGTGGTGCAGTGCGGCTATTGCCAGTCTGGGCAAGTGATGTCGGCGGCGGCGCTGATCGCGCAGAACGCCAATCCCACCGACGCGGATATCGATGCCGCAATGGCCGGCAATATCTGCCGCTGCGGCACCTATAGCCGCATCCGCGCGGCCATCAAGCAAGCTGCGAAGGAGGCCTGAGCGATGTCACAAGGTCTTCTCGATGCGGGCAGGAGCGCAGAGCGCGCGGCGGCGTCGTCGGGCGTATCGCGGCGCTCGTTCCTCAAAATGAGCGCGGCGGCGGGCGGCGGTCTGCTGCTTGGCTTTAGTTTCGATGCGGGCGCGCAGGGCGACAGCGCCGCGCGCAAGTCGGTGGTGGGCGGCGACGGCAACGAAGCGCCGCAGGACGGCGTGTTCGAGCCGAACGCCTTCGTGCAGATCGATCGCACCGGCAAGGTCACGCTCATCATCCCCAAGGTGGAGATGGGGCAGGGCGTGTACACGTCGATTCCGATGCTGATCGCCGAGGAACTGGAAGTGCCGCTCGACAGCGTCACGCTCGATCACGCGCCGCCCGACGCGAAGCTGTTCACCGATCCCTTGCTCGGCGGCCAACTGACGGGCGGCTCCACCTCGATCCGCTATGCGTGGGAGCCGATGCGCCGCGCGGGCGCGACGGCGCGCGTGGCCTTGATCGCGGCCGCGGCGCAGCAATGGAGCGTGGATGCCGGCGAATGCCACGCGAAGAACGGCGAAGTGCTGCACGACGCCAGCGGGCGGCGCGCCTCGTACGGTCAACTGGTGGACGCGGCGGCGAAGCTGCCCGCGCCGCAGAACGTCACGCTCAAGAATCCCAAGGATTTCACCCTCATCGGCAAGCCGACCAAACGGCTCGATTCGCCGGAAAAAGTCGATGGTTCGGCGCTGTTTGGTCTGGACGTGCGCGTGCCCAATATGGTCTACGCGGCCATCGTCAATTGCCCGGTGTTCGGCGGCACGCTCGCGCGCGTGGACGACACGCACGCGAAGCAGATTCCCGGCGTCACGCAGATCGTCAAGATCGACAACGGCGTGGCCGTGATCGGCGCGCATACCTGGGCCGCGAAGCGCGGCGCGGCGGCGCTCGTGATCGAGTGGAACGAGGGCGCGACGGCGAACCTGTCGATGCGGCAGATCGTCGGCGATCTGGCCAACGCGGCGCAGCAGCAGCCCGGCGCGGTCGCGCGCAAGGACGGCGACGTGCAGCAGGCCTTCGGCGGCGCGAAAACGCGCGTCGATGCGGTCTATCAGCAACCCTTCCTCGCGCACGCGACGATGGAGCCGATCAACTGCACAGTGCATGTGCGCGCCGACGCCTGCGAGATCTGGGTCGGCACCCAGGTGCCCACGCGCGCCATCGATGCGGGCGTGGCGGTCACCGGCCTCAAGCCCGAGCAGATCGTGCTGCACAACCATCTGCTGGGCGGCGGCTTTGGGCGGCGTCTGGAAGTCGATGCGATCACCCAGGCGCTCAAGGTCGGCAAGCAGGTGAATGCGCCCGTGAAAGTGTTCTGGACGCGTGAGGAAGACATCCAGCACGACATGTACCGGCCGTTCTACTACGACCGCATCTCGGCCGGGCTCGACGCCAACGGCAAACCGGTGGCGTGGCAGCACCGCATCGTCGGCTCGTCGATCATGGCGCGTTTCGCGCCGCCCGCCTTCAAGAACGGCATCGACCCGGACGCGGTGGAAGTGGCCGCCGATCTGCCCTACGACCTGCCGAACCAGTTGATCGAATACGTGCGCCAGGAGCCGCATACGGTGCCCACGGCGTTCTGGCGCGGCGTCGGGCCGACGCGCGGCACCTTCGTGGTGGAGAGCTTTATCGACGAATGCGCCGCCGCGGCCAAGACCGATCCGGTGCAGTACCGGCGCAATCTGCTGGGCAAGTCGCCGCGCGCGCTGGGCGTGCTCGACGTCGCCACGCGCGCCGCCAACTGGGGGCCGCCGATGCCGAAAGGACAAGGGCGCGGCGTCTCGGTGATGCACGCGTTCGGCAGCTTCTTCGCGATGGTCGCCGACGTGAGCGTGACCAATGGCGAAGTGCGCGTGAACCGCGTGGTGGCGGCGGTCGATTGCGGCATGGTGGTGAATCCGACCACCATCGAGGCGCAGGTGCAGGGCGGCATCGTGTTCGGCATTTCGGCGGCGCTTTATAGCGAAATCACGATCGAGCGCGGGCGCGTGCAGCAGCGCAATTTCACCGACTATCGCATCCTGCGCATCGACGAAGCGCCGGTGATCGAAGTGCATATCGTGCCGAGCGGGGAAGCGCCGGGCGGGATCGGCGAGCCGGGCACGGCGGCGCTCGCCCCTGCGGTGACCAACGCGATCTATGCGGCCACGGGCCAGCGGCTGCGGCATCTGCCCGTGGGACGCCAGTTGATGAACACCCAATCCGCTTAAGGAGGTCGACGATGAAGCCATTCAACGCATCCTCCAGCGCGCGAGGATTTGCTACTAACTGTCTAGCGGCTTTAGCGCTCGCAAGCACGGTGGCGTTCGCGCCGGGTTCCGCTTTCGCCGCGGATTCCAATGCTGCTTCCAGCGCCGATGCCACCATGATCCGGCGCGGCGCGTACCTCGCCCAGGCGGGCGACTGCGCGGCCTGCCACACCGCGCCGGGCGGCAAACCCTTCGCGGGCGGCCTGCCGATGAGCACGCCGCTCGGCCATATCTACACCACCAACATCACGCCCGATGCGGATACGGGCATCGGCGGCTACACGCTCGACGATTTCACGCGCGCGATGCGCGAGGGCGTGGCGAAAGACGGCCACAACCTCTATCCCGCCATGCCGTATCCGTCCTACGCAAAAGTGCGCGACGACGACATAGCCGCGCTCTACGCCTACTTCATGCACGGCGTGCAGCCCATCAAGCAGGCCAATCGCGACAGCGATATCAAATGGCCGCTGAACATGCGCTGGCCGCTCAAGCTCTGGAACCTCGTGTTCCTGAAGAAGGGCGTGTATCAGGACAAGCCGGGCAAGGATGAAGCGTGGAATCGCGGAGCGTATCTGGTGCAGGGCCTGGGACACTGCGGCTCGTGCCATACGCCGCGCGGCATCGGCTTCAACGAGCAGGCGCTCGACGAAAGCGGCAGCGAATTCCTGAGCGGCGCGCTGCTCGACAACTGGTTCGCCTCGAACCTCACGAGCGAGCACAACACCGGTCTTGGGCGCTGGACTCAGGCCGATCTCGCGCAGTTCCTCAAGACGGGCGCGAACCAGCATGCGTCGGCGTTCGGCGCGATGACGAGCGTGATCAACAACAGCACGCAGGCGATGAACGACGCCGATGTCAACGCGATCGCGGGCTACCTGAAATCGCTGCCGCCGGCGGGCGGCGACGGCGACCCGGCCTACGCCTACGAGCCGCAGGCCACCAGGGTGTCGCTCTCGCGGCCCGCGAACGATGCAGGCGCGCGCGTCTACACGGCGTATTGCATGCACTGTCACGGCGTCGACGGACGTGGCTTCGCGCCCATGTTCGCGCCGCTAGCGGGCAATCCGAACGTGCTGGAAAAGCAGGCCGCGTCGCTCATCAACGTCACGCTCAACGGTACGGGCGACCTCGTGATCCAGGGCATCCCCGCGCCGTATCCCATGCCGCCGTATCGCGATCAGCTCAACGACCAGCAGATCGCCGATGTGCTGAGTTTTATCCGCGCGGGCTGGAATAACCGGGCGGGGGCGGTGGGTGCGGGCGATGTCGCGAAGCTGCGGGCGGCGACGCAGCCGGAGTCACAAGCCGGGTCCCAGCCCGATTCGCAGGCCGCGCAATGAAGCGAGCGGCGGCGGCCGGTGCGTTGGAGACGGCCGCCGCCGCGCCTTCGATCTTGCCCTTGCCGATCGTGCCGCTGCGGCGCGACGATCTGCCGGTGGAGACCGCCGCGCTCGCGCGCTTCATGGTCGGCAAGTACCTGGTTCATGAGCTGGCCGAAGGGCGTCTGGTCGGTCGCCTCGTCGAAATCGAAGGCTATCCGCCCGGCGATTCCACGGGCCACGCGTTTATAGGACCGCGCGCATGGAATGCCTCGCTTTTCCGCGCGCGCGGGCATGCCTATGTGCGGCTCACCTATGGCGTCTCGTACATGCTCAACATGTCGAGCGAACTGGAGGGCGTCGGAGCGGGCGTGTTGTTCCGCGCTGTGGAGCCGCTCGAAGGCGTGGAGTGGATGGCGGCGCGCAGGCCGCTCGCGCCTCTGCGCGATCTCACGCGCGGGCCAGGCAAGTTGACGCAGGCGTGGGGTATCGGCGCAAGTTTGGACGGCGTCGATCTTTGCGCGGGGGTTGGCTTATGGATCGGGCAGATGGCGGACGACGCGCAACCCAGGGTGGGGGTGACCACGCGCATCGGGCTCTCGCGCGAACAGGAGCGGCCGCTGCGGTTCTACGAGATTGGCAATCCTTACGTCAGCGGTCCGCGCAAGCTGCTTGCAAACGTCTAAAAAACGGGTTCGATCGCATTTTTACGGCGACTTTTTGCGGCTTCCGCATTGTTGCTGTTTGCGGAACTGTATTTTGAAGAAATAAGTATTTTCCCTGATCGCTTCGCTTCCTAGACTACATGCACTGGCCCGACGTTTCGCGCATATCACGTGCGGCGGCGAGGCCCGGCACAACAAGCGATGGAGGTAAATACCATGAAGACCCGTACCCTGATTCAGGCCGCAATCGTCGCGGCACTCGTGGCCGCGCCGGCTTTGTCGTTCGCACAGTCCGTTGACCAGAACAACGCTCCCAAGACCCGCGCCGAAGTGCGCGCCGAACTGGTTCAGATCGAACAGGCTGGCTACAACCCGGCCATCGCCGATGACGCGAGCTATCCGCGTGACATCCAGGCAGCAGAAGCGCGCGTTTCGCGGCAACAGGGCATCGCGCAGACCCAGCCGGGCGCTGACACCGGCTACGGTGGCGCAACCATGGGCACGTCGCAATCGGGTGCCCAGCCAGCGCAGATCGCGCCGTCGCAACGCGTTTATTTCGGCAACTAAGCCTCAACCGGCAGCCAGCTGATCCCCTGGTCGCGGCGCGATAAAACACGCGGCCTGCGTTGCGCAGGCCGCGTCAGATACGTCTCATGGATCGCCTGTCACGCCGCAATTCACACTTTCGCGCGAATTTTCATGCGTGGAACCTCCGCCGCCGCAAGGTGGCTTGGCCCAACCCGCCCCCGGATTGGGCTTTTTTCGCAGTGTCTTGCGCACGATTCATTGGCATGAACCTGTGCGCCCAAGCGTGTAAATCCGCGTTACGGCGACTTCAGGTCGGCGTCAGGTGCCAGGGCCGCCGGTGATGTAATGCTCCAGCTGCGAAATGGTGAACTGCTGTTCGGCGATGATTTCCTTCACGAGGTCGCCGATCGACACCATGCCGATGAGCTTGCCGTTTTCCATGACCGGCAGGTGGCGCATGCGCCGCTCGGTCATCAGCGCCATACAGTCGTAGGTGGTCTGATCAAGCTGCACGAAGCGTACGTGCGGGGTCATGATGTCGCGCACGGCGGTCGTTTTCGACGAGCGGTCCATCAGCACGATCTTGCGCGCGTAGTCGCGCTCGGTGACGATGCCGACGATCGCGTCGCCGTCGACCACGACCAAGGCGCCGATATGCTTGTCTGCCATCAGGCGGATGGCGTCATAGACGGAATCGTTGGCGCCGATCGTATGGACAACCTGTTCCGGCTTGGATTTAAGTACCTGTGCAACGCTCGTCATAGGGCGACTCCAGTTCGTCCTTCGTGTCGTTCGATTGGGGGCTGTCTCAGAAAGCCGTGAAAGCCATTGAAGTATAGGCGGATGGCTGCTCGCGCGGCGTCGGGGTATGCGCGGGGTTGGCCTGCGCGCGGCGGTATGCGGGCATGCCTGAACCTTCCGCCGGCCCATCCACCGCAGAGGCGCGCGGGGCGGCGCGAGCCAAATGGCGGTACACTCCGATTCCTAACTTCAACCCGGCCCCAGGCCGGTTTTTGCCAGTCATCTGTTCCAGATCATGCCTACGCTTCAAGAGCCGTCCTGCGCTGACGGCGACAACGCCAACGAATGCGTCGTGCTTGACGCGAGCGCCACGCTGCCGACCCGTTACGGCACCTTCGAGTCTTACGTCTATCGTGTGAAAGACGGCGGCGCCGAACACTGCGCGCTCGTGATGGGCGACGTGGGAAGCGGCGAGCCCGTGCTGGCGCGCCTGCATTCCGAATGTCTGACCGGCGATGTATTCGGTTCCTACCGCTGCGACTGCGGCGAACAGCTCGATCTCGCGTTGCGCTACATCGCCGCCGAAGGCCGTGGCGTGCTGCTCTATCTGCGCGGCCACGAAGGCCGCGGCATTGGCCTGTCAAACAAGATCCGCGCGTATCAGCTGCAGCAGCAGGGCCGCGATACGGTCGAGGCGAACCGCGATCTCGGTTTGCCCGACGACGCGCGCGAATACGATTCGGCGGCCGCTATCCTGCGCCTGCTCAAGGTCGGTTCGGTGCGCCTGATGAGCAACAATCCGAAGAAGTTCGACACGCTTTCGAAGCACGGTATTCCGGTCATCGAACGGGTTGCGCTGGCGATCCCGATGCGCGAAGAGAACGAGCACTACATCCGCACGAAGCAGGTCAAATTTGGCCATTACTTCGAAGAAAACGAATAAACGCGATTCATCGCGATGAACTCGCGAGCGGCGAGCTGTCGCCCTCGCGAGGAACGGAATATGCTGACACCCCCGGCATGAACGCACAAAAAAAGGGGAGAGCATGACTCACCGTTACACGCCGCCACCGCGCCGTCCCAAGGCGCCATTCGCGGTTCCACTTGCGGCTCTCTGCCTGACAGCGGGACTTGCGTTGACGGCAACCGGCGCCAACGCACAATCCGAGGCTTACACCAGCGAACCCGTCGATCTCTACGCGGGACCGTCGGGCGATTATCCCGTCGTGACCGAACTCGGGCCTAACGTGCCCGTTACCGTGATGGGCTGCGTCAGTGACTACTCATGGTGCGACGTGGCCATGCCTGGCATGCGCGGCTGGGTCTACGCAGGCTATCTGACCTATCCCTATCAGGGCGGCTATGTGCCGCTGACCAACTACGGCGCGACGATCGGCTTGCCGATCGTGACGTTCTCCATCGGCGCGTACTGGGGCAGTTTCTACCGCGACCGTCCGTGGTATGGCCAGCGCGATCACTGGGCGCACGTGCCGCCTCCTGGTTATGGCGGCCATCAGCCCGGTCCGCCGCCGCCCGCGCATGGCGGTCCGCTGGGTGGTTCTGGCCGCCCGCCGGGCCCACAAGGTGGACGCCCGCCTGGGCCGCAGGTCAATGGTGCGCCGCCGCCGGGAGCAGGCCGTCCGCCCGCACCGGGCAACGGTGAGCCTCCTCAAGGCGGTCGTCCGCCGATGAACGGCGGCGAGCGCGCCGAAGCGCCGCGTCCGCCCGGAAACGCTGGCGGGCCGCCGCCGGGAGCCGTCAATCAGCCTCATGCGCCGATGCCGCAGCCGAATAATGCGCCGCGCCCTGCCGCGCCGCCGCAGATGCAGGGCGGGGGCCGTCCGGCGGGACCGGGCGGGCCGCCCGCGGAGCATGGCCGCGAGGGTCCGCCTCAAGGTGGCGCAGGCCATGCTCCCGGCCAGGGCGGCGCAGGCGGCGGGCACGACGATCGGCATCAGCCGAACTGATTTCCCGCGCTATCCAGCAATTTGTGAAGGGCGCTCTGACAGAGCGCCCTTTTTTATCTCAATCAAGATAAATCGTGTGCTGCGCCCACCTGGTCGATCTCTGGTTGATAAGGATTCCGATTTGTTTTCGATTCCGTCGTCGCCTTGGCCCATTCCCTACAGCTCATCTGAATTTCGTCTGAGGGATTTAACAATCCCTGACAGTAGGTTCGCGCGCAATTGGCGACAATAACCCAGCGCGAGTTCAGAAACGTCTGAGTCGCAGAATGTGCCGGGCATCTCGTGCCTGGCGCACAACGTATATCGGCTACGGGGGCTGGCGCGGTCGGGACACGGCGGCGCGCCGGTGGCGAGGCAGTCAGAGCGGGTTCGAGCCCGCCGTATAACGCTGGATAACAGCGCCTGGCAGTAGGAGTGGCGATGGCGTGAGGAACGCCAGGTTTCAGATCGGTTGCAGTCCGCAGGCCGGGCATCGGGCGGTGATGCCAGTTTGCACGCGACGCGCCGTGAGGGCGGTGTCTGCGCCGGTGGCCCGAGTCCGGGGGGAAGGGCCGCCGGAGACCACGCAGCGCGCAATCCGTGCTGTCGCCACTCGTTTTTCATTTATCGGTCCGTCTACCTGAGTCTGCGCGCTGGTCTTCCTGGACGAAGCCACCGGTGCGGCGACGCTGTCGCCCAAGATTGGCCGGACTGATCCGCAACACGAGGCTTGTCATGTTTTTCCGTACCGGCAGCATCCGTTTTCCTCCCGGTTCGCGCCTGAGCGGCGCGAGCCGCAGCCGCGATCTTGCGCGGATCGAACTCGATCTCGCCCGCGACCGGCACGCGCGTGCCGCCATGGAAGCCTATGCGGATTCCTGCGAAGCCGAATTGCCGTGGCTGAGCGAAGTCTTGCGCAAGTCGCGCTTTGGACGCCCGGAGAAGCTGACGAACTGTTCCTCGACAGTGCTGCGCGCATTTGTGCTTGCGCAGTCGCGCGCGGCCATTCAGGCCGACTACGCGCATGCCGCCTGGGAACACGTACGCGTGCAACTGGCCGCCGTGCTCGCGGGACTGCCTCGGGCGGGCACGGACGAGACGCTCGATGGCACGCACGGCGGTGAGGATCACGCCGACGCAATGCGGACCGAGCCTCGGTGAGCGCAGGAATTGTGTACGAATAGCGCAAGGATAGCGCAGGAATAGCGCCGCAAGGCCCATGCGGGCCGGCTTTGGGCGGATTTCGACTACCATGAGCGAAATCCAGGTCCCGATCTCGATGGGCTGTCGGTTCCGCTGCGGCACTCCCATTTGTTTCAAGACGCAGCGAGAGTAGCGGATTGGGCGCGCGGCAGGGGCTGCGCGGCAAGAGATTGGGTATGGAGTCCGGCCGGCAGTCGCGTCGGCCTGACCCGAGAAGATGAATAACGAACTGGGTGCAGGGCACTATGAGAATCGCAGTACTCGATGACGATCCGGCGCAAACCGATTTCGTCTGTCAAACGCTGGTGGCCGCGGGCCATGTCTGTCATGCGTTCGCCAAGGGCGGCGATCTCGTCAAGCAGCTCAGGCGGCAGACGTTCGATCTGCTCGTGCTCGACTGGAACGTTCCCGACATGGCCGGCGACGAAGTCCTGCACTGGGTCCGCCAGAGCCTGTCCACACGCCTGCCGGTGCTGTTCATGACGAGCCGCAGCCGTGAAGTCGATATCGCGCTGATGCTCAACAGCGGCGCCGACGACTACGTGGTCAAGCCGGTCTCGGCGCCCGTGCTGCTGGCCCGCGTCGGCTCGCTGCTGCGCCGCGCCTATCAGTTGCACGCACCCGCGCAGAAGGAAGTGTTCGGCGAGTACGAATTCGACCTGAAGTCGCGCCAGGCGTCGGTGGGCGGCAAGCCGGTCGCGCTCACGCAGAAGGAATTCGAGCTCGCGCTGCTCCTGTTCCAGCACCTGAGCCGCCCGCTGTCGCGCGCGCACATCCTCGACGTGATCTGGAAACAATCCGACGATATCCCCTCGCGAACCATGGACACGCACGTCTCGATGCTGCGCTCCAAGCTCGGGCTGCGCCCTGAAAACGGCTATCGCCTTACGCCGATCTACGGCTACGGCTACCGTCTCGAACGCATCGAAGGGGACGCGGCTTGAGCGGCGCGCGTTCGACACGCGCGGCGGCACTCGGCACCCCCCGCACCCCCGGGACGCTCTCGCGCTCCTTGATCGCCTGCGTGCTGGCGCTCGGCCCGCTGCCCGCCGCCCACGCTCACCAAACGGCCGAAACCACGATCTACGTCGCGCGTTCCGGCGATTCGCTCTACGACATCGCCCAGCGCTATTTGCGCGATCCCGCTGACTGGACCCAGCTCGCGCGTCTGAATCGCGTGAGCGCGCCGCGCCGCCTGAAGCCGGGCACCGCGCTGCGCGTGCCGGTCGCGCTGCTGCGCCAGGATGGTCTGAGCGCGCAGGTGATCGCCACGTCGGGGCCTGCGAGCCACACCTTTGGCGGCGGCCCCCAGTTGCCGCTGATCATCGGCGCGAAGCTGGTGGAAGGTGAACACGTGCAGACCGGCGACAACGGTTTCGCCACGCTCGAACTGGCCGACGGCTCGCATCTGGTGATCCCGCCGCGCACCGCGCTCGATCTCGCCACGCTGCGCCAGACAGCGCTCACGGGCGCAACCGACCGCATCGTCAATCTGCAGCACGGCGAGGTGAACACCGAAGTCACGCACGCCACGAAGAAGGACGACCGCTTCCAGATCCGTTCGCCTTCGGTGGTCGCGGGCGTGCGCGGCACCAGCTTTCGCGTGAACTACGACGGCGACAAGGGCTCGACGGCGGTCGAAGTGCTCGAAGGCGCCGTGGGCGTGGACGCCGCGCCGCAAGGCCAGGCGGCGACGGTCGCGCCCGCGCCCGGCACGCCGCTGGCCGCCTCGACGCAACTGGTTGCGGCCCGTCACGGCAGCCTGACGCTCGCGGGCCGCGCGGTGGGCGGCGCGGTGCCGCTGCTCGACGCGCCCGAGCTGCGCAATCCCTCGAAGATCCAGGACGACGCCGTGGTCGCCTTCGATCTCGCACCGATCACGCTTGCGCACGGCTATCGTGTGCAGGTCGGGCGGGACGCGGGCCTGCTGGACATGATCCGGGACCTGCGCACCGATTCGCCTCACATCGACGTCGGCTCGCTCGACGACGGCACGTACTTCGTGCGCCTGTCGGCCATCGACGAAAGCGGCCTCGTAGGCATGCCGTCGACCTACGCGTTCGAGCGACGCCGCGTCTCGCTGAACGCGACGGCGGGGCGCGTCGACGGTTCGCGCGACTACGCTTTCCGCTGGTTTGTCGACCGCGGCGCGGGCGACACGCGCTTTCGCTTCGTGCTGGCGGCGTCGCCGGATCTGCGCACGCCGCTCGTCGACCGCACTGACATCAAGGATGGCGAGGCCGTCGTGCGCGATCTGCCCAAGGGCGTCTACTACTGGAGCGTGATCGCCGAGCAGTTCGAGGCAGGCCGCTACTACCAGAAGGCCAGCCCGGTCCAGTCGTTCCGGCTCGACTGGTGAGGCGTGCGCGCATGAGCGCAGGCGCGCGCATGAATGTTCGGCCGGCCCGGCCCGGTCGTCCCGGTCGTCCGGTAGGCCGGCGCTTTCTGTTTGAATGGCTGGGCGTGGCGTGCGCGGGCGTCGCCATCGTTTTGCTCAGCGTGCTCACGCACTGGACACTCAGCGCCGATTCGCTGGTCTATGACCGCTTCCTCGCGGCGCGCGAGCGGCCGGTCTCGCCCGATATCGTCGTCGTGGAGATCGACAATGCCAGCGTCGCCGCGCTGGGGCGCTGGCCCTGGCCACGCAGCGTGCACGCACGGCTTGTCGATCAACTGGCGAAGGCGGGCGCGGCAGCCGTCGTCTACGACGTGCTCTTCACCGAACCTTCGCCCGAAGACGCGCGCTTTGGTGCCGCGCTGCGTCAGCGTCCCGCGTTTCTGCCCGTGCTGCTCGCTCCCGCCGACCAAGCCACCGATGGCCGCCGCCAGGCAGTGAAGCCGGTTGCGCCGCTCGCGGATGCCGCCGCGGGCCTCGGCCATATCAACCTGGAAGTCGATGGCGACGGCATCGTGCGCAGCGTCGCGCTGTTCGAAGGCGACGCGCAGCAACGCTGGCCGCAACTGATGGAGCCGCTCTGGCGCGCCGCGCGCGACGGCAAGATCGCGCTGGCCGCCACCTCTTACCCGCCAACCCATGCGCTCACGCGCGCGGACGCCAGGGTCATGCGCGCGGGCGAAGACGGCAGCGAAGCGCGTTTTCTCCTGCCGTTCAGCCAGACCACGCAGTCGTATCGCAAAATCTCGTTCGCACAGGCGCTCGAAGGCCGCGTGCCGCCCGATCTGTTGCGCGGCCGTGTGGCGCTGGTGGGCGTGACCGCCTCGGGCCTTTACGACCGCTTTGCCACGCCGCTTTCGGGCACGCTCGGGCCGATGCCGGGCGTCGATATCCACGCGCTGGTGCTCGATACGCTGCTCACCGGCTCGGCGATCGAACCGGCTTCGCGCATGGCGGTCGTGCTGGCCTCGCTGCTGCCGCTCGCGCTGCTGCTGGCGGGTTTTCTGGTGCTTTCGCCGCTGCGCACGCTGTTGCTGCTGCCGTTCCTCGCGCTCGTCACGCTCGCGGCCAGCGCCGCGCTGCTCTATTTCGCGCGCCTGTGGCTCGCGCCGGTCCCCGCGCTGCTGGCGCTGGCGCTGGTTTATCCGCTCTGGGGCTGGCGGCGTCTTGAAATGACGATGGCGTATCTGCGCAAAGAGCTCAAGCAACTCGCCGACGAACCCTATCTGCTGCCCGAAGCGCCCGCGCCCGCGCGCGAGTTTGGCGGCGATGCGCTGGCCCAGCAGATGGCGTTGATGGCGCAGGCCGCGCAGCGCCTGCAGGACATGCGGCGTTTCGTGTGGGACAGCCTCGATTCCGTGCCCGAGCCGCTGCTCGTGGCCGATCTGCAGGGCGTCGTGCTGATCGCCAATCACGCGGCCCGCGCGTATTTCGCCCGCCTTGACGTCGATGTCGCCGAGGGGCGGCAGATGAAGGACGTGTTCGGCGATCTTGCACTCGTCAAGCCGATCGACCCGAATCCGGACACGCTGGCCTTTGCTCACGCGCACTGGCCCGCGCCGCTCGATCCGGCGCTGGGCGACTACGCGCAATTGATGGAGCGCGGCGTCGAAGTGCGTGCGCGCGACGGCAGCGATTACCTGCTGCGCTACGCGAGCTGCACCAACGCGCAGGGGCAGGGCGTGGGCTGGATCGCGGGTCTTGTCGACGTCACGGCGCTGCACGACGCCGAGCGCCAGCGCGAGGACGCGCTGCGGCTGTTGTCGCACGACATGCGCTCGCCGCAGGCTTCGATCGTCGCGCTGGTCGAGACCGAGCGCGAGCGCGGCACGCTGGAGGCCGCACCGGTGCGCGAAGTGATGGACCGCATCGAGCGCTATGCGCGCCGCTCGCTCACGCTCGCCGACGACTTCGTGCAACTTGCGCGCGCCGAATCGCAGGTCTACGCGCTGGAGCCCACCAGCCTCACCGAACTCGCCATCGACGCCAGCGACGAAGTCTGGCCGCAGGCCAGCGCCAGGCACATCCAGGTCGAGACCGCCTTCGACGGCGAGCAGATGGGCTGGATCAACGCCGATCGCTCGCTGATGACTCGCGCACTCGTCAACCTTCTTAACAATGCGGTGAAATACAGCCCGCCAAATACAAGAATTATCTGTAGTATCGCTGTCGTGGAGGGTTCAGCCCCGCGCGTGATCTGCTCGATCCGCGATCAGGGCTACGGCATTCCGCTTGAGGATCAGGCGAAGCTGTTCGAGCCGTTCCGACGTTTTCACGAAGGGCAGCGTCCCGAAGTGAGCGGCGCGGGGCTCGGCATGGCGTTCGTGAAGACGGTGGTCACGCGCCACGGCGGCGAAATCCACGTCGAGAGCATGCCGGACCAGGGCACGACGGTGACGATGTCGCTGCCCGCGCTGGAAGCACCGGAATGAGGGCCGCGCGGTCCTCGTCTCCACGTGCCGCCTGACTCCCCGAGCGATGCCGGAACCCGCTGGCAAAGATTCCGATGGAGTACCCAGTGAAGTTCCTGATGACGATCTGCACCGTGTCGATGGCGGGGGCGCTGGCCGGTTGCGCCGGCGTGAGCGCCGATGTGCAGGCAAGCGGCGGTTTGCCCTCGATGGGCGCGGCAAGCCCATCCGCCGCGGCATCCGCCTACCGTTTCGCACGCACTCCCGCACAGGCCGACGCAGGCGACAACCTGCCTTATGAGGCGCTGCTGCGCGAGGGCCTCGCACAGCGAGGCTTCCAGCAAGGCGCCGACGCCGCGCGCTACCTCGTCTCCGCCGCGTGGGCTTCGCGGCCCGCCGATGTCACGGTCGCCACCGGCGATTGCGCGGGCGGCTGCGCGCCGGCTGAAGAAGGGCCGTCGCTGCCCTGGTTCGGCCATCGATACGTCCATACGCTTACGCTGCGCTTTTTCACGCTGCCCGATGGCCACGAAGCCTACAAGGTCAGCACCGAAAAGCGCGACCGCAACCCCGATGCGCACCAGGCCTTGCCGTATCTCGTCGCCAGCGCGCTGGCAAAGATGCCCTATGCGGGCGCGCCGCAATGGCGCGTGAAGATGAAGGAGGCGACCCCGGCTGGCGCGATGCCCGAGGTGACTTCGGTCACGCCGCTCACCCCGGTCACGCCATAAGCGACATAAGCGCCCACCGCTCGATAGACAGCGCGTCAGCCTTGCGGCGACGCCGGCCAGCGGTTCTCATAGACGCACTCGCCCAGATCCTTGCGTTCGGCCCAATGCTCCATTTCGAGCATTGGCTTCGGATAGAACGCCTCCACATGGCCGACGCACAGGATCGCCACCGGCCTGGCGCCGGGCGGCATGCCCAGCAGCGCGTGCACTTCGTCGACATCGAAGATCGACACCCAGCCCATGCCCAGGCCTTCGGCGCGGGCCGCGAGCCACATGTTCTGGATCGCGCACGCAACCGACGCCAGATCCATTTCCGGCAGCGTGCGGCGGCCGAAGACATGCGCCTCGCGGCGGTCCATCAGCGCGACGACCAGCAGTTCGCCGCATTCACGCATGCCTTCCACCTTGAGCTTCATGAACTCGTCTCGGCGCTTGCCTAGCGCATCGGCGGTGGCGAGGCGTTCGCGCTCGACGGCTTGCTGAAGCTGCTCGCGCACGGCGGCCTCGGTGATGCGCACGATGCGCCAGGGCTGCATGAAGCCCACGCTCGGCGCGTGATGCGCGGCGTCGAGCAGGCGCGCGAGCACCGCCGGATCGACCGGGCCGGGCGAGAAATGGCGCATGTCGCGCCGTTCGTAGATCGCGCGGTAAACCGCCGCGCGTTCGGCTTCGTCAAAGGGTTGTGCCATGGAACAGGGCGGCCGCGAAGGCCGGATTGGAAGGCCAGTAGGCGTGCATATAGGTCGCGGTGATTGAACCGTGGCGATAGAGCGCTTCGCCGTCCGCGCCGCTCTGCGCGTGGCGTGAGCGCAATGTGGGCGCGAGCGGCGTGCTCACGCGCGAATAGTGGAACGTGTGGCCCGTAAGTGTGCCGTGCGCCCCGTCCAGACGTTGCATGCCGAGCGCCGCGAAGCGCTTTTGCATCGCGGCCACGCCCGGCAACAGGCCGAGCAGCGGCGTGCTTACGCCGTCGACGGTGGTGAGCGCGTCGAGCAGATACAGCATGCCGCCGCATTCGGCCACGAGCGGCTTGTTGGCATCGACATGCGCTTTGAGCGACGCGGCGCTGCGCGCATTCGCGGCCAGCGCGGCGGCGTGCAGTTCGGGATAGCCGCCGGGTAGATAAACGGCGCTGGCGTCTGCGGGCGCGGCGTGATCGGCGAGCGGCGAGAAAAAGCTCACACGCGCGCCGAGCGTTTCCAGCAACGCCAGGTTCGCAGGATAGATAAACGAGAACGCAGCATCGCGCGCAACCGCAATGTGCTGGCCATCGAGCAGGCGCGGCAATGCGGCTTGCGTTTGCGGCGCGTCGAACGTCACGGCGGGCGGCAGTTCGGCCAGCGCGGTGTGCGCGAGCGCGTCGGCGGCGCGATCGATGCGCGCATCGAGATCGGCGATTTCGCTGGCCTGATGCAGGCCCAGATGGCGATCGGGCAGCAAGAACTGCGCGTCGCTCGCGACGTGGCCGAGCCAGCGGATATCCGCCGGCAATCCTTCCTGCAACATCTGCGCATGACGCGCGGAACCGACGCGATTGGCCAGCACGCCATGAAACGGCACATCGGCGCGATAACGCGCGAGGCCGAACGCCAGCGCGCCGAAAGTCTGCGCCATCGAGTTCGCGCCGATCACCGCCGCCACCGGCACGCCGAATTTCGCGGCCAGGTCGGCGCTGCTGGGCGTGCCGTCGTAGAGGCCCATCACGCCTTCGATCAGGATCAGATCGGCTTCACGCGCGGCTTGCGCGAGCAGCGCGCGGCAGTCCGCTTCGCCCACCATCCAGAGGTCGAGCGACATCACGGGCGCGCCGCTCGCGCGCGCGAGAATCATCGGATCGAGAAAATCCGGGCCGGTCTTGAACACGCGCACGCGCCGCCCCTGGCGGCGGTGCAGGCGCGCGAGCCCGGCGGTGAGCGTGGTCTTGCCTTGGCCCGAGGCGGGCGCGCTGATGAAAAGCGCCGGACACGCGACCTTCGCGGACATCGAGCTGATTGCGCTCATTGCGTCAGAACTCCACGCCCTTTTGCGCTTTCACGCCTTGCTCGCGGTACGGATGCTTCACGAGGCGCATTTCGGTGACGAGGTCGGCGGCTT
Source organism: Paraburkholderia bannensis (assembly GCF_014200455.1). Taxonomy (GTDB): domain Bacteria; phylum Pseudomonadota; class Gammaproteobacteria; order Burkholderiales; family Burkholderiaceae; genus Paraburkholderia; species Paraburkholderia bannensis_A. The sequence goes on along the minus strand of NZ_JACHBW010000018.1, from coordinate 52,151 downwards.
CGATCAGCGCGTCCGGGGCATGGCGGCCCGTGACCACGACGTGCTGCATCGGCCCGCGTGCGGTGAGCACTTCCAGCACTTCGTCGAGCGGCAGATATTCGTACTTGAGCACGGTGTTCAGCTCGTCGAGGATCACCATCGCGTACTCGCCGCTCTCGATCATGCGCTTCGCTTCGTCCCAGCCCTTGCGCGCGGTGGCCACGTCGGCGTCGCGATTCTGCGTGTTCCAGGTGTAGCCGTCGCCCATCGTCACGAAATCGCAGTGCGCGACGCTCGCGAGGAAGTCGCGCTCGGATGTATGCAGCGCGCCCTTGATGAACTGCACGACGCCCAGCTTCATGCCGTGGCCGAGCACGCGCACCGCCATGCCGAACGCCGCCGTGCTCTTGCCCTTGCCGGTGCCGGTGTTGACGATCAGGAGGCCTTTTTCTTGGGTCGCGGCGGCCTGCTTTTTTTCGTGGCCTTCGCGGCGGCGCTGGGTCATGCGCTGGTGCGATTCGGGGTCGGTTTTCATCGTCGCGGATCAGTCCTGTAGTTGGTTCGGATTTACGTAATCGGCGGAGTTTGCGATAGCGGCGAGCGCCACCGTCACGCCGTCGAGCGCGAGTTTGGCGCGCACGAGCGGGCCGCCATTCGCCGCCAGGCGCGCGCAGGGTTCGCACACGCCCGCCACGCCGAAACGCGCCTGCGCAGCGGCGCTCGGCGCCGATTGCAAGGCATCGGCCGCAAGCGCGCTCACCTGCTCGCGCGTGAAGGTTCGCAGCGGCAGCGCATGCGCGGCGCAGAACGCCAGCAGAGCGGGTTCGGCGGCCTTCGCGTCGAGCGTGGCCACCGCCTTGATCTGCGCGAGCGTCCATCCGGCGAGTCCCGCCTGCGCAGCCCGCACTGCCGCCTCGATCTGCCCGAGCGTCACACCGCTGCGGCAGCCGATGCCCACGGCCAGTCCAGCGGGAGCATGCGGGAGCACGGGTTCGTCAGGCACGGTGTTGGCGGATTGGGAGCGGTTCACGTGGAGGCGGGTGCAACGGATCGCGGAGGACGCACGAGCGGGGCGCAGCGAGCGCCCGAGCCTGCGGGCGTGGGCTTTCCGCACGATTGCGCCTGGCGCGCCTGGCGCGCCTGGCGCACCTGGAATTGCGCGCTACGATAGCACACGCTCAAGCGCCCGCAGCGCGGCTTCAACGGCGGCGTCCGGTTGACGCAGGGGGGCCCCGCGCCTACACTCGCACGCACTCTGGTGCTCGCGTGCGCGATCGTTCTGCACGCGGTTAAACGGGAATCAGGGAGCTATCGCGCAGGGTGAATACGCTGCGATAGCCAGCCTGAACTGCACCCGCAACGGTACAACGAGCGCATCGGCCGCAAGCCGATGCACGCCGCTTCAAGGTACGCCACTGCGCGAGCGGGCCACAAGGCCGCGCGTGGGAAGGCGAAGCGGCGCCTCGTCAGTCCGGATACCGGCCAGATACGCGGGACGCGCGCTGCGGGAATGCGGCGCACCGTCCATGATTTCCATGCGTCAGCCGGGTTGGGCCCGCGACGCGTCTTTGACCGAAGCCCTGTTTTGCCTCGTTCCATCGTGCGACGCCCGCCCAGCGGCAGGCGCGTGACGCGTTGAACCGGCCAGACCCCGGTGAAGATGCTCAGGCCCATACCGTGCGCGGCGCCATCCACCTGCGGCCCACGCGCCGAAGGAGCACCCCATGCAAATGCGCAAGATCCCCGTCACCATCATCACTGGTTTTCTCGGCAGCGGAAAAACCACGCTGATGCGTCACATCCTCCAGCATGCTGGAGGCCTGCGCGTCGCGGTCATCGTCAACGAATTCGGTGAGCTCGGCATCGACGGCGAAATCCTGCGCGGTTGCGGCATCGGCTGCGACGAGAACGGCAACGAAACAGAAGGCCAGCTTTACGAACTGGCCAATGGCTGCCTGTGCTGCACGGTGCAGGAAGAATTCTTCCCGGTGATGGAGCAACTGCTCGAACGCCGCGGCGACATCGACCATGTGCTGATCGAAACCTCGGGTCTTGCGCTGCCCAAGCCGCTCGTGCAGGCCTTCAACTGGCCGTCGATCCGCAACGCCTTCACCGTCGATGCGGTCGTGACCGTGGTCGACGGCCCCGCCGCCGCGAGCGGCCAGTTCGCCGCCAACCCGCAGGCCGTCGACGAACAACGCCGCGCCGATCCGAACCTCGATCACGAATCGCCGCTGCACGAACTGTTCGAAGACCAGCTGTCGGCCGCCGATCTCGTCATCCTCAACAAGACCGATCTGATCGACGAAGCGGGCCAGGACGCGCTCATCGCCGAACTGCGCGAGGAACTGCCGCCGCAGGTGAAGATCGTGCGTGCGCAACATGGCCAGCTCGACCTGCATACGCTGCTCGGTCTGGAGGCCGCTTCGGAAGAAAGCATCCATCTGCGCCACGACCATCACGGTTCCGCCGACGATGCCGACCATCATCACGACGAGTTCGATTCGGTGGTGGTCGAAGGCGCGGTGATGTCGCGCGATATCGCCGTCGAAGCGCTGCAAAAGCTCGTCGACGATCACACGATCTATCGCGCAAAGGGCTTCGCCGTCCTGCCGGGCGCACCGATGCGTCTGGTGATCCAGGGCGTGGGCCGTCGCTTCGACAGCTATTTCGACCGCCGCTGGAACGCGCAGGAAAGCGCGGCGCTGGCGGACGGCAAACTGGCGAGCCGCTTCGTGCTGATCGGCGAAGACCTCGACGCCGCCACGCTGCAAGGCGCGTTCGACGCGGCATTGGCCGCAGTCACCAGCGCGGTTACGCAATAAGCGTGCTTCGGCACGCGTCTTTTTCAAGCTTGCACTGACGGAACCGCCATGCATCTTTTGCGCACCACACCGGGCGGTTTCATCGACGATACGCAGGGCGTCATCCGCATCGACCAGCAGCCCGCCGACATCGTCGTGCTGAGTTCCGCCGATACGACGCTCGCGCTGCTCGCGAGCGTCGTGCCGCGTCTGCCCGCGGGCTTTCCCAGCGTGCGGCTCGCCAACGTGACCTATCTGCGCCAGCCCGCCTCGGTGGACTTTTACGTCGACGATGTCCTGCAGCACGCGAAAGTGGTCGTGGTCGATCATCTGGGTGGCGAGTCCTACTGGCCGTATGGCATCGAGCAGGTGACGACGCTGGCCGAACAACGCGGCCAGACGCTCGCGATGTTTTCGGGCGACTTGCAGGAAGACCCCAATCTGATCGCCAAAAGCCGCGCTCAGCCCGAGTTCTGTCGCCTGCTGTGGCGTTATCTGCGCGAAGGCGGCGCGGCCAATGCCGAGGGTTTTTTGCGCGCGCTCGCGTGGCATGCGTTCGGCTTTGGCGCGGAACCGCCGCCGCCGGTCGTGTTGCCTGCCGCTTCGCTGTATCACCCGTCGCGCGATGTGGCAACGGTGGAGGACTGGCGCGCGCGCTGGACGCCCGGCGCGCCCGTCGTTGCGATCCTGTTTTACAAGGCGCATTTGCAGGCCGCCAACACGGCCGCCTTCGATGCGCTGATCGACGCCTTGATCGAGCGCGGCCTCAATCCGCTGCCGCTCGCCATCACCTCGCTCAAGGACGCCATCAGCCGCGATGTGCTCGACCGTCTGGCCGCGCAACTCGATATCGCGCTCGTGCTGAATACGACCGCGTTCGCGGCTTCGTCGCTCGACGATCCGGAGCCGCTCGCGCTGGCGGGCGATGCGCCCGTGTTGCAGGTGATCCTGAGCGGCGGCAATCGCGACGACTGGCTCAAGGACAACCACGGCCTCAATTCGCGCGACATCGCGATGCATATCGCGCTGCCCGAAGTCGACGGCCGCGTCATTACGCGTGCGATCAGCTTCAAGGGTCTTGCCTATCACTGCAAGGACACCCAGGTCGACGTCGTGCGTTATCAGCCCGATGCCGGGCGCGTTGCCTTCGTGGCCGAACTGGCGCGGCGCTGGTGCCGTTTGCGCACGCTGCCGAACGCGCAGAAAAAACTCGCGCTGGTGCTGGCCAACTATCCGATGAGCGAAGGGCGCATCGGCAATGGCGTGGGACTCGATACGCCGGCTTCGGTGGTGAACATCCTGCGCATGCTGGCCGATGAAGGCTATCGCGTGGGCAACCTGCCCGAGGATGGCGAAGCGCTCATGAACACGCTCACGCAGGGCGTGACCAACGACCCGGACACGCGCGCGCTGCGGCCCGCGTGGCAGAGCCTGTCGATCGACGATTACCGCGCGCATTTTACGCAGTTGCCCGTGGACGCGCAGAACGCGCTGATCGCGCGCTGGGGCGCGCCGGAGCAGGATCCGACCGTGCGTCGCGGTCGCTTCATGATCGCGGGCTGGCGCTGCGGGCAGGTGTTCGTCGGCATTCAGCCGTCGCGTTCGCGCGGCGACGACAGCTACGCGAACTATCACGACGCCGATCTGGTGCCGCCGCACGCGTATCTGGCGTTCTTTTTCTGGCTGCGCGAGCACTTTGGCATCGACGCGATCGCGCACGTGGGCAAGCACGGCAATCTCGAATGGCTGCCGGGCAAGAGCGTGGCGCTGGCCGACACCTGCTGGCCCGACATGGTGCTCGGGCCGCTGCCGCATCTGTATCCGTTCATCGTCAACGATCCGGGCGAGGGCAGCCAGGCCAAGCGCCGCGCCCAGGCCGTGATCGTCGATCACCTGATGCCGCCGCTCACGCGCGCCGAAAACTACGGGCCGTTGCAGGACCTCGAACGTCAGGTCGATGAGTATTACGAAGCATTGATGGTGGACCCGCGCCGCGCGAAACTGCTGCGCAAGACGATTCTGGCGACCATCATCGAGCACAAGCTGCACGAAGAATTGAGCGTGAGCGCGCCGCAGGACCAGCAGGGCGAGGACGAACTGCTCACGCGCGCCGATGCTTACCTGTGCGAACTCAAGGAAGCGCAGATCCGCGACGGCCTGCATATCTTTGGCGAATCGCCGCAAGGCACGCAGCGGCGCGACACGCTGCTGGCGCTCGGGCGCTACGCGTGCGGCGATGGGCAGGGCGCGAACGCCGGTTTGATCGACGCGCTGGCGCGCGATTTCGGCATCGATCATCTGCTGGATGCGGCAAGCGTCGATTGGGCCGCGCCGTGGACCGGTGCGCGGCCCCTGGCGCTTGAGCAGGCGATCGACGCGCCGTGGCGGCATACCGGCGATACGCGTGAACGACTGGAAGCGCTGGCTGGCGCGCTGCTCGCGGGCGCGTGCGAAGCCCCCGATGCCCCCGACGCCATCGATGAAATCGAGCAAACGCTGCCGCGCGCCGCGCGCGTGATCGCACGTTTGCGCGACGATGTTTTGCCGCGTCTCGATGCGTGCGGGCACGAAGAACTGCGTCAGCTGCGGCGCGGCTTCGAAGGCCGCTTCGTACCGCCCGGCCCGAGCGGTTCGCCTTCGCGCGGCCGCCCCGACGTGCTGCCCACGGGTCGCAACTTCTATTCGGTCGACACGCGCGCGATCCCGACGCAGGCGGCGTGGTCGCTCGGTCTGAAATCCGCACAACAGCTGATCGAGCGGCATTTGCAGGAGCATGGCGACTATCCGCGCGCGATCGGTCTTTCCGTGTGGGGCACGGCCACCATGCGCACGGGCGGCGACGATATCGCCCAGGCGCTCGCGCTGATCGGCGCGCGCCCCAAATGGGCGGCGGGCAGCCAGCGCGTGATCGACTTCGAGATCATGCCGGTCGAGGCGCTCGATCGCCCGCGGATCGACGTGACGTTGCGCGTGTCGGGTTTTTTCCGCGACGCGTTCCCGAACGTCATGCATCTGTTCGACGCCGCCGTGCAGGCCGTGGCCGAACTCGACGAACCCGCGCATCTGAACCCGCTGCGCGCGCGCATCCAGCGCGAGCGCGACGCCTTGATCGCCGATGGCATCGAAGCGGGCGAAGCGCGCCGCCGTGCGGGCTGGCGCGTATTCAGCGCGAAGCCTGGCGCGTATGGTGCAGGCTTGCAATCGATGATCGATCACCGCCAATGGCAGAGCGACGCCGATCTCGCGCTGGCCTACCAGGCGTGGGGCGGCTATGCGTATGCACAGAAGACGGGCGGCGACGAAGCGCGCGACGCCTTCCGCAAGCGCCTCGCCTCCATCGACGTGATCCTGCAGAACCAGGACAACCGCGAACACGACCTGCTCGATTCGAACGATTACTACCAGTTCCAGGGCGGCATGGCGGCGGCGGCGCGGCACTTCTCGCAGGCGCAGCCCACGCTCTATCACGCCGATCACAGCAACCCCGCCGCGCCGCGCATCCGCCCGCTGCATGAGGAAATCGCGCGCGTGATCCGCTCGCGCGTGGTGAACCCCAAGTGGATCGACGGCGTGAAGCGCCACGGTTACAAGGGCGCGGCGGAAATGGCCGCGACCGTCGATTATCTGTTCGGCTATGACGCGACCGCGCGCGTGGTGGGCGATCACCAGTACGCGCTGGTCGCCGACGCCTACGTGCACGACGACGACACGCGCGCCTTCATGGAGCGCCACAATCCGCACGCCTTGCACGCGATCTGCGAACGTCTGGTCGAAGCGATGCAACGGGGTTTGTGGCAGGAGCCGGGCGAGCATCGCGCGCGGATCGAACAGCGTCTGCTCGAAACCGGGCAGAAGATGGAAGGACGATAAAACATGAATCAGGCAGCGGCGCGTCCCGCCTTTCCCTTCACCGCGCTGGTCGGCCAGGCGTCGTTGCAGCGCGCCTTGCTGCTGGCGGCCATCGACCCCGCGATAGGCGGCGTGCTCGTGAGCGGGCCGCGCGGCACCGCGAAATCGACCGCGGCGCGCGCGCTTGCCGCGCTGCTGCCCGATGGCGCATTCGTCACGCTGCCGCTGGGCGCGAGCGAGGAAAAGCTGATCGGCACGCTCGATCTCGAAGCCGCGTTGCGCGAGAGCGCGGTGCGTTTCGCGCCGGGACTGCTCGCGCGCGCACATGACGGCGTGCTCTATGTCGACGAAGTGAACCTGCTGCCCGATGCGCTCGTCGACGCCTTGCTTGATGTGGCGGCAAGCGGCGTGAACACGGTCGAGCGCGACGGCGTCTCGCATACGCACGATGCGCGTTTCGTGCTGGTCGGCACCATGAATCCGGAAGAGGGTGAGTTGCGTCCGCAACTATTGGACCGCTTCGGACTGATGGTCGAACTCGACAATCGCTACGACACGGCCGAACGACAACGCATCGTCAAGGCGCGGCTCGCGTTCGATGCGAATCCGCAGGCGTTCTGCGCGGCGCATGCCGAAGCGCAAAGCGCGCTGGCCGCGCGTATCGCGGCGGCGCGTGCGGCGCTCGAATCGCTGGCGTGGAGCGACGCCGTGCATGAACGTGCCGCGCAACTGTGCGTGGAAGCGGCCGTCGACGGCATGCGCGCCGATCTGGTGATGCTGCGCGCGGCGCGTGCGCTGGCGGCGCTCGAAAGCGCGGCGCAGATCGCGCCCGAACATGTCGATCAGGTTGCCGATGCGGTGCTCTTGCATCGGCGTCGCGCATTGCCGGATCAGCCTTCGCCGACACAACAACAGCAGCAACACCAGCAACAGCCGCAGCGTCGCGATGAATCGCAGAAAAGCCTGCAGTCCGAAGTAAATGCAGGCTCGCAACCGGATTGGGGCGAACTCCCGCCCGAGCCCGTCGCCGCTAGAGCGGTCAAGGGCGTGATCCCGCTGCCAGCAAAAAAACGCTGACCCGTCGGGCAAGGACCGCTGCCCAGGCACAGGGCGGCGCACGACGGCGTGAAGGTCCAGGAGCCGCGCGAGCGCGCATCGCGCGCCAACCCGAGCCTGGCGCGCGCCTTGCATGGCCCGCCACGCTCGCCGCCAAACGCGGCACTGCGCTGCGCGCGGAACACCTGCGCTACGCGCAGCGCAAGACCGGCACCGGCGCGCTGCATTGCTTCGTGCTCGATTGTTCGGCGTCGATGCTCGCACATGGTCAGCTTGCGCTTGCCAAAGGGCTGCTGATTGCGCTATTCGATCGCGCGCGCGCCGAACGCGTGGAAGTGGCCTTGATCTGCTTTGGCGGCGCGCACGCCGAACTGCGCTTCGGGCCTGCGGTGCCGCGCTGGTGGAACGAGCGCTGGCTTGCGCCCATCGGTGGTGGAGGCGGCACGCCGCTGGACGCGGGCATTGCGCGCGCCTCGCAACTGCTCGACGCGGCGGCGCGGCGCGACCCGGCGCGTGAACGCCACCTCTGGCTTTTCAGCGACGGCCGCACCACGCAATGGCCCGCGCGACCGCGGCTGGCGGACCACATCACCGTGGTCGATTGCGAGGCCTCGAACCTGCGCCTCGGGCGCTGTCATGCGCTGGCGCAGGCGTGGCAAGGCGAGTGCGTCGATGTGGATGCGCTGATCGACCGGTCGCTTTCGTAGTAACTGGTCGCTTTAGCGGGCCGCGCCGGTCCAGTACAGCACGTCGTCCTGACGATCGAACACGTAGACCTTCATCGCCATCTGGTCGGCGGGCGAGAGTCTATCGAGTTCGAGACCGAGCGTGACGAGCGGCTCGGGGCCGTCTTCCTGATGGACGTTACGCACGACGGCGCTGGTCTCGATGATCGAATCGAGTTCGCCCGAGCGCAGCCGCCAGGCCACGCGCAGACGCTCGCCGACCTTGGCGAGCGCCCACGGCGCGGCGATCGACAGCCCGAGCGCACTGACGCCGCGTGCGAGCGCGACACCTTGATAACCCGTGGTTTCCTCGCCGATGCCAAAGCGCACCGGAAACTGCGCGCGTACGCGGATCGATTTGCGCTCGCGCAGCATGCGGATATTGGCGGGCTTCGACAGCAGCAGGTAGCCAAGCGGCGCCTGATACATCGCGTGAACCGTGCAGACGAAGCGATAAACGGCGTGGCTCGCGATCGCGACGATTTCGACGTTCTCGCCGGGGGTGATTTCTATCGGGCGACGATCCACGTAGGGAAGGGTGACGAAGATCGCTTCATTGGGCGCGACGCCGATCAGCTTGCACGGATGCATGGGCGCGCCGCTCGCGCCCTGTTGCGGGCGCAGGCCCATGAGCGCGCCGATCGTCAGATGCAGGTCGCGGACGGCGAGGGCGGTGTCCTGTTGCTGGGGGGGGACGGGCTCGCTGGGGGGCGGCTCGCAGTCGCCGCGTCGCGGGGCGAAGTGGCGAAACAGGAAGTCGCGTTCCATTTCGCCTATGAGCGTCGCGCCGACGTCGAGCAGTGGCGTGCCGTCGGCATCGACGAGCGGCCAGTCGAGTGGCTGGCCGAGTGCGATGTCGGCGGGGGAGAGGGGGGCGGTGGGGGCGTCCACGGGGGCCGCTGTCGGAGTGGGGGCAGCCTCGGTGGCTTCAATGCTATCGGTCATCGGCGCGCGTCCTGCGGGTGATGGGATCACTGTGTTTACGGCGCGATTGCGCGGAGTTTTAGGGTGGGGGTGGGTTGTGGTTATGCTGGGTGGATTGTTGTGTTGGCATTTCCTTGTTGTCGTGTCGGTCTATTAGCGTTGCCCCTGTGCGGGGCAGCACCTACTTTTCTTTGCCGCGGCAAAGAAAAGTAGGCAAAAGAAAGCCGCTACCACCGCCAGTGCTTCGCGGTACACCTACAGCCTATAAAACAGAGTGGCGCCCGGGCAGCGCCCGCATCACGCGCCCAATATCGGAGTGGTGCCACCCGCACATCCGGGGGCGCAAGCGCCCCGTGGGGCATTACGCAAACCGCAGGTTTGCGCCTTCCTTCGCAGACCCAACCGTTGTGAGCGCAGCGAACAACGGGATGAATGACTGCCTTGTCACTCCGATATTGGGCGCGTGGTGGGAGCAATGCCCAGTCACCACTCCGTAGATGGGCGAGAGGTGGACGGCGTCAATTTAGCGGTTTGAGCGGCTTTCTTTTGCCTACTTTTCTTTGCCGCGGCAAAGAAAAGTAGGTGCCGCCCCGCACAGGGGCAACGCTAATAGACCGACACGATCACAAGGAAATGCCAACGCGCTACTTATACCAACGCGGCGTATAAACCCACTCATCCATCGAGCCATCACGAGCGCCTTCCCGCCCAAACCCCCGCGTAGCGGAAGACCCGACGATCACCATCGTGCGCATATCCACATCCGACGATTGCAGCTCGCCAAGCGTCATCGCCCTGAGCGTTTCCCCTGGCCGCCCCACATCGCGCCCCAGCACCACCCGCGTTTGCGGCGCACGCACCGCGCGCACGATCTCCAGCGCCCGATCGAGCTGCCAAGGCCGCGCACGAGAAATCGGGTTATAGAAAGCCATCACAAGATCGGCCAGCGCCGCATGATGCAGACGCTTTTCGATCACAGCCCACGGCTTGAGATTGTCCGAAAGCGACAGCATGCAGAAGTCGTGACCCAGCGGCGCGCCTGCTTGCGCAGCCGTGGCAAGCGCGGCCGACACGCCCGGCACGATCCGCAGATCGACACGACGCCAGCGCAGATCCTCAGCCCCCTCAAGCGCTTCGAGCACCGCAGCGGCCATCGCGAACACCCCCGGATCGCCCGACGACACCACCACCACGCGCCGTCCCTCACAAGCCAGTTCAAACGCATGGCGCGCCCGCTGCAACTCCTCGCGATTATCGGTGGCGTGGCGCACCTGACCCGGACGCAATGGCCCGGCCATCTCCACATAAGTAGCGTAACCGACGATATCGGTCGCTTCGTCGAGCGCGGCGCGCGCCATCGGCGTGAGCAGATCGGCGCACCCTGGCCCGAGGCCAAGCACGGTCAGGCGTCCGCGCGCGCGCCCCAGCGTGGAGACGTCGAGCGGTTCGTCCGCGACGCCCAGCGTGATGCCATGTCCCGCTTCGATAAGTCGATGCGGCTCAGGCAGCTTCAATGCGTCGAGCGATTCGCCATCGACAAAACGCAGCGGCACGCCCAGCGCCGCTGCCGCCTGTTCGAACGCGGCATCGCCCATGTGCTCGACGGGCGCGACCAGCGCGGCGAGCGCCTGTTCAGCGAGGCCGTTCCCAGCCAACGCTTCGCGCACGTATTCAGCGAGCAAGGCAGGCGATTCGGTTGCGCGCGCAACCACTGAACGCGGATGAATCACCAGATGTTCCGGATTGCCGTCCCATGCCTGCGGGCTCACACGAATCGCATGGCGCGCCGCGGCGTTGCGCGGTAGATCGACGTTGTCGAGCCAGGGTGCGTCGCCGTCGATGCGCGTGGTGTCGCCCGCGAGCAGATCCGAGACGAAGCGTTTGCCCTGCGTGAGACTCGATAAGGCATAGCCTTCGGGCGGATTGAGCAGGCAGGTGCCAAAGCGCAGTTCGCCGCTCGTGGTGATCGCAGGCGCGATGCCAAGCGCCGCGCCAATCGCGCGCGCCATCACATTGACACCCGTGAGGCCGCCGAGCAGCGGTACGACCGCGCTGCCGTCTTCGGCGAGTGCGAGTACGGGCGGCTCGATGCCCTTGTTGGCGAGCAGCGGCGCGAGGCAGCGGATCACGATGCCCGCCGCGCACAGCGCGATGAGCGGCGTGCCGCGCCGGTAGAGTTCGCGCAGATGCTCGCCCAGTTCGGTGAATGCGATGTCGCCTTGCGCGCGATCCTGCAAGGCGTGAATCTGCGCGCCCGCATAGAGCGCCTTCACGCGCTGTGCGGTGGCAAGCGCGCCGGGGCCGAGTATGACCACGGCGGGTGCATGCAGCGCGGGGCTCAGCGTTGCCATTTTTCCCCCGGCACGACCAGCAGCGAGAAGTAGGGCGATGCCATCGGATCGACGTCATCGAGCGGTACGATGCGCTGGTTCGACATCGTTGCGCGCTCAACATAAAGCGCGCGATCGGCCAGACCGAGATCGGTCAGCACACGGCGAACTTTCTCGAAGTTACGGCCGAGTTTCATGATGACGGCGGCGTCCGCATCGGCCAGGCGGCGGCGCAGTTCGTCCTCGGGCAGCACGCCCGAGAGCACCGAAAGGCTCTGGTTCCGGTACACGAGCGGCACGCCCAGTACCGCCACGCCGCCCAGCATCGAGCACACGCCCGGCACGACTTCGGCTTCGAAACGCATGGCGAGGCGGTCGTGCAGATACATGTACGAGCCGTAGAAGAACGGATCGCCTTCGCAGATCACGGCCACGTCGCGGCCCGCGTCCAGATGCGCGGCGACGGTTTCGGCCGCGCCGTCGTAGAAGTCGCCGATGATCGCTTCGTACGAGAGCGGCGGCTCCAGCGCTTCGGTGGTCACCGGATAGACCAGCGGCAGTTGTTGCTGGCGCGCTTCCAGATGGTCTTCGATGATGCCGAACGCGTTGCCCTTTTTGCCCTTCGCGACAAAGTACGCAACCACGGGTGCGGCCTTGATGAGGCGCAGCGCCTTGAGCGTGAGCAGTTCGGGGTCGCCCGGACCCACGCCGATGCCGTGCAGTCGTCCTTTGATGGACATTTATTCGATCTCCGAAGCAAGTGCGTTGACGGCGGCTGCGGCCATGGCGCTGCCGCCGCGGCGGCCATGCACGACCACGAAGGGCACGCCGTGCGCGGCGCTCGCGAGCAGCGCTTTCGATTCCGCTGCGCCCACGAAACCCACCGGCATGCCGAGGATCAGCGCGGGGCGCGGCGCGCCGGCCGCGATCATGTCGATGAGGTGGAACAGCGCGGTGGGCGCATTGCCGATGGCGACCACGCTGCCTTCGAGATGCGGACGCCACAGTTCGAGTGCGGCGGCCGAGCGCGTATTGCCCATTTCGCGCGCGAGCGCGGGCACGGCGGGATCGTCGAGCGTGCAGATGACTTCGTTGCCGGCGGGCAGGCGCGTGCGGGTGATGCCGAACGCGACCATCTTCGCGTCGCAGAGAATCGGTGCGCCGTTGGCCAGCGCCGTGCGGCCAGCGGTCCCCGCGCCTGGCGAGAAGGCCAGGTCGGCGGCCACGTCGACCATGCCGCAGGCATGGATCACGCGCACGGCGAGTTTTTCGAGGTCGGCGGGAATGCGCGAGAGATCGGCTTCGGCGCGGATCGTCGCGAAGGACTCGCGGTAGATCGCCTGGCCGTCGCGGATGTAATCAGACATCAGAGGTGCTCCGGGGCCGCTGGGCAGTCAGTTGCGTGAGCATCTGCGCAGCGGCGTCGATCGTCAGGTGGCTCGCGACGGCGCGGCCGAATGGGGCCATGTGCGTCGCGTGCTGTTGGTCGTGTTGGTGGTGGTCGTCGCCTTGTTCGTACAGTTCGTATGCGCCGGGCGCAACGGCGAGCAGCGTGTACGGCGCGCGATGAGCGGCGGCGCAGGAGCGCTCGCAGCCGCTCAAGTGGACGTGGACCTCAGGCGGCAATTGGCCGGCCAGACGCAGGGCGTCGGCCTTGGTATCGGCGCGGCTCTTCGCGCAACCCGCCGATCCCGTGCAGGCAATCGTGCGTGCGAGCGGGTGGGCGGGATCGGTGATCAGGCCGAGCGTCTGCAGGTTTTCTAGCACGTCCTGCGCGTTGCCGTTATCGATATTCGGCAGGATCGCGCCTTGCCAGGGCGTGATGCGCAGTGTGCTGTCGCCGTGCGTTCGCGCGAGCGTGGCGAGGGCATGCAGCGTGGCGGCGTCGAGGCGCGCCAGCGGCGGCTGGCAGCCGATGTAGACGGTGCCGTGTTTCGATTCATGGACGCCCAGGCGCAAGGCCAGATCGACTCCCGGGTGATGCCAGCCGCGCTCGTGCGCGATGTCGAGCGGCGCGTGATCCTGCGCCCGTTGCAACACGGCTTGCGCGCCATGCGTCGCGACGATTTCCCTCATGCGCGTCTGCCCGGGCTGCGCGAGATCGAGGAAGGCGTGCAGCAGCGCTTCAATGAACGCGATCGCATCGGCGGCGGCAATCGAGCCGTGCGCGCCATCGGCGGGACAGCCCGCGAGACCGAACGTGAAGCGCACGGCTGCGCCGCGCGCGGCGGCGGCCAGCCAGATATCGTGCGGATGATCGAGCGCCGCAAGCTGCTCGCCGCCATCGATCAGCAGCGCGAATTTGGGCGAAAGCGCTGCGAAACGCGGTTCGCCTTGCAGCATCGCGACGATGGGCGCGGCGAGTGTCGTGGTATCGATGAGCGCTGCGCGATCCAGGCCAGCGAGCGGACTGAGCATGAGGTTGCGCAGTTCGTCGGCGATACACAGATCGGCGGCTTCGCTTGTGGCATTCGAGGGTCCGAGGCCTGCTTCGACCAGCGCGGCCGTGAGCGCCGCCTCGCTACCCGCGCGGATGCCGCGCACCTGGAGGTTGGCGCGATTCGTCAGTTCGAGCGTGCCGCTTGCATGGGCGATGGCGGCTTCGGCAATCGCGTGTGCCTGCGTGGACAGCAGCACGCCGCCCGGCAAACGGACGCGGCAGAGGCCGCCGTCGAGCGCCGCGACGACCCGCACGAGCCCCGGGCATGCCGAACGGCGGGCAGCGGCCCATGCTGCGGGCGACGCAGCGGACGTAACGGACAAAGCGAACGTAGCAGACGTAGCGGCGGGCTTCGAGTCGTGATTCAAGGGAGCACTCGTGTCGGGGATCGCGCGGTCGCCAGACCCATGGCCCAGTGCTGCGGTGGCCTGGCATCAGCGCGGCGCGAGCGCTGGCAGCATCGGCAAAGGCTGCGAAATGCGCGCGAAATTCGCGGTTTTCGGGCCCGTCGGGCGCCAGCGGAAGCGGTATTATGCCCGTTTTCCAGCGCGATCCGCGAATCCAGACGGGCCGCGCGCAACGCATGACGGAGCACGGATGCAGGGCAGGCGAGCGTGGCTGACGGTGATCGGCATAGGCGAGGACGGATACGCGGGGCTCGGGCGCGCCGCGCGCCGCGCGCTTTTTGCGGCGACGGTCGTGACGGGCGGCGCGCGCCATCTGGCGATGTTGCCCGCGCGCGTGCAGGCGCGCCGCCAGGTGTGGCCTCAGCCGTTCAGCGTCGAGCCGCTGCTTGTGCTGCGCGATACCCAGGGCTCGGTGTGCGTGCTGGCAAGCGGCGATCCGATGTTCTACGGCGTCGGCGCGACGCTTGCGCGCCAGCTTGGGGCCGCTGAGTTGTGCGTGCTGCCGGCGCCTTCGTCGCTGTCGCTTGCGGCGGCGCGGCTTGGCTGGGCCTTGCAGGACACCACGGTTGCCTCGCTGGTGGGACGGCCGCTCGATGCGCTGCGTCGGCATCTGTATTCGCATTCGCGCGTGCTTGCATTGAGCGCCGACGGGCACACGCCCAAAGCCATCGCGGCCTTGCTCACCGCGCAGGGTTTTGGCGCGTCGCGCCTTGCCGTATTCGAGCATCTGGGCGGTGCCCAGGAGCGGCGCATCGAAGGCCGCGCCGATGCCTGGCATCTGGACGAAGTCGCTGCGCTCAATCTCGTTGCGTTCGAATGCGAAGCCGCCGATGAAGCGCCCGCCCACGCCTGGACGCTCACGCCGGGCTTGCCCGACGATGCCTATCGGCACGACGGCCAGATCACCAAGCGCGACGTGCGCGCGCTCACGCTCGCACGTCTCGCGCCGGTGCCCGGTGCGCTGCTCTGGGACGTGGGCGCGGGCAGCGGCTCGATCGGCATCGAATGGATGCGCTCGCATCCGGCTTGCCGCGCCATTTCGATCGAAGCGAACGCCGCGCGCCAGCGCTTTGTCGAACATAACCGCAACGCGCTGGGCGTGCCCGCGCTGCAACTCGTCGCGGGACGCGCGCCGGATGCGCTCGATGGACTTGCCACGCCCGACGCGGTGTTCATCGGCGGCGGTGTCACGGTGCCGGGCGTGCTCGAAACGTGCTGGGACAGGCTGGCGCCTGGCGGACGGCTGGTGGCGAACGCCGTCACCGTGCAGAGCGAAGCGGCGCTCGTAGCCTGGCGTGAACGACATGGCGGCACGCTCACGCGTATCGGCATCGGCGAGGCCGAAGCGCTTGGCCGCTTCGATACCTGGCGTCAGGCGCTGCCCGTGACGCTGTACGAAGCGATCAAGCCATGAGCGCACGCGTGTTGTTGCTTGGCGGTACCGGAGACGCACTGCGTATTGCGCGCGCACTCGGCCCTGAGCATGTTTATAGCCTTGCGGGCCTCGGCCGCGTGCCTGCCGATCTGAGCTGCGCGGTGAGGGTGGGGGGCTTTGGCGGCGCGCCAGGACTCGCGCGTTATCTCGCCGATGAGGGTATCGGCTGTGTTCTGGACGCCACGCATCCCTACGCGGCGCAGATCAGCGCGAACGCTGCGCGCGCATGCGAACAGGCGAAGCTGCCGTACTGGGCGCTGCGTCGCGCGCCCTGGCAGCCGCAACCCGGCGACGACTGGCGTTGGGTGGACGACTGGGCCGGCGTGGTCGAAGCAATCAAGCCCTACGCACGCGTGCTGTTTACGCTGGGCCGCGAGCCGCTCGCGCATCTGGGCGAAGTGCCGTTGCATCAGCACTGGACGGTGCGCTGTCTCGATGCGCATCCGGGCCACGCTCGCGCGCAGGTGATCGACGCACGCGGGCCTTTTACGGCTGAAGGCGAGCGGATGCTCTTCAAAACAGGGCGTTACGACGTGATCGTCAGCAAGAACAGCGGCGGCGCGGCAACCGGAGCAAAGCTTGGAGTCGCGCGCGAAATGGGCTTGCCGGTGGTCATGGTGAAGCGTCCGTCACTGCCGCCCGCGCAACGCGAATTCGCATCGGTGCAGGAGGTGCTGGACGCGCTCGCGGATCTCAATCAACGGAAGATCGACGCATGACTGTTTTCTTTATCGGCGCGGGACCAGGCGACCCCGAATTGATTACCGTAAAGGGCCAACGGCTCGTGCGGACCTGTCCGGTCATTCTTTACGCGGGATCGCTGGTGCCTCCCGCGGTGCTGGAAGGTCATCGCGCGCAACAGGTCGTGGATACTGCGCCGCTGACGCTCGATGAAATCGTTGCGCTGCTGGAAAGCGCACATCGCCGGGGCCACGATGTGGCGCGCGTGCATTCTGGCGATCCGTCGTTGTACGGCGCGATCGGCGAGCAGATTCGACGTTTGCGCGAGCTTGGGATTCCTTATGAAGTGGTGCCGGGCGTGACGGCGACGGCCGCCTGTGCGGCCGCGCTTAGCAATGAGCTGACGCTTCCGGGTATTTCGCAGACCTTGATTCTCACGCGTTATGCGGCCAAAACGTCGATGCCGGAAGGCGAGGCCCTGGGCGATCTCGCGCGTCATCGCGCGACGATGGCGATTCATCTGGGCGTGCGGCATATCGCGCGCATCGTCGAGGAACTGCGGCCGCACTATGGCGATGATTGCCCGGTGGCCGTGATTTATCGCGCAAGCTGGCCGGATGAGGAGCGCGTGACGGGCACGCTCGCGGATATCGTCGGCAAGGTGCAGGCGACAGATATCGAGCGCACGGCGTTGATTCTGGTCGGGCGCGTGTTGGGCGCAGAGGGTTTTGCGGATTCGAAGTTGTATGGGATGGGGAAGCGGTAGGCGGGGCTGCAAACCATACGAAGGCAGCGCATTGAGCTAGCGCAAACGTGTAACAGATACGCCGCCAATTGATTTCGCGACGCGCGTTTCTGCGTTGAGGCTGTTGCAAAATCGCGGCTCGGAAACTGGCAGGAATCTGCAACCCATGATGTTGCCTAACGTATCGCCTCGCCACTGGCACCTTGGGTTTTCAGTGTTCACTGCTTGCGGAGCGGGAAATGAGTGAACGAACTTTAAACGTAAGCAGTCCGTCGCGAAATCTGCGCGACGTCACGCTCTGTGCCGTCGATACCGTCAATCCTGCAATCGCGGCGCGTGCTCTCGATCTATCGCTTGCGCAGTGCGATTTCGGCGACGCGCTGCTGATCGCACACGTCGACGCGCCAACGCGGGCGCGTATCGAAAAGATCGAACCGCTACGCTCGCTGGCCGAATATTCCCAGTTCATGCTCAAGCGCCTGGTCGATTACATCGCCACGCCGTGGGTGCTGGTTGTTCAATGGGACGGCTACGTGCTGGACGCTTCCAGATGGAGCGACCGCTTTTATCAGTACGACTATATCGGCGCGCGCTGGCCCAACGCCAGCAACTTAAACGATGTGGGAAATGGCGGATTTTCGCTGCGCTCGGCAAAGCTGCTGAAGGCGCTGGCTAGCGACCAGTTCGCGATTGAAGCCGGCGCAGTAGAAGACGTCCTGATCTGCAGCACCTGGCGCGAGGCGCTGGAAGCCGATTACGGAATCCGCTTTGCGCCCGGCGACGTTGCCGACGAATTCGCCTACGAGTACGCGGTGCCCAGGCAACCGACCTTCGGCTTTCATGGGTTCTTCAATATGTGGCGGCACATTGAAGACAGCGCGATGTTCGAGATTATCGATGGTCTCGATATCGAGACCCTGGCGTCTCCCCGAGGCGTGGCCTTACTGAAGGTCTACTGCGATCTACGAAAATTTGCCTGTGTGCGCGCCATATACCGCCGCTACCGGGCGCATTTGAGCGTAGCAGAGGTCGCGCACGCATTCGTGCGCAATCGTTTGAGTGACGATGCCGCGCGAGAATATGTGAACATCTGCGAGCGTAGTTAAGCTGCTTTGTGCAGGGCCGTCGTCGCATACGTTCCCGCTGATTCATCACAAGATTGAGCGTAATTTAGGCTCGCTGAGGCAGGTCATCGGGCTTATCCGCGATATTTGAGATTTGCGCCTGACTATCATCACGCACGTATCAAGTCTTGACTCAAGGCTGGACCACGTGGGTGATGATGAGCGCACAGCCTTGAGGCCTACCGATCAAACGGCCCAAATATGTCTCCATCGCACATCCATCTCTGCATCATCCAGCCGGGCGCTCACGTCCCGGCACTAGGCTTTCTCGACCAGGTACGTTTCTTTCGCTATCAGTTCCGGCGGTTGGGCGCCGAGGTGACCATCGGCAAGAACCGTCTGCGGCATGATGCGATCAATTTCATCTTTGGCGCTCACACTGGATTCGACCAGAAACTCACGCAGCGCTACCGCTGTGTATTCGTGAATCTGGAGCAACTGGGCGAACTTGGCGCACAGGTTTCGCCTGACTATCTACGCCTGCTGCGTGCGGCGCCGGTCGTCGATTATGACGGGCGCAATGTGAGTGCCTATGGCGCAGGCGCTTGCACTTCCATCGTCTCGTTCGCCTACGCACCTTACCTCGCCGCCGAAGGTCAGCAGCCCATTGAAGAACGGCCGCTGGACGTTCTGTTCTTCGGCAGCATGAACGAGCGGCGGCTGCAATTGCTGCGCGAAATCGAAGCCGCGGGCTGTAAGGTCAGCGTGCTGCCGTTCGGTATTTTTGGCGCTGAACGCGATGCGGAAATCCGCCGGGCCAAGGCGGTTTTCAACTGCCACTTCTACGATAGCGCCCGTTTCGAGCAGGCTCGCGTATTCCATTGCCTGTCTCTTGGCACCCCGGTCATCAGCGAGCGCACATCAGGCACGCAAGCGCCCCCGCAGTTCGATGACAGCGTCTTCTGGGTGAGCGCCGATAACATCAGGACGTTTTTCCAGAAGGAATTCGGCGCATCGTCTTTCGCCTATACCGCGCGAGCGCGTCTCGCTGCATTTTGCGCGCATGACGTGCTCGATCAATACGCCATGGCGCTCGAAAGCGCGCAACAATATTTCGCAGGGCAGTTCACGGCATCCACGCCATGGCGTCCGGAGCGTGTGCATATCGGATCGGGCAAGGACTACATGCCGGGCTGGCTGAATCTGGACATACTGCCGCGCGCCGAACCCGATGTGCTGCTGGATCTTTCTGTGCCGCTGACCTTGCCGAAGCACCTGGATAGCTCGTTGGCCGGTCCGGTTGAATTGCGCGCGGATGCCGTCGATTTCATCTATGCAAATAATGTGCTGGAACACGTCGCTGATCTGACGCAGTTGATGGGCAATTGCCTGCGACTGCTCAAAACAGGCGGGCAGATGTTAATCGAAGTGCCCTACGAAAAAGCGCGCAGCGCCTGGCAAGACCCCACACATGTACGCGCTTTCAATGAGAATTCGTGGATCTACTACGCAGACTGGTTCTGGTATCTCGGCTGGTTCGAGTCGCGCTTCGCAATCGTCGCGCTGGAGTATCTCGACGAAAAACTCGCGGTGACCACGCTCGAACACGCTCACTTCATGCGTGTGCGTTTGCAGAAAGTGGCGACGTCCGCACAGGAACGCACAACGGCGCGTGCTGTACGACCGGACTTCGGCGGCATTCCAGAAGACGTGATCTAAACGAAAGAGGCCGACAACGTCGGCCCCAATCATTTACAACCCGTACATCACTTCATTTAATGCGCGCCTGCATGCTCGTGATCGGCATGCGTATGCGGTTGCGTCAGCACACTCACCGCTGCGAGCACCGCGATATTCACGGCCAGCGCGAGAAAGCCGATATTGATGTCCTTGAGCGCATCCGGTGCGAAAGGAATCAGTTGCGCGACGCTCACATGCGTTACCGTCGTGATGATGACCACGGCCACGCCGGACAAAATCCCGCAAAACGCGCCTTGTTTCGTCACGCGATTGCGCGTCGAAAGACTGCACACCAGCGCAGGGAACAACTGCGTGACAAAGTTATAGCCCATCAACAGCAGCGCCACGATGGTTTCGCCGCCATTGAGCGTGAAGCCCACCGCCACCAGCGCGATCACCGGCACGAAGAAGCGCGCGAGTTTCGCCACGCGTGCGTCATCGGCCTGTTTCATCATGGCGCCGCGATACACGTCGTTGGCGATCAGCGTTGAGGCCGTGGTGAGAATCATCGAACCCGGCACGAGCGCGGTGAGCACGCCGGCCGCACCGATTACGCCCACGAACCACGGATCAAAGGTCTGCAACGAAAGCCGGAACAGCGAAAGATCGATATTGCCGCCCTTGAGCCCCGGCACCTTCAACACCGCCGCGAATCCGCAGAAGAACACGAACAGCAAAATCAGTTGATAGAGCGGCAATATGGCGGCATTGCGGCGGAAAATGCGTTCGTCCCTGGCGGTATAGACCGATCCGAACGTATGCGGCCACATGAAGAAGCCCATCGCCGTGAGCAGCACGGTCGACTGGAACCACGCCACGCTCTGGCCTTTTGCGGGGAACACCAGGAATCCAGGCCTGGCGGCGTCGATCGCACGGAACATTTCCGACATGCTGCCGTAGTGGTGAATCGGCAGATAAATGCCCAGAAACACGGCGATGGCGAGAATCATCGTATCCTTCACGACCGAATTCCACGCGCAGCCCCGCACGCCCGAGACGATCACGTAAGCCGTCACCACGGCCGCGCCGATCCAGATTGCCGCCGTCGACGAAATCGCGCCGAAGGAGGCCGTCGTCACGATGATCCCGAGGCCTTTGAGTTGCAACACCAGATACGGCACGAGCGCAAGCACGCCTACGCACGCGACCAGCACCCCCAGCGCGGGGCTGTTGTATTTGCGCGCGAAAAAGTGCGGCTGCGACATCAGCCGGTGTTGCTTGGCGTAGCGCCAGACCGGCGGCAGCATCCAGTACGAGAGGATGTACGCAAGCGTGCCGTAGCAGAGGATGTAATAGACCGGCGCGCCCTTGCCGTAGGCGAAGCCGCTGCCGCCAAGGAAGGTGAAGGTGGTGTAGATCTCGCCCGCCATCAGCAGGAACACGAAGGCGGTGCCGAAGCTGCGTCCGCCCACCGACCACTGTTCGAGACTCATGTCGTGCCCGCGCCGCGCACGCATGCCCAGATAGAGCGCGACGAGCGTGATCGCCACGATGATGACGAGCGCGCTCATGGCCGCACCTCGCTTTGCATATCGGCAGGCAGGCGGTTGACCGGATCGAGGCGGTAGACGATGGCCATGATCGCCGATGTCAGCACGACCCACATGACGATCCACGCCAGCACGAGCGGCATGCCGAGTATCAGCGGTTCGGTGCGGTTGACGAACGGCACGCCCAGCAGGATGCCGATGAAGGGTAGCGCTGCGAGCAACCTCAGTGACATGGCAACTCCTTTTTGTAAAAGGGGAACGTCGCGACCGGGTCAGAACGATTCACTCTATGCCCGTGAACGCACCCCGTAAAGCTGCCAAAAATCCCGTCAGCGCCTTGCGCGCGCCTGTCATTCGATGCTGCGCCGCGTCACCCGCAAGCAGATTTCGTGCGCGCGCAGCGCATTCAGCGGGCACGCCGCAGGCCGATCCAGTTAAACTTCCCGCACTCTGGCGGCATGCGCGCTTTGAACCGCTTTAACCGATTTCGCGCTGCGCGCCGCCGCACTATTCGATGCCCGCACCCGCCCCGTTTTCCGGATCGACTTCATGATCGAGAGCCTGATTTCAGACATTCTTTTCGGTTTTACCGGACTGATCAGCATTATTAACCCCATCGGCATCGCCTTTGTCTTTCTCGATCGCACCGCCACGCTCACCGACGAGGAGCGCCGCCTGCTCGCCAAGCGCGTCGCCACCAATGCGGGTTTCGTGCTGCTTGCGGCGTTTTTCGTCGGCACGCCGATCCTGCACTTCTTCGGCATTTCGATGGAAGCGCTGCGTATCGGTGGCGGTCTCGCGGTGGCGGTGAGCGGCTGGCAGATGCTCAACGCGCCGGAACCGGAGCCGCCCGCGGCGAGCGATCCGTCGGTCAGGCCCGTGAGTGCCTGGTCGGCTAGCGGCAAGGCTTTCTTTCCGCTGACGGTGCCGCTCACGACTGGCCCTGGCTCGATCGCCACGGCCATTGCGCTGAACGCGAACCGCACGCACAAGCTTTCGGCGTGGCTGCTGTCGAGCATCGCCTCGCTGGTGATTTCGCTGCTGGTCGTGCTGGTGATTTACTACGTGTACAGCCGCGCCGCGCGTCTGGCGCAGTATCTGGGCGTGGAGGGCACGCGCGTCGCCGTGCGCGTGTCGTCGTTCCTGTTGTTGTGTATCGGTGTGCAGATTATCTTGACCGGCCTGACCGGTTTTCTCACGCCGATTGCCGCGGGGCTGCACGCAGCCAATTGAAGCGGCAGTCAAGCGTTGAAGTCCGCGGCGAACTAAGCGGCGAACTGAGCGGCCAACGACACGGTACACTGCGTGGCTGTGCGCGAAGGCAATCGCCGATCTGATCGAGGGAGGCAACGATGTGCCGCTGGCTTGCTTACACGGGTAATCCGATTTCGCTCGAAACCGTGTTGTTTCGGGCGCGCCATTCGCTGATCGACCAAAGCCTGCATTCGAAGCTTGGCGCGACCACCACCAACGGTGACGGTTTCGGCCTTGGCTGGTATCAGCATCCGCACGATATTCCCTATCGCTATCGCAGCGTGCATCCCGCCTGGAACGATCGCAATCTACGCGAACTGGCAAGGGCCGTGCACGCGCCGTTGTTCGTCGCGCATGTGCGCGCGGCCACGCATACGCCGGTGCAGGAGACCAACTGCCATCCGTTCCGGCATCGGCGCTGGATGTTTGCCCACAACGGGTTGATCCAGAGTTTTCCGCTCATGCGGCGCGAGTTGCTGCTTGCCATCGATCCTGGGCGCTTCAATGCGCTGGAAGGATCGACCGATTCCGAGGCGATGTTTTATCTCGCGATGACCTTCGGTCTGGAAGTCGATCCGGTGCCGGCGCTCGAACGCATGGCCGGTTTTATCGAGGCGACCGCACAAAGGCACGGCATCGAGCCGGCGCTCAATATGACGGTCTTTGCCAGCGACGGCGAGCAGATCGTGGCGGTGCGCTATTCGAGCGAGCACAACTCGCGCTCGCTGTTTCACAGCACCTCGTTCAAGCATTTGCGGGAGCTTTATCCCGACGATCCGCGCATTGCGGCGGTGGGCGAGGATGCCTATCTGCTGGTATCGGAGCCTATCGTCGACTTGCCGGAAGCCTGGGCCGAGGTACCCGAATCCACCGCCATCGTGGTACGCGGCCCGCAGATCGAATATCGCGATTTCAAACCGGTCGCGCCCTAACGCACCTTGACACGCCCTTACGCGCCCTGAGGTGCCTCAGATCTGCGGATGCGAGCTTGTCCACGCCACGCGCGCTGCACGCCGGGCCGCGGCGCGCGCGAGCACTTCGTCGAACAGCAGCACATCGACAGGCTTGACGAGGTGCATTTCAAAACCCGCTGCACGCGTGAGTTCGATATCGGCGGCCTGGCCGAAGCCCGTCATCGCGGCGAACACCGTATGCGAGAGCGCTTCCAGCGTGCGCAGCTCGCGTAGCGCCGCGTAGCCGTCGATCTCCGGCATGGCGATGTCGATCAGCGCGGCATCGGGCGTGAAGCGCTCGGCCCATTCGCGCGCCTGGGCGGCGCTATAGGCCACGCGCACCTCGTGGCCCTTGAGTTCGAGCAGCATTGCCAGACTGTCGGCGGAATCGCGGTTGTCGTCCACCACGAGCACACGCAGCGGCAAGGATTCGTCGTGCGCGAGCACGGTCTGTCCCACCGTGCTGATCAGCCCCTCCACCGCCAGATCCACGTGCGCCGCGTTGCTTGCGCGCGCCAGCGGCAGACGGATCGTGAAGGTGCTGCCCGCACCCGGCCCGTCGCTGGTAGCGGAAATGGCGCCGCCGTGCAGTTCGACCAGCGAGCGGCACAGCATCAGGCCGATACCCAGGCCGTTTTCGGCAGGTCCCGGCATCGAGCGGTCTTGGCTGAAGAGGCCGAAGATCGATTCGAAGGTTTCGGGCCGCAGGCCGCGCCCTTCGTCGCGCACCTGGATCTGCACGCCGCGCCCGGCCAGTTGTACCTCGACGACGATGCGGGTCTGGTCCGGCGAAAATTTCGAGGCGTTGTGCAGCAGGTTCTGCAAAACCTGCACGAGGCGCGTGTGGTCGCCGGTCATGGGCAGGGGCGCGGCGGGCAGGATCGCTTCGACGTGCTGGCCGCGCGCCGCCGTGAACGGCTGCGCCGCTTCGAGCGCATCCTTGACCACCTCGCGCAGATCGAGCGGCGCTGCGCGCAATTCGATCTTGCCCGAGGTGATGCGGCCCACGTCGAGCAGGTCGTCCACGAGACGCGTGAGATGGACGATCTGGCGGTCGATCAGATCGCGCGCGCGTTCGACTTCGGGACTCTGCGCAGTCATCAGGCGCATCGTGGCGACCGCGTTGCGCACCGGCGCGAGCGGATTGCGCAGTTCGTGCGCGAGCATGGCGAGGAACTGCTTCATCTGCTCGCTCGAATGCTCCAGTTCGTCGGTGCGGCGGCTTTCGGTCATGTCGCGCGTGACCTTGGCGAAGCCGGTCAGCCGGCCATCCGCGTCGTGAATCGCGGTGAGCGTGACGTTGGCCCAGAACATCGAGCCGTCCTTGCGCACGCGCCAGCCTTCGTTGACGCAGCGGCCCAGATCGGCGGCGCGGCGCAATTCTCGCTCGGGCACGCCCGCCGCGATCTCGTCGGGCGGAAAGAACACCGAAAAATGCTGGCCGATGATTTCGGCGGGCCGGTAGCCCTTGAGATTGGTCGCGCCGCTATTCCAGCTCACCACGCGGCCCTGCGCGTCGAGCATGAAGATCGCGTAATCGCTCACGCTTTCCACCAGCAGGCGGAAGCGCTCTTCGGAAAGCCGCAGCGCTTCGACCTGGCGGCGCTCGGCTGTGAGGTCGCGCGTGACCTTGGCGAAGCCCGCGAGCGAGCCGTCCTGCTCGCGCAGCGCGGTGATCACCACATTGGCCCAGAACATCGAGCCGTCTTTGCGCACACGCCAGCCTTCGTCGTTGAAGCGGCCATGCAGCGCGGCCTGTTCCAGCTCGTGCTCGGGCCAGCGTCGGGCGTTGGCCTCGTCGGTGTAGAAACGGGAAAAATGCTGGCCGATGATCTCGTGCGCTTCGTAGCCCTTGATACGCGCGGCGCCCCGGTTCCAGCTCACCACATGGCCGCGTGGATCGAGCAGGAAGATCGCGTAGTCCTCGATGGGCTGCACGAGCGCCTCGAAGCGGCGCCCGCTGTGGCCTTCGGCGGACAGGGCGGCAGCGGGTTGCATCGCGGAATCGGACTTGGTCATGGTCCTTTTTTAATCGGCAAAGATGAAACGCGACTCAGGCGGGCAGGCGCTCGCGATGCGCCTTTTGCTGCGTTTTGGCTGCAATTTCCGCCGCGTTTCCAGTTACATGTAGCGCGGCAGCTTACCACGCACGTTGACCGGCGCGATCGTACTTTTCGGCCATGGCCGGGATGCCGGCGCGCACCAGGCGCTCGGCGCGGCGCACCTGACGGGTGAGCAGCACGACGTGTGCCGGGGCCACGCGGCGGCGGCGCAACGCCCAGAATGCGCCGCGCAGCAGTGCGAAGCCCGCTGGCCCGAGCGAGCGCTGGCGCGCGAACACGACCAGCGCGCGACCGGTGGCGGCAAGCGCGTCGCGCACCGGCAGGCGCATCCATGCGACCCACGCCGAGTTGCGCGCGTGGGTGCAATGCTGCGCGCGCGTGAACCAGCGGTAGAGCGGTTCACGGTGCGCGAGCGCGGGTTCGCAGTAGACGATCGAATGCCCGGCGGCGAGCACGTCGAGCGCGGCCAGCTCTTCCGCGCCGCCATGCGAGAGCCGTTCCTCGTAGCCGCCGAGCGCGCGGAATACCGCGGCGCGCAACACGCAGGCGCCCGCCATATAGCCCGCGAGCGCGGGGCCGGGCAGCGCGTCGTCGCCCGGCGAGGTGGCGTTGAGCATCAGGCAGGCGGGGTGAATTTCGCGTTCGTCCTGGCCCACCACCCGCGCGTTGAGCACGGCCACCTGCGGATGCTGGTCGAGCCATTGCGCGGCGTGTGCAAGTGCGCCGGGCGCGAACCAGGTGCTGTCGTCGCAACAGGCCACGTATTCGGTGGGTGCGAGGGCGATGGCGCGATTAAAGCCCGCCATGCCGCGATCGCCCAGACACTGGACGATGCGCACCTGCGGAAACAGTGAGGCGAGCAGACTGATGGTGGAATCGGTCGAGCCGTTGTCGGCGACGATCACATGAGGATGTTCGGGCAGCGCAGTGAGGCGCGCGACGGTGTCGACTGTCTGGCGCACGTGATTGCGGGTGAGCACCACCACGGTGATGCGGGAACCCGATGGAGCAGTCGGGGCGGGGGCGCCGGAGGCGCCAGGAGCGGGAGCGGAGGCGTTCATCGCGGTTCCATCTTCCATCGCGTTGCGGGCGGCGCAAGCCGGCGGCCAGCATCCAGATCGCTCTGCGGGGCAGGTTTTCAGGATACGCCGATGCGGGGCGGCTTGCACCTCGTCAGAGCGCCGTTTCTGCCGTTTCCGGCGCGCTCTGGCACGATGGATGCTGCGTTGCGCAAACGGTGCGCGAGGCGGGGCGAAGGCATTTAAATCGCGCATCCGCCATGCTTGCATGCACCGGTTCGCCGCAGTCTCGCCCCAGCCGCCCTTCAATGTGCCGGAACCATCGGTTTCGGCACACTGGAGGCCCGCGCCGCCGGGGTGTTTTCCGTGTGCGGATACATGGTCATCAGCACGCGCAGCACGCCGTTGGTCCAGCCAAAACCGTCCTGCAGCGGATATTCCCCGCCGCCCGCCGCCGACGCCTTCGCCGCCGCCGCGCTCACCTCATACTTCTCGACCAGCTTGTGCGTGCGCCGGTAGTAGACGAGGTTGGTGGCAATCCAGCGCGTCGCGATGGTCTGCGCGAGCGAGCTTTCGCCGTAACGTCGCAGGCCCGTCACGGCCAGATATTGCAGCGGCGCCCAGCCGTTGGGCTCATCCCATTGCTGGCCGCTCGTCACCTGGGTGGTGGCAAGACCTCCCGGGCGCAGCAGTCCGGCGCGCACCGCGCCCGCCACCTGATGCGCCTGGGTGCGCGTGGCCACGCCCGTGTAAAGCGGATAAACCGTCGCCGCCGTGAGCCGGTGCGTGAGCGTGCGATGCACGAAATCGTAGTCGCTGAAGGCATGGATCTGCGGGTCCCACAGCACGCGGCCGATCGCGGCGCTGCGTTGCGCGGCGCGCTCGCTCATCTGCTGCGCCTGGCCGGCGTCGCCGGTCAGGCCGTAGCCCCTGGCGAGCGCGCGTTCGAGATCGACCAGCAGCGAGTTCAGGTCGACCGGCACGAGCGAAGTGATGTCGATGGTCGCCAGCGTGCGGTTGTCGGCCAGCCAGCGCGAGCTGAAATCCCAGCCCGTTTCGCCACCCGCGCGCAGATTGCGCCACAGTTCCGGCGCGCCGCGTTGCGGGGCGCTCCGGGCGGTCAGCACGTCTTCGCGATACGACTCGTCGCGCGGCGTGTCGCGCGCGTCCCAATAGCGGTTGAGCAGGGTGCCGTCGTCCAGACGCACGACGTGGCGCGTCGCCTCGCCGGGCTTGAGCGTATCGGCGCCCGCCATCCAGTAGTCGTATTCCTTGCGCAGTTCGGCCAGATAGCGCACGTAGGTCGCGTCGCCGTCGCGGCGCGCCACCAGCGCCACCATCTGCGCGAAAAACGGCGGCTGCGAGCGGCTCAGGTAATAGCTGCGGTTGCCGTTCGGAATATGGCCGTAGCGATCGATCAGCGCAGCGAAATTATCGAGTTCGTCGCGGGTGAGTTCGTGGCGCCCGCTCGCCTCCAGGCCGAGCATGATGAAGTACGAATCCCAGTAGTAAATCTCGTTGAAGCGGCCACCGGGCACGACATAGGGTTTGGGCAGCGGCAGCAGCGACGAATACGGCTGCTGCGCGCTATCCGGATTGCGCCGCAGCACGTCCCAGAGCGTGTCGATATGGCTCACGACGTCCTGATCAGGATCGGAAACATAGTGATCGCCGCTCTGTTTCTGATCGGAAAAATGCTGTGCAAGGAACTGGCGCAGCGCGGCCTTGCGTGCATCCGGATCGGTGATGCCGGCGTTGTGTGAGCTCCAGATTTCGTATTCGGCGACGATTTTCGAGGGCGCTTCGTTCGGCACCATGTCGGCGAAGGTTTTGCTGTCCGGGAAGACCTGGGCGAGTTCGACGTCGCGATAAAGCTGGCCGAAAAGTTCGGAGGGCGGTTGGGGCGCGCCTTGTAAATCCTGCTGAGCCACTGCGGACGAGGCAACCTCAGGCGCGCTGCTCTGCGCAAAGGTCGGCAGCGTGACGCAGGCGAGCGGCAGCGCGGCGATCAGGGCGGCGGCATAGCGGCGCGTGCGCGCGAGGCCAGGAAAATGAGCAAGGAAATGAGCACGAAAATGAGCGGGCAAATCAGGCGGCGTGGAAAACGGCATCGGCGTGGCTCGCGGTGATTGTTCGATGGAGGGGCTGCTTGCCGGCGCGCGACCGTGTCGCCGGCAAAAACGCTGTGGTGCAGCAAATTTCGTTCCGCCCCCGTTCACGTGGGTGCGTTCTGGCTTGGCACTGGACGATCGAAACGTCGCTTGCATTATCTAAAATTGGGATAGTTCCTATTCTCCATATCGCGTTGCGCGATATCGCTGGCGGCAGCGAAACTTGCGGAAAATCAAAACCGCACATGGAGACACCTATGCGCACTCAAGTTGGCATCATCGGCGCGGGGCCTGCGGGCCTGCTTCTTTCCCATCTTCTGCATCTGCGCGGCATCGAGTCCGTTGTTCTGGAAATGCGCAGCCGCGAGCAGATCGAATCGACGATCCGCGCCGGCGTGCTCGAACAGGGCACCATGGACACGCTCACCGAAGCCGGCGTCGGCGCGCGCATGAAGGCCGAAGGCGCGCTGCATCACGGCTTCGAACTGGCCTTCGAGGGCAAGCGCCGCCGCATCGATCTCACCGAACTCACGGGCAAGGCCATCACGGTCTATGCGCAGCACGAAGTGCTCAAGGACCTCGTGGCGGCGCGCGTGGCCGCCGACGGCACGCTGTTCTTCGGCGTCAAGAACACCGCGATTCACGGCATCGATACCGATGCGCCCTCGATCAGTTTCGAGCACGACGGCGAGCAACACACGCTGCACTGCGACTACGTGATCGGCTGCGACGGCTCGCAAGGCGTCTCGCGCGCGGCCATTCCCGCCGCATTGCGCCAGGACTACGAGCGCGTGTTCCCGTTTGGCTGGTTCGGCATTCTGGTGGAAGCGCCGCCGTCGTCCGACGAACTGATCTACGCGCGTCACGACCGCGGTTTCGCGCTCGTCAGCACCCGCTCGCCCAATGTGCAGCGCATGTATTTCCAGTGCGATCCGAAGGACTCCGTCGATAACTGGTCCGACGATCGCATCTGGGCCGAAATGCACGCCCGCGTCGATTCGGAAGAAGGCCATCAGGTGGTGGAGGGCAAGATCTTCCAGAAGAATATCGTCGGCATGCGCAGCTTTGTTTCGACGACGATGCAGCACGGCCGCCTGTTCCTCGCGGGCGACGCGGCGCACATCGTGCCGCCGACGGGCGCGAAGGGCCTCAACCTGGCCGTCGCCGACGTGCGCGTGCTGACCGCGGCGCTGGTGGCGTTCTACAAGGAGAACCGCACGGATCTGCTCGACGGCTATAGCGAAACGGCGCTGCGCCGCATCTGGCGCGCCGAGCACTTCTCGTACTGGATGACGTGCATGATGCACCGCCTCGACGACGCCACACCGTTCGAGCGGCGTTTGCAGGTGGCGGAGCTGGAGCACGTGACCACCTCGCGCGCGGCGGCGATGGCGATGGCCGAGAACTATGTGGGCGCAGTGGCGGTTTAAGCCGGGCAATCCGCAGGAGTCAATCAGAAGGGGCGCAGGGGTGCGAAAGGGGCGCGAAAAACGCCCCTTTTTCATGGTGCGGGGGAAATATCAAACCCAACCGAGCCAGCGCCACCACGTCGCTGCAAATAGCAGCAACAGCAGATAGCCGATCACGCTCAGCACGAGGCCCACGCGCGCGAACTGTTTCGCGGTGAAGGTATCGGTGGCGAGGCACACCATGTTTTGCGGCGCGTTGATCGGCAAGATAAAACCGAAGCTCATCGTGAAGCCGAGCAGCATGGCGATGCCCAGACGATTGAAATCGCCCGACATCGACTGCAGCACCGCAATCAGAATCGGCAGCATGGCGGAGGTCAGCGCCGTGGCGCTCGCGAAACCCAGGTGGATCACCACCAGAAACGCGGCCAGAATCGCAAACGCCATGAACGGCCCGGCGCTATCGAGCCCGGTGTGATGTGCAACGAGATCGCCTAGCCACTGGCCCGCCCTGGTTGTCAGCAGCGCGGTGCCCAGGCTGATCCCCACGCCGAACACGATCACCGTGCCCCACGGAATGCGGCTTTGCACGGTCTTCCAGTCCATCACGCCAAAGCGCGGCAGAAGCAGCAGCACGAGGCCCACGTAGGTGACCGAGGTGGT
Source organism: Paraburkholderia bannensis (assembly GCF_014200455.1). Lineage (GTDB taxonomy): Bacteria > Pseudomonadota > Gammaproteobacteria > Burkholderiales > Burkholderiaceae > Paraburkholderia > Paraburkholderia bannensis_A. The sequence goes on along the minus strand of NZ_JACHBW010000018.1, from coordinate 21,010 downwards.
ATCGAAGGGATGCAGCTTGCCCTCGGTGGCCCAGAAGCACAGCAGCCCGATGGAGACGCCCAGCAGGCGCTTTTGCGGGCCCGTCATGGGGCCGAGGTCGCGCAGCGATTTTTCCACGGCTTCCTTGCCGCCCGCGATGGCGTCGGTTTCGGGCGGCAGCATCCTGAGCACCAGCACGAGCAGGACCACCGACATCACGATCGCCCACGGCGCGCCCGCGATCAGCCAGTCGAGCCACGTCACGCGCGTGCCCAGCATCTTGTCCATGAAGCCCACGGTCAGCAGATTCTGCGCGGCGGCGGTCTGGATGCCGACGTTCCAGATGCTGGTCGCCTCCGCCACCACGATCATGATGCCGGCCGCGATATTCGAGCGCTTGTCCACCCCGAACGCCGCAATCACGCCGACCATGATCGGCACCACACAGGCGCTGCGCGCGGTGGCGCTGGGCACCACCAGCGACAGCACGATGGTGACCGCCACCGCGCCGATCAGGATGCGTCGCGTGGTGGTGCCGATCAGCGAGAGCGTGACGAGCGCGATGCGCTTGTCGAGGCCAGTGACGGTCATCGCCGCCGAAATAAACAGCGCGCCCGCCACCAGCGCGAGCGCGGAATTCGAAAAGCCCGCAAGCGCCATGCTGATCGCTCTGGAGGTGCCGTAAAGCTGCGCGGGATCGTCGATGGTGGGCGCGGTGCCGACCAGAAACGCCATCAGCGAAGTGATGATGATGGCGCTCGCTTCGTAGGAGACGGCTTCGGTGAGCCACACGACCACGGCGAAGGCGAGGATCGCCAGCATGCGCTGGCCGGCAACAGGCAGACTCGCAGGCAACGGCAACAACAGCACGACGACGAGTGCAATCGCGCCCGCGATCAGGCCGATCGGAACGCCTGGTTTTTTCTGCGCCTGGGCGGCGCTTGCCTGCGGCTTCGCTGCGTTCATGCGTTGCGCTCCATCTGGGACCGGCACGTCGCGCATCGTCCCATAACGAATCGGGGTGTGCGTCGTAGGTGTCCTGTAATGAAGCGAAGCGGGGAAAAGAGCTGCGGCGGGGCGTGCGGCGGGCGCTTTCATGAGACGCGTGGCAGGACCGGCAGCGCCGGTCCTCATGCTGCTTTACTGCGTTACGGCATGGATATTTCAGCTACGAAACGACGGCGAACTTACTGGCTTGCGCCCTGCGCAGCGGCGGCTTTCTTCTGCGCGTCCTGGAGATTCTGCGGATAGTTCGGGTCGTTGTTCGCGGGCTTGTAGCCGGCGTCTTCGAGCTTCTTCAGTTCCGCGTTGTTCTTGGCGCGTGCGGCCTTGCGTTCGGCCTTGCGCTCGGCGCGGGCCTGCTTCTTCGCGGCGGCCTTCTGCTCCTTGGCGGTGGGTGCCGATGCCATGGCCGGCGCCGTGGCGGCAGGTGCGCTGGCGTCCTGGGCGAACACGGGCGCGGCGGTGCCGAGCAGGAATGCGGCGGTGGCCGCGGCGAGAGTCAGCTTGCTGGTAATGGAACGCATTGATACCCCTCTTGGTTGTGTGTACGGCTGGATTCAGGGCTTGAGATGCAGGCACGGCGAGAAGTTCTGGACGCGCGGCGCGACCCGAAACAACGAGTGCAATGCATGTCACGCCCGAGGCTCAATGTATACGATCCTTGCAAAACACGGTAGCAAGTGCCGACCCTAAGCACCAAGTGCGCTCCCCCCAACGCACGAAGTGCGCGCCCGGCAGGCGCGAAGTGCGCGCCCGGCAGGCGCGAAGTGCGCGCCCGGCAGGCGCGAAGTGCGCTCCCGCCCAGGCGCTGCGGCTTGATTTTCAGCGCCTCTGCGTCACGCGTTCGACGATGCGCGTGCGTTGCGCCAGCGCCGTCGCGTTCATCTCGCGCACGCGCTCCACCACGGCGGGCGGCGCGCTTTGCGGGCTGCCTGCATCGAAAGGCGGCGCGGGCGCGTATTCCAGTTCGAGTTGAAGCGCTTGAGCGGCTTCGTCGCCGATCAGTTCCGCCGCGAGCGTGAGCGCGAAGTCGATGCCCGCCGTGATGCCGCCGCCCGTGATCAGATTGCCGTCGCGCACGACGCGCTCCTTCACGGCGATGGCGCCGAACGGTTCGAGCAGCCCATGGAAGACCCAGTGCGTCGTCGCACGGCGCCCGTGCAGCAGGCCCGCTGCGCCCAGCACGAGCGAACCGGTGCACACGGAGCTCACGTAGCGCGCGTTTTGCGCCTGGCGTTGCACGAAGGCGAGCGTGGCATCGTCTTCCATCAAGGCACCGACGCCGCTGCCGCCCGGCACGCAGAGCACGTCGAGCGGCGGACAATCATCGAACACGGTATCGGGCGTGAGCAGCATGCCCGTCGCCGACATGAGCGGTTCGCGCGTTTTCCAGACGAGCCGGACGGTCGTATCCGGCATCGAGGCGAGCACGTCGTAAGGGCCGCAGAGGTCCAGAGGCTGGACCTGGGGGAAGAGCAGAAAGCCGATCTGTAGCGTCATGGAAAGTGCCTTTATATTGGAGTGAGACCGGGCGAGCCGCCGTCGCGGCGGCACGCCCATCGTCGGTTCATCGCTTGCGCATCGCTACTTTAGGCAGGCGCGCTCGCGCACGAGCGCCAAAAAACGCACAAAAGCTGCCAGCGCAGCGCGGCTTTGTGCCAGCATCCTTGCCAGCACGACCACTCGTCACTCAGATGGATCTACACGTCACCGTGTCCGGCCAGCGCGACCTTGCCGGACAGATCTACCGGCAACTGCGCGAACGCATCGTCGAAGGACGGCTGGCGGGCGGAACGCGCTTGCCGTCCACGCGCGAACTTGCCGGGCAGTTGGGGGTCTCGCGCAAGACCACGCTCGACGTATTCGAGCGCCTGCTCGCCGAAGGCTATCTGATCGCACGGCGCGGCTCGGGCACCTTCGTCGCCGATACGCTGGAGCGTCTGCCCGCGCGTGCGTCTGGGCATCCGAATGCACAGAGTCGCGCGGCGCAGGCAGTCAGCCAACGCGACGCGGGTGGCCGACGCGATCCACACGCTCAGCCGCTGGTGCGCGACGCCGATGCTCTGCCATGGTGGCAAACGCAGACCGGGCCGTTCGCGCTGCCGCGTCCCGATCCGCGTCTTGCCTGCGATTTCGCGGGTGGCATCGTGGACAAATCGCGCTTTCCCTTCGACATCTGGCGTCGCTGCATCACCGATGCGCTGCGCGTTCAGGCGCGCGGCCTGGGTGCGTATCGCGATCCGGCGGGCGAGGAGAAACTGCGCCTCGCCATATCGCGTTACCTCGCTTTCAATCGCGCCGTGGCGAGCAACTGGGACGACGTGATCGTCACGCAGGGCGCACAGCAGGCGCTCGCGCTGCTCGCACGCGTGCTGTTGCGTCCCGGCGACATCGTCGCGGTGGAAGATCCCGGTTATCCGCCTGCACGCGAAGCGTTCGAGTCGTTTGGCGCGAAGGTCGTGCCGGTTCCCGTCGACGACGACGGCCTGATCGTTGAGACGCTGCCGAAGGACGCGCGCGTCGTTTATGTGACACCGTCCCATCAGTTTCCGCTCGGTATGCCGATGAGTCTCGCGCGGCGCGTCGCGCTGCTCGAATGGGCCCAGAAGCACGGGGCGCTCGTGATCGAAGACGACTACGACTGCGAGTTCCGCTTCGAAGGACGTTCGCTCGAACCGCTCAAGAGCCTCGATAACGCCGGTCTCGTGGCCTACGTCGGCACGTTTTCGAAGACCATCTTTCCCGAGTTAAGAGTTGGCTACATGGTGCCGCCCGCCGCGCTCAAGGGGGCGCTCATGCGTGCGCGTCAGACCGCGGACTGTCACGGCTGCGTGCTCACGCAGACGGCGCTCGCTGACTTCTTGCTCAACGGCCACTTCGCACGGCATCTGCGACGTATGCACCAGACCTATGCGGCGCGGCGCGAGACGCTGCTTGCCCATCTGCGCGGACCGCTTTGTGCATGGCTCGAACCGGTGATGCCGAATACAGCGGGACTGCATCTGGCCGCGCGCCTCGTCGCTGGCGCGGATGAAAACGCGCTGCTGGCGGCGGCGCGTGCGGCCTCGGTTGGCCTGCATGCGCTTGCGCCGTTTCATCTGAATGCACCGCTGCAACAAGGCTTTCTGTTTGGCTACGGTGCGGTCGAAGTCGGGCAGATCGACGCCGCGCTGAGTGCGCTCGCCGCGCGTCTTGAGGCCGCGTGAAGCGCGCTTGAACGCGAAAAACGCCATACGTGTGGCGTTTTCGCTGCAGCGCCGCTGTGTCGCGTCGAGGCGCACGACATGTTTGGCAGGCGCGCCCGGGCACGTTTACCCCTGTAAACAGGCGTCAAAATGCGTTCGAGAGTGGGTTTGAAACAAAAAATTTGCATCGGCGATGCAAAAGAATGACGCAAAACGCTTGCACGCTTGTAGAATCCGCCGATGAAGCATCTGCATCCCGTAGTGCTTCGTCGCTTCACTGACCAACACTGGTAGGAGAAACATGCCGACTTCCGCAAAGAAAGTGGCCAAAAAGGCAGTTGCTGCCCCGGCCAAGAAGGTTGTTGCAAAGAAAGCAGCGCCCGCCAAGACGGCCGCAGCCAAGACGCCCGCAGCTAAGAAGGTCGCCGTGAAGGCGTCCGGCGCTCCGTCGCCGATCAAGGACACCTTCACGAAGGCCTCGCTGGCTGCTCACGTCGCTGAGCGCGCTGGTGTCGAGCCGAAGGCAACGAAGGCTGTGCTCGCCGCACTGGAAGACACGATCCTGGGTTCGGTCCACAAGAAGGGCGCTGGCGAATTCACGCTGTCGGGCCTTCTGAAGATCGTCGTTCAGGCTGTGCCGGCGAAGAAGAAGCGCTTCGGCAAGGACCCGTTCACGGGTGCAGAGCGCTGGTTCCCGGCCAAGCCGGCTAGCGTTCGCGTCAAGGCACGCGCGCTGAAAAAGCTGAAGGACGCAGCAGCAGGCTAAAGCCTCGCGCCGCAGCCAAGACGGTTGCGGTTTGCGTCAGTACCCAAAGAATCCCCGTTGGCTTTGCGCCCGCGGGGATTTTTATTTGTCCGCGAAAAATAAGTGCGTGTGAAACGCGCGCAGTTCAATGTGTGCATGTTATGGAATGAAGTGCTGTAATATCTGGCGATAAATAAGGAAGATTTCGCGCGGAAAATCTTCGCTTGACGCTGTATTGATGGAATTTATTCAGCAGACCATGTCTTTATATTATGGCCGACAATGAACTCAGCGTTCGCCAGATCGAGGCATTTCGCGCCTTGATGCATGCGCGCACCGTCACGCGCGCCGCGCACATGCTTGGCGTGTCGCAACCTGCGGCGAGCCGTTTGCTGGCGGATTTCGAATCGAGTGTGGGGTTTGTGCTGTTCGAGCGCAGGCAAGGCCGCCTATGGCCTACCGCGCAGGCGCATGCGCTGCATGCAGAAGTGGAGCGCGCATTCAGCGGCTTCGATCGCGTGGTTCAGGCGGCCGCGCAGATTCGCGAGCAGCGCCGCGGTGCGATCTGCGTGGCGGCAACGCCGGAGCTTGCGGCTGATTTTCTGCCACGCGTGGCGGCGGCCTTCGCGCATGAACACGAAGGTGTAGACGTGACGCTGCTCACGCTCGAAGCGGCGCTTGCGCTCGAACGCGTAGCCGCGCAGCGCTGCGATCTGGCCATCGTGAACGACGCCGCACCGCCGCGCGGCGTACGGCTCGAACGTCTGGGGCAATGGCCGATGCGCGCGATCGTGCCGCGCGGTCATTTGCTAGCGCGCAAGCGTGTGCTGAGCGCGGCGGATTGCGAAGGCGAGGCGTTCATCGCGTTCGCGGCGGGCACGCCCGCGCGTCTGCGCATCGATCGCCTGTTTGCCGAATGCGCGGTGACGCGCGCGGGCGGCCTGGAAGCGGATCTCGCGCAGGCGGTGGTGACGCTGGTAGAGGCGGGGATGGGCATCGCGCTCGTCGATCCAGTGACGGCGGCGGCCTTGGGAACGCGCGTCGCAGTGAAGCGTTTCGAGCCGGCGCTCGACGTGCCGGTCAATGTGGCGCGCGGCGGGCAACCCGAAACGTCGCCGCTGGCCGATGCTTTCGTTCGGCATGCAACGGCCGCACTGGGGCGGCTGAAGTAAGTCAGGCGCAAGCCACATCAGCGTAACCAGGCAGCGCAGCACGCCGCACGGCCAATAAAAAACCAGCCTGGGCTCGCGCCGAAGGCTGGTTTGGGTGCAGCGTGAGATTTCTGGCTGCGAGGTCTCGTCGCGTGGCCGGGCTTGCGCCCGGCTCATGCCGTCGATCAGAACTTGTGGCGGATGCCCAGGCTGACCAGTTCCTGCGAGCTCGTTGCCGAGTTGATGCCGTACGAACCGATCGATGCGGTGGCGTTCACACCCGGCGTGCCCGGCTGCGTGCCGCTTGCGTGCTGGTAAGCCGCCACGGCGTACAGGTCGGTGCGCTTCGACAGGTTGTAGTCCGCGCCGAGCGAAATCTGGTGGTACGTGCTCGACGTTTCGCCTGCGGCGTGCGTGTAGACGTAGCCGAGGCCCAGCAGCAGTGCCGGATTGAGCTGATAGCCCAGGAAGCCGCCACCGACGTTGAAGCGCTCGGTCGACGCGAACGCCGAGTAGCCGTCCGGCTTGAACTGCACGTTGCTGTAACGGATGCCGAACGTGAACGGACCAGCGACGTACTGCGTAGCGATTGACGCGATGCCAACCGACTTCGCCGAAGCGAGGCTGTTGGTGATCACGCTGCCGTCGTAGAACACGTTGTCCGAAGTCGCGCCCGAAGCCCAGCCGCCGTTCGACGCTGCGATGCGGTCTGCCGGGGTCGACGAGTTATCCATGCGGAAGTAGCCAGCAGCAGCGTTGAACGAGCCGATGCCGTACGTTGCAGCCGCACCCCAGCTTTGACCCGAACCGGTTGCGCCAGCGACGCCGCCCAGTGCGTACATGCCTTCGAACTGGAAGCCGTCGAACACCGGCGACACGTACTTGATCGCGTTGTTGGTGCGCGAACTGTTGTCGTTGTTGTCGACGTCACCCGGCGTGGCAAATTCGCTGCCGAAGTAGTTGTCGCCCGTCAGCGGCTGAACCATGTCGACCAACGGATCATACTGGCGGCCCAGCGTGACCGTACCGAACTGGTCATGCGTCAAACCGACGTATGCCTGACGGCCGAAGATCGTGGTGCTTGCGTTAAATGCCGAGAACTTGCCGTTGTTGACGTTGAAGCCGCTTTCCAACTGGAAAATCGCCTTCAGACCGCCGCCCAGATCTTCCGTGCCTTTCAGGCCCCAGCGGTTGCCCGACAGATTGCCGCCGGCCAGTTGATACAGGTTCTTGTTGGCGCCGTTGGTGTCCACGTTGTGTGCCCACTGGATCGATTCATCGATCACGCCGTACAGGGTGACGCTGCTCTGGGCATGTGCCACGCCAGTAACGGCCAGCAGTGCCAGCGAGAGGGTCGAGAGTGCGACTCGTTTCATCCAGAATTCTCCACGCAGATGTTTGATTTAGTTGTTGCTGTTGCGCAATTTGATTGCAGCTGTTGCGTAAAGGAGAATAACGCAGGGGTGCAAATCTCTCGAACTGAAAAAAAATCAGTGTCGCGAAAAGCTGACACACGCGCGTAAGGCCTTGAAATACGGGAGATTCGGCGATTCCTCCGAATCCTGAAATATCGGAATGCCGACTCTGCATTATTGTCGTTTTCACTACAAGTCGCGAAAAGTGCAACTCCAGTTTTTAGAGTGTACGGGTAAACGTGGAGCAACCAGGGGTGTGCCCTGGTTGCTCCACGCAAAGTTAGCGGTGCTCTTTATATAGAGGCGCGCGGGAAGGGCAGCGCGCCCGGCCGGCGCTCAGGATTTGCTGCGTGAGCTGGCGTGCCGGCGGCTGGTGGCGGCGGTGACGGCGATGGCAGCGCTGGCGACGATCAGGACCGAACTCCACGGGTGCCGCTTGATATAGCGGTCGGCGGCGGCCATGGTGCGACCGGCATGAACGAGCGTGAGTGCGGCGGCATAGGTGGCGCTGTCTTCGATGCGGACCACCGAGCGGCGGATCTGCAAGCCGCCATTGCCGCGCCGCGCGAAGGCGCGGCCCGCGGCACGCGCCTGGCCGATGGCGCGCAGGGGCGCGTCGGCGTCGGCTGCAGCGAGATCGGCGGGGCCGGCGGGGGTTCCAGCGGCGGCTTCGGCGGCCACGGCTGCCGCGTAGGGCGGCAAAGCGCCGTTGCTCGGCGCGGCGTCTGCTTCAGCAGCGCTTGCGCCTGCAACGGCGTCGGCCTTGCGCACGCCGCTGGCGGCTTCGCGCCGCGGCGCGATCGTCGAGGCGGCCAGCACCGAGGCCAGTTTGGCGCGGCTGCCGGGCGGAGGTTCGTCGAGAAAGCTCCATGCGCCGCGCGGATCGTGCAGGCGTCCGCGCGCCGCCGAGAACTCCGCGCCCAGCAGCAGAACCGCCGCCGAAAAGTACAGCCACATCAGCAGCACCGCGAGCGAGCCCGCCGCGCCGAACGCCGTCGCCATGCCCGCGTGGGCGAGATAGAGAGCGAACAGCTTCTTGCCGACCGAAAACAACACGGCGGCGACAATGCCGCCCACCATCGCGTCGCGCCATTGCACCAGTGCATCGGGCAGGAAGCGCAATAGCGCAGCGAACGCGACCGCGAGCACCAGCAGCCCCACCACGAACTGCACGATGTTGCCGATGAACAGATAGGTGGAGTCGCCCAGCAGCCACTGGCCGACAAAGGTGATGGCGGCGTCGAGCACGAGCGACACGATCAGCAGAAAGGCGACGCCCAGCACCAGCCCGAACGAGATCAGCCGCACCCGCACCAGTGCGATTACCGACGAGGTGCGCGGCCCGTCCAGCGGCCACACTATATTGAGCGCCGAATTGAGCGAGGAGAAGGTTGCGGACGCCCCGACCACCAGCAGCACCAGCGAAATCACGGCGGCGAGGCCGCCCGCGTCGCCCGCGCGATGGGCGTTCTGCACGATGGTGGTGATGCCGGCGGCGGCGTCATTGCCCAGCACGTTATGCACCTGACGAAAAAGCTCGCCGCGCGCGGCGTCGGCGCCGAAGAACCAGCCGGCCACGGCGATCACCATGACCAGTGTGGGCGCGAGCGAAAACGCAGAATAAAAGGCGATGCTGGCGGCCAGCGATGGGCAGCGGTCGGCGATGAATTGCCGGCAGGCGTCGACAACCCAGGAAGCTTCCTTGCGCGCGGCCGATTCGAGCCGCCGGGATGAAATCGTCGTCATGATTATGCGTTCCGCGTTCAAGCGTGTGCCAGGTGCGCAGCGTCATCGGGCTTGATTCAGCAAGCATGCAACCCGTTTCACGCTTCGCGTCGCCGCGGATTTTGCGCTGCACCTTTCGTTCGACTATAGCAATCCCAATACCCGGTTGCGCGATGCGCGGCAGGGCGAACATCGGGTTGGACATAGGGTGAACGCCAAGACGCAACTCATGGGATCCGGATCCCAAAACGTCTTATACTGAATCTACCCACAACCAGAAAGCCGAGGACGTACATCATGCTGCAGATGTCCCGGCGTCAGTTCCTCAAGGTCACGGCTACGTCGCTGGCGGGATCCAGCCTCGCATTGATGGGCTTCGCGCCTGACAATGCGCTTGCCGAAGTCCGACAATACAAACTGGCGCGCACCACTGAAACCCGCAATACCTGTCCTTACTGCTCGGTCGGTTGCGGCATCCTTATGTACGGTCTCGGCGATGGCGCGAAGAACGCGACGGCGAGCATCATCCACATCGAGGGCGATCCCGATCACCCCGTCAATCGCGGCACGCTCTGTCCCAAGGGCGCAAGCCTGATCGATTTCATTCATAGTCCGAATCGCCTTAAGTATCCGGAATACCGTGCGGCGGGATCGAACGAGTGGAAACGCATCTCGTGGGACGAGGCGCTCGATCGCATCGCGAAGTTGCTCAAGGAAGACCGCGACGCGAATTTCGTCGATAAAACCGCGGACGGCAAGACGGTCAACCGCTGGCTGAGCACCGGCATGCTGGCTGCATCGGCGGCCAGCAACGAAGTCGGTTATCTCACGCATAAGGTGGCCCGCTCGTGGGGCATGCTCGCATTCGATAACCAGGCGCGTGTCTGACACGGCCCGACGGTGGCAGGTCTTGCCCCGACGTTTGGCCGTGGTGCGATGACGAACCATTGGGTCGATATTCGCAATGCGGACGTGATTCTGGTGATGGGCGGCAATGCGGCCGAGGCGCACCCGTGCGGTTTCAAGTGGGTCACGGAAGCCAAGGCGCACCGCAAGGCGCGGCTCATCGTGGTGGACCCGCGCTTCACGCGCACGGCATCGGTGGCGGACTATTACGCGCCGATCCGCACCGGCACGGACATCGCATTCCTGGGCGCGGTGATCAACTGGTTGCTCACGAACGACAAGATCCAGCACGAGTACGTGAAGAACTACACGGACTTCTCGTTCATCGTGCGCGACGACTATGCGTTCAACGATGGCATCTATTCGGGCTATAACGCCGAAAAGCACGCGTATCCGGATAAATCGTCGTGGAATTACGAGCTGGGCGACGACGGCTTCGTGAAAACCGACGACACGCTGCAAAACCCGCGCTGCGTGTATCAGTTGCTCAAGCAACATTATTCGCGCTATACGCCCGAGATGGTGGAGAAAGTGTGCGGCACACCGAAGGATAAATTCCTCAAGGTGTGCGAAATGCTGGCGAGCACGGCGGTGCCGGGCCGCGCGGGCACGATCCTCTATGCGCTGGGCTGGACCCATCACTCGATTGGCGCGCAGATGATCCGCACGGGCGCAATGGTGCAATTGCTGCTGGGCAACATCGGCATTGCAGGCGGCGGCATGAACGCGCTGCGCGGCCACTCGAACATCCAGGGGCTCACCGATCTCGGCCTGATGTCGAACTTGCTGCCCGGTTATATGACGCTGCCGGTCGAAGACGAGCAGGATTACGGCGAGTACATCAAGAAGCGCGCGCCGCAGCCGCTGCGGCCGAATCAACTGAGTTACTGGCAGCATTACGGCGCGTTCTTCGTGAGCTTCATGAAGTCGTGGTGGGGCGATAACGCCACCCAGGAGAACAATTGGGGCTACGACTGGCTGCCCAAGCTCGACAAGCCCTACGACCTGTTGCAGACCATCGAGTTGATGAATCAAGGCAAGATGACGGGCTATATCTGCCAGGGCTTCAACGTGATCGCCTCCGCGCCGGACAAGGCGAAAACGGTCTCGGCGCTCAGCAAGCTCAAGTGGCTCGTCATCATGGACCCGCTCGCAACCGAGACATCCGAGTTCTGGAGGAAGTACGGCGACTACAACGATGTCGATACGGGCTCGATCCAGACCGAGGTTTTTCGCCTGCCGACCACCTGTTTTGCCGAGGAAAACGGTTCGCTGGTGAGTTCGAGCCGCGTGCTGCAATGGCACTGGAAGGGGGCGGAGCCGCCATTCGAGGCTAAGAGCGACCTGGAGATCATGTCGGGGCTGTTCCTGCGCATTCGCGCCGCGTACCAAAAGGACGGCGGCAAGGTGCCCGACCCGATCCTCAAGCTGAGCTGGCCGTATTCCGACCCGGAAAGCCCCACACCCGAGGAGCTTGCCAGGGAATACAACGGCAAGGCACTCGCCGATCAGACCGATCCGAAGGACGCCACCAAGGTGCTCGTGAAGAAGGGTGAGCAACTATCGGGATTCGCGCAACTCAAGGATGATGGCAGCACCGCGAGCGGTTGCTGGATCTTCTGCGGCGCGTGGACCCAGGCGGGCAACCAGATGGGCCGGCGCGACAACTCGGACCCCACCGGCATCGGCCAGACGCTGAATTGGGCCTGGGCGTGGCCGGTCAACCGGCGCGTGCTCTATAACCGCGCGTCGTGCGATACCGCGGGCAAGCCCTTCGATCCCACCCGCAAGCTGATCGGCTGGAATGGCGCGGCGTGGACCGGGGCGGACGTGCCCGACTACAAGGTCGATGAATCGCCCGATCTGGGCATGGGGCCGTTCATCATGAATCCAGAAGGCGTGGCGCGTTTCTTCGCCCGCGACGGCATGAACGAAGGTCCGTTCCCTGAGCACTACGAACCGTTTGAAAACCCGCTGGGCTACAACCCGTTCCATCCGCACAATCCGCAGGCCACTTCCAATCCGGCCGCGCGGGTGTTTCCGGACGACCGCAAGACCTTTGGGACGGCGCAGGCTTTCCCGCATGTCGCTACCACCTATCGTCTCACGGAGCATTTCCACTTCTGGACCAAACACGCACGCCTGAACTCCATTATCCAGCCGCAGCAGTTCGTCGAAATCGGCGAGGAACTGGCCAGGGAAGTGGGGGTGGCCGATGGCGGGCGCGTGAAGGTATCGAGCAATCGCGGTTATCTGATTGCCGTTGCCGTGGTCACGAAGCGCATCAAGGCGCTCATGATCGATGGCAAGAAGGTGCATACCGTGGGCGTGCCGCTGCACTGGGGCTTCACGGGGCTGACGAAACCGGGCTATCTGACGAATTCGCTTACGCCGCCCGTCGGCGACGGCAATTCGCAGACGCCCGAGTTCAAGTCCTTCCTTGTGAAAGTGGAAAAGGCATAACGGGGAGCAGGGGGGAACATGGCATTCCAGTCTCTCGACATCAAACGGCTGTCCGCCACCACCACGCCGCCGCCGGGCGTGCGCGAGCCGGTGACGGGCACGGTCGCGAAGCTCATCGACGTCACTAAATGCATCGGCTGCAAGGCGTGTCAGACCGCGTGCATGGAATGGAACGATCTGCGCGACGAAGTGGGCATCAACACGGGCGTGTACGACAATCCGCGCGACCTCACGGAGCACTCGTGGACGGTGATGCGTTACACCGAATACGAAAATCCGGATGGCAACCTCGAATGGCTGATCCGCAAGGACGGCTGCATGCATTGCGAGGATCCGGGCTGCCTCAAGGCGTGTCCGTCGCCCGGGGCGATCGTGCAGTACACGAATGGCATCGTGGATTTTCACGAGGAAAACTGCATCGGTTGCGGGTATTGCATTACCGGCTGTCCGTTCAATATTCCGCGTCTGTCGAAGACCGAACATCGCGTTTATAAATGCACGCTCTGTTCCGATCGCGTGGCCGTGGGGCAGGAACCGGCCTGCGTGAAGACCTGCCCGACCGGCGCGATTGTTTTCGGCACCAAGGAAGATATGAAGGTGCATGCTGCTGAGCGCATCGAGGATCTCAAGGAGCGCGGTTTCGAAAACGCGGGACTATACGATCCGCCGGGTGTGGGCGGCACGCATGTGATGTACGTGCTGCATCATGCGGACACGCCGTCGCTCTATCACGGCTTGCCCGATAACCCGCGTATCAGCCCGTTCGTGCGTCTGTGGAAGGGCGTGGCCAAACCGCTCGCACTCGCGGGTATCGCGCTGGCGGCGGTGGCTGGTTTCTTCCACTACACGCGCATCGGCCCGAACGAAACGCACGCCGAGGACGAAGAGGCCGCGATCGACGAAGCGCAGCGCATTCGTTCGCAGCGTAGCGGCATCGGTGGAGTCGGTGGCATCGGTGGAATCGGCGGCATTGGCAGTATCCCTCCCGAGGAGCGCAACGATGAGCGACCATGAACCGCGGGTGATCGAGCCGCGCTTGATCCAGCGCTACACCGCCAACGAACGCAGCAACCACTGGATCACGGCCATCACTTTTGTCCTGCTTGCGCTGTCCGGGCTGGCGATGTTCCATCCGGCCATGTTCTGGCTCAGCGCGCTGTTTGGCGGCGGACAATGGACGCGCATCCTGCATCCGTTCATCGGCATCGTGATGTTCGTGTCGTTCATGATCCTTGCGCTGCGTTTCTGGCATCACAACTATCTGGACAAAGCCGATGTGCAATGGCTCAAACAGATGGACGATGTGCTGCACAATCGCGAGGACAAACTGCCCGAAATCGGCAAATACAATGCGGGACAGAAGCTGTTATTCTTTACCCTGGTGGTTTGCCTCGTGCTGCTGCTGGTGAGCGGCATCGTGATCTGGCGGCGTTACTTCTCGTTCTATTTTCCGATCACGATCATCCGCGTTGCCGCCGTCGTGCATGCCGCGGCGGCCTTCGTGCTGATCGTGAGCATCGTCGTGCATATCTATGCGGCGATCTGGGTGAAGGGATCGATTGGCGCGATGACGCGCGGCTACGTCACCTGGGGCTGGGCGCGCAAGCATCATCCGCGCTGGTTCCGCGAGAGCATCAAGTAACGTCGCCGTTGCACGGCGCGCTGCACGCAAGCCGCCTCGCCCGCGAGGGCGCGGCGGCTTTTTGCTGGGCGGATGCAAATGAGCTGGACCGAATAAATTGGATGGAACAAGTTGGACGGAGACTAGCCGTGACGCAACAACGCATACTCGACCCGGAACAGATCCAGACGCAGGACCCCACCGCGATTCCACGCATCCGTCTGCCGGAACGCGCGACGCTTTTCAAGGAGCGTGCCGCACGGCTGCGCAAACTGGCTGATCGCAATCCGATCGGCGGCTATATGCGCCTGATGGCTGCACTCGTCGACGCGCAGCAACAGGCGCTCGAACACCTGGACGCGCAGATGCCTTCGACAGAAGCCATCGCTCACGCGCAACGTCATTCGATGCCGATCCTGCCCGCGCTGGGAGCGAATCGCGATCCGCAATGGCGTGCGGTGCTGCGCCGCCTCGCCGATCGCATCGAAGCCACTGGCGCGGTCACGCCCGCGCTCGCAAAAGTGCTCGACGCATTGCGCGCGATGAGCGACGCACAACTCGATGCGCAAGCCGATGCGTTGCTCGCGCAACGATATGCGGAAGTCGCGCCTGCTACCGCGCCGTTTATCATGGCCGCGCTGCAAACTGTGTGGACCGATCTCGCGAGCCGGCTCGATGTGAAGGAGGTGCCCTACGTGGATGCGCCAGGCGTGTGCCCAGTATGTGGCTTGCCGCCCGTGGCCAGCATCGTGCGCGTGGGCGGCGCGTTCCAGGGTTATCGGTACACGCAATGCAGCCTGTGCGCCACCGAGCATCATGTGGTACGCGTCAAATGCACGAATTGCGATTCGACCAAAGGCATTGCGTATCACGGCATCGAAGGCAGCGATGGCGCATTGAAGGCCGAATCGTGCGACGAATGCCGCACATATCGCAAGATCGGCTATCAGGACAAGGATCTGGAATTCGAACCGCTCGCCGACGACCTCGCCAGCCTCACGCTCGATCTGCTGATGAGCGAAGCGGGCTACCGGCGCGCAAGCGCGAACCCGCTGCTCTATCCTGAAGCCCCCGCCGACCAGTGACCCTTGAGAAGACCGCGATGAGCGAAACCGTGGAGCAGGGCGCTAAACCCACACTCGATACCCATGCGCTGAATGCACTGCTGGCGCAGATGCCGGCGGTGGAGCGCGTCATTGCCTCAAGCGAAGCGCAGGCGTTGATCGCGGAGTATGGGCGCACGCAGGTGCTCGCGGCGATTCGTGCGACGCTCGATGGATGGCGGCGCGACGCGCAGACAGGAGCGCTCGCTTTGACCGCCGATGCCGCGGCGTTTTCAATCGAACGCGTTGTTGCCGCCGCCCAACGCACGTTGAGCGAACGTGCGCAAAGCAGATTGCGCGCGGTATTCAACCTAACCGGCACGGTGCTGCACACGAATCTGGGCCGTGCACTGCTGCCCGATGAATCGGTGCGTGCCGTGGTCCAGGCGCTCACACAGCCCGCGAACCTCGAATTCGATCTCGCCACCGGCAAGCGTGGCGATCGCGACGATCTGATTGACGGGCTGATCTGCGAACTCACCGGCGCGCAAGCGGCAACCGTGGTGAACAACAATGCGGCAGCGGTATTGCTGACGCTATCGGCGCTGGCGGCGCGCAAGGACGTCATCGTTTCTCGTGGCGAACTGGTGGAAATTGGCGGTGCGTTCCGCATTCCCGACATCATGAGCCGCGCGGGCGCACGCCTGTGCGAGATCGGCACGACCAATCGAACGCATCTTAAGGATTACGAAGCGGCTATCAGCGCGCGAACGGCGCTGCTCATGAAAGTCCATTGCAGTAATTACGCGATCAGCGGCTTCACCAAAAGCGTTGAACTCGACGAGCTTGCACCGCTCGCGCGTAGTCATAATCTGCCCGTTGCGGTGGACCTCGGCAGCGGCACGCTTACCGATCTGACGCAATGGGGCTTGCCTGCCGAGCCCACGGTGCGCGCCACGGTGGAGGCGGGCGCGGATATCGTGATGTTCAGCGCAGACAAATTGCTTGGCGGCCCGCAAGCGGGCTTGATCGTTGGCCGTAAGGAACTGATTGCGAAGATCAAGAAGCATCCGCTCAAGCGGGCATTGCGCGTGGGCAAGCTCACGCTCGCTGCGCTGGAGCCGGTGCTCAGGCTCTATCAGGCACCCGAGTTCTTGCGCGAGCGACTCACTACGCTGCGCCTGCTCACGCGGCCCGCCACGGAAATTCACGAAGCCGCCACGCGCGTCTTGCCCGCGTGGCAAAGCGCGTTGCGTGAGGGCTACGACGTGAGCGTCGAGCCGATGTTCAGCCAGATTGGCAGCGGCGCCTTGCCGGTGGACGTGCTGCCCGGCAGCGGGCTCGTCGTGCGTCATCGCGGCAAGGGCGGCAGCGGCCGCGCGTTGGTCAAACTCGAACGCGCCTTGCGCGCGCTGCCGCGCCCCGTGATTGGCCGCATCGCCGACGACGCCCTGCGGCTTGATCTGCGTTGCCTCGAAAGCGCGGACGAATCCGCCTTCATCGCGCAACTCGCGGAGTTGCGCCTGTGATTGTCGGCACGGCAGGACACATCGACCACGGCAAGACCACGCTCGTTCGTGCGCTCACCGGCGTGGACACCGACCGCCTGAAGGAAGAGAAGACGCGCGGCATCTCCATCGAACTAGGCTATGCCTATGCGCCGCTGGTGAATGGCGATGTGCTGGGTTTCATCGACGTGCCGGGTCACGAAAAGCTCGTGCATACGATGGCGGCGGGTGCGTGCGGGATCGACTTTGCGCTGCTCGTGATCGCCGCCGACGATGGGGTAATGCCGCAAACGCGCGAACATCTCGCGATCCTGCAATTGCTGGGTGTGCGGCATGGCGTGATTGCGCTCACGAAGGTGGACCGCGTGGAGACGGCAAGGCTCGCGCAGGTGCGCGCCGAAATTGCAGCGTGGCTCGCACCGGCTTCGCTTGCCGATGCGGTGGTTTTTGAAACGAATGCAAGCGTAGCGGGCGACAAAGGCGTGGCGCAACTCGATGCGTATTTGCGCGAGCGCGCGACGCACTGGCAGTCGCGCCGCGATGACGGCTTGTTCCGCCTTGCTGTCGACCGTGTATTCACGCTGACGGGACAGGGCACCATCGTGACCGGCACCGTATTCGCGGGGCGCGTGCAGACGGGCGATACGCTGCTGCTCGCGCCTGCCGCCGAGCACGTGCGCATACGCAGCATCCATGCGCAGAATCGCGCGTCTGAAACCGGCCATGCAGGACAACGTTGCGCGCTCAACCTTACCGGCGTCGACAAGGATCGCATCGCACGCGGCGACTGGATCGTCGATGGGCGGCTCGCGCAACCGGCCACGCGGCTCGACGTCGAGCTGCAACTGCTCGCGGATGCGGATATCACGCTGCAGCACTGGTCGCCTTTGCATGTGCATCTGGGCACGACGCATAGGGTGGCGAACGCGGCGCTGCTGGAGGCAGATGTGCTTGCAGCCGGCGAGCGCGCGCGCGTGCAACTGGTGTTCGACGCGCCGCTGCACGCGATGCCCGGTGATCGCTTCATCGTGCGCAACGCGCAAGCGAGCCGCACAGTGGGCGGCGGCCGCGTGCTGGATCCCTTTGGTCCGGCGCGCAGACGGCGCACGCCGGAACGTCGCGCCTGGCTCGATGCGCTTTGCGCGTGGCTGGACGAAAGCCGGGTGGATGCTTTAATTGCTCAGGCGCCGCATGGGCTGGAACGCAGTGCGCTGATGCGATTGACGGGCTACGACGCCGCGACGCTTGCATTGCCCGATGACGTTGTCGTGATCGCGCCGCAAGGCCGTGCCGAAGACGCGACGCTACTGACACGCGAACATTGGGCGAGTCTGGCTGCGCGCATCGTCGAAGTGCTGAGCGATTTTCATGCGCGTATGCCGGACGAACAAGGTCCGGATGCAGCGCGTTTGCGCCGTATGGCGGCGCCGCTGGCGAGCGATACGGTCTGGCGCGCGGCCGTTGATGCATTGGTCCAAGAAGGCCGTCTCGCGCGTAGCGGGCCGTGGCTGCATCTGCCTTCGCATGCGGTCGTACTCGACGCGCAAGAGGAGCACCTGGCGGCGCGACTCATGCCGTTGATCGCGCAAGGGCGCTACGATCCGCCGTGGGTGCGCGATCTGGCGCGCGAAACGCAGCAGCCCGAGGAGAAGGTACGTGCGTTGCTGCGCAAACTTGCTCGCCTGGGACGCCTTCATCAGATCGTGCGCGACCTGTTTTACGACCGTGACGCGGTGCATGAGCTGGCGCGTTTGATTGCGCATACGGCGGGGAGTGAGGGGGCGGGAGTCGGTGCGGCTGCGTTTCGCGATGCGTCTGGTTTGGGGCGCAAGCGTGCGATCCAGATTCTGGAGTTCTTCGATCGCGTTGGATATACTCGGTTCCAGCGCGATCTGCATCTGTTGAGGCCCGATAGCCGTATGCGTGAATGGTTATGAACAGATGATGAAAGTGCGTGTGCATGCATCGAAATCGCGTTTGAATGCAATGTACAAGGGGTTTTGTAGTCAACGGAAGGCAATCGCATCCGGTGGTGCGGCTGGATTTCAAATCCAGTTGGGGACGTCAGCCGTTCCCGGGACAGTTCGACTCTGTCTGCTTTCCGCCAGACCTTCTGTTCCGTCGCCAGCGCCAATATTTGTAGGGGTAACCATAAAACTTCCGGCTGGAAGTTAATTGGTTTAATAATAGCGTCAGAAATTTACATTTAGTTACATCCTCCTTGCCGACACGGGCCGGACACACGTCAATCAGGCGCAAAGCATTCTGCGACAAAGCTCGCCCGAAGACGTTTGCCTCAACGCGAAGGACACAAACTGGTCGTGTGGGTAGTTGTCGAGCCTCCTGTGCTTGACCAGCGCATTGCAAGTTTATAGCGTTAGTATAGCTTCGTCCTCAAGTGATTCTGTCGGTGACCTCGAGCCTGGCACGGCTCTCTGGGTTGCGCTTTCATTTGCGGTTGATGAAGTCGCTGGCGAAATCTGTCCTGAATTTAGGGTTAGGTGTACGAATGAACGTGTTCTCTCAGGATCGTTTGTACTCGTTGCTTGATGAACTGGAGATACCTCCTGCGACAAGGAGGCGCATACTCGATAGCTTTCGGCGACCTGCGCGTGACTTGCAGCCTAACCGCTTTCGTGCACCAATGGAGATGCCCTGTCCGAAAATGGAGTTGGTTATCCATGTCGCAAACGCGGTCGAGAGGGCAGCAGCAAATGCATATTTGTTCGACGATGAAGTTCTAGGTTATCTCGACAGTCCATTTGAACTGCATGTCAAGTATAGAGGGCGTGGAGGGAAGGAGACTTGCTTCAACTGGTCACAAGGATTTCTAGTTTTCACTCCTTCATGCATCTACCTAGATGACTGGATTACGCTGGATTCTGCGAATGCAAAATGCAAGCGAAATCCGGCTCGCTACAAAAGAGAAGGTACGGTCATCAGATGCCCTCCTCTCGAGGAGGCGGCCAGTAAACTAAAGCTAACTTACAGGCTCCGCATTGCAGAGGAGATCGATGCGATCGCAGGTCGTAACAGGAATTTTCTGCGATCGTACTTGGTGGACGGAGAGGAGATTCCTTCGCACTTTGTTCGCGAGGTGAAGGAATTTTTCGACCGCGTCTCATTCGCCACACTGGAGGAACTTAGAACTGCGATTCCTTTGCACAAGATCGATGTTTTCTATGCCGCAATTGCAACTGGAAACATCGTTGCTGATTTCTCGAGCGCTTTCGTGTGTGAAAGTCATCGATTTATGGTGTTTCGAGATCTCGAAAGTCGAGATGTGTATCGAGAGGCGTATCAGTGGGAGCGCAGGCTTGCAGCGCTTGAATTGGCCCATTCGCCTCCAGATTTTTCTGTTGGAACAAGACTTATCCTGTGTTCACACGCCTTTACGGTCGCGGTACGTGGCAACATTGATGCGTTCCTTACTCCGGACGACGATGGAAAGCCGATCGTTATTCCGGTGATGGATCTCGTACGCTACTGGCGCAACAATGAAATAACTATTCTGAGCCTACCAAAACCCAATGATGACGCGTTGTGCTTGGAGTCTCAGTGGCGCTATGCATCGCTGGGCGCGGTACGGAATGCTATCAATAAGCTTGAGTTGCTTGAGATGTGGGCGCGCGGTGATCGATCGCTGCGGGTCACCGAGGCTTATTCGGATCGGTCGTACAGAAGCCTCCGAAAAGTAAGGGATAGCGCTCTACAAGCGGGGGAGGATGTCCTCGCCGCTCTGTTGCCGAAGTGGCCGGACAGGGGAAATCGGAAAAAGAGATTGAGTGATGAAGTAGAGGCGGAAATAGAAAAAATATTTTCCGAAGATTTTGAATCGCTTCGAGGGCCAAACAAGTGGTTTGTCTACGGAAAACTCGGAGAGCGATTGAAGGCGATCGGTGAAAAAATATCCAAGGTCACATTCCTTCGTCGCGTAGCCAAAGAGACAGACGTTGACACTATAAGGAAGCGTGCAGGCGAGAAAGCTGCTTACCAAGCATCCCGTTTCGTCTGGGTCTTGCGTCACGACACCCCTGTGCATGGTGACTATCCCATGCAGTACGTTCATATCGACCATACTGAGCTGGAGATAGAAGTGGTGTCAAAGAAAACTGGAGAATCTCTCAAGCGACCAATTTTGACCTTGATTATATGCGCGTTTAGTCGAAGGATTGAACCGCCCCGGGTTTTGTGGAGGCTCCAACTCTTGAGAGAATGGAGCCATGAACAAGAAGGTAACCAAGTTTTCCCCGGAAGTCCGAGAGCG
>NZ_JACHBW010000017.1 GCF_014200455.1 Paraburkholderia bannensis | reverse complement strand
AACGTGTCGATCACGGTGAAGCTGATCGCTCCGATCGCGATGGAAGAAGGTCTGCGCTTCGCAATCCGCGAAGGTGGCCGTACCGTCGGCGCTGGCGTCGTCGCGAAGATCATCGAGTAATTCGAGTACAATACTTGGCTTGCTTGAGTAGTTGATTTGCCCTTAACCGGGCATGGGGCGGGAGTAAGCGCTAAAGCGCTAACTCCCGCCGACACCCTGGGCCCGCCCCGCGACGCCTTGTCGCGGGGCGGGCCTACGCTCTTTATATCGTCTGGCGGCGCAAGTCCGCCTCGCTCTTTTCAAGGAATCATCATGCAGAACCAGAAAATCCGTATCCGTCTGAAGGCTTTCGACTACCGTCTGATCGACCAGTCGGCTGCTGAAATCGTCGATACGGCGAAGCGCACGGGCGCAATCGTTCGCGGTCCGGTGCCGCTGCCGACGCGTATCCAGCGTTTCGACATCCTGCGCTCGCCGCACGTCAACAAGACGTCGCGCGACCAGCTCGAAATCCGCACCCACCTGCGCCTGATGGACATCGTCGACCCGACGGACAAGACCGTTGACGCGCTGATGAAGCTGGACCTGCCGGCTGGCGTGGACGTCGAAATCAAGCTGCAGTAAGAGTCTCCGGCGCGTCCAGGATAGCCTGATCGCGCTAAGTCTTTGATTGCTTGCGGAAATCGTGGGAGGACGTTATACTTGACGTCTTTTCGCGCATTCGCGCAAAAAATCGGTGTGTCTTTGCGGGCCTTTACCTCGCGAACATGCCGGTACTTTGTAAATTAGCCCCGACCAATCGCAGTCGGGAATGGAGAAAACGATGAGCCTTGGACTCGTAGGTCGCAAGGTTGGCATGACGCGTATCTTCACGGCTGACGGGGATTCGATTCCCGTGACCGTGCTGGACGTGTCCGACAACCGCGTGACGCAGATCAAGACTGTTGAAACCGACGGCTACACGGCCGTGCAGGTTGCGTTCGGTACGCGCCGCGCTTCGCGCGTGACGAAGCCGATCGCAGGTCATCTCGCCAAAGCCGGTGTTCAAGCCGGTGAAATCCTCAAGGAATTCCAGATCGACGCCGCTAAGGCCGCCGAACTGTCGAATGGCGCCGTGATCGGTGTGGATCTCTTCTCGGAAGGCCAGAAGGTCGACGTGCAAGGCACCTCGATCGGTAAGGGCTACGCCGGTACCATCAAGCGTTACAACTTCGCGTCCGGCCGTGCTTCGCACGGTAACTCGCGCTCGCACAATGTGCCGGGCTCGATCGGTATGGCGCAGGATCCGGGTCGTGTTTTCCCGGGTAAGCGCATGACCGGTCACATGGGTGACGAAACCGTGACGGTGCAAAACCTCGAAATCGCCCGTATTGACGCAGAGCGCAAGCTGTTGCTGGTCAAGGGTGCTGTCCCGGGTGCAAAGGGCGGCAAGGTTTTCGTGACGCCGGCTGTCAAGGCACGCGTCAAGAAAGGAGCGCAATAATGGAACTGAAGCTCCTGAACGCTAATGGTCAGGAAGGCGCAGCAGTCAACGCGTCGGACGTCGTGTTCGGCCGTGACTACAACGAAGCGCTGATTCACCAGATCGTTGTCGCCTATCAGGCGAACGCGCGCAGCGGTAACCGCGCGCAGAAGGACCGTGAGCAGGTCAAGCACACCACCAAGAAGCCGTGGCGCCAGAAGGGTACGGGCCGCGCTCGTGCCGGTATGTCGTCGAGCCCGTTGTGGCGTGGCGGTGGTCGCATCTTCCCGAATTCGCCGGAAGAAAACTTCGCTCACAAGGTCAACAAGAAGATGCATCGCGCAGGCCTCTGCTCGATCTTCTCGCAGCTGGCCCGCGAAGGCCGCATCTCGGTCGTTGAAGAGCTGTCGCTCGAAGCGCCGAAGACGAAGCTGCTGGCCGAAAAATTCAAGGCCATGGGTCTCGAATCCGTGCTGGTGATCACCGACACGGTCGACGAGAACCTGTTCCTGGCGTCGCGCAACCTGCCCCACGTGGCAGTCGTTGAGCCGCGCTTTGCCGACCCGCTCTCGCTGATCTACTTCAAGAAGATCCTGATCACGAAGGCTGCGGTTGCCCAGATCGAGGAGTTGCTGTCATGAGCGAGATTCGCAAGAACGATCATCGTTTGATGCAGGTCCTGCTCGCACCGGTGATCTCCGAAAAGGCGACCCTGGTGGCTGAGAAGAACGAGCAAGTCGTCTTCGAAGTTGCGCCGGACGCGAACAAGCAGGAAGTCAAGGCTGCTGTCGAGCTGATGTTCAAGGTTGAAGTTGAGTCGGTGAACGTGCTTGTCCAGAAGGGCAAGGCCAAGCGTTTCGGCCGTTTCAACGGCAAGCGCAAGGACGTCAAGAAGGCGTACGTGTGCCTGAAGCCCGGCCAGGAAATCAACTTTGAAGCGGAGGCCAAGTAATCATGGCAATCGTGAAAGTTAAGCCGACTTCGCCGGGTCGCCGCGCGATGGTCAAGATCGTCAACAAGGACCTCCATAAGGGTGCGCCGTTCGCAGCGCTGCTCGAAAAGAAGTCCTCGAAGGCCGGTCGTAACAACAACGGTCGTATCACGACGCGTCACCAGGGTGGTGGTCACAAGCAGCACTACCGCCTGATCGATTTCCGTCGCAACAAGGACGGTATCGCAGCGAAGGTTGAACGCCTCGAATACGATCCGAACCGTAGCGCGAACATTGCGCTGGTTCTTTACGCAGACGGCGAGCGCCGCTACATCATCGCGCCGAAGGGCGTGACGGTTGGCACGCAGCTGATGTCGGGTTCGGAAGCGCCGATCCGCGCAGGCAACACCCTGCCGATCCGCAACATTCCGGTCGGTACGACGATCCACTGCATCGAAATGCTGCCGGGCAAGGGCGCGCAGATCGCGCGTTCGGCTGGCACGTCGGCAATGCTGCTGGCACGTGAAGGCATCTACGCGCAGGTTCGTCTGCGTTCGGGTGAAATCCGTCGCGTCCACGTCGAATGCCGCGCAACGATCGGTGAAGTCGGCAACGAAGAGCACAGCCTCCGTCAAATCGGTAAGGCTGGCGCGAACCGCTGGCGCGGTATCCGCCCGACGGTCCGTGGCGTTGCAATGAACCCGGTCGATCACCCGCACGGTGGTGGTGAGGGCAAGACTGCTGCTGGTCGCGATCCGGTGAGCCCATGGGGCACGCCGGCGAAGGGCTACCGCACCCGCAGCAACAAGCGCACGACGAGCATGATCGTCCAGCGCCGTCACAAGCGTTAAGGAGTAGGCAATGGCACGTTCTATTAAGAAAGGTCCGTTCTGCGACGCCCATTTGCTGAAGAAGGTTGAGGCGGCTGCAGCAACGCGCGACAAGAAACCGATCAAGACCTGGTCGCGTCGTTCGACGATCCTGCCGGACTTCATCGGCCTGACGATCGCCGTTCATAACGGCCGTCAACACGTTCCCGTGTATGTCACGGAAAACATGGTCGGCCACAAGCTTGGCGAGTTCGCACTGACCCGTACGTTCAAGGGACACGCGGCCGACAAGAAGGCCAAGAAATAAGGGGCAATCAAGATGGAAGTGAAGGCAATTCATCGCGGTGCCCGCATCTCGGCGCAGAAGACGCGCCTTGTGGCTGACCAGATCCGCGGTCTGCCGGTCGACAAGGCGCTGAACGTTCTGACGTTCTCGCCGAAGAAAGCGGCTGGCATCGTGAAAAAGGTTGTGCTCTCGGCAATCGCCAATGCGGAGCACAACGAAGGCGCCGATATCGACGAGCTCAAGATCAAGAGCATCTACGTCGACAAGGCTGCTTCGCTGAAGCGTTTTACCGCACGCGCAAAGGGTCGCGGTAACCGCATCGAGAAGCAATCGTGTCACATCACTGTGACGGTCGGGAATTAAGGAGCCATACGATGGGACAGAAAATTCATCCGACTGGCTTCCGTTTGGCCGTCAGCCGCAATTGGGCGTCGCGTTGGTACGCGAACAACAACAATTTCGCGGCGATGTTGAAGGAAGACATCGGTGTTCGTGAATACCTGAAGAAGAAGCTGAAGAACGCTTCGGTGGGCCGTGTTGTGATCGAGCGTCCGGCAAAGAACGCTCGCATCACGATTTACAGCTCGCGTCCGGGTGTGGTTATCGGCAAGAAGGGCGAGGACATCGAACTCCTCAAGGCCGAACTGCAAAAGCGTATGGGCGTGCCGGTTCACGTCAACATCGAAGAAATCCGCAAGCCGGAAACCGATGCGCAACTGATCGCTGACTCGATCACGCAGCAGCTTGAGCGCCGCATCATGTTCCGTCGCGCAATGAAGCGCGCGATGCAGAACGCGATGCGTCTGGGTGCCCAGGGCATCAAGATCATGAGCGCCGGCCGTCTGAACGGTATCGAAATCGCACGTACCGAGTGGTACCGCGAAGGTCGAGTGCCGCTTCATACGCTGCGTGCTGACATCGACTACGCAACCTCGGAAGCGAAGACGACGTACGGCATCATCGGTGTGAAGGTTTGGGTCTACAAGGGCGATACGCTCGGCCGTAACGACGCACCGGTGGTTGAAGAAGTCGCCGAAGAAAAGCGTCCGCGCCGTAACGCACGTCCGGGCGACCGTCGTCCGCGCCGTGATGGCGAAGGCGCACCGGGCGCACGTCGTGGCGCTCCGCGTCGTGACGGCAAGACTGGAGAATAACGATGCTGCAACCGAAACGCAGGAAGTATCGCAAAGAGCAGAAGGGTCGTAACACCGGCGTCGCAACTCGCGGCAACGCAGTTTCGTTCGGTGAATACGGTCTGAAGGCGATCGGTCGTGGTCGCCTGACCGCACGCCAGATTGAATCGGCACGTCGCGCAATGACGCGTCACATCAAGCGTGGTGGCCGCATCTGGATCCGTATCTTCCCGGACAAGCCGATCTCGCAAAAGCCGGCGGAAGTGCGTATGGGTAACGGTAAGGGTAACCCTGAGTACTACGTCGCTGAGATTCAGCCGGGCAAGATGCTGTATGAAATGGATGGTGTGTCCGAAGAACTGGCCCGTGAAGCCTTCCGTCTGGCTGCAGCCAAGCTGCCGCTGAAGACGGTCTTCATGGTTCGCCAGCTCGGCGCCTAAGGAGTGATTGATGAAGGCATCTGAACTTCTTCAGAAAGACAAGGCCGCGCTCGACCAAGAGCTGTCGGACCTCTTGAAGGCGCAATTCGGCCTGCGCATGCAACTCGCGACCCAGCAGCTCACGAACACGAGCCAGCTGAAGAAGGTTCGTCGCGACATCGCACGTGTGCGGACCGTCCTGACTCAGAAGGCGAACCAGAAATGAACGAAAGCGTGAAAACCTCGCTTAAGCGAACGCTGGTCGGCAAGGTCGTCAGCAACAAGATGGACAAGACGGTCACCGTCCTGGTCGAGCGTCGCGTCAAGCACCCGATCTACGGCAAGTACGTCGTGCAGTCGAAGAAGTACCACGCTCACGACGAAGCGAACACGTACAACGAGGGTGACCTCGTTGAAATCCAGGAGACCCGTCCTCTGTCGAAGACGAAGGCCTGGACCGTGTCGAAGCTGCTCGAAGCGGCTCGCATCATCTAAAAAGTGATGCAACATCCCGGAGAACCTTTCTCCGGGATGCGAAGTTGTTGAAATCGCTAAAGATTTCGCTTGCTAGACCAAGATTATCGAGTTATAGTCTTGGTCTTCCCTCTTTATGGGTTCGCTGTTGGCAAAGCAGCGGACGGAAGTAGTGAGGGGAGTGGTTCGGACGCCAGTCCGGATCTGCAAGATTCACCGGAATGCGATGGCCGGTTTCGTTTGCCGTCGCTGCTGTTCTAACCCAAGCAGCTGAGCGGTCGTTCTAGTGGCGGCGCGGCTGACGGGACCAAGACTGACCGGATGTGCCATGGTGGCGCGACCGGATTAAGTTGGGAAAGATAAACCATGATCCAGACCGAAACTCGGCTTGAAGTAGCCGACAACACGGGTGCGCGTGAAGTCATGTGCATCAAGGTGCTCGGCGGCTCGAAGCGTCGTTATGCCAGCATTGGCGACATCATCAAGGTGACCGTCAAGGAAGCAACGCCGCGCGGGCGCGTGAAAAAGGGCGAAATCTACAACGCTGTTGTGGTTCGCACCGCGAAGGGCGTGCGCCGTCAAGACGGCTCGCTGATCAAGTTCGATGGCAACGCCGCCGTGCTTTTGAATACCAAGCTTGAGCCGATCGGCACCCGCATTTTCGGGCCGGTTACGCGTGAGCTGCGTAGCGAACGATTCATGAAGATCGTTTCGCTGGCGCCGGAAGTGCTGTAAGGAGTCGCGATGAACAAGATTCGCAAGGGTGACGAAGTTATCGTCGTCACTGGCAAAGACAAGGGCAAGCGCGGTGTCGTGGTCGCCATCGGCGAAGAGCGCGTTACTGTCGAAGGCATCAACATCGCTAAAAAGCATGTTAAGCCGAACCCCATGAAGGGTACGACGGGTGGCGTGGAAGCCAAGGCTATGCCGCTGGCTATCTCGAACGTCGCATTGGTCGACGCGAACGGCAAGCCGTCGCGCGTGGGCATCAAGGTCGAAGGGGACAAGAAGGTTCGTTTCCTGAAGACGACCGGTGCTGTCCTGAGCGCCTGACGCTGCGGAGTAAAAAATGGCACGTTTGCAAGAATTTTATAAAGAGAAGGTCGTTCCCGGCCTGATCGAGAAGTTCGGTTACAAGTCGGTCATGGAAGTGCCGCGCCTCACCAAGATCACCCTGAACATGGGTGTGGGTGAAGCCGTCGCTGACAAGAAGGTCCTCGAGCACGCCGTTGGCGACCTCACGAAGATCGCCGGCCAGAAGCCCGTCATCACCAAGTCGCGTAAGGCAATCGCTGGTTTCAAGATCCGCGAAAGCTACCCGATTGGCACGATGGTTACCCTGCGTGGCAATGCCATGTACGAATTCCTGGACCGTTTCGTGACGGTTGCGCTCCCCCGTGTGCGCGACTTCCGTGGCGTGTCGGGCAAGGCGTTCGACGGCCGTGGTAACTACAACATCGGTGTGAAAGAGCAGATCATTTTCCCCGAAATTGACTACGACAAGATCGACGCACTGCGTGGGCTGAACATCAGCATCACGACGACCGCGAAGACCGACGAAGAAGCAAAGGCACTGCTCGCCGGCTTCAAGTTCCCGTTCCGCAACTGAGGTTACCGTGGCTAAACTGGCACTGATCGAACGTGAAAAGAAGCGCGCTCGTCTGGCAGCGAAATTTGCACCGAAGCGTGCAGAGCTGAAGGCGATCATCGACGACCAAAGCAAGTCGGAAGAAGAGCGTTACGCAGCTCGCCTCGAACTGCAACAACTGCCGCGCAACTCGAACCCGACCCGCAAGCGTAACCGCTGCGCGATCACGGGTCGTCCGCGTGGTACGTTCCGCAAATTCGGTCTCGCACGTAACAAGATTCGTGAAATCGCGTTCCGTGGTGAGATCCCTGGCATCACCAAGGCGAGCTGGTAATAGGAGAAACATAAATGAGCATGAGTGATCCTATCGCCGATATGCTGACTCGCATCCGCAATGCGCAGATGGTCGAGAAAGTTTCGGTTGCTATGCCCTCGTCGAAAGTGAAGATTGCGATTGCGCAGGTTCTGAAGGACGAAGGTTATATCGACGACTTCGCGGTGAAAACCGAAGGTGCGAAGTCGGAATTGAACATCGCGTTGAAGTACTACGCTGGCCGTCCCGTTATCGAGCGCATCGAACGCGTCTCGAAGCCGGGTCTGCGCGTGTACCGCGGCCGTAACGACATCCCGCAGGTCATGAATGGCCTGGGCGTTGCGATCGTGTCGACGCCCAAGGGTGTGATGACGGACCGCAAGGCGCGCGCTACTGGCGTCGGCGGCGAAGTTATCTGCTACGTCGCTTAAGACCTAAGGAGAAGAAACATGTCTCGAGTAGGTAAGAGCCCGGTCGCGCTGCAAGGCGCAGAAGCGACGCTCAGCGACGAGAAGATTACCGTCAAGGGCGCGCTGGGTACGATTTCGCAAGCTGCGAACCGCCTCGTGAAGGTGGTGAACGAAGACGGTCAGCTCAAGTTCGAGCCGACCGACGACAGCCGCGAAGCAAATGCGATGTCTGGCACGATGCGCGCGATCGTCGCGAACATGGTGCAAGGCGTGACGAAGGGTTTTGAGCGCAAGCTGACGCTGGTTGGCGTTGGTTACCGTGCTCAAGCGCAAGGCGACAAGCTGAACCTGTCGCTGGGTTTCTCGCACCCGGTGGTGCACCAGATGCCGGAAGGCGTCAAGGCCGAGACCCCGTCGCAAACGGAAATCGTGATCAAGGGGATC
Source organism: Paraburkholderia bannensis (assembly GCF_014200455.1). Taxonomy (GTDB): domain Bacteria; phylum Pseudomonadota; class Gammaproteobacteria; order Burkholderiales; family Burkholderiaceae; genus Paraburkholderia; species Paraburkholderia bannensis_A. Next base: position 152,940 of record NZ_JACHBW010000017.1, on the reverse strand, counting down.
GACAAGCAGAAAGTTGGCCAGACCGCTGCCGAAGTGCGCGGTTATCGCCCGCCGGAGCCCTACAAGGGCAAGGGTGTGCGTTACGCCAACGAGGTCGTGATCCTCAAAGAAACGAAGAAGAAGTAAGGGTGCGCAATCATGGATAAGACTCAATCTCGCCTGCGCCGCGCTCGTCAGACGCGTCTCAAGATCGCTGAGCTGCAGGTCGCGCGTCTGGCCGTGCATCGCACGAACACGCACATCTATGCGCAAGTGTTCTCGCCCTGCGGCACCAAGGTGCTGGCCAGCGCGTCGACGCTTGAAGCCGAAGTGCGTGCGCAACTGGCTGACCAGTCGGGCAAGGGCGGCAACGTCGCCGCTGCTTCGCTGATCGGCAAGCGTATTGCAGAAAAGGCTAAGGCCGCCGGCATCGAATCCGTCGCCTTTGACCGCTCGGGTTTCCGCTATCACGGCCGCGTCAAGGCGCTGGCTGATGCTGCGCGCGAAGCCGGGCTCAAGTTCTAAGGAAGGAATTCGTCATGGCAAAGATGCAAGCGAAAGTTCAGGCTGACGAACGCGACGACGGCCTTCGTGAAAAAATGATTTCGGTCAATCGCGTGACCAAGGTCGTGAAGGGTGGCCGTATTCTCGGCTTCGCCGCACTGACCGTGGTTGGCGATGGTGATGGCCGCGTCGGTATGGGCAAGGGCAAGTCGAAAGAAGTGCCCGTCGCTGTCCAGAAGGCGATGGAACAAGCTCGTCGCAACATGTTCAAGGTGCCCCTGAAGAACGGCACCCTGCAACACGAAGTGCACGGCAAGCATGGCGCATCGGTCGTCCTCCTCGCTCCGGCGAAGGCAGGTACGGGCGTGATCGCCGGCGGCCCGATGCGCGCAGTGTTCGACGTGATGGGCGTGCAGAACGTCGTGGCCAAGAGCCACGGTTCGACGAACCCGTACAACCTCGTTCGTGCCACGCTGGACGGTCTGCGCAAGCAGTCGACCCCGGCTGACATCGCGGCGAAGCGCGGCAAGTCCGTCGAAGACATTCTGGGCTAAGGGTGGACACTATGTCTGAAAAAACTGTCAAGGTTCAGCTCGTCAAGAGCCTGATTGGGACCCGCGATACGCACCGTGCCACTGTGCGCGGTCTCGGCCTGCGCCGCCTGAACTCGGTCTCCGAGCTGCAGGACACGCCGGCAGTGCGCGGCATGATCAACAAGGTCTCGTACCTCGTCAAGGTCATCGGCTAAGCCCGACCAGGACTCCAGGAGTTGAAAATGGAATTGAATAACCTGAAGCCGGCAGAAGGCGCGAAGCACGCAAAGCGTCGCGTCGGTCGCGGCATCGGCTCCGGCCTCGGCAAGACCGCTGGCCGTGGTCACAAGGGTCAGAAATCGCGTTCGGGCGGCTTCCACAAAGTCGGCTTCGAAGGCGGTCAGATGCCTCTGCAGCGTCGTCTGCCGAAGCGTGGCTTCACCTCGCTGACGAAGGAATTCGTTGGTGAAGTGCGTCTCGCCGACATCGAGAAGCTGCCGGTCGACGAAATCGATCTGCTGGCTCTCAAGCAGGCAGGCCTCGTTGGCGAAATGACCCGTTCCGCAAAGATCATCGCCACCGGTGAGATCAAGCGCAAGGTCGTGGTCAAGGGCCTGGGTGCGACGAAGAATGCGCGTGCTGCGATCGAAGCAGCAGGCGGTTCTTTTGCCGAGTGATTGTGAGTGGTGAGTGCGGGCTTGCCCGCCGTCACTAACATCTGCATCGGAGAAGCTACTTGGCTAACAGCCCGAGTCTCGCAAAAACCGGTCGCAGCGCTCCGAAGTTCGGCGACCTGCGCCGGCGTGCAATGTTCTTGCTGCTGGCGTTGGTCGTTTATCGTATCGGCGCGCACATTCCGGTGCCGGGCATCGACCCGGACCAACTGGCGAAGCTCTTCCAAAGCCAGTCAGGCGGCATCCTTGGCATGTTCAACATGTTCTCGGGCGGCGCACTGTCTCGCTTTACGGTCTTCGCGCTGGGTGTGATGCCGTATATCTCGGCGTCGATCATCCTGCAGCTGATGGCGATTGTCTCGCCCCAGCTCGAAGCGCTGAAGAAGGAAGGGCAGGCTGGACAACGCAAGATCACGCAGTACACGCGGGTCTTCACGGTAGTGCTGGCGACCTTTCAGGCCTTCGGCATTGCGGTCGCGCTGGAAAACCAGCCGGCTCTCGTGATCGATCCGGGCATGGTGTTCCGCTTGACGACGGTCGTGACTCTGGTGACCGGCACGATGTTCCTGATGTGGCTTGGCGAGCAGATCACGGAACGCGGGCTTGGCAACGGTATCTCGATCATCATCTTCGGCGGGATCGCAGCGGGCTTCCCGAACGCGATCGGCGGTCTCTTCTCGCTGGTGCAAACCGGCTCGATGGGCCCGGTCTCGGCGATCATCATCGTGGCGCTGATCGCAGCCGTGACGTACCTGGTGGTGTTCATTGAACGCGGCCAGCGCAAGATCCTCGTGAACTATGCGAAGCGTCAGGTTGGCAACAAGATTTACGGTGGGCAGTCGTCGCACCTGCCGCTTAAGTTGAACATGTCGGGCGTGATTCCGCCGATCTTTGCATCGTCGATCATCCTGTTCCCGGCAACCATCCTGAACTGGTTTAGTTCAGGTTCGCGAGACAGCTGGTTCGCGAACACACTGCACAACGTGGCCGAAGCTCTCAAGCCTGGTCAGCCCGTGTATGTGTTGCTGTATGCGTTGGCGATCGTTTTCTTCTGCTTCTTCTACACCGCTCTGGTGTTCAACAGCAGGGAAACGGCCGACAACCTGAAGAAGAGTGGCGCGTTCGTACCTGGCATCCGCCCGGGCGATCAGACGGCTCGCTATATCGACCGCATCCTCACGCGTCTGACGCTGGCCGGTGCGATCTATATCGTGTTCGTCTGCCTGTTGCCGGAGTTTCTGGTTCTGCGCTGGAATGTGCCGTTTTATTTTGGTGGCACGTCGCTGCTGATCATTGTCGTCGTCACAATGGACTTCATGGCGCAGGTGCAGTCGTACGTTATGTCGCAACAATATGAGTCCCTGCTCAAGAAGGCTAACTTCAAGGGCGGTGGAGTCCCGATGCGGTAAGGACATATGGCCAAAGACGATGTAATCCAGATGCAGGGTGAGGTCATCGAAAACCTCCCCAACGCAACCTTCCGGGTGAAGTTGGAAAACGGCCATGTCGTTCTGGGGCATATTTCCGGGAAAATGCGGATGCACTACATCCGTATTCTTCCGGGCGACAAGGTGACGGTTGAGTTGACGCCTTACGATCTGTCGCGTGCGCGGATCGTGTTCCGGGCGAAGTGATTTAGAAAAAGGGTAATATCATGAAAGTGATGGCATCGGTAAAGCGCATTTGCCGTAACTGCAAGATCATCAAGCGCAACGGCGTCGTTCGCGTGATCTGCAGCACGGACCCGCGCCACAAGCAGCGTCAAGGCTGATCAGCGCGCTTGCGCTTTTTGTTTGAGGAAAAACAATGGCTCGTATCGCAGGGGTTAACATCCCGAACCACCAGCACACTGAAATCGGCCTGACGGCAATTTTCGGTGTTGGCCGCACGCGCTCGCGCAACATCTGCGTGGCAGCGGGTGTGCCGTTTAACAAGAAGGTCAAGGACCTGAACGACGCGGATCTGGAAAAGCTGCGTGAGGAAGTGGGCAAGTTTGTTGTCGAAGGCGATCTGCGCCGTGAAACGACGATGAACATCAAGCGCCTGATGGACCTTGGCTGCTACCGCGGCGTGCGCCATCGCAAGGGCCTGCCCCTGCGTGGTCAACGTACGCGCACCAACGCACGTACGCGCAAGGGTCCGCGCCGCGCAGCACAGTCGCTGAAGAAGTAAGCGGTTCTGACAGTTACAGGAAAACGTAATGGCTAAGGCTTCGAACAACTCCGCGGCGCAACGCGTTCGCAAGAAGGTTAAGAAGAACGTCGCCGAGGGCGTGGTTCACGTTCACGCGTCGTTCAACAACACGATCATCACGATCACCGATCGTCAAGGCAATGCACTTGCCTGGGCAACGTCGGGCGGTCAGGGCTTCAAGGGTTCGCGTAAGTCGACGCCCTTCGCAGCTCAGGTCGCAGCTGAATCGGCTGGCCGTGTTGCAATGGAATACGGCGTCAAGAACCTCGAAGTGCGTATCAAGGGCCCCGGCCCGGGTCGCGAATCGGCGGTGCGCGCGCTGCATGGTCTTGGCATCAAGATCACCGCGATCTCCGACGTGACGCCGGTCCCGCACAACGGCTGCCGTCCGCCGAAGCGCCGTCGTATCTAAGGCGTCGCGCTTGCCGACTGCCTGAGCCGCCGGTAACGGCGTCCCAGGCTCTCGGCGCTATTGAATTGACTAAGCCCACCGTTCGGTCCAAAGGGTCGAACTAGCGCTAGCCGCGGGGTCTCCCCGTCTCAGGCTTTGCGTGATTAATTATCGAAGGAAAGCAACGTGGCACGTTATATCGGCCCGAAGGCCAAGCTGTCCCGCCGTGAAGGCACCGACCTCTTCCTGAAGAGCGCACGCCGCTCGCTCGCTGACAAGTGCAAGCTTGACAGCAAGCCTGGCCAGCACGGCCGCACGTCGGGCGCTCGTACGTCCGACTACGGCACGCAGCTGCGCGAAAAGCAAAAAGTGAAGCGTATCTACGGCGTGCTGGAACGCCAGTTCCGCCGCTACTTCGCTGAAGCTGACCGCCGCAAGGGCGCGACCGGCGAAAACCTGCTGCAACTGCTCGAATCGCGTCTCGACAACGTCGTGTACCGCATGGGCTTCGCATCGACCCGCGCTGAAGCGCGTCAGCTCGTGAGCCACAAGGCTCTCACGCTGAATGGCGTCGTCGCGAACATCCCGTCGATGCAAGTGAAGGCAGGCGACGTCATTGCTGTTCGCGAAAAGGCGAAGAAGCAAGTGCGTATCGCTGAAGCGCTGTCGCTGGCAGAGCAAGGTGGCATCGCAGGTTGGGTTGCAGTCGACTCGAAGAAGTTCGAAGGTACGTTCAAGAGCGTGCCGGAGCGCAGCGACATCGCTGGCGACATCAACGAAAGCCTGATCGTCGAATTGTATTCGCGTTAATCGAATTGACGGCCGGGGTAGCCTCTGTGCTTCGCGCAGGAGGTGGCCTCGGCTGTTTTTTTCAGGTTGTGGCCATCTCAGCCTTATCGGTGTAACGAGCCGAGGGTATTGAAAAGGAAAACCTATGCAAACCAGTTTGTTGAAACCCAAGATCATCGCTGTGGAATCGCTCGGCGACAACCACGCGAAAGTGGTCATGGAGCCGTTCGAACGCGGTTATGGCCATACCTTGGGTAACGCGCTTCGGCGCGTTCTGCTGTCGTCGATGGTGGGCTACGCGCCGACCGAAGTGACGATCGCAGGCGTCGTGCACGAATATTCGACGCTCGACGGTGTGCAAGAGGATGTGGTCAACCTGCTGTTGAACCTGAAGGGCGTGGTCTTCAAGCTGCATAACCGTGACGAAGTGACGGTTACGCTGCGCAAGGAAGGCGAAGGCGTTGTCACCGCTGGCGACATCGAACTCTCGCACGACTGCGAAGTCATCAACCCGGAACACGTCGTTGCGCATCTGACGAAGGGCGGCAAGCTCGACGTGCAGATCAAGATCGAGAAGGGCCGCGGCTACGTGCCGGGCAACGTGCGCCGTTACGGCGACGAATCGGCCAAGATCATCGGCCGCATCGTCCTGGACGCGTCGTTCTCGCCGGTTCGCCGCGTGAGCTACGCCGTGGAAAGCGCGCGTGTCGAGCAGCGTACCGACCTCGACAAGCTCGTGATGAACATCGAAACCAACGGCGTGATCTCGCCTGAGGAGGCGATCCGCCAGTCGGCTCGCATCCTCGTGGATCAGCTGTCGGTGTTCGCTGCACTGGAAGGCACCGAAACGGCGGCGGAAGCGCCGTCGCGCGCGCCGCAGATCGATCCGATCCTGCTGCGTCCGGTGGACGATCTCGAACTCACGGTTCGCTCGGCGAACTGCCTGAAGGCCGAGAACATCTACTACATCGGCGACCTGATCCAGCGTACCGAGAACGAGCTTCTCAAGACCCCGAATCTGGGTCGCAAGTCGCTCAACGAGATCAAGGAAGTGCTCGCTTCGCGCGGTCTCACGCTCGGCATGAAGCTCGAAAACTGGCCGCCGGCTGGTCTCGACAAATAAGTCGACAAGTAAGTAATGTGGCAGGGACGCGGATTTTCCTTTAGAATCCGCGTCTTGCCTTTTTTCTGTACCGGCCCGTGCCTCGCGTTGTGGTGAGGCGATAGAAGAGCTGGACTAAAACTTTGTTTCAAGGAAATTGAAATGCGTCACCGTCATGGTCTGCGGAAACTGAACCGCACGAGCAGCCACCGTCTGGCAATGCTCCGTAACATGTCCAACTCGCTGATCGAGCACGAAGTCATCAAGACGACGCTGCCGAAGGCGAAGGAACTGCGTAAGGTTGTCGAGCCCCTCATCACGCTCGGCAAGAAGCCCTCGCTGGCAAACCGTCGTCTGGCGTTCAACCGCCTGCGCGATCGTGACTCGGTCACGAAGCTGTTCGACGTGCTCGGTCCGCGTTTCGCGAACCGACCGGGCGGCTACCTGCGTATCCTGAAGTTCGGTTTCCGTGTTGGCGACAACGCACCGATGGCACTGGTCGAACTGCTCGACCGTCCGGAAGTCGCGGAAGAGAACGTCCAGGAAGCGGAATAAGCTTCTAGTCGCTGGGTCCACGGATTCAGCGGCGCGCGAAAAAGCCAGGCCTAGCCTGGCTTTTTTGTTTTCCGCGACGGAATAAGCGGCGCGACGCGGCGTTTGCAGCTTGAAGGCGCCACAGGCACATGAACAAAGCGAGCCAGCGCCGGTGGTACGATAACGTTCTGCTTTCCCGAGTCCCGCCAGGTTGTGCAGCATGCGGGACGTCCTGCCGGAGTTCGTCGTGACCCTCAATGTGATCCCGAGTGTGACCTTGATGCTGACCACGGTGCCAGACGAGGACACCGCCGCGAAGCTGTCGAAGGCGGCGCTCGAAGCGCGCCTGGCGGCCTGCGTGACGCGTCTGGGCGCGGTGCATTCGGAATATCACTGGCAGGGCAAGATCGAATCCGGCGACGAAATCCAGCTGCTCTTCAAGACGAGTCTCGCGCGCGCGTCCGAGCTCGAACAGTTCATCCAGACCCAGCATCCCTACGAGACGCCCGAGATCCTCTCGTGGCAGGTCACGGCGTCGAACGCCTACGGCCAATGGGTGCATGCCGAGACACAGCGTTCCATCCATGTCTAACCGCTTCGATCGGCGCCTGCGCTCCGCGCCGTACGCCTCGTTCCTGAGCTTGCTCGCACTCATTGGCTGTCTGCTGCCGCTGCTGTTCGGCGCAGCACCCGCGCATGCCGACGACGACTTCCTGCCGCCCGATCAGGCGTTCACGTTCAGCGCCAGCGAAGAGCCGGGCACGGTGAACGTGCACTTCAAAATCGCCGATGGCTACTACATGTACCGCGAGCGCTTCGCCTTTGCGGTGCGCAACGTGGCGAACGGCGGCACGGCGACGCTGGGCGACGCGCAGATCCCGCACGGTCACGTGAAGTTCGATGCGACCTTCAACAAGAACGTCGAGACCTATCGCAATGAGCTAACAATCCATGTTCCGGTGAAGTCGGCTAGCGGCGCGTTCGACCTCGCCGTCACCTCGCAGGGTTGCGCCGATGCGGGCATCTGCTATCCGCCCGCCGAACACGTTTATCACGTCAGCGGCGCTGCGCTGCAGGCGGCGGGCGCGGCGGCTACTGCGGCAACGCAATCCGCGCCCGGCAGCGGCCAGCCCTGGTATGAACGCGCAACCAGCGCCGACTACGCCCAATCGCTGCTCCAGGGCGGCGGCTTTTTCGCCGTGGTTGGCCTGTATTTCGTCGCGGGCATGGTGCTGAGCCTGCTGCCCTGTTCCTATCCGATGATCCCGATCCTCTCGGCGATCATCGTCGGTGAAGGGGCGAAGGTCACCCGTACGCGCGGCTTTGCCCTGTCGTTCGTCTACGTGCTGGGCATGGCGCTCGTCTACACGGTGCTTGGCATTGCCGCCGCGCTGGTCGGGCAGAGCCTGGGAGCGTGGCTGCAGAATCCCTGGGTGCTGGGGGTTTTCGCGTTGCTGCTGACGGCGTTTGCCGTGATGCTGATCGCGGGTTACGACGTTGCGTTGCCGCAGCGCTGGCAGGACGGCGCCTCGCGCGCGTCGCAGGGCCGTTCGGGCGGAAAGTTTGTCGCGGTGGGCGTGATGGGCGCGCTGTCGGCGCTCGTGGTGGGCGCGTGCATGACCGCGCCGCTATTTGCCGTGCTCGCCTTCATCGCGCACACGGGCAACGCGTTGCTTGGCGGCGCGGCGCTCTTTGCCATGGGCATCGGCCTGGGCGTGCCGCTGATGATTCTCGGCCTGGGCGCGGGCACGCTGCTGCCGCGCGCAGGCACCTGGATGGACGGCGTGAAGGTGTTCTTCGGCGTGGTGCTGCTTGCGGCGGCGCTGTGGATCGTCTGGCCGGTGCTTGGCGCGACCGCGCAGATGTTGCTGGCCGCGCTGTGGCTGTTGCTCGCCGCCGCCGCGCTGGGCCTGTTCACGCCGAACGCGGGCGGCGCCAATGTCTGGCGGCGTCTTGGCCGCGGCGTGGGCGCGGCGTTGGCGATCTGGGGCGCGACGCTGATCGTCGGACTGGCGGCGGGATCGACCGATCCATTGCGTCCGCTCGCCGTGCTGGCCGGTCATGAGGGCAGTGCCGCTTCGTCGCAGGGCGCAGCTGCTCAGGCCGATGCGCTGAGCTTCGCGCCGGTGCGCTCGTCCGCGCAACTCGACGCGGCGCTCAAGACGGCTGGCAAGCCTTCGATGCTCGACTTCTACGCCGACTGGTGCGTGAGCTGCAAGGAGATGGAGAAGTTCACCTTCAGCGACCCGCGCGTGCAGACGCGTCTTGCGCAATTGGGCTTGCTGCGCGCCGACGTGACCGCCAATAGCAGCGACGACCAGGCGCTGCTCAAGCGCTTCGGCCTGTTCGGACCGCCGGGCATCATCTTCTTCGATCAAAAGGGCGACGAGGTGTTGCGCGTGGTCGGCTATGAGAATGCCGATAAATTCCTTGAGAGGCTCACGCGCGTCGCTGCATCGGGTGCCGAAGCGCCGGGCGTCGCTACGCCGGGCGTCGCCACGCAAACGCCTTCGGCATCGACGCTGCCTGCGTTGCCTGCTTCTTCGCGCAGCAATCTGCTCAATCCGAGCGGCGGCCAATCGTAGACGTACCGCGCGCACGACGCACCATAGAAAAAGCCACGGACAACCGTGGCTTTTTTCGATCGCGTACTACCGGGCGCAGCTTACTTCTGTGCGCGCAGCAAACGCGCTGCGTCCAGCGCGAAGTACGTCAGGATGCCGTCGGCGCCCGCACGCTTGAATGCGAGCAGCGATTCCATCATCGCCTTGTCGTGATCGAGCCAGCCGTTCTGAGCGGCGGCCTTGAGCATCGCGTATTCGCCGCTCACCTGGTAGACGTAGGTCGGGAAGCGGAATTCGTCCTTCACGCGGCGCACGATATCGAGATACGGCATGCCGGGTTTGACCATCACCATGTCCGCGCCTTCCTCGATATCGAGGCGCACTTCACGCAGCGCTTCGTCCGAATTCGCCGGATCCATCTGGTAGGTCATCTTGTTGCCCTTGCCCAGATTCGACGCCGAACCCACCGCATCACGGAACGGACCGTAGAACGCCGAAGCATACTTGGCCGAGTAGGCCATGATCTTCGTGTGGATATGGTTCTCGCTTTCGAGCATCTCGCGGATCGCGCCGATGCGGCCGTCCATCATGTCCGAAGGCGCGACGATATCGACGCCCGCTTCGGCCTGCGCGCGCGCCTGCGCGACGAGGATCTCGATGGTCACGTCGTTGATGACGTAGCCGTTCTCGTCGAGCACGCCGTCCTGGCCGTGGCTCGTGTACGGGTCGAGTGCGACATCGCACAGCACGCCCAGATCCGGGAAGCGCTTCTTGAGCTCGCGCACCGCCCGCGGGATCACGCCATCGGGGTTGGTCGCCTCGATGCCGTCGGGCGTTTTCAGCGCTGGGTCGACGGCCGGGAACAGCGACAGCACCGGGATGCCCAGTTCGACGCATTGTTCGGCCACGCCCATCAGCAGATCGACCGAGACGCGCTCGACGCCAGGCATCGACGGCACGGCTTCGCGCACGTTCTCGCCCGCGACGACGAACACGGGATAGATCAGATCGTTAGTGGTCAGGAGGTTTTCGCGCATCAGGCGGCGCGAGAAGTCGTCACGGCGCATGCGGCGCGGACGATGGTGCGGATAGAAGCTCATGTCGGCGGATTATCTTGAAACAAAACGCGCTTCCGGAGCGCAGGATACTTTTCAGGACAATGGTATATCATACCGATCGAGCGAGGCGCCTTGCGCCAGACTCCCCGCTTCTCCTCCCTGAGCGGGTGCCTGTCGTTTTTCGATAAGGCTGTTTAGCCCGCCGGCACTTACGGCGGGTTTTTTTATGCGCAGCAAAAAATTGCGTTTTGCATGAGATTTGCCTGAAAAACAGGCAGGCGCGAGCGGCGCAGCGCCCAACTATGTGGGCTTGCGCACGCTCGGAACCAGAAAGCGAGGCAGACGGTGTCGGCCGTGAACCGGCTGCCACCGGGGGGATCAGGAAGCGGAGCCTTCCGCTGCGCCGGTATCGGACTGGGGCGCGATCCAGCTTTCGATGACGGCGTGCGCTTCGTCCAGACCCACACGCTTGAGCGCCGAAAACAGCTGCGCGCTCAGTTTTCCCTGGTAGCCCTGATTGCGATATTCGTCCAGCGCCTTGTTGGTGTTGCGCAGCGCCAGCACGCTTTCCTGACGCGTCAATTTGTCGCATTTCGTCAGGAGTGCGTGGATCGGCTTACCGGACGGCTCGAACCATTCGATCATGCGGCGATCGAGGTCGGTGAGCGGGCGGCGCGAATCCATCATCAGCACGAGGCCGTTGAGTTGCGCGCGCGTTTGCAGGTACTGCGCGAGCAGCAGCTGCCAGTGCTGCTTGGCCGATTCCGGCACCTCGGCATAGCCGTAGCCGGGCAGGTCGACCAGATAACCGATCGGCTCGTCGGCGGGACCGACCGAGAAATAGTTGATGTGCTGCGTGCGGCCCGGCGTCTTCGACGCGAACGCCAGACGCTTCTGGTTGCACAGCAGATTGATCGCGGTGGATTTGCCTGCGTTCGAGCGCCCGGCGAAGGCGACCTCGGGCCGCGCCGTGGCGGGCAGGTCGCGCAGGTGATTCACCGTCGTAAAGAAACGGGCTTGATGCAGCAGGAAGGCCATCGTCAGGACCACACATTTGAAATAACGAGGCGGGGGGTCCGCCAAGCCCGGAGAAGCCCGGGAAGGATCTGGAGATATCGGGGGGAGGCCCGACTGGCGCCAAGGCGCCGTGCGCGCTATTGTACAATGCGACGGTTTACTGAATACCCGTGAGGCCGGCGCGGGCCCTTCGAGGTAGATTGGTCGCTGTCGTAGTTTGCAGAACCTGATTCCCACAAGACGAAACAAGGTGCGCGAATGAATCGACTGAGCAAGTCCTGGAAGGTACTCGAATTTGCGATAGCGGCGGGACTCACAGCAGGTGTTTCGATCATGGCGATGGCGGCTGAACCGGTGACCCCGGCCAAGCCCGATCTCGCCCGGGGGCAGGCAATCGCGGCGCAGGTTTGTGCGGCGTGTCACGCGGCCGACGGCAACAGCACGGGCGGCGCGTATCCCAAACTCGCAGGCCAGCACGCCGAATATCTCGTCAAAGAACTCAAGGATTTTAAGCCTCAGCCCGGTGGCAAGCCCCCTGCGCGTAATAATGCGATTATGGCGGGCTTCGCCAGCGCACTTTCCGATCAGGATATGATCAACGTCTCGGCCTGGTTTGCCTCGCAGACGCCGAAGCCCGGCTTTGCGCGCGACGCGAAGACCGTGCCGGAAGGCCAGAAGATCTGGCGCGCCGGCATCGCGGATAAGGGCGTGCCGGCCTGCGCGGCCTGCCACGGCCCGACCGGCCAGGGCATTCCGGTTCAATATCCCCGTCTGTCGGGCCAATGGTCGGAATACGTGGTTGCGCAGTTGTACGCATTCCAGCAGGGCACGCGCAACAATAACGAACCGATGCGCCAGATCGCGCACCGCCTCTCGGACGACGAGATCAAGGCGGTCGCCGATTACGCCGCCGGTTTGCACTGACCTGATATTGACCTGGCGCTCGCGTAGTCTGGCGTACCCGGGGCAAGCGGTCGAAGAACAAGAAAAGGGTGTGGGCGCCGGGTGGATGCGGCGATCCTGCACCCTTTTTTGCTGGAACAAGAAGCGGAGTTTGAATGAGCGTCACCACGCAGGGTCTGCAGTTGAATGTCCGCCAGAAGGCGCTTAGAAGCGCGATCGAACTGCTCAGTTCGATGCGCTTCGCTATTGCACTGCTGGTGGTGCTGGCGATCGCGAGCATCATCGGTACGGTGCTGACGCAGGACGACCCGTACCCGAACTACGTCAACCAGTTCGGTCCGTTCTGGGCCGACATCTTCCGCTCGCTGAGCCTCTACACGGTTTATAGCGCGTGGTGGTTCATGACCATCCTGGGCTTTCTGGTGGTGTCGATCTCGCTATGCGTGATCCGCAACGGCCCGAAGATGATCGCCGACATGAAGAGCTGGAAGGACAAGGTCCGCGAAGGCAGCCTTCGCGCGTTCCATCACAAGGGTGAATTCGCGCTCGAAGGCGTGAGCCGCGAGGAAACTGCCGCCAAGCTCGGCAAGCTCGCGCAGCGCATGGGCTATCGCTTCGTCACGCGCGAAACCGAAGGCGCGACGCTGATCGCGGGCAAGCGCGGCGCGCTCACCAGGCTCGGCTATATCTTTGCCCACCTTGCGATCGTGGTGATCTGCATCGGCGGTCTACTCGACAGCAATCTGCCGATCAAATTCCAGATGTGGCTGTTCGACAAGTCGCCGATCCGCAGCAACGCGGTGATCAACGACATCGCACCCGAGCACCGTCTCTCGCAGTCCAATCCCACTTTCCGCGGCTACGCGTGGGTGCCCGAAGGCCAGTTCGTCTCCACGGCCATTCTGAACCAGCCCGACGGCTCGCTGATCCAGGACCTGCCGTTCTCGATCCAGCTCAACAAGTTCATCGTCGATTACTACTCGACAGGCATGCCCAAGCTGTTCGCCAGCGACATCGTCGTGATCGATCACAAGACGGGCCAGCGCACGCCGGCGCGCGTCGAGGTGAACGAGCCGTTCGAGTACGACGGCGTGTCGATCTATCAGTCGAGTTTCCAGGACGGCGGCTCGCAGATGCAGATGACCGCCTGGCCGATGAGCGGCGCGAGCGCGCAGAGCTTCCCGTTCGGCGGCACGATCGGCAATTCCGCGCCGCTCAAACTGCCGGCTGGGCAAAGCGTGCCGGGCGTCGACGGCCAGACCATCGAATTCGCCGATTTCCGCGCCATCAACGTCGAAAATACCTCGAACGGCAGCGGCCAGAACGATGCGCGGGGCGTCGCGCATCAGAGCCTGAAGGAAGCGTTCGATGAGCGCCTGGGCTCGGGCGCGAAGACTTCGAAGCCGCTCGATCTGCATAACGTCGGGCCGTCGGTGCAGTACAAGGTGCGCGACAAGGACGGCCAGGCGCGCGAGTACAACAACTACATGCTACCGGTGGACGTGGGCGGCGAGCGCATGTTCCTCGCCGGCATGCGCGAGAACCCGGACGAGCCGTTCCGCTACCTGCGCATTCCTGCCGATAGCGGCGGCTCGATGAAGGAGTGGATGCTGCTGCGCGCCGCGTTCGAGGATCCGAAGCTGCGTGCGCAGGCCGCGCATCAGTTCGCCGCGCGCTCGGTCCCCGATTCGAATCGCGATCTGCAACAGCATCTGGAAGAAAGCGCCTCGCGCGTGATGACCCTGTTCTCGGGCACCGATCCGTCGATGCAGGGCGCGCCGAAGTCCCAGATCGGCGGCTTTCAGGCGGTCGCGGCGTTCATCGACAAATCGGTGCCGAAAGATCAGCAGGAAAAGGCCGCGGGCCTCTTGCTACGCATGCTCGAAGGTGCGAGCTGGGATCTCTGGCAGCTCGCCCGCGCCCAGGCCGACGAGCCCGCGCTCACGCCGGACGCCCAGTCCGCGCGCTTCGTGCAGGACTCGATCAATGCTGTTTCGGACAGTTTCCTGTACGGATCGCCTGTCTATCTACAGCTCGATTCATTCAGGCAGGTGCAAGCTTCGGTATTTCAGTTGACGCGCGCGCCGGGCAAGAAAGTCGTGTATCTTGGCAGCCTGTTGCTCGTGCTTGGCATCTTTTCGATGTTCTATGTGCGCGAGCGCCGTCTGTGGTTCTGGCTGAAGGAGCGCAGCGGGGCGCACGGACAGGGCGTCGACGTCATCATGGCGATGTCGACCGCGCGCCGCACGCTCGACTTCGAGAAAGAGTTTGCCCGCACCCGTGAAGCGGTCTCGCGCACCCTGGGCGCCCAGCCCGGGAACGCCAGCGCAGACGACAGCGGGACGGACCGTAACGCTTGATCCACGCGATCCACGCGCATTGACAGGACTCAGTGCGCGCACCTTACGGACACTCAAGATCAACATCGGTAAGCCCATGGACTTGACTCAGGTTTCTTCTTCCGCAAAGACCCGCCGCGCCGACCGCGCAGCGGCGGCAGCGGCACAGGACGTGCGCGGCGCGTCCTCACTCAACATCCATAACGACGCACTGTTCGACGAACGTCCCTTCCTGCGGCGTCTGACGCTGGTGGACTGGCTGTTCGCGCTGGCGATGGTGGCGGGCGCGGGTTTCGCGCTTTCGCGCTACCACGCGCACATGAACTACTACGACAAGCTGGTGCTGTGCGGCACGACGCCCGCGCTGATCGTGCTGGGCTGGCGCTGGAAGCCGTCGCGGCTGTTGATGGCAGCGATTGCGTTGATGTCGGTCGGCGCGATCCAGATCTATCAGGGCGACCTCGCGCGCGCGGATCAGGCCTTTTTCCTCAAGTATTTCCTCTCCAGCCAGTCGGCCATCCTGTGGATGAGCGCGCTGTTCGTGCTCGCCACGATGTTCTACTGGATCGGCCTGCTGTCGCGCTCGGAGACGGGCGGCGCGATCGGTATGCGCCTGACGTGGGCGGCGGTGCTGATGGGCTTCACCGGCCTGATGGTGCGCTGGTACGAGTCGTACCTGATTGGCGCGGACGTCGGCCATATCCCCATCTCGAACCTCTACGAAGTGTTCGTGCTGTTCAGCCTGATCACGGCGCTGTTCTATCTGTATTACGAGAAGCACTACGAGACGCGCGCGCTCGGCGCCTTCGTGCTGCTGGTGATCAGCGCGGCCGTGGGCTTCCTGATGTGGTACTCGATCTCGCGCGACGCGCAGCAGATCCAGCCGCTCGTGCCCGCGCTGCAAAGCTGGTGGATGAAGATCCACGTTCCGGCGAACTTCATCGGCTATGGCAGCTTTGCGCTGTCGGCGATGGTGGGTGTGGCTTACATCATGAAGGAGCGCGGCGTGCTGGCGGACCGCCTGCCCGCGCTCGACGTGCTCGACGACGTCATGTACAAGTCGATCGCCGTGGGCTTCGCGTTCTTCACCATCGCCACCATCCTGGGCGCGCTGTGGGCCGCGCAGGCGTGGGGCGGCTACTGGAGCTGGGACCCGAAGGAAACCTGGGCGCTGATCGTCTGGCTCAACTATGCGGCGTGGCTGCATATGCGCCTGATGAAGGGCCTGCGCGGCGGCGTCGCCGCCTGGTGGGCGCTCACGGGCCTGCTGGTCACGACCTTCGCCTTCCTGGGCGTCAATATGTTCCTGTCCGGGCTGCATAGTTACGGCAAGCTGTAAGCGCTGCTGTAACCGAAATGCTGTAACCGAAACTGCGCGCTGAACGAACTAACCGCCGAATGCCTCGCGCATCGGCGGTTTTTTTTGTGCCGATGGGAAGGATTCCGGTTTGCGCGCGTTAGCCTGCATGACGGACTCCGGCCGGCGACGTGCAGGAAAGCGCGCAAGAACGGGCGGGGCCAGACCTCAGGAGCATCGACATGTGGACCAAGCGTAGCAGCCGGATCATCCTCAACGGCGACGACATCGCCGCGTACGAGATCACGCCGCAAAAAGTGTTTGAACAACGCCGCCGCTTCATGAAGGCGACTGGCGCGCTGGCGCTCGGCGGCATGGGCGCGGGACTGGGCCTGCTCGATCCGCGCGACGCCTTTGCCGAATACGCCTCGCCCGATCCAAATGCGATGAAGCTGGCCGCGCGGACCAACGCGAAGTTCGTTGCGCCCGACAAGGCCACGCCATTCAAGGACGTCACGACCTATAACAACTTCTACGAGTTCGGCACCGACAAGGCCGACCCGGCGCAGAACGCGCACACGCTGCGCCCGCGCCCCTGGAAGGTGAGCGTGGAAGGCGAGATCAAGAACCCCAAGGTCTACGATATCGACGACATCCTCAAGCTCGCGCCACTGGAAGAACGCGTGTACCGCCACCGCTGCGTGGAGGGCTGGTCGATGGTGATTCCGTGGATCGGCATCTCGTTGTCTGAATTGATCAAGCGCGCGCAGCCCACGGGCAACGCAAAATACGTGCAATTCATCACGCTTGCCGATCGCTCGCAGATGCCCGGTCTGGCTGAGCCGATTCTCGACTGGCCTTACTCCGAAGGCCTGCGCATGGACGAGGCGATGAACCCGCTCACGCTGCTGAGCGTCGGGCTCTATGGCCAGGTGCTGCCGAACCAGAACGGCGCGCCGGTACGCGTGGTGCTGCCGTGGAAGTACGGTTTCAAGAGCGCGAAGTCGCTGGTGAAGATCCGTTTCGTCGAGACGCAGCCGTCGACCAGCTGGAACACCTACGCGTCCAACGAATACGGCTTCTTCTCGAATGTGAACCCGAACGTCGATCACCCGCGCTGGAGTCAGGCGACCGAGCGACGTATCGGCGAGGACGGCTTTTTCACGCCCAAGCGCAAGACGCTGATGTTCAACGGTTACGGCGATCTGGTGGCGTCGATGTATCAGGGCATGGATCTGCGCAAGAACTTCTGACGGAGTTCGAGAGGACGCAAAGGGAGCAAGACGATGGAAACGACGACCACACCTGCACGCACGGCCAGACGCCCTCAGGCGGCTGCCGCGACCACTGGGCCGCGCTGGCAGCGCTGGGCGAAAGTCGCGGTGTTCGTCGCGGCGTGGTATCCGCTCGCGCGCATCGTGTTCTTTGGCGTCACGGACCGGCTGGGCGCGAATCCGATCGAGTTCATCACGCGCTCGACGGGTCTATGGACGCTCGTGTTCCTGTGCATCACGCTGGCGGTCACGCCGCTGCGCCGGCTCACGGGCTGGAACGCGCTGCTGCGATTTCGGCGCATGCTGGGCCTCTACGCGTTCTTCTACGCGGCCTTGCACTTCACCACCTACATCTGGTTCGACAAGTGGTTCGACGTGGCCGCGATGCTCAAGGATGTCGGCAAGCGGCCTTTCATCACGGTGGGTTTTGCGGCTTTCGTGCTGCTGGTTCCGCTTGCCGCGACGTCGACCAAAGCGATGGTGCGCAAGCTCGGCCGCCGCTGGCAGTCCTTGCATCGACTGATCTACGCGATCGGCGTGCTGGCGATCCTGCATTTCTGGTGGATGAAGGCGGGCAAGCACGATCTGGTGCTGCCGAAGATCTATGGCGCGATCATGCTGGCGCTGCTCGGCTGGCGGCTGGCCGTCTGGCTGATGGCGCGGATCAAGGCGCGACAGGCGAGCTGAAGTTTCATCCGATAAAAAAAGCGACGCTCAGGGCGTCGCTTTTTCATGGCGTGGCGCAAACGCTCAATCCGGCAGCAGATGTTCGCCCGCCAGAAGTTGCTGCACGGTTTCGCGCTCACGCGCGACGTGTACGCGCGTGCCGTCGACCAGCAACTCCGCCGCGCGCGGGCGCGTGTTGTAGTTCGAGCTCATCGTGAAACCGTAGGCGCCCGCCGAGCGGATCGCCAGCACGTCGCCCGCTTCGATCGCGAGCGTGCGGTCGCGGCCCAGCCAGTCGCCGCTCTCGCATACCGGGCCGACGATATCCCACGTCCTGGCCTCGTCCGCGCGCGGCGCGACGGCTTCGATCGCGTGATACGCCTCGTACATCGCGGGACGCGCCAGATCGTTCATCGCCGCATCGACGATGGCGAAGTTCTTTTCCGCGCCCGGCTTCAGGAATTCGACCGTGGTGAGCAGAATGCCCGCGTTGCCGACCAGCGAGCGGCCCGGCTCGAACCAGACTTCGCGCGACTTGCCGGTCTTCGCGCCATGCGCCTCGATGCGGTCCAGCACGGTACGCACGAACGCGCCGATATCCGGCGGCGTTTCGTCGTCGTAGCGAATGCCCAGGCCGCCGCCCACATCGACGTGATGAATCGCGATGCCGTCCGCTTCGATCTGGTCGACGAGTTCGAGCAACTTGTCGATGGCGTCGAGATACGGCGCGACTTCGGTGATCTGCGAGCCGATATGGCAATCGATGCCCACGACGTGCAGATTCGGCATGGCCGCCGCCGCGCGGTAAGTCGCGCGCGCGTCTTCAAACGCGATGCCGAACTTGTTCGACTTCAGGCCGGTGGAAATGTACGGGTGCGTTTTGGCGTCCACATCCGGATTCACGCGCAGGGACACCGGCGCCTTCTTGCCGAGCGCGCCCGCGACGGCGTTCAGGCGGTCGAGTTCGGGAATCGATTCGACGTTGAAGCACTTCACGCCCGCTTCGAGCGCGGTTTTCATTTCGTCGGCATGCTTGCCCACGCCCGAGAACACCGTGTTTTGCGCTTTGCCGCCCGCTGCCAGCACGCGCGCGAGTTCGCCGCCCGAGACGATGTCGAAGCCCGCGCCTTCGCGCGCGAACACGTTGAGCACGGCAAGATTGCTGTTCGCCTTGACCGCGACGTGCACGGTGGCGCGGCGGCCCGCGCAGGCGTAGGCGTAGGCGTGCCAGGTGCCCGTGAGCGCGGCGCGCGAGTAGACGTAGAGCGGCGTGCCGTACTGCGCGGCGAGATCGGCGGCGGGGACGCCTTCGACGAACAACTGGCCGTCGACGCGGTGGAAAGCGGGCTGGGTCATGCGGAGATCGGGTTGCGGATGTTGGGGCTCAGCAAGCGCTTGCTGCGGCGCTCACTGCGCCGGCGCGGCAGCGGAAGCCGGCGTTGCGCTGGCGGCCGATGCCGGTACGGAGTTCAGTTCGGGGTCCGGGGACAGCGAGAGCGGCGTGCCCGAGGTGTCGGGAATCGTGCCCACCTGCGCGTCCGAGGCGGCGCGTGCCTGATCGTCGGGCGCGGGCTGGGTCTCGAAATTGGGCTTCTGCGGCATCGGCGGCACGTTCGGCATGTAGAGCGGGCCCTTCTGGCCGCAACCCGTGAGCGACACTGCGCCAAGCGCGAAAGCGGCTAGAATCGCGGCGGACGTCGAAACGCGGGATGCCCGTGCGCGCATCCGGGAATTGACACGCATAATTGTCCCTGATTGATTAACTGGTGGAGTTTAGCATGGCAGATAGTGACTACCTGAGCCGCGCGGAGGCCGTGCTGGCGGCGGTGGAACGCGCTGTGGACGAGGCCGATGCCGACATCGAACTCGAACGCAGCGGCAATGTTCTGACACTCGAATTCGAGAATCGTACGAAGATCATCGTCAATCTTCAGCCGCCGATGAAAGAGATCTGGATCGCCGCCAAAGCAGGCGGTTTCCATTACCGCTTCATCGACGGTCAATGGCTCGACACGCGCACGGGCACCGAGTTTTTCTCCGCGCTCACCGCGTACTCGACGGAGCAGGCGGGCGAGCCGGTGACGTTCAAGCCGTAAAGGCGCACTGATTGGCGCACTGACAGGCGCACTGATCGCGTCGATGAAAAAACGGGCACCTCTTCTGGGCGCCCGTTTTTCGTTTCTGCGTGGTGCGTGTTGCGTGTTTCAAGCGGGAGGGATTCAGTGCCCGCGGAACAGATTCATGATGTCTTCCTTCTCCTTGGCGTTGACCTGCTCCGGCGCGGGCGCCGCGCCTGCATCGCCTTCGCCGCCCGAAGCCGATCCGCCGCTGGCGGCCGCCTCCAGCGCCGCCTGGCTGATGCCGACCGTCGAGACGAAGCCGCGTCCAGGCGTGGCGTCGGCGTAATAGAGTTCGTCGCCGAGGGTGACGATGCCGTCGGGCATCGGCATCTTGTAGTCGGGCACGCCGTTGAGCGCCTTCTGCATGTATTCGATCCACACGGGCAGGGCGAGGCCGCCGCCGGTTTCCTTGTCGCCCAGGCTGCGCGGATTGTCGTAGCCGATCCACGCGATGGCCGCGAGCGTGTGCTGGTAGCCCGCGAACCAGGCGTCGCGCGAATCGTTGGTGGTGCCGGTCTTGCCGCCCAGATCGGTGCGCTTGAGGACGTTGGACTTTGCGCCCGTGCCGCGCTGCGCCACGCTCTGCAGCAAGCTGTTCATGATGTAGGCGTTACGCGGATCGATCGCGCGCGGGGCGTTTTCGGCCGCCACCAGCGGCTGCGCCTGCGCGACCACCGCGCCGCGCTGATCGGTGACTTCGGCGATCAGGTAGGGATTGACGCGATAGCCGCCGTTGGCGAACACCGCATAGCCGCCCGCCATCTGCAGCGGCGTGACGAGGCCCGCGCCCAGCGCCATTGGCAGATAGGCCGGATGGCGGTCGGCATCGAAACCGAAGTGCGTGATGTACTGCTGCGCGTACTTCGTGCCGATGTGGTTGAGGATGCGGATCGACACGAGGTTCTTCGACTTCATGAGCGCGGTGCGCATCGACATCGGGCCGTCGAAACCGCCGCCGTAGTTCTTCGGCTCCCACGCCTGGCCGCCGGTTTCGGCGGCGCTGAAGAACAGCGGCGCGTCGTTGATGATGGTGGCCGGCCCGAGACCCTTGTCGAGCGACGCCGAATAGATGAAGGGCTTGAAGCTCGAACCCGGCTGACGCCACGCCTGGGTGACGTGGTTGAACTTGTTCTTGTTGAAGTCGAAGCCGCCCACCAGCGCGCGGATCGAGCCGTCCTGCGGCACCACCGAAACGAACGCGCCCTCGATCTGCGGCAACTGCGTGATCGACCATGCGCCGTCGTTGTTGCGCACCACGCGGATGATCGCGCCGGGGCGGATCTTCTGGCTCGGCTGCGCGCGCGTGCTCAGGTTGTACTGCGCGAAACGCAGGCCGTCGCCGTTGATGCTGGCGGTGTTGCCGTCCATGAAAGTCGCCTGGACTTCCCTGGGGCTCGCCGCCGTGACCACGGCTGCGACCAGTTCGCCGTTATCGGGATGTTCGAGCAGGGCGTCGTCGATGGCCTGTTCGCGGTCGTCGGCGTCGCTGGGCAGGTCGATGAAGGCCTCGGGGCCGCGATAGCCATGACGGCGCTCATAATCCATCAGCCCCTTGCGCAGCGCGCGGTAGGCGACGTCCTGATCGGCCGAATCGATGGTGGTGACCACGTTCAGCCCACGTGTGTAGGCTTCTTCGTGGTACTGCGCGTACATCATCTGACGCACCATTTCGGCCACGTATTCCGCGTGCACGCTGTATTCCTTGCCCTGGCCCTTGACCACGAGCGGTTGCGCCGCGGCTTCGTCGTACTGTGCCTGGGTGATGTAGTGCAGCTCCAGCATGCGTTGCAGGATGTACTCCTGACGCACCTTGGCACGCTTGGGATTGACGACCGGGTTATACGCCGATGGCGCCTTGGGCAGGCCCGCGAGCATCGCGCATTCGGCGAGCGTCAAATCCTTCAGATCCTTGCCGAAGTACACGCGCGCTGCGCTGGCGAAGCCGTAGGCGCGTTGCCCCAGATAGATCTGGTTCATGTAGACCTCCAGGATCTGGTCCTTCGAGAGCTTCGACTCGATCTTGTAGGCGAGCAGCATCTCGTAGACCTTGCGCGTGTAGGTCTTTTCGCTCGACAGGAAGAAGTTGCGCGCGACCTGCATGGTGATCGTGCTCGCGCCCTGCGACGCGTGGCCGTTGGTCAGCGCGACGATGCCCGCGCGCGCGATGCCGGTGAGATCGACGCCGCCGTGCTCATAGAAGCGCGCGTCCTCGATCGCGAGAATCGCATTCTTGAGATTGCCCGGCACGTCCTGGAAATGAACGATATCGCGCCGCTCCTCGCCGAATTCGCCGATCAGCACGTGGTCGCGCGTGTAGATGCGCAGCGGCACCTTGGGGCGGTAATCCGTGAGCGCGTCGAGCGAGGGCAGATTGGGCGTGGCGACGATCAACGCATAGCCCAGCACCAGCGCCACGCTGGCGACGGCGCCCATGATCAATACGAAGAAGCCGATCAGCAGCCGCGCCCACCAGGGCCGGCGGCGCTTCTTCGGCGCGGTGGGTTCGGGCGGCGTGGACGGCGGAACGGACGAGGGCGGCGGGGCTTCTTGCATACGGACACCGAAAAAACAGTCCCGCGATTATAGCCGCCCGCCCTCGCGTGCTTTCGGAACGCTTACGCATTGGAAAGCCGGACGCGGCGTGTGGGGCAGGCGGTGCGTGGGGACTGCGAAGGCACTGGGATTGGGATATAGACGCACTCTAGCTGTGTCTCGAATGCGCGAGAAGGCCGAGGGCACGAGCCGGGCGCAAAGATTGGCCATCTGGCCGAGTGTTCGGCAATGGCGCCGCTTCGCACAATTTCTCCCAGGGCGCGCCGCGAATCGTTCGCGGCGCCACGCATGAGGGAGGAAGGCGATGGGCCTGCTCAATCCGCTATTGTTGGGGGCGCGCCGTTACGCGGCGGGCGTCGATGTGCACGCACGGGGCGTCACGCTGGTCGTGCTGAGTCAGCGCGTGTTCGGCGGCGGCCCGCTGCGCATCGAATGGCTCGGGCGCGTGCCGCTGGCGCGCGAGGCACTCGCGGGAGCGGAGATCGTCGATCGCGCCGCGCTGGTGACGGCGTTGCAGGCGGCATTCGGCGCGATGCCGCGCGCCTGCGCCGAAGCAGCGCTGCGCTGCGCGATGGCGCTGCCCACGGGGGCCACGTTGATGGCGTCGGTGCCGCTGGCGCGCTTATCGCCCCGGCCACCCGGCATCGCCGGCGCCCCCTTCGTGGCCGACGTCTCGGGCCTCTTCACCGAACTGGAGCCGCTCGTGCTGGCCGAAGCCGAGCGCGTGGCCGGCATCGAGCGCCATGAGCTTTCCGTGGACTGGCGCGTCGGTCCGCTTGCCATGGACTGCGGCGTCGCCAGTACGCACGAAGCGAAGGTGATGATTGCGGCCACCGCGCGCGCCTATCTGGAGTCGCGCATCGAGTGTGCGGCGATGGCGGGCGTGGCGCTGTGCGTGATGGACGACGAAGCCCACGCTGCGCTGCGCGCGATGCGCCACGCCGCCGCCTTCGAGTTGCCGCCGCACGAGCCATGGGCCGCGCTCTGGGTGGGCGCTGACGGCGTGCACGGCTGGTTCGTGGCCGACGACAGCATCGCGCGCACCATGCATTTCCCGGCGCTGGAGCACGCCGACCTGGTCGAGGCGCTGCGCGATCTGGCGGGTAGCGAGCAGACCGGCTGCGCCATTGTGGCTGGCGACGTGGGCTTGCTTCAGGGCGTGCATTTTTCGATAGCCGATATCGGCGATGTGCTTGGCTGCCCAGTGCTGCCGTTCGAATGCGCGCCGCTCGCCGATGCTGATTTCCCGCTCGACGCTCAACTGCTGCACGACCCCGCCTGCGCGGTGGCATTCGGGCTTGCGATGCGCGGGGTGCACGAATGAGTGCGCCTGCGAAGGTCTTCGCGTGGGACGGATTCAATCTATTGCCGTGGCGGCTTGCCGCTGCACGACGGTTGCGCAGACGGCGCGCGCTCGAATGGCTGGCCGCGCTGCTGATCGGCGCGGCGCTGGGCGCCGCCGCCGCGGGCTGGCAGGCGTTCGAGCGAACTCAGGCCGATGCGCGGCGCGCGCAAATCGAGCAGCAACTCGCACAGTGGGGTACGCCGCTGCGCGAGGCGCGCAGGCTCGCGCGCGAAGCCGATGAGCGTCACGCCGCGTGGCGCGAGGCGCAGCAAAAGGCGCAGCCGCTCAGCCATTTTTTCGCGCTGATCGACGCGCTTGCCCGCGTTCGCACGGAAGGCGTGGTGCTCGATCAACTCATACAGCACGCCGACGAAACCGAGCTGCAGGCCAGCGCCGCCGATGAAGCGGCTGCGGCGGCGTGGCTCGAACGCCTGCATGCGCTGCGGGACATCGAGGCCGTCAACGTGCGTGAGCTCAAGCGCGAAGCGCAAACCAGGCAGACCCGTATCACGTCGAGCGCTGCGGCAGGCGGCGCACCGATCCATATCGCTGCTCGACTCGTCTGGAAGGGCGCGGCGCTGAGCGGGCAGAACACGACGAATGCAGCTCGCAGCATCGGCGTGAAGGAGGCGAAATGAGCGATTTGAGTTCAGATGTGCCGCGCATGAGCGAGCCACCTTTCTCCCGCGCGCCCCTTGGCGAAGTGAGGGCGGCGCTGCTGCACGGCTGGCGGCCTCTGCATGCGTGGAGCACGCGGCGGCGCGCTGTCGTGGCGCTCACGCTGGGCTGTCTGGCAGCGGTGCTGACGGCCATTGCGTACATCGCTGCGGATGTGGGCGGGGCCCAGACCGCGCACGTCGCACTGGCCGACGCCCAGGCTCGGCAGGTCGCGGCGCGGCAGACGCTGGCGCGCCTGCCAGCCTTGCGCATCGACGCGCGCGACTGGCCGCAGCGCCCGCATAAGGGCAGCGCCGCCTCTGACATGCGCAATGTCTCGCAACTCGCCGCGCAGGCCGGTCTCGCCCTGATCGCGCTTGAGCCCGTGACGCCGGACGCCGGGAAGGCACAAGCATTTCGCGCCACCAGGCTCGTGGCGCAAGGCAGCTTCGCGCAGCTCAGAGGCTTCCTCGACGGTCTCGCAGAGCTGCCCGAGCTCGCGGTGCCGATGGCGCTTTCACTGCGGCGCAGCGCAAGCGGTCTCGCGGTTTCGGCGCAATTGCAGGTGTTCGACGGCTTGCCCGCCGTTGCGTTTGCGGGTGATGCAAACGAGACCGGCAAATCCGTCGATCCATTTTCGGAGCGTTCCGGAAGCAGTCCAGGTGAGAAGGGCGACGGCGCGCTGCGCCTTGCGGGCACGCTGGCAGAGCGCGGACGCGCCGTCGCGCTTATCGAGACAGCCGAGGGCACGACGGCAGTACAGGCTGGCGCGACGATCGTCGGCGCGCGCGTGCTTCAGGTGACGCCGGCGCGCGTGGTGCTCTCGGTCGATGGCGCGATACAGACGCTGGATTGGGCGCAGGAGAAGCGATGATGGTGCGGCGTGCGTTTGCCCCGGTGTTCGTGGCGGCTCTGGCCTTGGCGGCCTCGATGCTGCAGGCGGCGGTGCCCGCGCCGCCTCCCGCGTGGCAGTCGGCGTCGCTGCCGGTTGCGCGCTACGAAGCGCCGCCTTTGCCCGCAGGTGAGCCCGTGGCCACGACCGGCTGGGTGGCGAATCCCTTTACCGAAGGCGCTGATGACGATCCCGCTGGGGTAAGCGCCGCCGCCGTCGTGCCCGCTTCGCCGCCACCGGAAACCGCCGCGGCGCGGCCCGCCGCCGAGCCGCTCGAAGGGCCGCCGACGCCGCTTCCCGCGGTGGCGCGCCTGAGCGACGCAAGCGCCGCTAGCGACGGATTGCCGCCCGATCGGCCGATTTCGCTGAACTTCCAGCGCGCCGAACTCACCTCGGTGCTCCATACGTTCGCGCAATTCACGAAGCTCAACATCGTCGCGAGCGAACGGGTGCGCGGCCAGGTCACGCTGCGGCTGGACCGCGTGCCGTGGCGCGCCGCCTTCGATTTGCTGTTGGCCTCGAACGGACTCGCGCTGGAGCGGATCGGCAATGTTCTCTGGGTCGCCCCGTCCAGCGAGCTTGCCGCGCGCGAGCGTCAGCGCTTCGAGGCGCATGCGCGCGCAGCCGATCTGGAGCCGCTCGCGAGCCGCGCCTTCGAGCTGCAGTACGCGCGCGCCGAGGATCTGCGCAAACTGCTGACTGGCTCCGGCACGCAGCGCGCGCTCTCGAAGCGCGGCGCCGCCGTGGCCGACACGCGCACGAATCTGCTCTTCGTCACCGATCTGCCCGCGCGGCTCGACCAGATCGCGGGGCTGATCCAGCGTCTGGACGCGCCCGCGCGCCAGGTGCTGATCGAAGCGCGCATCGTCGAAGGGGATGTGGGTCTCTCGCGCGAGCTGGGCGTGCGACTGGGTGTCAGTCCGACCAGCGTGGATGGCACGGCGCGCGGGCTGCGCGGTGGCACAGGCGAGGGCGGCGCGAACAGCGCCGGCCAGGTCTTCGACCTCGGCGCGGGCGCGCTGAACGGTTTTGCCGCCGCGCAGCTTGGCCTTACCCTGCTGGCGGCGCGCGCCACACGTCTACTCGATGTCGAGTTGAGTGCGCTGGAAGCCGAAGGGCGCGGGCGTGTTGTGTCGAGTCCGCGCGTCGTCACCGCCGATCGCACCAAGGCCGTGGTCGAGCAGGGCACCGAACTGCCCTATCAGGCGAAGGTCGGGCAGGGTGTGTCGGGCGTGCAATTCCGGCGCGCCAGCCTGAAACTGGAGGTCGAGCCGCAGATTACGCCCGATGGCCGCGTGATTCTCGACCTCGACGTGGCCAAGGACAGCGTGGGCGAGCAGACCGCCGCAGGACCGGCGATCAACACCAAACATGTGCAGACGCGCGTCGAAATCGAGGATGGCGGAACGGTCTCGATTGGCGGTATCGACGCAAGCGATGATCGGGATGATGTGACGCGCGTGCCGCTCCTGGGCAAAATACCGGTTTTGGGCGTGCTTTTTTCGCATCGCGCACACTGGGACAAACGTAGCGAACTGGTCGTCTTCATCACGCCGCGCGTGGTCAGCGCGCAATGAGCGATGCTCGTGCGCACATCGCGCGTGATTCGGCCCCAAAATAGGGAAAAGCTGCGCAGGATGGCCGAAAGGGGGCCGACCGTGCAGTCCGCAGGCTCGACAACGCCGCCGCTTTGCCAGTAAGCTGCTGCACCAATCTTTTGTAGGAAACGCTGCAAGTGCGGGACGCAAACGCCAATGTTTTTTTCGTAGGGCTCATGGGCGCCGGTAAGACGACCGTGGGCCGTGCGGTCGCGCGCCGGCTTGAGCGTCCGTTTTTCGACTCCGATCACGAGGTCGAAGCACGCACCGGCGCGCGCATCCCGGTGATCTTCGAACTCGAAGGCGAGGCGGGTTTTCGCGACCGCGAAGCCCAGATGATCGAAGAGCTGAGCGCGCGCGAAGGCATCGTGCTCGCGACGGGCGGCGGCGCGGTGCTGCGGCCCGAGAATCGCACTGCGCTCAGAGAGCGCGGCTTCGTCGTCTATCTGCGCGCCCATCCGCATGACTTGTGGCTGCGCACGCGCCGCGACAAGGACCGGCCGCTGCTGCAGACCGAAGATCCCAAAGGACGCCTCGAAGCGCTCTACGAGCAGCGCGATCCGCTTTATCGCGAAGTCGCGGATTTCGTGATCGAGACGGGCCGTCCTTCGGTGAACGGTCTCGTCAACATGGTGCTGATGCAGCTCGACATGGCTGGCGTCCTTCGCTCGCCGGCGAGCGAATAGCGTTTTCTGCGATCCGGCGTACCGGCGATCCGCTGATCCGGCACCGAAGCGCCCCACACTTTGAACTACTGCCTGGCATGATTACCGTCAACGTCGAACTGGGCGACCGCGCCTACCCCATCCATATCGGCTCCGACCTGATCGGCCAGACGGCGCTGTTCGTGCCGCATATCGCCGGCAAGTCGGTGACGATCGTCACCAACACCGTCGTCGAGCCGCTGTACGGCGAGAAACTGCGCGCCGCGCTCGCGCCGCTCGGCAAGGATGTGCACACCGTGGTGCTGCCCGATGGGGAAGCGTTCAAGAACTGGGAAACGCTCAACCAGATTTTCGACGCGCTGCTGAGCTCGCGCGCGGACCGCAAGACCACGCTGATCGCGCTGGGCGGCGGCGTGACGGGTGACATGACCGGCTTCGCTGCGGCCTGCTACATGCGCGGCGTGCCCTTCATCCAGGTGCCGACGACGCTGCTGTCGCAGGTCGATTCGTCGGTGGGCGGCAAAACCGGCATCAACCATCCGCTCGGCAAGAACATGATCGGTGCGTTCTACCAGCCGCAGGCCGTGATCGCCGATATCGCCGCGCTGCGCACGCTGCCGGCGCGCGAACTGGCGGCGGGCGTGGCCGAAGTCATCAAGACGGGCGCGATCGCCGACGCGGACTTCTTCGGCTGGATCGAAGCCAACGTCGAAGCGCTCAACCGCTGCGAGCCCGCTGCGCTCGCGCACGCGGTCAAGCGTTCGTGCGAGATCAAGGCTTCGGTGGTGGCCGCAGACGAACGCGAAGGCGGTTTGCGCGCGATCCTCAATTTCGGTCATACCTTCGGTCACGCCATTGAAGCGGGCCTCGGCTACGGTGAGTGGCTGCACGGCGAGGCCGTGGGCTGCGGCATGGTGATGGCGGCCGATCTGTCGGTGCGCATGGGCATGCTCGACGAAGCCTCGCGCGAGCGGCTGGTGAGCGTGGTGAAGGCTGCGCATCTGCCGGATGTCGGCCCGGCGCTCGGTGCGGATCGCTACGTCGAACTGATGCAGGTGGACAAGAAGGCCGAAGGCGGCGCGATCAAGTTCATCCTGCTCAAGCGATTTGGCGAGACGCATATCGGTCTCGCGCCCGACGAGGCCGTGCAAGCCACGCTGGCGGCCACCGTCAAGCACTGAAACGAACCGGAGCGCCTGCTCGCCGTGGCTGTGCATACCCGGTACGGCGGGCAAACAACGCAGTGCCGATGTAGTTCCGATCTTGAGCTGAACGACGGCCCAGGCCCACAAGGCGACGAAGCCGCAGCCGTCCACTTTGCGATCCGTGCGGAGGAACCGTTGAGCGACACCCGCAGCGACACCCTTGACACCCTTGGCAACAAGGCAGACGCAACCGCGCCTTCATCCGACGCAGCCGGATCCGAATTCGAAACCGGTCTCGCGCCCTACGCGGCGCACTCCCCCCAGTCGCGCGGCCGCCGCTTTGCCGAAGCGCCGCCCGCCGCGCGCAGCGAGTTCCAGCGCGACCGTGACCGCATCGTGCATTCCACCGCGTTTCGTCGGCTCGAATACAAGACGCAGGTGTTCGTGAACCACGAGGGCGATCTCTTTCGCACGCGGCTCACGCATAGCCTCGAAGTGGCGCAGATCGCGCGCTCGGTGGCGCGCAATCTGCGTCTGAACGAAGACCTCGTCGAAGCGATCTCGCTGGCTCATGATCTGGGCCACACGCCGTTTGGCCATGCGGGCCAGGATGCGCTCAACGAGTGCATGCGCGACCACGGCGGCTTCGAGCACAACCTGCAGAGTCTCGCCGTGGTCGACGAGCTGGAGGAGCACTATGGCGCGTTCAACGGGCTGAACCTGTGCTTCGAGACGCGCGAGGGCATCCTCAAACATTGCTCGCGCGAGCATGCGCGCCAGCTCGGCGAACTGGGCGAGCGCTTTTTGCTTGGGCGTCAACCGTCGCTTGAAGCGCAGATCGCCAATATCGCCGACGAGATCGCCTATAACAATCACGATGTCGATGACGGCCTGCGCTCCGGTCTCATCGCCATCGGGCAACTGGCCGAAGTCGAGCTGTGGCAGACCCACTGCGAGGCCGCGCGCGCCGAATATCCGCAGATCGACGGGCGGCGGCTCGTGCACGAGACCGTGCGACGCATCATCAATACGCTGATCGTCGATTTGATCGACCAGACTCGCCGCAACCTCGCCGAACACGCGCCGAAGTCGCTCGACGATGTGCGCGCCGCGCCCCCGCTGGTCGCGCACAGCGAGCGCGTCGCCGCACAGGCGGCCGCGCTCAAGCGCTTTCTCTATCGCAACCTGTATCGCCACTATCGCGTGATGCGCATGGCGAACAAGGCGCAGCGCGTCGTCAAAGGCCTTTTCGACGCGTTCAGCGACGATCCGCGCCTGTTGCCGCCCGCCTATCAGAAGACGCACGATCCGGCAACGCAGCCGCGCCTGATCGCGCATTACATCGCGGGCATGACCGACCGCTACGCGCTCAAGGAGTATCGGCGGCTGTTCGTCGTTTCCGATGAAGTCTGACGGCGTCTAGCGGCGTGTAGCGGCATCTGCCCCCGCGTTCCACTGGAGTTTTATCGATGAAATCCTGGCCGTATCCGCGCGTCGCCGCGCATCGTGGCGGCGGCACACTCGCGCCCGAGAACACGCTTGCGGGCCTGTGCGTAGGCGCAGGCTTCGGGCACACGATGGTGGAGTTCGACGCAAAGCTTTCCGCCGATAACATCGCCTTCCTGCTGCACGACGATACGGTCGAGCGCACCTCGAACGGGCGCGGCGCGGCGGCGCAGCTTCGGTATGCGCAGATCGCGGCGTTGGACGCGGGTAGCTGGTGCGATCCGCGTTTCGAGGACGAGCACATGCCGACGCTCGCGGAGGCGGCGCAATGCTGCCGCGAGGAAGGGCTGGCGGCGAATGTGGAGATCAAGCCCTGTGTGGGGCGGGACAAGGACACGGGGCGCATCGTTGCAGCGGAAACCGCGAAGCTGTGGAAAAAGACGCCGGGTCAGCCGCCTTTGCTGTCGTCGTTCTCGTTCGAAGCGCTGGCGGCCGCACGCGAGGCTGCGCCGGATCTGCCGCGCGGCCTGTTGTTCGAGCGCGTGCCCGACGACTGGCGCGCGCAGACGGAAGCGCTTGTCTGCGTGTCGCTGCACGCGGACCATCGGCATCTGGATCAGGCGCTCGTCGCGCGTATCAAGGAAGCAGGGCTTTTCGTCCTTGCCTATACGGTCAACGAACTTGAGCGCGCGCGTGAGCTGGCGCTCTGGGGCGTGGACACGATCTGCACTGATCGCATCGATCTGATCGGACCGCACGCCCTCGACGGCTGAGCGTGGCCAGCCGCTACGGCGCGCGGTCCAGTCTTTGGGCTGAAATCCTTAGCGCCAGCGCGCCAGAATAGCGCCTGCGACCAGCGCGACGCCGCCCACGATGGCGATCGCCTGCCACGGATTGGCGTGCACGTAATCGTCCGCATTGTCCATCGCCTCGCCGGCGCGCTCGCGCGCGTTGACGCGGGCGATTTCGAGGCGTTCGCGCGCGGCGTCGAGGCGCTTGCGCACGTCGGCGCGCAGGGCCTGGGCGTCGGCCTGGGTGCCTTCGCCCAAGGTGCTTTCCAGCTCTCCGAGCAGGTCTCGCAGCTCGTCGGCGATATCGGCGGCGGCGCTGCGGCCGCGGCGCGCAATGCGCTTTGCATGGCGACCCGTGCGGGTCCAGGATTCTCCGAGGGCGTCTCGCGTGTTCGGGAATGCGCTCATGAATGGCTCCGTTTTGGCAATCTCAGGTTCTGGGGCTCGCGGCGTCCGCGCAAAAAAGGGCAGGACGCTCGAGAAGGAGTCTGAGTATTGCGCAAATCGGGTGCCTGAAGCGCGAGGGTGCGCAGCTGAAAATCGGACAGGCCCGACTGGCGCGGCTTTCCGGGGCGATGTGGCGGGCTTTCCCGGGCTTGCGTTACGCTTTGTTTGCGACAAATGATTACGGGGACAGCACGGTTTTTCCCAGAGGCATAGAATCAAGAAAAACCGATCCGGTTGTCAGGAACAACCAGTGCTGAAGTAAGAGGATGTGCGGCAGGGTGGGGAAGAGGCCGCCAACCGTTGGATTCCGCGAGGGCGGGACGGTCGGCGGCGAGGCAGCGGAACGGGAATGCGCCAGCGCGTGCCGCAAGCGCAAGCCGCTTCAGAACATGTAACCGACCTTCAGGTACGTGACGAGCGGGTTAAGGTGAATCTTCGCTTCGGCCTTCTGCGAGATCACGCCCACTTGAGTCTGCTTCTGGGTATTGAGCGTCGCGATCACGCTGACCGGAATGTACGAGACCGAAAAGCCCGCGAACCAGTGCTTCGTGAAGTTGTAGTTAAAACCGACATTGAACACCGGCGCCCAGGAACTGTCCGTCGAAACGCTGGTCGGACCCCCAAGGGCAGGGCTATTGATGAAGTTGCTGTTGGTGATCTTTGCGTCCGAGAACGAAACGTGCGTGACGCCGATACCCAGGTACGGATGGAATTTCGCTTCAGGCTTGTTGAAGTAGTACTTGAACAGCAGCGCGGGGCTCCACAGTCTGGCGGAGCCAAGCTTGCCGTAGGTGCTGAGCGAGCCTGCGCCGTCCAGGTCGAATTTGGGCGGAACGCCCAGTTCGAATTCGGTGGCGAGGTGATCGGTGACGAAGTAACCAAGGCTCAGGCCAAAGGTGTCGGAGCTGCTAATGCCGGCACCCGTGCCCGGAAAGGCCTGGTTGACGGAGCGGCCGCCAACATCGTCGATCTTCAGTGCGTCGCTGCTGTCCTGCGGACTGAAATGGAACCACCCCGTTGTAACGTAGAACGTGTTGGCCGTTTGCGCGTGAGCCCCCGACATGCAGGCGAGCGCGGCGACTGCTGCCAGCGCCTGTTTTAATTTCATATATGTGCTCCTCCATTAAAGGCCCGCTCATTATGAACACAACGTTTGCAACAAACCATATGCGACCGTTAGAGCTTTTTCCCTAAGCGCCGCGAAGTCTCCGCTCAAGCTGCAATGCCCGCGAGAACAAGCGCTGGCGCGGCCTGGGCGGGTCTGCGGGTATTCACCAACGGACCAGGAAAATCGAGCATGGCACGGCTTGCACGTCTTTATGTTCCCGACCAGCCGCAGCATGTGATTCTGCGCGGACTGGATCAGCAGCCCGCATTCGTCGACGACCAGGACTACGAACTGTTCATCGACTGCCTGAAGGCAGCGGCGCGCGATCACCACCTTGCGGTGCATGCCTGGGTTTTGATGCCCGGCGCGGTGCAACTGCTCGTCACGCCGTCCGACGAAGCCAGCCTTCCCAAGGCGATGCAGGCAGTCGGCAGGCGCTATGTGGCCCACTTCAACCGTCGTTACGCGCGGCGCGGCACGCTCTGGGAAGGGCGCTACCGCGCGACTGTCATCGAGGGCGAGCGCTTCTTCCTGCTGGCGAGCCGCGTGGTCGAACTCGCGCCGGTGCGCAGCGGCCTCGTCGCGGCGGCCGAGGACTATCGCTGGTCGAGCTACCGGCATCACATCGGGCTCACGGTCGACAGCCTCATCACCGACCATCCGCTTTACTGGGCGCTCGGCAATACGCCGTTCGAGCGGCAGCGCGCCTATCGCGAACTCTGCGAGCAGCCGTTCGACGAGCGCGAAACCAATCAGCTGATGCAGGCCACGCTCAAGGGCTGGGTGCTCGGCAGCGATACCTATCGCGACTGGGCTTCGCGCACAGCGAACCGCCGCGTCTCGCCGCTGCCGCGCGGACGGCCTCGCAAGGTGCGCGAGCCGGCTGCGCAGGCGGGTACTGCCGGTGCGATCGGCGCAGCGCCCTCGGCCACGGCTGGAACGACGAGCGGCGGGACGGGGACGGTGGCGACGGGCAGCAATGCAGGTGGCCACGTTGCCGGGCAGGGCGCCCCGCATGCCGGATCATCAGGCCCCTTTTCATCGTCGCCATCGGGTGCCCAGCCCGGATCGAACGCGGCAGGCCACCCCACTAGTCCTTCCGGTAGTGGTGGCGGCGCAACGCCAGGGGCAAATACGGGTGGTTCGAGCGGCCATTCTGCGGGTTCGTCGCCGGCAGGCTCGGCGGGTGGTTCGGGCGCGACGCCCGGCCATCACGAACACAAGCCCGGCACCGGTACGCACTGATCCCCTTTTAGATCAAAGATTTATGAACAGAAGCGGCATCCACGGATGCCGTTTTCTTTTGCCCCTTAACGATGCGTCCCCAATAAAAATACACCGCAATGCACCATGACGATAATCGGGGTCTAAACATACGGTTTTATTTGCATGCCCTTGATTCGTCGCGTATATTCGCCTTTCGGCTCTCCTGGACGCACAACGCGGGAAGCCAGCATCGCCCGCGCAACGCCGTACAGCGGTCACGCAAGCGGCGGGAAAACAAAGTACGGAATCAACGGCCATTCCCCTGGCCCCTCTAGGACGGTGTCCCCATGAACGATCACCTGCAGCGCGCCGCGGTGCCCGCCGCGCAAGGTCTGTATGACCCGCAAAACGAACACGATGCCTGCGGCGTCGGTTTCGTCGCCCATATCAAGGGCAAGAAGAGCCACGAAATCATTCAGCAAGGCCTGAAGATTCTCGAAAACCTCGACCATCGGGGCGCTGTTGGCGCCGATCCGCTGATGGGCGACGGCGCGGGCATCCTGATCCAGATTCCGGACGCGTTCTACCGTGAAGAGATGGCCCGCCAGGGCGTGACGCTGCCGCCGTTCGGCGAGTACGGCGTCGGCATGATCTTCCTGCCGAAGGAACACGCCTCGCGTCTGGCCTGCGAACAGGAACTCGAACGCACGGTGCGCGCAGAAGGTCAGGTGGTGCTGGGCTGGCGCGATGTGCCGGTCGACCACACCATGCCGATCTCGCCCACCGTGAAGGCCAGCGAGCCGCTGATCCGCCAGATCTTCATCGGCCGCGGCAAGGACGTGATGGTCACGGACGCGCTCGAACGCAAGCTGTACATTATCCGTAAGACCGCAAGCCACCGCATCCAGGCGCTCAAGCTCAAGCACGGCAAGGAATACTTCGTGCCGTCGTGCTCGGCGCGCACGGTCGTCTACAAGGGTCTGCTGCTGGCAGGTCAGGTTGGCGTGTACTATCGCGACCTGCAGGACGAGCGCGTGGTGTCGGCACTGGCGCTCGTGCACCAGCGCTTCTCCACGAACACGTTCCCGGCGTGGGAACTGGCTCACCCATACCGCATGATTGCCCACAACGGTGAAATCAACACCGTGAAGGGCAACGTGAACTGGCTGAACGCCCGGACCGGCGCGATCGCCTCGCACGTGCTGGGCGACGACCTGCCCAAGCTCTGGCCGCTGATCTACCCGGGCCAGTCGGATACGGCTTCGTTCGACAACTGCCTCGAACTGCTGGTGATGGCCGGCTACCCGCTCGTCCACGCGATGATGATGATGATCCCGGAAGCCTGGGAACAGCACACGCTGATGGACGAGAACCGCAAGGCGTTCTACGAATACCACGCCGCGATGATGGAGCCGTGGGACGGCCCCGCCGCGATCGCCTTCACCGACGGCCGCCAGATCGGCGCGACGCTCGACCGTAACGGTCTGCGCCCGGCGCGCTACATCGTCACGGACGATGACCTTGTCATCATGGCGTCGGAAGCCGGCACGCTGCCGATCCCCGAATCGAAGATCGTCAAGAAGTGGCGCCTGCAGCCGGGCAAGATGTTCCTGATCGACATGGAACACGGCCGCATCATCGACGACAAGGAACTCAAGGACAACCTCGCCAACGCCAAGCCGTACAAGAGCTGGATCGACGCCGTGCGCATCAAGCTCGACGAGATCGAGCCGAAGGCGGAAGACGTCGCGACCGCGCGCACCGAAGCCGCCGCGCTGCTCGACCGTCAGCAGGCGTTCGGCTATACCCAGGAAGACCTCAAGTTCCTGATGGCGCCGATGGCGATGTCGGGCGAAGAGGCCGTGGGTTCGATGGGCAACGACTCGCCGCTGGCGGTCATGTCCAACAAGAACAAGACGCTCTACAACTACTTCAAGCAGCTGTTCGCGCAGGTCACCAACCCGCCGATCGACCCGATCCGCGAAAACATGGTGATGTCGCTGGTGTCGTTCATCGGCCCGAAGCCGAACCTGCTCGACACCAACAACATCAACCCGCCGATGCGTCTGGAAGTGTCGCAACCGGTGCTCGACTTCAAGGACATCGCGAAGATCCGCGCGATCGAGCAGTACACGGGCGGCAAGTTCAGCAGCTACGAGCTGAACATCTGCTATCCGGTGGCCTGGGGCAAGGAAGGCATCGAAGCGCGTCTGGCGTCGCTGTGCGCGGAAGCTGTCGATGCTGTCAAGTCGGGCTACAACATCCTGATCGTGTCGGACCGCAAGGCCGACCGCGATAACGTCGCGATTCCCGCGCTGCTGGCTACGTCGGCGATCCACTCGCACCTCGTCCAGCATGGTCTGCGCACGAGCACGGGTCTGGTCGTGGAAACGGGTTCGGCGCGTGAAACGCACCACTTCGCGCTGCTCGCGGGCTTTGGCGCGGAAGCCGTGCACCCGTACCTCGCGATGGAAACGCTCGCGCAGATGGCCACGGGCCTCAAGGGCGACCTGTCGGCTGACAAGGCTGTCTACAACTTCACCAAGGCAGTGGGCAAGGGCCTGCTCAAGGTGATGTCGAAGATGGGCATCTCCACCTACATGTCGTACACCGGCGCGCAGATTTTCGAAGCCGTCGGTCTGGCTGACGATCTGATCGCCAAGTACTTCAAGGGCACGGCGTCGAAGGTTGGCGGTATCGGCCTCTTTGAAGTGGCGGAAGAAGCGATCCGTCTGCACCACGACGCATTCGGCGACAACCCGGTTCTCGCCAACATGCTCGACGCAGGCGGCGAATACGCATTCCGCGTGCGCGGCGAAGACCACATGTGGACGCCGGACGCGATCGCCAAGCTCCAGCACTCGGCGCGCAGCAACTCGTATCAGACGTACAAGGAATACGCGCACCTGATCAACGATCAGACCCGGCGCCACATGACCTTCCGCGGCCTGTTCGAATTCCGCATCAACCCGTCGAACGCGATCTCGATCGACGACGTTGAACCGGCCAAGGAAATCGTCAAGCGCTTTGCGACTGGCGCGATGTCGCTCGGCTCGATCAGCACGGAAGCGCACGCCACGCTGGCAGTCGCGATGAACCGCATCGGCGGCAAGTCGAACACGGGCGAAGGCGGCGAAGACGAGAAGCGCTACCGCAACGAACTGCGCGGCATTCCGATCAAGAACGGCGACACGATGCAGTCGATCATCGGGCCGGAAGTCGTCAAGGACATCCCGCTCAAGGATGGCGACTCGCTGCGTTCGAAGATCAAGCAGGTCGCGTCGGGCCGCTTTGGCGTGTCGGCGGAGTATCTGTCGTCGGCTGACCAGATCCAGATCAAGATGGCGCAGGGCGCGAAGCCGGGTGAAGGCGGTCAGTTGCCGGGCCACAAGGTTTCGGAGTACATCGGCAAGCTGCGTTACTCGGTGCCGGGCGTGGGTCTCATCTCGCCGCCGCCGCACCATGACATCTACTCGATCGAAGATCTGGCGCAGCTGATTCACGATCTGAAGAACGTGAACCCGGCGTCGTCGATTTCGGTGAAGCTGGTCTCGGAAGTGGGCGTGGGCACGGTGGCAGCGGGCGTGGCGAAGGCCAAGGCCGACCACGTCGTGATCGCCGGTCACGATGGCGGCACGGGCGCATCGCCGCTGTCGTCGCTCAAGCACGCAGGCACGCCGTGGGAACTGGGTCTGGCCGAGACGCAGCAAACGCTGGTGCTGAACCAGCTGCGCGGCCGTATCCGCGTGCAGGCCGACGGCCAGATGAAGACGGGCCGCGACGTGGTGATCGGCGCGCTGCTCGGCGCGGACGAATTCGGCTTTGCGACGGCGCCGCTCGTCGTGCAGGGCTGCATCATGATGCGTAAGTGCCACCTGAACACCTGCCCGGTTGGCGTGGCGACGCAAGATCCGGTGCTGCGCGCGAAGTTCTCGGGCCAGCCCGAGCACGTCGTCAACTTCTTCTTCTTTATCGCTGAAGAAGTGCGCGAAATCATGGCGCAACTGGGCATCCGCAAGTTCGACGATCTGGTCGGCCGTGCGGATCTGCTCGATACGCGCCGCGGCGTGGAACACTGGAAGGCCAAGGGTCTGGACTTCTCGCGCGTGTTCTATCAGCCGTCGGTGGGCGAAGAAGTCGCACGCAAGCACGTCGATACGCAGGACCACGGTCTGGACCGCGCGCTCGATCACACGCTGATCGAGAAGGCGAAGGATGCGATCGAAAAGGGCGAGCACGTCTCGTTCATCCAGCCGGTGCGCAACGTCAACCGTACGGTTGGCGCGATGCTCTCGGGCGTGGTCGCGAAGAAGTACGGCCACGACGGCCTGCCGGAAGACTCGATCCACATCCAGTTGAAGGGCACGGCGGGTCAGAGCTTCGGTGCGTTCCTCGCTCGCGGCATCACGCTGGATCTGGTGGGCGACGGCAACGACTACGTCGGCAAGGGCCTGTCGGGCGGGCGCATCATCATCCGTCCGACCAACGACTTCCGCGGCAAGTCCGAAGAAAACATCATCTGCGGCAACACGGTGCTGTACGGCGCACTCGAAGGCGAAGCCTTCCTGCGCGGCGTGGCGGGCGAGCGTTTCGCGGTGCGTAACTCGGGCGCGACGGCCATCGTCGAAGGCACGGGCGACCACGGCTGCGAATACATGACGGGCGGCACGGTGGTGGTGCTCGGCGAAACGGGCCGTAACTTCGCGGCGGGCATGTCGGGCGGTATCGCCTACGTGTACGACCCGGATGGCACCTTCGCCGGCAAGTGCAACAAGTCGATGGTCGCGCTCGATCCGGTCCTGCAACAGGCCGAACAGGAACGCACGGTCGACCGTGCACTGTGGCACGCAGGCCAGACCGACGAAGCGCTGCTCAAGGGACTCGTCGAGCGTCACTTCCAGTTCACCGGCTCGCCGCGTGCGAAGGCGCTGCTGGAAAACTGGGACGCGGCACGCCGCCAGTTCGTGAAGGTGTTCCCGACGGAATACAAGCGTGCACTGGGCGAAATCGGCGCGAAGAAGGCGAACCAGGAAGAACTGGCCGCTTAATCCGCGAGAACGACTCAAAGACGAAGCGCCCGCTGCGCACTTTACTGATGCAGCGGCGGGCGCTGTCCCCCTCACTGAATAGATTAGATAGACGAGAACCAAATGGGTAAGGCAACCGGTTTTCTCGAGTTCGAGCGCCAGCATGAGGCGTACGAAGCACCGCTCACGCGCGTGAAGCACTACAAGGAATTCGTCGCGGCGCTCTCCGATGCCGACGCGAAAATCCAGGGTGCTCGCTGCATGGACTGCGGCATCCCGTTCTGCAACAACGGCTGCCCGGTCAACAACATCATTCCGGACTTCAACGACCTCGTGTTCCACCAGGACTGGAAGAACGCGATCGAAGTACTGCACTCGACCAACAACTTCCCCGAGTTCACGGGCCGCATCTGCCCGGCGCCCTGCGAAGCGGCGTGTACGCTCGGCATCAACAACGATCCCGTAGGCATCAAGTCGATCGAGCACGCGATCATCGACAAGGCCTGGTCCGAAGGCTGGGTCGCGCCGCAAGTCGCGAAGCACAAGACCGGCAAGAAGGTGGCCGTGGTCGGTTCGGGCCCGGCAGGTCTGGCGACGGCGCAGCAACTCGCGCGCGCCGGTCACGACGTGACCGTGTTCGAAAAGAACGACCGCATCGGCGGCCTGCTGCGTTACGGCATCCCCGACTTCAAGCTGGAAAAGTGGCTGATCGACCGCCGCATGCGCCAGATGGAAGCCGAAGGCGTGACGTTCCGCACCAACGTGTTCATCGGCAAGGGTGAACTGCCGGCGTACATCGGCAACACGGCCAGGGAAACCGTCAGCCCGGACGAGTTGAAGGAACAGTTCGACGCAGTGGTGATCGCGGGCGGTTCGGAAACGCCACGCGACCTGCCGGTGCCGGGCCGCGAGCTCGAAGGCGTGTACTACGCGATGGATTTCCTGCCGCAGCAGAACAAGGTCAACGCCGGCGACAAGCTGCCGAACCAGCTGCTCGCCAAGGGCAAGCATGTGGTCGTAATCGGCGGCGGCGATACGGGTTCCGACTGCGTGGGTACGTCGAACCGTCACGGCGCGAAGAGCGTCACGCAGTTCGAACTGCTGCCGCAGCCGCCGGAAGCCGAGAACAAGCCGCTCGTGTGGCCGTACTGGCCGGTCAAGCTGCGCACCTCGTCGTCGCACGAGGAAGGCTGCTCGCGTGACTGGGCGGTCGCGACCAAGCGCCTCGAAGGCAAGAACGGCAAGGTCGAGAAGCTGATCGCCGCGCGCGTCGAGTGGAAGGACGGCAAGATGATCGAAGTGCCGGATTCGGAATTCGAAATGAAGGCCGATCTGGTGCTGCTGGCGATGGGCTTCACGCAGCCGGTGTCGCCGGTGCTGGAAGCGTTCGGCGTGGACAAGGACGCGCGCGGCAACGTGCGCGCCGCGACCGAAGGCGACAAGGCGTACTACACGTCGGTGGACAAGGTGTTCACGGCAGGCGATATGCGCCGTGGCCAGTCGCTGGTGGTGTGGGCGATCCGTGAAGGCCGTCAGTGCGCTCGCTCCGTCGATGCATATCTGATGGGCAGCACCGAACTGCCGCGTTAATCCTTCTGATGCGCCCGTCAAAGTCGATTCGACGGGCGCACGGGAGACGGCAGGAGACACACGCCAAAAGGCCGGGCATCCGTAAGGATGACCCGGCTTTTTCACGTCCTGTTTGAAGCGTAGGATTAGCCGATTGCCCGACGATCCGAGGCTCCCGATCATGTCCGAAGCCCTTGATGAGGCGCGGGAGTGGAAGCGCTGCTTCATCGCGCTTGCGCCCGATGCGCCTTCGCGAGACGCACTGGCCGCGCTCGACGTGCCGCCGAACGCGCGGCGCGTACCGCATGCGCAGTTGCATCTGACGGTGGCGTTCATCGGCGCGATGACGTTCGCGCAGGGCGAGGCGCTTGCGCGGCGGCTCGCGGATCACGCAATGCCGATGCCGCCCGCCACCGTCACGAAAATCGAATGCTGGCCGGGCCACGCGCAGCCGCGCCTGCTGGTGGCCGCGCTGGCGATGTCCGATGCGTTCACGGCACTCGACTGGCGCGTGAGATCGTCGATGGGCGAGGTGGGTTTGTCGCTCGATGCGCGCGCGTTCCGCCCGCATGTGACGCTGGCGCGGTTTGCGCGCGATGCGAAGGATGCACCTTCGGCAAGCCCGGTCGTCGCGCTGCCGCCATTGCGCTTCACCTCGCTCGTGCTGTATTCGAGCACGCTCGCGAAGCAGGGCGCGCGGTATGAGGCGCTGGCGAGTTTGCCGGTTTAGCGTACAAGACAACGCTTATGCAAGCGATCCTGAATGTACGTCAAAACCCCTAAAAAACTTAGCACGAACAAAGGACTACGATGGGCCTTTGTCGATGCGGGAGGCTTGCGTCGACTCGCCAGGGCGAATGGCCCTCAACGAGAAAAGCAAGGGTGCGAAATGAGTCGACCGCCTTTTTCTAAGGCCTGGGCAGCAGCGATGCGAATTTACGATCCGACGGACTCCGCAGGCAAGGCAGCGCAGGTGATCGGCGGCAACGTCGCGAAGAACATCGGCAATCCCAACGCAGCGCAACGATGGAGCAATACCTGCGCGGTCCGAATGAGCTATATCCTGAACCAGTCCGGGCTTGTGATCCCAACAATCGCGGGGAAAACCGTTTCCGGCGTCGATAAGCGCCAATACTTCTTCCGTGTCAAAGACCTGATTGCTTTTCTTCAGCAACGGTGGGGGCAGCCGGAAATCGTCAACAATCCGCCCTCCGGCGGCGGGTCGCTGGCGGGCAAGAAAGGCATCGTTCTTTTCGAGGTTTCAGGATGGTCGGACGCAGCAGGCCACGCGACGTTGTACAACGGAAGCGGCTGCTATGATCATTGCTACTTCAACGAACCAGAAGCCCGGTATCGCACGGACCGCGCAAACTTCTGGAGCCTGCCGTGAATAAGATCCTGAATGGCGTTCTAGCGGTAATCGCTTTTGCCATTGGGCCGTCGATCAGTCACGCAAAAGACGATAGTCCGACCTCGCCCCAAGCGGCTTCCCGGACGTACGCGCAGAACTTCAAGGATATGGTTCTGGCGTCGTGTATCGCCAAAGCCTACAAGCGTGACAACGGTGCCTCCATCGATGCGGGAAGTAGCGTCAGCGCCCTGCGGGACTGGACGTATTACGACATGGATAAGGCACCTGACGCGATCGAGGCGCTCGTCGATCGCTATCTGGCGCGCGATTATCACAACCCTTTGGCCGACGCGGAAATCAAGGACGTCAAATTCGACCTCCTCAAATGCCTCGACCTGTATCACAGCAAGGAGCTGGATGCGGCGGTCGGGCGGCTGGTGATCCATCCCAATCGCCGCTACCGTCAGGACAACCCGGTTGCATCAAAGGCCAAAGTGCCTTGACGCACCAAGCACACCTCACCGCCGATACCGCTCCAGCGTCAGCCCATCCAGATCGATCTCCGGCGCGCGCTGCGCGATCAGATCGGCGACCACGCGGCCTGAGCCCATCGACATCGCCCAGCCCGTCGAACCGTGGCCCACGTTGAGCCACAACCCGTCGACGCCCGACGCGCCCAGCAGCGGCGCGCCGTCCGGCACCATCGGCCGGCGTCCCACCCAGAATTGCGCCGACGAAGGCGTCGCCGCATGCGGGAACCAGTCGTCGAGCACCTTCATGAGCGTCTGCAAGGCCTGTTCGCGCAGCGTCGTGCGGTGGTTGCCCAGCTCGGCCGTGCCCGCCACGCGCAGATAAGGACCGAAGCGCGTGATCGCGGTCTTGAGCGATTCGTCCATGAGTGCGGCGCGCGGCGCTTTTTGCTCGTCGACCACGGGCAGCGTGGCCGAATAACCCTTCACCGGATAAAGCGGCACGCGCACGCCCAATGGCGCGACCAGCGCCGCGCTCTCCACGCCGAGCGCCACCACCACGGCATCGGCGGCCAGCGTCTGCGGCGCGGCGTTGGCGGCGGGTTCGCTCAGATCGGCGGGGCGCAGCACTTCGGCGGGCGCGCGACGCTGCTCGCGACGGTTGCGCGCCTCGCGTCCCGGCACTGGCCGCACGCGCACGCCTGTGACCTTGCCGCCTGCGGCTTCGAGCGCGAGCACCTCGGTATCGAAGATGAATTTCACGCCGTTGCTTTCGCACACGGCGCGCAGTTCGCGCGTAAAGCGCGCGCAATCGCCGGCTTCGTCGTCGGGCAGGTAGACGCCCGCCACCGGCTTCACGCGCGACCAATGGAGCCCCGGTTCGACCTGCGCGCAGGCTGCGGCGTCCAGTTCGCGATACACGATGCCCGCATCGCGCAGCACGTCGAGTGCGGGCTGCGCCAGTTCCAGGTCGTAGTCGCTGCGAAAGAGCTGCAGGTAACCCTGGCTGCGGCCGTACTCGAACGCATGCTGCGCGCGGAAGGCGTGCAGGCAATTCCGGCTGTAGTAGGCGATGCGCTGCATGCGCTGCTTGTTGACGCGAAAGCGCGCGAGGTCGCATTCGCGCAGCCAGCGCGCGATCCAGCGCCATTGCGCGGCGTCGAAAGTCGGCCGGAAGATCAGCGGCGAAGTGGGCTTGAGCAGGTATTTGATGAGCTTGGCCGGCATGCCAGGCGCCGCCCACGGTGTGACGTAGCCGGGCGCGATCACCCCTGCGTTGCCGAAGCTCGTGCCGAGTGCGACGCCCGGTTCGCGCTCGATGACCGTGACGTCGCAGCCTCGTTCGCTCAGATAATAAGCAGTGGCGACGCCGATCACGCCTGCGCCGAGGACGATCGTTTTCATGCCGGTCGTAGTGAGGGTGACGGACGATATTGCAGCACGTTCAGGCTCATTGTGCAGTGGAATCCGCAGAGGGTTGAGCGGCCGCAGACGCGCGGTGCGGGTCGGCTTCGGGTCCGAGCACCTTGCCTTTGGTTTCTGGCAGGCACAGTGCGGAAACGATCACGAGCAGATAGCCCGCGCCCGCCACCGTGCCGATCGCCTTGACGAGCGTGGTGGTGTGCGAAAGCGTGCCGACGAGAATCGGGAAAAACGAGCCGAGCCCGCGTCCCAGGTTGTAACAGAAGCCCTGGCCGGAGCCGCGGATCGCATTGGGATACAGCTCGGAGAGATACGCGCCCACGCCCGCGAAGATGCCCTGCACGACGATGCCGAGCGGAAAGCCGAGCGCCAGCATCGCGCCATCGGTGATGGGCAGCATGGTGTAGGCCATGCCGAGCGCGAACGAGCCGATCGCGAACAGGATGAACGAGGCGCGCCGCCCGATCCGGTCGCACAGGATCGCGCCGACGATATAGCCCGTGAAGGAGCCGACGATCAGTACGATCAGATAGCCGCTCGTGTTGAACACGGAAAGATGACGCACCGTCTTCAGATACGTTGGCAGCCAGGTGGTGATCGCGTAGTAGCCGCCCAGCATGCCGGTGCACAGCGCACTGCCGAGCAGCGTCGTCATTCGATGCGCGGGCGCGAAGATCTGCAGGAAGTGGCCGTGCGTTTCGCCGCGTTCGCGCGCGCGGCGCGTTTGCAGGAAGACTTCGGGGTCGCTCACGTTGCGGCGCACGTAGAGAATCCACAGCGCGGGCAGGATGCCGATCCAGAAGCACGTGCGCCATGCGTAGTCCTCGGGCAGCAGCGCGAAGAACGCCCAATAGAGAATCGCGGCGGCGGCCCAGCCGAACGACCAGCTGCTCTGCACGGTGCCCACTGCCTTGGCGCGGTGCTGCGGCGAGCGGATCGTCTCGGCCATCATGATGGTGACCACCGACCACTCGCCGCCAAAGCCGATGCCCTGCAGCGTGCGTGCGATGAGCAGTTGCCAGAACGAATGCGTGAAGCCGGACAGGCAGGTGAACAGCGCGAAGGTGGCGATGGTCCACTGCAGCACGCGCGCGCGGCCGTAGCGGTCGGCGAGGATACCCGCAAGCCAGCCGCCGATGGCCGACGAGATCAGCGAACTCGTCGCGATCATGCCTGCTTCGCCCTTGGTCATGCCCCACGCGGCGATCAGCGAGGGAATCAGGAACGAGTAGATCATGAAGTCGAACGCGTCGACCGCATAGCCGCCGAAACCGGCGTAGAGCGTGCGGCGCTCACGTTCGTTCAGCTCACTGAACCATTGAAAAGAGCCCATGGCGCCTCGT
Source organism: Paraburkholderia bannensis (assembly GCF_014200455.1). Lineage (GTDB taxonomy): Bacteria > Pseudomonadota > Gammaproteobacteria > Burkholderiales > Burkholderiaceae > Paraburkholderia > Paraburkholderia bannensis_A. The sequence continues at coordinate 107,968 of NZ_JACHBW010000017.1, read as the reverse complement.
CTCCCCCTCGTTTGTTTTGCGTGCCACGACCGGGTGGGGCGGCGTGTGGCGACTCATGACTACGGTGTCGTCTGCGGCGGCGCCGGTGTGCCCGGGCGGCAGGATCGCGCCTATTTTAGGTGCGATGGGCCGCTGATGCGAGCGGCGTTGAAAGCACGGTGTTGGCGAGGCGATCAAAAATTCGATAGCCAGCGAACGAAGCGCGGGCGTTTAACCCAGCGTCAGGCCGCCATCGACGTGGATCGTCTGGCCGGTGATATGGCGCGCGGCATGGGACAGCAGGAAGGCGATGAGTTCGGCGATGTCGGTGGCTTCGGCGGCGCGCGCCCAGGCGGGTGCGTTGGCGGGCGTGGGGCCCGCGTCCTTGCGCGTTTAGCCGGGCGCGACGCAGTTCACCGTGACGCCGTGCGGCGCGAGTTCGGCGGCGGCGGTTCTGGCCAGCGATTCGAGCGCCGCCTTGGCGGCGGCGGTGGCGGAGGCCGCGCCGGTGATCAGGACGACGCACTGCGCGCCGCACTGCGAGCCGCGCCGCGTATCGCTCACGCTGCGACGCGCTCCGCAGGCGAGCGCTCGATTTCGAGCGTCTCGTCGTGCCAGGCCTCAAGCGACTCGCGATGCGCCACGCTCACGATTGCCGCCTTCGGCAGCCGTTCGACGAAGAGCTTGTAGAGACGGCCTTCGTTGTCAGGATCGAGCGCGCTGGTTGCTTCGTCGAGGAACAGATAGTCGGGCTTGTGCAGCAGCACCCGCGCACCGGCCAGACGTTGCTGCTCGCCGGGCGAGAGCACGCGCGACCAGTGAGCGGATTCGTTAAGGCGGTCGACGTACTCTTCCAGACGGCAGGCGCGCAGCGCTTCGCGGCAATCGTCGTCGCTGTAGTCGTCGGCGGGCGAGGGGTAGGTGAGCGCGGCCTTGAGCGAGCCGATCGGCAGGTAGCTTTGCTGCGGAATGAACATCATGCGCGCATCCACCGGCGCGTCGATCGAGCCTTCGCCGAACGGCCAGAGACCCGCGAGCGCGCGCATCAGCGTGCTCTTGCCCGAGCCCGACGGCCCGCGCACGAGCCAGCGCGAACCCGGCTTGATGGCGATGTCGCGTACTTCCGAAAGCGGCTTGCCATTGGGCAGCGCGAGCTTCAGGTGCTCGGTGGAAAGCTCGCCCGCGTCGATGAAGTGCAGGTTGATGCCGCCGTGTTCCGTCGCCGGCGAGACGCTTTCCTTCAGACGCGGCGAATTCACCACGCGCACGAATTCGCGCAGACGGTTCACGGTCGCGCGCCATTCGACGAGGGTGGAGTAACTGTTGATGAACCAGGAGAAGCAGTCGCTCACCGTGCCAAAGGCCTGCGAGATCTGCATCAGCACGCCGAAGGTGAAGGCGCCCGCGAAGTAGCGCGGCGCGGCCACCACCAGCGGGAAGATGATGGCGATCTGGCCGTAGAAGCTCAGCACGAAGGTGAGGCGCTTGGTGTACTTCATCACGCGCCACCAGTTGTCGCGGATGTGCGCGAAGAGCCCTTGCGCGCTGCCGCGCTCGGTATCCATGCCGTCGTACAGCGCGATTTGCTCGGCGTTTTCGCGCAGGCGGATCAGGCCGAAACGGAAGTCGGCTTCCACCTTTTGTTGCTGGTAGTTGATCGACACGAGCGGATGACCGACCTTCTGGATCACCACAGAACCGATCACGGCGTAGAGCGCCGCAGCCCACACCATGTAGCCCGGAATCGTGATGGGCGTCGAGCCCAGCGAAATCGTGATCGCGCCCGCGATCGTCCACAGGATCGTGACGAACGACACCAGCGTCACCACCGTGGAAAGCAGATCGAGCGTAAGCGAGAGCGTGGTGGTGGCGAACGACTGCAGGTCGTCGCTGATACGCTGGTCCGGGTTGTCGGCGAGGCGATCGCGCTCGATGCGGTAGAACGCGCCCTTGTCGAGCCAGTCGCCCAGATAGCGCGTGGTAAGCCACTGGCGCCAGCGGAACCCGAGCATCTGGCGCAGATAGCGCCCGTACACCGCGAGAATGATGAAGCCGAACGCAAGTCCCGTGAAGATCATCAGCAGATGCGGGAACTGTTTGACGTCCTTGTTTTGCAGGGCGTTGTAGAAGTCGGCGTTCCAGCCGTTGAGCCGCACGTTGATCCACACGACGAGCAGGTTCATCACGATGATCGCGACGAGCAGCCCCCATGCGATCCAGCGTTCCTCTGAGACCCAGTAGGGCTTGATCAGGCTCCAGGCCGTGATCTTGTGATGCTCGTTCTGATCCGGCGTGGCGCGGGGAGTGGAGTTGGTCATGTGCGTCCTGATGTTGTGCCGGCCCGCGGCCGGAGTCGACGATGCCCGCCGTGCGTGGCGTGATGCCGTGCGCTGCCGTCTTTCGGGGAGGGCCGTCAGCGTAGCGATTCTGTCCCGCACCGCTTAAGCGAGTCTTAATCGACCCGCTCAAGCAGAGCCTGCGGCCGCACGATGCGGGAGGACGAGCATTTTCACACTGCGCGCCCCCACCACGCGTTTCGCGCCGGTTCAGCGCATTGTGCCAGAGCAGGGAACGTGCGGAGATTGTGCGCTTGCCCCCGCGGTTTGCGGCGCTCGCGGCTTTTGTGGTCTAATAATCGTTGACGAAACAGGGGTGCTTCACCGGTATGCCGGGCATGCCACAGTGAGGCTGAGAGAGACCCTTCGCACCCGATCCGGGTAATACCGGCGCGGGAAGTTTCCGGAAAGTCTTGCTGGCGCCATTCATCAGTCGATACAAGCGATTGTCGGATTTTCGATGTCGCAGGTCGGGCTGATTAAATCTGATCGATCCTGATTGATCGATCCTGATTGGTTCAGGCATCCAGCTTCCCGCCGGGCAATCCTTGCGGCGCATATCCAGTTTTCGCGCGTCACATCGTTTGCACGGCCGGCCTTGCCAGCCGGTTTCGTCCTTGGGTACGCATCTCGTTGCCGTACGGAAAGGATACGATGACCGCAGCTTCTTTATCTTCTTTACATTCCGATCATTCCCCGGTTTCCGGCGCATGCGCGTCCGGGCCTGCATCGCTGCCTGATTTCGCCGTGCTCGGCGGCGGGCTGAGCGGGCGTCTGGTCGCCTGGCGGCTCGCGGGCGCGGGGCATCGCGTGGCGCTTTACGAGCGCGGCGGCCCCGACGGCGGGGAGGCGGCTGCCTGGGTGGCGGCGGCCATGCTCGCCCCGCTCGCGGAAGCCGCGGTGGCGGAACTGCTCATCACCGAGCTGGGCGTCGCTTCGCTCGAAACCTGGCCGCGCATTCTGGCCGAACTGCCCGAGCCTGTGTTCTTCCAGCGCAACGGCACGCTGGTGGTCTGGCATCACGCCGATCGCACCGAAGCGCCGCTGTTCGAGCGCCGCGTGCGCGCCAACGCGCCGCGCGAACTCGCCGATGCGCATTTCACGACGTTGCAGGGCGCGCAGCTCGACGCCGCCGAACCGGCACTGGCCGGGCGTTTCGCGCGCGGCTGGCTGCTCGACGGCGAAGGCCAGCTCGACAACCGCCAGGCGCTGGCGGCGCTCGCGGCAGGCCTCGCGCAGCGCGGCGTGCAAACGCACTGGCACACGAACGTCGATGACGCCAACCCGCCGCAAGCGCGCGTGACGATCGATTGCCGTGGCCTGGGCGCGAAGCCCGCGCTGCCAGCGCTGCGCGGCATCCGGGGGGAAGTGGCGCGCGTGCACGCGCCGGGCATCGGCCTGACGCGCCCGGTGCGCCTGCTGCATCCGCGCTATCCGCTGTATATCGCGCCGAAGCAGAACGACCTCTATGTGATCGGCGCGACCGAAATCGAGGGCGAGGACCGCTCGCCCGTGAGCGTGCGCTCGGCGCTCGAACTGCTGAGCGCGGCGTTTGCCGTGCATCCGGCGTTTGGCGAAGCGCGCATTCTCGAACTCAATTCGCAGGTGCGCCCGACGCTGCCCGACCATCGCCCCGCGCTGATCTGGGACGGTGCGGCGACCTTGCGCGTAAACGGCCTGTACCGCCACGGCTTCATGATCGCGCCCGCGGTCGCCGACGAAGCGGTGCGCGTGGCCGAAGCGCTGCTGGCGGGCCGTATCGCCGATGCCGACGCGTTCGAGGCGCTGCGTACGCAGTCGCGCTGGGCGTCGATGCTGCACGCGCCGCAGGCGCAGGCCGAAAGCCGCGCGCAGGCCTGAAATACCCCAGGCGTGGCGCGCCGCTTGCGCCCGCCGGACTCATCCGAAATTTCACCCGCTTTCGCGTAGTCAGAAGATTTGCCATGGACATTCAGATCAACCAGAAGCCGCTCACGCTGCCCGAGGGCGCGACCGTCGCCGATGCGCTTGCCGCTTTCGGCGCGCGTCCGCCGTTCGCCGTCGCCGTGAATGGCGATTTCGTCGCGCGCGGCCAGCACGGCGTGCGCACGCTTGCGACGGGCGACCGCCTCGATATCGTGAGCCCGGTGGCCGGCGGCTGAAAGCGCTGCGCCTTCGTTGCACATTCGCCGCTTTCACCGGATCACGCCAAGGATTCCACGCCATGACCACCCCACATACCGCCGACGCGCTCACGCTCTACGGCGAAACCTTCCAGAGCCGCGTGCTGCTCGGCACCTCGCGCTATCCGTCGCTGCAATCGCTGTCCGATTCGATGGAGGCCGCGCGCCCCGGCATGATCACCGTCGCGCTGCGCCGCCAGATGAACGACGGCACCGCCGAAGCCGGCTTCTTCGATCTGCTCAAGCGCCATGGCGTGCCGCTCCTGCCGAATACGGCTGGCTGCCTGACCGTCAACGAAGCCGTGACGACGGCGCATATGGCGCGCGAAGTGTTCGACACCGACTGGATCAAGCTCGAACTGATCGGCGACGACTACACGCTGCAGCCCGATCCGGTTGGCCTGATCGAAGCGGCCGCGCGTCTCGTGAAGGACGGCTTCAAGGTGCTGCCGTACTGCACCGAAGACCTCGTGATCGGCCGCCGCCTGCTCGACGCGGGCTGTGAAGCGCTGATGCCGTGGGGCGCGCCCATCGGCACCGGCAAGGGCGTGATCAATCCCTACGGCCTGCGCGTGCTGCGCGAGCGTCTGCCCGACGTGCCGCTGATCGTCGATGCGGGTCTGGGCCTGCCGTCGCATGCGGCGCAGGTGATGGAGTGGGGCTTCGACGGCGTGCTGCTCAATACGGCGGTGGCGCAGGCCACGCATCCGGAAGCGATGGCGCGCGCCTTCGCGCTGGGCGTGGAAGCGGGCCGCACGGCGTTCCTCGCCGGGCCGATGGCCGAACGCGAAGCCGCCGTGGCGAGCACGCCCGTGGTGGGCATGCCGTTCTGGCACCAGGATGGAGGCAAGTGATGACCGATAAGCTGAAACTGAAAGACCGCGAACTGTTCTGGCCGCCCGCCGACGAACTCACCGAAACCACCGAACGCATCCGCGCGAAGCTCGGCGACTGGCCGGCCACGCACGCGCCGTGGCGTCTGTGCCTCACGCCGCCGGACGCGCCCAATGGCGGCGACCTCATCATCGTGACCGACGCCGCGCCGCATCTGGCGAGCATCGCGCGCTGGATGACGCAAGGCGCGGGCGTGATCGAGGCGAAGGGCGACGATCCCAGCGCCGCGCTCGTCACGCTTCATCTGGGCGGCGAGCGCTATGCGCTCGAAGGCTCCCTCGCGGAAGACTGGATGCCTGCGCTGGCGGCCTTCCTCGACTGCGGTTTCGATCCGCACGACGCGCTGGTGCTGGCGCTCGCGTGGCGCGATGGCGACGAGCAGAAAGTCGACGCCTGGCCGGTCGATATCGCGCGCTTTCCGCGCGTGCGCGGCTTGCCCGACGCGCCCGCGCGGCCGTTCGCGACCTGTCCGCAGAAGCTCGGCCTTTACCCGGTTCTGCCCACCGCCGACTGGGTCGAGCGCGTGCTCGACTTCGGCGTGAAGACGGTGCAGTTGCGCAGCAAGCAGGCGGAATCGGCGGAACTCACGCGCGAGATCGAGCGCTGCGTGGCGGCGGGCCGCAAGCACGACGCGCAACTCTTCATCAACGATCACTGGCAGGCGGCGATGGCCGCAGGGGCGTACGGCGTCCACCTCGGCCAGGAGGATCTGCGCGAGGCGGATCTGAATGGGCTGGCCGCGTCGGGCATTCGTTTGGGTTTGTCCACCCACGGCTACTTCGAGATGCTCACGGCACTGCACTTCCGTCCGAGCTATATCGCGTGTGGCGCGGTGTTCGCGACCACCACGAAAGCGATGCCCACCGCGCCGCAGGGCATGCAGCGCCTCAAGCGCTACGTGCAGCTCCTTGACGGCGTGGTGCCGATGGTGGCGATCGGCGGCATCGACGCCGCCGTGTTCCCGGAAGTGGTCGCCACGGGGGCGGGCAGCGTCGCGGTGGTGCGCGCCGTGACCGAGGCGGCCGACCCGGCTGGCGCGGTTGCTGCGCTGCGCAAAGCGTTTACGCAATAATGGCCCGACCTCGCCGCAAGCCACGCGCCTGATCCAACCGGGGCGCGATGCTGGACATCGCGGCGGGAAGCGAGCGGCAACGGGCGTCATACGACGCCCGTGCTTCATCAAAGGGTCATGGGCGCATTACGGCAGCAATTGCACGATGGCCCTATAATCCCGCCTTCGTGTAAATGGACTTGTCAGCTTACGTGCCCTCATCCTCTGAGACCCTTCTGGAGCTGCGCGACGTCGACTTCGGCTATAGCGACCGGCTCGTCCTGTCCGGACTGAACATGCGCTTTGGCCGCGGTCAGGTGGTCGCGGTCATGGGCGGCTCGGGCGGCGGCAAGACCACGGTGCTGCGCCTGATCGGCGGTCTGGTGCGCGCGCAGCGCGGCCAGGTGCTGTTTCAGGGCCAGGACGTCGGCGCGCAAACGCGCGAAGGCCTTTACGCGCTGCGCCGCAAAATGGGCATGCTGTTTCAGTTCGGCGCGCTGTTCACGGACATGTCCGTGTTCGAGAATGTCGCCTTTGCCCTGCGCGAACACACCGACCTCCCCGAAGAGCTGATCCGCGACCTGGTGCTCATGAAGCTCAACGCGGTGGGCCTGCGCGGCGCGCGCGACCTCGCGCCTTCGGAGATTTCGGGCGGCATGGCGCGCCGCGTGGCGCTGGCGCGTGCGATCGCGCTCGACCCCGAACTCATGATGTACGACGAGCCCTTCGCGGGTCTCGATCCCATTTCGCTTGGCATCACGGCGAACCTGATCCGCACGCTCAACGACGCGCTCGGCGCGACGTCGATCCTCGTCACGCATGACGTGCCGGAATCGTTCGCCATTGCCGATTACGTCTACTTCGTCGCGAACGGCAAAGTGCAGGCGCAGGGCACCCCTGCGGAGCTGCGCGCCTCGACCGATCCGATCGTGCGCCAGTTCATCGACGGCGCGCCGGACGGCCCGTTCCGCTTTCATTACCCGACGAACGTCCCGCTCGACGCGGACTTCGGTATTGGCGGAGGCCGCTCATGATCGGCGCCATCAGTTCGGTTGGCCGTGGCGTGCTCGACACGATCGCGCGCGCGGGCCACGCCACGCGCTTTTTCGTGCGCCTCGTGCTGGAATTTTTCCCGCTGCTGCGCCGTCCGCGCCTTGTCACGAAGCAGATCCACTTCGTCGGTAATTATTCGCTGCTGATCATCGCGGTGTCGGGTCTGTTCGTTGGCTTCGTGCTGGGTCTGCAGGGCTACTACACGCTCAACCGCTACGGCTCGGAGCAGGCGCTCGGGCTGCTGGTGGCGCTGTCGCTCGTGCGCGAACTCGGTCCCGTGGTCACGGCGCTGCTGTTCGCGGGCCGCGCGGGCACCTCGCTGACCGCCGAAATCGGTCTGATGAAGGCGGGCGAGCAGCTCACCGCCATGGAAATGATGGCGGTCGACCCGGTGCGTATCGTGGTCGCGCCGCGCATGTGGGCGGGCGTGATCGCCATGCCCATTCTGGCGGCTATCTTCAGCGCGGTCGGCATCCTGGGCGGCTATGTGGTGGGCGTGCTGCTGATCGGCGTGGATTCGGGCGCGTTCTGGTCGCAGATGCAGGGCGGCGTCGATGTCTGGAAGGATGTCGGCAACGGCGTGGTGAAGAGCATCGTGTTCGGCTTCGCCGTGACGTTCACCGCGCTGTATCAGGGTTACGAGGCCAAGCCCACGCCCGAAGGCGTGTCGCGCGCGACGACCAAGACCGTCGTGTACGCGTCGCTTGCGGTGCTCGGCCTCGACTTCCTGCTGACCGCGCTGATGTTCAGCTAGGGCTTAAGGCCAAACAGGATAAACAGGTTAAACAGGCCCGGCGCGCGTTGCATCGATGCCATCGATACAGCGGGCGGGCCACGCGGCGGACGCCCGGATCAGGGCTTCGCCGCAAAGGATTCTCATTGGGATGACGATGAAAAAGACTGCTCTCGACTTCTGGGTCGGCCTGTTCGTGGTGCTGGGCTTCGTTGCGCTGCTGTTTCTCGCGCTGAAGGCCGGCAATATGAGCTCGCTCTCGTTCCAGCAGACCTACGCCGTAAAGATGAAATTCGACAACATCGGCGGCCTCAAGCCGCGCGCGCCCGTCAAGAGCGCGGGCGTGACCGTGGGCCGGGTGGCGTCGATCGGCTTCGACAGCAACTCCTATCAGGCGCTCGTGACGATCAACCTGGACCAGCAGTACCAGTTCCCGAAGGACTCGTCGGCGAAGATCCTGACGTCGGGCCTGCTCGGCGAGCAGTACATCGGTCTGGAGCCGGGCGGCGACGATCAGATGCTCAAGAACGGCGACACCGTCGCCATGACGCAATCGGCGATCGTGCTCGAAAACCTGATCGGTCAGTTCCTCTATAGCAAGGCGGCCGATTCGGGCGCCTCGAAATCTGGCAGCAGCGCGGGTAGCAGCGCAGGCAACGGAGCCGCGAACGGGGCGGCAGGCGCGGCAGCGGGTGGCGCAAGCCCCGCGCCGGCACCGGCGTCGGCGCACGCGGGCTCCGGCGCGGCAGCCCAATAAGGAGAATAAAAAATGATCACCACACGCATGCGCGCCATCACGATCGGCGTTGCGGCGCTCGCGCTGACGGCATGTTCGACGGTGCAGACGCCGTCGAAAGACGATCCGTGGGAAGGCTTCAACCGCACGGTCTACACCTTCAACGACAAGGTGGACCAGTACGCGCTCAAGCCGGTCGCGAAGGGCTACGTGAAGATCACGCCGCAACCGGTGCGTGACAGCGTGACGAACTTCTTCGCCAATATCGGCGACGTCTACAACGCAGCCAACAACTTCCTGCAGCTGAAGATCACCGACGGTGTCGAAGACATCATGCGGATCGTGATCAACACGGTCTTCGGCGTGGGCGGTCTGTTCGACGTGGCGACGCTCGCGAAGCTGCCCAAGCACAACCAGGATTTCGGTCTGACGCTCGGCCACTACGGCGTGCCGGCGGGTCCGTACCTCGTGCTGCCGCTGTTCGGTCCGAGCACGGTGCGTGACGGCGTGGGCCTGGTGGGCAACTACTTCATCAACCCGATCAGCTATATCGATTCGACGGCGGTTTCGTGGGGCCTCTATGGCCTGAACGTCGTCAGCACGCGCGCGAATCTGCTGGGTGCGAGCGACCTGCTCGAAGGCGCGGCGATCGACAAGTACTCGTTCGTGCGCAACACCTATCTGCAACGCCGCCGTTATCAGCTTTCGGATGGCCGCGCCTCGGGCGCGAGCCTGCCCGATTACGGCGATGGCGCGCCGCCGCCCAACTACGGCGAGCCGGACGACGGCGCTGCGGCTCCTGCCGCGGCTTCCGGCGCGGCGGCCGCGGTCCCGGCGTCGGGCACTGCGCGTGCTTCAACGCCCAGCGCGGCCAGCATGCCGCCGGCTTATCCGAATGGCATGCAGGCCGCGCCGGCCACGCTTGAAGGACCGACCGGGGCGGCAACGCCTGAGTCGGCTTCCGGCGCGGCCTTACCGAACGGCGCTTCGGCGACCAACGTGCCTGGCGACTCGATGGTGCCGCCAACGCGCTTCGGTTATCCGGGACTGCTGCGTCTGCGTTGAGCACGGGTTGAATGTGACATCCGGCGCGGTGCGGCGGCAGGCTCCCCGCCCGTCGCGCCGACGTTTCGTTGGCCCACGTCTGACGTAACAAGTCGATACGCTTGTCGCAGTTTGCTGGCACTTGTTGACTTAGCGCGATAGAACTCGCGTGATATCGTTGGCGTCCAACGGGGCGTATTCCCCAACTTGCAGGACTCAATATGAAAAAATTCTTTCTGTTTCCGCTTTTTGCCGCGTTTTTTGCCTTTGCTGGCGCAGGTTCCGCCTGCGCGCAGACGGTGGACACCAGCAACCCTGACGCCATGATCAAGACGATCACGCAGCAGGTGATGGACCAGATCAAGGGCGACAAGTCGATTCAGTCCGGCGATATCAACAAGATCACGCAACTGGTGAACGAGAAGATCCTGCCGTACACGGACTTCCGCCGCACCACGCAGCTCGCGATGGGCCGCAACTGGCGCGCCGCCACGCCGGACCAGCAGCAACAGGTCATCGAACAGTTCAAGATGCTGCTGATCCGTACTTACTCGGGCGCGCTTGCCCAGGTCCGCGATCAACAGATCGAATACAAGCCGTTCCGCGCCAACCCGGACGATACCGATGTGGTGGTCCGTTCGACGGTGCTGAACAACGGCCAGCCGATCGAACTCGACTACCGTCTTTACAAGACGCCGCAAGGCTGGCGCGTGTATGACATCAACGTGCTCGGCGCATGGCTGATCCAGGCGTATCAGCAGCAGTTCCAGGAAAAGATCCAGCAGGGCGGTGTGCAAGGCCTGATCTCGTTCCTGACGCAGCGTAACCAGCAACTCGCCGCAGGCAAGGCTGCTTCGTGAGCGAACGCTTCGCCACCGGCGCCACGCTGACCCACGAGAGCGCGAATGCCGCGCTCTCGGCGGGTTTGGCCCAGATCAAGGCGGGCGCCACGGCCGTCGATTGCTCGGCGCTTGCGCAGTTCGATTCGTCGGCGCTGGCCGTGCTGATCGCCTGGCAGCGCGCCGCTCGCGAACGCGGCGTCACCCTCAGCGTCCTCAATCTGCCCACCGCGCTCGCGGCTCTCGCGCGCGCCTACGGCGTCGATACGCTCCTGCACGAGCGACATTGACGCGCGCCGCTCTTGCGGCGCTGCGCGCTGGCTCATCGCCAGACACGCAGCCGCCGCAAAGCGGACGCATTCCAATCTCCCTCTTCAGACCGAGGTCGGGTCGGGCTTTCCGACTTGGCCTATAATCAAACGTTTTTTGGGCGCTGCCCCCGGATTCCGGAGCTGGCGAACGCCATCGGAAAAACCGGTGCCGTCCCCAATAAGCCTTCCCCGCAGCATTGATGCACTTACCGGCCGCGCCGTTAAAAAACGGGCGGCGTCTGAGTCATGCCAGCCATAGAAATCCGCAACGTCAAGAAGCGCTACAAAGAGCTTCAGGCGCTCAAGGGCGTCAGCTTCACGGTCGAAGAAGGCGAGTTCTTCGGGCTGCTCGGCCCGAACGGCGCGGGCAAGACGACGCTCATCAGCGCGCTTGCCGGCCTCGCGCGAGCCGATGAGGGCACGATCGCCGTGCGCGGTCACGATGTCGTCAGCGACTACCGCAACGCGCGCCGCAACCTCGGCGTGGTTCCGCAGGAACTGGTGTTCGATCCGTTCTTCACGGTGCGCGAGACGCTGCGCATCCAGTCCGGCTACTTCGGTCTGCGCAAAAACGACGCGTGGATCGATGAGATCATGGCCAATCTCGATCTCACCGAGAAAGCCGACGTCAACATGCGCGCGCTGTCGGGTGGCATGAAGCGCCGCGTGCTGGTCGCGCAGGCGCTGGTGCACCGTCCGCCCGTGATCGTGCTCGACGAGCCGACCGCCGGCGTGGACGTCGAACTGCGCCAGACGCTCTGGAAGTTCATCTCGCGCCTGAATCGCGAAGGGCACACCATCGTGCTCACCACGCATTACCTGGAAGAAGCCGAAGAACTTTGCAACCGCATGGCCATGTTGCGCCGCGGCGAGGTGGTCGCGCTCGAACGCACCAGCACGCTCCTGCAGCGCTTTGCCGGTACGCAGCTGTATCTGCGTTTTTCCGCGGGCGCGCTGCCCACGGAACTGCGGTCCCTCGAAGTCGGTACGACCAACGGCAACGATCAGCATCTGTTGCGCCTCACGAGCTACGACGAGGTCGAGCGCATTCTCGGCCTGTGCCGCGCGAACGGCTGCAAGATCGAAGAAATGGAAGTGCGTAAGGCGGATCTCGAAGACGTCTTCGTGCAGGTGATGAACGGTCCGGACGTGATCCAGGGGCTTTCATGAGCGGTTTCCGTACGTTGTTTTACAAAGAAGTGCTGCGCTTCTGGAAGGTCGCCTTCCAGACCGTGCTGGCGCCGGTCATCACCGCGCTGCTCTATCTGACGATCTTTGGCCACGCGCTGCGCGGGCATGTGGAGGTCTATCCGGGCGTGGAATACACGAGCTTCCTGATCCCGGGTCTCGTGATGATGAGCGTGCTGCAGAACGCCTTCGCGAACTCGTCCTCTTCGCTGATCCAGTCGAAGATCACGGGCAATCTCGTATTCGTTCTATTGCCGCCGCTGGCCGCCTGGGAGATGTTTGGAGCTTACGTGCTCGCCTCGATCGTGCGCGGCCTCGCCGTTGGCGCGGGCGTGTTCGTCGTGACGATCTGGTTCATTCCGATGAGCTTCGCAGCGCCGCTTTACATCATCGCTTTCGCGGTGCTCGGCTCGGCGATCCTCGGCACGCTCGGCCTGATCGCCGGGATCTGGGCCGAAAAGTTCGACCAGCTCGCGGCGTTTCAGAACTTTCTTATCATGCCGCTCACGTTCCTTTCGGGCGTGTTCTATTCGACGCATACGCTGCCGCCAGTCTGGCGGGAGGTGTCGCGGCTTAACCCGTTCTTCTACATGATCGACGGCTTCCGTTACGGGTTCTTCGGGCTTTCCGATATCAACCCGCTGGCAAGTCTCGCGATCGTTTTCGTCTTTTTCGTGGTGCTGGCTACCGTCGCGATGCGTCTGCTCGCAAGCGGTTACAAGCTGCGCCACTAAGTGAAATTCAGGCAGGAGCACTACATGTCAGCCACGTTGCCGACTCCGGAACAGGTCAAGCAGTACATCTCGGCAGGACTCGCGTGCGAGCATCTCGAAGTTGAGGGCGATGGTCAGCACTTCTTCGCGACGATCGTCTCCTCGGCGTTCGACGGCAAGCGTCTGATCCAGCGCCATCAGCTCGTCTATGCGGCGCTCGGCGACCGTATGCGCCAGGAAATCCATGCGCTCAGCATGAAGACGCTCACGCCCGCCGAATGGCAGAACGCATAATCTGGAATCTCAGTGCGAATTACCCAGGATAAAGGTGCTGCAGCCAGCGGCGCCGCTCATCAAGACGCGACCTCTCAAGCCGGCCGCACCGATCAGGAAACTTCAGGCATGGACAAACTCGTCATCGTCGGCGGGCAAAAGCTCGCAGGGGAAGTCATCGTTTCCGGCGCGAAGAACGCTGCGCTGCCGATTCTGTGCGCCGGCCTCCTGAGCGCCGAACCCGTCCATCTGGACAACGTGCCCGACCTCCAGGACGTGCGCACTACGCTCAAGCTGCTCAACCAGATGGGCGTGCGCACGGAGCAGGACGGCGCTCGCGTTCAGCTCGACGCCTCGAACGTGAACAACCTCGTCGCGCCGTATGAGCTGGTCAAGACCATGCGCGCCTCGATTCTCGTGCTCGGCCCGCTGGTGGCGCGCTTCGGCGAGGCCAAGGTGTCGCTGCCCGGCGGCTGCGCGATTGGCGCGCGCCCCGTGGACCAGCACATCAAGGGCCTGCAGGCGATGGGCGCCGAAATCACCATCGAGCACGGCTTCATCGAAGCGCGTGCGAAGCGCCTGAAGGGCGCGCGCATCGTCACCGACATGATCACGGTCACCGGCACGGAAAACCTGCTGATGGCCGCGGTCCTCGCCGATGGCGAAACGGTGATCGAAAACGCCGCGCGCGAGCCCGAAGTGGGCGACCTCGCGAACCTGCTGGTGGCGATGGGCGCGAAGATCGACGGCATCGGCACCGACCGCCTCATGATCCAGGGCGTGGAAAAACTCCACGGCGCGCAGCACACCGTCATTCCCGACCGTATCGAAGCCGGCACCTTCCTGTGCGCGGTCGCGGCCGCGGGCGGCGACGTGGTCCTGCGCAACGTGCGTCCGAACACGCTCGACGCGGTCACGGACAAGCTGCGCGAAGCGGGCGTGACGATCGAAGAGGGCGACGACTGGATGCGCGTGCGCATGCACGAGCGCGCCCGCGCCGTGAATCTGCGCACCTCCGAATACCCGGCGTTCCCGACCGACATGCAGGCGCAGTTCATGGCGCTCAACACGATCGCGGACGGCACCTCGCAAGTGGTCGAGAACATCTTCGAAAACCGCTTCATGCACGTGCAGGAACTCAACCGCCTGGGCGCGCACATCACCATCGACGGCAAGACCGCGCTGATCGCGGGCGTCGAAAAGCTCTCGGGCGCGAAAGTGATGGCCACCGATCTGCGCGCATCGGCCAGCCTCGTGATCGCCGCCATGTGCGCCGAAGGCGAGACGCTGATCGACCGCATCTATCACCTCGACCGTGGCTACGACCGCATGGAAGCCAAGCTCACGAAGCTCGGCGCGAACGTGAAGCGCATCAAGGGGAATGAAGCATGAGCACGGTCGAGCAAAAGCCGGTGCCGGCTGCGGCATCGAACGCGCCGCTGACGCTTGCGCTGTCGAAGGGCCGCATCTTCGAAGAGACCATGCCGCTGCTCGCCGCCGCGGGCGTGCAGGTGGCCGAAGATCCGGAAACCTCGCGCAAGCTGATCCTGCCGACCACCGATGCGAACCTGCGTGTCATCATCGTGCGCGCGACCGACGTGCCCACCTATGTCGAATACGGCGCGGCCGACTTCGGCGTGGCGGGCAAGGACGTGCTCAACGAGCACGGCGGCGGCGGTCTGTATCAGCCGATCGATCTGGACATCGCGCGTTGCCGCCTGTCGGTGGCCGTGAAGAACGGTTTCGATTATGCGACTGCGGTGCGCCAGGGCGCGCGCCTGCGCGTGGCGACCAAGTACACCGAAGCCGCGCGTCAGCACTTCGCGGCCAAGGGCGTGCACGTCGATCTGATCAAGCTGTATGGCTCGATGGAACTCGCGCCGCTGGTGGGTCTCGCCGATGCGATCGTCGACCTGGTGAGCACTGGCGGCACGCTGCGCGCGAACAATCTGGTCGAAGTCGAGGAGATCATGGAAATCTCGTCGCGCCTCGTCGTCAATCAGGCGGCGCTCAAGCTCAAGCGCGCCGCACTGCGACCTTTCCTCGACGCGTTTGAACGCGCGTCGCGCGGCCAGCAAGCCGCTTGAAGGCGTGTGATTTCGTGCGGGCGCCTGGCGCTCGCGCGAGATCTGAATCAACGCGCCAACCCGCGCCGCTTCTCGCGCTACGCATCTCAAAAGGCGTTGCGCGCGCCGCGCACTACTGACACGGATGGATATCAGCATGGCTATCACGATTCGCAAACTCGACTCCAGCGCGCCAGGCTTCAAGAAGGCGCTGCACGCGGTGCTCGCGTTCGAGGCGAGCGAAGATGAGGCGATCGAGCGCTCGGTGGCGCAGATTCTGGCCGACGTGAAAGCGCGCGGCGACGCCGCAGTCCTGGAATACACGCAGCGCTTCGACCGTCTGGACGCGAACAGCGTCGCGGCGCTCGAACTGCCGATCAGCGAACTCGAAGAGGCGCTCGAAAGCCTGCAGCCCAAGCAGCGCGCGGCGCTCGAAGCGGCGGCGGCGCGCGTGCGCGGCTACCACGAGAAGCAGCGCATCGAGTGCGGCTCGCATAGCTGGCAGTACACCGAATCGGACGGCACCGTGCTGGGCCAGAAGGTCACGCCGCTGGACCGCGTCGGCCTCTATGTGCCGGGCGGCAAGGCGGCGTATCCGTCGTCGGTGCTGATGAACGCGATTCCGGCGCGGGTCGCTGGCGTACGCGAAATCATCATGGTCGTGCCTACGCCCGACGGCGTGAAGAACCCGCTGGTGCTGGCCGCCGCACTGATCGGGGGCGTCGATCGCGTATTCACGATTGGCGGCGCGCAGGCGGTGGGCGCGCTCGCCTACGGCACGCAAACCATCCCGCCGGTCGACAAGATCTGCGGCCCGGGCAACGCCTATGTGGCGTCGGCCAAGCGTCGCGTGTTCGGCACCGTTGGCATCGACATGATCGCCGGTCCCTCGGAAATCCTCGTGATCTGCGACGGCACGACCGATCCGCGCTGGGTGGCGATGGACCTGTTCTCGCAGGCCGAGCACGACGAACTCGCGCAGTCGATCCTGCTGTGCCCCGACGAAAGCTTCATCAAGCGCGTGGAAGCGGCCATCGACGAACTGCTGCCGACCATGCCGCGCGCCGACGTCATCCGCACGTCGCTGACCAATCGCGGCGCGCTCGTGAAGGTGCGCGACATGGCCGAAGCCTGCGCCATCGCCAACGACATCGCGCCGGAGCATCTGGAAATCTCGGCGCTGGAGCCGCAGAAGTGGGGCGCCGAAATCCGCCACGCAGGCGCGATCTTCCTGGGCCGCTACACCAGCGAAAGTCTGGGCGATTACTGCGCGGGGCCGAATCACGTGCTGCCTACGTCTCGTACCGCACGTTTCTCGTCGCCGCTGGGCGTCTATGATTTCATCAAGCGTTCGAGCCTGATCGAAGTCAGCGCGGAAGGCGCGCAGACGCTGGGCGAGATCGCCGCGGAACTGGCCTACGGCGAAGGCCTGCAAGCCCACGCGCGCAGCGCCGAATACCGCATGAAGCACTGATTCGTCGCGCGTCGTGCGCTTCGTGCCGCTCGATCGGCCGATATGTACGCCATGCGCGAATTTCGAGATATTTGCAGACATCGAAGAACGCCGGCAGGAGACCTTCGAGTGGCCGCCGCAGCGGGCGTGACAGCGCCCGTGGGCGGCATTCGATGCCTGCGACATCGAATCAAGCACGCGCAACACCGCACGCCTGAGACCAAAAACAACCAGGACGGCCCTCGCAGCATCTGAGCCGCCCGATCCGGCTCGCCGCTTTCGCGCGCGAGCCTTGCAGACATGACGACACCTCAAGACATCATCCGCGCCGACGTTCTCGCCATGACGAGCTATCCGGTGCCCGACTCCACCGGCTTCGTGAAGCTCGACGCGATGGAGAACCCGTACCCGCTGCCCGCCGATCTGGCCGCGAAGCTGGGCGAGCATCTCGCGGGCGTCGCGCTCAACCGCTATCCCGCACCGCGCCCCGAAGCGCTGATGGCGAAGCTCAAGACCGCCATGAGCGTGCCCGCCGATTGCGACGTGCTGCTCGGCAACGGCTCGGACGAGATCATCAGCATGGTCACGATGGCGTGCGCGAAGCCGGGCGCCAAGGTGCTCGCGCCGGTGCCGGGCTTCGTCATGTACGCGATGTCGGCGAAATTCGCCCAGGTGGAGTTCGTCGGCGTGCCGCTGAATGCCGATTTCACGCTCGACCTCGACGCCATGCTCGCCGCGATCGGCGAGCACCAGCCGGCCGTGATCTGGCTCGCGTATCCGAACAACCCAACCGGCACGTTGTTCGCCGCCGCCGACATCGAGCGCGTGATCGCCGCCGCAGCCGATACGAACGGCCTCGTGGTGATCGACGAGGCCTACCAGCCGTTCGCCCAGCAAAGCTGGATGGCGCGCGCGGGCGAGTTCGACAACGTGGTGGTGATGCGCACGCTGTCCAAGCTCGGCCTTGCGGGGATCCGTCTGGGCTATCTCGCAGGCCGCCCGGCGTGGCTCAACGAGTTCGACAAGGTTCGGCCTCCGTACAACATCAACGTGCTCACCCAGGCCGCCGCCGGCTTCCTGCTCGATCACCTCGATGTGCTCGACGAGCAGGCCGCGCTGCTGCGCGCGGGACGCGCCGAACTGGCCGCCGAAGTGGCGAAACTGCCGGGCGCGGAGGTGTTCGAAAGCGCCGGCAATTTCCTGCTCGTGCGCGTTCCCGATGCGCCCGCCGTTTTCGATACGCTGTTGACAGCGCGGGTGCTGGTCAAAAACGTGAGTAAAATGCATCCATTGCTGGCGAATTGCGTGCGTCTGACCGTCGGAACCCCCGACGAAAATGCGCAACTGCTCGCCGCCCTGAAGCTTGTCCTCAAGTGAACCGTCCCCACGTTTGCTGAGCGAGCCCTCTCTAAAATCCCTCCTGTTACGGGCTGTTTGAAGGAAATTGCCATGCGCGTCGCGCAAGTCGTTCGCAACACCAGCGAAACGCAAATCAGCGTGAAAATCAATCTGGACGGCACGGGTGAGCAAAAGCTCAAGACCGGCGTGCCGTTTCTCGACCATATGCTCGATCAGATCGCACGACACGGTCTGATCGATCTCGAAGTCGAGGCGCATGGCGATACGCATATCGACGACCACCATACGGTGGAAGACGTGGGCATCGCGCTCGGTCAGGCGGTCGCCCAGGCGATCGGCGACAAGAAGGGCATCCGCCGCTATGGCCACGCCTACGTGCCGCTCGACGAGGCGCTCTCGCGCGTGGTGGTGGACTTCTCGGGCCGTCCGGGTCTCGAATTCCACGTGCCGTTCACGCGTGCGCGCATCGGCACCTTCGACGTCGATCTGTCGATCGAATTCTTCCGCGGCTTCGTCAATCACGCCGGCGTGACGCTGCACATCGACAATCTGCGTGGCCTGAACGCCCACCATCAGCTGGAAACCGTGTTCAAGGCTTTCGGCCGCGCGCTGCGCCAGGCCGCGGAATTCGATGAGCGTCAGGCGGGCAAGATCCCGTCGACGAAGGGCAGCCTGGTCGGTTAATCGGCACAACTGAGCGGCACAACTGGACGGCGCAACTTGACGGTGCAACTGGGCGCGGACCGCTCGCGCTGCGCTCGATGAGCATGCCGCGCCGGGAACGCGTACATTCATGGGGTTCGACGCGTGTGCATGAGATTTGCGCAAGATCGCGGCGTCGAGCCTGTCAGATAGCCAGGACGGACGGTCCTGAATCGAGATGAAAACTTCAATTGCGATTGTGGATTATGGGATGGGCAACCTGCGTTCGGTGGCCCAGGCGCTCAGACAGGCGGCTCCCGAAGCCGACGTGCAGATCGTCGAGCACCCGGAAGCGATTCGCGCGGCTGACCGCGTGGTGCTGCCGGGGCAGGGCGCAATGCCCGACTGCATGCGCAGCCTGGCGGAGTCGGGCCTGCAGGATGCCGTGATCGAAGCGTCGCGCAACAAGCCGCTGATGGGCGTGTGCGTGGGCGAGCAGATGCTGTTCGACTGGAGCGCGGAAGGCGGCACGAAGGGCCTCGGCCTGTTGCCGGGCAAGGTCGTGCGTTTCGATCTGGAAGGCCAGCTGCAGGACGACGGCTCGCGCTTCAAGGTGCCGCAGATGGGCTGGAACCGCGTGCGCCAGTCGCGCGCGCATGCGCTCTGGGAGGGCGTGCCCGACGAGAGCTTTTTCTATTTCGTGCACAGCTACTACGTGGTGCCCGCCGACGCGGCGCACACCGTGGGCGAAACGCCGTACGGCGCTGCCTTTACCTCGGCTGTGGCGCGGGATAACATCTTCGCCACCCAATTCCACCCGGAAAAGAGCGCCGCAGCGGGCCTGCGCGTGTACCGCAACTTCGTGCACTGGAACCCGTAATTCACCGGCGGCGCTGACGGACGGCGCACTTGCAAAGTGCGCCCAAGCCGATTTTCATCAGCAAAGCCGCTGAAAGAGTTGTACTAAACTAGCGAAACGGCGTCGGAACGGGCCTTTTTTCCGCCGAAGCCTGCTGATTTCAACCCCATTCCAGATAAACACCCGATAGCTATGCTGCTGATTCCGGCGATCGATCTCAAAGACGGTCACTGCGTACGCCTGAAACAAGGCGATATGGACCAGGCGACTATTTTCTCCGAGGAACCGGCGGCCATGGCCCGACATTGGGTCGAGCGCGGCGCGCGCCGTCTGCACCTCGTCGACCTGAATGGCGCCTTCGCGGGCAAGCCGAAGAACGAAGACGCGATCCGCGAAATCATTCGCGAAGTCGGCGACAAGATCCCCGTCCAGCTGGGCGGCGGCATCCGTGACCTCGACACAATCGAGCGTTACCTCGACGACGGTCTCTCGTACGTGATCATCGGCACCGCTGCCGTGAAGAACCCCGGCTTCCTTCAGGAGGCGTGCACGGCGTTCGGGGGGCATATCATCGTCGGCCTCGACGCCAAGGACGGCAAGGTTGCCACGGACGGCTGGAGCAAGCTCACTGGCCACGAAGTCGTGGATCTCGCGCGCAAGTTCGAGGACTACGGCGCCGAGTCGATCATCTACACCGACATCGGCCGCGACGGCATGCTGCAAGGCATCAACATCGAAGCGACCGTGCGCCTCGCGCGTGCGGTGAAGATTCCGGTGATCGCGAGCGGCGGCCTGTCGAATCTCGCCGATATCGACGCGCTGTGCGAAGTCGAAGACGAGGGCATCGAAGGCGTGATCTGCGGTCGTGCGATCTACTCGGGCGACCTCGATTTCGCGGCGGCGCAAACGCGCGCGGACAGCCTGCGCGAATCCGACGACGCTTAAGCGTCGCAAACACGGCCTCCGGCAACGGAGGCCTTTTGTTTTGTGCGGCTGGCGCGTGCGGGTTTCATGCACGCCACATTCGCCAATTTCGCGATAAGCGGCAAAGCGCGACAATGCAAGCACTGCGCAAGCACTGCTCATACGCCGCGAGCGCGCCGCGCACGAAAGACATCCCAACCGACTGGCAACATCGGCAAGATCATGGCTCTACCCAAACGCATCATCCCCTGTCTCGACGTGACCGCCGGACGGGTCGTCAAGGGCGTCAATTTCGTCGAGCTGCGCGACGCGGGCGACCCCGTCGAAATCGCGCGCCGCTATGACGAGCAGGGCGCGGACGAACTCACTTTCCTCGACATCACCGCGACTTCCGACGGGCGCGATCTGATCCTGCCGATCATCGAGGCGGTGGCGTCGCAGGTCTTCATTCCGCTGACGGTCGGCGGCGGCGTGCGCGCCGTCACCGACGTGCGCCGCCTGCTCAACGCGGGTGCGGACAAGATCGGCATGAACTCGTCGGCGGTGGCGAATCCGCAGCTTGTGCGCGATTCGGCCGACAAATACGGCTCGCAGTGCATCGTGGTGGCGATAGACGCCAAACGCACTTCCGCACCGGGCGAACCGGCGCGCTGGGAAGTGTTCACGCACGGCGGACGCAAGGCCACCGGCATCGACGCCGTCGAATGGGCGCGCAAGATGGCGGAATTCGGTGCAGGTGAAATCCTGCTGACCAGCATGGATCGCGACGGCACCAAGAGCGGCTTCGACCTCGAGCTCACGCGCGCCGTCTCGGACGCGGTGCCGGTGCCCGTGATCGCCTCGGGCGGCGTGGGCGGCCTGCAGGATCTGGCCGACGGCGTGGTCGAGGGTCACGCCGATGCGGTGCTCGCGGCGAGCATCTTCCACTACGGCCAGCACACTGTCGGCGAGGCCAAGCGCTTCATGGCCGATCAGGGCATTTCGGTGAGGATGTAAGCGATGACCTCCATTTCCAGTGAAAAAGCCGCCTGGCTCGACAAGGTCAACTGGGACGCCAACGGCCTCGTGCCGGTGATCGCCCAGGAAGCCGCGAGCGGCGACGTGCTGATGTTCGCGTGGATGAACCGCGAGGCGCTCGCCAAGACCGTCGAGACGCGCCGTGCGGTGTACTTCTCGCGTTCGCGCCAGCGCCTGTGGTTCAAGGGCGAGGAATCGGGCCACGTGCAGCACGTGAGCGAGATTCGCCTCGACTGCGATGAAGACGTCGTGCTGCTCAAGATCGAGCAGGTGTCGGGCATCGCCTGCCATACCGGCCGCCACTCGTGCTTTTTCCAGCAATTCGAAGGCACCGTCGACGAAGGCCGCTGGGTCGCCGTCGATCCCGTGCTGAAAGACCCCGAACACATCTACAAATGACGCAACCGAACTCGAACCTCAGTACGACCGATACGCTGCTGCGCCTTGCAGCCGTGATCGACAGCCGCAAGGGCGGCGATCCGGACTCCTCCTACGTGGCACGCCTGTTCCACAAGGGCGACGACGCGGTGCTCAAGAAGGTCGGCGAAGAAGCCACCGAAGTCGTGCTGGCCGCCAAGGATGTGCGCCAGGGCGGCGCGCCGAAGGCGCTGGTCGGCGAAATGGCCGATCTGTGGTTCCATTGCCTCGTCACGCTCTCGCATTTCGATCTGAGCCCCGCCGATGTGCTGGCTGAGCTCGAACGCCGCGAAGGCCTGTCGGGCCTCGAAGAGAAGGCGCTGCGCAAGAGCCGCGAGCGCGAGGAAAGCGGCGAATAAGCCGGCATCGGGAGGCGACCGGGCAACTGTCTTCAGGTAGGCTTGTCGAAAGCTTTGTAGTTCGAGTAGCAACTCGCCCAGCCGGGCGGGCCTCTGTCGACAGGAGACGCCACGCATGTCCACCTCCGGCGGTTACCCGCCTCCCGCCTTGCGCGATCCGCTCGACGCGGATCGTCTGCGCAGCCTGCGCACCCTCACGCATGTCCTCTACGGGCTGTACGCGTTCTACTGGCTCACGGGCGGCATCACCGTGCTCGTGGCGATCATCATCAATTACCTCAAGCGCGACGAAGCGGCGGGCACGCCCTACGAGCAGCATTTCACCTGGCAGATCCGCACCTTCTGGTATGGCCTCGCGGGACACCTGATCGGCATCGCGCTGTTTGTCGTGGTGATCGGTATTCCCATTCTCTGGGCTGTGGCAATCTGGACGCTTTACCGTATCATCAAAGGCTGGCTGTATCTGCACGACAACAAGCCGCTGGCCGATCCGCGCGGGTGGTTCTGATCCGCGTATCGGCGTGAGCAGCTGCCCGGGAGCCTCATGAGTCACGACCGCAGCACCTGTCTCTTTTGCAAGATCGCCGATGGCCAGATCCCGAGCACGCGCGTCTATGAAGACGACGAGTTCGTTGCTTTCCGCGATATCCGGCCCGCCGCGCAGACCCACGTACTGGTGATACCGCGCGAACATATACCGACCCTCGCCGATTGCGGTGAAAACGAGGCTCCGCTGCTTGGTAGAATGTTCGTGCTGGTGGCGCGCCTCGCGAAGGATCTGGGCGTGTCGTACACCGGCGGCGAGACGGGTTTTCGCACCGTGGTGAACACGGGTCCGGGCGGCGGTCAGGAGGTCTACCACCTGCACGCGCATTTGCTGGCCGGGCCTCGTCCGTGGCAGCGCATGGGCTGAGTGGTTTTTGCTCAGGGGTACGACTGATACTCAGGTCGTTGCACGAAAGCTACGGACGTTTCTGAAAAGGCGGCTGAAAAAGGGCAGAATGCCACGCAGCCGAAATACCTTGCAGGCAACATTTCCAGGCGTGCATCGCGCACTCGCGCTAACGTTTTTTCGCTGCGCATGACGCGCGGCGTCGGGGTTAAGGAGATTTTTGATCATGGGTTCGTTGAGCATCTGGCACTGGCTGATCGTGTTGTTGATCGTGGCGCTCGTCTTCGGGACGAAGAAACTGCGCAATATCGGCAGCGATCTGGGCGGTGCGGTGAAGGGCTTCAAGGAAGGCATGCGTGACGGCGAAGAGCCGGGCGCCGATGCACAAAAGCGTGAGCTGCCCAAGAACGACGGCACGGTCGATGTCGACGCCAAGGACAAGACTCCGCGTTCGAACGACTACCGCTAGGCGCGGGCGTCGTTTCTTTGCGCTCAAGCGCAATTAACCTCTTTGTTTCGCCCCAAGGCTGACGGAAAGCTCCATTCATGCTCGATCTGGGTCTAACCAAGATGGCGCTGATCGGCGTCGTCGCGCTGGTCGTTCTCGGACCGGAGCGGCTGCCGCGCGTCGCACGCACGGCGGGCGCCCTGTTCGGCCGCGCACAGCGCTATATCAACGACGTCAAGGCGGAAGTCACGCGAGAGATTGAACTGGACGAGCTGCGCCGCATGAAGGGCGAGTTCGAGCAGGCCGCGCAGAACGTCGAGAAAAACGTTCACGAGAATCTGCGCAAGCATGAGACCGAGCTGAACGACGCCTGGAGCCAGGGCACGAGCGTTTCGCCGAGCATCGCGGGCGCAGCGGATTTTTCCGGTGGCACATCCATCCCTACGCTCGAAGGCGCGGCGCTCGGCACCTCGATCGCCGATGGTTCCAGCGCCGCCGCCTGGCGCTCCGGCAATGCCGGTCCCGCCGCCAAACGCAAGAACTGGCGCGTCAAGCAGAGCGCGGCGCCCGTCTGGTACAAGCGCGCGACGCTGCGGCGCACGCGTGTGCAGTCGGGCGCGGCGCGCGTCGCGCAGCACACGCCGGCCAGCCTGCGCCGTCCGGTGCGCTTCTTCTAATCTCGTCTGACGCGCCGATGTCCCATCCGAGTTCAAACTTGTCCATCTCCAACCCCCGAGGGCCGGTGTGAGCGACCCCCAACAAAAACAGGACGAGGGCACTGAAGAGACCTTCATCTCGCACCTCGTCGAGCTGCGCGACCGCATCATGCGCGCGGGCATCGCCGTGATCGTGGTGTTCGTCAGTCTCGTCTACTGGGCGCCCGATATCTTCAAGCTGCTCGCGCGTCCGCTCATGAACAATCTGCCGAAAGACGGCAAGATGATCGTGACCGACGTCACCGGCTCGTTCTTCGTGCCGATGAAGGTGACGATGCTGGTGGCCTTCGTGATTGCGCTGCCTGTCGTCCTCTACCAGATCTGGGCGTTCGTCGCGCCGGGGCTCTATCAGCACGAGAAGAAGCTGGTCGCGCCGCTGGTGGCGAGCAGCTACACGCTGTTCCTGTGCGGCATGGCGTTCGCGTATTTCGTGGTGTTCCCCACCATCTTTCGCGTGATGGCGCACTACAACGCGCCGCTGGGCGCGGAGATGACCACCGATATCGACAATTACCTGAGCTTCGTGCTGACGATGTTCATCGCGTTCGGCGTGACCTTCGAGGTGCCGATCGTCGTCGTGATTCTGGTGCGCATGGGGCTCGTGACGGTCAAGAAGCTCAAGGAAGTGCGGCCGTATGTGATCGTCGGTGCGTTTATCATTGCGGCCGTCGTGACGCCCCCGGACGTGTTCTCGCAGCTGATTCTGGCGCTGCCGCTGATTGTTCTGTACGAGGCCGGGATTATCGCCGCGCGTATCTTCATCGGCACCGGCGAAAAAGCGCCGGACGAGAGCAAGGCGACCAGCTAACCCGCTCCTGCGCAGACTGCATAAGAGAAAAAGGCCGCGAACGGTGACGTTCGCGGCCTTTTGCCTTGATGCGCTCGCGCGGAGCGTTGCAGCTTCAACCGCCGTCGTCGTCGCCTTCGCCGTCTTCGTTGGCAGGCTGTTTGGGCGGCGGCGGGCGCTTGCCGATGGTCACGTCCAGATCCATGTCCTTGTTCTTGCGCACGAGGTGGACCTTGGCGTCGCTGCCCGGCTTGATCTGCGCGATCACGTTCAGCAGGCGCGTGGTGTCGGTGATTTCCTCACCGTTTACCGACAGCAGGATGTCGCCCGGCTTGATGCCGGCCTTGTCCGCCGGGCCGCCTTGCAGCACGCCCGCGACAATCGCGCCCGACTTCTGGTTGATGCCGAACGATTCCGCGATCTCGGGCGTGAGATCCTGCGGTTCGACGCCGATCCAGCCGCGCGTGACCGAGCCCGTCGTGATGATGCTTTCCAGCACGCTGCGCGCCGTCGACACCGGAATCGCGAAGCCGATGCCGAGCGAGCCACCCGAGCGCGAGTAGATCGCCGTATTGATGCCCAGCAGATTGCCGCTCACGTCCACCAGTGCGCCGCCCGAATTGCCGGGGTTGATCGGCGCATCGGTCTGGATGAAGTTCTCGAACGTATTGATGCCGAGGTGATTGCGCCCAAGCGCGCTGATGATGCCCATCGTCACCGTCTGGCCCACGCCGAACGGATTGCCGATGGCGAGCACGACGTCGCCCACGCGCGCTTGGTCCATGCGCCCGAGCGTGATGGTGGGCAGGTTCGGCAGATTGATTTTGAGCACCGCGAGGTCCGTTTCCGGATCGATGCCGATCACCTTGGCGTTGGTGGTGCGGCCGTCGGACAGCGCGATTTCGATCTGATCCGCCCCGTCGATCACGTGCTGGTTCGTTAGAATGTAACCGTCCGGACTGACAATGACGCCCGAGCCCAGGTTCGCCGCAGGCTGTTGCTGCTGCTTGCGGTTGTTGTTCTTATCGCCGAAGAAGTAGCGAAATAGCGGGTCGTTCTGGCGCGGATCGGGCGGCAGCGACCCATCCTTGCTGGAAAACACGTTGACGACCGCGGGCATCGCTTTCTGGGCGGCGTCCGCGTAGGAGCCCGTGGCGGATCCGCCGCCGATGCCCGGCGCCACCTCGCGCAGCGCGACGATCGGTTCGGCGAGCTGCTTGCCGAGTTGCCCCTGGTGCTGAAGCCATTGCGGCTTGAGCGTCGTGATGATGAACATCAACGCCAGCAGGACCGTCACCGCCTGGGCGAAGAACAGCCAAAAGCGTCTAAGCATCTGAAGATTAGAGGATTATATGGATCGGATCGAACTGGAATTGTATCTGAACAATCTTCTGGAAACCTCGCGGTTCAAGGACTACTGCCCCAATGGCCTGCAGGTGGAAGGCCGGCGGCGCGTGGAGAAGATCGCGACCGGCGTGACCGCTTCGCTGGCTTTTCTGGAAGCCGCGCTGGAGTGGGGCGCGGACGCCGTGCTGGTCCACCACGGTTATTTCTGGAAGAACGAGGCGCCGCAAATTACAGGTCGCAAGTATCGTCGACTGAAGACGCTGCTGGCCAACGACCTCAATCTCTTTGCCTACCATCTGCCGCTCGACAGCCATCCCGAACTCGGCAATAACGCGCAACTGGGCGCGCGCTTCGGCTGGATCGGCGAACAGCGCTTTGGCGAGCAGGATCTCGGCTGGATGGCCACGCTGCCCATGCCGATCACGCTCGCGCACTTTACCGCCGAAGTCGAACAGACGCTCGGCCGCACGCCGCTCGTGCTGGGCGACCCGGACTGGCAGATCCGCCGTGTGGCCTGGTGCACGGGCGCGGCTCAGGGTTTTTTCGACGACGCCATCGACGCGGGCGCGGACGTCTACCTCACCGGCGAGATCTCCGAGCAGACCACCCACACAGCCGCCGAAAGCGGCGTGGCGTTCCTGGCGGCGGGTCACCACGCGACCGAGCGCTATGGCGTGCAGGCGGTCGGCGCCCACCTCGCCGAAGCCTTCGACATCGAGCATCTGTTTATCGATATCGATAATCCCGTTTAAGTAGCGGGAAAGCATTCATCGCGCATCGATTTGCTTCGCGACTTGATCGAGTGGTACGGCAATGGATGCGCCGCAGCGCGATGCCGTATTCGCCGGGCATTTACAAAAGCAAAAGAAAATGGCCCCGTTTCTTCGGGGAAAACCCCGAGATATCAAGGACTTCGCGCGCTTTCTGGTAACCGCCCCTTGTAAATGGCAACTCCATTCGCGCACACTAGCGTTCGGCAGCACTGCGGGTAAGCAAACGGCGTGACGGAAAAATCCAACTCAGAAGTGGGGCGATGTGATGCGAGACAAAGATAATGACCGCGTCGATGGCAGCCGCCGTACCTGGCTGATTGCGACGTCCGTAGCAGGTGGCATAGGAGGGGTTGCCACTGTCGTACCTTTGGTAGGCTCGTTTGCACCATCCGAAAAAGCCCGCGCCGCTGGCGCACCTGTCGAAGCGGATATCAGCGCGCTCGCACCCGGCTCGATGATGACCGTCGCCTGGCGCGGCAAGCCCGTGTGGATCCTCAACCGCACTGATCGCATGATGGCCGACGTCAAGAAGGCCGATCCGGGGCTGGCGGACCCGAACTCCGAGCATCCGTTCTCCATGCCGATGCCCGAGTACTGCCAGAACGAATACCGCTCGCGAACCGAGCACAAGAACATTCTCGTCGCCGTCGCTGTCTGCACCCATCTGGGCTGCACGCCGACGGCGCGCTTCCAGGAAGGCCCGCAGCCCAATCTGCCCGACGACTGGCCAGGCGGCTTCCTGTGCCCGTGCCACGGCTCCACCTACGACCTTTCTGGCCGAGTGTTCAAGAACAAGCCCGCGCCGCAAAACCTCGACATCCCGCGCTACATGTTCGCGTCAGCGACGACGATCGTGATCGGCAAGGACGAAAAAGGAGAAGCGTGATGGCTACGGAAACCGAAAAGGAAGTGGTGGACACGTCCAGTTCGTCCGGCCTTGTGGGCTGGATCGACAAGCGCTTTCCGATGACGGCGACGTGGAAGGCGCACGTCGCCGAGTACTACGCGCCGAAGAACTTCAACTTCTGGTACTTCTTCGGCTCGCTGGCCTTGCTGGTGCTGGTGAACCAGATCGTCACCGGCATCTTCCTCACCATGAATTACAAGCCCGATGCGACGCTCGCGTTCGCCTCGGTCGAGTACATCATGCGCGAGGTGCCGTGGGGCTGGCTGATCCGCTACATGCACTCCACGGGCGCGTCGATGTTCTTCGTGGTCGTGTATCTGCACATGTTTCGCGGACTGCTTTACGGTTCGTACCGCAAGCCGCGCGAGCTGGTCTGGATCTTCGGCTGCGCGATCTTCCTGTGCCTGATGGCCGAGGCGTTCTTCGGCTATCTGCTGCCGTGGGGCCAGATGTCGTTCTGGGGCGCGCAGGTGATCGTGAATCTGTTTTCGGCGATTCCCTTCATCGGCCCGGACCTGTCGCTGTGGATTCGCGGCGACTACGTGGTTTCCGACGTCACGCTCAACCGCTTCTTCGCATTCCATGTGATCGCGATTCCGCTCGTGCTGGTGGGGCTGGTGGTGGCGCATATCGTCGCCCTGCATGAAGTGGGTTCGAACAACCCGGACGGCATCGAGATCAAGGAGAAAAAGGACGCGAACGGCATCCCGCTCGACGGCATCCCGTTCCACCCCTATTACTCCGTGCACGACTTCATGGGCGTGTGCATCTTCCTGATGATCTTCGCGGCGATTATCTTCTTCGCGCCGGAAATGGGCGGCTACTTCCTGGAAGCCAACAACTTTATCCCGGCGAACCCGCTGCAGACGCCGCCGGAAATCGCACCGGTCTGGTACTTCACGGCGTTCTACGCGATGCTGCGTGCGACCACCGACCCGTTCAAGATCGTGCTGATGATCGTGATCGGCCTGCTGGGTGTGCTTGCGCTGCTGCGCGCGCGCGGCAAGTGGCGCGCGGGCCTGCCGTTGCTGGCGGTGCTCGTGATTCTGGCGATGGCCTTCACAGAATCGAAGTTCTGGGGCGTGGTGGTGATGGGCACGGCGGTGGTTTCGCTGTTCTTCCTGCCGTGGCTCGATCGCGCGCCGGTGAAGTCGATTCGCTACCGGCCGCTGTTCCACAAGGTTTTCCTCGGCATCTTCGTGCTCGCGTTCCTGACGCTTGGCTTCCTCGGCACGCGTCCGCCATCGCCGGCGGCCACACTGATCGCACAGATCTGTGCGCTGGTCTACTTCGCGTTCTTCCTCGGCATGCCGTTCTGGACGCGGCTTGGCACCTTCAGGCAGCCGCCTGAACGTGTGCACTTCAAGCCCCATTAACCCGCGAGCGAGGAAGGCATGATGATGAAATCTCTCTTTTCGACGCTTGCACGGGCGAGCGTGCGCACCGGCTTGCTGGTGGTGTGTGCGCTTTCGTTAGGGGTCGGATCGGCAATGGCCGAGGAAAACATTCCTCTCGACCGCGCTCCCGATAACGGCGAAAATCTTGCTTCGCTGCAACACGGTGCGCAATTGTTTGTAAACTATTGCCTGAACTGCCACAGTGCGAATCTGATGCGCTACAGCCGGTTGCAGGATCTTGGCATTCCGCAGAAGCAGATCGAAGATAATCTCTTGTTCACGACGGACAAGGTCGGCAACACGATGTCCATCGCGATGCGCCCGGACGACGCCAAGTCGTGGTTCGGCGTGCCGCCGCCGGACCTCTCCGTGGAGGCGCGCGCCAAAGGGCGTGACTGGCTGTACACGTATCTGCGCAGCTTCTACCGCGACGACACGCGCCCGACCGGCTGGAACAACATGGTGTTCGAGAACGTGAGCATGCCGCACGTACTCTGGCAGTTGCAGGGCGTGCGCACGGCGAAGTTCGAAGACACGGTGGATGAAGAAACGGGGGAAAAGGTCCGCCGGTTTGTGGGGTACCAACAGGTCACGCCGGGGAAGCTTTCGCCGGTAGATTATGATTCTGCCGTGGCCGACCTGGTTGCGTACCTCGGCTGGATGTCGGAACCGGAGCAGCGCACCCGTAAGCAGCTTGGGGTCTGGGTGCTCCTGTTCCTCGGCATCCTGAGCTTTTTCGCGTGGCGATTGAACGCCGCGTACTGGAAAGATATCAAATAGGCACGTCCTGACCGACGTGGGGCCGGTATGACGACACACCGCCTGACGGTCTCTCGACCGTCGGGCGGTGTTTGCGCCCGCTGGCCTTTTGGGTTTATTGAGGAAATGTAAATCATGATGGTTCTGTACTCCGGCACTACCTGCCCGTTCTCCCAGCGCTGCCGGCTGGTGTTGTTCGAAAAGGGCATGGACTTCGAAATCCGCGACGTCGACCTGTTCAATAAACCGGAAGACATCGCTGTGATGAATCCGTATGGTCAGGTGCCGATTCTGGTCGAGCGCGACCTGATTCTGTACGAATCGAACATCATCAACGAGTACATCGACGAGCGCTTCCCGCACCCGCAGCTGATGCCGGCCGATCCGGTCCAGCGCGCGCGCGCCCGCCTGTTCCTGCTCAACTTCGAGAAGGAACTGTTCGTGCACGTGAGCACGCTCGAAAACGAGAAGGGCAAGGCTGCCGAGAAGAATCACGAGAAGGCACGTCTGGCGATCCGCGATCGTCTCACGCAACTCGCGCCGATCTTCCTCAAGAACAAGTACATGCTGGGCGAAGAGTTCTCGATGCTCGACGTCGCGATCGCGCCGCTGCTGTGGCGTCTGGATCACTACGGCATCGAACTGTCGAAGAACGCCGCGCCGCTGATGAAGTACGCGGAACGCATCTTCAGCCGTCCGGCTTACATCGAAGCGCTCACGCCTTCGGAAAAGGTGATGCGCCGCTAAACCTTCAGCGGCAGTTGCAACAGGAGGCGCGCGCGGGTGCATGAGGCTTGCGCGCCGCCTCTTCTGAGGATTGTTGATGCAAGAGATTTCCACCAAGCCGTATCTGTTGCGCGCGCTGTACGAATGGTGCACCGACAACGGCTTCACGCCGCATATCGCGGTGCGGGTCGACAACCGCACGCGCGTGCCGCGCCAGTTCGTGCGCGACGGCGAGATCGTCCTGAACATCAGCTTCGAGGCCACCAGCCAGCTGCAGATGGGCAACGAGATGATCGAATTCAACGCCCGTTTCTCCGGCAAGTCGCACAAGATCGAAGTGCCGGTCTCGAACGTGCTGGCGATCTACGCGCGCGAGAATGGCCAGGGCATGGCGTTCCCGGTCGAAGCGCCGGCAGGCGATGCGAACGACGTACTGCCCTCGGCGCAGGACGAGCACGAAGACGTGCCAGGCGGTCCCGCACAGGTCGAGCCTCAGGGGCCCAGTGCGGACGACTCCGCAGCATCGGCTGCCGCAGCGTCGGCTCCAGAAAAAGGCGACGAAGGTGCGGCAAAGAGCAGTAAGGGTCACCTCAAGATCGTGAAATGAAGTAGAATCACGGGCTACGCCGGCTTAGCTCATCTGGTAGAGCAGTTGATTTGTAATCATCAGGTGGCGGGTTCGAGTCCTGCAGCCGGCACCATATAAAACAAGGGCTTACGATCATCGTAAGCCCTTGTTCACATCTGACTGTCAACCAGGTGTCAACGGCGCGCCTGGAAGTGCTGCAACTGGCCGGCGCTTGTCCTGCGAACAGTTTGCAGGTTGTTGCGAATTTGGGTTTTTCCCGTTATCCCACACAGTTGCTTCGTGTAAAGTTCGCTCAGGTTGAGCCGTTATTAGAATTCAAGAACTTTGCTCCGCAACTTGTTGCAAGCAGGACATGCCCTGGGAAATTTTGCCACTAGCACAGTGACAGTGTTCGCAAGTTAGATAAGATCAGGACGCTTGATGCTTTCCAGAATACCCAAGAGACTCGGGAAAGAACCGCTCGTGGATGCACTTTTTGAGGTGCATTTCGCACCTTCTGAGGCGTCCTTGGCGTCAAGCGTACCCGGTTTCCTCATGTTTGCGATACCAGGTATCGACCGAACAGTTCAGAGCCTGCCTTTGGGATCGGTTCCCAAGGAGTTTCGTGATTCCCAGCCGGGTTTGTCCTTCCAGCCACTCGTAAGGCTGGAATTTGGGAGATATTTCATCAATGTCGGAGATCGCTCGCTGATCGTAGGGGCCAAATTGCCTTACTCAGGATGGAGCGGGTTCCGAAGCGCTATTCTTTCAGCCCTCGATGCCGTGCTGGGTTCTGGCTTGGTCACTTCCGTCGTTCAGTGCTCCATTCGGTACATTGATGTCGTGGAGCAATCAATAATTGCAAGCGACATCAGCGCGCTCGACCTGGGCATGCGAATCGCGGGTAAAGAGATTACTATTGAACGGACAACGATCACTACTCGCTTGCAAGACGGGCGGTTAGTACACGACGTGATGATTAACAACTCCGTGGATGCGCAGGTTGTCAATCGTGGAGCAGTTAAAGGAATTATCATAAACACGGCGACCATCGACGAATTCGAGGAAGAACCTGCAGCTAAATTTAAGGAGCGGCTGCCACAGCTTGCGGATGAAATTCACGCATCTAACAAGAAGGTCTTTTTCGGGTTGCTGACCGAGGACCTCGTTGCCAAGCTCGATCCCATATATGAATAACCAATCAGCAAACTTCACGGCGAAAGGTGGGCACGCATTAGCCGGCATCCTGAGTGTGGCAATGCTTGCTGGGATCAACTTGACTCACACGATGCCGAATCGTGAAGCATTGCCTGCAGCTAGTGTTCACGCGCATAATTTGTTGATTGACGACTATGATGGACTGTTTGCGGTCGATGCGCTTCCGATAATCGGTGCCGCAAATATATCGACCAGCGTTGGTAACGTAGAAGGTTTTGGGCTGCCCCACTGGGATCGAGTTGTGGCTGCAGTTGCGGCAATTGGGGGCGACACGAGACATGCGTATCCACTATACAAAAATATAGTGGCATACTTGGATTCACGCTCAATCTCTATTGCGGATCTTGTAGCGAGAGTATCTACCGATAGGGAAGAGGGTGTTGCCTATGCCGCAATCCGGATTTTGGTAAATCTTCCTTTTGAGGAAGCTATGGACCTCGACTGGGACACTACCGAGTATGTCCTTGAAAATCACAAGTTTCCGGATAGGGTGACGATTTCCATTCGATCGCTCACGTAGATTGACATGGTCTCATTGGATGATTTGGCGGCCTACGGGATAGAACTCGTCAAGGCGGATGCTTCCGAGCTCCAGCTGAGGAATGGTACCGGACGCCTTTATTACGTGGCTTTTCATCTTTGCGATCAAGCAGGTGAGGAGCATTGCAATCCCCTTCCGACGCAAGAGGGAAAAGATAAAGGTATGCATGAGCGCGCGTATCTACGTCTTGAGGGGCATTGTAAGGAGCCGACTATTTCCAATAGTCGGTTGAAAATTATTTGCCAGAAGGCACGTGACATGCGTGAGCTTCGTACTCGCGCTGATTATCATTTAGATGATAAATTTGAATATGATGATGCGCGGGAAGCGCAACAATTACTTTTTATGATAAGGCGAGAATTTAAAGAGGTGCAACGTCAATTGGATTCGGCGAAAAAGAAATTAAGCCAACCGCCGGAAGCAAAGTGACGTAATCTGATTTTTATGTCAGCCGAGGTTCGATCGTTGCTCGGGTCTCTTGTTACTGCGATTCAATTGGGCTAAAGGATTGAGTTGTTTGGCTTCTAGTAAATGCTCGGGCGCAAGATGAGAGTAACGCATCGTCATTTGGAGACTGGAATGACCAAGAATGCGCTGCAAGGTCAAAATATTCCCACCATTCATCATAAAATGACTAGCGAAGGTGTGGCGGAGCACGTGGGTAAGCTGCCCGTTCGGTAGGTCAATGTGTGCGTCGCGCACTCCCATGCGGAAAGCCCCTGCAGAGCTTTCAAAGATACGATCGCCTAGGTCCTTCGTCTTCGACGCCCGAAACACGAGTATCTCTTCAGCCAGTGTCGCGTCGATAGGCACGGAGCGGTTCTTGTCAGTCTTCGTCTGCGTATAGTGGACTGCGTTCCCTCGCAGTTGCTGTACTCGCAGGCACTCAGCTTCGCTCCAACGAGCCCCCGTCGCTAAGCACAGCTTGGTAATCAACAGTGCGTCTTTTCTTTTTCGCTGACCGAGGGCGATCAGCAACGCTTCGATTTGATCCGACGTTAGAAAGGATAGCTCCCGTTCAGCAATTCGAAACTGACGGAGGCGTGCGAGCGGGTTCGCCGCCTGCCAATGACCGAGCCGAGCAAGCTCATTGAAGACCGCTCTCAGATAGGCATGCTCGCGATTGACCGTGTTTGGTGTTACGCCCTCGGCAATCCTGGACGCACGATAAGACGCAAAGTCGTCAGCGTTGAATGCTGTCGCTAGCGGATTACCTAGCGCAGCGCACATGCGCTGGAGCGTTGGGTACGTGCGAGTATGTCGCAACTGCATTCCGTGATGGAGATTCCACAGCTCGATGAGTTCCGACAGCCGCCGAGAGTCCTTGGGGGCAGGTACCCACTCGGGTGCTTGAGCAACCTTCGCCGTGAGCCATGCTTCGTATGCCTTCGCTTCGGCTTGTGTCTTGAGCGTTTTCCGGTAGCGCTTTCCTCCACGGCCGCCAGGCTGGATATCAACGAGCCAGCCGCCCTTAGTCTTCTTGATGGTCATCTTGTCGAGCGAACAATGTGCCGAAGACCTTGCTAAGCAGCGCCTTCGGATTTTGGAGCAGCCGCTTGTCGATCTTCGCGGACACGAGGACGTTATCGAACCAACTGAAGCCGTCCTTCCGGAGTTGATCCTCGGTGTCTCGTCGAGCCTTTCGGATGGCTAGATATTCAGGATCAAGAGCCAGTGGATAGAAATCGTGCTGGCCGGACTCACCAAGCACACGCATCGCCTTTTCATACGAAACGTTTGCCGCTGGCGATATCACTTTCTCCATAGCTTGAAGAGCCGCGTCTTGGATTTGTCGCCGGCGCGAAGTTCTTTCAACGTCGTCGGTCGGCTCGTTGTTGCTCGCTGCGATCAGATACCGAAACTCGCGGGTTGCCCACGCCTGTTCGACCCCTCGCATAACTGGGTACCCGCTTGCGGCCGACGCCGGTGCGATATGGTTCCGCTCGGGATCGGTGATGCCGGTTACAAGCCAAAAGGCGTATTGCGGCCATCGCTGGCTTACTGCCTCAATCATTTCGGCGGTGGGACGCTGCTTCCCGTACCAAAACGACTTCCATGTGTCTGGATGAACATTCGAGATTTCCTCCAGCTCCTTGTAGCGTCGCCGGTTGTCCGTCTCAGCTTCGATGATCGCTTTCATCCGCGTGGCTATGGGGTGCATGAGCATGACCGTTGACAAGAAATCGTTCCGTGACTATAAATCACTAACAGTGGCAATTTACCACTATCGCTGGTGATTCTCCAAGGAGTGATTATGCCGTCAATGAACGAAGTGGCAAAGAGCGCGTCGAGTCCACCGGTGCTACCACCGGTTCCGATGATGTCTCGCGAGGCCTTTGCCGCAGCAATCGGCCTACCGGTCGGCGTTATCGTCGGGTTCTGCAACAAGGGTTACTTGCCGACGGTAAGTGTCGGCAAGTACAGCCTGATCAACGTCGCACTCCTTCAGCAGCGGTGCCTTGAACAAGGGTTCTCCCTGTGACGGCATCCACAACGGTACGAGATCGATCGGCCTTTCCCCATCACGCGGGGGGAGTTGTTCGCGTAACGCATCGAACACGATGGGGATCAGTTCCTGAAGCATTGCTAGAAGACGAGCGTTTGGCGCTCGACAGTCGCGCTGTTGCCGCGTGGCTCGCTGTGAAGCCAGCGGGATGGCAGGTTAGTGTGCAAGCGCTTCAAATTCGGTTGCAGGTCCGCAAGGACCGTTGGCAGCGAATGGCTAGCGAGCTCGAAGCTGCCGGCTATCTGATCCGCGAAAAGCGGCAGGGGGCAGGAGGAAAGTGGGTGTGGAACATAGAGTTCAACCCGGAGCCGCCAACTCCGCCTGCGACGAACACCATAGCCGGATTTTCCGGCTCCGGTCGTGCCAACTCCGGTGACCCCGTGCACGGCTCGGCCGGCGCCGGCGCAAACGGTCATAAAGGTTTACCAAGCAAAGAGATACCAAAGTCAGTTAATACCACTACTACAACCACTACAGCGAAAGACGTTGGTTGTTGTGGTGACGAAATGCGAGGTGAGCTCGGAAGCACCGAGCGCATACGCAGCACGCGCGATTTGATTTTTCCCCGACGGTTGTCGCCGGTCGAACGAGCGGCCATCGAGGACCTCCTAGGCCGGCGCACAGATGTGGAAGGCTATCGAGCGCAGGAACTGCTGGACGAGTTGGCGGATGTAATTGAGAACAGGGTCATTCGGACGACGCCCTTCAGATGGTTTTGTGCTGTCCTGAAGAAGTTCGACGAAGGATGCTTTGTTCCGCTTGGGGCAGTGCGCATCAAAGAGCGTCGCGAACTACAGGAGCAGCAATGTCTTGAGTCGCTGCGACGGATGGAGGCTTCCCGCAGTGATCCACAGGTTGCTCGACCGGCGCTAGATGCGATCAAACGGATCGCCCAACAGAAGCGAGGAGGCAGGCATGCGTAGAACAATTTTGACGGCCGTTGCAATTTTGCTCATGTGCGCTCTTCTCGGGCTCAGCTGGGTTCGCCCTATCGTGAGATGGCCGCTATTGCTGCTGTCCGGTGCATCGCTTTTCGTTCTCGCCGCGACGCTTGTTATCCCGTATCCCGTGCCGGTTCGCAATCAATTGCTGATGGCGACAGTTGGGACCGGTGCGCTGGCGCTCACCTATGTTTACGACGCGGTTTTGGGCTTTTTAGCGGGGTGTGGCGAAGGCATTCGAGGTGTGCAATGAGCTACCGTCGAATATGCAGACTAGCGGCGGGAGCCGCCATCGAGGGGGAACCCCTCGCCTTTGCAAGCAACTACGACATGGTCGCGCGGGAGCGCGACGATGCGCCCCAGTGCCCAATACGAGTGTGTATTGCGCAATACAGATCGACGAAAACTTTCGTCAACGAAAGTCGCAATGTGTCCTGTGATCTAGGGCAGGAAACACTTTCTTCTAGAAAGTGGGCACGCGGCGGGGCCGTGGCATGAACGAGTACGAGACGATCCGGGCGCGTGTGTCGCGAGAAACCAAGCTGAAGTTTGCTGCGGCGGCGCAGCGCCACGGTTGTCGGAGCGAAGCGCAACTTCTACGGCTGATGCTGGATAAGGTGTTGCAGACCGAAGAGATGAAGTCCGCTTTACCGCCTACTCGGAAGTCGCGGAACGCAGGGACACAGGTGAACGTCTTACTGACCTTCGAAGAGCATCAGCTACTCACGGCAGCGGCTACGGGGGAGGGCCTTCGAAGGACGGAATGGATCGTCAAGCTCATACGGGCGACATTGCTCCGGCAGCCACAGTTCAATCGTACCGAGGTTGATGCCTTGGCCGAGTCGAGCAGACAACTTGCAGCGATTGGGCGAAACCTCAATCAGATCGCCCGTACTCTGAACATGGACCCAAATGCGAGTCGAAGCGTGACGGTCGAGCGTGTCGAAACCCTGAGTGCAGAAATCAAGCGGCATTGTGCTCTCGTTGCGGAACTGACGGATGCAAGCATCAGCCGAAGGAGTGCGAAGCCATGAGTAACTGCAAGTTCGAGAAACTCTTCGATACTTTAGGGGTACTGGACTCGTCGGATTCGGAAGAACTCCGACGACTAACATCGGTTCGCGCCGGACGGCAATCGACCGGGCAAGTGCGGCCTTCGCTTCCTGACCTGTATATGCGCGGTAGCCGTCGCGCTGTTACCAGCACCGATACGGCCCGAGCGGCGATAGCGCGTGTTGTGCATCGAGTGCCGGAGGCAGTTGTGAAGGTCAGCAGTGTCGCGAAAACGACCGGTCGCATATGGGCTCATTTGACATATATCACGCGAAATGGCCGGCTCACAGCTGAGACGGATAGCGGTCAACAACTCACGTGTCTCGATGATGTGCGCGAGTTGCAGCAGCACTGGTCTGAATGGTGCGGCAAGCGACGCTCGAACGGAAAGCTTGCAGTCAATTTGGTGCTTTCGATGCCTGCCGATACGAACGTCGAGCGGTTCACGTCTGCGGTCAGGGCATTTTCGCGAGAAGCATTCGCTGGGCACGAGTACGTCTTCGCACTCCACACGCCCGATACTGATCCAGATCCACAAGCACCACCGCATCCGCACGCTCATGTATGCGTGAAAGCAGGTTCTGTGGATGGGCAACGACTGCTTCACGGTCCGCCTCAGCTTTGGGAGTTTCGGCAACTGTTCGCTCAGAAACTACGTGAGCACGGAATTGAGGCAACAGCTACGCCGAGATCTATCCGCGGCGTTGTCCGAAAAGGAAAACGACAGAACATGTACCACATGTCCAAGAACCGCCAGGACAATCACTGTCGGTCGAATGTTGAACTCGCCAAGCTTCGAGCCGCCGCCGATGCCGTACTGACTGGAAAGAGCGTCGATGGCGTATGGGAGACGGCAGCTGCGCGGAGGCATGAAGAAGTCACCAATTCATGGCTGGAACTCGCTGACGCGCTTCGAGCCTCTGGTAAGCCGAGTGACGCGCTTTTGAGCAACGACATTAGACGTTTCGTGAGCAGCGTGCCGGCGCCGATGACAGAGCGGCAGGACACCGCTAGCCGGATGAGGAAGACGAGGGAAGGGCATGATCGTCGCAGTGACGAGAGGCCGAAGGTCGCAAGTGCGGCAGGAGCTCGTGCGCAGAAGTCGAGGCCGAGCGTGATTCCAATGCGTGATAGTGCGCCGGGGAAAGATGACCACGAGCGTTGAGCTCGTCGCCGTTGCATGTCTTGTTGTGCCCTAGGCTCTGCTGTTTCGCGCGTCGTTCGAAGCACAACGATGCGTTCTTCGTAGCGGGACGAACGAGCGGTGACACGCTCCTTCGTCCCTAACCACGACCCACCTGCAAGGAGGTGAATCATGGCTGGCATCAATAGTAACGCGTCCCCCGATTTACTCACGTGGTACACGTCGCTTCAGGACGCTGTCCATGGGATGGGCAAATGCATCGATCTGATGCGGCCGAATCCGATGTACGAGGACCTCGCGGCAATGTTGGGCGTTTTCTACGAGCGCCTAGATCATCTGGTGGTCGAGGGCTTTCCGGCCGTCACGGAGGTTCTTTGATGACCGATAGCTTGGCTCGCCTCGAAACGGCATTGGAAGTGCTCAACTCGATGATCGGATTCATCGTGAGCGAAATAGCTGCGGAGGAAGCAAAGCCTCGGCCTGACGCGAAGATGTTGGCGCGCTTACATATCAAGCGGCAGCTACTCGCCTTTGAGCGACGTACGCTCGATGCATACGACGATGTGGCAATCGAACGCGTATGCCGTGACTACGGCCGCTTTCTGAAGGCCCAGCGCGCCGGCAAAACTTTAGTCAACGAAAGTCCGGCTCGCCGGCAATAGCAAGGAGAGAGCGCCATGACGCTGACAATTTTCGCAAACATCTTCACGCACTTCCAGGCTGCGATTGATGCGTTTCTGAATGCCGCTGTCCAGCGGACGATTACTGCGATGCTACCTGTCGTAACAACGTGCCTCGGGATCTACTTCATTCTCTATTCATGGGCGGGCATTCGCGGAAAAGTGCAGGATTGGGGCAATGACATGGTATTCAGGATCATCAAGATAACGCTGATCCTGAGCATCGGTTTTTCCATGGCTGGATACGGACAGTACGTGCTCGATCCCGTGCTGAATTTGCCGACAGACCTCACGAGCATCGTTACTGGGCAAACCGCCGACACCGTTGCCGGTCCATCGATCCTCGATCGACAACTGAGTCAGGCATGGTCGCTCGGGAGCGATGCGTTCTCTCGGGGATCCTTGCTAACCTCTAACGGGTTTTCGTTCTTCTTTTCCGGCATTGTGTATTACGGGGCTGGGCTCATCATGACCGTCTATGCCGCCTACCTCATCCTGCTCTCAAAGGGCATGTTGACCGTCCTGTTGGCTTTTGGTCCGATTTTCATCGGCTGCCTGATTTTCGACGCTACGAAGCGGTTCTTCGATGCGTGGGTAGGTCTGATCGTCAACTATGTTTTCGTCAACGTATTTGCGGTGACAGTGCTGTCGTTCACGTACGTTGCATTTCAGCAGTATATGGATTCGATGACTCCGACCTCCGGCCTCGGCAGTGCGTTGGGATTGCTGCTGATAGCGATCATCGACGTGCTCGTGATCATGGGTGTTACCCAAGTGGCATCTAGCCTCGCCGGAGGTGCGCCGATCGGCACCGGCTTCGGGAATTGGGTCGTATCTTCGGCGACTGGCGGTGCGTCGCGCATCATCGCTCGCGCGGCTGGTCAAGGCTCGAAATGGATGGGAGGTAAAGCACTGGGTGGTGCGCAAGCTGGCGCGCGCCACGCCGTTGGTGCTGGACAGGCTGCCGCTCGCGCTGCGACGAGGCGTTTCCGTATGAACAGCGTCAAGGGGCTATAGGCGCTGGCGAAATTTCCCTTACGTGTTGGCCGATAAAAAGGACGGAAAATTGAAGAAGCTCTCGTGTATGGTGCTTGGACTCCTTGTGGCGACACTTTCGGGCTGTACCCGGAATACGCCGGATACGCTGGAGGGGGCGTACGGTGCGATGCAGAACGGAAAAGTCGAACCAGTGATCAAGGTGGAAAAGAAGGCTTCCGGCTATGTGTTCGATGACTACAGTAATGGAGGCTGGCGATCAGGCTCTGACTTGGCGCAGCCGGTGACTAGGGACGAGTTTGAAAAATTGATCGGTAGCCCGGTGAACGGCCCGTTCATCGGGCTGAAAACGAGGGTCGCGTTGGTGGCAAAGGTCCAACCCGGTTTTACGGCGGGGAAATTTACGACCTCGACGGGCTATCTGATGGTATTCATGTTTGGTCCGATCGAACTCTCAAAGCTTTAGCGAACACAAGGATGAGGGACTTTGAACGCCGGTACGCGTCTAGGAGTCTACTGTTCTTTTGCTTGCCTCGCGCTCCCGCGCGAGGCCCGCGAACAAAACCGGTATCGTAGGGGTGAGGGCGTGGCCCTCGGCGGCGGCTCCCGCCGCAAAGGCAGCAACGCTCGTCCAGACTGTCGTTTGGTACGTTACGATACGATTGATACGTTACGTTATGCTATGAAATCACGGTTGCCGTCATCTGAAGCTCACGATGTGAGTCACGCGGTTGAGGTCGAGCCCGATCAGAGAGCAACGGCACGCGCGCGATTCCAGCAAGAGGCCGAGAAATCCTGGCTAGAGTTCCAGAATGCGGGCTTGCACCTCTCTGGCGAAGAGGTATACGCATGGCTTGACACATGGGGCATTGATAACGAAAAGCCGGTGCCTGAGTGCCACAATTAACCACAGGTGACGCCGATGCGAGCTGCCCTGTTGTTGTCACAAGGATGGGGGACCGGTGAACATCAACCGCGCCAATGCCGATATCTACGGGCATGCTAACCAGTTCACGCTGGACGAGCAGATCGAGCGCGCCCGCCGAGCCGCTTCACGTATCGATGCCGGCTACTACTTCACCGATGACGAGCTCGACGACGAGACATTGACGAACACACCGCATCACCCACAGGATGACGCTGTTAGCCAATGGCTCTGAGCATATTTGACCATCTGCATTCGCCTTACAAGGATGAGTCACCGATGAACATCAACGCATCGGATGCCGAGCCGGATCGAAAAGCTGCGCGACTGGAACGACAAGTTGCACGCACGGAAAAGGCACTGGCGGCCGTAAAAGCTGGCTAATATGCGACGGACGACGAGCTCGACGAAAATCCGGGTGTGAGTAAAATCCAGTGGACATCTTTTCAGTGCGACTCGGTTTGATGTCGGGCCCGCTCACAGATTCCTTGATGAAACGGTCTTCTGGGCAGTAGTGCTGCGAAGGTCTGTTGAATCCTTTGGTCGCCCTAGATCAGAAACTGAGGCGGGGCGCAGATTTCGGATATCATCAGCAGCTGATTAAACTCGCGACGTGGGGCGCGGGCCTTTGAACTGCTGGATTTGTTCACGATCGGAGCGGCGTCTACCGATCGATTTTAACCGTCTCGAATCCCAGTAGATACAAAGTGCATAAACGCAAAAAATTCTTTTTAGCCAAAATGGATAGCGTCAGACCTTGAGGGTTTTTCGCTAGGTAGGAGAAAGTGATCAGGAGGCAGAAGGCAAGTATCGTCCCTCCAATGATCGGCCCCCAACTGGCGAGGTCGTTTTCAGGCAGGCTATCGTTCATCTTTCCTACAAGCTCGATCCACATTCCAGTCAATCCATAGGCCCAAACAATAAGAATGATCAACGAAGCGCCATTCGCCGACAGTGGATCTGCAATATTTTCACCATCACCTAAAAAGCAATAAAAGAACAGGCCAACAAAGATAAAAAGCAGAACACGACTATTGGCCTTTTCAATAACACCCAAGATCTCCGCTAGCATTGCGGGCTACCTCCTTATTTGATGCGGCAATGA
Organism: Paraburkholderia bannensis; assembly: GCF_014200455.1. Taxonomy (GTDB): domain Bacteria; phylum Pseudomonadota; class Gammaproteobacteria; order Burkholderiales; family Burkholderiaceae; genus Paraburkholderia; species Paraburkholderia bannensis_A. Next base: position 65,131 of record NZ_JACHBW010000017.1, on the reverse strand, counting down.
GCAGCGAGAGCAGTCAGCCGTCCGGCCATTAGGGCGGGAGGGCGAAGAGAGTGATAGAACGGATTTCTACGAACCTTCGCTGATCCCCCGCACAACGTGGTCAGCTAAAACGGTAACTCCAGCTGGGATTGGCTGACTTGCAAACGGATCTTTCCTCGAACCATGGACTTGTCCCGGTCCAATTCTACTGTCAGAACTAGTGGCGTCTTTCCGGCATGAGGCATGGGCATTTCAAAGGCCAAACGTTGTTCAAGCTCGCTCAACGAAACCAGATCCGTTTTGAATGTAAACAATTTTTCCATGGTCCCGTCTACATTCCGCATGTCTGGCCGACGATATGGGGATTTCGTTGGCATGGCTAGGGGATCGGAAATGACAGGAAGCGACTGACTCCGCAGTTCTTCCATTGACAGGTCCCCTCCAAAACTTGTCGCCTCATTGTGCGATTTGCCGATCGATTGTGGCGTTGCCGTCTTTAGCAACATTAACCCCTTTTCGAATCCCCCCCTTTTCTTTCGCTTCTTGAGCCGTTCTTGTTCCAAGGCTGCTGGGTCGACATTTAAGGCCGTGGCAAGTGCAAGCAACACTTCTTGGACATCCGCGAGTTCTCCAAGCAACTCGTTCCCGGTGCTGGCATCGAGCGCTTCGAGCGCCTCTTCCACAAGCTTCTGCCGAAGAGCGGCAATCAGCGCATCTCCCTTTAGGGCGATGGAGTCGACCCGCTCGCCTCGATCGCGAATCATGTCGGGGATACCATCTCTGACCAGCTTGTGAAATTCGACCACCTCTTCACCTGCGCCAAAGAGGTCGACACATTCGACTCGGCAACCCTCCCGGTTCAGCATGTAGTAGGCGTGGGAAAGGATTCCGCCCGACAACTCAACGACGAAGCCGACCGTTTTCGCGAGCTTCGCCAAATCGGTTGCGAAGCTCGCGTTGCGGATCAATTCCGCATCGATCGGTGCCATCACGACTCGTTCAATGGTTTGACCGCCCTCGGCCGCACTTTGGAGCTCCGCCCAATCTGCGGCATGCCGAATCACGAAATCGTGAGACGAGAGGCGCTTCCGTCTGGGAGCGGCTTTCGGGCCACCGTCAAGTGTCGATGGGCTGTGAAACCACGGCAAAACACGGTGTGGGGTTGCTTCGCGATGGTTATCCACGAACCACATCACAGCCGTCGACTGCTGGCAGCGCTCAGCTATCCTGCGCGTACTTTGTGCAATTTCGAATATCCATTGCGTCCGCGTAATACTGCGAGCCCAATCGTGAGCTATGTCTGTAATCTGCGGGATCCAATGGCCTTCGTCGTCCGCAGCAATGAACGTGCCCTTGTATCGGAGACGCTCACGCAGCCCATATTCCAAGTGCCCGCCGATGTTCGCATTCCTGATATCCCGACTTCCGGTATCGACTTCGAACGTATCGTGAGAATGCCAATACAGCCCCTCTGGAATGCCCCACAGGGATTCGATGCGAACTAGCGGGTTTCCCGGCTCTGCTCGTGCCCAAGCCGACGCAACCGACGGGATGAAATGGTGGGCGATGAGGCACAACCCCGTGTCCGCAAGGTCAGCGTCAATTACGATTTGTGCGAAGGTTGTTGTAAGCCATTCCGTTGCGTCGGCGAGCGATCGAAGTTCATCACTGCGCGGCAACATTTCGCGCTTCACCTTGGGAATCTGGGTGCCGTCAGTACGGATAATGAAGGGGCGTTGAGTCAATACGCTCAGATCGGCCGCAAGCTCGTCAGTGACTTCGCCGCGAAGTAGCGCATGAATGATTTCGGGTTGATTGAGCACATAGAACGGCGGCATCTGATAGCCAAGTTCACCATACATGCTAGCGTTGCGCAGCTTGCCATACGTGGCGAAGTCCGATTCGCACGCAGCCTTGAATGCGCGAAGCTCATCGGTCTTTAGCTTTGGTATGTGCGCGGGAATCACTGATCTAGGGTCGATACCACCGCTGATCGACGCGACATCGGCCTGAACGAGCCAGATGGCACTCTTGTCCCACACCCATTCGAAATGCATCCGGGAGGCGAATTGCATCGCCCAGCCTCCCACACGCTTAAGGACGATTCCGACCGCGGCGCGGGCATCACACGCCAGATCGGTAACGGTGTCGATGGCCTTGCCACTCCGCCAAGTCCGAACGGCCACTGATTCAGTTCGACCCCGTTCACCGTTAATAGGCTCGAACTCGGCGACCCAGTCTCTCGGCTCGCGACTGAGACGGCGCTCATTCGACAGGTGCCCTTTCTCCGCCACAGAAACGCTTTTTTGGACGACCAGATGAATTGTGCCGGCGCCCGCTGGTGCGACCGCATTGAGTCGCTCCACTAACGCTTTCGCGCTAGACAAAATGTTGCCTGCGGAGCACTCGATCGAATCCAGTTGACCGCGGACGTGCAACGTCTCAGCGACACCGCTTGACCTGATAAATACTGGCGTTTGCTCACTGAGTTGGAGCTCGCCCAAGATATCCTTGATAGCCTGTTCGATCCGATCGTGGAAGAGCTGGCCAAGGTTAGTGCCAAAGCAGGCGGCTGAGATGACAAAGAAAGGTGGAACCCATGCAGCCGGCATTGTGCAGAGGCCCACTGCCTTCCAACCAGCTATAGCCGGTGTAATTTTGTCGCCGCGGAGCGTCTGCAATCCGTCTGTCGTAACAATCCTGAGATCGTGAATCGGCGATGGCAGCGTAGTTGCAGAGCGCTGAGCGCGGGGTATCTTATTGTTGGCCATCCGCTCTTGCTTGAGAGCCGCTCGACTTCGGCGCGTCGCGGGTGCCGAAAATAACATCTGCCATTTCAGTCATCTTGGCGAGCGCCTTGTCGCCGAAGTAGCCTGTGATAAAGCCCAGTGACACGTACGCCGGTGCCTTGCTAGCGCTGATTGTCAGACCAAGAAAGCCGGCGTCCGTGAGAGCCCCAACGACGAACGCTAATGAACCGGCGAGCAGCGGCGAAAGCACACGCCACAAACACCGGTCTTGATTCCAAAATCCCCTGGCGACGACGTGGTACAAGTACTTAATGCCGAACAGCGTTCCGCCCAGTACGCCACCAAAGAAGAAGTAGCCGTAGCGAGAAAACGCCGGCCGACTACAGACGGTCCAACCCGTCCACTTGGGAATGAGACCAGTCCATACGAGGAAGATCATGGCCAGCGACCCGATCGAAATCGCCGCTACGGCGGCGGCCTCCCAACGAATCTGTACTCGCGCCTCATGAGGATAACGCGACTTCCAGTCGTCAATAGGCCGCCCGTCGGCTTCATCGTGTGGGATGACGCTGGGTATTGCGGGGGCAGCGTTCGTTTCAGCTTGCTGGTTTTGAATTGGGTCAGCCGATTCCGCGTCGCTGTCGCGGACGACACCAATCGGGAATGGCGTGGTTTCCGGCGGCTCAGGCCGATCGGTGCTTTCGGGCAGCATGGCGCTTACAGCCCTAGGCGACTGCAGAAGGGAAGCGCTCGCAAGCAATTTCGCCGAGCCGCTTGGACGTCCGTGCGGTGGTTTCAGCAAACGGAAATGACCGGTAGTCAGATTGTCCGTCGAAACCATGCTGGGCAGCCAAAACCTTGCGGAAAAATTGCGATTGCGGTTCGCTGACGTTAGAAACGTAAGCAGACGTCCACAGTGCTTCCACCGAATCTGCCATCAGCAGATATTCGTGGCTGCCCGTAAGATGTCCAACGTCCGAGCTTGGGCCGCGAACCCATGCGCGTGCACGATCGTAAGCACAGACCCGCTGGACCAAAGATTCACGTAGCGGCACAAGATGCAAATGCGCATGATCGGTGCCGCAACCGGTCAGAGAACCATTCCTCCTGACACCGTGCTCGAATGCAACAATGGGCCCGTATACCGACGAGACGACGCTCGCAACTTCCGACACGAACTCCCGAAGTGCGCTTCGGCCGTAATCGTCCGAGAAGTTCAATGTGTGGCGCTTCGCGCAGACGAGCGTCCACCCTTCAATGAATCCACCGATTGACGCAATCGCAAAGTAGTCGTCGGAATCCATCAATACGCGGTCATGGCTGAGATGGGCTCTCCCAGCCCCGATACGGCAAAAACGGCATTCCATCTCTGGCGGTTTCGTCCGGTTGCTGGTCATATCAGCCTCCAATCACCCATCCAATTATCTTACTATGCCGCGGCATATAGTCGAATTTCTTCACTAAACTGAGCGTGGAACCCGCAGCGAGTTCGAAAAAAAGAGCACCTCTCGCCCGGTTCGAGTTGTCCTCGCGTTGTGCAACAAGTCGAACCCCCGTGTTTTGACCCCAGCATACAGCTTCCGGATTTCCGGAATGTCGTCGTAAGAGACAACCCAAGGGACTTCAATGTTCTCTACTGCCTCGCGTACCTTCGCGTGATCCTGGGGACTATAGGCATTCAGATAGAGATCGGGCCCCTTTTTAAAGTAGGGGGGGTCAAGATAAATCAGACGCTCGCGTCGGCGGTGGCCGAGACGCGATAGAAACACCAGCGCATCGAGATTCGAGAGATGTATGCGCGAACGGTGCGATCCAACGCGCGCCACGCGCGAGATCAAGTCATCTTTGTTAAAGCGTGCATCAAGCTTCCACTCCCCACGCTGAGCTTTGCCGCCGATCATACCGCCGTTCATGATGCCCGAGTGGTTCGTCCGATTGAGGAAGAAAGTGGCAAAACCCAACGCGAATGGGTCTGCTCGTTTGCCTTGCATGTAAATGCTGCGCTGTCGTTGCCACTCATCTGGCGTAACCTCGACGGCGGCAACCTCGTCGATGAACCGCTGGTTGTGTTCTAGCGCTGCCCACCAGAATGAATAGATGGCGACATCCAGATCATTCAGATAAACCGCTCCGACCTTGTCCTGAAAGAGCAAACTGAGCGCGAGGGAAGCTCCGCCGGCATACGGCTCCACGTAGTCGATCCCCTCCAATCTATTTGCAGCTAGCAGGCGATTGAAAAACGGGGCGACCCGCCACTTCCCGCCAGGATACCTAAGGGGAGATGCGGTCTTCATTCAGTTTCTATGTTTCCGAGTTAGGTGAATCGTCCGCGACAGTGCGGCCCGAAGTTTAACCGAAGTCCGCCACCCGGCACCGCGCTGAAGGGGACTCAGCCCGTGGTCAGCTTCACAGGCGGCGGCAAGCGACGTGTACTATCTGAGCGCTGCACGCTCGTTTCATTGTTCGTCACAATTCTGCGGAGAACGCCTATCGCGTTTCCTCTGCAGCTTTCTAGCTTCTTGGCGATCAGGATCGCAACGCGCAGACGACGGAACTGGCAACGAATGGCTTCGACCGGATTTAGCCGTCTGCCCCGCCTCAAAAGGATGCGGTTAAGCATGTCAACGGAGTGTCGACGCCATGGTGACCTATCGAGCACCCATAGTTGCCCGTGCGCTTTCAGGCGATTGTTTTATAAGACAAAGTTGCGCAAAGTGGCTTGTCGGCAGGCATTTGTAATCATCAGGTGGCGGGTTCGAGTCCTGCAGCCGGCACCATATACCTATCCGACGACCTCCTAGGTTGTCTAGAAACCCCGCTAGAGTCCTTGATTCTGCGGGGTTTTTTGTTTTTTCTGTCCGGCTTGAGTCCGAGGGAATCCAACTGAATCCGAGAGGCTTGCTGGTATATTCGTTGGTATCTTGCTGATGCTTGTTGGTACCGACGATATGAACCTTACAGATCTGGCCGTTAGAAACGCCAAGCCACAAAACAAACCCTACAAGCTCACGGATGGCGGCGGCATGTTTCTGCTGATTCAGCCCAACGGAGGCAAGTATTGGCGTCTCGCGTACCGGTATCTCGGTCGACAGAAGACGTTAGCACTCGGCGTATACCCAGAGGTAAGCCTATCTGTCGCGCGGCGGCGTCGAGCCGAGGCACGGGACCGAAATCGACAAACAGCGCCGCGATCTCCGGGACGTTGCCGCAACCGCGGGCGGGATCGAGGAACGTCAACGTCGGTAACTTGTCGTACAGCGCTTGCAACCGCAGCTTGCGTCTACGGGCCTTATCAAGCCCCGCTCGCAAATCGTCCATGGACATCGGGTTGATGACGCGCAGGATGTTTCGCCCCGACGTGTAATGCGCGCGAAGTTCTCGCCGGCTGGCCTCGTATTTTGCATCGGGCGTGCGCGCTTTTAGTACCCTCTACATCGCCAGCGGCGGGCATGAGCGTGTGACCATCACTTCGGATACGGCTTGTCCACTGCCTCGCGCTCCGGGCCGTGGACAAGCTTGGGGTCGTTGGTGTGTCGGCTACAGATCGAACGACGTGACCAGTTTCCCTCCGCCGTTGAGGTACGTCGGTTTGTCTCGTACACATCGACGTGTAGATGTTGCAACGTCACGTGGACCTGATTGCCGTTCTGCACCTTATCGACGCGCAGGTACGCCAGGCCGCGCAGCGAGAGCATCCCGGACGTGCGCAACTGCTCAATCTGCCGGGCCAGAGCCTCGTCCTCGATTTGCTCGAACTGGCCGGTGTCTTCCGCGATCACCGAAACTACATTCTGCTGATTCGAATAGTTCATGTTTGCGAACGAGCCGATAGTGATGGGCAACGCTTCATGCACGTTCAGGTTGGTCGAGCCGCCGAACGGTAGCGCGTAGTAGTTCTGCCCCGCGTAGGGCTTCAGGCTCGCCTCGATCGGAGGCCATTCCGTCGCGATCAGGTCGTGCTTCTTGAACGTGTCTTGCTCGTTGTAATACTTCGCCGAGAACAGGTTGAGCAGTTCGTCCTGGGCTGGCTGCTGGCCCGTGGCGCGCGTGACGGACAAGTACGTCAACTACGTGCCGTCCGCGCGGTCCACGGTTTCGTAACCGGCGAGCGGCGTGTTGTCCGGCGCAGGCGTGGCCGCTACTGCGGGTGCGGCTGGAGCCGGCGCCGGCGCAGTGGCGGGCGCGGATACGGCGCTACTCAAGGCATTGAAACGATATTTTCTTTCTGAATCCAGTCGTGATATGCGGCGATTTGTGCAGCAAGATTCTCGGTCTGATCTTTCGCGTACTCGAACGTGCGATATACCGTTTTCCCCATCAGGTCCATGTGCCGCTGGATTGTATCGGGTTCGTCATCCAGGTCAGAATCGTACTCATCGTCATACACCGCCGGCACGATGTCGTATTCGTGCTGGCAGTGAAATCCGAAGAACCACGGCGCTTCGTCTGACCACTGTTGTAGTCCCGCCCAAGGCATTCCTGCAAACCGCAAGCCGCCGTGTACCTTGAACATGGCGAGCACGGGAGCATTGTGTCTGCCGGAATATCCGTCGGTATCGGGATCGGATGTGGGCAGCGAGAGTACGTGCCGGACCGTCTCGAAATCGCCAACACGTGTGAACTCGGCCAGCGGCGCACCCCAATCGCCCATATAAGGCGCAATGCTGTCGATGTCGAGCCCGTACAGGATTGAGGTCTGCCTGACGCCGACGTATCCCTGCCATGCTTGCGAGGAAGGATCGCGCCGTAGCAGGCATGGAAGACCGTGCAGTTCGCACTTCAATTCTTTCGGTTCTTTTTTCCAGACGGGTTTCATTTGTCGGGTAGCGTTACTTCATGTCAAAGGCTTGGGTATCGATAGAAGTAACGGCAAGCATGGCTTTGATCTTTAATGGCTTCGACGCGGGCTTATGTGAATTGCATGGGTGGTCCAAAAGATGTCGCCAATACAGACGGCATGATTTTTCGGGGGATCAAACGTCAATTGTTAAAACCCTTCAAGGTGAAACTTTTTTCTGTGAGAGAGCCGACTTGCGAAGTCGGACATCCGGTCGGTCCTCGTGGCAGAAGACCGAATGCTAAAGCAAGGCGGCCGTCATGATACGCTTACATCGCAGCGGGGACAGGAAAGTGAATGGTTCATGTATCAGCCTCATGAAGATTTGTGGCAAACGGCGTTGCCCAGGCATTCCGGGTGGATGCTCTATGAAGTGATATGTACTTTCAAAAATCTAGGATCTAGGATCGAAGCGAGTGATTTATCCGCTCTTTTCCTGGCACTGAAATTGGATCTGCAATAATTGATTATCTCGCGGTTGAGGCAAAATATTCGCCGAAACTAAAATCATGCGCCTGTGTTGTCGGCTGCTATGGGGCCGGGCTGTTCATCAAGAGTGCAGATGGTTGATCTGTAACGCATAAGAAGTTGGGGAATACATGAATTTGACCGAACTGGCCCAGATAATCCGGGGAGGGCTGATCCAGCGGGATCGCCTGATCAAGACAGATATTCCAGTTTTACCTGAGAATGCGCTCGTGCCGTGTCGGGCGGTAACTTATTCCGAGTTGGGGCGCGATTTCAGCGTTACGCTCGACATGGTATCCACAGCGGACGACATCGAACTCAAGACACTGATTGCCCAGTCGATGACGTTGTGGATTCAGCAGGCGGACGAATCCTATCTCCCGGTCAACGGCTACATTCATGCGGCCCGAAAGCTCGGCAGTGACGGCAGCATTTCCAGTTACCAGTTGACCTATGCCTCGTGGATGCATTTCCTCCGATTCCGCAGCGACATGCGGTACTGGCAGGACAAGAGCGCCGACGCCATCATCACGGACGTATTCAACATGCATCCGCAGGCGAGAGGCCAGTTCCAGTTTGCACTGCGCAAGTCACTGCCCCAACGCTCGTATTGCCGCCAGAGTGAAACCGACTGGAACTTCGTCCATCGTCTGATGGAGGAAGAGGGTCTGTTTGGCTTCTGGCGGCAGGATAAGGGGGGGCAAGTCGCATACGCTGATCGTGACCGATGACCTCTACGTACTCGACGAGGTGTCGCCCAAGACGGTGCAGTTCACGCGGTCGGGCACCGGCGGCGAAACGGATGGCTTTACACAGTGGTCGGGTGCGCGGACTCTGCAGAGTAGCGTGCATACGACACGCACGTTCGACTACAAGGCACCGTCATCCGCGACCAATCCTAAAGGCACCTCCCTGCCGACGATGCACGGTCAAGGAAATTTACCGGAGCAGGCCGAGGTCTACGAGTACACGGGTGCCTACACCTATCCAGACCAGGCCCGCGGTGAGCTGTTGTCGAGAATCCATCTCGAAGAGTGGGAGTCGCAAGCCAAACGGTTCTTCGCGGAGGGCAGTGTTCGTGGTATCGAGGCGGGCTTGCGCTTTGAATTGGCCGGACATCCGGAGCACGATCGAGATTCGACCAGCCAGCGAGAGTTCGTGGCGATCAGGGTGCGCCGCCACATCGAGAACAACCTGCCGCTGTCAGCGCAGGAAGCGAACTTCCCGCACAGCCTTCTGAGCGAACTTGCTCAGGCCAGGGCCGGGCACACGGGACAAATCGTTACCCAGGCGGACGGTTCTGCAGGTTTTTACCTGACCGAAATAGAGGCGCAGCGCGTGACGGTTCCGTATCGGAGCCCCTTCGAGCACAGCAAACCGCAGATGCAGTTGGAGACGGCCATCGTCGTGGGACCGCAGGGCGAAGAGGTGTATACGGACGAACTGAACCGGGTGAAGGTGATGTTCATCTGGGACCGGCAGAACCCGGGGGATGCGGGCGCGTCGTGCTGGGTGAGAGTCGCGCAGTCGGATACGGGAGGCGGCTACGGAAGCGTTCATGTTCCTCGGGTCGGGGAAGAAGTCCTCATCGGCTATATTGGGGGGGATTGTGACAGACCAGTCGTCCTTTTCCGCATGTATAACGGCGCAACGAAGCCGATGTGGCACTCGAACGGCTTGCTGTCGGGTTACCGCTCGAAGGAGTTCGGCGGAAACGGCTTCAACCAGCTGGTCATGGATGACTCCACAGGCCAAAACCGTGTTCAGCTTTATTCGAGCAGCTACGCTTCGCACTTACATCTCGGCTATCTGATCCAGCATGCGGACAACACGCGCGGCGGGTTCATCGGCAACGGTTTTGATCTGAAATCGGAAGCCCATGGTGCGATTCGGGCGGGGCAGGGGCTTTACGTTACGACGCATCCAGCCACCGCAGCGCAGCCGCTGAGCATGCAACCGGCGAGCGAGCAGTTGGGCAACGCGGAGAGCGTCATCGAGGCGGTTTCAGAAGCGAGCGTGGCGGGACAAGCCGAGAGCCTGCGAGAAGGACAGGATGCGCTACGCAAGTTCTCCGACGCGAGCCAGCGTAACGTGACTGGGGGCGAGGCAGGTGGAGGGCGGACCGCAGGTGGTGGCACGGGCAACGCAAACGGGTTCTCGAATCCCATTTTGCTGATGGCAAGCCCCGCTGGCATCGCCATATCGACGCAGCAATCGACCCACATCGGCGCCGATCAGCATATCAACGTGATTAGCGGAAGCGACACCTATGTCGCCACGGGACGCTCGCTGGTGCTCAGCGTCGTGGAGAAGATCAGCCTCTTTGTGCAGAAGGCTGGTGTAAAGCTGTTTGCTGCGAGCGGCAAGGTCGATATTCGCGCGCAGAGTGATGAAATGTCGCTCAGTTCACTCAAGAACCTCACATTGCGCAGCACGGATGCGCAGCTCGCGATATCCGGCGCTCAGGATGTCAAGATGAGTAGCACTGGCAGTCAGGTGACGATCGCCGGGAAGCAAGGCATTACGCTGACGAGCGGCGGCGCCTACGTGAAGATTGCCAATGGGAATATCGAACTTGGTTGCCCGGGAGGTATCACGCTCAAATCTGCCAACTTCCATTGGGAAGGCCCAGCGCAGATATCGGATTCGGAAGCCCTGTGGCCAGGGCAGATACCTGCAAATTTCAGCACCAAGGTCTTCGTGGACAAGCAGATCCAGGAGCGCATCGGTGCAGCAGGCGCGATTCCGTACCAGTTCATCGATGATAGCGGTGCGGTGATCGCGAAGGGTATGACGGACGAGATGGGGGCGACGCAGCGCGTGTTCCATACGAACACGGAAGCGCTGCATGTGGTGCTCGGCGAAAAGGGCGATTGGCTCAAGACCGAACATTTCGACGGGCTAGCATGCGATTGTGCTCTCGATCATTCGCCCCAGCCGCATGTGGATTTCAAGGGCCTTGCGAATTCGCAGCGCAATGATAACGATGAGGAAAATGCGAACGAAGAGGGCAAGTCGTTGCAGTCCGCACTGGCGCTGGACTCGCCGTCCACTATTGATGCAGAGAACGAGCAATTTCAACGGCTGCTGGTCCAACAACTGGTGTTCAACGACCCGGCTATCAAGCAAGCCATCCTGGATGGCGAGGACTGACCCATGAAGTACATTGCGATTGTGTGCCTGGCATTTTGCCTCTGCGCGGCGCGTGTTGCCGACGCTCAAGATGTGAATGTGAGCGCCGAAGTGAAGCTGGTCGATGGCCCCAATGACATTGCGCTCGACGGAGTGACTGTGAGAGTCATCAAGGGCTACGTTGGTACGCTGACTGCTCACAGCTACGAGACGTACACGAGCTATGTGATGCCGGAGAAACAGGGAGGCACATGGCTGCAGATTCCGCTGGAAGACAGCAACGGTACCACGACAGAGCTGCGCACGGTGGAGTCCGCGGATTCCACCGTGCAGGCGGTTTCCATGTACCGGTCCAACGGCAAGCTTTACGCGGTTGTCGCAGCCAAGACGGGCGACAAGTTTCCCGATCTCTACCTCAAGCCCGCGCCGGTCATGTTCAAGGTTTACCGCTTCAATGGCAGTCTCGACGTAGCCCGTTTCAAGCTGGAGCGAACCATCAGCAGCAAGTCCGAGTGGATGGATGCCGGTGACGCCTTGAATAAAGCGTACTTTTCGAAGTGAAGGTGAGCCATGTTTGTTCGAGCAACCTATGATCGTGAAAAGCGGACCGTTCACTATTTCGATGAGGAAGGCAACGAAACACTTTACATTGGCGGGTCGTTTGCCTGGCGCACCACCAATCCTGGAAATCTGACCAAGCCGGGAGGTTACGTCATGAAATCGGCGATCGGCTATGCGCAGCGAACCAGCAATTCGAAGGCGCAGTTCATCATTTTTCCCGATCGAGCTGCGGGGCAGGAAGCACACCAGAAGCTGCTCAAGAGCGTCTACGGTGATAGCACAATTCGCGGCATGATCACAGCGTATGCGCCGCCCTCCGAGAATGATACGGAAGGCTATATCAACTTCGTTACGAAGAAGGCGGGCGTTTCTTCCACAGATCTCGTCGGCGCGCTGCCTGACGACAAGTTCAGGGCCGTGTCGGCGGCAATGGAGCAGAAGGAGGGCTGGGTACCGGGCGTCATAAGGTATCTCGGCAAGCCTGTGCAGGTTCAGGTTCTCGACAAGCTCAGCCAGCCTTTTGTGGGGCAAACCCTTCAGATCAAGGGCAGCAACGCGAGCCTCGATGTCAAGACCGACGAGAACGGCGGCCTGCCGTGGCTGTATAGCGGTCTCTTGGGGCAAGATATCAATCTCGCGTATAAACGCGAAGATTCGGACGAAAGCGTGGGACAGATCTCCATGACATCGGGGGCCAATGCGTTCACCTTCAACGCGCCTTATTTTCTCGTGTCAACACGGCCTCGCCTGCACGCGAAGGATGCGTCCTCACGACCGCGTGTGCATATCGTGCAATCTGGAGAGACATTGAGCGCGATCGCGGGCCGCTATGGCACGACGGTTGATGCGATCGTCGCGCTGAATGGACTGAAAGACGCCAATCACATTTACGCACGCCAGCATCTCAAAATCCCAGCGCATGACGACACCGCGCAAATGGTACGCATGTCGGCTGCCAAACCGGGGGGCGGCGCGCAGGTGCAATCCGCCGCAGGCGCCAGCAACATTGTGGCGACGCCGCATGCGGCTTCTGTTTCAGCAGGAACCTCAAGTGCAGTTGCAAGTGCGTCTGCGGTGTCTCAAGCATATCCGGTTTCGGCGCCACAACCTGCCGCGTCGCACCCCGAAGCGGGCGGGTCCAGTGCATCACCGGGCGGCGCATCATCGCATCCAGCCTCGATGGCGGCAACAACTGGTGTCACGCCAGCCGCCGGTGTGGTGCATCAACATGCGCCCAATGGTCATCCGCAGACTGTGGTCAGTTCGCCTAACCTCGAACCCAGTGGCGCGGTATGGTGTAGCCGCTTCCCCGGCAGCGGGGAGCTTGGTTCGCTCAACGACTCGTTCAAGGCGAAGGCCAGTGCGTTCATTAATGCCATGCGCGATGCACACATTTCGGTCAGGATCAACGCCGCACTTCGACCGATTCAACGTTCGTATCTGATGTATCACGCGTTTGAAATAGCCAAGGGCCGCGAGCGGCCGGACCGGGTACCGTCATGGGCGGGTGTTAATATTGATTGGGTCCATCGCAATGCCGACGGCAGTATGAATCTCCAGCAATCCATCGACGCTGCCAAGGCAATGTGTCGTGGTTACGGTATCAATATTCATTCGGCGACGCAGGCTGTGGGGCGCCCGGGGCGATCGCGGCACAACTATGGCGCAGCAGTTGATCTTAACATCGCCGGTTATGTGGGCAAACGCATCAGGGACGCTTCAGGCACGCAAGTGCAGCTGGATTCGTTCGCCGATCTCAAGCAGGTGGGGCACGATTATGGTGTGATTTATTATCCCCATGAAAACATGCACTGGTCGGACACGGGGCATTGAATCAGGAACATTATGAAAAAAGTCGCAGCATCGATCTTTGTGGGACTCGCTTGCAGCATCGCGCAGGCGCAGCAGGCGCCAGTCGTCGGCGTATGGGAACAACTTCCCGTGGGAGACGGACAAGACGGCCAGAATGCCGTACGTCACGACGTGGTGCTGGTCGATCGTAAGCTTGCCGACGACACGGTGTTCAGCGCATTGACAGATGCGGGTAAACAGAACAGCGTGCTTTGCTGCATCAAGGTCAGCAAGAATGCGTCGATCACGCTTGCCGATCTGCTCAAGAAATATCCGTGGGACGACGATATTGCGGCTCACCTCAAATCCATCATGGGCTGGAAGTATATTTACGAGGCGAAGCTTGTGGATGCGTCTGCGCAAAATGCCGGCATGCGCGAGCTGGTCAAGAATCTGAGTCTGCCGCCTGCACTGTCGCCCTATTCGGCGGCTATCATCTCCGGCAAGATCGGCAGCGATCAGGTTCCAGCAACGTTCTCGACCGGTGGCGCGAGCGTGTCGTTTTCGACGCGACCAATGCATGGGAACAACGCCATTCAGTACAAGTTCTCCGTCAACGGCACAGCTATGGAGTTCACTGAAGCGGTGTTTGCCGACTGAAGAGGACAATCTTCGGCGGCGTTGCCTCGTGAGCGTTGTCGGGCGTCGCCCATTTTCACGTTAAATCATGCCGGGAATCATACGCATCGGAGATCGCACCAGCTCGAACGGCGAGGTGCTTGGCGGGTCAATGACCTGTTTTTTTATGGGGAAGGCGGCTGCGCGCATCGGGGATCCGGTATCTTGCCCCAAGCATGGCGATAATCACATTGCTCAGGCAACATCACAAGCACGTGATAATGGGCGGGAGATAGCACAACATGGTGACGCGTGCGAATGCGGCTGCACACTCATCTCGTCTCTACCTTCAGGCGGCCTCAAAACATAGCCTTTGGCAGCTTTGCTGCCCTCGATTGGTGTAGCATCGGTCTCAGCTGTGGCGCGTCGGCACGGCGTCAACGCCAACCAGGTGTTCGGCTGGCGCAAGCAATACCAGCAAGGCAGTCTGGCGGCGGTGAAGGCAGGCGAAACCGTTGTGCCGGCATCAGAGCTGGCCGCCGCCATCAAGGAAATCAAGGAACTGCAACGGCTACTCGGGAAGAAGACGCTGGAGGTCGAAATTCTGAAAGAAGCCGTGGAATGGGGCCGTTCAAAAAGCCTGATTGCGCGCTCGCCCTTGCTGCCGGGGGACGACCGATGAAGACGGTCTGCGAAGTTCTCGGCAAGGCTGCGGCGTCGACCACCAAGTTCTTTTGGCGGCGGAGCGCTTGCCTGACGGCGTAGAGGTGGGTGATTTTCACACCGTGAGGCTTAGAGAAAAGAGAGCCAGCCTATCCAAAGCACTGTTCACAGAAGCCGTCGCGCGTCTCCAGGGACCGCTCGTCGCGCTGCGTGAGAGTCTGAAGCCTGTGGTTGAGTCTGTCTGACGGAGCCCGCGTGTCATCTTTTGGCTTGTGCCTCGACAGCTGTAGAGTCCTACGTCGTCCGAGTCAGTGCGAGGAAAGCCAATTGACGTGTTGGTATTTTTGTTGGCATCACGGCTCGGCGGTTTTTATTTTATTTTTTAAATTCATTGGCTTATGTCTGATATTTGAGTCCTGCAGCCGGCACCAAAATAGTCGAGAAAGGGTTACAGCCTTAAAGCTGTAACCCTTTTTTCTTTTTGCGTTCGCGCCCAGCTTCGATCAGCGCGATATCGCTTTCCTTCAGGCCGTACGCTTCGTAAAGCACGCGGTCGATCTCGCGGGCCAACGCTTCGCCCTGCGCTTGCGCGCCAATCTGCATCACGCTCAGTAGCTCGTCGACCTTGCGGGCAATGCCTGCGCGGATGCTCGCGTCTCGCGGCACCGGCAGCACATCGATCATCGCCTTCGTGAAGGCCACGCCGCCGTTGTAGCTCGACGCGCCAAAGCGCGCACGCGTGACGAAGCCAGCAAGCGGGCAGTTGAGCACCGCGGCGGCGAACTTCAGCAGGTCGTCGTCGTCACTGCGCAGGATCAGCGTCGTCTTGCCGGGCAGCGTGTCGCCCGCAAGGTCGAGTGTCGCGTGCAGATGCGTGAGGCCTTTGACGATCACCTTTTTCGCGGCGGTTTTCGCGCGATAACCATTCGTGAAGGCGGCCTCGAAGCGCTCACGCTCGACGATGGGCCGCGTGTAGTGACGCCCTAGATACGTCATTGGCTTGCTGGCCCAGCGGGAGACGTAACGGCCGAGCGTGCCGGTGTTCACGACGCGGTAGTGCCTGGCGGCATCGAAGCACTCGCGCGCCTCGTCGATCAACGGGGCGAGGCGATACGCATCCGCGGTCGCGCAGGCGTTTTCACAGCGCAGCAGCGAGCCGAGCGTCGGGTGCGCGCGCGCGAGCCGCTCCACGAAGGCATGGTGTGGAGAGAGCAGGGCGTCGAGCGTAAAGGGCGCTTCGAGTTTGCGTTTGTCGACGATTGCCAGCGGCGTGAGCGAGGTTTCGTCCAGCCGCACGGTTTCGATCGTCGGTGTACCCGCCTGCCGATAAACCGTGACGATCGAGTCGACCAGCGCGCGCTCGAACACGTCGCGGCCCAGTGTGACGATGCGTTCGATTCTGCTCAGATGGCGTGCGCGAAACGCGGCGCCGAAGGGCCGTGCAAGCCATTTGTCCGGCGTGAGACAGGCCATCGCGCCATGCGGCGCGAGCAGGGCGAGGCCCAGTTCCATGAACGGAATATAGAGATCCCAGTTACCGCGCGCGCTCGGCCAACGTTGCGCGAGCGCTTCACGCAGCGGCTTCTGGCCTTCGTTGATCATGCGTTCGGAGTCGATATACGGCGGGTTCGCAACGATGGCGTCGAAGCCCGCGAAGCGTCTTTGCGCATCGCACACCGATGGGAATTCGTCGTGCCACACGAAGTCGTCGCGCGTCTGGGGTTCCGCGTGGATGCAGGCCAACACCGCATTGCCTTGCTTGAGATTGGCGGCAAGATCCGGCAACGCGTCGAATCGGCCTTCGTCGTCGTATCCGGCGTGAGCGAGCAGTTCGAACGCGAGACGCAGGCGCGCGAGACCGAGCGCATTTGCGTCGATATCCACGCCGAAGAGATTCTGTTCGATGATGGCGCGCTTTTCACGATAGAGCGCGGCGTCATTATCTTGATCGACTTGCGCAAGCAGGCCGAGTTTCGCCTTGATTGCGATCAGCGAGTCCAGCGCGCACACCAGCAGGTGTCCCGTGCCCACGGCCGGATCGCAGATGCGCAAGCCAGCGAGTATCGTGCGCGCTTCGGCCAGGTCGTCGATTCGTTCGGATAGCTGATCGAGCGTCGTGCATTGCCAGTGTTTCAGCGTGTTGAAGCGTCCGAGCACGGCGCGCGTAATCGCCTCGTCCGCGAGCAGACGTGCCACGCTCTGCGGCGTGTACCACGCGCCATCGCGATAGCCGTTGAGTCGCTCGAAAATCAGGCCAAGGGCAGCGGTTTCGCCGGTGAACTCGAAGGCGTCGAAAAACCCGGCAAGCTCGCCGATCGGATCTTGTGCAAGGGCGGCGTCAAACGAGGCGAGAGCGGGAAATGGAAACAGCGCCGATGCCTGTGCGCTGAATTTGCCGTACGTGGCGGCCTGATGGTTCGCGCCGCGCTCATCCAGCTCTCGCAAGCGCGCCTGCTGCAGTTTGAGCAGCACCCTGCGCCCGATCCACGCAATGCAAAGCTGCAATGCCGCATGAAATACCGCTTCTGGCGCTTGAGCGCTGTGAGCTTCGACATGCGCAATCGCACGTTCGATCAGGGCGTCGCGCCGTCTCTCGCATGGCGCGCACCGCACGACCACAACCTTGCCGCGCTCGACCTGTTCCTGTACGCCGACGATGCGCAGCAGTCCCGCGTAGAAGTCCGCGTCGAGCCCCGCTTGGGCCGTGCCGATGCGGCGTACGCTTTGCTTGCGCGCGGGTAACTGGCGAGTCGTCGGATTCGTCTCTGACATATTCTGTTTTGTAGCGCCGATGCGCGGATTGGCGGTCATTTTACTGGGATGGCATAGGCCAATCGGCTTAGGCCGTCCGGCCGAGTCGACGCCCGGGCGCCGCCGCGCGATCATGTCGGGACGCTGGCGAGACAGACCTCTCGCCGGCTGTGCCGCCGAACACAGGACCCGTCTCTGCTATAAGATGGCGCCGCATCAGAGGCGCGCCGCCATGGCGAGCCGTCAAGCATCAAGCAGCATTCAGCAGTATCAAGCAGCATCAAGCATCCAGGACTTATGACCGACTTTCCCACCTTGAGCTGGCCTGACACCGACGGCCCCCGCACCGTGCGCTGGCGTTCGGAGGCGGGCACACCCGCACCGAAGCGCGTCGTCATTGCCGACGACCGCACCACGGCCGACGACGCCTACCGTCTCGCGTGCGAAGGCACCGCGCTGCTGTGGCGCGGCGACTTTCAGAATGCGCGCCAGTTGCTGCTGGCCATGTCGCGCCGCGCCGAACGCAAGCCGCGCAAGGGCGCGCCGAAAGGACCGAACGCGGCGCCGGCCACGCCGCTCGAAGCCTTCCATCTGCATCGCCAGGCGCAGTCGCAACGCGCGCGCACGCTCGGGATGGTGCTGCTGCCGCTCGAAGGCGACTATTCTATCGCGCTGCGCCGCGCCCCCGACGTCAAGCTCGCGTGCGAAGAGGCGTGGGGCCCGCCGGACGGCGAACCGTCTGTCGTGTCACTGCGCGAGGTGCTGGGGCTGATCGGTGCGCACGAATGGCGCAAGAAGGGCGTGGCGATTCCGGCGCTCGGCGGCGCGCACGTGCATCCGTACTACGGCGTGTTCTCGCCGGTGCGCGGGGAGTATCTCGATCTGATCGCCCGCGCGCCTTTGCCTTCGGTGGAGAAGGCGTTCGACATCGGTACCGGGACGGGCGTGATCGCTGCCGTGCTGGCCGGGCGTGGCGTCAAGCAGATCGTCGCCACCGATCAGGACGCGCGTGCGCTGGCTTGCGCGCGCGAGAACCTCGATCAGCTTGGCTTTGGCAAGCAGGTTACGGTGATGGAGGCCGATCTGTTCCCGCCCGGACGCGCGCCACTGGTCGTCTGTAACCCGCCGTGGGTGCCCGCGCGGCCCGCGTCGCCAATCGAATACGCGGTGTTCGACCCGGACAGCCGCATGCTGCGCGGCTTCCTCGCCGGGCTCAAGGACCATCTGGAGCCAGGCGGCGAAGGCTGGCTGATCCTGTCCGATTTCGCCGAACATCTGGGTCTGCGCACGCGCGAAGCCTTGGTGGAGATGATCGAGCAGGCAGGACTGGAAGTCGCCGGGCGAGAGGATATTCGTCCGCGCCATCCAAAGGCGAGCGATCCTTCCGATCCGCTGCACCAGGCGCGCGCGGCCGAAGTCACCTCCTTGTGGCGCCTCAAGGTCCGTGGGGAGTAATTGGGGGCACAGTTCAGGGAATTGAAGTGTCGTCAATCCCGTTGCAGAAAAGCGAAACGCCGCCGGTTCTAAACGGCGGCGTAGACAGGAATGTCGATCAGCGCGCGGGCCGGCCTCGGATCGGCTGCGCGCAATAGACGACTTCAGCCGACTTCGGCCGACTTCGGCCGGCTTCAGCCGTTTCTAGCCGGGATAGGCCTCGTCGACGCGCAGCCCTGCGAGCTTGAAGATTACCCGCAGCGTTTGCGGCTTGATGTCCCGGCGCGCGGCCAGAGCGGACATCACGAAATCAAGCACCTTGGCGTATTTCAGCAGGATCAGGCAGGCCTCCAGATCTGAAGCGCCATCGCGCATATCTTCGGCCAGCCGCAGCATCTCGACCGAGATGTCGCGTGCCATCTCCAGCTCCAGTTGCTGTTTTTCGGTCCACTCGGGCACCTCTACGAGTCGGGCCAGCATTTCCTGGAATTTTTGCTCAGCGTTACCGTCGGGTTTCGTATTCATTGCATGCCCCATGCACGGTCGCGCAGCGCCGTGCGTCTCGCGCAACGGTTTCTGCGTCGTACCTGATTTATCGCTGTCGGCAAATCCGTCAGCGATCTCCCATGCGCGCATTGCCGGTGCTTTGCCGGCGTGTCGCGCCCCAAAAACGGTCCTTTCTGGACATCGGCATGACGCAAATCGCGCCGTGCAGTGTCTTTTTTAATCAACCCCTCCCTGCCATCCGGACGTGGGTCAGCGTGCCGGATGCTCCAACCGTATGAATGAGCCGCTCGGGCTGGCGGCCTCTTCCTGCTTTTTTCGTAAAATGACAGA
This sequence comes from Paraburkholderia bannensis, assembly GCF_014200455.1. Taxonomy (GTDB): domain Bacteria; phylum Pseudomonadota; class Gammaproteobacteria; order Burkholderiales; family Burkholderiaceae; genus Paraburkholderia; species Paraburkholderia bannensis_A. The sequence goes on along the minus strand of NZ_JACHBW010000017.1, from coordinate 45,310 downwards.
TATATTCGCGTCGTTCCGTCGCCTACCGCACGTAGCGCCACAAGAGATGCCTCTTTTTTAAAGCCGCCCCGATGTCCAGCAAGACTTACGAAATCCGTCCGAACCAGTCGATCGAGCTTCTGAAGGAGCTCCATATCCTCACCCGTGACGGGAAGATGAACCAGGATAGCCGACGCAAGCTGAAACAGGTCTATCACCTGTTCCAGTTCATCGAGCCGCTGCTCAAAGATCTCAAGGAGGATGGCCGCGACGTGACGCTCGTCGATCATGGTGCGGGCAAGTCCTACCTTGGTTTTATTCTCTACGATCTCTTTTTCAAGGAACTGCGCGACAAGTCGCATATCTTCGGCATTGAGACGCGCGACGAGCTGGTTGTGCGCTCTCGCGAACTCGCACAGCGGTTGGGTTTTGGCGGGATGTCGTTCCTGAATCTGTCGGTGGCCGATTCGACCACCTCGACAGAACTGCCGCCGACGGTCGATATCGTCACGGCCTTGCACGCATGCGATACGGCCACCGACGATGCGCTGCACTTCGCGCTCAAAAAGCAGGCGCGCTACATCGTGGTGGTGCCGTGCTGTCAGGCGGAAGTGGCGGGGGTGTTGCGGCGCAACAAGGGCAAGTCGCTGGGGCAGGCGCTCACGGAAATCTGGCGCCATCCGCTGCATACGCGCGAATTCGGCAGCCAGATCACCAATGTGCTGCGCTGCCTGCAACTGGAGGCGCACGGCTACCAGGTGAGCGTGACCGAGCTGGTGGGCTGGGAGCACTCGATGAAAAACGAGCTGATCATCGCCCAGTACAAGGCTTTGCCGCGCCGCCGTCCGACCGAACGGCTCAACGAAATTCTCGATACCTTCGGGCTTGCCGAACTGCGCGAGCGCTTCTTCGCCGATGCAGGCGAGGCGGCCGCCGAGGCCAGCGAGAGTTAAAGCGCCCTGGCTCTGACCCGGCGCGAAGTGGCGCGAAGTGCGCGCTTAATCTTCGCCGCGCCTGGCCATCCATTCGCGCCAGCCGTCCAGGCCCAGGCGTCGCAGCGTTTCCATATTGCGTTCGTAGATGTCGGCGGCGTCCGGGAAGGCGTCCACGGCGCGCTCGATGCTGTCTTCGCGCAGCAGATGCAGGATCGGGTAGGGCGCGCGATTCGTGTAGTTCTCGATATCGTTGGGCGCGGTGTCTTCGAACTGATAGTGCGGGTGAAAGCTCGCGATCTGCAGCGTGCCGTCCAGGCGCAACTGGCCGAGCAGCAGATCCGCGAAATGCAGCGCGTCGTTGTAGTCGAGAAAGTCGGCGAGCGCGTGCGGCAGGATCAGCAGCGTGGTGTCGACTTCGGCGGGGTCGGTCTGCGCGAGCGTGCGCAGTTCGGTTTCGAGATCGCTCAGGACGCCTTCCAGATCGGTCGCTTCGCTGATTGCATAGCGGATCTGTCCCTTCACGTGAACGCTCTTTGCGAATGGGCAAAGATTCAGGCCGATCACGGCGCGCGTGAGCCAGTGGCGCGTGGCGTCGATGATGTCGGCGTGGTCTGGCGTAGCGCCAGAAGCAGAGGAAGCGGTGTCGTTCATGGCCGCGATTTTACTCGCGGCCTGGCGCGTCGATATCGACCCGCTTGCCGCATGCCGTCTCGATCAAAAGCCTCGCCATGCGCGGTGCGGCGAGAATCGGCCCGCAGCCCGGGCCATAAGTCTGGCTGGCGGCGTATACGCCTTCGATCAGCAAGGCCAGTTCATCCGCAAGCGCCGCGGGGTCGCGCGCGTTGGCCAGGTGCGCGAGTTCGGTCAGCCGTGCCATCAGCCGCGTCTTGTTCTCGCTCACGCTTTGGCGCGCGGGATGGGTTGCGTCGGAAAACTCGGCTGCGACGTTCACGAACGGGCAGCCGCGATAGTCCGGCGCGGACGCCCGCCGCGCCAGATCCTCGAAACATTGCAGCAGTTGCCGCGCGGCATCGCCCGGGTGCTTGACGACGCTCGCCTCGAAACGCTCGAAGAAGCGCACGTCGCAACGCTTCAAATACGCCACCACCAGATCGTCCTTGGACGAGAATTGCCGGTACAGGCTCATCTTGTTCACCCCCGCGCGCTCGACTACGGCATCCACGCCCACCGCGCGCACGCCCTCCTGATAGAACAGCTCGTCGGCGGCGCGCAGCAGCTGCTCCTGCGCGCGCGGGCCGGCCGTCTGGGTGCGCGGGGCGGCGCAGGCGGAAGTTTCGGGGCGCTTGGACATGGCGGGCATCTCGTCATCGGGGTTACGCTTGACATGTTACCGAGCGGTCACTACTATCGCAACACACTTGTGACCGATCGGTAACAATCCGCGGTTGGCGCAGACGCAGGGAAAAGACAAGCAGAGACAAGCAGACCGGCGGGCAGAAGCAGCGGATCGAGCGCCCGGTACAACATCAGCAAGGAGCGTGGATGAACTGGGCAGCGAGGTGGGTTGGCGGGCGTTTCCACTATGGATGGCTCGTCGTGGCGGTGGTGTTTCTGGTGTTGCTGGCGGCGGCGGGCACGCGCGCGACGCCGAGCGTGATGATGGTGCCGCTCGAACATCAGTTCGGCTGGAGCCGCGCGACGATCTCGCTGGCGATCTCGGTCAACATTGCGCTCTACGGGTTGATGGGACCGTTCGCGGCGGCCGCGATGCAGCGTTTCGGCGTGCGGCCTACGCTGCTCACGGCGCTTGGCACGATGGCGGCGGGCGTGGCGCTCTCCGCGCTGATGACGCATCCGTGGCAGATGATCCTGATCTGGGGCGTGATGGTGGGCGGTGCCACGGGCGTCGCGGCGTTGTCGCTTTCGGCCACCATTGTTACGCGCTGGTTCACCACGCATCGCGGCCTCGCGATGGGCATTCTCACCGCAAGCTCGGCCACCGGCCAGCTCGTGTTCCTGCCGTTCCTCGCGGCTATCGCTGAAAAGCACGGCTGGCAACTGGTCGTGCTGGTGGTGGCGATTGCCGCTGCGGTGGTGCTGCCGCTGGTCGCCTTGCTGTTGCCGGAGCGCCCTGCCAACGTCGCGCTGCGCCCGTTCGGCGAGGCGCACGACGCGCCCATCGTGCCGCCCGCGCCGCAGCAGAATCCGCTCACGCTGGCTTTTGGCGCGCTCGCGCAGGCCAGCCGCACGCGCGACTTCTGGCTATTGTTCTTCAGCTTTTTCATCTGCGGCGCGAGCACCAACGGCTATGTGGGCACGCACCTGATCGCCATGTGCGGCGACTACGGCATGACGGAAGTGCAGGGCGCGTCGCTGCTGGCGACCATGGGCGTCTTCGACCTGTTCGGCACGACACTATCGGGCTGGCTCTCCGATCGCTTCAACAGCCGCGTGCTGCTGTTCTGGTATTACGGGCTGCGCGGGCTCTCGCTGATCTATTTGCCGCACGCCTTCGGCATCGACTTCTTCGGCTTGCCGATTTTCGCGGTGTTCTACGGGCTCGACTGGATCGCGACCGTGCCGCCGACGGTGCGTCTGGCTACCGACGTATTCGGCAAGGAGCGCGCACCGATCATCTTCGGCTGGGTGGTGGCGGGTCATCAGCTCGGCGCGGCGTTCGCGGCGTTCGGCGCGGGGCTGCTGCGTTCGAGTCTGGGCACCTACACGGTGGCATCGATGATCTCGGGCGGTCTGTGTCTGGTAGCTTCGTTCCTGGTGCTGCGCATCAATCGCCGCTCGCGTGAGGTCGGCGTGCAGGCGGCCTGATGGATGCGGCGCGCGGAGCAGGGCGGCTGCAGCATGCGATTCGATGTCTGAGCGCGTTTTGTGCAGCGCGGGTATGCTGATGGCCCCGGGCGAGCGCCCGCTATCCTCAAGGACAGACAAGGCATGACGAAGCACAAACCCGCACCGACAGCCGTGCCCATCCACGAACTGATCGCTGGCCGCTGGAGCCCGCGCGCCTACTCGAACGAGCCGGTGTCGCACGAAGACCTGCATGCGGTGATCGAGGCCGCGCGCTGGGCGCCGTCGGGATACAACCTGCAGCCGTGGCGCTTTATCGTGTTCGACCGCAGCGCCGACGAAGCCGCGTTCAAACGCGCCTTCGGGACGCTCGTGCCGTTTAACCAGCAGTGGAACGCGCCTGCGCCGATCCTGATCGCGGTGACGGCGCAGACGCTCAACGCAAAGGGCGAAGTCAACCGCACGGCGCAGTACGACGCGGGCGCGGCGGCCATGTCGCTGGTGCTGCAGGCGCATGCGCTGGGTCTGGCCGCGCACCAGATGAGCGGCTTCGACGTGAACGCATTCCGCAAGGAGTTCGCCTTGCCGAACGACGTGGAACCGCTCGCGATCATTTCGATCGGCCATTACGGCGAAACGGAAAAGCTCGAACCGGTGCTGCGCGACCGGGAAAAGGCGGAGCGTACGCGCTCGGCCGTGGGCGACATCGCCTTCGCGAACGCCTGGAAGCAGCCGTTCAAGGGCTAAGCGGTTCTCCAGCACAGCATCAAGTCTCTAAAACATGCGCGCGCGGCTCCGGTCGCGCGTTTCACTTTCCAGGGGCGAATCAAGGGCTTGCGGTTGCCCAGCGCCGCGCTTTCGTGATACAAAGCCCGTCCTCCCAGCCTTTCCTCATCGCGCGCGCCTCGTGCCGTGCGTCATTGCCATGACCCCGTTTTGCGCGATCGACTTCGGTACTTCCAATTCGGCCGTGGCGCTGGCAGGCGCCGCAGCCGGCGATGCCATGCGCCTCGCGCCGGTGGAAGGCGCCCACACCACGCTGCCCACTTCGGTGTTCTTCAATACCGATGAACACACGCGCGAGTTCGGCCGCGCGGCGCTCGCCGCTTATATCGACGGCTTCGATGGGCGTTTGATGCGCTCGATGAAGAGCATCCTCGGTTCGCCGCTGGCGGAAAGCACCACGGATCTCGGCGACGGTAGCGCGATGCGTTATACGGAAATCATCGCGATTTTCCTTGAACACCTGAAGCGCAGCGCCGAGCGTTGCTCGGGCGCGTCTATCGAGCGTGCCGTGCTGGGCCGCCCGGTGTTCTTCGTCGACGAAGATCCGCGCGCCGACCAGCTCGCGCAAGATCAGCTCGAAGCGGCGGCGCGCTCGGTGGGCTTCAAGGAGATTCACTTCCAGTACGAGCCGATCGCGGCGGCTTTCGACTACGAGTCGCGTCTGACGGAAGAAGGCCTCGTGCTGGTGGCCGACATCGGCGGCGGTACGTCGGACTTTTCGCTTGTGCGTGTCGGGCCGCAGCGCATGGCGCGTCTGGAGCGCAAGGACGACGTGCTCGCACACCACGGCGTGCACGTGGCCGGCACGGACTTCGACCGCCGGGTGGAGCTGGCAACGATCCTGCGCGAACTGGGCTATCAGGCGCTCGATCCGGAAGGCCGCGAAATTCCCAACCGCGTCTATTTCGATCTGGCCACCTGGCATCTGATCAACACGATCTACACGCCCAAACGCGCGGCCGAACTCAAGCTCATGCGCCATCTCTACACGAACACGGCGCAGCACGACCGCCTGATGCGTGTGGTCGAATGGCGGCTGGGTCACGCGCTGGCGGCGCGCGCGGAAGAGGCGAAGATCGGCGTATCGGCAGGCGGCGAAACGATGATCGATCTGGAACAGGTGGAAACGGATCTGCGCCTGGCTTTCGACGATGCGCAACTGGTGGACGCCGGCCGCGAGGAAACGCGCCGCATCGTGCAGGCTGCGCGCGACACCGTGCAGGCAGCGGGCGTGGCCCCGGGTGCGGTGAACGCGCTGTATTTCACGGGTGGCTCAACCGGGCTGCTGTTCCTCACGCAGGCGCTCGCTGAGGCGTTTCCGCAAGCGCAGGCCGTGTTCGGCGATCGCCTCGCCAGCGTGGCGACCGGACTGGGCATTCATGCACAGCGGCTGTTCGGCTGAATATCAGACAAAAGCAGGGTAAGTGGGGCAGCGCAAAATACGCAGGCGACAAAAAACCCCACTTTCAAATAGAACAGTGGGGTTTTTCTGTAAGCTTGCCAGCCAGGATCAGAGGTAAATCCTGACAGTCAAAGACGGTAACTTAGACCGGCTTGATGTTGGCAGCTTGCTTGCCCTTCGGGCCCGTGCGCACTTCAAATTGAACCTTTTGGTTCTCTTGCAGCGTCTTGAAGCCGTCGATCTTGATTTCCGAGAAGTGCGCGAACAGATCTTCGCCGCCGCCGTCCGGCGTGATGAAGCCAAAGCCCTTAGCGTCATTGAACCACTTGACGGTACCGGTTTCCATATTACTTTCCTAAAAATGAATGAACAAAGAGGTGCCGAAAATCAAGGAAGGGGTATGGGACCAACCGGAGTACCGTTGATGGGCGAACTACGAAAGACCTATTCACACTCGCCGCTTGAAATCCTGCCCGAACTTTATACGGCTTATTGTCTGGAAGGTCAACTAGGACCCAGGGAAACTCCATAGTTTTTTACTTCAGGGTCGCAACAAAGTCTTACAAAGCTTGCTAAGTTGCTGTTTTTTTTGTAGTGGCAGAAGATTTCTGCCGCCTTTTGACGGTGCAACCGTTAAACTACGCGCCGCGCATGAGTTGCGCCTACGGGCGCAATCGCTATCGCGCGCAGGTGCGACTACCGCTGGAACCCCGCCCGCACAACAGACGGGGCATGCGGTGTTGAACTGCTCTTGATACAGGAGAAGACGTGAAAAGTTCTATTCAACGGAACATCGGCCCGTTCGCGCTGATGTTTACCGGCCTCGGGTCGATCATCGGCTCCGGCTGGCTGTTCGGCGCATGGAAAGCCGCCAAGATCGCAGGTCCCGCTGCGATTATCGCGTGGGTGATCGGTGCAGTGGTCATTCTGGCCATCGCGCTCACCTATGCCGAACTGGGCGCGATGTTCCCGGAATCGGGCGGCATGGTCCGCTACGCCCGTTACTCGCATGGCGCGCTGGTGGGTTTTATCAGCGCATGGGCGAACTGGATCGCCATCGTTTCGGTCATTCCCATCGAAGCCGAAGCCTCCATCCAGTACATGAGCACCTGGCCCTATCCATGGGCACACGCCTTGTTCGTCGATGGCTCATTGACACATTCCGGGCTGTTCCTGTCGGCGCTGCTCGTGATCGTGTATTTCATGCTGAATTACTGGGGCGTGAAGCTGTTCGCGCGCGCCAATAGCGCCATCACGATCTTCAAGTTCATCATTCCGGGTCTGACGATCATCGGCCTGATGGCAACGGGCTTCCACCACGAAAACTTCGGTGAAGCGAGCACCTTCGCGCCTTACGGCTGGTCGGCGGTGTTCACGGCAGTTGCAACCAGCGGCATCGTGTTCGCGTTCAACGGCTTCCAGAGCCCGATCAACCTCGCGGGCGAAGCGCGCAATCCGTCGAAGAGCATCCCGTTCGCGGTGATCGGCTCGATCGTCTGCGCACTGGTGATCTACGTGCTGCTGCAGGTGGCGTACATCGGCGCGGTCGATCCGGCTGACGTGGCCAAGGGCTGGAATACGTTCAACTTCAAGTCGCCGTTCGCGGAACTCGCGATCGCACTGAACCTGAACTGGCTGGCGATCCTGCTGTATGTCGACGCATTCGTGAGCCCGAGCGGCACCGGCACGACCTATATGGCAACGACCTCGCGCATGATCTACGCGATGGAGCGCAACAACACGATGCCGGCGATGTTCGGCAACGTGCACCCGTTCTACGGCGTGCCGCGTCAGGCGATGTGGTTCAACCTCGCCATCTCGTTCATCTTCATGTTCTTCTTCCGCGGCTGGAGCTCGCTGGCAGCGGTGATTTCGGTGGCAACCGTGATCTCGTACCTCACGGGCCCGATCAGCCTGATGGCCCTTAAGCGCGCTGCAACCGACGTCGAACGTCCGCTGTCGGTGCCGTTCATGAAGGTCATCGCGCCGTTCGCCTTCGTCTGCGCATCTATGATCCTGTACTGGGCCAAGTGGCCGCTGACGGGCGAAATCATTCTGCTGATGGTTGTCGCGCTGCCGGTCTACTTCTACTTCCAGGCCAAGCAAGGCTTCGGCGGTTGGGGCCAGGATCTGAAGGCCGCATGGTGGCTGTGCGCCTACCTTCCGACGATGGCGGTGCTCTCGCTGATCGGCAGCAAGCAGTTCGGCGGTCACGACCTGATTCCCTACGGCTGGGACATGCTGGTCGTCGCGATCATCTCGCTGGGCTTCTACTTCTGGGGCGTGAATTCGGGTTACCGCACGCCGTATCTGGAAGAGCGCAAGGAACACGACGAAGTGCTCGAAGGCATCGGCGCGCACTAAGCCTTAACGCGCATCGATCCAAAAAAAGCCCGCCTGAAGCGATTCAGGCGGGCTTTTGCGTCTGCGCTTTACTTAAGCGCGGCGGCCTTACTGCACGCTAGCCGATCCAAACACGTAGTTCGTCATCGCCAGCGCGCGCTGAAAAGTGCCCAGCGACTGCACGCCGAGCGTGTAGTCGTCGTCGGCAGCGCCGAGTGCCGCGAACACTGGCAGCAGATGCTCGTCGGTCGGGTGCATCAGGACCGCGTGCGGCGCCTGGCGGCGATAGTCAAGCAGGGCGTCGATATCGCGCGCGGCCAGGCGCGACTCGAACCAGTCGGTGAACTCGGCCACGCGCGGATCGGCATCCTCGGGGCGCGCGGAAAAATCGGCCTGACGCAGGTTGTGCGTGATCTGGCCCGAACCGACCACCATCACGCCTTCGTCGCGCAGCTCACGCAGCGCGCGGCCAACGGCGAAGTGATACGCGGCGTCGTTGCGCGGCTGGATCGAAAGCTGGGCGACGGGCACATCGGCATCCGGAAACATCAGCAGCATCGGCACCCAGGCGCCGTGGTCGAGCCCGTGGGCTTCCTCGTCGACTTCCACGCCCTGGGCGCGCAGCAGCGCCGCCGCGCGCTGCGCGGTTTCCGGTGCGCCGGGCGCGGGGTACTGGATCTCGTAGAGTGCGCGCGGAAAGCCGTAGAAGTCGTGGATGGTCTCGGGCTGCGTCGCCGTGCTGACCGCCGGGCGCTGCGTGTACCAGTGCGCCGAGAGCATCAGGATCGACTTTGGCTTGGGCAGATGCTGGGCGAGCGCGGTGAAGCCTTCGCGTGGCATCGACGGGTCGATCGGCAGCGTTGGTGCGCCGTGCGACAGGAAAAGCGTGGGGGTACGGGTGGTCATGATCGTAAGCCACACGGAGTGGCCGGAAAGTTTCGCATTACGATCAATATAAGACTCAACTCTCGCGAATTAAACGTGCATCGCGAGAATTGATTGTGTCGCCAATGTTGGTAATTGGCGGGGCGTAATAAGCCTTCGGAGAATCAGTCGAGAATTACTCGCCAGCGCTACGCAGTCCCGGCCACGCGGGCGCGAGCGCCGGGCCAAGCGCGAACAGATCGAGCACGCGCGCCACCGTGTGATCGACCATTTCGTCGATCGAGCCAGGCTGGCTGTAGAACGCGGGCAAAGGCGGGAAGATTACGCCGCCCATTTCAGTCACGGCGGTCATGTTGCGTAGATGCGCGAGGTTGAACGGCGTTTCGCGCACCATCAGCACCAAACGGCGACGTTCCTTCAGCGTGACGTCGGCAGCGCGGGCGATGAGGTTGTCGGAAAGACCGTGGGCGACGCTCGCGAGCGTCTTCATCGAGCAGGGCGCGACGATCATGCCGTCGGTGGCGAACGAGCCCGAGGCGATGGTCGCGCCCACGTCGCGCACCGAATGGACGACATCGGCGCGCGCGTGGAGGTCGTCCTTGCTGAGCTGCAGTTCGTGCTGGATGTTGAGCCAGCCGGCGGCGGAAACCAGCAGATGGGTCTCGACGCCGCCCAGGCGGCGCAACGTTTCCAGCATGCGCACGCCGTAGATCGCGCCCGTGGCCCCCGTGATCGCGACGATCAGACGGCGTTGCTGGGCGCCGGGCGGCGCATAAGACGACACAGAGAGCCTTGAACCGGCGTGCTTACGCAGCTGCGAACAGCTGTTGCAGTTCGCCGTTCTGGTACATCTCCATCATGATGTCCGAACCGCCGATGAATTCACCCTTCACGTACAGCTGGGGAATGGTCGGCCAGTTCGAGAATTCCTTGATGCCCTGGCGGATCTCGTCGTCTTCCAGGACGTTGACGGTCTTGATCTGATCGACGCCGCAGGCTTTCAGGATCTGGATGGCGCGGCCGGAGAAACCGCACATCGGAAACTGCGCGGTGCCCTTCATGAAGAGGACGACGGCATTTTCGTCGACGATCTGCTTGATGCGCTGTTGGGTGTCCATGTCTGACCTTGGCTTGCTTGAATGAGGTTGATGCGGAATACGTGGAATTGCGTTGGATGCAGAACGAAATGATAGCGGATTTCGCTCGCGCGGGCCGGGCGTGCCCTGGCCGCACGAGCGGCCTGCCAGCCGCTAAATACCATGCAAGCGCCCGCCGCTGATGCGTTCGATGCCGGCCAGATCCCGCTTCGAGGCGACTTCGGCGAATCCCCGTGCGTCGAGCAGTGCGCGCACGGCCGCTGCTTGATCGTAACCGTGCTCCATCCAGAGCACGCCGCCCGCCACCAGGTGCGCGGGCGCGCCTTCGACGATCGCGCGCAGGCAGGTGAGGCCGTCGGCTTCGTCGGTGAGTGCGCCGCGCGGCTCGAAGCGCAGGTCGCCCTGATCCAGATGCGGGTCGCCGTTCGCGATATAGGGCGGGTTGCTGACGATCACATCGAAGTGCAGTGCGGCGTCGAGTGTGCTGTACCAGCTGCCTTCGACGAAGCTGAGCGCGCCGCCCGGCCGTTCGGCGTCGAGCAGCGTCGCGGCGTTGCGCGCGGCGACGGCCAGCGCGCCCGGCGAGCGGTCGACCGCCCAGACCCGTGCATCGGGCCGCACCGAGGCGATCGCCACCGCGATCGCGCCGCTGCCGGTTCCCAGATCGAGCACGCGCGGCTGCGCGATGCCTGCCATGGCCGCGAGCGCGGTTTCCACCAGCAGTTCGGTTTCCGGGCGCGGAATCAGCACGTCGGGCGTGACTTCGAAATCGAGGCCGAAGAACTCGCGCGCGCCCACCAGTTGTGCGATCGGCTCGCCCGCCGCGCGGCGCGCTTCGAGTGCGCGATAGGCGGTGACCCGCGCCGCGTCGAGTGCCTGATCGCCGCGCGTGATGAGTTCGGTGCGGCGCCAGCCGAGCACGTGCATCAACAGGATGCGCGTTTCCAGCGCGGGCAGCGGCGAGGCGCGCAGCAGGGCGTCGGCAGTCACTTCTTGGGGTGTGTTCACGATCTCAGCGGTGCTCGCGGATCAATCCGCATCGCCAAGCGACGCCAGTTGCTCAGCCTGATGCTCGGACAGCAGCGCGCCGATCAGTTCGCCCAGATCGCCGTCCATGATCGCTTCGAGGCGATAGAGCGTCAGGTTGATGCGGTGATCGGTCAGACGCCCTTGCGGGAAGTTATAGGTGCGAATGCGCTCCGAGCGGTCGCCCGAGCCCACGAGGCTCTTGCGCGTGGCCGCTTCCTTGGCGTGCTGTTCCTGATACTGCTTGTCCTTGATGCGCGCAGCGAGCACCTTGAGCGCGCGATCCTTGTTCTTGTGCTGCGAGCGGTCGTCCTGGCATTCCACGACGATGCCGGTCGGCATGTGCGTGACACGCACGGCCGAATCGGTCTTGTTGATGTGCTGGCCGCCCGCGCCCGAGGCGCGGAAGGTGTCGATGCGCAGATCGGCGGGATTGATCTCGACTTCGCCGATTTCATCGGCTTCCGGCATCACCGCGACCGTACACGCCGACGTGTGGATGCGCCCCTGCGTTTCGGTGGCGGGCACGCGCTGCACCCGGTGGCCGCCCGATTCGAACTTGAGCTTCGAGTACGCCGCTTCGCCCGCGATGCGCACGATCACTTCCTTGTAGCCGCCCAGGTCCGACTCGCTCGCCGACATCATTTCGATCTGCCAGCGATTGCGCTCCGCGTAGCGCAGATACATGCGCAGCAGGTCGCCCGCGAACAGCGCCGATTCGTCGCCGCCCGCGCCCGCGCGGATTTCGAGGAACACGTTGCGGTCGTCGTTGGGGTCCTTCGGCAGCAGCATCATCTGCAACTCGTGCTGCAGTTGCGCCATGCGCTCGCGCGCGGCCTTGACCTCGTCTTCGGCGAAATCGCGCATCGAGGCGTCGCTGAGCAGCTCCTTGGCGGCGGCTTCGTCGTCTTTCGCCTGACGCCATTTTGCGTAGTGCTCGACCACCGGCCCGATTTCCGCATGCTCGCGTGTGAGCTTGCGGTACTGGTCGCGGTTGGACGTCACATCGGGACGGCTCAACAGGTCGTTCAGCTCGGCCAGGCGTGTCGTCAGCTGGTCGAGCTTCGATTGCATGCTCGTTTTCATCGGGCGGTACGGAGCGAAACTCCGGTCAGGACTGCGGGAAGGAAAGGCGGGCGGTAACCCTGGCGTGTCCGCGCCAAAGCGAAGCGCGGACGTGAGGCGCGGCGAGTGCCGCTAACGGTCCGAAGAGCCGGACGCGTTGGATGATTCGTTGCCGTGCGACGCAGCGCCTTCGGCGCTTTCGCCGGATTTGCCGCTTTTCGCGGCTTGCCCCGACTGGGCGGGCTGGCCGTGGCGATAAAAACCGCTCATCAGCTCGATCAGCGAATCGCGGCTTTCGCCGCTTGAGGTGTTGAGCGCGTGCGTCGGACCGTGGATCAGCTTGTTGGTGAGCGCCTGCGAGAGCGCTTCGAGCACGGCGGACGGGTCGTCGCCGCGCGCCAGCATCTTGCGCGCGCGATCGAGTTCGGCGCGGCGTAGCGCGTCGGCCTGCGTGTGCATATGGCGGATCACCGGCACGATGCTGCGCGAGTCGAGCCACTGCATGAAGTTCGCCACGCGCGATTCGATGATGGTTTCGGCCTGCGCCACGGCGGCCTGGCGCGAAGCATTGCCTTCGCGCACGATGGTGCCAAGATCGTCGACGGTGTAAAGGAACACGTCCTCGAGCTGGCCGACTTCGGCTTCGATATCGCGTGGCACCGCGAGGTCGACCATGAAGATCGGACGGTGACGACGGGCCTTCACGGCGCGTTCGACCGCGCCCAGACCGATGATCGGCAGCGTAGAGGCCGTGCACGAGACGATGATGTCGAACTCGTGCATGCGCGCGGGCAATTCGGAAAGCGGAATCGACTTGCCGCCGAAACGTTCTGCCACGTAGCGGCCGCGCTCGGCGGTGCGGTTGGCGACCACCAGTTCGCGCGGCTGCTGCGCGGCGAAGTGCGCGGCGCACAGCTCGATCATTTCGCCCGCGCCAATGAACAGCACGCGCTGGTTGGCGATCTTGTCGAAAATGCGCTGAGCCAGACGCACGGCGGCGGCGGCCATCGACACCGATTGCGCCCCGATTTCCGTGGTGCTGCGCACTTCCTTCGCCACGGCGAAGGTGCGCTGGAACAACTGGTTCAGATAGGTGCCGAGCGCGCCGGCTTCGGTCGCCGTCTTCACGGCGGTCTTCATCTGGCCGACGATCTGCGTTTCACCCAGCACCATCGAGTCCAGACCCGAGGCCACGCGGAACGCGTGACGCACCGCTTCGGACTGCGGCAGCGTGTAGACGTGGGGCGCGAGTTCTTCGGCGCGGATGCCATGGTAGTGCGAAAGCCATTCCACCGCGGAGTCGCGCGAACCTTGCGCGTCGGTCGCGCAGTAAAGCTCGGTTCGGTTGCAGGTGGAGAGGATGGCGGCTTCCGGCGCAATGAGGGTGCGCTTGCCGCCGGTCCAGGCTTCCTTGAACAGGGCCAGAGCAGGTTTGATCTGTTCGAGCGGAAACGCCACGCGTTCGCGCAAGGCGACGGGCGCGGTGTGGTGATTGATTCCGATCGTTAGAAGCTGCATACCATGGGGCGAAGATTTAGGCGGATATTATAACTTTTCCGCGCTTCTGACATTGGCGTCGGCAATGTCAGCGTCCTCCCCAGTATTAATCGGTAGCCGTTCGAGTTGATATCCGAAGCCGTATAGCGTGGTTAAGCGCCAGCCGTGCTCGGGTCCAAGCTGCAATTTGCTGCGTAGCCGCGAGGCGTGCGTATCAAGCGTGCGCGACCGAACGTCGCGGTTCAGATTCCATACGGTTTCCAGAATGCGCGCGCGTGAAACGGGGCGCGATGCATTGGTGAAAAGCAGCAGGGCGAAACGGAATTCCTTGGGTGTCAGCGTGACGCTGTGGCCCCTGAAAGTGACCGCGTAACGCGCCGAATCGAATTGATAATCGCCGAAGCCGTAGTGCGCGCGGTTGCGCGGGCGACGTACACCGGCGCGGCGCAGCAAGGCGTCGATGCGGGCGAGCATTTCGGGGCCGCGCACGGGTTTGGCGATGCAGTCGTCCGCGCCGGCCTGCAGGCTGGCGACGATTTCGCTTTCGTGCGGCGAGGCCATCAGCACGATGGCCGGCAGGCCCGGCAGCAGGCGGCGCACGCGCGGGATGAGTTCGTCGCCGCCGAGGTCGCCGCACCAGTACGCGGCCATCAGCAGATCGAAGGCGTCATCTTCCAGGGCTTCGACGAGCGGGGCGCCATGAGGGAAATGGCGGCAGGCGTGGCCGCCTGCAATGAGCAGGCGTTCGATGATTTCAGCCTGGCGCGCGTCAGGTTCGACAAGAGCGATTCGCATAGGGGAGTGCAGCCGGGGCGGGCCGGGTACGCTTGCCTTGCGTCATCCCGCCCCCTACACTCAACCGCTACGCGGGAAGCGTCGAGCCGACCGATTTTCAGTAAAAATACCGTTGTGAATGAGACATAAGAATGCTATTCGCCGTCCCCCCGCAGTCCTATAGGACTCGTCTGAAATTCCTTAGGACACGGCGCTGATGGGCTGGCCAGGCATCGTCGTGCTCGGGTTCGCCATCGGCTTTGCGGGATGGCTGTTGCATCCCATGCGCCGCGCCGCAGGCCCGGCTGGTCGCGCGCTTATGCTCTCCATTGTCGCGGCGCTTGCCGGCGCGGCGCTCGCGAAAGCGGCGGGCCGCGCCACCGGTCTTTTCTACGACGGCGAACTCCTCGAATGGCCGGTCTGCACGGCTGTGGCGTTTGTCTTCGTCGCCGTCTTGCTGGCGCTGCGCGCGCGCCGCTGACCGACCTTCGCGCTGTTTTAAGCGCGCTTTGCGCGCCCCACCTACACATAACCCGCGCTCCACTACTCTCGCAGGTGAAAACATGAACGCCCGACTCCCCGAAACGTCCACCACTCCCGAGCGCATTGCCGCGCTGCGCGCCGCGATGACCGCCGCGGGCGTGGACGCCGCCCTCGTGCCGTCCGCCGACCCGCATCTCTCCGAATACCTGCCGCGCCGCTGGCAGGGGCGCGAGTGGCTGTCCGGCTTTACCGGCTCGGTCGGCACGCTGGTGGTGACGAAGGATTTCGCGGGCGTGTGGGTCGACAGCCGCTATTGGGTGCAGGCCGAAAACCAGCTCGCGGGCACCGGCATCGAACTGATGAAGATGACAGCCGGCCAGCAGAGCGCGCCGCACATCAGCTGGCTTGCGCAGAACGTGCCGGCGGGCGGCACGGTCGCGGTGGACGGCGCGGTGCTGGGCGTGGCCTCGGCGCGCGCACTGGCCGATGCGCTCGACGCGCGCGACGTGACGCTGCGCACCGATCTCGATCTGCTCGATGCGGTCTGGAGCGGCCGCCCCTCGCTGCCGGTCGAGCCGGTCTACGAACACGTCGCGCCGCACGCCGACGCGCAACGTCCCGGCAAGCTCGCGCAGGTGCGCGCCGCGATGGCCGAGTTGGGCGCGCAGTATCACTTCATCTCGACGCTCGACGATCTCGCGTGGCTCTTCAACCTGCGCGGCGCCGACGTGAACTACAACCCGGTGTTCGTCGCGCACGCGCTGGTGGGACCGGACGAAGCCACACTGTTCGTCGCCGATGGCAAGGTGAGCACCGAACTCGCGCAATCGCTCGCGCGCGACAACGTGCGCGTCGTGCCGTATGCGCAGGCCGCCGGCGCGCTGGGCGCGCTGCCCGCGGGCTCTGCGCTGCTGGTCGATCCGCGCCGCGTGACCTTCGGCATGCTGCAGGCGGTGCCTGCAGCGGTGAAGCTGGTCGAATCGCTCAACCCGAGCACCACGCTCAAGTCGCGCAAGACCGCCGTGGAAGCGCAGCACGTGCGCGCGACCATGGAGCAGGACGGCGCGGCGCTTGCCGAATTCTTCGCCTGGTTCGAAGCCGCGCTGGGCCGCGAAACCATCACCGAACTCACCATCGACGAAAAACTCACGGCGGCGCGCGCGCGTCGTCCGGGCTACGTGTCGTTGTCGTTCGGCACGATCGCGGGCTTCAATGCCAACGGCGCGATGCCGCATTACCGCGCGACCCCCGAGTCGCATAGCGTGATCGAAGGCGATGGCCTGCTGCTGATCGATTCGGGCGGTCAGTATCTCGACGGCACCACCGACATCACGCGCGTCGTCCCCGTCGGCACGCCGAGCGCCGAGCAGAAGCGCGATTTCACACTGGTGCTCAAGGGCATGATGGCGCTGTCGCGCGCCCAGTTCCCGCGCGGCATCCGTTCGCCGATGCTCGACGCCATCGCACGCGCGCCGATCTGGGAAGCGGGCGCCGATTACGGCCACGGCACCGGCCACGGCGTGGGCTACTTCCTCAACGTGCACGAAGGCCCGCAGGTCATCTCGCACTACGCGCCCGCCGAGCCGTGGACCGCGATGGAGGAGGGCATGATCACCTCGAACGAGCCGGGCATCTATCGTCCGGGCAAGTGGGGCGTGCGTATCGAAAACCTCCTGCTGAACCAGAGCGCGGGCCAGACCGAATTCGGTGAATTCCTGAAATTCGAAACGCTGACGCTGTGCCCGATCGATACGCGTTGTATTGATCTGGCGCTGTTGCGTGAGGACGAGCGCGCGTGGCTCAATGCGTACCATCAGACGGTTCGCGAACGTGTCTCGCCGCACGTGAGCGGCGAGGCGCTGGCGTGGCTCGACAAGCGCACGCAGCCTATCTAAACCCTTGCAACGGAGCGCAGGCGCATGGCGATCAAGGCAGTGGTGTTCGATTTCGGCGGGGTGCTGGTGGACTGGAGTCCCGAGTATCTCTATCGCAAGCTGATTCCCGACGACGACGAACGCCGCTGGTTTCTCACGAACGTCTGCGGGATGGATTGGGTGATCCGCCAGGACGGCGGCGAGCCGATTGCCGTCGGCACCGAAGAACGGGTCGCGCGCTTTCCGGAACACGAAGCGCTGATCCGCGCGTTCTACGAGCGCTGGCACGAGATGATCGGCGGGCTGCTCGAAGGCGGCGTGGCCACGTTCGAGCGGCTGGAGGCGGCCAACGTGCCAATCTTCGGTCTGACGAACTGGTCGGCGGAGACGATGCCGTGGGCGTGGGAGCGCTTCGGCATCCTGCGCCGTTGCCGCGATGTGGTCGTGTCGGGGCGCGTGAAGCTGGTCAAGCCCGACGCGGCGATCTACCACGAGATGTTCCGCCGCATCGAGGCGCAGCTTCCGGGCGTGCAGCCCGGCGAACTCGTCTTTATCGACGACAACCCGCGCAACGCCGAAGCCGCCACGGCGCTCGGCTGGCACGGCGTGCATCACACCAGCAACGCCACGACCGACGCGAAGCTGCGCGAATTGGGCCTGCCGGTTTAACGCTTCGTTGATTGCTTCGCGGGCGCGCCTGGCGGTGGCGACGCCCCGAACAGGTTGCGCAGCGCGTCGGCGATCCCCTTTGCGGTTTGCCCGGCGCCCTGCGCCACGCCTTGCGCGCTCACCCCGAGCGCCTGCGCGAAACCCGCGCGCAATTCGGTCATCAGGTTCTCGTTGAGCTTGAACTTCGGATCGTGCAAATCCCCGTCGAGCGTGAAATGCAACGTGATGTCGCCCTTGCGCGACTTGAGTGCGGCGATGGCCGCGCGCGTCGGGATCGACAGGAACGAGTCGAGCGGATCGCTGCTTTCGGCCAGTTGCAGCTGATGGAGCGTGACCGTGCCCGGCGCGTGCAGACGGTAGCCGCGCACCGTCGCGGCGAGGTCGAGATCGAGCGTGCCGCCCGTGACCTTGGCCTGCGCGCCGGCCTTTTTCAGCAGATACGGATCGAGCATGGTGAGGTCCACGCCGCGCAGCGTCGTGTGCGTCTGCGAATCCCTGCTCGCGATGCGGATGATGCCGTCAAAACTCACGTGGCCGGTGTGCGCCGGGCCTTTGAGCGCGCCCGTCACGGCAACGTGCGTGGGTTCGTCGAGTGCGGGCAGATGGATGTTATCGACCTGCGCGTTGGCGTCGCTGACCGTGACGCGCCAGGGAGGGTTGCTCACGGAACGGTCATAGAACTCGAAGCTGCCGTTGTCGAAGACGATGTGGTCGATCAGCTTGTCGGTCGGCAGATCGGTGTGGGCGGAGGGCGCTGAAGCGGCGGAAGCGGTACTCCCAGCGTCGGCCGCTTCCATCTCGCGGCGCAGGTTCGGCAGGATCTCGACGGAACCGTTCTGCCGACGCAGCACCGTCATCGTGAAGTCGCTGACGTGGATGGCGCGCACGTGCACATGATGCGAAAGCAGCGCGCGCAGATCGGGCGTGATGGTGATGCGCCGGGCGCGCAGCATGTCGGCGGTGGGCCAGTTGGGCGGCGGTTTCAGGCGCACATCCGTGAGTTCGACCGAGGTGAGCCAGAAGGCCACGTCGATGCGCGACGCCGTGCCGATGGGCGCGAGCGCCGCTTCCACATGCGCCCTCGCCTCGCGCTGAAGTGCATACAGCCCGCCGAACGCGAGCGCAATCAGCGCCGCGATCACGCTTGCAACGATCAGAACGATGCGGGGAACCGTGCGTTGGCGATGCGGCGTCGACATGCGGAGTACCTCGACCTGGAGGAAGCGCGCCGGCCCGTTTCAGCGGGAAGTCGCAGAACGCGACGCAATCGCGACAAGCGTAGCCGCTTTTTAGCAACCGCCGTGCCGCGCGCGTCAGGGCGCACTGTGCGCGGCAACGCGAAAAAAAACGGCAGCCCGCAGGCTGCCGTTTCACACGCTCAGAACGATCGGCGCAATAAGGCTCAACGGCTAATCGGCTTGTAGCGCAGACGCTTCGGACGCGCGGCTTCTTCGCCCAGACGCTTGATCTTGTCGGCCTCGTATTCCTGATAGTTGCCGTCGAAGAACGTCACTTGCGAGTCGCCTTCGAACGCCAGGATGTGCGTGGCGATACGGTCGAGGAACCAGCGATCGTGCGAGATCACCATCACCGAACCCGCGAATTCGAGCAGCGCGTCTTCGAGCGCACGCAGCGTTTCGACGTCGAGGTCGTTCGACGGTTCGTCCAGCAGCAGGACGTTGCCGCCCGAAATCAGCGTCTTGGCCAGATGCAGACGGCCGCGCTCGCCACCCGACAGATTGCCGACGATCTTCTGCTGGTCGCCGCCCTTGAAGTTGAAGCGGCCGATGTAGGCGCGCGACGGCGTTTCGTACTTGCCCACCGTGAGCACGTCCGCACCGCCCGAGATTTCCTCGAACACGGTCTTGTTGGCGGCCAGCGCGTCGCGGCTTTGATCGACATACGCGAGCTTGACCGTCGGGCCTTGCACGATTTCGCCCGAATCCGGCTGTTCCTTGCCCGTGAGCATGCGGAACAGCGTCGACTTGCCCGCGCCGTTCGGTCCGATGATGCCGACGATCGCGCCCGCCGGAATCTTGAAGCTCAGATTGTCGATCAGGAGGCGATCGCCGTACGACTTGCTGACGTTCTTGAACTCGATGACTTCGTTGCCCAGACGCTCGCCCGCGGGAATGAAGATTTCCTGCGTTTCGTTGCGCTTCTGGTAATCGGAGCTGGACAGTTCCTCGAAGCGCGCGATACGCGCCTTCGACTTTGCCTGACGGCCCTTCGGGTTCTGGCGGACCCACTCCAGTTCCTTCTTGATCGCCTTCTGGCGTGCCGATTCCGTTGCTTCTTCCTGCTTCAGGCGCTCTTCCTTCTGGTCGAGCCAGCTGGAGTAATTGCCCTTCCAGGGAATGCCGTGGCCGCGGTCGAGTTCGAGAATCCACTCGGCGGCGTTGTCCAGGAAGTAGCGATCGTGGGTCACGGCGACCACGGTGCCCGGGAAGCGCGTGAGGAACTGTTCGAGCCACTCGACCGATTCGGCGTCAAGGTGGTTGGTCGGCTCGTCGAGCAGCAGCATGTCGGGCTTTTCGAGCAGCAGCTTGCACAGCGCGACGCGGCGCTTTTCACCGCCCGACAGATTGCCGATCTTCGCGTCCCATGCCGGCAGGCGCAAAGCGTCGGCGGCGATTTCGATCTGCTGTTCGGCGCTGCCGTCGGTGGTGGCGAGAATCGCCTCGTACTTGGCCTGTTCAGCGGCGAGCGCGTCGAAGTCGGCGTCCGGTTCGGCGTAGGCGGCGTAGATCTCGTCAAGCTTCTTCTGCGCGTTGAACACGTCGCCCAGACCTTCTTCGACCGCTTCGCGCACGGTCTTTTCGGGGTCGAGCTGCGGTTCCTGCGGCAGATAGCCGATGTTCAGGTTGGGCATCGGCGTGGCTTCGCCTTCGATGTCCTTGTCGACGCCAGCCATGATCTTGATGAGCGTGGACTTGCCCGAACCGTTCAGGCCGAGCAGACCGATCTTCGCGCCCGGGAAGAACGACAGCGAAATGTCCTTCAGGATCTGGCGCTTGGGCGGCACGATCTTGCCGACCCGGTTCATGGTGAAGACGTATTGGGCCATGAGAGTGTCTTTGGAGTCTGAAAAACGGGAAAAAGGGGGCGGAAACCGAAGCCCGGCATGCGCCCGGGGATGTACCCGAGCCGCGCTCAGGCCAGTTTCAGTCCGCGCGATGACGCGCGAGCGCGCGGGATCCGCAAACCGCTATTGTACGGGGCGCGGGCGGCGGGGGGACGGCGCCGGGGCATTCGGTCAAAGCGACGGTCAAAGCTGCGGTCGAGCTGCGGTCGCGGCGCTTGCGATTCAGGTCACAGCCACTGCGCGACGCCGCCGTGCCGCGAGCAGGTGCCGCTGTGATGCCGGCTGAAGCTGTAGGTGCCGTCGCGGCATTGCGCGCTCGCGCCTTCGGGCACGCGGCCCGAGCGCGAATGCGCGGGCGAATGGACGCCCTGGCCGTCGCGGTTCACGTAGCCGTGGTGATTGTCGAGATCGGATTCGTCGGGTGCGGCGTAGGTGCCAGAAGGCGGCTGGTACGCGAACGCGGGCGCAGCCAGGCACAGCGCAAGCGCGGCGGTCGCGGCACGCGCGGCCAGCCGCAACGTCATCATCGTCATGATGGTTGTCTCTCAGCTTGTTGGTTTCAGGTGCGCCAGGCGAAAAAAAGCCCGCTCGAAAGCGGGCTTTCATCCTGCGTCCGAGACGGCGTGGCGTCTTAAACGTTGAACAGGAAGTTCATCACGTCGCCGTCGTGCACGACATATTCCTTGCCTTCGGCGCGCATCTTGCCCGCTTCCTTCGCGCCGGTTTCGCCCTTGTACTGGATGTAGTCGTCGAACGCGATGGTCTGCGCGCGGATGAAGCCGCGCTCGAAGTCCGTGTGGATCGCGCCGGCGGCTTGCGGAGCCGTATCGCCCACGTGGATCGTCCACGCGCGCACTTCCTTCACGCCAGCCGTGAAGTACGTTTGCAGACCGAGCAGGCGGAAGCCCGCGCGGATCACGCGGTCGAGGCCAGGTTCTTCCATGCCCATGTCGGCGAGGAACGCGGCCTTGTCTTCGTCGTCGAGGTCGGCGATTTCCGCTTCGATGGCGGCGCACACGGCAACGACCGGCGCACCTTCGGCTTCGGCGTGCTTGCGCACGGCGTCCAGGTACGGGTTGTTCTCGAAGCCGTCGTCCTTCACGTTGGCGACGTACATGGTCTTCTTCGCCGTGATCAGGCAGAACGGCTTGAGCAGGGCCTGTTCGTCTTCGTTCAGGTCGAGCGCGCGCACCGGCTTGGCCTGGTCGAGCTGCGCGCGCACTTTTTCCAGCACGGCGACGAGCTTCGCGGCTTCCTTGTCGTTACCCGACTTCGCGGCCTTCGAATAGCGCGTGAGCGACTTCTCGACCGTGCTGAGGTCGGCCAGCGCCAGTTCGGTGTTGATGACTTCGATGTCGGCGAGCGGATCGACCTTGCCGGCGACGTGAATCACGTTATCGTCTTCGAAGCAGCGCACGACGTGAGTGATCGCATCGGTTTCGCGGATGTTGGCGAGGAACTGGTTGCCCAGACCTTCGCCCTTGCTCGCGCCCGCGACCAGACCGGCGATATCGACGAATTCGACCACGGCCGGCACGACGCGCTCGGGCTTGACGATTTCGGAGAGCGCCTTCAGACGCGGATCCGGCACTTCCACGACGCCGACGTTCGGCTCAATCGTGCAGAACGGATAGTTCTCAGCCGCGATGCCGGCCTTGGTCAGTGCGTTGAAGAGGGTGGACTTGCCGACGTTGGGCAAGCCGACGATGCCGCATTTGAGGCTCATGAAATTCTCTGCATGTCAGGGTGGCGACGTGCGGCTCGCCGGGTTCAGGCGTGAGCTGCGGGGCCGGACCGGCTGGCGCGATGCGCCGGGCGGGCGGCCGGAGGGCACGAAATTGCACGTCAGGGGCGTGACGCGAAGTCACGAAAACCGTAATTGTAACCTCGTCCGCAGGCGGCTTTGGCGATGGCCGTGGCGCGAGGCGCAAGGACGGAAAAGGGCGCGATCTTTCTTCGCCGCCGAATCCGCTGCGGCAAGCCACCGCGCCCGCTTGCAGTAACGCAAGCGCAGGCCATGCGGCCTGCCCATCCGGCCCTGTCAGACAAGGCCCCACGGCTATAATGCGCGGATGACTGCAAGCAACCAGACCTTTGATGTCGCCGTGATCGGCGGCGGCCTCGTCGGCAAGTCGGCGGCGCTGGCGCTGACCCAGAACGGCCTGCGCGTGGCGCTGCTCGCGCAACCTTGCGCGCCGCTGCCGCACGGCGCCGTGTTCGACGCGCGCGTCTACGCTTTTTCGCGCAGCTCCCAGGCGCTGTTCGAGCGTCTTCGGGTCTGGCAGGCCGTCGACGCCGCGCGCCTCACGCCCGTCTACGACATGCGCGTATTCGGCGATGCCGCGGCGGAACTGCACTTTTCGGCGTATCAGGCTTCGGTTTCTCATCTCGCGTGGATCGCGGAATCGTCGCTGGTCGAGCGCGCGCTCGATGCGGCGCTGCATTTCCAGCCCAATCTCAGCTGGATCGATTCGCGCGCGCAGACGCTCGACATCAAGCCGGACGCCGCCGTGATCGGCCTTGCCAATGGCCGCACGATCGAGGCCGATCTGGCCGTGGGCGCGGACGGCGCGCATTCGTGGGTGCGTGCGCAGATCGGCTCGAAGGTCGATCGCCGCGATTATCGCCAGACCGGCGTGGTGGCCAATTTCCGCGCGGCCCGGCCGCACGGCGAATGCGCTTACCAGTGGTTCAGGGACGGCGAGATCATCGCGCTGCTGCCGTTGCCCGATCAGCATGTTTCGCTCGTCTGGTCCGCGCAGACCGAACACGCCGAAGCGCTCCTCAAGCTCGAACCCGAACAGCTCGCCGCCGAAGTCGAACGCGCCACGCAGAACCTGCACGGCGCGCTCGAATGCGTGACGCCCGCGCGTGGTTTCCCGCTCTCGCTGCAAACCGTCGACAAGCTGATCGCGCCGCGCGTTGCGCTGGTGGGCGACGCCGCGCACCTGATTCACCCGCTGGCCGGGCAGGGCGTCAATCTGGGCCTGCGCGATGTGGCCGCGCTCGTCGACGTGATCGTGAACAAGGAAGCGTTCCGCGATCTCGGCGATACGGTTCTGCTGCGCCGCTACGAACGTGGCCGTCGCGAGGACATTCAAAAGCTCGTGCTCGCCACCGACGGTCTGCAACGGCTGTTCTCCGTGCCGGGCACGATCGCACGCGCGGTGCGCAACACGGGCATGGCCCTCGTCGGTGCGCAGCCGCTCGTCAAGCGCTTGCTGGTCGCGGCTGCGCTCGGCTGAGCCACGCGCCGGATCAGCCCTGCCCGCGAGCCGGGCATTTGCGTTGCGGCAAGCCCCAAGCGGCTTAGAATGGCGAATCAGGTTGTGTGGGCATCGTGTTCAGTGGCGGCATGAGTCAGCTCTTCAGTTGCCTCTTCAGTTGCCTCTTAAGTCGCCTTGATCCGCGCCCCAATTTCACCTGGATCGCGTCGCCCCTTGTGCGCCGCGCTCCCGAATCAGGAAAGCATTCCATGCAAAAGCGTATCCGCATTGCCGCGCTGGTCGTCGCGGCGGCCGCCTCGGTGCTCGGCTGTTCGGCGCAGGCCGACCAGACCACCGACAAGATCAAGGCTGCGCTGCAGCAGCGTCTGGGCGTCGATGCCGGCGATATCAAGGGCATCCAGAAGGCACCCGTCGCCGGGCTTTACGAGGTGAACCTCGGCACGCAGATCATTTATAGCGATGTGAACGGCGATTACGTGCTCACGGGCGACCTCGTCGATACGAAAGCGCACCGCAATCTGACCGAAGCGCGTCTGGCCGAACTCAACAAGATCGACTTCGCCAAGCTGCCGTTCGAAAACGCGGTGAAGGTGGTCAAGGGCAACGGCAAGCGCACCATCGCAGTGTTCTCCGATCCGAACTGCCCGTACTGCCATCAGCTCGAATCCACGCTCAAGTCGATCGACAACGTGACCGTCTACACCTTCCTGTATCCGGTGCTCTCCGACGACTCGACCGCCAAGGCCAAGTCGATCTGGTGCTCGACGGACCGCGCGCAGGCGTGGGAGTCGTGGATGGTGGATCGCAAGAAGCCTACCGCTGCAGGCACCTGCAACACCGCCGCGATCGACAGCAATCTGAAGCTGGGCGCAAAGATGAACGTGACCGGCACGCCCACCGTGATTCTGGCCGATGGCCGCCGACTGCCGGGTGCGGTCAGCGCCGACCGGCTCGAAAGCGAGTTGAGCACCGCGCACTGACGCCTCGCCCGAATCCGCCGGCCGCTTTCGCGGCCGGTGCCTTTTTATCCGCAGCATTTTTTTGTCCCGACTTTTTGTCGCCCTACGCTTGCCCAGCGCGCGCCACGCGTGCCACGCCCCGCGAGCGACGGACATACCGCTTACCGAAGCCTACCGAACCGCCACCGAATTCCGCCGATGAAGCCGATCCGATACACCATCGTCCCGAAGAACCCCGCCGCGCATCTGTTCGAGGTGACGCTCACGCTCGACGATCCCGCGCCGGACGGCCAGCGCTTCATGCTGCCGGTGTGGATTCCAGGCAGCTATATGGTGCGCGAATTCGCGCGCAACATCGTCACGCTGCGCGCCACCAACGAAGCGGGCCGCAAGGTGCGCGTGACCAAGACCGACAAGCATTCGTGGCAGGCCGCGCCGGTGAAGGGCGCGCTCACGCTGCGCTACGAGGTCTACGCGTGGGATATGTCGGTGCGCGCCGCGCATCTGGACGACACGGGCGGCTTCTTCAACGGCACCAGCGTGTTCCTCGCGGCGCTCGGCCATGAGGACGCGCAGCACATCGTCGATATCCAGCGCCCGGACGGCCACGCATTCCGCCACTGGCGCGTGGCCACCGCGCTGCCGGAGGCGCGCGGCACCAAACGCTATGGTTTTGGCGACTACGCGGCGGCCGATTACGACGAACTCATCGATCATCCGGTGACGCTCGGCGACTTCACGCTCGCGAGCTTCAAGGCGCACGGCGTGCCGCACGACGTCGTGATCGCGGGCCGCGTGGTGGCGCTCGATACCGAACGTCTCGCGAAGGATCTGCAGAAGATCTGCGAGGCGCAGATCGCGCTGTTCGAGCCGCGCACGAAGCGCGCACCGATGGAGCGTTATGTGTTCATGACGCAGGCCGTGAGCGACGGTTACGGCGGCCTGGAACACCGCGCCTCCACCGCGCTGATCTGCAACCGCACCGATCTGCCCGTGAAGGGCAAGCCCGAGACGACGGACGGCTACCGCACTTACCTGGGTCTGTGCAGCCACGAGTATTTCCACACCTGGAACGTCAAGCGCATCAAGCCTGCGGCGTTCGTGCCGTACGACCTGACGACCGAGGACTACACCTCGCTGCTGTGGCTGTTCGAAGGCTTCACGTCCTATTACGACGATCTGATGCTGGTGCGCAGCGGCCTGATTTCCGTCGATGACTACTTCGGTCTTGTCGGCAAGACGATTGGCGGCGTGCTGCGCGGCGCGGGGCGTCTGAAGCAGAGCGTCGCGGAAAGCTCATTCGACGCGTGGGTGAAGTACTACCGTCAGGACGAGAACGCGGCCAACGCCATCGTCAGCTATTACACCAAGGGCTCGCTGGTGGCGCTCGCCTTCGATCTGGCGATCCGTACGGAAACGAACGGCCGCAAGTCGCTCGACGATGTGATGCGTCTGTTGTGGCAGCGCTTTGGCCGCGACTTCTATCGCGGCAAGCCGGTGGGTGTGCGCGAAGACGACGTCGAAGCATTGATCGCCGAGGCGACCGGCGTGGAACTGGGCGCACTGTTCGCCGATGCCGTGCGCGGCACGCGCGATCTGCCGCTCGCGACCTTGTTCGAGCCGTTCGGCGTCAAGCTGGAAGGGGAGCCGGAGCGCGGCGCGAAACCGTCGCTGGGCGCACGCCTGCGCGGCGGCGCGGAAGCGGCGCTGGCAGTGGTGTACGAAGGTGGCCCGGCGCAGAAGGCGGGTTTGTCGGCGGGCGACGTGCTGATCGCGCTAGACGGCCTGCGCGTGACGGGCGGCAATCTTGATACGCTGCTCTCGCGCTATCAGCCGGGCGCGAAAGTGGAGATCCACGCGTTCCGCCGCGACGAACTGCGCGTCGTGCGCCTGACGCTCGATACGCCCGATATCGCCCGCTACAAGCTCAGCGTCATCGACAAGCGCCCGGCATCGCGGGCCCTGCGCGAGCGCTGGCTGGCGGCCTGATCGTTCAGTCGGGTAACGGGAAGAAGCGGCGAGGTCAATCTGGCCCCGCCGCTTTTTTCATGAGCGATTGTTCTATCGTTGCAACAATCCGTCATTGGCGGGCTACTTTTTCGGCGCGCGGCAAAAAAACACAATGGCTCCACTCGCGCAACACCGCGCACACCGACCCGAAGGAGTGACCATGACCACGATCCTGCAAATCAATTCCGCCGCCCGCTCGCAAGGCGCCCAGTCGACGCTGCTCGTCAATGAATTGACGGCCAGGCTGCAACAATCGAATCCGGGCGCGCAAGTCGTCTCGCGCAACCTGCAAGCCGATCCGCTGCCGCACCTGGACGACAGCGTCCTCGGCGCGTTCTTCACGCCCGCTGAGCAGCGCACGCCGGAACAGCAGGCCATCGCCGCTCGCAGCGAAGCCCTGATCGCCGAACTGCAAGCCGCCGACATCGTCGTGATCGGCGCTCCGCTGTACAACTTCGGCATCTCGTCGCAACTGAAGACGTACTTCGACTGGATCGCCCGCGCCGGCATCACGTTCCAGTACACGGCAAACGGCCCCGAAGGCCTCGTCAAGGGCAAGAAGGTATTCGTGGTTTCGGCACGCGGCGGCAAGTACCAGGGCACCGCGCACGACAGCCAGACGCCGTACCTGAAGTCGTTCCTTGGCTTCCTCGGCATGACGGACGTGAACTTCATCTACGCCGAAGGCCTGAACATGGGCCCGGACGCAGCCAGCGCAGCGCTCGCCAGCGCGCGTGAAGCGATCGCCGCTGCCTGAGCCATCAGGTAAGCTGCGCATCGCGCGCGGTATTGCGCACTGCAAAGCAAAAACGCCACGAAAGCGATTTCGTGGCGTTTTTCTATCGTGCGTTCGAAGTGCAGCGCTGCAGCTTGACTCCGGGCTTGACGGTCTTATGCCAGCACTTCGCCGACTTCGGGCAAACGCCAGTCGATCGGCTGGCGGCCATGCGCCTGAAGATATTCGTTCGCCTGCACGAAATGGCCGCAGCCCAGAAAGCCGCGATGCGCCGAAAGCGGCGACGGATGCGGGGCTTCCAGCACGGCGTGCTCGCCGTTGCCCAGCAGCGCGCGCTTGTTCTGCGCGTGCGCGCCCCACAGCATGAAAACGAGATGCTGATGACGCGTGGCGATTTCGTGGATCAGCGTATCCGTGCAGCGTTCCCAGCCGCGCTTCGCGTGGCTCGCGGCGTTCGCGCGCTCCACCGTCAGCACGGTGTTGAGCAGCAGCACGCCCTGACGCGCCCAGGCATCGAGACAGCCGTGCGCGGGCGCTTCGATGCCGAGGCTCGCGGCGATTTCCTTGAACATATTGCGCAACGACGGCGGCGTACGCACACCCGGGGGCACCGAGAACGCCAGACCATGCGCCTGCGGCGTGCCGCGATCGTCGCCGTGATACGGATCCTGGCCGAGGATCACCACCTTGACCTCGTCGGGCGAGGTGAGGCGCAGCGCGCGGAACACATCGGCGGGATAGACGGTTTTGCCCGCGGTGCGTTCGGCATCGACGAACTGGCAGAGCGGCGCGAAGGCATCGCTCGCGATGAACGGATCGAGCAGATCGCGCCACGCGGCGGGCAGGGCGGCGAACTGGTCCTCGAGGCGCGCGGGCGCGGCGGCGGTCTGGGTCATGGTTTGCGCGGGAACGTCGTCGGTCGTTGCGGTTGCTGAGGTTGCTGCGGTTGCTTCCTGGTGCGCGGCGGCATGGGCTGCGCAGTTGGCAGCGGCTGGCAGCGGAAACTCGTCTTCCTCGAAAAGCGAAAAAATCGTGATCTGGCGCGGATCGACTTCAGGTGCAAGCGGCTCGTCGAGCGTGGCCAGCGCGGTGTCGGCCTGGGCGTCGTCGAACAGCGGGATTTGCACCGGCGTCGCGGCGCGCGTGCGTTTCGTGGAGGTCATGGGCCGCAAGTGTCGCAGCAAACGCGCCACGGTTCAATGCGGCGCGCGCGAGGTGGGGCGCGGGGCGGCCGGATTTTCAAGACGGGTGTTGCGTTGCACGCCCTATAGTCCAGTCCTTGCGTATCGATCAGACATCGACAGAGGACGCCGTGAGCCATACCAAAACACTCGATCTGGGTTGTGGTCCGAATCCAAAAAATCCGTTCAACGCCAACGAGTTATACGGCATCGACGTGCGCAGGCTGGGGCCGAATATCGTCAGCGCCGACCTCGTGATCGAGCCGATCCCGTTCGAATCGGCCATGTTCGATTTCGTGACGGCGTTCGATTTTCTGGAGCACGTTCCGCGGCTGCTCTACGTGCCGCAGCGGCGCAACTGCTTTGTCGAACTGATGAACGAAATCTGGCGCGTCCTGAAAGTGGGCGGCCAGTTTCTCTCGCTGACACCGGCTTATCCGCATGCGCCCGCTTTTCGCGATCCCACGCATGTGAACTTCATCACGGAAGAAACCTTCCCGCTGTATTTCGACGACAAAAGCCGCTGGGCGGGCATGTATGGCTTCACCGGCGCCTTCGAGATCGTCGAGCAGCAGTGGCGCGGCCCGCATCTCCAGTCGCTGATGCGCAAGGTGGACGTGCCGCAGCCTGCTGCCTAGCCTTCGCGCAGTCTGTAACCGCGCTGCGCCTTGCTGATGTCGTCGGGCTTCAGGCCCGGCAGCGCCTTCGCGAGTTCGGCGGCGAGTGCGTGCAGCGCCGCTTCATCGCCGTCCTTCAGTTCCAGCTCGATTTCGCAGATCGGCGCGCGGCGCGTCACGCCGTTCACATCGGCCGTGACTTCGCCCTGATCGACTGCGGCTTCGACCTGCGTGCCCGCATGCGTCAAGGTCCAGAGCGTGCGCGTGAAGTCGGTGCGAAAGAGCGGAATCAGATTCGCGGCGGCAGCCGACAGCGCCGTCGACACGCCTGCTTCGTCGCACTCGTGCAGCAGCTGGTCCACTTCCAGCGCCTCGCCCGAAACCGGCATTTCCCACTCGTGCCGCGCATGCAAACCGTTCTGCGCCTGGCCGACCGTCTTGAACGTCTGCAGCCAGCCATCCGGCGTGCGGCGCAGACGCAGCGCGCTTTTCGCGCGCGCGAGCGTCAACTCCGGCGTGTCGAAGTAGATGTTTTCGAGCCGGATCGGCTGACCGGCGACGCCTGCGCGCGTTTCGAAGAAGCGCTTCGCGGCGTCCACCTGTTCCTGCGGCAGCGCGAGCTTGATTTCGCGTTCGATACCCATGACGGCGTGTTCCCGTGAGACCTAGAAGAACATGCGCGCGAGTTCCGCGCCTGGCTGCTCGGCGCGCATGAACGCCTCGCCAACGAGGAACGTATGCACGGACAGTTCGCGCATCTTTTCCACGTCCGCGCGCGACAGAATGCCCGATTCCGTCACGACGATGCGGTCTTCCGGCACCTCGTCCAGCATGCCGATGGTGGTTTGCAGCGTCGTTTCGAAGGTGCGCAGGTTGCGGTTGTTGATGCCGATCAGCGGTGTCTTCAGCGTGAGTGCGTGCGCGAGTTCTTCGTGGTCATGCACTTCGACCAGTACCGCCAGACCGAGCGAATGCGCGAGCGCTTCGAGGTCGCGCATCTGCGACGGTTCGAGCGCGGCGGCGATCAGCAGGATCGCGTCGGCGCCCATCGCGCGCGCCTCGACGATCTGGTACGGATCGACGATGAAATCCTTGCGCAGCACCGGCAGCTCGCAGGCGGCGCGCGCGGCTTCCAGATACGCGACGCTGCCCTGGAAGAACTGCACGTCGGTGAGCACGGACAGGCAGGCCGCGCCGCCCGCGGCGTAGGAGCGCGCGATTGCGGCGGGGTCGAAGTTTTCGCGCAGCACGCCTTTTGACGGGCTGGCCTTCTTCACTTCGGAAATCACAGCCGCCTGGCCGCTCGCGTGCTTCGCGCGGATCGCGCCGACGAAGTCCCGCAGGTCGCGCGTGCTTGCTTGCAGGCGCAATTCTTCGAGCGGGGCGCTCTGCTCGGCGGCGCGCACTTCTTCGCGTTTCACCGCAATGATCTTTTCGAGGATGTCGCTCATGATGGTCTACAAAAACGGTGCTGGATCAGCGGGGTTTCAGCGAATGTCTAGCAGGCTTTTCAGCGTTTGAACTGTTGCGTGAAGCGTACCAGTTCGTCGACTTTGGCGCGTGCGCGGCCGCTGGCGATGGTCTCGCGCGCAAGTGCGATGCCGTCGGCGATCGAACCGACCACGTTGGCCGAATACAGGGCGGCGCCCGAATTGAGCGCGACGATTTCGCGCGCCGTGCCCGCTTCGTTCGAGAGCGCGCCCAGTAGCATCGTCTTCGATTCGTCGGCGTTTTCGACCTTCAGCGAGCGGTTCGACACCATCTGCAGGCCGAAATCTTCCGGATGGATCTCGTACTCGCGAATCTCGCCGTCCTTGAGTTCGCCTACCAGCGTGGCGGCGCCCAGCGACACCTCGTCCATGCCGTCCTTGCCGTACACCACGAGTACATGTTTCGCGCCGAGGCGCTGCATCACACGCACCTGAATGCCGACGAGGTCGGGGTGGAACACGCCCATCAGCTGATTGGGCGCGCCGGCCGGATTGGTGAGCGGGCCGAGAATGTTGAAGATGGTGCGCACGCCCAGCTCGCGGCGCACCGCGGCGATGTTCTTCATCGCAGGATGATGGTTGGGCGCGAACATGAAGCCCATGCCGGTTTCGGCGATCGACGCGGCCACCTGGTCCGGTTGCAGATCGATGTTCACGCCGAGCGCGTCGAGTACATCGGCGCTGCCCGACTTGCTGGAGACGCCGCGATTACCGTGCTTGGCGACTTTCGCGCCCGCTGCTGCCACCACGAACATCGACGCGGTGGAAATATTGAAGGTGTGCGAACCATCGCCGCCGGTGCCGACGATATCGATGAAATTCGAGTTGTCCGTCACTTCGACGTGATTGGCGAATTCGCGCATCACGGTGGCGGCCGCCGCGATTTCGCCGATGGTTTCCTTCTTCACGCGCAGGCCGGTGAGGATGGCCGCCGATTGCACCGGCGACAGCTCGCCGCGCATGATCATGCGCATGAGGTGGAGCATCTCGTCGTGGAAGATTTCGCGGTGCTCGATCGTGCGCTGCAGCGCTTCTTGCGGGGTAATCATAGGTCTGCCTCCGCGGTTAAGCGCGCTTGGTCTGCTTCAGGAAATTTTCGAAGAGCGCATGGCCATGTTCCGAAAGAATCGATTCCGGATGGAACTGCACGCCTTCGACCGCGAGCGTCTTGTGGCGCACGCCCATGATTTCGCCGTCCTCGGTCCACGCGGACACTTCGAGGCAATCGGGCAGCGATTCGCGCTCGATCGCCAGCGAGTGATAGCGCGTGATGTTGAAGTGTTTCGGCAGATCGGCGAACACGCCTTTGCAGTCGGTTTCGATCTGGCTGACCTTGCCGTGCATGATGGTTTTGGCGCGCACGACGCGCCCGCCAAAGGCTTCGCCGATGGCCTGATGGCCGAGGCACACGCCCAGAATCGGCGTCTTGCCCGCGAATTCGCGTAGCACGTCGAGCGTGATGCCCGCGTTCTGCGGGTTGCTCGGGCCCGGCGAGAGGCAGATGCGCTCGGGGTTGAGCGCCTTGATCTCGTCGAGGGTGATTTCGTCGTTACGGTGCGTGCGGACGTCTTCGCCGAGTTCGCCGAAGTACTGGACGATGTTGTAGGTAAACGAATCGTAGTTGTCGATCATGAGCAACATGGTCTATCTCCGCTCAAATCAGAAGTCGCTGTCGAGGCCGTCCTGCACCTGCTCGGCGGCGCGCAGCACGGCGCGCGCCTTGTTTTCGGTTTCCTGCCATTCGGATTCGGGCACCGAATCGGCCACCACGCCCGCGGCCGCCTGCACGTACAGATTGCCGTTGTGGATCACGCCCGTGCGGATCGTGATCGCCAGATCCATCTCGCCGTTGAACGAGAGATAGCCGACCGCGCCGCCGTACAGGCCGCGCTTCACGGGTTCGAGTTCGTCGATCAGTTCCATCGCGCGCACCTTGGGCGCACCCGAGAGCGTGCCGGCCGGGAAGGTCGCGCGCAGCACGTCGTAATTCGTCATGCCCTTCTTGAGCTTGCCTTCGACCGAACTGACGATGTGCTGAACGTGCGAGTACTTTTCGATGACCATCTTGTCGGTCACCGTCACCGAACCGATCTCCGCGATGCGGCCCACGTCGTTGCGCGCGAGGTCGATCAGCATGACGTGTTCGGCGATCTCCTTCGGATCGTTGAGCAGTTCGGTGGCGAGTTCGGCGTCGCGCTCGGGCGTGTTGCCGCGCGCACGCGTGCCCGCGAGCGGACGGATCGTCACGATGCGGTCCTCGCCGCGCTGCTCCTGGCGCACCAGAATCTCCGGCGAGGCGCCCACCACGTGGAATTCGCCGAAGTTGTAGTAGTACATATACGGCGACGGATTCAGCGAGCGCAGCGCGCGGTACAGCGAGAGCGGATTGTCGCGATACGGCTTGGTCAGACGCTGGCCCACCTGCACCTGCATCAGTTCGCCCGCGGCGATGTATTCCTTGGCCTTGCGCACGGCCGCGAGGTAATCGTCCTTCTTGAATTCGCGATAGATTTCCGTGCGCACGCTCGCCGACGTGACCGGCGGCTGCACCGTCGTGCGCAGGCGCTGCTTGAGTTCGCGCAGGCGCAGCTTCGCTTTCGTGTAGGCCTCGGGCGTTTGCGGATCGGCGTAGACGATCAGGTAGAGCTTGCCTGCGAGATTGTCGATCACCGCGACTTCTTCGCTGAGCAGCAACTGGATGTCGGGCAGGCCGAGATCGTCGGGCGGGCAGGTGCTCGCGAGTTTTTTCTCGATATAACGCACCGCGTCGTAGCCGAAGTAACCGGCCAGGCCGCCGCAGAAGCGCGGCAGGCCAGGACGCTGCGCCACCTTGAAGCGCGCCTGGTATTGCGCAATGAATTCGAGCGGGTCGCCGTCATGCGTCTCGGTCACCTGGCCGTCGCGCACCACTTCCGAGACGCCGTTCTTCACGCGGATCAGCGAGCGCGCGGGCAGGCCGATGAACGAGTAGCGCCCGAAGCGCTCGCCGCCCACGACGGATTCCAGCAGGAAGGAGTTGGCGCCGCCGCGCTCGGGTTGTGCGAGCTTCAGATACAGCGAAAGCGGCGTTTCGAGATCGGCGAGGGCTTCGGCGATCAGCGGAATGCGGTTGTAGCCCTCGTTGGCGAGGGACTGAAATTCGAGTTCGGTCATGTTCCGATCCTGTGCGTGCTGCCGTTCGCGACGTCGGGTGCGGGCCCAGTGCGGCTCAAAGAGGGGCGCGGCGGGTGCGCGATGGCGTCTGTTTTGAGTGCTTGAGTTCGCTGGCGCTCGCTCGTGCGGTCCGTTGTCGTGCAGGTGCGCGAGCACTTGCCGGGCCGGCGTGCGGAGAATCGGCGGCGGATGCGTGACGTAGGCGCTGGCGGCCCGGCATGCGCGAGACCGGCATGCAAGGACGGCGAAAGCCCACGGCAAAACCCACCGACGGGAAACCGCAACAGTTCAGAGACGAGAGAGACGAAACACGCGCGAGCGCGCAGCGAAGTAAAAAACGGAACTGAAGAAGAGCTTGCGCGCGACTTCAGCGAACCTCGGGAGAGGTTAGCGCGACCAGCGACGCCAGGGCCAGGCTCCCCGGTCGATGCTGCTCAGACTCCGTTTTTTATTCAGAAACATGAGGGTAGATGACGGTAAGTACAGAACTTAGGTCAGAAGATTCGGTGTTGCGTTTTGTGCTGCGCTTTATGCGGCGTTGTGTGCCGCGACCGCCTTGGCGGCTTCGAGCAGCGAGGCAACTATACCATCCGACTCAATTTTTTGTACAGGTTGGCCGTGATTGTAGCCATAGGGCACTGTGAGCGTGGCCGTGCCGGCCGCGCGGCCCGCTATGGCGTCGTTCTCCGAATCACCAATCGCCACCGCCGCCTGCGGCTTCACGCCCAGGCGCTCGCACGCGGTGAGCATGGGCAGCGGATCGGGCTTTTTCTTCGGCAGGCTGTCGCCGCCCAGCACGACCTCGAAGTAGCGCGCGAGACCGTATTGCTGCAGCAATTCCACGGCGAAGCGGTGCGGCTTGTTGGTCACGCAGGCAAGGCGAATGCCCTGCTCGCGCAGCGCGGCAAGCCCCGCTTCCACATCGGGATACAGATGCGTGTGGCGGCCGTTGATCTTCGCGTATTCGTCCTGGTAAAGCGCGAGCGCTTCGTCGAAGCGGGACTGCGCGTCTTCCTCGGCAAAACGCGGGGCGAGCACGCTCTTGATCAAATGTTCCGAACCTTTGCCGACGTAGCCCATCACTTCTTCGCGCGTGGTTTCCTCGGCGTCGAACTGGGCGAGCATGCCGTTCAGGCCCGCCGCGAAGTCGTCGGCGGTATCGACCATGGTGCCGTCGAGGTCGATCAGCGCCGCTTCGATGCGCGGCGCCGTGAACTTGACGGGGGCGTTCCGGGCGCTCGGGTTGGTCATTGCGCGCCTGCGCCCTTGACCGTGGCGAGCTGCGAGCGCATCTGGTCAATCACCGCCTTGTAGTCGGGCTTGCCGAACACAGCCGAGCCAGCGACGAACGTATCTGCGCCCGCAGCCGCGATTTCGGCGATGTTGTCGATCTTTACGCCGCCGTCCACTTCAAGGTGAATCTCGCGGCCCGTGCGCGCGGTGTACGCGTCGATCTTCGCGCGGGCTTCACGCAGCTTGTTGAGTGCTTCGGGAATAAAGGACTGGCCGCCGAAACCCGGGTTCACCGACATGATGAGCACGAGGTCGACCTTGTCCATCACGTGGTCGAGGTAATTCAGCGAGGTGGCCGGATTGAACACCAGGCCGGCCTTGCAGCCGTGATCGCGGATCAGCGACAGCGTGCGGTCGATGTGATCGGAGCCTTCCGGGTGGAAGCTGATGAGGTTCGCGCCGGCTTTGGCGAAATCGGGCACGATGCGGTCGACCGGGCGCACCATCAGATGCACGTCGATGGGCACGTCCACGTGCGGGCGGATCGCCTCGCACACCAGCGGGCCGATGGTGAGGTTCGGCACGTAATGGTTGTCCATCACGTCGAAATGGATCCAGTCGGCGCCGGCGGCGACGACGTTGCGGACTTCCTCGCCAAGCCGTGCGAAGTCGGCCGAGAGGATGCTGGGAGCGATGCGGAATTGCGTCATGGCGGCAATCGGAAAGACAGACGGGAAAACCGCATTTTACCGCCAGGGAGCGGGCGGTTTGGGCGTGCGTGGGCGGTTTTGCGACGACGTTGGCCATTCGGCCAGGGATCAGCCGGGCCGTTGCACCGCACTGGTGCGAACACGCGCTGCGCATGAGGCGATGCGATGACGCGATGGTACGGCTCGGCGAGCCGCGCCGGGGGCGGCTGTGCGGGCGATGCCGGGTTGCGGGGGGCGGGCGCATCAAGCAGAATGCCATTGCATGTCCCCCGCATGACGGGGGGGGGCTGCCTAATATCATTTGCAACTAATGGCAACTATCGGCACCGTTTAACTGGCCACGAGGCCGGCACCTGGAACAAGGATGAGTCAGTACGAATTGAGCGTGACCTCGCAGGTCCGCTACCTGCCCGAAGAATCGGACCCGGAGCGCCGCCAGTATGCGTTCGCCTACACGCTGACGATTCGCAACACGGGGCAGGTGAGTGCGCAGTTGATCGCGCGCCACTGGGTCATCACCGACAGCGAAAACCACGTGCAGGAAGTGAAGGGGCTCGGCGTGGTGGGTCATCAGCCGTTGCTCAAACCCGGCGAGCAATTCGAGTACACCAGCTGGGCGGTGATCGCCACGCCCGTGGGCACCATGCGCGGCGAGTACTTCTGCGTCGCCGAGGACGCCGAGCGGTTCGATGCGCCCGTTCCCGAGTTCGTCCTGCGCATGCCGCGCACGCTGCATTAAAAGCGTTGCCGCGCGCCTTTGCGTTCACCGTTTTGAACCGACGCCCGAATTTGGGGTCTGCTAGTCACGCCGGTCGTGCGGGGCTCGCTTCTTCCTGCCCGACGCGGTCCACACAACGATGAAAATCAGCAGGAACAGCGCGATCAGCGCTTCCAGCCCAAACATGAGCATCGGGTATTCGTCGAGCAGATCAGACATGGTGGCTTCCATCGAAAACAACGCAGATTGTGCGCCAGAATTGGCGCGCGCTTCCGGCCTGATGCCGGAATTAACGGCGGCGCGCGCAAACGTGCGCCGCTTCATCCCGAAACGCTTGAGCGTGCGGCTGGGTCGGCAGGTGGCTGGCTGGGCCGGGGCGGCGACGCTGGCGGCGCTGCTGGCGGCGTGCGGCGGCTCGAATTACGTTCACAACGCGCCGCCCAGGAGCGCACCCACGCTGCCCGCACAGATCGCCTCCGCGCGCCTTACGCCGGTTGCGTGGCAGCAGGTGCCGGGCTGGCAGGACGATTCGCTGATCGGCGCGACGGCGGCGCTGCGTGCGAACTGCACGCGGCTCGCGCGCGAACCGCGCTGGTCGCGCGTCTGCGTCGCGGCCCAGCAGCTCGACGATCTGGACGCTTCCGGCGCGCGCACGTTCTTCGAGACGTACTTCACGCCGTATCAGTTCGCCAATAACGACGGCACGCTCGACGGTCTCGTGACGGGTTATTACGAACCGCTGCTGCACGGCTCGCGCACGCGCCATGGCATCTATCAGACCGCGCTGTATCGCTGGCCGTCCGGCTATCGCGCCGGCTCGGCACTGCCGGCACGTGCGCAACTCGAACGCGCCGGCATCCTGAATGGCAATGAGCTTGTCTGGGTCGACGATCCGATCGAGGCGTTTTTCCTTCAGGTGCAGGGTTCGGGCCGTGTCGTCATGGAAGACGGCAGCGTGATGCGCGTGGGCTTTGGCGGCACCAACAACCAGCCGTACAAGTCGATTGGCCGCTGGTTGCTCGACCGTGGCGAACTGACGCCCGCGCAGGCCACCATGCAGGGCATCAAGGCCTGGGCGCGAGCGAATCCGACGCGCGTCGATGCGCTGCTCGACACCAATCCGCGCTTCGTGTTCTTCCGCGAAATGTCGTCCGCCGAAGGTTCGGCGCAAGGCGGCGCGGACGGCCCGATCGGCGCGCTGGGCGTGCCGCTCACGCCGGAGCGCTCGATTGCGGTCGATCCGTCGTCGATTCCGCTTGGCACGCCGGTGTTCCTGCAAACCACGCGACCGCTTACGAACCAGCCCCTCAACCGGCTGGTGTTCGCGCAGGACACAGGCACGGCGATCAAGGGCGGTGTGCGTGCCGACTACTTCTGGGGACTCGGCGACGATGCCGGCGATCTCGCCGGGAAGATGAAGCAGGGCGGCCGCATGTGGCTGCTGTTCCCGAATTCGTGAGCGTCGGTTGATTCGCTTATGACGTAAAAAAGCAGCCGGCGCAAGCCGGCTTTTTCATTTGACGAGGCGCAGCCCAGACTCACTTGGGTCGCTTGTCGACCACGCGACGAGCTTTACCGACCGAGCGCTCGATGCCGTTCACGTCCAGCACGTTGATCTTCGCGGTCACGCCGATCAGCGCCTTGATGTCGTAGGCGAGCGCCTTGGCGGCGGCGTCGAGCGCGCCATAGTCGGGCGCCGTTACCGGACACGGTTCGCAGTTCAGCGTCATCACGTCCATCGGACCTTCCTTGGTGAGGACGATCTGATAGTGCGGCGCGAGCGCGGGCTGCTTGAGCAGCAGTTCCTCGATTTGCGTGGGGAACACGTTCACGCCGCGGATGATGAGCATGTCGTCCGAGCGGCCCGTGATCTTTTCCATGCGACGCATCGTGCGCGCGGTGCCCGGCAGCAGGCGCGTAAGGTCGCGCGTGCGATAGCGGACGATCGGCAGCGCTTCCTTCGTGAGCGAGGTGAAAACGAGTTCGCCGAATTCGCCGTCGGGCAGCACTTCGCCGGTTTCCGGATCGATGACCTCAGGATAGAAGTGGTCTTCCCAGATGGTCGGGCCGTCCTGGGTTTCCGCGCACTCTGAGGCGACGCCCGGCCCCATCACTTCGGAAAGACCATAGATATCGACGGCCTTGATGCCCATACGCTTTTCGATGGCGGTGCGCATGTCGTTGGTCCACGGCTCAGCGCCGAAGATGCCGATGCGCAGCGACGTGGACGCGGGATCGATGCCCTGGCGTTCCATTTCGTCGGCGATGGCGAGCATGTAGCTCGGCGTGACCATGATGATGTCGGGGCGAAAATCCTGGATCAGTTGCACCTGCTTCTCGGTCTGACCGCCGCCGAACGGGATCACCGTGAGGCCCGCGCGCTCCGCGCCGTAATGTGCGCCAAGACCGCCCGTGAAAAGACCGTAGCCGTAGCTGATATGCACCTTGTCGCCACGCTGCGCGCCTGATGCGCGCACCGATCGCGCCACCAGAGTCGCCCACGTGTCGATGTCCTTCGCCGTGTAGCCCACGACCGTCGGCTTGCCCGTCGTGCCCGACGACGCATGGATACGCGAGATCTGCTCCTGCGGCACCGCGAACATCCCGAAGGGATAGCTGTCGCGGAGATCCTTCTTGGTCGTGAACGGAAAGCGCGCGAGATCGGCGAGCGTTTTCAGCCCGGACGGATGCACGCCCGCTTCGTCGAACTTGCGCCGATACACCGGCGAATTCTCATACGCGTGATTGAGCGACCATTTAAGCCGTTCGAGCTGAAGCGCCGCGAGTTCATCGCGACTGGCCGTTTCGATGGGATCGAGCGGCAGCGTGGTTGTCATGACTGTCTCCGGATGCTTTAAGAATGGTATGCGGGGCGGGCGGCATGAGCCCCTGACACTTCGATTACGCTTCGACGGGAATCACGGTGCCGCGTATCTGTGCGGATTTGCCTCTGAACATCGCCACGGTCTCGCCGGCGCGATTCGTCACGCGGATGTCGTAGATGCCGCTGCGTCCCGAAAGCACCTGTTCGACGGCTTCGGCGGTGAGCACGTCGTCGGGCTGGACCGGGCGCAGGAACTCGATCGAGCAGCCCGCCGCGACGGTGTTGACGTTGTACGAATTGCAGGCGAATGCGAAGGTCGAATCGGCGAGCGTGAAAATCATGCCGCCGTGGCAGATCTGATGACCGTTGAGGAACTCGGGCCGCACCGCCATGGACAGGCGCGCGTAGCCGGCGCGCACTTCGAGCAGTTCCATGCCGAGTGCACGGCTGCAACCGTCTGCCTCGAACATCGACTGAGCGGTGGCGCGGGCGAGTTCGTCAGGCGACATACCGGCGTGCGCGAAAATCGAGGTTGGCGTAGATGTGGACATATCAACGGCCCTCGAAGCGCGGTGCGCGTTTTTCGATGAAGGCCTGCACGCCTTCCGCGTAGTCGTGCGAGTTGCCCAGTTCGCGCTGCAGATCGCGTTCGAGATCGAGCTGCTGGGCGAGCGTATTCGTAGCCGATGCGCGCAGCGCTTCACGGGTGGCGACGATGGCGCGAGTGGGCTGCTTCGCGAGTTGTGCGGCGAGCGCGGTGGATATAGCGGCAAGTTCGGCATCGTCTGTTACTTGCCAGACGAGCCCCCAGCTTTCGGCCTTTTCGGCGCTGAGTTTCTCGCCGGTCATCGCGAGGCCCAGCGCGCGCGCCATGCCCACGCGTTTGGGCAGGAACCAGGTGCCACCCGAATCGGGCACGAGGCCGATCTTCACGAACGCCTGGATGAAGCTTGCGGAGCGCGCGGCCAGCACGATGTCACAGGCCAGCGCGAGATTCGCGCCCGCGCCCGCCGCGGTGCCGTTGACGGCGGCGATCACGGGCATCGGCAGCGCCTGCAGGCGTTTGATGAGCGGGTTGAAATGCGCTTCGATCAGATCGCCGAGATCGGTCATCGCACCCGGCGTGAAGTCGAGATCGGCGAGATCCTGGCCTGCGCAAAAGCCGCGGCCTGCGCCGGTCAGCACGAGTGCGCGCGAACCGGCTTTTTCCACTTCGTCGAGTGCCGCCACGAGTTCGCCATGCATGGCACGCGTGAAGCTGTTGAGCTTGTCCGGCCGGCTTAGCGTGATCGTGGCCACGTGTGTGGAAGTGTCGATATCGACGCGAATCGATTCAAATGGCATTGCCTGTCTCCTGTCCCATCCGATGCAACGCTGTCTGCGCAGCGCGGGTTTTCGATCAGATACGTTCAGACGCGTTCGATAGCCAGCGCGATGCCCTGCCCGACGCCGATACACATGGTGCAGAGCGCGTAACGGCCTCGCGTGCGTTCCAGTTGATGCAGCGCCGTGGTCACGAGCCGCGCGCCCGA
This sequence comes from Paraburkholderia bannensis, assembly GCF_014200455.1. GTDB lineage: Bacteria > Pseudomonadota > Gammaproteobacteria > Burkholderiales > Burkholderiaceae > Paraburkholderia > Paraburkholderia bannensis_A. The sequence goes on along the minus strand of NZ_JACHBW010000017.1, from coordinate 4,254 downwards.
GGCGCCGAGCGGATGCCCCAGCGCAATTGCGCCGCCGTTGGGGTTCACACGCGCATCGTCATCTGCGACGCCGAGAGCGCGCAGCACCGCAAGTCCTTGCGACGCGAACGCCTCGTTGAGTTCGATCACGTCGAACTGGTCGAGCGTCATGCCGAGTTGCTTGAGCAGCTTTTGCGTAGCGGGCGCTGGGCCGAAGCCCATGATGCGAGGCTCAACGCCGGCCGTGGCCATGCCGAGCACGCGCGCGCGCCGGCGCAGACCGTATTGGCTGGCGGCCGCGTCGCTGGCGAGCAGCAGTGCGCATGCACCGTCGTTTACGCCCGAAGCGTTGCCCGCGGTCACCGTGCCATCGGGCTTCACTACGCCCTTGAGTTTGCCAAGCGCTTCAAGCGACGTTTCGCGAGGGTGTTCGTCGAGCGTCACGCGCACCGGATCGCCCTTTTTCTGCGCAATCTCGACCGGCACGATTTCTTGTGCGAGCGTGCCGTCCTTTTGCGCGCGTGCGGCCTTTTGCTGGCTACGCAGCGCGAACGCGTCCTGATCGGCCCGGCTGACATTGAAATCGACCGCGACGTTTTCGGCGGTTTCCGGCATCGAATCGACGCCGTATTGCTGCTTCATCAACTTGTTGACGAAGCGCCAGCCGATAGTCGTGTCGTAAATAGCGGCATCGCGCGCGAACGCTGATGCGGCCTTGCCCATCACGAACGGCGCGCGTGTCATGCTTTCCACACCGCCCGCGATCATCAGATGCGCCTCGCCCGCCTTGATCGCGCGCGCGGCGCTGCCCACGGCATCCAGACCCGAGCCGCACAGACGATTGAGCGTCGCGCCGGGCACGTCCGTCGGCAGACCCGCGAGCAGCGCGGACATGCGCGCGACGTTGCGGTTGTCCTCGCCGGCCTGGTTCGCGCAGCCATAGAGAAGATCGTCGAGCGCGCGCCAGTCCACGCCCGGATTGCGCTCGACGAGCGCGCGGATGGGCACCGCGCCGAGGTCGTCGGCGCGCACGTCCTTGAGGGCGCCGCCGTAGCGGCCGAACGGGGTGCGAATCGCATCGCAGATATAGGCTTCGGTCATCTCGGATTCCTGAGGCACGAGCGCGGAAATGCACTCGTGCCGATCATGCTAGAGGGAAGGGGATTCGTGCGCCATTCGGCCAAACGGCATAGGCCGTTCAGCCGACTGCCACGGGAGCCGCTTTCGGTTCAACATGAACGCGGCTTTGAACCACGCGGAAGCGGTTCGCTACGAATGCGGCGTCGGCCAGCGCGGCATTGGCGGCGGGGTTCGCGCCGGTGCCGTGGAAATCCGAGAAAGCCGCCGACTGATTGACGAACACGCCGCCGGTCAGATTGATCGAGAGCGCCACACCGCCGGTGATCGCGGCGTCGTGGGCCGCTTCGATCACTTCTTCGCTCGTGCTGTAGACGGAAAGCGTCAGTGCACCGTGGTCGCGTGCGGTCGTACCGGCCAGGTCGAGCGATTGCGTGGTCGAATCGGTGGCGATCACGAACGAGATGGGGCCGAACCATTCGCGCTTGAACGAGGCCGCGTCCCGTGCCGCGTCGAGCGAGAGCACGAGCGGCGTGCGCACGCGCGCGCCGGGGAACTGCGGGTGTTCGAGCGTTTGGCTATCGGCGAGCACGGCGCCCAGTTTGCGGGCTTCGTCGATGCGGGCAGTGACGCTCTCGTTCTGGATCGCGCCGAGCACTTCAACGGCGCGGGCCGGATCGGCCACGAACCTGGTGACTGCGCCGGCGATCGCCTGCGCGACCGCTTCGAAGCTCACGTGACCATCGGCGGTCTGGATCCCGTCACGCGGCACGTAGATATTCTGCGGCGCGGTGCACATCTGGCCGGAGTACAGCGAGAGCGAGAAGGCGATGTTGCGCGCGGCTGACTTCAGATCGTCAACGGAGTCGATCACGATCTGGTTCACACCGGCTTTTTCGGTGTAGACCTGCGCCTGGTGCGCGTTGCGTTCGAGCCAGTCGCCGTTCTGCGTGCTGCCGGTGAAGTCGATCAACTTGATTTCGGGGTGCAGCGCGAGTTGCTGGACAAGCGCGCCGTCGTTCGGATCGGTGGCCAGCAGCGTGACGACGTTCGGATCGAAACCGGCTTCACGCAGCACGTCACGCGCGATGCGCACCGTGATCGCGAGCGGCAGGATCGCGCCCGGGTGCGGCTTGACGATCACAGTGTTGCCGGTCGCGAGGTCGGCGAACAGGCCCGGATAGCCGTTCCAGGTCGGGAACGTGCAGCAGCCGAGCACGAGACCGGTGCCGCGCGGCACGACGGTGAAGCGCTTTTGCATAGCGAGCGGCGGGTTTTTGCCTTGTGGCTTTTCCCAGTGCGCGTTGGCGGGAATGCGGCGCAGTTGGTCCCACGCATAGGTGACGGCTTCCAGCGCGCGGTCCTGGGCGTGCGGGCCGCCTGCCTGGAAGGCCATCATGAAAGCCTGCCCCGTCGTATGCATCACGCTGAACGCAATTTCGAAGCTCGCTCGGTTCAGGCGCTCAAGAATCTCGAGGCTCAAGCCCACCCACGCTTGCGGGCCGGCGGCGCGCCAATCGCGTTGCGCCTTCTGGGCAGCGTCAACCAGTTGATCGGGTGTCGATTTCGGATAGCGCGCGCCGAGCTTGAAACCGAACGGCGAGGCCTCGCTGCCAACCGTTTCGCCGGTCGACGGCTGATCGAGATCGAAGGTGCGGTCCAGGTGGGCTTTGAACGCGGCTTCGCCGTCTGCGCTGGCGGTTTCCCCGTACACTTTGGGGCTGGGCATTTCGGCGAACGGGCTCCAGTAACCGCGCGTCTCGATGGCGGCCAACGCTTTCTGCAGCTGGCCTTCGTGCTTGGCGAACAACGGATTTGTCATGGCTCGACTTGAATTGAGGGGTGGGGAGAGGCCCGTGTCAATTAATTGACCGACCGGTTGGTTGGCAAATGTTAGCATTAGTCAAAGTTCGGCGCGAAAAATTTTTTGGGGACTTTCTTTAGATAGAAGGAGGACACATGGAGTACGAAAACATCCTGGTTGAGACGCGCGGCAAAGTCGGTCTGATCACCTTGAATCGCCCGAAAGCGCTTAACGCACTCAACGATGCGCTGATGGATGAGCTGGGCACGGCGCTGAAGTCATTTGACGTGGACGAAGGCATTGGCGCGATCGTCATTACGGGTAGTGAGAAGGCGTTCGCGGCAGGCGCCGACATCGGCATGATGGCGACCTACAGCTTCATGGATGTCTATAAGGGCGACTACATCACGCGTAACTGGGAGACGATCCGTTCGATCCGCAAGCCGATCATCGCTGCGGTTGCGGGCTTCGCGCTGGGCGGCGGCTGCGAACTGGCGATGATGTGCGACATGATCTTCGCGGCTGATACGGCGAAGTTCGGCCAGCCAGAGATCAAGCTTGGCGTTATTCCGGGGGCGGGCGGTACCCAGCGTCTGCCGCGCGCGGTCTCAAAAGCGAAGGCCATGGATCTCTGCCTGACTGCTCGCATGATGGATGCTGTGGAAGCGGAGCGCGCCGGGTTGGTGTCGCGTGTGATTCCAGCGGCAGATCTGCTGGCTGAAGCGATCGCCGCTGCGACGACGATCAGCGAGTACTCGCTGCCGGCGGTCATGATGGCCAAGGAGGCAGTGAACCGCGCCTACGAGACGACGCTTGCCGAGGGCGTGCACTTCGAGCGCCGCCTGTTCCATTCGCTGTTCGCGACGGAAGATCAGAAAGAAGGGATGGCTGCGTTCGTGGAGAAGCGCAAGCCGGCGTTCAAGAATAAGTAAGTGCCGGGCTGCGAGGGGGGCGGATTTATTTCCCGTTCCCCCTTGCGGCCCGCAGCGGGTAGCGCTAAGATTCGCCCCTTCGCTGTTCAGCCTTACCGGCAGCGAAGCCTGCCGCGAGAAACGGCGGGTCGCTCCGGCGGCATCTTTTCCCTGCTTTTAAGCGGCGATGTAAAAAAAGATGTTGACGGAACGAGAAAGAGTCTGCATAATCTCGTTTCTCTGCTGCAGACGCAGCAACGCAGAACCCGCCGGTAGCTGGACCGCTGGCGCGAAGTTCGCGAATCGATCTTTAAAAATTTACAGCCGATAAGTGTGGGCGCTTGATGGTGATGCGGCCTGATGAGTTCTTCGGAGCTTTTCAGGAGTGGCAAAAGTATCAAGAGTCTCACATTAAAAAGTAAGTCAGGTTTTTGAAGCAATTCAGATACCTGTCAGCTTTGAGTGAGCGACTGGTTTCTAACG
>NZ_JACHBW010000016.1 GCF_014200455.1 Paraburkholderia bannensis | reverse complement strand
GGCGTGCGCGAGCGGGGCGCCTGCAATCGAGGCCGCTGCGAGCGCCACGAAAGACGTCATCCGTGCTGCACGCAACAGGTTGTTTTGTTTCATGTGTTCTCCGATTCGGTGCCAGCCGAAACTGGCATACAGCGATCTGGCTCGTGGGTGCGTTGAGTCCACGTCCATCGTATCGACGATGAAAATATCGTTCGTATCACGGACGTGGTCGGGGAATGGATTGCCAATGTTGTGCCGCCCGCTTGAGGGCAGTTCACTGGCAGAACGCTTCATTGCCCGGGGTCATGCGCGCATGGCCCCGGGCGTCTACACCTGCGATCAGAAGGCGTGATACATGCCAATGTTGGCTTGAACCTGGTTGCCACCCGATGCGGTGTTACCGAAGTCAGCAACCGAAGCCTGAGCGCCCAGAGCATGGACGTAGGCACCCATGACGTAGACCGAAGTGGTCTTCGAGAGCGAATAGGTGGCGCCCAGCGACACCTGGTTGATCGACGCCATCGTGCGGCCTTCAGCGGCTTGCGCAGGCGTAGCCGCCGAACCGTAGACGTAGGTGTACTCGGCGGCCAGCGAAAGCGCCGGGCTCACGCGGTACTGCAGAAGGCCAGCCATCACGTTGAAGTGGATCGACGCTTGACCATCGGAGCCCTGGTACTGAGCGTTCGAGTAACGCAGGCCAGCCGTGTACGGACCGAATTCATATTGGCCGGCAATTTGAGCAATGCCTGCGCTCTTGAACGCATTGCCACCGTAGTAGCCCGACGACGGGTAGCCCAGGGCGCCGCCGAACGACGGCTGCGCCGTGGCGTTTTCCCAGCCGCTCTCACCCTGATTGACGGCGCGGAAATAGCCGCCGGCAACCGTCAGGCCACCTTGCAGGTAGTCCGCAGCCACCGACCACGATTGCCCCGAACCCGTCGCGCCGGCAACGCCGCCGAACGAGTACGCGCCTTCAACCTGGAAACCGTGGAAGACCGGCGAAATATATTTGACGGCGTTGTTCTGGTTCGTCGTGTTGTCGTTGTTGTCGACGTCGCCCGGCGTCGAGAATGCCGACGCCGAAATGCCGTCGCCGGTGATGCCTTGCACCATTTCCGTCACGGCATCGATCTGGCGACCCATACGCACCGTACCGTACTGGTCCGACGAGAGGCCTACGTAAGCCTGGCGGTTGAACAAGGAACGCGTGGAACCGATCGGACCCTGGCCGTTGATGCGGCCGGTGCCGATATTGAAGCCGTTTTCGAGTTTGAAGACTGCCGAGAGTCCGCCGCCGAGATCTTCCTGGCCCTTGACGCCCCACTTGTTCGAACCCGATGCGCCGCCATCGAGGCTGAACTTGTCGTGGCCGCCCACATTGGACGTATAGCCGATACCTGCGTCGAGCATGCCGTACAAGGTAACCGACGACTGAGCCATTGCTGCCGAGGATGCTGCGAAAGCGGCAACCGCCATCACGCTGATCTTGATTTTGTTGCTCTTCATCTGTCTTTCACGCCTGGAATAATTTTTTGATTGATTGAAATGGGTCGCGTTTTATTCGAATGTCGATGACGGTGTGCGACCTGCGCATTGCCTGATGCCGCGACGGCTCGCGCCTCATTCACGCCAATGGGAAATGGAGGCCATTCACTTCGCCATCCTTACAATCTCATACAAGGCCGCACAGAAAGTTTCGGCTTCCGGTACTGCCTCAATTAAAACCGCCCCGAGGGTTCGCCCCACACGACAACCGCCTCCCTGCTTCCGTTGCCGATCCAGCCAGCCGCGCGGACTGATAATGTGCCGAGCCTCCGGCTTGCAGCACAAACGCCTTGCCTGCCAACCCCAGCAAACCCTCACCGTAGAGCGAGGTAAGCGACCGTGTGCGGCTTCCCACGTGTAGAAACCATATCAGGAACAAAAATTGGCGTCAAAATTTGTTTGATATAAGTAAATCTAGTTTGATGCACTTGCGCCTTACCGACATTTCCCTTATATGAGCCGACCTCGAAACAGTACGCGCGCGGAATCCGCGCCTGCAATTCGGCCTTGATAACAAGATCATCCTGTTGGTCAATAAGGAAAAATCTGGACTATCTGATTTTTCTATTTCGTCAGCGCGGCCAGCTTGGCCAGTGCGGGATAGCAGACTGCGTAGCGCCGCTACCCCGCCCCCGATTTACCACACAATCCGCGTGCTCGGCAAGGCTGCCCTGAGATCATCGACATTGCTGGCTTGAGTGCCGTAGAGCACCAACTCGCGCAGCCCGGTCAGGCCTTTGAGCACGTCGACATTCCTGACCGGCGTATTCGCCAGATAGAGTTCCTGCAAACCCTTGAGCCCTTTGAGCGCATCGATATCCTGAACATCGGTGCGAAAAAGATTGAGCGTTTTAAGTCGCGTCAGATTGCTCAGGGCGTCGACGTTCTCGACACCGGTATCGGAGAGATTGAGCCTTTGCAGGTTAGTCAGCCCTTTCAGCGCGCCAATGTCCGTCACCGGCGTGCGCGAAAGAACCAGCGTATCCAGTTGAAGCAAGCCCTTCATGGCGTCGATATTGTCGACTTTCGACCCGTCCAGCACGAGCGTCGTCAGATTGGGCATGTCCGCTAGCGCATCGATATCGCGAACCGGCGTGTTGGCGAGATACAGCGCCTGAAGAGCGTGCAGATCTTTCAAAGGATCGAGACGCTCGACCTGCGTTTCGTTGAGATCCAGCACCTTTAACGCGGTCAATTGCCCGATTGGCTTGATGCTCTTGACGTTCCTCGCGCCGCCCAGTTTGAGGGTTTCGAGGTGTGGCAGTTTCGCCAGCACATCCAGGTCGCGCACCTGTGTATCGCGCAGATCGAGTTGTTGCAGGTCGCTCAAGTCCTTCAGTGCAGCGAGATTCGAGACCCCGGTCTCCCAGAGAGTCAGCGATTGCAGACCTGTCAGTTCTTTCAAGGCCTCGATGTTCTGCACCTGGGTTCGATGCAGTACGAGCCGTTTCAGCGAGTGCATGCCCTGTAGCGCGTCGATGTTCCACACCTGGGTTCCCGTGAGGTCGAGTGCCTCCACGTTATCCAGATCTTTCAGCGAATCGATGTTATCGACGGGCGTGTCCGTCAGGTTCAATTCGAGTTTGCGATCGAGTTTGTCGAGATGAGGGACCGCTGCGGCAAGCTGGGAAGTCGTCATGGTCGGCTTCGCCCGCAAGGCGATGCACCCCGGCTGCGGCGCGCTTGCGGCATCGCCGCCGCCATTGCAGACACCCGTGAAAAAACCGAGATCGCCTAGCGCGTGTTCATCCAGTCTTTCCCGGAAGGGATTGAAGATCATCAGCAGGATGACGATCAGCACGACGATGGCGCCGCACAGGATCCAGAATCCGGTGCGACGCGAAACTGGCGGACGCGCGCCTTGAGCGGCTGGCTGGGTGTTGTCGGGCGGGGTATCGGCCACGGGCGGCTCCGTTTGTGCGGGATGGCCCATTTATACACGAAGCGCGAGGCCGCGCCCCGTCAGTGCCGTGCCGCCCAGATGCGGCGCTCAGGCCCGCGTCTGCCGGATGCGCCTCGCCACATCCTGCAACTGTCTGAACGCGGCGTATCGCGCGTCATGCAAGGCGGCGATGTCTCCGGTAGCCGGTTCGTGGACCTTGTCGATGCGCGACATCCGAGCCATCGCACCTGGCAGGTCGCCGTACAGGCCTCCCGCCACCGCGCCCAGCATCGCCGCGCCCAGCAGCACCGGTTCCTCTGCCTCGGTCACGAGTACGGGCTTCGCCGTGGCGTCGGCCAGCAACTGGCGCACCAGCCCCAAGCGCCCGGCTCCGCCGCTGATCACCACCCGCTTGATGGGCGCGCCCGCCGCATCCTGCGCCTCGATGATCTGGCGCAAGCCATAGCCGATGCTGCAAATGCCGGCAACATAGAGCGCGACCAGGCTCTCCTGATCCGTCTGCATGCCCAGTCCCGCGACGACGGCCTTCGCATGCGGGTCGGCGAAAGGCGCGCGGTTGCCGAGGAATTCCGGCACCACATGGAGATCGCCCGCGAGCGTCACCGCATCGGAAAGCGTTTCGCAGGCCTGCACCGCCAGTCCCGCAAGCAAGGCGGGCAGCGATTGCCCGGCCTGCGTCGCACGGTCTTGCGCCTCGTGAGCCAGCGGATGCATGCCGATCAGCCGCTCGATGGCCGCACCGGCGACCGACTGTCCGCCTTCGTTCAGCCAGGTCTGCGGCACCATCGCCGAAAAATACGGCCCCCACACGCCGGGCACGAACACCGGCTCGCGCGTGGTGGTCATCGTGCACGAGGACGTGCCGAACACATAGGCGAGACAGTCTTCGGGCGCTCCGTCGGCGCCCACCGTGCCGATACCGCCTGCGTGCGCGTCGATCACGCCCGCCGCCACCGGCGTACCGGCCGCCAGCCCCAGCTCGGCGGCGGCCTGCGGCGTCAGCCCTTGCCCAAGCGCCGTACCCGGTTCGACCACGCGTTGCCCGATGCGCACGAACGCCTCGTCGGCGAGCACGCCCAGTCCCACCGCGCGAAAGTAACTCTCGTCCCAGCGGCGCTCGTGGGCCAGATAGGTCCATTTGCAGGTGACCGTGCACGTGGAGCGCGCCAGATCGCCGCTCGCACGCCACGTGAGGAAATCGGTCAGGTCGAAGAACTGCCACGCGGCCACGAACACGTGCGGGCGATGCTCCAGCAGCCATAGCAGCTTCGGAGTCTCCATCTCCGGCGAGATCGTGCCGCCGACGAAGCGCAGCACCGCGTGGCGCGTATCGTTGATGCGCTGCGCCTGATCGACGGCGCGATGATCCATCCACACGACAATGTCACGCCCGGCCTGTTCCGTGGGGCCGACCGGCAGCGGCTTGCCACCCTCGCCCAGCACCACGAGCGAGCAGGTCGCATCGAAGCTGATGCCGGCGATGTCCTGCGGCGCAAGCGCCGCCGCAGCCAGCGCATCCTGCACGGCGCGGCAGACGGCGCGCCAGATTTCCGCACTCGACTGTTCGACGATCGAGCCGCTCGAATGAAACACGCTGATATCGTGTTTCGCCGACGCCGCCATGCCGCCGTTCGCGTCGAAGACGCCGGCGCGGGCGCTGCCCGTGCCCACGTCCACGCCGATCACATAGCGCGCACGGCTCGCCGGGTGCTGCTGCTTCTCTAAAGTCATCGCAGTTGCTCTATCGGATGATGTGAGCGACGCCGCTCAAAGATCCACGCTGTTGGGCAGGATCACGAGATCGCGAATGGTCACGTTGCGCGGTCGGGTCAGCATGAAGATAACCGCATCGGCGACTTCCTTCGGCTGCATCAGGCTGCCGGAAGCCAGCGCCTCTTCCATCTTGGCCTTCGGCCAGTCGTCGAGCAGCGCGGTGACGACCGGTCCCGGCGCGACCGCGCCCACGCGCACGCCATGTTTGGCGACCTGGCGGCGCGTGGTGTGCACGAAGGCCTGCACCGCGAATTTGGACGCGGTATAGATTGGCTCCCATACCACCGGCACGATGCCCGCAATCGAACTCGTCAACAGGATGTCGCCCGATTGCTGCGCGACCATGTGCGGCAGCACGGCATGCACGCTGCGAAACGCCGCGTTGACGTTCAGGTTGAGCACGCGGTCCCACTCATCGGGATTGCCGTTCACCACCTCGCCGCCAACATATGCACCGGCGTTCGCATGGAATATGTCGAGCCCGCCGGCAAGCTGGAGGATCTTCGGCAACATGCCCGAGACCTCCGCGGGCTCCAGCAGATCCACCTGCAGGGGCAGCGCGTTCGGTCCCAGTTGCGCGCAGCACGCGTCCAGCCGCTCCTTCGCGCGGTCGATCAGGACCACCCTGGCGCCCAGCCCGACCAGCGCACGCGCGCACTCGAAACCGATCCCCGAAGCCGCGCCGGTGATGGCGGCCACTTTTCCCTTCATGGATTCAGACATGAACGACTCTCCGGAATGCATTGGATTAAACGTGATCGGGCGTCATCAGGCGCGGCCGTGCGTGACCCGCGAGCGGCGCGCCAGCGAATCGACGATCACGGCGATGGCGAGCACCGCGCCCGTAATCATGAAACGCAGCGACGAAGACAGATTGAGAAGCGTGAGGCCGCTGGCGATCGACTGGATCACGATGATGCCGAGCACCGCCGACCAGGCGCTGCCGCGTCCGCCGAACAGGCTCGTGCCGCCGATCACGGCCGCCGCGATGGCGTTGAGGTTGACGTCGCCGCTGCCGGCCTGCTGGCTCGCCGAAGCAAGGCGCGCCGCGGTGAGCACGCCGCCCAGCGCCGCCAGCGCGGCGCACAGCACGAAGGCACTCGTATAGATGCGCCGCACGTTGATGCCGGCGCGCCGCGCGGCTTCGCGATTGCCGCCCACGGCATTCATCGAGCGTCCCCAGCGCGTGCGCGTGAGCGCATAGTTCATGGCGACGGTGAGGCCCAGGAACACGCCGAACATCAGCGGCACGCCGCGGCCACGGTCGAGGTAGGCCACCACCAGTTCGAGGAACAGCGTGATGAGCGCAGCGCGCGCGAGCAGGCCGCCAAGCGAGGGCGCCGAGAGGCGGGCGGCGCGGCGCCGCTCACGCGTGCGCAGCCCGAGCACGACGATCGCGAGGCCCGGCAGCAAGGCCAGCACGTGCGAGACTACGGCGGGAATAATCATCAGTTGCCCGAAGTTCACCATCGGCGACCCGTAGGGCAAGTTGATCGAACCGTCCGAGCCGAGCAGATAGAGCTGCATGCCGAGAATCGCGAGCAGCCCGGCAAGCGTCGACACGAAACTGGGCATGCCCAGGCGGTTCAGCAGCAGCGCATAGAGCGCGCCGATCACACCGCCCACGACGATCGCCGCCACGATCGCCAGCAGCACCGGCCAGCCCTCGTTGACCCACAGCACCCCCAGCATCGCCGAAGCGAACCCGCTCATCGATCCCACCGAAAGATCGATTTCGCCGACCAGCAGCACACAGACGATGCCCAGCGAAATGACGCCCACCGTCGAGCAATCGAACAGCAGATTGACGAGGTTGTCGGCGGACAGAAACACCGGATTCAAACTGGCGAAAACCGTCCAGATGATGATCAGACCCACGATGACCGGCAGCGAGCCGAGGTCGCCCGCGCGGATCCGGTCGACGAAAGCGCGGAGGCTTTCGCCCACTCCATGGGCGTGCTTGACGCGCACATCGCTGCGGTCGAGCAGCGGGGCCGGCTGCGTGGCGCCCTGCGTTTGCTTGCTCATGTTGATTCCTTTCATTGAACGTCCTGCCCCGCATCCGGCCCGGCTTCTTGCCCGGCTTCCTGCCCGGCCACCGGCTGAGCGGCGCGGCGACCCGCGCGGCGCGACACCGCGTTCTCGGTCGCGCCGGTAATGGCGGCGACGAGTTCCGCATTGGAGGAGTGCGGATAGAACACCCCGTTGTTGCGCCCAAGACGCAGCACGACGATGCGATCCGCCACGGCGCGCACATCCTCCATGTTGTGGCTGATCATGATCACCGCGTGGCCGCGCTCGCGTACGCGCTCGATCAGGTTCAGCACCTCGGCCGTCTGCGCCACGCCGAGCGCCGCGGTGGGCTCGTCGAGCATGATCAGTTTCGGATCGAGCAACAGCGACCGCGCGATGGCAACCGTCTGGCGCTGCCCGCCGGAAAGTGAAGCGACCACATCGCGCACATCGGGAATGCGCGCGGACAGTTCGTTCAAGAGCGTCCACGCGCGCACTTCCATCTGCACTTCGTCGAGGCGCATCGGGCTCAACTCGCGGCCCAGAAAGATATTGGCGACCACGTCCAGGTTCTCGCACAGCGCGAGATCCTGGAATACCGTTGCGATGCCCAGATCGAGCGCCGTGGCGGGATCGGTGAGAGTGACCGGCTGCCCGCGGAACGTGATGGTGCCCGCGCTCGGCTGATGAACGCCCGCAAGCACCTTCACGAGCGTGGACTTGCCCGCGCCGTTGTCGCCGACGAGGGCCACGACTTCGCCCGCGTGCACGTCCAGCTCGATGTCGGTCAGCGCGGAGACGGCACCAAAATGCTTCGAGACGCCGCGCAGGCTCAGCACGAGTTCGCCCCGCGCGGCGCGGGATGGAGAGTTCTCAATCATGGACCCGGTCATGGTAGTACCCGCATTCGAAAAAAAACGGGAGACGGCCAGCGCCTCCCCATTGATCTGCATACCTGATCAGTTGTGGAAATCAGTTTGCGATGCCCAGCTTCTTGCAGCCGTCCGCGTAGCGCCCCGCGCACAGATCCTTCGCGCTCGTGAAGCCCTTGTCCAGCACCTCGGCCTTGATGTTCTTCGCGGTGATGACAGCCGGCTTGAAGAGTTGCGACGGGGTGTTGAAGAGCGTGGTTTCCGCCTTGGGCTTCTCGCCCGAGAGGAAGCCCACCGCAACCCTGGCCGCCGCGCCTGCCACGATCTCGCTGGGTTTGAGAATGGTGTTGTACTGGTCGCCCGCCACGATCAATTGCAGGCCCGCCAGCGTCGCGTCGTTGCCCGTCACGGGCGGCACCGGATTGACGCCGGCCGCCTTGAACGCGGCGATGGTGCCGCCAGCCGTGCCGTCGTTGGCGGCCACCACGCCGACGATCTGCGCGCCGAAGCGCGTGATCTGCCCGCTCACCCACTGCTGGGCCTTGGGCGGCGCCCATTCCGGCGTGTCGTATTCCGAAAGCGTCTTGTAGCCGCTGCCCTCCAGCCCTTCGTGAATGCCCTTCTTGATGAGGCCGGCCGCCGCATCGGTCGGCGAGCCGTTCACTTCGAGCACACCGCCCTTGCCAGTCGCCACACCCGCATCTTTCAGATGCTGCACGAGCGACTGCGCGATCGACTTGCCGATCTCCTCGTTGTCGAACGAGACGTAATAGTCGGCGGGCGTGGAGGGCACGGGGCGATCGTAGGCAATCACCTTGATCCCCTGACTCTGCGCCATATGCACCAGCGAGGCCGCCGCCGTCGAATCCACCGGATCCAGCACGATCACCTTCGCCCCCTGCGCGATCACCGAATTGAACTGTTGCTGCTGGGTCGAGGCGTCGGCATTGGCGTTCTGGTACAGCACCTTGCAGCCCGCACAGAGCTTGGCCATTTCCGCCTTGAAGCCGGGGAAATCGTGCTGCTCGTAGCGTGTCGACGCGTGGTCGGGCATCAGGAACGCCACCGTGCCGCTGGGCGCGGCGAAGGACGCGGTTGCGCCAGTCAGCGCCAGGCCAAACAGGGCCGCGCCGATCAGATGGGTCGAGAGTCGGGTCATTGAGTGTCTCCATTGTTGGAAAAATGCCGGTTCAGCGCATGCCGCCGGTGGACCACAGGTAAAGCTTCCCCACACCGGGCAAGACTGCCCGGTGCGATGACAGGTACGAGGCGCGAAGCGTGCGCTAGGCCGGCACGGTGGCCGCGACGGCGGATCCGGCGGCGCTGGCGGCATTGAGGCGTTGCCACGCACGCCAGCGCGACGGCGACATGCCCTTGATCTGCAGAAACTGCCGGTTGAAATTGGAGAGGTTGTTGAAGCCAACCTGGTAGCAGATGCCGGTAATGCTCAGCTCGTCGGACAGCAGCAACTGGCAGGCCAGATCGATACGCAACTGGTTCACGTACTGCACGAAAGGCACGCCCGTATGCCGACGGAAATAGCGCGAAAAGGCGCTGACACTCTGCCCCGCGAGCGCCGCGAGGTCGGCCTCGCGCAATTCCTGCGAGAGATTCTTGCCGATGAATGTCAGCACATGATTGATACGCGAACCGGCGTAGCGCGTCGGGTCGGCGTGATAGGCGGCGCTGGCGAGCCGTTGCGGCTCGGCGCTGCGCAGCAGCTGATCGAATAGCGCAATGAACAGCATGACGCGCCTCAGACCTTGTGCGCCGACCATCTCGCGCAGGATCGGCTCCACTGCCGCGCCAGTCTCGGGGGCGAACAGCAGACCGGTGCGCGAGGCGTCGAGCAGCGCTTCCACACGCCGGAATTCCGGAAACGCCTCGATCGCGCGCGTCACGAAGGCCGCATCGAACTGCAGGACGAGGCAACGTTCGTCCACGCGCTCGCCCGGCGGCACGCTGCTGACCCAGTTATGCGGCAGGTTGGGCCCGACCATCACGAGATTGCCCGGGACGAAGTTGCCGATGTGATCGCCCACGAAATACTTGCCCGTGGTGGCCGTGATCAGGTGGATCTCGTACTCCGGATGGAAATGCCAGCGCACCGTGCGATAGGGATAGCCATGCGCCCAGACCTTGAACGATTCGGCTGCCGGGACGGCGACCAGTTCGAGATCGGGCTGGTCGATCCGGGCGTGCCCGGCGTCCCGGTGGGTCATCCGATGGGTCGTCCGATGGGTCGTCCGATGAGTGGCGGAATCGGCCCGATCAGTCATCGCGTCCTGCGTGGTTAGCATCTGTCTCCTCCTGCGGCGTTGCGCGCCTTGTTCGTTCTTTCTTGTCAGGCCCGCGAAATCGACTCACCGCCGCCATGTCTGAAAATTAACCCGTCCGCATGCGGATCGGCTACTAAAAATAAGACGCCCTACTGATACTTTTTTGCATACGGGAAAGCCCCGATCGCGCCTGATGTCAATTTTTGTGCATCGCAACGTCCGGCACGCCACGCCTCGCTGGCTCCATGAGCCGAAAGCGCATTTCACATTGCGGGATTCACGCCGATTTTCGGTCGCCCGATCTTTTCGCCGCTCGAAAACGCGTTTTACATCGCAAAAACCTGCCGCTATCTCATTGAAAATAAACAATAAATAATGTCTTATGTCTTATATAAGAGTTGAGCGGACAGCGTTACTATCTAGTCATGCAGTGCGCTGCCAGAGACACACAGAGAGACGCAGCGGCACGCCGAACCAACCAGTCAAACGCGCATCCACATCAGGACCATCAGGAGAGACTCATGTCCCAATATCAAGACGACATCAAGGCAGTGGCAGGTCTGAAGGAACAGCAAGGCAGCGCCTGGAACGCCATCAATCCGGAATCGGCTGCACGCATGCGCGCGCAGAACAAGTTCAAGACGGGTCTGGATATCGCGAAGTACACGGCGAAAATCATGCGCGCCGACATGGCCGCCTACGATGCCGATCCGGCCAAATACACGCAGTCGCTGGGCTGCTGGCACGGTTTCATCGGCCAGCAGAAGATGATCTCCATCAAGAAGCACTTCAACAGCACCGAACGCCGCTATCTGTATCTGTCGGGCTGGATGGTCGCCGCACTGCGCTCGGAGTTCGGCCCGCTGCCCGACCAGTCGATGCACGAAAAGACGTCCGTGAGCGCGCTGATCCGCGAGCTGTACACCTTCCTGCGCCAGGCCGACGCCCGCGAACTGGGCGGCCTGTTCCGCCAGCTCGACGCCGCTGAGGGCGCCGCCAAGGCCGCGATCCAGCAAAAGATCGACAACCACGTGACCCACGTCGTGCCGATCATCGCCGACATCGACGCCGGTTTCGGCAACGCGGAAGCCACCTACCTGCTGGCCAAGCAGTTCATCGAAGCGGGCGCCTGCTGTATCCAGATCGAAAACCAGGTGTCGGACGAGAAGCAGTGCGGTCACCAGGATGGCAAGGTCACCGTGCCGCACGAGGACTTCCTCGCCAAGATCCGCGCGATCCGCTACGCCTTCCTGGAGCTGGGCGTGGATGACGGCATCATCGTGGCGCGCACCGATTCTCTTGGCGCGGGCCTGACCAAGCAGATCGCCGTGACGAGGCAGCCGGGCGATCTGGGCGACCAGTACAACTCGTTCCTCGATTGCGAGGAACTGTCGGCCGACCAACTGGGCAACGGCGACGTCATCATCAAGCGCGACGGCAAGCTGCTGCGTCCCAAGCGCCTGCCGAGCAACCTGTTCCAGTTCCGCGCCGGTACGGGCGAAGCGCGCTGCGTGCTGGATTGCGTCACGGCCCTGCAGAACGGCGCCGACCTGCTGTGGATCGAAACCGAAAAACCGCATATCGCGCAGATCGCCGGCATGGTCAACGAGATCCGCAAGGTCATCCCGAACGCCAAGCTGGTGTACAACAACAGCCCGTCGTTCAACTGGACGCTGAACTTCCGCCAGCAGGCCTACGACGCGATGAAGGCCGCCGGCAAGGACGTCTCGTCCTACGACCGCGCCCAACTGATGAGCGTGGAATACGACCAGACCGAACTGGCCCAGATCGCCGATGAAAAGATCCGCACCTTCCAGGCCGATGCGTCGCGTGAAGCCGGCATCTTCCATCACCTGATCACGCTGCCGACGTACCACACGGCCGCACTGTCGACCGACAATCTGGCCAAGGAATACTTCGGCGATCAGGGCATGCTGGGTTATGTGGCCGGCGTGCAGCGCAAGGAGATCCGCCAGGGCATCGCCTGCGTCAAGCACCAGAACATGTCGGGCTCGGATATCGGCGACGACCACAAGGAATACTTCAGCGGCGAAGCAGCGCTGAAAGCAGCAGGTAAAGACAACACCATGAATCAGTTCTGATTCCAGTACGCTCTTCGATTCAAACGCCAACCCGCAACGGTTGGCGTTTTTTATTTGCTGGGCGTTTCGGCGGACTTCGCTCGCGTGCCCCAGAACAGCACGGCTTCGACCAGCAGGAAGGCCGCAACGGGCACGATCGCACCTGGCTTCCCGGCGATTTCATTGCCAAACCGGCTCGCTACGTAGAGCAGCACAATCATGCTCATCGCCATTCCCGGCGCGCCAAGCCCGCGCAGCGCCGCGATGCGATGGTAGCCAAGCCAGAACGCCACTCTGGCGACGATCCAGACCACCGTGGTCGCGACGACTGCACGCATGGCGGCGCCATCGGCGCAATAAGCCGCAAGGCCAAATAGCGCCGCGCCAAATACAATGATCTGCTCGACCGTGTTCTGCAAATATCGTTGATTGATGAGCAGCCTTCTTGTCTCGAAGCGCTGCAATGGATCGAATGCTGGCGACGTCAACCGTTCGTGCGCCACGGCCTCCACACCGGTAACCAGGCAGAACAGCACGGCCACGCAAAAGCATTTGAGCGTCAATAGCATTCGTGCGGCGACGCTTTCCATACCCGGTAGAGGCGACATCCCGTGCTCGACGCCCAGCCAGAGCGCCAGGGCAAGCAACGCAGAGACGGCGATGGCGCTCATGCCGCGCGCGCGTTGCCGACGAAAATCGGACGGTGCCAGCCCGGGATCACTCATGAATTTCCTCTGTGTTTCACGTGGCGATGGATCTACTCGCATCGCGTCAGGCGCAATCAACTCGCCGATTCGAGTCGACTCCAGTCGATGCGATCGAAAATCGCGCGCAGCTTCGCGCCGCGCGCGGGGTTCAACATCGCCGCGTGTGCGACATGTCCCGCGAGCGATGCGCGAAAATCGGCCCGTCCATCGCGATTCTGCGAGACCGGGCCGTGACGCACACAATTGGTTAGCAATGCTTTTAAAGTGTCGAACCGGTCGCGCGCCAGATTCGGATGGCGGTTCACCACGACGCCCGCCAGCTGCTGCCGGATACCGCGCGCCATCACCCTCGTCTTGCGCGGCTGGACAGTGAAGCCCTCCTCCAGCGCAATGGCCGCGACCCAGAGCGGCAGGCGATCGGCCACGCGCTCCAGACGCGCCGCGCCGGAAAACGCCAGATCGTCCGCATAACGCGTGTAGTCCGCGCCCAGCGAGCGAGTCAGCGTGGCCAGACGCGTATCGAGCCGGAATGCACACAGGTTGGCGAGCGCAGGCGATGTCGATGCGCCTTGCGGCAAATGCCGCGCGCGCAAACGCTCTTGCCCGGCCCGGTCGAACTTGCCTTTCAACGCTTCGCAGTTCAACACGCGCAGCGGCACGCGATTGGTCGACAAAGCCGTCATTGCGTGCGAAACGGCAAGCGGATAACCGAGCGCATGGAACATGGCATGAACGCGCGCCTGGGTGATCGACGTAAAAAAGTCCGTGAGATCAAGGCGAATCACGAGCGGCTTATCCGCATGGGGCGTGGCGAACGAGACGATGTTGCGCCCCTTGCGAAACCCATGCGCAGCATCGTGCGGCGGCACGTGATCGAGAAGACCGTGCAGCAGCCTGTGTTGAGCGAAGCGCATCAGCGGCTTGGGACGCTCGATCAAACGATGACGACCATCGCGTTTCTCGCGCGCGTGATACGAATAATGATGCAGGGGCGAGGACGCCTCGCCGGGCTCCACTCGCCAGCGCGTCGCGAGCCAGGAGAGATCGCTGTCGTCCAGTTCGAGCCATTCGGCGAGATCGTGGAGCGTGGGCAGATGCGGTAGCCCGATGTGCGCGAGTTGCGGCGGCGGTGGTCGCTGCGCCGGGGCGCGCCGGATGATACGGATGATTTCGAGCCGCGCTTCACTACTGAAAGCGGCGACGAAGGCGGGCGCGTTTTCCAGCACGGACGTCAGTTCATCGGCCTGCGTGGCGTCCCAGCGCGACGCAAAGGCGCTTAGCGCCTGCTGGGCAACTTCCTGCATCCATGCGCCGTACACACCGAACGTCGCAGTCAGCCGCCCGACAATGCCGGCTACGTCGGGCGGACCTGCGAGCATGGCGTCGCAAGCAATAACGAGCGTGTTCCGCAAACCTGGTTGCATGATCGAAAAAGCGAAGGCGGGACGATGGATCAACGTGCCAGTCTGGCTAGAGCTCATTTGCGCGTCAGCGCAACGCCGCTCTTGCGATGTATTGCGGCTTGCGAGTCATCGGCGGGGTAGCCCCACCGTCCGGGAGCGTACTGCCGGACCCCGGGTCGTGCTTGACCCACCGCCCCGCGGACCGACGATAAGCGCCGCGTATCGCGCCTGTCAAGCGCACCTTTGGAATCGTCCCGTCGTGGAGCGATGGGCCATAAAAAAGCGAGCCGCGGGATTTGCTCCCGCGACTCGCCTTTGCGCTTCTTCCCATCCCGGCTCGCCTCTTCAGACGAGACCGCCATGTTGAAAGCGGATCAACCCGCCAGGTCGGCCGGCAGCTTGCCGCCGTTCGCGGCCAGCGCTGACATGACCTGCTTGTGCAACCAGATGTTCATGCTCGCCGAATCGTTCAAGTCGCCCGAGTACTTGAGTTCCTGCGCGAGTTGCTTGCGATGGTCGAGGCTGCTGTCCACGCCGAGCGCCTTCATCGTATCGACGATCGACACGCGCCAGTTCAGCGTCTGGCCGCTTTCGGACACGAGCTGGTCCATCACGACGGCAACGTCGACGTCGGTGAGCGGCGCGGGAGCCGGTGCGGCTTCGGGGGCGGCAGCCTGAGCGGCCGCCTGCGCCACTGCGGGGTCCGGCGTCGGCTCGACGGCCGGCGGCGTCTGGTCGGGTTTGGCCTTGTGGAACAGCTTGTTCACGATATCGCCAAAGATGCTCATTTGCTTGACTCCTGTGGGGGTTGCTGGTTGCCGAGGCGGCGCCGCAGCGCCGTCTTTGCCTCGTCAGGCGAAGTATGCCGGAGCATGGAAAATCGCCGTCCTGAAAATGCCCTGAAATGTGCCTGTCACATGGACGATGCTGGCGTTCGATGCTCCGCACCCGCCTCTGCAATTACCGCATATCGCATATCAATTGCAGCACGGCCTGCGCGCGCTCCAGCGGCAACTCGCTGATCGACAGGTGCACGGTGCCGGCCTGCTCGCTGTCCACTTTCACGTCGATCTGTGGCCCGCCCGTGACAAGGCGCGGCAGCACCACCGAGCGATGCCCCATCCACTCGGTGCTATGCAGCCCGATGCTCGCCAGCAGCGTAGGCATGATGAACAGGTGCGCGGGCCGCGCAATGGCGTAGCCGCGTGGCACGCCCTGCGCATACGACGCCTGCGCGGCATCCGCCTCGCCCTGCTCGCCACGCCGCGCGCGAATCCTGTCGAGCACGTCGAGATAGCCGGGCATCAAGCGCCCCTTGATCTCCTCGGCAAGACGGGTCGCTTTCTTGCTGAGCGACAGCGAAATCATGCGGCGGAAACGGCATGCACGCAGGGTTTCGACGCTGAGGTAGTCAGCGGCCCGCACCGGCGCGCCATCGAGCGCAAGCACACACTCCACCACGATGCGCCCCGGCGCCTCGGGCGGCGAAAAACGCAGCAGCAAGGTCGCGTCCCGATTGATATTCGGCAGGCGCACGACCCAGGCCCGGGCCTGCGGCCTGGACGAAGCATGGTCGATCTGCGCATGCAGGGCGTGTGCGAGCACCTGCACGTCGTCGCCATAGTCTCGATTTGTAGCCGGCGTGATCATTGCGCGGCCGCCTGGCATTCGCCGCGCAGCAAGGCCCACTCCTCGCACTGGTGACCGTTGGGCAGCTTGCAGATGCCGGTCTGCCCTTCGGCAGTCTGAACGATCTGCAGCGTTCCGCCGATGTGAACGCAGTTGACCGACGCCGGGTTGGCCAGCGACGCCTGTTGCTGCGCGGGACTTTGTGCACTGGTTGGAAGCGGTTGGGCACAAGCGGCAGTCGCGCAGAACGCGGCGACGAGTGCGGGGAGAAAGTGGATTGTTTTCATGTTGGCCACCGGGTGAGCAAGCGTTTCGATCCGCCGCCGGACGACGAAACCGGCATTTGCCAATGCAGGCGGCGACACGCCGGGCTTCTTCAGGACCGGTGAAACGCAATGATCACCAGAATGCCGATCGAAGCCCGCGCATCCCTGACGGTACAACATGCTTCGCGCGGCTGCGCGGGCGGCGTCACGAATTCGGAATTTACTCACTTGTCGCGAGGTGATAAGTGGAAGCCCGATCAAACCCGCAGCGGCATCACGGCTCAGCTACTTTCTGATCGCCGCCGTCACCACGATGTATTCGCCGGGATGGCGCTGCTTGAGCAGGACCCAGGCCTGATCGATGGCGGCGTCGCCTGAAACCGCGTCAACCCGGATCGCGGAGCCGATGTCCGTGGCGGTGTTTATATGGCGATGCGTGTATTTGACGATGAAAGCCGGCATATCTTCCTCGAATGGCTGTTGCGGCATACGCGAGCTCGATCCGACGGCTGGTAAATGGCCGCTGAATCTTCGGCGAGTGTATCGCTACGACCCTGAATTCGATACCGCGGCCCACAGTCTTTGACATTTCGCCGATCTCGGCCTGCCTCTGGCGCTGACGGGCCATGCCTGGATCGGGCCAGAAATGTTGCCGATCGTTGAAGCGCGCGAATCCGGCTCTGCAATTGCCGTGCCCTGCCGCGTAAACGCAGCGCGGCCCGTCATCGACGGGCCGCAGGGCGCATTTCGGACAACAGGAAGCGACAACCGGCCAATGATTGGCTATTGATTAACTTTTGACCGGCTACTACAGGCGCGAACTGCCGAGCCGCCCATACGCCTCGGGGTCACGCTGTTTCAGGCGGCGCGCCAGATACACGCCGATCACGGCGAACACCGGCAGGAGCGCCGTCAACGCATACGAGAGCGTGGCCCCCGCCCCCGTAAGCAGCGGGAAGTTCGCGATCGCGAGCATCAGCACCACAGCCAGCGCGATCCCCGACATTACCGGGAACCACACGACCCGCAGCGCGCCTTCCTGACGCACGCTCTGGCGGCGAAAGAACGCGAACACCGCCGCCGATGCCAGCGCCATCAGCGCGATGATGCACAGCGTCGCGACGTTGGTGAGCCACGAGAAGAGCGTGAGCACCGGGTCGGCGTGCGCGACGATGAACACCAGCACCACCACCGCCGCAATCGCCGACTGCCACAGCGAGCCGCGATGCGGACTGCAATGCACCGCATGCGTGCGTCCAAGCGATTTCGGCAGCAGCCCTTCACGGCCGCTGGCGAAGAAGTATCGTGCAGCCGAGTTGTGGAACGCCAGCAGGCCCGCATACACGCTCGTGATGAACAGCACGCTCATCGCCGCCGTGAGCGTGCTATTGGCGTAATGATCGGAAAGCGTGTAGAGGAAGGTAGTCGGATCCTGCAACGCATTGAGCGTCTTGACGATATCGTCCGCGCCCGCGCCAATCACCATGCACCAGACCGAGAACGCATAGAAGCCGCCAATCAGCAGTACTGAGATATACGTCGCGAGCGGCACGGTACGTTGCGGGTCTTTTGCTTCCTCGCTGTAAATCGTGGTGGCCTCGAAACCGATAAAGCTCGCGAAGCAGAACAGGAAGCCAAGCGCGGGCGTGCCGCTCATGAACACATGCGGCGTGAAGGAAACGACATTCACGCCATGCGCGCCGCCGCTCTTGAGAATCGCAAGATCGAGAATCAGCACGACCACATACTCGCCGAGCACGAGCAGCGACAGCACCTTGGCCGACAGATCGATCTGCCGATAGCCCAGCACGGCAATGCTCGCCATCGCAGCCAGCGAGCACGCCCACCATGGCGCATTCAGGCCGAAATGCGTCTGCAGAAAGCCCGACGCCACCGCGCCGAACATGCCATAGAGGCCAATCTGCATCGTGTTGTAGCCGAGCAGCGCGAGCAACGCGGCAGCGCCCCCCGCCGTGCCGCCCAGACCGCGCGCGGTGAATGCGTAGAAGCCGCCGGCGTTGGTGACGTGACGCGACATCGCCGTGTAGCCCGCTGCGAACAGCAGCAGGATCAGGACGGTGGCGATGAGCAGCGCCGGCGTGCCCGCGCCGTTGCCCAGCATGATGCCGATGGGAAAGCCGCCCGCGATGGCGACCAGCGGCCCGGCGGCGGAAATGACGAAAAAGACAATGAAGCCCAGTCCAAGGGCGCCTTTGCGTAGTTCGGTCGAGGGCGTGGGTTCTGCCGCGACGTTCATGTATCTCGCTCCGATGAGGTGTTATCGTGCCGCGGCGCGCCAGGCGGGCCGGGTGTTGGGAACACTGTAGGGAGCCAAAATTGCCGACCGGCAGCACAAATCGGCAAGCCGCGCGGCGCGGAGCCGGAACCAGGGTTAGTCGGGAGAAGAATCGTGCGCGAAAGGCGCGACGGTGTAAGGAGACCGAAAAATAGCGGGTAAAACGACGGGCGCGGCCCTCAGCCCTTGCGCACCGTTTGCGAAGGCAGTTCGCCAAACAGATCGCGATACTCGCGCGCGAAATAACTAAGGTGCGTGAAGCCCCAGCGCGCGGCGGCGTCGCCGATCCGCAGTTCGTCCGCGCTGGTGGAGCGCAGCAGGCGATGCACGGCGTTCAGGCGGATCGAGCGCAGATACTCCACCGGCGTGACGTTCGCCACGCGCTGGAAGCTCGTTTGCAGCGTGCGGCGGCTGCAGCGCAGCATGCGGCACAAATCGAGCACCGTGAGGGATTCCTGGGTGTTGTCCTCGGTGATGCGCTCGCAGCGTTTGACGATGTCGCTATAGGTGGCGTGCGTGAGGTCGCGCGAAGGCAGCCCCGTCGCGCTTTCGAGCAGGCCGAGCAGCACGCTCAGCACCTCGTCCTGGAAGCGCTTGATGGAAGCCGGATGCGCAAACGCAGCGCCATCGCGCTCGCTCGCATCGAGAAAAGGGGCAAGGCGCTGGCGCAGCGCCTGGGCAGCTTCGGCCGGAAACGGCACCACGTTGCGGCGCAACTGGCGCGCGGCCTCTTCGCCGATGGTCACGGCGACGAGTTCGAACATGGTCTCCGCGGGCAGGCTCACGCCCACATAGTGCATGGCCTCGGGCGTGTAGAAACGGAATTCCTCGCCGGGGCCGAGCTGCATGAGTGCATAGCCGTCGACCTTCTGGCCCTGGAAGGTGCCCACGACCGGCGCGTAAAGCGGCACCGCGAGCGAGGCAAAGCCCGCAGGCGAGACGCCTGCCTGCACCACCCGGCGGTTGGTTTGCTCACGGAAAAAATGAAATTCCCCCGACGAGGCCTGCACGACGCGGCTTTCGTAGCGGCCCGGCGTCATCTGACGATAGACCTGCTCCCAGCCATTCATGGCGAGCGAATGATCATGCACATCGGCAAGCGCGCTGACCCTGAAATCCATCTGCTGTCTCCTGCATGAATCAACAGCATTTTAATCGACGAAGTTTAATAGCCGAATATTAATGGATGAAAACGGGTCAGCGCTTGCCAGAAAAAAATGCCTGAATTCAGGCCTCCTCGAAGCCCGCCGCCAGCGCCCGCGCAATGGCGTCGATCTGCGCGGTCTCGATCACGAGCGGCGGCGAAAGAATGATCTTCGTACCCACCGGACGCACCAGCACGCCGTTTTCGCGCGCGATTTCCGCTACGCGACTGGCGTAGCCGTCGCTCGGCTCGATCGGCTCGCGCGTAGCCTTGTCCTTGACCAGATCGAGCGCCACCATCAGCCCCTTGCCGCGCACGTCGCCAACCGCGGCATAACGCTTCGCAAAGGGCCGCAAGGCTTCGAGCAGATGTTTGCCCTGGGTCGCCGCATTGGCCGGCAGGTTTTCTTCGGCGACGATCTTGAGATTCGCCAGCGCCGCCGCGCACGCCACCGGATGCCCCGCGTAGGTGTAGCCGTGCATCAGCGCACCGGTGAAATCGGCGTTCTTCATGAAAGCCTGTTCGATGCGCGCGTTGAAGGCCGTTGCGCCCAGCGGGATATAGCCCGACGAAATCCCCTTCGCGAAGCACATGATGTCCGGCTTCACGCCCCAGCCACGGCTGCCGAACATGCTGCCCGTGCGGCCGAATCCGGTCACGATCTCGTCGGCAATCAGCAGGACTCCGTACTTATCGCAGACTTCGCGGATCAGCGGCCAGTAGTTTTCCGGCGGCACGATCACGCCGCCCGCGCCTTGCACCGGCTCGGCAATAAAGGCGGCGACCGTGTCGGGGCTCTGAAACAGGATCTCGCGCTCAAGCATTTCGGCGCAGATACGGCCCAGCTCCTGCGGGTCCTGCGTGAACGGATTGCGGTAAAGCCACGGCGTTTCCACATGGAAGCAACCTGGCAGATTCGGCTCGTAATTGCGGCGAAACACCGTGTTGCCATTGACCGACGCACCGCCGAAATGCGTGCCGTGATAACCCTGCTTGAGCGAGATGAACTTGGTGCGATCGGCCTGGCCTTCGAGCTTCCAGTACTGGCGCGCGAGCTTGAGCGCCGACTCCACGGCGTCCGAGCCGCCCGAGCTATAGGTCACGCGCGTCATGCCTTCGGGTTCGAGCATCTCGATCAACAGGCGCGACAGCTCCTCGGCGCGCGGATGCGAAATGCCGTCGAACAACTGGAAGTATTCGAGCTCGTCGAGTTGTGTGGTGATGGCCTCTTTCACCTCGCGGCGGTTATGGCCAATGTTGACGTTCCAGAGCCCCGCCACGCCGTCGACCAGCTGTTTGCCGTGCTCGTCGAACACGCAGCAGCCGTCGCCGCGCACGATACGGATTGGCGTGCGCCGCTGCATCTCGGCGGGGTGGATCATCGGATGCCAGAAGGCGGATTGATTGCTCATGGTGTCTCCTTCGGATGCGCTTTTCAGTGCGCGATGCAGATGGATTTGGTTTCGGTGAAGCCTTCCACCGCATACTTGCCGAACTCGCGGCCCATGCCCGATTGCTTGTAGCCGCCGAACGGCATCGACGGATCGAGCGGCACATGGCAATTCACCCAGACCGTGCCCGCCTCGATACGCGGCACGAGATTCATGACCGTGCGCAGATCGTTGCTCCAGAGACTGGCGGCCAGACCATAAGGCGAATCGTTGGCCTGACGCAGCGCCTCGGCGGGATCGTCGAAGGGAATCAGCGCGAGCACCGGGCCGAACACTTCATCGCGCACCAGCGCGGCGTCGTGCGGCACATCGGCGATCACGGCCGGATTGACGTAGTAGCCCGGATGATCGACGCGCGTGCCGCCGGCGAGGAAGCGCAAACCATCGGCATGAGCGCGCGCGATATGCTGCTCCACGCGCTCGCGATGCTGCGCGGAAACGAGCGGATTGATCTGCGCGTTGGGATCGAGGCCGGCACCGAGCGTCATCGACCGCGCGACATCGGCGAGAGCGTCGGCGATCTGCCGATACTTGCTGCGATGGATATAGATGCGCGAAGCCGCCGCGCACACCTGCCCCTGATTCAGGAAGCCGCCTGCCAGCGCGCCCTGCACGGCCTGATCGACATCGACATCGGCCAGCATCACCGCAGGATTCTTGCCGCCCAGTTCGAGCGAGAAACGCGTCATGTTCTGCACGGCCGCCGTGCCGATCAGCTTGCCCGTAGGCGTCGAGCCGGTGAACGAGATTTTCGCGATCTGGGGATGCGAGGCCAGCGCCGCGCCGCATTCGCGAGCGCCGGTAACGACGTTGAAGACGCCCGGCGGGATGCCCGCCTCCACGGCGATTTCCGCGAGGCGCAGCGCCGTGAGCGGCGTTTCGGGCGAAGGCTTGATGACGATGGTGCAGCCTGCCGCGAGCGCCGGAATCAGCTTCCACACCGCGATCATGAGCGGGAAATTCCACGGCACGATGCCCGCAACCACGCCGACCGGCTCCTTGCGCGTGAACGCCGTGTAGCGCGCGCCGGGCGGGAACGGAATCGACACGTCGAGCGTTTCGCCGGTGATCTTGGTGGCCCAGCCGGCCATGTAACGCACGTATTCAACGGTCGCGCCCACTTCGATCGCGCGCGAGATGTTGATCGACTTGCCCTGCTCCAGCGTTTCGAGCTGCGCGAGGTCCTCGGCGTTGGCTTCGATCAGGTCGGCCAGATGCAGCAGGATGCGCTCGCGATCGGCGGGACGCAGACCGCTCCAGACACGCGCATCGAACGCCTCGCGCGCGTTGGAGACGGCACGGCCGACATCGGCGGCATCGGCATCGGGGACGGTGGCGATCACCTCTCCCGTGGACGGATCGAACACCTCGACACGCTTCGCGCTCTGCGCGGGCTGCGGGCCGCCGTTGATGAAGAGGCCATGTTCGCGCGCGACGAACGCACGCACGCTGTCGTTGACCCGGACCTTCGCATCGCTACTCATATCGTCAATCTCTCGCTTGTCACACAGTGGGTACCCGGTAAGCGCCTGGCCCGCGCGGGCGGGCACGGCTTCTGACGCCGACTTTAGGTGCGCGAGTGAGCGGGCGTTAGCGCAAATTGGCAGATCGCCGTGCGATGCGGGTAAACGTTCATCGCCGACCTGAGCACCGCGCCCGCCGCTACGGCCACACGCAGCGCTCGAAAGCATCGCGTTCGCGAAACGCCCGCTCGGGCATCAGCACGGCTTCGGCGGCGTTCACCTGCATCAGGAGAACATGACGCCGGCCGTCGTCATGCGCGACGATGGCAAAGGCCGTATCGTCGACGCCATGCCTGAAGCGTGGATCGACGGCGACGATATCGGGATCGTCGTGCAGACCACGGCAGCGCGCGGCATCGGCGATATTCCAGCTGTCGGGCAGGCGCAGCAGCACGTCGGGCACATCCTCCGCCCGTGAAATCACCACCGCGCCCGCGTGCGCGCAGCGGCGGAACCAGCCAGACTCGCCCGCGGGTTCGACGGCTACGGCGGCTACCGCGTAGAGCAGGAGTGCGGATTCGTCATACGTAGCGGGCGCTGCGTCGTCGGCGTCATTGAGCAAGGGCGCGCGGATATTCATCGTGCAAGCCTCGTTGGGATAGCAGATCAAAGAAACAGCGCGCCGATCAGTTCCGTGCGGCTCGACACGCCCAGCTTGCGGAACATGCGCAGCAAATGTGTCTTCACGGTGGGCTGCGAAAGCGCCAGATCGCGTGCAATCGCCTTGTTCGAAAGCCCGTCGCGTACCAGGCGCGCGATCTGTTCCTCGCGATGCGTGAGGCGCGGCGCCTCGGCGTCATCGCCGGTTGCGGCGGCATGGATCGCGCTTTCGCTGCGCAGCACGGGTGCGAGCGCGAGTTCCAGCAGAGGCTGCACAGCGCCCGCGTGATCGATTTCGTGCTGCGTGAACGGCGCATCCGGAGCGAAGCGCAGCAGCGAAAACGCGCCGATCACGCGGCCCTCGTCGCACAGCAGCACCTCCATCACATCCACCACGCGATGCGGTTGCAGGAAGCGACGCCAGTAAACGGAATCGCCGCGCAGCGCCTCGGGCAATGCAAGCGCGAGCGTGAGCACATTGCCGTGCTGACGCAGATAGCGCGACGGATGCATGGGGTCCAGCACCAGGTAACGCTGCAGCCAGGTGCGATGCATGGTTTCCGCGAGACCAAAGAGCTCGAAACTCGAAGGCTGCTGGTCGGCGCCGATCCGGTAGAACACGGTCGCGCCCGGGCGCGCCAGCTTCGCGAGCGTGGCGACGGCCGTTTCCAGCGCGGCGGCGCGGCGGTCCTGCGTGGGCATGAGCGGTCTCCGTGCTCGGGTGGTCTTGCGGTCCTGGGGTCCTTGCCGGACGGTCGGTATCGACGATGCTAGGCACGCCGGGCGCCAAGGTGTGAGCGCAAATTGGCAAACGGGTACGCGCCTGGCTTTGTGCGGACGCATGCGCCTTGTCATCCTTTTGCCCGATAGGCCCGCCGGCGCGCGCGGCCTAGACTGCGCGCACACCAATGCGGTACTAACACTTCAGGAGCTATCGGCATGACATCCCTCTATTCGCCCGAACAGGGCTGCGTGGTGATTACCGGTGCAGGCACCGGAATCGGCGAAGCTTGCGCCAGGCTTTTTGCCGCTCAGGGCGCGCGCGTCGCGCTGATCGGACGCCGTCGTGCGCCGCTTGAGCGCGTCGCGGCGCAGACGGGCGGCATCGTGCTGGAAGGCGACGCTGCGAGCGCTGCGGATTGGGAGCGGTTTAATGCTGCGCTGGCGGTTGAAGGTGGAGTCGCGAGCCTGATTGCTTGTGCGGGAGGGCTGGGGGCGGGCAGCGCTCTGGAAACCGGCGACGACGATTGGGCCGGTGCGATGCGCGCCAACCTGGATACGGCGTTCGTGAGTGCGCGAGCCTGTCTGCCGCAGCTGATCGCGCGCAGGGGTTCTATTGTGATGGTGGCGTCGATTGCTTCGCTGGCGGCAGGGCCTGGGGTGTGCGGTTACACCACCGCCAAGCACGCGCTGATCGGGCTGATGCGCTCGCTTGCGCGTGATTATGGTCCGCAAGGGGTGCGGGTCAATGCGGTGTGTCCGGGGTGGGTCAGGACGCCGATGGCCGATGAGGAAATGCTGCCGCTTATCGAGCGGTATGGGGAGACGCTTGAGCAGGCTTATGCGCGGGTTTGTGCTGAGGTGCCTATGCGGCGTGCGGCTGGTGCTGAGGAGATTGCACGGGTTTGTGGGTTTCTGGCTTCCGATGCTGCGAGTATTGTTACTGGGGCGGTGATTGTGGCGGATGGGGGGGCTTCGGTTGTTGATGTGCCTACTTTGGCGTTTGAGCGGGTTTAGTGGTTTTTGGTTGTCGCGTTTCCTTGTTCTTTTTTGTCGCGTTTCCTTGTTGTCGTGTCGGTCTATTAGCGTTGCCCCTGTGCGGGGCGGCACCTACTTTTCTTTGCCGCGGCAAAGAAAAGTAGGCAAAAGAAAGCCGCTCAAACCGCTAAATTGACGCCGTCCACCTCTCGCCCATCGACGGAGTGGTGACTGGGCATTGCTCCCACCACGCGCCCAATATCGGAGTGACAAAGCAGTCATTCATCCCGTTGTTCGCTGCGCTCACAACGGTTCGGTATGCCAGGGAAAGCGCAAACCTGCGGTTTGCGTTATGCCCCACGGGGCGCGCAGCGCCCCCGGATGTGCGGGCGTCACCACTCCGATATTGGGCGCGTGATGCGGGCGCTGTCCGGGCGCCACTCTGTTTTATAGGCTGTAGGTGTACCGCGAAGCACTGGCGGTGGTAGCGGCTTTCTTTTGCCTACTTTTCTTTGCCGCGGCAAAGAAAAGTAGGTGCCGCCCCGCACAGGGGCAACGCTAATAGACCGACACGAACACAAGGAAACGCGACAAACAAACGAACAAAAAAATCAACCCAAAACCGCCACCGAAGCCTCCGGCAACGTAGCCCCGCCATCAACCACAATAGTCTGCCCAGTCACATAAGCGGCCGCCGGCGAAGCCAGATAAACCATCGCAGCCGCGATATCCTCGGGTTCACCAAGCCGCCCAAGCGGCACCGCCCCCGCAATCCGCTCGCTCAAAGCCGCATCACCAAGATTCTCCATAGCGGGCGTACGAATCATCCCAGGCTCCACGCCATTAACGGTAATACGATACGGCGCAAGCTCAAGCGCAGCCGCACGAATAAACCCATTCACTCCCGCCTTCGAAGCGGCATAGTGAGCAAGACCAGGATAAGCAACCCGCGGCCCGGTCACCGACGAAGTCACCAGCAAACGCCCGCCACCCTGCCTCACAAACGCCGGCGTAGCAGCCTGCGCCAGCCAGAACAGCGCACCAAGATTCACCGCCAGCGTGCGCCCCAGCACATCCGGCGTAATCTCGCCAAAAGGCGTCAACGGAAAATACGCGGCGTTATGCACGACCACATCAAGCCGCCCAAAATCCGCCTCGACCCGCGAAATCAGCGCATCGATCTGCTCACGCTCCGCCAGATCGACATCATAGGCACGATGCGTGCGCATCGAATCGCCATCGGTCCTCTCCAGCCATTCACGCGCAACTTCGGCCTGCAGATCGGCAACCGCCACCGCCGCGCCCTCGCGCGCGAACGCCTCCACGATGCCGCGCCCGATTCCCTGAGCACCGCCCGTCACCAGCACGGTGCGCCCCTCGAACGCGCGAGTCATGCCGGATGCCGCGTGACGTTGAGCACCTGTGCATGCGCACCCACCGGGAAATTCGACAACGCATCGAAGCGGCTACCCTGATAACCAAAGATCTTGCCGTCGGTTTTCATGCGTTCAAGGTCGATCATGATGACGCCAAGCGTCGGCACGATCTTCTCGCGCCATACGAACAGGTAGAGCCTTTCGTCGATACCGATCATATGGCAGCGGTCCACATCGGCCAGCCCCGCTTCGACGCCCGACAAACACTGCCACGCATAGAAGTTCTCGTTCAGATAGACGTGCTCGTAGCGCTCCGTCGCGCTATAGGTGTAGAGATTGCGCATGCCGATCAACTCGTGCGTCGGTGCGTGCAGCGCGGCTTGCGTCGGTTCAACGCCGTCACCCGCCGCAATGCGACCGTGAAGCAATTGCGCCTGAACGCCGGTCAATTCCATGCCGCGTTCGACGCGCGTAAAGGCATCGATATGCGTTTCGGCCTCGCTGGGCAAGGCGCCCACCACCACGGTGCACAATGCGCGACGCAGGTCGAGCACGTAGCTCGTCGAAACGTTGCGCGGCTTGCCGCTGTCGTCCATGAGCGTTTCGTCGGCGCCCACGTAATCGACAAAATAGATGCCGTTGCGCACTGAACTCACCCGGCATTCATAACGCGCGCGATGCTGTTGCGAGCCGACATTGCGCTCGACTTCCACGCGCTGCGCGCCGGCAAAATGCAGCGTCGTCGCACCGTGCCCCTCGAATTCGAGTGTCAATCGGCGGCCTTCCAGATCGGCCGATGGCGCGAGGCTATGGCTGTCGGGCGCGAAACCTTCGGCGAGTGCGCCGACCTGAATAAAAACGGGTTGGGACGTCATGATAAGGAGGACTCCGTCAATAAGGTGTGAAAGCCGCTTGCCTTGCGCTGCACAGCGGGGCGACTCACACTCTACGGAGCCGCCCCGCTGCGCGGCATCAACCAGAAGGATGACAACGCGCCGCCGCAATCAGCGCACGAACATCTGCGCCATTTCGTCGATCAACTGGCGCTGGAACGCCGCAAAGCGCGCGCTCGGTTGCTGCAGGATGGCGAGGTCAAGCATCGGGTCTTCCACCTGGGTGCGCACGCCCGCCAGCGTTTCGACGATCGCATGCCCGCAGAAGGGCACATAGGCCTCGGAATAGCCGCCTTCGTGCACCACCACCAGCCGCCCGCCGCAATGGCGAGCGGCGGCGTCGCGCATGAGTTGCGTCATCGCGCGATAGCTCTCGCTATGCAGAAGCATGCGCGCGAGCGGGTCGACGGCGCTCGCATCCAGGCCGCTCGCCACCACGATCAGATCGGGCCTGAAGCGATTGAGCGCAGGCAGCACGATGCGCTCGAAGGCGTAGAGCCAGGCATCGTGGCCGCCGCCCGGAAGCAACGGAATATTGATGTTCGCGCCTTCGCCCGCGCCCGCGCCACGTTCTTCCGTGCCGCTGTAGCCAGGCGGGAAACAGCCTTCCTGATGCAGCGAAATAGTCAACGTGTTGGGATCGTCGTAATAGATCGACTGCGTGCCGTTGCCGTGATGCACGTCCCAGTCGATCACGGCCACGCGCTCCACGCGGTGCCTGGCGCGCGCCGCTTCGATCGCAATCGGGATATTGGCGAGCAGGCAAAAACCCATCGACTTGTCGCGCAGGCAGTGATGGCCGGGCGGGCGCGACAGCGAGAATGCATTGGCGGCGCGCCCCGCCAGCACGGTGTCGAGCGCGCTCATCGCCAGTCCTGCCGAGAGCGCTGCGATCTCATAACTGCCCTTGCCAAAGGGCGCCAGCTCGCCCAGGTCGCCGCCGTTCGCGTCGCTCGCCGCCTTGAAGCGTTCGAGGTAGTCGCGCGGATGGATGCGCAACAGGTCGTCGTCGCTGGCCGCATTGGCGCTGCCCATGTCGAGCGAGGCCGCCAGCCCAGACGCCTGGATCAGCGCCAGCAGGCGGCGCTTGGATTCGGGCGATTCCGCGTAAGCGCTCGCGGCGGGCGGCTGCACCCAGCCGCCGACCGGAAAGAACAATGCGTGGGTGCCGCCCGTGTGCCAGAAGGTGCGTTCGTCGGTGAAGAATGCCGTTTTGCTCATGAGTTTCTCTTGCTGGTGGTGGTTCTTGTTTGGTTTATCGATCAACGTCCGGATTGGGATTCGCACTTCAGGCACGCTCGACGCGCAGCAGGCAAAGGCAGGACATCACGCTGATGGCCGCCGCGCCGGCGAACAGCGCGGGGAGCGTGGCGCCCGCATCGAGCAGCACGCCCGCGATCAACGGTCCGGCGGCGAGTCCCGCGCCGATCACGAAATTCAGCGAGGCCATCAGCCTGCCCGTGCCGTCGTGTTTGGCGGCAGCGGCGAGGATAAAGGGCAGCACGAAGGTCCACGCGAACTTGAAGGCGAATACGGCGGCCATATAGCCCGCTGTGCCCGGTTGCGCGGCGAGTCCGGCCAGCGAGACGGCGAGGATCGCGTAACCTGTCAGCAGCATCGCGAGCCGCGCCACGCGACCGCCGATAAGCGAGGCGCAACCCGCGCCGACGATGCCCATCACGCTGGCCGCCGCGAGCACTTCGCCGGTATGGGCGGCATCGAAACCCGCGAGCGCGGCGGCCTTGCTCGCGAAGGTCCAGACGCCGCCAATTGCGACGTAGAACGCCAGCACGCCGCCAATCACCAGGCACGCATTGAGCGCAGCGCGCACGGTGCCCGTCTCCTGTGCCTTGGCAGTCGAACCTGTGCGCCTGGCGCGACCCAGCGCCGGATCGAAACCGCGCACGAGCGGCGCGGCGCACAACCCCAGCACGCCCAGCACGACATAAAGCGCACGCAGCCCGTAACCCGCAAACACGTGCGGCAGCAGGAACAGCCCCAACGCGCCCGCCACCAGCTGGCCGACCACCCAAAGACCATAGACGCGGTCGCGGTTCGCACTGGTCGCGGCGCTCGTCATGCAAAGCACCATCAGCGTGCCGCCACCCAGCGCCGTGACGCTGCGCAGCGCGAGCAGGCCCGCGAAGCCCGGCATCGCCAGCGCCGTCGCGAAGTTGCCGATGCAGAACACGGCTGTCGCAAGGGCCGCCACGCGACGCGCGTCGACACGGCCCAGCCACAGCAGCGAAGGCAGCGTCGCGCAGCTGAATGCGCCGAGTTCGACGAAAAAATACGTGCCGATCTGCGAGGCCGACAGGCCGAGCTGCACCGCCAGTTGCGCCGCGACAGCGGGCGCGACCAGCAACAGCAACGGCGTGATGGCTGCGAATACGACCAGCGAAAGCAGCGTCGAAGCCGCGAAATCGCGCGGCGCGGCATCCACCGCGGCAAACGATGTAGAGGGATTTTTCATGGCGTCAGGGCTTAAAGGAAAGTGGCGAGGCTCAGAACGTGTGGGACATACCCGCCATCGCGCCGAACTGCGAAACACCGGCGACGGGCAGCGAGTCGTATTCGTAGACCGGCTGCGTGCTGCCGCTGCTGTTGTGCGAGTAGCCGAGGTTCAAATAAGCGAAGGTGCGCTTCGAAAGCGCATAGGTGCCGCTCGCAATGTAGAGCGTGGGGTGCCCCACACCCGGCGTGTTCGAAAACGTGTGATAAATACCGGCCGCGAAACCCAGTGCCGCATCGAAGCGATAGCGCGCGCCGCCCCAGGCGACGGTCTTCGCCGGTTCCAGCGAGCCGGTCAGGCGTTCGCCGCCGCCATAGAGCGAGAGCTTGTCGATGTCCCAGTGCGCAGCCAGCACGCCAACCACGCGCTGCTCGGCGGACGTATCCACGCCCGGCGAAACCGTACCGTACGATTGATGGATCACCGCGCTCACGCCAAAGCCGTTGCCCGCGTACTGCGCGCCCGCCTCCAGCACGCGCCCCGAGCGCGAATTGCCGGCGACGCCGCCCGTCGCGGCCAGCGCCTCGCCGCTAAAGCCCGCGATATCCGGACTCTGATATTTGACGGCGTTGTCGATGAAATTCGCTGCCAGCGGCACGAGCACGCCCTGCCCGCTGTATGCCGCGTAGAGCAGCGGGTCGTAAAACACCGTGCGATCGAACAGCACGCTGAACTGCCGCCCCAGCGTCAGCGTGCCGAAGCCGCCCTTGAGCCCCACCCATGCCCCGCGAAAGAACGCGAGGCCCGGCACCGTGGCGGTGCCATCGTTGAGATTGAGCCCCTGTTCGAGGCGAAAGATCGCCTGCAGACCGCCGCCCAGATCCTCCGTGCCGGTAATACCGATCTGCGAAGGCAGCACGCCGTAGTTCTGCAGATTCACCGCGCCGTGCTCGCCGTCGGCGTGGGTGCGGTACTGATACCCGCGTCGAGAATGCCGTACAGCGTCACGCTCGACTGCGCGTGCGCCGTAGCGCTCACGCCCAGCGCTATCGTCAGGGCCAGCGCCTTGATACGCACCCCGCCCATTCCATCCCATCGTTTCATCGACCGACTCTCCAAACCGTACAACGTTGTTGTCATGAACAGCGTTTGTCCGGTGGCCGCCCTGCCCATCCATGCGGCGGACCCGGATCTGCGTGCAGTGTCGGTAGCGGGAAAAGTCGTGAACAGACGTTCAAGTGAACGCTGCGGAAAACCCTGATGCGCGCGGCAAACCTTATTGAAACGGGCTTGTAGCGGGTTTGCCGCGAGTGCGGCACACAGCGCTTCGCGCGCCGCCCCGTTCAAATGCAGGGGGCGACGCCACCCTCCAGCGCGCTGTTCGCCGAAATTCGACGGCACGTATAATCGATTGGGAATCGAGGAAGAATCGCTGCAAGAGACGCAAGATAGAGGCAACAAGAGACACCGCGAAAGCATCGCAGAGGAGGCGCGCTTGAGACGCAACGCAGACCGGCAAGTGCCCCTTCACAACGCGCCAGGCATGCCCGCCGCGATTGCCATCGACGCCTACTCGCAAAGCCCGCTGCCCGCGCGCAGCAACGATTTTGAAGGCCCGTTCCGCAGTGACGGCAGCGCCGGGCGCGACCTGAGCGTGCTGCTGCTCGATCTGTACGCGCTCGCCAACCAGACCGGCATCGGCGAATTCGAGAACGGCTTTTTCCGCCTGCTGGGCGCGCTGATCGATTTCGACGCGGGTTGGACCGGCGTGACCACGCACACGCCCGACGGCCCTGTCATGCACAACAGCTTCACGTGGGGACTGGCCGATTCGTTTTTTACGGAATGGATCAAGGTGCGCGATTGCGATCCGCTCGCGAGCGGCACGCGCGGCGTTTATGGGCGCGCGAAGTCGATCTCCATCGTCGATCCCGAAGCGCCGCCGCGCTTTCGCAACTGGGCCGTCAAACATGGGCTTGCGCAGTTGATGGTGGTGACGGCGCTCGACCATCGCTTCGGACTCACGACTTTTCTTTCGGTGTATCGGCGCGCGCTGGACAAGCCCTTTGGCGCCGATGACGCGCGCAAGGTCGAGAACGTGATCGTCCATCTGGCCGCGGCGCTGACGATCAACCGTTCGTTCCAGCTCACGCGCGAGCGCGGCGCAACGCCCAGCGCCTCGCCGGCACGCGCGATCTGCGATGCGTTCGGCACGGTCCATCAGGCCGACAAGGCGTTCGAAGCCACCTTGCGTCAGGACTGGCCGCTCTACGCAAACCAGACCTTGCCGCAAGCATTGATCGACTGGTTGCACGGCGGCGGCGCGCAGCCTTTTACCGGCGAGCACATCACCGTCCATTGCGTGCCGACGGCGGGGCTGTTCCAGCTGGAAGCGCGCACGCGTTCGGAACTCGACCGCCTGAGCCCGCGCGAACTCGTCGCGATCCAGCATTACGGCGATGGCTTATCGCACAAGGAAGTGGCGCAACGCATGGGTATTTCGCCCACCACCGTACGCCACTATCTGCGCTGCGCGTATCGCAAGCTCGGCATGCACGACAAGAGCGAGATTCCGCGTTTGCTCGCCGCGCGCAACGGGCAGGACGCGGCCGAAGGGTGAACGCGAGCAGCGCCTCGCGAGCCCAGGCCAATCAAAACGCCCTCGGCAAAATATGGACGATCGCGCACTGCGGCTGCATCATGACGTCAGTCCAATCCGCCTGCTGCCCGTCACCATGCGCCTCACGCCTCTTCCGCCGCTTCAATGCCTGGTCGCCTTCGAGGCTGCCGTGCGCCATGCCAGCTTCACACGCGCCGCCGCCGAGCTGCATCTCACGCAAAGCGCCGTCAGCCGGCAGATCCAGCAGCTGGAGGAATTTCTCGGCCGTTCGCTATTCGTGCGCGAGCATCGCGCATTGCGCCTGACCATCGCAGGCGAGCATTACGCGGCGCAGGTGCAGCGTCTGCTCACGCAATGCGCCGAAGCCACCGCGGACGTCATGAAGCATCACGCCGCGCTCGAATTGACCGTGGCGTGTTCGTCGGGTGTGGCGGTGCTCTGGCTCACGCCGCGTCTGCCGCAATTTCGCGCCGCGTTTCCCGATATCAAACTGCGTCTGATCGTGCGCGACGGGCTCGCCGCGATGTCGCCTGCGGAATTCGATGTCGGCGTCTATTACGTGCGGCAGCAGGCGAGCGCCGACTACACCGCGCGGCGTCTGTTCGACGAAGAAGTCTTTCCGGTCTGCTCGCCGGCCTATCTGGCGGGCCGCCATCTGGACGCGGCAGACCTCACCGGCGAAACGCTGCTATTGCTCGAAGACGGCCAGCGCCAATGGATGTCATGGTCAGAATGGCTCGGGCTCAACGGCGTGGCCATGCCGAAGGCGCAGCAAGGCATCACCGTCAACAACTATCCGCAGCTCGTGCAACTGGCCATCCTCGGCCAGGGCATCGCGCTGGCCTGGCGTCATATGATCGACGCCTGCCTTGCCGAGGGGCTGCTCACACGCGTCACGCGGGGCAGCGCGAGCCACGGAGGCGGCTACTATGTGATTTCGCCCGCCGATCGCGCGCAAAGCCAGGCCGCCCGCCTGTTCACGCGCTGGCTGTTCGAACAGGCCGAAGCGCAGCGCAGCGTCTGAGCCAGGGGCTTTCCGAACCTCGCACGACGCATGCGCACGATGCATGCGCGCCACGCATGCAGGCATGCGAATTTATCGTTTCAGAAAAAAAACGCGCCATCCTTAGCATCGGGGTCATGCGGGATACCTCCCGCCTTCCGGTCCACGAGTCAAGGAGGACGCCATGCAGGGAACGCTTTCACCGCGCGCCGCGCGCGCCGTCAATAGCGCCGCGCAACTGCGGCGCCGCGCCATTATCGCCACCGTGCTCGGCAACGGGCTCGAATGGTTCGATTTCACCGTCTACAGCTTCTTTGCCGTCACCATCGCGAGGCTGTTCTTCCCGTCCGGCAGCGAACTGACTTCCGTGCTGCTCGCCGTGGCCACCTTCGGCGTGGGCTTTTGCATGCGTCCCGTCGGCGGCATCGTGCTGGGCGTCTACGCGGACAAGGCGGGCCGCAAGGCCGCCCTGTCGCTCACCATCCTGCTGATGGCGCTGGGCACGGCGCTGATCGGCTTTGCGCCCACCTATGAGCAGGCAGGCATCGCCGCGCCGCTCCTGATCGTTGCCGCACGCCTGCTGCAGGGCTTTTCGGCAGGCGGCGAAATGGGCGGCGCGACGGCGTTCCTCACCGAATACGCGCCGCCGGGACAACGCGCCTGGTATTCGAGCTGGATCCAGTCGAGCATCGGCTTCGCGGTGCTGCTGGGCGCCGCCACCGGCACCTTCGTCACCACCGTTCTCAGCACCGAGGCCCTGCATAGCTGGGGTTGGCGCGTTCCCTTCCTGATCGGCATTCTGGTTGGCCCGGTGGGCTATTTCATCCGCAGCCAGATGGACGAGACGCCGGCCTTCAGCGCCGTCGAAGCCCAGGCGCGCGAGAATTCGCCGCTCAAGGAAGTGCTTTCGCAATATCCGCGCGAGACCTTTGCCAGTTTTTCGATGGTGATTCTCTGGACGGTGTGCACCTATGTGCTGCTGTTCTATATGCCGATGTATTCGGTGCGCACACTGCATCTGCCGCAAGCGACCGGCTTCGCAGCGGGCATGATGGGCGGCCTGATGATCCTGTGCTGCTCGCCCGTGGTAGGCAAACTGGCGGACCGCTTCGGCCGCCGCGTGTTCCTCTCCGGAGCAGCGCTCGCGATTCTCGTACTCGCGTGGCCGATGTTCGCCTGGATCAATCACGCACCGGGACTTGCAGCATTGCTGGTGTTCCAGGCCGTGTTCGGCGTGCTGATCGCGGTCTATACCGGGCCGATCCTGGCCGCACTCGCCGAACTGTTCCCGACCCGCGTGCTCTCCACCGGCCTCTCGGTGGCCTACAACTTCGCGGTGACGATTTTCGGCGGCTTCGCACCGTTTCTCATCACCTGGCTGATCGCCCGCACCGGCAGCAATATGGCGCCCGCGCTCTACGTGATCGTGGCTGCGGCCATCAGCCTCGTCGGCACGCGCTTCGTCAAGGACGCCTGAAACCAGGCAAAACCCCGGCGCTCCCAGCCCCATCGCCAAGGACCTTTTCATGTCAATCACCGTTCTCAAGGGCGGCAACGTACTCGACCTCGACCGGGGCGTGCTGCTCGAACATCACCATGTCGTGATCGAAGACGACCGGATCGTCGAAGTCAGCGATCGCCCCGTCGATCTCGCGCACGCGCAGATCGTCGACGTGCGCGGTAAAACCGTGATGCCGGGTTTGATCGACTGTCACGTTCACGTGCTCGCCTCCAACGCGAATCTGGGCGCCAACGCCGGGCAACCCAATATTCTCGCGGCAATCCGCGCGCTGCCGATTCTCGATGCCATGCTCTCGCGCGGCTTTACGAGCGTGCGCGACGCGGGCGGCGCGGACTGGGCGCTCATGCAGGCGGTCGATACCGGACTGGTGCCGGGACCGCGCATCTTCCCCTCGGGCAAGGCGCTTTCGCAGACCGGCGGCCACGGCGATTTTCGCCCGCGCGGCGATCTGCTGGAGCCCTGCTCATGCTGCTTTCGCACCGGCGCGATCGCGCGCGTGGTCGACGGCGTGGATGCCGTGCGTCTGGCGGTGCGCGAGGAAATCCAGAAAGGCGCCACGCAGATCAAGATCATG
Source organism: Paraburkholderia bannensis (assembly GCF_014200455.1). Taxonomy (GTDB): domain Bacteria; phylum Pseudomonadota; class Gammaproteobacteria; order Burkholderiales; family Burkholderiaceae; genus Paraburkholderia; species Paraburkholderia bannensis_A. The sequence goes on along the minus strand of NZ_JACHBW010000016.1, from coordinate 167,475 downwards.
GCCTCGGGCGGCGTCGCCTCGCCGACCGATCCGATTGCCAATACCCAGTACTCCGAAGCGGAGATCCGCGCCATCGTCGAAGAGGCTCAGGCCGCCAACACCTATGTGATGGCGCACGCCTATACCGGACGCGCAATCGCGCGGGCGGTACGGTGCGGCGTGCGCACGATCGAGCACGGCAATCTCGTCGATGAGCAAGCCGCGCGCGTCATGCACGAACACGGCGCCTTCGTGGTGCCCACGCTCGTCACCTACGACGCGCTGGCCCGACATGGCGCGCAATTCGGCCTGCCGCCCGCTTCGGTCGCCAAAGTGGCCGCCGTGCAACAGGCGGGACGCGAATCGCTCGAGCTTTATGCGAAGGCCGGCGTGCCGATGGGATTCGGTTCGGATCTGCTGGGCGAGATGCATGCGTTCCAGTGCGGCGAATTTCGCATTCGCGCCGAAGTGCTCGGCAACCTCGAAGCGCTGCGTTCGGCCACCACGGTGGCCGCCGAAATCGTCGAGATGAAGGGCCAATTGGGCACGATAGCCGCGGGCGCCATCGCCGATATTCTCGTGCTGGACGGCAACCCGCTCGCGGATATCAACGTGATTGCGGGCGAAGGCGAGCATGTGTCTTACGTGCTCCAGCGCGGCAAGATCGTGAAAACGGGCGACAGCGCGCGCCCGAACTAATCCGTCGCTCAGGCGTGCCGGGCCCTCGCCGCCTCAATCGCACGCCGCGCACGCAGCGCACGCAGGATCGCGTGCACGCAGCCTCGCGCTGAATCCTTCTATTCCAGCGGCACCGTCGCCGCTGTCGGCTTCGCACGCTGCAACAGTTCCACCAGCCGCTGCGCAAGCGGCGACACATAACCGCCGGCCCGCACGATCGCACCTACGCTGCGGCCCAGTTCCAGTTCGCCGGGATCGACGTTCAAACGCACCAGCCCGCGCTGCGCGTTCGCCGACGCATTTCCGGCGATACACAGCATGCGCGAGCCACGCAGCAGTTCCAGCAGCGCAGGCACCGCGAAATCCGTTTCCACGCGCAAGGCGGGTTCGGGCAGTCCCTGGCGGCGAAACGCGTCGTTGACCTGGCGGCGCAGCGGAATATTCATGCCCGGCAGCAGCCATTCCTCGCCAACCAGATCGCGCAGTTTCAATCTGGCCTTGCGCTGCAACGGATGCGATTCGTCGGCCATCACGTAGAGGCGGTCGTTGAAGAGCGGCATCGTGGCGAATTCGCGGCCCACGTCGGGCGGTTCCGGCGCAACGGCCATATCCAGTTCGCCCGCGCTCATCAGCGCAAACAGATCGTTGGCGAGGCGCCGGCGCAAACGCAGGCGCGCGGCGGGACGCTCGTTCATCAACTGCCGGCATGCTCGCAGCACGATGGAGTCCGGCACCGTAGGCGAATAACCCACCCGCAGAATGCCTTGCTCGCCGGTCTGGATCGCGCGCAATTCCTTGAGCGCGTCCTCGTATTCGAGCGCGATGCGCCGCGCACGCTCCACGAACACGATGCCGCCCGGCGTCAGCACCACGCCGTTCGGGCTGCGATGAAAGAGGGCCAGCCCCACTTCGCTCTCGATCCGCTTGATCGCCTTGGTTAGCGCTGGCTGGCTCATGCCCAGCGCCTCCGCTGCCTTGCCGATTCCGCCGCAACGTTGGACTTCGAGCAGATAGTCCAGATCACGTGTCTCCATGGCATTCCCTTTGGTTATGGGTTTATAGCCACCACTTCATTGCGGTGATGACCGACATATTACACACTGGGCCGACATTCATTGGAGACCTGAATGAGCTTCCCCTATTTCCTGCGGCGCGCCGCGACTTATTGGGGCGACGTGCCCGCGGTGATTCATCGCGACCGCACGCTGACCTACCGACAACTCGAAGCGCGCTCGAACCAGCTCGCCCATGCGCTGCTCGCACTCGGCCTGCAACGCGGCGACCGCATAGCTGTGCAGGCGCGCAACTGCACCGAACTCGTCGAGATCGAATGCGCGCTCTATAAAACCGGTCTTGTGAAGGCCGCGCTCAATCCGCGCTTCACTGCGGCGGAAGCCAGCGACGTGGCGGAAAACTGCACGCCACGCGTGCTGATCGCCGGTCACGGCTACACAGGCTATACCCGCACGACCCCGGGCTTTGCGAGCGTCGAAGCCTTTATCGCCATCGGCGGCGGCGAGGGTTATCTCGACTACGAAGCGCTGCTCGCGCAGGCCGCATCGCATGCAACCGAGATCGTCAGCCACGCCGACGATCTCGCCGTGCTGCACTTTTCCTCGGGATCGACGGGCAAGATCAAGGCCGCGATGCAGAGCTACGGCAATCGCATGGCCTCGCTACGCAAGCTGCTGATGGGCATGGACAAGCAGCCGCGTCCCGGTGACCGCCTCGCGCTGGTGGGGCCGATCACGCACGCGTCGGGCATGCTCATGCAGCCCTTTCTCTATGGCGGCGCCACGCTGGTGCTGTTCGACCGCTTCGAGCCCGCCGCTTTTCTCGCCGATCTGGAACGCCTGAAGGTCACGCACGTCTTCATGGTGCCGGCGATGATCAATATGCTGCTCAACGAACCCGCACTGATGCGCGCCGATCTGAGCGCGCTTCAATCGCTTTCGTATGGCGCGGCGCCGATGGCGCCCGCGCGCATCGAGCAAGCGTGGGCGCGCTTCGGCCCGATCCTCTCGCAAGGCTATGGCGCAAGCGAATCGACTTCCGGCGTCACCCGCCTCACCGTGGCCGATCACGCCTACGCGATTGCCCAACGGCCCGAACGTCTCGCCTCCTGCGGGCGGCCGATGGGCGAGACGGAGGTGCGTGTGATCGATGAAAACGGCCGGCCGTGCGCCGCCGGTGAAGTGGGCGAAATCGCCATACGCGGCGAAGACGTGTTCAAGGGCTACTGGGGCGCGCCGGAACTCAGCGCGCAAGTGCTGGTGAATGGCTGGCTATTGACCGGCGACCTCGCGCGCACCGACGAAGACGGCTATCTCTATCTGGTCGACCGCAAGAAGGACATGATCATCTCCGGCGGCTTCAACGTCTATCCCACCGAAGTGGAAGCGGTGCTTTACCAGCATCCCGATGTGCTGGAAGCGTGCGTATTCAGCGTGCCCGACGAGCGTTGGGGCGAAGGCGTCAAGGCCGCCGTGGTCCTCAAACCGCAGCGTGCGGATACTTCCCGCCGCGCCAGCGCCGACGACCTCGTGGCGCACTGCCGCGCGCTGCTCGCCGATTACAAGCTGCCGCGCTCGATCAGCTTCGTGAGCGAACTGCCGCGCAATGCCAGCGGCAAGATCGCGCGAAAAATCGTACGCGAACAATACTGGCAAGGCGTGGACCGCCGCGTCAATTGACCTTCGCTTGATCACCCATTGAATCACGCATTGCACCACCTGTTGCACCACCTATTGCATCACTCATTGCATCACTCATTGCGTCACTCAGGATAGCGAATCATGTTCGATTACGTGACCGATCCGGTCTTCGACACCACCCGCGAAGGCATCCGCCGTTTCGTGGCCGAAGAGCTTGCGCCGATGGAGCGCGAACTCGGCCTCGATTCCGAAAGCGTCTGGCCGCGCGACGTTTTGCGCCGCGTCTGGAAGCGCTCGGCGGAACTGGGGTTTTATTCGGCCTGCCTGCCCGTGCAACTCGGCGGCAAAGGCTTTTCGGTGTTGCAGCAGTGCGCGCTCAAGGCCGACCTCGCGGCCAGCGGCTGTTCGCTCGCCATCCATGTCCTCGGCGATCTGGGCGGCCCGCCGCGGGTGGGCAATATGCTCAAGTACGCGACGCCCGATCAGTTGCAGCGCTATTTCATGCCGGTCATCAAGGGCGAAAAATCGACCTGTTTCGCCCTGACCGAACCGCATTCGGGCTCGGATGCGCAAAGCATCCACACCACCGCGGTGCAAGACGGCGACGATCTGATCGTGAACGGTCATAAGCACTACATCAGCGGCGCGCCGTTCGCGGACTTCGCCATCGTGATGTGCGTGACCGACGCGTCCACCACGCCCCCCGGCATCAGTGCGGTTCTGGTCGACCTCGATCAGCCGGGCGTGACGGTCGAGCAGGAATACGTGCCGATGTCGGGCCAGCATATCGACGCGGATATCCGCTTCGACAACGTGCGTGTACCACGTGCGAACCTGTTTGGCGGCGCGGGCAACGGCTTCAAACTCGGCATGTCGCGTATCAACGTGAACCGGCTATTGCACTGCCCCACGATGCTGGGTCTGGCCACTTCGGTCTATCAGGCCTCGCTCGATTACGCGCGCAGCCGCCGCCAGTTTGGCGGTCCCATCGCGCGCTTTCAGGCGATCCAGCACATGCTCGCCGATATGGCCGCCACGCTGTGGGCATGCGAAAGCATGATCGCGCAGACTGCCGCACTCGCTGACGCCGGCGGCGATCTGCGCATGAAGGCGGCGGCCTGCAAGGTGTTCGTTTCCGAGCGCTGTTTCGAAGTGGCCGACAAGGCCGTGCAGATTCACGGTAACGTAGGCGTCACGCGCCATCATCCGGTCGAGCAGGCCTTTCGCAAATTGCGCATGTTCCGTATTTTCACGGGCACGAGCGAGATCCAGCGCAATACGATTGCGCGCGCGATTCTCGAACCCGCTGCCGCGTGAGCGCGCGAGACGTGGCGCAAGCTTAGACAAGGCGCGCCTGCGACGCGCCTTCATAACAAATCCGGAGACAGGCATGTCCGCCAACGGTAGTGACTATCGGCCCGCGCGCGCGTGGTCGATCGCCATCATGCTCGCGCTGATGATGATGGTGAATTTCCTCGACAAGATCGTGTTTGGCATGGTGTCGGTGCCGATGATGCGCGATCTTGGCCTCACGCCCACGCAGTTCGGGCTGATTGGCGGCAGCCTCAATTGGCTGTTCGCCATTTCCGCCGTGGTCGGTGGCATGCTCGCCGATCGCATCGCCACACGCCTGATCCTGTTGCTGATGGCGTTGTCGTGGTCGCTGCTGCAATTGCCGATGCTGTTCGCAAGCTCGATGAGCGTGATCCTCATTTTGCGCGTGCTGCTGGGCGCGGGCGAAGGACCGGCCTCGCCGGTTGCGCTGCATGCGATCTACAAGTGGTTCCCCGACGAGAAGCGCGGCCTGCCCGCCGCCGTGCTGTATCAGGGCAGCGCGCTAGGTCTACTGGTCGCGGGCCTGGCGATTCCGCTCGTGACGGCGCGCTGGGGCTGGCGCGCGAACTTTGCGCTGCTCGCGGTGCTGGGCTTCGTGTGGTGCGCCTGCTGGCTGGCTTTCGGTGCGGAAGGGCCGCTGGGTTCGTCGCGCGGCTCATCGGCCAGGGCACGCGTGCAAGACGTACAGACCACCCAGCGCGTGCGCTGGCGCGTGCTGCTTGCGGATCGCACCATCGTCGGCAATTTCTGCGGCCATTTCGCGGCGAACTGGGTGCTTGCCACCTCGCTCACCTGGATGCCGCACTATCTGCAGGCGGGTTTAGGCTATAGCGCCAGCACATCCGGGCGGCTCTTCGCGCTGTTCGTCGGCATCACCACGCCGATGGGTCTTGGCCTCGCCTGGCTCTCGCAACGGATGCTTTGCGCAGGCCTGCCATCGCGACGCGCGCGCGGCCTCTTTATCGCCGTGGCGCTGAGCGTGGCGGGTTTGATGCGTATGGTGGTCTTCGTGCCGGCGCTCGGCCCCTTCGAGAAAGTGCTGCTGCTCACGCTCGGCAGCGGCCTCACGCTCGCGATGTATTCGGTCGGCCCGGCAATGCTCAGTGAGGTCGCCCCCGATGGGCAGCGCGGCGCGATTCTCGCGCTCAGCAATGCGATCGGTTCGCTTGCGGGTTTGTGCGCCCCGCTACTGACCGGCGTGCTGATCCAGCATGCGCACGGCAACACCGCTATCGGCTTCGAACAATCGTGTGTACTGGCCGGCTTCGTGTTGATCGGCTGCGGCGCGCTGTGCGCACGCTGGCTCGATCCACAGCGCTCGCGCGCAGCGCTGAGTGCGCTTGCGGAACCGGAATTCGTGGCCTCGCGCACCACGCACTGAGTCCGCGCATTCAACTTCCACACGATGGCGGGCGCGACGCGAACCGCGCGCCCTGTCCGGCAAATCCTCCGAAATCATGAACGACACCCTCCCCTTCCAGCGCGCGACGCAAGCCACCGCCGACGCCCAGATCGCTGCGCGACACGTCCTTCCAGCCGACGACCCGCTCGATATCGAAGAAGCCCAGCGCGGCTTTATCGGCACGATCCCCGATGCCGAAATCCGCGACGACTACGGTCGGCTCGTCTGGAGCATGGCCGATTACGCTTTCCTGGACGACGAGAGCGCGCCGCCTACGGCCCATCCCGCGTTATGGCGTCAGGCGCGCCTGAACCGGCTGCATGGCCTGTTCGTCGTGACCGAACGCATCTATCAGGTACGCGGATTCGACCTCTCGAACATGACGCTGATCGAAGGCGATCACGGCCTCATCATCATCGATCCGCTCACGTGCCGCGAGACCGCGAAAGCGGCGCTCGAACTCTATTACGCGCATCGGCCGCGCCGCCCGGTGGTGGCGGTGATCTACAGCCATAGTCATACGGATCATTTCGGCGGTGTGAAAGGCGTCATCGACGAAGCGAGCGTGCGCGCGGGCCAGTGCGCGATCATCGCACCCGAAGGCTTTATGGAAGAAGCGGTATCGGAGAACGTGCTGGCCGGCACCGCCATGGAGCGGCGCTCGCAATTCCAGTTTGGACAGACACTGGCGCGCAGCGCCTGCTGCCAGATCGACGCGGGCCTGGGCAAGACCATGCCGGGCGGCGCGGTCACGCTGATCGAGCCAACCCGGCTGATTCGTGAGGAAACCGAAACACATACGATCGACGGCGTGGAAATTGTTTTCCAGTTGACGCCGGATAGCGAAGCGCCCGCCGAAATGCACTTCTTCTTTCCACGGCTGCGCGCGCTGAACGTGGCGGAAAACGGCACCCGCACGCTGCACAATCTCTGCCCGCTGCGCGGCGCGCAGGTGCGCAATGCGAAGCTCTGGTCGCGTTATCTGAATCAGGCGATCGAGCGTTACGCGCTCCACGCCGATGTCGTGTTCGCGCAGCATCATTGGCCCACCTGGGGCACGGCGCGCCTGACGGGCTTCCTCGAACAGCAACGCGACCTGTACAAATATCTGCACGACCAGACACTGCGCCTGATGAATCGCGGCCAGACCGCGGCCGAAATCGCCGAATCGCTGGCGCTGCCCGACGCGCTCGCCGCGCAATGGCACACGCGCGGCTATTACGGCACGATCTCGCACAACGTGAAGGCGATCTATCAGCGCTATCTGAGCTGGTACGACGGCAATCCCGCGCACCTGCACGCGCTGCCCGACACGCTGGCCGCGCCACGCTACGTCGAGTACATGGGCGGCGCTCAGGCGATGCTCGAACGCGCGCACCGCGATTTCGAGCGCGGCGAATACCGCTGGGTCGCCGAGATCATGAATCGCCTGGTGTTCGCACAACCGGATCTGCGCGCGGCGCGCGAACTGGGCGCGGCGGCGCTCGAACAAATGGGTTTTCAGGCCGAATCGGCGACCTGGCGCAACGCCTATCTGCTGGGCGCTCGCGAGTTGCGCGAAGGACCGGGCCCGGCGGCGGGCCAGGTGATGCGCAGCCACGATCTCGTGCGCTCGCTCAGCGATGGCGCCTTCTTCGACTATCTCGCCGTGATGGTGAATGGTCTGAAGGCGCAAAACCTCGACATGCGCATGAGCTGGCATTTCACCGATCGCGATGCACGCTACGCGCTGACGCTCAAGCACGGCGCACTGACGTGGTCCTCGACGCCCCATCGCGACAGCCACGATCTGGGCATCGCGATGACACGCGCAACACTCGATCGCATCCTGCTGGGTGAAACGCAATTCGCTGCGGCCGTCGCCGAAGGCGATATTGCGCTCGATGGCGCGAAGGCGCTGTTCGGCGCGTTCCTGAAAACGCTGGAGAAGCCGGATGGACGCTTCAACGTCGTCGAGCCTTGATCGTAGATGGCGATTCATTCGTTATCCATACCAATCAAAATAGCATCGAGGAGACAGATGAAAAAGCTTCTACTGAGCGTTCTCGTCGGCGCGTTCCTTCCGGCGTGCGTCCACGCGCAATCGAGCGTAACGCTGTATGGCTATCTTGGCGGCGGCGTGCGCTGGACCAATGGCCTCAAGGGCGGCAGCGCCGTGGCCTTCAATAACAATATTCTGGCGGGCAACCGCTTTGGCCTTTCCGGCGAGGAAGATCTGGGCGGCGGCGTCAGGGCGATTTTCAAGCTGGAGAACGCGTTCAATAGCGGCACCGGCGCACTCAAGAATTCTGGCGTACTGTTTTCGCAGGCAGCCTATGTGGGATTCAACGGCGACTATGGGCGTCTGACGTTTGGACGTCAGGTAAGCGCGCATGAGTATTTTTCGATTCTCATCGATCCGCTCAATGGTCAGGGCCAGTCGCTCGCGGTTTCGCCCAACGCGCTCTACTACTTCAACTTCTTCACCTACGACACGCGCTTCAACAACACCATCAGCTACCTGGGGCGCGTGGGTGGATTGCGCTATGGTGCGAGTTATTCGCCCGGAGGCGTGGCCGGCAACACGCGCGCCGGCAGCAACCTTTCGGGAATGGCGCTGTATCAATGGAGCGGGGGCCTGGCAGGCTTCGGCTATCAGAAGCAATGGAACGCCAGCGCCACGCAGTGGGCCGAGACCTTCCAGGGCGGCGCCTCGCTCGTAATGGGCCCCGCGCGCCTCTTCCTCAGCTACGCTGATCTGCATGTGAGCGCCGCTGCGGCAGGCGCGCCGGAGCGGCACGACCAGATGCCGGGTGCAGGGATCGTCGTCTTGCCCACGTCGGCGATCCAGTTGACCGCAGCGGTCTACTACGACCGCGCAAGCCATCTGGCGAACGCGAAAAATGGCAACGGCCACAAACTCACCACTTACGCCGTCGCGGAGTATTTCCTTTCCAAGCGCTCCGAGATTTACGCCGAGGCCGATTTCAACGGATTATCGGGCGCGTATCGCAATGATGCGCTGAATATTTCGGCGCTCGGCATACGCTCGGGCACCGCGTCGACCACGGGCGTGTCGGTGGGATTGATGACGCGGTTCTAAAGCGCAATCGCGGCGCAGCGCGCCATCGGCAACAGACTTTACACGTTGTTACCCGCAGGTAGCGGACGGCTGGACAAGCATTCCTTATACTCCGCCGCATCCGTTACCCAACGACGGCACGCCGCGCAAATCGCGCGCTGCGCCGCAGACAACATCGTGATGCCCATGCTCTCTACCCGCTCTGCCCTGAGCGCCGCGCTCGTCGCCGCTACCGCCGTTTCGCTGTCCGCCTGTGTCGCGCCGGGCTACGGACCGGGCTATTCGTCGTATGGTTCGCAACAGGGCTATCAAGGCCAATATGCGCAGCCCGCGTATGCACAACCGGCCACCGTGCAACAACCGGCCTACGCACCGCCGCCTGCGCAGCCTTATGATTCGCAGAATAGCGGGCAATACAGCGGCCAATACAACAATCCGCAGTACAACAATCAATACGCTGCGCAATACGGCACGATTTCGGCGATTCACCCGGTCAGCAGCGCCACGAGCGCCGGCGGTGTCGGTGGCACCGTCGTGGGCGCGCTGGTGGGTGGGGTGCTCGGCAACCAGATCGGCCGTGGTCATGGCCGCGATGCCGCGACCGTGATTGGCGCGCTGGGCGGCGCCTATGCAGGCAACCAGATCGGTCAGCAAATGAGCGGTCCGGCAGGTTATCGCATCGACGTGCAGTTGAGCGACGGCTCGACGCGCGCCTTCGACGTGCCGACGCCAGGCGACCTGCATCCGGGCGACCGCGTGCAGATCAACGGCAGCCAGCTTTCGCGTTATTGATCTTTGCAACTGGCGCGAATCGTCAGCGGGCGTGACGATTCGCGCAGCCGCCCGGATATCGGACGCTCACGCGCGACCGTCGCGCAGTTCGCGACGCAGAATCTTGCCGATATTGCTCTTCGGCAGCGCATCGCGGAATTCGACCAGCCTGGGCCGCTTATAACCCGTCAAACGCTCCTTGCACCAGTTGAAAATATCGGCGTCGGTGATGGCCGGATCTCTACGCACCACGAAGATTTTCACGGCCTCGCCCGAGTGACGATCCGGCACGCCCACAGCGGCCACTTCGAACACGCCGGGATGCTGCGCCACCACATCCTCGATTTCATTGGGGTAGACGTTGAAGCCCGACACCAGAATCATGTCCTTTTTGCGGTCCACGATTTTCACCTGACCGCTTTCGTCCATGACCGCAATATCGCCCGATTTGAAGAAACCATCGGAAGTCATCACCTTCGCGGTTTCGTCGGGGCGTTGCCAGTAACCGGCCATCACCTGCGGCCCGCGAATACATAGCTCGCCCGCTACACCCACGCCCAGCACTTTGTTATCGTCATCACGAATCGAGACTTCGACAGAGGGCAACGGCAAGCCGATCGTGCCGCTCCAGGTCACGGAAACCGGCGAATTGCAGGTCACGCACGCCGAGGTCTCGGTCAAGCCATAGCCCTCCACCACGGGCACGCCGGTCTTTTCGAACCAGCGTCTGGCCACCGCTTCCTGCACGGCCATGCCGCCGCCCACCACGGCGAAAAGCTGCGAGAAGTCGAGCTTGTCGAAGTCGGCATGATCGAGCATCGCGTTATAGAGCGTATTCACCGCGGGGAACACGGTGATGCGATATGCGCGCAGCGTTTCGATCATGCCCGCCATATCGCGCGGATTGGGAATCAACACAGAAAGGCCGCCCGTATGGATGCTCAGCAATCCGCACACCGTCAATGCAAACACGTGATACAGCGGCAACGCGGCGACCGTCACATTCTGCGTGACGTCAGGACGTTTCGCGCGTGCCGGTTCGAGCCACGCCTGGGTCTGCAGCAGATTGGCGATGAGATTGCGATGCAGCAACGTCGCGCCCTTCGATACGCCCGTAGTGCCGCCCGTGTACTGGAGGAAGGCGATATCGTCGAGGCCCTGCTCCACGCGCTTGAACGGCAGGCGCGCGCCCTGCGCGATTGCGGCGTTGAAACTCGTGTAACCGGGCAAATTCCAGGCGGGCACCATCTTCCTGACTCGCCGCACCATGAAGTTCACCAGCCAGCCTTTCACGCCAAGCAGATCGCCCATGGTTGCGACCACAACATGTTTGACAGACGTGTGTTGCACCACCGCTTGCAGCGTGGTGGCGAAGTTCTCCAGCAGCACGATGGCTTCGGCGCCGCTGTCCTTGAGTTGATGTTCTAGTTCGCGCGGCGTATAGAGCGGATTCACGTTCACCACCACATAACCCGCGCGCAGGATCGCAGCCAGCGCGAGCGGATATTGCAGCACGTTGGGCATCATGATCGCCACGCGCGCGCCACGTTCGAGGCCCTTCGACTGCAACCACGCCGCCAGCCGGCGCGAAAGCGTATTGAGTTCCACATAGCTGATCGATTTGCCCATGCACGCGAATGCGGGCCGCGCGCCAAAATGCCGGAAGCTCTCCTCGAAAAGCGCCGTGATGGAGCCATAGCGCGACATGTCGATCTCGGCAGGCACGCCCGACGGGTAGGAATGGAGCCAGGGTTTGTTCATGGTGTGATTCGAGGCAACGAGAAAAGTATTCGGATCGCGTATCTGGCGGAGTTTCAAGGCTGCGCACCGCGCAAGCTCTGGACGATTTCCTGCAACCGTTGCGGCGACGCGTCGGCAGGGGCAAGCGGCTCGCCCACGGCCAGCGTGAGACGGCTCATCGCACCAAGACGCAGCGGACGCGGCATGCGGGCGCGCTCATCGCGTGAGAACACGCTGCCCCATAGCCCTTGCAGCGCCATCGGCACGACCGGCGCAGGCGTGCGGCGCAGGATTTCCGTGACGCCATGACGGAAGGTGTTCATTTCACCGTTACGCGTGAGCTTGCCTTCCGGAAAGATGCAAACCAGTTCGCCTTCGGTCAGCGCCTGGGCGCAACACGCATAAGCCTGATCGAGGAGTTCGGCATTTTCGTGCGCGGGGGCAATCGGAATCGCTTTCACATGACGGAACAACCAGCCGGCCAGCCGTGAACTGAAAATGCGGTAATCCATCACGAAGCGGATCGGACGCGGGCTTTCGGCCATGATTACGATGGCATCGACAAAGCTGACGTGATTGCAGACAAGCACCGCTGCGCCTTCATGCGGAATGCGTTGCGTATCGACAAGACGAATGCGATAAAACGTACGCACCAGCACCCAGGCAATAAAACGCAACATGAATTCGGGCACGAGCGAGTAAATGTACACGGCAATCGCGATATTCAACAGCCCGGTAATCAGGAAAAGGCCCGGAATTCCCACGCCCGCTGCGCCGAGCGCCACGCCCATCAGCGCAGAAGCAATCATGAACAACGCATTGAGAATATTGTTCGCGGCGATGATGCGGGCACGATGCGTCGGCTTGCTGCGGCTTTGAATCAGCGCATAAAGCGGCACGCTATAAAAGCCGCCAAACATCGCAAGCAGAAACAGATCGGCCAGCACCCGCCAGTGAGCGGGGGCGCCAATGAATTCGCTCACCGTTTGCAGATGGGCGTGCGCCGGCAACGCATGGCTCGCGAAGAACAGATCGATCGCGAACACGCTCATGCCGATAGAGCCAGGCGGCACGAGGCCGATTTCGATGCGTCCGCGCGAGAGACGCTCGCACAGCAGCGAACCCATGCCAATGCCGGCGGAAAACGTCGCCAGCAGCACGGTCACGACATCGGGATTCGCATTGAGCACATCCTTCGCGAAGCCGAAGAAAGACGAGAGAAACGTCGCGCCCACGAACCAGAGCCACGAAATACCGAGCAGGCCAAGAAACACCGTGCGATCCTCACGGGCGATCCGCAGATTGCGCCATGTCTCGCCGATGGGGTTCCAGTTGATGCGCAGATCGGGCTGCGGCGCGGGCGAAGCCGGCACACGCGCCGACACGATCCGCCCCACGATGGCCAGCGTCACGCACAGCGCCGCCAGCAGCATCGCACCCTGAGCGCCCGCAGCAGCGGCCGCGCCACCCGCCACGGTGCCCACCAGAATCGCCACGAAGGTGCCCATTTCGACGAGGCCGTTGCCGCCTACGAGTTCGGCATCCGCGAGATGTTGCGGCAGATACGCATATTTGACCGGGCCGAACAGCGTCGAATGCACGCCCATCAGAAACGTGCAGAGATACAGCAGCGCCGCGCCATGCAACAAGAATCCTGCGCCGCCGATCAACATCGCAACGATCTCGAAGCTCTTCACGAAGCGGGTGAGCGCGGCCTTGTCGAAGCGGTCGGCAAGCTGTCCGGCAGTAGCCGAGAACAGCACGAAGGGCAGCACGAACAGCGCGGGAATCACAAATGCGGCCGTTTTCGCATCGACGCCTGCGAAGCTTGACGTCTCGTAGGTCACGAGCGATGTGAAGCCGATCTTGAAGGCGTTGTCGTTGAGCGCGCCGAGGAATTGCGTCCAGAACAACGGCGCGAATCGGCGCTCGCGCAACAGGGCGAACTGCGAGGGTTCATCACGGCGTTCGCGGCTTGCAGTAGAGGTCATGAGTGGCTCGTGAGTGTGCGCAGGGAGTGTGCGGAATCAGCGGTCGGAGGGCGCGCGGTGCAGCTTGCCAGCGACATCGCGCGTGCGGCCAGAAGACGAAGCCAGTATGCTGACGAGGATCAAATCCGATGAAAAATCATGCTAGAGTGGCCGTCTCTGCCACCTGAAGTATCATTTTTCAATACTTTCCGATGAGCCAAACCGCCCAACTGATCGAAACGCTGAAGCGGCAACTGCGCGCGAGGCGGATGACCTACCGTGACGTCGCACAGGCGCTACGCGTTTCCGAGCCCAGCGTGAAAAGGCTGTTTTCCAAGGGGCGCTTTACGCTGGACCGGCTGGAAGAGATGTGCGGGCTGCTGGGTTTTACCGTTGCCGAGCTGGTGCAGGAAGCCGCGGCGACGGTGCCGCAACTGCGCATCCTCACTCAGGCGCAGGAGGCACAGCTCGTCTCGAACGAGCGGCTGCTGCTGGTGACGGTCTGTGCGCTCAATCACTGGACGCTCGACGATATCGTCGCGATCTACCGGTTCACGCGTGCGGAATGTCTCAAGCTGTTGCTCTCGCTCGATCGCATGGGATTGATTGCGCTGCTGCCCGGCGATCGCATCCGCCTGCTGGTGGCGCGCGATTTCGACTGGATTCCGGGCGGCCCGATCCGGCAGTATTTCAAGGCGCGCGGGCTCGGTGATTTTCTCGACGATAGTTTCGCGGGCGCGGGTGAATCGCTCGAATTCACCCAGGGCATGCTGACCGAAGCGGCGCGCGCGGAACTCGCGCTGGAATTGCGGCGGCTGCGCAGCAAGTTCGCAGCCTTGCACGATGAATCGGCATCCGCGCCGCTCACGCATCGGCGCGGTACCGGTTTGCTGATCGGCACGCGCGAATGGGAGCCGCGCATGTTTGCCGGATTGCGGCGTGAGATCGCCGACTGAAAAGATACGCCGACGATACCGATAATCAGCCGTCGACAGGATTGGCAGGCGTATCCAGTAGCAATTGATAAAACGCCAGATCGAGCCAGCGGCCGAATTTGAAGCCCACTTCCGGCAAGGTGCCAACGTGCCGGAATCCCAGCCGCTCATGCAAGGCAATACTGCCCGCATTGGTCGCGTCGATGGCGCCCATCAAGGCATGCACATCGTGCTCGCGCGCGGCGGCGATGACCGCGTCCATGACAAGGCGGCCAAGCCCCCGGCCGCGATGATCCTGGTGCACATACACGGAATGTTCCATCGTGTATTTGAACGCGGGAAACGCGCGAAAGGTGCCGTAGCTGCCAAAGGCCAGCAAGGTGCCGTTTTCGTCTTCCACACCGATCACCGGAAAATTGCCCGTGCGCTTGGCTTCGAACCAGGCCACCATCTTCTGCGCGTCGCGCGGCTTGTAGTCGTACAGCGCTGTCGAATTGACGATGGCGTCGTTGAAGATCTCCAGGATCGCATCGGCATGACGCTCGTGAGTGCATTGCACGATGATGGGATCGCTCATTTCGTTGTCCTTTGGGTCGTGGATACGGTCGTCAACGCAAGGGCGTAGCGCGCGGGCTTGCGCCCCGGGTTGCGAAAAACAATCTGCTGGTCCAGCACCATCGCCAGGCAGTCCCCGGCTTTCAGATGCCATACCTTTTCGCCAACGCTGATCGCCATCTCGCCTTCGAGCACCCAGACCTGCTGATGCGTCACGGCAAGGCGCGTCACGCCATCGAAGGTGACGCTCTCGCCAGGCGGAAAGCTCACTTCGACCAGTTCGAGCGGCGAAACAAAGCCCACCGGCGAAACATGGCGGCGCAGATAGCCGGTGGCGGGATCCCGCCACGTCTGCTGCTCCGCGCGGCGGGCGAGCGGCTGCTGGGCGTCGCTGGCCGCTTCCTCGGCGAATAGCGTGGCCATCGACACGCCCAGCGCGTGCGCCAGCTTGTTCAGCACCACCGCCGTGGGGCTGATCTCCTGGCGTTCGATCAGCGAGATGGTCGAGCGGCTCACGCCGCTGGCTTCGGCCAGATCGTCAAGGGTATGGCCGTGCGCCTTGCGCAGGTCGCGCACGCGTTTGGCAAGGAGGGCTTCGACATTCATAAATCCAGTATAATGGATTTCAATTCCACTGCAATGGAAATCGTGTGGCACGTATTGGTGCGTGCACCCGACGGCCATGTGGGCGAGATGCGCGATAAAAAAGGCTCTACCGGAAACGGCAGAGCCTTTTTTATGTCTGTTTTTATGGGCCCTCGCGTCAATGCTCCTGCTTGCGCGCCCATTGCGCGAGCCCCGCGCAGGCCACCAGCAACGCGCCGGTCGCAAAGAACACGGCATGCAGCCCCAGATGCACGCCTATCAAACCGCCAATCAACGGTCCGATCACTTGCCCGCTGAATTGCGCCGACTGCAACCAACCCAGCAAGCGTCCCGTTGACGATTCGTCCACGGAATGGCGCGCGAGTTTGCCGATCGAGGGCAACAGGCCCGCGAGCGTCATGCCCATCACCACGCGCAAGCCCCCAAGCTGCCACCAGTGCGTGACGAAGGCCTGCGGAATCATCGCCAGGCCCGTGAGCAGCAGACAGCCGATGATGACGCGCCAACTACCGATGCGATCAGCCAGCGAGCCAAGCCGCGCCGCCGTCAACATGCTGCCAAGGGCCGAGCACGCCATGACTGCGCCGGCCACGCGCGCCAGATGCGCGGCGTCGACATGCAGGCTGGAGATATAAACCGTGATGATCGGCTCGATCGACATATTGGCAAGCAGCACCATCATCGCGGTGACGAGCAGCGCCGCGACGACGCCCGCATTGGCGCGCCTCACCGCAGACGACGAAGCCGACGCCCGGTGCACGTGGCGCTTCGCATCGCGCTGCGCGTTGAAGTCTTCCTTCACCACGAAGATGGTGGCGAGCGCCGCCACCGCGATCATCGCGCCGCCTGCGAAGAATGTGCCGCGTATGCCGATCCAGCCCGGCAAAAAGCCCCCTACCAGCGGCCCGACCAGATTGCCCGCAAGCGCGCCCGTCGACAGAATGCCGAGCGCCCAGCCTGCGCGCTCGCGCGGCGCCTGGGTGCCGACCATCACCGTCGATGCCGACGCATAGCCGCCCACCAGCCCCGCGACGAGCCGCAGCGCCACCAGTTCGTAGACGTTGTGCGCGACGCCGATCAACGACATCACGATCGCCATGCCGATGGCCGCGCGCACGAGCATGGGCTTGCGGCCAAAGCGGTCGGCCAGTCGCCCCCATATCGGCGCGGTCGCCGCCGTGCCCAGAAACGTGGCGCTGAAAGCGATCCCCGACCACTGGATCACCGCCGCCTGCGAACTCACGCCCAGCTGGCGCACGTACAGCGGTAAAAACGGCAGCAGCATGCTCAGGCTCACCAGCGTCGTGAACGAGCCGAACACACAGACGACCAGATTGCGACGCCAGTACGGCGCATTGCGCTCGGCATAACCGGGCACTGCGGTATCGGCGGAAGACGTATCGAGCGTGCTCATTGCGCCCCCGATGTGACGGTTTTGACATAGCGTTGTTTCATGTCGATCACTCCTGGATCGCAACGTCCGGCGCATCGAATCCGCCTCGTCGCGACGTTTGCTACACTGCAAAGACAGCGCGCGTTAGCCCTGTATTTCAGGGGCCAAATGTGAATTCACCTACGCGCAAGCGCCTACACACGGAGACCTGCCATGCACGATCAGGCCATACGCGAAGCCCTGGATGCGCACTGGCAGGCATCGGCGGACGGCGATCTGGACGCGGAACACCGCATCTATGCCGACGACGCCATCTGCGACTACCCTCAATCCGGCGAACGCATTCTCGGCCGCGCGAATCTGCAGGCGCTGCGCGGCGCACATCCGGCCCGGCCATCGGGCTTCGACGTGCGGCGCATGCAGGGCAGCGGCAACCTGTGGATCACCGAATACACCATTCACTATGACGACCGTGTTGCATTCACGGTCAGCATCATGGAATTTCGTCACGGCAAGGTCGTGCACGAAACCCAGTATTTCTCCGAACCCTTCGCGGCCCCCGCCTGGCGCAGCCGCTGGGTGCAGATCGTTTCGTGACGGCACGACGCAACCGCGCGCGCATCAATGTGCCGCATATTGTCCGCCGTAAGTCGATTCCCATCCGCCGCCCAGGGCTTTGCACAGCGTAACGAGATTGGTCGCCGCAGCCATGCGGCTGTGCTCCAGATTGCTTTGCGCATCGAGCAACTGTTTCTGCACATTGAGCACGTCGAGGTAATCGAGCGCACCGGCCTTGTAACGCTGCTGCGCGATCGCCAGCGCACGCTCGTTCATGGCCACGGCTTCGGTAAGCCGGTCGCGGCGGCGTTGCTCGGCGTCGTACATCACCAGTGCGTCGTCCACTTCGCGCCATGCCTGCAAGACCGTCTGCTTATACACGATTGCCGCTTCCTGCTGCTGCGCTTCGCGTAACTGCAACGTGCCTTTGAGGCGACCGCCTTCGAAGATCGGCATGGTGATCGACGGCCCGACCACGAATTGCCCCGACGCCCAGCTCGCGAGACTGGAGAGCTGGAGGCTCTGAAAGCCAGCACTGCCGTTGAGCGAGATACGCGGATAAAAGTCTGCCTTCGCCACGCCAATCGAAGCGGTGGCGGCATGCAATTGCGCTTCGGCCCGACGAATATCGGGGCGGCGCTGCACCAGTTCCGAGGGGAAGCCGATGGGAATCTGCGCGGGCAGTGCAGGCACATCACGCGGCGCTGCAAGCATCTGACGCAATGCACCCGGCTCTTCGCCCAGCAACACGCCAATGGCGTTGATCGAAGTTTCGCAATGCGATTCGAGCATCGGAATCAGGCTTTCGATATTTTCCACCTGCGCCGAGGCGTTCGCGACATCGAGATCCGTCGTCACGCCCTCGTGCGCGCGAACCTGCGTGAGCTTCAATGCGTTATTCGCGATGTCGAGGTTTTCATGCGCGATCGTCAGCAGTGCCTGGGTATCGCGCAGCTCGATATAGTCGCGAGCCAGCTCCGCGCGCGCGCTCAACAGCACCGCGTTGCGATCTTCCCAGGAGGCGTCGGACATCGCGGTCGCTGCTTCCACGCTGCGCCGCACGCGGCCCCAGATATCGAGCTCCCATGACGCGTCGAAGCCGGCCTGATAGAGGTTATACGCGGGCGAGCCCTTGGAGCCAGGCATCCCGGCGACGCCCAGTGGCGCGCTGCCCGACGCCGATTGCGGCTGCGTCTGCGTTGGCGTCACGCCCAGCAGCGAGAGCACGCCGTTTTCGCTGCCGCGCTCGCGGTTGTACGAAGCGGCGGCGTCGAGTGTGGGCATCTGCGCCGCGCCCACCACGCGGCGTTGCGCGCGGCTTTGCAGCAAGCGTGCCGATGCAGCCGCCACGTCGAGATTGGCATCCGCAAGCTGCTGCTCCAGACCGTTCAGCACCGGGTCGTTGAACAAGCTCCACCAGTCCGGGGCGAGCGGCGCCTGAACGGGTTTGCTCGCCGCCTGTGCCGCTTGTGTGCGATCGAAGACTTCGGGCGTAGGCGACTGCGGCCGTTCAAAATTCGGGCCGACCGTGCAACCCGCCATGACAAGACACGCCAGGATCGTCAGGATGATGGCCCGGATGGAGGGATCGTTCGCCTTCATTTTGCTTCTCCTGTTTCGGGCTGATCCGCGCCGCGGCCCAGCGCCACTTCTGCTTCGACAGACAAGCCCACGCTCAACGCAGATACGGCAGCCTGGTCCGGATCGATGGTGATCTTCACCGGCACGCGCTGCACGACCTTGGTGAAGTTGCCGGTGGCGTTGTCCGGCGCGATGGGCGCGAAGCTCAGGCCGGTTGCGGGCGCGAGGCTATCGATATGGCCGTGAATCACCACGCCTGGAAGGCTGTCCACTTTCACGCGCACGCTTTCACCGGGCCGCATTTTCGTGATCTGGTTTTCCTGGAAGTTGGCGACCACATAGGCATCCGCCAGCGGCACGATCGCAAGCACCGGCGCGCCGGGCGTGACGAACGCGCCCACCCGGGCGGAGCGCCGGCCGATCTTCCCGTCCACCGGCGCGCGAATCTCCGTATAGGACAGATTGAGCTGCGCCTGATCGAGCGCGGCTTTGGCACGCTCCAGTGCGCCCGCCGCCTTGTCGCGCTGGGCGTGGAGAACGTCGAGATTCTGCCCGGTGGCCGACAACACGGCCTCATCGTGCGACTGCTGGGCGAGTTGCGCCGCCAGCGTGCTGGAGGCGCTTTGCTGCTCCTGCGCGGTGCCCGCACCGGCGTCGGACAGGTTTTGATAACGCGCGGCGTTGGCGCGTGCGAAGCCGATCGAGGCCTCGTCGGCGCGCAAGGTCGCGCGCGCCTGTTCGACCAGCGCAGGCTGGCGCGCGATCTCCGCATCGAAATTGGCCACCGACGCCTGCGCGGCCGCGACATCGGCTTGCGCGCTTCTGAGGGCGGCGCGATAGTCGCGATCGTCGATGCGCACGAGCAGTTGGCCCGCGCTCACCGATTGATTGTCGGCCACCAGCACTTCGGCGATCTGCCCGGCAACGCGCGGCGCAACCAGCGTGAAATCGGCGGTCACATAGGCGTCGTTGGTGGCTTCCGTATTCGAACCGGCAACCAATGTCGTGCAGGCCCATGCCGCCACGCCCGTCACGGCAACAAGCACGGCAGTCCGAATCACTTTGAGGCGAGAGAAGGTAGTCGTAGACATGGCATTCGTCCTTTATTTCGAAGAGTCCGGCGTCGTGCTCCACGGCGGATAGATACGCACCGGCAGCACGGGAACCAGCAAAAGCAACGCGACGGCAATACAGCCCAGCACGCGATAGAGATCGGCCGATGTCAGCACGACGGCCTGTTCGTGAATGCGATGTGCGAGTTCCAGCGGGGCTATGGCCGCATCGCTGCCCTCACTGGCAAGCCACGCACGGTTGCCCAGTTGATCGACCAGCATGCTTGAATGAAAATGCTCGCGCGCCGTGCCCAGACCCTCGATCAGGCCCGTCGCGATCGCGGCGGAAAACGTCTTGAGCGTGTTGAACATCGCCGAGGCAAACGGCCCTTCGGTGGGCGGCAAACCGGTGGTCACGCCCATCAGGATCGACATGATGATCATCGGCTGCGCCGCGATCTGCAGCGACTGCATCAGATAGAAGTTGCTGCGGATCCAGTCGGACGTCATGAAGCTGCCCATTGCGCAGGTCGCGATCATCAGCGCAAGCCCGCTTGCCATGACCCAGCGCGAATCCACCCGGCGCAGGTTCAATAGCGCGCCCGTCAAGGGCAGCGCGATCAGCAACGGAACAGCCAGCAACAAGGCCAGCGGCGCGCTCTGCAAGGGCCGGTAACCGTGCACCTTAGCCAGATACTGGCCCGGGATCGCGGCCATGCCCACCAGCAGAATCACGGTGCCCAGCAGCGTGGCGAGGCCATGGGTGAAATTGCGGCGCTTGAGCAATTGCAGCTTGAAAAACGGCACCGGCCGATACCACTCGTTGACGAGAAAGAGCGCGAGCAACACCGTGCCGCCGCCGAACAACACGCGAATCAGCGGAGATTCGAACCAGTCGAGGCGGTCGCCTTGCAAAAGACCGGTCACGATCATCGCGATCGCGGGAAACCCCGTGACGAGGCCGGTCCAGTTGAATTCGCGCAGGCGGTCGAGCTTCATGGCGTCGGCGGGCAGGCCTTGCTGGATTGCCGCGCAGCACAGCAGGCCCAGCGGCACGATCTGCCAGAACGCCATACGCCAGCTCACATACTCGGTCCACAGCGCTGCCAGCGGCGTGCCCAGCGCCGGCCCAAACGTTGCGGTGAGCGCATAGCCCGCCAGCCCGTAGAGCTTGATGCGCGGCGGCAGATAGCGCAGCGCGACGATAATCAGCATGGGCGGCAGGCAGCCGCCTGCGATGCCCTGCAGCACACGCAACACGTACAGCGCGGGCAGGTCGGGCGCGAACGGGCACAGCACGCCAAATAACATGGTGGCCATCACCGCCGCAATGGTGAAGCGCTTGAGCGTGAAGGTCACGCCCAGCCACGGCGCGAACACCATGATTGCCACGTTGCCCGCTTCGAACAAGGCGGTGAGCCATGTGCCGTCGTCGTGGCCGATCGAGAACGCGCCCTGGATGTCGGCCATCGCGGCTGCGGTGACCTGTTCGTTGAGGATCGCCAGCAACGAGGCCAGCAACATGCCGACCAGACCCACGGCCAGTCGCGCGGTAAAGCGTGTCGGCGTGGCGGCCGGTTGCGCGGCGCCGGCGGGCGACTGCGCGGCCGATATCGGCGTTGCCGGGGTATGGACGGTGTTCATGGCGATCAGCGCTGCGCTTCTTCGAAATACTGGGGCGCTTCGCGGCGATCGAACATGCCGTATTCGCGGATGATGCGGATGTGCCGCAGGCGCGCGTCCGCGGCGAGCGCGGTTTGACGCTCGAACGCTTCGGCAGCCTCCATATCGCGCCAGGTCGCCACCACGACCACGTCGCCTGGGGCCATCAACGCATCGAATGCATCCCATGCCACAAGGCCTGCGGCGTCCAGCGGCAAGCCGAGCGATTCGCGCACCGCGTCAGCACCCGCCTGCCTGACCCATGCCGCGTCGCGCGTCGCGTCGAGCAGGGTCACCGCTTTGCCCGCGCCCACTTCGGTCACGTCCAGGCGTTGCTCGGTGAGTGCCTCACCTTGCGGCACGCGTGTATCCGCCACCGTCTGTCCGATGCGCAGCCGGTAGTCGGCAAACACGCGATCGCGCGCGGCCTGCTGGATCTTGTGGTGCTTCGTGGTGGTGCGCCAGCGGATCAGGGACTTCTCATCGCGCCAGCTCGACAGCGAAAGCAGCCAGCCTTCGCGCGTCAAGCTCGCGTAGCGGTTGTTGTCGATAAAACCCTCGATCTTTTCGAGTTCGGGACGCAGCATTTTTGCCATGCCGAGATACGCATCGAATTGTTCGGGAGCAGGATTCACTTCAAGCATTGCGGAAAACATATCAACCTCGCTTGTGGGATTTGCGTTACTGCGTACTCGATGCAGTGAATCCATTGTCGAAGACAACGCACCTTTATTGAAGCTGAACCACGATGGCTTTTGGGCCATCGTGGGCGCGAATCCGGCCAGCGGATGGCGCAAGCTCCCGGCAGCGCAAAAGCCCCTTGAAAATGGCCTTCATGCGATGATTGAGCGCGATGAATACAGGTCATTGAAACGCGCTTTTGGGTCAATCGACAAAGCGCCATATCGCAGCCAGCGGCTCGCTGCCTACAATCGACTCATCAAATCTTTTAAAAATCGGATGCGTGCTTCGCTAAGGCGCACAAGCGGTTCTGGAGAGCCATCATGGACAAGTTGCGCGAGATGGAAGTGTTCGTCGCCATCGTCGATCAAGGCAGTTTTACGGCTGCCTCGGAGAAACTGAATATGTCCGCTGCGGCGGTCTCGCGCGCGGTCCATTCGCTCGAAGCGCGTCTTGGCGCGCACCTGCTGGCGCGCACGACGCGATCGGTGCGCGCCACCGACGCGGGCATGGCGTATCTGGAAACCTGCCGTCAGGTGCTCGATGCGATCACGGATGTGGAATCGAATCTCGCCGTGGATAGCGGGAATCCCGTCGGCACGCTGACCATTTCCGCGCCCGTGTTATTCGGACAACGATTTATCGCGCCGCTCGTCAATGCCTATGCGTTGCGTTATCCGGACGTCAACGTCAACGCCGTGTATCTCGATCGCCCGACGCGACTGCTGGAAGAAGGCGTGGATGTGGCGATCCGCATCGGCCATTTAGGCGATTCGTCGGCATTCGCGGTGAAGCTGGGTGCGGTGCGGCGGCAAACCTTCGCGTCGCCGGCGTATCTCGCCGGGCGAGGCGAGCCCATCCATCCGCGCGATCTGCTCGCGCACGATTGCGTGTCGTTCACCGGCGTGTCCCAGCCGCATGAATGGCTGTTCTATGAAAACGCCGTGCGATTGCCGGTGCGTATCCAGCCCCGTATGGTGGTCAATCTAGCGCCCGCTGCCGTTTCAGCCGCCATGGATGGCGTGGGCGTCACGCAACTGCTTTCCTATCAAGCCGCGCCTGAAGTCTCGGCCGGCGATCTGCTGCCGATCCTGCGCGACTATGAGCCGGACTCCACGCCGGTCAGCCTGCTGCATATGGAGCGGCGCGGCAGAAGCGGAAAGATCCGCTCGTTCGTGGAGTTCGTGACCGAAACGCTGCGCAAAAACACCTACCTTCAGGGCCCGCCGGCGCTGTAGCCGATACAGTCGGCAATACGCTAACGGCTCGCGGCGGCGATGCGCAATTCACGATACGCCGCCGCCAACGCATCCAGGCTGAAGCTGCGATTGAGTCCACTCGGATTGGGCAAAACCCATGCACGTGAGCCCGCAAATTCCGCGCTTTGCAGGCCCCACGCAATATCGCGCTTACCCGTCATTTCTGCGAGCGCCGTCTTGCCGAGAAAGGCGACGTAGCGCGGCGCATAACGGCGAATCTTCAGCTGGAGTTCCACTGCCGACGCCTGAATCTCGGCCTTCGACAATTCACTCGCGCGCGAGGTTGGCCGCGCCACGGCCGTCGTCAGCCCATAGCCGCATTGCGGCAAGCGATAGCCATCCGCAGGCCGGAATTCTTCGGGCGTAAAACCCGCCAGATGAAGCACGCGCCAGAATCGGTTGCCTCGCCCGGCAAAGTGCTGCCCGGTAGCCGCCGCGCGCATGCCCGGGTTGATGCCGCAAAACAGCACCGATAAACCGGGCTCGACGATATCAGGCAGCGAGGGCTGACAATCCGGTAATTGCATGGGGCTCGTTGAATGGCAAGTCTGCGCGGAAACGTTGGCGATATTGCTGCGGCGTCACGTTGAGCCGCCGTGCAAAGGTCGTGCGCATATGACTGGCGCTGTGAAAACCACATTGGTACGCCACGGTTTTGAGCGGCGCATCCGATTCTGCGAGCAGCTTTCTCGCCGAATCGACGCGCACCTGTTCGACGTAGACTGCGGGCGTCATCTTCGCATGCTTTGCAAAGACGCGCGAAAGCGTGCGTCGGCTAACCGCCGCTGCATTCGCCAGTTCGTCGATCGACAGCGCTTCGGTCATATGTTCGCTGACGTAGCGGTGCACCCGCGCGATTATCGGGTCTTCATCCTTGCCTGCGTTCATATACGGGCTGTACTGCGATTGACCGCCCTCACGCTGGATATAGACGACCAGCCGTTTGGCGACGCGCACCGCCAGTTCGTGCCCCCAGTCTTCCGCCACCAGGGCGAGGCAAAGATCGATGCCCGCCGTGACGCCGGCCGAGGTAAAAAGCCGACCGTCGCGCACGAAAATACGGTCGGACTGCACGTTGGCCTGCGGGAATTCGTCGGACAAACGCTCCGCATCGGCCCAGTGGGTCGTGACCTCGCGGGCGTCGAGCAAGCCCGCACGCCCCAGCACGAATGCGCCATTGCACACCGATCCGTAGCGGGCCGCGCCGCGCGCCTGGCGTTGCAGCCAGGTCAGAAACGGCGAGGACGGCCTGGCATCGGGCACACGCGGGCCGCCCGCGACCAGCAGCATGTCCCATTGCACGTCGCATTCGGCGAATCCGCACGAGACGGCAAGTTGCATGCCATTCGAGCAGGTCACAGCGCCCGCCTCGTAACCGACCAGCGAAACATCGTAATGCTGATGATCGGCGAGAAAGGTATTCGCTTCGGCGAACACATCGAGTGGGCCGGCAACGTCGAGCGCCTGCGCACCATCGAACACCACAATGGCGACTTTCATGCTGGAACCTTGGTCGGTAAGGAGGAATCAAGCGGGATTGAGCGGAAAATCCGGCGGTCATTGCGATGACCGTGACGCAGAGTAACGCAACGCCGGAAAGGCTTGCAG
Source organism: Paraburkholderia bannensis (assembly GCF_014200455.1). Lineage (GTDB taxonomy): Bacteria > Pseudomonadota > Gammaproteobacteria > Burkholderiales > Burkholderiaceae > Paraburkholderia > Paraburkholderia bannensis_A. The sequence continues at coordinate 141,995 of NZ_JACHBW010000016.1, read as the reverse complement.
CCTGGCCCTGTAAAAAGACTTTTGCGCCTGTGTAATGAAATGGCAGACATGCCGCGTGGCCCAAAAAACGCGCTATCTGGCCGTTCAACGCACCAACGCGGCCCGCGCGCGGCGAGGCCGCCCACTACACTGTCCTCGTGTTGCAAGCGTCTCCTGCGCGTTATCAGCGCCTGGCGGCGTCAACTCCATCCAACCTATTGGGCGCATACAGCGAGGCCAACAGCCGCGCTTTCCATTGCGCCAGCGAGGAAATCGCACATGCAGGTCGCAATGATGCTTTATGCCGGTTTTCAATTGCTGGAAGTCAGCGATGCGATGGACGTGTTTCATGAGGCCAACCGACTGCACGAACAGGCGTTCTACGAGCCGCATCTGCTCGGGCCATCGTGCGGCAATGTGCTCGCCTCCAGTGGCGCCGCGCTTGCCACGGCAGACTGTTATGCGCACGCCACGAGTGCATTCGATATCGTCGTGGTGCCGGGATCGCCGCTCGCCGAGATGACGCCCGACCGTCGGCAAGTGGTTGAATGGCTGCGCCATGCGGGGGCCGCCACGCCGCGCATCGCCAGCCTTAGCGGCGGCGCGTTGCTGGTTGCACGCGCGGGACTGGCCGACAGGCATTGGATCACGACGGATCGGCGCTACGTAAAGCGCCTCGCCGACGAATTTCCCTCCACCCATGCGTTCGCCAGCGAAGCCTGTCTCAAGGACGGCAAGCTCTATTCGTCGGGCAGTGCGCGCGCCGGTTTGCATCTCGCGCTGGCGCTCGTCAGGGAAGACCTGGGCGCGCAGACTGCGGATCGGATCGGCGCTTCGTTGGGCTTGCAGTTGTCGGCGGCGAAGGCTCTGCCGCGCGTTCGAACCCACTAGACAGGACCCCGCCATGAACGCCGACCTGATCCACAAGGCGCTCGCCAATCCACTGCGCCGCGAGATCCTCGCATGGTTGAAGACGCCGCGCGAGGCCTTCGCGATGGGCTATATCGATCTGGGCCACGGCGTGCCGGTCAGCGCGATCCAGCAACGCAGCGGTCTTGCGCAATCGACTATTTCAGCCCATCTTGCCACGCTGGTCGATGCGAGCTTGCTGGTCACCACACGCGTAGGTCAATGGACCTTCCTCGCGCGCAACGAAGCGCTAATACGCGCTTTCGCCGCGCAACTCCACCGGCAACTTTAGGTCTTCGTACGGAGTCTGGGCTGCCCCGTCTTCCAGACGGATACTGAATGCCAGTCGCTTTTATTCAGGAATCCGACTTTAAATCGTCATTTAAAGCCCAGCTTATCCAAACCTTAAGGATTGCGGAAGTTACAAAAAATATACTTCTAAAGCGCATTTAAAGCGCCGCCGATAAAGCAAATGCCGTATTCCGGCGTTTCATTTAATCGGGAGAAATTCGATGGCAATTCAAGCAGTTTCCGGCCAGGCCGTGGCGACCCAGGTCGCAACGGCCACCACCACGAGCGGTCAATCGGCGCAAACCAGCGCCACGGCCCAGTCGTCCAGCGCCACGCAAACGCAAAGCTCGACGACGCCTGCACAAAACACGTCGTCGGCTTCCTATTCGGTCAAGATCAGCAATGCCGCGCGCGCGGCGTTGGCCGAGGCCACCGAGACCTCGGTGCAGACGGCGCAGGAAGCCAATCGCGGCGATCAGCAGGCGCAGCGCCTGCTGGCCAAAGAACACGCCAACAAGGTCGGCTAAGGGGGGAAGCGGCTCCCGCCTGCATGCATTGCAGCGGGAGCCTTGCTGTATTTCGCCAGGCGCGAATCAGCTTGTTCGCTGTGCCGCGCGTTGCGGAATCAGCACCATACAGGCCACGATAAACGCCAGCAGAATGCCCGAGGCGTACAGCCGGCTCACCGCCAGGCCGCCCTGCGCGACCGGCTTGTCGAGCAGGTCGCCCAGCGTCGCGCCCAACGGACGCGTGAGCACGAATGCGGCCCAGAACAGGAGCGTGCGCGATACGCGCGTGCCCAGCCACAGCAGCCCGACGATCACGATACCCACACCGAAGATGGCCGCGCCCACTTCGAACCCCAGCCCAAGGCCGCCGCGATCGTCGTCGGCGACCCAATCGCCCAGCGCGGTGCCCAGCGTCTGCGAAAACAGGATGGTGATCCAGTAGAACCATTCGACGCGGGGCGTGGCCACGCTTTCCACCGCCACCGTGCCCTCCGAGCGATACCAGATGCCCAGGCTCGCCGCCAGCAGCGCGACGATGACCGCGACGCCGCCGGGATAACCCACGCCCAGCGAGCGATCGCAAAAGTCCGCCAGGGTGGTGCCGAGCGTCGTGGTTGCGATGATGGTCGCCCAGTAGAGCCAGGCGTTGAAACTCTCCGCGCGAACCTGGGCGAACACCAGCGCAATGAATGCAGCAAGGAAAATCAGCGTGCCAACCAGATAACCGAGATTCAGCGACATGGTCACCCAATCGCCGCCGGTCTCGCCCAGCGTGGTAGCCGCGATCTTGATGATCCAGAAACCGAGCGTGAGCGCGGGCACCTTGCTCAGCGCATCCTCGGGAGTGAGCGTGACATTGGCGGTCGAATTCATGGGCGCGGTCTCCATCTTGCCGATGGTGGGAATGAAAACCTTCGACTGTATTCAACCGCGCCTTAACCCGACCTTAAGCCGCAAGCAAGGCCAACCTCTCCCGCACCCATGGCAACACGCCTATTGCTCCAGATCGCCAAACAGATCCGGCACCGAATGCGAGCTGGCCGGGTCGGGGACCGTCCCCGCTCTGACCTGAGCGAGCACATCCGCCGGCAACCATTGCTGTTCCAGCGCGCCCAGACCGCCTTCGATCAACTGCTGCAGAAAATAAGATGGCTTGCGGCCCGTGGTTTCGGCCAGCAACCGCAATCGGCGCTCGATCGCCGGATCGACGCGCACCGCGACGACTTTCAACTTCTCCGCACTCTTTTTCCTGCCCAACGTGTACTCCGTGCTTTCGTCTGCGTGGATGGCGCGCAATGCAATCGCCCATGAAAAAAACCCGCGAAAGCATGACGCATTCGCGGGTTTCCTGTAATCCTGACAAGGCTTTTAAAGACCTTGCCGGATGAATTCTGGTGCCGACGGCGAGACTCGAACTCGCACAGCTTTCGCCACTACCCCCTCAAGATAGCGTGTCTACCAATTTCACCACGTCGGCATTTCCTGCAAATGGATGCTTGAAGCTCCGTCTGCTTTTCCCGGCTTGCGTGTCGAACAGGTCGTCACTGGGCAAGGGATCGGCATTGTATCGAGTCCTTCCGGATTTTTGAAGGCCCGCGCGAAAAAAATCGGGAAATTTTTTTCAATCGTGTGAATGTGCCTGAAAAAGCGGCTCAATCCGCAAGCGGCAGGAGAAATTCCGCCACCATCGCTGCGACCTGCGCTTCCTGCTCGCGATGCGGAACATGACGCACGCCCTCCATGATCGCGGCGCGCGCAGGACCGCTCACGTACGCCGCAATACGCTCGGGATGCACGCGCGTGCCGTATTCGTCGAGGCTGCCGTGAATCGCCAGCGTTGGGCACGCGACACGCGGCAACACCGCATCGAGCGACCAGTCGGCGAATTCAGGCGAGAGCCACGTCTCGATCCACGCATCCAGCACCCATTGCGTCTTGTCGCCGTGATAGCGCGCAAGACGCGCGAACTGTGCGGGATCGCGAAACTGCGCCTGGGCGGCGCGAATACCCGCACGCGTGAGGTCTTCCACGAAGGTCTGCGCGGCCTCGCTCACGAGCGCGGCGCATTGCGCAGCATGCAGCGCGGCGCATTCGATTGCCATGCCGCCGCCCACGCTATGGCCGAAGGCGATAAAGCGATCGATGGCCAGGTGCTCGCAAAGCGCCGGGAAAAAGCGCACGGCTTCGTCGCGCACGAACTGCGCGCCAGGCCGGTCTGCACGCGCATCCGAAGCGCCAAAGCCCGCGCGATCGTAAGCGATCACGCGCCGGTTCGTTGCGCGCGCAAGGGTTTGCGCAAACGTGCCCCAGAGCGCGACGCAACCCAGCGAGTCGTGCAGCAGCACGATGGGGGCCCGCCCTGCGGGATCGCCATATGCCCAGCTACGTGCGAACAGCTTGCCCGTGGGGCCGGCGATCCAGTGGTCCTGCGTCAGCGCGGGTGTCTCGTTCATTGTTATGCGGTCTACGTGGTCGATTGAAGCCGGCCGGCGGTGCTAGCCGAAAACATGCCTCAGTATGCCTGTTGCCGCCACGCCGATCAGCACCGTCGGCAGCAAGGAGAGCCGCGTCGCGGCGAACAGCGTGATGGCGAGCGCCGCGAGATCGGCGGGATCGCGCGAGACGAACGCCGGTGCGATCACCGAGATCAACACGCAGCCCGGCACGTTCTCCATCACCGCGCGCATGCGCGGGCTGAGCGTGCGGTCACGCAGCGCCACGTAGCCGATGATGCGCGTGAGGTAAGTGGTCGCGGCCATCAGGAAGATGGTCGCCAGGGTGGCGAGCGTGTTGCCTTCAAGCATGGCCCGGCTCCCGCAGCACGGCCGTCAGCAGGCCCGCGCACGCGCCTGCCCCCACATACCAGGCGCCCGGCACATAGAGGTAGGTCACAGCCGCCACCACGAGACTCACGATCCACGGCAGGCTCGCACCCACGCCCTTCCACATGCCCTTGAGCAGCACCAGAAAAACAGCGGTGAAGGCCATGTCGAATCCATAGCGCTGCACGTCGCCCAGCACGGGCCCGAGCACCGCGCCCAGCGCCGTGAACGACACCCACGTAAGCCACAGGTTGATCGCGACGCCCATGTAATAGGCCATGCTCACGCGCCCGGTGCCGTTGACCTTCGCGTCGGCCATCGCCATCGCCCAGCTTTCGTCGCACATCAGGAACAGCGCGGGCAGCGCACGGCGCAGCGGGACGTGGCGGATATATTGCGCGAAAGCCGCGCTCATCAGAATGTGACGCGCATTGACGAGAAAGGACATCGCCACGATCAGCGCGATATGCGGCGGCGAAGTCCACAGGCGCACGGCCGTGAATTCGGACCCCCCCGCGAAATTCACGCCGGTCATCAGCGGAACTTCGATATTGCTCAGGCCCTTTTGCGCGGCCTGGGCGCCCAGCACAAGGGCAAACGGGATGAAGCCCAGCATGATGGGCAGCGCGGCGCGCATGCCGCGCGCGACTTCGGAAGTATCGATGGAACGCCGCGCGGAGGCGGCAGAGGTAGGCACACTGCTCATGATAATTACAATTCCTGCAAAGGCGATATTTTCTGCTGAACACGTTCGAATCGGGTTGCGTTGTGGCCATGCAGGCGCGAGAATTTGGCACTCAATGCTACAAATCAGCAAAAGAACGACATGGAAAGCCATCTGAAGCTCGACGCCATCGACCGCCGCATCCTCAACGCCCTGCAGCGCGACGGCCGTTTGCAGAACGTCGATCTGGCCCAGCAGGTGGGGCTGTCGCCGTCACCGTGTCTGCGGCGCGTGCGTCTGCTCGAAGAGGCGGGCGTGATCGAAAAATACGTGGCCGTGCTCGATCCGGCCAAGGTCGGCAAGGCGCTGACGGTCTTCGCGCGCGTGTGGCTCAAGGGGCAGGACGCGCATACGGTGGACAGTTTCGCCGAGGCCGTGCGCCAGTTCCCGGACGTGGTCGAGTGTCATCTGATGGCGGGCGACTGCGATTTTCTGCTGCGCATCGTGGCGGCCGATCTCGATGAATATCGGCGTTTCCTGATGGAATATCTGACGCGTATTCCCGGCGTGCAAAGCGTAAAGACCGATATTCCCATGCAGAAAATCAAGCTCACGTCCGAAATCCCCATGTGAGGTAATGCCCAGTCATATTGATGGATATGCCGGGTGATTTGCGTTTGACAATGCCTGACAGTTCCGCACGCGTGCCTCGCTGATAATGCAAAAAAACATCCGGCGGCTCACTTCATCAGCCTGCTGATTGAATTTCGCATCAGGCGCAGGAGCGGCCCAACCGGTCACGACAGGCATGACAGCCACACGCAGAGACCCTATGTCCAACAAGAACGCCTTCGCCAGGCGCGTGATTTACGCTGCGCGCGCCCGACCTCATCCGCCGCCGCTGAAACGGCGCACGCGTCGCGCATCGATACTGCCTACGCATTTGCGCGGCGAGCGGCACCATCTGATGAGCCGAATTCGCGAACTGGAAGCGGAAAATGCCGCGCTCGCCGAACTCTCGGTGACCGATGCGCTCACTGGCGCCTATAACCGGCGTTATCTGGAAGTGGTGCTGGCGCATGACGCCCGATTGCGCGAGCGCACGCATACTGCGGCGCTCTGCGTATTCGATATCGACCATTTCAAGCTCATCAACGACACGCATGGCCACCACGCTGGCGACCGCGTGCTGCGCGCCGTCGCCCGCGTGGTGACGGGCGGTCTGCGCAGCGGCGACGATTATCTGTTCAGACTGGGCGGCGATGAATTCTGCGTGCTGCTGTTTGCCGGATCGGCGTGCGAAACGCTGCGCGCGGCACAGTGCCTGCAACAGGCGGTGAGAACGCTGGAGCCGCCGCAACGCGAGTTGCAGGGCCACACGCTGACGATCAGCATGGGCATCGCGTGGCGCGCACGCAGGCCCGGACATGCGCCGGAGCATGAAACCACGGCCACGCCGTGGGACATGTATCAGCGCGCGGACCAGATGCTCTATGCGGCGAAGCGTGCGGGGCGCGACCGCATCGAGTTCATCGCGGTTTGAGGCTGCATTTCAGGCGGTATCGAGTTGCTTGCGCATCGCCGCGGTGATGCGTTGTCGCGCCTCGCCATAGCCCTCCCAAGGATCGGCGCGCAGTTTTTCCAGCCGTTCGCGCAGGTTCGCCACGGTCCAGTGTGCACCGCCGCTCACCGCGTCCAGCTCGTCCCAGCGAACCGGCGTTGAAACGCCCAGGCCAGGACGCGCGCGCGGTGCGTACGCCGCAATCGAAGTCGCACCACGGCCATTGCGCAGATAGTCCACGAAAATGCGGCCCTTGCGATTTTTCGGCCCCATCTTTGCGCTGAAGCGATCGGGCAAGGTGGCGGCCATATGCGCGGCTACCGCGCGTGCGAAATCTTTCGCTTCATCCCAACGCGCGTGGCGCACCAGCGGCACCACCACATGCAGGCCCTTGCCGCCGCTCGTTTTGCACCATGAGCGCAGGCCCAGCGCATCGAGCAGATCGCGCGTCAATTGCGCCGCCTCGATCATCCGGTCCCAAGGCAGCGCCGGATCGGGATCGAGATCGAAGATAAGGCGATCAGGCTTTTCGATGCCCGTGACGAGCGCATTCCATGTATGAAATTCGATCGCATCCATTTGCGCCGCGCCGACGATCGCGTCCGCGCTTTCGAAAGTCATCAGTGCGGCGTGGCCCGGATCGAGCCCTTCGTGCTGGGTCACATGGGGAATCTGCAGCTTGCTTGCGTGCTTCTGGAAGAACAGGTCGCCTTCCACCCCCGATGGCGCACGCACCAGCGCGGCAGGCCGCTTGTGCAGATGCGGCAGCAGCCAGGGCGCGACGGCCTCGAAGTAATGGACGAGATCGATCTTGCGCAACCCGCTGGCATCGTCGATTACGCGCTCAGGATGCGTGATTCTGATACCGGCCACTTCGGCTTCTCCCTTCACGGCGCGCCCCGTTGTTTTCGTCTGTGTTTTCGTCGGTGTTTTCGTGTGCGCCTTGCCCTTGACGGGCGGCGCCTGATGTTCGCGCACGATCGATTCAGGCGGCTTGTCTTCGCGCAGGCCGATGAAGGAGGCGTGGCGCACCACGCCTGCGCTGGTCCAGGTCTTGAAGCGTACTTCGGCCACGAGGTCAGGCCGCAGCCAATGCACGCCCGCGCGACGTTCGGCTGCGGGCACGGCCGCAAACGGCGAGGTCTTGCGCTCGCGTGCACGCATGGCGCTTGCCAGCGACTTGAGGCGCGCGGTGTCGAAGCCGGTGCCCACGCGTCCGGCGTACTGCAACGCTCCGCTTTGGTCATAAACGCCCAGCAGCAGCGCGCCGAAACCCACGCGGGTGCCCGCTGGTTCCGTATAGCCGCCGATCACGAACTCCTGGCGACGTGAACATCGGAGCTTGAGCCACGATGCGCTGCGCGTCGATGTATAGGCACTGCCGGCGCGCTTGGCGACCAGCCCTTCGAGATTCGCTTCGCAGGCGGCTTGCAGAAGCGCATCGGGGTCGCCTGCAAAGGCTTCCGAGAAACGCAGCGATTCTTTCCGCGCACCTTTCCGCGCGCCTTGCAGCAGCGCCTGAAGTCGTGCCCGGCGCGCTTCCAGCGGCACTTTGCGTAGATCGAAACCGTTCAGCCAGGGAAGGTCGAAGAACCAGATGGCGATGGCGTCGGCACTGCCTTCTTCGAAGGCGTTTTGCAGCGCCTGGAAGTCGGGCACGCCGTCCTTGTCGAGCACTACGGCCTCGCCATCGAGCCACGCCGATCTCACATCGAGCGCACGCAGCGCCTTCACCTGCTGCGGAAATTTTGCGCTCCAGTCTTTACCGCTGCGCGTGAAAATACGCACGTCATCGCCTTCGATGCGAGCCAGCACGCGGTAGCCGTCGAACTTCAATTCGTACAGCCAACCTTCCTCGCCGGGCGGCGCATCGGCAGGCGTAGCGAGCTGCGGTGAGAGCGCGGCAGGCAGCGATGCGCGCACTGCGCCCTTCAATGCGGGCTGCTCGCTGCGCGAGGTGCTGTTCCTTGTGCGCTTGCCCGCGCCCGCCAGTTTCTTTGTCGCGTGGGGTTTCCTGGCTGTATTCGTGGAATTTTGCGCTGGCTTTTGCGCGGACCTTGCAGCACGCTTGCCACCCGTACTATCGTCGATCACACGATATTCGTCTTCGCCTGCCGCGTCATCATCGCGTTGTTTGATCAGCAGCCAGTTGTCATGCTTGCCGCTGCCCATCGCACTGCGTACCAGCGCCCAGCCGCCATGCAGTTTTTCGCCGTCGAGCGTGAAGGCTAGCTTGCCGTTCCTGTAGCCGTCGCGCGCGGCTCGCATTCCGCCTTCGGGCTTCCAGGTGCCGTGATCCCAGATTTCGACGGTCCCCGCCCCGTAACTGCCTGCCGGAATGCGTCCTTCGAATTTGCCGTATTCAACCGGGTGGTCTTCCACATGCACGGCGAGGCGCTTGACAGCGGGATCGAGACTCGGCCCTTTGGGCACGGCCCAGGACTTGAGCGAACCGTCCAGTTCGAGACGGAAGTCGTAGTGCAAATGGCGCGCGTCGTGTCGCTGGACCACGAACGAGCCGGTGCTGGCGCTCGCACGCTTGCCGCGTCGAGCGGCACGGCCCGATGGCTCTGGCGTTGCATCGAATCTGCGCTTTGCTTCGTAATCCTTTAGATTTTGTCGAGTCGGCATGGCCTATCCTTGGTGCTTTCCGGCTCAGGCGGCGCGTTTCGAGCGTCGGCTTGCGGGTTTGCGTGGCCGCGCATCGTCGGCATGATCGTCTGTATCGCTGACATGACGCGCCGCGGCCTTGCGCTTGCCCAGACTACGCTTGAGCAGTTCGGTCAGATCCACGATATCCGCGCCGCGCGCTTTCTGCGCCGGAGCCTGCACGCGCGTCACTTCGTGCGCCTTGCCCTCTCTCACCTTGCGCTCGGCGAGTTCCAGAATCGCGTCGCGGAAGGTGTCGCGGTACGCATCGGGCTGCCAGTCGGTCGTCAGATCGTCGATCAGCTTGCGCGCCATCTGCAATTCGCGGCTACTGACGCCTTCGCTTTTGGCGCTCTTCGGCAAAGCCTGCACGTCCTCGAATTCACGCACTTCGGTGGACCAGCGCAAGGTCTGCAAGGCCAGCGCCGGACCGGCCGCGATCACCGCCGCAAGATGCTGCTTGCTGTGTAGCACCACGTTCGCAATGCCGATCTTGCCGCTCGAGGCCAGCGCGTCGCGCAGCAGCGCGTAGGTCTTGCCCGCGCGACGATCGGGCGTGAGCCAATAGGGCGTATCCAGATACACGAACGACAGTTGCGCCGCGTCGATAAACGCGAGAATGTCCACCGTCTGCGTGGCCTCGGCACTGGCGGCGCGGATTTCCTCGTCCGAGATCACCACGTAGGCGCCCTTCTCGTACTCGTAGCCACGCACGATGTCGTCGCGCTCGACCGGCTTGCCGGTGCGCTTGTTGATCTGACGATAGCCGATGGGGTCGAACGTGCGGCGCTCCAGCAGGTTGAAGCCCGTGTGTTCGCTCTGCGTGGCGGGAACCAGTTCGACCGGCACGTAGACCAGCCCGAAGCTGATGGCGCCCTTCCAGATGGCACGCGGCATGATCGCTCTCCTTCTCGCAGACGGTAGATCGGCTCAGAGGAATTATCCCGGAGCAAGCGCGATGCCCGGCTATTCTACGTTCTGCAAGGCCAGATCAAAGCCGCGCCCGGCGACGAATCGCAGGTGCGTTTCATCGCCCAGGGCGCGACGCTGCCGGACGCGCCGCAAGCGCGCCTCTGGCTCGCCTATCGCGCGCAGACGCTGCGCTGGACGCCGCGCATGGCAATTCCTGAAACTGCGGCGTTAATTCCCTTAGTTCGTCGGCGGCCGTTTCGGCTGGAACGGCACGAACTGATATTGCGGACCCTGGGCCCGCGCGCCGCAAAGATGCGCTTGCAGCGGCGCAGTCAATGCGCCCTGCCCGATGCCGACGCGCAAGGCCGAGGCGTCGATACATTGCGAGTCATCGAATACTTCGCCTGTCACCCAGCGCAGGCTGGCCCTCACGCTGGCGTGCGGGGGAATCACCACGGGCAGCAACACCGGGCCGGGATGCATGCCCGGCGTGGCCTGCAACGAAGCTTGCAGCGTCTGCTCGTTCGCATCGAGAAACGCCAGATCGGGACGCGCGGGAATCTGGCAGCGGCTGCGGCCGCGGTTGCGCAGCACCACGTAAGTCCCGCCGTGCGACATGCCGTTGAAATCGCCGCCACCATCGTCGAGGCTCAACGCGAGTTGCCCTGGCTCGCAAGGCACGGCCTGAGCGCGCGCGCTCGCTGCATGAGTCGAAAGCGCGGCACATAGCAGCACGCCCATCGTCTTCGTGATCGTCTTCAGCATCGCTCTGCCTTCACGACAAGATTCGGACATCGAATATATCCCCAATTAACGTGCGCCGCGCGCGTGCGCGTTGAACCGCAGCGCTCATACCTCGCACGCCGCGATCGCCCCCGCCAGCGTATACCCCCTATAAGCGATCTCCCATGAAGTTCCGGCCTCCAGCGACCGATAACGTCTTGACGGATCCCTCATCCGTTGCCGATCAATCCGCTGACCCAATACTTTCATGTCCATCTGGCGCAAACTTTCCATCCAGAACAAGCTGGTTCTGAGCATGACCACCTGCCTGCTGATCTTCATCGGCATTTCGAGCGGGTTGAGCATCTGGCTGATCGGCGATACGGTGCGCGAACGCGTCGTGCAGGACGAACTGCCCACCGCCGTCAACGGCATCCGCGCCGACGTGCAGCGGCAACTCGCGGGCCCGATCACGGCCGCGCGCGCCATCGCGCTCGATCCCTTTCTGCAGCAATGGGAAGCCGATGGCGAGCCGGACGCGGGCGCGGCCAACTGGACGCGCCTTGCCGCCAATATCAAGGCCGAGGAAAAGGCCGCCAGCGTGCAATGGGTCTCGGCCAGAACGGGCAATTACTACACGGAAGCGGGTCTGCAACGCAAGATCGGCGATCAGGACGGCTGGCTCAAGGCCTTCCTCGCCACGGGCAAGCCCTACGAAGTGAACATGGACCGCGACGTTGCCGTGGGCGGCTACATGATGTTCATCAACGCGCGTGTGCAGGGCGCGAATCAGGCGCAGGCCACAAGCGTCGCGGGCATGGCGCTGTCGGTCGATGCGCTCGCGGCCGGCATCTCCAGCTACAAGATCGGCCAGACCGGCTTCGCCTATCTCGTGCATCCGGATGGCGCGATCATGATGCATCGCGATACGGCTCTGGTGGACGGCAAGCACTTCCTCAAGGACACGCCGGGCATGCCGGCCGATACCGCCGCCGCGCTGCTGGGCGGCAAGCCCTACGCGTCGATGAGCTATCGTGCGCCTGCGGGCGCGCGCTATATCGCGACATCGTTCATTCCCGAGCTCGATGCCTACGTGGTGGTCGAGGTGCCGCAGGCGGAACTGCTCGGTCCCTTCGAGCGCACGATCCGCACCGCCACGCTGATTGCGGCCGTGGTGGGGCTGGCCGCCGCGCTCGGCGTGATTCTGCTGGTGGGCCGCGCGATTGCCGCGCCGGTGCGCCGCGCCGCCGTGCTGCTCGCCGAAATCGCCGATGGTCAGGGCGATCTCACGCGCCAGATGACGGTCGAAACCGGCGACGAAGTCGGGCAACTGGCCGATGCCTTCAACCGCTTCGTGGCCTCGATGGGCACGCTGGTGCGGCGCGTGCGCGCGTCGTCCACGTCGATCGCCATCGGCTCCACGCAGATCGCCATGGGCAACGCCGACCTGAGCCAGCGCACCGAGGAGCAGGCGAGCAATCTCGAACGCACGGCGGCGTCGATGGAGGAAATCACCGCAGCCGTGAAGAACAACACCGACACCGCGCGCACCGCCGCGCAGATGGCCAGCACCGCGTCCACCGCGGCCTCGCAGGGCGGCGAGGTGGTCGGGCAGGTGGTCAGCACGATGCAGCAGATCAGCGAGGCTTCGCGCAAGATTTCCGAAATCATCGTCGTGATCGACAGTATTGCGTTCCAGACCAATATTCTGGCGCTCAACGCCGCCGTGGAAGCGGCGCGCGCGGGCGAACAGGGACGCGGCTTCGCGGTGGTGGCGTCGGAGGTGCGCAATCTCGCGCAGCGCAGCGCGCAGGCCGCCAAGGAGATCAAGGCGCTGATCGAGCATAGCGCGGGGACCGTCGATGCCGGTTCGCGTCTCGTCGCCGATGCGGGCCGCGTGATGGGCGATGTGGTCGCGCAGGTGCAGGGCGTGAGCACGATGATGAGCGAGATTACCTCGGCGAGCGTGGAGCAGAGCGCGGGGATCGGCCAGATCGGCGATGCAGTGCAGCAACTCGATGAAGTGACGCAGCAAAACGCAGCGCTGGTCGAAGAAAGCGCTGCGGCGGCAGAAAGCCTCAAGCAGCAGGCCGCCGAACTCGACCGCCTGGTGGCCGTGTTCAAGGTGGGCGAAGAACTCGCGGCGTGAATCACGCGGGTCCAGGGCGATCGATGGGCGTCTAAGGGTTGAGGCTATCTACGCACCGTTCGCAAAGCGCCTAATCTTGAAGTATCGGGCCACCCCACTGCCCGTCCGGACGTTCCGATGCGCGCTCATCGCCCCACCCGGGCGGCGAAGCACGACACGCTGCCGCCTCATCCTCGCCGTGCGCACTTGCTGCGGGCGCTGCGCCGCCTGCGTTGCGTGCGCATGGCGCTGTTCGCGGCGTTGCTGGCCATGAGCCTTCTGGCCGGTCGCCTCGGCGCGTGGGCGGCGGCGCAAGGCGCCGTCGTGGTGATGAGCGTCAATGGCGCGATTGGCCCGGCCAGCGCCGATTTCATCGTCCGCACGCTTGAGCGCGCGGCCCAGCAGCACGCGGCGCTGGCGATTATCCAGCTCGATACGCCGGGCGGTCTCGATACCTCGATGCGCGAGATCATCAAGACGATTCTCGCCTCGCCCGTGCCGGTGGCCACATTCGTCGCGCCGGGCGGCGCGCGTGCCGCGAGTGCGGGCACTTATATCGTCTACGCGAGCCATATCGCGGCGATGGCGCCGGGCACGAATCTGGGCGCGGCGTCGCCCGTGCAGCTCGGGATGGGGTCGGCTCCGTCGCCTGCCACGCCGGGCATGCCCTCTGGCCCTTCAGGGCCTTCATCGTCGCCCGGCGCGTCCGCACCCCTGCCTGGCGACACCGCCTCCACCGAAACCCGCAAGATGACGCACGACGCGGCCGCGTATATTCGCGGCCTCGCGCAACTACGCGGCCGCAACGCCGTCTGGGCGGAGCGCGCGGTGCGCGAGGCGGTGAGCCTTTCCGCCAGCGAGGCGCTCGATCAGCACGTGATCGATCTGATCGCCACGGACGCCGCCGATCTCGCCCGCAAGCTCGACGCGCGCGTCATCGCCACCTCGGCGGGCAATGTCCGTCTGGCGACGGCGCATGCCCCGCTCGTCACCGTCGCGCCCGACTGGCGCAGCCACTTCCTCGCGATCATCGCCGATCCGAACGTGGCGCTGATCCTGCTGACCATCGGCGTCTACGGCCTGTTCTTCGAATTCGCCAACCCGGGCTTCGTGCTGCCCGGCGTCGCGGGCGGCATCTGTCTGCTGGTTGGTCTCTTCGCGATGCAGTTGCTGCCGGTGAACTACGCGGGCCTGGGTCTCGTGCTGCTGGGACTGGGGTGCCTTGTCGCCGAGGCGTTCCTGCCGACCTCGGGCGTGCTGGGCTGTGGCGGCATCGTCGCCTTTGCGGTTGGCGCGCTGATGCTGATCGATACCGATGTACCCGGCTACGGCATCCCACTGCCGCTGATCGCTGGCCTTACGCTGGGCGGCGCGGTGTTCGTGGCCTGCGTCTCAGGGGTCGCGCTGCGCGCGCGGCGGCAGCCGGTGGTGACCGGCGCGGAAGCGATGGTGGGCAGCGGCGGCGAAATCATCGACGAAGGACTGCAGTTCGGGCGCGGCGGCGCAAGCCTGGCAAGCGGCTGGGCCCGCGTGCACGGCGAACGCTGGCGCGTGGTGTGCGTGGCGCCGCTCGCGGCGGGCGCGCGCGTATGCGTGACGGCGCGCGAGGGCCTGGTGCTCACGGTCGTGCCGCAAGAGCAGGAACGAGACGAAGAAAGACAGGAAGAAAAAAGGCAACAACAAACGCAACAACAAGCGCAACAACAACGACAAGAAACACCCCATCCGGGAGGAGCATCGCCATGATCGGTTTCACGTTTGGCTTTTCGAGTCTGCTGATATTGCTTGCGGTGCTGTTCGCCGTCAGCGCCATCCGCATCTTCCGCGAGTACGAGCGCGGCGTGGTGTTCATGCTGGGCCGCTTCTGGAAGGTCAAGGGGCCGGGCCTCGTGTTTATCCTGCCGGTCGTGCAGCAGGCCGTGCGCATCGATTTGCGCACCGTGGTGTTCGACGTGCCCGCGCAGGACGTCATCACGCGCGACAACGTTTCGGTCAAGGTCAACGCCGTGGTCTATTTCCGCGTGGTCGATCCGGAAAAAGCGGTGATTCAGGTCGCGCGCTATTTCGAGGCGACCAGTCAGCTTGCGCAGACCACCTTGCGCGCGGTGCTGGGCAAGCACGAACTCGACGCGCTGCTGGCCGAGCGCGAACAACTGAACGCCGATATCCAGAAGACGCTCGACGCGCAGACGGACGCGTGGGGCATCAAGGTTTCGACAGTCGAAATCAAGCACGTCGACCTCAACGAAACCATGATCCGCGCGATTGCGCGTCAGGCCGAAGCGGAGCGCGAGCGCCGCGCCAAGGTGATTCACGCCGAAGGCGAATTGCAGGCATCGGAAAAACTGCTGCAAGCCGCCCAGCGCCTCGCGCTGCAACCGCAGGCCATGCAGCTGCGCTATCTGCAAACGCTCACCACGATTGCGGCGGACAAGAATTCGACGATCGTGTTTCCGTTGCCAATCGATCTGCTTTCAGTATTGATCGAGCGTCTGGGCGTGCCGAAAACCCCTTGAAATATTGCGCCGCAGCGAAAGCGCGGGGTCGTACCGAGGTCTGGAGAAGTTAGTTGGCAGTGCAGCCGATTTTCGCCAATAATGCCCGAACATCCACTACTGGACGATGGCGGCCATGGATTACAGTCCCGAAGCCATCCGCACAGTCGCGCTGGTCGGTCACGCCGGCTGCGGAAAGACCTCGCTAGCCGAGGCTCTGCTCCACCAGGGCGGCGCGCTGCACGCTCAGGGCAGCGTGAACCGCGGCACCGCGCTGTGCGATTTCGACCCGCTGGAGCGCAAGTATCATCACTCGCTCAGCTCCGCGCTCGCGCATATCGACTATCGCGACACGCGCATCTATCTGCTCGACACCCCCGGTTATCCCGACTTCGCGGGCCTGTCCATCGGCGCATTGACTGCCGTGGAAACGGCGGCCATCGTAATCGACGCGCGCACCGGCATCGAGATGACCACCAGCCGCATGATGGACGCCGCCGAGGCGCGCAAGCTCTGCCGCCTGATCGTGGTGAACGGCATCGACGGCGAAAAGGTCGATCTGCCCGGCCTGCTCGCGCAGATCCAGCAGACGTACGGCAAGCAATGCCTGCCCATCAACCTGCCCGCAAAAGGCGCAACCGATGTGGTCGACTGCTTTTTCAATCCGTCCGGCGAGGCGGATTTTTATTCGGTGGAGGCGGCGCACAATGCGCTGGTCGATCAGGTGATCGAACTCGACGCCGGATTGATGGAGCTGTATCTCGAACAGGGCGAAGCAATCCGTCCCGAGCAATTGCACGAACCGTTCGAGCGCGCCTTGCGCGAGGGCCATCTGGTGCCGGTGTGTTTCACCTCGGCGGCGACGGGTGCGGGCATCGCGCAACTGCTCGACGTATTCGTGCGACTGTTGCCCAATGTCACCGAAGGCAATCCGCCGCTTTTTTACCGTGAGACCGGCGCTAAAACCGAACCCGTGCGCGCCGAGCCGCGCGCGGATAAACACGTGCTCGCGCATGTCTTCAAGGTCGTGGTGGACCCGTATATCGGCAGGGTTGCGCTGTTTCGCATTCATCAGGGCACGGTGACGCGCGACAGCCAGCTTTATATCGGCAATGGCCGCCAGCCGTTCAAGGTCGCGCATCTGCTGATGCTGCAAGGCAAGGATCACACCGAAATCCCGCGCGCGGGGCCCGGCCATATCTGCGCGGTGGCAAAAGCCGAAGACATTGCGTTTGGCGACGTGCTGCACGACGCGCCCGAGGACGGGAATATCCATCTCACGCCGCCCGACTTTCCGAATCCCATCTACGGCCTCGCCATCGAACCGGCGCGGCGCGGCAACGAACAGCGTCTGTGGGACGTGCTGCAAAAGCTCGCCGCCGAGGATCCGTGCCTCGTCATCAGCCATCCGGCGGGCACCAACGAGACCGTGGTGCGCGGGCTGGGCGAACTGCATCTGCGCTATCTGCTGGAGCGCCTGACCGACCAGCACAAGCTCGAAGTCCTGACGCGCCCGCCCACCATCGCGTGGCGCGAAACCATCGGCGGCAAGGCGGAGGGGCACTGCCGCCACAAGAAGCAGACCGGCGGCGCGGGGCAGTTCGGCGAAGTCATGCTGCGCGTGGAGCCGCTGCCGCGCGGCGCGGGCTTCGAATTCGTCGATGCCGTCAAGGGCGGCGCGATTCCTTCGCAGTTCATTCCCGCCGTCGAAAAAGGCATCCAGCAGGTGATCGAAAGCGGCCCGCTCGCGGGTTTTCCGATGCAGGACGTGCGCGTGACCGTGTTCGACGGCAAAAGCCATCCGGTCGATTCGAAGGAAGTGGCGTTCGTCACGGCGGGGCGCAAGGCGTTTATCGATGCAGTGCTCAAGGCGCAGCCCGTGGTGCTCGAACCGATCGTCGATATCGAGGTGATGACGCCCGAAGCGGCGATGGGCGACGTGATCGGCGATCTCTCCGCGCGGCGCGGCCAGGTGCACGGCACCCACACCGTGAACGGCAATGCGATGGTGATCGCGGGCAAAGTGCCGCTCGCGGAACTCAACGACTACCAGTCGCGCCTGAATGCGATGGCGGGCGGCAACGGCAATTACAGCATCCAGCTGAGCCATTACGATCCCGTGCCGCCGGCGCAGCAGGACAAGCTTGCGGCGCAGCATAAGGCGCATGGCGGCGAGGCTGAATGAGGCCGAATGAAGCCGGCAATGCAATGAAACTCGCGGCATGATCACGGCTGCGCCTGGCGCTTCGACAAGGGCGGCGTTTTCGGGCGCGGATATCGTGCCCGCGCCACGTCAAGCGGCTTGCGCGCATCGACGTGCGCGCCATGTCGCTTTAAGCAGCCAGATCGACCGTCAGTTTTCGCCAGCCGCCGTCGCGCAGGTCCGCGACGATGCGCCCCGAGTCGAGCATGATCGCGCGCGTTTCGCTGTCTGGCAGATGGAGCTCGATCGTGTCGCACAGAAAGCGCCTGTCTCCCTCGCGCGCGAGCGTGATCGAGAGCGTCTGCGCGCCACCTTGCACGGCGATACGCCATGTGCCGCAACCGCCATCGCGCCAGGCCTGCGTTTCGCCATCGTCCTCGATATATTGCGCGCTCGTGCCGCCCTCGGCCGCCATCGGCACGACCATGAAGGCGCGTCGGTCCGCCCGCTCGCCGAAATGCTGTTCCGCCACGTTGAGCGCGATCACGCCGCCTTCGCGGATCAGCATGACCGGCGCATCCCACGGCGCGGGTAGCGTGAGCGTCTGCCCACCTTCGAACACCGCGCCGCTCCAGTAGTCGACCCAGCGTGCGCCAGCGGGCAGATACACCTGCCGCTCGCGCTGTCCTGCCTCCACGACTGGCGCAACCAGCAGCGACGCGCCGAGCATCATGTCGTCGCATTCGGCGTAGCACCGCGCGTCCGCCGGGAATTGCGCGAACGTGGGACTCAGCACCGGCTCATAGCGCGTGCTGGATTCGTGCAGCAACTGATAGAGATACGGGATCAGGCGGTAGCGCAGCTTGACGAGATTCGCTATGCGCGGCGTGAGTTCGGGGTACATCCACGGCTCGTTGACCGTGCCGTCGTCGTTCCACGAATGAATGCTGAAACGCGGCATGAACACGCCAAACTGCACCCAGCGCACGAACAGTTCCGGCTCCGGCGCGGGACCCGCGAAGCCGCCGATATCGTGGCCGATATTCGACACGCCCGAGAGCGCCAGCCCCAGCCCCATCTTGAGGTTGTAGCGCAGCGTCTCCCAGGAAGTCGCATTGTCGCCCGACCAGGTCTGCACATAGCGATGCATGCCCACGCAGCCCGAGCGCGACACCAGAAACGGCCGCTTTTCCGGCGCATAAGCGCGTTGCGCGTCGCGCGATGCACGCATCATCAGCAAGGTCTGCAACACCTTGGCCTCGCGCGCGGGGAAGGGCTGGCCGAAACCGTGCGCCAGTGCATTGGGCGTCCAGATTTCGAATTCGTTGTTGTCGTTCCAGGTCGAGGCGATGCCGTAACGCAGCAGGGCGTCGGTCACGCGCGCCTTCCACCACGTCAGAGTAGCCGGATTCGTGAAGTCCAGATACGCGCCCACTTCGTCCCAGAACTGCACCCAGGCAGGCTGGCCGTCCGAGTCGCGTATCAGCAGGCCATCGCGCTGTGCACGCTCGAACTCGGGGTGATCGCGCAGCAGACAAGGCTTGATGTTGGCGCACAACCTGACGCCGTGTTCCAGATAGCGATTGACGAAGCCTTCGACGTCAGGGAATTTCTCGCGATTCCAGTTGAACACGTAGCGCTTCGCATCGATCGACGTATAGCCCGACGAGAGATGAAACGAATCGCACAGAATGTCGTGTTCGGCGCAGCGCTCGGTGAATTCGTTCATGCGCGCCTGGGCGTCGGGCGCATCGGTATACGTCATCGTCGAGCCCGAATAGCCCAGCCCCCACTTCGGCATCAGCGCCGGGCGGCCCGTCATCCACGTAAAGCGCCGCACCGCGTCGAGCGGCGTGCCCGGCGAAGCGATGAAGTAATAGTCGAGATCGCCGTGATCGGCAATGAAGTGCCGATAGTGGCCGTGATAGTTGTCCAGCTCGCGGCCCATGTCGAAGGTGCAATCGGCGAGCGTGTCGTAGAACAGACCAAAGCCCGTTCGCGTCTGCGCGCGCCACGTCAGGTAGAACGGAATGTGCTTGTAGAGCGGGTCGGTGGTTTTCGCGCTATAGCCCATCGCGTCGACGTTGGTCATGCGGAACGACTGATTCGCACGATCGAGCGCGCCCGCGCGTTCGCCCAGGCCCAGATACATTTCGCCGGGCAATCGGCGCACGTAGTGATAAACCCGCTCGTCCCACCAGCCGAAGTTATAGGCCTGGGTGGCGCGGTCTTCCAGTGCGATCAACCATTCGCCATCCTGATTGATTTCCCATGCACAGAAGCCGCCGTCGAGTTTCACCGTCAGGCGGATTTTCGGCGTGCTCACGCGCACGCAGTCGGCCGCGATCTCGCTGGCATAGCCGGGCAGCGCGAAGCCCGACAGATCGAGCCGGTCGCGGCCTTCGATCGGCACGTCGTCCATGCCTGGCGCGATTGCCCAGCTGCGCGGCCCATGCGGCTGGCCGTCCGGCAGCACGCGCACCCGCACGATATCCTCTTCGAGCACGAAGATTTCAATGGTCGCGCCCTGCGCGCTTTGCAAGATCAGGCGGTTGCGCGCTTCGTCAATCAGGCGGAAAAACGGGCGATTCAGTAACGATGCCATCTGGCGATTCCCTGGGATTGCTTTGTAATTGCTTCTTGATATTTAGAACACGGTAGCGATGCCCAGCATCCCGACGAATTGCGAACGCGTGGACGAAGGCGTCGAATTCTGCGAATCGCCCACGTCAGGTACGGCATCGACGATCGCGCCGTTCGAGCCGAGCGTTTGCCCGCTGGCGTGCTGCCAGGCCTGCAAGGCATAAAGCGTTGTGCGTTTGGAGAAGTGATAAGCCTGCTTGAGCGAGACCTGTTGATAGCGCGCGGCGCTTGAAACGCCGTTGGCTTTCGACGCCAGCGTCCATGCATAGCCCGCCGCCACGTCGAACGCCGGTGTGAAGCGATACGCCGCCAGGGCCGCATAGGTATTGAACACCGCAGTATCGCGAAATGCCGAATAGCCGCCGGACAGATATTCGACGTTGGTGTAAGTCAGGCCAAGCGTGAGTCCGCCCGTTGTCCATGTGCCGGCGACGGCCGCATTCTGCACCGCGCGCGCCGAAAGATAGCCCGCGTTGAGCGCCGATGTCGCGAACGAGCCCGTCGCGCCGGGATCGAAATTCACCGTGCGGCCGGTGTTGTTCATGCGCAGATAGCCCGCTGCAAGATTGACGCCGCCAATCGCATAACGCACCGCGCCGCTCCACGTCTGTCCTGCGCCGACGCTGCCGGGAATGCCACTCAAACCATACAGCGCGCTCGCGCTGAGACCTTGCCAGTTGGGCGACGTCCAGGTGAGCGAGTTGTTGATGCGCACCGTGGTATCGAGACTGTCGATATCGCCGGGATGCGCGCCTGTGGCACCCGTCAGATAGGTGCTCGACGCCAGCGGGCCGACCAGCAGGAAGTACGGCGTGTACTGGCGGCCCATCGTGAGCGTGCCCCAGGTCCTGTTTTGCAGGCCCAAGTAAGCCTGGCGATTGAACAGCAGCCCCGCCGACGACGCCGTGCCGTTGTTCGGATCGAAACCCGCCTGCAGTTCGAAGATCGCGCTGGTGCCGCCGCCGAGATCCTCCGCGCCCTTGAAGCCGAATTTGGACGCGTACAGATTGCCCTGCCGCAGATAAACGTTCGAATGACCCTTCTGGTTGTTGACGTAGGCGATCGAATCGTCGAGCACGCCATAGAGCGTGACACTCGATTGCGCCTGCGCGCTGATCGATCCTGCCATTGCACCCATCGATGCGCCCGCAACAATCAGGGTCTTGAGCGCCTTGCCGCGATACGGGAAGTGTGAGTTTTTCATTTTTTGTCTCTTATTATGTGATGCAGTCCGATGCGTCTCAGGCTGCTTTGCGTGAAGCAGGCAGCGCACCGCGCGCTTCGCGCGTCTGTCCGCGTATCAGCAGGATCAGCAAGGCCGCGCCGATCAGGTCGAACGCGCCGAGGCACGCGAATAGCGGCCCAAAACCCACCTTGTCGGCCAATGCACCCACCACCAGCGAAAAGCTCAAGCCGCCGATCCACGCCGCCATGCCGCCAAAGCCGCTGGCCGTGGCCACCTCCTCCGGATCGAACACATCGGCCGACAGCGTGTTGACGAGCGTGGACAGCATCTGGTGCGCAAAGCCGCCCAGGCAGAACAACGCAATCGCCGTATACGGCGATGCAACCAGGCCGATACACGCGGGGCCGATCATCATGAACGCACCCAGCACCACGCCCGCCACGCGCGACCACAACAGCGGCACGCGGAAATAGCGCATGAGGAACGGCGAAAGATAACCGCCGAGAATGCCGCCCATATCGGCCGCGAGGAACGGCAGCCACGCAAACAGCGCGATCTGCTTGAGGTCCATATGACGCTCGGTGGCGAGATAGAGCGGAATCCAGAAACTGAAGGTCTGCCAGGCGGGTTCGGCGAAGAAACGCGGCAGCGCGATGGCCCAGAAGCGCCGCGAACCGAGAATATCGAGCACCGGACGGCGGCTCACCGGCGCGGCGCGCGCCTGACCGCTTTCGATCAACGCCAGTTCCTGCGCGGAAATACGCGGATGCTCCGACGGCGACCGATAGAGCACGAACCAGACTGCGGCCCACACGAAACCCAGCGCGCCCGTCGCCACGAATGCCGACTGCCAGCCGTAGCGCAGCGAGAGAAACACCACCAGCGGCGGCGCGAGCAAGGCGCCCAACGAGGTGCCGGCATTGAAATAACCCACCGCCACCGACTTCTGCCGGTCGGGAAACCATTCGGCCACGGCCTTCATGCCCGACGGGATCGCCGCCGCCTCGAACACGCCCAGCAAGCCGCGCATCATGCCGAGCGAGGTCCAGCCCGTGGCGAAGCCATGCAGCACGCCGGTCGCGGACCAGAGCGCCGCGAACAGCGCAAAGCCCAGCCGCAACCCGATCAGGTCGACGATGATGCCGCACACCGGCTGCATGATCGTGTAGCCCACCTGGAACGCGCCCACCACGTATGAATACTGCTGCGTGGACATGTTGAGTCCGCCCTTGAGCTCCGGCGCGAGCACGCCGAGCGAGTTGCGCGTGAGGTAGTTCATGATCGTGCCGATACAGACCAGCGCGATGATCCACCAGCGCAATCCTTTGATGCTTCGCGAGACTGCCGCCATACCGCTTGTCTCCATTTTGTTTTGATCTGATACGTTGTCGTATGACTTCCGAAGAGGCTCCGACCGTTTTTCACTCGGCGCCAAGCATCGCTATGGACATTCAACGCGATACCGATGCTATGTTCGCTTTCGAACCCCGTCAATAGGCAAAACACCCGGAAACGAACAGAAACGAAAATCCAATGTGATCGATATTAAGTACGACGTCAGACATCTTCAAAAATGCGCGATACAGCAATGTCCGTCGTCGCACCTGCCTGCAAGGCTTGCGCCGTGAAGCGGCGTGCGAAGTCGACGCCGGGGTTCGGCAGTTAGTTGCAGATAGCGGACGTAAAAAAAGCGGTGCCCACCGGGCAACCGCTGGTCGGCTGCAGAAACCGCGCTATGCGCGTCTCAATCCGGATCACCACGCCGCAGCGGCGCGCGACTTTTCTCGTTGTTGATGTGGACGAACTTCGCGAGCAGCGCCAGGAAGGTCTCCTGCTCGTCCTCGGACAGCGTCTGCATCATGCGCTTATGCAATTCATGCACCGAAGGCACCAGACTCTCCAGTAGCGATGCGCCCGTTTCGCTCAGGCGCAGCAGGCGCACGCGCTTGTCCTCGGGCGGCGTGATGCGCTCGATCCAGCCTTTTTCTTCCAGCCGCACCGCCAGCGTGGCCGTGGTCGAATTGTCGAGCGCGCAGTAACGCGCGAGCGTCACCTGATCGATATCGGGGTGGTCCTGGAGAATGCGCATCGCACCGTATTGCACTGGCGTGATATCGGGACCCAGCACGGTATGGAACATCGATACGGCGATCTGATGCGCGCGACGGATCAGGTGGCCCGGCTGTTCGTAGAGATCGGTGGACAGTTCGTCTTTTTTCTTTTTGCGCGTTCGTGTGGCAGGCCGCGATGCCGTACTGCTCATGTGATGTCCTCTGGTCAGACGGTGTTGCCGCGAGGCTGAAGCAACGCGCCCGCGTTGCGATCCTCTTCTCGATCGATGAATTTTAGCGCATCGACTGTGACGTTTTCGCCCTCCTCGCAGGCGTCAGACCTGACGGCCAGCCCAGGGAAGTTACTGAAAACATCGTGAACCTATCTTGTGTACACTGAACGTCAGATATTAAGCATGCTGAACGTGGCCATATGTGCGTGAACGGCATCGATACCTCGCATCGCGCCAAACAGGGAGACGCCGTGTTTGCCCTCAACCAGTGGTATATCGTCGGCTTTGGCTGGGCACTCGATCGCGCCACCCCGCTCACCCGCACGCTGCTGGACAAGCCGCTGGTTCTGTTCGCATACCTGATGGAGTCGCTGCCGCGCTCGAAGACCGCTGCTGTCGTCGCTCGCTGCCGCTGTCGTTCGGCACGGTGGAGGCGCGCGGGCTGCGCTGCGGCTATCACGGCCTGCTGCCGAAAAGAACCAGCTTCTGTGGATCGGGTTCGGCGACACCACTCATCCCGAGCCGTTGCAACCGCCGCCCCGACGGCTTCAGCAACATGAACCAGGTATTCGAACAGACCGCCCTGACCTTCGAGGAAGACAAGGTCGTGATCGAAGCGCAGTACCGCAATCAACAGCGTTTTGGCGAAGGCCCGCAGATCGACATTCGTGTCGATGTGGGCGCGAACCGCACGCGGCGCATCATTGCCGGCCTCACTGCAGTCGGCCGTTAAAACGCAGCAATCGCTGATAAAAAAACCGTCCCCAAGGAGATGCAAGGTGTTTCTCAAGAACGCATGGTATGTGGCGTGTACGCCCGATGAAATCGCGCAGGAGCCACTCGGCCGCACGATCTGCGGCGAAGCGATGGTCTTTTATCGCGCGGCGGGTGGCGCAGTCGCAGCGCTGGAGGACTTCTGTCCGCATCGCGGCGCGCCGCTCTCGCTGGGCTTCGTGCGCGACGGCACGCTGGTGTGCGGCTACCACGGTCTGGAGATGGGTTGCCACGGCAAGGCCACCGGCATGCCCGGCCAGCGTGTCAACGGCTTTCCGGCCGTGCGCAGTTTCCCCGTCATCGAACGCTACGGCTTTATCTGGGTCTGGCCGGGCGACGCCGCCGCCGATCCCGCCGCACTGCACCCGTTGCCGTGGGCCGAAGACCCGGCGTGGGCCTATGGCGGCGGCCTCTATCACATTCGCTGCGACTACCGTCTCATGATCGACAACCTCATGGACCTCACGCACGAAACCTACGTGCACGCCAGCAGCATCGGCCAGAAGGAAATCGACGAAGCGCCGCCCAAAACCACCAGCGAAGGCGATGAAGTCGTGACGAGCCGCTTTATGGAAAACATCATGGCGCCGCCGTTCTGGCGCATGGCGCTGCGCGGCAACGGTCTTGCCGACGATGTGCCGGTAGACCGCTGGCAGATCTGCCGCTTCTCGCCGCCCAGCCACGTGATGATCGAAGTGGGCGTGGCGCACGCGGGACATGGCGGCTATCACGCCAGCGCCGAACACAAGGCGGCGTCGGTCGTGGTCGACTTCATCACGCCGGAAACCGAAGCGTCGATCTGGTATTTCTGGGGCATGGCGCGCAATTTCCGGCCCGACGACGCCGCGCTCACCGACCAGATCCGCGAAGGTCAGGGCAAGATTTTCGCCGAGGATCTGGAAATGCTGGAGCGTCAGCAGCGCAATCTGGAAGCCTGGCCGCAGCGCAAGCTGCTCAAGCTCAATATCGACGCAGGCGGCGTGCTGTCGCGCAGGGTGATCGACCGGCTTCTCGCCTCGGAGCGCGGAGCAAGCGCGAATGCAACGCAAAACGCGGAGGCATGATGTCGGACGCCACTCTCAACGTCAGCGTCGCCCGCAAGTGGCAAGAAGCTCAGGATATCTACGGATTTGAATTTGTCGACGCTGAAGGCGGGACACTGCCGCCTTTCAGCGCGGGTGCGCATATCGACGTGCATCTGCCAGGCGGTCTGATTCGCCAATACTCGCTGTGCAACGATCCCGCCAGCACGCAGCGCTATCACATCGCCGTGCTGCGCGATGAAAACGGCCGCGGCGGCTCGCGCGCGATTCACGATCAGGTCGAGCAAGGCGACATCCTCAAGATCAGTGCGCCGCGCAATCACTTCCCGCTCGCTCACGGCGCGCCCCATCATCTGTTGATTGCCGGCGGCATCGGCATTACGCCGATTCTGTGCATGGCGGACCGTCTTTGTCGCGCTGACGAAGCGTTCGATCTGCACTACTGCACGCGATCGCGCGAACGTACGGCGTTTTTCGAACATATCGCGGCGTCGCCGTTTAGCGCGCGCGCTGCGTTCCATTTCGACGATGGCGCAGCGGCGCAGCGTTTCGATATTGCGGCGACGCTCGCGAACGCGCCTGCGGGCAGCCATCTGTATGTCTGCGGTCCGCGCGGCTTCATGGACGCGGTGCTTGCAGAAGCACGCCGCCAGCAATGGGACGAAACACGCCTGCATTACGAGTTCTTTGGCGCTGTCGTCGAGCAGTCCGCCGCCGATACCGCGTTCCAGGTTCGCATCGCGAGCAGCGGCGCAACCATCGACGTGCCGGCCGGCTGCACCGTTGTCGATGCGCTCTCTGCCAACGGCGTGGAAGTGCTGACCTCATGCGAGCAAGGCGTGTGCGGCACCTGCCTCACGCGCGTGATCGAGGGCAAGCCCGATCATCGCGACGCGTATCTCACCGAGGAAGAACAGGCGGCGGGCGATCAATTCCTGCCCTGCTGCTCGCGCTCGCTCACGCCACTGCTCGTACTGGATCTTTGATGCGTTTCAGGCGGGACCCGACTGGCTGCTCGCCAGCATCGCGTGCAGCAGCACGTTGGCGCCCGCCTCGGCCCATTCGGGCGTGATCGCTTCGCCTTCGTTGTGGCTCAGGCCATCCACGCAGGGGATGAAGATCATGCCCGTGGGCGCGACGCGCGCGAGATAACAGGCATCGTGCCCCGCGCCGGAAACGATATCGGCATGCGGCAGGCCGAGTTCGTTCGCGGCGCGGCGCACCGCTTCAATGCACGCGGGTGAAAACGGCACGGGCGCATAGTTGAAGATCTGCTCGATGGTGTATCCAAGCTGTGCTTCCTGTGCCGCGCGCGCCAGTTCGGTGCGAAGCTGCGCGTCCATCTGCGCCAACACTTCGGACTCCGGATGACGAAACTCCACCATGAAGAAGCAGCGTCCCGGCACGGTGTTGCGCGAATTCGGCTTCGCTTCGATCATGCCGACGGTCGCGCGCCCATGCGGCGCGTAACGGCGCCCGAGCGCCTGCACGAACGCGATCATGTGCGCGGCGCCCGCCAGCGCGTCGCGGCGAAGGTCCATCGGCGTGGTGCCCGCGTGCGCGTCCACGCCTTCGAGCTCGATTTCGTACCAGAGCTGTCCCTGCCCCGCCGTGACCACACCGATTGTCTTGCCGCTGCGCTCCAGAATCGCACCCTGCTCGATATGCAGTTCGTAGGCCGCGTGAACCGGCGTGCCGCCCACGGGCTCATCGCCGGCATAGCCGATGTGCGACAACGCTTCGCCAATCGTCGTGCCCGACGCATCGGTGCGCGACAAGCCGTATTCGAGCGGATAAACGCCTGCATAGACGCCCGAGGCGATCATCGCCGGGGCGAAGCGCGAGCCTTCCTCGTTGGTCCAGATCACCACTTCGAGCGGGTGTGCGGTTTCAATGCCCGCGTCATTGAGCGCGCGCACGACTTCCAGGCCGCCCAGTACGCCATAGATGCCGTCGTAGCGACCGCCCGTGGGCTGCGTATCGGCATGCGAGCCGGTCAGCACGGGGGCCGCATCGGGATTGCGGCCCGCGCGTCGCGCAAAGATATTACCCATGCGATCGACGCGGATCGTGCAGCCCGCTTCGCGCGCCCATTGCACGAACAGATCGCGGCCTTCGCGATCGAGATCGGTGAGCGCAAGGCGGCACACGCCGCCCTTCGCCGTCGCGCCGATCTGCGCCATGCGTTCGAGCGAATCCCACAGGCGCGCGCCGTTCACGCGCAACGAAGCGCGTTTGACCAGGTCTTGCTCAGCCATTCGCTTGCTCCGTGTGAGCTTTCTGCGCCTGTGCATCGCGCACGCGATAACGGAAATCGCAGCACTTGCCGCCCTGCATGATCGTACTGGTACGCGTGAGTTCGATGCGTGGGTCGTAACCCGCGATGAACTCACTATCGCGCGCGCAGCTCAGCAGATGGCCGATTTCGCCGAGGCCCATGGCGTGATACATCTCGGCGTAACTGCAACGATGCACGTTGTAATCGTAGGCATCGGCGTCGGCGCGCAGCGTTTCCACTTCGAGCGCATCGTCCTTTTCCCAGAGCACCTGCAGCGCGATGAACGAAGCGATGCTCGTGCCGTTGGGCTCGCGCGCCGCGAAATCGCGGCCCGCATCGATTGCCGCGCCACGCACCGCCTCGGCGATCACGGCTTGTGCGCGCTGCGCGCCGAAATCGCGCTTGAGGATCTCGTAGATCGGCTTGATGATTTCAGCCTCGATGCGGCGACGTTCGAGGATACCCAGCGTCACGCCGTTCACGCCTTCGCTGCGTTCACTTTGTCCGGCTTGCGGATCGTGTTTCTGCGTCATGATCGACTCCCCGATCTTCAGTGCACAGCGGCTTTCGCGCCGCCGCCCAGCACATCCACCACGGCCCACTTGCCATCTCGCACCTGATAGATCGTGTACGCCGGGTCCTTGAGGTTGCCCTGCGCATCGAAGGCGATGACGCCGGTCACGCCATTACGTCGGATCGTGTGCAAGGTCGCGACGATCTTCTTCGGGTCGGTCGAATTGACTTGCTGCGTGGCCGCGATGATGGTTGCGGCCGCATCGTAGGCGAACGGCGCATGCAGTTCGATCGGCGCATGCCAGCGCGCGCGATACTGCGCGTCGAAGGCGGGACCGCCCGGCATGCGTTCGAGCGGACGGCCCGGCTCCAGCGCCGCTACACCTTCGCCCGCGGGTCCGGCGAGCTTGAGGAAGGTCTGGCTCACGAAGCCGCCAGCGCCCAGCAACGGCGCCTGGATATGCAGCTGGCGCATGCGGCGCACGAGCGGTGCAGCCTCTACGTCAATGCCCCCGAGGAAAATCAGATCGGGGCGCCTGGCCTTGATCTCGGTGAGCACGCCGCTGAAATCGATGGTCTTGTCGGTTACGTACTGGTGATCGACCACCGTGCCGCCGTTGGCCTGCACGCCCTTGATGAACTGGTTCGCGAGGCCCGCGCCAAACGCGGTCTGATCGTCGATCACGGCAATGCGTTGGGCCTTGAGCGTTTTCACGGCATAGGCGCCGGTGTAAGCGCCGCTGTCGTCGTCATGGCCCATGATGCGAAACGAGGTATCGAAACCCTGCAGTGTGTATTGATGCCCCGTGGAAGCCGGTGCGATCTGCGCGATGCCCGCATCGTGATAGACGCGCGCAGCCGGCACGCTGCAACCGGTGTTCCAGTGCCCCACCACGCCAACCACATGACGATCGACCAGTTGCTGCGCCACCGTCACGGCCGTGCGCGGGTCCGACTGATCATCGGCGCTCGCGAGTTTGTAGACGACCGGCTTGCCGCCGATGGTCGGATGCCTGGCGTTGGCGTCGTCGATGGCGAGTTGCGCGCCGTTCTCCAGATCCTTGCCGATACGGGCGGAGCCGCCGGTGAGCGGCGCGGCGAGTCCAATCAAAACGACCTGTTCATCCTGGGCGTGGGCTGCGCCCGCGAGCAGGGTTGCGGCCAGCGCGGCGATCGGCAAAAGCAGGGGGTTCTTTTTCATGTGTCAGTCAGCGTGCGATGTGGGAACCGGATGGCGCCTGGCGCGTCGTCCTTGAATAATGAAAAAGATTACGTTTTGATGCGAAACCGCCTAAATTATCTTTAGTTCGATCATTATTCCCAACCGCCGCATTGACCAATAAACCATTGATTTAACGATACAAATTACAATCAACACGCTCACGATGCCGTTCGATATAATTCGACACATGAATAAAATTCAGCATATTGCCGACGATCCGCCCCTGCGCGCGGTGCGCGCCTTCGAGGCCTTTGCACGTCACGGCTCGGTTGTTTCGGCGGCGCGCGAACTGGATATCACGCCATCGGCGGTGAGTCATCAGCTGCAATTGCTCGAATCCTTCGTACAGACGCCGCTGACCGTGCGCAACGGCCGCTCGCTGGTCCTCACCGACGAAGGACGCGATTACTATCGCTCGATCAGCGCGGCGTTTTCGGTGTTGCGCAGCGCCACCGGCTTCGTGCGCGAACGCTCGGCGCGCCGCCAGATCACGGTGAGCCTGATTCCGCTATTCGGCATCGGCTGGTTCATACCGCGCCTGCACGATTTTCTCGCCAGCAATGACGACGTGGACGTGACGGTGCTCTACGCGAATCACCGCAACTACCGCAGCGACGCCGCCGATCTGTCGATTCGCTTCGGCACCGGCGACTGGATTGGCTATACGAGCACGCCGCTGCTTTCGGGCGCGGTGGTGCCCGTATGCACGCCGCGCTTCGAGCGCCGTTACGGGCCGCTGCGCAAGCCCGTCGATCTCGCGGGCGTGCCGCTGGTGCACGACGAGGACCGCAGCACGTGGGCGAACTGGCTGCAAAGCGCGGGCGCGCGGCACGTCACGCGCACCGAAGGCCCGCTCTTCGAGGATGGTCAACTGACCTTGAGCGCCGCCATGGCCGATCTGGGCGCGGCCCTGCTGCGCGCGCCGCTGATCTCGCGCGAACTGGCCTCGGGGGCGCTGCGCAAGCTGTTCGACCACGAACTCGACGACGGGCGGCACTACTATCTCTGCTGGCGCGCCGACGCGGAAATGCCGGACGGCGCGCAACGGCTCGCGCAATGGCTGCTGGATTCAGCCAGGGCGGCTTAGCGGGCCGGTGAATCAGAAACGGTGCCGCATGCCCGCCGCAACCACCACCTGATTGCTGTTCGACGACGGTGTGAGCGTGTAGACGGAGGCATCGAATGCGGCGATGTTGCGCCCGCCGCTCACGCTCTGATACACGCCCTCCAGATAGAGGTCGGTGCGCGGCGTGACCTGCCGGTCGATCTGCGCGACCACCTGGTTCCACTTCGGCCGGGCCGAACCCGCGCCTGCATCGAAACGCGCCTGCGTATAGGTATAGGCCGCCGCCACATACAGCGAAGGCGTCACGGCGTAGCGGCCATCGATCGAGTAATTATCGAAGATCAGCGTGTTGCCTTTGAGCGCGGCGATCTTGCCGCCTTGATAAAGGCCCGTGACATCGTCCGTGGCCGAGTGGGTCCAGCTCACGCCTACCGAATGCGGACCGAATGCGTAGCGCGCGCCCACAGCCACGATCAACTGATCGCCGCCCGTGACCGTCGCGGAGCCGTCGGTCGTGCTCACCGCGCCATCGGGATTGGCGACGTGGCCATCGCGATTGATCTTGAGAAACGCAGCGCCGGCCTTGAACGAACCGTTGGCGTATGAGAGTCCCGCACTGTACGCGGCGTTGTTGCCGAAGCTGCCCGGCGTGTTCGAGAAGCCGTACATCGCGCCCGTCGTGAAGCCGCGATACGTTTCGCTCGTGTAGCGCACGGCGTTGTTGATGCGGATGTTCTGGATCGAATCGTCGTTGTCGTAGGGGTGCATCGCCAGATTGCCGCCCCAGCCCGATCCCGCTGCGCCCAGCGGCGTAACGAAAGTCAGGATGAAGTCGTACTGGCGCCCCATCGTGAAGGTGCCATAGCCGTTTGCACGCACGCCCACATAGGCTTGTCGGCCAAACAGATTGCCGCCATTGCTGGTCTTGCCGTTGACCGACGAAAACCCGCCTTCCAGCATGAAAATCGCCGAAGCGCCGCCACCCAGATCCTCGCTGCCGCGCAGTCCCCAGCGCGACGCGCTGAGATTGCCGCTATTCACCGACACATTGCCGCTGCCGGGCGACCCCGCGCCATTGGAGCGCTGATTATTTACATAGGATATCGAAGTGTCTAGCAAACCATAGAGCGTAACGCTGCTCTGCGCATGAGCGACACCCGCGCTCATGCCGCTCAGGCCACACAGGCTCACGGCGCAGGTGGAAAGGACTTTTCTGTTCATCGTGTGCGGTTCTTGCAGGCATTCGGGTCGCGCGCAGACGGCACGCGGCGCTCCGATTAGCCGTCTTGTTGTTGGGAAAAGCGGAGCGCGCAGGGGCCGTGCGCACGCAAGTTCGCGATTGTCGGCGCAGGGCAATGAGGGATCAATACGACGCGCGCTAACGTACCTTTCCTGAAACAGGGGTGAATCGCGCGCAAAAAGAAAGGCCAGGCGCGCTTGCGCCTGGCCTCGCCTGGCCTGCACCTGGCCTCGTCAGACCCGGAACGTTTTTAGGCTAGCCTGGCATCACTTGCCGTTCACGCTGCCCGGTGCGAGCGAGACGCCGCGCAGCACTTCGCCAAAGCCAGCCTCGCGCAGCGTGACGAAATGTTCCTGCGAGGCGCTCGCCGCCGTGGTGTTGCGCAACACGTCGCGGATCGCGACGAGGCGGTTCGGGTCCGCGCCCTGATCGCCGTTGCCGCTCACCGTGGAGGTAATCGCCCAGATCGTCGCGGTGCCGTCCACATCCACATGCCCCGTGAGGTTGCGAAGACCGTCGGTAGCCGGCGCCCACGGCAGGCCGGTGGCGCTATTGGAGCCCGCCGGATACCCCGGGACCGTGTACGCCTTGCCCAGATTCAGGCCGTTTTGCAGCGTATAAGCCAGCTTCCACGTTTTCGTGCCTGCGTCGTACAGCCACTTTTGCAGGCCCGCGCGGGTCTGCGCAGCGGCATGCGTGTAAAGATCCGTGCCGCCTGCGTAGCCATCGCCTTCATCCGCTACGTACAACGTGTTGGCATTGGCGAACCAGATGCCAAACGGGTAGGCCAGGGTCGTCGCCGTCTTGTTCGGCGTGACGGGAAAGCCCGCGAGCACGCACACGTTATTCGGCAAACCGTTCGACTGCACCGTGGCCGCGGTGTAGGCAAGCGGGTTGGTTGGCAGCTTCGCGCCGGCCGCCGGCACGCCCACGCCCGCCGGACAGGCCGCGCCCGTCGTATCGACGAAATACACCGTGTTTACGCCATTGCTGCCGCTGCCCTTCGTGAAGTACACGACGTTGTTGTACACGGTGAGACCGCGGAAGTTGTCGTCCTTGCCCACCTTGTCGGCCTTCGCGCCCAGTTCCACGACCGAGAAGCTGGCCAGCGGCGTGGGCGTGCCCGGCGACTGCTGCGCTTCGTGCTCCCTCGTGGCCGCGATGTATTGCGACCCCGCGCCCAGGATCACGTTCGTGGGCTGCGGATTCGCGCCATTGCCCGCGTTGCCAACCGTGTAGTAGAAGCCCTCGCCGCTGGCGTTGTTGAGGATGGCGCTGCGGCCGTTATTGCCGCTGTATGCGTTGGTTTCGGTGAAGCTGAAATGGCCTTCGCGGTCGAGCCGCGCGACGGCGCGATAGAACGACTGGCCGTCGGGATTGGTCGGATCGTTCGCGCCGGGCGTGTTCGAGTTCGACACGTCGATGGCATTGACGGGCGCAACGTAACCCATGAAGGTCAGATAGCGGCCATCCGTCGACAGATTGAGCGCGAGTTCCGATTTCGAGCT
This sequence comes from Paraburkholderia bannensis, assembly GCF_014200455.1. Classification (GTDB taxonomy): domain Bacteria; phylum Pseudomonadota; class Gammaproteobacteria; order Burkholderiales; family Burkholderiaceae; genus Paraburkholderia; species Paraburkholderia bannensis_A. The sequence continues at coordinate 108,453 of NZ_JACHBW010000016.1, read as the reverse complement.
GAAGCTCGTCACCAGCTGATCATGGTCCCTGCCCGGATGCAGGCTGTTGGGCACTTCGAGTGTATGCACCACTTCGCCGCCCGGCGTGATGGTGTCGAGGAAAATGCGCGCCGTGATGCCGAAGCTCGGATCGTAGAGCACGTTGTTCCAGACATACGGATAGGTGCCGTCGCTGGTCGCGCCATTGCCTTTCGGACAAGTGGCCTGCGTGCTGGCGCAGCCGGGCGGCAGCGCGGCGCCGGCCTGCACGTTGCCCGATAGATTGTCGTACACGCTGCGGCTGACGATCAGCAGGCCCGGGCCGCTAAAGAACGGCTCGGGCAGCTGGGCGTTTGCAGTCGTGCCTGTGATCGTGCCTGAAATAGCGAGCGTCAAGGCGGCGAGCACCGGACGGCGCTTGCCCGGCAGGCGGGAGAACTGGAAAGCAGAACGAAATGTCTCGATGGCCATCTGTAGCGTCTCCGTAAGGAATTTAAAGCTTGTTGTTCGGACGAACGGGAGGTCGATCGACGCTAACGTAACGGGACTTCGTGAAGGATTTGTTGCAAGGGAAATCAGGGAACGCAATCGCGTTGCCACGCGATCACAAAGATTGCTCAGGACATCTACTTTGATGGATGACCTGCGCGTGCGGCTTTGAGCCAGACGCGCAAGTTCAGTTCAGATCGCGTGCCGCTCGCGCAGGTCCGCCAGCAGCGCAATTAGCCGTTCAACATGCTCTTCCTGCGTCCGCCACGACGAAACGCTGATACGAAACGCCGGGCGGCCCTGCCACACGGTTGCGCCGAACCACACCTCGCCCGATGCCTGCGCCGCTTCGCGTATCGCGACGGTTTGCGCATCGCTTTGGGCGCGCACCAGCACCTGGTTGAGCACCACGCGGTTGAGCACCTCGTAGCCCGCTGCGCGCAATCCCTCGCCGATCCGCGCCGCCAGCGCGCAATGCCGCTCCACCAGCGCGGCCACGCCCGCACGCCCAAGGCTGCGCAGCGCCGCCCATACGGGCAGACCGCGCGGGCGGCGCGAAAACTCCAGATTCAGGTTCTTCTGCGCATCGTGCGAGGCGCTCGAATACACCGCATCGGCATTCATCGCAGCAGCGAGCGCAGCGGCGTCGCGGCAGATCGTCATCGCGCCGTCGTAGGGGGTGTTGAGCCACTTGTGCGCGTCGGCGGTCCAGCTATCGGCCTGCTCGACGCCCTCGGTCAAGGCCGCTTTGGCCGATGCGCGCGCCCACAGACCAAATGCGCCATCGACATGCACCCACGCGCGCGCCGCTTTCGCACGCGCAATCAAAGCGGCGAACGGATCGAATTCGCCGGTGTTCACTTCGCCCGCCTGCAGGCAGAGAATCGTCATATCGTCGAGTGCGGGCAGACGTTCCGGATCGATGCGCCCGCAACCGTCTACCGGCGCGACGATCAGGCGTCCGATGCCAAAGCCCAGCACGCGCAGCGCCTTTTTAACGGTGATATGAGCGAGTTCGGAGATCACCACTTTCACTTCGGGTGCGCCGGTCAAGCCGTCGTTGTCGAAGTCCCAGCCTTTGCGCGCGAGCAGCGCGCGCCGTGCCGCCGCGATCGCCACGAGCGTACAGGCCGTCGCGCTGGTGCCAAAGCCCACGGCGCTGCCGGGCGGCAAATCGAGCGCCTCCACCACCCAGCGCCCCGCGATGCGCTCGATCGTTGCCGCAGCGGGCGAATTGTCGAAGGTCGAGGCGCATTGATCCCACGCCAGCATCAGACGCTCGGCGGCAGCAGCGGCGGGCAGCGCCGCGCCAATCACAAAGCCGTAGTAGTTCGGCCCATTGGATGCCGCGGTCGCGGGCGAACCCGCCTCGTCCAGCAGGCGCAGCGTTTCGGCCGGCGGCGCGCCCTCGCCGGGCAGCGGCTCGTCGAAGGCGGCAAGACCGGCCAGCGCGGCGGCATCGGGAAACACACGGCGTTGCGCAACGGTTGCCAGGTAACGATGGGCGCGCCGGTCGGCGTCCCCGAGTAAGGCAAGTTCATCCATGCTGGACCTTTGAACGTGGTTCAGAGTTGTGAAAGTTCGCGGCCGAGCTTTTTCAGCTCGGCGTCGATACGCTTGTAATAAGTGAACTTGCCGACGCGCGTGGCACGCACGAGGCCCGCATCGGCAAGGATGCGCATGTGGCGCGTGGTGGTCGCGGGCGCGATGCCGAGCTTGTCCGTAATGAAGGTGCAGCACACACCCAGTTCATCGATGTCGCCATGCGGCTGCACCGGAAAATGGCGGCGCGGCGTCTTGAGCCAGCGCATGATGGCAAGGCGGCTTTCATTGGCGAGCGCACTGATGCGAATAACGTCATCCATTGAAGGAATCTCCTGTTTCATTTTGAAGTTTAGCTAAATGACGAAATGTGTGCCTGGGTTTGTGCTTGAGTCTTTGCTTGAGACGTGTATGCCGCCCCGCAAAACATCGGCATACCGGCTGCCAACCCGAAGCACTCATGCTGCATGGCATAATCCGGTCTTCTCTACCGCCGTTTTTTCTCTACACCGTGCGCCGCATTCATCTGAGGCTGGTCAGTCTATTGGGGACGCTTGCGATCCTCATGACGACGCTCGCCCCGGTGATTTCGCACCTGCTCGCGGTGCAGGCGACGCCCTCCGCGCAGCCGCTCATGATGTCGGCGCACTGCGATATGCCGTCGATGCGCCACCTGCACGGCATGGACGGAGCCAATGGCGCACACGGTCACGCACAGGCGCCCAACGCCGACTTGCAGGACTGCGGCTACTGCAACCTGCTCGCCCATCTGCCCGTGATGCCCGGCGTACTGTTGTCGCTGGCGCTCGCCACCCGTCTCGTGCACGCGCGCGTCGCGGCGCGCTTCAAGCGTCTCGCGCGCGTCGAGCCGCTCACCTTCGCGCTCGCGCGCGCCCCGCCCCTGGTTTGATCTGATCGTGACCGCCCTCGCGGCGCTGCGCCCAACGCCTGAAGGCGTGGCGTGTCGCCGCGTGCCAGCTTGCGCCTTCATGCACAAGGCGCACACCGTCATTGCAGCAACAACCACCAGGACCATCATGTCTGACCTCTCCCCGCGCACGGCCATCCGGCTCGTCTGCGCGATGCTCGGCGCGCTCGCGATCGCACCGCAGGCAGCCAACGCCCACGCCATTGCCGGCGACCGCGTCTTCCCCGCGACCATGGCAGTGGACGATCCCGGCGTCGGCGACGAAGCCAATCTCCAGTTTGGCCACGTGCGCGTGCCCGGCGATTCGGGCGACCAGAGCATCAATTCGTTCGACTTCGAATACGACAAGCTGCTCACGCCGCGTCTCGCGCTGTCCGTCGACGGCGGCTATGTGATGCAGAACAACCCCACGGCGCGCGGCTTCGACAACTTCGGCGTCGGCCTCAAGTACCTGCTGTACGTGAACGACGCACACGAGTTCATGACCTCGGTGGGCGTCAACGCCGATCTGGGCGGCACCGGCAGCCGCGCCATCGCCGACAACTTCTCGACCATCTCGCCCACGCTCTACGCGGGCAAGGGCATGGGCGACCTGCCCGACTCGCTCGCCTGGCTGCGCCCGATCGCCATCACCGGCGAACTGGGACCGTCGCTCACCACTGGCGCGGGCCAGCCCAACGCCTTCAACTACGGCTTCACGTTCCAGTACAGCCTGCCGTATCTGCAGCAGCACGTACACGATCTGGGCCTGCCGCAGCCGTTCTCGAATCTGATTCCGCTGGTGGAAGTGCCGCTCTCGCGCAGCCAGGGGCAGACGACCGGCACGATCAATCCGGGCTTTATCTGGATCAACCGTTATGGCCAGCTTGGCATCGAGGCGCAGATTCCAGTGAATCGCGCCAGCGGCTCCCACGTGGGCATTCTCGTGCAGACGCACATTTTCTTCGACGACGTGGCGCCGCACTCGATCGGCAAGCCGCTGTTCCAGTAATCGCTTTTCGGGAGAATCCGATCATGAAATCTGCCGCTTTTCGCCTCGCTGCCGCCGCCCTTGCACTGGGCGTGGCGCAACTCGCCTGGGCGCACGCCTATCCGACCCATCAGGAGCCGGGCGCCGGCATGACCGTGCCGACCACGCAAAGCGCCGTGACGATCGACTTCGACGACGCGCTCGAACCCGCCTTCAGCTCGATCCAGGTCGCCGATGCGTCGGGCAAGTCGGTCACGCGCGACAAGGCCGCCGTCGACGCATCGAACAGGAAGCGCATGTCGGTGCCGCTCGGCGCGCTGAGCGCGGGCACCTACACGGTCACGTGGATCGCAGTGGCCGCCGACGGCCATCGCACCACCGGCCATTACAGTTTTACGGCGCATTAAGCCTCACGTTAGGCCTCACATCACGCCTGACGTTAAGCCTCGCACCAGCCAGCGCGCCGATCCGGCGGCGCGCTGGCGCGGCGCAATGCCTGGCTTGCCTGCACGCCGAGGCCCGCCGTATCGTGTAGCTTTTACACGCAGATACGGAGACACCATGACGCCATCCGAGCAGATCGACGCCCTGATCGCGGGCATCCCCGACTGGCGCGCCGAGACGTTTGCCAACCTTCGCAAGACGATACTCGCGGCGGACAAGGCAATCGTCGAGGAGTGGAAATGGATGGGCAGTCCCGTCTGGGAACGCGACGGAATCATTGCGGTGGCGAACGCGCACAAGGGCAAGGTCAAGCTGACCTTCCAGTACGGCGCGAGCCTGGCGGACCCGGACGGTCTCTTCAATGCGGGCCTGGAAGGCAACGCTCGGCGCGCAATCGACTTCTTCGAAGGCGACAGGATCAACGCGCGTGCGCTCAAGGCGCTGATCCGCGCGGCGATCGAATTCAATCAGAACAAGAAAGCGTCGAAGGCGAATAAGGCGCCCGCTAAAACGGCAAAGAAAGCGGACGCCTGAATCGGCAAGAACACCGGCGGCTCAAGCGGCTCAAGCGGCTCAAGGCGCGCCTTAAACCAGATCGCTCACCTCGCGGATCGGGATGACCGTGCGCGCGCCGCAGCTGCGCAGCAGCTCGCGCAACTCGTTGATGACCGGGAACACCTCGTGATTCCAGTCGTCGCCCTGCATGTCGTGCGCGGCCTGTTCGAGTTCGACGATGGTGCGGTCCTCCGCGAAGATGCGTTCCGTGAACCACACCAGCAGCGGCCAGCCCAGGTCGAGCAGGAAGGGAATCGACGGCCGGCGGATCGACAGCAGGCCGAAGGTGCGGTTGGTGCGCTGCTGAGCGTCGAGCGGCACGTAGTTGATCCAGAGATCCATCACGAGCGTGCCGTCGCTCGAATGGATCTGCAGCGTCTGAAACGGATATTCCGTACGGATGGTCATCACGCTCTGATCGCTTTGATCCTCGCGCTTCTTGCTGCCGCGGAACACCAGCGCCTCGCCCGCGGGCTGCTTGCCTTCCATGCGTACGAAGGTGTAGTCCACCTCGATCCAGCCTTCGCCGCGCCGCCGTCCCAGCGAACGCGCGCGCATCTGGCCCATCTGCTTGCGGTGGAGAAACTGATGGTTCATGTCCATCAGATTCTCGTGCATGAACGAGTAATGACACTTCACCGCGCGGCCGAAACGGCGCGTCTTGTAGTCCTTGTTGCCCACCGAGGCGAGCGCGGGCACGGGGCGTTCGGCCGCCAGCGTGGCGTCGCCGGGGAAAACGAAGATCAGGCCGTGCGCTTCCTCGCACGGGTAGGCGCGCACGCCATTGGGCAAGCGTTCGCGGCCAAGGTACGGCACGTCCACGCACTGTCCCGAGCAATCGTAGGTCCAACCGTGGTAGCCGCAGCGCAGCGACTCGCCGTCGACCACGCCCTTGTGCAGCGGCACCTGGCGATGCGCGCAGCGGTCTTCGAGTGCGAAGACCTTGCCCGATTCCGTGCGGAACAGCACGATGGGCTCGCCGGCGAAGTGCACGCCCAGCGCCTTGCCCGCCTTGACCTCCCGCGACCAGGCGAGCGGATACCAGTGATCGGGATGAATGGGCACGCGGCGAAGATCGCGTACCGGGGCTTCGCTTGGGGAACCGTCTAAATAAGGCATTGCACGCATGCGTGATGTCTCCTTGCAGAACCGGGCACCAGCCGCCGTTGGGCACGCCAGCCCTGTGGGCGGATCGGCGCGGCTCCTGCCATGGTACTGGAATGCCATGGCCTTCGCTGGCGGTTCTGGGCACCGCAAATTTATTGCAGGTAGCAAAATGAGTGCCCGCACACATTTCGTGCGGGACGGGAAGTTTTTTCAATGTCGCGCCGGCTATCGTAGCGCGTTGCCTCGCGCCTTCGTGACCCGCCCTGGTTGGGACATACCCGTATCGAGCACGCATCGACCGGGCAGCGCAACCGGCAGACTTACGCGGAGGTTGGCGCGCTGCGATTGCGCGACTTGCGCAGTCGTTATCGCGAGACTTTTTTTGACGCCACCTTGGCAAAATATTCTGGATTCCGAATCAGTTATCGAAGCAGTTATACGCATCTTCATTCTGGATTCGAAAACGCCATCGGTGCAGCCCTGAGATACATTCACCACGCATATTTTCAGAATGATGCGGACTGCATAGAGTGCTAGCTCCACCTCTCAAGCGCCTCTTGATTTTCGTTGTGGGCGGCGCACAAAGAGCGCGCATTAGTCGTTGCGTTGTCAGCAAACACCCAGAGAGGACTGAATGAAAATCCCAGAAAGTCTCAAGAAGGTGGTGAACCTGGTTATCGTGGACGAATCCGCTGCGTCCGCGCCGGCCGCCGCAGAGACCGAAAGCGATTCGTCAACCAGCGCTGCGGGCACGGCGTCGGGCCATCAATCGTCACTGCGGACACAAGACGCGCAGACGGGGCAGCAGCCCGGCGCGAGCAGCGGAATCGATGTCGCCGACCTCGAAAAGCGCATCGACACGCTCATCCAGGACAACCCGGCCTACGCGCCCTATCGCGCGTTCGCCGAAATGAGCCAGTCCATCGCAGCGGCGGTGCCGGACGAACAGCAGCGCTATCGCGCCGCGCTGCTCGGCGTGAAAACCAATCTCGACGCCTTGCTCGGCGCAGTCAATTCGCATGCCGATGTGCTGGCGACAGAGCAGAAGAACTTTGCATCGGCGTTCGTCGCGCGGGCCGAAGCGGATATCGCCTCGCTGCGCGAACAGGAAACCCGCCTGAACGAAGAAATTGGCGCGCTTGCGCGCCAGCTTGCGGAAAAGAACGCGCAGAAGGACGCCGTCAGCAAGTCGATCAATAGCAAGACCGCGGGTCTCGCCAAGGCGAAGATCGATTTCGAATCCGTGCGCACGACGCTCGTGCAGAAATATGACGGCATCGTGAAGAAGCTTCAGGGCTACCTTGGAGAATCGGCACATGGCTAACGACATCGTGAAGTCCGCGATCAAGCAGCGCGTGCGCTCGTTCTGGGACACCAAGGAAGGCGGCGTTGGCAGTGTTGGGGGTCGCCGCGCTTGGCGGTCTCGTGTGGGGCGCGGGCAAGGTGATGCCGTTCATCGCCCGGCTCATGGAGAACACCGCAGCGGCGGTGTTCTTCGGCGCGATCGCCGTGGGCCTCGTCTATGTGCTCGTGTTCGATCCCACGCTGCGCAGCCGCCTCTGGCTGGCGTATCAACTGCTCATGAAAGGGCTGACCTACTCGATCATCAAATACGACCCGGCGGCCACGGAGCGCATTCTCTCCAAAGAGATCGCCAAGATGATCGATGAGGCATCCGAAGCACGCATCAAGGGCGGCGGCCGCGTCGAAGCCGTGCGCCGGACCATCGAGGAGTTCAAGGAAGAGGAGGAGCAGCTCAAGCGCGAAGCCGTGGCGATGGCGCGCAAGAATCGTCCGCAGGAGGACATCAATTCCCACGCGCGCCGCATCGGCCAGCTCGACGCAGCGATCCAGCGCACCGGCAAGGTCTACGACGAACTGAGCGCCAACTACAACAACCTGGTGGAAGCCGAAAACGCCTTCCGCCGCATGCACGACGAAGCCGAATTCAAGATCCGCCTCAAGGTCAAGGAATACGAAGCGGTGAATTCGATGACCGAAGCGTGGCGCGGTTTCCGGCGCGCGTTCAGCCGCACGACCACCGTCAACGAATTGCGCGACATGCTGGTGGATTACATCAACGACGACACCGCCGCGAAAATGGGCGAAATGCGCGCGTATGTGCAGGACAGCGTGAAGGTGATCGACGCGGTGCAGATCCGCGACGACGCCGACACCGAACGCGGCCTGCAACTGCTCGCCGATCTCAACAGCCGCCAGATCGATTTCACGCCCGCCGCGCGCCTGACCGATGGCGCCCATGCATCGTCCGCTGCATCCAGCAAGGGACAACCTCCCTCGCCCGGCCCGATCGACTACACCCGCTACAAAAACTAAGACTAAGGAGTCTCCTCATGCAGTTGACCACTGGTGCGAAGCGCTTCCTCGGCCTCGTCGCAAGTGTCGCGATCGTCTATGGCGCGTACTATGCCTGGCAGCACGGCCTCATCGGCAAGCATGGCGATACGCAACCGGCGGCGCTCGACGTCGGCAACAATTCGCAATCTGCGCCCGCCACGCCATCGACGGATCAAGGCACGACGCAGGCGGCTACTCAGCAACCCACGCAGCAGCCAATCCCCGCCAGCTTCACGCCCAATGCGGACACGCGGCAGCAGATCCTGCAAAACCACGTCGTGCGCATTTCGGTGGAGAACCCCAGCGAGCCGATCTACGGCGAGACCAACGGCACGCCGCATGGCTTCAACTACGAGTTCGCGAAGCTGCTGTTTGGTCAGCCCGAATTCAATGCCAATGGGCCGATCAGGATCGATACGCATCACGAAGTGAACGCGTACAAGGACGTGCCGCGTCAATTGCTGGCTTCGGACAACGGTGTGCCGGCGGTCGATATCGCCATGGACGGCCTGACCTTCCCCGACAACACGCCTTCTGGCGTGCTCTACACGAACCCCTATCTGGATGATTTTGGTTACGCGCTGATCGTGCGCAAGGGTTCGCCGCTGCACTCGGCAGCGGATCTCGCCGGCAAGACCGTGGGCATTTTGCAGGGCGATCCGGACGTGAAGGCCTTCGTCACGCGCCAGCTCCCCAACACGCAGTTCGTGGAGGTCAACGACGCCGACGACCAGTTCATCACCAAGGTCATCGACGGACATCAGGTCGATGCGTTCATCTACGACTACCCGTTCGCCGTCGAATCGATCAAGGGCAGCGACCTCAAGTTCGCGCAGACCAAACTCGATGGCTCGTCGATCAGCTACAAGATCGGCGTGCGTGCGAACGACCAGAATCTGCTGGTGTACCTGAATAGCGCGATTGGCCGCGTGAAGCAGACGCCTGCGTATCTGGATCTGCTGCGCAAGTATTTCCGCAGCGATCAGGCCGATGTGATTGCAGCGGGCAATGGCGAGCATACCTATGCAGTCAAACGCGGTGACACGCTCAACACCATCGCCGCCGCGCAGTTGGGCGCGGGCGCGCGTTACCGCGATATCCAGCGCCGCAACAACCTGCCGAATCCGAACCTGATCCTGGTGGGCGAGCAACTGATCATTCCGGTGCGCTAGGCAGCGCGCACGAAAGTCAGACAGGCGACAAACGGAGCAATGCGCGCAAGGGCGTGCATTGCCCCGTTTTTCATGGCTCAAGCGCCGATCAAACCATCGCTGCGCCACCAAGATCGTGCCATTTTGAGAGTACAACGGACGGAAATATCTTCAGCGTCACCCGTCAAATCATCCACCGGCGAACAACAGCAAGGAATCCTTATCGTACCTCAGCAGATCGCGGTGTGAAGCGTGTCTCTTGTATACGAAACCAGCAACCAGGAAGCAGCCGATATTGCGACTCACCCGGTACTTCCTCGATTAAAACAGCCGCGGCGTTCCTACCCAGACAACCACCGCTTCCTTGCTGCCGCTGTTGCTCCAGCTATGCGGCACCGTCGATTGATAATGCGCTGAATCTCCTGCCTGAAGCACGAATTCCTTGCCTTCCAGTTCCAGCGATAGTTCGCCGTCGATCACGTAGAGAAACTCCTCCCCCGCGTGCGTGGTGACTTCCGAGCGCTTCTTGCCGGTGGGCAGACGTACGAGGATCGATTCGAGCTGACGTCCCCCGGCCGTATTCGTGAGCCGGGCGAACAGATTCGCCGAATCCGCAAAGCCGAAAAATTCCAGCTGATCGCCGCGTTTGACCGAACGTTCCTCCGAGGGCGTGTCGACGAAATACTGCATCGTCACGCCCAACGCCCGCGCAATGCCCGCTAGCGAAGTCAGCGAAGGCGAGGCCAGGCCGCGCTCCACCTGGGACAGAAACGGCTTGGAGATGCCGGCCGCCGAAGCCGTCTGATCGAGCGTCTGGCCCAGTCGCTGGCGCAGTGCGCGAATCTTTTCGCCGAGCGCCAATGCGATCGGGCCCTGCTTTCCACTTGTAGAAACCATATCAGGAACGTAAATTATCGTCAAAATTTGTTTGATACAGATAAATCTGATTTGATAACCTTGCGGGTTGCCGGAATTTCACTTATATGAACCGGCACCAAAACTGTGCGTCAGCGAGATCCGCGCCGTCACTGTGATCGAAAGTCAGACAAAAATGAAATTGTAAACCTGGTGCCTGCGCGATCCGCAGACCAGCCACGGAGGAGATATGACATCAACGGGCGCCATAAGCGCCGTCCTTGCCAGCGGCATCACTCCCGGCGTGAGTGGGTGCCCGCTTCGCACGCGACCCGCGTGCCTTCGCCACTTTCGCAGTAAATGCGCAGCAAATTGAGGTCACAATGAATTCAACGGTTTCACGGACGAGGTCGTTCTCGACGGTCTTCCTGATCGAGATGTGGGAACGCTTCGGCTACTACGGCATGGCGGCGCTGCTCGTTCTTTTCATGGTCGAGCGGCTGGGTTTCAGCGAGGAGCATGCGACCCTCACCTGGGGCGCGTTCGCCGCACTGGTTTATGCATCGCCTTCGATTGGGGGCTGGATCGGCGACCGCGTGCTCGGCTCGCGCCGCTCGATGGTGCTGGGCGCCGCGATCCTGTTCGCGGGCTATTTGATGCTTGCCATGCCCAACGATCAACTGGGCCATATGTACGCGTCGCTTGGCGTGATCGTGGTGGGCAACGGCCTGTTCAAGTCGAACGCGGCCAACCTCGTGCGCCGCATCTATGAAGGTGACGAATCGCGCATCGACGCGGCGTTCACGATCTATTACATGGCGGTCAATATCGGCTCGACGGTGTCGATGCTGCTCACGCCCTGGATCAAGGATCAATGGGGCTGGCACGCCGCCTTCGCGGTCTGCTGCGGCGGCATGCTGCTGGGTATCGCCAACTTCTTCCTGATGAAGCGTACGCTCGCGCAGATCGGCTCGATGCCGGATGCGGAGCCGATCCAGTGGCGTCGTCTCGCGTGGGTGCTCGCGGGCGGCGTGGTGCTGGGCGTGGCCACCATGTTCGTGCTGCAGGACAAAAAGCTGGCCGTCACCTGCGTCTATACGGCGGGTGTGGCGATCCTCGCGATCTTCGGCTGGATGCTGATGACCTGCGAGCGCCAGGAGCGCGCGGGCCTCGTGGCCGCACTGATTCTCGTGCTGCAGGTGATCCTGTTCTTCGTGTTCTACCAGCAGATGTCGACGTCGCTCACGCTGTTCGCGGTGCATAACGTCGATCCGTCCTTCCGCCTGTTCGGCACCACGCTGTTCAGTTGGAGCGCCGCGCAATTCCAGGCGCTCAATCCCATCTGGATCATGGTCATGAGCCCGATCCTCGCGACGCTCTATTCGCGCCTCGCCAGCCGCGGCGGCGACGTGCCGGTTGCGGCCAAGTACGCGCTGGGCTTCGTCGTGGTGGCGGCGGGCTTCTTCGTCTATGCGCTGAGCGGTCGCTATGCCGTCGATGGCCGCGTGTCGTCGTGGTTCATGGTGGCGGGCTACGGCCTGTATTCGCTGGGCGAACTGCTCGTGAGCGGCCTGGGTCTCGCGATGATCGCGCGCTACGTGCCGGCTCGCATGAGCGGCTTCATGATGGGCGCGTACTTCGTGGCTACGGGCGTGTCGCAATACCTGGGCAGCGTGGTGGCCACGTTCGCGAAGATGCCGGAAGGCAATCTCTCGCCGCTCGAATCGCTGCCGCTGTACACGAAGCTGTTCGACGGTCTGGGCTGGCTCGCGGCTGCAGGCGCCCTGCTTGCCATCCTGCTGCTGCCGCTGATGGGCCGCCTCTCGCGCGCGCATCAGCAACAAAGCGAGCAAAACGCTGCAGAAGGCGAACTCGCGGCAAAGTAAGCATTGCATCAAGGCCGCGCGATACGTGTATCGCGGGCCTGGCTTCCCAAACGGGATCGTTGCTCACGCATCGATCCCGTTTTTGTTCGTGCGTTTCGTGCGCGGCACGGGCTAGAATCGGTGACACGCCTTTCTACGAGCAATTGCCGCCATGTCCGATAGCTTCGCCACCCTTCAAGCCGATGTCGCTGCGCCCGTCGCAAAACAACTCGACGCCTATGACGCACAGCACAGCCGCATGACTGCAGGTTCGTTGCACGCGCAATGATCTTTGAGCTGGCTAGGCAATCGCCGCGTTGTCGCTTGCCAGCAGCGGCGGCAAATGCTCGCCGACGAATTCAACCCACATGCGCACCTTCGCATCCAGATACTTGCGCGACGGATAGATCGCATAGATATTGCGCACGTCGAGCCGGTAAGTGGGCAGCACGCGCGTAAGACGCCCCAGCGCGTGTTCGCGTGCGAACGTCGAGGCGGGCAGCACGCCCACACCCATGCCGGATGCAATGGCTTCGGCCAGCGCCTCCGGCAGATTCACCGAGAAGGGCAGCTTCTGCGGCGAATAAATCTCCTCGCCCTGCTCGCTCTCGAACATCCACGATTCCGATTCGCCCGACGGCATCACGAGCTTCAGGCACGCATGCCGGTCGAGGTCGGCGAGCGCCTGCGGCGTGCCGTGTCGTTCGAGATAACCCGGCGACGCACACATCACGCTATAAAAGCTGCCGAGCGAACGCGAAATATAGTTCGACTCCTTCAGCGATTGCGCGAGCACGATGGAAATATCGAGCCCTTCATCGAGCAGATCGGGAATGCGCTGATGCAGCGTGAGTTCCACTTCGACGAGCGGCTGCCGCTCCATATAGCGCGACACCAGCGGCACCACGTAACGCGTGCCGAAGCCGCTCATCGAATGAATGCGCAAGCGCCCCGACGGCACCACCGTCGCGTTGCGGGCTTCGGATTCGGCCTGTTCGAGATCGTCAAGGATAAGGCGGCTGCGTGCGAGAAAGCGCTCGCCTGCTTCGGTGAGGAGGATCTTGCGCGTCGTGCGGTTGAAGAGGCGCGTCTGCAGATGCGCTTCGAGATCGGATACAGCACGCGAGGTATAGGCCGTGGTCGTGTTCAGCGTGTTGGCCGCGGCGGTAAAGTTACCCGCGTCCACGACACGTATAAAGACCCGCATGCTTTGGACGAGGTCCATGAATCACCGCCGGAATAATCGTTGCCTGGTATGAAAGATGGGAAAGGCTCATGCACGGCTGGCGCATGAGCCTTTCCCTATCCGTTGACGAAGCGAAGTATATCCCGGCGTCCCTGCGCCATTTGCGCAATCAGAAGCCTTCGAGCACGATCTTGCCGCGCGCGCGGTTGGTTTCGATCAGTTCGTGCGCACGGCGCAGATTCGCCGCGTTGATGCGGCCAAAGCGTTCGTTGAGCGTGGTCCGCAGCACGCCTTCGTCGATCAGGCGCGCAACGCGATCGAGCAGTTCATGCTGGCGAATCTGGTCCGCCGTGCCGAACATCGAGCGCGTGAACATGAACTCCCAGTGCAAGGAGACGGACTTGGTCTTGAGCTTGCGGAAGTCGACCAGCTCCGGATCGTCGATCAGGCCGAGCCGCCCTTGCGGTTTGATCGACGCCACGATTTCGTCGAAGTGATGATCGGTCTGGTTCAGGCTCGCGACATAGTCCACGCCTTCAAGGCCAATGCGCTTGAGCTCATGCGAAAGCGGCTTCGTATGATCGATCACGTGGTGAGCGCCCAGTTCAGTGACCCATTGCACCGTCTCGGGACGCGAGGCCGTGCCAATCACCGTGAGACCGGTCAGCTGCCGCGCAAGCTGCACGAGGATCGAACCGACCCCGCCCGCCGCGCCGATCACAAGCAGCGTCTGGCCGCTTGCCTCACGGCCCTGCGGCACCTGCAGGCGATCGAACAACAGTTCCCACGCCGTGATGGTCGTGAGCGGCAATGCCGCCGCCTGCGCGAAGTCCAGCGTCGCGGGCATCGTGCCGACGATGCGTTCGTCCACCACATGCAGTTCGCTGTTGGTGCCGGGACGCACGAGCGAGCCAGCATACCAGACCTTGTCGCCCGGCTTGAAGAGCGTCACATCGCGGCCGACCGCACGCACCACACCGCTCGCGTCCCAACCCAGCACTTTCGGCTGCCCGTCTGCGGGCGCCATGCGCGCGCGCACCTTCACGTCCACCGGATTGACCGACACGGCGTGCACCTCGACCAGCAGATCGTGGGCGCCCGGCGTCGGGTCGGGCAGGTCGAGATCGATCAACGATTCGGGATCCGTAATCGGCAGGCTGCGATGGTAGCCAATCGCTTTCATCATGCTTCTCCACTTGAGATCATTTAGGGGAGACATCATGAGCGAAATCGCGCGCGCGACCCAGAGGGCAGGCGCACAAGCAGTTTCAACGCAGGATTGAAAATGCGCGGGCCGACTCAGCCGAGATAGGCGGCAAAACGCTGCTGAAGGTAGTCACGCAATGCGCCGACGGTAGGCGAAAGCATCGCGCGGTGCGCGCAGACCAGATGCAGCGGCGCGTGTTCGGTGTCGAAGTGCGCCATCGCGGGTTCGAGCAGTCCGGCCTTGAGATCGGCGAGCACATCCAGACGCGACTTATAGGCGAGCCCCAGCCCGGCCAGCGCCCATTTGCGCACCAGTTCGCCGTCGTCGCTGCTGCGGTTGCCGTGCACGCTCACGACTATCGGTTCGTCGTCGCTGAAGAAGGTCCAGCGATCGTGCAGCGTGTCGCTCAGCGCGAAGCGCAGGCAGTTGTGGCGCGCCAGATCGGCGGGCGTCTGCGGCTTGCCGTGACGCGCGAAATACGCGGGCGTGGCGCACAGCACGCGGCGATTGTCGGGCACGAGCGGCAGCGCCACGAGGCTCGAATCCTCGGGCACGCCATAGCGGATCGCCAGCCCGATGGGCGCTCGGAACATATCCGCGATCTGATCGCCGATACGCACCTGCAACGACACCGCCGGATACCGGGTCTGAAAATCGTCGAGCCAGCCGTTCAGCAGATTGCGGCCCAGATCCGAGGGCATTGACAGCGATACCGTGCCGCCGATCATGTTGCGCCCGTAAGCGACGGCGTTGCGCCCCGCCTCCAGTTGCTCGATGGCATTGCGGGCAAACGCCAGGTAGCGCTCGCCGTCGGCGGTCAGACTCAGGCTGCGGGTCGAGCGCGCCAGCAGCCGCACGCCAAGTTCCGCTTCCAGCCGCTTGAGGCCCGCGCTCGCCACCGCGGGCGTGAGATCGAGCTGGCGCGCGGCAGCGGAAAGACTGCCGTTGGCGGCCGCCGAGACAAAAATCACGAGGTCTTCGAGTCGAATCATGGAGTCGCGTTGAGAGTGCGGGTTTGCTTCACGCCAGATACGGCTGCAATACTTCGGAAGCCTGATCGAATTTTTGTTCGAGGAAATCCAGCAATGTGCGCACGCGCGGCGCCATATAAGGCGTGCGCTGAAACAGCGCGTTCACGGGCGCATCCGGGCAGCGCCACTCGGGCAACAGCAGTTGCAGGCGTCCCTCCTGCAGATCGGCGCCAATGTCCCAGATCGACTTCATGACCACGCCGCGCCCTTCGATCGCCCATTCGCGCGCCAGTGCGCCGTCGTTGGTCTGGCGCGAGCGCTCGGGCGGCGCGGCGAACAATGCGGTCTGGGCGCCGTGCGTGAAGCGCCAGTTGTTCGATAGGCCCGCAGCCGAACCCAGCAGAATGAAATCGTGCTGATCGAGTTCGTCGGGATGGCGCGGCGTGCCGTGCGCCGCGAGATACGCGGGCGAGGCGCACAGCGCACGGCGATTATCGGCGAGACGTTTGGCGACCATCGCGCTATCGGCCGGCACCCCGAAGCGGATCGCCATATCGATATCGTCCTGCAACAGATGCGAAAGCGAATCGGAGAGCACCAGCGTGAGCGTGACCTGCGGGTGCCGCTCGTTGAATTCGTCGAGCCAGTGGCGCAGCACGGCGCGCCCGAAATCCGACGTTGCCGACACCCGCAACGCGCCGCTCACCGCCGCGCGGCCCGCCTGCAAAGCCGCGCGCGCGTCGTCAAGCGTTTGCAGCGCGTGCTGGCAGTGCGCGAGATAGACGCGGCCTTCGTCGGTCAGGCGCAGCCTGCGTGTCGAGCGCTCGAACAGTTGCGTGCGCAACACCCCTTCGAGCTTGACGAGCCGCGCACTGGCGGCCGCCGGCGACAGCCCGAGCTTGCGCCCCGCCGCCGAAAGGCTGCCCTGACTGGCCGCTTCGACGAACAGCCGTATGTCTCCGAGATTGTCCATGTTCCGCCGATGGAAGTGACTGGAAGCGCAGGCCGGGCCGATCCCGCCAGCTCGCGAGCGCCGCTGCGCGAAACCGGCATGTTACCGCGCCTGCCCGCTCACGATTGGGCCAGCGCTTGCCGCAAGCGCTCAAGCGCTCAAGCGCCGCAAGCTTGCGTAGCTGCGCCGGCAATCCCGCCGGGAACGCGCGCCAATCCGCAGGTGAACAAGGCCGTGGCCGATAACAGCGCGCCCGCAAGGGTGGGCTTGCCGCAGGACGTCGGCCCGGTTATCGCAGGACTGCTTCGGCTACGCTGCCATTTTCCTTGCAGGCAAGCGGATTGCTCTCGCTTTGCGCGGCCATGCAAATTCATGCAACCTCGAACCCGGCCGCCTCATTCAAGGGAGAATCCGCAATGAAAAAGCTGCTTCTGATCGCCGCTACGACGCTCGTTTCGCTCGCTGCCATCCAGCCGGCTTTCGCTTACGATCATCACCATTGCCACAAGGTAAGGGTGCATCATCATTGGGAGACCCGCTGCCATCATTGATTCGCGATCGGCGGGAACTGATGGTGGCGGCGTTTGCTATGATTGCTCTTTGATTTTCCGGAAGATTCCCCGTGCAGATCCTCGTCGACGCCGACGCTTGTCCGTCCGTCATCAAAGACATGTTGTTTCGGGCCGCGCGTCGCGTCGAGGTCTGCGTCACGCTGGTTGCCAATCAGTACCTGCGCACTCCGCCGTCGCCATTCATCAAGTCCATTCAGGTGCCGGCGGGCTTCGACGTCGCCGATAACCGCATCGTCGAACTCGCCGGATCCGGCGATCTGATCATCACCGCCGATATTCCGCTGGCCGCCGCCGTGCTGGAAAAAGGCGCGCACGCACTCGATCCGCGCGGTAACTGGTTCACGCCGGATACCATCAAGGAAAAGCTGACGATGCGCGACGTGATGGATCAATTGCGCAGCACAGGTATCGAAACGGGCGGCCCCGCGCCGTTCTCCACGCGCGACAGCAATACCTTCGCGAGCCAGCTCGACCGCTTTCTGGCGCGGCACGCGCAATCGCCTGGCAAGAAACCCTGAGCGCGATCATTGGCGGCGCTATGCCGCGCCGATCTCCGCTCCCACCGGCACATTGCCCGATGCGCTCATCGCGCGTGGCTGCAGCATCAGCGCAACCAGCGCAGTCCAGCCGGTCTGATGCGAAGCGCCAATGCCGCGCCCGTTATCGCCATGAAAATACTCGTGAAACAGCACGAGATCGCGGCAGCGCGGGTCGGCCTGCAACTGCGCATAGGCGCCCATTACCGGGCGCTCGTTCTTGCCGTCGAGCAGAAACAGCGTGGTCACGCGCCGCGCGAGTTCGTCGGCGATCTGTGCAAGCGAGCGTTTGCGGCCCGAGCCCGTGGGATATTCAACGAGGAAATCGTCGCCGTAATAGCGATGGAATTCGTATAACGATTCGATCAGCAGATAATTGACCGGCATCCAGATCGGCCCGCGCCAGTTTGAATTGCCGCCGAACACGCGCGAATCCGATTCACCCGGCAGATATTGCACGCCGAAATTGCAACCGTTGTAGCGATACACAAAGGGTTCGTCCAGATGCGCGCGCGAGAGCGCCCGTACGCCATGCGCGGACAGAAACTCGCTTTCGTCGAGCACACGTTTGAGCAGCGCCTTCATCCGATGCCCGCGCAATAGCGAGAGCAGCAGCGAATTGCCCTTGCCCGGCTGATTCCAGCGTGAAACCAGCCGCGCCAGATCGGGCCGGTGTTCGAGAAACCACACCAGGCGCTCGCGCAAACCGGGCAGGCCGCCATGGACCTGCTCTTCCAGCACGCGCACCGCAAAGAACGGAATCAGGCCGACGATCGAGCGCATGCGCAGCGGCTCGATGGTGCCGTCGGGCAGGCGCAATTTGTCGTAGAAGAATTCATCGACGCTATCCCACAGGCCCGTATCGCAGCCATCGTCGCAACTCACTGCGCCGGCGATATACAGGAAGTGCTCGAAGAACTTCACGCCGATATCGACGAACACGTGATTGTCGAACGCGAGTTCGAGCGCAATACGCATCAGATCGAGCGCATACGCGGCCATCCACGCGGTGCCGTCGGCCTGATCGAGACGCCCGCCGGTGGGCAGCGGCGACGAACGATCGAAGATGCCGACGTTATCCAGGCCGAGAAAGCCGCCCTGAAAAATATTGTGGCCGTCCGCATCCTTGCGGTTGACCCACCAGGAAAAATTCAGCAGCAGCTTGTGGAAGACGCGTTCGAGAAACTCGCGGTCGCCGTGGCCGGTGATGGCGCGATCGATCTCGTAGACGCGCCACGCGGCCCACGCATGTACCGGTGGATTCGCATCGCCGAAGGCCCATTCGTAGGCGGGAAGCTGACCGTTGGGATGCTGATAGCGGTCCTTCACCAGCAGCAACATCTGCTTCTTCGCGAACATCGGATCGATCAGCGCGAAGGCCACCGCCTGAAACGCCAGATCCCACGAGGCGTACCACGGGTATTCCCATTTGTCCGGCATCGAGAGAATGTCGGCGTTGCACAGATGCTGCCAGTCCGCGTTGCGCCCGTGCCAGCGCCCGGCAGGCGGCGTGGGCTGCAGCGGATCGCCCTGCATCCAGCGATGCACGTCGTACTCGTAGTACTGCTTGGACCACAGCAGGCCCGCGAGCGCCTGGCGCTGCACGAGACGCGCGTCGGCGCTTTCGATATCGCGCTGGAGCGCGGCGTAAAAGGCATCGGCTTCGGCGATACGGCGCGCAAACAAGGCGTCGATATCGAGCGCCGCCTCCTCCTTCGGTGCCGATACGGGCCGCCAGCGCAGCGTCACGACGGCGCGCGCATGCGCGGCGAGTTCGAGATGCACTCGCGCGGCCGCCCTGGTGCCCGCGTCGCGGCGGATCGCGTTTGCGTCGCCGTGCACGATGTAATCGTTGAAGCCGTCCTTGAACGGCCCCGCGCCCTGCATGCCAAAGAGACGCTGCACGTTGGTGTCGTTCTCGCAGAACAGCCACTCGACGCTCACGCCGTCCGTCGATTGCGCCGTGACGATCAGCGGCTCGTGGCGCTCGCTGTGCGCAAGCAGATGAGCGCCTTCAGCCGATGAAACGAACGTGAGCGATGGCTTGCCGGTGGCGGGCTTCCATGACCACGTATTGCGCGCCCAGATCTGCGGCAGCACGTCGATCGCCGCATGCCGTTCCGCGCGGTTTTCCACCGTAATGCGCATGACGATATCTTCGGGTGTGTGCTTCGCATACTCGATATGGACATCGAAATAATTTCCGTCATCGAATACACCGGTATCGAGAATTTCGTATTCGGGCACCGCCGTGCCGCGCCGCGCGTTTTCGTCGACCAGATCCTGATACGGAAACGCCGCGTGCGGATACTTGTAGAGCATGCGCATATACGAATGCGTCGGCGTGCCGTCGAGGTAGAAGTACAGTTCCTTGACATCCTCGCCGTGATTGCCCTGTTCGTTCGTGAGGCCGAACAGGCGCTCCTTGAGGATCGGATCGCGGCCATTCCACAGCGCCAGCGAAACGCACCAGACAAGCCGCTCATCGGCGAAACCGGCCAGACCATCCTCGCCCCAGCGATAGGCGCGCATGCGCGCGTGATCGTGGGGGAAGTAGTCCCAGGCGGTGCCATGCTCGCTGTAGTCCTCGCGCACCGTGCCCCACTGACGCTCGCTCAGGTAGGGTCCCCAGCGCTGCCAGCGGGCGTAGTCGCTCGAATAGAGGCGTTGGCCTTCGGCGGTCAGGTCGAGACCGGCGGCGCGCTGCAGCATGGGCATCCCCTTTTCATGGATCGGCGCGCGCACGCGCCGGGAGCCTCATGCTAGCGCGCTTTAACGATCGTCGGGCAGGCCAGGTTCGCCAAGCCGCGCGAGCACGCGCAGCAGTTCGCCCAGCGACCACGCCTGAAACGGCGTGCCACCGGGATGATGCGGTGCATCGCCATCGGCGACTTCGCTGATGTGATCAAGCCCCGCGCGGTCCAGATGCGCAAGCAGCGGCGCGACGAAGCGCGCGCAGGCGTTCGCACGTTGCGCTGCGTCATCGCCATGCACGCGCAGCCACGCGTCCACGAACGGACCCAGCAGCCACGGCCAGACGGTGCCCTGGTGATACGCGCCGTCGCGCTCGAGCACGCCCCCCGCGTAGCGGCCGCGATAGGCGGGGTCGGACGGCGCGAGCGAGCGCAATCCCAACGGCGTGAGCAGATGCGTTTCCACCTGCGCGAGCACCGCGCGCGCCGCCTCGCCCTTCAGCAGCGCGAACGGCAGGCCGCCCAGCGCGAAAATCTGGTTCGGGCGGATCGAGCCATCGACTTTGCCTTCGATATGATCCACGTCGATCACATCGAATAGCGCGCCCGTGGCCGGATCGACGAAACGCTGTGCGAACGCCGCGCTCGCGCGCGCTTCGAGCTCGCGCCAGCGGCTATTCCACGCGAGCGCGATGCGCAGCGCGTTGATCCACAGCGCCTGGATTTCAACCGGCTTGCCGATGCGCGGCGTGACGACCCAATCGCCCGCCTTCGCGTCCATCCACGTGAGTTGCACGCCCGGCACACCCGCACGCAGCAGGCCGTCGCGCGAATCGGCGGCGATACCGTAGCGCGTACCGCGCGCGTAGCCATCGAGAATCGCGTCGACGGCGTTTTGCAGTACGCACCGCGTTTGCGCCGGCACTGTCGCCGCCGCAAAGAAATCGTGCACGGCCACCACGAACCAGAGCGACGCGTCGACTGAGTTGTATTCGGGCGCGCCGCCTGCATCGGGGAAGCGGTTCGGCAACATGCCTTCGGAAACGGTCGAGGCCCATTCGAGCAGAATGGCGCCGGCGTCGTCGAGATCCTGCGTTTTGTCGCGGCCGTTCGCAAGCAGCAGACCGCGCAGGGCGATGAAGGTGTCACGGCCCCAGTCCGTGAACCACGGGTAGCCCGCGACAATGGTTCGGCCATCGCCGCGCGCGACAACGTAGGCATGGGCCGAACGTTGCAGTCGCGTGCCGCACGACGCGCGGCGCAAGGCTTCCAGAGCGGCCAGGCGCAGCGCGCGGCTGGCCGCGTCTTCGCCGCTGTGCGCCACGCCAGGCGCGGCTTGCGCGCGCAGCAGCAACACCGCCTCGCCTTTGGCGAGATCGAACGAGAACACGCCAGGCGTGGCGAGATCTTCGATTGCGTCGAGTCCGCGCTCCCGTTCGCGCGCATAGAAAAAATGGCGATACCAGTCTGGCGCGTGCGTATAGCTGCCGTTTGATTGCGCGACGATGGCGGGCAGATCGCCATAGGGCTGCCAGCGCACACGCTCGCCGTCGATCTGCGCATCGAAGGCGAATGCGGGGTTCTCGTGATGAAGCGCGTGATAGTCGCGGCCCGACAGCAGCGGGCGCACTTTCAGCGTCCCCGGCTTCAATGCGGCGGTTTCAGGCGGCGCTTCAAGACGCCAGCGCAGCACGGTTTCGCGGCTCGCCGTGGCCACGAATACCTCGGCGACAAGCGAGATTGAGTCGTCCAGCGCATAGCGCCAGGTCGGCCAGGGCGACGTATCGAAACTCGCGATGCGGTTCGCGGTATCGGCAGACAGCAGGTCGGGCGCATAGCGCTGCGCGGTGAGCGCGATCTTGCCGCCGTCGTGTTCGAGCCAGGCCTCGATGCCGTTGACGAGCACCACGCGGCCCGTGGGCGGCTGAGTCGCGGTGAGGAGTAGCGCGTGATAGCGGCGCGTGCGCGCGGTGCCGACGGTGCCGGATGCGAATCCGCCCGCGCCATCCGCTTCGAGCCATTCGTCGTCCAGGCGCGCTGCATCGATGGGAGGGGCAAGACGCGTCATCGGGTGGTCTCGCTGGGAGGTTGGCGGATGACGCCGAGTGTAATGGAGCGGCCGGCGGACCGCTCCGGGAAGCGCCTTGGCGCTTTCTCGCGCAGGCGCTTCCGGTCTACTTTGGCTGTACTGCGTGCGGCTGTACTACGGCCGTACTGCGATCGCGAATTACTGGCCGATGCCGAGCAGTTCGATTTCGAACGTGAGCGTGCTGTTCGGCGGGATCGGGCCGACTGCGCGGTCGCCGTAAGCCGTGTCGGCCGGGCAGGTCAGCCTGGCCTTGCCGCCCACCTTCATTTTCTGCACGCCTTGCGTCCAGCACGGAATCACGCGGTTGAGCGGGAAGCTCGCCGGGCCGCCATGCTCGGCCGAAGCGTCGAACTCGGTGCCGTCCGCGAGCGTGCCGCGATAGTTCACGCGCACGACATCGGTAGCGGCCGGCGACGCGCCAGTGCCTTGCTTGAGCGTTTCGACCACCACGCCCGAGGGCAGCTTTTCGACGGGGTTGGCGGCGAAGGCGCTCGATGCGACGGTCGCAGCGGCGATCAAGGCAATCAGGGATTTCATGCGAGGTCCTCGTTGAATAGAGCGTCGATTATATCGGCAGGGCTGTCTGGCTCCCCACATTGTGGCCCCGCAATTGATGGCCCCGCTTCCCGCCGCCGATTCGACGTGACGCGCAGGATTGGCGACAATGCTCCCCGCGCGCCAACGTCGGCGCACTATCTGGAAAGCATGATGAATCGACTGTTACAAAAACTGCTGCTCGCGGGATTGTCCGCCTGCGCATTCGCGGGCGCCGCTCACGCGCAGGTCAGCGCGCCGGGGCCGTTCAACACGCCCGCGGGCACGCTGCAGTTCGTGCGCGACGACCATGATTTCGTGGCCATGCTCAACCGCGACATGATCGACCGCTTCGACGCAAAGACGCTCACGCATTTCGACGAAACCGGCGGCCAGGGCGACCAGGTTGCGCGCGTGCTCGTGCAAAGCGCCAACGGCCCGGTGCTGTACGATCTGCGCCGCCAGCCGCCGCTCGTGGAGCATCTGCGCACCGACATGACCGTCAAGCGCGTGTTCTGGCAAGCCGACGAGGTCGTGATGCAAGGCCCCTCGGGCTGGTTCCGCTACAAGAACGGCACGCTCACGAAGCTGTCATCGTCGAAGTCGATTTATCACTGAGCGGCGCTGGCGGGCCCGCCAGATAGCAGCGCTTCGGTCACTTCCTCCGAAAACCGCATCGCACGACCTTCAATGAACACACGCCCGGGTTGCGCGGGATCGCGTTCGATGGCAGGCAAACCGTGCGCCCGCAGCGCTCGCGCGCAAGCCGGCCAGTCGGGCTGATCGAATCCCGTGGGTTCGTTGACGCTCGCCCACGACAACGTGCCGAGCGCATCGCCGCCGTAGCCATGCGCCTCGCGCCAGTTCGCGCCATGCGCGAGCAGGAAAGCCGTCAAGCCCGCATCGCCGCGAAATACAGCGTGATTAAGCGCCGAAGCGTCCCAGTCGCCGCCGCGCGCCTCGATCGGCCAGCCCAGTTCGACCATCAGCCGCACGGCGTCGTCCGATCCCCATGCGGCGGCATCGGGCAGCAGACGCAGCGGATCGCCGGACTCCGCCGCAAGCGAGCGCGGCAGTTCCGGATGCTGCGCCTGAATGCGGCGCGCCTCCTGCGCATCGGCGCGCGCGCAGGCCGCAACGAAGCGGTCCGCGTCGCTCAACGCGTCCTGCGCCCCCGCTGCGCGCAGACGCTGCGCCACATCGGTCAGGCCGGTGCGCATGGCAAGCCGATACGCGCTGACTCCCGCCGCGGTCTGCGCATGAGGATCCGCGCCCGCCTTCAGCAACGCATCGATATGACCCACCGGGCAGCGCACCGCAATCGCGCGCAGCAGCGGCGCGCCCCAAGATTGGGTCGGCCCGGCGCCCGCCGGTTCGTTAGGATCGCCGCCATACGCAAGCAGCCATTCAAGCGCCGACGGATCCGGCATATCGAGCGCGCGCCGCAGCGCGTTCGTGCCGCTCACCTGCGCGCCGCCATCAAGCAGCAAGCGCGTGCAGGCCGGGTTCTCCAGCGAGTGATAGAGCGATTCGCCGTCGTTGGGATTCGCACCCGCCGCCAGCAACATGGCCGTGAGCGCCGGATCGCGATTGACGCCCGCCGCGCCGTACAGGGCGCTCAGCGGCCCGCTTTCGTCAGGTGAGGCGAGCGACGCGGGCGGAAAGCGGTTGTAGATGGACTGATCCGGATCGGCGCCTGCATCGAGCAGCACGCGCACGCAATCGCGCAAGCGGGCGGCGTATTGCGGAATCTGCCCGAGCCGGGAATGCGTGACGGCCACCAGCGGCGGCAGCGCGAGCGGGCCGCCCGCGCGGTTGATCCAGCCAGGTTCGGCGTCGACGGCACGCCGCACGGCTTCGACATGCCCCGCCGCCAAGGCCACCCAGACATCGGCGAAAACCAGCTCTGGATGATCGTCCAGCAGTTGGGCCGCTACGCGCGGGCGTGCCGCGTCGTAGTTGCCGGTCACGTCGCCGCCATAGGCGAGATCGAGCCAGCGTCGAGTCAGCGTTGACGGCGTCTGCTGCGCCACGGCGCGCGCTTCCACGACAGCGATGAGATCCGCCCAAGAATTGAAGCCGTATTCGCGCGCGATGCAGGACTGCGCGTCGTGCAGGCGCAATTGCAGCGCGATCACTTCGGCGGGGCTGCGATGGGCGGCGGCGGGGAGCGCCGCGATGAAGCGCGCGAGCGCCTGCGAGTCGCCGTTGCGGTACAGGCGCAAGAGTTCCTTGGCTTGCTTTTTCAGATGATCGGGATGAGCCCTGGGAGGCAATGTTTGCATGACATCCTCGTGCAGTCTTGCCGAAGGTCCGCAATACCGGCAGCACTAAGGATGGTGAAATCCTGGCCTGAAGGCGACAGGTGGGTTCAACCCTTTCCGCGGACCCGGAAGCGGCCTGCACCGCTTGAGCCACGAGCGTACGGGAGGCCCAATCGAGCCGTCAAGCTCATGCGCAGGCGGCGCAGGGAAAGAGAAAGGGAACGGCGCATAAACCGTATATACTGTTTTTTCGTTTTACATTCGAGAATCCAGCATGACCACCGTAATCGCCCGCAAGCCGACGAAGAAAGCGTTTCACTTCCCCACCTCCGGGGACGCGAAGCGCGCGCAACGTAAGGCCGCTGCGAAGACCGAAGCCGCTGAGGTCGCCATTCAGGCCAAAGCGTCCGGGGAGCCGAAGGAACCCAAGGCTCAGGCTGACGTCGGTGCATCGACGAAACCCGTGAAGGCAGACAAGGCGCCCAAGCCTGTAAAGGCCGCGAAGAAGGCCGCCAAAACCGCGAAGACGCCGCGCGTGCGCGAATTGGCCGCCAAACCCAAGGGCAAGCCGGCGAAGAAAGAGAAGGTCATTCGCGACAGCTTCACGATGCCCAAGGCCGATCACGAGCGCATCGCGGCGCTCAAGCGCAAATGCCTCGAAGCGGGTATCAGCGTGAAGAAGAGCGAACTGCTGCGCGCCGGTATCCAGTTGCTGGACTCGGCTTCGTCCAGGCGTCTGCTGGCCGCGATTTCGGCGCTTGAGACCGTCAAGACCGGGCGTCCAGCCAAGGGCGAATAAAAGCGTTTGAGGGCCGTGGCGGCGGCTTGCCGCCGTGCGCGGCCTCACATGGTGCTGAACGAACTGCACCATCCCGCTGCGGCCACCCGTTTGCCGCTGAACAGCAAACAATCCCCCCATTGGTCGTCCGAACCCGCCTGAAACAGCGAACAGTTGCGGCAGTCCTGGCCCGGCTTATAGCCAGGAAATTGTTTGGGGTCGACGGTGGTGGCAACGGCCTTGTAGCCCAGACGGCGCGCCTGAACGTCGGACTCGGCCAAGGTGGGCTCGTCGGCCAGGGTCTCGCCGGTCAGCGTCAGCGAAGCAGCCGAACACAGACTCAGAACCAGAAACTTTCGACGCGAAGTATTCATCGTGGGGAAGACACTTTGGAGAGGGTTGAGCATGCGCCGTGACGCAGTGCGGCGCGACGCGCATATCCCGTAGTGTCTCAGGGTCCCTGGCTTTATGCAGCGTGACGCGCCTTAGCCCGTCGCGCCCGCACCGTATAAATCGTTGTCGTCGCCTCGCGCGGCTTCCTGGGTGTACATCGCCAGCACGCGGCCAACGTCGCGCACGAACTCCTCCATGGTCTCGATGCATGCGGGATCGTCCGGGGCGTAGTCTTCGGGGTTCCGCTTGCCCTGGGCGCGCCGGATCGCACGGATGCTGGCCTCAAGCGCGCGTGCCTCGGCCCAGATCGGGTCGTTTTCGGGAAGTTTGGGTTGTTCGTGCGCCATGGCTGCATTTTCGGCAGGCTGCGAACAAACTTTAGGAGTAGGGCTTCAGGTTTCCGAACGTCGCACTGACTGTTTTTATGGCAGGATCCGCGACCCTTTTTTAGCCAGCCCTATGTTTTCTCCCGCCAGGCCATGTGCCCGACATGCTCCTCCAGCTTGCGCGCATACCAGTTCATGAAGTGCGTGAGCATGAACTCCGAAGGCGCATGAGGCCCCGGCGTATAGGCCCGGGAATTCACGCCGCGCTGGTTATGCGCCACCAGTGTGGCGTCCTGTGCATTGGTGGCACGCCAGACTTCGGTCAGCGATGCAATGTCGTAGTCCACGCCTTCAACGGCATCCTCATGCACGAGCCAGGTGGTCTTGAGCGCGGTCTGCGTCGCCGAAATCGGCAATACGCGAAAATGAATGATGTGGTCCGAGAGAAAATGATTCCAGTTGTTCGGAACCCTGAACATTCTCACCGATCCCAGATCGCGCTCTGTGAAATCGCCAAGCAACTTGTTGCACGCTGGCCGGCCATCCGGGGTGAACGACACCGCGCCGCGATGAAACGGCAAGCGGATACAGCGGAACTCCGTGCCGCCATCGGCCGGTTGGTGCGGCAGGTTCAGGCTGTCCCACAGCGCGGTCTTTTCCTGCATCAGCAACTGGAAATCGCGGTTCGCGC
The DNA here is from genome assembly GCF_014200455.1 of Paraburkholderia bannensis. Classification (GTDB taxonomy): domain Bacteria; phylum Pseudomonadota; class Gammaproteobacteria; order Burkholderiales; family Burkholderiaceae; genus Paraburkholderia; species Paraburkholderia bannensis_A. The sequence goes on along the minus strand of NZ_JACHBW010000016.1, from coordinate 81,018 downwards.
GCGGATCGTCGGGCAAGGCGAATTCGATCAGCGTGGCCAGCAGCTCCGGATGATGCGGCGCGATATAGGGCGTGACGGCCGCCTTGAAGCGCGCGATATCGGGCGGTGTATCGGCGATGCAGAGATAGACCATGCCGCAGATCACTTCGACATGCACCGGACGCAGGCCATGTGCCCTGCTTGCCGCGCAACACGACCACCGACGTTTCGCCAATCGCGAGCGTGATGTAGTCGCCCTCGTGCGGGATTTCCGCGACGTTGCAGGCGAAAAGCCATTCGTTCGAGAACACCGCGTCGATATCGAGCTCGTGGAACGCGGCATCGGTGTAGAAGGGGCGTTCGAGGCTGTAGCCTTCGCGGCGCGCGGCAAGCAGGCTGCGCAGATGGGCGGGATCGATCACGTGGGTTTCCGGTTCCGTGTTGCTTCCTGTTTCGTGGTGCTATTACCTGGATTACCCGGCTTCATGCAAGGGTTCGGGCTTACGCGTTTCGCCGACTCCCGCCTGCGCGAATGCCTCGGCAAGAAACTCCACGCAGGCCTTGACCCTCGCCGATTGCGCAAGACGCTCGGGGAACACGGCCCACACATTGGCTGGCTGCGTGACGTCGGGCAGCACACGCACCAGCCGTCCTGCGTCCAGCAGCGGCTGCACGTCCCAGATCGAACGCAGCACGATGCCGCGCCCAGCCAGCGCCCATTGCACCGCTGCTTCGCCGTGATTGGTCGAGAGCGGCCCGGTCACCTTCACGCAGACAGATTCGCCGCCCGCATCGAGACGCCACACGCCAAACGGGTGATCACGCTCCTTGATCGCGAGACACGCGTGCGAATCGAGATCGGCAATCGTGCGCGGCGCGCCGTGCAGCGAAAGATACGCAGGCGAAGCACACAACACGCGGTAATTGTTGGCCAAACGCTTCGCAATCAGATGCCCGGCGATCTCGTCGCCGATACGCACGTCCAGATCGAAGCCCTCGCCCGCTACGTCCACCACGCGGTCGAACAGATCGAGCCGCACGTTCAGTTGCGGATAGCGGTCCGACAAGGCCGCGAGTGCGGGCGCGACGAACTTGCGCCCAAAGCCGAAGCTGCTGGACACGCGCAAGGTGCCGCGCGGCACGCGCTGCGTGAGAGAGACGTCTTCGACCAGTTGATCGACGTCATCGAGGATTTTCTCGGCCCACGCGAGCACGCGCTCGCCCGCCGCCGTGATGGCGACACGGCGCGTCGAGCGATGCAACAGACGCGTGCCCAGGCTCGCTTCGAGCACGCCCACGCGCTTGCTCACATAAGCGGCCGAAGCGTTGAGCGCCTCGGCCGCGCCGCTGAAGCTCGACTGACGCGCGACCGTGCAGAACACGCGCAGATCGTCCAGTTCGGGAGTGCCAGGCAGTTTGAGCATCAGAACGAATGGCGCATGCCGATACGCACATCGGCCTGGGTGGTGGTGGTGGACGGCGTGAAGCTATAGCCGATCACGGCATCGACGCCCTGCGACGCCTTCAGCCAGTCACCGGAAAGATAGACATCCGTGCGCTTGGACAGCAGATAGTGCACGCCCGCCGAGAGCATGTTCCAGTGATGCGCATCGAAGTGCGTGTACTGGTAGCCACCCACCACGCTCAAGGCCGGCGTGACCTGCCAGTTCGCGCCGCCCTCGCCCACCTGCATATGCTGGCTCTGACCCAAGGCCTTGATCTGCGTGTAGGTGAAGTCGCCCATCAGCGTGACGTTGCCGATGGCGTAGCTCGCGCCCACGCCGAACGCGCCCTGCTTGTCCACCGGGAACGGCGTATTCGCGTACAGGTCGTTGATGGCGCCCGTGCCCGGACCGACGCTCGCGCTCGGCTGCCCGAAGAACGAATGCACGCCGATCATCGCGTAGGGATCGAACGCGTATTGGCCCGACGGGCTATTCAGCTGCGTATAAGCCGTGCCCATCGCAAACGCGCCGCGCTGATACTGCGCGCCCACGCTCCATGCGCTGCCGTTATGGAAGCTGCCCGGCGTATTGCTGAACGAATACATGCCGCCGAATTGGAAGCCGCCGTAGGTGTTCGACATGAATTTCACGGCGTTGGGCAAGTGATCGCCATTCATGCGGTCGAAGTCGCCCTGATTGATGGCGTAGCCGCTGGCCCACGCGGAGACGTTGTACAGATAGACCATCTCCTGCGTCATGTCGATCTGGTTGCCAAAGGTGAGCGTGCCCCAGTCGCTCTGCAGTCCCACGTAGGCCGCGCGACCGAACAGCGAACCATTATTGGAAATCTGGCCATTGCCCAGGTGAAAGCCGCTTTCCAGCTTGAAAATGGCTTTCAGGCCGCCGCCCAGGTCTTCGCTGCCCTTGACGCCCCAACGGTTTGCGTAGGAAACGCCGTCGTCGAATTTCACCTGATGCGCACCGCCCGCATTGCTCACGTAGGTCACGCCCGCATCGAGCACGCCGTAAAACGTCACGCTGCTTTGCGCGCTGGCGGCAACCGGCATGGCGGCCAGCGTCAGCACGGCGGCATGCAGCACGCTCGTGCGCAGTCTCTTGATCGAATTCATGTCGCTATCTTGTGGTTGTTATGGCGTGGGATCAGTTCAGGCCGCGATCGGCTTCGCGCACGAGACGGCGTTCCTGTTCGATGTCGAGCGAGCGGCAGGTCCACAGATAGACCAGCGCGGCAACGGGCAGCCCCACCAGCATCGCCACGTCCGCGCCGCCCAGCAGGCGCGCGACCGGGCCGGTGTAGATCTCGGTCTTGAAGAACGGGATCATCGCGACGAAACCCACCGCATAGGCCGTGAGGCCGCGCCAGTTCCAGCGCCCGTAAATGCCGCGCGGGTTGAAAATCTCCCGCACCGAGTAGTGCGAATGGCGCACCACGAAGAAGTCGATCAGGTTGATGGCAGTCCACGGCGTGAACAGATAGCCCAGAATGCCGAGGAAGTCGCCAAACTTGCCCATGAAGTTATCCGACGCCGAGAACGCCAGCGCGGTCGCCACCAGCGCCACCACGATCAGGCTGGCAATGCGCTTGCTGGCGTTCGACTTGAGCGGTTTGAACGAATCCGTGATGCTCAGCAGCGTGAGCGACGCGCCGTAGAAGTTCAGCCCCGAAATGGCGAGCAACCCCAGCAGCGCGAGCAGCAGCGTGACTGTGCCGAAGCCAGGGAAGATCAGGTCGCCGGCGCGCTGGACCGCATCCGAGATTTCGATCTGCGCATTGAGGGCCGCCGCCGCCGTGCCCACCAGCATCATCCAGACACCGCCGATCAGCGCGCCGAGGAAGGTCCACCAGAAAGTGGCGCGCACACCGGTATCGGGCGGCAGGTATCGCGAGTAGTCCGAAACGTAGATCGACCACGACAGCTGATAGGCGGCGGCCGAAAACAGCTGCACGAGGAACGGCGTGGCCTTGAAGCCCGCGAAGCTCAATTGCGCGGCGGGGAACGGCATTTTCACGCACATGCCCACGCTGAAGATCGTCAGCGCGATGAGCAACGCGAACGCAAGCCAGCGCTGCGCCTTGTGAATCAGGTCATAGCCGAACACCGCGAGGCCCACCGCCAGCACGGTAAACACGATGTAACTCAGGTGTGGCTCGGTGCCCAGCAGATGATGCGCGGTTTGCCCCGCCATCAATTGATTGAACGAGTTGTAGCCGATGTAGGTGACGAGCGCGACCACCCACACCAGCAACGCGCCCATATAGCCGAACTGCGGGCGCGACTGGATCATCTGCGGCAGCCCCAGTTGCGGCCCCTGGCTCGAATGAAACGCCATGAAGAACGTGCCCAGCACATTGCCGAGCACGATGGCAATCGCGCTCCACAGCAGATTGCCGCCCATGCTGATACCGATCGCCCCGGCGGCGATGGTCGCCAGATTGGCATCGCCGGTAAACCACACCGGCCACAGATGCCAGGCCTTGCCTTTGCGTTCGGCGAGCGGCACGTAGTCAATCGAACGCGATTCGATTCGCGATTTGGCGCGCGACGGCTCGCCGGCCAGCGCTTCGGCTATTGCCTCTTGGGTCATGTCTCCTCCAGTTGTGGGGTGGCGCGGGCGGCCGCGCCTTGAACGAAGCCACCCTGCGCGCCGCGCGCGGTTGCGGAAAGCTTTTCCCGAACCTACGCGGCATGGTTATCCTATGGTTAACAACAAAACCATGGGTTAACAATAGTACGCACCCTGGAGGAGAGGAGCGCACTATCGGATCCGCCTATTGACGTCCGCCTCAAAATCAAGTTGCTTTGCGAGCGCGCAAACACCGTTGATATTTAATAGCACGGATACGCGCCGCGCATCATCGCCGGATAGCTTTCTCGCGGGTCCAAAGCCGTGTCGAGGGATAACCCTGATCCCTCATCCGTGAAATTTCTCTTATTCTTTTGTTAACCCATAGTTATTTTGTAACTTGTAGTTAATTTTCTAACGCACTTCTCTCACAGAACTCACTGCGGCGGACCCCATGACCTATCTCCCAATCGAATTCCACAAGCAACACGAGCTGCCGAAACTGCCGGCCGACTTCTGCGCCAACCCCGATCTCGCCTGGACCATTCCGGCGAGCTACTACACGGCAGAGTCCGTCTATAAGGCCGAAGAAAAGCGCATCTTCGAGGACACCTGGATCTGCGTCGCGCATCGCAGCGAGCTGGCGCAAGCGAACGCCTACGTCACGCGCGACATCGTCGGCGAAAGCATTCTGCTCGTACGCGGCAAGGACAACGTGCTGCGCGCGTTCTATAACGTCTGCCCGCACCGCGGCCATCAATTGCTCGAAGGCAGCGGCAAGGCCAAAAACGTCATCACCTGCCCGTACCACGCGTGGGCGTTCAAGCTCGACGGCGCACTCGCGCACGCCAACAACTGCGACCACGTGCAGTCGTTCGACAAGGAGAACTCCACACTCGTACCGGTGCGCGTGGAGGAATACGCGGGCTTCGTGTTCATCAACCTGAACCCGAACGCGGACAGCGTGGAAGCGCAGTTGCCGGGTCTGGAAGCGAGCCTGCGCGGCGCCTGCCCCGTGATCGACGACCTCAAGCTGGCCGCGCGCTTCGTGACCGAAACGCCCGCCAACTGGAAGTCGATCGTCGACAACTATCTTGAGTGCTATCACTGCGGCCCGGCCCACCCCGGCTTCTCGGACTCGGTCAAGGTCGACCAGTACACGCATACGCTGCACGGCAACTGGACGCTGCAGTTCGGCCACGCGCAGTCGTCGGAGCGCTCGTTCAAGCTCGACCCGTCGATCACGGACCCGAGCTTCCACGGCTACTGGGCGTGGCCGTGCACGATGTTCAACGTGCCGCCGGGCAGCGACTTCATGACGGTCATCTACGAATTCCCGATGAGCGCCGAAGTCACGCTCCAGCACTACGACATCTACTTCCTCAACGACGAGCCAACCGAAGAGCAGAAAAAGCTGATCGAGTGGTATCGCACAGTGTTCCGTCCGGAAGACCTGCGCCTGGTCGAGAGCGTGCAAAAGGGCCTGAAATCACGCGGCTATCGCGGCCAGGGCCGCATCATGGTCGATGAAAAGCGCAGCGGCATCAGCGAACACGGCATCGCGCACTTCCACAACCTGCTCGCGCAGCACTACCAGGACTGAGGAGCGACGATGACTTCGCTGCAACATCCCGGGCTGTTCCGCCAGCAGGCGTATGTGGACGGCCAGTGGTGCGATGCGCTCGACGGCGCGACGCTCGACGTGACCAATCCCTCCACCGGCGAGCGCATCGCCCGCGTGCCGAACATGGGCGCGAGCGAAACGCGCGCCGCCGTCGACGCCGCGCAACGCGCCCTGCCCGGCTGGCGCGCCACCACGGCGAAGGAACGCGCGCGCCTGCTGCGCAACTGGTTCGAGCTTGTCATGGCGAACCAGCAAACGCTGGCTGAACTGATGACGCGCGAGCAAGGCAAGCCGCTGGCCGAAGCGCGCGGCGAAATCGCCTATGCGGCCTCGTTCATCGAGTGGTTTGCAGAACAGGCCAAGCGCATCGACGGCGACGTGACCCCCAGCCCGAACCCGGATCAACGCCTGGTCGTCACGAAGGAGCCCATCGGTGTGTGCGCCGCCATCACGCCGTGGAATTTCCCGGCTGCGATGATTACGCGCAAGGCCGCGCCCGCCCTCGCCGCGGGCTGCACGATGGTGGTCAAGCCCGCCAACGAAACGCCGCTGTCGGCGCTCGCACTCGCAGCGCTCGCCGAGCAGGCCGGCATACCGGCAGGCGTGCTCAACATCGTCATCGGCAAATCGCGCGAAATCGGTCTGGAGATGACGTCCAGCCCGCACGTGAAAAAGCTCAGCTTCACCGGCTCGACTGAAGTGGGCCGCCTGCTGATGCGCCAGTGCGCGGACACGGTCAAGAAAGTCTCGCTCGAACTGGGCGGCAACGCGCCGTTCATCGTGTTCGAGGACGCCGATCTGGACGCCGCCGTGGAAGGCGCACTGCTTTCGAAGTATCGCAACGCGGGCCAGACCTGCGTGTGCGCGAACCGCTTCTATGTGCACGACGCGCTTTACGACGCCTTCTGCGAACGCTTCGTGGCGCGCGTGGCGGCCTTCAAGGTGGACGATGGATTCGCGGATGGCGTGAACATCGGCCCGCTCATTACCGAAGCCGCGCGCGACAAGGTCGATGGTCTCGTGCGCGACGCGGTGGCGCAAGGCGCGCGCGTGTTGACGGGCGGTGCGCGCCATGCACGCGGCGACAACTTCTACGCGCCTACCGTGCTGGCCGACGCAAAGCCCGGCATGGCCGTGCTCTGCGAGGAAATCTTCGGACCGGTCGCGCCCATCGTGCGTTTTTCGAGCGACGCCGAAGTGGTGCAACTCGCCAACGACTCGATCTACGGGCTGGCCGCCTACTTCTACAGCCGCGACATCGGCCGCATCTGGCGTGTGGCGGAGCAACTGGAGTACGGCATCGTGGGCATCAACACGGGGCTGATCTCCAACGAAGTCGCGCCGTTCGGCGGCGTGAAACAGTCGGGCATAGGCCGCGAAGGCTCGAAGTATGGCATCGAGGACTACCTGTCGATCAAGTACCTCTGCATGGGCGGCTTGACGCGTTGAAGCGCTTTCTTTGAGCGCACGCCGCGCAGCATGCGGATGCGGTCTTGCACCGCATCCGCCATTTAACCGAATTCCGAATCACGAAACACCCGCCTGCGATCAAAGCGCTTAAAGCGCTCAAAGCAGACAAGGAAAGCACCATGAACGCCCGCGAATCGATCACCGTCGACGTTGTCGCCGTCGAGCAACTCACCCCGCTCATCAAGCGCTTCACACTCGCGCTGCCCGACGGCGCGCCACTGCCCGCTTTCAGCGGCGGCGCCCACGTGCTGGTGTCGATGCAGGATGGCGAGCAGTGGCATCACAACGCGTACTCGCTGCTTGGTTCGCCGCACGATACGCGTCAGTATCAGATTGCCGTGCGGCGCGAAGAAGCCTCGCGGGGCGGATCGGCCTTCATGCATGAGCGCGTGCAGGTGGGCACGCGCCTGGCGATTGGCACGCCTGCGAATCTTTTCGAACTTGCCAAGGGCGCGAAGAAACACGTGTTCATTGCGGGGGGGATTGGGATTACGCCGTTTCTTGCGCAGTTGCAGGAGCACGCGGGTGGCGATCTTGATCTGGAATTGCATTACGCGTATCGCAGCGCCGAACACGGTGCGTTTGTCGATGAGCTTTCTGCAGGTCCGCATGCGGCGCGCGTTTTTTGCTATGTCGATAGCGAAGGGCAGCGGCTCGATCTACTCAAGCTGTTCAAGAATCTTCCTGCGGATGCACATGTTTATGTGTGCGGTCCGCAAGGGTTGAATGATGCGGTTTATGCGAATGCTGCGCTGTTGGGGTGGCCTCGGGCACAGTTGCATTCGGAGCAGTTTGCCGCGAGCGATACCGGTGGGAAGGCTTTTACTGTGGTGCTTGCGAAGTCGGGCATCGAGGTGGAAGTGGGCGAGGATGAGACGATACTCACGGCCATCGAGCGTGTGGGTGTGACTGTGGAGTCGCTGTGTCGCGAGGGGGTGTGTGGGACGTGTGAGGTCGCAATGCTCGAAGGCGAGGCCGATCATCGGGATCAGTATCTTGATGAGGATGAGAAAGCGGCGCAGAAGACGATTTTGTTGTGTGTGTCACGGGCGCGGACGAGTCGGATTGTGATTGATCTTTGAATTTGTTGGTGGGACTGGGGTGGGGGCATTTCCTTGTGTTCGTGTCGGTCTATTAGCGTTGCCCCTGTGCGGGGCGGCACTTACTTTCTTTGCCGCGGCAAAGAAAGCTAAGCAAAGAAAGCCGCTCACACCGCTAGAGTGACGCAGTCCACCACTCGCCCATCAACGGAGTGGTGACTGGGCAGCGCCCGCACCACGCGCCCACAATCGGAGTGACAAGGCAGTCATTCATCCCGCTGTTCGCTGCGCTCACAACGGTTGGGTATGCGACGGAAAGCGCAAACCTGCGGTTTGCGTTATGCCCCACGGGGCGCGCAGCGCCCCCGGATGTGCGGGCGTCACCACTCCGATATTGGGCGCGTGGTGCGGGCGCTGCCCGGGCGCCACTCTGTTAATAGGCTGTTGGTGTACCGCGAAGCACTGGCGGTTTGAGCGGCTTTCTTTTCCCCCCTTTTCTTTGCCGCTGCAAAGAAAAGGGGGTGCCGCCCCGCACAGGGGCAACGCTAATAGACCGACACGAACACAAGGAAACGCCCACACCCCAGGCACACCAACAAAAAACAACATCCCCCTCAAAAAACACCCCGCCCCCAATCCGCTAAACTAGCACCTCACCCGCCCAAGCCGCGCAGCGCCCCCGCAAAAGCGGCGCCAGCCGCCCACCCGCGCGACACGTCACAGAGGGAAATGGATGTCCGAGGATACGTTCGCGTTCCGTCTCAAGGTACTACTCGAGCACAAGAAGCTGAGTCTTCAGCAAGTGGCCGACGCCGTCGGTATTTCTCGCCCCGCCGTGCACAAGTGGACGCGCGGCGGCGAGATCGACTATTCGAATCTGCGCCGCCTCGCGGCCTTCCTCGACGTGAACTGGGTCTGGCTGCGCTATGGCGACGAAGCCGTGCGCGATCTCGGCATCGCAGGTACGACCGAGCTGCCCATGACCGACCTGCGTCGGCGCTACACCGCCGAAATCATGTCGAACGAGGCGCGCATGAAGCAGGCCCAGGAGTCGGCTGGCATCGTCACGTGGGAATGGAATCTCGTCACCGACGAGCTGATCTATTCAAGCAACTGCGAAAAGCTCTACGGCCGTGAACTCCGCAGCAACGACGAATTCTGGGAAATCCTTCATCCCGAGGACGCGATCTGGCTGACTCCAGACGCGTTGAAAGACGTGGTCGCCAGCAAGGCGCCGCGTGTGTGGGACTTCCGCATCATCCTGCCCGATGGGCAGATCCGCTGGATCGAATCGCGCGTCGCGACACTGCTCGACGATGCCGGCCGCCCGGTGCGCGTGGTGGGCACCACCATCGACATCAGCGCGCGCAAGGAAGCGGAATCCGCGCAGTCAGGTCGTCTGCAACTGCTCAACGACGCCGCGCGTATCGCGGGCGTGGGCGCGTGGCGCTGGCTGCGCGCGCAGGACGAGTTGATCGTCACGGACGAATGGTGCCGGCTGTTCGGCATCGATCCGCGCCATTCTCCGCGGCATTATGTCGAGCTGTCGCAGCATATTCACCCCGACGATCGCGCTGCCCGCGAGGCGGCGGTAAACGATGCGCTGTTACGCCGCGCCGATTATCGGGTGCTGTATCGCGCTTCGCTGCCCGACGATACGTGGCGGCTCGTGGTCGAGCAGGGCCAGGCGCGGGTGGCGCCGCATGGCGAGGACGTCTGGCTCACCGCGCTGTGCCGCGCCGCGCAACCGGCGGATATGCAGAGCATCGCGCAGCCGATCGCGGAAGACGGCGCGCCCGGCAACAAGTAAGGGCGCGGTGCGCGCGATCGCTTTACGTCCGTCGCGTCATGAATCGCGCGCATTGACCCGCACCATCGCATCCACCGCCGCCGCCACCTCCGGGTCCAGTTGCGGCCAGCGGTCGAACTGCGCCTCGGCGACCGGACGCGCGCGCGGTTGACGCACCGCCGCCGCACCTGCCGCTTCCGGCGGCGCCTTGCCATAGCGATAAACCAGCGTGCGGCGCGGCGCGACAACCTCCGCCACATGCACGATGCCCGCGTCCATCCAGATCCGCAGCAGCGCGCGCACGTGGCGAACCTCGGCATGCGTGGCCACCGCCAGCTCCGACGTCGTCCCGCTCAAGCCGCCCTGCATCGCTTCGATCAGGCGCTGCTCCAACTCCCCCTTCCCACGCATCCCTCACCCTCCGCTCGTGCAAGCAAAGGATCAACGCTAACCCCGTCGCACGCGGCTCCATCCTGAAAATCGGGCGCTAACATGCAAAACGGCAGGAAGCGCGCTCGTCAAGCTGCGCTTTCCTGCCGTCAGGGACTGCCGCAGACGTTAAACGCAGCGCCGTGTTTAAAGCGCCTGCGCGACCGCCAGCCCCACATCGCCCGTCTTCGCCGCGCCGCCCATATCCGGCGTGCGCGGGCCTTCAACCAGGACCTGCTCGATAGCCTGCATGATCGCGTCGTGCGCGGCCTTGAACTGCGCATCGCCGTTGCCGAGGAAGTCGAGCATCATCGCGCCCGACCAGATCATCGCGATGGGGTTCGCAATCGCCTTGCCGAAAATATCGGGCGCGGAGCCATGCACCGGCTCGAACAGCGACGGGAACGTGCGCTCCGGATTCAGGTTCGCCGAGGCGGCCAGGCCAATCGTGCCCGTACACGCCGGGCCCAGGTCGGAAAGAATATCGCCGAAGAGGTTCGACGCCACCACCACGTCGAAGCGGTCCGGCTGCAGCACGAAGCGCGCGCACAGAATGTCGATGTGCTGCTTGTCCCACTTCACGTCCGGGTAGGCCTCGGCCATCGCCGCCACGCGTTCGTCCCAGTACGGCATGCTGATCGAGATGCCGTTCGATTTGGTCGCCGCCGTGAGTTTCTTGCGGCCACGCTGGTCCGCCAGTTCGAATGCGTACTTGAGGATGCGGTCAACGCCCTGGCGCGTGAACACAGACTCCTGCAGTACGAACTCGCGATCCGTGCCTTCGAACATCTTGCCGCCCACCGAGCTGTACTCGCCTTCGGTGTTTTCGCGCACCACGAAGAAGTCGATGTCGCCGGGCTTGCGGTTGGCGAGCGGGCACGGCACGCCTGGCAGCAGACGTACCGGGCGCAGGTTCACGTACTGGTCGAATTCGCGACGGAACTTGAGCAGCGAACCCCACAGTGAGATGTGATCGGGCACCTTGTCAGGCCAGCCCACCGCGCCGAAGTAGATCGCATCGAAACCCTTGAGCGTGGCGAACCAGTCGTCGGGCATCATCTTGCCGTGTTCGAGGTAGTAGTCGCAGCTAGCCCAGTCGAAGTGCGTGAATTCAATCGACAGGCCGAATTTCGCGGCCGCCGCTTCCACCACGCGCACGCCCTCGGGCATCACTTCCTGGCCGATGCCGTCGCCTGCGATTGCCGCGATGCGGTAGGTCTTGCTCATGTCTCGTTCTCCGTTGCTGTGTTCTTCGCCTGATCCGGCGCGCCCCACCGGCGCGCTTCGATAGCTGCAAGCATGCCTCAGTTGGCGCGGGAACATTAGCCCCCAAGGCGTGGAGTCATTAAACACGATTCGTGAATAAAGCGACCTAAGTCGCGAAAACAGTGAAGCCCAAGTCCACTTAAACCGCCATCGCCAGCAGCGCCTGCGTGGCCGCCGCGCGGTCGTAGGCGCGCGTGGCGATCACCACTTCGCTATAGCCATTCGCCATCGCCAGCGGCTTGAATACCGCATCCTCCACGTCGAAGCGCGCGAGCGTGCGCGGCACCAGCCCCACGCCCAAACCCGCCGCCGCGAAACGCATCACGCCCACCGAATCCGTGGTGCGCAACACGCTTGCGGGTTCGAAGCCCGCCTCCAGACACAGCTCCATCGCGCGATGCCCGAGGCCGACACCCGGCGGATCGTCGACCACGATCAGGCGATCGTCCGCCACCTCGCGCAAGGTCACGCGCTTCCTGCGCGCCAGCCGATGATCGCGCGCGAGCACCATGTCGAGCGGCGTGCGCGAGAACGGCGTGATGCGGATCGAACCCGGCAGCGCTCCCGGCGGCGAGCGCAGAAAAGCCACGTCGATGCGCTCGTCCGCCAGCGCGCTCATCTGCTCCTGCACCGAGACGCTGCGCAATTCCAGTTCCACCTCGGGCCGCGCCTGGGTGAAGCGCTTGAGCAGCGCGGGCAGTTCCGGTTCGAGCACGATCGAATTCGCGTACGCGATGCAGAGCTTGCCCAGTTCGCCGCGGCTTGCGCGCCGCCCCGCCAGCACGGCGGTTTCGGCCTGTGCGAGCGCCGCGCGAGCGTGATCGAGGAACACCGTGCCGGCCGTGGTCAATTCGATCCCGCGCCGCACGCGGTGGAACACCTTGAAGCCCAGTTGCGTTTCCAGCGCCTTGATCTGCTGCGTGACAGCGGGCTGGGCGATGCCCAGACGCTCGGCGGTATGGCCGAAATGCAGTTCCTCCGCGGCGATCACGAAGGTGCGGAAGTGGCGGAAATCCATCGTCGGCCCCTGGCTATAGATAAGATTATCTTATCAAAAACGTGGCTTTCGATTTATTGATTCAATCGGTTGCAGAGGGTCAAATAGAGCCCATCAGTCACCCGAATGGACGCCACACCATGCATCAAGACATCGATTCCGCAGCACAAGACTCCGCTGCACAGCGCCCCCGCGCTCCCGTCAACGATCTGCGCTCCGCACTGGCGCATCTGGAAAGCATCCCGGGCCAGCTTATCGAGACCGATCACGAAGTCGATCCGCACGCGCAACTCGCGGGCGTCTACAAGCGCATCGGCGCGGGCGGCACGGTCGCGCGTCCCACGCGCCTGGGCCCGGCGATGATGTTCAACAACATCAAGGGCTATCCTCATAGCCGCGTGCTGGTGGGCCTGATGGCCAGCCGCAAGCGCGTGGGCCTGCTGCTCGATTCGCCGCCGCGCCGCCTCACCCAGCGCATGGCCGACGCCGTGCGCAACGCCATCGAGCCCGTGACCGTGCCGCGCGAAGCCGCGCCCTGCCAGCAAACGGTGCATCTCGCCAGCGACCCGGATTTCGATCTGCGCAAGCTGATCCCCGCGCCCACCAATACCACCAGCGACGCCGGCCCGTTCCTGTGCCTGGGCCTCGTGCTCGGCAGCGATCCCGACACCGGCCACGCCGACGTGACGATCCATCGCCTGTGCGTGCAGGGCCGCGACGAACTCTCGATCTTCTTCGCGCCGGGCCGCCATATCGACGCCTTCCGCCAGAAGGCCGAAGCACGCGGCCAAGCGCTGCCCGTGTCGATCAACATGGGACTTGATCCGGCGATCCATATTGGCGCGTGTTTCGAAGCGCCCACCACGCCGCTGGGCTTCGACGAGCTGTCGATTGCGGGCGGCCTGCGCGGCACGCCGGTCGAACTGGTCGATTGCGTGAGCGTCGCGCAGAAGTCGATTGCGCGCGCCGAGATCGTGATCGAAGGCGAAATCCTGCCGAATGTGCGCGTAGTCGAAGACCAGCATACGAACACGGGCCACGCGATGCCGGAATTCCCTGGCTACAACGGCCCGGCCAATCCGTCGCTGCCCGTTATCAAGGTCAAGGCCGTGACGATGCGCCACGGCGCGATCATGCAAACGCTGGTCGGCCCGGGCGAAGAGCACACCAATCTCGCCGGCATTCCCACCGAAGCCAGCATCTACAACGCCGTGGAAGCGGCCATGCCGGGCTTCGTGAGCCAGGTCTACGCGCACACCGCAGGCGGCGGCAAGCTGCTGGCGATCCTGCAGGTGAACAAGCGCAACGCCTTCGACGACGGCCGCGCGCGGCAGGCCGCGATCATCGCGCTGGGCGTGTATTCGGAACTCAAGAACGTGATCCTCGTCGATGAAGACGTCGATCCCTTCGATAGCGACGATGTGCTCTGGGCCATGACCACGCGCTACCAGGGCGACATATCGACGATGCTGCTGCCCAAGGTCAACGGCCACGTGCTCGATCCTTCGCAGACGCCCGAATTCAACCCGGCCCTGCCCGCGCGCGGCGTGACCTGCAAGACGGTGTTCGACTGCACGGCGCCGTTCCATCTGCGCGGCGAGTTCGAGCGCGCGCAGTTCATGGAAGTCGATCCGCGTCCCTGGGCGCCCGCCCTGTTCGCCGATCAGGAGGATGAAGATCATGAGTAAGCGTGCACTCAACGGCCGCAAGCGCCTGATCGTGGGAGTGACCGGCGCGACGGGTTTCGTCTATGCGGAGCGCACACTGCGCCTGCTGCGCGAAATGGGCGTGGAAACGCATCTGGTGATGTCGCGCGCGGCGGAACTCACGCGCGAATACGAATCGCCGCTCTCGCGCGACGAGGTGCACGCCCTGGCCGATCACGTCCATGCGATCGCCGATGTGGGGGCGTCGATCTCGTCGGGGTCGTTCCGCACGCTCGGCATGCTGGTGGTGCCGTGCTCGATGCGCACGGTCGGCGAGATCGCCTCGGGCGTCACCAGCACGCTGCTCACACGCGCCGCCGATGTGGTGCTCAAGGAGCGCCTGCCGCTCGTGCTGATGGTGCGCGAGACGCCGCTCAATCTCATCCACCTGCGCAATATGACGACGGTGACCGAAGCGGGCGCCGTGGTGTTCCCGCCGGTGCCCGCCTTCTACGCGAAGCCGCAAAGCCTCGAAGAGATGGTCGATCATTCGGTGAGCCGCGCGCTCGACCAGTTCGGTCTGGACACCGAGCGGATCGAGGCCTGGCGAGATATGCAGCACGTACGCGCGGCTTGAGCCTGCGCGCTCGCGCGATCACGTTCCCAACAACCCGGGCGTGATCGCCAGCCGCATGCCTTTCCGCACGCTTTCAAACATCCTGATTGGCGCTATATGGCGCGTTTTCACAACGCTGTGTGCGGCCCGCGGTTGACGCTGTGCGCACGCGCCCCTAACCTTGCGCGCTGATGGTTCCCCGGGAGGGGATTAAAAAACTCACGCAAGCCCTATCAGGCCTACACCTTCGCAGAATTTGGCGTAAATTTGGCGTAATCTATCGTGACTGTCTCTTTGCCGCGCTACGCGCCCTAAAACATTTAGGTCCGTAAGGCGAATGAACTGCAGCGTGTGTTTATCTCGACATCGCATGCAGCCAGAAGCTATGTGTCGGCCAGCGAAGCGGGTATGATCGATCCGCTTCGCTCGAAAAACAACCCGCACGCTCCTGTTCAAAGATGGCCATTGAAATTTTCTCTGTCCCCGCTCATAACGCGCAGAAAATCATTGCGACGCGCGAAAGCCACTACGCAGACATTAAAGCTATTGAGATACAACCGGCAAAATTGACAGAAACGATCTGCGCTTTTGCAAATGCAGACGGTGGTGAGCTATACATCGGCATTGATGATCCGACCGATGGGCAGCGGCAATGGAGAGGTTTCAAAGATCCGGAAGCTGCAAACGGGCACCTTCAGATCTTCGAAAAGCTATTTCCTCTTGGGCAAAGCTTCGAGTACAACTTTCTCGAATGCAACGGCTTTGAGGGACTAGTCCTACAGGTTGCGATAAAGAAGACCTCACAGATCATGCGAGCGTCGAATGGGAACATCTATGTCAGGCGCGGCGCAGCTAAGCATAAACTTACGGCCCCCGAGGAAATCCGTAGGCTGGAGTACTCAAAAGGCATAGCATCATTCGAGACTGAGATCGTTAACGTTGACCCCGAGGAGATTACTAATTCCGAAGAGGTCATTCGTTTCATGCTCGAAGTCGTTCCGCAGGCAGATCCCGAAGGCTGGCTGAAGAAGCAACAACTCCTCGTAGGTGGACGCCCGACGGTGTGCGGCGTACTTTTATTCGCCGAACAACCGCAAGCGCTGATGCCGAAGCGTTGCGGCGTAAAGATTTACCGCTACAAAACCTCGGATCAACAAGGAAGCCGCGACACGCTCGCTTTTCTCCCGGTAACGGTCGAGGGGCCAATCAATACCCAGATTAGAGGCGCCGTAGCTGAGACGATCAAAGTGGTCCAGCAGGCCAAGACTTTGGGCTCAATTGGCCTAGAGGATATTCAATACCCCTCCGAGGCGATTCATGAAATTGTTACAAACGCCTTAATCCACCGTGACTATAGCCTCGCCGATGACGTACATATCCGAGTGTTCGATAACCGCGTAGAGGTCGAAAGTCCTGGCCCACTCGCTGCCCATATAACGACCGCGAACATTCTGGATGAACGGTTTGCCCGCAACGGCAGCCTCGTGCGCCTGCTTAACAAATTCCCCGACCCGCCGAATCAAGATGTCGGTGAAGGTCTCAATACCGCATTCGATGCGATGCGCAAGTTGGGGCTTAAAGAGCCGATCATCACGAACAAGGAGAACTCCGTCTTGGTGACCGTGCGGCATGAGCGGTTAGCTTCGCACGAGCAGTTGATCCTTGAGTATCTACAAGATCATCCAAGCATTAGAAACAAGCAAGCCCGCGAACTCTGTTATGTTGATGCCGACTACAAAATGAAGCGGATCCTCGGGCGGTTGGAAGACCGACAGTTGATCGAGAAAGTACCAGGAACTATCCGAAACACGACTGCATATCAAAGAGGGGCACTGTTCGAACAGTGGCGTTCCATCATCGCGCTTGCGCCGGAGGTAAGCTCTTCATAGCTTCATCAAACATCTGAAGACGATGCTGATGCCAAGACGTCATAAAGCCGTGGTTGACGGGATAATTGAACGTCGTGAAGAAGAGAAGATGAACCGTTAGCCCGAACGAGCTAACGGTTCTTTATGCGCGCTACTGCGAGGCTGCCGGAGTCGATCCAGCAGTTACGGCGCTCGCCGCGCTGGTGTCGGCCGATTGCTTGTAGGCCGCTGCGACCTCATCGGCGATCGAATCTAGCAGCGCGTTCTGCAGATACGAGTCAGGCGATCGGCAGTCGGCACCATAGTGCGACAGATCGGTACCGACATTCGGAACCGGCTTGCCGCTCGAGTCGAAGCCGAAGCCGGTAGGCACCGATCCGATAAAGCGGATAGGTGCGCCATTCCGGAAAGCCTCGTCGAGCGCCCACCGCAAACCCGACGCCGCCGAATACTGCGTATCGCAAGTAAGCGTCGGCGCGACCACGAACACAGCCTTTCCAGCTACGGCAGCCCACTGCGAGAACACCAGCAGATCGGCAGCGAATTGCGTCATCGCCGCCTGCTGTGCGGAGTCAGTCGACGGCGTCACCATGTCGTCGAGCTGGAAATTGACGATAAGCCACTCACCGGGATCAGTCTTGAACTGGTCGGGCGTCGGCGATTTGCCGTTGTATTCCGTCGTCACGATCTGGTGCAGCGCCGTGCCATCCATTACCTGCGTCGTGACGTTGGCCGTCACGCCGCGTTCGGCCAGCGCGTCAGTGAGCGACTTCACCGTCGTCTGCGCATCCGATGCGGCGTTCGGCGCGTCGGCGGCAACAGCTGCCGAGATCAGGCTGAACTGGGCATGAGCAACGGCGGTCGACGACGTCGACACGATCGGCTTGCCGTACATCGAGATATTCAGCGACTTCGCCACAGGCTGCGCGCTGTCACTGCCACTGCTCCCACCGCCACCCCCACATGCGGCCAGACCAACTGCAAAGAGACAGGCCGTCACAAGCGTCTTTTTCATTCTTGTTCCCCGGTTCTAGGTGTTGTTGGCGCGGCCCTCTCAAGCCGCCCCAAAAGTTTACACGTGATTACGAATTGCCTACGAACAACCTGGCGTCTTAGGCCTGACGGCGCATACGTACGCCTGCAGCGCCTTCACTTTGTCGATTTCGTGCTGGTCGTCTCCAGCGACCCCGAAAACGCGCTCAGCAACCGCTGGGTCGAGGTCTGCGACGGCGGCGCCACCATCGCCCATGCCGGCGGCGCTGGAAGATCCGGCGCCGGCGTTGCCACCGGCTGCAGCACAGTTGCGCACTGCGACGCGCACGCGCTCAGTGCCAGCAGCGAGAGCGCTGCGGTAGTTACGGTTATCAGCTTCATGAGCCTCTTTCTCCTTCGTGGTCGCGGCATCCGCCGCAGCGACCGCCGAAGCGGCCTGGTTGTGCGCGTCGATCGCGCGGTTCTCGCCATTCAGCGCCGCACGCGACACGGCCAGCATGTCGCTGGTGTGCTGCTCGTTGTCCTTCGCGCGCGCGGCCTGCTCGGCGGCCAGCTGGCGCGCGCCGATCAGGTGCATCACTTCGGCACCGGCGGCCGCACCGAGCAGCGCGGCGATCAGGTAGGGAATTAGCGTCCTCAACATCACAACCCCCGCTCGCACATGGCACGCTCTTCCGCACGTCGGGTCACCAGACCAGGCAGCGTCCGGCCGCCGGCGTACACCCACTGCGGACGCCCGCCGTCCGATTCATTGATTGCGCGGCACGCTGCGCGCCAGTTGCCCGCATTGAACCGGCGCGCCGTCGAGCTGCCGCAGTAAGCGCTCGCGCCGATGTTGTAGGCAAAGCTCACCGCGGCTGCGAGCTGGTTCGGGTGCCCGCGCAACCCAGGCGTACACTTCAGCACAGGCTCGGCATGCTCAATCAACCGCTGCTCGAGGCGCACGCTGCACTCTTCAGGCGTGAAGCGCTGCCCGAGCGTGACGTCCTTCGTGTCGCCGTTGCACGCGGTCACGATGCCGATCGGGTCGGGCCTTGCGACGAGAACCGTCCCCTCGAACTTCGGGATGACGGAAAGCAAAAGGGCCGCAGCAGCGGCCCCCACAACACCCACAAGTGTTTTCTTCGATCCACTAGCCACCGTGCTCCTCCATTTCGTGCAGTCGCGCGTCCGATTCGCGCTGTTCGCGCTGATCCTTGCGCCACATGAAATACGCGTTGAGCCCGAACGTCAGGGTCGCTGTCGCGATACCGACGATCACACCGATGTCGGTGAGCGTCAGCGACGAACCAACAGCGATACCACTACCCGCGTAGCTAGCGGCCTCAGTTGGACTGATACGCATCCATCCCCCGGAAAAAATAAGCCGCCTCAGGGGCGGCGTTGCTTTCTGTGTTGTGCGCGCTCAGACGACAATTTCGCCGCCCACGAAGACGCTACGCGCAGGGTTCAATGCAGTTGTGTCGTCATTCGACGGCGCAACGATGAGCTGTTGCTCGGCGTAAGCAAATGCGCCGACGCCATCGGGCGGCAAACCTGTTACCTGGATCTGCTGCGTATACATTGCCGCCTTACCTGCAGCGCGTGCGTCCGCGCTCAAAAACGAATACATCATCACCATCGTCGCATTGGAAAACGCATCGAGCGTCACCATGCCGGCCACGTGATAACTCGCGATTGCGCCCGTCGACGGTGTTTCGTAATCCTTCTGAATTGCCATTGTGTCTTTCTCCAGTTAGATATTGCTCAGATCGATTGCCATGAATCGCCAGTCATACTGCGATCCGAAGCAGGTATTGTTTCCCGGGTGAAATGTCGAACCCACCTGGTAATACTGATAGAGAAAATTGACTGTCGCCCCCGATGTCTGGAAGCCGCCGATGTTGTACCAACCACTGCTGTTAATCCCGCCGCCCGTAGGGCTAAAAACGAAAGCTGTGCCGAGCGCAGCGACCCCTACCTTCGAAGCGCCTGGATACGTCCATGAAGCTGAGCGCGAATCCACCTGGTTCCACTGCCCCCAGCCCGGGCCCGCGCCCATGATGTTGCCGCTCTGCGTGTCGAGCACGCGGGCGAGGCGCTGGCGCGCATCGGCAACAAGCTCACCATTCGCGTTGAAAACCTGCATTCCGAAACCCGCTCCGGACGGTACTGCAGCCAGCGCCTGATCGAAAATGTAGACCGTGACAGCCGCCGCGACGTTGGACCAGATCTGCACGGTCCATGAACCATTACTGCTTACGCAACGCAGGATCGCAACGTACGCGTTCGGACTGTAGAGCGCGATCAACGGCTGGCTGGCACTGAACGAGAACGTGGCAACATTCGCGTTAAACGTGTATTGCACGCCAGCATTCGACTTGCCGGCGTTCATCGTGCCGGCGCCAGTCGTTACGTTCAATGTCTGCCGCAGTGCGTACGTTTGCCGCATTCCATCAATCTGGACCAGGCCACTATCAGTCCACGCCTGAAAACCAGCCGTCATCAAAATGCCCCGTAGTACAGAATGCCATTCTGGTAAATGTCATACGTCCCGTTATTCTTCGCTGCGTAGGACCACGTGAGAGTGTTCCCCGAGATCGAGAAACGCGGGACGATGACGCCACCGGAGAGATATCCCTCGCCGATCATCACGCTAGGCTGAAACGAAACCCACCCGCCTTGCACGAAAGCGTCATCGACTACGCTGCCGCCGACCCCGTTACCGATCGATTGCACACCGATGATTCGCATGACGCGATACGTAGCATCTAAAACGATGTTTCCGTTCGCGTCCCAGATCTGAAGTCCAGCACTCATCACCAAAGCCCCAAACGCACGCGCAGCACGTTGTTGTTGTCGTAGACGAGCAGCGTCGAATCCGTCAGCGTCAGATAGCCGCTGCCGGTGTTCGCGCCGTTGAGCGTCAGCGTTCCATTCTTGTCGAGCTTCCAGCGCGGCTGTCCGTTCGCGCCAACAGCCGTCGACTGGATGACGTCGGCGATGTTTGCGCTCTGGATCCAGCCTGTGCCGATGAATGCCTGCGCCAAGAACACCTGACCGCCCTGAACGATGAACGGCGACTGCACGGTCGACCCGGTGTTGTCGAGGATCGCGAAGCGCTGCGCCGCCACGAGTACTGACGACTCCACCACGCCGCTGCTGTTGTCTACGCCCACGCCGATGCTGGCGATATACGTGCGACCGCCGCTTGTGACCTGCGTCTTGATCGTGTACGACGCAGCAACGCGCCCGGTAAGATCCGCATACGACTGCGCAACCGTCTGCACAGCTGCAGCGTTTGCATTGGCTTGCGCCTGCACCGTGGTGATCTGCGATGCCTGCGCGCTGTCCGCATCGATCCGCGCCTGCGTCTCGGTTTGCACCGCCGCGCTCAACACCGCCGAAACGCCGTTGATCGTGCTTTGCATCTGGGCCGCAACGGTGTCCGTCTTTTGTGCCAGCGCCAGATCCGCTTCAGCCCGCGCCGACTGCTCCGACCACACACCTGCGTAGACCGTCGTCGCGCCCGCGTAGCCCCCGTTATCGCCCGCCATCGGCACGTTGATCTGCGCCGACAGCGCACTGATCTGCGTGCCAAGCGCCGAATCAGCGTTGGCCCGAGCGGTCGATTCGTTCGTGATCGCGGTCGTGTTTCCGTTCGCAGTCGCGGTGACCGCGTCGATACGCTGGCCCAACGCAGTGTCTGCGTTGGCCCGGGCCGTTTGCTCCTGAGTGATGGCCGTCGCGTTGCCGTTGGTCGTCGCCGTGACCGAATCGATGCGTTGCCCCAGCGCTGTGTCGGCGCTCGCGCGGGCCGTCGCCTCCTGCGTGATCGCCGTGGTGTTGCCGTTGCTCGTCGCGGTCACCGCGTCGATACGCTGGCCAAGAGCGGAATCAGCGTTTGTGCGTGCCGTCACCTCCTGGCTGATTGCCGTCGTGTTCGCGCCCGCCGTGGCCACCACGGTATCGATACGCTGCCCAAGCGCAGTGTCGGCGTCCGTACGCGCCTTCGTTTCCGTCTGGATAGCCGCGGCGTTTGTGCCGTTCGCTGCGGTGACGGTGTCGATGCGCGTGCTGAGCGACGAGTCGGCATCCTGCCGTGCCTGCTGTTCGCTCGTAATCGCGGCGCCGCGCGCAGTCGCCTCGTCAGAGATCGCTTTCGCGCGCGCGGTGGCCTCACCCGTAACCGCCGCGATGCGGTCGCTTGTCTCTTTCGAAATCGCCGACGCGTTGTCGCTGACGCCCTGCTGGATGCCGGGGATCGCATTGATCGGCGACAGCACATCCTGCCCGAGCTGCTGCTTCGTGATCTGACCGGTGAGATACGACAGGATCTGCGTCGAATCACTGCTGCTCTGGCCATTCACGCCCGCGCCGCTCGGATACCATGGCCCGATGTTGCCCGACGTGTCCGTGAGCCGCGCCCAGAAGAAGAACGACTGGCCCGCCGCCAAACCCTGCAGCATCGCGCGCGCCTGCGGATACGGATAAAGCGACAGGCGCGTCGCGGTGCTGCGGTCATTCGTCTTGCTGTACCAGACGTCGACATACTGCGTGTCGTTCGCCGAGCCGTCCGCAGGAAACGTCCAGTCGAGCTGGATGGCGAACACCTGCGTCGTGGTCTTCAGAGACGCCAGCGCCGGCGGCGGGCTCGTCTTGCCGGTCAGCACGGTGTCGGTGCCATACGCCGGGATCGACAGCACACCCATCGCATTCTCGGCGCGCACGCGCGCGAGATACGTGCCCTGATAGATGCCTGCGACTTCCACCTGCAGGCCGCCGGTCTGGTTGGCCGGCACCCAGTCGCCGTTGTCCTTTCTCCATTCCGGTACGTAATTCACTGCGCTCGACGCCGAGTCCCACGCGATCACCATGTTCGTCTTGGAAATGCCCTGATCGATGTAGGAATACGTCGAGAGCCGCACGTTCGTCGGCGGTGGCTGCACGGACGGCGGAATGATCGTGACCGGCCGCACCTGAATCTGCGCGCCGTTGTCGATCGCATCATACTTGCCGGGCTCGTACTGCGTGGCGTTGATCGTGTACGTGATCTGGCCGTCGTCGTCGCTTTCCTCAATGCTGACGACTCGAAAGAGCTGCGCGGCGAGGTCAGCACTTTCGAGCATCCATACTGCGCCGACCACTGCGTTTTGGTCGAACGCCTCCGTCACCTTGATCGTATTGCCGTTGACGGCCTGCACCGTGCGCTTCTGCGCGATGCCTGTCGGCATGATCACCGTGAGCAAGTCGCCTGCCGCAGCCGTGGGCGAGCGATCGAGCACCACCGTTGCGCCATTCATCGAGCGCACGCGCCCGCCCGTCTGCCGCCCCGCCTTGTTCGCGTCCGCGACCGCAATTACTTCGCCGGGGGCCGACAGCGTGCCGTCGAGCCCCACCTGAAACGATACCGTGTTCGTCTCGTAGCGGCTCGTGAGCAGCGTCCATAGCCCAAGGCGGTGCGCCTGGCCTTGCGACGTCGTGCCAAAGGCCGTGATCTGCGCCTTCACCACACCATAGCGCGCGAGGCCGTCATCGTCGGCCACATACTCCACGGCCTGCTGATACTGGTTGGCCGGGTCGTTCCAGCTGATCTGCGCGGCGGTGTAGCGCGTCTTGCGCTCCGAGCCGACGTACGAGAACTGCCCGCCGACCACGTTCGCCTGCGTATAGACGTAGACAGGATCGGACGGCATATCCGCCGTCACCAGCACCGTGCCAGCACCCCAGTACGCATTGCCGCGAAACACGCCGGCGAGATCCTGAAGCACCTTGAACGCATCCGATTGCGACTGGATCACACAGTTGCACGTGAAGCGCGGCTCGGTGCCGCCTTTGCCGTCCGAAACCATGACATCGCAATACTGCGCGATCTCATAGAGCGTCCACTTGTCGAGCGACGATGCATCTACGAAGCGGCCGCCGCCGTAGCGGTCATTCGTCACGAGGTCATAAAGCACCCACGCCGGGTTGTTCGTCCACGCCTGCTTGAACGTGCCATCCCACGTGCCCGAATACGTCCGCTGCTCGGGATCGTAGTTCGACGGCACGCTGATGATGAGGCCCTTGACATCGTACGAGCGCGTCGGCACCGAACTGAACGAGCGCGCGTCGAACGACATGCCGACCAGCGCGCTCATTGGATAGCGCAGCTTGCGATCGATGATCTCGGTGATCGCCTCGACGTTGACCGTGTCCTGAATGGAGTTGGTGTGCGCGTTTGCAGTGAGGCGGCGCACGCGCACCAGCCAGCCAGTTTCCGCTGTCGGCAGATCGATGCGCACGCTGCGCTCGTAGAGCGATGTCGTCTTGCCGTCGAACGCGCCCGTCAGCACCTGCGAATATGAACCACCATCGACCGCGACGTCGATCGCGTACTGCACAACGTAGCCCGTGACGTCTCCGGTCGAGGTGTTCTGCTGCTGAAGCGCGGGGACGCCGAACCGGATGCGCACCGCAGTGAGCTGCGTGTTTTCGACCTGGCGCACCCAAGGCGCGTCGCTCGTGAGCGCCACACCGATCGCCGTCTCGTTTTCGACCGCGGGGAAGCCCGGCAGATACTCCTGATCAATCGTCCCAAGGCGCGTGTCGACCGAGTAGTTCGAAAAGTTGGCCGAGCCGTCACTGTTGAGGATAGGCGTGCCGTCCAGAAACACGGATTGCAGCCCATTCACCAGCCCGACGATCGGCCCCTCCGAGATAAGGTCGAGTACCTTGGCGTAGGCGATCGAGTGCAGGCTATCCGGCGATTCCGTCGCCGTGGCGCCACTACTGCCCTTTGCTCCAGAAATCCGCATATCAGGTCTGGTCCTCTGCATAAATTCCGGAACTGATAACCTTCGAACCCACTAACATCCGCCCGTACACAAGCGGCACAGGCTCCCCCTGCGCCGCGCTGTTCACAGGCCCGTTGAAGTAGTAGGAAGTACCGTTGTTGACAACCCCGGCCAAGCCGCTCGTCTGCGGGCTGAGCATCTGCACAACGCCGCCTAGCGCCATCGACGCACCCAGGCCGATCAGCGTCGGCATTTGCGTGAAAACGCCCACCGCAACCAGCGCCACACCCAGGATCGTCTGAAAGAGACCGCCTCGCTTGCTGCCGACCAGCACCGGCGCGATACGGATCGGCTCGCGCCCGGCCGGGTAGTCGAGCTGGTCTTTCGCAAGGTTGCTCTTCCCGATGAACACCGCGAACGTCAGGCCCATGCGGCGCGACGCGGCGAGGAACTGTTTGAAGCCAGGCACGACGGCGCACAGGGCGCGAATCGCTTCGCGTGGCGAGCGCACCGCGAGGCGATGCGTGCGGCCATAACGCGTGCCTGCGACGCCATAAAGCTGAATCTCTCGAAGCTGGTCATTCATCGTGCTCACCCTCATAGCGCAGCACCATGCGCAGCGATTGAAGCCACATGCCACCCCACACAGCGCGGCGTGAGAGCTGCCCGTGCATGTGGTGAAGGAACTGGCCGTCGCCGATGTAGATGCCCGCGTGATTCGGCACGTCGTTTTGGCTGCGGATCTGCATTAGCAGGACGTCGCCGATTTCTAGTGCTGCGCCCGGCCCCACCTCGACGAACCCCGCAGCGCGGTAGTTATCGAGATAGAGCGATGATTTGCCGTCAGCCCACCATTCGTCGCGGCGCTCGAAATCGGGCAGCACGACGTCGCGCTCCAGCCGATACCAGTCCCTGACGATCGAATAGCAGTCGTGCACGCCGTGGACGAACGGACGCCCCACGAGCGGCGCAATGAAGCCGGTCGGCCCGAATTCGCACCACTCGTCGACATCGATCGAGCCGTTGGCCTGTACGCCCACCGATGCGATAACCCAGCGCGCTATCCCGCTGGCCTCACACATTGCCTTGTCTGCGGCGCTCGGATGCGCCCGGCCACCCGGATGTGAGTGCACGATCGCTACGATCTCGCCAGCGTCCTCGGCGCGCGCGTAATCCTCCGCGGCCAGCACGAACTGCTCCGTCGGCGTGGCCGCCCAGTTCACGCACGGCGTGTACGTTTCCTGGCCCTGGACGAGCGCCACCAACCCGACGCACTCGCGCGGGTATTCCGCGATCGCGTGTGCGGCGATCGCGGCCTTCGTCGTTTCATTCATTCAGGAGAGCGTGTCACTGAGAAATCCGCCGAATGGCAGCGGATTGTTGATTCCAAAGCGGCATTCACATCCGCTCGTGCGGAAACTGCATCGATCGAGCGCAGGATCGCTCACGGGCTGGTCATTTGCGTCGAAATACGCACTGCCGGTATAGCCGCAGATCGGACCTCGATACTTCAACTGGCAGATGCTCACGATCTGGCGCGCGGGCAACTGCTGTCCGCCGAAGTCGAGCGGCGTCGAAAGCGCAAACGCGACTTGCAGACCTGGCTGCTCGTTGCTCTTCTGTTCGACGCGCCAGATTTCCGAGAGCATTTCTGCCGTCGGGTCAGCCGTCAGGTTACCGTTCGGGAAATTAACTGCATCGAGGTAGCGCTTGAGCGTGCGCCGGCGGCGCACGGTCGCGCCCACCATGTCATCGAGAAAGACGCAGATCGCCGAGATCGTGCCGCCGATGTCGCCTACGGTGAGCGTGGGCGTGGGCTGCTGCGCGTCCGTGGTGCGCATGAATCCTGTCGCCTGAATGGGCCAGGGCTTGTATTCGTTGCCCTGCCACCAGATTGACGAGGATTGCAAATGGCCATGAAAACGCAGCATGTCGCCACCGATCGCCGTGCAGTCGACCTCGAAAAGTTGGACGATGTTTCCCGGCTCAAGCTGCTGAATGTCTGCTGTGATCGTCATGCACGTGCCTCCAGCGCTTCGATACGGGCAAATGCCTCCTGCAACGCTGACGTCAGAACCGCAACGATCGGTGCCCAGTTCAGGCTCTGGATCTGGGGTTTGCCGTTTTCATCGACGGCATCCTTCTCACCACACACCGCGCTCGGAATAACCTCTTGCAACTCGTGCGCGATGAAGCCGAGGTGACGCTTGCCGTCGGGACGGAAGATGCTGAACTTGCGCCATTCATACGAAACCGGGCGCAGAGCCTTGACGGTGTCAGACGCCCGAATTTTCAGATTCTTGACGTTCTTCTTTGCACGATAGTCCGAGCTCGTGGTGATATTTCCCAGTGACGTCGAGTCCACATACAGGCCAACGGCAGAGTTCGCCCACGTAAGATGAAACGTGTTCGAAACGCCCATCACCAGCGAATTGATCGTGCTATCGATACCGAAGCGAACACCTGTATTGGCTGGGTCCCACCAGATACTGAGGACGTTCGCCCCGTTCGTGCCGACATAGTTCGCACGCGGCAAATTCGCTGAATCCCACGGTGTAGCCGCTCCGAAATTCGGGCGATTCGTGAACTTAAACACACCGCCCGAAGAAGATCCCGGAATGTTGCCGCTGTCCCAAGGGGTGTTACCTGCGAATGTCGGACGCCCCGAAAACGCAGGTGCACCCTGCAGATAAGCAACACTCGCCTCCTGCGAATAGAGCGACGGAGCCGAATTTTTTTCGAGCTTCATGCGGCGCCATGCGACTCCACCGGCCGCCACCGTGACGCCATTGGCTCCTGCCTCAACCCCCAACTGAACATACACACTGGCAGTCCCGGTGGGAGTTGTGGCGGTGTAACTGCCAAACGTCCAGCCAGCGCCTGGTGTAGCTGCAACGCCCGGAGAAACGGTGATCACGCCGCCAGAAGAGTTGAGGAACACAATGCGAAACCACGCACTGCCGGAGCCCACTCCACCAGCATATATCTCACCGGAAACAGTGAGCACTACACCGCCGGCCATCGGAATGGGATTCGATCCAGCATACGAAGCCGCGGTCAAGGCAGCAGTATTCGACAGGTAGGTCCCTTCTGCTGTCCCGCTGCTTACTGCGCCGAGAAATCCGCTCTGCCAACCTCCAATCAGACCGAATTCTCCGGAACCGTTGAGCAGGAGGTTCGTACCATTGACAGCATTCAGCTTCCCACTGACAGGCAAGTTGCCCGCGATGCCGCCACCGATGGTCAGCGTACCGTTGACGATTTCGTTGTCGAGACGTGAACGCCCGCGCATGAGCACGTTCCACGCACCACCGAATGCATCCATCAGCGCGGATTCGCCGGGGTTGAGCTTAGATAGCCCCACCCAGTCATTCGTACCAGCCGCTGCAGCGAGCGTCACTACCGTCGAGCCCAGATTACGCAGAAGCAAGACGTCGTCTTGATCCGTCACCGCGCTAAGCGCAGGCAGGTTGATCGTGCCCGCATTGGCAAGATTGATGTGCACGCGCTTGCCGATGTGATTCACAGTGAGCCCTTGGGCGGCAGTGATCTGGGTGGCCGAGGTCAGCGCAGCTTGCGCGCCGAGCACGTCGATATTGGAATTCACCTTCGCGAAAGCCGCGCGCACGGGATCCCCATCGGTGCCAGCCGGAGCCGTCCCGAGATTTACTTTCTGAAGTGCGGTCATATGTTGTTACGGTGCGAAGGTTTGTTCGAACGTTGCGGTCATGGTGTAGATGTCGCCGTCTTTCGACGGGCGACTCCATGTCGCGCAGGTGAAAAGCAGAGGTGCAGCTTCGAGAGGTGGCGTCCAGAGGAAGGACGTTGCGCCGCCGTGCGCGATGAGGAACGCTCGAATCGCAGTGATCTTCGCGGCGTCGCCGATGAACTGCAGATCGAACGACCCCGCAACGTTGTTCAGCCCATCCGGCGCGCGCTGCGCGTAGCCGTCACCGAACTGCGCCTTACGCACGGTCGCCGTATCGGTACCAGAGAAGTTCGCGACAGTGGGGTCCCACTCAAATACATCAGCCATTAGCCCACGCTCCCGTATTTCTGCCGCCAAGCAGCACCACCCTGGCCCTTCATCCGCCTAGCGAACTTCTGCTCCCACCAGCCATCAAGCATCTTCTGCAACTCGATGATGTCGGCGTCCGACACGCTGTCGCCCTGCTTCCCGCCGAAAGAGAGGTTGAACTGTGGCCCGGACCCCGACTGCGGGACATCGACCGATTGCGCGCTGCCGACCGCGCCGCCCGTCGCGAAGTGCTGCCAGCCCCCAAGCGCGCGGCCTTCGTTAAGGCGGTTCAACACCTGCACGCCTCCGAGCGCAGCCATACCGCGCGCGCTGAGCACCCCCTCGCCATCGGACAGCATTGCGGGAATGGAGTCCGACGTGGACGTCCCTGGCCCGTAGACCGGACCGCCGCTGGCGAGGTGAAATACGTACGGCGTGACCGACGACGTGTAGCTTGCCGCCGAGCTCGCGCCGAACAGCGAAGTGACGCCCGAGAGCGCCGATGTAGACGTGCCGGACGACCCCATGAAGCCCGAGATCAACGATCCGAGACCGCTTCCGCCAAGGATGTTCGATGCCAGCGCACGGATCTCGATGCGCGCGATGTCGGCGAGAATCGACGTTGCGAGGCTGGAAAAATTCAGCTTGCCCGTCGACGTAAACTGCACGAGCGCGTCCTCCATGCCGGAAAATGCACTCGTGAAGACGTCGGCAGTCTGGCCCGCCACGTCGGCCGCCTTCGCCTCGTAGTCCTCGAGCGCACGGTTCGCACCGTTCGCCCAGTTCCCCTCGGCAGCGAGCATCGCCTCGTGGCCGTTCGTCACGATTCCAACCGCTGACGACTGCCACTTCTGCAACTGCGCGAGCTGCTCGTCGTACTGCTCCTGGCTGATGCCGTTCGGCTTGCCCAGTTGCTGCGCGAGCTGCCGCGACTTCTCCGCGTACTGCTGCTGGATCTGGTTGATCTGCTTCGCAAGCGACGACTGATCGCTGCCTTGCGAGACCGCGTTGACCTCGATATCCACAGCGTTCTGCTGCGCGGCCAGCTGAACGCGCAGCGCCTGCGTATAGGCTTCGACCGCGGCTTGCTGCTTGGTGTAAGCGGTCGCGATATCGTCGGCAGTTTTCTGGTCGTTATCGACCATCGCCTGCCGGATCTTTTTCTCCTGATCCTGATACTTCTGCAGCGCCGAGAGCTGCTTTTTGCCCGCAGCTACCTCTTCGGCCTTCTGCGTAATCGCCAGCTCGTCATCCAGCGCCGCCTGCCTGAGGTCGTGCGCCTGCTGAAGGCTCGACTCCAGCGAAATCAGGCCTTGCGAACGCAAACTTTCAACGTGCGTCAGCGACGTCTTGAGCGCGTCCTCACGCGCACGATAGTCATCGTCATAGGAACGCAACTGCCCGTTGATGACGTTTTGCCCCTCATCCGGGCCTTTCTTCGCGTGCGCCGCCGCTGTCGCATCCAGCAACCCCTGCAGCGTGTGCGTCTTCAGAAAGTTGCTGTCCGGGTTGGTGCGGGACAGCGCATCCCAATCCTTGATGATTTTTTGCTGCGCATCGTGCAGTTTCTCGGCGGGCGTTTCCGCCGCCTTCGCTGCCGCCGCGAGCTCGGTGTACGCCGTTTTCCCCGCTCGCGCATCCTCAGTGTCGAGGCTGCGCTGCTGAGCGATCTCTTTGTTTTTCTCGATGATCTGCTGCAGTTGCGCGATTCGATCATCGTTGCCGTCGCCCGATATCGCGTCGTGGAAACTGATCCCGAGGTTAGTCGAGTCGAGCTGCCCAGCCTTCCACTTCTGCCGCTCGTCGAGCTCCTGCTCGGGCGTCAACGCACCAGCCGCGCCAGCCACGCCCTGCGAAAAGGATTGCCACGCCGTGCTTGCCGCGTGCCGCGCGTCCTCCCATGCGGTTTGCACCTTACCGAGACTGCTCTGCAACTCAGCCAGGCGATGCTGCGACGCGTTCTTCAGCGCTTCAGCCAGAACGTCCTGCGCCTGCTCTGCCGCGCCCTGCTGCTCGAGCTCAGCAACGCGCTCATACGTGGCCGCGCTGATCAGCCCATATTTGTCGAGCACTTCACCAGCGAACTTGCCCGCACCGTCGCCGATTTTGGCGAAGTAATCCGCCATCTTGTCGGCGTTTTCGCCGGTCACCTGCGCCATGTCCAGCGCGGCTTCGCCGACATTGGACAGCGCATTCGACGAAATCTTGCCCGTGCCGGCCAAGCGCGTGAGGATCGTGGCGGCGTCACCAGCTCGCCCGGTCGCGATGCCGATCCTGTCTGCCATCTGCAGCAGCGATCCCGCCGTCACGCCCGCATAGTTGCCCGAGGCGATGATCGCCTGGTTCGCGGATGTGACCTTGCTTTCGTAGCTCACGAAGCCGGCCGCGCCGAGCGCGAGCGCACCCGTCACACCGAGCACCGCCGCGCCCATCGGCGTGAACGCAAGCTGCACCAGCCCGGCCTGCTGCGCGAGGATGCTCAGCGAACTGCCCATGCGGTGAAAGTTGCCGCTCGCGGCCTCACGGCCGAGCACCATCAGCTCGGCGCTCGCGCCGTGACTGTTGCGTGCGAGGCTCGACATTACCGACGAGCCCTTTTGCCCAGCCTCGCTTACCTTGGCGATAGCCTCGCGCTGCGACCCGATCTTAGAGAGCGCGCCGTTGTAGGTCTGGGCATCCACTGCGCCGGACTTGAAGGCCGACCGCAGTCTCTCTTCGGCCTCGTCCAGCGCGTCCAGCCTCTTCGCTGCGGGATCGATCTGCGTGAGCAACGCTGCCACGTCGGCCGCGGCCATCTTGCTCACCGTCTGTGTCGCCGCAGGCCCGGGCACGAACTCAGATGCAAGCCGCGACTTGCCAGCGGTGCCAGTGCCAACGCCTACACTGCCAACGCTGGCCGCCGCCCGCTGGGCCGAGTCCGCGACAGCGTTCATCGCCTCGACCTGCTCGCGCGAGCGCGTGACCATTGCGCGAATGCGCTCCGAGGCCTGCTCTTCCGATTCGGCGAACTGCGCCGACGCCACACTCGCCGATCCAAAAGCAGCCGCCTGCGCTGCCGCAGCTGCTTCGGCCGCTCGCAACTGCGCGATCAACGGCGCGGCTTCGTCGCCTACGCCGGCCCTCGCGGCGCGATACTCGAGCCAAGCTATCTTGCCCTGCGTCGTCTGAATGACCTCCCGCTCCAGCGACGCCAGAATCCGCTGGCCGCCGACGCTCACCTTCGTCGCAGCTTCGCCAGCGGAATCGCCGATCGCCGAGATCGAATCAGCAGCAGCGCCGGCAGATTGCTTCGCCGTACGCTCGAACTGCTCGACGGACGCCGCGCCCTGCCGCAGGCTGACGTCAAGCTTGTCGACGTCAGCTTCGACACTTAGTACTGCCTTGCCGACCTCATCGCTCATTTTTTCCTACCTTCGACAACAGAAACGACTTGAAGGCGCCCAAGGCGGAGGTCTTCTGCGCGACTTCCTTATCGGGCTCGTTCCCAAACTTCCACGGCGGCATGCAATCGGCGATCTTGACCGCGCGCGCACCGGCGGCCCGATAGATCGCCGTGACGATCGACGCAGCGTTGAAGTCGGATCGCCAGTCAGCGACCGGCGACGCCTGATCGAACGCCTGCAGCTCGACGAACTCACGCGCCGTCAGCGTGCGCGCGAGCTCGTCAGGCGTGCGCCCGAAACGCAGTGCCAGCGCGATCAGGAACTGGCGGCCTGGGTCTCGGGCAAGCCGTTTTTTGCGTCAGCCAGCGGCGTGCGCGAATCGAGATTTGCCAGTTGCAAGGCACGCGATACGACTCGCGCGTATTCCGGCCCCCACTGTGCGCGCAGCGCATCCGCATCGACGTCGGAAAACACCGGTGCGCCGCTCTTGTCGAAAAGCACGCGCACGACAAACGCTGCGTCGAGGCCGCGGCCAGCGTCACCCTTCGCCGCCTCGATTACGGCGGCCTGGTCGGCTTCCGGAGCGAGGCCAAGCCATTCGCGCGCCTTGACGCCCGCAAACTGCCAGTCGTCAGCCGACGGCTCGCGAACGACCGCCGCGAGCGCGCCCAGCGCGATCGGCTCCTGACGAAAACCACCGTTAGCCGCGAGCAGCGCGGCGCGCAGTTCAGTTGCGCTCATGCTTAGTTACCTCCCTGGGCAGGCGGCTGGTTGATCAGTACCGAGCCCGTGACCTGCACGTTGAAGGTGCCCGTGACGACGTTGTCGACGTCAGCCGACCACGTGTACTGATCGACGAGGCCCGCAAAAACGAAAGACGAGTTGTCGGGAAACGTCGTCTTGAAGATGCGCGGCTTCTTGTCCGCGTGCGCGGTAATCAGAGCCTGTTGCGCCGCATCGCTCGTCTTCCAGTTTCCCGACATCGCGAACGTGCCCGGGTCGCTCAGACCAAGGGCGTATTCCTTCGCCTTGGAACCGACCGTCGTCACGTCGATCTTCGACGACGCAGCACCCTGGTATTGCGGCTGCTTGACCGTAACCGCGAGATCCGCGAACGCTAGCGTTTCGTCCGCCAGGTTCGTCGACGACGTCGTCGACACCTGGAGCTGCATGCCCTGCGTGGGCGTGTACTGCGCGATGGTTGCGTCAACTACGTCAGCCATATGCACTCCTAATAGAAAGCCTGCGAATTGCAGGCACATAAGACAACCAGCCCATCACTACAGCGTCATGCGTTCGGCTGCAGCGAGTACCAGAGCGAAAAATCCATGCGCGAGCCGTACCAGTCGGTATCGTCCTCGTGCAGCCAGTCAGGCTCACCAATCGGCGTGCCGTTGAGCGAACCGGCCTTCGTGCGGTCGCAGACGGTTGCCCGCACACGCTCCATCAGCGCGCCAGCGCCGAGGCGGGTATTCGCCCACACGTTGATCTGCACACGCGCGTTTCGCGCCTCGCCCGGACCGGCCATCACCACATTCGACTGACCGCCTACGGCCTGGAACGTGATAAACGGACGCTGCACGCCCTCGGGCGCCGTGTCGGGAAAGACACGGCCATCTGCAAGCGCGTCGAGCGCTGCGCACAATGCAATTTCGAGCACGCTGTCACCCCTTGAAAATCTCCAGCAGCCTTTGCTTCAGGCGTTCGCGCATCGCGTCGATGACATCCCTGCGGCGCGCCTCGAAGGCCGGGCGCAGGAACGGATTCGCCGGCACCCACTTTTTGCCGATGTGTTGCGCGCGATGCTCTTTCCAGCGCACGCCCTTCGGCTTGGGCGGCACATACCAGTGCCCGAACTCGACCATGTGGCCGTAGTACGCCACGTCATTCGCGCCGCGTTTGCTGCCCTTGTCCTTCGTGCCGCGCCGGATGCTGACGTAATAGACCTTTCGCGTCGCGCTCGAGCGCTCCTCGATGAACTTGAGGTACAGCGCGCGCTTCAGGTTGCCCGTTTCGCCGTCCGGCGCACGGGCCGCTGCCTCGTCACGAAAGATAGTTCCACCGGCCACGGCCGCAGACCGCAACGGCGCTTCGCCGATCTCCGCGGGCAGCTGGCGCAGCATCGCCGCAAATTCAGCGAAGCCGGTCGTTTTCGCTGGCATCGGCGTCGCTCTCCACCTCACAAAGCACAAACCGCTGTGCTACATCGGTAATCTGCTCCCGCGTGGGATCGCAGTCGGGCGCTTCCGTCGCGTGGCGCTGCACCGTCAGCCGGATCGGCTCGTCGACGCACAGATGAATGTCCACGCTATACGCGCCCCGAACATCCGGAAACCACTGCGTCAGCAGTTCGACGAGTGCACGGCCCGCAGGCGACCACGGTGTTGCAATTTGATCAGCCATCATTGACCCCTGTGTTGCAGGCGAGATCGAGGTGGTCACGCCCTTCCTCGTCGGGCAGCACCGCGAGGATGTTGAAAATCGTCGCGCCGCATACGACACGCATGCTGGCTGTCACGTCAGTTCGATAACGAATCCGCACGCTCGCGGTCGCGCCGCTGACAATCGTTCCGGAGGTCGCATATTCCTTGCCGTTGAGGTAGCGAATATCCGCCCACGGTCGCGCGATCTCGCTCCAGGACGCCACGGGCTGGCCCGCTGCGTCTCGCTGCGTGCCGCGCTGCTGCAGCGACACGCGGCGGTTCAGTTTTCCGATTCGCATGGCTACACCGAAAGGAAGCGATAACGGTCGAGCAGCCCATCCGTGAAGCGGCCGGGCAACTCGTACGTCTGCACACTGTCGACGCTCGAGCGGTTTTCGCTGATCGCGCCGACCTGCAGAAGCATCCACTCGATGACCGACTCGGGCACGGTGTCGGATTCGAACGCGCCGCATTCAAACGTGATCGTCACCTCGCGCGCCGCTGGCAACGAAGCGAGAATGCGCGCAGTCGACGCGCCGGACAGATAGAAATCCATCGGCCCAAGCGATGCATCAGCACCAGCGTCGTCGACGTATTCGATCGACACGATTTTCGTCACGTCCTCCCACAGATACATGCGGCGCTCAAAGCTTTCGAAGCGCTTTTCGCACGTCTGGGGCAGAAGCGGCCTGCCGAGCTCGTGCTCGGCGCGTTGCCGCGCCGTCACGATTGCCCGTTTCAGAATCGTGTCGTTGTCGGGATCGGCATCCGCCTTAACGTGGAACTGCGCCTCTTCGAGCGAGATCGCCTCTTCGCTGGGCCCCACCGTCACCTTCGCTGCCATCCCGCCTCCCTAGCGCTTGAGTTTCAGCGCGTACGCAACCGAATCCGGATGCGTGCAGACCTGCCCGGCGCGTTCTGCCGCGCGCGCTGCCGTGCCAGTCAGCTCGACAACGTCGTTCGGCTTGCCGTGCTCGCATTTCAGCAGCACACGCGCCTGCACGGACTGGCGTCTTGCCGGCGGCGTGGGCGCCGTCGTGGCCGACGTCGGCGCTACAGCCGCCGTCGGATCGCTTTTCGGATCACCCGTGTTCGTATCGTCGGGCGGCGTGCCGCCCTGCGACGCATCGGGCTGCTTCTGCGCCCCGTCCTGCCCAGTCGCATCGCCCTGCTGTCCATCCTGCGGCGCATCGCCGCCCAGTCCGTTCGGGTCCATCGAAACCTCCATGCTGTAGGGTTTAAACGCGGGCGACCGAAGCCGCCCAGGTACTGCAGCCGTAGTTAGGCTGCAGCGCCGTTCTGGTACGTCTTGA
Source organism: Paraburkholderia bannensis (assembly GCF_014200455.1). Taxonomy (GTDB): domain Bacteria; phylum Pseudomonadota; class Gammaproteobacteria; order Burkholderiales; family Burkholderiaceae; genus Paraburkholderia; species Paraburkholderia bannensis_A. Next base: position 45,378 of record NZ_JACHBW010000016.1, on the reverse strand, counting down.
CGGCGCCGCCGATGTCGATCAGGTTGCCGCCCTGGCGGTTGAAGGCGATGAAGCCGATCTGGCCTAACGTGATGAAGTTCGAGTCGGCCATGCGGAACAGCGTCAGATCCATCACGCGACGGATCAGATACTTCGACAGGTCACCGAACGCAATCGACTTCGCGTTCGCTGCCATCGGGTCCATTTCCTGCGAGATCGTGATCGGACGGTTGAGCAGACGATCCGGCGCGCCGCCAGGATTGCCCTGCTCGTAGCCCGGCACGAAGATCGGGCGGCCCTGGGCATCCTTGATCTTGCGAACGACCTTCAGCGAATCGTCGTGCATCATGAAGCCGACGCGTGCGCCGCTCCGATAGGCCGGATCAACGCTGTGCTCCAGATCGACCAGATCGTCGTAGCCCACGGTCGTCGCCGAACCCGCAGCGCCGGCCTTGCCGACCTGGGCAGCCGTTACGAGGCCCATCGGCTGACCGTTGCCCGTGCCCTTCGTGAAATGCAGCGCGCTGATGCGACCGATGCGTAGCGCGAGCAGACCATTGATGTAGCCTTCGATATCGAACATGCTGTCCTGCAGCAGTTCGAACGGCACGGCGATCTTTTTCGACGAATACTTGTAGACAGCCATCGACAGGTTCTGGAACGTCGTATCGCCAGCGCCGACGGCCGCATTCTGGCCAACGATTTCGCCGATTTCCGCCGTCGCGTCTGCGGCCGGGAAGTTCATATCCGCGCCGGTGCCGCTCGTGAACTCCGTCGCGACGCCCAGGATGCCGCCGAACGCTTTCATCGCCTGCGTGAGCTGCGAGTAGTACTCCGTCGCGACCGTGTAGCCGCCTTCGGAGCCCGTCGTCGTCGACATCGCCGCATGGGGCGAAAAGCGCATCGCGTTCGCGACATCCGGGGTCATGCGGCCACGCATGCGCTGGATGTCTTCGGGGGCCAGCGCTGCGATGCCGCCCGACAGATAGGCGCGCAGCGCGCGCGACTCGTCGCTCTGGCCACCGTTGCGCACGTGGCCCGAAGCGTATTCGGTCGTGTCGCCGTTCAGTGCGTTCGCAGCAACCTGCTGGATCAGCGCCTCATGACGCTGGATCTCCGCGGTGATGCGCTCGATTTCGGCCATGCCGTCGTCGTAGATCTTTTGCTGCTCGGTTCCCCACTTGTCGCCGCCGTTGTTTTCGAGCAGCGCGTTGAGGTTTTTTGCGGTGGCGTCACGACGCTCCCGCAGTGCCTTGATATTGGTGGCGGCCATACGTTTCCTTTCAGAAATGAGAAGAGCCGCCCAAAGGCGGCTCCGTTACGACGCGGGAAGCGTCAGAGGGTCGTGCTCAGTTCAAGACGGCGGCGCATTGCCGCAATGTCGACTTTCGGCGGTTCGGCCGGCGGCGGCGCAACTGGCGCGAGCTGCTGCGCGGCAGGATCGCTGCGCGGAGCGTTCGGCGCATCGGGAACCTTCGGTGCATTCGAATAGGCCGAGAGATTCCAACCGGCAGCATTCGACGGGCCGGAGCCCGATGCCACTTCGTCAGCAAAGCCCTTCTCGACGGCTTCGGAAGCGGTGAACCATGTTTCCGCATCCATCCACGCCGCAATGTCTTCAGCCGTCTGCCCAGTCTTGTTCGCATAGGAGGTCACCAGGGTTGCGTCGACCTTGTCGAGCAGATCAGCGGTCGCCCGCAGATCGCCGCCATTGCCGTAGGCCAGCGCCGACGCGTTGTGGATCATGAAGAAACCGCCTTCGGCGATTACGACCTTGTCGCACGCGATGGCGAGGAAACTCGCAGCGCTGGCCGCGACGCCGTCGACATGCGCGACGACGGTCGATGCATGCTCGCGGATCGCCTGCTCCATCGCGCGCGCCGAAAACACGTCACCGCCGGGCGAGTTAATGCGCAGGTGGATCGTCGACGCGCTGATCTGGGCGAGCTGCTGCACGAACGTCTGCGGCGAGACGCCGCCGTACCAGTCATCGGAAACGATGACGTCGTACAGATACATCGTGGCCTCGTCCCCGCTTGCGCTCGCAACAACCTCGAAGCGCCGCGGCGATTGCCGGTTGTCGTTAATCAGTTGCAGGATTCGATTGGGCATCGACCGTTCCATTGAATAGTTTGTCGCCATCCGGTGCCGGAGGCAGGTTTTCCAGCTGACGCACTTCGTTCTGCCGCATCCAGCCGGGCTCGCCCGCGCGGCCAAGCGCTGCGCGATATGCCGCATAGCGCGAGGTCATATCACCCTTCAGTAGTGCTGACGGATCGTAGGCAATTGACGTCTTTCCACGCGTCGCCAGTTTGCGCGACGCTTCCTGCTGGATCTTCGTCATGTGCCGCCCGAGCGTGTAGCGCACAAAGCTAGTGCCCAGCTCCTCGAGCCCCTTGCCGAAACTGGTCTGCTTCTCCATCTGGCCGATCATGTACGGCGGCACACCGAAGATCCGCGCCACATCCTCGACCGTCAGCTTCTCGCGGTCGAGCAGCTGCGCATCAGCCGCGGTCATGCTGATCTTTTCGACCTTCAAGCCGCCGCCAATCACAACCGGCGCATTCGAATTCGACAGTCCGCTGTAGCGCTCCATCCACTGATCACGCAGCAGCTTCACCTGGTCACGGTCGACCTTTGCGTCGGTCTGCAGCACGATGTCCGGGCGCAGGCCATCGGTGAGCATGTTCTCGCCGACGTCGTTCGCGGCAAGCGCCGTGCTGATCGGCTGCCGCAGCACATGCCGGATCTGCGACATTCCCCTCAAGCCATCGAAACCGGGACCAGGCACATGCAGCATGTCGTCCTGGTCGATCGTTTCAACCGTACCGTCGAGGTTGACGATCGTATAAATCAGACGGTCTTCGTGTAGCAACGGCGTGCACCGGAGCGGATGAATCGGCTCCAGCGACTCGACGTTCACCGAGAACGGTGTCGGCCGGTGAATCCGGATATACAGGTTGCCGTGCAGCAGCAGCGACTGCGCGCTGAAATCCCAACCGAGAGCAGCGCTCCAGCGTGGATGCATCTCCTCGTTCAGCATGTACCAAAGATCGCCTTGCACCGGCGTCTTCAGCGTGTCCTTGACGGTGTACGTCTGGAGCATCAGCTGGCCAAGCGCACCACCGATCAGCGCCACGCTCGCATATACCGCACCGACCGCCAACGCATTGCGCTCGCTGACTGCGCGACGTCCGGGCGAAGAACCGGTCAACCAGCTATACCCTTCCGATCCCGGTTCCATCTCCGAAATCGGGATCGTATGGGTGCCCTGCGCGGCAGCGCGCTCCGCTTCGCGCCGGGCGCGCCATTCGGTCAGGATCGACGATCCCGCATTGTTTGGTGTGCTCATATCGCGATGATTTCCGGAGCCGGTTCCGGCTGATGAACAAGCGCACGGGTCATCGCCATGCACGTCGCGACGATCGGATCGATCCGACCTTCAGACGTTTTCTTGTTCGGCCGTATGTTTTCGTTCGTGTCGAGCAGCAGCGACACGTTGCTCGCGCACCACCGCAGGACAGGATTTGCGTTGTGTCGCAGCCGCCGCCCATACACCAGCCGCTCAAGCAGCTTCGAGCCCGGCGACAGGCCGCCAAAGTTCTGCGGCAACTGCACCATCGGCACGTCCTCCTCGAGCAGCTCGTTTGCCAGATGCGTCGCATTCCACACGTCGAACGCGATCTCCTCCACGTCAAAGACGCGGCAGGCCTGCAGCACCGTTGAGCGCACAACCTTGTAATCGAGCACGTCACCCTCGGTGACGATCAGCCAACCCTGCTCTTTCCACTTTGCGTACGGAGCAGCATCGCTTTTCGACTGCTCGGCAACCTTCGACTGCGGGCAAAACACCCACGCGAGAACGTGCCACTCGCCATCCTCATCGTCCGGGGGAAACACCAGCACGAACGATGTCAGGTCGCGCGTGCTCGACAGGTCGAGGCCGCCGAAGCAGCGCCGGCCAGCCAGCTCACGCGCAATGAATTTCGTGCCGCCCTCATCCCAGACGCGAATGTCGAACCAGCTCATCGCGCCGTTGACCCACACGTTCAGGTCTTTGGTCAGGTAGTTCGCCTTCGAACTGGGCAGCTCTTTGGCCTTGGTCGCCTGTGCGACCATGTACTCGTGCGTCTTCGCGCTGCCGAGGCTCGGATTCGCCTTCGGCCACACTGCCGGATCGAACGGATCGTCACCGTCGTCGAGCGTGAAGATATAGCCAAAGAACGTATCGTCCTGCACGTCGCCGCGAAGGATCGATACGAGATAGCCGCGAATCTCGGTACAGATGCCGTCGAGGATGTAGCCCGCTGTCGTGATCGCAGAGATCAGCGGCTGCAGGCGCGCACCCAGCGCCGACTCCATCACGTCCCACACCTCGCGCGTGCGATGCGCGTGCAGCTCGTCGACGACAATCGCTGACGGGTTCAGACCGTCCAGCGATTCGGCGTTCGCCGGCAGCGGTTTGAACACGCCGCCATTCGCCGTGACACGCTCCTGGTTCGTACCGTCGTAGATCTTTACGCTGCGCGCGAATCGCGGCGATCGTTTCGCGCGGCGCTTGTAGTTCTCGAGCGCCGGCTTGAACACGCTCATCGCCTGCTCGCGTGTCGTCGCGATGGTGTAGACCTCCGCGCCGATCTCGCGATCCATCAAAAACAGGTAGTCCGCGATTCCGGCCTTCCACGTCGACTTGCCGTTCTTGCGCGCGACCTCTTCGTAGCCGGTGCGAAAGCGGCGCAACATCGTTGCGGCGCGACGCCAGCCGAACAGCACTGCCGTAAAGAAGCGCTGCCACGGATCGAGCACCAGAGGCGTGCGTGCATCCTTGCCCTTGATGTGATGGAACTGCGTTTCGATCCAGTTGATGCAGTGCCACGCGTGCGCTGCACTGAAGATGATTCCGCGCGCCGCGCCGCTCTCAAGATCCTCGTAATGCCGCAGCACCGCGAGAAACACGAACTCGCCGACCACGACGTCACCGCGCAAAACCGGCAGGCCGTACTGCTCATCCCACGGCTCGAGCGCTGCGGGCGTCAGGCTGGCAAAGCGCTCGGGTGTGACTGAGCGTGCTCCAGCATCTGATCGAACAAATCGTCCTGCGGATCGTCCGGCTCCATCTTCGATTTCGCTATCAACATCGACGGCAGCGTCAGGCAGGCTTCCGGCAGACATTTGAGCAACCCGTCCTTCAAGCTCTTGGCCGCGTAGTACAGCTGGTGCGGCTGCACGTGCCCGTTCGGCGTCGTCGTCATGAACGAGCCGTTGTTGATTTTTTCGAAGTCGCGCAGCTGCAGCTCAGCCTTCACCCAGCGCACGAAGTCGACGCACACAATCGCGAGCACGACGCCCGCAGTCTTGTGCGGCACGCCTTCCTCGCGCAACGCGAGACAGAGGTAGTCCCAGACCTTGCGATGCGACGACTCGAAGTGCACGCCCGGCGGCGGCGGCGGCGATTCGATCCGCTTTCCAGCACGATCGACAGCGCCTCGGGCAGCGTTGCCCGCGCCGTCCTGCGTATTCGTTTCATTCAGCCCCATGTGGCGCTCCCGATGGAGAAGGAGGCCGAAAAGGTGTGTTTGCCCTTTCCAGCCTCTCTGCAAGGCGGGAATTTGTACCCCCCCCTCTTTGAAAAGTGCTCCGCGAAAAACTGGCCCTGAACTGGCGGTCCCGTCCGGACCGGCCCAGCCTTTCGGCACCCCCCGGGGGTCGGCGCTCGCGCGGCTGCTGCGCGAACCCTACTTCGCGCCGTCGAGGCCGTGCGATTCGCGACCGGTCTTTCGCTTGTGGCAATCGCGGCAGATCGCCTCGAGATTCTTCTCGTCGTCAGTACCGCCGCGCGCCTTGTTGAGAATGTGATCGACCATGCTGGCCGGCCGCAGTCGACCTGCGCGCTTGCACGTCTGACACAGCCCGAGATCACGCGCGAGGATGCGCTTGCGAAGCTTGTCCCATCGCGAACCGTAGCCACGTTGATGGCGCGTGCCACGCTGCTGATCGGACTGCCATCCGATCGAGTCGCGCGCATGCTCCTCGCAATAGCCGGGCACATCGAGCAGCTGCGCGCAACCGTGGTGCCGACATGGCGTCGGCGCGCTCTTCGGCATGGCCGACTATCAGGCGGTAGGCGCAGGCGCGGGATAGAGCGCCGCGAGTGCCGCGGTCGTCGCCGCTCGCACCTGGTCGGCGGTCAGCGAAGCGTCGATCGTCTTCAGCGCGACAGCGATTTGAATGGCGGTGTTGATGTTGTCCATACTGACTCCGTTCGAAGGGGTGGAAACAATTGCAATCGGCGCAGCAAGTGCTGAATTCACACCGACGTTGAAACCCGCGAGGTACGTGCGTCCGCCACTGCCGGTCTGCGTCATCAGGCGAGAGTCGGATGCCGCTCCGGAGACGATTTCACCGGCGAGCGGCGAACCGGCACTCAACCGCGCAGCCGTTTCTGCGGCGATCGCCGACGCATTCATATGCACCTGCGATTCGATCTGGCTGATACGGGCCGACAGATCAGCGCCAAGCGATTTCGCTTCGGCGACAGCATCAGCTTCGACGGCCTTTGCCTCGCTGGTGAACCACGAGGCGATCTTCAGTGCGATGGCTTTCAGGATCATGGTTTTGAGCGCCCAATGCAAAAAGCCCCGAGGCTTTCGCATCGAGGCTTTAGGTGTTCGGTTTTTGCTTGGCGTGCTGATACCCGGCAGGGCCGCACACACTCGGTAGAAACCGGAATCAAGTTGTGAAGCGGAGTGTATTCGAGCTATTTCGTTTCCGCAAGCTCCTTTTTTTCAATGCGGTCGATGATCGCCTGCATCGACACGAACTCGCGCTTTGGTGTGGTGAGCTGGTTTTCGATGGCACGCACCGCGTGCGCGAGCGCGAGATCGAACACGGTCATGGGACGCACACGCAACCCGAGCCGGCGGCAAATGACAAACGGCGGCTTGCGCCACACGAAATGCATCTGCAGCAATTGCCGATCCATCGGCATGATCCTGCGCATCGCGACCTCGATCCGGTGCGCATCCTCGACGTCGAGCGACGCGTCGATCGTCCTGCCGGGCACGCTCGTATCGCGAAAGTAGATGTTCGCGGTCAGGCCCATTCCACCTGCGTCGCTCGGCGATACACGCTGGCAACGCGCCCAGTTGATCAAACGATCTTCGAGTTTCATATCCAGAATTCCCCCGGTCAATCTTCGTAAAGGCCGATGTGCTGTCGGCAGTAGCCGCGCCGCGACAGTCCGGCGCCGATGATGGTTGTGGCAGCGCGCGTGCAACGGCAGCCGTTTTCTTCGTGCGCGCACTGGCGGTCGTCAGCGACAGCCGCGCTTTGCGCTTTCGTCGCACCAGCCGCGCGCTTTGCCTCGATCGCGGCATTGCGCCGCCGCCGAATTTCGTCCCAGTTTTTTCGCAGCCGCGCTGGCGCGATGACGATTGCCGACCAGAACCGGTCTGCATCAGCCCATGCGAACAGGCGCGCAATCTCCTGCGCTGTGTGTCCGTCGTCGGTGATCATCGCGTGCAGATCAGTCGCCCACTCGCCAAGATCCGGTTGCGGCAAGTCCGGCATACGCTGCCGAATGCGCTCGAGCATCCACAGCGCAAGCGAATTTTCATCGTCGACGGGTTTTTCTCTCTGATCGCCGGGCGTAGTACTAACCACAGAGGTATTAGAGAGAGAGGTTGTATACGTACTTCTGTTAACTGGTTTACTAGTAGGAACGTCGTTCCGGTAACTTTCGCTTTCTCTGCTCATTTTTTGAGCATCATCGGAACCTCCTTCCGGTAAGCTGCCTATTTTTTGGGCGTTACCGGAAACTGGTTCCTCTTTCCGGTTTAACGGGGGGTTACCGGAATCTCCTTCCAAATTGCCTAATTCTTGAGCAACGCTGCCTTCAAATTCCGAGTTATCCACATCGGCAGCAAGATCGAATTCGGCCATGTTGATCTGCGTGCGCGCGGCGCTCTCCGGTACCGACAGCCGGTAATGCCCATGGGCCCACTTTCGACCATGCTTGCGCGACTTCCAGCGCGTAAGCCAGCCCGATTGCTCAGCAAGCGTGATGTGCGTGCCGACACTGCGCTCGCTCAGGCTCGCCAGCTCTGCAATGCGCTCGACCGAAGGCCAGACGATTTCGTCGACGCCGTTTGCGTATTCGGCAATCACAAACAGCACCAGTTTTGTGGTGGAGGGCAGCTCGCTGCGCGCCATCGCGCGCCGCCACGTAAAAAACGGTGAAATGGTTCTCATGCGTCAGTAACCTGAATCCGGATCGGCGAAGTTTTCGAACCGGGTGATAGCGTTCTGGAACGCCAGGCGCACAGTGCCGATCGGGCCGTTGCGCTGCTTGGCGATGATGATTTCGGCAGTGCCACGATCGGCGCTGTCCGGGTTGTAGACCTCATCGCGATAGATGAAGAGGATCACGTCGGCGTCCTGCTCGATCGCGCCCGATTCGCGCAGGTCGGACATGACTGGCCGTTTGTTCGGGCGTTGCTCGAGGCCACGGTTGAGCTGCGACAACGCAATGACGGGCACATCGAGTTCCTTGGCGATCTGCTTCAGCGCGCGCGAGATTTCCGCAACCTCGCTTGCGCGCATTTCCGAGCCCGTGCTGTCGCCGGACATCAGCTGTAGGTAATCGATGACGATCAACCCGAGCCGGCCGCGTTCGCGATGCAAGCGGCGCAGGCGCGCCTTAAACGCTGACGGCGTGATCGCCGAGCTGTCGAGCACGTCGAGCTGCGCTTCGGACATGGTTTGCACGCCGTGCGTCAGCCTCGGCCAGTCGTCGTCCTCGAGGCGCGCCGTGCGCAAGCGCTGCTGGTTGATTCGCGAGACTGATGCGAGCATCCGCATCGTCAGCTGCTCAGTCGGCATTTCGAGAGAAAGCACGGCCACCGGAAGGCCGAGCTGGATCGCAACGTGCTCGGCGATATTCATCGCAAACGACGTCTTGCCCATCGACGGTCGACCGCCGACGATGATCAACTCGCCGCCGTGCATTCCGTCGAGGCGCGCGTCCAGATCCACGAAGCCGGTCGACGTGCCAGTGATGCCGCCCGTGCCAGGCTTGTGATAAAGGTCGTCGATGCGCTCGACGACGCGCGTAAGCGCCTCGACCATCGGATGAAACTCGTCAGCGCCGCGCGCCGCAGTTTCCGTGAGACGAAGAATCCCGGCCTGCGCCTGGTCAAGAATCTCTGACGCTGGTCGGCCCGTCGTGTTATGGCAGTTTTCGATCAGTTGGCGGCCAACGCGCACCGCGCCGCGCAGCTGTGCGCGCGTGCGGACGATTTCCGCGTAGCGCGCAATATTTGCCGCGCTCGGCGTCGAGCCAACCAGATCGTTGAGATAGCGAAGCGGCTGCTCGACCTTCGCGCCCGTCGACGTCAGGCGTTCGTACACCGTGACAACGTCGGCCGGCCGCTGGGCAAGAATGAGGTGAGTGATAGCGGCGAAGATCGCCCTGTGTTCGCCGACAGTGAAATCGTCGGCAGTAACCGTCGCGCTGATCAGGTCGTATGCGCTGTTGTCGAGCATCAGTGCGCCTAGCACTGCCTGCTCGGATTCGACAGACGCAATCACCCCTTGCGCTTCAGCCTCGTAGCTGGCGCCCATTAAACCCCCGGGTATTTCAGGCGTTAGTCGTTCGTCGAGACGAGCGCGCGCGCGGTCTGCACGGCGTGCTCAATCTGGCGCTGCCCTTCGCGGGCCACGCGCTCGATCGCCTCAACCTCACGCGGCTCGATGATGCCGTCTTCAGCAGCCTTGCGAATCTCATCGGCGAATTGGCCGACGCGGTTGCTCACGACAAGCGCGGAATTGACGAGCGCCGTGATGCCATCGCTGCCTTGGCTCGGCATCGGCTCTGCTGCGACGAGATTAAATCGCGCGTTGAAGGCGTGCACGGCGTCGAGTGCGTGCGGCTGATTCTTCTCGCGCATCCATTCGACGAGAAGCTCAAACATTTCGCCAGAGATCCGCGCACCTTCGACCTCGCGCAGTTTCAGGCGAAGCGACTCGCCAGTGATCCGGATGCCGCGGCGCTCGGTGAGAAAACGCGCTGCGTCCTCAACCTTGCCGGGCGTTTTCAACACCGACGTATAGAGCACGTCGATCCAAGCGATTTCGCTATATCTGCAGGTCATCCTATCCCCTTGTGGATAACTGGTTTTCATGCTGTTAACGCGCCCCAGGGCGACCTACGATTGCGTTACCGAATGTCATCGAGGCAAACATGAACAGCAAAGCAATGAGTAACGACCGCCATGCGAAAATGCCGGGCCACCACGCACCGCGCGCGGTGGCAGCCATGCGAAACAAGGTGGCCGGGCAGCGACTCGCGGGGCGCCGAGTGAAGGATGCGATTGCACTCTCGGCGCAGCAGCGGCGCAGCAACGAACTATTCAGCCGCTTTCTTCATCGACTGGTGTCGCCCGTTTCGGGCGGGACCCCACCGTCCGGAGGTTGAACGTCGTCGCTTGATGCGATGACATCGGCATCGTCATCGCGGAATGCGTCACGCAACGCCGTCCAGTCAAGATCCGGACGTAGGTCTTCGCAGCGAACGCCCGTCAGGCGCTGTATCAACGCGCAGCGCTCCATGGGCGTTCCGCGGCTGATCCAATTAGCGACTGTCTGCGATTGCGTCTTGCCGCCGATAAGCGTCGCCAACTGCTTCAGACCGCCCGCTTTCTTGATGGCCGCCCGTAGGGCCGGCGCTCCTGGATGTGGTGTTTTGGTCTTCATGGCGGCAAATATACACGCCATGTGAGTTCACAGCAAATGAAATGTGAGTCCGCTTTGTGAGCCACAAAGCGTGAGTGAACAGGTAACCTTTCATCATGGAAACTGCAAAAATCCCGTGGGAGCTCATTGCCGAGAAGCTTGATCGTCTTGGCAAGAAGCCTGCGTGGCTCGCCGACCAGTTAGGCGTCGGCACCAACGTCACAACGAATTGGAAGAGTCGTGGTGGTGCGCCGCACAGCCGCGCGAAAGCCCTGGCCACGATATTTAAATGCTCAACGGATGAATTGCTTACGGGCTCCCAAAAATTGCCCGTCAAAAGCGATACAAATATTCCCACAGACGCTTACAATGAATTTCATACGGGTGACAACTTCGCGGCCGGCCCAGACCTCCGGCCGCGTTGGTACCCTGAGATTTCATGGGTGCAAGCGGGGATGTGGACAGAAATTGCAGACAATTTTGTAGCAGCGGAAGACACGAAAAAGTACCAGTGCCACATAGACTTAGGCCAATACGGATACGTGTTACGGGTTGACGGACTTTCGATGACCGCGCCGCAGGGCGTTTCGCCGTCCTTCCCACCCGGCATGCTCCTCTTCGTTCGGCCTTACGAAGATGCCGTTCCCGGAAAGTACGTCATCGCCAAACGGAACGGCAACACCGCGACTTTTAAAAAGTTATCCATGATCGACGGAGAGCTTTATCTCGAAGCGCTAAATCCGAACTGGCCCGAGCAATATATGAAGGTCCAACACGACGACGTGATTTGTGGCGTCGTAATGCACGCCGGATTCGATCTCTAAACATTCACATACAAAGCCCCGCATCGCGGGGCTTTTTTTCGTCCCTACGATACACAAGCCGACTCACAAGCATTTTCCTCTTGCGAGAAACTCACACGCTGTGTATTCTGCGCCTGTCGAATCACTCACATGGAGTGTCACATGCGCAGCTACCGCTGTTTCTATCTGATGAAGGGCGACGAACCGAGTCCGCTCACGCCTTTTGTCCAAGTCAAAGCAGACGACGCAGTTAGCGCCGCTCAACTCGCAATGCGGGTTACCGGCTGCGCACGCGTGACCGAAGTCGAACGCATCGAGGGTTGATCATGACCCTTGAACAACTCGAAAAACTCGCAAACGGCTGGCCGTTCCACCGCGACTGGTACGCATTCGTTCTGCTCGCCGTCCTCTGGATTCTCGCGTCGGGCATCGCCCCGTTGATTTGGGACTAGTCGATGCAACTCACCCACATCAACGACCGGCGCCTCACGCCATCGACGATCGAAGAGCGCATCGCCAGTGCGTCTGCCTACGCATCGACGCACGCACATGAAGGCGACATTAACGCCCGCGCGCACCTGTTCATCGCAGCCGTTACCGGTTTTTTCGGTGCACACGTCCCGCGCGGATGCGCAGACCAGGCGGAGGCAGCATGACGGCGAATCGCCAAAAGCTGATGCCGCTCTGGCTGATCTGGATCATCGCTGCGATTACGGTTGTGTCGTTTTCAGCGATGCAGGTCGCGCTCGACGCCGAATCCGCGCCGCCGCGCCACGTGCGCACCGCCTAAGGATCGAAATGGAAAAAGGCCACCTGCCCCGGCATCTGCTGCGCGCCGAATGGCAACTGCTGCGGATGACCGGCGATTTCGATGCCGCGATTCGCAAGCCAGAGGTGGTCCGCACCCTCGAATCGTCGGCACGAGCGCGCGAACTGCGCGACCAGCGCCGCGTCGCCGCGCGTGCCGATTCAAAACTGCGCGCAGCTGGCGACTACGACGACTGAGCGCCGCGCCGCGCACCGCTTCACCCTGTTTTTCACACCAACCCTACGAGGTGACCATGTCCCTGTTCGCATCGCTGTACCCGCTTGCGCAACGCACGACACTCACGCTGCTTATCACCGCCGAAGGCGATCAGCTGCGCGTCAACGTAATGCCCCGCCCCAATGACGACGCCAAATGCGAAAAGACGATCTACCCGCTCTCGCTGCTTGCGACGCCCGACGAACTCGATGCCGAATTCGCCGACGCCGTCGCGATCTACGAGCCGAGCATCGCGTCGGTACTCGACCAGGCGCGTGCGGCCAGCGCCGCCAACACTGGCGGCGCGGCAGCGCTCCCCGCGCCCGCCGGCGCGCGCCGAAAGGGCAATCGAGCACCGAAAGCAGAAAAGCAGGAAGCTGAGCCTGCAGCGCCGACGGATGCCGCCCCCGCAGCGCCCGAGGTCGATCCACGCCAGATGCGCATCGACGATCCGGATGACGCCGCCGCAAACGCACCTGCAACCGCCGAACAGCCGTCGCAGGAATCGCAGCCGGAATTGCCCGCAGCATCCGAAGCGCAATCTGAAGGCCTCGACGTTTTCTAAGGAGCGCACACCATGCAAATCGAAACCCTCGCGCGCGAATTCGTCTACAACGGCGCCCGGCTGACCGACCCCGCGCCCAGCTTCACGCTGCAACAGGTTCGCGACTTCTACGCGAACACCTATCCCGAGATCGTTAATGCGGAAATCGAGGGTCCTGAGGTGAGAGGAAACAGGCACGTGTACACGTTCCGCCGCGCCGTTGGCACGAAGGGAAAAGCCGATCGGGTTGCCGACACGCTCGTACAGGCCCACGAAATTCTTGCCGCTGGAGTCGAGATTTCCCGGCCACTACGCATCTATCTCACCGAGCTCACTCAAGAGGCAAGCGCCCACGTGTGCCCGCTGCTGGAGGAAGAATTCGCTTTCGTGAATGCCCTGCACGCGCGCAACACCGGACAGGCGCAATGACGCTCGACCAGCTCCGCACCGAACTTGAGAGCGGAACGCGCCGCGACAGCGGCCCGACCACGCTCAAGCCCGAGGCGTTGCGTAACGCCAGCGCACCGAAGCTGCATCGGCTGGCAACGCAGCGCGCGCGTGGCATGCGCATGCAACTCCCCCACAACCAGATGCCCGTATTGCCATGACAAATCAGGCTCTCACGCTACCCAGTCTAGACGGCATCCCGGCCTACTACACAGTGCCAGTGGCCGATTCGTTCCTGCGCCCGCTGGCACTTTCGATGCTCAACGACGGCATGATCACCGCAGCCGACGTTGCGCGTCGCCCGTCGTCGATGATGTCGCTATGCACGAAGGCACTCACTCGCGAATGGCAGGGCGTCGCGGGTCAGCTATCGCTGTTTCAGTGGAACCTGCGGCTCGAAGAAAGCACGAGTTCGGAAAATTTTCGTTGGCGCAAAGACGAGAAAGACCCGAAGGCATGGGCGTTGATCACCACGAACCAGGGCCCGGTGAGCGCAGCGATCGTGTGTATCGGCCCGGCCGTTGAATACCTGGAAAAACTGCGCGCGGGCTTCGGACAAACCATTCTGGCCGCCCTGTATGACGTACTCGGCATGCTGCCATCGGTCTGCACCACGGCCACGATTATCGGCATGGGCCAATACTCGTATTGGCACGGCTGCAGCAACGAAGAGGACGCCATTGAAGAATTGCTGGCGATGCACGACTGCACGCGCGAGGAGCTGCTGACAAGCTCCGAGTTCATCACCCACAAAGAATTGTTCGGGCCGATGCCAGACTGGGCAGCCAATCCTGAACGAGTCCTCGATCGCGCCCAGATTAATCGTGCCGCGCGGGGAAATCCGTTCGCGTCCGACATCGTCGACGCGATGGACGAACTGTGGACTGCACTCACGTTTTGCGGGCCGTTCCCCGATCTGTCGGACAGCCACGTCGACGCCGACCTGATCGACTTCTCGCTGATTGTCCGGTGGACCGAAAATGATTCGGCCGGGCGCATCATCGACGACTACGCCCGTTATGCCTACGAAGGCGACTACATCGAGGCCGCGAGCGTGACACCAATCCGGCTCACGGACGGGTCCGGCCATGCCTCGCTGAAGGAATGGCTTCAGAAAATGCAGTCGGCCGCGCTGCTGGCGCGCGCCGCCGAACGCGTGCTGACGTTGCTCGGTGAGCGCGATTTCATCGAGCCCCGCACGCTGGTGAGGGTGTTCGCATGAACGACGTCATCATCGCCTGCGAGGCCGACAACACGCTCGAGATCGAAGCCGCCTTGCTTTTCTACCGCGCGCGCGGCAACGGCGACATCTACGCAACGCAGCATGACGTGCGCGTCGTCGACGATCGCCCGGCATTGCTTCCGGGTGTACCGCTCGCGCTCGAATCACTCGCCGAGTTCGCAGATCTGGCTGCGAAGCGCACCAGCTATCGCGGCTTCGTGCATGAGCGGGTTGTTTATGTTGCCCCGAACGTACTGGCGTGGTGGGTGCCGGCATGCACGCGCCGCGTCTGGTTCCAGCATTCGGGCGAACTCGGGAATGCGTCGGGCGACTGTCAGCATCCGCCGCTCGTGTTCATCGCCGCCCCCAGCAAATGGTCCGTATTCGCATTGCGCGAGAACACCCGCCCTGACGCGCATACGGCGCTCTACCGCGCGCCGTATTTCAACGTGTGGGAAAGCGGCGAGATCTGTGTCGGCAATGTCGCAACGCCAGACACGATCGACAGCGAAAGCATCAAGCCCTACGAAGATGCGTTTTTCCGAAGCCGCTTTACGCACACGAATACGGACAAGCTGATCAAAGGTCGCGGCGGCGCCTTGCGACTTTGGAAAAACCTGCTCGACGGCGCACCGTTTCCTATCAATCAACTGATCGACGCAAAGTGCACGCTTGCCGACGTCGTCAAAAAAATCTCGACCAAGGACTGACGAACATGGAACAACTTCTCAACGCATTCCAGAACGCTACGCAGGCAGGACTGCAAAACATCGCCGCGGCCCTCGACCAGTTTTCGAAAGGCGTCGCCGAGGAAATCGCCCGCGCCAAGCCGCGCGCGATCGCCGCTTCCGAGGACGACGAGCAGCTGCCGCTCGACGTTGCGTTGTTCGACAGCGCGCCAACCGTCGCAGTACCGAAGCACGCCAAGTTCGTCGCGCTGCAGGAAATCGGCCATCGCTTCCTGATGACGGCGGAAGGTGTCTTCGTCGAAGTGCGTCGCCCGTGGGCACACATCATCCAGCGCCTCGACTGGACGCGCGACTCGACCGCAAAGAGCACCGGCCCGATCCCGCCGTATGGCACCGTCGAAGAAAAGGTCGAGTTTGCGTTTGGCCGCCTGGGCAGCGCCCTTCAGGAACTCCAGGCGTTCGCCGCCGAGGCGCGCGCCGCGCTGCCGAACGAATACGCAGCCTGGATCATCTGGGATGCGCAGAAGCAGAAGTTGCAGTATCGCCCGCTGCCCGCCACTTCGGCGACACCCGGCTCGATTACCTTCGATCGCCCGGCCCTCGCCGAACACGAAAGTCTCGCGATCGACCTGCACAGCCACGGCGACAGCGCGGCCTTCTTCAGCCCGACCGATGACGCAGACGACGCCGGCGAAGTGAAGATCGCAGGCGTATTTGGCGGCCTTGGCGCTGGCAGCGAACCCGACGTCGCCTTCCGTCTGTGCGTGCTCGGCATGTTCATCCCCCTCAAGGTGCCCGCGGCGGCAATCTTCAAGCAGCCGCAGGAGGCCTGACGCGATGGACGTCCTGAGCATGATCGAACTCGCCGCCGAGGCGGCCAACTTCGAGCATCGTCGATATCGCGTTCGCGATATCGAAGCGATTCACGTGCGCGCCTGCGGCTCGCCCGAGTGGCGCTTTTTTAACCCGCTCGTTCGCGACTCCGATGCTGCCGAACTTGGCGCGCGCCTGCGCATCGACGTGCTGCACTTTGCCACGCACGTAACAGCCAGCGCCGGCTTCCAGGGCGTTCGTCATAGCGCTCTCGACGAAATCGGCCTCACCTGCAACCACGACGACGAGATCAAGCAGCGTCGCCGCGCCGCTCGGCGCGCTGTAACCGAGTGTGCGGCAAGGGCTGGCAAGACGAAGCGAGGCGCAGCATGAGCGCCGCAGTCCATATCGCGGGACCTCGACTGCTCGGCGCGCACGGTCGCGTGCGGGTGGCGCTTGTCGGTTGCGGTGGCAACGGCTCACAGATGCTCACGGGCCTCGCCCGGCTAAATCATGCACTCGTCAATCTCGGGCACGCCGGCCTGCACGTGACCGCATTCGACGGCGACACGGTGAGCGAATCCAACATCGGCCGGCAGATGTTCAGCCCGGCCGACGTCGGGCAGTACAAGAGCGTCGTCCTCGTGCACCGGCTCAACGCATTCTTCGGCCTCGACTGGCACGCGCGCGCTATGCACGCGGGCCCGGATGAAATGATCCGCGGCGGCCTTGATCTCACCGTGTTGTGCGTCGACAGCATCGCAGCGCGTGCGTCGCTCGCGACATGGCTCAAGCGCGCCGGCGGCTATGTGATGGACCTCGGCAACCGCGCGAGCGACGGGCAGGTAATTCTGGGCAGCAGCGATAACGCCGCGCGCGTCGAAGGCAGCACGGCGCTGCGCTGGCCATACGACGTGCTGCCTGAGCTGGTCGACACGTCGCTGCCCGAGGACACCACGCCAAGTTGCGGCCTTGCCGAAGCGCTCGAGCGGCAAGAGCTTTTCATCAATCAGGCGATCGTCACGCCGGCACTGGCGATCCTTTGGGAGCTTTTCCGGCGTGGCCGCATCAGCTGGTGCGGCGCGTTCGTCAATCTCAAGACCGGCCATGTGCGGCCCCTTCCTGTGGATAACACCAAATGAGCACGAATAAACCGGAATCACACTTTCCGCGCATCTGCTGCAATCTCGTTCACACCAGAAAGGCTTGCCCAGACTGCCCAGGCACAGCCGCCGAGCAGGCAGCGCAGGAAAGCGCTAAGCAAACACCAAAAATGCTCAGCGCGAAAGATGCGCTCGCCGCCATCGACAACTTCGAGATCGTCGGAGAAAACAACGACTCCCGCGAACCGAATAACGCCGATCGGTTCATGCTAAGTGAGTTCATTGCACACTGCTTCGACGGATACCGAATTGAGGAAAGCTCAAAGATTGCAGGTATAAGCGACGCAGCGCGCGATGTGCTTGCGGAGCGGGTACGGCAGATGAGCGATAAGGGCTGGACGGCGTCGCACGATGACGCGCATGCGTGCGGGGAGATCGCTGCATTCGCTGCCGTCTACGCGATGCCTGAAGGCGCCAGAGACTGGCCTACGGAAGAAACCGGATATGGGGCAACCCTATCCGAAGCGCTGACGCCTGACGGCTGGCAACCGAAATTCGGTGAGCGGCGTCGCGACCTCGTCAAGGCCGGGGCGTTGATCCTTGCGGAGATCGAGCGCCTCGACCGCAGGCGTCGTGCGACGCGCGGTTAGTGAGAAGTCGCGGGCTTGTGCAACAGATCGAAAACAGCCTCAAGCGTCGCATCAGGCATAACTTCGGCGAGGGCGCCGTGCACGATCTTTGTGTACAGGTCGCGCCCCTCCGGGGACTCTTCATTGATCTGTCTTGCCTCGAGCACCAGATCAAACAGTTTCGTAGCGGTATCAAGGATGGCTTCGGCTTGCGCCTTGGTGATTATCGTATTCATTCGACGAATATCGGCAAGCGCACCCAAAACTTGAGACGTAATACAGGTAAACAGCCCCCCATAGCCGGCAACCAAATTCAAGGAATCCGTGATGGATATGAGTGAACTGAAACAACTGCAGGATCTGCACGAGCTGATACCTATCCTGACCCGCCTCGTCGCGGCGCTTGAAAAACCAAAGCGCCTCGATGAAACGCTGTGGACGACAGAGCAGATCGCCCAATGGTTAGGCCTATCCAAGCAGACGGTCGAGCTCCGCGTCATCACCCGGCCGGACTTTCCCGGCGGTCTGCGCCCCGTCGACTCGGTTCAAGCGCAACGACGCTGGTTCGCCAGCGACGTGCTTGACTGGGCACGCAAAAACAAAGGCACGTTGCCGACGCCACGCCCTGGGCGTCGCCGTAAGCCCGTCTAATCGAGACGGGCCGCTAGCTCCGCGGCTGTCTCGTCGTAGTAAATCATTAGCGACTGGATATCCCGGTGCCCGATCATACGAGCAAGGGCCAGCACGTGCAGCTTGCGCGACAGTCGCGTCGTCGCTTCGTGGCGCGAATCGTGGAAGTGTAGGTCGGCGATCTCTGGCCGCTTCTTGGCCACCTCTGCCCGAGTGTTGCGCCACTTCGCATCAAGACTCCCTTGCACAACCGGGAAGCACCGATCCTCGTCCTTCACCTTCGGCAGGCGCTCAAACAACTCAACAGCTCTCGTAGAAAGCGGCACGTCGCGCGCGTCGCCGTTTTTTGTTTTCGGCAAATGTACGTAGCGACTTGCTAGATGCACATTCGGCCACGTCAGGCGAACGATTTCCCCCTGGCGCATGCCCGTCTCGATCGCAATCAAAAAAGCGACGGCCGCGTATTGCTGTGTCGTAGCGATTTCGCCTTCTTCGGTAAACCCGAGCGCTGCTGCCATCACCTTGGCCTCCTCATCGCTCACGCGCCGCTTTCGGGGAGACGGGTCCTCCGGCCGCTTCACCTCGCGCACCGGGTTCTCATGGATCCACTTCCACTCGTCCTGCGCGGCCTGAAAAACTGCAGATAGCAGGTTGAGATCACGGTTCACCGTGGAGGTCTTGACCTTCTTGAGGCGCTTGTCACGCCACGCGGCAATCTCCTCAGGCGTCACCTTACGGACGAGTGAACCAACGAACTCGAGCTCACTACGGAAGAATTTGAGGCGCGTCTCGTTCCACCTATGCTTGCCTTTGCTAGGCGATATCTTGTCGAGATACTCATCGAAGGCGTCGCCGAGCGTTTTCTGCACCTTGGTGTAGGATCGACGACTGCCAGCGGCAATTTCCGCCTCGAGACGCGTCGCCCAAGCGACAGCCTCCGCCTTCGTGTCGAAGGTTTTTGATTCGCGTATACCGCCCTTCGCGACCTCCGCGCGCCACGTACCACCACGCTTTCTATATGCTGCCATGCTCTCCGCCTTGGCGTAAATTTGGCGTAAAGCATAGCGGAATTCTGGATAATTTTGGACCGGATAGGCACAAGGCGCGATCAAAGGGAACCAGCGCAAACCCCCGCTATATATGGGTTTTGGTGATTCTGGTGGAGTTTGATATCATCCCGCCCAGATAAGATGGTTCCCCGGGAGGGGATCAAAAGGGAACGCAGTGAGGCCACGCGCCTGCAATCTGCGGCTGCCCCCGCAACTGTGAACGGCGAATTCATGCCGCACGCGCCACTGGATACCCGCACCGGGAACCGGGAAGGCCGGCATGGATAACGACCCGCGAGCCAGGAGACCTGCCATCGACCGAGGTCCAAGCAGCCGCGACGGGCGGGGTGTCCCGATGCGCAAGCGCCGCCCACGTGCGCCGCCCGTTGCAAGGACAGCCCGACCTCAGGAACCGTCCATGTCCACCGAACTGCTCAAGGCCGCCCGCCAAAGCGGCCTGCGCCGTCGCGCCGCCAGTGCGTCGCTGGCGCTTGCCGTGTGCGCCCTCGCGTCCAGCGCCTGGCAAACCGCGCGCGCCGACGATACGACGCTGCCCAACATCCTCGTCACCGGCGATACCCAACATCTGCCGCAATCGTTCGACGGCCGTTACGCCAGCACCCAGGTGCTCACGCGCGCGGACCTCGACCGCCTCTCGCCTGCTGATCCAGGCATTACCCAAGCGCTCGCGACGCTGCCGGGCGTGACGATTGCGCAAAGCGGCGGACCCGGCGCACTGGCCGCGGTGAGCATCCGCGGCTCGTCGTCGAACCAGGTGGCCGTGTTTATCGACGGCATCCGCATCGGCTCCGCGACCACGGGGGCCGCAGCATGGGCCGACCTGCCGACCTCGGCATTCGATCGCGTCGAAGTGATCTCGGGCCCGGCGGCGGCTTCGTTCGGCGCGGACGCGATGGGCGGCGTGATCCAGCTCTTTACTCGCCACGCCTCGAATCAGCCGAACCAGACAACCGTGTCGTTCGGCGGCGGCTCGAACAAGACCTTCGATACGCAATTGCGCACCTCGGGCACGGTGCCCTCGACAGGGCCGCTCGCGGCGCTGGGCGGCCTCACTTATTCACTCGGCCTGCACGACTACAACACGGCGGGTATCGACGCCACGCAGCCAGGTACATACGGCCACGAGGATGGCCGGAATCCGTACCATGCGCAGGACGTGGATGCACGCCTGGGGTATGCGCGCGACACCTGGTCGATCTCGACTTTCATGCTCTATCACCGCTCCGATCTGTCTTATGACAATGCCGGCGGCGACGACCGGCAACTCGATCATCAGTTGACGACGGGCATCGCCTTCCACCTCGATATCACCCCGACCACGCAGTTCGATCAGTCGATTGGCTATGCTAATGATCGCCAGTTCCTGTATGCAAACGATCCCACTATCGCGACCGATGAAATCGATTCGACGCGCCTGAGCACGTCGACTTCGATCACGCATCAGGAAACGGGGCATTCTTTGTTTGGGCTGCCGCTTTCCGGTGAAACCAAGCTGGCGTATGACTTTACGCGCGAGCAGGCTTTTCTGCCTGTCGATATCCCGAGTGGCGTGCCCGCGCGCAATGATTCCGCCTTTTCGCTGCATCAGGCGGCCACGCTTGGCGATGTGACGCTGTTCCTCGCGGGGCGTCATGAAATCGTGCAAGGGCAGGCGGTTAATACCGGCAACGCGGCGCTTTCGTGGGCGATTACGCCGGTGTATACCGCGCGCGTGTCGTATGGGAATGCGTTCCGTTTGCCAACGTTCGATGATCTCTATTACCCCGGGTTTTCGAATCCGGATTTGCTGCCGGAGCGTAGCGATACGGTTGAGGCGGCGGTCGATGCGAGTACGTCGTTTGGCACGGTTACTGCGGCAATCTACGATACGCGTGTGCATAACCTGATCGCTTACGTTGCGCCCGATTATTCGCCCGTGAATGTGGGGCGCGCGCATATTCAGGGTCTTGAGCTTTCGTATAAAGGGGCGATCGGGAAGTCGACGCCGGTTAGCGCTTCGGTGAGCTTTTTGAATCCGCAGGATGTGACCGATCAGACATGGCTGAACCGGCGTCCGCGTCAGACCGCTAGTGTGAGTGTGGATCATTCATGGGATGAGCTGCAGTTGCATGCTTTGAGTACGGGGGCATCGCTCCTGTATAACGGCTCTACGTTCGATGATCAGGCTAATATGGTTTATCTGCCGTCGTTTCTTACGGTGAGTCTGCGGGCGGCTTATCGGGTGAATTCGCATCTGGTTTTGGCGGCTTCGATTGCGAATCTTTTTAATCGGCAGTATGTGACGGCTTATGGGTATAACTCGTTGGGGCGGACTGTGTTTGGGAAGGTCAGTTATAGTTTTTGAGGTTTATTTTTTGGTCGTATTGAGGTGGTGGCGTTTCCTTGTTTTCGTGTCGGTCTATTAGCGTTGCCCCTGTGCGGGGCGGCACCTACTTTTCTTTGCCGCGGCAAAGAAAAGTAGGCAAAAGAAAGCCGCTCACACCGCTAATGTGACGCCGTCCACCACTAACCGTTTGACAGAGTGGTGACTGGGCATTGCTCGCACCACGCGCCGTAAAACGAAGTGACAAGGCAGTCATACATCCCGTTGTTCGCTGCGCTCACAACGGTTGGGTCTGCGAGGGAAGGCGCAAACCTGCGGTTTGCGTTATGCCCCACGGGGCGCGCAGCGCCCCCGGATGTGCGGGTGGCACCACTCCGATATTGGGCGCGTGGTGCGGGCGCTGCCCGGGCGCCACTCTGTTTATGGGCTGTGGGTGTATCGCGAAGCACTGTCGGTTTGAGCGGCTTTCTTTTCCCCCCTTTTCTTTGCCGCTGCAAAGAAAAGGGGGTGCCGCCCCGCACAGGGGCAACGCTTGCAAACCGACAACAAATCAAGGAAATGCCAACCGCCAACCAAGGCCAACCCAGGGCCACCCCCAAAAACCAACCACACAAAAAAAGGGCCCGACTCACAAAAACCGCGATTGTGCACCATACTCTAGAGACACTTCCCACCGAGGACCCCACCATGTCACTCCGCATCAACGACACCGCCCCAAATTTCAAGGCTCACACGACGCAGGGCACGATCGACTTCCACGAATGGATCGGCGACCAATGGGCGATCCTGTTCTCGCATCCCAAGGACTTCACCCCCGTCTGCACGACCGAACTCGGCTACATGGCGAAGATCGAGCCTGAGTTCACGCGCCGCAACGCCAAATTGATCGGGCTGTCCGTCGACCCGGTGGAAGACCACGCAAAATGGGCCGCCGATATCGAGGAAACCCAGGGCGCGGCCGTCAAATATCCGATGATCGGCGACACCGACCTCGCAGTCGCCAAGCTCTACAACATGCTGCCCGCCGACGCCGGCGAATCCAGCGAAGGACGCACCGCCGCAACCAACGCCACGGTTCGCTCCGTTTTCATCATTGGCCCCGACAAGAAAATCAAGCTGATGCTCACCTATCCGATGACCACCGGCCGCAATTTCGATGAAATCCTGCGCGTGCTCGATTCGATGCAATTGACCGCGCAATACAAGGTCGCCACGCCGGTCAACTGGAAGCAAGGCGACGATGTCATCATCACGACCGCCGTAAGCAATGAAGAAGCCGAAAAGACCTTTCCCGGCTTCAAGACCATCAAGCCTTATCTGCGTACGACGCGTCAGCCGGGTTGACGTTGCATCGGTGCGCCCCAACGCCTGCATGACGCCGAGGCCGCGATGATTTTTCGCCAGCTTTTCGATCCGGTTTCGTCGACGTATACCTACTTGCTGGGCGACGCCGCCAGCGGCGAGGCGCTGCTGATCGACCCGGTCTACGAGCAGGTGCCGCGCGATCTCTCGCTCGTGCAGGAGTTGGGACTGAAGCTGGTGGCGACGCTCGACACCCATGTCCACGCCGATCACGTCACCGGCGCGTGGCGTCTGCGCGAGCGCAGCGGTAGCGAGATCGCGCTCGCCGGCGTCGTGGGCGCAGAGGGCGTGAATCGTGCTCTGCAACACGGCGATCGTGTGACGTTCGGCAAGCGTCATCTGGAGGTTCGCGCGACGCCGGGTCATACCGGCGGCTGCCTCACCTACGTTCTGGACGATCACGGCATGGCTTTCACGGGCGACAGCCTGCTGATACGCGGCTGCGGTCGCACGGATTTCCAGGGCGGCAGTCCGGAGCAGTTATTCACCTCGGTGCGCGAGCAGATCCTCACCTTGCCCGACAATTGCCTGCTTTATCCGGCGCACGATTATCGCGGCATCACGGTGACTAGCGTGGCCGAAGAGCGGCGCTTCAATCCTCGTCTGGGCGGCGATGTCGATATCGGCGATTTCGCCGGTTATATGAACAATCTGAACCTTCCGCATCCCAAGCTGATGGCGGTGGCGGTGCCAGCGAATCTGCGCTGCGGCAAGCCCGACGGCGACGCGCCCGTGCACGAGGCGCCCGAATGGGCGCCGCTCACGCTGCGCTTTAGCGGCGTATGGGAAATCGAGCCGATGGCGCTGCTGGAGCATGGGCACGACTGGCAGGTCGTCGATGTGCGCGAGGCGGCGGAATTCATCGATTGTCTCGGGCATTTACCCGATGCGAAGCTTGTGCCGCTTTCGCAACTCATGGAACGAATCGATGAACTCGACCGCGAGCGGCCCGTTGTCGCCGTGTGCCGTTCGGGCGTGAGGTCGGCGCAGGCGAGTGTGTTGCTTGGCAAGGCCGGGTTTGCGCAGGTGGCAAATCTTGCTGGCGGGATGCTGCGCTGGCGCGCGGAGGGATTACCGGTAGCAGCGGATGGCGCCGGGTAGCGTCGCCGCTTCAAATTGCGAAGGCAGCGACGCTTTGGGGACTATTCGCCTTTGAGATACCCGTCTAGCCAGGGGCGGATGTTCGCCTGACCATCCTCCAGTCCGAGTGCGTCCTTGTTGAGTGTCCAATGCTTACCCTTTGCGGGAGGGCTATAGCAACGCTTGAACACCTCAAATTCCTGCAAAATAGCCGCGAGCTTGCTGGTATCGGGCGGATTTGACCCACCCGCGGCACGGTAGCACTTGCCCAGACCGTCTCTCGCAGTCCCGTCGCGAACCGAATCTGCTCCGTTTGCAAGCGGGAATGGGGTCGTTGAAAACAGCGCGAAAAGCGTTGTCAGCGTTGCGTTGACGAGTTCATCCGTGAAACCTTCATGGTCGCGGACTTCGATGCCGCTCGCAGCAATGCGATATTCAAAGCGAACCTTTCTGGAGGGTGTAAAACCCTCTTGCCATTCGCCCCCGCCCGCCCCACCATCGCTCACCTCGTCGGCAACTACAGGATCCGGCTTGACCGATACTGATTCTTTGCCGCCCAGGTCATAGCCAATCATGAACAACGCGGCTTCGAGTGCGCGGAGCCTGTCGGCATCTGGCTGGATACTTGCGAAACCGCCACTGCCATGAACCAACCGCTTTGCTATTTCGGCAAGCAGCCAGCTGGCTTGCAGATTCCACTTCGCATAAGCGACGCCGCTATAGAGCCTCAGAAAATCGAACTGCCTCTGCCGCGGATCGCGCAAGGGCGGATTCGAGGCGTTCGGGGAACTCTTGGCCGGCGCCCACGGGAATTGCAATTCGGCGGGAACGGATTCAAGCTTCTTCGCGAGGCAGAATTTGACGATCGTCCAGCCTATAGCCGCCGCGACGCGGCTGTCATAAATGACAAACTCTTTGCAGACGAGCGAGTAAACCTTGCTCATGCCCGAGGTGAAACGCAGATCGGGCGCCGTCAAAAGCGGATGTTGCGTATCGTTGCGATCGAGCGTGTCTCGCACTGAAGCTATGCGCGCGGCGAGACCGGATTCATTCGCTGTGAGCCAACTGACATTGCCCGCCGTCACGCCGCCCCATTTCATCACCGCGCAAGCGGCCTCACAAACACGCTTGTCGTCGCCTGCCGCCAGCGCGCTGCTCAACTGCTCGCGCAGCGCGCCAAGCGCCGTTGCATTCGATTCGAATGTATCGCCATGCGGTACGCCCAGCGCATTGACTCCGTCATGCTTCCAGCGATAATTCTGAAACGCGTCAAACACGCTCCCGCACGACCACGCCAGATTTTCTCGCCGCATCGTGTACTCATGCGCAAACGTTTCATCATCCAGTTTCGTACTCATCCACTCGATAAACTGCACAACGAATTCACGTTTAACGTATTCGTCTTTTGTCATCGCCTCGGCCCCGGTAGCTTTATCCACAGTGTTATTCATTGCGCCGCGCATCAAAATCCGTCATGCACGACGGCAAGCATTATTTCACCCAATTCGGCCAAATGCTGTCCCAATTCGCCTGGCGTCAAGCAAACGGCATTAGGACAGCGTTTGACCGTATCAAGGTAGATGCTTGCGCCATTCCGAATCGACCGAGGAAATGGAATGGACACGAAAGCAATTCAGCATGCCTCCCAGTTGATCCGCCAGGCAGATGCGCTAATCATCGCCGCTGGAGCAGGCATGAGCGTGGACTCCGGCCTGCCCGACTTTCGCGGTTCACGCGGCCTATGGACCACGCTCCTGCACGAGGACATGCACGAGCGCGATCTGCACGCATGGACCCAAGGCCGCTGCTTCGAGGCCGATCCCACTCAAGCGTGGCGCTTCTATGGCGAAGCACTACGCGTCTGCGAAAAGGCCGTTCCGCACGCGGGTCACGGGCTGCTGCTCGACTGGGCCCGACGCAAGCCTCACGGCGCCTTCGTCTATACGAGCAACGTCGACGGGCATTTCGAGGCGGCCGGCTTCGCGCCCGAGCGGATTGTCGAATGCCACGGCTCGATCCGCCATTTCCAGTGCGCGCGGCCTTGCTCGCCCCATATCTGGCCAGCCATGCCCATGTCGGACGCGCCATTGCTACCGCGCTGCCGCCGCTGCGGCGCGTTGGCCCGACCGAATTTTTTGTTGTTTTCCGACCCCGCATGGGTCGTTGCGCGCACCAACGCACAACGGTTGCGCATGGAGACGTGGCGCGCCGGTCCACGCAATCCGGTCGTGATCGAGATCGGCGCGGGACTCGCCCTGCCCGGTGTGCGCATGTTTGCGCAAAGCCTGCGTCTGCCGCTGATTCGCGTCAACGACGATGCCGCCGAAATTCACGGTGCCGCCACCGTCGCGCTTCATGGCCGCGCACTCGATGTGCTTCAGGATATCGACCAGGAACTCGCGAGGGTCCACGCACAATGAAACAAACTTCGCTACACTCTTGCGCCCCGTTCTATGCGCGAGAAACGATGGAACTCGAAGAGATTCTGCTGTCCGTATTGCCTTTTGTGGAAGACGCCGCGAACGTTAATGCAGCCGCTGCAAAAGGCATACCATTTTCCCGCATTCGCGAATTCGTCAACTCGCAGATGGACAAGCCAAAGCACGAGCGCACCATTCGTCGGCAGCTTCGCAGAATGGCGCCCTATGTCGATAAGGTGGGCGAAACCAACGGGGCACGCTGGTTCAAGACCACCAATGCGGTCATGCTGAGCAGCCAGGAGCACATCGACACAAACCTCGCCATCGCGCTGGTCTCGCTCGACCGCTGCCATTATCAGGGGCTGCCGACTGCCGTAATGGCCGGGCTGGAACCGGCCCTCGCAATGGCGCGGGCGCGGCTAAGGTCAGCGAAACATGGCACGCTGGCACGAGCCGGCGTCAATTGGAAACGTAAGTTCGTGCGCATGGACGGCGCACAACCGCTGGTCTATCCAACAGTGGATATCGAGGTCTACCGCCAGGTCTCGGATGCCTTGCTGCACGATCGCAAACTCAGCTTTGACTACCGTAAGCCGGCGGATGATTCGCAGCATGCCAAACGCTACGAGGCCCGTTCGCCACTTGGCATCGTCAATCGTGCGGGCGTGTTCTATCTGGTGGTCAATGAGCCAGCACAGGGAGGGCCGCGACTATTCCGGCTCGACCGGATCAAGCAGGCCAAAGCGCTGAATCACGCCGCCGAACGCGACGCGAATTTCAATCTCGACGCCTATGTCAGCAAAGAACAGGCACTGCATTTCTTCCCGGAGGCCGAAGTTCAGCTGAAGCTTCGCATCCACGCCAGCAGCGCGCCTCACGAACGCAGCGCCGCCCAGCACATGCTCAACGAGTTCACCCTGCACAAAGATCAGAAAATCCAATGGGCGTCCGATAGGCGCTCTTTCGAGCTGACGGCCACCGTCAAGCCATCGGTCATGCTGCGTCGCTTCCTGCACGGTCAGAGCGATTCGATCGAGGTGCTCGAACCCGCGAGCCTGCGCGAGGAATTCGCCGCACGCGCGCGCCTGCTGGCTGCACGTTACAGCGATTGAATGCCCGATTCGCCTCGCCTCACCAGAACTGCGGCAACGCCGCCCCACCCGGCCTGACCGCCGTCTTGCGGCGGCGTCTGAGCTTCACTGGCGCACGCGCAATATCGCCCCACGTTTGCGCGGCCAGACGCACCGCGCAATCGAACGATTCGTCTTTCACGGTATGACAATCGTCGATGGTGATCTGCCAGCCGCGTCGCGTGCGCTCGCAGCGTACCCGGTCGTCTTCCATCAGATCGCTATACCAGCGCCAGACGCGCGCGTCGTCGATGTTCGCGTTCACCGCAGCATTGAGCCGCGCCATTTCAATGCTCTGACTTTGCGTTTGTCTTTGCGTGCTCACGGTATTCCCCTGTCGATAAGCGCGTTCGTTGTTTCCATTCACAGGTGTCGTGCGTTGCGTTTCACCATGCGAGTTTCGCTTCGACGCCGACATAGTCGGCATTGCGCGCGCCCAGCGCCCGCAGCGAATCGCCCACTTCGAAATGCACGGCTTCGAGCGCCAGCGCCACGTTGTCGTTGACGATCCAGTCGGCGCGCACCTGTGCGTACATGCCTGTCCAAAGATCGCCCTTGCCAGCCGTGCCCGGCACCGTCGCCATGCCCTGCCCGTAGACGGCGTCCTGCGTCGTGTCGCGCCACTGGAAACCCAGTGCCGTCAACAGCGTGAGCTTCGGCGTGAGCTTGAACGTCAGCGATGGCTTTACATGAATCAGGTTGCTATAGCCTGTGTAACCCGCCAGCGTGAAGTAATAGCCGTTCGGGAAGAGCGGATTGAATGTGCCGACGTGACCATCGCCGGGATGGTGATCGCCCGACGCGCCATCGACCTGCACGCCCACGCGCGGCGTGCCCGGCAACGAAGAGAACGTGTAGCCGCCCAGCGCGCCAAACGCCCACGCGCCAACCGTATCCGCGCCTACGTGCCCGATCTGCGCCATCGCCTCGACGTCCCAGTCGAACGGCGCGCTCTTGCCCGCATAGCGCGCATCGAAGACATCGCGGCGTTCGTTACCACTCGCGTCCAGAAACCGCGCGTTGTCGCGCTCGTAGCGCGACCAGTACGCGGACAGATCGCCTGGCCCCACGCTCGCGCGCTCCATGCGCACGCCGCTGAACTTCAGATGCTTGTTCGACACATCGTCGAAGGTATCCACGTCGCGGTACTGCACCGGCTGCGTTAGATAGCCGATAAAGCGCCATTTGCCGATCTCGTAGTCGGCCCACAACGCGTCGAAGGCCTGACGCACGTTCGGGCCGTCGCGCACGGAAACGAAGCGCTGCAAGTCGAACGCCATTTCCTGACGCCCCACGCGCGCCTTGAACGTGCCGGGGCCGACGCCATACACGAACGCCACAAAAGCCTGCTCGATATCGAGCGGATTCTTGTCCACCGGCGACACCGCGTCCTTGCCGAAGGGCCGCGCATCTTCCAGCTGGAAAAACGCCTGCACGTGCTCGCCGAAGCGCGCATCGGCATGCACTTCGGCGCGCTGGATCACCCAGCTATCTGGCTTCGATCCGCCCAGGCCAAATAGCGGGGTGTTGTTCAGTTCAAAGCGCTCGCGCAGATTCGCGCCCAGCGAGAGATACCAGGCAGGATCGCTCGACAGCGCAATGTATTTGAGGCGGTCCAGCGGTTTGCGCGGCACGCAAGGCTTCGCGAGCGCGCCCCAATCCTCCTGCCAGCGGTTGAAGCTGGGGATCGGGCGCTTCGCATCGCAAGCGGCTTCGGTCGTTGCGCTCGTTTCTGTTTCAGCGCGGGCCGCACCAGCCTGCAGCAGCGCGCCCGCCACGAGGGCAAGCGCGGCCTGACGCGTCGTCTGTTTGATCGGCGACGAAAGGCAAAGTCGAAAGCCAGGGCGAAGGCCGCTCATCTCTTCACTCACTTCGCGGGTGCTTTCGCCAGTTGATGAAGCTCCGCGACGTAGCCGCCCGGGAACGCCACCATGGCCGTGCGGCCTTCAACGTTTTGCGCGGGCGCGACCAGCACCTTCACGCCGGCGGCCTGCGCCTTTTCGAGCGTCGCATCGAGATCAGCCACGCAGTAGCCGGTCGTTTCGCGGCCGTACGGATACGGCAGCTTGCCGTCGGTCACGAACACAAGCATGTTGCCGAAGGCGGATTCGATGCGCACACGCCGGATCGTTTCCCCGCTCTTGCCGATCTCCGCGCCATCCGCATGATGGTTATCCGAGACCACCTTGCCGTGCGAGAAGCGCACGAAACGGTGCACGAAATTCGATGCTTCGTACTTCGATACATAGACGCGGTTGTCCGGCACCAGTTCGAGCGGCGCATAGGACGGCGCCTTGGTATGCCAGTAAAGCTGCATCGTGAGCCCACCCGGCCACTGGATCAGCGCGTCCTTGCCGATGGGGTCGTCGAACGGCTCGACGATCACGTCCGCGCCCGCTGCACGCGCGGCGTGCACGGCCTTGTCGATATCGGTCACCAGATAGCCGGTGCGCTCGTTGCCGAACGGATAGGGCACCGGCGTTTCGAACGCGAACACGGAGAGCATGCCCACCGGCGTTTGCACGTACTGCGAAGCCGTTTTACTGGGCGTCGGCGTGACCGTGAAGACGGCGCGCGGCGAGGCCTTGCCGCCGAAGGTGGCGAGGAAGCTGTTGACGAAGGCGTCGATATCGGCGCTCGCAACGTAGACATGCGTCGTGTCGTATTGCGGGGCCACCGCAACCGCGGGCGTTTGGGCAACGGCAGCCGGATATTGCGAATCGTCGGCGAAAGCCGGGGCGGCATTGAAGGCCAGACCCAAAGCCGCGAAGGCGACGAGCGATGCGGCCGTGATGGCGCGCAGAGGACGGTTCAGGCTGAAAAGAGACACGTGTTGCTCCTGATGAAATGAATAGGGAATTACTGAATGGCGTGTGCGGCGGTGCCGTCGTTGGCGCGACAGGCAAACACGGCAATCGCACCGAGCAAGGCAAGCGGCACGATCAGCGCGCAGAACGAGGCGGCCAGCCAGCCTATCGCACCCAGGCTCGCGCCCACGCCGAAAGCGGCCACCGGCGGCAGTGTGCGGGCCAGCCGTTCGCGCACCTCGCGGCGATCGACATGCGTGCTGCGCGCCAGCAGATCGAACACATCGATCACGGCCTGCGTGACGTTGCCGGTCATGACGGTATTGGCGACCACACTGCGCGCGGTCAGACGCGGATGCGCGTTCTGCACGCCCATGCCGGCCGCGCCCAGCAGGCCACAGGCAATCGTAAGCGGCGCGTCGGCGTTCGTGATCGGCGCGGCGGCAAGACCCACGATCATGAAGGCGGCGAGCAGCACGATCTGCATCACATACAGGCCGCCCACACGCACCGCATGAGGTTGCGCGTGCAACCTGTCCGCGAGTACACGGGCACCGACGATGCCCAGGACGAAGGCGGGAAACGCCAGCCACTTGATCAGCAGACCGCCGTTCACACCGGCGATGCCCGAACCAATCATGATGAAGTTGCCGGTCACGTGCGCCGTGAACAGGCCGAACAGCGCGACGAAACCCAGCGTATCGACGAAACCCGCCACAAAGGCCAGCACGGTGTTCTCGCCGCGCATGGGGTCGAGCACGGCCTTGCTCTGCGCAGGCGTCGTGCTCATGGCTTGTTGCCCGTCGAATCGGCTTTGTCGAGCGACGCGCTCAACACATCGCGCTGCGCCGGCGCACTTTGCGTCTGCGCCTGCGGGGCGTTCCAGTGCGCCTGCACGAACGGAATCGCATGCTCGCCGATCACGATGCCAAGCAGCCCGGCGAGGGCAATCAACGGCGGCGCGGGCGACTGCACGCGCGAGAAGTAATAGAGCAGGCCAACGACGAGGCCCGCTCCGAGTGAAATGAGGTACGACATGTCGATCGCTCCTTGCCACGCTTAGGCGCGCGATTTCAAAAAGTCCGCCAGCGCGTTCAGGCCGACTGGCTCACACGCCGTTGGGTCAGGCGCGCTGCGCGCAGCGCGCTTTGCCACGTCAGGCGATAACGCCCCGCACCGCCGATCCCAACCGTGCCGAACAGAATCAGCAGCATCCAGGCGAACTGCCCTTGTTCGAGCGTCCAGTCGGGATGGACCAGCAACAGAGCGACTGCGGTGACCACGAGAATCGGCAGCGCGGCAAGACGCGTGAAAACGCCGACTATCATGAGCACCGGGCACACCACCTCCGCGAAGATCGCGAAGGACAGTGTGAAGGCGCTGCCCAGATGCAGCGGATCTTCGATCACGCCAAGTTGCACGCGCACGTGCAACGCCTTCGGCAAGCCGTGCACAAACAGCACGAGCAGGCTGGCGCTCACGCGCAGGAACAGCAGCGCAACATCGGCGCTCTCGAAACGTTTCATCTCTGACCTCGGCTTGACCCGCAACTCGACTTAAAACGCGAAACAGCTGCAACCCAGCGCGCCCCAGAACGCATTCGCGTCCGAGGCTGGCGCGTCGCTGCGCCACGCCCAGCCGTGCGCATGCTTGTGCACGCCGCACAGATTCACGCAGGCGTCGCTGCACGACTGCGCGAGCGTGGCGTTCGCCGCATTCGCTGCGTTCGACACCACGGGCTTGTAGCGCGCATAGCCGCCAAATTCCGCCACCGGCGACCACGACGGGCTTACCGGCAACGCAGGCGGCCCGTACGAGGTGAATTCCGCGTCGGCGTAGACCACGCGGCCGTTCACCACCGTCAGCACCGAATTCAGATGCTTGATGGCCTCTTCGTCGATCGTGAAGAAGTCGTCGCTGAGAACCGCGAAGTCGGCGTACTGGCCCGGCACGAGCGCGCCCTTCTTCGTCTCGTCGCTGGAGAACCATGCGCTGCCCACGGTGTAGCGACGCAGCGCTTCCATGCGCTCCAGACGATCGCGCTGCGCATACATCGGCGTGCCGCCAACGGTGCGACCCGAGACCAGCCAATAGAGCGAGACAAACGGGTTGTAGCTCGCCACCCGCGTGGCATCCGTGCCCGCGCCCACCGGCAGACCCGCTTCGAGCATCTGACGCACCGGCGGCGTGCGCGCAGCCGCTTCAGCGCCGTAACGCGAAATAAAGTATTCGCCCTGAAACGCCATGCGATGCTGCACGGCAATGCCGCCGCCCAGCGCGGCGATGCGCTCGATATTGAGTTGCGAAAT
This sequence comes from Paraburkholderia bannensis, assembly GCF_014200455.1. Lineage (GTDB taxonomy): Bacteria > Pseudomonadota > Gammaproteobacteria > Burkholderiales > Burkholderiaceae > Paraburkholderia > Paraburkholderia bannensis_A. The sequence continues at coordinate 12,263 of NZ_JACHBW010000016.1, read as the reverse complement.
CGTCTCGCAGTGATCGAAGAACCAGCGCAGGCCGTTGAACGGCGTGTCCTTGTTCACCCGCTCGAACACGTTGAGGAAGCGGTCGACCGATTCGTCGTAGGTCGCGTGCAAACGCCACGGCCAGCGGTTCTGCACCAGCAGGCGCACGACGTCTTCGAGTTCCTGCTCCATGCCGTCCGGCAGATCGGGGCGCGGCTCCAGGAAGTCCTCGAAGTCGGCAGCCGAGAACACCAGCATCTCGCCCGCACCGTTGACCTTGAGGAAATCGTCGCCGTCGCCGGGACGTGTGGTCTTCACCCATTTCGCGAAGTCTTCGATCTCGCGCTTCGCGTTCTGCGTGAAGAGGTTGTAAGCAATCCGAACCGTCAACTGATCGTTCTTCGCCAGATCCATGATGACTTCGTAGTCGTCCGGATAGGCCTGGTAGCCGCCGCCCGCGTCGATGGCGCTCGTCACGCCCAGGCGGTTCAGTTCGCGCATGAACTGGCGCGAGGAATTCTTCTGATCTTCCAGCGCGAGCCTGGGGCCCTTGGCAAGCGTCGCGTAGAGCAGACCCGCGTTCGGGCGCGCGATCAGCATGCCGGTGGGATTGCCGCGCTTGTCGCGCTGGATTTCGCCGCCCGGCGGGTTCGGCGTGTCGCGGTCGTAGCCTGCCGCGCGCAGCGCCGCCGCATTGAGCAGCGCGCTGTCGTAGAGGTGAAGGATGAAGACCGGCGTATCGGGTGCAATCGCGTTGATTTCTTCGAGCGTCGGGCCGCGCTTTTCCTCGAACTGGAATTCGTTCCAGCCGCCCACCACGCGCACCCATTGCGGCGCGGGCGTGCGCGCGACCTGTTCGCGCAGCATCTGCAGCGCGTCGCGCAGCGACGGCACGCCGTCCCAGCGCAGCTCCATGTTGAAGTTCAGGCCGCCGCGGATCACGTGCAGGTGCGAGTCGTTGAGACCCGGAATCACGGTGCGGCCATTCAGATCGATACGGCGTGCGTCGTCGCGCGCCCATTGCATGACGTCGCGATCGTTGCCGCTCGCGACGATCTTGCCGTCGGCAACGGCCAGCGCGGTCGAGAACGAGCGGCGCTCGTCCTGGGTAGCGATCTTGCCGTTGTAGATCACCAGGTCGGCGATGCGGCGAGGTTGATCAAGGGCGCTCATCGACGCTCTCCTGTTGAGTACTGGATTCAGTGCGGGTTTCGTGCGCAGGGGGGGGCGCGGGGCGACGGTCGTGACGCCGCGCCACGCGCCGCGTGCGAGGCAATGGCGCGTTTCAGGCTGCACGCGCCATTAGCGGGGCTTGCGGATCAGCCCGCCTCGCTCGCGTGCTCGCCGAGAATCTGCTTCGCGTAGCGCACGCCGATGCCGTAGGCGCTGTGCGCCTTGAAGATGTCCATGCAGCCTTCGTAGGTCTCGCCGCGCGCCCAGTCGCGTTGCAGTTCGCACATGAACTGCAGCGAGTTCATCGGCACCGCGCCCGCCTGGACGATGCGCTGCACGGCGCGCTCGTGCGCTTCTTCCGTGATGTCGCCGCATGCGTCGGTCGGCACGTAGATTTCGAAGCCTTCAGCCAGCATCTGGATGGTCGGGAAGGTGACGCACACTTCGGTCCACAGACCGGCGATCACGATCTTCTTGCGGCCGGTAGCCTTGATTGCATCACGGAAGCCCTGGTCTTCCCACGAGTTCATCGAGGTGCGATCGATCGGCTTCAGATTGGGGAACACGGCCTGCACTTCGGGCAGCAGATGGCCGCTGAACGAATCGGCGGCGATGGTCGTGAAGACCGTCGGCACCTTGAAGAGCTTCGCGGCCTTGGCGAGGATCTGCACGTTGTGCAGGACCGTGGTGCGCTCGTGCGAGTGCGTGCCGAAGAACATCTGCGGCTGGTGGTCGATCAGCGCCAGGGCGCAGGTGTCGGGGGTCAGCAGTTCAAATGCCATGTCAAACTCCGTTCAGGTGTCGGGGTGGATCGGGAGGTGTCCGCGCTGTCGTTGCATCGGTGTTTTGCCTGATTCAGCCAGGAGCGCGATCTGGGTGACAGATTAGAGATCGCCCGCCTTAAAGTCCTGTCGAAAACCTGAAGAGTTATGAAGAGGCTTTAAATCGGCACGCTTGTCTGCATCAATGGAAAAGCCGCTCGATATCGCTACCGGGCGGCTTTCATTAAGGTCTTGCGCGTGCTGTAGACGCGCGGCGATTACGCCTTCAGAAACGCCAGCAGATCCTGATTGACCTGATCGACGTGCGTGCTGCACATGCCATGCGGCGCGCCCGCGTAGACCTTGAGCGTGGCGTTTTTGACGATCTTCGCCGAGAGCTTCGCCGAGTCGTCGATGGGCACGATCTGGTCGTCGTCGCCGTGCAGGATCAGCGTTGGCACGCTGATCTTCTTCAGGTCTTCGGTGTAATCGACTTCCGAAAACTGCTTGATGCACTCGTACTGGCCTTTGATCGAACCGGCCATGCCCTGACGCCAGAAGTCCTGCACCAGCCCTTGGGAGACCTTGGCATTGGGACGATTGAAACCGTAGAACGGCATGGCGAGATCCAGATAGAACTGCGAACGGTTGGCGGCCACGCCGGCGCGGATGCCGTCGAACACCGACATCGGCAGGCCGTTCGGATTGGCTTCGGTTTTCACCATGATGGGCGGCACCGCGCCGATCAGCACGGCCTTGGCCACGCGCTTTTCGCCGTGGCGGCCGATGTAATGCGCGACTTCACCGCCGCCGGTCGAGTGGCCCACGAGCATCGCACCCTTCACGTCGAGCGCGTCGAGCACGGCGGCGAGGTCATCTGCATAGGTATCCATATCGTTGCCCTCGGACGGCTGGCCCGAGCGGCCGTGGCCACGGCGGTCATGCGCGATCACGCGATAGCCCTGGTTCACGAGGAAGAGCATCTGCGCGTCCCACGCGTCGGCGCACAACGGCCAACCGTGCGAGAACACCACCGGTGTGCCGCTACCCCAGTCCTTGAAATAGATCGGCGTGCCGTCCTTGGCGTTGACGAAGCCGCCGCCGTGGTGGTGGCCCGTGCCGTGCGCGTGAGTTGCGCCCGCTGCGCCTGCTGCCGTTGCGGCGCTGGCGCTCAGGCTCGACATGGCGGCGACGGCGCCGGCCACGCCAGCGCTCGCGGAAAGCAGACGGCGGCGCGTGGCCGAGGCGGGGGTCGAGTGGATCTGCTGGGTGGTCATGCGCGAGGTCATGCGATTTCTCTCCGTCGAACGTTTAAGCTGCGTGGTTTTCGATAGCGATGCGAACGAATCCGCATGCCTGACGGCAGCTTAACGATGACGGAAACGGAAGTCCTTATCGAAACCTGAAGAATCCTGAAAGGCGATGAAGCCGCGTTGTCCGATTGCGATTTATGCGGCAATGGCCAGCAACGTATTCTTTTCAGGCAGCGAAGAAAGTGGCGCGAAAAAAGCCGCCGATTCCCGCGTAGCGGCGGCATTCGCGCGTTCCAGCCAGCGTGCATCGTCCGCTTGCGCCAGCTTGTCGAGCGCGAACGCGCGCGTCACGCGCGGCAGGCAATAGCGCATCGCCGCCGTCGCCTCGTGCGGCTCGGCCAGCAGAAGCGATTTCGATACCAGCCCGCTCAATCCTTCGATCACCAGATCCGCGTCGAACCGGTCGCAGGCTGCGAGTTGCGTCGCCGCGTCGAGGTCGAACGCGCCTTCGAACAACGCGATACGGCGCAACACCGTCTGTTCGATGGCATCGAGCCGCGCATGACTCCATTCGAGCGTCGCGCCCAGCGTGCGCTGCCGCGCGGGCACGCCGCGCAGGCCATTGGGCATGGCGAGCAACTGCGTGTCGAGTTGCCCGAGCAGCGGCCCCACGCCGATCAAGGCGGCGCGCCGCGCGGCCAGTTCCAGCGCGAGCGGCAGCCCATCCAGCAGGCGGCATAGCGACGCGACCATCCCCAGCGGCGGCGTGGCCATCGGGTTGCCGGTTTCGCCCGCGCACACGTGACGCAGAAAGAGCTGCACGGCGGGGCTCGCGCGCAGGCGGGCTTCGCTCGCTTCCAGCGGCGGCAGCGCAAGCGGCGCCACGCGATAGACGCGCTCCCCGGCGATACGCAGCGGCTCGCGACTCGTCGCCACCACGCGCGCATGCGGGTAGGCTGCGCTCAACGCATGACAGAACGCAGCGGCCTCGTCGATTGCGCACTCGCAGCCGTCCACGACGAAGATCGTGTGGCGTGCGGCGGCGGCCTGATCGAAGTTCGGCAGAGGCGGCACGGCCTGCGCCGCGCAATGAGCGATTTCCGCGCAAAAGTCGATATAGCGGATGCCGGCCCCGGTGCCGGCGCTGCGCGCGTAGGCCAGCTCGCACGCCAGCGCGCTCTTGCCCACGCCGCCCGCGCCCGCGAGCGTCAGCATGGGTTCGGTGTCGAGCAGCGCGAGCAGTCCGGCGAGTTGATCGTCGCGGCCGATCAGCGGCATGCGGGGCACGGCGCTGGGCCACAGCGCGTCACGCGGCGCAGGCACGGCCGCAAGTACAGGTGCAGGTGCGGCGGCCTTTGCCGGCACGCGCTCCTCAGGCGCCGCCAGCCGGTAGCCGCGGCCCGCCACGGTGCGAATCCAGCCGTGCTTGCCGCCCAGCAGCTTGCGCAGCGCGGAGATATGCACCTGGATATTGTTGTCGACGACGATGGTGCTCGGCCATACGGCGTCGAGGATGGCGTCCTTCGAGACGATCCGGCCGTCGGCCTCGATCAGGAGCGCGAGAATATCGAATGCGCGCGCGCTCAGTGAATAGGGCTTGCCGTCCAGATAGACTTCGCGGCTCGCCAGCGACACTGTTACCCGCTCGAACTGGTGCATGGTTTCCTCGTCATCTTTCTCCCCTTCTCGTCTAATTTCGTCTGATCGCCCGATCGCGGAATCGCTTTGTCGCGCCGCCGTCCTGACGCTGGCGAACCGTGTCGTTAAGCGAATCGTAGGGTGTCGCCGCAGCTTGTTCCATCATCCATAGGTGTGGCCGCGCGACCGCTAACAGCTTCGAAACCGGGCACAGCGGAGCGCGTCGACGCGGCGCGCCCATGCAATGGGGCGATTTTTCTGGGCACTGCGCGCACGATTAATACCAAAGTATGAGTGGCGTGGCGCCGTGGCTGAATCCGCATAGCGGTCTTTGTCTGGAATGCGAAGCGGCGCGCATATCGGCGATTAAATCCGATGATTAATTCCGACGATTAATCGGCGATTCACGACACGCCTCACCCGAAAATCTGACATGCCCTATACTTCCACTCCGACGGCGCTGGCTTGCCGCGCCGGTATCGACGCTCCTGGAGACCGTGCCCGTGACCACCGAGACTCCCTCCCCGCGCGCCAACTCCCCACGCGACGGCTTCGGCTGCTCGCTCGAACGGCTCGCGCTGAGCCAGCAACTCGACGCGGGCGAGTTGAATCTGCACCGCAAACATGCGCGCGAGCGCATCTTCGGCCAGGTCGAGACACAGGCAGAGGATCGCGGTTTTCTCGTCGGTGTCTCGCTGCAAGGCGGGCATCAGCGGCGCATCATGCGCGGCGGAGCCGCGAGCGCCCATGACTTTGGCGAGCACGCGCTCTACGTGCGCGATTTCGATGACAACTATCGCGCCGATCTATCCGGCTCGTTCGACTTCGTGCTCGTGGAAGTGCCGCGCGCCTGGCTGGAGCGCATGGGCGCGGATGCCTCGCGCCATCGCGTGACGGGTCTTGCGCGCGTCGTCGGCCAGCGCGACGACGTTTTCGGCCATCTCTCGCGTGCGCTCCTGCCCGCCTTCGAGCGCCCCGAGGCGCACAGCCCGCTCTTTCTCGAACAGATTGGCCTGGCCATGGGGCAGCATCTGGTCGCGCACTACGGCGGCGTGAGTGCGCGCTCGTCATCGCGGCGCGCGACGCTGTCGCGCTGGCAGGAGACGCGCGCCAAGGAACTGCTGCTCGAAGGCGCGGGCGCAAGCGCCGGCATCTCGGTCGAGGCCATCGCCGCCGAATGCCGCCTTTCGTCCAGCTATTTCATCCGCGCGTTTCGCGGCTCGACGGGCTATACGCCTTATCAGTGGCAACTCTCGCAACGCATTGCACAGGCGCAAGGCATGCTCGCGCATAGCGCGCTCTCGCTGGTGGAAATCGCCAATGCCTGCGGTTTTTCCGATCAGACGCACTTCACGCGCATGTTCTCCAAGGCGGTGGGTACCGCGCCCGGCACCTGGCGGCGGCGGAACGCTGCGACGAACCTCGGCTCTGCCAGCGCCGAAGATTTGTCGCACCATTTTCGCCAAAACGGTTCAATAAGCGACAAGACGCCGGGTTAACGCCACGTTAGGATGCCTTTATACACACGCCGTCCCATCCATGCGTGCGCATCCGGAACTCAAACGTGAACCCGCTGTCCAGCACCGACGCCCCTCCTCTTCGTGACACGCCGACGGTCTATATCGTCGACGACGACGCGTCCGTCAACGAAGCGCTCTGCATGCTGGTGCACTCGGTGGGGCTTGGCGCGCGCGGCTTCCTCAACGCGCAGGCATTTCTCGACTTTGCGCGCGGCGACGAGCCATGTTGCCTCGTGCTCGACGTGCGTCTGCGCGGCAATAGCGGCCTCTCGCTGCAGGACACGCTCAACGCCGTGGGCGACCCGATCCCCGTCATCGTCATCACCGGCCACGGCGATGTGCCGATGAGCGTGCGCGTGATGAAGGCAGGCGCAACTGACTTCCTCACCAAGCCGTTTCGGGATCAGGATTTTCTGGACGCGATTGCGGTGTCGCTGGAACGCGACCGCGCGCGGCGCGCAGCGAAGCGCGCCAATCAGGACGTGGCCACGCGTTTCGAGTCGATGTCGCAGCGCGAGCGCGAGGTGATGGCGCTCGCGGCCTCGGGCAGGATGAACAAGCAGATCGCCGATGAACTAGGCATCAGCGAGGTCACGGTGAAGATCCATCGCGGCAGCGCGATGCGCAAGATGCAGGCGCGCTCGTTCGCGGAACTGGTGATACTCGCGCATCGCCTTGGCATTGCGCAGACGCAGGGCAGCGAATGCGCCCGCGTGCGGGACATGCCCCTCGCAGGCGATAAACTGCGTCGCCTGATTGAGGTTTGAATCGCCATTCCAGCGCCGCGTTTATGTCATTCGGTGCTGGCGTCTGAAAAAATTCCACAGCAAACCCGTGGCGTCCGGCCCGCGCGCCGAATGAAATGGCTCGCTTGGGTCGCCGCCGCTCCAGGCGTGACCCAGCCCGCGCACCACGCATAGGCGCACCACATTGCGGCCGCCTTTTACGTAATCGGTATAGTCCGCGCCATCGCGGCTATAAAAGCGCTGCTCGCCTACGCGTAATTCGCCTTGTGCATCCACCAGCCGGTTCAGGCGGGCGAATTCAAGCGTCAATTGCTCCGCATTGCGCTTTGCCACCACTGCGTCGAGTTCGCCGTGCACGATGATGGTGGGCATGCCGGGATAGTGATTGACATCCACGCGCGCATCGATCAGGTGCACGGGATTTTCCCGTGTGCCGCGGCGCATCACGCTCATCGCCGTCATGGTGGACGTCGCCGCGCCGAATACCGGCCCGGAATGCAGGCCCACAGCGGCAAACAATTGCGGACGTTCAATCGCCAGCGCCGCCGCCAAACCCGCACCCGCCGAAATCCCCGCCAGATAAATGCGCTGCGCGTCAAAACCATATTGCCCGACAATCGCCTCGATCAGCGAAGCCACCGAGGGCGCTTCCGTATGGGCGGGATCGTCATGCCAGTGCCAGCAGCCTTGCGCGTGCGCGGTTTTAGCCTGCTCCGGCAGCAGCACGGCGAAGCCGGCTCGCTCGGCGCGTTGGCAAATACGCGTGCCGCGCGCGAACGATTCCGCGGTCTGTTTGCAGCCGTGCAGCATGACAACGAGCGGCAAATTGACGGTGAATTCGACGGATGCGGGTAAATACAGCGCGTAAGCCAGGTGATTGACCAGACGTCCAGCAGTGGGCGGCGCGGAATGAAACGAGCGTAGCCAGCGGCCCGGCAATGCCGGCGGCGATGCGCTGGACAATATCTTCGGCGATGACTTTGGCGGCGCTTTCGAGCGAGGTTTTGGCGTTGCGCTCTGAGACGCACCCGATGCAGACGACGCGCGTTTTACAGTGGCGTTCGTCGAGAGTTTGACAGCTGCGGTTTTACGCCGGGTAGCCTTTTTCGGCGGCGCCATGACGCTTGCGAGCAGGTCTAAACCTCGAAGCCAGACGCTGGATCTTTTCCTGGGCATGGCGTGGGCGGTGACAGCGAAGCGACGCGGCATAACAGCCAGGAGCCGCAAAGAGCCCGGACGTCCGCAATGGACGTCCGGCGAATTCAGCCAATACTGGAGTACGGTAAACCCAATCGGGCGGATTATGAGAGCCGGCATTGCGCCAGCTTCCAGAATCCATCGTAAAGGCCGGTCGCGCCATTCCGGCGGTCGGCCTGTACTTCAACAAGCTTTGCGCTATTTAAGCTGCTGCGGCCGGAGCGGCAGCGGCTTCCACGGCAACGGCGCGCGGCTTGCGGGGCGCACGCGTCTTTTTCGCGGGAGCGGGAGCGGAAGCCGTAGCCGCGGCCTTGCGGCCACGCTTGGCGCCCGTCTTCGTCGCTGCGGCGGCCTTCGCGGCAGCACGCTTGAAGCCGGGTTTCGGGCCGCGCTTCGCGCCGGTGGTCTTAGCCTTCGGTGCGGCGGCAGTCGGTGCACCTTCGATCAGGAATTTCGAGCGGTCTTTTACGTCGCGAATCCACAGCGGCGCACGGCCACGGCCGGTCCACGTCGCGCCCGTTTTCGGGTCCGCGTATTTCGGTGCAACGTGATGCACCGCGGCGCGCGGCGCTTTTGCCGCGCCATTGGCGGCCGCGACGCCCGGCTTGCGGCCGCGCTTCTTACCAACGAACGATTCAATATCGGCGACGCTCAAGCCATGCTTGTGCATCAGGTCACGAATCTTCGTGAGACCCACCGATGTCTGCTTATTCGCAAGCGTTTCCGCCTGTTTTTGCAGCTTAGCGATCTTCAGGTTGATCGCGTCCAAAGTCACCATACTCACCTCCCTTATAGGATTTCGTCTCCAGACAGCTCTGAAACTTCGTTTGCATGGCGAAGTTTGGTCTGGTCCATATCGGCAATTGCCATCGTGGCAATCCGGATTATGGCGGGAAAAAGCCCGCGGGTGCAAACTCAATGGATGACATTCAGCAATTCGCAGGCCCAATAGCACTTAAAAGACCACAAATTTTTTCCGATTCCTTTCATCCGGTTACTTTCGATCTCGTGAAAGAGTGCAAAAAAGGCGCGCGAAATGCTTTCGAACTTCAGCATACAGAATTTGAAAAAATGAAACTTGCTGCGTGCAGGCCGCCCCCGACGCGACTCAAACGCAACTCAAACGCGATGGCGCGCCTCGCGATGCGCCAGTAATTATGAGCAATAGACCTAATAGTCAGTTGTCTGGCAAAAGATTGTGCGCGTGCAGACGAATGGGTTTCCGCGGGTCGCGCATTGCGTTGGTTGACGCTGCACGCTCTGCGTGGATACATCAGATGATCTAGAATGCGCGCTGCGGATGAATCTTGCCGGGTGACTTTCCGCTTTTCGATTCCGCCGGCCGCTGTTGTTTTTACACCCCATTTTTACACCCGGCCAGTTCGCCAGCCAACCTTGCATGCGATGCACGTGGCAGAGGTCCTGCGTATCGCTTTCTGTCGTTTTTCGTCGCTTACGATCTTGCCTTGCGTGGCCTTTGCGTCATGAACGCCATTCATCATGACGTTCGCGCGCCCGGTGTTATCGATCACATTCGATCCCATCCAACTTTTAAACCGCGCTTTTAGACCGCTCCAAACTTCGCTTTAGACCTGACCGATGAACGCACCTGCAGAAACACCCCTTCGCGCGGAGGCTGCCGAACCCGGCGGCGCGTCCGCGCTTATCGAGCCGCCTCATGGACTCGGCCTCGCCGAACTTTCGCTGGCGCTCGGCGGCTTTGCGATCGGCACGGCCGAATTCGCTGCCATGGGCATTCTTCCGGAGATGGCCGGCGATCTGCATGTCACGATTCCGCAAGCCGGCCATATGATCAGCGCCTACGCTGCCGGCGTGGTGGTCGGTGCGCCGCTCATTACCGTGCTGCTCGCGAGAATGCCGCGCCGCGCGTTGCTGATCTTGCTGATGCTGTTGTACGCGCTCGGCAATGGCGCGACCGCGGTTTTCCATAGCTACGGTTTCGCACTCGCGAGCCGTTTTATTGCCGGTCTGCCGCACGGCGCGTATTTCGGTCTCGCCGCGCTCGCGGCAGCCGCACTCGTGCCGCCGCATAAACGTGGCGCGGCAATCGGCAAGGTCATGCTGGGCCTGAGCGTGGCCAATGTGATTGGCGTACCCGCCGCCACCTGGCTGGGCCAGGCACTGGGCTGGCAAGCCTGCTTCGCGTCGGTCGCGGTCATCGCGCTGATCACGGCGGGCATGATCGCGTATTCGGTGCCCACCTTGCCGATGTCGAGCAAGGCCAGCCCACTCACCGAACTGGGTGCGCTGGGCCGTCCCCAAGTGCTGCTCACCTTGCTGGCCTCGGCGGTGGGTTTCGGCGGGATCTTCTCGGTATACAGCTATGTCGCGTCCACGCTCACCGAAGTCACGCATCTGCCGAGCTACCACGTGCCCTGGGCGCTGGCGCTGATCGGCCTTGGCATGATCATCGGCAATATGGCCTGCGGCTGGTTCGCGGACCGCTGGCTCAAGCGCACGATGCTGGGCATGTACGCATTCACCGCCGTCGTGCTGCTGGTGTTCGTCGCCGCCGCGCCGCATCTGTGGCTGATGCTGCCGGTGCTGTTCTGCGTGGGCTTCGGTTCCGCCTGCACGCCTGCCTTCCAGTCGCGTTTGATGGACGTGGCGGGCGACGCGCAATCGCTCGCAGCCGCCCTCAATCACAGTGCGTTCAATATCGCCAATGCGCTGGGTGCGTGGCTGGGCGGCATCGTGATCGCGGCGGGTTTCGGCTGGCTCGCCACGGGCTGGGTGGGGGCGATTCTCGCGGCGCTCGGCATCGTTGTATTGATGGCCTCGTTCGCGCTCGACCGAAAGAGGGCGTAATCAGGCGTAAAAAAACGCCGACACTGCAAAGTGCCGGCGCGAATGAATCGATGGTGGCCACGCAGCAGCGCTGCGCGGCCTGACTGCCATCCCGTGTTACTGCATGTGCTGGCCGCCGTTGATGGGGATATTCGCTCCCGTCACGAAACCGGCGTCGTCCGAGCACAGGAACAGCACGAGTGCGGCCACTTCGTCCGGATTGCCCAGGCGGCCCATCGGGATCTGCGGCAGGATCTTCGAATCGAGAATGTCCTGCGGAATCGCCGTGACCATTTTCGTCGCCAGATAGCCCGGCGAGATCGTGTTGACCGTCACGCCCTTGCGCGCCACTTCGAGTGCCAGCGACTTCGTGAAACCGTGCATGCCGGCCTTCGCGGCCGCATAGTTGGTCTGGCCGACCGAACCCTTCGAGCCATTCACCGACGATATATTGATGATGCGCCCCCACGAGCGCTCCACCATGGAGTCGCACAGCGGCTTGCAAATATTGAAGATCGAATCCAGGTTAGTGCGCAGCACGGCGTCCCAATTGACCTTGTCGAGCTTGCGGAAGGTCATGTCGCGCGTGATGCCGGCGTTATTGACCAGAATATCGATCGGGCCGATATCGTTCTGAATTTTTCTGGCGCCGCGCTGGCACGAATCGTAGTCGGCCACGTCCACCGAGTACGCGTGAAAATCGCGGCCCGCGTCCGAGTGACGCGCCAACCAGTCCTTTGCTCCTGCGTTGTCTGGCGAATGCGTCACCACGACCTTGTAGCCGGCGTCGTGCAGACGTACGCTGATGGCCTCGCCAAGGCCGCCCATACCACCCGTCACCAATGCAATACGCTTAGTCATCCTGTATATCCGCGAGAGAAGATAATCAATGGTCCTCGCAGCGCCCTGTTAAAAAGCGCCGCGTGCTACGAGGGCCGGCATCCCCGCATGGGGCACGAAGATTGCTCGGCATGGATCGCGCGGTTTTTTAGTTTGCATCAAATGATGCGCGAACTTACTGCTTGATCAACTGCTGCTTGCTTTTGCTGCTGCTTTTGATGCTTTGCGGCTGTTTCCATGTTCGGGTTCGCCATCTAGAAGGTGTTATGAACTTTCGGCCAGACCTGGTACCCTGGCGGGATGAAAAAACGCAGACCCTACCCAACGGACGTATCGGACGAAGAGTGG
>NZ_JACHBW010000015.1 GCF_014200455.1 Paraburkholderia bannensis | reverse complement strand
CTGAGGCAAACTACTATCGGCAACTTGAAACGGTTGCCGCTGAACCGGCATTAACTTAAACCAACCAGCCTCCACGATTCCCGGGGCGGTTCAGGGGGAGGAAGGCAGACAAACGTTAGTGCCCGACCACGTAACGCGGAGCTGGCGTATTGTTGGAAAATTGGGCTGCCAGCGCACCACGAGCCGCCTCGAGTTGGTCCCATGCACCGATTGCATGCAACGACGGAATCGTCACAAGTTCGCCGAGATCGAAACCCTTCAATGCCGCGTCCACCATATCGGAAGCAGACATAACAATTTCCTTCGGAAGGTTTTCCATCGGAAGGCCGCCGATCTCCCAAAACTCCGTCGCCGTTGCGCCGGGCAACACCGCCTGAACTCGCACCCCTTTGTCGGCCAGTTCGTGGTGCAGCGATTGGCTCAGCGCCAGAACAAACGCCTTGCTACCGCCATAGACGCCGTTAAGCAGTTCGGGGGTGATAGCGGCAATAGATGCAATGTTGATAATCGCTCCGGCGCCGCGCGCCGCGAACTGCGGGGCTGCCGCGTAAGTCAGACGCGTCAATGCCGTGACGTTGAGCTCGATCATCTTTGTCATGGCATCGGCGTCGCTGTCTAGCAGCGGCTTATGTGTGCCAACGCCAGCATTGTTCACCAGCAGGGTGATGTTCGCGTCTTCTCTAAGCTTCGTCTCGACAAGCGCGAGTGAGTTGCGATCACCGAGGTCTGCGACGACGGTCTGGATCGCTCGCCCACTCTCATTGCCAATGCGCTTTGCCAGCAGGTCAAGCCTTTCGCGATTGCGTGCAACAAGAATCAAGTCGTAGCCGCGTCGGGCGAGACGCTCTGCATAAACAGCGCCGATGCCGGACGAAGCGCCCGTGATCATCGCGGTACCTGGTTGTGCTTGTGCCATGACGTTTTCTCCGTGAAGTTCAATGGGGTTAGACAGCAACGAGGCGTGCATAGAAGCGAGAGACGCCGTGCCCAGAGCTGTCTTTATCTGGTGCGTCGAAGTCTATTGGCCCATGACCGCGCGGATCAACAGGTCGCGAGCATAAAGAGAATTCAGTCTCTCTGAAGACTCAAACGAAATTGGAAGAATCCGGTGCGATGTAAAAGAGAGGGAGTCGATGTCTATGGCACGTCGAAGAAGTGTCTACGTGAAGGATCCTTTGAGGTGCCGTAGAACTTTCTCGAGATTGGAAAACACGCGTCTACATTCACTACCTCGAAATCTCTGAAGGCTGTATTCGGCGCTGAGCCATTGAGCGTGGTTATCGACATGCGTACCATTTCGTCGGGCATCAACACCCTCCGCCTGCCAAGTTTCACACCTCAAACATCGGAGCCTCAAATGAAGAAGTCGCTTGCTTCCATCTTGTATGTGACCTACCTCGCATTCGGCATTCCGGCTCATGCTGCCGAAGAGACCTACTCGCCGCCGGTTGCAACGCATGTCGCGAGCCAAGACACCGCGAAGAGCCAAAAGAAGGCACAGCATGCAGCCGATCGCGCCCTTGCCAAAAAAGTGCGCTCAGCACTGACAAAAACGAAGGGACTGCAAACCATCAACATCACGGTCCTGGCGCGACATGGCGTAATCAGCTTGACCGGAAATGTCCCGGACAACGAACAGGTCCAACTTGCGGGCGACACCGCAACCAAGATTGCAGGCGTGACTTCCGTCACAAACAACCTTGTGACGGGAGAAGCAGGGAATTAAAGGCGGTTAATGTCGGGGGTCTCGGGCGTGCGAGTGCGTTCGCCCCCCGACCCTCGCATGCCATCTACTCAGATCGGATGATTGAGAATGCAGATGTGAAAGAAACTGTTTTCGTATTTTTTTGAAAATCAGATCGAGCTTATCGTGGAGTTGGGCCTTATCATTCCGCAACGGCGCCCAGAACCTGGAAGCATCCCCACTCTCCACTGATTAAACGCTCCAGAAGCGCGAAGCATGAGTACTCACCTTCCTCAGACCCTCCTGACACCCGAAGGCAAGTCTCACGACACCCTCAAGCAGACTCGAACCCGTCTTACCTCGACGAATATCGTTGGTCTCGTCCTGGCAAACACCGTCGAGTTTTTCGACTTCTTCATTTATGCGATGTTCGCGGGCTATATCGGCCGCGCGTTTTTCCCACAAGGAACGTTATTCGACGGCCTCCAGTTTTCACTCGCCACATTTGCAGCTGGGTATCTATCACGCCCTCTTGGCGCGCTCACCCTAGGCCGCTACGCTGATCGTCGCGGACGCAAAAAAACAGCGTTACTTACGGGGAGCCTGATCACTCTCGGCAGCCTCGCGATTGCCGTAGTGCCATCCTTCGATGCGGTTGGTCTGCCATCGTCGTTGATCGTCCTGCTTTGCCGGATGATCCAGGGATTTGCAATTGGCGGGGAACTTGGCGCGGTTACTGCGCTCCTGGTCGAGCGCGGACCAGCCGGTCGGCCCGCAATGGGAGCTGGATACCAGATGGCGGCCCAAGGTGCAGCACAGCTGCTCGCCGGTATTTTGGGCCTGGCACTTGTGGAATATCTTCCCGCAGCCGATCTCCATGCGTGGGGCTGGCGATTGCCGTTTGCATTCGCCGCGGCTCTTCTACCGGTGCAGTTTTATCTACGGCGGTCGATAGAGGAAGTCATCCCGTCGCCCGAACCGGATCCGCGATCAGCTACAAGCGACACTCGAAGCTGGATCAAGCCCTCGTTATGCTCCGTTGGAATGATCTTTGGCGGCACAGTCCCGACCTTCGTCGTGATCTATATCGCGGCCTTTGGGCTTTCAGGAGCATCGCCATCACCATCATTCTCGTTCGCCATGGCATCTGCCATCGGTGCTGCGACCTTGCTGGCATCGCTGATCGGCGCCGCACTGGCAGACAAGATCGGCACAGGCACGATGATTGTCATCGCCCGGACCGCCACGGCAATCGCCGTCTATCCCGTCTTCGCACTGCTTTCAGGACGTGACTCCCAGATCATCAGCGTGATTGCCATTTCAACTGTCGCGGCTCTGTCTGCGCTCGCCGGCGGCCCCACGCTCGCGTTTATCCTTCGGAAGTTTCCTGCGCGGCACAGGGCGACAGGTCTCGCCTTCTCGTACGCAACTGGCGTCGCCATATTTGGAGGCACAACCCCGCTAATTGCGTCTGCTATCGTACATACAACAGGATCCGGTGAAAAAACAGCCTGGTATGTCATATTTGCATCGGTCGTCGCGCTGATCGCGCAACGATACCTTCGACGGGCACCCGATTACGAGATGCAATAGCAGGCAAAAGGTAACGACCAAAGGTATTGCTCTCACGCAGCTAAACCGATGGCTAACGGGCCGCGCTGTGCGATTCGGATATGGGTAGTGTGAAGAAGAAACTGGTCCCGAATCCAGGCTTGCTATCCACCCAGATACGGCCTCCATGGGCTTCGACGATAGAGCGCGCAACGACAAGTCCCATTCCCATGCCGGACGCCTTGGTTGTAAAGAATGGCTGGAAAAGTGACGAAAGCGTTTCCTCAGTCATACCGGCTCCAGAATCTCTCACTTCAAACAGCGCCTCATCCGAACTGGTTTTGCTTGCAACTACAGTGAGCCGCCGTTCGTCGCCTTCGGCCGAGTCGATCGCATGAACTCCGTTCAAGAGCAGATTTGCAAGAACCTGCTGAATCTGAAGAGGATCAGCGAAGATCGAGAGTTCCGCATCCAGATGCCTGTCGATAACGACTGCTTTTGAATTTGCCTCCGGCGAGATCAAAAAGGACGCAGCTTCTACAACGCCACCTGCTGATGACAAGACGGAATGAACTGGAACCTTGCCGAGAAAGCCACGGATCTTCTTGCAGATTTCGGTCGCATCTCGCGCCCAACGCGCTGAGTCCCGGATAGCCTCGGTAGCCTGTCCAATATTTGGCGAGTCGCTCTGAAGCCAACGCAACGCGGCGTCTGCAGAGGTGCGTGTGGCCGAAAGCGGTTGGCTGATTTCGTGCAGAATTGAGGCTGCTACTTCGCCGAACAACGAGACGCGCGCTGAACGCGCCATTTCAGCTCGCATCGCTTGCATGCGATCGCTGCTCTCTTTTTGTGCGGTGACGTCAAACCCGTAGAAACAGAGCCGACGATATCCATCCTCATGCCTGGGTAAGGAACATCGCCATACGATCGGCACCCGCTTTCCAGAAAACGTAACCAGAGTGCGCTCGCCTTGACACGCATCACGTCCTTCGAACATCGCTCGATAGACCGCAATATTGCTCGTGCGATCGGCTGGAAGGAGTTGTTTTGCGCGTTCGAAAAAGGCGGTTCTCGTTCCCGCTTCGAATAGGTCCACAACCGCGTCATTGGCTTCGACGAAAGAGTGCAGCGCCCTCAATTCAGCCACCGCATGTGGATGCGAGTCGAACCAAAAATCGAGATTCGTTACGCCACTGCGGCGTAAATCCATGATCGCCCGATAAACGCCCGACCAGTCTTCAACCATAATCGGAATCGGCGCCGAAAGAAAGAGCTGATAGTTGGACAGGTCGAATTGCAACGATCTCCCTTCCTCAAATCGTTCATCATCGTGGGAGGGAGAGAAATTCATCTTGGGCGTCCGCAAAGGAGATATCAGGCGATGGAATGAATTAATGTCGGCACACACAATTTTCCACGCGGGAAAAAGAATACTCCGCACCAAAGCACAGCCCTCACTATACCTTAGGATAGTGCCTTCCCGCTCGGTCACAAGTTAGTCTGCGCTATATGAAGCCACGCCTAGTCAAACCTCGATTCTGAGGTGGGCGTTTGCGAGAAAATTCGTGCCTCCAAAAAACGTTTGCGTAATTGATGACGAAACCTCGATCCGGCTGTCGACCACGGCGCTGGTACGCTCGCTTGGTCACGACGCGCATGCCTTTGACTCCGCAGAGGCGTACCTGACCTCCGAGATCAAGAACTCGGTCGACTGCATCGTGTGCGACGTCCGAATGCGGGGAATGTCCGGCACCGCCCTGCTCACACAGCTACGCATAACGGGAGCGCGCACGCCCTTCATTTTCGTATCTGGCAACCTGACGGCACGTGACCGCCTGATTGCAGCTGAATACGCCGCGGCGATCCTCGAAAAGCCGATCGACCCCGACGATCTCGTTGCCCTGATTGTCGAGGTATTGAGATAGGTCCATAAAACCTTATCACATCGCCAAAATCACAGCTCATTGTCAATTTTCATACCAATGTCGACCCAGCTTTTTCGGTCGATATATCTATACAAAGGTATAGGCGGACATGGCCACCGGTTCGATGGAATTCCGAAAAACCGACAAATAGAATGAGCGAACCAAATTCCGGTTGACCTTCGGCGGATTGAAAAATGGATCGTTTCTTACACGCAATGTCGGTTTTCGTGCATGTCGCCCGCTTAGGTAGCTTCACTTCTGCAGCGGAAGCTCTCGGTGTCGCCACGGGGTCTGTAAGCACAGTCGTCCGTCAACTCGAATCGTATCTCGACGTAGCGTTGCTGCACCGATCGACTCGTGCGATGCGCGTTACCGCCGATGGTGCACGCTACTACGAACACTGCGTAAGGGTCCTCGCTGAAATTGACGACATGACCCAGGCACTGAGAAGCACCCGTCATTTCGCCCAAGGGCGTCTTTGCGTCGACATTGATCAAGAGGTAGCTTGTGTGCTGCTCCCTGAGATATCCGAATTCAGCGAAGCCTATCCCAATGTTGAGTTGAAGATCGCCGTTGGAGGGGAGCCCGATGGACTGATTAGCAACGGGGTCGACTGTGCAATCGTCGTAGGCAATCTTTCTGACTCTTCGTTCAAATGTCGCCACCTGGGCGTAGTGAGGACGGTAACCGTTGCCAGTCCGGGTTACCTAGCGAAACGTGCAATCCCAACCAGTCCAGAGGCGCTCAGAGATCACGATGTCGTGCATTACTCGCCGCGTCGTTTTGGCATTCCCAGACCTCTTCGGTTCGCAGGAGATAGAAGCGATGTGGCCGTCAAGGCCACCGAACGGATCTGCCTGAATGATGCTGCAGCGGTCCTCCATTGCGTGCTTGGCGGCGCGGGACTGGCGCAGGTCTCCGAACCTATTGCGCTACCGCACCTGCGTTCTGGGCAACTCAAAGAAGTGCTCGCCCATCATCGTCCAACCGCATCGCCGATTTCCTGCGTCTATGCAAATCAACGACATGTGTCGATGGCACTGCACGCGTTCATGGACTGGGCGACCGCAAGCCTCAAATCCCACGCGCATCGACGTAATACTGCGCCACACGAATTGAGCCGTGATGAAATTCAACGGCAAGCGTGTCACGTCGCATCAGCTGATCAGCCTTCGAGGCTATCGTCTTTCGCCACGTCAGCGACTGAAATTGCAGCCTGACATAACACCGCCAAGTTGTTGTCTCTTTTTTGGAGCGCACGGTGCTGGAAACACAAGAACACATTGTCCAGCGGGCACTAGTGAGCCTGCTGTTGCCGACCACCATCACAGCAACCAACGATGCCTATGACCGTGAACTGAGGATACATGTGCGTCGACGCGGGGTTTCGTCACGACAAGTCGCCGTCACGCCATCCCAGACGCCTCCGCGCCGCGTGACAGTACTCGACAAGCCTTCTTCTCACGCACTGACGGTGCTCTGGAGTGACGCGTGCTCCGGGCATTACGGAGAGCAAACTTGGCGGCTTGCTTACGCCAAGCGAGATGCCCTATGTGTTTTGACAGGCACCCCTATTTTTAAGGGCGACGAGGTATTTCGCCCTCGAGTTAAACGGAACGCTTTACCCGCAAATTGGGACCGAATGATACTAGCAAGCAAAATCAGTTTTTAAGGACGAGCAATTTATCTTCCAATCAACTAGCCCTAATATCTGTTTACTTAAATTAGTACAACCAATGGACAATTCATGAAGAAGATCTTTTCTGCGATGCCACTTGCACTGGCGCTCGCCAGCTCAGTCTGCACCACCACGGCATGGGCCGATCCGATCCTGGAACAGGGAACTCGCGAATTCGTCGATGCGTTGACGGCCAAGGGCGGGCCGCCAATTTATACGCTGTCGGCAGGCGATGCACGCAACGTACTACTGGGCGCGCAAAGCACCCCAGTTCCCAAGCTCCCGGCACGTGTCGAAGATCGCACCTTTCCCGTTGGGCCTACCGGTGACGTGAAGGTCCGCATCATCAAGCCGGCGAAGAAATCCGCTGCTATGTTGCCCGTCGTGATGTACTTCCATGGCGGCGGCTGGGTGCTGGGTGATGCAGCAACGCATGACAGACTGGTGCGCGAGATCGCTAATGGCTCAGACGCAGCAGTGGTCTTCGTCGATTATGATCGCTCGCCTGAGGCCCGCTACCCCACCGCCATCGAGCAAGCGTACGCAGCAACTGCCTACGTAGCGCAACACGGAAAGGAGCTGGGCGTCGATCCTCAGCGGATGGCACTCGCGGGCGACAGCGTCGGCGGCAATATGGTGGCCGCAGTGAGCATTCTCGCCAAACAACGCCATGGCCCGCAGTTCCGGTTCCAGGTTTTGTTCTATCCGGTCACCGATGCGAACTTCGAGGACGGCTCGTACCAGGAGTTTGCCCAAGGTCCGTGGCTCACCAAGAACGCGATGAAGTGGTTCTGGGATGCATATCTGCCCGATGCATCCAAGCGTAAGGAAATCACGGCGTCGCCGCTGCAGGCCACGACCGCAGATCTTCAGGGTCTGCCGCCCGCACTCGTGATTACTGACGAAAACGACGTCCTGCGAGATGAAGGCGAGGCGTACGCGCACAAGCTCATGCAGGCTGGCGTGGACGTTACTGCGGTGCGTTACCTCGGCAGCATTCACGACTTCGTTATGCTCAACGCGCTGTCAAATACACCAGCCGCGCGCGCAGCGATTGGACAAGCCAACGCGATGCTGCGCCGAGAACTTCACAAGTAACATGCGAGCGTCAAAGCGGCGACGTCAAACGTCGCCGCTCGCTCCTCAACTAGCCATCCCGGCCAGAATTCAACACCAAGGAGAGATTCTCATGACACGATTGACAACGCTTAAGCCAGGCGAGGCTACCGGTGAAGCCGCGGCGATATTCGGCCAGATCAAGGCCTCGCTCGGAAAAGTCCCCAACGCATATGCCACCATCGGCACGCACAGCCCGCAAACACTTTCGGCGATGCTGAATGTCGATGCTGTGATCTCAGCAAGCTCACTTGAAGCTGCGGACGTCGAAGCGATTCGCCTTGCCGTCAGTGCCCTGTCCGGATGCGACTATTGCCTTGCTGCACACACGATGCTTGGCAAAATGGCTGGCCTCAAGCCCGATCTCATGAAGAATATCCGCGCTGGCCAAGGGGTAGGAGACGCTCGCCTGGATGCACTGCTTATATTCGTACGAACTGTGGTCGCGAGTCGCGATACCGTCCCTGCGAATGTCCTGGACGCACTGCTTTCAGCAGGTTACAGCGAGCGCCAGGTGGTCGAGATTCTCCTGGTCATTACTTCGATCACCTTTACCAACCTGGTAAACCGTGTCAACGACACGGCCCTCGATTTTCCAAAGATCGATTGATACAGGTGTCATCGCACTAAACGTGCCGCTCACGGTATCTCTGCGTATCCTGTCCGAAATCATGACGCTTTTCGTCGCGCAATCTTGCCTGGATTACAGTCCGGCTACATGTTGATTCGTGTACCATCAACTGGCCGTGGAGCTGGCACGTTTCAATCGCTTTCGCAGTGCCACACCGTGCTTGCGTATGTCTCTCGCCCGCGTTCCGCAATCCTCAAAGAATGCGCCTGTGGAGTTTGTGCGATGTCATCCGGTCCAGGAAGGTTAGAATTCGTCTCGACCGTTTATATCGTTGACGATGACGAAGGTATTCGATGCTCGCTTTCACATCTTCTTCTCTCTGTCGGCCTAAATGTTCAGTCCTTCGCGAGCACCGCGGAATTCAGGGCGACCTCATTGGCCGACGCTCCCTGCTGTCTATTGCTGGACATCCGGCTTCGCGGAGAGAGCGGCCTCGCATTTCAACAACAAGTAGCCGATCGACCTGATATCCCTATTATTTTCATTACTGGTTTCGCAGATGTTGATATCTGCAAACGGGCAATGAAAGGCGGCGCATTCGATTTTCTGGTGAAGCCATTCTCTGATCAGGATGTCATCGATGCGGTCAATGGCGCGCTCGTCATCGATCAGAGACGGCGTGAGCGGATGCAGACTCAGACAGCACTCACATGCGCGTATGAGCAATTGACCCGCCGCGAGCGTGAGGTACTCGCATACGTTGTAAGTGGAGCACTGAACAAGCAAATTGCGGCATGGCTGGGAGTCAGCGTAATTACAGTGAAGTTGCACCGCGCAGCTGTCATGAAAAAGATGAATGCTTCTTCCCTCGCAGATCTCGTGAGAAAAACGGGGGCACTAGACATTCAGTTGCCAGTCATGCCAGAGAGCTGATCGCGGGATCGTCAGCAGCACGTCTGGCACGATTGCGACGTTCCATGGACGTCGACAATAATAAAATTATTACAAAGACCGCTTCAGCGTATTTGCGCAAACGGGAACATCTTTCTTTGCTTCAATGATCGGGGAAACGCTTTGGATTTGAACGCTACGAGATCAACCGCCTCCGTGGCGACGGAGAGAATGGAGGACGGGATTCGGGAAGAGCGCATCTCCAACCGTCGCTCGCTGCTGGCCACGTTGGACATCGCCTGAATCGCGTTCATCAGGAGATTGATAATGACTTGTTGCAGTTGCACGCGGTCCCCGCAAACGGGCAACGTTGTCGCGTACGATTGAGACACCTCTATGCTGTGGCTCTGTAGTTCGCGACGTACCAGACCGACGGACTGTTCAACCACTTCGTTAAGATCAAGTACAACGGCGTCCGGATCGCGCCGCTTTGCCATGCTCCTGATCTGGCGAATAATTTCCGTCGCGCGCCTCGCGTCGTGAGTGATTTGCTCTATGCCGAAGCGCACTTCATCCAGATCGGGCACCTCGCGATTTAGCCATCGCAGCCCTGCTTCGCCTGCCGTAACGATCGCGGCCAGCGGCTGCGTAACCTCATGGGCGATGGACGCAGCCAACTCCCCAAGCATCGTGATGCGCGTAACGTGAGCCAGCTCTGCTCTAGACTTCTCCAAGGCGAGTTCGGCGCGACGACGCTCTTCGATATCCGTATTTACGCCGTACCATCTCAGGATCCGCCCATCGGCATCTCGCAATGGCGCCGCGCCAATAATCATGTAGCGATATTCACCGCTCGTCAGCTGCACCCTCGCGCTGATCTCAAAACTCTCACCGGTCATCAGCGCATTTCGCCACTCGATCTCGAAAGCGTCGAAGTCGTCTGGATGCAAAATGTCACGCCATTCAGCTCCGTCATCACCAACGTCTACGCCAAAGTCGGACCATCGCTGATTGCGATAAAAAAGGCGGCCGGCATCCGACGCACTCCAGACCATTGCCGGAATCGCATCGACTATGGAAGCGAGCTCTTCCTTTTGACGCCGCAATTCACTTTCAAGAGACTTTGCCTGAGTAACGTCGCTGTCCGTTGAAAGTATCGCAACAGGTTGCCCCCATTTGTCACGCGAAACGTTCCAGCGGCTCGATACAACGACCGAGCGGCCATCTCTCGCCTTCCTGGTTAGCTCACCTTTCCAGCCACTACTTTCCAGAGCGCCCTTAACGAGCTCCGAAATCGGAAGCGTAGAGTCGGTCTTTGTCAGCTCATGGATATCCTTTCCCAACACCTCCGGTTCGTGCCAGCCATACAGGCGCTGCGCGCCTTGACTCCAGAACGTAATGCGACCTTCAAGGTCATAGCCGACGATTGCATCATGGGTGAGATTCAGAAGATCAACCTGCTTTTGCAACGTAGCCTTGCTGCTTTGATTGCGCAGTGCCAGAGCAGATACAGTGATGATCGCAATCACACTGACCACACACCGGGCGAGCGACGCTGGTGCAATCTGATCGCCTGGTGCCAGCAAAAATCCGATTATTGTTAGCGAGACGCATGTCCAGGCTGCGGCGACCGTCAACAGCTGCGAAGCCACCGATGCAACCATCAATACAACGACGACGTACAGAACGGCGACCGCGACGTTGACGGGCACCATCACATCGATCGCAAACACTACGATGCCCAACACCATCGCGATCGAATAGATCAGCCGTTGCTGTTTCATCGCCGTTCGCTCGATTTCGCTCGGGGACTTGACATGACCATCATCGGCACTGCTGGGCCGCGCCCCTTTTGTATCGGCTTGCCGTGTTTGCAGACGATCAATATCCATAGGCTAATCTGGTAGTAGAGGCGTATTGGTTCATCAACATCAGTCGTCATCCGAAACGAGTTCATCCAAACGCTGTTGAATCTTGGCGGGGTCAATCGGCTTGTTGAACACGCAGATTGCGCCGAGCTTTTGCGCCTGGCTGAACGTCGCCACGGATGGAAACGCCGTTATGAAGATGATGGGCGGGGCGGGCCCGCGCCGGAGAAGGATTTCATACATCTCCAGCCCTGTAATGCCCCCCATTTGCACATCCGAAACAATGCAGGCAACGTCCACAACCGTGTCGGCGTCCAGAAATGCCTCTCCGGATTCATAGACCCGAACCTCCCACCCCAACGATCTGAGCAAGCTTCTGGTTGCGTTACGCAGCGACCGATCGTCGTCCACGATCGAAACAACACCTGGATTAGGCATACAACATGGTCCTTGACCAATAGTTCATTTGGTATCAAACATAATCGCGTGCAAAGTCGAGGTCCGAGCGCGATCCTATGCTCCAGACGTGCGCGAGCAAACTATACTTGTGTATAGGCACACCTATGCTCCGAGTCAGGTTTGCGGAGTATGGTTGGTTCAAGCGTTCGCGACGAACGTGCTAACGCGCTCCAAAGCTCTCGACGGAACTCGTAGTGGAAGATGGCGACCTTCGGGGCCCCAATACGGCTTGCCCATCAGCGATGTGTCGACCACAGTCGCGGCACGCACGTCAGCTTCCGGTCTCAGTTGAAGCTTTCCGTGGATCCACTCAATAAACGCGCGAATCGACATCGGGACTTGCCGCCGATCGGCATACAGCACTGAAATAGGCAACGGGGATGGTGCGTAGTTGTCCAGAATGCGGACAAGCCGTCCAGCTGCGAGATCTTGTGTGACCATCCTCTCGCAAACCTGCGCAATGCCGAATCCCTCGACGGCATATCTCACGGCGGAGCGTGCATCTGCAACCGATATTTTCTCGGATAAACGGATTCTGGTTTCAGCACCGTCTAGTGAGTATCGAAACTCGCGGGCGGGGCCAAAGCGACGAGGACTGTAGTGGATAACCTCAAGGTGCTGAAGATCCTCAGGTTTAGCCGGAAATTGGACTGTCGCCAGATATGCTGGGCTTGCCACAGTTATGGCGCGAAACTCCCCCACGCGCCGGCTGCGCAGCGACGAATCAGCAAGATTCCCGACTACTACTGCGCAGTCAACTCCATTCGCAATCAAACCATCTGGTTCACCGCCAACGTCCACCCGCAAACCAACCTCTGGATAGGACGATCTGAATGTGGGCATGAGAGGCAGGATACAGTCGGCAACTTCCTGATCAACATCAACTGAGAGCCGCCCCCGTGCGACCCTGCCGGCTCCGTTGAGGTGCTGCGCCATTTCCTCGATTTCGCCGAGAATGCGCTCACAGTGCTCCTGATACTCATCGCCTTCCCTGGTCGTACGTACACAACGCGTTGAACGCTGGAGAAGGGTCACGCCGAGATGCCCTTCTAACTGTCGAATAAGTGTACTAGCGGAAGCCGCACTGATCCCCAACGTTTCGGCCGCTGCAGTAAAGCTTCCAGTACGTGCGACATGGCTAAACACCGACATAGCGTGCAAAGTGCGATCCATAGCGTTCTCCGTAATCGTTGCGTGATGAGACTTCGGAAAGAGTCTAATAAAGGCACACGACTCGTAATATCAGATGCTCGGAAACACGTCTTATACGATGGTGTTATCCGATGCAGCACAGTCGTTGATCAAGAGCGTCGAAGTTAAAAATGTCGCCACCGTCGGATGTCGATTCAATGCAATAGCAAGGCCATGTAGCAGGTGATAGGAGCGATTGCGAAGCCAAGCTGACCGCTTCGGGGAAGCAATGCCAAGCTGGTGTCTTGTTCGGGCTGGGGCAGTTCGAGCCCGCTCCGCGGCCGCCATGGGCTGACAGAGGTCCGCCAATCGCAGGAGTAAATTTGAAACACGGTCTGAGCTTCCCCTAAAATTTCGCCTTCCAGCAGGTCGCGTATAAACTCGACCCAAAGGAAGGAAAGTAGAGATGTTCAAGGTACCGCACCAGGTGTACACGGCGGAGTTCAAGGAAGCCGCCGTACAACGAGTCAAGGACGGGCAAGGCCTGAGCGCCGTATCCCGGGAATTGGGTATGTCGACGCAGACCCTGCGCCACTGGCTGAAGGCCTCGGAGGCCGGCAAGCTCAATGGTCCGGGGGCGAAAGTCATTACGGCGGAGCAAATGGAGCTCTCGCGGCTGCGAGCGGAGAACAAGCGCTTGCAGATGGAGCTGGAAATCGCAAAAAAAGCGGCGGCGCGTTCAACCGGGCGTTGCAACACCTTCTGGTCTAATGTCGGCCCAGGAGGAAAGGTAGGTGAATCAAGAACGAAGATGCGGGCTATCGCCTGCACAAATGACGTTGTTGTGGCAGAGATGGAAAGATGGTGAGTCGTTGAGTGACATCGGCCGCTCGTTAGGTAAGGATGCGGCGTCGATTCACGCGATCGTGCGACCGCACGGCGGCATCATCCCGAAGGTAAGGAAACGGTCGGCCAAAGTGCTGACGCTTTCCGAGAGAGAAGAAATTTCGCGCGGCATCCATGTAGACTTTTCAATCCGTCAGATTGCGGCAAACCCAGGTCGATCGCCGTCGACGGTCAGTCGTGAAGTGGCACGGCATGGCGGCCTGAGCAAATACAGGGAGGCGCTGGCTGACGCAAGCGCCTGGGATAGAGCCAGGCGACCAAAACCCTGCCGCCTTGCCGTCAACGCCAAACTGTGTCGGCTAGTCGCTAGAAAGCTGCAACTGAAATGGGCGCCACAGCAGATCGCCGGCTGGCTGAAGCAGCAATATCCCGATGATGAAACAATGCAACTGTTACACGAAACGATTTACCGAAGTTTGTTCATTCAGGCTCGTGGCGTGCTGAGAGCGGGACTGATGAAGCATCTGCGCACGCGCCGGATGATGCGACGTTCGAAGAAAGCGTCAGCAAAGGGACAACCGCGCTGACAGATCATCGATGCGATATCAATCCGCGAACGACCTGCAGAAGCCGAAGACCGGGCTGTCCCGGGGCACTGGGAAGGCGACTTGCCGAGCGGTTCGAACAATACGCACATTGCGCCCCTGGTAGAACGTCATTCGCGCTTCACCATCCTCGTGAAGGTAAAGGGCAAGGACACGGAAAGCGTCGTATCTGCCCTGAGTAAACAGGTTCGCAAACTGCCTGCGGAACTCCGCCAATCAGTCACATGGGATCGGGGTATGGAACTCGCACAGCACAAGCAATTCACAGTCGCGACCGACGTGCAGGTATACTTCTGTGACCCTCAGAGCCCGTGGCAGCGAGGCACGAACGAGAATACCAATGGACTGCTCCGGCAGTACTTCCCCAAAGGCACAAGTCTGGCCGGTTACTCGCATGGCGATCTGAACAAGATCGCTTTGCGGCTGAATCAACGACCCAGAAAGACGTTGGGCTTCATGACACCTGCAGATACACTAAACGCCAGCTTGGGTGTTGCATTCACCGGTTGAACGCGCCACAGCTTCTTAAGCTTGGCAACACGCTTTCGAGCGAGCCCAAGCTCTTCTGCAATGGGAGAGGCGTCATGCTCCACAAACAACTCGTCAAGCTTGTACTGGTCCGAGCAATAGAGCAAGAGGGCACGCTCGATCGGCACTATGCTGCATGAAGCGTGCTCACACTTCGGCAAACTCTGTGCTCCCGAGCAGAGTATGCGACGCTGCGCCTTCTAACCCCTCCCGTCTGCGCGAACGCCAGCCCGCATGTTCTGCGCGCTCATGCTGGCACCACAATAGCCGCAATACGTCACGCGGAGTCCGGTAATGACACTTGGAAGCTCACCTTTCGCAGGGCGTCGACCGCGTTGATCTGCTTGCTACTGAAGGTCAGAAAATTCAGTCTCAGAGAGTAATGGTGGATAATATTTCGGGAGCTCGATTGTTTCGCCATCGAGTTTTATCGTACGAACACCGATGAGAGTCCGTTGGCGTAAGAGTTGATTGACGCGACTCTCATTGCTTAACCCTGGCGGTACACGACCGCCCTCAGCAGCAACCCGTTCGAGTGCCCGCTGGAGCACCATAACCACCCCGATAGTATTCAAGAACCTTCCTCACCGCCTTGGCTACCTCTGGAATCAATTCGAAGCCTCGTACCTTGTCATAACGAATCCAGTTCGGATCAGCTCCAGGTGCGACCTTGCCTCTGTAGTTGCCATCGAGTCAAGCAGCGGCTTTGATTCTGATGGCGTCTTTGACGCGTGCGGCCTTGCTGCTACTTTCTTCGTTAGCGCGCAAGGCGGCTCCGAGCGCCATGAAGAAAATGCCCAGATTTTTCTTTACCGTTTCGCGGTTGTATTCGACGCTGCTTTCACCTGTCGTCACTACCGTGATGCCAGACATCACGATACTCGTCAGTAGGTTTTGCGCAATGATCGGCTTCGCGCGCGATAGGCGGTCAAGTGACTCGACAATCAGCACCGACCCCGCTGGCACTCGCCCATCTTCAACTGCTCTTAGAAACGTCCCTAAAGCACCCTTTTTTACGTTTCGTTGGTGATAAGCCGAGAGTCCTTTGTCATGCAGGGTAACTGACGTACAAGGACTAGGCCACGTGCTTGCGCCCACCTGGAGGCCGATTCGGCTTGGCGCGCAATACTGCTCCCTTGAGCTTGCTTCGGGTCACTAAAGCGAAGATAGCTATATACCCGCGGAGCCTCTTTCTTGACCTGTCCCCTGCATCAAAACGTCGTGCTTCGATGATAAATCGGGTTATACAAAGAAAGCTCAGTGCCTGCATGGCGGCGCGGTTCGTGAGTGTTTTGTTGCGCGTCAGCTCCACAATATATCCGGTTCGCCGCGCATTGAGCGTGACACATGTGCGCCGTCACACAGATGTCACGCGCGCGCGAAGCAAGATGTCATCGCAACGACATTTTTCTGTTAGTCCATTGACGTTTTTCGGTGTCCCGAAACGACTCGACCTGTTTAGTCGTCTAGACGTTGCGACAGCTTCACTCAACCGTCACAGTCGCTTCCTAGAATGGCACCGACTCAACCGTGACTCGCGGCGCTCCGCCCGACTCATATGACGAATCGGAATGGACGCCACGATGGACGCGATACGTATCGAACGCCTCTCGAAGACTTTTAGCGGGGGCGCATCCGCAGCAGGCCGCAAGGCGCTCGACGAAATCAACCTGCGTGTGGGCAGCGGCGAAATGGTCGCGCTGATCGGCGCATCGGGGTCGGGCAAGTCCACGTTGCTGCGTCATATCGCAGGTTTCGTGGCCTCCGACCCACAACCTTCGCAAATCGAAATATTGGGCCGACCGATCCAGCAGAACGGCCGCATCGTGCGCGAAGTGCGGCGCATTCGCCGCGACATCGGCTTCGTATTCCAGCAGTTCAATCTCGTGCATCGGCTGAGCGTCGAGACGAACGTGCTGATTGGCGCGCTGGCGCGCCTGCCCTTGTGGCGCCGTCTGACCGGCTGCTTTCCGCGTAGCGAGCGAGAACTGTGCGTCGCGGCGCTCACTGAAGTGGGCATCGGCGACAAAGCCGCGGAGCGCGCCGCCAATCTTTCGGGCGGCCAGCAGCAACGCGCCGCGCTCGCCCGCGCGCTGGTGCAGCGCGCGCGCCTGATTCTCGCCGACGAGCCGATTGCCTCGCTCGACCCGGAATCCTCACGACGCGTGATGGACATGCTGCGCATGCTCAACCGCGATCACGGCCTGACCGTGGTCGTATCGCTGCATCAGGTCGATATTGCCATGCAGTATTGCCCGCGCACGGTCGCGCTGCGCGACGGTCGTGTGGTGTACGACGGGCCGTCCGCTGCGCTCACGCCCGCGCTTTTGCGGCAGCTCTACGGCAGCGCCGCGCGCGAACTGCTCGAACCCGACGCCGCCCACGCGATAACGCAACGCTTTGGCGCCCGGCTCAACACCGCCTGAACCAGCGCTCTCGTTGTTCCGCTCCCGCAAACATTCTCTTTTCCCACGAACCGGATTGCCTCTCACATGAAACTGCTCCGTTCCATGCTGTCCTGGTGCGCCGCCGGCGCCGTTGCTTTCGCCTCGTCAGGCGCAACGGCTGCTCACGCGGAAGACCTGAACTTCGGCATCATCTCGACCGATTCGTCGGCGGTACTCAAACAGCGCTGGCAACCGTTCATCGACGATCTTAACCGTCAGACCGGTTTGCACATCAACGCGTTCTTCGCCACTGACTACTCGGGCATCATCGAAGCGATGCGTTTCAACAAGGTGCAGATCGGCTATTTCGGCAACGCCTCGGCAATGGAAGCCGTGGACCGCTCGAACGGCGAGATCTTCGCCAAGGTGCTCTACGCGAACGGCGACGCCGGCTACAAATCGGTGCTCATCACCAACGTCAACAGTCCGGTGAAGACCATCGACGATGTCTTCAAGCATCCTAAGGATCTGACGTTGGGATGGGGCGATCCTAATTCCACCTCGGGCACGCTGATTCCGGGCTATTACCTGTTCGCGCAGCATGGCCTTGCCGTGAATGCGACGACCTTCAAGACGGTGCTGCCGTCGAGCCACGAAGCGAACCTGCTCGCCGTGGTCAACAACAAGGTCGATATCGCGACGAACAACACCATCGAGCTTTCCACCCTGCAAAAGAAGCATCCGGAGCGTTTTGCGCAGGTGCGCGTGCTGTGGACCTCGCCGCTGATTGCTTCCGACCCGCTGGTGTGGCGCAAGGATCTGCCTGAAGCCACCAAGCAGAAATTGCGCGACTTCTTCTATCACTACGCCAAGACCGATCCGCGCGAAAAGGCCGTGATGGCGTCGATCACCGGTTATGCAGGCTTCGCACCAGCCACCGATGCGCAACTGCTGCCGATCCGCCAGGTTGCCCTGTTCCAGCAGAAGCAGAAGATCACGGCCGACACGCATCTGTCCGACGACGACCGCAAGAGCCAGCTAGCGGCCATCGACGCGAAGATCGGCGCGCTCAACGCCGCAGCCAGACAGTGATGCGTTCGATGGACATCGAGTCAAAAACGGCGCCCCCTCTTTCAGCAAGCGCGGCGGCGACAGCGGCGGCGGCGCGAGGCAAGCGTAGCTGGTCGTCGCTCGCGCTCTGGGCGATTGTGTTCGTGCTGCTTGGCGCGGCGTGGCAGGGCGCGGATATGCGCCCGCTCGATCTGCTCGCCGATTCGTCGAACATGGGCAGCTTTGCACGCGGCTTCTTTCCACCCGACTTCACCGAATGGCGCACTTACGCTCACGAAATGTGGGTGACGGTGGCCGTCGCGCTATGGGGCACGGTGCTCGCCATCGTCTGCGCGGTGCCGTGCGGGCTGATGTCGGCGCACAACCTCGCGCCGGCATGGGTGTTGCATCCCATGCGCCGTTTGATGGACGCATGCCGCGCCATCAACGAGATGGTGTTCGCGATGCTGTTCATCGTCGCGGTGGGGCTTGGGCCGTTTGCGGGCGTGCTGGCCCTGTGGGTGCACACGACCGGCGTGCTGGCCAAACTGTTTGCAGAAGCCGTCGAAGCCATCGATCCACGTCCTGCCGAAGGCGTGCGCGCGACAGGCGCGACGCCGCTCGACGAAATCATCTATGGCGTGCTGCCTCAGGTGATGCCGCTGTGGATCTCGTATGCGCTCTATCGCTTCGAATCCAACGTGCGCTCCGCGATGGTGGTGGGTATGGTGGGCGCGGGCGGCATCGGCGTGGTGCTGTACGAGGAGATCCGCTCGTTCGATTATGCGCAGACCTGTGCGGTGCTCATCATGGTGATCGCCGTGGTGACGGCAATCGATCTGATTTCTGCGCGACTGCGGGCGCGCGTGACCTGATTTTTCAAACCCTATTCAAACGCGATGTGCGAATTACACGGTTTATGCTGTGTGGTTCGCGCATTGTCGCTTTTTGCGTTTCGCTCACTTACTCTATGGCGTCATGCTGGTTGCGCTTGGCATCATGTCTCTGGCGTTTCGGCGTGGTATGCGGTTTTCGGGCGAAAGCGTGCCTTCGGCGCTGATTGCCGGGGATTGAGGCGTTTCTGTTTTTACCCGTTGCGATGGTTTCTGCGCTGCGGGAGATGTCTTCGATTTTTTGCTGTGGTGATTGGGTGGGTTTTTATGAAAGACAGACTTGCCGCGCGGCGGGTGGTGGCTTGTGTGCTTGTTACTTTTGGGGCGGTTTTGATTCGGATTTGAGTTTTTTGGTTTTTTGTAGTTTTTTGGCATTTCCTTGTGATCTAGTCGGTCTATTAGCGTTGCCCCTGTGCGGGGCGGCACCTACTTTTCTTTGCCGCGGCAAAGAAAAGTAGGCAAAAGAAAGCCGCTACCACCGCCAGTGCTTCGCGGTACACCTACAACCTATAAAACAGAGTGGCGCCCGGGCAGCGCCCGCATCACGCGCCTGACAACGGAGTGGTGACGCCCGCACATCCGGGGGCGCAAGCGCCCCGTGGGGCATAGCAGCAAACCTTCGGTTTGCGCCTTCCGCCGCAGACCCAACCGTTGTGAGCGCAGCGAACAACGGGATGAATGACTGCCTTGTCACTCCGATATTGGGCGCGTGGTGGGAGCGATGCCCAGTCACCACTCCGTAGATGGGCGAGAGGTGGACGGCGTCAATTTAGCGGTTTGAGCGGCTTTCTTTTGCCTACTTTTCTTTGCCGCGGCAAAGAAAAGTAGGTGCCGCCCCGCACAGGGGCAACGCTAATAGACCGACTAGATCACAAGGAAATGCCAAAAAAACAACCTAAGACCTCAAGAAAACGCCCAAGGCAAAATCAAATCAATAGCCTCACTTAACGATTCAAAAGCCGGCACAATTTCCTCATCCGGCACACAACCATACCCAATCAACAACCCGGAAGCCGCGCGCTCGCGCTCCGAGTAATACCCCGAAAGCGGCCTCACAACGATATTGCGCGCAAGCGCAGCTTCAGCCACCGCACGATCATCGCTACCCTCAGGCAATTGCATCACAACGTGCAACCCAGCATCGCCTCCCATAGCAGGCAACGCGTCCCCATAACGCCGCGCGGCAACATCCAGCACCGCCTGCCGCCGTTGCCCATAAAGCGCGCGCATCTTGCGAATATGCGATGTGAAATGCCCTTCCGCGATGAACTCCGCCAGCACCGCCTGCTGCAATAGCTGGCCCTCACGATAAAGCTCAGCGCTCGCAGTAGCGAAGCTCTCGGCAAGCGATTCCGGCGCAACCAGATATCCCACGCGCAAGCCCGGAAACAAGGTCTTCCCAAAGCTGCCCACGTAAATCACCTGCCCCGCCGTATCCAGCCCCTGCAACGACGCGAGCGGCCGGCTCCCATAGCGGAACTCGCTGTCGTAATCGTCCTCGATGATCCAGCACTGATGCTGCCGCGCGTATTCGAGCAGCGTGCGCCGACGCGCCAGACTCATCACCATGCCAAGCGGATACTGATGTGAAGGCGTCACAAGAATCAGCTTTGGTGGAGGCGCAGCAAAATCTGCCACTGACGGATTGATGCCCTCGCTGTCGACAGCAATCGGACGCGGCTTCAGCCCCGATACATGCAGCACGCTGCGCACGCCCCAATAGCACGGGTCCTCGGTCCAGATGGTGTCGCCCGGATCTGATAGCAGACGCACGGCCAGATCGACGGACTGGTGGATGCCGGTTGTGATGATGATCTGCTCGGGCGAGCAGCGCACCGATCGCGAGGTGCGCAGGTAATCGGCCAGCACGTGGCGCAGCAGCGCAAGGCCGCCGCCCGGCGCGTAAGTCAGCAGGTCGGGCCGCAGCGTGCGCCAGTATTTGTTGTGCAGTCGCGTCCAGATGCGTGCCGGAAAGCGCGAGACGTCGGGCACGCCCGGCATGAACGCGCCGCCCTGTCGCTTGGAAACGCCCGCGCCGGCAATCAGGCGCGCCCCCCGTGTGGACAGCGCACGAGCCGCCGGGCGGTGAAGCTGTGCGCCCTGCCACGGCTGATGCTGCCCCGCTTGTTGCAGCCAAGGCTCATCGCTTACCCCTGACGGCGGTGGTGATACCGCAAGCGCGGCCATCGATTGGCTGTTAGTTGCAACAGACCGGGATAGGCCCGTAATGGAACCTGTTTTAGTCGGGGTTTTCACTAATCCGATAGAGCCAATTTCCGCCGCGCCGACGATCTCATCGGGCGACGTGTCGGCTACAAACGTGCCGCGCCCCGTCGCCGAAGTGACATAGCCTTCGAGCACCAATTGCTCGTACACCTGCGTCACCGTATTGCGTGCGATCCCCAGCTCCGCCGCCAGAAGCCGGGAGGACGGGACTTTCGCGCCCGCCGGCAGTTCACGCGAGAGAATCGCCTGCTGCAGCAAACGGTGCAGTTGCCGGTACACCGGCTGACCGCTACCGCGCTCAAGGCGCTGGGCCAGCCAGTCGGACAGGACACTCGCTCGCATGAAATTGGCTCCTAAAGATTGCACTGAATGGCTCTGAATTTTAGAGCCAAACCTGAGTATAGTCGCGGCATGGGCTGCTGGCGACCGATCGTCCGATCAAGCCATTGCCGGGTCCACCCACCAACCTCAGAACCGAAAGCATTGAAGGAGATGAACGTGAGCAAGAACGCCGATCTGCAGAGCCGCAAGAACGCCATTACCCCGCGTGGCGTGGGCGTGATGTGCGACTTCTACGCCGAGCGCGCTGAAAACGCGGAACTGTGGGACGTCGAAGGCCGCCGCTTCATCGACTTCGCAGCCGGCATCGCCGTCTGCAACACGGGTCACCGTCATCCGAAGATCGTCGCCGCCATCAAGGCGCAACTCGACCAGTTCACGCACACCGCTTACCAGATCGTCCCCTACGAGTCCTACGTCTCGCTGGCCGAAAAGGTCGCGCAACGCGCTCCGGGCAGCTTCGCGAAGAAGGCTGCGTTCTTCACGACCGGCGCTGAAGCCGTCGAAAACGCCGTCAAGATCGCCCGCGCGTCGACGGGCCGTCCGGGCGTGATCGCCTTCGCAGGCGGTTTCCACGGCCGCACGATGATGGGCATGGCGCTCACCGGCAAGGTCGCGCCGTACAAGCTGAACTTCGGCCCGTTCCCGGCCGACGTCTACCACGCTCCGTACCCCAACTCGGTCCACGGCATCAGCACGGCTGACTCGCTCAAGCACATCGAAATGCTGTTCAAGGCCGATATCGATCCGAAGCGCGTCGCCGCGATCATCTTCGAACCGGTTCAGGGCGAAGGCGGCTTCTACCAGGCGCCGGCTGACTTCGTGCGCGGCCTGCGCAAGATCTGCGACACGCACGGCATCCTGCTGATCGCCGACGAAGTGCAAACCGGCTTCGCACGTACCGGCAAGCTGTTCGCGATGGAGCACTACGACGTCGCGCCGGACCTGATGACGATCGCCAAGAGCCTGGCCGGCGGCATGCCGCTGTCGGGCGTGGTCGGCCGCGCGGAAGTCATGGACGCAGCCGCGCCTGGCGGCCTCGGCGGCACGTACGCCGGTAACCCGCTGGCAGTGGCTTCGGCACACGCGGTCATCGAGATCATCGAGGAAGAAAAGCTGTGCGAGCGCGCCACGAAGCTGGGCGACAAGATCAAGGCAAAACTCAACGCGATGAAGGCCGAAGTGCCGCAGATCGCCGACGTGCGCGGTCCGGGCGCAATGAACGCTGTCGAGTTCTGCAAGCCGGGCACCGATGAAGCCGACGCCGACTTCACCAAGCGCGTGCAAACCGCCGCGCTCAACCGCGGCCTGCTGCTGCTGGTGTGCGGCGTGTACTCGAACGTCGTGCGCTTCCTGTTCCCGCTGACGATCCAGGAAAACGTCTTCGACGAAGCCCTCGCGATCCTCGAAGAGTCGATCAAGGAAGCCGTGGGCGTGCCGGCGTAAGCCACACCTTGCTCATCGCTGCTTAAGCTTGAGTTGCAAACGGCACACCGGCGCTTGCCGCTGTGCCGTTTTCGCTTAACCGTTTCGAATTGAATAGACGCACTGTCCGGAGTTCACTGATGAACCTGAAAGACGCATCGCTGCTCAAGAACGCCGCTTATATCAACGGCGA
This sequence comes from Paraburkholderia bannensis, assembly GCF_014200455.1. Classification (GTDB taxonomy): domain Bacteria; phylum Pseudomonadota; class Gammaproteobacteria; order Burkholderiales; family Burkholderiaceae; genus Paraburkholderia; species Paraburkholderia bannensis_A. Next base: position 182,638 of record NZ_JACHBW010000015.1, on the reverse strand, counting down.
ATGGCAAGGCGCCGAAGATGGCGCCACGCTCGACGTGGTCAATCCCGCCACGGGCGCGCTGATCGGCACGGTGCCACGCATGGGCGCGGCCGAAACGCGCCGCGCGATCTCCGCCGCCAACGCCGCCTGGCCCGCATGGCGCGCCAAAACCGCGAAGGAGCGCAGCGTCATCCTGCGCAAGTGGCACGATCTGATGATCGAAAACGCCGACGACCTCGCGCTGATCCTCACCACCGAACAAGGCAAGCCGATCGCCGAAGCCAAGGGCGAAATCGGCTACGCCGCTTCGTTCCTCGAATGGTTCGCCGAAGAAGGCAAGCGCGTCTACGGCGACACGATCCCGACGCCCGCCAACGACAAGCGCATCGTCGTGACGAAGGAAGCGATTGGCGTATGCGCCGCGATCACGCCGTGGAACTTCCCCGCCGCGATGATCACGCGCAAGGTCGGCCCCGCACTCGCGGCGGGCTGCCCGATCGTGCTCAAGCCCGCTGAAGCCACGCCGTTCTCGGCGCTCGCGCTGGCCGTGTTGGCCGAACGCGCCGGCGTGCCGGCAGGCGTGTTCAGCGTTGTCACGGGCGACCCCAAGGCGATCGGCGGCGAGCTCACCGGCAACCCGATCGTGCGCAAGCTCTCGTTCACGGGCTCGACGCCGGTTGGCCGCCTGCTGATGAGCCAGTGCGCCGCGACCGTCAAAAAGGTCTCGCTCGAACTGGGCGGCAACGCGCCGTTCATCGTGTTCGACGACGCCGATCTGGACGCCGCTGTGGCGGGCGCGATCGCCTCGAAGTACCGCAACAGCGGCCAGACCTGCGTCTGCACGAACCGCTTTTACGTGCACGACGCCGTGTACGACGCCTTCGCCGCCAAGCTGCGCGACGCGGTCGAAAAGCTCAAGGTGGGTCTGGGCACCGAAGCGGGCGTAACGCAAGGCCCGCTCATCAACGAAGCGGCCGTGCTGAAGGTGGAATCGCACATCGAAGACGCGCTCGGCAAGGGCGCGCAGGTGCTGACGGGCGGCAAGCGTCACGCGCTCGGCCACGGCTTCTTCGAGCCGACCATTCTCACCGGCGTCACGCCCGCGATGAAGGTTGCGCGCGACGAAACCTTCGGCCCGCTCGCGCCGCTGTTCCGCTTCTCGTCGGACGAAGAAGTGATCAGGATGGCGAACGACACGGAATTCGGTCTGGCCGCCTACTTCTACAGCCGCGACATCGGCCGCGTCTGGCGCGTGGCGGAAGCGCTCGAATACGGCATGGTGGGCATCAACACCGGCCTGATCTCGAACGAAGTCGCACCGTTCGGCGGCGTGAAGCAATCGGGCCTGGGCCGCGAAGGCTCGCACTATGGTATCGACGACTACGTCGTCATCAAGTACCTGTGCATGGCCGGCATGTAAGCCGTCAGAAGCACAACGGGCGCCGTGACAGGCGCCCGTGCTTGCAGAAGTTCCGATCAACCGGCGCGTGGCGATCTGTTCGCTACGCGCCGGTTTTGTTTTTTTGAGCGCGATTTATTGCGTCGCGCCGACCGGCGTGATCTGCGTGGCGTAGGCCGAAACAAAAACGGCGTGAATCGTGTCGCCGACCTTGAGCGTCTTGAGGTCAATATCCGGCGTGGCCTCAACCGTCACGGTCTGATATGCGCCGCGCAGCGTGACTTCGCGCTTCTTAAGATTGACGTGCGTGACGCTCGCCTGCACTTCGATCTGGCGCGCAGCGTCATAACCCGACGAAGCGGGCAGATACACGCTGGTATCGACGCGCTTGCGAATACCTTTGTCCTTGCCGGTGACCTTCTCCGCCGTCACGAGCAGCGCATTCTTGTAAAGCACATCGACGGTATCGCCAACATTCAGTTCATCGAAATTATCGACCTGCTTGCTCAGCCCGATATCGAGATCGTTACCGCGCGGGCCACGCAGCGTGACGATGCGCGCAGCGCGATCGATGCCGACGATTTGGGCCTTGATGTGAACCGGCTGCGCGTTGGCGAGCACCGATTGCGCCTGGGTCGCCAGCGCCGTCTGTTGAGGCGCCGAAGCCGCTTGCGTGTCCTGCGCAAACACAGCCTGCGATACGTCGAATCCCATCATCAGAGCTGCTATCCATGCAGACGCTTTCGTCATTTGCGTTCTCCTCTCACTTGCGGTTTTGATGAGTGCAATCCAACCTGCCGATGTGGAGCGATTCTACGCGGGCGTCCGGAAACCGGGACGCTAGTTGCGCGGATGTTAACTCACGCTGTCCGTTGGGGATTTAGTTAAATTTTGTTCGATTCCGTTTGTGGGTGGCTAACGAAATAGTCGGGCGAATTGTTGCGCTTTTCTGGTGTGTCAGGACGCCACACCGGATCTCGAAATCGTTCGATATGGCGCGGCAGCGGGTCTCCCTATCCTGATACCTGTCTTGCAATCAACTGTTTCGGAGAACCGCCATGAGCCCGCTGTCGCTGCTGATCGATCATTCGCAACTGCTCAACCGCGTTGAAACGCTGTATTCATTTGCCCCGGCCGAAGAAACATTCGTCGCCGATGAGCAAGCCGCAGCGCACGTGAGCTCCGCACAACGTAAAGAGCGCATCGCCCAGATCAAGGGCCTCGTCTGCGGAACGCTGCTGTTCGCGCCGTTTCTGTTTGCGTACGTGGTGGCCTGTGCCAGCCGATAAGCGCGAAAACGCGCAACTCTCCCGCCTCAGTGCGCACACACCGCACGCCGTCGAAAGCGAATGCAGCCTGCGCATACTGATCGGCGTGCTCCTGATCGGCTCACTTACGTTGCTGGGTCTGATTACCGTGTTCTGCCTTCTTTTCGACTAGGGCGACGCAGAAACAACAAAGCCGCGAGTCCTTCCAGACTCGCGGCTCTCTGCTTGAATCGGCGACGGATTACACGCGCTCGATCGCGATCGCAATGCCTTGGCCGACGCCGATGCACATCGTGCACAGCGCGTAACGGCCACCGGTGCGATGAAGCTGATACATCGCCGTCGTCACGAGGCGCGCGCCGCTCATACCCAGCGGGTGACCCAGCGCAATCGCGCCGCCATTCGGATTGACGCGAGGATCGTCATCCGCCACACCCAGCATACGCAGCACGGCCAGACCTTGCGAAGCGAACGCTTCGTTCAGCTCGATCACGTCGAACTGATCGATCGTCATGCCCAGGCGCGCGAGCAGTTTCTGCGTCGCCGGACCTGGGCCGATACCCATGACGCGCGGCGCAACACCAGCCGTGGCCATGCCGATCACGCGCGCACGCGGGGTCAGGCCAAAGCGCTTGGCGTTTTCTTCGTTGGCGAGCAGCAGCGCGCAAGCGCCATCGTTCACGCCAGAGGCATTGCCCGCCGTCACCGAACCGTCCGGACCGACCACGCCCTTGAGCTTCGCCAGCGCGTCGAGCGACGTTTCACGCGGGTGCTCGTCTCGCGACACGACCAGCGGATCGCCCTTCTTCTGCGCGATGCTGACCGAGACGATTTCCTGCGCCAGCGTGCCGTCGGCGATGGCGCGCGCGGCCTTCTGCTGGCTGCGCAACGCGAACGCGTCTTGATCGGCGCGGCTCACGTTGTAATCGACGGCGACGTTCTCAGCCGTTTCCGGCATCGAATCGACGCCATATTGCTGCTTCATCAGCTTGTTGACGAAGCGCCAGCCGATGGTCGTGTCATAAATCGCGGCGTCGCGCGCGAAGGCGGTGTTCGCCTTGCCCATCACGAACGGGGCGCGGCTCATGCTTTCCACGCCGCCAGCGATCATCAGGCCCGTTTCGCCCGACTTGAGCGCGCGCGCGGCAATCCCCACGGCATCCATGCCCGAACCGCACAGGCGGTTGACGGTCGAACCCGGCACGGCCTGCGGCAGGCCCGCCAGCAGCGACGACATGCGCGCGACGTTGCGGTTGTCCTCGCCAGCCTGGTTCGCGCAACCGTAGATCACATCGTCGATCGCCGCCCAGTCGACTTCCTTGTTGCGCTCCATCAGCGCCTTGAGCGGCACCGCGCCAAGGTCGTCAGCGCGAACCTGAGCAAGGGCGCCCGCGTAGCGGCCGATCGGCGTGCGAATTGCGTCGCAGATGAATGCTTCCGTCATAAGAGTCTCCTGTCGATTGCGCGCGATGTGGGCGTCGGACGCAATCCCATGCAAAACCGGTTGGGATCGACGGACTGCGCGGGCGAAGAATGAGGTATCGAACGCGCACGTCCTCGTGCGTTTTGTTCGACCCACGAACTCATGGTCGATAATCGAACATTTGGCGCCCATGATAGGCGTCGCGGCGCGCGAGTGTCAAGCAGGGGTATCCGCAGGTCGCGCGCTGAATCAGCTGGAGAAATGAGCAGCGTAAACGGCACCGGCCGCGCGAGACGGGAATCTCGCGCGACCGGAGGCTTCGGCAAAGCGTACGCCTTAACGCGACATCATATTCATGCTGACGTTATGCATGACCCAGATCGTGCCAAAAATCAGGAACGCGGCGGCGAGCACCGTATAGGCCAGCGACAACACGTTCCAGCCCTGTCCCGGCGATGCGTTCAGGTGCAGGAAAAACACCAGATGCACGATCACCTGCACGAAGGCCAGCACCGCGAGGATGGCGAGACCGGTGCCCGCCGCAAAGCCGCCGTGCAAAACGATGCCGAATGCGCCGGCGGTCAGCAGCACCGAGAGGATGAAGCCCGCAGCGTAGCTGCCAAAGGTGCCATGGGCTTCGCTATGAGAATGAGCCATTTAGAGCACGCTCCCGAGATAGACAAAAGTAAACACGCAGATCCACACCACGTCCAGGAAGTGCCAGAAGAGGCTCAGGCACGTAAGGCGGCGCACTTCGCGCTCGTCCAGTTGTGGACGGCGCAGGACTTGCACCATCAGCACGGCCATCCAGACGAGACCGAAAAACACGTGCAGGCCGTGCGTGCTGACCAGCACAAAGAACGACGAGAGAAACGCGCTGCGCTGCGGCCCGGCGCCTTCGGCAATCAGGTGCGAGAATTCGCGCAGTTCGAGCACGAGGAACGTGGCACCCAGAATGAAGGTGATGGCGAGCCAGCCCAGCACTGCGCCGCTCTTGCGCTGCTGCGCGCCGAGCATCGCGAAACCGTAGGTGATGCTCGACAGCAGCAGCACCGCGGTTTCGATCGCGACGCCGGTGACGTCGAACAGGTCCTTGCCCGTCGGGCCGCCTGCGTACTGGTGTGCGAGCACGCCAAAGGTTGCGAACAGCGAAGCGAACAGCACGCAGTCCGTCATCAGGTAGATCCAGAAGCCGAACACCGAGTTCGACGGCGGATGATCGTGATGATCGAAGTCGGCGAGCGTTGCCGTATTGGTTTTCTGTAGCATGGCTTAGGCCTCCACTGCCGCCATATCGCGTTCGACGGCAACCGTCGCGCGATGGCGCTTCTCTTCGATCTCGCGAACCTTCGCGGCCGGAATGTAATAGCCGTCGTCGTCGCTGAAACTGCGCGCGGCGATTGTCACGACGATGGCGGCGAACGCCAGCCCAGCGAGCCAGACGATGTGCCACACGCCTGCAAAACCCAGCGCGAGGCTGAACATGCCAACGAAGAAGCCCGCCGACGTGTTCGATGGCATATGGATATCGCTGTACTTCGCCGCCAGACCCAGACCGCGGCCGGTTTCCTTCATGTGGGCGAATGCATCGATTTCCTGCACCTGCGGGATAACCGCGAAGTTATAGACCGGCGGGGGCGACGAAGTGGCCCATTCGAGCGTGCGGCCGCCCCACGGATCGCCCGTGACGTCCTGGCATTCCGCCTTGTTGCGGTTGACGAACGCCATTACCCACTGCAGCACCTGGAACACCACGCCCAGCGCAATGATCGCCGCGCCGATTGCAGCCACGATGAAATACGGATGCCAGGCGGGATTGTCGTAATGGTTCAGACGGCGGGTCGCGCCCATGAAGCCCAGCACGTAAAGCGGAACGAATGCAACGTAGAAGCCGACGAACCAGCACCAGAACGAAGCCTTGCCCAGCTTTTCGCTCGGCTTGAGGCCGAACACCTTCGGGAACCAGTAGTGCAGGCCCGCGAGGTAGCCGAACACCACGCCGCCGATGATGGCGTTGTGGAAGTGAGCGATCAGGAACAGCGAGTTATGCAGCACAAAGTCCGCACCCGGGATCGCCATCATCACGCCGGTCATGCCGCCGATCGAGAACGTCACCATGAAGCCAATCGTCCACAGCACCGGTGCGGTGAACTGGATGCGGCCGCGATACATCGTGAACAGCCAGTTGAAGATCTTCACGCCCGTGGGAATGGCGATCACCATCGTCATGATGCCGAAGAACGCATTGACGTCGGCGCCGGAGCCCATCGTGAAGAAGTGGTGCAGCCACACGAGGAAGGCCAGCACCATGATCGCGCACGAGGCATAGACCATGGTCTTGTAGCCGAACAGCGGCTTCTTCGAGAACGTAGCCATGACTTCCGAATAGATGCCGAACGCAGGCAGTACGAGGATGTACACCTCGGGGTGGCCCCAGGCCCAGATCAGATTCAGATACAGCATGACGTTGCCGCCGCCGTCATTCGTGAAGAAGTGCGTGCCGACGTAACGGTCGAAGCCCAGCAGTGCGAGCGCGATCGTGAGGATCGGGAAGGTGGCCATGATCAGCACGTTCGAGCACAGCGCCGTCCACGTAAACACCGGCATCTTCATGAGGCTCATGCCCGGCGCGCGCATCTTCAGGATGGTGACGAAGAAGTTGATGCCGGTAATGAGGGTGCCGACACCCGAGAGCTGCAGCGACCAGATGTAGTAATCGACCCCCACACCGGGACTGAACTGCAATTCGGAGAGCGGCGGATACGCGAGCCAGCCCGTTTGCGCGAACTCGCCGACCACCAGCGACAGATTGATGAGGATCGCGCTGATCGCCGTCATCCAGAACGAAAGCGAGTTCAGGAACGGGAACGCCACGTCGCGCGCGCCGATCTGCAGCGGCACCACGAGGTTGAACAGGCCGACCATGAGCGCCATCGCCATGAAGAAGATCATGATGACGCCGTGCGCCGAGAAGATCTGGTCATAGTGATGCGGCGGCAAGTAGCCGGGCGCGTCGAAGGCGATAGCCTGCTGGATGCGCATCATGACGGCGTCGGCAAAGCCGCGCACGAGCATCAGCACCGCCACGATGATGTACATCAGGCCAATGCGCTTGTGGTCCACGCTCGTGAGCCATTCGGACCAGATGTATTTCCACTTGCCGGCCCAGGTCACGAGACCGAGCACGGCGACCACGATCAGCGCCATGAACGCCGCTGCGCCCATGATGATCGGCTGATCGAACGGGATCGCCTCTAAGGTGAGTTTTCCGAACATGACTGCTTACCCCTTGGTCACGCACGACGGGTCATTGAAGTCCGTGACGTGGCCGTTGTTGTACTTCGCGATGATGTTGTTGAAGAGCTTCGGATCGACCGTCGAGAAGTACTGCACCGGCGCCTTCTCGGTCGGCTGTGCGACGCCCGCGTACTGGTCCATCGACAGACCGTCGTGCGAGGCCTTGACCTTCTGCACCCAGGCGTCGAAGTCCTGCTGGCTGGTAGCGAGCGTGCGGAACTTCATGTCCGAGAAGCCCTTGCCGCTGTAGTTGGCCGAAATGCCTTCGTAATTGCCGGCTTCGTCGGCGACGAGGTGCAGACGCGTCTGCATGCCCGCCATTGCGTAGACCTGGGTGCCCAGTTGCGGGATGAAGAACGAATTCATCACCGAATCCGACGTGATGCGAAAATTGACCGGCGTGCCCACCGGCACCGCAAGCTGGTTCACCGTGGCGATGCCGAGATCCGGATAGATGAAGAGCCACTTCCAGTCGAGCGCTACAACCTCGACATTGATGGGCTTCACGTTCGATTCGAGCGGCTTGTAGGGGTCGAGCTCGTGCGTGGTCTTCCAGGTGAGTACGGCAAGGAACAGGATGATGATGGCCGGAATGGTCCACACGACGACTTCGATCGCCGTGGAATGCGCCCACTTGGGCGCATAGGTGGCATTGCGGTTGGACGCGCGGTAGCGCCAGGCGAAATAGAGCGTGAGCAGGATCACCGGCACCACCACGAGCAGCATGGCCCACGTGGCCGTGGCGATGAGGGATTTTTCGGCGACGCCGACGCTGCCCTTGGGGTCGAGCACTGTGAGGTTGCCGCTACATCCCGCTAGCGTGGCGACGAGCCCGCCGCCGAGGGGGATTAACCACCTTTTGAAGGCTTTTCTCTTCATGTTTGCCTGCTTTTCCGTTTAACCACTTTGAACGCTGTCACGCATTCGCATTGCAAAACCCGCCATGCAAAATGCACCCGTACCGTTTTTAGCGAAATTCTACGGAAACGACTTCTTCAAAAATTTGATTTAGGCCAAGGTTTATTGAGGGCACCAAAGCGCATACGTACCGGCGCGACGGAACGACACACATATCTTTCAGTTATCTTTCCAATTACCGGAGATGCCTGCGCGACAATGCGCCGCAAGCGATATCGACTATTCTTCAGGCGAAAATTCGTGTGAATGTGGCGAAAGGTTGCGACTAACAGAGTTAGCCAAAAATAACCGGCATCCGTAACTTCTCAGAACACCCCTTTAATTGACTGATGATTAAACCAAGACGATTAATTCCCTTATCGATATTCAATCGAATCGTCAATCCAGGCGGCCAGCAATTTACTTGCGAAAAATCAAACAACCCATTCTGATAAACGACGCACCCCGCTTGTATTTTTCACGCCGATGCGCCGCCCCACCGCCGCGTGCCGGTTGGCGAAACAAAGCGCTTGCGCTATCGTCTTGGGTTCCTTTCGCGCCGCCTCCAGCCCTTGATCCGACGCCACGACGCCATGAACCCCGCCACCCGCGTACCGCCCGCCCCTTCCGACGAGCAGACGGACATCCCCGAAAAGCCGGGCGACTCCTATGTGCAGTCGTTCGCGCGCGGGCTTTCCGTGATCCGCGCGTTCAACGCCGAGCACCCCGAGCAGACGCTCACCGACGTTGCCGCCGCCACCGGCCTCACGCGCGCGGGCGCGCGGCGCATCCTGCTGACGCTGCAGACGCTGGGCTACGTCGAGGCCGAGGGGCGGCTGTTCCGCCTCACGCCCAAGATTCTCGACCTCGGGTTTGCCTATCTGACGTCGATGCCGTTCTGGAATCTGGCCGAGCCGGTCATGGAGGCGCTTTCGGCCGAAGTGCACGAAAGCTGCTCGGCGGCCGTGCTGGACCGCACCGAGATCGTCTACGTGCTGCGCGTGCCCACGCACAAGATCATGACGATCAACCTGTCGATCGGCAGCCGCCTGCCTGCGTATTGCACCTCGATGGGGCGCGTGCTGTTGTCCGCGCTCGACGAAGACGCGCTCGACGCTACGCTGGGCGCGTCGCCGCTCTACGCGCACACGCCGCGCACCGTGACCGACAAGGAAGAGCTCAAGAAGATCATCGCCCAGGTGCGCGAGCAGGGCTGGGCCATCGTCGATCAGGAACTGGAAGGCGGGCTGATCTCGATCTCCGCGCCGATCCGCAACCGCCAGGGGCGCGTGATTGCCGCGATGAACATCAGCGGCAATGCGCAGCGCACTTCGGCCAAACAGATGGTCAAGACCTTCCTGCAGCCGCTGCAGCAGGCGGCCCAGCGCGTCTCGGGGATGGTTTCGCGGCGGACTTGAGGGAGGTTCGCGGCGCGCCTCGTATGCTCCGGATCAGTCGGCTGACTCCGCCACCTCGCACTCAGCGAACACCTCCCGCGCGGCGAACAATGCATTGAGCGCCGCCGGGAACCCGGCATACAGCGCCATCTGCATGAACACCTCGACGATCTCGTCGCGGGTGCAGCCGACATTCAGGGCGGCCTCGATGTGTATCTTCAACTGCGGCTGTGCGTTGCCGAGCGCGGCCAGCGCGGCAATCGTGGCGATTTCGCGGGCACGCAGATCGAGTTGCGGCCGGCTATAGATGTCGCCGAAGCCGAACTCGATCAGCAAGCGGCCGAAATCCGGCGCAATCGGCGCGAGTGCCGCGACGACTTTCTCGCCGGCCGCACCGTCGATCTCTTTCAGCTTTTGCCAGCCTTGCGCATAGCGGTCTTGCTTGTGGTCGCGCTTCGTGTCGCGCTTGTTGGGCTCTGCGTGGGTTCCGATATCCATGGCGAATCCTCTTCCTGTCGATGGGTTTGAGCGTCTTCGTCATGTCGCGCCGCGTCCCGCGCCGCCGTCTCGTACCAGGCGATCTTGTCGGTGATCGCCGCCAGATTGGCCTGCAGATCGTCGATGCGCGCCAGCACCTCGTTGCGATGCGCCGCCAGCATCTCGCGCCGGGCATCGTAGGTCGCCTCGCCCTGCGCGCGCAGTTCGGAGAACGCCTGGATCGACGCGATCGGCATGCCGGTCGCTTTCAGACGCATGACGAACTGCAGCCAGTCCCTATCCGCGGGCGAATACAGCCGATGCCCGGCCTGCGTGCGTCCGATGGCGCGCAGCAGCCCGGCCTGCTCGTAGTAACGTAGCGTGTGGGTGGTGACGCCGGTGGCCGCGGCCACCTGGCCGATAGTCAGGGGTTTCGACATGACGGATCTCAGGTTAGGACTTCGAGTGCACTCTAAGTCAAGCCTCAAGCGCTGTCAGCCGCCAGCCGCCCGGCTCACCCGACCAAGGACCGCATGACAGCCAGCCACGCCCCTCATACCGATGTGCGCAACGGCGTACCGCCGGCTGACGACCCAGCATCAGGACCAGCCGCCGTTTCAGCCGATGTCCGCGAAAACCTGCACGAGCCAGTCCGCAAAGGTGCGCACGCGCAGCGAAAGCTGGCGTGCCTGCGGAAACATCACGGAAACCGGCATCGGCGGGGGCGGCTGATCGGCCAGCACCACGCACAGCTCGCCGTTGGCCAGTTGCTCGCGCACGCGATAACGCGGCACCTGCACGAGGCCAAGGCCCGCAAGCGCACCCGCCGTATACAACTCCGCGCCATTCACGCCCACCGGACCCGGCAGCGTGATATTGCGCACGCCGTCGGGCAGCGCGCGAATTCGAGCGGATGGGCGCGGCCCGTAGCCGGCGAAAGGTAGTTGACGGCGCGGTGCCCATCCAGCAACGCTTCGATCGAAGCGGGATCGCCGTACCGTTCGAGATAGGCGGGACTCGCGACCGTCACCTGTTCGAGCAGCGCGACGCGCCGCGCGATCATCGACGAATCGCTGAGTTCGCCCGCACGCAGCACGCAGTCGATGCCCTCGCGCACCAGATCGACGAAATGGTCGCCCGAGCCGATAAAGAGTTCGATGCGCGGGTAGCGCGCCAGAAATTGCGGCAGACGCGGCATCACGAAGTACTGCGCGAGCGTGCCTTGCATGTTCACGCGCAGGCGGCCGTGCGGATCGGTGTCGCGAAAGGCCTCCTCGGTTTCTTCGAGATCGGCCAGCAGGCGCGTGCAGCGTTGATAGTAGGCGTCGCCGTCGGGCGTGGGCTTCACCTGCCGTGTGGTGCGTTCCAGCAGGCGCACGCCCAGGCGCGTCTCGAGACGCTTGATCGAATTGGTGACGGTGGCGCGCGGCAAATTCAGGTCCTCGGCCGCCTGCGTGAAGCTGCGGCGGTCGACGATGCGCGTGAAAATCTGCATCTCCTGGAAACGGTCCAAGGGCGGTCTCGTGTGGATTGGTCGCGGCGTTTTGCTGTGGCGTATTGCTGTGGCGTTTTGTAGCGATCCGCGGGGCGGCGTCATCTTCTCATGAGCGCAGCGCGTGGCCAAAAATACCCAGCCCCCGGCGCGGCGCACGGTGCACCGGCCGTCTCAGCCCTTGAGCGCCACCCGCTGCACCGCCGCGACGAAGGCCGCGCCCGCATCCTCGATCCGTCCGGAATTATCGATCTGCACGAAGGTCGCGCCTTCGGGCACGTCGAACGGCGCGCGCCGCGCCAGCCGTTCGGCGACTTGTTCGGGCGTTTCGCGCGCTCGCGAAGCAAGCCGTGCGGCCAGCACATGTTGCGCGGCATTCACATGCACGAGCGTCATGCGCGGAAAACGCGCCAGCGCTTCATTCACGTAGGCGCGCGAGCCGTTCACCACGACGGTGCAGCCCAGCTTGAGCCACTGCTCGACTTCCACGCCGATCCCATAGCGCAGCGCGTGGCTGCGCCACTGCAGCGCGAACAGGCCCAGCCGCGCGCGCGCTTCGAATTCGGTGTCGGTGAGCGCGATGTGGTTTTCGCCGCCGCCCTCCTCGCGCGTGATGTAGCGATGTGCGAACACCACGCCTTCCGCTGCGAGCCGCGTGCGCGCATAGCCAAGCAGCGTGTCCTTGCCTGCGCCCGATGGGCCCATCACGTAAATCAGGCGGGCCGTCATGCCGCTGCCTCCTGCTGCTGCGCGAAATCCACGCGCTGCCACAGCACAAAGGGCGCGCCCGGCTGCGGCTCGACGTAGATCGCCACGCCATGCACGGGCAACGCGCCCGCATCGTGCATCTGCGCGTTCCAGGCCTGCGTGAGCGCGGCGCGCGCGGGCGCATCGTCGAGCGAATCGGATAGCGTCATATGAAAGCGGAACTCGTCGAACACATACGGATAGCCCCAGGTTTCCACGTAGTCGCGCTGGCGCGGCGTGAGCGGCGCGTCCAGGCGCTTCGCCAGTTCGGCGTTTGTCTGCGCGGCGCGCAGCGAGCCGAGCGTGCGCAAGGCGTCGGCGGCCAGGTCCTGAAGCGCCTGCGCGCCCGCATCGTCGCTTGCCTTAACCGCGACGAATCGGCTCAAAGTAGCCGCTTCCGCCTTCACCGCGAAGCGCGCGCGCCGCGCGGCCCAGGCCTGCGTAGCGGCAAGGAGCGTCTGCGGCGTCACGCCATCGGCGAGGCGAAACGGCGGCACCAGCGTGCCGTGCCAGCCATATCGAGCGGGCACGACGGTCAGCGCCGCAAGCGGCTGGTCCAGTTCCACAGGCTGCGGCGGCGCAAGCGGCGCGCCGCTTTCCGGGTCGCGGCCAAGCCACGCGCAACCGGCGCGCCACCAGATGCTGTCGCGCGGCGGCGCGTAATAGATCGCAAAGCGCGTCGCCGCGCTCCAGAGGTCGTGGGCGGCGCTCATTTCGGTGCTCATATCTCGTGCTCCACCATCAGTTGCACGCGGTCCGCTGCGAAATGCGTCACGCCGTATTTGATCGCCACGCCTTCCAGATCGACGTCGACGTTTTCGACCCAGAGCACCGGCTGCTGTCGATTGATGTTCAAACGCCGCGCGACTTCCGGCTCGGGCAACACGCTGCCGATACGGCTCCATTTGCGCAGATAGTCGCTCACGCCAAATTCCGCCAACGCCTTGGACGTGCTGTCCACGCGCTCCATGACCGCGGGCAGATCGGCGAAACGCGCGGCCGGATACCAGCTGCGCGCGTAGGTGAGCGGCACGCCGTCCGACTCGTGCAGCGTTTCGAGCCGATAGACCAATGCGCCCGCGCGCAGCCCCAGCGCCTTGGCCACCGCCGGATCGGCCTTCACGCGCGACGACGCCAGCAGCTTGCCCACCGCCGAATGCTGATGACGCTGCAGGTTTTCCGTGAAACGCGTGCGCTTGCCGATGCTGTAGTCGATCGCGCCGGGCTGCACGAAGGTGCCGCGCCCCTGCTCGACGCTCACGAGACCCTGGGCAGCGAGGCCCAGCATCGCGCGCCGCACCGTATGCCGGTTGACGTCGAAGCGCTTCGCCAGTTCGCCTTCGCTCGGCAGGCGGCCATCGTCGCCGAAACCCTTCGCGGCGATCTCGGCTGCGAGGATCTGCTCGATCTGCCGCCACACCGCCAGCCCTGCGCCGCGTTCGAGCGTGCTGTGTTGCGCGTCGTCGTTCGATGTCATGGTGCTGTCATTCCCCTCGGTTTCAATAGCGTTTTGCGCATTGTAGTGGCCAGGGCGTGATGAAAATATGAAAACGTCTTCAGCGCCGGTGCGCGTTCACTGTAACATTAAACGTCTAGACGTTTAGATGAATAGATGCTCCAATGTCCCGACGTCGCGACGCCCTGCGAGGTGCGCAATCCGGCAAGTGTTTCAACCAACCGCGCCTTGATCACGCTTTGATCTCGTTTCGCCCCTGTTTTATCCGCAGTTCAATTCCGTTCACGACACAGGAACTCCGATGAACGCTTCCTCCGCCCCATCCACCGCCGCCGGTTCAGCCGCGCGCCGCGCCTGGATGGCGGTTCTCGCGCGCACGCCGCGCGCCGAGCTCGAAGCGGCCTTGGCCGCGGCGCTCGGCGGCGAGCCGGCGCCTTCCTTCGACTGGCTGCGCGCCCCCCAAACCGGCCTCGCGATGGTGCGCGGGCGCGTCGGCGGCACCGGCAACGCCTTCAACCTGGGCGAAGCCACCGTCACGCGCGCCACGCTGCGCCTGCGTGCGCCGGACGGCGCGGCGCACGGCACGCAGGCCGCCACGGTGGGCGTCGCCTGCCATCTGGGCCGCGACAAACGCCGCGCCGAACTCGCCGCGCTGGCCGACGCCCTGTTGCAGCAGCCCGAGCGCCACGGCCGCCTGCACGCGCAGTTGATCGAGCCGCTGGCCGCACGTCTGGCCGAACAGCGCGCCGCGCGCCGCGACGACACCGCCAGCACCCGGGTCGAATTCTTCACGATGGTTCGAGGTGACGCATGAACGAAGGCGCCATGACTGCCGATTTCGCCGGGGCGAACGCTGCCGCCGTGCATCTGTCGCTCGACGTGCTCGCGCCGGGTTTCGCCGATCCGGTTCACGACACGCAAGCGGTGTTCCGTACGCTGCTGAACGCGCTTTCACGTCCCGGCACGATCGAATTGATCGAGACCCCGCTGCCCGCCGCCGAGGCCATCGAAGCCGCCAGCGACGGCACGCCGCGCGCCGGTCTCGCGGCCTTCGCCGCGCTGCTCGCGCTGGCCGACTACGCCACCCCCATCTGGCTCGCCCAGCCCGACGCCGCGCTCGCCGCCGCCCTGCGCTTTCACGCGGACGCGCCGCTCGCCGCCACGCCGCGCGAAGCCGCTTTCGCCTATGTGCATGACGCCGCCATGCTGCCGCCGCTCGACACCTTCGCATGCGGCACGGCCGAATCGCCCGAGCAGTCGGCCACCGTGTTCGTGCGCGTCGATTCGCTCACGGACGGCGCGCCGCTCACGCTCAGCGGCCCCGGCATCCAGACGACCCAGCGCTTTGCGCCCACCGGCCTGCCTGCATCGCTCTGGCAGGAACGCGCCGCGCTCGCGCCGCTCTTTCCGTGCGGCATCGACTTCTATTTCGTCTGCGGCGCCCGGATCGTGGGCCTGCCGCGCAGCACCCGCGTGGAGGTGAACTGATGTACGTCGCCGTCAAAGGAGGAGAGCGCGCGATCGAAGCGTCGTGGCGTCTGCTCGACAAAGCCCGCCGTGGCGACACGAACGTGCCCGAACTCTCCGTCGCGCAGATCCGCGAACAGATGCGCCTGGCTGTGGCGCGCGTGATGGCCGAAGGCTCGGTCTACGACGAAGAACTCGCCGCGCTCGCCATCAAGCAGGCTGCGGGCGATCTGGTCGAAGCGATTTTTCTGCTGCGCGCCTATCGCACCACGTTACCGCGCTTTGGTTACACGGTGCCCGTGGACACCGGACATATGGACGTCGAGCGCCGCATTTCCGCGACCTTCAAGGACGTGCCCGGCGGCCAGGTGCTGGGCGCGACCTACGATTACACGCAACGTCTGCTGGATTTCACGTTACTCGCTCAAGGCGATGATGATTCGGATCCCGAACCGACTTCGCAACCCAATGCGCCGCAGGAAGCCATGCCACGCGTCGTCACGCTGCTGAACAGCGAAGGCCTGATCGAGCAGGAAACCGTCACCGGCGAAGGCATCGAACCGGGTGACCTGTCGCGCGAACCGCTGTCGTTTCCCGCCGATCGCAGCGTGCGCCTGCAGAACCTCGCGCGCGGCGACGAAGGCTTCCTGCTGGCCATGGGCTACGCCACGCAGCGCGGCTACGCGCACTCGCATCCGTTCGCGGGCGAGATCCGCTTTGGCGCCGTAGCCGTGGAAATGGTGCTGGACGAACTGGGCGAAGCGGTCGAAATCGGCGAGATCGAGCTGACCGAATGTCAGATGATCAACCAGTTCGCGGGCAGCAAGGACATGCCGCCGGCCTTCACGCAAGGCTACGGCCTCACCTTCGGCCATGGCGAACGCAAGGCCATGGCGATGGCGCTGGTCGATCGCGCGCTGCGCGCCGAGGAGTTGGGCGAAACGCTCGCCTCGCCCACTCAGGACATCGAATTCATGCTTTCGCATAGCGACAATGTGGAAGCGTCGGGCTTCGTGCAGCATCTAAAATTGCCGCATTACGTCGACTTCCAGGCCGAGCTCGAACTCGTGCGCCGCCTGCGCGCGCAGCATGGCGAACAGCCCGGCGACGAACTGCAAACGGGAGAGGCCGCATGAACGCGCCCGATATATTCGACACCTCGCTCGCCTCGCACGAAACGCAGGCCGCCGACGGCTACAACTTCGCCTATCTCGACGAGCAGACCAAGCGCATGATCCGCCGCGCCCTGCTCAAGGCCGTGGCGGTGCCGGGCTATCAGGTGCCGTTCGCCTCGCGCGAAATGCCGCTGCCGTATGGCTGGGGCACGGGCGGCATTCAGGTGACGGCGGCGATCATCGGCGCGAAAGACACGCTCAAGGTCATCGATCAAGGCTCGGACGATACGACCAACGCGGTGAACATCCGCCGCTTTTTCGCGCGCACCACCGGCGTGGCCACCACGCGCCGCACCCGCGAAGCGACCATCGTGCAGACGCGCCACCGCATTCCGGAAACGCCGCTCACGGACAAGCAGATCCTCGTCTACCAGGTGCCGATGCCCGAACCGCTGTTCAGGCTGGAGCCGCGCGTGGCCGAATGCAAGAAGCTGCATGCGCTTGCCGATTACGGCCTGATCAGCGTGAAGCTTTACGAGGACATCGTGCAGCACGGCAGCATCGCCACCACGTACGATTATCCGGTGACGGTCAACGGGCGCTACCTCACCTCGCCTTCGCCGATTCCGAAATTCGACAATCCCAAGCTGCATATGAACGCCGCGCTGCAACTATTCGGCGCGGGCCGCGAGCGACGCATCTACGCGATTCCGCCTTATACGCCGGTGAAATCGCTCGATTTCGACGATCATCCATTCGAGGTGCAGCGCTGGGAACATGCGTGCGCGCTGTGCGGTTCGCGCGAGAGCTTCCTGGACGAAATGATCGTCGACGATGCGGGCAAGCGCATGTTCGTGTGTTCGGATAGCGACTATTGCCACGAACGCCGCGAAACTCAGGATCACGAAGTCATTCACGAACAAGCGGGAGCGCAAGCATGAATTCAGGGATGAAGCCGCTCTTGAGCGCACGCGGCCTCACGAAGCAGTACGGCGGGCGCAACGGCTGTCGCGACGTGAGCTTCGATCTGTATCCGGGCGAGGTGCTGTGCATCGTGGGCGAATCGGGGTCGGGCAAGACCACGCTGCTCAACACGCTTGCGCTACGCACCGACGCCGATGCCGGTGCGCTCGACTACACCAGCGCGAACGGCGAAACGCTCGATCTGCGCACGCTTTCGGAGCCGCGCCGCCGTCTGCTTGCGCGCACCGAATGGGGTTTCGTGCAGCAGAATCCGCGCGACGGGCTGCGCGCGGGCGTGTCGGCGGGCGCAAACATTGGCGAGCCGCTGATGGCGGTGGGCGCGCGCCATTACGGGCGCATCCGCGCGAGCGCGCAGCAATGGATGCGCCGCGTGGAGCTGGACGAGACCCGCATCGACGAACTGCCTTCGGCGTTTTCGGGCGGCATGCAGCAACGCCTGCAGATCGCGCGCAATCTGGTCACGGGACCGCGCCTCGTGTTCATGGACGAGCCCACCGCAGGTCTCGACGTGTCCGTGCAGGCGCGTCTGCTCGATCTGCTGCGCACGCTCACGACCACGCTGCATCTTTCGGTGCTGATCGTCACGCACGATATTGGCGTGGCGCGTCTGCTCGCGCACCGGCTGATGGTGATGCAGGGCGGCACGGTGGTCGAATCGGGTCTGACCGACCAGGTGCTGGACGATCCTCAACACCCTTATACGCAGACGTTGGTGGCCTCCGTGCTGCCGGTCTAGGATGAACGTCATGACACTGAATTCCCCCGTTTCCGCGGCCGCGCGCGCGTTCGCCGAGCGCCCCGCGCTGATGCTGCGCGCCGAAGACGTGCGCAAGACCTTCACGCTGCATGGCCAGGGCGGCATCGGCATCGACGCGCTCGCGGGCGTGTCGCTTGACGTGGCGCGCGGCGAATGCGTCGTGCTGGTCGGTCCCTCGGGCGCGGGCAAGAGCACCTTCCTGCGCTGCCTGTACGGCAACTATCTGGCGAGCGGCGGCTCGATCGCGATCCGCGACGACGCCGCGCCCACCCAGCATCTGGAAATCACGGGCGCGCAACCGCACGACGTCTTGCGCCTGCGCCGCAACGTAGTGGGTTACGTGAGCCAGTTTCTGCGTGTGATTCCACGTGTTTCTGCGCTCGATATCGTGGCCGCGCCGCTGGTTTCGCGCGGCGTGGATGAGGAAGAAGCGCGCGCCCGCGCCGCCGCTTTGCTCGAACGTCTGAACGTGCCGCAACGTCTCTGGCCGCTCGCGCCCGCCACGTTTTCGGGCGGCGAGCAGCAGCGCGTGAACATCGCGCGCGGTCTGATCGCACAGCATCGCGTGCTGTTGCTCGACGAACCCACAGCCTCACTCGATGCGGAAAACCGCGAAGTGGTGGCCGGTCTGATCGTCGAGGCGCGCGAGCGCGGCGCGGCGATCGTGGGCGTATTCCACGACGAGGACACGCGCGAACGCGTCGCTACCCGCGTGCTGGCGCTGCGTGCGCCGCGCGTGGCAGAGGTCGAGGCAGCCTGAGCGCAGGCCCGCTGAACATGCATTCGTAATCCGCTTTACGTACCCTTAACCGTGATTCAAGAACCGATTTCCGGAGCCTGACGATGTTGATCAAGAACGCTCGCATCGTGACGCGAGACGACGTTTTCACCGGCACGCTGCATGTCGAAGGCGAGACGATCCGCGACATTTCGCGCGGCTCCACCGCCGCGCCCGAAGCCGAGGACTGGGAAGGCGACTTTCTGCTGCCGGGTCTCGTCGAGCTGCACACCGACAACCTGGAAAAGCACCTCGCGCCACGCCCCGGCGTGCACTGGAACACCGACGCCGCCTTCGTGATCCACGACGCGCAGATCGCCGCCGCCGGCATCACCACGGTATTCGATGCGCTCGCGATCGGCACGCGTCTGGCCGTGGGCGTGCGCGGCCGCGACGTGCAACTGGCCAGCGCCGCCGCGCTCTCACGCTTTTCCGAACGCAAGCTGCTGCGCGCCGACCACTTCCTGCACCTGCGCTGCGAAATCGCCACGCAGGACGTGATCGAGCTGTTCGACATCCTGAGCGAGCATCCGCTGCTGCGCCTCGCCTCGGTGATGGACCACACGCCGGGCCAGCGCCAATGGCACGATCGCGCGCAGTGGCGTCGCTATCAGGAGCGCCACGGCAAGTGGACCGACGAACACGCCGACAACCTGCTCACCGAGATGGAAACCGAACAGGAGCGATTCGCGGACGCGCAC
The DNA here is from genome assembly GCF_014200455.1 of Paraburkholderia bannensis. Lineage (GTDB taxonomy): Bacteria > Pseudomonadota > Gammaproteobacteria > Burkholderiales > Burkholderiaceae > Paraburkholderia > Paraburkholderia bannensis_A. Next base: position 163,004 of record NZ_JACHBW010000015.1, on the reverse strand, counting down.
CGCCGCGCCATCGTCGAACGCTGCCGCACGCGTAACATCCCGCTCGCGAGCCATGACGACACGCTGGTCGAGCACGTCGAGCAGGCTGCCGCCGAAGGCATCGTGCTGGCCGAATTCCCAACCACGCGCGCCGCTGCCGAAGAAGCGAAGAAGCGCGGCATCGCCACGATCATGGGTGCGCCCAATGTCGTGCGCGGCGGCTCGCATTCGGGCAACGTGTCGGCGCTCGAAATGGCGCAGGCCGGCCTGCTCGACATTCTCTCGTCCGATTACGTGCCATCGAGCCTGCTGACTGCCGCGTTCGACCTCGTGACCAAGGCCGGCTGGACATTGCCGCGCGCGCTCGCCACCGTCTCGTGGGAACCGGCTAGCAAGGCTGGTCTGGATGACCGTGGCGCGATCGAACCGGGTCTGCGCGCCGACTTCGTGCGCGTGACCATGCTCGACACGCTGCCGGTGCCGCGCGCGACGTATCGCGCCGGTCAACGTGTGATCTGATTCGTGATCCGACGCGTGATCTGATGATCTGAGCTTGCTGCATTGCGGCAAAGGCGTGCCGTCGCCAACCACGAAACCAACGGCACGCCATCGTTTCGATTTCAACTTCCCTTCATGCGCCGCGTGTAGCGACCGCCGCTGCCCGGCGCATGCCTGCGACTGTTGCGGCAGAGCATCGCAATCCGTTTTCCGCCGCCCACCTTGCACGCCCTCCCAGCATCTCTAAAGCCTTTCAGTACAAGGCTTTGCGTCCATCGGCACAGATTGGCGAACGCTCCTTAGAGCGCTTGTTCGCTTGCCATCCGGTATTTCACTAGCGACGCAGCATTTTTGACCGGGTAAGCTTCTCGCCGCCGCTCGCAGCAACGCTTGCGAGGACAACCGAATCTCCGGCGCGAGCCGCGCCGGAAAAATGCACCGTGGCGGCACGACCGCACATGGCGCGCCATGAACCATAAGAGGAGTAAAGAGAGTGAAGAAACTGCTTGCCACCCTGTCGGTTGCCCTGCTGGCCGTTTCGGCTAGCGCCGCCTATGCCAAGGATTGGTCCACCGTGCGCTTTGGCGTAGACGCGAGCTACGCTCCGTTCGAATCGAAAGCCCCCGATGGCAAGCTGGTCGGCTTCGACATCGACCTCGGCAACGAAATCTGCAAGCGCTTGAACGCAAAGTGCGTGTGGGTCGAGCAGGATTTCGACGGCATGATCCCGGGCCTGAAGGCCAAGAAGTTCGACGGCGTGCTTTCGTCGATGACGATCACCCCGCAGCGCCAGGAACAAATCGCCTTCTCGGCCAAGCTGTTCGACACGCCGACGCGCCTGGTCGCCAAGAAGGGCACCACCTACCAGCCGACGGCTGACTCGCTCAAGGGCAAGTCGGTGGGCGTCGAACAAGGCACGATCCAGGAAACCTACGCGAAGGACAACTGGGCGCCCAAGGGCGTCAACGTCGTTCCCTACCAGAACCAGGACCAGGTCTACGCCGACCTGATCTCGGGCCGTCTGGACGCAGCGCTGCAGGACGAAGTGCAGGCTGACCTGGGCTTCCTGAAGACCCCGCGCGGCGCAGGCTTCCAGTTCGCCGGCAAGGAAATCCCGACGGGCGCGGCCGCTATCGGCCTGCGTAAGGAAGACGCCGACCTGAAGGCCAAGATCGACAAGGCTATCGCCGACATGATCAAGGACGGCACGTACAAGAAGATCGAAGCCAAATACTTCGACTTCGACGTGTACGGCGGCTAAGCGGTTTTAACTGCCCGGTCGAAAGCCCGAACCCTCGCGGTTCGGGCTTTTTGTTTTTGGGCTCCGTGTGTTTCTGTCTCGCGGTTGCGCCCCGCGGTTTCTGTCGATCCGGCGGATCGGCTAAGATCATGGGGATCGGCCCGCTCGCGGGCCACCCACCCGGACAGGCTCGGATAACGCGCCTCGCGCCTCAAGCGCCACGCGCACACCCATCATGCAAACCCACCACCATCCGTTGATTGCGCCCGCACTGGGCACCGCGCGAGAGATCACGAGTTTCCACTACGGCCAGCCAGGCGGCGCCAAGGTCTATGTGCAGTCGTCGCTGCACGCCGACGAATTGCCCGGCATGCTGGTCTGCTGGGCGCTGCGCCGCAAGCTCGCCGCGCACGAAGCCGCCGGGCGCATGCGCGGCGAAGTCGTGGTCGTGCCGGTGGCGAACCCGATCGGGCTGAACCAGCAATGGCTCGGCCATCTCGCGGGCCGCTTCGAGTCGAACACCGCGCAGAACTTCAACCGCAACTTCCACGAACTGACGGCGCTCGTGTTGCCGCAGGTCGAGTCGCGCCTGGGCCCCGACGCCCACGCCAACCTCATGGCGATCCGCGCCTTGATGGGCGAAGGTCTGGCCGCCGTGCAGCCGAAGACCGAACTCGACTCGCAGCGCCTCGCGCTGCAACGCCTGTCCTACGACGCCGATATCGTGCTGGACCTGCACTGCGACTGGGAAGCCGCGATGCACATCTACACAAATCCCGAAATCTGGCCCGACGTCGAGCCGCTTGCGCGTTATCTGGACGCCAAGGCGTCGCTGCTCGCGCTCAATTCGATCGGCAATCCGTTCGACGAGATTCACAGCTTCTGCTGGACGGCGCTGCGCGAACAGTTTGGCGGGCGTTTCCCGATTCCGCACGGCTCGATTTCGGTGACCGTGGAGTTGCGCAGCCAGCGCGACGTCTCGCACGAATTCGCCGAGCACGACGCGCAGGCTATCGTCGATTACCTGATCACGCGCGGCGTGATCGACGCCACGGCGTCCCCGCTGCCGCCGCTCGCGCATCCGGCCACGCCGCTGGCGGGCACCGAGCCGATCGTCGCGCCCGCCAGCGGCGTGATCGTGTTCCGTGCGGACTGCGGCGCATGGATCGACGCGGGCACGCCGGTGGCCGACATCGTCAACCCGCTCACCGATGAAGTGACCACGCTCAGCGCGAGCGTGAGCGGCGTGATGTACGCGCGTCACAGCGCGCGTTTCGCGACCGCCGGGATGGAAATCGCGCGCATTGCAGGCGACACGCCAATCCGTTCAGGCTCGCTGCTGTCGCTCTGATCGCTCGAAGAATCGGCTCAACGCCCCGGCTTGGGAACAAGCCGGGGCGTGGTCATTTCTGGCTGCCCGGAAGCCCGTGAGCCAAAGGCGAATATTGCAAAAATCGTCACAATAGCGGCTTTTTCCGGTCAATAAAGGGCGCTAACACTTGCCTTGCGCCGCCGCATTTGCATCAAAAAAATAACATCACATTCATGCAAATCGCCTGGCCAACCTTACAAAGCAGAAAATCTTATAAAGGTCATCCGGCGCACCGCCGTGGCCTCCAAAGCCCCGTCATTTTCTGGCAATGCCAATAACGGCAAGGCTTTCAGCCGCTTCCACCGGGTCACAAGGCTGCTGTCGCATTCACACCACATAACAGCGACATTTCAGCGACATATCCTTACTGTCACATTTCTTTAGCTAGCGACCCTTAAATTGCAGCGCGACACATCAACCGGCCCGTACGAGGCCGGAGACTTACTTTCCTTCATCCGGAGAAACAGTTGAAAAAGAAAATTCTGACCACCGCTATCCTCGGCCTGATCGCCGGTTCCGCTCACGCACAAAGCAGCGTGACGCTGTATGGCCTGATCGACGCGGGTGTGAACTACATCAACCACACGACCAACGCATCGAAGGGCAGCTCGAAGGCCTTCACGTACGGCGACGGCGTCGCTCAAGGCAGCCGTTGGGGCCTGCGCGGCTCGGAAGACCTGGGCGGCGGCCTCAAGGCGATCTTCGTCCTTGAAAACGGCTTCAACAGCGGCAACGGCACGGCAGGTCAAGGCGGCGCGATGTTCGGCCGTCAAGCCTATGTCGGCCTGACGCAAAGCAACATCGGTTCGATCACGTTCGGCCGTCAATACTCGTTCAGCACCGACATCCTCGGTTCGCTGTACTCGACGGGCGGCAACACGGTTTCGGGCAACTGGGCCTACCACGTCAATGACGTCGACCAGCTCACGTCGAGCCGTATCAACAACGCCGTCAAGTTCCAGAGCGTGAACTTCTCGGGCTTCACGTTCGGCGGCCTGTATGGCTTCTCGAACACGACATCGTTCGCCGGCGCTCCGACGACCGCTACGACGTCGTCGTCGCGTGCCTACAGCTTCGGCGCGAACTACGCATACGGCCCGTTCAGCCTGGGCGGCGCATACACGGACATCACGTACCCGGCAGCGGCAGCGCCGGCGTTCTCGACGTCGCTGGCCAACATCAACGCCGCTACGCCGAGCGCCGTGCGTGACCTGCGTTCGTTCGGCTTCGGCGGCCGCTACGTCTTCGGCCCGGCTACCGCATGGCTGCTGTGGACGAACACGCGCTTCCTGCCGATCACGGGTTCGTCGACGCTGTTCAACGCGTACGAAGCCGGCGTCAAGTACGCCTTCACGCCGGCTCTGACGGGCGCGGTGGGCTACACGTACTCGCGCGCTTCGGGTCTGTTCAACGCGCACTGGAACCAGGCCAACGGTTCGATCGACTACGCTCTGAGCAAGCGCACGGATGTCTACGGCCTCGTCGCTTACGAAGAAGCTTCGGGTTCGTACAAGGGCACGCCGGTGCAGGCGCAGATCGGCGATTCGTCGTCGAGCATCTTCGCTCCGTCGGGTTCGGGTTCGCAGAACCAGCTCGCAGTGCGCGTCGGTATCCGCCACAAGTTCTAAGCATTGCGAACGTAGCGCCTGCCACGCGGGCGCTGTGTGCGCGATATGCAAAAGGCTTCCTTCGGGAAGCCTTTCTGCTTTTTGCAGGCGAACTGCGGCGTCGTGCAACCTGCCGCCTTGCGCGCGCTTCTGGTACGCTGCGGCCTTTCCCTTCGCAGCTTTCGAACCGATGGAACTCCCTTTCAACGAAGCCGGCGTCTCGGTCACGCGCACCTCGCTTTCCGTCGCAGGGCAGATCTTCGCACTGCGCGATATCGACGATCTGCGGGTCGTCACGATCCATCGCAGTCGTGTCGTGCCGTTGCTGCTGTCGCTGTTCGGCGTGGCGCTGGCGGCTTTCGGCGGCGCTTACCACTCGGGCGCGGGCCTGGGCTGCGGCGTGATGATGATCGTGGTGGGCTGGCTTGCGTGGATCTGGCAAGAGGTCACGCACCGCCTGCTGGTGGTGACGAAGGGCGAAACACGCGAAGCGGTCTCCAGCAGCGACCGCACCTTTGTCGAACGCGTCGAACAGGCCGTGCGCGCAGCCAAGGCGGCCAGCGCCGATACCCCGGCAGCGCGCCCCACCGCACAGTAACACCGCTGCTTCAGGACAGTTTCAGGTGGGCGCGCGTTGACCCTCAGCCCACCTGCTCGACCGGCTTCGTATGCCAGATGTCGCGCGCGTACTCCGCAATCGCGCGATCCGACGAGAACGCGCCCATCCCGGCCACATTGAGAATCGCGCTCGCGGTCCAGCGTGGCGTATCGACGTAGCGCTCGTCGGCCGCTTCCTGCGCCTGCACGAAGGCGGCGTAGTCGGCCAGCACCATGTAGTGATCGCCCCAGTCCACCAGCGTGTGGAAAATATCCGAGTAGCGCGCAGGGTCGCCGGGCGAGAAGAAGCCCGTGCGGATCTGGTCGAGCACGGTGCGCAGCTCGGCATTTTCTTCGTACACCTGACGGGGCCGATAGCCCGCGCAACGCAGCGTATCGACCTGATCGGAGGTGTGGCCGAAGATGAAGATATTGTCGTTGCCCACCGCATCGCAGATTTCGATGTTCGCGCCGTCGAGCGTGCCCATCGTCAACGCGCCGTTAAGCGCGAGCTTCATATTGCCGGTGCCCGACGCCTCCGTGCCCGCCGTCGAGATCTGCTCGGACAGATCGGCGGACGGAATCAGCACCTCGGCCACGCTCACACCGTAGTTCGGCACGAACACCACCTTGAGGCGCTCGCCCACCACGGGATCGTGATTGATCTTTTCGGCCACGTCGTTGATGAGGCGAATGATGGTCTTGGCCATCCGGTACGCCGACGCCGCCTTGCCCGCGAACACCACCACGCGCGGCACCCAGTCCACTTCGGGCTGCTGGACGATACGGTTGTAGCGCGTGATGACGTGCAGCACGTTGAGCAACTGGCGCTTGTATTCGTGGATGCGCTTGACCTGCATGTCGAACAGCGCATCGGGATTGAAGCTCAGGCCCGTACGCGCCGTCATGCGTTCGATAAGCCGCAGCTTGTTCGCGCGCTTGGCCGCGCGAAAACGTTCGCCGAAGGCCGCATCGCCGCTGAACCTGCGCAAGCCATCCAGCGCGAAGAGATCGCTGCGCCAGTTCGGGCCGATGGCCTCGTCGACGAGATGCGCAAGCGGCGGGCTCGCCTGCGCCAGCCAGCGGCGCGGCGTGATGCCGTTGGTGACGTTGGTGAAGCGATCGGGAAAGAGGCGCGCGAAGTCCGCGAAGATATCGCGCGTCATCAACTGCGAGTGCAGTCTGGAGACGCCGTTGACCTTGTGGCTCGCGACAATCGCCAGATAGGCCATGCGCACGCGCCGCTGTCCATATTCATCCACCAGCGAAATGCGGCGGATAAAGTCGAGATCGTGCGCGCCCTTGTCGCTCGCTTCGCGCAGAAACGCAGCGTTGATATCGAAGATGATTTCCAGGTGCCGCGGCAGCAGACGCGCCAATAGTTCGACATCCCACGTTTCCAGCGCTTCGGGCATCAGCGTGTGATTCGTGTATGAAAACACGCGCTTGATGTGCCCCATCGCTTCGGCCCACGGCATATGGTGGACGTCCACCAGCAAGCGGATCAATTCGGGAATCGCCAGCACCGGATGCGTATCGTTCAGATGCACCGCGACCTTGTCGGAGAAGCGCCCGAACGTGCTGTGGGTGCGCAGATAACGGCGGATCAGGTCCTGCATGGTCGCCGAAACGAAGAAGTATTCCTGGCGCAAGCGCAGCTCACGGCCCGCCATGGTCGAATCGTCCGGATACAGCAGACGCGATACGTTCTCCGAAATATTTCGTGCTTCCACGGCGCGCTGGTAATCGCCCTGATTGAAGGCGGAAAGGTCGAGTTCTTCGTCGGCGCGCGCGGACCACAGCCGCAAGGTGTTGGTCGCGCTGGTCGCGTAGCCGGGAATCACCGTGTCATACGCCATCGCATTGACGTGCGTGGTGTCGATCCATTCCACGTGGCCGTCGCGCTGCACGGTGCGCCCGCCGAAATGCACGGGATACAGCACTTCGGGTCGCGGGAATTCCCACGGATTGCCCGAGCGCAGCCAGTAATCGGGCGCTTCCACCTGCTCGCCGTTGATGATCTGCTGGCGAAACATGCCGTAGTCGTAGCGAATGCCATAGCCGAAGCCCGGAATGCCCAGCGTCGCCATCGAGTCGAGAAAGCAGGCCGCCAGCCGGCCAAGGCCGCCGTTGCCGAGCGCCGCGTCGGGTTCGAGATCGATCAGCGTTTCCATATCGACCCCAACGCCCGCGAGCGCCTCTTTCATCTGGTCGTAGATGCCGAGCGCGAGCAGCGCGTTCGAAAAGGTCCGGCCGATCAGGAATTCCATCGACAGGTAGTAGACGCGTTTGACGTCCTGATCGTACTGGCGGCGCGTGGTCACCATCCAGCGCTCGACCAGCCGGTCGCGCACAGCCAGCGCGGCGGCGTGCAACCAGTCCTGCGGACGCGCGGTGACGGCGTCCTTGCCGACGCCGTACATCAGACGGTTCGAGATGGAACGGCGCAGCGCGTCGGCGCTGCTCTTCAACTGGTCGAATTCAAGACCGACGGCTGTCATCGAATGCCTCCCGGAAAAAGCGGCGCGCGGCGCGATGCCAGGATGGCGGGCGCGGCGCGCGGGCGTTCGGGCTGCGCTTGCATGTCGTGTGCCGCGCGCGATGGGCGTCAATCGCTCTCGCAAGGACACTCTGAGGCACCTTCGCGGTGCATTCCGTCCGCCGGACGGTCATGGGCAGGCAGGCGCAGATCAGTTTGCAGAGTAGGACATTTTCAAGGCGTGCGGCGGCGCGGCAACCATGCAAGGCGCATCATCTACAGCGCGAAGACTGCGAGGCGACCCACGTTGAGCGCCATCGCGCGGCGTTTTCGCGGGGGCGCGAGGGACTGGCTGTTAGTTGCGATAGAGGCCTGTATAAAGCTCGCCTTACAGCTGGCCCACACTCTGAAGCAAGCGCTGCAGAGTCGCGCCACCTCTGTAACAATCGCGGAATCGTTCGCACGACGCCACGCGCCGTGCCCGAATTCCCCGCTTCGCCTAGCCTTCGATTACGCCCGAGACCGCCTTGTCCGAAACCGTATCCGCGCCGAAAGACACCGGCCGCGCCGACGCCCCCATGACGGCGAAGAACCGTCGCGCCATGGCCGCCGTGATGCTCGCCGTCGCGCTGGCGACGCTCGACACTGCCATCGCCAACACCGCGCTGCCTGCCATCGCCGCCGATCTGCACGCCGCGCCCGCTGCTTCGGTGTGGATCATCAACGCTTACCAGCTTGCGATGGTTGCCACGCTGCTGCCGCTCGCGGCGCTCGGCGATATCCTCGGTCACCGGCGCATCTATCTCAGCGGGCTCGCCATCTTCACGGTGGCGTCGCTCGCCTGCGCGCTCGCCCCCTCGCTGACGGCGCTGGCCGGCGCGCGCGTGCTGCAGGGGCTGGGCGCGAGCGCGATCATGAGCGTGAACACGGCGCTGATCCGCTTTCTCTACCCGCCGCACCGGCTCGGGCGCGGTCTGGGCATGAACGCGCTGATCGTCGGCGTGTCGTTCGCCGTGGGACCGACAATGGCCTCGCTGATTCTCTCGGCGGGCACCTGGCCGTGGCTATTCGCGATCAATGTGCCGCTTGGCGTGATCGCGCTGGTGTTCGCCATTCCTGCGCTGCCGCAGACGGCGCGCGGCAAGCATGGGTTCGATCCGCTCGCCGCGCTGCTCAATCTCGTGACCTTCGCCGCGCTGATCTTCGCGCTCGGCGAGGCGGCGCAACGTGCGCCCGGCAAGGAAGTGGCGAGCGCCGCGGTGATCGCGCTCGTGTTCGGCGCGCTGCTGATTCGCCGCGAGCACGGCCACCCCGCGCCGATGCTGCCCGTCGATCTGTTCAAGCGGCCGGTGTTCGCGCTGTCGTCGCTGACTGCAGTCTGTTCGTTCGCGGCCCAGGGCCTGGCGTTCGTGTCGCTGCCGTTCTATTTCGAAACCGTGCTGATGCGCAGCCAGGTGGAAACCGGCTTCCTGATGACGCCCTGGCCGGTGGTGGTGGCCGCCGCCGCTCCCATCGCCGGGCGGCTCTCGGACCGTTATCCGCCGGGTTTGCTCGGCGCGATCGGTCTGGCGATCCTGGCCGCGGGCATGGCTTCCCTGGCCATGCTGCCGGTGCACCCGAGCGTGATCGACATCGTGATTCGCATGGCGATCTGCGGCGCGGGCTTTGGCTTTTTCCAGTCGCCCAATCTGCGCGCGATCATGGCGGCCGCGCCCCCCGAGCGCAGCGGCGGCGCGAGCGGCACCGTCGCCGTCTCGCGGCTGCTGGGGCAGACCACGGGGGCCGCGTTGGTGGCCTTGTGTTTCGGGATCGTGGGCAAGCATGGCCCGACGCTGGCGCTCAGCCTGGGCGCGGCCTTTTCAGCGGCGGCGAGCGTGGCGAGCGGCCTGCGCCTGTTCGCGCCGTCGCATCGCTCGGGCGGGCATTGAGCGAAGCGGCGCGAACTGCGCCGCCTTTGTATATCAGCGCTTGAAGTACGCCTTCACGGCTGCGACAAAGGTGTCGATATCGGCGGAGCTTACGTCCAGATGCGTCACGAAGCGCGATGCGTAGAGCATCTGCGTGAGAATCCCGCGCTCCTTGAGCCACGCCTCCAGCGGCGCGCAATCGGCTTGCGGAAACTGCGCGAACACCATATTGGTGGCGTGCGACATCACCTTGACCTCGTCGATCTGCGCCAGCCCGGAAGCGAGGCGCGCGGCATTCGCGTGATCGTCGGCCAGACGCGCAACGTTGTGATCGAGCGCGTAGTCGCAAGCCGCGGCCAGCACGCCCGACTGACGCATGCCGCCGCCCAGCACCTTGCGCCAGCGGTGCGCCACCTCGATCAGCGCCTTGCTGCCCACCAGCACCGAGCCGACCGGTGCGCCCAATCCCTTCGAAAAACAGATCGACACGGAATCGAAGCCCTCGGCCATCGCCTTGAGCGACTGGTCTGACGCCACCGCCGCGTTGAATACGCGCGCGCCGTCGAGGTGCGTGGCGAGCCCCTTGCCGTGCGCGAACTGCGTGGCCTGGGCGACATAAGCCGCTGGCAGCACCTTGCCGCCGATGGTGTTTTCCAGCGCGAAGAGGCGCGTGCGCGCGAAGTGATCGTCGATCGGCTTGATCGCGGCGGCGACACGATCGAGCGGGATCGAGCCGTCCTCGGCGTTGTCGAGCGGCTGCGGCTGGATGCTGCCGAGCACCGCCGCGCCGCCGCCCTCGTACTTATAGGTATGCGCGGCCTGGCCGACGATGTATTCGTCGCCGCGCCCGCAATGCGCCATCAGCGCGGCGAGATTGCTTTGCGTGCCGCTCGGGAAAAACAGCCCGGCTTCCTTGCCGGCCTGTTCGGCCACGCGCGCCTGCAGGCGCAGCACGGTGGGATCGTCGCCCCAGACATCGTCGCCGGTTTCGGCGCGGGTCATGGCGGCCAGCATGGCCTGGTTCGGGCGGGTGACGGTGTCGCTGCGCAGGTCGATCATGCGATGGAATCCTCGTGGAGGCCGTGGGCGCACGGCTGGACGCCGCGCCGCAGGACCGGTGCGGCGTGGAAACCATCGAGTGTATTTTCAAACGGCGCGCCGTGGCAAATCGGGCAAAATCGCGCGGAAAAAGCGGCGATGGCCCTGGCGCGCCGGTTTCGCGCGAGTCAGCGCAAAGGCTTAACGCGAGAGCAGCGGCAGCGGATCGACCGGCTTGCCGTCGCTGCGCACCTCGAACTGCACGCCGGCGACGCCGTTGTTGTCGACGCCCATTTCGGCGATCGGCTGGCCTTGGGAGACAGCGTCGTCTTCCTTCACCAGCAGGCGGCCGTTATGACCATAGGCGGTCACGGTCTGGTCGTTGTGCTTGATGATGACGAGCGGACCGTAGGCCTCGATGCCCGAGCCTGCGTACACCACGCGGCCAGCAGCGGCGGCCTTGACCGGCTCGCCCGGCGCGCCGCCGATCACGATGCCGGTCGACTTGCCCGGCACGAAGCGCTGCAGGATCGGGCCGCGCGCCGGCCACATGAGCGTGAGCGTCGAGCCGACCGCATTGGGCACGGCCACGCCGTTCGCGGCGGGTGCGCTGCTGGTGAAGGCAGGCGGCTGCGGGGGCACGTTGCCGGCGCTATAGCCCGCGGGCGGCGCGACGCGCAGCACCTGGCCCGGCAGCACCTGCGCGTTCGGCGGCAACTGGTTCCAGTTCGCCAGATCCTGGGTGCGCTGCCCGTAGGCCGACGCGATGCGCGACAGCGTGTCGCCAGGATTGACGCGGTAGTAACCGGCGGGCACGCCATTGGACGTCGGGGTGGGCGGCGCGGACGGGCTGCCCTCCCAGGGCGTGAGCGTACAGGCGCTGCAGGCAAGCGTGAGGGCAGCCAGAGCCGCATACGCGCCTGGGATTCGCCGTTGTTGATTCATGTTGCTGTTCCTCGCTGGTTCCTCGCTACGTACGACGGGGATACGTATTGTTGGATGCGCGTGGGGCCGCCGGCGTTCGCCCGCGAAACCCGCTCCGTTGAGTAAGCCGGAATTGGCGAACGGCCCCCATTATATCGTCCCGGGCGCGGCGGCTTTTTTAACGCGCACGCCCAGGCCGACTGCCGTTCCCCACGTTTTCAGCCGCGCGGCGTCTTCAGGTTTCCATCGTACAAACTCGCTAGCCCTGATCGCGCCCTCGCCTATACTGGGTTTTGCCGCCTGCTGATAATCAGACAAAAACCGACGCCCGCCTCTCGCCGTGGTGCAACGTACGTCCCTGAGGGAACCCAGGATGAACAAAGCCACCTTCCTTTCCGTGCAGATCAACGTCGAAGACGTCGCGGCATCGCCGGGTCTCGTCGAATTGTTGAACAATCACCTCGTGTTCGCCGCCGACGTGGCCGAAGCCGCCGACGAACTGGTCCAGCACGCCAGCGTCGCGCGCCTGTCCGGCGGCCTGCACGCAACGGTCGAAATACCGGCCATCGTCGTCGAACGACTGCGCGATGCGCTCGACACCCTGAGCGGCTACGACGAAACCTGGCTGTTCGCGCTCGAACCCGGACGCGCACTCTTCGACGACATCGCACGCCGCCCGCGCCTGCTGCACTGAGCCCGGGCCCATCACTGGCCACGCCGGAGCGGGCCGCGCAAGCGCCCGCTTTGCCTGACCGCCTGCCGGAAGCCGCGAATCGTCATCCGATCAATGGGATGGCCTGGCAACCGGCCGATTATTTCAGGGGACACGCCGTGAAGTCTTTCCTGCATCGCCGTAACGCCGTGCTGTCGGGCGGCGCGTCACACCTTGTCGCCGTGGACGCCGAGCCTTCTCCCGATGGCGCGAGCGCTCAAGCCGGAGCAGCCGGACTCGTGAGCGACGAAGCGCTCATAGCAAACCCCGCGCCCGCTAGCGCAGGCGCTGCCGTCCACGCGGATCTGCCGACCGGCAGCGAGACGCCGGATGCGCCGGATTCGTCCACCGCGCCGCGCCCCGTCTCCACCTTGCATGCGGTGCCGGCCGTACCTGCGCACCTGGCCAATCGCCCGGTCCAGCTCGCGGATGGCGCGTCGTTCGCCGCGCTCGTCGCCGCCGATGAATTGAGCACCTTCCGCGTATTTCGCAGCTTCGATTACTCGGTCACCCTGCTGTTTCACTCGCGCGCGCTCGCGTACTTCGTGGCCATGCACCAGGACAACACACTCTGGCACGCCTTCCGGGCCGCCGATCTCGATTCCGCAAGCGCCGTGTTTCATCACCTTGAAGAGCAGGCGACGCGTCTGGCAGAGGGCGAAACCCGTCTCGCGCAACTGGCGGCGCAGAACGCGATGCTCGCGAAGCAGATCGAGGAATCGGAAGCACACGCCGAGCGGCTGCGCGTGGACCTGCAACGCCATGCGGAGCAGGAACACCTGGTGAGCACGCGCCAGCATCAGGTGCGTCGCGACGTGGCGCAGTTGGAGGCGCAACGCATCGCCGCCCAGGCGCAATTGAACAAGGCGCACCGGACGATTCATCAGCTCAGCGTGACGAGCAACGAAGGGGTGCCCCATTTGCCGGGAAGGTGAGTGCGGGGCGTTGTAAAAACAGCGCGCCCAGAAAAGCGAAAAGCGCGGGCCGGTAAGAACCGGGCCGCGCTGGACTGCATGCTGCTACTGCGTACTTCACTTACTACCTCTACTGCTTGATACCACTGCGAGTACTGCTTACTGCAACAACTCATGCAACCTCTTTGTTTACTGCGACTACTACGTACTGCTTACTGCAACTGCCTTTTTCTAACGCAACTCCAACGCAACAACTACTGCAACATCTACAGCGTACTGCAACTACCTACTACACCTCTTTGCTTACTACGACCTGCTACCACCTACCGCAACTTCAACTGCTTACTACCTACAGCCACTACTGACTACTCAAGCAACAACACAGACAAAACAACTAAACGCTACAACTTCTACTGCACCTCTTTGCTTACTACGAACTGCCACTACCTGACACGACTTCAACTACGCACTGCTTACTACTACTGCTAACCACTCAAGCAAGACCACAACAACGACAAACTGCAACTGCGTGACACACCTCTGTGCTCGCTGCAACCTGCTACTGCCTTACTCACTACAACTACTCGCACTACATTTCCAACCGCCTGCATGGCGAAGCGGGTCTACCTCACCGCTGCGCTTTAACCTGCGACCACGTTCTGCTTAGTGGCCGAAATACACTGCCTGCGACGGCGTGACGTGTGCCGGTTGCACTGCCGGACCGCCTGCCTGCGACGTGCCGACTGCCGGCGCGCCATAACCGCTCGTATCGCCGCTGGCCAGCTTTTCCTGGGTCACGCGAGCCTGGGCGGCCTGCAGATTTTCGGGGTAATTCACACGATCACCCGACGGGTTGTAGCCAGCCTGTTCGAGCTGCACGAGCTCGGCGCGCACCTGGGCGCGGGTCAAACCTTGCTGGCTCGACTGGGCAAACGAAAGGGACGGAACAACAAGAGCGGCTGCCACGACGACTGCGGGAATAAGCTTCTTCATGATTCGACCTCCATCTGTTTTATTGACGCTTTCGGGCGGGTGTTCATGTCCGTCTGCGATTGACTAAAGTCTAGGCTCTTATTCGCTCTAGGGAAAACCCTAATTACAAAATACACCGTTGCGAAAACGGTAATAAAAAAGGGGAACCCTCTCGGGCTCCCCTATTCATTCGACAAATACCCGCAACGACTATGCGGGCAATAGCCGCAGTTTTACGACCAGTCGGCGTGAAAACTGCCCGGCTTGTCGATGCGCTCGAACGTGTGCGCACCGAAGAAGTCGCGTTGCGCCTGCACCAGGTTCGCAGGCACGCGCTCCGAACGATAGGCGTCGAAGTACGCAATCGCCGACGAGAACGCCGGCACCGCCACGCCTGCCTTAACCGCTTCGATCACCACGTCGCGCAGCGCCGACTGGTAATTCGCAGCGATATCGCTGAAATAGGGATCGAGCAGCAGATTGGCCAGTTGCGCATCCTTTGCATAAGCGTCCGTGATCTTCTGCAGGAAGCGCGCACGGATGATGCAGCCCGCACGGAAGATCTTGGCGATGGTGCCGTACTGCAGATCCCACTTGTATTCGTCCGAGGCGGCGCGCAGTTGTGCGAAGCCCTGTGCGTACGAAATGACCTTCGAGAAGTACAGCGCGCGGCGCACCGCCTCGATGAAGGCCGTGCGGTCGCCCGCGAACGGCTTGGCGTCGGGACCCTTGAGCACCTTGCTCGCCGCCACGCGCTGCGTCTTGAGCGACGACAGCACGCGCGCGAACACGGCTTCGGTGATGAGCGGCAACGGCGCGCCCAGATCCAGCGCGTTCTGGCTGGTCCACTTGCCGGTGCCCTTTTGCGCGGCGCGGTCGAGGATCACGTCGACGAGGTATTGGCCGGTCTCCTCATCCTTCTTGTCGAAGATCTTCGAGGTGATTTCGATCAGGTAGCTGTCCAGCTCGCCCTGATTCCATTCCGTATAGACCTTGCCGAGTTCTTCGTTCGACAGGCCGACCACCTGCTTGAGCACCGCGTAGCTTTCGGCGATCAGTTGCATGTCGCCGTACTCGATGCCGTTGTGCACCATCTTCACGTAATGGCCAGCGCCATCCGGGCCCATGTAGGCCACGCACGGCTCGCCGTCCGCCGGCGCCTTCGCCGCGATTTCGGTGAGGATCGGTGCAACCAGATCGTAAGCATCGCGCTGGCCGCCCGGCATGATCGACGGGCCCTTGAGCGCGCCTTCTTCGCCGCCCGACACGCCCGTGCCGATGAAATGCAGGCCCGCCTTGGCGAGTTCCTGGTTGCGGCGGATCGTGTCCGTGAAGTGTGTGTTGCCGCCGTCGATCAGGATGTCGCCTTTGTCCAGCAGCGGCTTGAGCGCCGCGATGGTCGCGTCGGTCGGCTCGCCCGCTTTCACCATCAGCAGAATGCGGCGCGGCTTTTCGAGCGATTCCACGAACTCTTCGAGCGTGAACGTCGGCACCAGTTTGCGCTCGGGGAACTCAGCGATCAGCTCATCGGTTTTCTCGCGGCTGCGGTTGAACACCGACACCGCATGGCCGCGGCTCTCGATGTTGAGCGCAAGATTGCGCCCCATCACGGCCAGACCCACCACGCCGATTGCCTGTTTGCTCATGTTGACTCTCCACTTCAATCGATTGGGGTGACGCCCGCGCAGGTCTTGCGAGAGACGTCGATCGTGCAAGGATAAGGGAAACGCTCCAACGATGCGTGCTTGCGCGCATGGGCTTGCCAGTGCTCTCGCCCGGCGGGCATCGCGGCCTTCGTCGTCGTGTCCGGCACGCGCTTCGTGAGTGCGCGCCGCTTATCGAGGGCCGCGATTATCGCTCAGTTGTCGCCGCATGAGCGCTCGCCGCCCGCTTCTCCTTGCGAAAAACTACCGTGAAATTGTTTGCCGGCATCGGCACGACGGCCTCGCGGGCAAAGCCTTCGGCGCGCGCGAGCGCCTCGACGGCTTCGAGATCGCGCACGCCCCATGCCGGGTCGCGCGCGCGCAGATCGGCGTCGAACGCTTCGTTGGACGGCGCCGTGTGTGCGCCGTCGCGGCGGTAAGGCCCATAAAGCACCAGCGCGCCACCAGGCGCGATGCGCGCCCCCGCGCCTTTCATGAGCGCAATCGCGGCCTCCCAAGGCGCGATATGGATCATGTTGATGCAGACCATCGCATCGACTGCGTCGATTGGCCAGGGTTCGCTGCGAACGTCCAGTTCGAGCGGCGCGCGCAGGTTCGCGAGGCCCGCGTGCTCGCGCCAGGCGGCAATCGAGGCACGGGCGCGCGGGTCGGCGTCGCTCGGCTGCCAGTTGATGCCGGGCAACGCCGCTGCGAAATGTACGGCGTGCTGGCCCGTGCCGCTCGCGATCTCCAGCACCGTGCCGTGCGCGGGCAGCGCGCTGCGCAGGACATCGAGGATCGGCGCAGCGTTGCGCGCGGCGGCGGGTGCGCTCAGACGCAGGCTGGCTTGCGGGTTTTGCGGTTCGTTCATCGGTATCAGATTCAGTACAGGCTCTTTTTCATGCGCTCGGCGAGATCGGCTTCGTAGCGCTCGACGTCGAAACCCTCGCCGTATTGCTCTTGGTTCACGCGGCGCAGCATTTCGCCCGCGCCCGGCAGTTGCGAGCGCTCGACATGGCGCGCCGGGTCCCAGAGATTCGAGCGCGCGATCGCCTTGGCGCAGTGGAAATACACGCTTTGCACTTCGATCAGCAGCACCGAGCGCGGCGGCTTGCCGTCCACGGCGCAGCGTTGCAACAACTCGGGATCCAGACTCACGCGCGCGCGACCGTTCACGCGCAGCGTTTCGCCCACGCCCGGCACCATGAACAGCAGGCCGACCTGCGGCGCGGCCACCACGTTGCGCAGGCTATCGACCCGGTTGTTGCCGGGCCGGTCGGGCAACGCGAGCGTGCGCGCATCGAGGATCTGCACGAAGCCCGGCGCGTCGCCGCGCGGTGAGCAATCAAGGCCATCCGGGCCGCCCGAGGCCAGCACCACGAACGGCGACAGTTCGATAAAGCGCCGGTAGTCCGCGTTGATGTAGTCGATTTCCTTGCGCAGCGAGCGTTCGTTCGGCGCGCCGTAGTGCGCTTCGAGTGCGGCGATCGTGTTCAGCATGGGGCACTTCCTCGTCGATGGACGGATCGGTTGGCGAAGATGGGGCGTCAGGCGCTCGATGCGTTCGATGCAGCGAGGCGTGCGACCAGCGCTTCGAGCGTGGCCGCACAGGGCGCCGCCACCTTGAGCGCGAGCAGCGGATCGGCGCGCGTCTTGCCGAGGTTGATGGCCGCGACCGGCTTGCCGCGCTGCTGCGCCCAGGCGCAAAAGCGGTAGCCCGAATACACCATCAGCGACGAGCCGACCACCAGCACGGCGTCTGCCGCATCGAGCGCCGCCGAAGCCGCCGCGACGCGCTCGCGCGGCACGTTCTCGCCGAAAAACACCACCGACGGCTTGAGCATGCCGCCACAGGCCTCACAGGCGGGAATGTCGAAGGCGTTCGTGCCGTCGAATTCCAGATGCGCATCGCCATCGGCGGCCGGTTCGGCGAATGCGCCCGCGACGGCCGGATTGCGGGCCACCAGCTGCGGCTGCAGCGAGGCGCGCGTGTACTGTGCGCCGCAATCGAGGCAATGCACAAGGCCAATGCTGCCGTGCAGTTCGATCACGTCGCGGCTGCCCGCGCGCTGATGCAGGCCATCGACGTTCTGGGTGACCAGCGCGCCCACACGCCCCGCCGCATCGAGTTGCGCGAGCGCGCGGTGCGCGCCGTTGGGCTGCGCGAGGCCAACGGTCGGCCAGCCGATCATGCTGCGGGCCCAATAGCGGCGGCGCCAGCTCTCCGAGCCCAGAAATTCCTGCAGCGTGATGGGCGGCGAGCGCTTCCACGCCCCGTTGTCGTCGCGGTAGCCGGGTATGCCGGAATCGGTGCTGATGCCCGCGCCGGTCAGCACGAACAGGCGCGGATGGCGCTCGACGAAATCCTGCAAGGCGTCGAGCGCGGCAGGCTCAGGCGCGGCGGTGGGATTGACTGCAATGAGCGGGGCGGGATCGGACATGACTCGGCTCGGCGGGTGGGCGTATCAGTCGGCGGTTTTGGCGGTGTCGGCCATGTTTGCGGGGTCTGCCTGGCGCTGCGCCTCGCGTTGTTCCCAAGCCGCGAGATCGGCGCGGTAGCGGGTCACTTCGTCGTTGTACAAATCGAAGATGCAAGGGTCGCAGCCGCTTTGGCAGCAGGCGTTATCGTCGGGCCGCTCGGGTGGCTGCGGGCGCGGGTCGTCCTCGGGACGCGGGGGTAAAGACATGGGGCAAGGCGTTTTGGCTGAACGCCTTCCAGTATACGGGAGCGCGCGCGGACGCGCCTGGCGCTCCGCTTCGGCTAGCCACGGCCGACGAAAGGCATTTTCGTCGCCATGATCGTCATGAACTGCACGTTCGCGGCGAGCGGCAGTTGCGCCATGTGCAGCACCGCATCGGCGACCAGTTCCACGTCCATCAACGGTTCGACCGCGATCTCGCCGTTCGCCTGCGGCACGCCGCGCGCCATGCGCCCGGTCATTTCGGTGGCGGCATTGCCGATGTCGATCTGGCCGCAGGCAATGTCGTAGCGCCGCCCATCGAGCGAGACCGATTTCGTCAGACCGGTGATGGCGTGCTTGGTCGCCGTATAGGCGATGCTGAACGGGCGCGGCGCATGCGCCGAAATCGAGCCGTTGTTGATGATGCGCCCGCCCATCGGCTGCTGGCGCTTCATGAGCCCGAACGCCGCGCGCGTGCAGAGGAACACGCCGGTCAGATTGACATCGACCACGGCGCGCCAGTCCTCGACCGGCAACTCGTCGATATCCACGGCCGGGGCATTGCGGCCGGCGTTGTTGAATAGCAGGTCGAGGCGGCCAAAACGCGCGCGCACGCTCTCGAACAGCGCATCGACGGCCGCGGCGTCCGCCACATCGCAGGGTGCGGCCAGCGCCTCCTGACCCGCCGCCAGCGCTTCGGCTTCGAGCGTTTCGAGCGGCTGCGCACGCCGCCCCACCAGCACGACGGCGTAGCCGTTCGCCAGCAGCTTGCGCGCGCAGGCGCGCCCGATCCCGCTGCCCGCGCCGGTGACGATCGCCACCTTGCGCCCCGCTCGCGTCGGTTGCCGTGTCTGGTCATGTAGCTGTCGATCCGCTTCAGCCATCGTCCTTTTCTCCGTTCGAAATCGCCATTCAAGCTAGCCCCGCGCGCAATACCTCCACGAACGCCCGGCCCGCCTGCGAATCCATACCGCCGTCGCGCCACACCGCGAACACGCCCACGGTCAGCTCCGGTTCCACGCGGCGGATCGCCACCGGTTCCCCCGCGCTGCGCGCCGTGATCTCGTCGAGCAGCACGCGCCCGACACCACGCGCCGCCAGCGCGCGCGCCACGTACCACGTCTGCGCTTCGACAGCGGCAAGCTGTCCGTCCACGCCCTGCGCTTCGAGCAGATGGCCGATGGCCTCGCCCAGCGGATCGACATTGCCGATGCTGATCCAGTCGCCCGCGACGCATTCCTGCAGCGCGAGCGGCGCGTGCGCAGGCGAAGGGTCGTCGGGCGGCGCAACGCACACCACCGCTGTGCGCCCGAGTTCGAACGCTTCGATGCCGGGTCGCGCGGGCGGGTTGAGCGCCACGCCCACGTCCAGATCGCGCGTGAGCAAGGCGTTGAGCAATTCCACAGTGTGACGCGTCTGGATTTTGAGCGAGACCTCGGGGTAACTCGTGCGAAACGTTTCGACGGCCTGCGGAATCAGGCTCATACCCAGACTCGGCAGGCAGCCGATGCGCAGCAATCCTTGCGGGCGCAACGAAAGGTTGCGCGCCAGATCGCGGATGCTATCGAGGTTCGATTGCAGCTTCTGCGTTTCCGCGAACAGCAGTTCGGCTTCACGCGTAGGTTGCAGACGGCCATGGGTGCGCGCGAACAGTTTGAGGCCCGCGCTGCGCTCGGCATGCGCGAGCACCTTGCTCACGGCGGGCTGGGACACGCACAGCAGCTCGGCGGCTTTCGAGAGCGAGCCGGTGCGCATGATCGCGTGGAAGACTTCGATGTGACGTAGACGCATGGGGCGCGAGCGGCAGACGGGCAAGCGCTGGATCGCAGCCCGCATGCGGCGAAACAAAAGCGCAAGGATAGCGCGTTCGCATCGGTCGACACAGGCGAATGCGTGTCATGCTCATACGCGGAAATCGGCGGCCATGTCCTCATCGCCCCGCGCGGAAATCTCGCCGCTGCGCGCCGCCTTCACGAACACATCGTAATCACGTTCGACCTGATCCGCGTAGGCCGCGCCGTAGCCCGCGAGCGCTTCCGCGAACTGGTCGCTGCGGCCGATATAAGCGGCAATCTCGATCGCCGCGTTACTCGACTTCGCGTGCGCGCGCGCCATCGCCCAGCCGCACAGGCGCGCGTAACCGGCCAGCAGCGTGCTGTCGAGCAGATCGAGTTCGACCGAGAGCTTCATGTCGCGCAACTGGCGGAAATAGAAGTGCCGCCCCGAAGGCCCCGTCGACCAGCCCAGAAACAGATCGCTCGCCGCCTGCAACAGACGCTGGCCCTGCACGACGCGCGCGCCCTCGTGCTTGAACGCGGGTGACTTGAAATACTGCGAAATCACCGAGCGGCGCGCTTCCTTGATCTGCAGGAACAGCGGCTTTTGGTGATGATCGGTCAGCAGCATCACCAGACAACGCGTGCCCACGCTGCCCACGCCCACCACCTTGAAGACCATGTCCTGGATTTCGAAGTGCTCCAGCAGTTCGCGGCGCTCGGGCGCGAGCGTCTTCAAATAGGCGTCGTAAGTCGGCATGATCAGCGTGCGCCAATCGCCCAGCGTGAGCCAGTTGTCCTCCGATTCGTAGAGCGAGTTCGGACCGTGGACATGGAAGAGCGCGGGCGGCGCATCGCGGATGGTCCAGTGCGTGCCGTCGCGATACGCGAGCTTCTCCAGCATGCTTTCGTGCGTGCGGCCCGCGGCCTTCTCCATGCCGCGGCGAATCAGGCGGCGGCCATCGGGCGTGAGCGCGCTTTCGGCCATGCGGTCGAAGGTGATCTTGTCGTACCAGAGTTCGAGCGCGCCGTATTCCGAGTACTGGCGCATGCGGTCGCGGTAGGTGTTCACGACCGCCATCACCAGATCCTCCGCCACGCCGCGCGAGTAGCGCATATGCCGCGCCGCCACCACGAAGCTCGCCACCAGCCGTTTGAGATCCCACTCCCACGGGCCGGGCGCGACTTCGTCGAAATCGTTGAGATCGAAGACAAGCTGACGTTCGGGCGTGGCGAAGCCGCCGAAGTTCAGCAAATGGCCATCTCCGCATATCTGCATCGCCATGCCGGTGTCGGGCACCTGGGCGAGATCGTGCGCCTGAAGCACGGCGCTGCCGCGAAAGAACGTGAATGGCGAGACGATCATGCGACCGTAACGCAGCGGCACCAGATTGGGCACGCGGCCCTCGCTGCTTTGCTTGAGCAGCGCGAGCGGATCGCGCTTGAGATCGCCCACCAGACGGTGGCTCGAACGCCTGGCCTTTTCACGCGCGGCGCGTCCAGCCGCTTCGCGTTCCGCAACGGTCTTTCCATTCATGAACTGCTCCCGTTTTGAGGATGTTCGTGGATGCCGTGATTCGTCCCGCATCGGCGCGCGTGTCGATCCGACCGAAGCACGCACCTGCCGTATTTAAGCGTGTGGCCCTCTTTTGCGCAAGCGCCCACCGTGCGCGCAACGTCCGTCCTGCTCGTGTACCTTGCGCAATGGACGTCGCGCGCGGGGACGGCGTCAGTGGGTGCAGTTCAGCGTGCAGTCCCGGGTGCAGTCCACGGTGCAGACGCAAGTGCAACCCGGGCTCGACCTTCGCCGCATCGCGAGGCCTCAATGAATGTCGACGTCTATGGAACGCTCGTCGCCGCGTCGCTTGTGCTGTTGCTCGGCAACCGGCTGGTGGCCGCGCTGCCGCTGCTGCGCCGCTGGACCATTCCCGAACCCGTGGCGGGCGGCCTCGTGGCTGCGCTCGTTCTGTTCGGTCTACACGCGTTCGCGAGCGTCGATGTAAGTTTCGACGCATCGCTGCAGACCCCGCTCATGCTGGCGTTCTTCGCCACCATCGGCCTCAATGCCAATCTCGCCAGCCTCAAGGCGGGCGGCCCGATGCTCGCGCGCTTCCTGGTCGTGGTGGTCGGGCTGCTGGTGCTGCAAAACCTGGTGGGCATCGGCCTCGCTTATGCGCTGGGCGTCGATCCGCTGTTCGGCTTGCTGGGCGGCTCGGTCTCGCTGTCCGGCGGGCACGGCACCGGCGCGGCGTGGGGCAAGGTCTTCACCGAGCATCACGGCTTGCAGTCCGCGACCGAAGCCGCCATTGCCTGCGCAACCTTCGGGCTCGTGATGGGCGGCATACTGGGCGGCCCGGTCGCGCAGCGTCTGCTCAAGCGGCTGGGGCGCGGCGAAGGCGCAGATGTCAATGCCGATACCGATACCGCCGCCGATGCAAAGGGCGCAGCCGCGTCGCAGGCTTTCGAAGCACCCAAAGCCGAGCAGCCGACCACCGCCGCCGCCTTCATCGAAACGCTCACGCTGATCGCCATCAGCCTCGCGGCTGGCAACCTGATTGCAAGCTGGCTCGCCGGCACGCCCGCCGAGTTGCCCGCGTTCGTGTGCGTGCTGTTCGTGGCGGTGCTGCTCGCCAATGGCCTGGCGCTCGCGGGCCGCCCCGTCGCCGCGCATGCGGTGGCGCTGATCGGCAACGTGAGCCTGGCGCTATTCCTCGCGATGGCGCTCATGACGCTGCGGTTGTGGGATCTCGCCGCGCTCGCGTTACCCGTGTTCTCGATCCTCGTCGCGCAGACCGTGCTGATGGTGCTGTACGCGATGTTCATCACGTTCCGCGTGATGGGCGCGAACTACGACGCCGTCGTGCTCGCAGCGGGTCATTGCGGTTTCGGCCTGGGCGCGACGCCCACCGCCATCGCCAATATGCAAGCCGTGACGGCGCGCTTCGGTCACTCGCATCTCGCATTTCTCGTCGTGCCGATGGTCGCCGCGTTCTTCATCGACATCGCCAATGCCCTCGTCATCAAGCTGTTTCTGGCGCTGCCGATCTTCTCGACATAGACGTCGATCCCATAAGTCATCCTTGATGATTCGGCGGATAAACTTTAACTGTCGTTAATCGATCGCTGCCCCTATGCTCGAACCATCGTCCGTCCTCTCACGCAGGTGATGCAGGCCATGCGAGCGACTGACCGACACGCGGTTTTCAACGTCATTGGGGAATCATATGAAGATCTGCATCTTCGGAGCTGGCGCGATCGGCGGCATGCTGGGCGTGCAACTCGCGCGCACAGGCGCCGACGTGAGCTTCGTCGCGCGCGGCCCGCATCTGGCTGCCATGCGCGAGCACGGCGCGCGTCTCTTGATGGACGGCGAGGAATTCGTCGCAAAGGTTCGTTGCACGAATGATCCGCGCGAGCTGGGCGTACAGGATGTCGTGATCGTCACGCTCAAGGCGCATTCGGTCGCCGGCGTGATCGACGCGATGCAGCCGCTGCTGGGCAAACATACCGCCCTCGTCACGGGCACCAACGGCATTCCGTACTGGTACTTCCACCGTCACGGCGGCAAGTTCGAAGGCACGCGACTCGAAAGCATCGATCCCGACGGTGCGCAGTGGACGCGGCTTGGCCCGCAGCGCGCGCTTGGCTGCGTGCTCTACCCCGCCGCCGAAATCGACGCGCCGGGCGTGATCCGCCACGTGTACGGCAAGAAGTTTCCCATCGGCGAGCCGTCCGGCGAACGCACCCCGCGCATCGTGCAGTTGCAGGAAGCGATGACGGCAGCCGGTTTCGAAGCGCCGATCCGCGACAATATCCGCGACGAAATCTGGCTCAAGCTGTGGGGCAACCTTTGCTTCAACCCGATCAGCGCGCTCACGCACGCGACGCTCGACGTCATCACGCACGACCCCGCAACGCGCGCCGTGGCGCGCACGATGATGCTGGAAGCGCAGCGCATCGCCGAGCATTTCGGCGTGCATTTTCGCGTGGATATCGAACGGCGCATCGACGGTGCGGGCGCGGTGGGCGCGCACAAGACTTCGATGCTGGTCGATCTGGAGCAGCGCAGACCGATGGAGATCGACCCCCTGCTGACCGTGGTGCAGGAAATGGGCATGCTGGTGGGCGAAGCGACGCCCGCCATCGATACGGTGCTCGCGCTCGTCAAGCAACGCGAGCAGATGATGAAAATGGCCGCCTGAGAAGCAGCGGGCAAGTGACAAGGCCGCGCGAAAGCGCGGCCTTATTTCATTGCGCGATTGAATCGACGATTTCGGGCTCCTGCGCAGCAGCCCGGTCGATACGCCCCGCTTCGATGAACTGTGACCACACCGCCAGCGCGCACGGCCGCAAAGAGCGATGACGCCGACGCACGAGCAGCGTGCTGACCTCGACAACCGGATGCAGCACACGCACGACGTGCGGCCCGGCAGCTAATGGCCAGTGTCTCGCATCGCCATCGTCGGCACCAGTCGAAACAGGCAGTATGCCGATCCCCATGCCGAGCTGCACCATGCGCGCGACGCCCGCCGCCTGAGCGAATTCCCGCATGGCGTGATCGGGCGCGCGCAAACCTGCTAGCGCGTGCACGACCGCGCCAGGGAAGCCGGAATCGCGATTGAGCGTGACGAGCGCTTCGTCGGCCAGCGCGCTCCAATGCAAAGGCGTAACTCGCCCGAGTGAATGTTGCGCTGGCAACAAGGCGCACAGCGGCGTGGCCGCGATGGGCTGCACATCGAACTGGCCGCCCGCGAGCCGCAGCGCGGGCATCACTTCAGCGATCACGCCGAAATCCACTTCGCCCTGTTCGACCGCCTGCAACACCGCCTCCTGAGACCAGTCCTGCAAATGCAGCGTGACGGCGGGCAACGCAGCCGCGCAGCGCGCCATCGCGTGCGGCACCCAGGCCGACGACAGCGCCGGGTTGCTCGCCATCGTGACGACGCCGCGATGCGCCTGATGCGTATCGCGCCCTTCGCTCAATGCCATGTCGATTTCGTCGAGCAGGCGCGCGATGCGCCGCTCGAAGCCGCTGCCCGCCGACGTGAGCTCGACCTGGCGCGTGGTGCGATCGAACAGTTTCAGATCGACGGCCTCTTCGAGTTCGCGCACGCAACGGCTCACCGCAGACTGCGTGAGACCGAACTCGCGCGCCGCGCGCGTAAAGCTGCGCGAGCGCGCGACCGCGACGAAGACCTTGAGTTGCTGGAGTGAAACGTTCATCGACATCGGCGCTTCAGGGTGTCATTCGCCGGTCTGGTTCTGCCACTGCTGAAGCGCGCCGGTATGCGTCGCGAGCGTGGCCGACGAGGCTTCGCCGTTCTGCTCGATCAGGCGTTGGCGCATCGGCGCGAGGATGAACTTCGCGCTCACGCCCGCCGCGATCGTGATGATGGCCGCGACGATGAACACGGCGCTCCAGCCGCCCGTCGCCGACAACACCGAAGCGACCGGTACGAGCAGCGCGGCGGTGCCCTTGGCGGTGTAGAGCGTACCCGCATTGGCGGCGGCGAACTTGCTGCCGAAGGTATCGGCGCAGATCGCCGGGAAGATCGAGAAAATCTCGCCCCAGAACAGGAAAATCAGTGCGGCGAAGGTCATGAACGCATAGGGGTTCGTGCCGTACTGCATCATGCCCAGCAGCGCCAGGCCCTCGCCCACGAAGATGATGAACATGGTGTTCTCGCGGCCGATCTTGTCGGAGATGAAGCCGCAAAGCGGACGCGTAAAGCCATTGCAGATGTTGTCGATCGACAGCGTGAGCGTAAGCAGCGGCAGCGTCGCGCCGAACACGGTCATCGGGATGCGCGCCAGGCCCCAGTCCTTCGCGATCGGGCCGATCTGCGCCGTCGCCATCAGGCCGCCGGCAGCCACCGCCACGAACGAGACGTAGATGATCCAGAACACCGGCTGACGCACCATCTGCCCCGGCGTGTAATCGACCCGCGAGACAAGGCGTCGAGCCGCGCCCACGGCACGCGGCACCGGCTTCACCAGCAGGAAGGCCAGCACGAGAATCGCCGCGCCCTGCAGGATGCCGAAGAAAAGAAACGTATGCTCGTAGCCCGAGCGCGTAATCATGTTGGCGATGGGAATCACCGTGACCGCCGCGCCCGCGCCGAAGCCCGCCGCCGTGAGGCCAGCCGCCAGCCCGCGCCGGTCCGGGAACAGCTTGAGTGCGTTGCCCACGCAGGTGCCGTACACACCGCCCGCGCCGATACCCGCGATCACCGACGGCGCGTAAAGCATCGGCAGCGTAGTTGCATAGGCATTGAGCACCCAGGCAAGGCCCGCGCAGACCGCGCCAACCGCCACGACGGGACGCGGGCCGAATTTGTCGACCAGCCAGCCCTCGACGGGCACGAGCCAGGTTTCGGTCAGGATGAAAATCGAGAACGCCAGTTGAATCGACGCTTCGCCCCAGTGATGGCGCGCGTTCATCGGCGCGACGAACAGCGTCCACGCGTATTGCAGATTGGCAACCAGCGCCATGCATAGCATGCCGAGCACCAGTTGACACCAGCGGTTCGTCCAGAACGGACCGCCTTCGCTCCTCTGACCGATTGCATTCATCTCGCTTGTCTCCGCTATCCATTCATGGGGGCCGGTGCTTTTGCCGGCCTGCATAGTCTTCAACTTATGGTTATCACTCTGATCGCTGTTTTTATTCGATTCGTTACACGGAAATTCGTAATGAAATTCGCTGACTTTCTTTGAATCGCTGCTTTCTTATGAATCACGGACTGGCTGAAAAGACGGCGTATCGATCGGGGTTTTCCCGCTATAAACATGGATCTTTAAGCGAATTTACGCGTTAACCCGCAAGCCGCTGCCGATGCATTCGGACTCCTTTCAACTCATGCTAGGGTGAATGCTCAATTACTCATAATTAAAGTTTGTTAGTATGTGGATTCACCATCCTTTATGGATCGGCCATGACCATGCGGAACGCCACGCTGCGCCAGTTGAAGGTCTTCGAGACCGTGGCGCGCCACCTGAGTTTTTCGCGTGCCGCCGAAGAACTGCACCTCACCCAGCCAGCCGTTTCCACCCAGGTCAAGCAACTCGAAGAGCACGCGGGCCTGCCGCTCTTCGAGCAATTGGGCAAGAAGATCTACCTCACGCCGGCCGGCACGGAAATGCTGCATTACAGCCGCGCGATCATGCAGCAGTTCCACGAAGTCGACGAAGCCATGAGCCAGTTGAAGGGCGTCTCGGGCGGCAAGCTCAACGTGGCGGTGATCAGCGCCGGCGATTACTTCTTTCCGCGTCTGCTCGCGGAATTCACGCGGCGCTACAAGGGCGTGGAGCTCAATCTCTCGGTGCACAACCGCGAGCAATTGCTGCATCAGCTTTCCACCAACCAGACCGACCTGGCGATCATGGTGCGGCCTCCGCATGCAACCGACGCCGTCAACGAAACGTTTGCGCCGCATCCCTATGTGATCGTCGCCGCGCCGTCGCATCCGCTTGCGCACAAGCGCAATATCAAGCTCAGCGCGCTCGCCAACGAGGCGTTCATCGTGCGCGAGCGCGGTTCGGATACGTGGAATTCGATGGAAGAAGGCTTCGCTGGCAAGCTCACGAACCTGAAGATCGCGATGGAGATCCACAGCACGGAAACGATCAAGCAGGCCGTGATCGCGGGCATGGGCATCGCGTTTCTATCGGCGCATACGATAAGCCTCGAACTGCAGGTCGGTCATCTGGCCGTGCTGGATGTCGAGGGCTTTCCGGTCATGCTCAACTGGTATGTCGTGCACCGCAAGAACAAGCGTCTGCCGCCCGTCGCGCTCGCGTTCAAGCGCTTCCTCACGGAGGAAGGCGCGCAACTGATCGAAAACATTACACAAGTCTCACAGGCCTCACTTCATAAGTAAGGCACTATGGTTACGGGCGTAACGTTTATGCCTGGCTTATGCCTGGCTTATGCCTGGCTTATGCCTGATTAATGATCCGCAGCGATTCTGCGCGACGACCGCCGCCTTCGGCGCGAGAAGTCGCGCGAGGCGTGGTGGATTGGCGGCCAGGCGGCGGTGGGAGGCGGCTGATACACGGCGATCCAGTCATCGAAGTTAGTCGGCTCACAGGCACACGGTCCGCATGCGGCAACGAGCCATGCGTCGGGCACCGTGCTCCATCTGGATTGCGCGGATCGTTTTGATGCGTCGGGCGGCGCGGCGTTGATGCGGATCCCGCTTACGCGCCAGCGGCGACGTGCGCCGCCCATCCAGCACACGCCCAGCGCTGCGGCCAGCACCGAGCCTGCCGCAAGCGCCGACACGTCGAACTCCTTGGATGCCGACGACAACCCGATCCCCGCGCCAAGCGTGAAGATCAAAGCAAGCGCCAGGAAATAAAGCACACGCTCTGTGCGGCTCGATGAGATGCGAAGTCGGGAAATCGCCCGCGTGTCGTGAGCGAAGTGAAATGCGGCGGCTCCTGCACCAAACCCCATCGCGCCCAAGATCGCGCAGACGTAGAGCGCGACGCGTGTCGGTTCTCCATGAAGCAGCAGAAAAAGCATGCTCACGCACATCGTCACAAGACCCAGCGCACAGCCCCACGCTGCAATCGCACGTTTCCAGAGCATGATTTCGCTACGTGCGGCGAGCGAAAGGCCGAAAAGCGCCCCTGTCTCCGCTGCCGTTACGACAGCAACGCTCTCGTCGAACAGCGCAGCCAGCACGCCCGGCACAGCCGTCGCCAGCAGTGCCAACAAAATCGCGAACGCTGCTCGGCGCGGCGGCGCGACCTGGCGAGCACACGATGGCTTCGCGCGCAGCGGCACACGACGCCGCCATCCCGACACAAGCGCAGCGAATTGTGCAAATGCACAGGCAAACCAGGCGAACAGCATGGCGCCGCCCAGCGCTATCGCTGCGTCGGCGAGAGGCTCCGGCATTTCGTCTCCTTCGTCTTGTGCTGGGTGGGCCGGCTGCGCTCAAGCCACGCGCTCGTCTTCCACTTGCGTCTGCTCAACGGCCTGCTGCGAGCGCAGCGTATTGACGAGCGTGCCGATTCCCTCGATCGTCACCGACACCATCGCGCCCTCACCGATCGAGCCGACGCCCAGTGATGTCCCGCAAGCAATCACGTCGCCCGGCTCAAGGGTGAGATCCTGCGAAATCAGGCTGACCTGTTGCGCGGGCGCAAACACCATGTCGTCGAGCGCATAGTTCTGCCGCTCGACGCCATCGAGCAGGGTCACGACGCGCGCCTGCCGCCAGTCGAAACCCGACACGATGGCCGGTCCCAGACAGCAGAACGTATCGAATCCCTTCGCCCGGCACCATTGCGGGAAGTGCGGATTCTCGCTCAGCAGTCCCGCAGCCGTGACATCGTTGACGACGGTATAGCCAAAGATCGCCGCCTGCGCCTCTTCCAGGCTCGCATTACGGCAGCGCTTGCCAATCACAATGCCTAACTCGCCTTCGAAGACGATTTTTCCCGCATAGTGGGCGGGTCGCCTGATCGTCTCGCCCGAACCGATCACCGACTCCGCGGGTTTGAGCAAAAACAGCGGATGCTCCGGCACCGGCTTTTCGAGCTTGCTCGCGAGCGCATGGAAGTTGTTCCAGAGCGCGACGACCTTGCCGGGCGCACACGGCGCGAGCGGTGTGAGCGCACGCAGCGAGAGCACCGCGCCCGTCGGCACGGGATGGTCGATCCCCTCGTATTCATGCAGATAGCCGTTTTCCGTGCGGCCGAACACGATGCTGCCGTCGTTCGCCATCAAGCGCATCCATGTATCCATGCTCTGCTCCAGCGGTTCAGGTATTCGTTGTGTGCGCATCGTTATCGCGCGCGGGGTCAATCGTGGCGCCCAGGGTGCGTAGCCCTTAAATGGCACCCGATGCGCGCAGCGAACGGATCTCCGTTTCGCTATAACCAAACTCGGCGAGCACTTCATCGGTGTGCTCGCCCAGCATCGGCGAACGCGTGACTTCGGTTGGACTATCCGAAAGCTTGATGGGATTGCCAACTGTGAGGTACTTGCCGCGCACCGGATGCTCCACCTCGACGATGGTGCCGCTCGCGCGCAGCGAAGCATCGTTGGCGATTTCCTTCATCGAGAGAATCGGGCCGCACGGAATGTCGTGGCGATTGAGCACGGCCATCGCCTCGAACTTGGTGCGCGCCATGGTCCAGTGTTCGATTTCCGCGAAAATGTCCTTGAGATGCGGCAGACGCGCGCTGGGCGTGGCGAAATGAGGATCGTCGATCCATTCCTCGCGGCCGATCAGCTTGCAGATGCGATCCCAGACCGGCGCCTGGGCAATGAAGTAGATATACGCGTTCGGATCGGTCTCCCAGCCCTTGCACTTGAGAATCCAGCCGGGCTGGCCGCCGCCCGATGCGTTGCCTGCGCGTGGCACCGCGTCGCCGAAGGCCGAGTTCGGAAATTGTGGGTACTCCTTCATAACGCCGGTACGTTCGAGACGCTGCTGGTCGCGCAACTTTACGCGGCACAGGTTGAGCACGCCATCCTGCATCGCGGCCAGCACCTTCTGGCCGCGCCCCGTGTGCGTGCGCTGAAACAGCGCCGTGACGATGCCCAGCGCCAGATGCAGTCCCGTGCCGCTGTCGCCGATCTGCGCGCCCGACACCACCGGCGGCCCATCGTCGAAACCCGTCGTGGAAGCCGCGCCGCCCACGCATTGCGCGACGTTCTCGTAGACCTTGCAGTCCTCGTAAGGCCCTGGACCGAAGCCCTTCACCGAGGCCACGATCAGGCGCGGATTGAGCGACTGGATGTGCTCCCAGCTAAAGCCCATGCGATCGAGCGCGCCGGGCGCGAAATTCTCGACCAGCACGTCGCACTCGCGGATCATGCGCTCCAGCACGCGCTTGCCCTGCGGGTTCTTGGTGTCGAGCGTGAGTGAGCGCTTGTTGCCGTTGAGCATCGTGAAATAGAGGCTGTCCGCGTCGGGGAGATCGCGCAGTTGCTCGCGCGTGATATCGCCCGCCCCGGCACGCTCCACTTTGATCACATCCGCGCCGAACCACGCAAGCAGTTGAGTGCAGGTCGGGCCCGACTGCACATGCGTGAAATCGAGAATACGCACACCATCGAGTGCCTTGCCCATGTCAGGTCTCCTTGTTTGATGCCTCATTTATCAATACGGTATGTGATATATCACAAGGAGGCAAGAGCGGGTTTATCCGCTGAAACGACAGGCAAAACAGGCTGTCAGCCTTCTCCTGTACGGCTTTGTCGGAAGGGAGGATGAACTGCTGCGCCCCAGACACGGGAAAACCCTGACGTTTTTGAGGGGAGATATTTCAGATTTGGTGTGCGGGATGCGATCGCCGCTGCCTCGGTCAAGGGCCTTGATGCGCATAAAGTTCTGACCAATGCGCTGAGCGACATGCCGGCCCGCAAGCTCTCCGCAAACGAAAACGGGAGACCCGATGGTCTCCCGTTGTTCGCAAAGCGCGGGCGCCAGCTTCGCGCCGCAATCTCAATCAATCGAGGAAATCGCAGTTCTTCTCCACATAGACCGCAAGATCGAGGGAATGCTGTCGCACGAGGCGCTCGGCGAGTTCGGTGTCACGCTTCTCCAGTGCCTCGATGATGCGCAGATGATCCACGATCGAACGCGATGCACGGTCGCTCTGCGAGATCGTCATACGGCGGATCGCGCGCACGTGCACGAAGATGTTCTTGATCGTGTCCAGAATGATCTGCGACTTCGACAGTTCGACGATCGCCTGATGGAAAGCGATATTGGCATCCGAGTATTCGGCGATATGCTCGGCCGGCGTGCTGTCGCGGAAGGCGTCGAACATGTGGCGCAGCCGGGCGATTTCCTCGTCTGTGGCGTGCAGCGTTGCGAGACGTGCGGCCATGCTTTCCAGCGCGGCCCACATCTGGATCATCTCGACGATTTCGCGCTTGTTCTTGCGCACGATATAGATGCCGCGGCGCGGCACCATGCGCAGAAAACCTTCCTGCTCCAGCAGCGTCATGGCTTCGCGCACGGGCGTGCGACTCACGCCAAGCGTTTCGCTCAGCACGCGCTCGTCCAGACGGATTTCTTCGCGCGACTGATAAATGTCCGCGTCGGCGATGGCCTGGCGCAACATCGCATAAGCCTGATCGCGCAGGCTCAGCGTGGCATTGATGGGCTGCAGCGCCAGCGTAAGCGGCGCGGCGTCCCGGGTGGCGACAGCTTCAGTGTGCTCTGACGACATTCATTGCCCTTTTACCCTTCATTGACTCTTCTTTGCCGCCCCAGCCTGCTCAGCCAACTCGGCCCACCTGCGCCCCAACCTTGGGACCGAGGTGCGAACGGACTGGCTGGCGAACCGGCTGCGCGAGTGGCGCTTCGCCCAATCCCGCAAAGCGCCCGTGCTGGCCAGCCTGATCGATGGCCGACTGCGGCAGCCATTTGGCGATCATAACCGTTGCAGCCGCACCTAAACCCACCACGGCTGCGCCGAAGAGTGCGAGAGAGACGAGATCCATTTGAAGCTCCGCAAGATTGAGTCATTGAATGACTCAATCATATGCTGCGTCGCGACAAAAATCAATATTCTGTATGTGATATATCAAAAACAATGATTGCTCTGCGGTGTCTTCGATACATTCCGGCGGGTCACTGCAAAGCATTCATGCTGTACCAAACACGAGCGCGCGGCAAGAGGGGCACAAGCGGCTCAAAAGCGGTTCATAAGCGGTTCACGACCGGTTCAATCCTGGTCGGCGCGAACGGTTGTTTGCATTTTGCATGGCAGTCCGGAAGGCTCGGGGGAATTCTGTTGACAGCGCAAACACTGTCCCCGTACATTCGATTCATGCACACCTTTGCCACCCTTCCCCACACGACCGCGACCCATCGCCCGTGGCATATGCCAAAACATGGCATTGCACGGGGGAATGTGTGCGTATAGGCAATCCAGGCAGTCTGTCGTTACGCAAACCACAAGCCCCGCCGATTCGACGGGGCTTTTTGATTTGTGGGTGGCAGAAGTAGCGCTCCGTCCGTCGGCTTCAGAAATGGAGAACACGATGGATCAAGCTTCACAGCAGGACGCCGCCGGCGCCTGCTCCGCATTGAGACTTGAGCGCTTCGACCGCTTCCCGCTCGATGCCGCGCTACCTGCGCAATCGATCCACTTCGCCGTGCCTGCCGGACAGACGCTCACGTGGCGCGTCGCCGCCGACAGCACCGTGCGCGTCCACGGCTCGCGCATCTGGCTCACGCGCGCACGCTCGCCTTACGACCATTGGCTGAATCCGGGCGAGACCCTGCGCGTGCTGCGCGGCGAGCGGCTCTGGCTGAGCAGCGATGCGTGCGCCGACGCGCTATCCGATAACGAACTCACCACCGCGCGCGTCACGATTACCTGCGCCTGGCGGCCACCGCTGGCCAGCGCGCGTTGGATCATCGAGCGCTACGTGACGCGCTTTTTCTGTCTGCCGCGGCTGACGCTGCGCCGGGCGCGCTAGCTCCCGGCAGCCCGCGCCCGTCATGAAAAAACGCCGGGCGCGCCTGAATCGGCGCGCCCGGCGTGACTGGACTGTTCTGCGTGGCGCGGCTGTCGTCAGAACTTGTGGCGCAAACCCAGGTTGATCATGGTCTGCGACGCGGTGCCGTTATAGCCATACGAGCCGATCGACGCTTCGGCAGGCATCGAGCCACCCGAGCCGTCGCCCTGATCGCCGCTCGCGTGCTGCCAGGCTGCCGTCATATAGAGATCGGTGCGCTTGGACAGACTGTAGTCCGCGCCAATCGACACCTGATGGTAATTGGCATTGGTATCGCCATTGGCGTGCGTATAGCTGTAGCCCAGGCCCAGCAACAATGCCGGACTCAACTGATAATTCATGAAACCCTGACCGGTGTTGTACTTCTCGGTATCGCGGAACACCGAACTCGCGTCCGGCGCGTACTGCGCGTTGCTGTAGCCCAGCCCGAACGTAAACAGGCCCAGCGAGTATTGCGCCGCCGCTCGCGCGATCGAAAGTGAGTGAGCGCTCGCATAGCCGGAATTGATCGGGCCGTCGAAGGTGCCGTCCGACGTGCTGGTCCAGCCATCCGTGCGCACGCCAAGGCCGGCCTGGCTATTGGCCGCGTAGAAGTAACCGCCCGCGACCGCGATCGGGCCGTTGTTATAGGCGACAGCTGCCGAATACGACTGCTCGGAACCGGTCGTGCCCGCGATCCCGCCGAACGAGTACATCGCGGCGGCCTGCAGGCCATTCCAGACGGGCGTGGTGTACTTGACCGCGTTGCTCACGCGGAAGCTGTTGTCGTAGTTGTCGACGTCGCCAGCCGTCGCGAATGCCGAGCCGAAGTAGTTATCCTCGGTGATGCCCTGCACCAGATCGATCAGCGGATCGTACTGGCGACCGAGCGTGAGCGATCCATATTGCTCGGCAGTCAGGCCAACATACGCCTGGCGGCCAAACAGGCGCCCGCCCTGCGCCGACGCCCCCGTCGACGGATTGAAGCCGCTCTCCAACTGGAAGATCGCCTTGAGGCCGCCGCCCAGATCCTCGGCGCCCTTCATGCCCCAGCGCGAGCCCGACAGATTGCCGTAGCTGCTGTTGCCGAGCGTCCAGAGATTCTTGTCGCCGTTGGCGTGATTGACGTAGGTAATCGAAGTGTCGATGGTGCCGTAGAGCGTGACACTGGTCTGGGCATGCACTGCGCCGGCGGCGCCGAGCGCGACGAGCGAAAGCGAAGTCAACGCGAGTTTCTTCACGTCATTCTCCTTGTCGACCGGAGTTCGTGCCCCGGTCCGATGCAAGACCTTTTGCGGGATCGCATATCGCTGGATCCCAGGCGCAGTTCACATCTCTTGACTGAATCAGACTAACTCCACCGCGACGCGAAGTAAAAGAATTAAAAAGTGTGTCTCGATTTGGTAACAGCGGATTCAGAAAGGGTTAGCGGCTGCCGTAAAGCATAGGGTCGCGCGGCGATGCAATGGCCGCCCCGACGCCCTGCGTCTGTGCGAAGCACCTCGCCAATTGAGACGTCGCTAGCATGACGGATTCAACTTCGCGCCCGGCCCCGTCACTACCCGCGACGAATATCCGTTTCGTTTGCAAACGTGAAGATTCGGATAAGTCGCGCGTGAATCGCTCAAAAGCAGAAGGGGCATGCGTAAAATGCCAGCCTCGCGCTTCAAAGTGGTGAATTTTTCATCCGAACCCGTTTGATGATTCTTTAACTACGTAGTCAACCGTCCAGACGCCCCGCGCGTTTGCTGCATTACCAGTCATTTACCAAACGTTTACGTTTTCGCTCGGCCGCAGCGGTCCGCCCGTCTGGTCCGCCGCCCGCAACGTAACGTCCAACTAGGATGTCGCCCCGGGGGACGCCAGCACGGCGCCAAGGCGGCATCCGGGAATCCGCCGGACCGACCCATGTTCCAATCGCCTCCTTCGCGCCTCGCGCGCGCCGCCGTCGTGGCGCTGCGCCGCCGCGCCCGCGTCATGCGCCTGCAGCGCTTCGCGGCGCCGGCGCTGGCACTCGGCATCTGCGCACTGCTGCTGATCGTGTTTCAGCACCTGTCCAAAGCGGTGGACTACCGTTCGGTGATCCGCCAGCTCTGGCAACTGACCCCGCGACAATGGACCGGCGCGCTCGGCGCCACGGCGCTCAGCTTCATCGCCCTCGTCGGCCGCGATGCGGTCGGCCTGCGCTATCTTGGCGCACGCGTCTCGCGCGGCGCGCTGTGGGTCGGCGCGATCGCCGGCTCGGCGCTGGGCAATGTGACGGGCTTCGGCGCGCTCACGGGCGGCGCGGTGCGCTGCCGGGTCTATGGCCCGGACGGCGTCACCGCCGCGCAGATCGGCCGCATGACGGTGTTTACGAGCGTGACGCTCGCCATCGCCCTCGCGCTGATGACGGCCATCGGCATGCTCGCCTCCGCCGATACGCTCTCGGGCCTCCTGCACCTCACGCCCGACGCGCTGCGCTGGATCGGCGGCATCGTGCTCGCGCTCGGCGCGGCGATGGTCGTCGCCTGCCCGGCCCGCGCGCGCGAGATTGAGCCCTTTAAACGCGCCTGGCTGCGCTTCACGGTGCCGGCGCGCCGCGATCTCGTCGCGCAACTGCTGCTCGCCGCGCTCGACGTGGTGGGCGCGGGCCTCGCGCTGTGGTCGGTGATGCCGCATGCGCAACTCGATTTCACCGATTTCCTGACTGTCTACACCGCCGCCATGCTGCTGGGCCTGATCGGCCATACGCCCGGCGGCATCGGCGTATTCGAAGCGGCGATGGTGTTCGCGCTCGGTTCCAGCGTGCCGGGCTCGAAAGTGTTCGCCGCTCTGCTGGCCTATCGCGCGATCTATTTCGGCGCGCCGCTCGCCCTCTCGGCGGGGCTGCTGGCCGTGTTCGAAGGCCGCGCGCTCAAGAACCCGCTCAACACCAATTTCGCCAGACGCGGCGCGGACGGCGTCTCG
Source organism: Paraburkholderia bannensis (assembly GCF_014200455.1). Classification (GTDB taxonomy): domain Bacteria; phylum Pseudomonadota; class Gammaproteobacteria; order Burkholderiales; family Burkholderiaceae; genus Paraburkholderia; species Paraburkholderia bannensis_A. The sequence continues at coordinate 126,243 of NZ_JACHBW010000015.1, read as the reverse complement.
CAACTCGCTCCGCTGTTCCTCGCCATCGTCACCTTCGTGACGGGCAGCATGCTGGTGATTTCGGGCGCGACGCCCGCATTCGCCAAGCGCATCGCCCTGCTGCAGACCTTCCTGCCGCTGTGGGTGCTTGAAAGCTCGCAACTTCTCGGCAGCATCTTTGGCGTGCTGTTGCTGTTCGTTGCACGCGGCCTGCTACGCCGCCTCGACGCCGCATGGTGGGTCGCGCTCATTCTCGCCGTGGCCAACCTCGCGCTCTCGCTCACCAAGGGCCTCGCGTTTGTGGAAGCGGGCGTGCTGTGCGTGCTGATCGCGCTGCTGATCGCCACGCGCGGCCGTTTCAATCGCCATTCCTCGCTGTTCAAGGAAACCTTCACGCCCGCGTGGCTCGCCTCGGTTGGCTGCGTGATCGCGCTGGCCGTGTGGGTGCTGCTGTTCGCGTTCCGCGACGTCGATTACTCGCAGCATCTGTGGTGGCAATTCGCCTTTGACGAACGCGCGCCGCGTGCGCTGCGCGCCACGCTCGGCGCGGGTGTGTTCGCCGCGGCGCTGGCCTCGTGGCAGTTGCTACGCCCGGCGGCAGGCCGCTTCGTGATGCCCGCCAGCGAAGACCTGGCCGAAGCCGCGCGCATCGTGCGCGCACAGGAACGCAGCGATGCGGGCCTCGCGCTGATGGGCGACAAGAGTTTCCTGTTCTCGCAGTCGCGCAACGCCTTCCTGATGTACGCCAAGCGCGGCCGCACCTGGGCGGCGCTGCACGATCCCGTGGGCCCGCGCGAAGAATGGCCCGCGCTGATCCGCGAATTCGTCTCGCTCGCGCACACGCACGGCGGCCGCGCCGCGTTCTATCAGGTACGCGCCGACGCCCTGCCGCTCTACCTCGACGCCGGCCTCACGCTGATGAAGCTCGGCGAAGAAGCGCGCGTGATGCTGCAGGAATTCGATCTGAAAGGCCCGCAGCGCGCGCATCTGCGCTACGCGCTCAAGCGCGGCGAGCGCGACGGCTTCACCTTCGAGAACATCGAACCCGCCCAGATGGCCGACAGCCTGCCGGTTCTGCGCGCGATCTCGGACGCCTGGCTCGAAGACCGCGAAGCGCGCGAAAAGAGCTTTTCGGTGGCTGCGTTCGAGGACGATTACCTCGCCGCGCAGCACGTGCTGCTGGTGCGCCAGAACGGCGCGCCGCTGGCCTTCGTCACCTTCATGACGACCGATCTGAACACCGACGCGACGGTCGGCGTCATGCGCCATCTGCCGGGAGCTTCGGGCTACGCGATGGAGTATCTGTTCACTCAGCTTGCGCTGCATCTGAAGGCCGCCGGGTATCAGTCGCTCTCGCTCGGCATGGCGCCGCTTTCCGGCATGGGGCCGACGCCGCTGGCGTCGTCGTGGCACCGTCTGGCCGGGCTGATCTGGCGTTTCGGCGGCAAGTTCTACAACTTCCGGGGGCTGCGCGGCTTCAAGAACAAGTTCGCGCCGCGCTGGGAACCGCGTTATCTGGCCGCCTCGGGCTCGATGAGCGTGTTCATCACCCTCGCAGATCTTTCGTTGCTGGCAGGAGGCTGGCGTTCATGATTCATCGTATTTTCTCGCTGCCGCGCGCGACTGTCGCGGCGGCGGGCGCAGTATTGCTCGCGCTCGGCGCAACCCTGGCCCATGCAACCGAGGCTCCGGCGCATAGCGCCGTCACGCATGTGTCCGGCGGCCGCTATGGCGATGTCGCCGTGACGCGCCCGATCGGCGGGATGCGCGGTTTCACCGTGCTGTTCTCCGCAGGCGAGCACTGGAACGCCGACGACCAGACCCGCGCCGACGCACTCGCGCATCACGGCGCGCTGGTAGTGGGCGTGGACAAGGAGCGCTACGCCACCAACCTCGCGGCGGTCAAAACCGAGACCTGCCACAAGCTCTACAGCGATGCCGAAGCCCTCAGCCATCAGCTCGAACGCCAGGAGGCGTCGAGCCAGTACTTCGCGCCGATTGCGGTCGGTACGGACGAAGGCGCGCTGATCGCGCAACGCATGCTTGCGCAGGCCCCCGCCAATACGATGGCGGGGGCAGTGTCGCTGGACCCTGCCGCGAAGCTCGACCCGCGTTTCGCGCCCTGCCCCGCCGATCCCACGCTTTCGCGCGGCAAGGGACTGCCCGGCTTCTTCGAGCAAGGCATGACGCAGGCGAAGGCGGTTGCGGGCGCAAGCAAAGCACCGATCGCTTCGTCCGCAGTCCCGGCAACGGCCGCCGCGCCCCGCGCATTCACTGCGAACCTGAGCGACGCCGACAAGCTCGTGGCGCTCACCGCGCCGCATCTGCATCTGGCCGTGGAAAACGAGGAGGACGTCTCCGACCTGCCGCTGGTCGAATTGCCCGCTGCGCACCCGACCGACATGCTCGCCGTGGTGATCTCCGGCGACGGCGGATGGCGCGATCTCGACAAGACGATTGCGGAAGCGCTGCAAAAGCAGGGAATTTCGGTGATCGGCTGGGACGCGCTGCGCTACTTCTGGAGCGAGAAGCCGCCCGCGCAGACGAGCCACGATCTGGCGCGCGTGATCAACACCTATGCGTCGCGCTGGCACGCCAAGCACATCGCGCTGGTGGGCTATTCGTTCGGCGCGGATGTGATGCCGTTCGCCTATAACCGCCTGCCCGAGGCAGTGCGGGCGAAGGTCTCGTATATGTCGCTGCTGGGCTTCGCGCCCGATGCGGACTTCCAGATTCGCGTGGTGGGCTGGCTTGGCATGCCGGCGAGCGACAAGGCGCTCAAGGTGCAGCCGGAGCTGGCGAAAGTGCCGCCTTCGATCGTGCAATGCGTGTACGGCGCGGATGAGAAGGACACGCTTTGCCCGGCGCTGGCGAACACCGGTATCGATCTCGTGAAAACCAATGGCAGCCATCACTTCGATGGCGACTACAGCGCGCTGGCCGCGAAGATCATCGAAGGGTGGAAGAGGGAGATTGCGGCGCGGGGATGAGGTCAGGATTTCTGATTCCGGCTTGACTCACGGCAGGCTTTGCTCGACGATCTGGAAGAAGCGGCGCGCTACGTCAAGCTTTCGGATCTACGCCGCCTCGCGGCCTGACCCCAAACCCCATCATCCCTTGCGGCCCGCCAGATACTGCACGCCTTGCGGACCATAACGCTCGACGTGCGGCACATGGGCGCCGAGATGAAACACATCGCCGGCGCGGTACAAGCGCTCCTCACCCGCCACGCTGATCGCAATCTCTCCCGCGACGATCAGCGCCTTCGCTTCGAACGGATGCGAATGCTCCGTCATAACGCCCGCCTCGCGCGTCACCAGCACCGGCTCCGGAAAGCCTTCTTCCGCCAGCGTGCGAATAAAAGCGTCACGATCCACGGCAGTCTCCTTTCTCGACGGCTTCGTGCCGCAATCTCAAGTCTGTCACAGCGCCGCGCACCCCGTCGAAAAAAAACGCCGGCCATCAGGCCGGCGTCCGCATGGGGCATCCCGCGGCAAAAACCTTACACGACGGCGGCAGCCGCCTGTGCATCCTCTTGTTCGTCGACCGACGAGCGAATCAGGTAATCGAACGCTGCCAGCGAAGCCTTCGCGCCTTCGCCCACCGCGATCACGATCTGCTTGAACGGCACGGTCGTTACGTCGCCCGCGGCGAACAGACCCGGCACCGACGTCTGGCCCTTCGCGTCCACTTCGATCTCGCCGTGCTTGGACAACGCCACCGTGCCCTTCAGGAACTCGGTGTTCGGCACGAGGCCAATCTGCACGAACACGCCTTCGAGTTCGACATGACGCTTCTCGCCCGAGTTGCGCTCGAGGAACGCGAGACCCGTGACCTTCTGGCCATCGCCGGAAATTTCCGTGGTCTGCGCATTCACGTGCACCGTGACGTTCGGCAGGCTGCGCAGCTTGCGTTGCAGCACTTCGTCGGCACGCAGCTGCGCGCCGAATTCGAGCAGCGTGACGTGGCTCACGATACCGGCGAGATCGATCGCCGCCTCGACGCCCGAGTTGCCGCCGCCAATCACCGCCACGCGCTTGCCCTTGAAGAGCGGGCCGTCGCAGTGCGGGCAGTACGCCACGCCCTTGTTCTTGTACTCCTGCTCACCCGGCACATCCACATTGCGCCAGCGCGCGCCGGTGGCCAGCACCACGCTCTTCGCACGCAGCGTCGCGCCGCTTTGCGTGCGCACTTCGAAACCCTTGCCCGTCGGCACCACAGCATCGGCGCGTTGCAGGTTCATGATGTCCACGTCGTAGGCGCGGACGTGCTGCTCAAGCGCCGTTGCGAACTTCGGTCCTTCCGTTTCCGTCACCGAGACGAAGTTCTCGATCGCCATCGTATCGAGCACCTGGCCGCCGAAACGTTCGGCCAGCACCCCGGTCTTGATGCCCTTGCGCGCTGCGTAGATTGCAGCCGCAGCACCCGCGGGGCCACCGCCGACGATCAGCATGTCGAAGATGTCTTTCTGGTTCAACTTCTCGGCCGCGCGCGCCGACGCGCCCGTGTCGAGTTTGGCGAGGATTTCCTCCACGCCCATGCGGCCCTGGCCGAACACTTCGCCGTTCAGGTAGATGGTCGGCACAGCCATGATCTGGCGCTTCTCGACTTCATCCTGGAACAGCGCGCCGTCGATGGTGACGATCTGCACGTTCGGGTTGAGCGACGCCATCGCGTTGATCGACTGCACGACTTCCGGGCAGTTCTGGCACGACAGCGACATATAGACTTCGAACGAGAACACGCCGTCAAGCGATTTCACCTGCTCGACCGTTTCGTTTTCCAGCTTGACCGGGTGGCCGCCCACTTGCAGCAGGGCCAGCACGAGCGACGTGAATTCGTGGCCCATCGGGATACCGGCGAACGTGACCTTTACGTCCGAATTGGCACGCCTGATCTCGAACGAAGGGGTACGCGCGTCGCCAGCAGCGGCGCCACGGCGTTCTCCGTAAGTGATGCGATCCGACAGCGATGCGATGTCCTGCAGCAATTGCTGCAGTTCCTGCGACTTCTCGCCGTCGTTCAGGAACGCAACGATCTCAATCGACTGCGTGACTTTTTCGAGGTAGCTTTTCAGTTGGGTCTTGAGATTTGCGTCGAGCATGGCGTTTTCCGGCTAGAGAAGAAGCGGGGGAACTCTTGATTTATTACTCAGTATTGCCTGGCATTTTCGCCGTCTTGTAGCTGGCGAATCAGACATCCGGGCCGCCGCCGCGTGGGCGCGGCCCGGAGATACAGCTAGTGAGACTTCAGCGTCATGCAGTCAGTGCGACTGCATCGATAAAACGACGCTTAGATCTTGCCGACGAGGTCGAGCGACGGCTTGAGCGTTTCTGCGCCCGGCGTCCACTTGGCGGGGCAAACTTCGCCCGGGTGCGATGCGACGTACTGAGCTGCCTGAACCTTGCGCAGCAGTTCCTTCGCGTCACGGCCGATGCCGTTGTCGTGGATTTCGCACAGCTTGATCTCGCCTTCCGGGTTGATCACGAACGTGCCGCGCAGTGCCAGACCTTCTTCTTCGATCATGACGTCGAAGTTGCGCGTGATTGCGCCCGTCGGGTCGCCAACCAGCGGGTACTGGATCTTGGCGATCGTGTCCGACGTGTCGTGCCATGCCTTGTGCGTGAAGTGCGTGTCGGTCGACACGCCGTAGATCTCAACGCCCAACTTCTGGAATTCTGCGTAGTGGTCAGCCAGGTCGCCGAGTTCGGTCGGGCACACGAACGTGAAGTCAGCCGGGTAGAACACGACAACCGACCACTTGCCCTTCAGGTTTTCTTCAGAGACCGGAACGAAGTTACCGTTGTGGTATGCGGTTGCCTTGAACGGCTTGACTTGCGTGTTGATGAGAGACATGCGTTGATTCCTCGCTCTGGGTTGGGAAAAGGTATGGACGAAGGTTACGGGAACTACGCCCATTTGAAAAATTGGTTGCTTTGATCGCAGGAATAAACCGTGCCTATCGGACTCCATGAAAGCCCTTAATTGGCCTCCAAAGCCCGTCGGCACGGGGTTCCGCGCTCGCTGCCGTCCTCATCGAACGGCCCGAGCAACCCTCGGGGCGCTGAGCATACAACGAAACTGCGACATTGAACCTCACGCTTTTCGCGATCGGGCGGCCCGTTCATGCGCCATTCAGGTGCATGTGCCCCGCCTCACACTCAGTCACACTCAGGCGGCCGGGGCATGCAACGGCTGTGATTGCCTGACGCGCCGCGAGGTTCCTCGGGACCGACGCCACCTATGTCGCCGCGCCGGCTCGCCACGCCCGCTTCTCTAGATGCGGGCGCAACCGCCATTCCTCAATGGTTTGCGGGCAGCCCGCGTCAAAGCGCCCCGCCGCGCGCCGTTGCCGCGCGCGCCGCCAGCCGTTCGCGGAGAAATTGCGTCAGGGCGCGGATCGTCACCGAAGCTTCACGATGCTGCGGATAGACCGCGTGGAGCGCGTTGGCCGGCGGCATATAGTCCTGCAGCACCTCGACGAGCAATCCCGCATCAACCGATCCCGCAACGATAAAGTCGGGCAAATAGCAGATGCCGAGGCCCGCGATGGCGGAATCGCGAATCACCTCGCCGTTATTGGCGCGCAGCGGACCGTGCACCTCGAATGGTTTTCTTACCCCGTCGATCATGAATTCCCACGGCGCCCGGCCCTGCTGCCCGTAGGGCAAGCAGGCGTGCTGGGCGAGATCGGCAGGCGTCTCGGGCGCGCGCCGACGGCGGCGATAGCCAGGACTGCAGCAGGCGATCATGCGCACATCGATCAGCTTTTGCGCCACCAGCGTCGAATCCGCCAGCCGCCCGATGCGCAGCGCCATATCGAAGCCCTCGCCGATTACATCGACGGCCCGGTCGCTTAGATCCATGTCGAAGCGCACATCAGGATGCTCGCGCAAGAACTCGGCTACCAGCGGCGACAGGTGCGCCATGCCGAACGACATTGGCGCGCTCACTTTCAGCAGCCCGTGCGGCTCCGAGCGGCGGTCCGACATCGCGCGCTCCGCTTCCGACACCTCGCTCAGGATGCGTTTCGCGCGCTCATAGAAGTCCTGCCCCAGATCCGTCACCGCCAGCTTGCGTGTGTTGCGGATCAGCAGACGCGCGCCCAGATCGGCTTCGAGCGCTGCCACGCGGCGGCTCACGAACTGTTTGGACAGGCGCAGTCGGTGCGCTGCGGCGGTGAAATTGCCGGCGTCCACGGTGTTAATGAAGATGCGCATGTCGTCGAGTTGCATTTCTATTGTCCACCATATTGAGACAGTAAGTCGTATTTTACGGACATCCACGTCACTCTGGTTGACCTAATATTCACTCCATCGCAACTGACAACGAATCGCAACCGATTCAACCGGAGAGAAAAAATGATCGAACTTCGCAAGGCAGACCAACGCGGCCGCGGTGAACATGGCTGGCTCAGCTCGCGTCACACGTTCTCTTTCGCGAACTACTACGACCCCAAGCAAGTGGGTTTTTCGGATCTGCTGGTGATCAACGACGACCGCGTCGCTCCGGCGCGCGGCTTCGGCAAGCACCCGCACCGCGACATGGAAATCTTCTCGTACGTGCTGGAGGGCGCGCTCGAACACAAGGATTCGATGGGCACGGGCTCGGTGATCGTCCCCGGCGACGTGCAGCTGATGAGCGCCGGCACGGGCGTGGCGCACAGCGAATTCAACCATTCGGCCGATGAAGGTGTGCACTTCCTGCAGATCTGGATCGCACCGAATGTGAAGGGCGCGCAGCCGCGTTATCAGCAGAAGAACATCGCGGATGCGCAAAAGCGCGGCAAGCTGCGCCTGATCCTCTCGCCGGATGGCGCCGACGATTCGCTGCTGCTGCGTCAGGACGCACGCGTCTATGCCGGCCGCTTCGACGGCGCGGAAAGCGCAAAGGTCGAGCTGGGCGCAGACCGCTTCGCCTATGTGCATGTGGCGCGCGGCAGCGTGAAGCTCAATGGCGTGGAGATGGGCGAAGGCGACGGCGCACGCATCCGTTCCGAACGTGAGCTGAGCTTCACGGATGGACACGATGCCGAAGTCCTGGTGTTCGATCTGCGTAATATCGAAGTGTCGGAGCTCTGGTCGTAAAGCCGACTTGCCGGACGCCTGGCGTCCGGCAAGCAAAACCTCGTTTCGCTGCAACTGTTTAAACACACCGGCAACGCGTCTGACAACGCGCCTGCCAGCAAAATATCCTGGAGAAACACCATGCGCTACAACCTCTTTGGCCAGAGCAACGATGTCGTCCTGCTGGTCTCGCGTATCCTGCTTGCCGCCCTGTTCGTGCTGTTCGGCTGGTCCAAGATCACCGGCTTTTCCGGCACGGTCGGTTACATGGCGCACGTGGGCGCGCCCGCGCCGATGATTTCGGCGGTCATTGCAGTCGTGATGGAATTCGTGGTTGGCATCCTGATCGTAGTGGGCTTCTATACGCGCCCGCTTGCCGTGCTGCTGGCGCTCTACACCATCGCCACCGCGATCATTGGCCATCACTTCTGGAACATGACCGGCGCGGACCAGATGGCGAACATGATCAACTTCTACAAGAACGTCAGCATCGCGGGCGGGCTGCTGGCCCTCGCCGTGACGGGTCCCGGCAAGTTCTCGATCGACCGGAAGTAAGCACTGCCGCGCTCCCCGTGAGCGTGGCAAAGAAAGGCGCGATGACCGTAACGGTATCGCGCCTTTTCGCTTTTGTAGACTCGGCCGAATGGCCTATGCCATTTGGCCGAATTTGCTTCGATGCATGTGCATGCGACGATCAGTGCGGACAAAACCCGGCACGAGGAGGAACCGTCCATGCTAGTGCGCGAGCTCTTGCCGATGGCCGTCGAGATCGGGTCTGGCACATGGACTTGCTATCCTTGGCGGCCTGACTGCGCGTGTCGATTGCGAACAATGCGATGCACGCGCCTTGTTTTCGATCCCGCTTTCAGACGCCTTTTGACGATGCACGACCCGCAAGACAATCTCTACGCTTACCTCACGTCTCTTCAGCAATCGGCGCTGGCCGCACTCAAGCGCCTGCCGCTGAAGAGCCGCGCCGCGCAAGGCGCATTGATGGCCTTGCGCGCCGTGTGCGGCGCGGGACTCGCGTACACGATTGGCCGCGCGCTGCATACCGAACAGGCGTTCTGGGCCGCGATCACGGCGATCGCCGTCACCCAGCACGATTACGCCGATACGCTCACGCAGTCGCGCGACCAGTTCATCGGCGCGATCGCGGGCGGCATCGTCGGGTTCGCAGCGGCGACGCTGGGCGCCCAGAACATCCCCGCGTATCTCGCGGCGGTGGCCGTGGTGATCATGGCGTGCTGGTGTCTGCGCGTGAGCACGGCCGCGCGGCTGGGCGCCATCACAACGACCATCGTGCTGCTCGTGCCCACCCGCGGGTCCGTGTGGGATGTCGCGCTGTTCCGGGTAGCGGAAGTGGCCATCGGCATGGCCTGCGCGCTGCCGGTTTGCTGGGTGGCTTCGTTTGTGGAGCGGCGGTGGTTGCGTGGGTAGCCGTGCGCGCAGGATACGGCGCTTTTTGTCGCTCTCAACCCTCGCGAAATAATCCATCTCCGCTCGCTGCGCAATGATCTGCGCAATCGCGGCGATAATGGCGCACGCCATGCGGCGATATCCGGTCCGGTCGCTCGCAAAGGCATCGCCGGGTGCGGCGGTAGCGCACGGGCGGCGTGCAAACGCCCCCTGCCGACACGAAATCGTGCGACACTCCGCGGTCGCGCCAATCCGGGCGCACGAGATCCCACGACACGCTTTTCGCGACGCCGCACGCCATGAATACGACCCGTCAATCTGTCCCCGCCACCAACGCCGCGCAGCGCAAGACCATTTCGCTGCTGCAAATGCTTGCGCTGATCGCTTTCGGCGGCATCGCGGCCTCGCTGGTGCTCCGCCTTTTCGTTTAAGCGGACTGAGCAACGAGCCGCGCGGGACGCCTGAACACCTGTTTTTTCGCTTATGTACAAGAAAGGCGTCGCCCTCGAAATCCAGTTCTCTCCCGAGCGTCTGAACGACGGCGCAGGCGATCCGTACTGGATCGACCTCACCGCCGAGGAAGCCGCTGCGCTGCTCGACACGCTGCAGACGAAGCTCGCGGCACGCGAAAGCACGTCGGCGCCGCTCGTCGTCGCGCTCGATACACCGCCCGAAGCGCCGGCAGCGCCAATGCCTGCATCGGAATCCGCCAAAGCGGCTGCCGAAGACACAGCTTTCAAGCAGTGGGTCTGCGTGATCTGCGGGTGGGTCTACGACGAGGCAGCAGGCGCGCCCGACGATGGTCTCGCGCCCGGCACGCGCTGGGCCGACGTGCCCGAAGACTGGCGCTGCCCGCTATGCGACGTGGGCAAGGAAGACTTCGCGCTCGTCGAGTTCTGATCACGCGCGCGAACGCGGGGCGCGGACTTTAGCCTCCCTCGCGTGCGTGCGGTTCGTAGAACAGCGCGAACAGCTCCGACTGCGAACTCACGCCAAGCTTGGCGTAGATGTGCTTTTTGTGCGCACGGACGGTCTCGAACGAAATTTCGAGCCTTTCGGCAATCGCGCGCGTCGAAAAACCCGACAAGCTCTGCCGCACCACTTCGATTTCGCGCGCCGTGAGCGGCGTGCGCCCGTTCTGCTGCGTGACCGCCTCGAAACGCCCCGCACTGTCCGCCTCGCGCAGCGCCGCCAGCGCGCCCGGCTCCACCGCTTCCGATTGCGGCACGTCCGCCATCACCTCGTTCGCGATCAGCGGTTCGTACGCCAGGCGTTGGCGCATCAGCGCGATCACCCACGGCGCGAACATCGCAAACTGCGCAATATCGCGCTCCGTGTAATGGTGCTTTGCACCCAGCGAGAAAATCAGCGTGCGCTGCGCATCGAACGGCACGTTGAACTGCACTTCGTCGCCGATGATGTTGCTCTTGAAGTAGCGCTGATAGTAGTCCGTCATGCGGAAATTATCGGGCGCCACTTCGGCAAGCGTGACGAGGCCCGCGCGCGGTCTTTCGCAGGCGTTGATATAGAACGGATCGAGCTGGTACATCCCCTCCAGATACGCGCGGAACAAGAGATCCACGGTGCCGTCGGGCATCGGCGACTCGGCGCAGACGAGCGGTGCGCGATCGCGTATGAAGACCAGCGCGACCCAGTTGTCGAAGGCAGCGAAGCGTTCGATCACGCGCGTCGTGCGCGTCCAGAAATCGGGGCCGTCGAGGGCGTCGATCAGCGTCGCGATGTGATGATGGAACGCGCGGTCCTGCCAGTCGGGTTCCATGGTTCCTCCGATCAGGGTAACCCTGCTGGGTAATTCCTGGACAAAAATAACGTGGTGATAATAGCCGCTATAGGGACTCGCGCGGCCGAATAAATGGGCAGCATCGAAGCAACACCGCCCGCGAGCCGGCAAGACGGATGCAATCTGGAGACAAGCATGCAACTCGAACTCGCGCAAATACCCCTCATCGATGGCAACGTCGCGTCCAATCTGGCGCGCACGCTTGAGGTCATCGGCCAGCGCCGCGAGGGCACCGACCTGATGGTCTTTCCCGAAGCCACCCTGACCGGTTTCCCCACGCGCGAGAACGTGCGCGATATCGCCGAGACGCTGTCCGGCCCGTCGCTTTGCGCCGTGCGAGACGCCGCGCGCGCCGCTAATATGGCCGTCGCCGTAGGCCTCGCCGAGCGCGACGGCGAGCGCTTCTACAACACCACGGTGCTGATCGACGAGCGCGGCGAGATCGCCCTGCGCTATCGCAAAACGCACCTGTGGGCCACGGACGTCGGCGTGTTCACGCCGGGCGATCGCTTCGAAGTCTGTGAATTCAAGGGCATGACCGTCGGTCTGCTGATCTGCTACGACATCGAGTTTCCCGAATCCGCGCGTGCGGTCGGCTCGCTGGGCGCGGAAATGCTGGTCGTCACCAACGGCAATATGGACCCGTTCGGTCCGGTTCACCGCCGCGCCATCGTCGCGCGCGCGCAGGAAAACCAGATGTTCGCCGCGCTCGTGAACCGTATCGGCGATGGCGACGACAACCTCACGTTCCCCGGCGAATCGGCGCTCGTGAGCCCGTTCGGCGACGTGCTGGCCGAGCTGAAGAACGAAGACGCCGTACTGCCCGTGACCGTGGACCGCGCGCTGCTCGCGCAAAGCCGCGAGCACTACAGCTATCTGCACGACGCGCGCATCGCGCTCAATCTCGTCGACGAGAACGACGCGCAAGGACGGCGTTCGCTCAATATCCGTCCGCGTGCGCGTTGATCCACGCTGATCCGCGTTGATCCGCGCAAGATCACCCTGAATCGCAGTATTTTTTACCAATGACCGCGCCGCCCGTTGCATGAATCGACAGGCCGGCGTGGCTCAGTCAAGCAACATCCAGTGATTCGGACACCAAAACGAATCGCGAAGTCGAATTGAAATATCTGGCGCGCAACGCGAGGGAGAATGCGCGCCGCAAGTTTGCCTCAGGGTTCGCAGGCCTTTGCCGCACGGCAGGGCTGCGCGAGCCTGCGCAATCCACACCCGCAGCACTTTGGAGACAACTGCATCATGAAGCCATCCTCACCGCCCGCCGCGAGCGGCGCACGAGAACCGCATCTCAAGCGCACGCTCGGCCTGCCGTCCGTGTTGCTGTTCGGCCTCGCCTACATGGCCCCGCTGATCGTCTACGGCACCTACGGCGTGCTCGCCGGCGCAAGCCAGGACACGGCGGCGCTCGCTTACCTGATCGCCCTCGTCGCCATCGTCTTCACGGCGCTGAGCTACGGCAAGCTCGCGCGTCTGTTCCCGGTCGCAGGTTCCGCCTACACCTACACGCGCAAGAGCTTCAACGCGCATATAGGCTTCATGATCGGCTGGGCCACGCTGCTCGACTACTTCTTCCTGCCAATGGTGATCTGGCTGATCGGCGCGGCCTATCTGGGCGCGGCGTTTCCGAGCGTGCCCGCGTGGATCTGGATCGTCGCGTTCATCGTGCTCACCAGCGGTCTGAACGTGCTCGGCATCGAACTGGCCGCGCGTTTCAACATCGTGCTGATGGTCGTGCAGCTCGCGATCTGCGCCATGTTCGTGGTGCTGTGCTGCCACTACGCATCGGCGGCTGCCGGTCCTGGCGGTCTGATCGCCGCCCAGCCGTTCTTCCAGCCGCACGTGCCGCTGTCGGCCACCATGGCGGGCGCTGCGATCGCGGCTTACTCGTACCTTGGCTTCGACGCTGTCTCGACGCTGACCGAAGAAACCATCGAGCCTGAAAAGACCATCCCGCGCGCCATCGTGCTGATCGCGCTGGTAGGCGGCGCGATCTTCGTGATCGCCGCGTACACGCTGCAACTCGCGCATCCGGGCGCCGTGTTCAAGGATGCGGATTCGGCTGCATTCGAAATCGCCCGCAAGGTGGGCGGCGACATTTTCGTGACGATCTTCCTGGCTGGCCTGATCCTCGCGCAGTTCGCTTCGGGTATCTCGGCGCAGGCAAGCGTGGGCCGTCTGCTCTACGCCATGGGCCGCGACGAAGTGCTGCCCAAGTCGATCTTCGGCTACATTCACCCGCGCTACCGCACGCCCGCGATCAATATCGCCATCGCCGGTGTCGTCGGTCTGATCGCACTGAAACTCGACGTCGCCACCTCTACGTCGTTCATCAACTTCGGCGCGTTCCTCGCGTTCACGTCGGTGAACCTGTGCGTGATCCGCCAGTACTTCAGCGGTGCAGCGGGCTCGCGCGGCTTCGGCTTCATGGGGGGCCTCGTGTTCCCGCTGATCGGCGCGGTCACCGACATCTGGCTGCTGTGCAGCCTCGAAAAGACCGCGATCGTGCTGGGCGTGATCTGGTTCGTGCTGGGTCTGGCCTACCTCGGCTGGATCACGCGCTGCTTCCGCCGCGCGCCGCCGGAAATGGCTGTGTAAGCAGCTCGCTTCTCAAACAGGCAAGAACAAACGGCGAGCGTCCCGCAAGGGGCGCCCGCCGTTTTTCGTTGTGCGCGCAATCAATACGCGTTCAGTCGGATAACCCCGCCAGCCGCGCCGCGGCCATCACTTCGCGTTTGGTATCGAGAATATGCCGCTCGATCAGCGCGACCACCTCGTCCACCGCGCGCCGCTTGCAGGCGTCGACGATCTCGTAGTGATCGCGCTGCACGTCGCCTTTTTCCGTATCGAGCGACATGCGCAGATGCGGATAGCGGTTTGTCGTGCTCAGACAATATTCCTCGATCATCTTGCGCAGCCGCGCGTTATTGGCGGGCGCGCACAGCGCGAGGTGGAACTGGCGGTTGCACTCGGCCCATTCGGCGGCCGACGTGGCCGCGTCATACGCGGCGAGGATGCGCTTCATCACGTCGATGTCGGCGGCCACCATGTTGGGCACCGCCAGCTTAGCGGCGTACGTTTCCAGCGCCGCGCGGATATCGAGCAGTTCGCAGATCTCGCGCGTGGACATCGCCATCACCACCGCGCCGCGGTTGAGCTGATAGCTCACGAGGCCTTCGGCTTCGAGCTGGCGAAGCGCCTCGCGCACGGGAATGCGGCTCGCGCCGAAGCGCTCCGCCAGCCCCTCCTGGCGCAGCTGCGCCCCCGGCGGCAGCACGCCGCGCAGGATCTCGTCGCGCAGCTGGTCGCGGATGGTTTGAGGCAGCGATCGTTGGTCTTCCTTGCCCTGCACTGTCGTCATGTGTTCGTGAGCGTTATGGCCGGCCGAGCGTAGGCCGACGAAAAAATCTTGTCGTCGTTTTTTTCGTCTGCCAGAATTGGATACAATCCAGTCAGATATGGATACGAACGTTGACGGCTTGTATCCGTCAAACAGTCCTTCATTGTTGCTGCATCCTTGTCCGGAGACCCTATGGGATGTTGTAAACGTCTGAAAAAACAAACAATTTTAGCGTATCCGTCCGGGCCGACCGAGACCGTTGCGGGCGCAACGGGTTAAGGGTCTTAGCGCTGGATTTTTTGGATCCATTTGACCGGGCTCCAGTCGATTCACCCCTGCGCATCAGGCACGCCGCGCGTTGGCACGCGGTGCGAGCCCGCTTGCGCCCATGAAAAACGTAGAACGCAGAGGAGAGAACCAAGATGGCACGCAACAACCCAGGCAATAACCGCAACCTGACGCTTCGCGCACCTGTGCTGATCGCCGCGCTGGCCGGTCTCTGGAGCGCCGGCGCGTTCGCCCAGACCAACGAGGTGAAGATCGGCTTCGCCGCGCCGCTCACCGGCGGCCAGGCTCACTATGGCGCGGACTTCCGCAGCGGCGTGGAAATGGCGATCGAGGACGAAAACGCCACCAACCCGACCATCGGCGGCAAGCCCGTGCACTTCGTGCTGGATGCCTACGACGATCAGGCCGACCCGCGCACCGGCACGACCGTCGCGCAAAAGCTCGTCGACGACAACGTCGCCGCCGTGATCGGCCACTTCAACTCGGGCACAAGCATCCCGGCCGCGCCGATCTACGCCAAAGCCGGCATCCCCGAAATCGCCACCGCCACCGCGCCTGCCTACACGCGCCAGGGCTTGCCGACCACCTTCCGCCTCGTCACCTCGGATGCGCAGCAAGGCAGCGTGCTGGGCGCTTACGTGGTGAAGGATCTGAAGTTCAAGCGCTTCGCCGTGATCGATGACCGCACGGCCTATGGCCAGGGCGTGGCCGAGGAATTCGCCAGATCCGTGAAGGCGGCGGGCGGCACGGTGGTCGCGCAGGAATTCACCAACGACAAGGCGGTCGACTTCCGCTCGATCCTCACCCACATCAAATCGGCGGATGTCGATGCGATCTTCTACGGCGGCGCCGACACCCAGGCCGCACCGATGCTCAAGCAGATGAAGTCGCTCGCCATCAAGGCGACGCTGATCGGCCCTGACATGGTCCATTCCGCCGAGCTGATCAAGATCGCAGGTCCGGCCGCCGAGGGCGCGCTGGCTTCGTCGGGCGGCAGCCCGCTCGAACAGATGCCGGGCGGCAAGAGCTATGTCGAGCGTTACTCGAAGCGCTTCAACAAGCCGGTCGAACTGTACTCGCCGTACGCCTATGACGGCACGCGCGCGGTGTTCGCGGCGATGAAGAAAGCCAATTCGACCGATCCGCACATCTACCTGGCTTCGCTCAAGACCACGGCGATGAAGGGCGTGACCACCAACGAACTGGGCTACGACCAGTACGGCGACCTGAAATACGGCGGCGTGACCGTCTACAAGGTCGTCAACGGCCAGTGGCAGCCGCTCACGACGGTCGGCACGAAGTAAGCGCGAGCCAGCAAAGTAAGTGAACGCTCACGTCACGCGCCGGCGGGCTGCGCGGCGGACACGGGACAGCCGGCGGTACCCGGCTGCGGCGCGCAAACCGGCAGGCACCTTCTCCGTCTGCCGATATGCGCGCCGGGTTGACACGGGCTCTCGCCGCACGCGGGAGCCCGTTTTTTTTTGCTCTGCATCTATTTCTTGCGCGCTGCCGGCAAGCGTGACACGAAGTCGCGCAGCACCGTCGCGCGGGGCTTAGAGCGCTTTTAGGGTCGGGTGGAAACGGGCATTCGGTCGCGCGGAGCGGAACCGAACTACAATGCATGCCGTCCACTGGTTTGCCGGTCGTTCGTTAATTGTGGTTTGAGTCTCGAACGCCGTCCCGTTTGCACCGAACATGCCCCGTTTTTCCAGACTTACCCCATTCCTGCTGATTCCGCTGGTTGCTGCCCTCGGCGCATGCTCGTCGGCCAAGCCCTCCAACCAGTTTCAGGACGACCAGTTGCTGAGCAGCGCGCCCAGCCAGTTCTCGCGCAACTTCAGCTACGCGAGCGCCGATGCCTGCGAGGCCTCGCGCCGCGCGCTGCTAAGCCAGGGCTACATGACGACGATGACGCACAACGACACCGTCGACGCCACCAAGAACTTCCAGCCGACGAGCGACCAGCACATCGTCGTGGAAGTGCACGTGGTCTGTACCGTGGCCGACGCGACCAACACCAGCATGGTCTACGTGAACGCCGTGCAGAACGGCTATGCGCTCAAGAAGAGCGACACGTCGGCGAGTGTGGGTTTGTCGATTCTGGGGTCGGTGTCGCTGCCCATCCGCTCGAATAGCGATGAGATGGTGAAGGTGTCGAGCGAGACGATCCAGTCGGGGGCGTTCTATACGCGCTTTTTCGATCTGGTCGGCAAGTATCTGAATACCGTTGCGAAGAGCGAGCCGGTGCCGGGCAGCGGCGCGATCAAGATTACCCCCCTGCCGCCGAGCCTGGAGCCGTCCCCGGCGCTGGCCAATGGCGGCGTGCCGGGTGTGGCGACGCCGGGTATGTCGGCCTCGCCGGCTGCCGCGGTGACGGCTGCATTTACTGGCGCAGCAGCGGTTCATAACGACGCGCTGCCCGCCACGCCGGTGCTGGGCGCGATGCAGCCGATTCAGCCGACTGCGTCGGCGCAAACCGGTCAGGCCGTGCACGCGGTCATGCCGGTGGCTGCACCCGCTACGGCGACGCTGCTGACGCCGGTTGTGCCTGCCGCAGTCGCGGCGGCGGCCAGCGCGGCGAGTGCGGCTAGCCCGAGCACTGCGGCCGTGCCCGCGGCGGCGGCCGCTTCTGCTGCGCAGGCTTCGGCAGCACTGCCCGCCAGCGCGGCGGCCAGCGCCGCCCCTTCGAGCGCCACGCCAGCGGCGGCGGCCAAGGCCCCCTGACGCTTACCTCACCCGGCGCCACGGGGAATCGCGCAAAGCAGGCTTAGCGCAGCCCCGCCATCATCGCCCCCATCCCCACCAGCAGGCTGCCCATCAGGCGATTGACCGCGCGCAGACGGCGCGGCCGTTGCAGCACATGGCGCAGCCGGTGCGAAAACAGCGCCATCGACGCCACGCCGCCCGCGAACAGCACCGCAAAGGTCGCCGCCAGCACCAGATACTGGCGATTCGCGCCCCACGCCGCATCGGCGCTGATGAATTGCGGAAAAAACGACGGAAAGAACAGCAGCGTCTTCGGATTGAGCCCCGAGGTGGCGAACCCTCGCCAGAACAGATCGCGATGCGAAGTGAGCGCCAGCTCCGCCGCATCGCTTTCTTCAGGGCCGCCCAGCGTGCGGCTGCGCCACTGCTTGCAGCCCAGCCACACCAGATAGGCCGCGCCGACCCATCGCAACACAGTGAGCGAGTGCCCACTGATGAGCAGCAGCGAATTCAGACACAAGGCCGTCAGCACGAGTTGCAACAGCACCGCGAGCGTACCGCCCCAGACGCAGGGGAGCGCGCGGCGCCAGCCGGCGTGCAGCGCCTGGCTCATGGTGAGCACGTTGACGGGACCGGGGGTGTAGACGAGGACCAGCGCGGCGGCGAGAAAGGACAAATACAGCTGGAGCGACATTTCCGGGAATTCTGGCGAAGGCGTTTGGATGGAAGCGGCCTGCCCGCTAGAGCGAGGTCGAGCCGCACAACGACAAAAAATCGGCAACAAAAAACCGCGCAAAAGCGCGGTTTCCAATGCCATCCGCCCGATCGGACGCCGCAGGCCGCGAGATAATCGCGCGCCGCGCCCGATGGCCGCCGCAGGATGCAGCGAAGGATCGGCTCAGACGGTCCACCGCGGCTTGTGGCTGCGGCGGCGCACCCCGACGCGGGGAGGTGGCCGCGTGGGTCGTGCCGGGCGAGAGGGCATGTGAAAAATATACCGGGATTGGGGCTGGATTTGCTTCCTGTTTTCCAGCCAGAACCGCCCTCAACCGGAATATCCTTCCGTTAAAATCGGCTTTCCCCGTACACGATTCTTTTTTGCCATGAGCGCCCGCGAACGTCAGCCCAAAACCCTCGACAACCAGGACCGCAAGATCCTGCGCGCCCTGCAGCAGAACGCGCGTCTGTCCAACGCCGAACTCGCCGAGCAGGTCGGCATGTCCACCACGGCCTGCTGGAACCGCACGCGTCAGCTCGAAACCGACGGTTATATCGACGGCTACGTGGCGCTGGTGAACCAGCGCAAACTCGGTTTCGCCGATATCGTGATTCTGGAAGTCACGCTCGATCGCCATGAGGACGACGCGCTCGCGCGCTTTGGCTCGGAGCTCGCGGCGCTGCCCGAAGTGCTGGAGGCGTATCTGGTTTCCGGCGAATACGATTACTGGATCAAGGTGGCCGTGGATGGCACGGCGGGCTACGAACGCTTCCTGCGCGAGAAGCTCTATCGCATCTCCAGCATTCGCCATAGCCGTTCGATGTTCGCGCTGCGCTGCATGAAGGATGTAGCGTCGATACAGGTTTGATTCGGCATCCGAATCATATGTTGGGCGAGCGCGCCCCGCTCGCTCGCAGGATCATCTTGACGACTTCTTGCGTCGTGGTCTCGAAGCTGGCCGCCGACAATGCGCGCTTGCCCGCGAGCGCGCGAATCTGCGCTTCGAAATCCGCGTAGTGCTGCGTGGTGGCCCAGATCATGAAGAGCAACGTTCTGGGCTCGACGGGCGCGAGCAGACCCTCCGCGATCCAGCGCTCGATCAACGTCACGCGCGACTCCATCCATGGCTTCACACGCTTCAGAAGAATGTCCTGCATATGAGTCGCGCCGCTGATGATTTCGTTGGCCCACACCTTCGAGCCTAGCGGCCTGCGCCGCGACAGTTCCATCTTCGCGCGCACGTAGCCGCCAATTGCCTCGACGGGGTCGTCGCTCGCGTCGAAGGTATCGGCCGCTGCGTTCCACTCCTCGAACAGATCGTCCAGCACGCGCCAGTAAAGCGAAAGCTTGGTTGGGAAGTAGTAATGCAGATTCGCTTTGGGCAGGCCCGCGCGTTCGGCAATCAAAGCCGTGCTCGCGCCTTCAAAGCCGCGCTCGGCGAACACGGCTTCCGCGCACGCGAGCAGATGCGTTTCGTTCGACGCGCGAATCGACGCCTTGCGGCGTGGCTTCTTCGCGCTGTCCTGCTGCTCGCGTGCAGTCCCGCTTTGGCGCAGTGCGAGATTCGCGGCTGGCGTGCTGGTTTCGTCGTCGCGCATGGCATCGGTCCGTTCGGAAAGAAAGGCATCGCAAGGCGGTGGGTCAAAGCGTTGGCCAACGCGACGCCGGGTTCATTGTAGACACGCGTCACGGGCAATGTGCTCGCACTCTTGACGAATGCGCGGGTAAACCTGTGTACCGCGCCCGCGCGCCCCAGGCGTTTTCGCGCACTGCAACATCGATGGCACGCTTCTCGCTCGTATTACCGCATTGAATTCCCTTTAGTTATAGCCTACAACCTGTCCAATCGGACAGGATTCGGCAAGCGGGATTTCACTGCCCCGAATGAGTGTCGCGCGCATGCACCGCGATTGCGCAACACGCCCCAGACGATGGCACCGATGCACGCTTCATGAACACAAACGCCGTCGCGAACCCCACAGCGGCCCCATGAAAAACCGCCTCGCGACGCAACGCCCAGTCGAACATTGACAGGAGAGCCCGCATGAACGTAGTAAGCGAAGCCGCGCTGAGCACCGCGATTCACGTGAATGGCCAGCGACTCTGGGACAGTCTGATGGAGATGGCGAAGATCGGCGCGACGCCCAAAGGCGGCGTGTGCCGCCTCGCGCTCACGGACCTCGATAAAGAGGGCCGCGATCTGATCGTGAAGTGGGCAAAGGAAGCGGGCTGCACGGTGAGCGTCGATCAGATGGGCAATGTGTTCATGCGCCGCGCGGGCCGCAACAACGATCTGCCGCCCGTGATGACCGGCTCGCATGCGGATTCGCAGCCCACCGGCGGCCGGTTCGACGGCATCTACGGCGTGCTGGGCGGTCTTGAAGTGATCCGCTCGCTCAACGATCACGGCATCGAAACCGAACACCCGATCGAAACCGTCATCTGGACCAACGAAGAAGGCTCGCGCTTCGCGCCCGCGATGGTGGCGTCCGGCGTATTCGCGGGCGTATTCACCCTCGATTACGGGCTGTCGCGCAAGGACGTGGACGGCAAGACCATCGGAGAGGAACTCAAGCGCATCGGTTACGCAGGCGATCTGCCGTGCGGCGGCCGCAAGATTCACGCGGCCTTCGAATTACATATCGAACAAGGCCCGATTCTCGAAGCCGAGAACAAAACGATTGGCGTAGTCACCGACGCACAAGGTCAGCGCTGGTATGAAGTTGTCCTGACCGGTCAGGAAGCGCATGCGGGCCCGACCCCGATGCCGCGACGCCGCGACGCGTTGCTCGGCGCCTCGCGCGTCGTGCAACTCGTCAACGAAATCGGCCTGCGTCACGCGCCGCTTGCCTGCGCGACGGTTGGCATGATGCAGGTGCATCCGAACTCCCGCAACGTGATTCCGGGCCGCGTGTTCTTCACCGTCGACTTCCGCCATCCGCTCGATGAAGTGCTCGCTCAAATGGATGCCGAGTTGCGCGAAGGCATCGCTCGGATCGTCGAGCAGGGCAAGCTGGAAGCCGAAGTCGAACAGATTTTCTACTACGCGCCGGTGCCGTTCGACCAGGCCTGCGTGAAATCCGTGCGCGCCGCCGCCGAGCGCTTTGGCTACTCGAATCGCGACATCGTTTCCGGCGCGGGCCACGACGCCTGCTATCTGGCGACGGTCGCGCCCACCTCGATGGTGTTCGTGCCGTGCATCGACGGCATCAGCCACAACGAGATCGAAGACGCAACCCAGCAATGGATCGAGGCCGGCGCGAACGTGTTGCTGCATGCAATGCTGGAGCGCGCGAGCGAGCCGGGCTGATCTTTCGTTAGCTAGACCAGCAAAGCCATAAGAAAGCCGTTCCCCACGTACCGGCCGGCGCGCCTCGCGCGCAGTCGGCGGACCCGTGTTTTGCCTCGCAAGGAGCATCCGGATGTCCCACTCCGCAAAAAACACTACGCGCAGCACGCCAGGCATCGTCGCAGGACGGATCAGCGCGCAAGAACTGGGCTGCCAGTTTGCCGATGTCGCGCCGCCGCTTTCCGGCAATGCGGCGGTGATCGCCTCTGACCGCTGCCACTATTGCTACGACGCACCCTGCGTCGCGGCCTGCCCCACCGGCATCGACATTCCCGGCTTTATTCGCAAGATCGGCAACGGCAATCTGAAAGGCGCGGCGCGCGATATTCTCAGCGCCAATCCTCTGGGCGGCATGTGCTCTCGTGTTTGCCCAACGGAGATTCTGTGCGAAGGCGCCTGCGTGAGAAATCATCAGGATGGCGAACCGGTTCAGATCGGCGCGCTGCAACGTCATGCCACCGACTTCCAGATGGCGCGCGAGGCCGCAGGCGCCACGCCGCTGTTCCATCGCACGAGCGAGACGGGGCGCACCGTCGCCGTGGTTGGCGCGGGGCCTGCAGGGCTGGCGTGCGCGCATACACTCGCGCTCGCGGGCCACGACGTAAGCGTGTTCGATGCGCGCGAGAAGCCCGGCGGCCTCAACGAATATGGCATCGCGGCGTACAAAACCGTAGAAGACTTCGCTCAAAAGGAAGTCGCCTGGCTGCTGTCGATCGGTGGCATCGAGTTGAAGCAAGGCCGGCAACTGGGCCGCGATTTCACGCTCGACACGCTGCTTGGCGAATTCGACGCCGTGTTTATCGGCGTGGGCCTGAGTGGCACGCACGCGCTAAAGATCGAAGGCGAAGCGCTCGAAGGCGTGCGCGACGCGGTGGACTTCATCGCACAACTGCGCGAATCGAGCGATCTCGCCACGCTGCCCGTGGGCCGCCGCGTGGTGGTGATCGGCGGCGGCAATACCGCCATCGACGCCGCCGTGCAAAGCCGCAAGCTGGGCGCGGAGCGCGTCACGCTCGTATACCGTCGGGGCAGCGCGCACATGAGCGCAACAGGGGCCGAGCAGGAATTCGCGCGCCAGCAGGGTGTGACGATCGTGGAGTGGATGAAGCCCGTGCGCATCACGGGCGACGGTGCGGTAGAGGCCGTGGAGTTCGAGCGCACAGCGCTCGATGCGAACGGCGCGCTTCAAGGCACCGGCGAGATCGAACGCATCGAAGCCGACATGGTGCTCAAGGCCATCGGCCAAAAGCTCTTGCCTGAAGGCCTGGACGCGTTGCAATTGAGCGCAGGCGGCGCGCGCATCGCCGTGGATGCCGATGGCGCGACTTCGCTGGCAGGCGTATGGGCCGGCGGCGATTGCGCGGGACACGGCGCAACCGATCTCACCGTGCAGGCGGTGCAGGACGGCAAGCTCGCGGCGCGCGCCATCGACCGCTGGCTCGCCGCGCAAACCGGCAAGGCCGCATAAAGCACGAACGCACCAGCAAACGCCCCACACCGATAAAACAAGGAGTTGCATCATGGCCGATCTGCGCTGCTCGATTGCCGGTATTGAATCGCCCAATCCGTTCTGGCTGGCCTCCGCGCCGCCCACCGACAAGGCCTACAACGTCAACCGCGCCTTCGAGGCGGGCTGGGGCGGCGTGGTCTGGAAAACGCTAGGCCTCGACCCGCATGTGGTCAACGTCAGTTCGCGCTACGGCGCGACTACCTGGCGCGGCCAGCGCATCGCCGGCCTGAACAATATCGAACTGATAACCGACCGCCCGCTCGACGTCAATCTCAAGGAAATCGCCCAGGTGAAGCGCGACTGGCCGGATCGCGCGCTGATCGTGTCGCTGATGGTGCCGTGCACCGAGAGCGACTGGAAGTGGATCCTGCCGCTGGTCGAAGACACTGGCGCCGATGCGGTGGAACTGAACTTCGGCTGCCCGCACGGTATGAGCGAGCGCGGCATGGGCGCGGCCGTCGGACAGGTGCCCGAATACATCGAAATGGTCACACGCTGGGTCAAGGAGGGCACGCGGCTGCCCTGCCTCGTCAAGCTCACGCCCAACGTCACGGATATTCGCCACGGCGCGCGCGCGGCGCTCAAGGGCGGCGCCGACGGCGTCTCGCTCATCAACACCATCAATTCGATCGTGGGCGTCGATCTGGACGTCATGGCGCCGCTGCCGACCGTCGACGGCAAGGGCACGCACGGCGGCTACTGCGGCCCCGCCGCCAAGCCCATCGCGCTGCACATGGTGGCCGAAATCGCCCGCGATCCGCAAACGCAGGGTTTGCCGATCTCTGGCATCGGCGGCATTTCCGACTGGCGCGACGCCGCAGAATTCATGGTGCTGGGCGCGGGCAGCGTGCAGGTTTGCACCGCCGCGATGCATTATGGATTCCGAATCGTCGACGATATGATCGACGGCCTGTCGAACTGGATGGACGACAAGGGCTACGCCAACCTCGACGCGATTCGCGGTCGCGCGGTGCAGAACGTCACCGACTGGCAGTACCTCAATCTGGACTACGACATCAAGGCGCGCATCGATCAGGACCGCTGCATCCAGTGCGGGCTGTGCCATATCGCCTGCGAAGACACCTCGCACCAGGCCATCACCGCAACGAAGGACGGCCAGCGGCACTTCGAAGTGGTCGATGCGAATTGCGTCGGGTGCAATTTATGCATGCATGTCTGCCCGGTCGACGCATGCATCACGATGGAGCGCGTCGATTCCGGGCGCTACTCGAACTGGACCACGCATCCCAACAATCCCGGCCGCGTAGCCGATCCGAAGGCCGCCTGATCCACCGGTACTAAAAAAGCCCAATAAACCGAACGACAAGACACGGAGAATCCGCATCATGAGCCAGCCAGCAGCCAGCGGTGACGTAGGCGAAGCCAGCGCGCGCCGCAGCGCCAGCGAGTTGTACAACGACGACCTCGCGCCCACCGGCGTCGCGCAGCGCACCTGGCGCTGGTATCACTTCGCGGCGCTGTGGGTGGGAATGGTGATGAACATCGCCTCCTATATGCTCGCCGCCGGGCTCACCGAGCAGGGCATGTCGCCGTGGCAAGCCGTTATCACCGTGCTGCTGGGCAACGTGATCGTGCTGGTGCCGATGCTCGCCATCGGCCATGCGGGCGCGAAATACGGCATCCCGTATGCGGTGCTGGTGCGCTCGTCGTTCGGCACGCAGGGCGCGAAACTGCCCGCCATGCTGCGCGCCATCGTGGCGTGCGGCTGGTACGGCATCCAATCCTGGCTGGGCGGCAGCGCCATCTACACGCTCGCCAACATCCTCTTCCATAACGCGCTGGTGGGCGACGCGCTGCCATTTCTGGGCATCTCCATCGGTCAGGGCGCGTGCTTCCTGCTGTTCTGGGTGTTGCAGCTTTACTTCATCCTGCATGGCACGGATTCGATCCGCTGGCTCGAAAGCTGGTCCGCGCCCATCAAGGTGGTGATGTGCGTGGCGCTGGTCTGGTGGGCCTGCTCGAAAGCGGGCGGCGTGGGCAGCATGCTGTCGCAACCCTCGCAATTCGCCGCGGGCGGCAAGAAAGCCGGCCTCTTCTGGGTCACGTTCTGGCCGAGCCTCACGGCGATGGTGGGCTTCTGGGCCACGCTCGCGCTCAATATCCCCGACTTCACACGCTTCGCGAAAACGCAGAAGGATCAGCTCGTCGGCCAGGCAATCGGCCTGCCGATTCCGATGGCGCTGCTCTCCGTGGTGTCGGTCGTGGTGACGTCCGCAACGGTGGTGATCTACGGCAAGGCGATCTGGGACCCCATCGACCTGACCAGCCGCATGGAAGGCATTGGCGTGGGCATCGCGCTCGTGATTCTCACGCTCGATACGATGTGCTGCAATCTGGCCGCGAATCTGGTCGGCCCGGCCTACGATTTTTCGAGCCTGTGGCCCAAGGGCATTTCGTACAAGGCAGGCGGCCTCATCACGGCAGGCATCGCCATCGTCATGATGCCGTGGAAGATTCTGGCCACCACGCAGGGCTATATCTTCACGTGGCTGGTGGGATATTCGGCACTGCTTGGCCCGGTCGCGGGCATTCTGATGGTCGATTACTTCCTGATTCGCCGCACGCGGCTGGATACGGAACAACTCTTCGAGGAAAGCGGCGAATATGCCTATTCGAACGGCTGGAATCCCGCCGCCGTGATCGCGCTGCTCGCAGGCGTGCTGCCGAATCTCCCCGGCTTTCTCAACGAGGCGTTTCCGAACGCCTTCCCTTCCGTGCCCGATGCGTTCAAGGGACTCTATACCTATGCGTGGTTCGTTGGACTCGCGATTGCCGCCATCGTCTACGGCGTGCTGATGAAGCTGGGCAAGAGCCGCAGGCCGAGCGTCGCGAATGCGTGACAGCATGAAACCACTGGAAATGCAGGCTCAAACTGTAGGAGACATAGCATCATGGCGATCCTGATTCGAGGCGGCACCATCGTGGACGCGGATAAAACCTGGCGCGCCGACGTGCTCTGCGACAACGGCACGATCACGGCGATCGGCGAAAACCTTGACGCGCCCGCCGGGGCCACCGTGGTCGACGCGGGCGGCCAGTATGTGATGCCGGGCGGCATCGACCCGCATACGCATATGGAACTGCCCTTCATGGGCACCAAGGCGCACGACGACTTCTATACGGGCACGGCGGCGGGCCTCGCGGGCGGCACGACGTCGATTATCGACTTCGTGATTCCCAACCCGAAGCAGCCGCTCATGGAAGCGTTTCGCGAGTGGCGCGGCTGGGCCGAAAAAGCCGCCGCCGACTACGCTTTTCACGTCGCCGTGACGTGGTGGGACGAAAGCGTGCATCGCGATATGGGCCTGCTCGTCAACGACCACGGCGTATCGAGCTTCAAGCATTTCATGGCATACAAGAACGCCATCATGGCCGACGATGAAATCCTCGTGAACAGCTTCGCGCGCGCGCTCGAACTGGGCGCCCTGCCCACCGTCCACGCGGAAAATGGCGAACTCGTCTTCCAGCTTCAGCGGCAACTGCTTGCGCGCGGCTTCACGGGACCGGAGGCGCATCCGCTTTCACGTCCGCCCGAAGTGGAAGGCGAAGCCGCGAACCGCGCGATCCGCATCGCCCAGGTGCTGGGCGTGCCGGTGTATATCGTGCACGTTTCCGCGAAAGAAGCGCTGGAAGCCATCACGCGAGCGCGCGCCGAAGGCCAGCGCGTGTTCGGCGAAGTGCTTGCGGGACATCTGGTGATCGACGAAGCCGTCTATCGCGATCCCGACTGGACGCGCGCCGCCGCGCACGTCATGAGCCCGCCGTTCCGCACCAAGGAACATCGCGATGCGCTCTGGCGCGGTCTGCAAGGCGGTCTGCTGCAAACCACGGCCACCGACCATTGCGTGTTCTGCGCCTCGCAGAAAGCCATGGGCCGCGACGATTTCACACGGATTCCTAATGGATGCGGCGGAGTCGAAGACCGCATGGCGATTCTCTGGGACCAGGGCGTGAATACGGGACGGCTGACGCCGAACGAATTCGTGCGCGTCACCTCCACCAACGCCGCGCAGATCTTCAACCTCTATCCGCGCAAAGGCGCGGTGGCCGTGGGGGCGGACGCCGATCTCGTCGTCTGGGACCCAGAAGCCACGCGCACGATTTCGGTAAAGACGCATCACCAGAACGTGGACTTCAATGTCTTCGAAGGCATGACGGTGCGCGGGGTGCCCACGCATACGGTCTCGCAGGGCGAGCTGGTTTGGGCTGATGGCGACTTGCGTGCGCGCCGCGGCGCAGGCCGCTATCTGAAGCGGCCCGCGAATCCGGGCTATCTGCAGGCCTCGCGCCTGGCGAAGCAACTGAAGGAAACCGAGCCGGTGCATCGCGAAGGCGACAAGGTCGCCTGAGCGGGCGCATCAAGCTGGATCGATCTGCATCAAGACAGCATCAATACTGCACGACGATCGTCACGCGGCGATTGAGCGCGCGGCTTGCGGGGTCGGTGCCGGCAACGAGCGGGAAGTTGTCGGCCCGGCCGATTGCCGCGAGGCGATGCGGCTCGACGCCGCGCTCCACCAGATAGCGCACCACGGCGCCCGCGCGCGCCGACGACAGCTCCCAGTTCGAGGCGTAACGCGCGTTGGCGATAGGCGTGCTGTCCGTATGCCCTTCCACGAGGATGTTGCCATCGGGCACTTGCGCAAGCACGCCGGCAACGCGGCTCAACACGCCGAACGACTCCGGCAGCAACGCGGCGTCGCCCGCATTGAACAGGATCCTCGCATTGATGCCGATCTCCATGCCGTGCGGCACAGGCGAAACGGTGATCTCACCGCTCGCGCGCAAGGGACCCAGCGAAGCCAGCAAGACGCGTTCGGGGTTCTGTGACGGCGCGGGTTTTGCAGGCGTTGTCTGCGTCTGCACCGTCTGCACCGCCTGGGACTGGGCGCGCAGTTCCTGTTCGTGACGCCTGGCAAGCTGCATGGCGTAGAGCGCGAGGAACAGCACCATCATCGTCGTGACGAGGTCCGCGTATGACAGCAGCCAGCGGCCCGTTTGCCCGGAATGCTCGCCGCTCTCTTCCTCGTCGTGATCGAGTAGTCCCGCCAGCAGATCGCGCGCTGCGGGCTTATCGGATGAGATTTGCATGCTGATGATCCGCTCGCACTCAGTTGACGGCCGCGCTCTGGCGCGCCCACGCGTTCGCATCGTTGCGCCCGCCCGCATGCGTCGTCACTTCGCCCGAAAGACGCGTGGCGATCATATGCGGCGTCTCCTTGCGCGAAATCGCCAGCAGGCCGTCCAGATAGAGCTTGCGCAGGCGCAGTTCGCTTTCGATATGCGCGCGCATCTTGCCGTACAGCGGCAGGAACACCAGATTCGCCAGCGCAAGCCCGTAGAGCGTGGCGACGAAGGCCACTGCGATGCCCGTTCCGAGTTGCGACGGCTCGACCAGATGCGCGGTCACCTGGATCAATCCCAGCACCGAACCCAGAATGCCGAAGGTCGGCGCATAGCCGCCCGCCTGCTGCCAGACGCGCGCCGCCGCCAGATGCGTGCGGCCATAGTTTTCCAGTTCGCGGTTGAGCGCATCTTCGAGCACGGCGGTGGACACACCACCCGCCAGCAGTTCCAGGCCGCGTCGCGCGAAGGGATGGATACCCGTCCAGTCCATCGACTCGAACGCGAGCAGGCCGTTGAGCTTGGCCTGATCGCCCCATTCGAGCACGGCGGCAAGACTGGCTTCATCGACCTGCTGCGCGCGCACGAACACCGTGCGCAAGCGGCGGATCGCGTCGAAAAAGCGCGCCCACGTGTTCTGGATCATCACCGCGCCCAGTGTTCCACCCAGCACGACCACCAGCGCCTCGGGCTGCAACAGCGCGCCGAAGTGACCGCCTTCCAGGATGAAGCCCACCACGACGGCCGTGCCGCCAAGCAGGACTCCGAACAAAGTCAACAGATCCATGCGTGTTTCCAGATAAGAATGGGTAAAGGCGACGCGCGTGCACGATCAGCGCGCCCGCATCATGCAGGCGCGCCAGGCGATGAGCCGTCGCTCGAATCAATCGTCGTGTTAAGCGGCGCGCGCCCTGAGTTCGCGCACAGCGCTGATGAGGCGCGCCTCGATGCCTTCCAGTTCGAGCGGGTCGGACTTGATCTCGCGACGCATGAGCCAGGAGATTTCGTTCTTGCGCGCTTCGGACAGCACCGATTGCAGACGCTCGGACACAGCCGGATCCTGGAGCGACGCCAACAGCTTCGCGAGATCGTAGGTATCGAGCGCGTTGACCGCGTCAAACAGCGTGCGTTGATCGACGAACAGCAGATCGTCGAGCGTCTTTACCTCGCCCGAGCCGCGATTCGCGCGCTTGCTGAAGTACGCGACGCCCTTTTGCTCGACGAAGTTCAGCACCTTCGATTTGCGGAACGCGAACAGCTCGTCGGCGATCTCGCCATGCGAGAGCTTGTTGAGCAGCAGCGTGCGCTCGACGCCGATCAGCGCTTCGAGATCGCCCAGCTCGATGAGTTCGAGTTCGCTGTTGATCGAGACGTCCAGATCGTGGTCGGCCACCTGTCCTGCGCGATCGATGATACGGACCGGATCGAACGTGACGACCTGACGGCCGAGCGCGCCATCGCCGCCATCCGCGCCGCCCAGGTGCGAAGCCGCCTGGCCCGATTCCATCGCGATGAGGTTGAGCTTTTCCATGCGGCGCAGCATCGCCATCACGTGCGGGCGCGAATGGCCCGCCACGGCGCGGCACTTGTGCACTACGTCCGCCAGCGCGACGCTCACTTCGCCCGCGCCCGGAGCCGGGCCCTGGCGCAACCAGCCGCCCTTGGGCTCGACCCGCTCAGCGCCCGCCAGCAGAGACAGCACGTGCGCGTAGGACACCACGCCGGGCATGAAATCGGCGTGCGTGTAAGTGGCGAGCTGATCGTCCTTCGCCTTCGCGCGACGGATCATGGTGCGCACGACGTGGCGCAGCAGCGGCGAGACGCGTTCGAGCTCGTCCTCGATGATGTTGGCGGGAATGACGGTGAGCTGGCAGAACGACAGCGCCTTGGCGGTGCTCGGGCGCGGCTCCGCACCCAGCAAAGCGCTTTCGCCGAAAAATTCGCCGCGGCCCAGCGTTGCCGTCACGACGCGCTTCTCTTCGCAGCGGGTTGAGATTTCGACTTTGCCGTCGGCGATAACGAAGAGCAGGCGCTCGCCCGCGTAGCCTTCCGAATAGATGACTTCGCCCGGCGCAGCGGTGCGCGACCATGTTTGACTGCGATTCAAGGTGTTTCCCCGTGTGCGGTGTCGTTGTCGACCGTCTTGAGCGCCCGGCCTGAGCGCTCATGGACGATCGATCTGGTTCTCGTATGACTGCCGTTTACGGCTTTACGCAGGGGGTTCTTGAATCAATTTGCATCGGCTTCGCGCGGGTGCAAGCGGGCAGGATTCAGCAGGTGGAATGCGTTGCAATCGATAGGCACGTTTTAGCGCTTCGATCGATGCAGATAGCGAGAAGGCAAACGATTGCGTTTGCTGTGCATGTGCACGCTTGGCAAGGCCGGGACAACGCATCCGGCCTCACTTTTTTGTTCAAGCCGCAAGCATCCCCGCCGCCCCCATCGACGAGCCATTCGCCGGCGGCACGACCACGCCCGCACGCGCAAAGCGGATCGCCTCCATCAAGGCCTCGTGCTCGCCCACGTGATTGGCCAGCAGCAGGATCAGTTGCGCGTTGACAGACTGGCTCTGCGCATCGTCGAGATCGCGATGCATGTCGATCAGCGCTTCGTAGAAATCGTCGGGGCGCGCGAGATTGGGTTGGGTATTCAGCATCGTCGTCTCCTGTCCCATCTTCATATCGTCGTTCGTTTTGTAATGGTCTGCATAATCGATTCGAAAGGCGGCGTGCTTTCGTTCGAGCAAAGCGGCCGCCCTTCGCATCATCGCCTCAAGCCGTACCTTCCACGCACAGCGCCCGCTTCAACGCGCGCTCCACGCGCGGCGCGCTGGCGCGATGCCAGCGTGCGCTCACGTGCTGATCCGGACGGATCAGATAGAACGCGCCGTCCTGCGCGCCGTAGCGCTGCGCCGCCAGACCTTGCGCATCGCGCAGCACCTTGGTGCCTGCGGGCAGGCCTTCGGGCTGTGCGCCCTCGCCGTCGATCACCGCCACGAAGTCAAGCGGCACCGCACCGCCTGCGAGCGCATCGAGCGCCGCGCGCGTCTGGCCATCCAGCGACGTGCCCGCGCGGCAAAACAGCAGCCCCGTGAAGCGTCCGCCAAGCTGCTTGAGCAACCATTGCGCGTTGCCTTGCGCATCGCTCAGCGGCGCGTCGGCGCATGACGCACCCGGCACCATCTGGCCGGTGAAACTGTCTTCATCGGCGGTGTTGAGCGTCGATTCGTGCAGCACCGCTGGCACCGAAAGGCGTCCGCTGTTGACAAGCTGGCGTGCAAACGCATGCTCGCGGGCCAGCGTGAGCACGGCGTCGCGGAACACGCGGCTCACCGCGCTCTTGGGGGTGATGAAATCGGTCGAACGCGTGGAATTGCGGATGTTTTCATCGGCCGCGTATTCGCGTTCGCTCGCATAGGTGTCGAGCAGCGCGTCGGGCGCACGATGCTCCAGCACCATCGCGAGTTTCCACGCGAGGTTTTCGCTGTCCTGGAAGCCGCTATTCGCGCCACGCGCACCGAACGGCGATACCAGGTGCGCAGAATCACCCGCGAACAGCACGTTGCCGTGCCGGAAGCTGTCCATACGCAGGCACGAAAACGTGTAAATGCTCACCCATTCGAGTTCGAATTTCACGTCCGGACCGAGCAGGGCGCGCACGCGCGGAATCACGCGTTCGGGCGTCTTTTCGAACACCGGATCGGCATCCCAGCCCAGCTGGAAATCGATACGCCAGACGTTATCGGGTTGCCGATGCAGCAGCACGGACTGATTCGGATGGAACGGCGGATCGAACCAGAACCAGCGCTCGGTCGGGAAATCGGCTTCCATTTTCACATCGGCGATCAGGAAGCGATCCTTGAACGTGCGGCCGTGGCTGTCGAGGCCCATGAGCTTGCGCACGGGACTGCGCGAACCGTCCGAGGCCACCACGTAACGCGCGAGCAGTTCATACGGGCCGTCGGGCGTTTCGATTTCGAGCGCGACATGAGCGTGGTCAGTGCGGGGCTCGCCACGCTGCGAGATGCCCGTGACCTTGTTTTTCCAGCGGATTTCGAGGTTCGGCAATGCCTGCGCGCGTTCGAGCAGGAAGCCCTCCACGTAGTACTGCTGAAGATTCACGAAGGCCGGACGATGATGCCCGCTTTCCGGCAGCAGATTGAAGGTGTAAACCAGCTCGTCCTTGCGGAACACCTTGCCTACGTTCCAGCTCACGCCTTTCTCGACCATGCGCTCGCCACAGCCAAGACGGTCGAAAATATCGAGCGAGCGCTTCGAGAAGCAGATCGCGCGCGAACCCGTGGAAAGGGTGCAATCGTCGTCGACGAGCACGACGTGGACGCCCTGCTGGGCGAGGTCGATCGCCGTGGCGAGGCCCACCGGGCCCGCGCCGACCACCACCACGGGCCGCACCGTCTTCACGCCGTCGCCTTGTTCATGGCAGCGTGCGTAATCGAACGTCAGAGATTGGTAATCGATCATGTGTCTCTCCGTCTCCTCCAGGAACGCTCAATCCTGCAGCGCGTCCCACATTTCCTTGTCGCGCTGCGCGGTCCAGATGCGCGGATGCGTGATGCCGCTCGCTTCGTCATACGCGCGCGTCACGTCGAACGGCAGGCAATGTTCGTAGATGAAAACGTGACCAAACTTCGGGTCCATCGCTTCGCGCGTGAGCGCCATCGCGCCCTTCAGATCGAGTTTCTGCGCGACGGCCGCGCGGCCCTGCGCCAGCAGCGTCGACACGAAGTCCTTCGTGTAATCGAGTCCCTTGTTCACTTCATCGGGATTGAGCAGCGCGGGGCCGCGCCCCGGCACCAGCTTTTGCGCGCCGAGCGAGCGCAGCGCTTCGAGCGTGGCGGGCCATTCGGCCAGTTGGGCGTCGCCGCAATAGCAGGCCGCGTCGTATTCCACCAGGTCGCCCGAGAACAGCACCTTCTGCTGCGGCAGCCACACCACCGTGTCGCCCTTCGTGTGGCCAGAGCCCAGATGCGCGATCTTCACTTCGAGCTTGCCGAGGAACAGCGTGATTTCCTTCTCGAACACCAGCGTCGGCCACGTGAGGCCCGGCACCGTTTCAACGCCGGCAAAGAGACGCGGGAAGCGCTCGATTTCCGACTTCATGTCCTGCTCGCCGCGCTCGACGATCATTTCGTAGGTGCCGCGGCTGGCGATGATCTGCTGCGCGCCTTCCTCGAAATACGCCGACGCGCCCAGCACGCGCACCGCGTGATAGTGCGAGAGCACCACGTATTTGATGGGTTTGTCGGTGACGCTGCGGATCTTCGCGATGAGGTCCTGCGCCATCGCGGGCGTGGCGGTGGTGTCGACGATCAGCACGCCGTCGTCGCCGATGATGACGCCCGAATTCGGATCGCCTTCGGTCGTGTACGCGTAGGCGTTTTCCGAAAGCTGCGTGAAGGTGACCTGCTTTTCTTCGAGGTCGGCCTGCGATGCGAACGCTTTTGCCATCTGAGTCTCCGTATCGGTGGGGAACGGGCGACGAGGCGAGGCTGAGCGCACGCGCCACGACGGCGCACGTGCGGGGACCGGCGCGCAGGGCCAGCCATTTTTGTCTCGCCCCGTCTCGTTTGGTTGAACCGCTGTTTTGCCGGGGTGAAGCCATGATCGCCCGAGGGATTTTATTTGTCAATAGCGAATACACTAGCCATATGCAAACAATGAAACCCGCGGAATTCCCCCGTCATTCAGTTAACATGGACCCTTTTTCAGCCTGGTACAACGAGTGAAGACTCCTCGCAACGCGCCGCCGTCCGCAGCAGGGACCGGAGCCGATGCTGAAGCGGCTGGATCCGGCCGCGCCCAGCGCGGCATCCAGAGCGTCGAAGTGGGCGCGCGCCTGCTGCGCGTGCTGGCCGATGCGCGCGTGCCGCTTGCGCCCACCGACCTCGCCACCGCCGCCGACATCGCCTCCAGCCAGGCGCACGCCTATCTGGTGAGTCTCACGCGCCTCGGCCTGATCAAGCGCGACGCGCTGTCCGGGCGATACGAGGCCGGGCCGCTGGCCTTGCGCCTGGGCCTGCTGCATCTGACGCAGCAGCCCGCGCTGCGCGAGGCCGTGCCGCACGCGGCAGCGCTCGCACAGGCGCACAACTGCAGCGTTGCGCTGTGCATCGCCGGACCGCAAGGGCCCACCATCGTGCGCTACGAGCACGCCAGCCTGCCGCTGCATGTGAACCTGCACGTCGGCACCGTCATGTCGCTGCCGGCCACCTCGACGGGACGCGTGTTCTGCGCGTTTCTCGACGACGCCACGCTGCGCGCGATGTGGGCCAACCAGACGGCGCAGCCGGTCTGGCGCGGCACGGCGGCCGCCGAAGAGATGACCGCGCCCGATGCGGCTTTCTCCGCCACGCTCGACGCGATCCGCGCGCGCGGCTTCGAGATCGGCATTGACGCGCCCAGTCCCGGCGTCAGCAGCGTCTGCGCGCCGGTGCTCGATGCGCAGCGCGCGCTGCGCGTGACGCTCACGGCCATTGGCGCAAGCGGCGCGCTCGACGTGCGCCCCGAGGGCAAACTCGTGCACGCGCTGCGCGACGCCGCACAAGCCATCGCACAAGCCGCGTTTGCTTCGCCCCCATCGACCTGACCATGTCCAAAGAAACCACCGGGACCACCGAAGCCGCCGACAAGCCGCAGCGCGGCATCCAGGCGCTCGACGCCACGGGCGAGTTGCTCGCCGCGCTGGTGGCGGCCGGCACGCCGCTGTCGCTGCGCGACCTCGCGGCGGCGGCAGGCATGCCCAGCGCAAAGGCGTTTGCGCATCTGGTGAGCCTGCTGAAAACCGGCCTGCTCGCGCGCGACGAAGCGGGCCGTTACGAAGCCGGGCCACTGAGCCTGGAGCTAGGCCTGCTGGGTCTCGCGCGCCTGTCACCCGTACGCGAGGCCGATGCCGAACTCGTCGACCTCGCCGCCGGCACCGGCATGAGCGTCGCGCTCGCCGTGCCGGGCCCGCTCGGTCCGACGGTCGTGCGGCTGGAAGAGTCGCCGCGTCCGCTGCATGTGAGCCTGCGTCCCGGCACGGTGATGTCGCTCGTGAATACCGCCATCGGCCGCGTGTTCGCCGCCTGGCTCGACGACGATGTGCGCGCGGCCTTGCTCGCGCAGGACGCACTGCGGCTCGCAGGCGTGGCCGAACTGCCCGACGACGGCGCGCGCTACGCCGAACGCCTCGCCGTGATCCGCGCGCAAGGCCTGGACACCGCGCTCGACAAGCCGGTTCCCGGCATCAGCACCGTGGCCGCCCCCGTGTTCGATCACACCGGCAGCGTGTGCCTCGTGCTCGCGCTGATGGGGCCGTCGGGCAACCTCGACACCACGCGCGAAGGCTCCAGCGCGCAACGGCTGATGGCGGCGGCCGAGCGCCTGTCGCGCCGCTTCGGATACGTGGCGGGCGCGGCGCTCCCGGCTTTATAGGCCGTCGATATAATCGCGTTTTCGACGCGCGATATTCAGCACCTGCAAGACTGCGCACACGAGAGCGCAGCGCCGCCGCATCAGACAGACCAACCAGGCCAACCAGACCAACCACGTCAACCACGCCAATCAGGCACAAGGACCCGCCCATGAGCACGGCCTCCACCGGTTCCAACGCGGCGCTGCGCCAGGTCGCCGATCTTCCCTGTCCGCGCGGCCTGCCGCTCATCGGCAATCTGCTGCAGCTGTCGCCCACGCGCCTGCATCTGATCCTCGAACGCTGGGCCGAAGAACTCGGCACGCCGTACCGCTTCCAGGTGGGCAACATTCCCATCACGATCTGGACCGACACCGAGCTGATCCAGCAGATCATGCGCGAGCGTCCGCACCGCTACCGCCGCTACCAGCCGATCGAAGCCGTACTCGAAGAAATGGGCGCCAACGGCCTCTTTTCCGCCGAAGGCGCGGCGTGGGAAACGCATCGGCGTCTGGTGATGCAGGCGCTCTCGATCAACAACATCAAGGCGTTCTACCCCACCCTCGCGGACATCACGCAGCGCCTGCGCACGCGCTGGCTGCGCGCCGCCGAGCGCGGCGAGACCGTGGAGATGACCGACGACCTCAAGCGCTACACCGTGGATGTGACGAGCGCGCTGGCGTTCGGCGAAGATCCGCGCACGCTGGAGCGCGATCACGGCGTGATCCAGGAGCACCTGGAGCGCATCCTGCCGAGCGTGATGGGCCGCATCAACGCGCTGTTTCCGTACTGGCGCGTCTTCAAGCTGCCGGCGGACCGCAAGCTCGATCAATCGCTGGTGGAAGTGCATCGCTACATCGACTCGATGATGACGCGCGCGCGCGAGCGCATGCGCGACGAGCCGTCGGACACCCCGCGCAATCTGATGGAAGCGATGCTAGTGCAGCAGCAAGGTGTAGAACCAGGCGGCGAGCACGGCGCCATCACCGACGCGCAGATCCGCGCCAACGTGCTCACCATCCTCCTCGCGGGCGAGGACACGACCGCCGATTCGATCGCCTGGACCCTGCCCTATCTGGTCGCCGATTCAGCGTTGCAGAAGCATCTGGGCGACGAAGCGCATCGGGTGCTGGGCGACGCGCCCGTTTGCCCCGACTACGCCACGCTCAAGGAACTCGATATTTTCGAGGCGATCTGCATCGAGGCGACGCGCCTGCGCCCGGTGGCCGCCGTGCATTCGTTCGAGCCGCTCGAAGACGTGGTGGTGGATGACGTCGCGCTGCCCAAGGGCACGCGCATGTTCTTCGTCGCGCGGCCCGCCATGATCGACGCGAAGAACTTCGTCGATCCGCAGCGCTACGATCCTTGGCGCTGGATGCGCAAGGGCGAGCACGCCGACCAGGCCGCCCAGGCCGCCCACGCCGGCGCGCATGAAGTGCGCGCGTATCTGCAGTTTGGCGCGGGACCGCGTGTGTGCCCCGGGCGTCATCTGGCGACCGTGGAAATGCGCCTGGCGCTCTCCATGCTGATGAACGAATTCTCGATCGAACTGGCCATCGATCCGGCGAAGATCAACGAGGTGTCCGCGTTCACGATGGTGCCGGACACCATGCCGGTGAAGTTGACCAGGCGCGTGCGCTAGGCGCGCGCCTCGTCGCACCACGCTTGCCACATGTGCCGGAACGCGGCTTCCATGTTGCGCGCGAAGCGCGCGCCGTCCATCAGCGGCGACGCCTGCATGCGTGCGCGCAAGCCCGCGCGCAACGCCGCAAGGCGCGGCAGATCGAGGGCGAGCGCGGTGACGATGGCGGCGTAACCGGCGTCGTTATCGGTCGCCAGTTCCGGCAAACCCAGATTCGCGAGCAGGCAGAGGCCCGCGCGACTTGTCGCCGAGTGCCCGTAGCGCGTGGGCACCGGCACCCCCATCCAGAAGGCGTCGAGACTGGTGGTGTGGCCATTGGCCGGAAACGTATCCAGCGCGATATCAAACTGCCGATACATGTGCAGGTAGTCGGCACGCGCCTGGAAGCCGCTGAAGCTCACACGCGCAGGCTCGACGCCTATCGCCTGAAGGCGCATCAAAAGCTGCTCGCGCGCCCGGCCCGGCGGGGCCATCAGAATGAGCCGCGCGTCGGGCAGCGCGGCGAAGACACGCGCCCAGAGCGCCAGCGTGGCATCGGTCAGCTTGCAGGGATTATTCAGGCAACCGAACGTAATGAAACCGTTCTTGAGCGCTGGCAAAGCGCTGACTTCGGGCGTCGAGGTCAGCGCGTCGTAGCACCAGAATGCATCGGCAAGACGCAGCGAGCGCTCGGTGTACTGGTCGTCGATATTCGGCGTATTGGGTGGATCGATCCACGGATCAGTGAGCCGCCAGCCAATCGACGGGCTGCCCGTCGTACCCGGGTACGCGAGCCATGCGACCTGCACAGGCGCGGGCCGCCGCGCGAACAGCAGACGCCGCGCGCCGTCCATATGCATCGTCAGATCGACAAGAATGTCGATGCCGTCGTTGCGAATCTGCTGCGCAAGGCACGCATCGTCCAGTTCGCCCGCTTCGCGCCATACATCGGCGTGGAGCTTGAGTTGCGCCGTCACGTCATCGCGCCGGTTGCCCAGCGCATAGCAGACGATCTCGAAGTGCACGTGATCGTGATGGCGCAGCAGCGGCATCGTGAAGAGCGACTGGCAATGATTGCGGAAATCCGGCGACACATAACCGATGCGCAAGCGCCGCCCGGGTTCGCGCGTGTTCGCATAGCGCGTATGCGCGCTTGCGGCGAGCAAAGCGGATTCGTGCTGCAAGGCGAAGCGCTGCGCCTCGGCACGCACCGCGTAAGCATCGTCATTTGCGAACATCAGCGCAAACAGCAGATTGCTGTGCGCGCCGATATGCGCGGGCTGGCTCGCCAGCGCGCGGCGATAGCTGGCAATCGCCTCGTCGATGCGTCCCATCTTGCTGTGCACGTTGCCGAGATTGAGCAGCGCATCGGTGAAATCCGGCTTCAGCGCGATGGCTTGTGCAAACGCGGCATGCGCCTCGTCCACCTGCCCCAACTGCAAATGCAGGTTGCCCAGGTTGTTCCAGGCCGACACGCGGCCAGGCTCCAGCGCAATGGCGCATTCGAGCGCGGCTTTCGCTTCGCCGATGCGGCCCGCGCCCGTCAACACGGAACCGAGGTTGGTCAGCACCGCGACGGAATCGGGCGCAAGCGCGCGAGCGTGTTCGAAGATGGCAAGCGCTTCGCTTTGCCGATGCATTTTCAGCAGCACTTGCCCGAGGTTGTTCCAGGCGTTCACGTAGGTGGGCGCGAGTTCGAGCGTGCGCCGTAGCGCTGTTTCAGCGCGCTCCAGTTCGCCCGCGTTCGACAGCATCGTCCCGTAGTTGAAGTGGATGACCGCGTGCGCGGGCGCAAGCGCGATGGCGCGCTCGAAGCAGTCCGACGCCGCGGCGCTGTCACCCGCTTCGCCATGCAGATGGCCGAGATTGTTGAGTGCGATCGGGGAGTCCGGTTCAAGTTCGAGAGCGCGCTGCAAGGCGCGAATCGCCGTATCGCGGGCCGACGCGTCGCAGGCCATTGCGAGCGTCACAAGGAAATGCGGGGCTTCGCGCACGGCCAGCGCGCGTTCGATCAACGCGCGCGCCTTCGGCGGGTCGCAGTGAATTTCAAGGATCGCGGCGAGGTTGAGCGCATCGGCGTCATGGGGATTGGCGGCGATCGACTGCGCGCATAGCTCGCGAGCGAGTTCGGTTTCGCCGCGTTGCCAGGCGGATTCGGCGGCGAGCAGGGCGTGCGAGAGAGGTTCGGAAACTTCGGGAACGTGAGGACGGGACATGACGCAGACAAAGCGTGCTGGGACGCAAAGCGGATAACGCTGAAGTCTAGTGACGTCTCAATATGCCCGGGGGATTTCTGACAGACGACGCGATGCGCTACGTCCCTAAAAAACTGGGCGACGGACGGGCGGCTCGATCTGCGCGCCGTGGCGGCTGGAGAACGCCAGGCGGACGTCGATGCAATCGCCTTCGCGCGGCAGACGCCCCTCACTCCTTCACCTCCCCCACACTGTCCGAGCCACTGCGCGTCTGCGCTTCCCGCATCTTCTCCAGCGTGCGCGGCGTCAGCCCCATCGCCACGGCAATCGCCAGCGCATCGATCACCGCCAGATGCGCGATACGCGCAACACCTGGCGCATGCGGCTCCTGCGCGGCAGGCACACGCAGCAGCAGGGGAATATCGACCACCCACGCCAACCTCGAGCCCGCATTGGTCAGCGCAATCGTGGTCGCGCCGCGCTCCTTGGCGATCTGGATGCTCTCGTTGACTTCCACACTGCGCCCCGACTGCGAAATCGCAAACGCCACATCGCCGGGTTCCAGCAGCCCCGCATAAAGCCGCTGCAAATGCGCGTCCGTAAACGCGCTCGCCGCGATATCCAGACGCAGCAGACGCAACGCCGCGTCCTGCGCCACCAGCCCCGACCCCGCACCCACACCGAAGAAATAGACGCGCCGCGCGCTGCCAAGCGCCGCTGCCGCCGCCTCGAACACCGCCGGATCGAGCGACGCGCGCGCGTGCTTGACACCCTGCACCACCGCTTCCGCCACGTTATCGAGCAGCGTGCCGATCTGCGTGACAT
Organism: Paraburkholderia bannensis; assembly: GCF_014200455.1. Taxonomy (GTDB): domain Bacteria; phylum Pseudomonadota; class Gammaproteobacteria; order Burkholderiales; family Burkholderiaceae; genus Paraburkholderia; species Paraburkholderia bannensis_A. Next base: position 85,856 of record NZ_JACHBW010000015.1, on the reverse strand, counting down.
CGCCGCTCGTCACCTCCTGCGCCGCCGCGAACGGCATGCCGCCCGCCGCGCTTTGCGCCAGCCGCATCTTGAAGTCGCGCAGGCCATGCGCGCCCACCGCACGGCAAAAGCGCGTGACCGAAGGCTCGGACACATCGGCGCGCAACGCAAGTTCGGTGATGCTCGCGCGCATCGCGAAGTCGATGTCGGCGAGCACCATCTCCGCGACCTTGCGTTCGGCGGGCCGCAGCGACTCCGCGACATTGCGGATGTGATGGATCAGGTTGGAGACCGGCAAGCTATTTTCCGTGGAGTGAGCCGTGGATGAACCAGGGAAGGCGCGAGCGATGCGAGGCCTGAGGCCGGACACTCACCTCATCAATCGAGCCGCTTGCCGCTTTCGGTATCGAACAGATGCAGGTGCGCGAGAGGCAAACCCAGCGTCATGCGCTGGCCCGGTTCGATGCCGGGCCGCGCGCGCGTCGTGACGCACCATGAATTGCCGCCTATCTTCCCGTACAAGTGGGTCTCGGCGCCGGTCGGCTCGATTACTTCGACGGTGAAGGGCGCGTCGCCCGGATGGCCCTCCCCGCTGCCCGTTTCGATATGTTCCGGACGGATGCCCAGCGTCACACGCGCGCCCTGCTGCGCGCGTGCTTCGGGAATCGCGATGCGCACGCCGTCTTCGAGCACCAGCGCCGCGCCACGCGAATCGCTCACCACCGTGCCCGTCACGAAGTTCATCGACGGCGAGCCCAGAAAGCTCGCCACGAACAGATTCCCGGGCTTGTCGTAGAGATCGAGCGGACGGCCGATCTGCTCGATGCGCCCGGCGTTCATCACGACGATGCGGTCGGCCATCGTCATCGCTTCGATCTGGTCGTGCGTGACGTACACCACCGTGTTGCGCAGACGCTGATGCAGCGCCTTGATTTCCGTGCGCATCTGCACGCGCAGTTTGGCGTCGAGGTTGGACAGCGGCTCGTCGAACAGGAACAGCGATGGCTCGCGCACCACGGCGCGGCCCATCGCCACGCGCTGACGCTGGCCGCCCGACAGCGCGCGCGGCAGGCGCTCCAGATAGTTCGAGAGGTTGAGCATTTTCGCGGCGGCTTCGATGCGCGGCTTGAAGCCGTCCTCGCGCTCCTTGCGAATGCGCGGGCCGAACGCGATGTTGTCGTACACCGAGAGATGCGGGTACAGCGCATAACTCTGGAACACCATCGAGATATTGCGTTGCTGCGGCGGCAGCGCATTGGCGCGCGTGCCGCCGATGGTCAGATCGCCGCCGCTAATGTCCTCCAGCCCCGCGATCATGCGCATCAGCGTGGTCTTGCCGCAGCCCGACGGGCCGACCAGCACGACGAACTCCCCGTCCTCGATGTCCAGATCGACGCCATGCACGACCTGGGTCTCGCCGTAGCGCTTGTAGATGCCGTTCAGTTGTACCGCTGCCATGCTGTCCTCGTGTGCACTTTGTGCGTCCGTGTGTGCTTCAGATTTCGTCGAGCGTGAGTTCGTTCGCCATCAACCGGTTGCCCGCCATCAGCCCCGCATCCACCGGCAACGCAACACCCGTAATCACGCGCGCATGCGGCGAGGCGAGAAACTGCACGGCATCGGCGATATCCTCGGGCGTGGCCACGTCGCCGAGCGGATACCATTTCTTTAGTTGTTCGAATATTTCTGGATTCTTCGCCACGCGCGAGTGCCACGCCTGGGTTTTGACGGTGCCGGGGCAGACGATATTCGCGCGGATGCAGTGCGGCCCCAGCTCCATCGCCAGCGCTTTCGTATAGCTCACCAGTGCCGCCTTGGCCGCGCTGTACGCGGGATGGCCAAGCGCGCTCAAGCCGTTCACGGAGCCGATCAGCACCAGCACGCCTCGCCCGCGCTCGATCATCGAGGCCCGCACCGCTTCCACGGTGTAGTAGCTGCCGTTCAGATTCAGGTCGACGTCGCGGCGCCAGCTCGCGGCATCCGTGTGTGCGAGCGTCGTGCCGAGCGCGCCGCCCGCGTTCGCCACTGCCACGTCCACCGGCCCACGCGCGGCGACGGCCCGCGCCACGGCATCCGCCAGCGCGGCTGCGTCGCTCACGTCGGCGGCCAGCGCTTCGAGGCGTTGCGCGCCGAATTCACCGGCGAGTTGCTGCACGGCCGCGCCCTCGCGGTCCAGCGCGAGCACGGTGTCGCCCGCGTCGACGAATCGTTTGCACAACGCACGGCCTATCCCGCCGCACGCGCCCGTCACCAGCACCACCCGGCTCATTGTCGACTCTCCGTGAAAGGTTGCTTTCGGGCGCGGCGCAGTTCCTCGCCATGCCTGTAAATTTCCAACATCACGATGTTTTCAATCATTGATCACAGCAACGATCAAGAGTTTACACGTAGGCATCCCAAATATTGAACTGCGGCGATTCCCCTTGTTTTACCGCATGTTATGCAAATTCAGGAGCAGAAAACAATATCGCGATTCCCAGGTGACAACGCTTTTTTCATCCTGTAGGATTTTTTCAAACAACGCAAGGCCAGCCAGATAACCACGTTAGGAGAGACAGAATGGCGTTTAAGGCACGTGCATCCACCACGCTCGGCAAGCTCGCCGTCGCACTCGCGTTTGCGGGTATTACCGTCGCGGCGCATGCCGATACGGTCCGCGTGACCGTCGCCCACTACAGCGACGCTACGGCCCCGTACTTCGAAAAAATGGCCAAACAGTTCGAAGCCGCCAACCCCGGCACGACCATCAAGATCGAAGACGTGAACTGGGATTCGCTGCAACAGAAACTGCAGACGGATATCTCCGGCGGCGCCAACGCCGACCTCGCGATCATCGGCACGCGCTGGCTGCTGGACTTCGTGAAGGACGACATTGCCGAGCCGCTCGATCCCTATATGGACGCCAATTTCAAGGGCCGCTTCATTGGCCCGTTCCTGGCGCCCGGTGAAATCAACGGCAAGATCTACGGCCTGCCGATCGCGGCTTCGGCCCGCGCGCTCTACTACAACAAGGACATGCTCGCCTCGGTGGGCTATCCGAACGGCCCGAAGACGTGGAACGACGTGATCGACGCGTCGAAGAAGCTCAAGGCCAAGGGCATCGCCGGGTTCGGCCTGCAAGGCAAGGAAATCGAAACCGACGTGTACTTCTATTACGCGCTGTGGACCCACGGCGGCGACGTGGTGGGCAAGGACAACAAGGCCGCGTTCAATTCGGCCGCCGGCGTGAAGGCCGCCACGCTCTACAAACAGCTCATCGATGAGGGCCTCACGGAGCCGGGCGTCACCGGCTACAGCCGCGAAGACGTGCAAAACCTCTTCAAACAAGGCCGGGTGGCGATGATGATCTCCGCACCGTTCCTCGCCAAGCAGTTGAAGAAGGAAGCGCCGAACATCAAGTACGGCATCGATCCGATCCCGGTCGCCACCACGCCCGCGACCTACGCGGTCACGGACTCGATCATGATGTTCAAGAACTCGAAGGTGAAGAAGAGCGCATGGAAGTTCCTCGACTTCCTGTTCACGAAGCAGCCGCGCGTGGAATTCACCAGCACCGAAGGCTTCCTGCCGACCACCCAGGCCGAGGCTACCGATCCGGCGTTCCAGGACCCGGACACCAAGGCTTTCGTCGCGCTGCTGCCACACGCGAAGTTCGCGCCCACGGTGACAGGCTGGGAAGACACCGCCAAGGCCGTGACCAACGCAATGCAGTCGATCTACCTCGGCAAGGCCAAACCCGCCGATGCGCTGAACCAGGCCGCAACCGAAGCTAACAAGTCGCTCGGCAAGTGACACAGCCAACGCAGCCGCCGCAAGGCATCGCGGCTTGAACCGGCGCGTGGCGTAGCATGACGCTACGTCGCGCGCCCGTTGTTCGATCGACGGCCTGCGACTGTTGCGACTGTTGCCACTGATCGCAAGCAACACCGGACGCATCACGACATGACTACCGGTCCCCTGAAGCAGACGCCGCCAGGCGTTGCGAACGACCTCCCACGCGCAGGCAAACGCATGAGCCGTCCCAATCGCGCCGAGCGCAACATCGCCCTGCCCCGCGCCCCGTGGCTGCTGATCGTGCCGAGCCTCGCGCTGGCGCTTTTCATCATCAGCTACCCGATCTTCAACATCGTCTGGCAGTCACTGCACGATGTGTCGCGCTTTGGCCAGATCCGCGATTTCAGCGGGCTGCAGAACTTCTACAACGTATTCGGCGACCCGGTATTTCTCAGCGCGCTGAAAAACACCATCATCTGGACCTTCTGCGTGGTGGTGGGCACCGTGGGCATTTCCGTGCCGGTCTCGCTGGTGCTTAATCAGGACTTCTATGGACGCGGCATCGCGCGCACGATCGTCATGCTGCCGTGGTCGGTGTCGCTCACGATGACCGCCGTGGTGTGGCGCTGGGCCTTCAACGACGATTACGGCATGGTCAACGTCACGCTGCAGAAGCTCGGCCTGATCGCCGGGCCGATCCACTGGCTCGCCACCCCCGAATACGCGTTCCCCGTCGAGATTGCCGTGGGTATTCTGGTGTCGATTCCGTTTACCACCACGATCTTTCTGGGCGGCCTTTCTTCCGTGCCCGGCGACATCTACGAAGCCGCGCGCATCGACGGCGCGAGCGCCTGGCAGCAGTTCCGCCAGCTCACGCTGCCGCTACTCAAGCCTTTCATCAACATGGCGATCCTGCTGAACGTGATCTACGTGTTCAACTCGTTCCCGATCATCTGGGTGATGACCCAGGGCGGCCCGGACGACAGCACACACATCCTCGTCACCTATCTCTACGAATTGGGCTTCCGGCTGGGGCGGCCAGGCGAAGCGGCGGCCGTCTCGCTCATCATGCTGGTGATCCTGTTCGCGTTCTCGGTGGCATATCTGCGCGTGCAGGCGAAGCGCGGCGGCGCAGAAGGAGACCTCGCATGAACCGCAAGCTCAAACGCTCGCTGTGGTGCTGGCTTGCGCTTTCGCCGCTCGTCATCGCCGTGCTGTTTCCGTTCGCGGTGATGTTCTTCACCTCGTTCAAACCGGCCAACGAAGTGTTCGTTTATCCGGCGCGCTGGCTGCCGCAGCATTGGCGCTGGGAGAATTACGTCGATATGTGGCAAGCGGCGAACTTCGGCGTGGCGCTACGCAACAGCATCGTCATTTCGTTCCTGTCGACCGCGCTCGCGCTCGCCGTGAGCCTGCCCGCCGCGTATGCGCTCGCGCGCTTTCCGTTTCGCGGGCGCGGCGCGTATCGCCAGTTCCTGCTTGTCACGCAAATGCTCTCGCCGATTCTGCTGGTGGTGGGGCTGTTCCGTCTCGCCGCGATGATTCCCTATGGCGACAGCAATCTCGTGGATTCGAAGATTGGCGTGATCGTTTCGTATGCGGCGTTCAATATCGCCTTCGCCGTGTGGATGCTGTCGTCGTATTTCCAGACGGTGCCGCGCGATCTGGAGGAGTCCGCGTGGCTCGAAGGATGCAGCCGCACAGGCGCGGTTTTCCGCGTCTTCCTGCCGCTCGCGATCCCCGCCGTGGTTGTGACCGCCATCTTCACCTTCATCAGCGCGTGGAACGAATTCGCCGTGGTCTACACGCTGATCCGCTCGCCCGAAAACAAGACGCTCACGGTCCAGGTCACCGACATGGTGGCCGGAAAGTACACCGTCGAATGGGAACTGGTGATGGCGGCGACGCTCGCGGCCACGCTACCGGTTTCGGTCGTGTTCGCGTGGCTGCAGCGCTATATGGTGAAGGGGCTCGCGCTGGGCGCGGTGAAATAAGCCGCGGACCGATGGGTTGCCGCTGACGGCGCGTGGTTGCGCGTGGTTGCGCGTGGTTGCGCGTGGTTGCGCGTGGTTGCGCACTGCGTGTCGCGCGCCGCCGTGCGAAGGCCGGATCAGCACCAGCAGCGGTATCACCAGCAGCGTAGCGACGAACATCAGCTTCGGGCTGCTGGCCGAGCGCTGGCTTATTGGCCCGCCACCTTGCGCTGACGCCACAGACACAGCAGATCGCAGGCAAGATGCGCGGCGGCCAGCGCCGTGATCTCGCTCTGATCGTAAGCGGGCGCCACTTCCACCACATCCGCGCCCACCAGGTTCAAGCCCTCCAGACCGCGCACGATCGCCAGCGCCTGCGCCGACGACAAACCGCCCGCCACCGGCGTACCCGTGCCCGGCGCAAAGGCTGGGTCCAGACAGTCGATATCGAAGGTCAGATACGCGGGCCGCTCGCCGACAATCTCCAGAATGCGATCGCGCGCCGCGCGCGGGCCATGTTCGTGCACCCAGGCGGCGTCGAGAATATTGATGCCCAGAAAATCATCGTTCCAGGTGCGGATGCCCACCTGCACCGACGTCTTCGGATCGATCAGCCCTTCTTTTACGGCCTTGTAGAACATCGTGCCGTGATTGAGGCTGTCCGGATGATCGTCAGGCCAGGTGTCGCAATGCGCGTCGAAGTGGATCAGCGAAAGCGGCTTGCCGTATTTTTCCGCATGCGCGATCAGCAGCGGATACGTGATGAAGTGATCGCCGCCGAAAGTGAGCATCTTCGCGTTCGAGCGTAGGATGGTGCGCGCGTGCTCGATGATCGCAGGCTTGATCGAGAGCGGATTGTGCGCATCGAACCAGCAGTCGCCGTAGTCGGTTACGGCCAGCGTGTCGAAGGGATTGAAGCCCCACGGATACGGATGCAGTTCCGCGAGTTGCACGCTTGCCGCGCGCACCGCCGATGGCCCCAGCCGCGCGCCCGAGCGAAACGTGGTGGCAAGGTCGAGCGGCACGCCGCTGATCGCCACGTCCACGCCTTGCAGATCGCGCGTGTAGTTGCGGCGCATGAACGACAGCACGCCCGCGTAGGTATTCTCGATGGAAGCGCCGTAGAGCGAACCGCGACGGATCGCGCCGTCGCCGTGGATCGTGTCGTCCATATGTGTGATGTCTTTTGTATCGAGGGGAAAGCGTGGCGGCGCTGCTGGCGCGCCGCCACGCGGGCGAGGGAATCGCCTTAACGCAGACGCACGAGCGTCGACTTCAGTTCGGTGTACTTTTCAAGTGCGTGCAGCGACTTGTCGCGGCCATTGCCCGATTCCTTGAAGCCGCCGAACGGGAAGTTCATGTCGCCGCCTTCGTCGTAGCAGTTGACCCAAACCGTGCCCGCGCGCAGACGGCGCGCGATTTCATGCGCGTTCGTGAGGTTCGAGGTCCACACCGCCGCGGCCAGGCCGTAATCGCTGTCGTTGGCGATACGCACCGCTTCGTCGATCGTGCTGAACGTGATGACCGACAGCACCGGCCCGAAGATTTCTTCGCGAGCGATGCGTGCGTCGTGATGCGTATCGAACACGGTCGGCTCGACATAGAAGCCGCCGGTCGCCTCGTTCACGCGCTCGCCGCCGAACAGCAGCTTCGAGTCCTTGCGCCCTGCCTCGATATATCCCAGCACGCGCTCCATCTGGATCTTGTCGACGATCGCGCCCATCGATACGTCCGGATCAAGAGGATTGCCAGGTTTGTACGCCTTCGCCGCTTCCACGAGCTTGGCGAGGAACACGTCCTTGATGTCGCGGTGCACCAGCAGGCGCGAACCCGCCGTGCACATCTCGCCCATGTTGTAGAAGATTGCGCCCGCCGCAGCGTTGGCCGCGCGGTCCAGATCGGGGCAATCCGGCAGCACGATGTTCGGCGACTTGCCGCCCAGTTCGAGCCAGACGCGCTTGAGATTGGACTGACCGGCGTACTGCATGATCTGCTTGCCGACATTGGTCGAGCCCGTGAAGGCGATGCAGTCCACGTCGCGATGCAGGCCCAGCAGCTTGCCGGGTTCGCCGCCGCCGGGGAGCACGTTGAACACGCCTGCGGGAATGCCCGCTTCGTGCGCGAGCTGTGCCACGCGAATCGCCGTGAGCGGCGACTTTTCCGAAGGCTTGAGCACCACGCTATTGCCCGCCGCGAGCGCCGGGCCGAACTTCCACGAGGCCATCAGGATCGGGAAATTCCACGGCACGACCGCGGCCACCACGCCAATCGGCTCGCGCGTGACGAGACCGACCAGGTGATGATCGGCGGGCGCCACCTCGCCCCCCACCTTGTCGATGGCCTCCGCGAACCATTCCACGCAATAGGCCGCGCCCGGCACGTCCACCGAGGTGGTGTCGCTGATCGGCTTGCCCGCGTCGAGCGTTTCGAGCAGCGAGAGTTCGTCGAGATGCTCGCGCATCAGTGCGGCCCAGCGCAGCAGAATGGCTTTGCGCGCACGCGGATTCAGGCCCGCCCACACGCCGTCGTTGAACGAGCGGCGCGCGGCGGCCACCGCAGCGTCCACATCCGCCGCGCCGCAATCCGCCACGTTCGCGAGCACGCGGCCGTCGATCGGGCTCACGCACTCGAAGCTGCGGCCCGAGTACGCCTCGCGATACGCGCCGTCGATGAATGCGCGACCTTCGATCTTCAGCGTCGCGGCCTTGTCCTGCCAGTAAGCGAGAGTTTTCTTTTCCATCAGGATGCCTCAATGATTGACGATCCGCCCGGCGTGACGTAGCAACGGCAACAGGCGAACCGGATACGCGCGTTGATGAACCCTGCGAAGCGGGCGTTACGACCTAGAAGGTGGGCGGCGAATTCGCCGACACCACTTCGCAGACTTCGTTTGCGCTGGGATTGCGAAACCGGTGCGGGAAGCGGCTTTCGAAGTAATAGCTGTCGCCGGGGTCGAGCAGCCAGGTGGTGCCGTCCACGGTCAGTTCGATCTGGCCTGCCACCACCACGCCGCCTTCGTGACCTGCGTGAGAGAGCATTTCCGGGCCGGTATCGGCAAGCGGTTGATACACCTCGCGCAGGATACCCATGTTGCGGTCCTTCACGTTCGCGCCCGCGAGATAGAACTCGATGGAGGCGTTGCCGAGGTTCGGCATTTCGCCTCGCCGCGACACCACGCTCACGCCCTCGTGGAGATCAAATGTGAAGAATTCCGCGAGGCTCATCGGTATGCATTCGAGGAGCTTCTTGAGCGAACCCACCGAGGGACTGACACGACTTTGCTCGATAAGCGAAATCGCGCCATTCGTCACGCCCGCGCGCTTGGCCAGCTCGCGTTGTGACAGCCCATAGCGCTTGCGCACGTAGCGCAGACGCGTGGCAACTTCAGAGGAAACGGATACAGACTCGGACACGATTAAAGAACCGATTGAAGAACCGTTTGGGTCGGGAAAGACACTGGAAGCGCACGCAGGATCCAGGCCGAAATGCTACACGGCGGTGCGGTGGCGTGTTGAATATTCTAATCAGTTTGTTTTTTTTTGCGTCAGTACTAACCCCTGTAAGTTATTCGAAATATAGAGACAGTGCAGGATATTTCGTACTGCGCGACGTTTACGGACGTCTTGGGGAAAGTGCTGACATAAAAAACGTAAAAAAATAATTGACGGCCTTTTTGGCTCGTATATGCTGAAACACAGGTCGATCGAACGATGAAAAGCGCATTACATTGCTCTGCAACACGCGATCAATGCTCGATACATCGAAAGACACCCATGTGTCGATGCTGAAGAGCGCAGTTTTCATGCCGCGCATCGAAAAACAGTGATCAACAAACTCCAGTCGAGTGTAATTGTGAGAGTCCGTGGCCCTCTGGTGAGATGGGATCGAAGTCATGCGAGGTGTCTTCGCAGTGACTGCGGCGCCGTCGCCGATGGCAGTAGCGGCAGGCTTGCCTCTCGTCCGCTTCTGTCCGCGCTTCTATCCGTTTTCACAATCCTTTCCCGTCGGTCCGTCCGTCGCCATAACGCCGTCTCGGCACGCGCATTTATCGCGGTACACACCGACGAAGTCGCGTCGCTGCTGCCCTAGCGCCTCTCCTTCCTGCGCTGTTCGTTTCATTCGCCGTCGATCGCGAGCGGGCTGTCCTGCTGCGCGCGCCCGATGTGGATGCGCACGCCTGAACACCGTCGCGCCCCACAACGGCAGGAAACGAACCGCGTACATGATCTCCACGCGCAGCGCGATCCGTTAGCGCCGCTGCGCCCCGCACTTAAAGGTTTGCGGCCGTGTCTTCTGCACGGTTGCAAGGTCATGTCACGCCTGAAGCATCGCTAAAATCAGCTTGATTCGCGATGCGACAGGAAGAAGAAACTAGGCGTTAGTCATGCGAACCAAACCATTGATTGGAGTTACTGCCGATCGCACCATGATGGGGCCGCACGCATCGCACGTAACGGGCGAGAAGTACCTCGCCGCTGCCGTGGATGGGTCGGATGGGCTCGCGTTCGTGCTGCCCGCGCTGGGTGACCGGCAGGCTACGGCCGACATTCTGGACGCCGTGGACGGCCTGCTCTTCACAGGCAGCTATTCGAACGTAGAGCCTCACCGTTATGGCGGCCCGGCCAGCGCCGCCGGCACGCTGCACGATCCGGCGCGCGACGCCACGACGTTGCCGCTGCTGCGCGCGGCCATCGACGCAGGGGTGCCGGTACTGGCCATCTGCCGCGGCTTTCAGGAAATGAACGTGGTGTTCGGCGGCACGCTGCATCAGGAGGTGCATGCCGTGGACGGCCTCAACGATCATCGTGAAAACAAGGCCGATCCGCTCGAAACGCAATATGGTCCCGCGCACACCATCGCGCTTGCAAAAGGCGGCCTGCTGCAGACGCTCGCAGGCGGCGCACGCGAAGCTCGCGTGAATTCGCTGCACGGTCAGGGCATCGACACGCTCGGTCAAGGACTAGTTGCGGACGCAACGGCCGAGGACGGCCTGGTCGAAGCAATCACCGTTGCGAACGCAAGTAGTTTTGCGCTGGGCGTGCAATGGCACCCCGAATGGCTGCACGCGCAAAACGCGCTTTCCACCGCTATCTTCCGCGCCTTTGGCGACGCCTGCCGCGCCCGCATGCTGGCCCGCAGTTCGGTCCAGACGCCGGACGGCGCCGCACGCCACCCCGCACGTGCACATGCCGCGCAGGTCTGACGCCGGCCCACACAGAACAGAGAGAACGACAATGCACGACATCGACGAATTCCTGAAGAAACATCACATCACCGAAATCGAAGCGATCATTCCGGATATGGCCGGCATCGCGCGCGGCAAGATCATTCCGCGCAACAAGTTCGAATCGGGCGAATCCATGCGCCTGCCGCAAGCCGTGATGATCCAGACCGTCACCGGCGACTACCCGGAAGACGGCAGCCTTACCGGCGTAACCGACCCCGACATGGTCTGCGTGCCGGATGCTTCGACGATCCGCATCATTCCGTGGGCGACCGATCCCACCGCCCAGGTGATCCACGATTGCGTGCACTTCGACGGCTCGCCCGTTGAAATCTCGCCGCGCCGCGTGCTGCGCCGCGTGCTCGAACTCTACGAAGCGAAGGGCTGGAAGCCCATCATCGCGCCGGAACTGGAGTTCTATCTCGTCGATATGAACAAGGATCCGGACCTTCCCCTCGCGCCGCCGATCGGCCGTACGGGCCGTCCGGAAACGGGCCGCCAGGCGTATTCGATCGAAGCGGTGAACGAGTTCGATCCGCTCTTCGAAGACATCTACGAGTACTGCGAAATTCAGGACCTCGAAGTCGACACGCTGATTCACGAAGTCGGCGCCGCGCAGATGGAAATCAACTTCATGCACGGCGAACCGCTGGGTCTGGCCGACCGCGTGTTCCTCTTCAAGCGCACCGTGCGCGAAGCGGCGCTGCGCCATCATATGTACGCCACTTTCATGGCGAAGCCGATGGAAAACGAGCCGGGTTCGGCCATGCACATCCACCAGAGCCTGATCTCGGCGGAAAGCGGCCAGAACCTCTTCACCGGCGCGGACGGAAAGCCCACTGACATGTTCCATGCGTATATCGCGGGCCTGCAGAAGTACACGCCGGCCCTGATGCCGATCTTCGCGCCGTATATCAATTCGTATCGCCGCCTGTCACGCTTCATGGCCGCGCCGATCAACGTGGCCTGGGGTTACGACAACCGTACCGTGGGCTTCCGCGTGCCGTATTCCTCGCCGGCCGCGCGCCGAGTGGAGAACCGTATTCCGGGCGTGGACACGAACCCGTACCTCGCCATCGCCGCGACGCTCGCCGCCGGCTATCTGGGCATGACGCAGCATCTCAAACCCACCGAGCCGCTGCTGAGCGACGGTTATGCGCTGCCTTACCAGTTGCCGCGCAACCTGGAGGAAGGCCTCACGCTGATGAGCGGTTGTGAGCCGCTCAACGACCTCCTCGGCGAGAAGTTCGTGCGCGCTTACCTCGCGCTCAAGGAAACCGAATACGAAGCGTATTTCCGCGTGATCAGCTCGTGGGAACGCAAGCACCTGCTGCTGCACGTGTAAAAGAAAGGAGACATTGAAAATGAACTATCGGATCGACGCCCCCGCCAGCGCACTGAAGGAAGTGCCGACGACGTTGCGCGCGCAAGCATCGCAGAGCGCCCGTACCACGGCCGAGTATCGCGCGCTCGACGCCGCGCATCACATCCATCCGTTCTCGGACATGGGCTCGCTCAACAAGAGCGGCAGCCGCGTGATCGTGAAGGCCAAGGGCGTGTACCTGTGGGATTCGGAAGGCAACCAGATCATCGACGGCATGGCCGGCCTCTGGTGCGTGAACGTGGGCTATGGCCGCAAGGAACTGGCTGACGCCGCCTATACGCAGATGCAGGAACTGCCGTACTACAACACGTTCTTCAAGACCACCCACCCGCCGGTGATCGAGCTTTCGGCGCTGCTCGCCGAACTCTCGCCGGAGCCGTTCAATCACTTCTTCTATTGCAACAGCGGCTCCGAAGGCAACGACACGGTGCTGCGCATCGTGCATCAATACTGGCTCACGCAAGGCAAGCCCTCGAAGAAGGTCGTCATCTCGCGCAAGAACGGCTATCACGGTTCGACCATCGCGGGGGGCACGCTGGGCGGCATGGGCTATATGCACGAGCAGATGCCCTCGAAGGTCGAGAACATCGTCCATATCGACCAGCCGTACTTCTACGGCGAAGCCGAAGGCAACATCACGCCCGAGGAATTCGGCCTCGCGCGTGCTCAGCAACTCGAAGCGAAGATCCTGGAAGTGGGCGCTGAGAACGTCGCCGCGTTTATCGGCGAGCCGTTCCAGGGCGCGGGCGGAGTGATCTTCCCGGCCTCGACCTACTGGCCGGAAATCCAGCGCATCTGCCGCAAGTACGACATCCTGCTGTGCGCCGACGAGGTGATCGGCGGCTTTGGCCGTACGGGCGAATGGTTCGCGCATCAGCACTTCGGCTTCGAGCCGGATCTCATCACGCTGGCCAAGGGCCTCACCAGCGGCTATGTGCCGATGGGCGCCGTCGGCCTGCATGACCGCGTGGCGAAGGCGCTGATCGAGAACGGCGACTTCAATCATGGCCTCACGTATTCGGGCCATCCGGTCGCGGCCGCTGTTGCAGTAGCAAACCTCAAGCTGCTGCGCGACGAGAAGATTGTCGAGCGCGTGAAGACGGACACCGGCCCGTACTTCCAGCAACAGCTGCGCGAGACCTTCGCGAATCATCCGATCATCGGCGACATTTCGGGCGCGGGTCTCGTGGCCGGCCTGCAGCTCGCCGAAGATCCCAAGACGCGCAAGCGCTTCGCGAACGGCGGCGACGTGGGCACGATCTGCCGCGACTTCTGCTTCAACGGCAACCTCATCATGCGCGCCACGGGCGACCGCATGCTGCTCTCGCCGCCGCTCGTCATCACGTGCGGCGAGATCGACGAAATCGTATCGAAGGCGAAGAAGGCCATCGACGCAACCGCGCAACAACTGGGACTTTCGTAACGCTGCAACTGTAAGGGCCGGCGGCGCACAACGGGGTGCGGGCGCCGCCCGCCGACCTTCATCATCTGGGGAAATCAACATGAGTGTCAGACATCTTCGTCATGCCGTCGCACTGGCCGCGCTTGCCGTCTGCGCGGGTCTCACGGCGACTTCGAGCCAGCCCGCTCGCGCCGCGGACGACGCACTGAACGTCTACAACTGGTCCGACTACATCGCGAAAGACACGATCCCGAACTTCGAGAAGCAGACGGGCATTCACGTCAAGTACGACAACTACGATAGCGACGACACGCTGCAGGCGAAGCTGCTTGCGGGCAGCTCGGGCTACGATATCGTTGTGCCGACATCGAACTACATGGCCAAGCAGATTCAGGCCGGCGTGTACCAGAAACTCGATAAATCCAAGCTCCCCAATCTTTCGAACCTCGACCCGCTGCTGATGCACATGATCGCCGACGCCGATCCGGGCAATCAGTACGGCGTGCCCTGGGCTTACGGCACCGACGGCGTGGGCTACAACCAGGAAGCCATCGAAAAGGCGCTCGGCGCGAATGCACCGGTCGATAGCTGGTCGCTGATCTTCGACCCGCAATATCTCTCGAAGCTCAAGGGCTGTGGCGTGTCGTTCCTCGACCAGGCCGTCGACGCCTTCGCCGCCACGCTGCAATACATGGGCAAGAACCCCAACAGCACGAACCCGGCCGACTACCAGGCGGCTTTCGAAGTGCTGAAGAAAGTCCGCCCGTACATCACGCAGTTCAACTCGTCGGGCTACATCAACGACCTCGTGAACAACGACATCTGCGTCGCGTTCGCCTGGTCGGGTGACGTGGGTATCGCTCACCGCCGCGCCGAGGAAGCCAAGCGTTCGTATCACATCAAGTTCGCCAATCCGAAGGAAGGCGGTCTGCTGTGGTTCGACGTGATGGTCGTGCCGAAGGATGCTCCGCACCCTGAAGCCGCGATGAAGTGGATCAACTACATCTCGGACCCGAAGGTCAACGCCGCGATTACCAACGAAGTCTTCTACCCGACCGCGAACAAGGCCGCGCGCCAGTTCGTGACGCCGGCGGTGGCGCAGGATCCGACCGTCTACCCGGGCGACGAAGTGCTCAAGAAGATGACGCTGATGAAGCCGATGCCGGCCGACATCCTGCGCCTCGAAAACCGTCTGTGGTCGCAGCTGAAAACGGGCCACTAAAGACTCAAACCCGGCGCTTCAAAGCCGTCGATGAACGGCTGGGCGCCGAAGGAGAAGGAAGGAGACAACGCGCGGATGAGGGATCGCTCGACCCCTCGCCGCCAGAAGTCCGCTGTTCGAAGTCCGGCTGAGCGTGCCGCCCCCTGTAGAAGACGACGCGCCAGTCTCCAACGAGCTCCGTTCGCAGTACTGACCTCCGCGAGTCGCTCTGCGCCCCGTGCTGGACAGCTCATGCCTGCGTTTATCTGCGGCGCGCAAGAACGGGCAGTACCGCGATCAGAAAGGAACCAGTTACATCATGAATTCGACGTCCCAAGTCAACGCCTCCGAAGCCGCGCGCGCTGCCGCGACGGCCAGCTCCCGCGACGCTTTCGTGCGCATCGAAAACGTCGTCAAAAAGTTCGGCGACAGCACCGCCGTGAACAATGTGAGCCTGAACATCGCGAAGAACGAGCTCTTCGCGCTGCTCGGCAGCTCGGGCTGCGGCAAGTCCACGCTGCTGCGCATGCTCGCGGGTCTCGAAACCGCTACCTCCGGCAAGATCTACGTCGATGGCGAAGACCTCGCCTCGCTGCCGCCGTACCGCCGCCCCGTCAACATGATGTTCCAGTCGTATGCGCTCTTTCCGCATATGAGCGTCGAGACTAACGTCGCCTTCGGCCTCAAGCAGGAAGGCGTGCCGAAGAACGAGATCAAGGAACGCGTGGCCGACGCGCTCAATCTGGTGCAGATGAGCCGCTACGCGAAGCGCAAACCGCATCAGCTTTCCGGCGGCCAGCAGCAGCGCGTCGCGCTCGCACGCTCGCTCGTCAAGCGCCCCAAACTGCTGCTGCTCGACGAGCCGATGTCCGCGCTCGACAAGAAGATCCGCCAGAAGACCCAGCTCGAACTCGTGAACATCATCGAAAAGGTCGATGTCACCTGCGTGATGGTCACCCACGATCAGGAAGAGGCGATGACGATGGCCAATCGCCTCGCCGTCATGAGCGAAGGCCGTATCGTGCAGATCGGCTCGCCCAGCGAAGTCTACGAATTTCCCAACAGCCGTTTCTCCGCCGAATTCATCGGCTCGACCAACCTGTTCGAAGGCAAGGTCGTGGAGGACGAGCCCGATCACATCTTCGTCGAAAGCGAGGACCTGGAAACCCGCATGTATGTGAGCCACGGCGTGACCGGGCCGCTGGGCATGCCGGTGGGCATTTCGGTGCGCCCCGAGCGCGTGCGCGTGACGCGCGAGAAGCCGGGCACCGCCAACAACTGGGCGCGCGGCGTGGTTACCGATGTGGCCTATATGGGCAGCTATTCGCTCTATCACGTGCGTTTGCCGGGCGGCAAGGTAGTGGTGTCGAACCTGTCCAGCTCGCATCTGATGAACGAAGGGGCGCCGGCCTGGAACGACGACGTCTATGTCTCGTGGGCGCCGTCCAGCGGCGTCGTGCTCACGGCCTGATGCGGAGGATCACCCAATGAGTTCCGTTCCCTCAACTTCCGCCGCGCCGCACAGCGCGGTCAAGCGCGGTGCGCTGGCGCGTTTTTTCTCGCGCTTCGTGCCCTCGGGCCGCACCACCGTGATCGGCGTGCCGTTCATCTGGCTGGCGCTGTTCTTCGCCCTGCCCTTCGTGCTGGTGCTCAAGATCAGCTTCGCCGATCAGGTCATGGGCATTCCGCCCTATTCGAACCTGGTCGAGATGAAGGACGGCATGGTCCATCTCGCGCTGCAGCTTTCGCACTACGCGTTCCTGCTGCAGGACAGCCTCTATATCGCCACCTATATCAGCTCGCTGAAGATGGCGGCGGTGTCGACGTTCTTCTGTCTGCTGATTGGTTATCCCATCGCCTATTACATCGCGCGCTCCAATCCGGCCACGCGCAATGTGCTGATGATGGCCGTGATGCTGCCGTTCTGGACTTCGTTCCTGATCCGCGTCTATGCCTGGATCGGCATTCTCAAGGACGACGGCCTGCTCAATCACGCGCTCATGGCCATCGGCATGATCCATTCGCCGCTGCGTCTTTATCACAGCGATGCCGGCGTCTATATCGGCATGGTCTATTCGTATCTGCCGTTCATGGTGATGCCGCTGTACGCGCACCTCTGCAAGATGGACCTCACGCTGCTCGAAGCCGCGTATGACCTGGGCGCGAAACCGTGGGTTGCGTTCACGCAGATCACGCTGCCGCTTTCGAAGAACGGCATCATCGCGGGCAGCCTGCTGGTGTTCATTCCGGCGGTGGGCGAATACGTGATTCCCGAACTGCTCGGCGGCGCGGACACGCTCATGATCGGCCGCGTCATGTGGGACGAGTTCTTCAACAACATGGACTGGCCGATGGCCTCGGCTGTCACCGTCGCGATGGTCTTGCTGCTGCTCGTGCCGATGGCGGTCTTTCAGTACTACCAGGTCAAGGAGCTGGAGGAAAGCAAATGATCAAGCCCAATCGCGCGATTTCCACCAGCGTCCTCACGCTTGGTTTCCTGTTTCTGTATATCCCGATCATCAGCCTCGTTGTGTATTCGTTTAACGAATCGAAACTGGTGACGGTGTGGTCGGGCTTTTCGCTCAAGTGGTACGCGGCGCTGCTGCAGGACGAAGAACTGTTGAGCGCGGCGTGGCTGTCGCTGAAGATCGGTCTGATGACGGCGTTTGCATCGGTCGTGATCGGTACGTGGGCGGGTTTCGTGCTGGCGCGCATGGGGCGCTTTCGCGGCTTCACGCTCTACACCGGCATGATCAACGCGCCGCTCGTGATCCCCGAAGTGATCCAGGGCATTTCGCTGCTGCTGCTGTTCGTGGCCCTGCAACAGATGATCGGCTGGCCGGCGGGACGCGGCATCCTCACGATCTGGATCGGTCACGTGATGCTGTGCGTGTCGTATGTGGCGATCATCGTGCAGTCGCGTGTGAAGGAGATGAACAAGTCGCTCGAAGAGGCCGCACTCGATCTGGGCGCCACGCCGCTCAAGGTGTTCTTCGTCATCACGCTGCCGCTGATCTCGCAGGCGCTGCTGTCGGGCTGGCTGCTCTCGTTCACGCTCTCGATCGACGACCTCGTGCTCTCCGCGTTTCTTTCGGGCCCCGGCTCGACGACGCTGCCGCTGGTGGTGTTCTCGCGTGTGCGCCTGGGTTTGAATCCGGAGATGAACGCGCTGGCGACGCTCTTTATTACCGCCGTGACGATCGGCGTGATTGCCGTGAACCAGTTGATGAGCGCGCGTGAAAAGAAGCGTATTCGAGATATGCAGATGGCTTTCACGCAACCCGATCCAGCCGAAACGGCAACCGGCGGTACACCGCCGGGCGCAGTAGGGTCGCCGATCGGGCGGCGCGCCGCGTGATTTTTTGATGACCCGACACGGCGCGCGTAGCCATGCGCGCGCCGGATAAAAAACGGCCAGCAGAACAGAGAAGTCGAAGAACAACCGCAGTTGGCAATAAAAGAACTGAACGTCGAAACGCCTGCAATAACGACCCATAAGGAGAATGTCGATGAAGAAGAAGTTAATCTGTCTGCTGGTGGCCGGGGCACTGCCGGGGCTCGCGTTTGCGGACTCGACCAGCGACCAGATCAAGGCCCTGCAGCAGCAGCTCAATGCCCTGCAAAAAGAGGTGAAATCGCTCAAGAGCGAACTCGCGGAATCGAAGACCACCGCGAAGGGTTCGTCGAAGCTGGCCATCGCTCCCGCACCGGCGACCACGGCCGCCGCGCCGGAAGTGGACATCTCCTCGCCCGACTACGGCAAGGCGCCCGCGCATCTGACCAACGACGAAGTCGAAGCGATGAAGCAGCAGATCGCCGGCCAGCAGCTCAAGGTGGATTCGCTCTCCGACGCCGCCAATACCGGGCCGCTCGCGGGCCTCTCGGTCACGGGCTATATCGACCCGACCTATCTGTATAACCGCGCCCCGGGCACCTCGTCGTTCCTGTTCGCGAATCACGAAAGTTCGTACAACTACTTCAACAGCACGTTCGGCGATCTCTACCTCGACATCAAGAAGACGTTTGGCGTGGGTCCGATGGCCCCGTCGGCTGAAATCACGCTCATGCCCAACCGCGGCAACGGCATCACGCTGCTGGCCAACGAGCATGGCGATATCGGCAACAACATCCTGAACACGGCGGTCATCACGGTGCCGATCACGGCCACGCAGACCTTCGTTGCGGGCCTGATGCCGAGCTTTGGCGGCTACGAGGTGCAGCAGTCGAACCAGATGCTCACCCTCACCCACAACCTGCTGTACGACTTCTCGGATCCGGGCAGCTACGTGGGCGTGGGCTGGAACTACACGCCGGACGGCAGCCAGTGGGCCTTCAAGTTCATGCTGGGCAACGAGCAGTACCGCACCTACGGTTCGGTCACGCAGACGGGCACGAATGCGCTGGGCGACCCGATCACCACCAGCAACAAGATCCCGACCCTCACGGCCCGCGCGGATTACACGTGGTCGAGCGCGCTGGATATCGGCGGATCGTTCAATATCGGCCGCCAGACGCTGTCGAGCGCGATCGATTCCACCACGGGCCAGGCGGTCTATGGCCCGGGCGGTCAGGCGAGCAGCTCGGGCGGCTACTTCTTCTTCGGCGAAGTGGATGCGAGCTATACGGCAGCGGACGTCCAGTACAACGCCGAAGTCGATTACGGCCAGCAGCAGCGCGCCGCGTACAACGGCGGCAACGCGCAGTGGTACGGCTTCTCGCTGCTCGCGCACCGCAAGTTCAACGCGCCGGTGGTGGGCCGCATGGGCGTGACCGCACGTTACGACGTGCTCGCCGACAGCAAGAACGGCGGCGGCGGTGCCGGCGTGGCGCTCAACGGCAACGGCATGGACCCGTACAACGGCTTCGGTATCGGTGCGGACTGCCTGGCAAATTCGCAGGCGAACGGCGGGCTGGGCTTCGAGTGCAAGGGCGCGGTGCGTCAGGATGTAGCGCTGGATCTGCTGTTCTACCCGACCCAGCAGATCACGGTGAAGGTGGAATACCGCCACGACTGGGCGTCGCAGAAGGTGTTCCTGCGTAACGACGGTTCGTACAGCAAGAGCAATGACTTGCTGGGAGCGCAGTTTATCTACTCGTTCTAAGGAGTGCGTTTGCGGGCGGCGCGCCTGCGGGATTCTCCGCGCCGCCGCCCGCTTTTTTTCGTACGCGCTTTAACCCGTACGTCTCTTCTATGCTCAAATTCGCCAATCAGCCTCACGCGCCGTCCTGGTATGCAGCCACCGCCAACGACGCCACCCGCCATCCCGTGTTGCAGGGCACGATCGACGCCGATGTCTGCGTGATCGGCGCGGGTCTCACGGGTGTATCGACAGCCCTCAATCTCGCTGAACGCGGCTATCGCGTCGCGCTGCTCGAAGCGTCGAAAGTCGGATGGGCGGCGAGTGGTCGCAACGGCGGGCAGTTGATTGGCGGCTTCGCATGCGGCATCGACACGTTCGGCCAGTTCATGAACGAAAGCGAAGTCAAGCAGATCTGGGCGATGGGGCTGGAAACGCTCGACATCGTCAAGTCGCGCGTGGCGAAGCACCGGATCGACTGCGCGTTGACCGAAGGTTATTTCACGGCGGCAAACAAGGCACGCGACGTCGACGACCTCAAGCAATGGCGCGACGAAGCCGCGCAACGCTTTGGTTACGACCGCTTCCGCTACGTGGATGGCGATGGTGTGCGGCAGTACGTGCAATCGGAACGCTATCCTGGCGGCCTGTACGATCCCGATAGCGGTCATCTGCATCCGCTCAACTACACGCTCGGGCTTGCGCGCGCAGCGCGCGAAGCGGGCGTGCAGATCTTCGAGGACAGCGCCGTTACGAACCTGCGCGACGAGCCGGGCGGCCACACCATCGAAACCGCGCAAGGCAAGGTGCGCGCGAAATTCGTTGTGCTCGCATGCAATACCCATCTGGGCACGCTCGCGCCGGAGCTCGCGCGCAAGATCATGCCGGTGGGCACCTACGTGATCGCTACCGAACCGCTGGGCAAAGAGCGTATGGCCGCGCTCATGCCAGCGCAGGCGGCGGTGTGCGATAGCCGCTTTGTCCTCGACTACTTCCGCCCCGCGCCGGATACGCGCCTGCTCTGGGGCGGCAAGGTCAGCTATTCGACCTTCGAGCCGCGCAATCTGGGCGAAGCCATGCGCAGCGACATGCTCAAGACCTTTCCGCAACTCGCCGATGTCAAGGTTGACTATGCGTGGGGCGGCTTCGTCGATATCACGATGAACCGCGCGCCCCATTTTGGCCGCCTCTCGCCCACGGTATATTTCGCACAGGGCTTTTCGGGCCACGGCGTGAACACCACGGGACTCGCGGGCACGCTGATCGCCGAAGCCATTCACGGCCAGGCCGCGCGCTTCGACCTGTTCGGCAAGATCCGCCACCGCGACTTCCCCGGCGGCGCAGCACTGCGCACCCCTGCCCTCGTGCTGGCGATGGCATGGTATCGAATGAAAGACCTGCTTTGATGCAACGCATTTGATGGAACACTACCGATGAAACTGGACCTCGACGCCCAGGCGGACGTGCTCGCCCGCCACTCGTATTACGAAGCCACCGCCACGCGCCCCGCCGACGACGACCCGGTACTCGAAGGCGCGCTCGAAGCGGATGTCTGCGTGATCGGCGCGGGCTTCGCGGGACTGTCGGTGGCGCTCGAATGCCGGGCGCGCGGGCTGTCGGTGGTGGTGCTCGACGCGCATCGGCCAGGCTGGGGTGCGTCGGGTCGCAACGGCGGGCAAACGCTCGTCGGTTTCGCGAAGGATGAAGTGCTGGAGAAACAGCTCGGCGCGCAAGGGATTCGTGCGGCGTGGGCGCTGTCGATCGAAGGCGTGGCGCTGGTGAAAGAGCGCATCGCCCGTTACGGCATCGACTGCGATTTCACGTCGGGCTACATGACCGTGGCAACCCGGCCCAAGCGCGTGCCCGATCTGCGCGCCTGGATGGAGGCCGCGCAGAAGCGTTGGGGCTACGACAAGCTGGAATGGCAGGACACCGATGCGACGCGCGCGCGGGTGAATTCTCAGGCCTATCTGGCGGGCGTCTACGATCCCGTTTCCGGCCATCTGCATCCGCTCAAGTATTGCCTCGGCCTTGCGGCTGCCGCGCGCGAGGAAGGCGCGCAACTGTTCGGGCATTCGCGTGCCGTCGAAGTGGTGCGCGGCGCAAAGCCGGTGGTAAAGACCGCGCGCGGCGAGGTGCGTTGCCGCTTCGTGGTGTCGTGCTGCAATGCTGCGCCTGGCGGTGTGCTGCCAGCGTCCATCGAAGCGCGCATCGCGCCGATCGCCTCGTACATCATCGCCACCGAACCGCTGGGCCGTGCACGCGCCGACGCGCTGATTCCCAGCCGCGCGGCGATTTGCGACAACAACTTCTTTCTCGACTATTTCCGGCTATCGGCGGACCATCGCCTGCTGTTCGGCGGACGCGCCGATTCAACGGGCGCCGCGCCCGCACAGCTTGCCGAAGCGATGAAAACGCGCATGACCGGCGTATTTCCGCAACTCGAAGGCGTGCAGGTGGAGTATGCGTGGGGCGGCTTCGTCGACGTCACGCGCAATCGCGCGCCGGATTTTGGGGCCGTGGACCCGAACTATTTTTATGTGCAGGGGTTTTCGGGGCATGGCGTTGCGCTCACAGGCATCGCCGGACGTGTGGTGGCTCAGGCGATCGCGGGCGAGCGCGCGTCCTACGATCTGTTCTCGCAGGTCCGTCACGCGCGCTTCCCAGGCGGGCCGGCGTGGCGCAGGCCCGCGCTGGAGATCGGCATGATGTATCACCGCGTCATGGAAATGTTTTGAGCGCCCGCGCGTGCTCACGCGTCATGTGATGCGCGATAGAGCGAAAACGTCTTGCGCGCCTTGAATCCTGGGCGCTCATCAGGCGCAATCGCCGACGTATTATCGTCGCGCACATGCAGAAATGGGGTGTCGCCGCGAGCCTGGATCTCGCTGCCGAAGTCTTCAGCAAGCGCCCAGGTTCGTTGACGTTCCGGGTGACATTGCCGGTCGTGCTTTTTGCCATTCACCTCATTGCAATAGAACGGTTGCGGCTTTAACGTCCGGCAGCATCTCCCGCACTACGTTGCCCAACGCTTGCATCAACGTATCCGACGCCTCGGGCGTCGCCTCCGCATAGCCCAGCAAAAAGCCGTTATACGGCGCGTCACCCGCTTCTGCACCATCAGCCAGGCAATACGCACTCAACGGCGAGAGCGCCAGGCCATGCGCACGGGCAGCTTCGCTCACCGCCACATCGTCGAGCGGAGCATCCAGCCGCACGCTCAGGTGCATCCCACCCGCGTCCGCCGACACCGTCATCAGCCCCGCAAGATGCTTTTCGATCGCCGCGACCAGACCATCGCGACGCGCGAGATACAGCTTGCGCATGCGCCTCAGATGCCGCGCATAGCGTCCGCTTTCGATAAAATCCGCCAGCGCCATTTGCTCGGCCACGCGCCCTTGCCGCTTGAGCGTGCGATGCGCCGTTTCCATTTGCGCCACCACCGCACGCGGCACGATCATGAAACCAATCCGCAGCGCCGGAAACAAGGTCTTGCTGAAGGTGCCGAGGTAAATCACTGGCGTATCGTCGGCGAGTCCCTGGATCGACGGCAGCGGCGGCCCATCGTGGCGCAACTCGCTGTCGTAGTCGTCTTCGATGATCCACGCGCCGCACGCCCGCGCGTGTTCGATCATGGCAAGCCGCCGCTCCAGGCTCAGCACGCAACCCAGCGGATACTGATGTGAAGGCGTCAGATACACCAGGCGCGGCGGCGCATCGCGCCAGTCTTCCGCACGCGCGGCCATACCCGCCGCATCCACGGGTATCGGCTCGAGCGATAGACCCGCCGCAAGCATCGCCACGCGCGCGCCCGGATAGCCGGGATTCTCGATCCACACGCGCTCGCCTTCGTCGGCGAAAAAGCGCGCACAGATGTCCAGGCTCGTTTGCGTCCCATCGGTAATGAACACCTGATCGGGCTGGCAGCGCACCCCGCGCGAAACGCGTACATATTGCGCGATGGCCTGACGCAAGGCGGGCTGGCCCACGCTGTCGCCGTAGCCCAGTTCGCTCGCGGCCACCTCGCGCATCGCCCGTTCAAGCGCGGTGCGCCACTGCACGAGGGGAAACGCGTCGAGCGCGGGCACGCCGGGCCGAAAAGCGATGGCGTCGCTGCTGGGCGCACGACGTGGCGGCAGTTGGCGCACGCGGCGCGAGAGCATGCGCGGGGCGGTCTCGCCGGGTTCCGCTTGCACCGATGGCTGCGCGGAGGCGCCTTTCACGTCGTTGACGACCGAGCCGTGGCGCGTCGCCGTGACAAAGCCTTCGTCGATCAATCGCTCATACGCATAGAGCACCGAATTGCGCGCAATATCGAGTTCCTCCGCCAGCGTGCGGCTGGACGCGAGACGCGTACCCCGACCAATATCGCCGTCGAGAATCGCGCGGCGCAGGCTCTCGTAGAGCAGGTCCTGCTGGGTCAGGCGGCGCGATGCATTCGCACGCGCCTTGCGCTCGTAGGCCGACATCATCAGCGCGTAGTCCAATCTCGTGGCTCCATGTTTTGCCGCTGGTGTGGGACTAACAATGGTGCCACAAAACGCTTACGCTGGCGTCTGTTATCGATTGAAGAGACGACAAGGAGAACGACGATGAGCCAGACGATCGAGGTGCGTGCCGTCACACCCGCCGACTATGACGCGTGGCGTCCGCTCTGGGACGGCTATAACCGTTTCTATGGCCGCTTCGATGCGACAGCGCTGCCCGAATCGATCACAGCAACCACGTGGACGCGTTTCTTCGACGGCTACGAACCCATGCACGCGCTCATCGCACTGCAGGGCGAACGCGTGGTGGGCCTCGTGCATTTCATCTATCACCGCAACACCACGCTCGACGGTCCCATCTGCTATCTGCAGGATCTGTTTACCGTAGAAGATCTGCGCGGCAAGGGCGTGGGGCGCGCGCTGATCGAAGCGGTCTATGCGCACGCAAAGGCGTCGAATTCGAAGCGCGTCTACTGGCACACGCACGAGACGAATCGCACGGCAATGCGCCTCTACGACGATGTCGCCGACAAGCCCGGCTTCGTCATGTATCGCAAGGACGTTTAATTCGAGCGAGGGGCTACGCGAAGTCGCCTAGCAGCGATGCGCGCACCTCGCCCTCGATGATCTGCGCGGGCACGCGATAGTGCGGATGATCGCAGCCCATCGCCAGCGCCGCGCCCGCGCGTAGCCTGTCGATCATCGCCGGGGTGAATTCGAAGCGCACGAAATGCACCGCCGAGGTCTTTTCATCGTTGTCGCGATCAAGGTCTTCGTCGGCGATCGCGTGCACGGGCGGCTCGCCATCCACCTGCATGAACACGCGATCCTCGATGCCGATCAATCGCGCGAGCGCCGCCTGGCGCTCGATGGCGTTCTCGTACTCGATCTGCAAGGTCGCCTTCAGGTTGCGGCCGTCGGGCACGAGTGGCAGGTAGGCGTCGAGTTCGCCCTGTATGCCGTCTTCGTCGAAAATCTTCTCGATGTGCAGCATCTCCTGGATCTGATAGCGGATCGTCGCTTCGTCCTCGAAGAGAAACGTCAGGTGATTGCCCAGCGCCACCGCGCGGCGCTTCTTGTGCTCGATAATCTTGCCGCGCATCGCGGTGCGTTGCTTCGAATACGCTTCCAGCGAGAGCAAGGAATTTCTTGCGATCGTCATCGGTTTGTCCTTTTGCATGATGGGATCAGGCACTGAAACCATCGCAGTCCATATCAAATGCCGTAGGCGCGGCGCAATAACGTCAGCGGATGCGCAAGCGGCGGCCCGCCTTCGGCTGAACCGAGCCGTTTCTCCTCGATGCCTTGCGCGATGTGGTGTCCTGCCAGCTGGCAATCCGACGAGATGAAATCGGGACCGCCCTGCGCCATCTGCTTGAATACCGGCGTGCCAATCTTCATCGACATCGCATGAAATTCCTTCTTGACGCCGAAGGTGCCCGCATGGCCGGAGCAGCGCTCGATCACGTTGACTTTCGTTTCGGGCACGAGCGATAGCAGATCCGAGGTCTTGCGGCCGATGTTCTGCACGCGCGCGTGACAAGGTACGTGATACGAGACATTGCCCAGCGGCGTGTCGAAATCGGTCTTGAGCAGACCGTCGCGATTACGCGCCACGAAGTATTCAAACGGGTCCCAGAACGCTTCGCTCACGGCGCGCGTGTCTGCGTCGTCGGGGAACATCAGCGGCAGTTCGTGCTTGTACATCAGCACGCAACTCGGCACCGCGCCCAGCAGCGCGTAGCCCTCGCGCGCGTACTGAGCGAGCACGGGCATATTCGCGGCCTGCTTCTTCGCCACGCCTTCGAGGTTGCCCTGTTCGAGCAGCGGCATGCCGCAGCACGCCTCGCTCTTGACCAGCTCGTAGGGAATGGCGTTGTGATCGAGCAGCGCCAGCAGATCGTGGCCGATGCCGGGCTCGTTGAAGTTCACATAGCAGGTGGCGTAGATGGCCACCTTGCCCGGCGTGCGTTCGCCATCGCGCACCTCGCTCGACGCCGCCTTGCGCGCCGAACTGCGAAACTTGCGCGTCGCGAACGAGGGCAGCCACGCATGCCGATCCACACCCAGCGTATCCTCCATGAGGCCGCGCATCGCTTTCGTGCCATTCACCGCATTGACGGTCTGCGTGACGACGGGAATGCCCGCCAGATGGCCCAGCGCATCCGTATTCGACAGCACGCGGTCACGTAGCTTGACTTCACCGTTGCGATAGCGGATCGCTTTCGCTCGCAGCATCAGATGCGGAAAATCGACGTTCCACGGATGCGGCGGGACATACGGGCATTTCGTCATATAGCAGAGGTCGCAGAGGTAACACTGATCGACCACCTTCCCATAGGAAGCCTTATCGACATCGTGCACCTCGCCGGTATCGGTTTCGTCGACGAGATCGAACAGCGCCGGAAACGCGCCGCATAGCGAGACGCAGCGCCGGCAGCCCGCGCAGATATCGAACACCCGCGCGAGTTCATCGTCCAGCTTCGCCTGGTCGTAGAACGCCTCAGACTGCCAGTCCAGCGGATGCCGCGTGGGCGCTTCGAGACTGCCTTCCTTATGGGGCATGACGTCTCCTTTTTTCTATCTGGCTTTGTGTGCTGCGTTTGCCGTGCGCGCAGGCACGCGCGGGCGGTTGCGCAGCGAGCCGCACGATCGCCCCGTGCGTCAGTCGCTGCGTGCCGCGCCGTGCACGAGCCTAAGGGCTCAAAAGCGGGCTCCAAAGAGAACTCAAGCGAGGACTCAAGAGAGGACTCAAAAGCGGCCTGAGGCCCTTGATGCCTATTCGACCAGCGCTTCCAGCGCTTTCGAATAGCGGTTGGCGTGGCTGCGCTCAGCCTTGGCTAGCGTCTCGAACCAGTTTGCGATTTCGTCGAAGCCCTCGTCGCGCGCCGCCTTGGCCATGCCGGGGTACATATCGGTATATTCGTGCGTCTCGCCGGCGATGGCGGCTTCAAGATTCAGCCGGGAGGTGCCGAAGGGCAAACCCGTGGCGGGATCGCCTACGGTTTCCAGATATTCGAGGTGGCCATGCGCGTGGCCGGTTTCGCCTTCCGCCGTCGAGCGGAACAGGGCGGCGACATCGTTTTGGCCTTCGACATCGGCCTTGGCTGCGAAATAGAGGTAACGACGGTTTGCCTGCGACTCGCCTGCGAAGGCGTCCTTGAGATTTTGCTCGGTCTTCGAGCCTTTGAGCTGTGTCATCTATGCCTCCATCCTGTTCTGTGGGGACGCGGCGCTACGCATCTTCGTGCGGTGCAGCAAGACATCATGCGGACTACGCCGCTCTATCAATCTAGGAAATGCCGTTTGCGTTCCCAATTGCGAATTTCAATCTCGCCGATAGTGCGCGGACAAATCGCGGCAAAGCCTTGCGCGACGGCGTGTCACAGACGCAGCGGCGGTTCTATTGTCTAAGCTGAAGACAAAAGCGTCCCAATATGTGAAAAACCGCCTTGCACACGGATGCATACGTTCTAGACTTATTGTTCGTCCAGATTGGTCGCGCGACCGCCCCTCGCGCCATTTTCGGAGTTCACATGCGACTGACGATTTTGATCAACGGTCCCGATCCGACCGTGAATCATGACTATGCAGTGCTCTGGCTCGATACCGACCAGCAACGCTGGTCGCGTGAGTCGCACGCCGGCATCGATCTCCCCGAATGGGGCGAGATGCGCGACAGCGGCGGCGTCACGGCGCTTT
The DNA here is from genome assembly GCF_014200455.1 of Paraburkholderia bannensis. Lineage (GTDB taxonomy): Bacteria > Pseudomonadota > Gammaproteobacteria > Burkholderiales > Burkholderiaceae > Paraburkholderia > Paraburkholderia bannensis_A. The sequence goes on along the minus strand of NZ_JACHBW010000015.1, from coordinate 57,652 downwards.
GCGCGCCCCTCGCCGATCAACCGCTTTGCACACTGCGCGGCCTGCACGTCAACCGCCGCCAGGAAATCAGTTCCGCGCACGGCGATGCCACGTGGTCGTGCGAAGTCTCGCACGCGCCGATGGAAGGCCAGTGGCGCCTGCAGGCCGTGGATCGACAGGCCGTCCAGGCAGAAAACGCGTTGTTTGCAGGTTGACTTTGAGTTGACCGCAGCGTGCTGTTCTGGCGCGCCGCACCCGGCTGTTCCCTCTTGATGTTTCCGTTCCCTGCGCTGCCTCGCGCGGCGCGGTTTGCTGTGCATCGCCCTGGCGATGCACACGCTGGCGCTCGCCCGGACGCCGCATCGCGCGTGTCGTGATGTGGCCGCGCGCGAGCCCGCCCGCTATACTTTCAGGCCCTTTACGAACGCGGCGCCGCGCATCGAGCAGATCGAGCGCAGCGCCCGCGTACCTCTCGCATTTCCGGTTCGCCCATGAAGAAGTTGTTTGCCTGTCTCGCCATGGCCTTCGCAGGTCATGCGTTCGCCGCACCCGCCTGTTCCGCATTCGTCCCCGAGGGCCAGTTCCCCAGCATCTCGAACCCGCGCATGGCGCCGAAAACGCGCATGCTCTGCTACTCGGATTTCGTCGTGCTGCACTCGGGCATCACGCATGGTCCGCTCTGGTCGGCGGAACATCTCACGCGCGATCACCTCGAAGCCGCGAAGGACATGACGCGCACCAATCGTTTCTTCGAGGACGACCGTCTGCCCGCAGGCGAAGGCGCCACGCTTGCCGATTACAAGCGCAGCGGCTTCGATCGTGGTCACATGAGCCCGGCGGGCAATCGCTGGAATCCGCAGGCGATGGCCGAATCGTTTTCGCTGGCCAACATCGTTCCGCAGAATCGCGAGAACAACCAGCGCCTGTGGGCGCACATCGAAACGGCGGTTCGCAAACTCGCGGATAAATATGGCGAAGCCTATGTCGTAACCGGACCGCTCTTCACGGGTGCGCAGTTGCAGACCATCGGCGCGACGCGCGTGCTCGTGCCTACGCAGATTTTCAAGGTCGTGTACGTGCCGTCGCAGCAGCTCGCGTTCGCCATCGTCGCGGACAACACCACCGTCGATCGCTACGACATCCGTCCGGTCGCCGAATTGAGCTCGCAGGCCGGCATCGCGTTTCCTGGCATTCCGCCGCAAGTCGCCGCGAAGACCAACGTGGCTTTCAACGGCTACGCGTTTTCCGTGCGCAAATGGGGCTGGTAAACGCGACGCAATAAAAAAGGGCGCAGCGCGGGAACGGTGCGCCACGCCCTTCGCCGCAGAGCGACTCTGGCTCAGATGTCGAGTCGCGAAACCTTCGAGCCTTCCAGGGAGACGCCTGCCATCAGCCCGGCGTTGGTCAGCACGATGGCTTCGATGGGATTGACAGCTGTTGTCGTGTCGATGGTGCCGTTCGCGCCCATCTTCACGAGCGCGACGGTGCCGTCCGCGCCCGCCGCCCAACCGCTGCTGTTACGGAAGCGGTCATACGCGCCTTGAGTCATGAAGGCGTAGAAAACCGCGCGCGACTGTGCGCCAAGCTGGAAACCCAGCGAACCGGCGGTGGTGCTGAAATAGCCCACCGACCGGCCTCCCGCGCGCAACGCGCCCTTGCCATACTGGCCGCCGACCCCAATGCCCGCGCCGATGACCTCCGGGAACACCAGTACGGCGCGCGCTTTCGAAAGCAGTTCGCGCGAGCCCTTCACGGTGCTATAGAGACGGGTGAGCGCCCCGTCCACGCTGGCGTCGATCTCGCGGCGCGCATGCAGATTTTCCTCGGACGATCCGGCGGTCGTCGGCGTCATGGTGCAGGCAGCGAGGCCCGTGAACGTGACGACGCCAGCGGCGCCGGCTGCGAGAAATTGTCTTCGATTCATCTTTTCCACTTTCATTTGCACTCCAGAACAAACGTTACGATTGTGATCGCGGCAGCCAGTCTTGCGGGTCGACAGGCTTGCCGTTTTCTCGGACTTCGAATAGCAGCGTGCCGACACCGGCTGAATCGGCACCACTCGTGGCGATCGTCTGGCCAAGCTTCACCGCGTCGCCTTGCTTGACCAGCAGGCGGCCATTGCGTCCGTAGGCGGTAAGCAGGTGCGTGTCGTGCTTGACGATGATGAGCTTGCCGTAGCCCTGAATGCCGCTGCCGGCGTACATCACGCGTCCGGCCGCGGCGGCTTTGACCGGCTGTCCGGGTGCGCCCGCGATGACGATGCCGCGCGATTTGCCGGGAGCGAAGCGGGTGGCGACGTTGCCGTTCATCGGCCAGGCGAGCCGGGCGGCGGCCGCGTGGGGAGGTTTGGCCGCAGCCGGTTTCGCCGCAGGCGGCCTGGCGGCGGGTTCGGAGGCCGCTGAACCCACAGAGGCCGCTGAACCCACAGAGGCAGCAGGCGCCGCTGGCGCAGCGGCGACAGGCGCGGGCGGCGACGAAGCCCCCGCACCCTTCGCAGGCGGCTTGACGCGCAGCATCTGCCCCACTTTCACCTGGGCCGATGCAGGCAACTTGTTCCAGGCGGCGATATCGGCGGCACGCTGGCCATGCGCGGCGGCGATGTGATAGAGCGTGTCGCCGGCCTTCACGCGATACATGTCGCTGGCCGCACGCGCCCCAGGCACTTCGGCCACGACTTTGGATGCAGGCACGACGATGGGCGCGGAAAACGGCGCAGCGGATGCGCTCGCACCGGTCGGCGCAGCCTCCGCCGTATCCGCGCCCCCTTCATCGCCGGGACGGCCCAGCGTCTGCCAAGGCGTGAACGTGCAGGCCGCCAGCAGCGTCACGCAAGCGGCCAGCACCGCCGTCGCGGCGAGCCATTGCGCCCGCGCCCGCGCAACACGCGAGATCCAATGCGAAATTCGCATGCTCAGACCGGCCACGATGTTTGCGCAGCCGCGCTCGCGATGGCGGCAACCTTGTCTAGAATTCCCATGACGCACTCCTCGTTCAAACTCAGGTGCGTCATCATCATCGGTTTGCCGCGAAGTGCAGCGGTTTCGCGATTCGGTCTTGATCTGCGTCAGCGTTGACGCAAAACGGCCTCGCAGACATGACCGTGGGGCCACATGCGCTTCAGGTTCGCTTCACATTTGATGGCGGCGCGCAGCGCTTCTTATAATGCGAGCCCAACGTGCATCGCGCTCAAGGAGGAATAGAAGGTGTTCGACGCATACGCAAACGACGACGATGTCCTGAACGTGCAGGGCGACGCGCTCACGCTCACCAACGGCACCACGCGCGTGACGCTGGCCGGTACGCTCGAATTCACGCGCGACAAGCGCGGGCTCGCCGCCGCGCTCGCGCTGAAGGCGGCGCTGGACAACGTGGTGGCGAAATTGCAGGCCGATCCGCATCTGCCCGCGCAGGTGAAGGTCGAGCCGGACGCGAAGCCCGGCGTCATCGACAATCCGTTCCAGTAAGACGGGTTACGCAATCACATCACGAAGGCAAGCTCAGTACGGCTTGCCTTCGCTGCTTTTCCACGCCGCCATGAGCGTGTTCGACGGCAGGGTTTCGTCGAGCAGTTTCTTTGCGCTTGCGATGCCCGCAATCGGCAGCCCGGTCGGGTCGATCGCGCCGATCTGCGCGAGCACCGAAGCCTGGTCCCAGTAGATGTGCTCGTTGTAGAGCTTCGCGCCGCGAAAGCAGATCACGGCGAGCATCGGCACTTCGAAGTATTTGCCCGTGGGCGCGAGGCCCGGCAGCAGCCAGTCGATCTCGCGATCGTGCGTGCAGCAGAAGATGAACTCGTCGACCACGCGATCCGAGCCGATGGTGCGCGAGATCGGGATCAGGCGCGTGTCCTCGGGGTTCGAATGCACGAAGTGGTGCGTGTAGAAGCGCTTGAGTTCGTCGTAGCCCACGCCGCCCGTCATGGTCGGAATGTGGTTGACGTAGGGCTGCGCGACCATGGTCGGCATCACGTCATCGGGATTGCGTGCGACGAACTCGTGGTAGCAATGCGCTTCCCAGAGCGCGTTGAAATCGTAGATCGGGCCCATCACGCGGCGCAGCATCGCGAGCGAGCGCGAATACGCCATCATCGCGGCGGCCTTGTCGAATTGCGGGCGCGCGGGCGAGGCGAAAGCGTGATCGCAGCCCGCATAGGTGTACAGCTCGACGCCCGGCTTGGCCGCCAGCGCCGCTTCGATACGCGCACGCGTGGCGGCGTCGCACGATTTGTCGTCCGCGCCGAAGTGCAGCATCAGCGGGCAGCGGATCGTGCGCGCTTCGTCCAGATAGTGTTCGAGCCCAACCGCGTAATAGCCGATCGCGCAATCGACATCGGTGCGCGCGGCCGCCAGGTACGCCAGCTTGCCGCCCAGGCAGAAACCCAGCGCTCCAACCTTGCCGCGCTGCGACGGGTGCGCGCGCAGCGCCGCGAGTGTCTGCGCGATGTCGTCGAGCGCGAGATCGACGTCGAAGCGCTCATACAGCGCGAGCGCCTTGGTCATATCCGCGCCGTCGTAGCCCAGATCGACGCCCGGCTCCAGACGCCAGAACAGGTCGGGCACCATGACGACGTAACCCTCTTCGGCGTAACGGTCAGCGGTTGCGCGCATGTTCGCGTTCACGCCGAAGATCTCCTGCAGCAGCACGAGACCGGGGCCACTGCCCTCGGGCGGCAGTGCCGTGTAGGCGCGGAATTCGCCGCCGTCGCCCGACTTCACCGTGGTCCATTGTCCGTTCATGGGGTCGTCTCCTTGGGTCTTCGTGGGGTCGGGCCGAGCGTTCTTTATGCCGTTGCGCCGAATCCGCCCGTTGGCAGGAGCGGCGGCAACGGCGCTTCGCCGCGTATCCAGGCGTAGTTGGCGAGCTGCGCCATTTCGCGGTCGCCACGGCTGTCGCCATAGGCATAGAGCGTGGCGGGCGCCTTCTCGCCCCACCAGGCGCGCAGCCGCGCGACCTTTTCCGGGCCCCAGCAGTTGCGGCCCGCAAGGTGGCCAGTGTAGACGCCATCGCGCCATTCCAGCTCGCTCGCCAGCACCGTTTCGATACCCACCGTCGGCGCCCATTGGCGCAGATACACCGAAGGCGACGCGCTCACCAGCACGACTTCGTGGCCCAGCGCCTGATGCTCGCGGATGCGCACCAGCATCTCCGGGCGCAGCAGATCGAGCAGACGCGTTTGCGCGAAACGTTGCGCGGCGGCTTCCAGCTTCTCGCGGCGCACCGCGCCCAAGGCCGCGAGCAGAAAGCGCGCCTTGGTCGGCCCGCGCTGCGACCAGCCTGGCGCAATGCCAATCAGCCAGGGCAGGCAACGCAGCGCGGCCAGCGCGAAGCGCGTGGCGCCGGCGGCGTCGAGCATGAAGGCGCGAAAGCTGTCGGACGTGGTGATGGTGCCGTCGAAATCGAAGGCGACAATGACGCGGTCGGTCATGAAGCGGTATCGGAAAGCGCCACGCTCAGGCGGCAGGTTGATCGAAGCAGACGGGACAAGCCCGCTGTAAGCCCGCGCCATTGTCGGGGCAAACGGCGCACGGCTGCAATGGCGCGCGCTATTACGTGAATCGCGTGCGTCGTGTACAGGGCGCACTCACGTGAAATCAGCGCGCCTGCTGCTCCAGACGAGCCGCATCGACGATTTCGATCTCACCGTAACGCAGCGCCAGCAGTCCGTCGCGCTCGAACTGGCGCAGGATCTGGTTCACGGTCTGACGCGACAGCGCCAGCATCAGCGCGAGGTCTTCCTGCGGCACGTGCACGATGGGCCGCGCCGTGTGCGCGTTTTCGGTCACGCTCGCGGCCGCGCTTTTCGCCACGTCGCTGGCTGAATCGCGGCCCGCTTCGCCGTAGCCCGCCGCCAGCAGCAATAAACGCCGCGCGACGCGCGGTGCGGCGGGCAGCAGCGCGCTCTCCTCGATGGCGTCGAAAGCAAGGCGCAGCTTCTGCGCCAGCAGCAGGCCGAACTCGTGCCAGTACGCGGGCGTCTCGTCGAGCAGCGCGCCCAACGCGGCGCGCGGCACGTGAAAGAGCGAGGTGTCGCGCTCGGCATAGGCATCGTGGGTGCGCACGCCCGAATCGAACAGCGCGATCTCGCCGAACCAGCTCGCCGGGCCCATCAGCGCGAGCAGCGCCTCGCGCCCGCACAGGCTCGCCGCGCCCACGCGCACCGCTCCTTTCAGCACGCAATAGACGCCGTCGGCGGGATCGCCGCGCAGGAACAAGCGCTCGCCCGCACGCAACGCGCGCACGCGACCCGCCGCGCGCAGGCTGTCGCGCAGCGGCGCGGGCAGGCCGACGAACCAGCTGCTGCGTTCCAGCGCCGCTGCCAGCGCGGGAACGGCACGCAGGGCAGGCGCGGCGGCGTGAACCGGTTGGCCGGAGGCGGAGGCGTCGGAATGCGAAGTCATCGATACATCGTCAATTCGAGATTGTCGGCTAGCCGAAGGTCTGGGGCGGTGCGCCCGACGATCATAATGACTTTGGAGACAAGGGGACATCCATGAGAAACCTGACCGATCAGCTCGCCCAATACGCTGAATACCATCGCGACACACGCAACATCGCCACGCATTTCGTCGGCATTCCGATGATCGTGCTGGCGCTCGCCGTGCTGCTTTCGCGGCCGGTGCTATGGGGTGCGGGCGGTGCGGGAGGTGCGGGCTGGCCGCTCGCCGCCGTGCCGCTGTCGCCCGCGTGGCTGCTGTTCGGCGCTTCGACACTCTATTACCTCGTGCTCGACGTGCCGCTGGGGATCATGATGGCCGTGGTTGCGGCGCTGTGCCTGACGTTCGGCGCGTGGCTCGCGCAGCAGGGCGCGGCCGCCTGGCTTGCGGGCGGCATCGGCCTGTTCGTGGTGGGCTGGGTGTTCCAGTTCATCGGCCACGCGGCTTACGAGCATCGCAAACCCGCTTTCGTGGACGATCTGGCGGGCCTCGTCATCGGGCCGATTTTCGTGCTCGCCGAGGCGCTGTTCGCGATCGGCTGGCGGCCCGCGCTGCTCGCCGCCATCGAGGCCAAGGCCGGTCCCACGCGCATCAATCCGCCGCGCGGGCACGCGGCGCGATAAAGGTGCGGATCAGCCCGAGTGGCGCACGAGCCGCGCGCCATGCAGCGCCGTCAGCGCCACGGCAATCCAGATCGGCACGTAAGTCGCGAGCTGGCGCAGCCCCAGATGCTCGCCGAGCAGCGTGACGGAGACGATCACGAGCAGCACCGGCTCCACATAGCCCAGGATGCCGAACAACGCCATCGGCAGCAGGCGGCTGGACTTCAGATAGGTCGCGAGCGCGATCGTGCTGATCACGCCCAGGCCCGGCAGCAGCGCCCACGCGAGAAAAGCATGCTGGCCAAGCAGCGCCAGCGAGCCGCCCGCGTGCACTTCCAGAAACGCGACCGGCAACAGCAGCACCATTTCGACGGCGAAAGTGACGAGCGAATCCGCGTGGATCTTGCGGCGCAGCACGAAGTAAGGCGGGTAACCCAGCGCCGTCAGCAGCGTCGGCCACGAAAACGCGTGCGTGGCCCACAGTTCGTGCGCCACGCCCACCGCCGCGCAGGCCACCGCGGCCCATTGCAGCGGCTCCAGACGCTCGTGATAGTAGTAGCGCCCGACCAGCACCATCACCAGCGGCAGCATGAAGTAACCCAGCGACACTTCGAGCATGCGCCCGTGCAGCGGCGCCCACAGAAACACCCATAACTGCACGCCCAGCAGCGCGGCGCTTGCCACCAGCATCAAGCCGACGCGCGGCTCGCGAAGCGCGCGCGCGACCAGCTCCAGCAATTGCGGCAAGCGCTTGCGCAGCACCAGCAGCGCCAGCGCGCCTGGCGCGGTCCAGATCACGCGCCACGCGAAGATGTCGAGGCCGCCAAGCGGCGCAAGCAACAAGGTATAGGCAGACAGACACGCGAACAGCGCCGAAGCACCAACGGAAAGCGTGATGCCGCGCCCGGGGTCGTAGGTGTTCACCGGCTTCATCGGCGGATCACGGCGCGTGCCGTTGGCAAACGGGAGAAAAATCGGGACGAAACGTCCCCGCGCGCGGCCTTCGTGAAGACAGGCGGCACGAGAAAAAGCGTTGTCATGTGAATCGGCTATTGAATTAGGCGTGCTGTCGGGGCACGCGCGCCAGCCGGCATTCTAATGCCGCGCAAGCCCCGCCGCTGCGGCGGGCACGGCCGATGCGAGCGCTGCTATAGCAGCGAAACCCGCGATTTAGTCCGTGAATTGCCCCGCGCGATGGACTAGAACGAAAGTCTTTGCTGGAGAACTGCCCTTCGTCCGGCGCGTGGATTCATCGGAACTTTGACAGACGCACCCACCGAGAACACGCCCCGGCCGCCTGCCGTCCCATGCATCAGGAGCCCGCATGACCCTGCCCGCCTCCCGCCCCGAACCGCTCAATCCCGCCCACGCCGCTTTCGCCGCCGATGTCCGCAACGGCCTCATGCACGCGCCGCAAAAGGAATTGCCATCGATGTACCTGTACGACGAGGTCGGCTCGGCGTTGTTCGAAGTGATCACCGTGCTGCCCGAATACGGCGTCACGCGCTCGGAAGAGCGCCTGCTCACACGCTACGCCAACGAGATCGTCGAGGCATTGCCCGCCGATGTCACCGTCGCCGAACTCGGCAGCGGCAGCGGCCGCAAGACGCGCCGCATCCTCGAAGCACTGTGCCGCAAGCGCCCCACTTCGTATTGTCCGATCGAGATCTCGCGCACCGCCTTGCAGCTCTGCCGTCGCGAACTGGCCGATATCGAGCGCATTTCCATCGTCGGTTACGAGCGCGACTATCTGGCCGGTCTCGCCGAAGTGAGCCGCCAGCGCAAGAACGGCGAGCGGCTGCTGGTGCTGTTTCTCGGCAGCACGATTGGCAACTTCGCGCGCCTCGCGGCCACACGTTTTCTGCGCGAGATCCGCGCGATGCTGCGTCCCGGCGACACGCTGCTGCTCGGCACCGATCTCGTGAAGCCCGTCGATACGCTGATCGCCGCCTACGACGATTCGATCGGCGCGACCGCCGCCTTCAACCTGAACCTGCTCTCTCGCATCAACCGCGAACTGGATGCCGATTTCGATCTGCGCGACTTCGAACACGTCGCGCGTTTCAATCCCGACGCGCGCAGCGTCGAAATGCATCTGCGCGCGAAGCGTCAGGTCCACGCGCATGTGGGCGCGGCGCGCATCGATATCGACATGGCGGCCGGCGAGACCATCTGGACCGAGAGCAGCCACAAATACCACGCCGACGAAATCCCGGCGATTGCCGCCGATGCGGGCTTCACCTGCGCGCGGCAATGGGTCGAGAAGGAATGGGGATTTGCGGAGAGCCTGCTGGCAGTCGCGTGAGCTCACGCTGACCGCAACGAAGAAGCGGTGCGCTTTGCAGGGCGCACCGCTTTTTTTCGGAGTATTTCAGTGCTGCTCGAAACGCTCGTAACGCTTTTCGGTGTTGCGCTCTTCGCTCTCCACCGATTTCACGCGCGCGGCGGGCGGCCCGTGACGCAGCCACGAGAGCATGCGGTCCACCTGGTTCGCCGAGCCCTGAATCACGGCTTCGACCGAGCCGTCTTCCAGATTGGCGACATAGCCGCGAATACGCAGCGCGTGCGCCTGACGCACCGTCGCGTGACGAAAACCCACGCCCTGCACCGTTCCGCGCACGCGCACGTAATACGTTTCAACACGCGCATCCAGATCCGGTTCGCTCATGTTTCGATCTCCTGATTCCATTGCCTGCGGCATACGGTCGGCATTGTAGACGCCTGCGCGCGCACGCGCCGCACCCGCGCCACGTACAATCCGTGCCACTACGGCGTGCGGCCATCGGCCCGGCGCCCATCATCGAACCCGAATGCGAAAACAGAATGACCGACACATCCCGCGCTAACCAGGACCTCGTGCTGATCACCGGCGCGTCCGGCTTCGTCGGCTCGGCCGTCGCCCGTATCGCGCTGGAAAAAGGCTTTGCCGTGCGTCTGCTGGCGCGCGCGACCAGCCCGCGCAAGAATCTCGAAGCTCTCGAAGCCCTCGGCGCACAGACCGTCACCGGCGACATGCGCGACGCAGCCTCGATGCGCCGCGCGCTCGACGGCGTGCGCTATCTCTTTCACGTGGCCGCCGACTATCGCCTGTGGGCGCCCGATCCGCTCGAAATCGAGCGCGCCAATCTCGAAGGCGCCGAGGCCACCATGCGCGCCGCGCTCGCCGCGGGCGTGGAGCGCATCGTCTACACCAGCAGCGTGGCGACGCTCAAGGTCACGAGTTCGGGCGATTCCGCCGACGAAACCTCGCCGCTCAAGGCCGATCAGGCGATCGGCGTGTACAAGCGCAGCAAGGTGATCGCCGAGCGCGCCGTCGAGCGCATGATCGCGCAGGACGGTCTGCCCGCCGTGATCGTCAACCCGTCCACGCCAATCGGCCCGCGCGACGTCAAGCCCACGCCCACGGGCCGCATCATCGTCGAGGCGGCGACCGGCAAGATGCCCGCGTTCGTCGATACGGGCCTGAACCTCGTGCACGTCGACGACGTGGCGAACGGCCACTTTCTGGCGCTGGAGCATGGCCGCATTGGCGAGCGCTACATCCTGGGCGGCGAGAACCTGCCGCTGCAGCAGATGCTCGCCGATATCGCCGGGATGGTCGGGCGCAAACCGCCGACCATCGCGCTGCCGCGCTGGCCGCTCTACCCGCTCGCGATGGGCGCGGAAGCCGTCGCGCGCATCACGAAGCGCGAGCCGTTCGTGACCGTCGATGCGCTGAAGATGTCGAAGAACAAGATGTACTTCACGTCGGCGAAGGCGCAGCGCGAGCTGGGTTATCGCGCGCGGCCCTATCGCGAGGGCCTGAAAGATGCGCTCGCGTGGTTCGGCGAAGCGGGCTATCTGGGCAGGAAATAAGTCTGGAACAAGGGCTTCTGGCCAGTCAAAAGCAGCTCGCAGCATCAATTGTTACAACTTTTGTTGCGACCTCCTTACAACGACCTCCGACCGGTTCCCGCGCTCTGTGGGTAAAATCGCGGGTCTTACCAGAGAAGCTCGCATGAATCTTCAAGACCAGATCGGCGCGATCGACGTGGGCGTCGATCAACTCATTCAGGCCGTCAGCGCCGCGCACGCGCCCGGCGCGACCGACGCAACGGCCCCGCATTCGACGGCTTCGACCGCATCTATCGACGCGGCAGCAAACCCGGCAACCCACGCGCCGGAGACCGCCGCGCATGCCGAACCGCAAGCGTCCGCCCAGGCCGACGCCGCCGTGGAACAGACGCAGCCCGACGCACCGGAAGCCGCAAGCGAAGTTGCAAGCGAGGTTGCAAGCGAAGTCGCCGCGGCCGCCGAAGCACCGGCCGCCGACGCCCGCGGCACGCTGGAAGTCGGTCGTCCCGGCCAGAACGAGATCACGATGACGATCAACGGCCAGACCGTCTCGTTGCATCCGATGCAGGTGAGCCAGCTGATCGAGGAACTCGCGAACGTGCGCGCCTCGATGCAGCCCGAGCCGCCGGCCGCGATTCCGCCAGGCTGGCGCTTTGCCTCGACGAAGAACCCGATGATGGCGGTGCAGAAGCAGTCGAACGGCGACCGTCTGCTGGTGATGCGCCACACCGGCCACGGCTGGGTTCCGTTCACGTTCTCGCCCGACATGGTCGTGCAGATGTACATGATGCTGACGCAGCGCTAGTCCCCTGGTCCGTCGTCAATTAAAAAGCCGCCGCGTGCACAGCACGCGACGGCTTTTTTGCATCTGAGGCGCGAGGATGTGCGCGCCGCAGGCAACGGGTTCAGCGCCCTTGCGCCGGCGCCTGCACGCGCGCCTTCCACTGGCCGCCCTTGCCGCGCCAGAAGCGCCACGCCGAGGCAAACGTCGCGCCGACGTAAAACAGCGCGACCAGCGGCAGGAACGGCGCCCATAGCGGCGAGCGGCGATAGTAAGCCAGCATCGGCGAGTACGCGATACACATCAGCGCCCAGGCCAGCCACGCCGGCCAGCCCTTCGCGCCCAGCGCGAGCGCCACGACCGGCGGCGCGAGATAGATCACCGTCATGCCGACGAGCGTGCCCGCCAGCTGCCACGCCGAGTAATGCAGCTGCGTAAACGCGGTGCGCGCGATCATGTTCCAGATGTCCTTCCACGAATCGTAAGGACGCAGCGACACGCTCTTCGCGGCCACGTCCAGACGAATCGGGTGATGACCTTCGCCGCGATGCTTGATGCGCGCCGCGAGACTGCAATCGTCGATGAGTTCGGCGCGGATCGATTCGATGCCGCCCGCTTCTTCCAGCGCCTTGCGGCGCACGAGCATGGTGCCGCCCGCCGCCGCCGCCGTCTTGTTGCGCGGATTGTTGACCCACGAGAACGGGTAGAGCTTGGCGAAGAAGAACACGAAGGCCGGGATCAGCGCCTTTTCCCAGAACGAATCGCAGCGCAGTCGCACCATCAGCGAAACCAGATCGCGCTTTTCGGCTTGCGCGCGCACCACGAGTTGCGCGAGCGCGTCTTCCGGATGGCCGATATCGGCGTCGGTGAGCAGCAGGTAGTCGGCGTCCAGACCGAGCGTGCGCACGGCTTCGATGCCCTGCGACTGCGCCCACACCTTGCCCGACCAGCCCGCCGGCAGCGGCTTCGCGGTGACGACGGTGAGCTTTTCGGGACACTGCAGCGCGAGTGCGGCGGCGCGCGCGGCTTCGGCGGTGCCGTCGGTGCTGTGGTCGTCGATCACGATCACATGGAAGTCGCCGCCGTATTGCTGGCGCAAGAGCGACGTCACCGCCTCGCCGATCGCATCGGCCTCATTGCGCGCGGGCACCACGGCGCACGCCGACGGCCAGCCCGAAGCAGGCTCGATCACGGGCAGCGGATCGGCGGGACGCGCGCGCCAGAAGCCGCCGCGGCCAAGCAGCAGCACCAGCCAGATCAGCAGCGAAAGACAGGAAACGGCGAACAGAATCGTGGTCATCATGCGTTATTACTCTTGATCGAAGGCGTGCGCACGCCAATGCGGCGCGACAGCCACATGGCCGCCGTGCGCATCAGCACCACGGTCCAGTCGGAAACGCGCAGCGCGGGCCGCGCGCGAAATACGTCGTAGTCGGCACGCTCGATCACGTCGAGCATGCGCAGGCCGCCGTGCACCACGCTGCACAGTTCGAGGCTGAAGCGTTCCGGCACGCGCAGCGCCAGCGGCGCGCCGCTCAACATCAGCGCACGCACGTGGGCGATTTCGTGCCGCATCAGCGCGCGCCAGGCGTCGTCCACCACGCCCGCGGCGATCTGCGCCTCGGTCACGTTCAGGCGCTCGCGGTCGGCGCGCGGCAGATAGATGCGCCCGCGCCGCCAGTCGGCCGGCACGTCCTGCAAAAAGGTGATGAGCTGCAAGGCGGTGCAGATGGCATCGGAATCGGCGAGATTCGCGGGCGTCGCTTCGTCGATCAGATGCAGCATCAGGTGCCCGACCGGGTTGGCCGAGCGCCGGCAGAAGTCCATCAGTTCCAGACGGTCGGCGTAGCGCGTGGTGTCGATGTCCTGGTCGAACGCCGACACCAGATCGTAGAACGGCTGCAGCGGCAAACGGCAGCGGCGCACCACGTCCGCGAGCTTTGCGAACAGCGTCGGATGCACTGGCGCGGCGCGCCCTTCGGCCACGGCGTCGAGTCCGTCGCGAAAATCGGCCAGCCGCTGGTGGCGCTCCTCGCGGCTCCAGTCACCTTCGTCGGCGATGTCGTCGAGCGTGCGCGCGACGTGGTAGATCACGCCGACAGGCGCTCGGAGCGCCTTCGGCAGCAACAGGCTCGCTACCGGAAAATCGTCGTAGTGGTCGGGTTCCATCCAGGCATCCTGATTGGGGTCGGGCCTGATTGGGGTCGGGCCCGCGTCGCGCCGAGCGCTCCGGCAGCGGGGACGTTAGTTTAAGGGTTCCCGCGCCATGTTGCACCGCGCCATCGCCGCCGCCGATCTTTTTGTCCCTTGTTTCGGAAAATTGCAAACGGATTGCTTTCATTAATCTTTCACATCGCCACACGGCGGCGCGCTTGCCCCATCGCCGTCATGCGCCGCTCACCCGCTTGGCGCGGGACTGTCATCGCGTTCCCATCCCGCCGCGCGGGCTTGCGGGCGGGGTCAATACGACGTCGAATCCGGGGCAATAACAGGATTTCGAAAGGGTCGAACCACGATTCATGCCGATTATCGTCGCGTGCGCGCCGCACCTTCTCGCGCGCCACACAGCAAAGGTGCGGCGATGGGGTTAAAATGCGCGTCTGGTTTTTCCGCCCACCCCCAGGCGGATGCATGCATTCATTAGCACCTTATTAATATGATCGCCGCGGCGAGCAAGTCCGTTAGGGCTTTTCGTCATGCGCGGCAGTCGGAGTTCGCCACCCTATGCGAGTGATCCTTGCCCAACCCCGCGGCTTTTGTGCGGGGGTTGTCCGCGCAATCGAAATTGTCGATCGCGCACTGCAGAAGCACGGCGCGCCGGTCTACGTGCGCCATGAAATCGTCCACAACCGTCACGTGGTCGAGAACCTGCGTAACAAGGGCGCGCGTTTCGTGGAAGAACTCGACGAAGTGCCCGAAGGCGCCGTCGCGATCTTCAGCGCGCACGGTGTTGCCAAGACCGTCGAGCGCGCTGCCGAAGAACGTGAGCTCGACGTGCTGGACGCAACCTGCCCGCTCGTCACCAAGGTTCACGTGCAGGGCCGCCAGTACGTTGCGGCGGGCCGCACGCTGATCCTGATCGGCCATGCCGGTCACCCCGAAGTCGAAGGCACGATCGGCCAGATTCCCGGCACCGTGCTGCTGGTGCAAAGCGAAGCCGATGTGCAAAAGCTGGACCTGCCGCTCGACGCGCCGCTCGCCTACGTGACGCAAACCACGCTGTCGGTGGACGACACGCGCGGCATCATCGATGCGCTGGTCAAGCGGTTCTCCGACATCGTCGGTCCGGACACGCGCGACATCTGCTACGCCACGCAAAACCGTCAGGCCGCCGTACGCGATCTGTCGTCGCAAGTGGACGTGCTGCTGGTAGTGGGCGCAACGAATAGCTCGAACTCGAACCGGCTGCGCGAAATCGGCAGCGAATCGGGTCTGCCGAGCTACCTCGTGGCGGACGGTTCGGAAGTGAAGCCGGAGTGGTTTGCCGGTGTCACGACGGTCGGTCTGACGGCCGGTGCGTCGGCACCCGAAGAAATGGTGGAAAACGTGATCGACGCGCTGCGCGCGTTGGGGCCTGTCGAGGTGTCGACGATGGCGGGCCGTGAAGAAAAAGTCGAATTCAAGCTGCCGTCGAAGCTCTTGCAACCGCTCGTCGCACGCGAAGTTTAAGGAGGACACCTCTTGTCTATTCCGCTGCTCCAAAAAGTCCGCGTTGGCGCCTATATCTTCCGCCAGCATTTCGGCGGCAATAAGCGTTATCCGCTCGCGCTCATGCTCGAGCCGCTGTTCCGCTGCAACCTGGCCTGTAACGGTTGCGGCAAGATCGACTATCCGGATCCCATCCTGAACCAGCGTCTGTCGCTTGAGGAATGCCTCGGCGCGGTGGACGAATGCGGCGCGCCGGTGGTGTCGATCGCCGGCGGCGAACCGCTGCTGCACAAGGAAATGCCCCAGATCGTCAAGGGCATCATGGCGCGCAAGAAGTTCGTGTATCTCTGCACGAACGCGCTGCTCATGGAAAAGAAGATGGACGACTACGAGCCGAGCCCGTACTTCGTCTGGTCGGTCCACCTGGACGGCGACCGCGAAGCGCACGATCACTCGGTGTCGCAGGAAGGCGTGTACGACAAGGCCGTCGCGGCCATCAAGGAAGCCAAGCGCCGCGGCTTCCGCGTGAACATCAACTGCACGCTGTTCAACGACGCGCAGCCGGACCGCGTGGCGAAGTTCTTCGACACGGCTCACGCCATCGGCGTGGACGGCATCACGGTGTCGCCGGGCTATGCGTATGAGCGCGCGCCGGACCAGCAGCACTTCCTGAACCGCGACAAGACCAAGAACCTGTTCCGCGAGATCTTCAAGCGCGGCAACAACGGCAAGAAGTGGTCGTTCAGCCAGTCGAGCCTGTTCCTCGACTTCCTGGCCGGCAACCAGACCTACGAATGCACGCCCTGGGGCAACCCGGCGCGCACGGTGTTCGGCTGGCAAAAGCCGTGCTATCTGGTCGGCGAAGGTTATGTGAAGACCTTCAAGGAACTGATGGAAACCACCGACTGGGACAAGTACGGTACGGGCAAGTACGAGAAGTGCGCGGACTGCATGGTCCACTGCGGCTTCGAGGCCACCGCCGTGATGGACACGGTCGCGCATCCGCTCAAGGCGCTGAAGGTCGCGATCAGCGGCCCGAAGACCGAAGGCGCGTTCGTGAAGGACATCCCGCTCGAAGGCGCGCGTCCGGCTGAATACGTGTTCTCGCGTCACGTCGAAATCAAGCTCGAAGAGATCAAGAACTCGGCGAAGACGAAGAAGCCGGTGACGGTCGCGGCTAGCTAAGTTTTTCTTCGGCGCTATTACGGCGCTGAAGTAGAAAAGGGCGCAACGGTGAAAGCCGTTGCGCCCTTTGTGTTTTGGTTGCCGCGAAAAAAAGCACGATGACTCTTGCCATCGCGCTTTCGCTATTTCAGCAGCATTTCCCCGCGCCCGAACCATAGCGCGCGTTCTGCCGCTCGCGGAAAAACTCCTCGTAGGTCATGACCGGACGATCCGGATGCGTCGCGCGCATATGCGCGACGTAGCCGTCGTAGTCCGGCAGGCCGACCATCAGGCGCATGGCCTGGCCGAGATAGCGCCCGGCGGTCTGCACGTTGTCGCGAAGTTCCGAGAACATGATGCGCTCCGAAATAGCGTGGCTTTGCGGTGGACTTAGTGTGCGCCTTGACGCGCCGCGATGGTCGCGCCCGCAGGCAACGCCTCGTAGGGCGTCTCGTGCACGGTCGGACGATCGGCGCGGCGAGCGCGCGCAATCGCGATCAGGCCGTACACCACGATGCTCACCACCACGAAGATGAACAGGCCAGAGAGCGCCGCATCCACATAGTCGTTGAAGATCATGCGCTGCATCTGTTCCGCCGATTTTGCGGGTGCGAGGATCTTGCCCGAGTCGAGCGCCGCCGAGAGCTTCTGCGCGTGCGCCACAAAACTCACCTTCGGATTGCTGTCGAAAATCTTCTGCAGGCCCGCCGTGAGCGTGCAGATCAGCAGCCAGAACGTGGGCAGTGCGGTGACCCAGGCGAACTTCTCGCGCTTCATCTTGAACAGCACGACGGTGGCGAGCATCAGCGCGATACCGGCGAGCATCTGGTTCGAGATGCCGAACAGCGGCCAGAGCGTGTTGATGCCGCCCAGCGGATCGACCACGCCTTGATAGAGGAAGTAGCCCCACGCGGCCACGCACAACGCCGTGGCGATCAGGTTCGCGGGCAGCGATTCCGTGCGCTTCAAAGCCGGATGGAAGGTGCCCAGCAGATCTTGCAGCATGAAGCGTCCCGCACGCGTGCCCGCGTCCACTGCCGTCAGAATGAACAGCGCTTCGAACAGAATCGCGAAGTGATACCAGAACGCCATCATCGCCTCGCCGCCGATCACCTGGTGCAGGATCTGCGCCATGCCCACAGCCAGCGTCGGTGCGCCGCCAGCGCGCGCGACAATGGTGGTTTCGCCCACGGCATGCGCCGTTTGCGTGAGCATGTCCGGCGTGAGCATGAAGCCCCAGTGGCCGACCGTCTGCGCCACCGCGTCCGGCGTCGTGCCGAGCACCGCGAGCGGCGCGTTCATCGCGAAGTACACACCCGGCTCGATCACCGAAGCGGCCACCAGCGCCATGATCGCGACGAACGATTCCATCAGCATCGCGCCGTAACCGATGAAGCGCGCGTTGGTTTCGTTATCGAGCAGCTTGGGCGTGGTGCCCGAGGAGATCAGCGCGTGGAAGCCCGACACCGAACCGCACGCGATCGTGATGAAGAGGAACGGGAACAGGTTGCCCGACCACACCGGACCGCTGCCGTCGATGAACTTCGTGAACGCCGGCATCTTCAGTTCAGGCGCGACAATCAGGATGCCGATGGCCAGCGCGAGGATCGTGCCGATCTTGAGGAACGTGGAGAGGTAGTCGCGCGGCGCGAGCAGCAGCCACACCGGCAGCACCGAAGCCACGAAACCGTAGCCGATCAGAATCCACGTCAGTTGCGTGCCGGTGAACGTGAACCAGGCGGCCAGCGTCGGCGAATCATGCACTTGCTGGCCGAACGCGATCGACGCCATCAGCAGCACGAAGCCGATGATGGAAATCTCGCCGATCCTGCCCGGGCGGATGTAGCGCACGTAAAGGCCCATGAAGATCGCGATGGGAATCGTCGCGGCCACCGTGAAGGTCCCCCACGGCGAATTCGTCAGCGCCTTCACCACGATCAGCGCGAGCACCGCGAGAATGATGATCATGATGAGGAAGGTGCCGAACAGGGCGATCACGCCCGGAACCGGCCCGAGCTCCATCTTCACGAGGTCGCCGAGCGAGCGGCCGTCGCGACGCGTGGAGAGGAACAGCACCACGAAGTCCTGCACCGCGCCCGCGAACACCACGCCCGCGAGAATCCACAGCATGCCGGGCATATAGCCCATCTGCGCGGCCAGCACCGGGCCGACCAGCGGCCCCGCGCCCGCAATCGCCGCGAAGTGATGGCCGAACAGCACGTATTTGTTGGTGGGCACGTAGTCGAGCCCGTCGTTGTGGCGCACCGCCGGCGTCATGCGCAGGCCGTCGAGTTGCAGCACCGTGCTCGCGATGAAGCGCGAGTAGAAGCGGTAAGCGATCAGATAAACGCAGACCGCGCAAATCACGATCCACAACGCGGAAATGCGCTCGCCGTGTGCGAGCGCGATGGTGCCGAACGCGAATGCGCCGAGCAGCGCAACAAGCGTCCAGACGACAAGACTGGATGTCCGACTCATGGCGTCTCCTGTGTCATTTTTTTAATGGGTGATCTTGTGCCCGCCTTCTTCATACTAGACAAAGAATGAGCGGAGCGTGGCGCACAGTATTCGCTTTCACCGCGCCTCCCACAACCGGACAACTACGTAAGGCGGCTACGTAGTACTACGTAGCCGTTGATGCGCGATGGCGCACTACGGGCAGCGATAGCCTTGTCGCAGAGCGTCGCGAACCGGCGCGATCTGGCGCGGCGAATCGGCCAGCACGGCATCCACGCCCGCGCACGCCGCCGCCTTGTAATCCGCCGCGTCATTCACGGCAATCGCGACGATGTGCACATTTGCGTTCGTGCGAAAACACTGCACGGCTTGGGGCGACCACAGTTGCGCTTCGGCGACCGTGGAGTGCGCCTCGCCCAGCGTGAAGCGCTCGGTCAGGTCGAGCGAGCGCCGCCATTCGAAGGCCGCCCACGTACCCGCCGACGGCGGCGCTTCACACGTCTGCGCAAGCGCGACCTGCGCGAGCCGTCCGCGCGTTGCATCGCGCGATTCGAACACGCGGGCGCGCGGCCACGCCGCAAACGCCTGCTGATAAGCGGCTTCGGTGGAATAGAGCAGCACACGGTTCCACGCACCGGCCTGGTCGAGCACGCGCGCCACGGCGGCGGCCTGCGGCGCGGCGGGCAGCGCTTTCATATCGAGGATCACGGGCGTCGCGGCAGGAATGACGGCGAGCGCTTCGGCAAGCGTCGGAACGCCTGCGAACGTCTGCGGCTTGAAGCGCGCGGCCGCGTTCACGCGCGCAAGTTCTGCGGCAGTTCTCGAAGCAACCGGGCCGTGTGCGTCGGTCAGTGCAGCCAGATCGGCAGGGCGATAGAGCACCGGCACGCCGTCGCGGCTTAGCTGTACCGTGAGCCAGATGGCGTCGGCGTGATTCGCGAGCGCCGAGCCAATCGCGAGCAACGTGTTCTCGGGCGCGTCGCCCGTGCCGCCGCGATGCGCGATGACGAACGGCACCGTTTGTCTGTGCGCGTCGACCGACGCTGCCGGACCGCCCGCGCACGCGGCCAGGATCGACGCTATCGAAACGCCCATGGCAACACGCAGAAACATCGATTGCATCATGATCGGCTCGCAAAAAACGGAGATTCGTGAAATCGTTGCGCGCGCATCCATCGCGCAAAGCAGGCAAGGTCGCGTGGAATTTGCCTGCTCTGACAGACGCGCCCGGTTATGCTTGCACACTCTGCCTCCGAACGCCGCCATGCCTGCCCCATTTTTCTTCAATGACCGGCTGAAGACAAAAATCTTCCTGCTCGCGGTTGTGCCGTTTCTCGCCGCGATCGCGAGCATCGGCATCGGCGTGCGGCAGCAGGCGACCGCGCTCGCGCGCACGCAGCACGCCACCATGCAGGCGGCGTATCTGTCGAGCAAGGAGATCGAGCTGCGCCATTATGTCGAGCTCGCCACCAGCGCCATCGCGCCGCTTTACGATCCCGACGCCGCGACCACCATCGCGCCCGCCGATGAGACGGCCCGCCAGCGCGCCGCGCTCGCGGTGCTGCAAAAGATGGACTTCGGCCCCGACGGCTATTTCTTCGTCTACGACATGCATGGCCGCTCGCTGATGCACCCGCGCGAGCCGGGCCTCGTCGGCCAGGATTTATGGAATCTGCGCGATCCGCAAGGCGCGCTGACGATCCAGCAGCTCGTGAGCGCGGCGCAGCACGGCGGCGGTTACGTGCGCTACATGTGGCATCGGCCTTCGACGGGCAAGCTCGCGCCCAAGCTCGGTTATGTGGTGGCGCTGCCGCGCTGGGGCTGGATGGTCGGCACGGGCATCTATCTCGACGATGTGGATTCCACCCTCGCCCATATCGACGAACGCGCCTCCGCGAATATCGAACGCACGCTGCAATGGCTCGGCGTGATCGCGCTCGCGGGCGTGGGCGTGTTCGCGCTCGGTGCGCTCGTGCTCAACGTGAGCGAGTACCGCAGCACCGACGCCAGGCTCAAGCGTCTTGCGCAGCAGGTCGTGGAATCGCAGGAACAGGAGCGCGCGCGTCTGTCGCGCGAATTGCACGACGGCATCAGCCAGATGCTGGTGTCGGCGAAGCTGCTGCTCGAATCGGCGCTCGCGCGTTTCGAGCGCGGCGAAATCCGCGTGGCCGCCGCCGAGGCGTCGCTGTCCACCGGCCTCACGCGGCTCTCGGACACGCTGCGCGAAGTGCGCCGCATCTCGCATGCGCTGCGCCCGGCCATGCTCGACGATCTGGGTCTGGCCGCTGCGCTCGAACAGCTCACGCGCGAACTCGCCGACGAATCGTCGATGGAGATCGGCTTCACGCTGGAAGGCGAGGGCGGCGCAAGCCCGCTACATCGCACGAAGCCCTTGCCCGACGCCGTCAACACGGTCTTGTTCCGCATCGCTCAGGAAGCGCTCACCAACATCGTGAAGCACGCTCATGCGCGCCGCGCGGCGCTCACGCTCGATATCGAGCAGGATGGCGTGACGCTCGCCATCGCCGACAATGGGCGCGGCTTCGACGTCGCGCTCACGCAGGCCGATCCGCGCGCGGGCATGGGACTGCGCAACATGCGCGAGCGGCTGGAACCGCTGGGCGGCCAGCTTTCCATCAGCTCGAAGCCGGGACATACAGTGCTGACCGCGTGGGTGCCGATTCGCCCGGGCAGCGCCCGCACATAAAAAAGCACACAGAGACACCATGAACGAATCAGCCAAAGCGGCGCGCCTCGTGCTCGTCGACGATCACCCGCTGGTGCGCGACGGCCTGCGCGCGCGGCTCGAAGCCGTGCCGGGCCTGGAAGTCGCGGGCGAGGCCGGCAACGCCGATGAGGCCATCGCACTCGCCGCCGCGCTCGAACCCGATCTCGCACTGATGGACGTGGGCATGGCCGGCATCAACGGCATCGCGCTCGCGGGCATTTTTCACGAGCGCTTCCCGGCGATCCGCGTGCTGATGCTTTCCATGCACGACAACGTCGAGTACGTGACCCAGGCGTTGCGCGCGGGCGCGAGCGGTTATGTGCTCAAGGATTCGCCGGGCGCGGAGATCGTGCGCGCCATCGAGGCCGTGCTGGCAGGGCAGACGTTTTTCAGCGCGGGGCTGGGCGCGCGCATGATCCAGGCGTCGCTCAAGGAAACGCCGATCGAGCGCCTCACGCCGCGCGAGCGCGACATTCTGGACGCGCTCGCCGAAGGTTTATCGAGCAAGCAGATTGCGCAGCGCGCGGGGCTGTCGGTGCGCACGGTCGAAACGCACCGGCTCAATCTCAAGCGCAAGCTCGATATCGACGGTCAAGCGGAGCTTATCAAGTTCGCGGTGGAAAACCGCAGGAAATGAGCGTACGAAACACGTACAAAACCGATGCTCAAAACGCACACGGCGCGCACTCCCGTAAAAGAGTGCGCGCCGTGCCGTCTGATTACCGCGCGAACGACTAAGCTGGATTAGCTGCGCGCGTTGTGATCGACGAGGAACTTGATGAGGCCGTCGATGCCGCCCTTGGCGATCTGGTCGGCGAACTGGGTCTGATAGACCTGGATCAGCCACGCGCCCATCATGTTGATGTCGTAGATCTTCCAGCCGTTGCCGGAACGTTCGAGCCGGTAGTCGATGGCGTCGTCGCCGCCGTTGCTCAGCACGTGCGACTGCACGACGGTGTCCTTCGCGGCCGCGCCGGTGTTCGACGGTGCGAACTTGAAGTTCACCTGGGTGTCGCGAAGTTGCGCGAGCGACGATGCGTAGGTCTTCACAAGCAGGAGTTGAAATTGCTCATACAACTTTTGCTGCTGCTCGGGCGTGGCCGTAGTCCAGGCCTTGCCGATGGCGATACGCGTGGTGCGCTGGAAATCCGTGGCGGGCACGAAATGGGTCTCGACCACTTTCGTGATCTGGGCCATGTCGCCGCCGCGGGCTTGCGGATCGGCCTGCATCGCCTTCACGGTGCCTTCAACGGCGGCCTTGACGACGGCGTCCGGCGACGACTGGGCAAGAGCGGCGCCCGACACGCCCGACAGGAAGGCGGCGGCGATAAATGCGGTCAGATAACGTTTCATACGCGATTTTGGAACAGTGAATATCAGGTGCCGGTGGGAAGGGGCAAGGTTGCGGCGCAAGCCACGCTGCGATCCCGCCCCGGCTGACCCAGTATAACGGCTTTACCGCCTGCACTCGTGTGCGCAAGGCGCGCCTTGATGGGCGAGGCCGGTATACTTGAGCGCTTCACATCAGAACTAGTTAAACGACAAGGCCCCCTCGCCTTTATGCTGAAGCCATTCATCATCCACCTCGTCGCGTGGTCTGTGCGCCGCGCGGCGTGGGTCATCACACTCGCGCTCGCGCTCGCCGTCATCGGCAGCGTGTACGTCGCGAAGCATTTCAAGATCAACACGGACATCAGCGGCCTCGTCGAGAATAACGCCGAATGGGCCGCACTCAGCGACGCCAAGGACAAAGCCTTCCCCCAGCGCAGCGGCTCGCTGCTGGTGGTAGTCGAAGCCCAGGCGCCCGAACTCGCGGACGCCGCCGCCGACAAGCTCGCCGACGCCCTCAAGCAGGACAAGCGCGAATTCAGCGCCGTCTCGCAACCGGCGGGCGGCCCGTTCTTCGAACACAACGGCCTGCTGTTCCCGTCGACGCAAACGGTGCTGTCCACCACGGGCCAGCTCGTGCAGGCGCGGCCGCTGATCAACCAGCTTGCGAAAGACCCAAGCCTGGCCGGTCTGGCGGGCACGCTCACCACCACGCTGCAATTGCCGCTCACGATCGGTCAGGTGAAGCTGCCGCAAATGGCAAGCCTGCTCGGCAGCGCGGCCAATACCGTCGATGACGTGCTGGCTGGCAGGCCCGCTGCGTTCTCGTGGCGCGCGCTGGTGGACAAGGACGCCGCGACCAAACCCGCGTTCTCGTTCGTCACCGTTCAGCCGGTGCTCAATTTCGCCGCCCTCGAAGCAGGCGCAAGCGCCTCGCAGGCCATCCGCGCTACCGCGGCCTCGCTGCATCTCGATACCGAGTACGGCGCACGCGTGCGACTGACCGGCGAACAGCCGCTCGCCGACGACGAATTCGCCTCGGTGCAGGACGGCGCCGCGCTCAACGGCGCGATCACGGCCATCGTCGTGCTCGTGATCCTGTGGCTCGCGCTGCGCTCGGGACGTCTGATCGGCGCGGTGCTCGTTACGCTGGTGGTCGGCCTGATCGTCACGGCGGCGCTGGGTCTGGCGATGATCGGCTCGCTCAACATGCTGTCGGTGGCCTTCATGGTGCTGTTCGTGGGGCTGGGCGTGGATTTCGGCGTGCAGTTCGGCGTGAAGTATCGCGAAGAACGCTTTCAGGACGACCGGCTCGACGTCGCGCTGCTCAAGACCGCGCGCCTGATCGGCGTGCCGCTCACGCTCGCCGCCATCGCCGTGGCCGAAAGTTTCTTTTCGTTCCTGCCGACCGCCTACAAGGGTCTGTCCGAACTCGGCCAGATCGCGGGCGTCGGCATGTTCGTCGCGTATATCGCCAACATGACGCTGCTGCCCGCGCTCATCAGCGTGTTCAAGCCAAAGGGCGAGCGCGCTTCGCCGGGCTTTGCGTTTCTCGCGCCGGTGGACAAGTGGCTTGCGGAGCATCGCAAGCCCGTGCTGATCGGCACGTTGATCGTGGTGGTGGGCGCGTCGCCGCTGCTGTATTTCCTGCGCTTCGATTTCAATCCGCTGCATCTGAAGGACCCGCATACGGAGTCGATGGCGACGCTGATCGCGCTGAAGAATTCGCCCGTCATTTCGATCAACGATGTCAGCGTGATCGCCCCGACGCTGGCCGATGCCGACAAGATCGCCGCAAAGCTCGAAAAGCTGCCGGAAGTCGGCCGCGCGACCACGCTCAGCTCGCTGATCCCCACGGACCAGCAGCAAAAGCTCATGCTGATCGCCAGCGCCGCGCAGCAGTTGATGCCGGCGCTC
Organism: Paraburkholderia bannensis; assembly: GCF_014200455.1. GTDB lineage: Bacteria > Pseudomonadota > Gammaproteobacteria > Burkholderiales > Burkholderiaceae > Paraburkholderia > Paraburkholderia bannensis_A. Next base: position 32,779 of record NZ_JACHBW010000015.1, on the reverse strand, counting down.
ACGCAGCAACCCTCGTCGCCTGTCACCGACGCCGTGCGCGTCGATACACTCAAGCGCGCGGCCAACCAGCTGGCGCTCGCGGCAGGCGATCATCCGGGTCCGGGCGCAGCCGAAGCCAAGCATCTCTCGGATGGCCTGATGAAGCTGGCGGCCGCCAGCCCGGTGCTGCGCGACAAGGCCGAAACGGCCTTCAGCCTGCCGCTCAAGCTCGCTTTCGCGCAGCTGGAACGCCTGCTCCAGCCTTCGGAAGTCACGCGCGAGAATCTGCCGCCCGAAATGGTTGGCGACTGGGTGTCGTCGATCACCGGCCAGGCGATCGTCGATGTCGCGCCGCGCGTGCCCGCGGGCGTCGATCCGAACGACGACGTCATGCTCGCGCGCTTTTCGCACGCCGTGAAGAAGGCGGAGCCGGGCGCGATCGGCGGCCCGATCTCGATCCTGCACTCGGCCAACGTGATCATCCTCGCGTTCCTGCAGGCGGCGTGCTGGTCGGTGCTGCTCATCACGGCGCTACTGTGGATCACGCTGCGCCATTTCGGCGACGTGCTGCGCACGCTGATTCCTCTGCTGGTATCGGCGCTCGTGACGCTAGAGTTGTGTGTTGTGTTCGGTATCCAACTCAATTTCGCCAATATCATCGCGCTTCCCCTGATGCTGGGCGTGGGCGTCGCGTTCAAAATCTATTTCGTGATGGCCTGGCGCGCGGGGCAAACCGGCCTCCTGCATTCGAGCCTCACACATGCGGTGCTGTTCTCGGCCGCGACCACCGCCACGGCGTTCGGCAGCCTGTGGCTTTCGCACCATCCGGGCACGTCGAGCATGGGCAAACTGCTCGCACTGTCCTTGTTATGTACGCTGATTGGCGCCGTGGTGTTCCAGCCGGTGCTGATGGGCAAGCCGCGCGCGAAGCGCGCACGATCGCAAACGCAGGGGATCGATCAATGATGAAGAAAAAAGCCGCGCTCACCATGGCGGCAGCGAGCCTGACGCTCCTCGTGACGTCGGGTTGCGCAACCGGTCCTGAGCGCAAGCCGGGTGACCCGTTCGAACCCGCGAACCGGGCGATCTTTACGTTTAACGACGCGCTCGACACCCATATCGCGCAGCCGATCGCGAAGGGTTACCAGAAAGTCACGCCTCAGCCGATGCGCCAGGCGATTTCCAACTTCTTCTCGAATCTCGGCGACATCAGCAATTTCGCCAACGATCTGCTGCAGTTGAAGATCACCGACGCAACCGAGGATCTGATGCGTCTGGCGATGAACACGACCTTCGGTCTGGGCGGCCTGATCGACTTCGCGACGGCCGCCGGGCTGCCCAAGCACCATCAGGACTTCGGTCTGACGCTGGGGCACTACGGCGTGCCGGCAGGTCCCTATCTGGTGCTGCCGGTGTTCGGGCCAAGCTCGATTCGCGACGGTATCGGCATGGGCGTGGACGTGAAGTTCAACCTGCTCAACTACATCGAGCCCGCGGTGCGCAATCCGATGTATATCGCGCAGTTCGTCAGCACGCGTGCCGACCTGCTGGGCGCTACCGACCTGCTGCAACAGGCCGCGCTCGACAAGTATTCGTTCGTGCGCGACGCGTACCGCCAGCAGCGCCAGTCGAGGATCAACGGCTCGCAGAACAATAACGAGCCGCTGCCGGATTACGGCGATCCGGGCGGCACCGACGACAACGGCGGCGGTGCGGGCGCGGGCAAGTCGAAGAACGGGCTGCCGAATTATGAGGATCCGGGTGATTCGGGTGCGGCTGGGTCGGGTGGCTCTTCGTCGAAGAACAACGGCTTGCCGAATTACGAAGACCCGGGCGAGGGCAGTGCGGCTGCGCCTGCGGCCGGTGCTGCGGGTGCAGGCGCAGGGGCGGCTGCCGCGGCGGGTACGGCAGGTATCGCTGCGGGTACGGCGGCGTCCGCGCCGGTTGCCGCTTCAGCTCCGAAGGCGGCTTCTGGAGCTGTGCCGGCGAAAGCGGCTTCGGCTCCGGCAATGGCCACGCCCGCGCAACCGGCCTCGGCGCCTTGAACGCGATGTGATGCCTTCGCCCGCGCGAGCGGGCGAGCGCAGATGTCAAAAAACCCGGCAAGGTCATCGACCTTGCCGGGTTTTCTTCCTTAAGGGACGCCTCGAATCAGACCAGAAAAATTGTGTCGCTGTATCGCGCTACCTGTGGGTCATGCGTAATTAATCGAAGCGGCTCGCTCAGCGCCTGAGCAACCAGAAGCCTGTCGAATGGATCCTGATGGTGCAACGGCAGCTCCTCAACCGCGACCGCATGTTCTGCCTCAACAGGCAAGATCCGGTAACCGGCGCGCCGGAAGTAGTCCAGTGCTGCTTGTCCAGACACAGGCATATCACCGCGTTGGAGAGCGAATTTGATGCCGATTTCCCAGATAGAAGCAGTACTGACGAAGATCGTGCTGCGGGGTGCCAGAATCAGCTCTCTCGCCATCGCAGAAAGCTTCGGGCTATCCGCTATCGCCCAAAGCGCGATGTGAGTATCAAGGAGAATGTTCAACCGGCGTCCCCATGAAACAGCGAAGCGACGGCGTCGTTGTGCGCGTCGATATCGTCAGGCACTTCGAAAGCGCCCCTGGCAACGCCGATGCGCTGTTCGACTGGTACAGCCGGCTCCAAAGGAACCAGGCGGGCAACCGGCCTGCCACCTCTTGCGATGATGATTTCAGCCTCACGTCCCGTCTCCACATCTTCAACGAGACGCGATAGGGACGACTTTGCTTCCAGCATATTGACGTAGTTCATCGCAACTCCCAGAGTTTGCACTTAGTCTAGTCTAGCTAAGATTTGCATACAAGCACCCGCTTAGAGCAGTATTTGACCTGCTGCAAAAGCTCTGTAGATGTCAAAAAACCCGGCAAGGTCATCGACCTTGCCGGGTTTTCTTTTCAGCGCACAGCAGCGCAGCTCAATGCACTGCTTCGTCTTCCTGACGTTCCTCGCGCGCGATTTCGTTCTGCGCCGCCAGCGCCGTTGCATCCATCGCCGAATGCACCGTCTGGCGATACAGCTCGTACGCTTCTTCCGCGTAACGAATGCGGTCGCGGCCATGCGGCGCGGGCTTGCCATCGGCGCCCATATTCACGAACACCATCTTTTCGATCGTCAGAATGCTCTTGCGCGTGACCTTGTTGCGCACTTCGCAACGCAGCGTGATCGAGGTGCGGCCAAAGTCGGTCGCAACGATGCCGAGTTCGATGATGTCGCCCTGACGCGCCGAGCTCACGAAGTTGACTTCGGAGATGAGCTTGGTCACGACGCGCTGGTTGTCCAGCTGGCAAATCGCGTAGATGGCCGCTTCTTCGTCGATCCAGCGCAGCAGGCTGCCGCCGAAGAGGGTGCCATTGGGATTCAGGTCTTCAGGCTTGACCCACTTGCGGGTATGAAAATTCATTTCTGGTCCTCCCATGCTTGATCCGCCCCCAGATGATGCGGAAGCAAATCCAAGGTTAACGCTGAGATAGTACCAGAGATAAGGGTTTTCCCTAGTATTTCAATATTCGCGATGCATGGAGTCCAAAAATCAGCGCGGGAAAAAAGCGCCAGACTCGCTCAACACCCGCCGCGCGCCTGCCAGCGCCTTGCGCGCCGCGCCGGCATCCGCCGCCACGCGCAGCAGCCCTCCCAGTTGCCGCGGATCGCGCGCCAGTTCACGCAGGATCGGCAGGACCGCCGTCGAGCCGTCGTCGCGCAGCCCCGCCATCGCCGCCTTCGGCAGACTGCGCCAGGCGGGATCGACCACCGCGCGGCACACCGCGAACGGCAGGCCGCGAGCGGCCGCCGCTGCGGCGGCCAGATGCGATTCCATGTCGACGGCCAGCGCGCCGCCGCTCGATTGGTGAAGCGCGGCCTTGTCCGCCGCGCCCGTGAGCGGCGCGGCCACCGCCGCCTCGACGCCACGGCGCGTCTGCGCAGCCAGCGGCGAGGCCTGCAGCGCCGCCGCCATCCGCTCGCTCCACGCCTTGTCGCATTCGAGCCGGCCAAACGGGCCGTCGACAGCCTCGGCGATGATCACCGTGCCCGGTTGCAGATCCGGCCCGAGTCCGCCCGCCGTCCCGAAGCTGATGATGCCCACCGCGCCACGGTCCAGCGCCGCCGTCAGCGCGCGTTCCAGCAGATCGGCGCGCGCCGCGTAGACGGCTTCGATGCCGTCGCGGCCCTTGCCCGCCGCGATACTCGCTTCGAACGCTATGCCGGTCACGGCGATCACGGGCAGCGCACCACGGGTTTGCATCGTTGCGACCGCCGCCATCACAGACCGGCCTTCACGAGCGTCGTGCCTTCGCGCTTGAGGTTGCGGTAACGCGCGAGCGCCCACAGCGGGAAGAACTTGCGATAGCCGTGATAGCGCAGATAGAACACGCGCGGGAAACCCGTCGCCGTGAAGCGCGTTTCATCCCACAGGCCATGCTCGCGCTGCGTTTGCTGCAGCCACGCAATGCCGCGCGCGACCGCCGGATGGTTCACTTCGCCCACGGCCATCAAGCCGAGCAGCGCCCACGCGGTCTGCGAGGCCGTGCTGGCCGCGCGCTCGTAGCCGCGGTAGTCGAGCTTGTAGCTGGTGCCATCTTCGCCCCAGCCGCCGTCGTCGTTCTGGATCGCGATCAGCCACTGCGCCGCGCGCCGCATGCGCGAGTCGTGATGTTCGAGGCCCGCCGCGTTGAGCGCGCACAGCGCCGTCCACGTGCCGTAGATGTAGTTCATGCCCCAGCGGCCATACCAGCTGCCGTCGGCTTCCTGCTCGGCGAGGATGTAGTGGTAGGCGCGCCGTGCCGGTTCGCTCGCCACCGGCAATTCGCCCAGTTGCGCGAGCATCGACAGGCAGCGGCCCGAGACATCGGCGGTCGGCGGATCGAGCAGCGCGCCGTGGTCCGAGAACGGGATGTTGTTCAGATACTCGTGGGTGTTTTCCGGCTCGAACGCGCCCCAGCCGCCGTTGCTGCTCTGCATGCCCACGACCCACTCGCGCGCGCGTGCCATCGCTTCGTCGAAGTCGCTGGTCTTGTCGAGTTTGTCGATGCGATCCATTGCGGCCACCACCACCGCCGTATCGTCGACGTCGGGATAGTGCGGGTTCGCGTACTGGAACGCCCAGCCGCCCGGGCGCACATCGGGGCGGCGCGAGATCCAGTCGCCGCGCACGTCGAGAATCTGCAGCGGCAGCAGCCATTCGAGGCCGCGACGCGCCGCCGCGCGCGCACGCGCGTCGCCGGTTTCGATCAGCGCATGGGCCGCCAGCGACGTATCCCAGATCGGCGAAAGGCAAGGCTGCACGTAGGCTTCGTCGGCGTGGATCGTGACGAGCTTTTCAATCGACTGGCGTGCGATCGCGCGATGCGGGTGATCGGCGGGATAGCCGAGCACGTCGTACATCATCACGGCGTTGGCCATGGCGGGGAAAATCGCGCCAAGGCCGTCTTCGCCGTTCAGGCGTTCGTCGACGAAAGCCACGGCGGCGTCGATCGCGCGCTGGCGCAGGTACGACGGAAACAGCGGATCGGCCACGCGCAGCACGCCGTCCACGGCGCGGAACAGGCCGAACCAGGCGGGGCTCTGATGCGGCGCGCGCTCGTTCAGGCCGGTGCTCACCGGCGCGCTGCGGAACAGTTCGTCGATACGTACGCCGCGCGGGTTCTTCGCCACCGGGCGCTTCGCGTTCAGCACCAGCAGCGGCACGATCACGGTGCGCGCCCAGTACGACACCTTCGAGAGGTGGAACGGGAACCACTTGGGCAGCAGCATGATCTCGACCGGCATCATCGGCACTGCGTACCAGGTGACCACGCCGAACAGCGCGAGCAGGATGCGCGTGAAGACGTTGGCCTTTTCCGCGCCGCCTGCCGCCAAAATCGCTTCGCGCGCGCGCACCATGTGCTGCGCGTCTTCGGCGTCGCCGATCATCTTGAGCGCGAAGTACGCCTTGATGCTCGCGCTCACGTCCATGTCGCCGTCCGTGAAGAGCGGCCAGCCGCCGCCGGGCAGTTGGATGCGGCGCAGGTAGCGCGCGATCTTGCTTTCGAGTTCGAGGTTCGCTTGCTCGCCCAGATAGTGGACGAGCAGCACGTATTCGGCGGGAATCGTGGCGTCGGCTTCGAGTTCGTAGACCCAGTGGCCATCGGCGTGCTGGTCGGCGAGGATCGCGTCAGTCGCGCGGGCCACGGCGTCGTCAAGACCCGCAGCCAGGCTGGCGTCGTGCGCCAGTTCTTCGGCGGACGCGGCACCGTGCGGTGCGTCGCCGTCAAACGCCAGCGCGGCGGCGCGTGCGTGTGCAGGGTCGTCGGCCGGCATGGCCTGGGAAAGATCGTTCATCGATACATCCTGGTGTCAAGACAGGAGCAGATCCGCGGCCTTGCGGCCCGAGCGGATTGCGCCTTCGATCGACGCGGGCAGACCGGTAGCCGTCCAGTCGCCCGCGAGCGTCAAATTGTTCCAGCGGGTGCGCGCCGACGGGCGGCGCAGTTCCTCTTGCGGCGTGGCGGCGAACACCGCCTGCGCATCGCTTGCGATCTGCCACGCGGGCAGCGGCTCGACGGGCAGCGACGCGGCGGCCGCCACATCGGCCCAGACGCGCGGCGCGAGTTCATCGGGTGCGAGGCGCAACAGTGTGCCCGCATCGTGAATCGTCGCGCTCAGTCTGCCGGGCGCGGCGTTGAGCCAGCCCGCCGTGCCGTTGATCAAGACCATCGGCATGGCAAGCCCGGGCGGCGGATCGACGGCGAAATGCAGCGTGATGATCGCCGTGTGCTCCAGCGGCGCCTGAAGCTGCGGCACCAGCGCCGAGGCCGCGGCGCCCGGCACCGCCAGCACAACGGCTTCGTCTGCGCCCAGCAGCACACGGCCACTGTCGAAATCGAGCGCGATGGCGCGACGCGACGCATCGTCGAATGCAATGCCTTGCAGCGGCGAATCGAGGCGGATGGCCGCGCCGCCGTGTTGCAGCATGCGCAGCGCCGGGTCGATGAAGGCGCTCGAAAGGCCATTGCGCGCCGTTAGCGGCCGGAAAGCCTCGCCGCCGATGGAGAGCGCTTCGCGCAGCATCGCGCTCGCCAGTTCCGCGCTGGCGTCGCGCGGCTCGATATTGAGCGCGCAGAGATAGAGCGGACGCAGCAGGCGCTCCCAGAGCGGCCCCGCGCACGGCATGGTCTGCGCGACGGTGCGGCCGGGCCTCGCGAACAGCAACGGCAGCACGGTCAGATAGTCAGGCAGGCGCGTACCGGGTACGCGCGCATTGGCGTCGGCGATCCACAGCGGCAGGCGCGAGCGCGAAAAACGCACGCTCCAGCGCGAGCGCGCCGCCAGATCCATGAACGCGAACGCCGGCTCGTCCGGGCCGGTGAACGCGTCGGCGGCGCCGATCGCGCGCGCGTAGTCGAGCGTTTCGCCGTGGCCCGCCAGCACCACGTGGTTGCCGCTGTCGAGCGTGGCCGCCAGCGTGCGGTCATAGTACGAACGGCATCGTCCACCTGCCTGTCCAGCGGCTTCGTGCAGTGCGATCTGCACTCCACGCCGCTGCAACCGGACGGCCGCCGCGAGACCCGCGAGCCCCGCGCCGATCACGTGGACGAGGCGTGGCATTAGAACAGCGCGTAGCGCGCCACGATCCACATAAGCCGCGCGCGCGGTTTGACAACCTTCGGGCGCGGCAGGTCGAAGCCGCGATCCACGGTGCGTTCGAGCAGCACGCGATAGACGCCCGACATGATGCGCGGCGCCTTGACCTGCACGCGCGGCGTGCGGTCCATGATCGCGTCGGCTTCAGCGAAATGCTTGAGCGCGCGCTCGACCAGCGTCGCGCATACGCGCGGCAGCGACGGATCGGCGGCGATCTGGTGTGGCGTGGTCGCCGCGATGCCTTCGCGCGCGAGCAGTTCGCGCGGCAGGTAGCAGCGGCGGATATCGGCGTCTTCGTCGATGTCGCGCAGGATGTTGGTGAGTTGCAGCGCCCGCCCAAGGTGATGCGAGAGCAGGCGGCCAGGCTCGTCCTGCATCCCGAAAATTCTCACCGACAGGCGGCCCGCCGCACTGGCGACGCGGTCGCAGTACAGGTCGAGCGTGTCTTCGTCGGGGGCGCAGATGTCTTCGGCGGCGTCCATCGCCATGCCGTCGATCATCGCGTGGAAATCCTCGCGCTGCAGGCCGAAGGTATGGATGTGACGCGTGAGCGCCGCGAGCGAGGCGCGCGGCGTGCCGGCATAGCACGCGTCGATATCGGCGCGCCATTGGTCGAGCCCTGCCGCACGCTCGGCGCGCGGCAGGTCGCTATCCGCGATGTCGTCGACAGCGCGGCAAAAGGCGTAGACCTGATACATGGCGTCGCGCTGCGCAGCCGGCAGGATTCGCATCGCCAGATAAAACGAGCTGCCCGACGAAGCGGCGGCGGCATCGGTCTGATGTGTATCGTCCACGACGAGGTTGGAAACGGCCAAGACGATCTCCGCTGGGGGGCGCCCTCGACGGGGCGTTACAGATATTCGGGCCCGCGTGCCGCGGGTCGCCCGCGCGCGCGGACACGCGCGAGGCACCGGCCCTGTCGGAACGCCGTTCAGGGTCCGAGGCCGGAAACGGCCAAAAGTATATCAACCTTTGCCTGCCGCCGCAGTCGGGGGCATTCAGGAAACGCTCAGGAAACAGGGACCGCAACGGGCGGCGAGGGACGCCAGCCCGTGATATCGCGCATTGCGCGCGAATCTTGTTGCGATCATCGGCTAATTTCGCCGATTTCCACAGCAATCGCCCTGCAAGCTGCGATCGCTATCGAGCCGTTAGTTCAGCTCGTGCAGCAGCACCACCGAGCGGTTGCGACCCTGGCGTTTGGCGCTGTAGAGCGCGGCATCGGCCTCGTTGATCATCGCTTCGTAATCGTTCGAGCCCGGCCGCGCCGAAGCCGCGCCCACGCTCGCCGTCACGGCCACGACGTCGCCCTGCACATCCACCGGCGTGTCGCCGATGGTATGGCGGATCTTTTCGGCTACGTGCATGGCGTCGTCGAGCGGCGTGCACGGCAGCAGCAGCGCGAATTCCTCGCCGCCGAAGCGCCCGAAAATATCTTCCTTGCGCACCACGCCCGCCACGCGCTGCGCCATCGTGCGCAGCACCGTGTCGCCGGCCACGTGACCGAATTCGTCGTTGATCTTCTTGAAGTGGTCGAGATCGAACAGCAGCACGGACATATCGCCGCCGTAACGCTGCCAGCGCGAGAACTCCTCGGCGAGACGCGTTTCGAAATAACGCCGGTTGCCGATGCCGGTGAGCCCGTCGCGATCGGCGTATTCGCGCAGCTTGGCGACGGCCTCCTCGCGCTCGCGCTGCACCATGCTCACATGGGTGACGTCGGTGATCGTCACACAGACGGCGATCACTTCACGATCGCGCATGAGCGGCATGAAGGTGCAATCCTGCTGCATGTAATCGACGCCGCCCGTGATGGGCCGGTCGTGATCGAAGCGGAACAGGTAAGGGCGCTGCTCCCACGAGCTGAACGCAAAGCTGCCGAGCTGGAACACGCTCTCGACCTTGCGCGCGAGCCAGGCGCGGGGCAGTTCAGGGAAACGTTCGAAGACCGGGCGGCCGATCACCTCTTCGGCCGGCACGCCGCTGTGGTCCTGCATGAAGCGGTTCCACATCAGCACATTCATCTCGCGATCGAGCACGAAGATGCCGAAACCAACACGCTCCGCGACGAGGTCAGACAGCGAAGGCGATGAAGCAGGGGTAGTCATAGGCTATGGAGCATGGCGTCAATGGCGCGGCTCACATGATAAATCGACTCCTCGGCCATCAGCATGACGAGATGCGCGCGAAAGCGCTGGTCTTCCAGCGCGAAATTGACCTCGACGAGCAGCGCCAGATCCCAGGCCAGCAGCCCCGGCTGGAACACTTCGTCGAGCGTGACGGCCTCGCCGAGCAAGCCCGGCTGCGAAAACACCGGCAGGCGCCCGAGCTGGTCGAGCATCGACGATACGCATGCACCCGTCAGCACGTTCGCCACGTCGAAAATCAGTTCCTGTTCCGTCAGCGCGTCCCACGCCGATTCCGCGAACGGGCCGCCCACCAGCGCGCCCAGTTCGCCGATCTCGCCGCTGCGGCAGATCACCAGCGCCTCGCCCTTGATCTCGGAGCGAAAGCCCTGTCGCACCGCCGTGACCGGACCGTCGATGCCAGTCATCTCGCGCAGCGCCTGCGCCGCCTCGCGCACCGCCACCACGCGAACGCGCGGCACCGATAGTTCGATAAACGCATTGAGCAGACCCGACAGCCGCGTGGCCGCCTGGCCCATGCCAAGATTGGCGATCTCCTGCAGGGCGTCGCGCTGCAGTTCCGTGAACACTCGATCAGGCATACAACCCGTACTCCTTCAGGATGGGTAGCAGCGCTTCCTGGGTGACCGGCTTCGGCACAAACGCCATCGCGCCAAGCGCCAGCGCGCGCTCCTGGGCGCGCGGCTGGACATCGGCGGAAACGACGATCACGAAGGTGTTGAGGTCCTCGTGCTGGAGCGCTTCGAGGACCTGGAAGCCCGTCATGTCGGGCATCGTAAGGTCGAGAAACATGACCGGCGCACGCCCGGCGCGATAGTGCGCCAGCGCTTCTTTCCCGTTCGACGCGTAGGAAATCTCGACGTCCCAGTCCTCGGGAAGCGCCTTCGTGAGCACCTTGCGGGCTAGCAGCGAATCGTCGGCGATCACGATGGGTAAGGACATGGATATGCGGAGTGAGTGTGCGTTGGACGGAATGCGTTAAGACGTATTAACGGCGGCGCGCGCAAAAGCTTTAGGGGCGCGCGCATTTTATGCGTAAAGCATGGAATCGTCCGCGTTTCGGCGGCCAGCCGACCAGCCTTTCGCCGTTTCGACGAAAGGGACGGGCGGGCGCCCGGACAGTCGATGGGAAGCAGCAAAGCCGTCAGCGTGCGTGACGCCGGGCGGCCCGGCAGCAGCGGCGACCCTCGCCAGTCTGACGGAAGCAACCCCTTTTTATGCCGTGTGTTTTCGGTTTTCCATCCCGGCTTACAGATCGAAAACACCAGACGGCGCGGTAGACAACATCCAAGTCTGGAAATGTTATTTAGCGTGTTCGGGATTTTCGAAGCAAATGGAAACAAATGCAACTCGACGATAATCGTTCAGCGAACGAAAACGACTTATTTTCAAGGATTTCGGGAAATAAATGATCGATCCCTTAATTGAAGTCCGCAGATTATCCTTTTGTGTACGTTTGCGCTACATGGATTTTCGCGCAATCGACATCTCTGGCGGAAAAATCGCCTTACTTTGCCTATACCGGTTCCGAATGAATGCGTCCGCATGCTATCTGCATATCTGCATGGCTGAGTGAAGGCTTCTTGAACACGGCGATGAACAGGGCGACGAACACGGCGAGGCCAGCGCGGTCGTTTATCATGTGAACAGCAATCTCAAAAGCGATGTCAAACGCTCCGCAGCGTCTTCCAGCCTTCTCCGTACGATGATTCCCGACCGGCCCGCAGGGCCAGACGACCGTTTGCAGCCGTCCCCGCGCACCGACGAAGCACCTTTTCCGGCGGCGCCCGGCCACGACTTCACGGTGCGCCGGCGCACCCTGATCGCGCTGTTGCTCGCCGCGATCGTGCTGCCCTGCGTCTACGTCGCGACGATGGCGTGGAGCGATCTGCGCACGCGCGAGGCCGATGCGACCGACGTCACGCTGCGCACCGTGCGCGTGGCCGAGGAGCATGCGCTCAAGGTATTCGACATGAACGACGCGCTCGACGCGCGCATCGTCGATGGCGTGGAAGAACTCGACGACGACGGCATCCGCGCGAACGAAGCGCAGATCCACGAGAAGCTCGACGCGATTGGCGGCGGCTATCCGCAGGTGGCCGCCGTGTCGATCTTCGGTCGCAATGGCGAGCTGCTCGCGAGCAGCCGTTACTCGCCGCCGCCGCCCATCTCGATTGCGACGCGCGACGACTTCGTGGGCATTCGCGCCGGCCATGTGCTCGATCACGTCTCGCGCGTGATGGTGGGACAGGTGAGCGGCGAAACCGTGTTCAACACCGGCATCGCGCGCCACGACGCCGCCGGGCAGTTCGCCGGTCTCGTCTCGGTGGCGCTGCGCCCCCATTACTTCAACAAGTTCTATAGCGAGTTGCTCGGCGACGACTCGCCGATGGCGCTCGGCCTGGTGCGCAGCGACGGCGCGATTCTCGCGTTCGAACCGCCGCCGCGCGCTGCGGCCCCTGCGCACGCGGCGTCTGGAACGCGGCCAGCGTCCGGCGCCGTGGTTCCCGAGACCATCACGCCCGGCACGCCGTTCGCCGCGGCACTCGCGCTCGGCAAGGATTCCGGCGTCGTGCGCATGCATTCGCAGTTGCTCGGCGGCAATGCCATCGTGGCGTTTCGCCGGGTGGGCGCCTACCCGGTCTACGTGACCTGCGCCTATCGCGCCTCGGCGATCTGGGCCGGATGGTATCGGCATCTGAGCGTGCTGCTGATTTCGATGTTCACGCCGTCGATTGCGCTTTGGTGCGTGATCTGGCTGTCGCTGCGCCGCCTCGCCGCCGAAGAGGAAGCGTGGGAGCGCTGGCAGGCCGAAGCATCGATGCGACGCTCGATCGAATCGGCCTACCGGCAGTCGCGCAAGATGGAAGCGCTTGGCAATCTGGTCGGCAGCGTCGCGCACGACTTCAACAATCTGCTGATGATCGTCTCCGCCAATGTGCAGATCGCGCGTCGGCGCGGCACGGCGGGTCTGGAGCGCGAGCTGTCCGCGGTCGAGCGCGCGCTCAAGAGCGGGCAGTCGCTCACGCGCCAGTTGCTCGGCGTCGCGCGCAAGCAGCCGCTGCGCAACGAAACCATCCACGTCGGCCGCTGGCTGCCCGCATGCCGGGAACTGCTGCGCGCGTCGCTCGGCGCGAAGGTCTCGCTCGTTGTCGATCTCGATGAAGACGTCTGGCCGGTGCTGGTCGACGTCGCCGAGTTCGAACTCGCGCTGATCAATCTGGCCGTGAACGCGCGCGATGCGATGCCCAACGGCGGCCGCTTCACGGTGCACGCGCGCAACATGGCGTTCCGGCCGGGGGAGGGCTTCCCGCTCGACGGCGATTTCGTGCATGTTTCACTGGAGGACACGGGGGTCGGCATGTCGCCCGATGTGCTCGCCCGCGCCTTCGAACCGCTTTACACCACCAAGCCGAAGGGCATGGGCACCGGTCTCGGGTTGCCGCAGGTGTTCGCGTTCTGTGAGCGCTCGGGCGGGCTTGCCGCGATCGACAGTGCGATCGGCGCAGGCACCTCGGTGCATCTTTATCTGCCGCGCGCGGCCGCCGCGCCGGCGCCGAAACGCGAACCCGCGCCGCGCGAGGACAGCACGAATCCGCCGCAAGGTCTGCGCGTGCTGCTCGTCGAGGACAATGACGAAGTCGCGGCGGGCACCGAGGCGCTGTTGCAGATGATGGACCATCACGTCACCTGCGCGAGCGACGCGGCGAGTGCGCTCACGCTTATCGATGCGGCGCGTGCGGATCGCCTGGATGACGCCGACGCGCCGTACTTCGATCTGGTGCTGTCGGACATTCACATGCCGGGCGAGATGAACGGCATCGATCTCGCGGAAGCGCTGCAACAGCGCGACCCCACGCTGCCCGTGATCCTTGTGACCGGCTACGCGGAAGAACTCGAACGCGCGCGCCACGTGGACGTGCGCGTACTGTCGAAACCGTTCGATATCGCGCTGCTTGAGAAGATGCTCGAAGCGATCCGGCGCGAGCGCCAGACGCGCGGACAGCGGGAGCGCGACGCGACGCTCTAGATCGCGCGGCTGGTGAAATCGTGCGATTGGGTGGCGCGCGCCGGATCCGTGGCATGCGGATTGCGACACCATTGCGCTGTAACCATGAGGAGTGAGTGAGCCATGAGACAAACCGTGACCGGTCTGTTCGAGACCTATGACGCCGCTCAGCATGCGCAGCAGGCGCTGCTCCAACGCGGTTTCCCGGCGAGCGACATCGAATTGCCCGTGCATGAAGCCGGCGTGCTGGCGGGCATCGAGCGGCTCGTCTCCAGCTTTTTCTCTACGACCGGCGATGTGCGCGCCAATGCGGGCGCGGTGCCCGAACCCGCGCCTCATGCACCGGGCACGGCTGGCGCCGCCGCGATGCCGGAAGGCAACGTGTTGATTGGCGTGCGGGTCAGCGACGAGGCACACGCCGAACTCGCACGCGAGACGCTGCGAGACGAACGCGCGCTCGAAGTCGCGATTCGCGGCGGAAGCTGGACGTGGGCATCGGCGGACGCCGATCCGGTCGTGCGCGAACATTCGGCGCTCGAAGAACTGGGCCTTGCCGGTATCGCCGAAGCGATGCGACGCCGCTCGGCTCCGGGCGAGAGCGCCGGGTCTCAGGCGCCACTGGCAGCGGCGAGTCCGGAACACGCGGCCGCCGAGGGGCGCCCGTGGAATGAGGCCGAAGCGACGGTGCTGGCTTCGGCCAGTGCGCCGGGCGCAGGCGCGGTGATGGGTTCGCCGGTAGCGGCTCGGGAGACACACGCGCGAGTCGAGGTGCCCGGTGCGCCCCAGGCCACCCAGGCGTCCAGCACGAGCGCGCCGCGCATTCCCGACGAATTCATCGAATACGAAGAAGACTCACACGATCACCGTGCGTCCGACGCGCCGGATCGCCCCGTGACCGGCACGCCTCCGACGTTGCATTGATGGTCTTGAAGGCGAGGGCGCATGCGTCTGGCGTGTGAGCCCTCGTCGCTTCCTTGTCACCGCTCAGCGGCCGAGTTGCCGCTTCACCCATTCCGCATAGCGATCGACGAAAGTCTGCAGAAATTTGCGCGTGTCGTCGTTCACGATCTCGCCTTTTTCGTTGATCCGGCTCGCGTCGTGCTTGATGAACATTTCGGGCTGGCCGAGGGTCGCCACATCGAGATACGCCAGCACATTGCGCAGATGCGCCTGTGAAAGCGCCGTGCCGATCGCGCCCGGCGACGTGCCCAGCACCGCTCCCGGTTTTCCGGACCACGAATTCTTGCCCCACGGGCGCGAACCCCAATCGATCGCATTCTTCAGCACGCCGGGAATCGAGCGGTTGTATTCGGGCGTCACGAACAGCACCGCGTCGGCGGCTTCGATCTTTTGCTTGAACTGGCGCGCGACTTCGGGAAAGTCGGCGTCGTAATCCTGGCTGTAGAGCGGCAGCGCGCCAATGTCGAGAAACTCGAAAGAAAAATCGGCAGGCGCCAGTGACGTCACGGCATGCGCGAGCTGACGGTTGAACGATTCCTTGCGCAGACTGCCAACTACGACCGCAACTTGATAGGCCATCTCAGTGTCCTCCTCGGGGTTCTCGAAAGCGCGCGCGAAGCGCAGGGTAGCTCGAACCGACATCATAGGCGCGAGTGTCGAGTCGCCTATGCCTGAGTGTCCGGCGAGGAGGAGGGGTTGTGGACAAGTCGTGCGATGGCGGATTTATCCACAGATTTCGTGGATAACCTTGTGAGCAACTTTGCGCGAAGGCCCGTGCCATCGGCAAAGTATCGGGATCGCGAGGGCGGAGGAGGGCGCCTCTGTTTTGTGCAGCGTCGTCGCGGCGCGCTTTGACTCTCTGGGCGCGCTGCGAGGCAAGCGGTGGGGCAGGGCCAGGCGGCCCTGCGCGTGCTCTCAGCCGAGCACACCCCAGAGCGCGAGCGTGAGGACGAGGCCGACCACGGACACAATGGTCTGCAGGATCGACCAGACGAAAACCGTTTGTTTGAGCTTGAGACCGAAGTACTCGCGCACCATCCAGAAACCGGCGTCGTTGACGTGGCAGAAGAACACCGAACCCGCGCCGATGGCGAGCGCCATCAGCGAATTGTGCGTCGCGCTCAAGCCCGTGACGACAGGCGCGACGATCCCGGCCGTCGCGGTCGTTGCAACCGTCGCCGAGCCGGTAGCCTGACGCAGCGCCACGGCGATCAGCCATGCGAGCAGCAGCAGCGGCAGATGTGCGCCGACGGCGATCTT
Source organism: Paraburkholderia bannensis (assembly GCF_014200455.1). Lineage (GTDB taxonomy): Bacteria > Pseudomonadota > Gammaproteobacteria > Burkholderiales > Burkholderiaceae > Paraburkholderia > Paraburkholderia bannensis_A. The sequence continues at coordinate 16,775 of NZ_JACHBW010000015.1, read as the reverse complement.
GCTGATGGTCGTGCTGATGCCGGCCAGCAAGAGCGTCTGCTTGAGACCGCCGCCAGCGCCGATGGTCAACAGCAAACCGGCAATCGGCGGCAAGCTCTTGCGCAGGATAGTGCCGACGCGATCACGCGCCATGCCGCGCGACCAGCCCAGTGCAACGATAGCAAACAGAACGGTGAGTCCCAGCGCGATCAGCGGCTCACCGAGGAAGTTGAGCACGTTGAAGGCAACGGTATCGGGATGAAGCGCGAGCTTTGCGACGGTGCGGCAGAGCATCAGTAGCGCGGGCAACAGGATCGTCAGCAGGGAAACGCCAAAGCCCGGCGCAGCCAGTTGCGGATCATGGCTCGTGAAAAGTTTGCCAAGATCTTCGGGCTCGGCCACCTGCATGCGGCGCGACAGCCACGAGCCGTAGAGCGGGCCCGCGAGGATGACCGCCGGAATCGCCACGAGGACACCCAAGCCGAGCGTAATGCCGAGATCCGCGTGCAACGCGCTGACGGCAATCAGCGGACCCGGATGCGGAGGCAGCAGGGCATGCAAGGTCGTCATGCCCGCCAGCGCCGGAATGGCGATCCGCAGGATTGGCTGCTGCGAGCGGCGCGCCATCACGAAAATGATCGGCACCATCATGACAAGGCCGACTTCGAAAAAGAGCGGCAAACCAATGATGACCGCAACAAGCGACATCATCCAAGGCAAGGTGCGCGGCGTCGAATGATCCAGCAAGGTGGAAACCAGCCGGTCGGCGGCACCCGATTCAGCCATCAAGGCACCGAGCATGGCACCGAGGGCGATGATGATGCCGACGTCGCCTAGCAATGCCCCCGCGCCTTTGCTGAAGGCGCTAGCCACGCCTTCGAGTGGCACGCCTGCGGCAAAGCCCGCCGCGAAAGTGCCGACGAGAATTGAGAGGAAAGGCGCGAGCTTGAGGACGCTGATCAGAATGATGATGAGCGCGAGACCGAGCACGCAGGAAAGAATCAGGCGTGTGTCGTGGAATGACCACGCAGATAGGGTAGCAAGGGACTCCACAGGATTCTCGATGATCGTTCAGGTGTCACTGCGGTTAGGGGAGGGGCGGAGTGCGGCATCGCCCGAGGCTTGGATCGATCTGTGCGCCGGTCTGTCAGGCAAAAAGTGCGGCGACGTTTTCAGGAGGGCGACCAATCACTGCGCGGCCATTGCGAACGACGATCGGGCGTTGGAGCAGGATCGGGTGCTTCGCAATCGCTTCGTAGCGTTGCTCGTCGGTCACGCCCTCTTCGCCGAGTGCGAGTTCCGTGTATTCGGTTTCGTTTGTACGCATCATGTCGCGAAGCGGGCCGCCGAGCAGCGCATGCAGCGACTTGAGTTGCTCGACAGTGAGCGGGTTCTTCAGGTATTCGACGACTTCAACGGGCTCATTGGAGGCGTTGGCAGTGGCCACCAGTTCGCAGGTTGCGCGGGACTTCGAGCAGCGAGGGTTGTGATAGATGGTGATCATGGCCTTGGGGCAGGGGAGTCGAGTGGGGAGGGGAGCGGCCCCGAGAGGCACGCGTCTGGCGGCAGTGATTTTACCGGCGGGTTCCCAAATGGAACACCGCGAGATTCAGCTACTGGCGGGCGGATATCGACAAGGCCACACGCTTTATGCGCATAAAGAATCGCGGCAACTGATGGGACGCTGAAGGACGGAAGGGGAGTGGCGCGTTAGATGCGGACGGTGCCAACGACATTTTCCTGAGCTTTATGCGCATAAAGCTGGCTCGTGATCGCGAGTGCGGGCCTGTCGCTGAGCACTTTCGTGACGCTCGTTCCACCTCGCTGACATCACGCACCGCTCATCGGTCCCGTGACTTTATGCGCATAAAATCTCTGGCGTAACTCAGCACGTCCTCTGCCGACTCCCTACGCCTGCTGCCCTTGGCGTTTCAACCTCATCAGCCTCCTCGCCGCCTGTCGCGCGAGGTTTATGCGCATAAACCTCGGCCAAACGGCCACTGATCCGCCTCTGTACGACGAAAATCAGGCGTCTACCGTTGAATCACAACTCAATCCAGGTAAAATTCAAAACAATTAGCAAAAGGAGAAAATCAATTGGCAGCAGAGATAATCGCAGTCACGCAGCAGAAGGGCGGGGTCGGCAAGAGCACGATCGCGATGCATCTCGGCGCAGCATTTCATGAAAGAGGGAAGCGTGTACTTGTGGTCGATGCCGACGGCCAGAACACGCTGGTTCACTGGGCAAGCGCGTCCGCTGACGGCGATGTCGGCATTCCCTTTCCAGTGGTCAATCTCTCTGAAGCCGGTGGCCAAATCCACCGCGAGATCAAGAAGTTCATCGGCGACTACGACATCATCGTCGTCGACTGCCCGCCGTCGATCACCGAAAAAGTTTCGGGCGTTGTTCTCCTCGCCGCGAGCATTGCCGTTATTCCCACGTCGTCATCGCCGGCCGATTACTGGTCGAGCGTTGGCCTCGTGAAGCTGGTTCAGCAGGCGCAGGTCATGAATGAAGACCTCAAGGCCGTGTTCCTGCTGAACAAAACCGAAGAGAAGCGCATGCTCACGCGCGAGCTCAAACGCGCGCTTGAGGAACTCGGTTTTCCTTTGCTCAAGACGCAGATCCCCACCCGCGAGGCGTACAAGCAGGCGATGGCCCTCGGCCAGACCGTACTGCAGATGAACGATCGCGGAGCGCGGCTCGCTGCGGTCGAAGTCCGCGCCTGCGCCGACGAGATCGCAGAGATGCTCTCCTGACTTTATGCGCATAAAGGAACCTGAATGAAGTCCTCTCAATTTGCCAAGGGTTTCCAGGCCCGGCCCGACACGACGAGCAGCGAAAAGCGTACGGCGCTCGACCGCCTCAACGCCATCGACGGTCTCGTCGAGGAGAAGCCGAAGACGCGCGAGCCGGTTGGCCGTGCCAGCCAACCCGAACCGATGGCCAACGCGGTGGACGACGATCTTGTCGCGACCGAGCACGAATCCGCCGAATATCGCGCGTGGCGTATCGAACAGGGCTATCGACCCGGTCAGATCATCGAATTGCCGCTGAAAGCCATCAAACCCAGCCCGTTCAATCCGCGCCACTTTTACCTGAAGTCGTCGATCGCGGAACTGGCTGTCAACCTTGCGAAGCAGGGGCAGCAGCAGGCGATCCACGTGATCCCCGACTACGCTGCACCGGGCAGTTACTTCGTGAGCGATGGCGGACGTCGTGTGCGTGCGCTGAAGGAAGCCAACAAGGAAGTCGTCAAGGCGATCGTTGTCGATCTGCCCATCGGCCTGGAGAGCTACAAGCTCGGCTACGACCTCAACGTCCAGCGAGACTCGCAAACGGTGTTCGACAATGCCGTAGTCTGGAAGCGCTTTATCGATGACAAGCATTTCCAGAGCCAGCGTGAGTTGGCCGAACATCTCGGCCTCGATGAATCGACTGTCGCGGTTGCGCTCTCAATCGGCAAGTTGCCGGAGACGGTGATGCAGGAGATGGTTGCGCGCCCGGATCGCTTTGGTTCGAACATGGCGTATCAGGTCGGGCGATACCATGGCGCACGGGGCACGGAGGCCACGCTGCGGCTTATCAACCGCATCCTCGCCGACGACCTGAGCACGCGTCAGGTCGCCGACATCGTCAAGGGCCGGGCGACGCCGCAGGAAAATCCCAAACCGGCAGGGCGGCAGCGCTACGCGCAGCGTATGGAAATCAAATTCGACGGCGTGTCGGTTGGCGACCTGAAATCGTATGGCGACGATCGTCTGGAGTTGCGACTCAAAGGACTGACCAAGGACCGGCGCGATGCCATCCTTCACCAGATCGAAGAGATGCTCAAGGCCAGGTAAAGGGCGGTCAGCCAACGAAAAAGCGGTCTTCACGTGCAATGCGTGAAGACCGCTTTTTACTGAAACATCCGTTCCTGCGCTGCCGCTGTGGCGCAGCGCACGAAACCATCGATCAAGCCGCGCGCGACTGACTCAACGTGAAAGCGAGCAGATCGCCATCGGTCGGCTCGCCCCAGGTCTTGCGGGCCAGCCAGTCAAAGAACGCCGTTTCACCGAGTTTCGATTCGAGACCGCGACGACGCCAGTCATCGCGCAGATGCGCTCCCATGCCCGGCAGTTCATCGTTCTCGAACGACGTGCGCGCAATCTCGCGCTCAAGATCGCCTTGCTCCTCGTAGAGCGCGCGCGCTTCCTTGCGGCGGTAGGCGGCGTACTCGTCCATCAGTCGCGCCTTGGGATCGTCGGCCGCAACCGCGCCCGCGATCGCACGGCCCGATGCCGCGGCATTGGCCGCATCTTCGACCGGCGGCGCGTAACCCTTCTTCAGCGCATCCTTGAAGAGCGCCGCGGCGCTCCGCACGGGCGGCAGACTTGTGCTGCGCATGCGCTGCTCAGTCAGCTGCAGCGCCGCGCGAATGCGATTCTCTTCGCTATCCGCGTAAAGCGACTGTGCTTCCTTGAGCGGGATGCCGATCTTCACCATGCGGTCGACCAGCGTGCTGTCGAACACGTTCGGATGCTCGTCGAGCGCCAGCATTGGCTGCTTGCGCTCGGTGACCCGGAACTGGATCTCGGCGACGCGCCGTCCTTCACGGTGTTCGATAAGCTCGACGAAGATATTGGTGACGGCATTCACTTCGGCGATAGCGGGACGCAGGTAGTCGCGCTTGAAGTACTTGTACTCGCGCTTGGCCTCGTCGCCGGCTTCGGTATCCGGCGTGCCGGACAGAATCGGGCGCCACCATTCCCACGTCTCGCGCATCGTCAGATGACTCGGGTTCGTGAGGTAGCGAACGCAGATTTCGTAGAGCGCCAGGCCCGCGCTGCTGCGCAACTGGCTCTGGAACTGCAGGCTCAGACGGGCGTACTGAACCGGGTCCAGCAGCTTCTTCTTGATCTTGGGGGCAAACGAGAATTCGACCCACACGCGGCGCGTGGTCGGATCTTCGAGAATTTCCGCGTCGGCGATCAGCGTGGAGATGCCCCACTTGCGGCCGGGCTTCTGGCTTGACGTGCCCTGGCTCCACTCGACCTGCACCGACACCATGCGGCGCAGATGCTCCTTCACGAGCGCAGTGTCGTTCGAATCGAACGCTGAGTTCGCGACGATGTCGGACAGCAGCGCGCGGTAGGTGTCGCCAGCCTCGTCGGCCTGCTGCGCGACGGCGAGCAGAACATTGAAGAGCTTGCGGGTGAGCAGGGTGATCTTGCCGCTTTTCGGCTGAATCGCGATCGCCTCGACGGCCTTTCGCAGTTCGGCCGAGCTGGGGCTCACCACATCGGTTTTTTTCACGCGCTTCGTGGCCATGCGTCGGGTCAAGGTGAGATTTCGCGAAAGGATACCGTCTGTGGTGAAACGCGTCTATAGGGTGCCTCTCACCATTGCGGGTGATGACGCTTTCCTATGAGCACCTCACCGCGCGACGCTCCCGGAAAGCCTCACCTTTGCGCAAGTCGCCTGGCAGCAGGGCTCCCGGCAGATACTGGCCTGTCGGGTGAAGCCTCTCTCGCACGCCAATTTCCAGGGTGTCAGTTTGATCCCGAAGATCCTCACCTTAAAAAATCCTGGCGCGCATGCAACACCTGGAGGGGGCGTGCGAACGTCGGGTCTGCATCGATTCGAGATCCAAAAGATCGTGGAAAGGGTCTCGCGCAGCCCCGACATCGGTTCGACAAGCCGTCTTTCTCACAAAAGTCAGCGATATCGCTGTTTTCCGCGAACCGTAGTCTCCACCGACTCCCGAAAAGCCTCACCTGTCGCATCGGCTGGCATCCGGGCGCGTGGGCTCCGAAGTCTTTCCAGCAGCGGCATGGAGAGCCCAATACTCCCGAAAAACCTCACCTTTGTACCATCCCGGCCGGCCGCGCCGACCCCGTTCTGCGCCCCCGGAAAAGCTCACCTTCGAGCCATCAGCAAGAAAAAGCTAATGAATTCTGAGGGTTATCCACAAGCTCAGTAGATGGAAAATCGAATCAACGTCTCCCGGAAGATCTCACCTAGACGGATCGCCGAAGCCGTGGTCGTGACCCGGAACCCTCCTAAAAGGCTCCCGAAAATTCTCACTTTGGGCTGGCTACATCGAAGCCAGCCCAATTGCAGCGCCTTTGATTTTCAAGCTTTTGCGGTTAGTGAATACCAACTATCTCCCGAAAAACCTCACCCCAAGAGATAAACCGGCAAAATCAAGCTCCCGAAAAAGCTCACTTAAAGCCTTTCCAGCGCCCAGAAACATCAGATCCCGTCGCGCCACAGACAGCTCCCGAAAAAACTCACCTCAAGCTCCAAAACCAGCCGTCGATGAGCAAAAGCGAGAACGTTCGCCAGTCAAAGCTCCGACTCTTGCCCTCCCGTAAAAGCTCACTTGAAGCCCTGAAACGGCCGAATTCGGTCAAAATCGGCCTTCGGGTCCCGGAAAGCATCACCTTCGACAGGCGTTTTTTCCCGATACCTCTCACCGAAGGCTTTCAGGTCACCAGATTGGCGGCAAAAATCGATGATATGGGCGACCCCGAATCCGCTCACCGTTGCATTTTCAGTAACAGAGGCCCCTCTACCGGTATATACGGGGATCGCGGTGCACCAGCTCCCGTAATCGCTCACCCTTGCCGGGAAGTCAAGAATGGGGAGTGCCCCGAATCCGCTCACGTTCTATCCCGCAGCCCCTCACCGCCTTCCCCGAAGCCCATCACCCGAACGTCCCGCAAAGCCTCACCAACTGTCCCGTAAAGCTTCACCCGATCGCTCTGTAAACCACGCCTGGTAAGGGTTTGCGGTGGCGTTAACGTCTTTAACGGGTATCAATGGTGTTTACTTTTATTACTCTCTAGCCTTTCCTACCCCGAGAGCCTCCTGAGATATCCACATCCTCTCCCCTTGAGAACCGCTCATGACATCAACAAGGCCCGCGTGAAACATTGTCTATAAATGGCTCGTCACTAGAAAGCCAAACGTTTACAATTACTTAGGCAGTAAACTTCGCTTTGTTTCACGAACAGGTTAACGCAGGCGCGAGCTGGCACGCGATTTTGGGTTCACTAAAGGCCAAGATTCTGGACATCGATAGCGCCCCCAGGAAAGTCGTATCGAAAAATACGTAATTTGTTATTATTCGATCCGTTATCCCTCGCCGAGACGACCATGATCCGCGACGAAGAACGTCAGGCCCTTCGCGACGAACTCGACAAACTGCGCAAAGATGGCGCACGACGCCAGGAGCTCTCGCTCCATGCATGCAAACGGCTTTTTTTCGATTTCGGCATTCGCCCCTCGATGGCAACCGTCCGCGATCTGACCCAGACCGGCAGCGCCAGCGATATTCCCAAAGACATCGAACTGTTCTGGCAGCGCATTCGGGCTGCATCGAAAGTGCGCGTCGGCAGCGGCGCCATCCCTGCGGCGCTGGAAGAACGCGCAGGCGAACTCCTTGGCGCGCTGTTCGAAGAAGCCCGTGTTCTGGCGAGCCAAACACTGGAAGAGGAGCGCGAAGCCATCGACGCCAGCCGCCGGGATGCCGAACAGGCGCTTCGCGACGCGGAAACCCGACGTCTCGCGGCCGACGAGATGCTCCAGCGCAGTGAAGCCCGCACGGAAGCTGCCTGGGCTCGGGTGCGCGAACTGGAAAATCAGCTCGCAGCTGCCTCGGCGCACGGCGCCTCGCATCAGGACAGCCTTCAGATCACGGTCCGTCGTCTGGAAGCCGAAAACGAATCACTCCAGAAGCGCATCGAGACCGAACAGTCCACCAACGCGGCGTTGCGGGACCGGATCGACGGTCTGCATGAGGAAATGCGCCGCAGCACCGAGCATTACGCCCAGCAGATCAAGGACGCCCTGGCCGAAGCCGAGCGCCGCGTCAAACCTATGCTGGTCGAACTCGATTCGCTGCGGACGATGTCATCGACGTGGCAAGCCGCCCAGCGCGATGCAAGCCGCAAGGAATTCGATTTCATCCAGCAACTCGCGACCGCCAAGGCCCGTGCCGACCGGCTCGACACGGTCTTGCGCGAGCGTTCGGACGAGGTGGATGGTTTGACCCGGCAGGTGACGGCGCTGCGCGCACAGCAGGGGATCGATGTCGCGGTGGCTGGCGTGTTGTGTGCGCTGGCGCAGGCGGGCCGGCTCACGGAGGCCGAACTCGCCCAGATTGGCACCGTGGTGGACGGTCACGTGAGCTTGCCGGCGCACTGCCCGAATTGCGAGGAGGGCGAGCCGGAGCTGTCGCAGGTGGAGGGAGGGTTCGAGCTGTCCTGCCCGGAATGCGAGCACGCGTCGGGCGCAGGGGCTTCGCGGCTGCAGGTCGTTGCGCGATTTGCAGCTGGAAAAAAGCTCACTACGGCCCGCTGAGGTGAGTGTTTACGGGAATCGGGGTGACAGGCGGCCGTGAGCTTTTACGGGACTTCTTCTGCGCGAGAAGCCCGTGCGGCCTCGATGTCTACGCTTTGTCGGCAACACGCAATGCGGCTTCGCGATCGGCCCAGACGCGCCACGAGCGATGAAGGCGGCCAGCCGAAATCGGTTGTAGAAAGCCCAGCCACTGGCCAACCTGATCCGGATCCACGCCACGTTCGAACAGATCGGCCGCAAAGCTGTTGCGCAGCGTCTGGGGACTGGCGCGCTCCGCGCGCGTCTGGGCGACGCCTGCCTCTTCCATCAAGGCGTCGATCGCGCGCAGTACCGTCGCCTTGTGCATGGGTCGCCCGCTGGGCGAGCCCGGAAACACGAGTTGCCCGGGCAGGCCCGCGAGGCGCCGCGCCTCCAGCCATGCCCCCATCACGTCGACCGCGAACGGTGCGAGTTTCGTGCTGTGCGTGAGGGCTGGATTGTCGGCTTCGATCGTGATCCATTCCGACCCGATCGATGTGGCGTCGAGCCTCAGCGCAATCGCGTCGCCAGTCTTCAGCCCGCCGCCCAGAAATACCGCAACGAGCGCGCGGTCGCGCCGCTCGCGCCAGCGCCGTGCCGCCGATTGCTCGGTAAGCGGTGCGAAGAGCCGGGCGATCACCGCCGCGCGTTCCGTCGCAGTAAGAAAGCCGGTGGGTTCGTTTTCACGCGCATTGCGCCAGGCGGCTTCGCCATCCTGGGCGATGAAACGCGCGGGGTTCGTGGATGCCAACTCGATCTGCCGCACATGGTCGAGTACCCGCTCGATCAAACGAAGGTAGCGCAGCCGCTGGGGCTTTTTCACCTCCAGCCCGGCGACGAATTCAGCGATCGTGCCCGTATCCACCGAAACGATGGTCTTGCGCTTGAGCGCGAGCCATTCGAGAAAGCGGCCCCACTGGACACGGTAGATATCGGCCGACGAGCGGCGCAGATCCTGTGCGGCCAGCCAGGCATCAAAGGCCGCAGCGGGATCTTGCTGCCAGTCGGTGCGCTGCTGGTCGAAGAGATCGCGGGACGAGTGGGACAAATCGGAGGCGGTCATCACTGTCCTTCCGTTAGTTGCGATGCAGAAGGGAATTCTAGCGAAGCCAGGAGACACGTGGCGTCCAGCAAGCGATCGACGGCGGGCGACATGATCAGCCGCCCCATGCGCGCGAGCGTTTGACGGCTGCCCTGCGGCGCGCTTCGCGCTGGGCTTCTTCGGCGCTGCGCGCGGCATATTCATAAGCGCTCACAGCGAACGCGAACACGGCGGGGAGGGCATTGGATTGTCCGAAATCGACGGTTTCGTCGGTTTCCGGATAGGCGAGATCGTCTGGACGCTGGAACAGGCCGAGCATCAGCGCATCATGACGGCTGGCAAAACCGAGATCGGCGAGCGCTTCCGCTTCGATCGCGTGTAACAGGCGCCAGCTCAGCGGCACCTGCTGGGCGATATAGCGATGCGCGATGTTGCGCACGATCTGCTCAAGATCGCGCGCGGCCGCCTGAAAGCGCAAGGCGGCCAGATCCTGCTCGTTCGGGATGCGCGAAGTGTGCATGGGCGGCTCCGGTCGTTCTTTTTACTGTATGAATATACAGTACTTGAAGCGATCGTGCAGCCAGGAATATCAGGTTTGGCCGTTCAGCCAGCGACGCCAGCCGTGCATCAGCGGTGAATCTAGCAGCAAATCAGCCGTGAATCACCACCAGCAGCGCGCGCGCTTCACCCTTGCCGATATTGCGGATCGCGTGCGGCTGGTCGGCGATATAGCGCGCCGTGTCGGCGGATTTCAGCCGCTCGACGGAGCCCGCCGCTTCCACTTCGATTGCGCCTTGCAGCACTGTGAGATGCTCGCGCGTGCCTGGCTCGTGTGCGTTCGACACCAGCGAACCGCCCGGCTTGAGCGTCAGTTCGTACCATTCGAAGTTGCCGGCCAGTTCGATCGGGCCCCATACGCGCAGCTGATAACCCGCATCGTGACCGAGCAAGGTGGGTATATCGTGTGGGCCGGCCACTGCGATCGCGTCGGGCGCCTTGGGCGCGGCAAACAGCGAATCGAGCTTCACGCCCAGCGCATTGGTCAGACGCCAGGCCACGGCGATGGTCGGATTGGCCTTGTCGCGCTCGATTTCCGAAAGCATGGATTTCGACACGCCGGCCGCGCGCGACAGCTCGTCGAGTGTCATTTTGCGTTCGCTGCGCAGCCGCTGGATCTGCTCGCCGACTCGCGGCGGCGCGGCGGGCGTCGTTTTCGCTGGCAGCCCCGATGGTTCTGCCGCGGCGCTGGGCGATGGCTGGGCCTTCGCGAGGCGGGATTTACGCACAGCGGCGGGCTTCGCGGCGGCCGTGCCTGTTTCATCGTCGACCGGTTTCTTGAGCTGCGTGCCCGCGCGAGCGCCTGAGCTTGCCATTCCTTGCCTCATCGTTTAGAGTCTGTTCGATATACCGAACTTGAGTTCGAAAAAACGAATAAATTCGCTCAAAGCTGACGGCGACTATAACAGCCGCAGCTTGCCCTGTCAGGAGCACGATGCCATGAGCCAATCCTACTTCGACCACCTGCGCGCGACTCTCGATCAGATCCGCGCCGATGGTTTCTACAAGAGCGAGCGCGTGATCGACACGCCGCAATCGTCTGCCATTGGGCTCGCCGACGGCAGCAAGGTGCTGAACTTTTGCGCCAACAATTATCTGGGGCTTGCCAACGATGCGCGCCTGATTGCAGCGGCGAAAGACGGGCTCGATCGCGACGGATTCGGCATGGCGTCGGTGCGTTTCATCTGCGGCACGCAGACGGTGCACAAGCAGCTGGAAAGCGCGCTCGCCGCCTTTCTGGGCACCGAGGACAGCATTCTCTATTCAAGCTGCTTCGACGCCAATGGCGGCCTCTTTGAAACGCTGCTCGGCGACGAAGACGCGATCATCAGCGACGAACTCAACCATGCGAGCATCATCGACGGCGTGCGGCTCTCGAAGGCGCGGCGCTATCGCTACAAGAACAACGATCTCGCCGATCTGGAAGCGAAGTTGCGCGAAGCCGACGCCAGCGGCGCGCGCTACAAGCTCATCGCCACCGACGGCGTGTTCTCGATGGACGGCATCATCGCGGACCTTAAGGGCATCTGCGATCTGGCAGACCGCTACAACGCGCTCGTGATGGTGGACGACTCCCACGCGGTGGGTTTCATCGGCGCGAACGGCCGCGGCACGCCTGAACATTGCGGCGTCGCGCAGCGCGTGGACATCATCACCGGCACGCTCGGCAAGGCGCTGGGCGGTGCGTCGGGCGGCTACGTCGCGGCGAAGAAGGAAGTCATCGAGCTGCTGCGCCAGCGCTCGCGCCCATATCTGTTCTCGAACACGCTCGCGCCCAGCATCGCCGCCGCCTCGCTGGCGGTGCTCGAACTGATCGCCAGCGACGAAGGGGCGAATCTGCGCGCACGCGTACAGGCCAACGGCGCGCACTTCCGACGCGAGATGAGCGCGCTGGGTTTCTCGCTCGTGCCGGGCGAGCATCCCATCATTCCGGTGATGCTCGGCGACGCGCAGATCGCCTCGAAAATGGCTGACGCCTTGCTGCACGAAGGCGTTTATGTGATCGGCTTCTCCTACCCGGTGGTGCCGAAGGGCCGCGCGCGCATCCGCACGCAGATGAGCGCGGCGCATACCCCCGAGCAGGTCGAGCGCGCCGTGGCGGCATTTGCACGCGTGGGCAAGCAGCTTGGCGTGATCTGAAAGGACAGCGAAATAAAATGAAAGCACTCGCCAAACTCGAACGCGGACCCGGCCTCACGCTCACCGACGTCCCGAAGCCCGAAGTCGGCCATAACGATGTGATGATCAAGATCCACCGCACGGCGATCTGCGGCACGGATATCCACATCTGGAAATGGGACGACTGGGCGCAAAAGACCATTCCGGTGCCGATGCACGTGGGCCACGAATACGTGGGCGAAATCGTCGAAATGGGCCAGGAAGTGCGCGGCTTTTCGATTGGCGACCGCGTCTCCGGCGAAGGCCACATCACCTGTGGCTTCTGTCGCAACTGCCGTGCGGGACGTCGCCATCTGTGCCGCAATACCACGGGCGTGGGTGTGAACCGCGAAGGCGCGTTCGCCGAATATCTCGTGATTCCGGCCTTCAACGCGTTCAAGATTCCGCCCGAAATCTCCGACGATCTCGCCGCGATCTTCGATCCGTTCGGCAATGCGACGCACACTGCATTGTCGTTCAACCTCGTGGGCGAAGACGTGCTGATTACGGGCGCGGGGCCGATCGGCATCATGGCCGTGGCAATCGCGAAGCACGTGGGCGCGCGCAACGTGGTAATTACCGACGTCAATGACTATCGCCTCGAACTCGCGCGCAAGATGGGCGCGACGCGCGCAGTCAACGTCGCACGCGAATCGCTGCGCGACGTGATGGCCGACCTGCATATGACCGAAGGCTTCGACGTGGGCCTCGAAATGTCGGGCGTGCCGAGCGCATTCACGGCCATGCTCGAAGCGATGAACCACGGCGGCAAGGTGGCGTTGCTCGGCATTCCGCCCGCGCAAACCGCCATCGACTGGAATCAGGTCATCTTCAAGGGTCTGGAAATCAAGGGCATCTACGGCCGCGAGATGTTCGAGACCTGGTACAAGATGGTCGCGATGCTGCAAAGCGGACTGGATCTGTCGCCCATCATCACGCACCGCTTCAGCGTCGACGATTACGAAAAGGGCTTCGCAGCCATGCTTTCCGGCGAAAGCGGCAAGGTCATTCTCGACTGGACCGCAGCCTGAATTCCTGCTTGCGCTATTGAGCAACCGCCGCGCCCGCTGGCGGCGGCTGCTCGAATTCCGCCTCGATGCGTACGTCGATCGCATCGCCCACCGCCGGATACCACGTCGTCAGCCCGAACGCTGAGCGGCTGAACGTCCCGTGCGCGGAGAAGCCCAGCGTGGGCTGTTTCGTAAGCGGATTCGGCGCGTAACCGTTAAACGTCACGTCGAGCGTGACCGGTTGCGTCGCGCCGTGCATCGTCAGATTGCCCGTCAATGTCCCCATCAGCTTGCCATTCGCCGCGCCGGTGCGCTCGAAACGCGTGCTCACGAAGCGGATCTGCGGATAACGCTGCGTATCGAGCATCTGCGCGCCTTTCACCATGCGATCGAGTACGTCGACGTTGGTGTCGAGGCTGGCGGCATCGATATCGACTTGCACTGTTGCCTGCTCCAGCGCGTGCGAAGGCCAGTCGAGCCGCGCGCTAGCGCGGTCGAAGCGCATCACGAAGCGCGTGTAGTGCAGATGATCGACATCGAAGACGATGCTCCAATGGTGCGGATCAAGCGTGTACTGGCCCGCTGGCACGGCCGCTTCGGTGGAGCTCACGCTATGCGTTACCACACGCAGCGGCGTGCAGCCGATCACCCCGGCGCACAGCAAGGCGATCAAGGCTCGACGTCGATTCATGGTGTCTCCGTAATGGAAGGCGCGAGGGCAGCGTAAGAATAGAACGGTTTGAGCCACTGGCTTCCTCCCATTGTCCGCTGTTAGCGCAAACGCCGTGCGCCGCATGGCGCGAAATCCGTACTTGACTTGGGAGAATGATCGTTCTACATTTCGCATTACGGAGAACGATCATTCCACCTCGGCACGACCAGATCATGAATCAGACTGCCATTTCCCCTGATGTATCGCCCGATGCGCGCGAGCGCCTGCTCGAAGCCGCCGAAGCGTTGATTTACGCGGGCGGCATCCATGCGACGGGCGTCGATGCGATCGTCCGCGCCGCGGGCGCTGCGCGCAAAAGCTTCTATACCTATTTCGAATCGAAGGATGCCCTCGTTGCCGCCGCACTCACGCGCCGCGACGAGCGCTGGATGCGCTGGTTCATCGACGGCACGCTCAAACGCGGCCGGACGCCGCGTACGCGGTTGCTGGCCATGTTCGACGTGCTGCGGGAGTGGTTTGCCTCCGAGGGCTTCCACGGTTGCGCATTCCTGAACGCAGCGGGTGAAACCGCCCAGGCCGACGATCCTGTGCGCGAAGTCGCGCGCATGCACAAGGCGCGCCTGCTCGCTTTCGTTGCGCAGCAGTGCGACGCCTGGCGCCTCGCCAGCGGCGTGGATGGCCGCGTGGCCGCGCGGCTCGCGCGCCAGTGGCTGATCCTGATCGATGGCGCGATCGGCGTGGCGCTCGTGAACGGAGACGCCGACGCCGCGCTCGATGCACGCGCGGCGGGATCGCTGATGCTCGACGCGCTTGCGCCTGAAGGTGCTGAAGCCTCACGCGCGCGCCGCTGACGATTGAATCTACCGCTTCGTTCGAATCAGGCGGGCCATGTCGGCTCGCCGCCCTGCCGCTAGAGAAAGGAGCCTGACCATGAGTATCACCGCCTCAGACACCACTTCCGCCGAAGCCCGTCCGCCGCTGCCGCCGTTCACGCGCGAAACCGCGATCCAGAAAGTGCGCGGCGCGGAGGACGGCTGGAATACGCGGGATCCGCAGCGCGTGGCGCTCGCCTATACGCCGCAAAGCATCTGGCGCAATCGCGCGGAATTCGTGACGGGGCGCGAGGCGATCGTTGGATTTCTCACGCGCAAGTGGGCGCGCGAACTCGATTACCGGCTTATCAAGGAGTTGTGGGCCTACACCGACAACCGCATCGCGGTGCGTTTCGCCTATGAGTGGCACGACGATTCGGGCAACTGGTTCCGCTCGTACGGTAACGAGAACTGGGAGTTCGACGCCAATGGGCTGATGGCGCATCGTCATGCCTGCATCAACGACCTGCCGATCCACGAGGCGGACCGTCTCTACCACTGGCCGCTCGGTCGCCGTCCCGACGATCATCCGGGGCTGAGCGACCTCGGTCTCTGAGCGCCGCGTTCATCGCCGCGACGCACTGCGCTGGCAAGATGGTCTGAGCCGCAGGTGACGCGATCGCAGTCGTTACGCCCGCCGCGATCCGAGTAAAACCTCGGTACGCGCGTGGGCGCGGCTGCTGTAAAGTCTGCAGTCACCGAAAGGCAGAACAACAGCAAACCAACAACAGATCCAGCAGCAGACGCACCGGAGCGATTCGGCGAGCGCGAGGACGGAGAGCCCATGCGGTTTTGGCAAGTGCGCGGTGGCAGGACAGGGAGAAAGACGATTGCGGGTGCAGCGCTCATGCTGCTGACGCTCGGCGCGGCAACGAGCGCGCGTGCGGCCGACTGGTGCGGCGCGGGCCTGTGGGTCGACGCGATGGTCGGCTCGTATCACATTCATCCCGACAAAGACTTCGAGCAGTTCAATCCGGGCCTCGGCGTCGAATGCTGGCCGAGCGACCAATGGGGCGTCACGGTGGGCGGTTTCCGCAACTCGCTGCGTCGGCCCTCGTTTTACGGCGGCGGCCTCTGGGCGCCGGAATTCCTCCATTGGGGCTACGTGCGCCTCGCGGCCATGGGCGGCATCATCTCCGGCTACAACTACGGTAACTGGGGACTTGGCCACAATCACACGATCGGGCCCGTGGCTGCGCCTGTCGTGATGGTTGCCTATAAACGGGTGGGAGTGAACTTCATCGTCATTCCGCCGATTCCGTCTGACGATTTGCCATTCACGGTCGGGTTTCAATTGCGCGTGAAGTTCTGAGCGTTTTCCAAGGATTTTGGCTCGTTGAAATAATTTCTTCAAAATCGCTTGACGAGCCGATCTGCGCCCTGCATAATTCGCCTCCTCCTGCTGATGCAGCGACGCAGAAAACACCGGAAGGCCTGATTTTCCAGATGTTTTCAGCGAATTGATCTTTAAAAATTTACAGCCGATAAGTGTGGGCGCTTGATTCGATTGAGCTCCCCGCCGTGATCATTCTTGATCTGGCGGGATAGCAAAAGTATCAAGAGTCTCACATTAAAAAGTAAGTCAGGTTTTTGAAGCAATTCAGATACCTGTCAGCTTTGAGTGAGCGACTGGTTTCTAACGAAACCAAAAACAGTAACAGGTTTGAACTGAAGAGTTTGATCCTGGCTCAGATTGAACGCTGGCGGCATGCCTTACACATGCAAGTCGAACGGCAGCACGGGGGCAACCCTGGTGGCGAGTGGCGAACGGGTGAGTAATACATCGGAACGTGTCCTGTAGTGGGGGATAGCCCGGCGAAAGCCGGATTAATACCGCATACGATCTACGGATGAAAGCGGGGGATCTTCGGACCTCGCGCTATAGGGGCGGCCGATGGCGGATTAGCTAGTTGGTGGGGTAAAGGCTCACCAAGGCGACGATCCGTAGCTGGTCTGAGAGGACGACCAGCCACACTGGGACTGAGACACGGCCCAGACTCCTACGGGAGGCAGCAGTGGGGAATTTTGGACAATGGGCGAAAGCCTGATCCAGCAATGCCGCGTGTGTGAAGAAGGCCTTCGGGTTGTAAAGCACTTTTGTCCGGAAAGAAATCCT
>NZ_JACHBW010000014.1 GCF_014200455.1 Paraburkholderia bannensis | reverse complement strand
TGCCCGAAACATTGGCTGGGTTGCATTTCGTCGTATTCTCCGTGCTTATGCTCGTCCACTTTGCAGCCCTTAACAAAAGTGCATAACACCTTCTAATGGCGGGGTTTCTCTTCAGAATTTTTAATCTTCACTTTTCCTGGATTTTCTTTGCCATAGGATTTCATCTAACTGATATTTCGCCAAAACGACGGAAGGTGAGAAATGCGCGAGCTGGATCGAAACGCTATTTGGGATAGCACTCTAGCGCTGCTGGAGACGATCTCAAAAGATCTGAAGCGAGACACCGAGGGACCACAATCCACCAGGCTACGCAGACTACGTCAAGCGACACCGGGTAAGTCTGTAACGCCCGGTGCGACAGCACGCATCGAGTTCATCGGATGTAATCCGGCAGGAAATCTCACGATTGCATGCAGGGACTCGACCGCCGGTCATTATGGCGCCCAAACGTGGAAACGTAGTCGTGCGCGGCAAAGTGGTCACTGCGTTCTATCTGGTGATCGCATAAGGCGCGGCGATGATATCTACAAACCGTCGACGCGCGGCCATTTCCCCCATAACGCAGATTGGATGATGCTCGCGTCGAAAATTCCCCGCGATCTGCAGCACAAACTCGTTGATGCGTTCGACGCCAACGACTATCGCGTCGTGAGGAATCTTTATCACTGTTCGTCAGTTTCGAAATCCTGATATACGGAATCGGAAATGTTCCGCCGGTTTCCGGCTGAACGAAGTTGACACAGCGGGCGTGGAAAAGCATGGGGGATGTCGGCAAGTTCCACGGTGGCTGACAGTTCAAACAACCTCATATTCGCCACACTTTCCTGCAACGCGCCCGGGAGAAATCACTGGTACGTGTCGAATGCGTCGCGTCACCGTGAGCCTCATCTCTTTTTTCACGCAGCTTCCCTTGGAGCACGCAATGAGCAAATTGACGACCGCTTTCGGCGCACCTGTGCCGGACAACCAGAATATTCAGACAGCCGGGCCGCGCGGCCCGGCACTTCTCCAGGATGTATGGTTCCTGGAGAAGCTTGCGTACTTCGATCGGGAAGTCATTCCGGAGCGTCGCATGCACGCAAAGGGATCGGGCGCTTACGGTACGTTTACCGTGACCCACGATGTAACGGCCTATACGCGTGCGAAGCTGTTCTCAGAGGTCGGCAAGGCTACAGAGATGTTTGCCCGCTTTTCGACTGTCGCGGGTGAACGGGGCGCCGCAGACGCAGAACGGGACATTCGCGGATTCGCGCTGAAGTTCTACACGGAGGAGGGTAACTGGGACCTTGTCGGGAACAACACTCCGGTGTTCTTCCTGAGAGATCCACTGAAATTTCCGGACCTCAATCACGCAATCAAACGCGATCCCCGCACGGGATTGCGTAGCGCCCAAAGCAATTGGGACTTCTGGACGCAACTTCCCGAGGCATTCCACCAGGTCACCATTGTCATGAGCGATCGTGGTATCCCCCGTTCGTTTCGCCACATGCACGGCTTTGGCAGTCACACCTTCAGCCTGATCAACGCGGCCGGTGAGCGTTCGTGGGTCAAATTTCACATGCGTACGCAGCAAGGTATTCAGAATCTGACCGACGCCGAGGCGGTCGCCCTGGTCGGTTCCGATCGCGAAAGTCACCATAGGGATCTGTATGACGCGATCGAGCGCGGCGAGTTTCCGCGTTGGACACTTTACTTCCAGATCATGCCGGAAAAAGAGGCTTCCACGTGCAAGTTCAACCCTTTCGACCTCACCAAAGTCTGGTCGAGGAAGGATTACCCGCTTATTGAGGCAGGCTGTTTCGAGCTTAACCGCAACGCGGAAAACTGGTTTGCAGACGTCGAACAGGCAGCCTTTAATCCTGCAAATATCGTCCCCGGAATCAGCTTTTCGCCCGACAAGATGCTACAAGGTCGGCTCTTTTCGTATGGTGATGCACAGCGCTATCGGCTGACCGTGAATCATCACCAGATTCCTGTCAACGCGCCGAAGGCGACAAGGCACTACAACAGCTATCACCGCGATGGACTCCTGCGTGTCGACGGCAAGCGGGGCGGTTTAACGTCCTACAACCCCAATACAACCGGCGCGTGGCTCGATCAACCTGACTTTAGTGAGCCGCCGTTGCCGCTGGAGGGGGAAGCAGGCCACTGGAATCACCGAGCCGATGAGGACTATTTCAGTCAACCCGGGGAACTGTTTCGCTTGATGTCTGCAGCACAACAGCAGGTGCTTTTTGAAAATACCGCACGCGCGATGCATGGCGTTTCCGCAGCAGTCCGGGAACTCCATATCGAGCACTGCACAAAGGCTGATCCTGCCTATGGCGCGGGTGTCAGGCTCGCCCTGGAAGCGCAGGAGCAGCTTGGGAATACGTCCGTACGCGACGAGACCAACCATCCTCGCTAGCCAAACCTTTCTTTCTGGTCACCTACGTCACCACCCTGGCGGGGAGTGACGTATCTCCTCCATCCGCTTATTGCGGACACTCAACGAGAGCGAACGATGACAATCGAAATTGACGGCGTCAAAATCCCGGATAGTGCACTTGTCAGGAAAGTGACCGAGATCGCGCGGGAAAACACCACCCCGTTACTCTTCAACCACTCGAGCCGGGTTTTCTACTTTGGCGCCCTCGCTGGCGCGAGGCGAAATCTCAAATTCGACCCTGAGCTGCTTTATTGCGGCTGCATGTTTCACGATTTCGGCCTTATGAAACAGTACAGCAGCGCGAACGAGAGGTTTGAAGTCGACGGAGCCAACGCCGCGCGTGATTTCCTCGAACAAGAGGGCATATCGCAGAACGATATCGACACCGTATGGACATCTATTGCCTTGCACACGACGCCCGGTATTCCCCAACACATGCATCCGGTCATTGCACTGGTGACGGCCGGCGTGGAAATGGATGTTCTCGGTCTGAAATATGATCAGTACAGCGATACTGAACGTGACGCAGTCGTAAAGGCACATCCGCGCGGCGACAGTTTCAAGGAAGAGATTATTTCTGCCTTCTACGAGGGAATCAAACACAAGCCTGAGACGACGTTCGGTAACGTTAAGGCTGATGTGATCTCAGATAAAGAACCACATTTCCACGCCGGGAATTTCTGTTGCGTGATTCGTAAATCCATGTGGCCTTCGTGAATTCCATCTTTTGTGACTGTACTCGGGTCGTGGTTGGCATATTCAATCTTCCTTCGCCGAAGCGCACGGCGACGTCGATCTCCCTGTGCCGCAGGTCGGCCGTGAACATCTGCATGGAAAGACGCAGGTATTCGCGACGACCAGATAGCGCGCCTCTCCTTCATGTCGAGGCCCGGGTCCAGTCCTTCATGGTTGCGCCTGTTCGGCGCTGATCGTCGTCACGGGCACCCATTTGCCGTTCTTCACTTGATACAGCGTCGAGGTGGGATGCTTGAGGTCGCCGAATGCGTCAAACTCGATCTTGCCTGTGATCCCGTCGTATTGCGTCGTGCGCAGCGCGGGCATGAACACCTCCGGCTTTGCGGAGTTCGCCTGCTTCATCGCGTTGATCGCCACCCAGGCACAGTCATACGCGAATGGCGCGTAGGTCAGCGTGTGCGCGCCGAACCGCTTCTTGAACTTTTCCGCGAACGCCTTGCCGTGCGGCAGGGAATCGACGGGCCGTCCATATTCCCACGCCATCGCGCCTTCGCCCGCGCTGCCCGCAACGCTGATGAAGATGCTGTCGGCAATGCCGCCGCTGCCCACGAACTGCGCCTTCATGCCAAGCTGCCTCATGCGTTTCGTCAAAAGCGCCGCCTGATTGTCGAGCCCGGCGAAGTAGAGCAGGTCGGCGTTCGCCGTTTTGATATTGGTGAGTTGCGCATTGAATTCGACGGCCTTGTCTTGCGTGTATTCCGACGCGACGATCCGGCCGCCCGCCGCCGAGACGGCTTTTTTGAATTCGTCCGCGGCGCCTTGGCCGAAGGCCGTGCGGTCGTCCATCACGGCAATGCGCTGCGCCTTCGTCACCGTGACGGCGTACTTGCCTGCGCTGCCAGAATTCTGGGCATCGGTGGCGATGACGCGAAACACGTTCTTCAATCCTTGTCGCGTGATGGCGGGATTCGTGGCGGCGGGATCGATGAGTGGAATACCTGCTTGGGCGAAGATCGGCGATGCCGGTAACGCGACCCCGGAGTTGTAATAGCCAACCACGGCCACGACGCCATCGTCGACAAGTTTCTGAGCGACCTGAACGCCCACGCGCGGGTCGCCTTGATCGTCGACTGAATCGAGTTCGAAGCGAACGTCCTGTCCGTCCAGCTTGATATGCTGCGCGTTTGCTTCTTCAACGGCGAGCCGCACGCCGTTTTCGATGTCCTTGCCGTTGGGTGCGCCAAGGCCCGTCAATGGCGCGGATACGCCTATTTTCACGACCTGCTGAGCGAGACTCGCCTCACTGGCCAGTGCCATCGCAAAGGCGATCAGCGCGGCGACACACAACCTGCGTGAGGTAGCGGCGGTATTGGGCATCGTTTTCTCCGTCGAGGCGTCAGGCTTGCGTGCGCGAGACGACTGTGGAGCCGGTATGCGAGACGACCAGCACCGTGCATCCTCGTGTCGACGACGTGCTGTGACACGAGCCCGCCGCATAGCACACCGTCTGGCCCGGAAGAAAATCGGCGCCGTCGTCGTCCGTGAATACGCCTTCGAGAATCACGATCAGTTCAGTCGAGTCGTGCCGGTGCTGCGGCGACCGCGTGCCTGGCTGAAGACGCATCCAGTAGCTGGACCACGCGCCGCCCTCGTCTTGCGCAACGGGGATCCACGAGAAGCCAGCCAGCGTCGTATCGCCGATCTTCATCGGCTGCCAGTCGCGCTCGTCGATCGAGTACCAGCGGCGCGCGCCTTTGACGTTCAGGCCGAAGTACGCCATTTCGACGGATAGTTGTTCGGTCGGCATGTTGTCTCGTTGCGGTGGTGGGGGGGCGCGGCGTGCGCGTCAGTTCGCGGCCATGGCAAGGGCGCGGCTCTGCGGACGCGCAACGCGATAAGCAGCAGGAGATTCGCCGAATTCTTTTCTGAATTCGCGACCGAGGTGCGAGGCGTCGGAAAAGCCGCAAGACGTGGCGATATCCGCGACCGTGCGGTCCGAACTCGTCAGCAGCCACGATGCCATGCGAATGCGGATCTGCCGTCCGTACGCGTGCGGCGACTTGCCTGTCTCCGCGGCGAACAGGCGCTCCAGCTGCCTGGCGGAGAGCTCCAGCCGACGCGCGAGTTCGGCGAGACTCAACGGCTGACCGATGTGCTGCTCCATCAGCAGGATCGCGCGGCGCACCTTTGGATGCGTGGCCGGTTCGAGCCCTGGCGGATGGGGCTGCGGCGTGTTTCCCTTTTGCGCGTCGTCGACCAGCATGATGCGCAGCGCCTTCTGGACGATCGTCGCTTCTACATGGCGTAACAGGATCGCTGCGGCGACGTCAATCGATGCACGGCCGCCCGAACACGTGATGCGCCGGTGGTCGATAACGAACAGCCGGTCTGCAACCAGATTGCGTTCGTCGACGCCCGGAAAGCGCTCGACGAAGTCCCAATAGTGAAACCAGCTCACGCAGATGCGATAGCCGTTCATGACTTCGGCGCGCATCAATGCGAAAACGCCCGTGCAAATGCCCACCAATGTTGCGGGCCCTTTGGCCGCGTCCTGAATGAACCTGAGCGTGGCCTTGCTCGCCGACGGCCCGGAATGCAGCAGTCCGCCGACCACGACGACGTAGTCGAACTCGCCTGCTTCATCGAAGGTCGTCCACGGCGCCACCTGAATGCCGCAACTCGCCCTGACGGGCGCCAGCGATTCGCCAACGATCGTCCACGAACAGCGCACCGGCCGGCTCATATCGCCTTCGTCGCTAGCTAGTCGGAGCAGATCGACGAAACCCGAAAACGCCGTCAACGTGAAGTTCGGCAACAGCACGATGCCAAAGCGTAACGGACGCGCCGTTCCAGCCTTGTTGTGTGTGAGGTCGCTTGGCATGGCGTTGCCTGCGCCGACATTGTGGGACTCGTGGCCGCTCATATCGTCTGCGCCAATACGCTATTTCGTCGTCGCTTCGGCTTCGACGCCGCGCCATTCGCCCATCATCGAGGCGACTTCTTCGCCGAGCCATTCACGGAATTGCAGATACTCGGGCCGCAGTTTGGCGTTCTTGTGCGTGATCAGGTAGTGATGACGGTCGTTGAACTCGAGCGCATCCTGCACGGGCCGCAACAGCCGCCCCTGTTCGACCTGGCGGTGCACGAGGTGATGCCAGCCGAGCAGCGTGCCTTCGCCGGCTTCCGCCTGCGCGACGAGCAGCCGGTAGTCGTTGCTCTCCAGATGGTCGTTCTCGGCCAGCCGGTCCGAGCCGTCGCCCTGCTGGAACCAGTTGCGCCATACGCGCCAGTCCACGTGCTCGCAAACCTGCGCGCGTCCCAGCGGCGACAGGTTCAAGGTCGGATGCGACAGCAGATCCAGGGGCTTCAACTGTCTCGCGTGGAAATGCCGCTCATGAAACGACGGACTGCACACGGGATACACCACGTCGTGAAAGAGCGGCTCGATCTCGTACTCGGGCTCGCGCGGCGGATTCTTCGTGATGATGATGTCCGGTTCCATGAGCTCGTCCAGCTCCATGAAATGCTCGGTGACCATCACATGCAAACGGATGTCCGGGAAACGCCTGCGAAAGCCGGGCAGCCGCAGCGACAGCCACAGCGCCGAAAACGTATGCGACACGCAGATCGTCAGCGCATGCCGCTCGGTGCGGCGCACGGCTTCGGCGGCTTCGGCGATGTTCATGATCGACAGATAGGACGCGTTGTACAGAATGCGCCCCGCGTCCGTCAGCGCGATATGCCTGCCCGTGCGCTCGAACAGGGGGACTTCCAGCGAATCTTCCAGTTCCTTGATCTGGCGGCTGATGGCGGCCTGGGTGACGCACAGCACCTCGGCGGCCTGCGTGAAGCTTTCGTAGCGGGCAGCCGTGACGAAGCAGCGCAATGCGCGCAAAGACGGCATCTGCGCGAGCAGCCGGTCGGCGAACAACTGTTTCTTTTGCATGGCTTTCACCTGTAAAGCGGATGCGCAATGCGGCCGCGATGTGTCGGGTTCTGACTGCCCGCGCTAAATCTAGTGTGCGACTCTTCCCGGCAACTGGCAATGTGCAACCCGAGTGCGCGGGCGCTTTCTTTACGCCTGTGCGGCATCTGATGATTATCCGCCGCCGGTGCGCGCATTGCGCATTCGACGCCGGTCGTCACGCGCGTCCGCTGATTCGCCGCAGCACGCCGTCGAGCGCGTCGCTGTAACACGCGTAGGCGCCGCGGCGCGAAAGCTCGGCGTGCACCTGTTCGTTGATGCCGCCCGGCGTCATGGAGTGCTGCACCATCGCTGCGAACGGCTCGTCGGTGCGCGTCGTATCGTGAACAAGTCCCACACAGTAGCCGGACAGAAATGCACGTGCGTCGGCATAGTCGAGCCCTTGTTGCACAAGCCACGATGCCTGCGTTTCGAGCACCGCGTAGAAGCTCGCCATGGTCGCCGTCACGGCCGATAGAGCATCGAACTTGTCTTCACTGTCCACTTCGACGGCCTGGCCCAGCGGCGCGAAAATCGCGCGGGCGACTTCGTCGGCGGGGCAGATTGCCGTGCTGCCTTTACCCTGCGCCACAGCGGGCAGCGGCACGGCACGCGCGATCTTGCCGCCCGTACGAACAAGGCCGCGCAACTGATCCAGCGAAACACCCGCCATGAAACTGATCACATGATGACGCGCGTCGAATTCCAGTTCGCGCAAAACTTCTGACGCGATTTGCGGCACCACCGCGAGACACACGACATCCGAACGCTGAAGCACTTCCTGATTGCTGGAGCAGACATGAATACGCCCGTCACGCGCGGCTAGCTCAGCAGCTGTTTTCGCGTTGCGTGGCGACAGCGATATCTGTTCAAACGGCACGCCGAATTTCAGCATGCCCGTCACGACTGCCTGTGTGATCGTGCCCGTTCCGATGAATCCTGCTCGCATGGTGTTCCGCGTTGAGTTGTGGAAAAGCCCGGCCTGGGCGGCCGGGTTGGCGTTGCATATTCAACCAGTCTAGTCGAGCTTCAGCCAGGTGGTCTTCAGCTCACAGTACTGGTCGTGCGCGTAGACCGATTTGTCGCGTCCGCCGAAGCCCGATTGCCTGAACCCGCCGAACGGCGTCGACAGATCACCCTCGCCGAAGCAGTTCACCGTAACGGTGCCTGCGCGAATCCGCGCCGCGACCTTGTGCGCGCTGTTCACGTTGTCGGTCCACAAAGAAGCGGCGAGGCCGTAGCAGGTGTCGTTCGCAATACGCACGGCGTGTTCCACGTCCGCATATTCGATGAAGCACACCACCGGGCCGAACACTTCGTCGCGAGCGATGCTCATTTCCGGCGTCACGTTATCGAAGATGGTCGGCTCGACGAACCAGCCACCCGACTCCGCGTGTGTGGCCTTGCCGCCGCACACGAGGCGCGCCCCTTCCGCCTTGGCCTTTTCGATGTGCGCGAGCACCTTCTCAAAGTGCTTCTGCTCGATCAGCGCGCCGAGCTTGACGTCGGGGTCGAGCGGGTCACCCGTCTTCCAGCCTTCGAGTACCGCCAGTACTTTTTCGAGCAGGCTTGCTTTCAGCGAAGCAGGAACCAGGATGCGCGAGCCCGCGCTACAGTTCTCCCCCATGTTCCAGAATGCAGCGGCGACGGCCTGCTCGGCAACGGCATCGAGATTCGCAACGTCGGGCAACACGACTTGCGGATTCTTGCCGCCGCATTCGAGCACCACGCGCTTCAGATTCGTGTCCGCCGAGTAATGCAAGAACCGTTTGCCCGTTTCCGTCGAGCCGGTGAACGCCACAAGATCGACGTCGGCATGGCGGCCCAAGGCCTGCCCCGCGCTTTCGCCAAAGCCCGTCACCACGCTGAACACACCGGCCGGTACACCCGCTTCCTGTGCAAGATCGGCGATACGCAGCGTCGATAGCGAGGTCTGTTCGGCGGGCTTCACGATCACGCTATTGCCGACCGACAGCGCCGGGCCGATCTTCCACGCAAGCATCAGCGCCGGAAAATTCCACGGCAGCACCGCGCCGACAACGCCGATCGGCTCGCGCGTAATCATGCTGACGACACTCGCGCCCGACGGCGACAGGGCATCGTAACGCTTGTCGGTAACTTCCGCATGCCAGCGGATGCAGGCCGCCGACTCGGGAATGTCCAGTCCCATGCATTCGCTGATCGGCTTGCCGGCTTCGAGTGCTTCGAGCAGCGCCAGTTCTTCGGCGTTCTCGTCGATCAGTTGAGCGAGGCGCAGCAGCACCGCCTTGCGCTGCGCAGGCGCGGCCTTCGACCACACGCCGGATTCGAATGCGTCTCGCGCCGCGGTCACAGCGCGGTCGATATCTTTCGCATCGCACCTGGCGATATCGGCGAGAACTTTACCTGTCGAAGGATTCAGCGTCGCGAAGGTCTCATTCGACGCCGCGTTTGCGCGCTCTCCTGCAATAAAGGCTCTGCCGTCGAGCGACAGGGCGTCCGCTTTCTGCTTCCATTCCTGATACATCGTCATGTCCTGTCCTCACAGATTTAAAGCTCGGCTCCCGCCGAAAATTCCTTGACCCAGATGGCCGCCGATACCGCGACATCGGCAATCGGCCGCACGGGCAGCGAACGCGGATGCGGCTGGTTCAGAAGCTGACGCACGAGATCGCTGGACTGACCGAGCGCATATTCGGCAATCAGCTTGCCGGAAGCCGAACCGCGGCTAAGACCCAGACCGTTGCATCCGACTGCTTCGAACACGCCATCGGCCCTGCGCCCGAACAGCGCGCCGTTATTCGCCGACAGGCACAGCGGACCGCCCCACGTGTATTCGAGTTCGACGTCCTTGAGCATCGGAAAGCGCCGGTCGAACGAGCGTTGATGCAGATTCTTCGCTTTCGCCAGATCCCCTTGCGAGACTTCGAGGTTCGGCCGGAACGCGAAGTGATTGCGCACGCAGATGCGGTCGGTGGCCAGACGGCGCACGGTCGAGCCCATCGGGTCGGCGGGAATCAGCGACCATGAACGCGTGCCACCTAGCCGCTTCACTTCGTCGGGGGTCATCACGCGCGTCATCGATGCGAAGGTGTACACAGGCAACAGTCCGTTCGGATGCCCGCCGAAGGTCGCCGCGTACGCATTGGTGCAGAGAATCACGCGTTTCGCGCCAATCTTGCCGCCCGCGAGCGTCAGCACCTTCGTTAGCCCTTGGTCCTCGATGCGCTTCACGGCGCTGAGTTCGAAGACCTGCACATTGGCGGGCAAGGACGCAGCAAGACCGCGCATCAAAGCCGCGGGCTGCACCGTGCTGCATCCTGGCGTGAACAGCGCGCCCTCGTAGAAGTCCGTGCCCGTTACCTTCGTAATGGCGGCTTTGTCCAGCCATTCGAAGGCTTCGTCGATACGCTCCAGGCCTTCGGCAAAATGCGCGAGCGCCGCATGTCCCTTGCGATTGACCGACGCATGAAATTTCCCGTCGTCGCGCCAGTCACATTCGATCTTGTGCTCCTTCACCGCCGAACGCACATAGTCGATACCGTGACGCTGGAGCCGCACGTCCGCCTTATCCGCTTCCACGCTGCGCGAATAGCTCTCGCTGCTGATGTCGTGCGGCAGATCGACGAAAAAGCCGGAATTACGCCCAGCTGTTGTGCGCCCGATGCGATCCGCCTCGACGAGCGCAATCGACGCATCGGGTGCAAGCTCGGCAAGCCGCCGGGCCGCGCACAGGCCCGTAATGCCGCCACCGACCACGACCCAGTCGTAGCGGCGTTCCGACGACACCGCTACGGCAGGCTTGGGCGGCGGCAGGCTTTCCCACCATCCGTTGACGCCGTCGGGAGCGGGAAACCGCGCGAATTCCAGTTTCGAGGCCATGCGGATTTACTGAGCGTTGCGCAACAATGGGCGAACCAGCCTGGCAAACGTGCTGCGTTCTTCTTCATCGAGCGTGCCAAGCGGCGCGCGCGCCGCACCGACGGGCGTGCCCGCCAGTTCGCAGCCGTATCGAACGTACTGGATGAACTTGCCGCTACGCTCCAGCAGTTCCAGCACGGGCAGCAATTGCGCCATCAACTGGCGCCCGGTCGCGAAATCGCCTCGCTTCACGCAGGCGTCGAACAGCGCGGTGTGCGCTTCCGGCAGGAAGTTGGACGCGCCGCCGACCCAGCTCTTTGCGCCCCACGCGAAGAATTCCAGTGCCTGATCATCCATGCCGCAGCTCAGCGTCAGACGATCCTTGAAGTGCGTGGCGAGATGATGCAGATGCGAAACGTCGCCGGTGCTTTCCTTCATCGCGATGAAGTTGGAGCGTTCGAGCAGTTTCGACAGCACCTCGTCGCCGATTGCCGTGCCTGTGCGCGCCGGGAAGTTGTACAGCATCACGGGCATGTCGAGCGCGTCGTCCACCTTCAGCAGATGGGCCAGCAGTTCTTCCTGAGTCGGCTGTGCGTAATACGGAGCGGCGAGCAGCAGCGCGTTCAGGCCCGCACGCTTCGCTTCCTGACCGAGGCGGATCACTTCTTTCGTCGTCGTTGCGTTGATGCCCGCCGTCAGATACGACTTGCCGCCCGCTGCTTCGGCGACCGTGTTGAAAGTCTGCACGCGCTCGTCGAAACTCAGCGCGTAGTATTCGCCCGTCGTGCCGCCAATGCCGAGGCCGCAAACGCGGCCCGCGAGATTCGCGGCGTGCTTGCCGAGCAAAGCGTGATTGATCTCGCCATCGGCCTTGAACGGGGTGACGAGTGGCGTGTGGACTCCCTCGAAGCTCATGTCGGTTCTCTCTTGAGTAATTTCACTTGCGGCGCGCGAAACTGCGTGCCGCTGCGTTCGGTTGAATCAGCGGCGTGGCTTATACAAGCGCTTCCGCATGCGAATAAATCGGGAACTGGTTGCACAGGTCCCGCACGCGGCTGCGTACGGCGCGTTCCACCAGTTCATCGCCGCCAGGCTCCCGTTCCAGTGAAGTCAGCACGTCGAGAATCATCTGGCCGATCTGCTCGAACTGCGCAATGCCGAAGCCGCGCGTCGTGCCTGCCGGCGTGCCGAGGCGAATGCCCGACGTGACCGTCGGGTTTTCCGTGTCGAACGGGATGCCGTTCTTGTTGCAGGTGATGCCCGCGCGCTCCAGCGCTTTCTCCGTCTGCGTTCCCGTCAGACCTTTCGAGCGCAGATCGACAAGCAACAGATGGTTATCCGTACCTCCCGTCACGAGGTTCACGCCGCCCGACTTGAGCACATTGCCGAGCGCCTGCGCGTTGCGCAGCACCTGATCGATATACGCCGTGAATTCAGGGCGCAGTGCTTCGCCGAACGCCACCGCCTTGCCCGCGATCACATGCATCAGCGGGCCGCCCTGCAAGCCGGGAAACACAGCCGAATTGATCTTCTTCGCGATGTCGCCGTTATTGGTGAAGATGAAGCCGCCGCGCGGCCCGCGCAGCGTTTTGTGTGTCGTCGACGTCACGACGTCCGCGTATCGAACCGGGTTCTCGTGCCGTCCTGCCGCGACGATGCCGGCGATGTGCGCCATATCGACCATCAGCAGCGCGCCCACGCTATCGGCGATATCGCGGAATGCGGCAAAGTCCAGCGCGCGCGGATACGCCGAATACCCAGCGATAATCAGCTTCGGCCGATGCTCTTCGGCAAGACGGCGCACCTGGTCATAATCGATGCGATACGTGTCGGGGCTCACGCCGTACTGCACTGCGTTGAACCATTTGCCGGACAGCGAGGGACGCGCACCGTGCGTCAGATGCCCGCCCGCATCGAGCGACATGCCCATGACCGTATCGCCCGGCTTGACGAGCGCGAGCATCACGGCGCCGTTCGCTTGTGCGCCCGAGTGCGGCTGGACGTTGGCGAACCCGGCTTCGAACAGCGCCTTCACGCGGTCGATCGCGAGCGCCTCGATGCGGTCCACATGCTCGCAGCCGCCGTAGTAACGCTTCGACGGATAGCCTTCCGCGTACTTGTTGGTCAGCACGGTGCCTTGCGCTTCCATGACTGCCGCCGAGACGATGTTCTCGGAAGCAATCAGTTCGATCTGCGTTTGCTGGCGGCGCAACTCCAGCGCAATCTCCGATGCGATAACAGGGTCGCGGCTCTGGAGCGGTTCTGCAAAAAAGCGCGAGTTCTCGTTCACGTGGTGACTCCGGGAAAAATCGTGAAGCATGTAGTGCAAGACGGCAAAACCGGTTGATGCCATATGGGAGCCTGTGCGGCTTATTGCTGCAACCAGGCCTTCAGCTTTTCCGGGTGGGCATCGACGAATTTCTTCGCCGCCGTCGCGTAGTCGTTCGTGCTGTTGCCTTCGAATTCAATTGCCTCGACGTCGGCGAGGCTCAGCTTGAAGTGCTTGAAGAACACGTCAGCACGGGGGAATTTTGTTGCGAACTGCTTCGATGCGAAGGCATGTACCTGCTCCTCGCCGCCCAGCGTGCCTTTCGGGTCCTTCAGGTAGCGCATCTGCCATTTCTGGAACAGCCAATGCGGGCTCCAGACCGTTGCGACGATCCATTGCTTCGACTGATAGGCACGCGACACGCCCGCGAGCATGCCGGCCTCGCTTGACGATTGCAGGTTGTAGCCGTTGAGGTCGTACGCCTTGAGAGCCTTTTCAGATGCCTGCATCAGACCGCCGCCGGGCTCGATGCCCTGGATGGTGCCGTTCAGCTTGCTCTTCACGTCCGGCTTTTCGAGGTCGGAAATCGTTGCAACCTGCGACTCGGGAATGTAGGCGGGGACCGCCCAACCGTTCTTGCCGCCCGTATAGATGACGCCGACGTCGTCCATGTCGTTCTTGTACTTCGCGTAGTAGGCGCCATGCGTCACCGGCAACCATCCGCCGACCATGATGTCGAGATCGCCCCGCGCGACGCCCTGATACTGGATGCCGATATCAGCCTGCACGAATTGGACGGGCTGCTTGAGACTGGTCTCGAGCACGTATTTGGCCACGTTGGCGACGGCCAGCACGTCCGCCCAGTTCGTCACCGCCATCTTGATCGGTTCCGCCGCTACAGCGTGGCCAGCGCTTATTGCAACTATCGCCGATGCAGTCAGTTTCGCAACCCATGATTTGATCAGATTGGTCTTCATACAGTACTCCTACGCGATTGTGAAAATGATAGAAAGATGGACGAACCTGGCAATGTGGTGTGCTGTTTTCTTTACTGGGAGATAACGGCGTGAGCTTGCGTCAGGTGCGCGCCGCCGTATTCGTGCCGGGCTTTGGGGCTCGTACGGCGCGCTTCGCCTTCTTTGGCTTCACGCCAAAGCTCTCCGTGAGGCGGTCGAGCACGATGGCAATCAGCACGACGCCCAGCCCGCCCTCGAAGCCGATTCCGATG
This sequence comes from Paraburkholderia bannensis, assembly GCF_014200455.1. Classification (GTDB taxonomy): domain Bacteria; phylum Pseudomonadota; class Gammaproteobacteria; order Burkholderiales; family Burkholderiaceae; genus Paraburkholderia; species Paraburkholderia bannensis_A. Next base: position 216,113 of record NZ_JACHBW010000014.1, on the reverse strand, counting down.
TCAAGCCGCTGGATGCCGCTCAACACGTACTCGCCAAGCCCGCCTGCGCCGATCATCGATGCGACCACGACCATCGAGAGCGCCATCATGATGGTCTGATTCACCCCAGCCATGATCGACGGCAGCGCATTCGGCAGCTGGATTTTCCAGAGCAGTTGCGAATCGGTGCTGCCGAACGAGCGGCCCGCTTCCAGCAGTTCTTCGCGCACCTGGCGAATGCCCAGCGTGGTGAGGCGTACGACGGGGGGCATCGAGAACACGATAGTTGCGATCACGGCGGGCACCCGGCCCAAACCGAACAGGATGACGGCGGGGATCAGATAGACGAATGCCGGCATCGTCTGCATGAAATCGAGTAGCGAGCGCAGGACCATTTCGACGCGTTTGTTACGCGCCCCCCAGATGCCCAGCGGCACACCAATGACAAGACTGAAGACGGTTGCAGCCATCACCAGCGCCAACGTCGACACCGTCTGCGCCCACAGTCCCATGTACTGGATCGCCAGCAGCGCAAAGCCGACGAAGACCGAGAACACGACGCCCCGCCGCCACAAAGCGAACGCGACGAGAATGATTAGCATCGCGACGAACGGCACGGCAGCGAGTCCGTCTTCAAGCAACTTGATGACTGCGCCCAATGCGGCGGAGAAAGCGTCGAAGCCGCCGCGGAAATGCTGAAAGAGAAAGTTGACAGCGTTTTCCGCAAACTTCCCGATGACTGACGAGTTCATGCTGCTCTCCGTTCCATGACCTGCTTGAGAATCGTCCGGCAGGACACGACGCCCGCGAGCCTGCCGGCTGTGTCGGTGACGGGGACATCGTGTTGCTGGCTCAACGCGATGGCGGCCAGTTGATGCAGATCCGTATCCAGCGGGACAGCGTTCACGTCGCTCACGAACGCTTCCCGGATCGAATGGGAACCCGTCCTGTGCAAAGAGGCCAGCGTCACGCAGCCCTGATATCGACCCGCTTCGTCACACACGTAGCCGCATTCGACGCCGCTGTCGATAAGCTGATTCAGATAGCGCTCCGAAGGTGCGGCGACGGCGCAGGAAATCAGCCGGTGTTCCACTGATGTCATGAGGCTCGATGCCTTCAGGAAGCGCGACACATCGACGTTGCGGAAGAAGTCGCGCACGTAGGCATCGGCGGGCGACTGGATCAGTTCGGCAGGGGTGCCGACCTGGATCAGGCAGCCGTCTTTCATGATGCCTATGCGCCCGCCGATCTTGATCGCTTCTTCGATGTCGTGCGAAATGAACACGATGGTCCGCTGCTCTTCCTTTTGAAGCCGCAGCAGTTCGTTTTGCATTTCAAACCGGATGAGGGGATCGAGCGCCGAAAACGCTTCGTCCATCAGCAGCACGGAAGGATTCACGGCGAGCGCGCGAGCCAGGCCGACGCGCTGCTGCATGCCTCCCGAGAGCTCGCCTGGCAGCAGCCTTTCATACGAACCGAGGCCGACGCGCGTCAGTGCTGCACGCGCGATGTCGTAGCGTTGTGCCTTCTTCAGACCGGCGACTTCCAGACCATACGCGATGTTGTCGAGCACCGTCCGGTTTGGCAGCAGCGCGAACGACTGAAACACCATCGCCATTTTCTTGCGGCGCACTTCGCGCAATTCGTTCGTTGACATGGGCGCGATGTCACGGTCTTCGAGAATAACCTGGCCCGAAGTCGGCTCGATTAGACGGTTGAGCAGGCGCACGAGCGTCGATTTACCGGAACCGGACAGGCCCATAACGACGAAGATCTCGCCTGCCTTGACGCTCAGGCTCACGTTGTTGACGGCGACCATGTTGCCCGTCTGCTCGAAGATCTCGTTTCGGCCGAGGCCTTGACGGACGAGTTCAGCGGCACGCTCGGGCTTCGGGCCGAAGATCTTCGACAGGTTCTTGACCGTGAGGATGTCGGTGCTGGAGATCGCCGCAGGTCTGGCTGCTGCGCAAACATCGTCCGCGCCGATCGCGCCCGGATGGAGCACGCTTTGCGGCGCAAATGTCAGGTTTGGGGTCATTTGTCATCCCAACTGGCGAGTTCAAGGAAATTTCCGTCGTGAGTCGGGTATGGCCCGCGTTTGTGATTGCGCGGAGACACTCGACTGCGAACCCGCATTTGTTCGCACAAATGGCGCCTTTCTTCCGGCTGGCGGAAGGTTGTGCGTCAGTTGGGTGAACATCGCGGTTAATGCATGAAGTGCAGCGTATCAAGCCAATTTGCTTCACCCAGCTACATTTTCTGGGCTCTTTCCCATACCTTTGGTAATGGAAGGTGCTGCGTCTCGGGCGAGCGGCGTCTTTCAGATGGCTTGCCAGGGATGGTCCTGGGGCGGCAAGGAGGGTTGTCGCCGCTGAAGTAGGGCGTGGGCGCAAATCGCGCATGCCGCCGCCAATACAGCCGCACGCGTACGCCCATCCTTGAGTATTCGCGGGCCCTGTCCCACGCCTTGGAGGATGGCTGAACGCGGCATTGAGGTCGATCATTCAACCGTGGATCGATTGGCAGCCGACTCCGGGTACGTTGCGTCTCGCCCGAACCGCAGAGCGCGCGCTCAGTGTCGCGAATGCCTCGACGCGCCTTGTGCAAGCCATGAAACGATTTTGTCGACCATCGGATGGTGGCGCCCGGTATTCCATACCAAAGCAGCGGTGACAACCATGACCTTCTCTTTCAGAGGCCGCACTACCACGTTCTCCGGGGCCAACTTCCGCATCGTTGCAGGTACCAGCGCTACACCTTGTCCGCATCCGACGTATGCGATCTGCGAGGTGACCGAGCGGACCTCGTGAGTGACGCGTGGAGTGAACCCATGTGAACGGCATACCGACGTAAGCAAGTCGAAGTACACAGGGCTGACCTGCCGCGATGACATCACAAGCTGCTCATTCGAAAGCGATTTCAGTCGAACCCTGGACTGCGCAGCTAGCGGATGATCCTTCGGAAGCGCTACTGCCAACCTGTCTTCGGCAAGCGGCAGCGTGGCGATGCCGTTGCCAGGTTCCCCATCGACGCGGACAAATGCCAGATCGATCTCACCTGCTTCCAGCGCTGGAATAGCATCGACGCTATCAATTTCGCGCACGAATACCGTCAGTTGGGGGTGCTCACGTTTAAGCGCTTCCAGCAGGGGCGGGACCGTCTCCAGCATGGCAGAAGTGATAGCGCCAACATGCAAGACACCAGACTGACCGGCAGCCACTTCGCGCACTACGTGTTCCAGTCGTTCCACCTGATCTGCGAATTGCCGAACGGCGGGCAATATCGCCGCCCCCGCTGGGCTGAGCTGCGTGCCTTGCCGGGACCGATAAAAGAGCTGCAGTTTGAGCGACTGTTCAAGAACCTTGATTTGCTCCGTGAGCGGCGGCTGCGACATATTCAACCGCTTCGCCGCCCGTCCGTAATGCTGCTCCTCCGCGACGGCGAGAAACATCCATAACTGCCTTATCAGCCTGAAATCGATCGTATTGTTCATGTGAATCGGTCCTATTGCAGAGAGCGGGAGAGCGCGACGGACTTTTCATTGTGCCTGATCCGGAAATAGTATCAGCCAGATACTGAATACGAAATTTACATATCAAAAGGATGGGGCGAGGATTGCCGCACTCTCCGCTCTTTTCCATGGAAATACCCGTTATGAGCCCGTCCCTCATTCTTGATCGCCTCGCGGCGCTGGACACAAACACGGTTTCCGACGCGCTTGACTTTCTCGGTCTGCCCGGTGCGACCTATGGACTGCGTCCGTTGTGGGATTGCCCGAAGATCGTCGGTCGGGCGAGCACTATCCAGCTCGGGCCGAAGGCCGATGCGAAACCGGCCGTGCATTTGATTTCACCCGTCATCGACGCGGTGACCACGGACGATCGTGTCCTGGTCATCGCCGGTGGAGCGCAGGGTATCTCGTGCTGGGGCGACATCCTCGCCAACGCCGCCACCGCAAAGCAGGTCCGCGGATCGGTCATCGACGGCTTGAGCCGTGATATCGAAGGCAGTGAGTCAATTGGTTATCCCGTCTTTGGGCGCGGCGTGACGATGATCAGCGCGCGCAACCGTGTTATCCAGATCGACTCAGGAAAGCCCGTACAGATGGCGGGCGTGACCGTAAGCGAAGACGACTACGTGATCGCCGATCGCTGCGGCACGGTGTTCGTGCCGGCCGCTCGTATCGAGGACGTGGTGGATCTCGGCGAGCGTATTGCGCACCGCCAGGATGGCATGGTGGCGGCCGTGCGAGCCGGTCGCCCGGTTGCAGAGGTCATGCACGACAAGGAATTCGAAGCGATCGCAGTTCGCTGATCCGACATCATTTTGTGGAGTTTTCATATGACTAACCTGAAGAAGGCTGGTGCTGAAGATCAGGAACTGGTCGCGCTGTTCGCCGGACTGGATACCCCGGGCATTTCCGATGCGATGGACAAGCTCGGTTTGCATGGTCAGGCGCTCGGCATCGTGCCGCTCGCGAATTACGCGAATGTAGTGGTGGGTCCTGCCTTCACCGTCAAATATGTACCGGCCAGCAATCCCCCCAGCACGGTCGGCGACTTTATCGACGATGTCGCGCAAGGCGACGTCATCGTGCTCGACAACGACGGCCGCACCGACTGCACTGTGTGGGGAGACATCATGACGCAGTACGCGGGGCTGCGCGGCATCGCCGGCACGGTAATCGATGGCGTGTGTCGCGACGTCAACAAGGCGCTCGGCGACAACTATCCGCTGTTCACGGCGGGTCGCTTCATGCGCACCGGCAAGGACCGCGTGCAGGTCGAGTCGGTCAACACGACGGTTGGGATCGGCACCGCGCGCGTTGCATCACGCGACATCGTGGTGGCGGATGCGAATGGCGTTGTCGTTGTGCCGCGTGGCCGCGCACGCGAAGTCGCACAGATCGCCCGCCAGATCGAGGAAGTCGAGTCGCGCATCCGCGAACAGATCGCCCAGGGCAAGTCCCTCGGTGATGCGCGTGCGGCACTCGGTTATCACACGCTGCAATCCAAAGGCTGAATCATGACTATCGCTCAATCCTACGCTCAGCCCCTGCTGGAACAAGCGCTCAGACTGGGCACGTCCACGCTCTATGAAGCGTCGGGTGTTGCCACCAGCGCCGTCGACTCCGCCATCCGCACGGTATGGTCGGGTGCGTCGGTTGCCGGTGCGGCGTATCCGCTCGAATGCTCGCCTGGCGACAACCTCTCGATCCATATCGCAATGGAGAGGGTGCCGCGCGGCAGCGTGCTCGTGATATCGACCGGCGGCTTCGTTGCGGGCTATTGGGGCGAGGTGCTGACGGTGGCCGCGGAAGCAGCCGGCGTCGTGGGTCTGGTCATCGATGGCGGTGTGCGTGACATCGCGGCACTCACGGCGCGCCGCTTCCCGGTGTTCACTCGCGGCATCTGTATGCGCGGCACCATCAAGGCGAGTTCGCCGTCGGTCGGTCAGACGATCAACTTCGCGGGAACGCCCGTCGCTGCCGGCGATCTCGTTGTCGCGGATGATGACGGCGTCCTCGTGATTCCTGCTGCACACGTCGGCGAGACCATGGCGCAGGGGCAGGCACGTGCCGACAAGGAAGCGAAGATGATGGACGCGCTACGTGAAGGCCGCAGCACGCTGGAGTTGATGGGTCTCACGAACTGGAGGGAGCCACAATGAACGCGTCGGCTGAAGGTCTGAACCGCTTCCTTGCCGCCGCACGCCCGTCGGCAACCTACAAAGTTATGGATCGCGTCGCGGCACGGCGCGCGAGCGGCTCCGCCGTTATCTCGTTGAGCGCCGGCGAGCCGGATTTCAACACGCCCGGGCATGTTTGCGACGCGGGCATTGCCGCTATCTGCGCGGGCCATACGCGCTACACACAGGTGGCGGGGCTACGCGCGCTGCGCGAAGCGATCGCCGCGAAGTTCCAGCGCGAAAACGGCCTCGACGTTGATTGGCGCGACACGCTTGTCTGCAGCGGCGGAAAGCAGGTGATCTTCAACGCGCTGGCCGCGACGCTCAACGAAGGCGACGAGGTAATCGTGCCGGCGCCGTACTGGGTGAGCTATCCCGAAGTCGTTCAATTGTGCGGCGCGCAGTCAGTGATCGTCTCGTGCGACGCTGGTAGCGGCTTCAAGCTCACAGCCGATGCATTGCAAGCCGCGATAACGCCACGCACGCGCTGGCTCATCCTGAACTCGCCGTCGAACCCGACCGGCGCGGTATACAGCCGCGCGGAACTGCAGGCGCTGGCCGAAGTGCTGCTCGCGCATCCGCAGGTGCTGGTACTGTCCGATGACATTTACGAGCATCTGATTTTCGACAACCTGGAATTTTTCACGATCGCCCAGGTCGAGCCCCGATTGCGCGGCCGTGTGCTCACGATGAACGGTGTGTCGAAGGCTTACGCGATGACGGGCTGGCGCATTGGCTTTGGCGCCGGTCCCGGCTGGCTGGTAGAAGCGATGGAGAAACTGCAGGGTCAGCAGACGTCAGGCGCATCGACGATTTCGCAATACGCGGCTTTGGCCGCCCTGACTGGGCCGCGGGACTTCATCGAGCATTCGCGCGAGGCGTTCCAGCGCCGTCGCGATTTGCTCGTCCAGCAGATCAACCAGGCGCCTGGTCTGCACTGTGCAGTGCCGCAAGGCGCGTTCTACGTGTTTGCATCGTGCGAAGACCTGCTCGGCAAGACCACGCCGTCGGGTGTGCGTCTCGATAGCGACGAAGCCGTAGTCAACGCGTTGCTCGACGAGAAGGGCGTTGCGACTGTGCACGGGAGCGCATTCGGGCTCGGGCCTTACATCCGCATCGCGTATGCGCTCGATGACGAGTCGCTGTTGCGCGCTTGTGCAGCAATTCAAGACTTCTGCCGGACGCTGACAAACTAACGCGTCGCAAAAGTGGCCGGCCTCGACGGTTCATATGTCGTCGTGGCCGGTGCGAAGCGTTCCTTATCCAGAGAGTAAAGAAGATGACTGCAGAATTTACCCGCGCACAGTTCGTGTTTTCCGTCGATGAATCGAAGCTGGACGTTTCGGCTATCCGCCGGGACGGCGAGAAGGCGCCGATCCTGTTCCTGCACGGGTTTGGCTCAACCAAGGAAGACTACGCCGATATTGTCCGTCAGGCGCAATTCGCCGGTCATCCGTTCGTCGCATACGACGCGCCGGGTTGCGGCGAGACGCGTTGCGCCGAGCTCTCGAAGATCAGCATTCCGTTCCTCGTGGATACGGCGCTTGCGGTGCTGGAGCGAGCCGGATTCGAACGTTTTCATCTGGTTGGCCATTCGATGGGTGGCCTCACTGCGCTGATGCTTGCACATCGGCATCCGGAGCGCGTGATCAGCTTTGTCGATATTGAAGGCAACCTCGCACCGGAGGACTGCTTTCTCAGCCGGCAGATCATCGAGCACCCGCGCGATGATGCTCTGCGGTTTTTTGATGACTTCATCGAACGCGCGTTACACGCCCCGGCGTACGCGAGCGCGCTCTATTCGGCGAGCCTGCGTCACAAGGTACGTGCCGAAGCGGTTGGCGGCATCTTCCGGTCGATGGTCGACCTCTCTGACAACGGCAACCTGATGGCGAAGTTTCTCGGCCTGCCGTTTCCGCGGATGTTCATGTATGGCGAACAGAACTCATCGCTTTCCTACCTCGATCATATCCGCGAGCAGGGTGTCGAACTGGCTGAGATCCCGCACTGCGGACATTTCCCCATGTATTCAAATCCCGAGCTGATGTGGAAGGCCATTGCGTCGTTTCACCAGCGCGCAGGTTTTTTTTCGATCACGCGATGAGGTAAAGGCCTTTGTAGATTATTGGGTAGCGTAGGTTTCGTGCCTTATCGGCATGCCTACGCGCAGATTCAGGTAGCAGCGGCGGCGTCAAGAAAGCATTGGTAAGCGTGGCAAGGCGGGCGCGTTGACAAGAGATCAAACGTCCGCTGGGTTGATCAGTGAAGTCAGGACATGATCCGCCCAAACACCGTTTATTTTCAGGTATGCGCGAGCGATGCCTTCTTGCTCGAAGCCCAGCTTATTGAGCAACTGCGCGCTTCGCTTGTTCTCGGGTCGATAGTTCGCCATGACACGGTGTAGCCCAAGCTCGGCGAACATATACTGGATTGCAGTAGCGAGACATTCACGCATCAACCCACGCCCCTCATGATCATGCGCAATCGAGAAGCCAAGGTGACATGCCTGGAACGGCCCTCGTACGATGTTAGTAAAGTTGCAGTCGCCGATCAGTTGACCTTCCTCTTTGTCGAAAAACAACAGATGTATGGCAAGGCCAGCCGCGATTTGCTTTTCCATGGATTCGAGCCGTGCCTCAATCGACGGCAACGTGTAGAACGCTTCGGGCCGGGACGGCTCCCATGGCTGCAGATGTGCTCGATTAGCAATGCTATATCCCAGCAAAGCCGACACATGTTGACGACTCGCCGGCCGTAGCCACAAGCGCTCAGTGATCAGAACGCCTGACGGTTCGCTTAAAGCAGGTTTCATTGTTCGATTGACGGGGAGGAGAATCTGAAGACTCAAAGATAGCGCAGTCGAATTGATTCGTCGCTCTTGTCTTGCACTAGCGTTGCTTCAGCCAATCGACGAACGGGTTAATTTCGACGGGAAGACGTTCGCCCGGCCGGTCCACCTGCTACAACGCGCTCGTCTTAAGCCATGCACGAATCGCTTGGACGAGCTCCGCCTTGCGCTCAAGCGGAAGCCAGTGGCCAGCGGGCAGGTTCGTAACGGAGAGGGCGGCGCAAGCGCTACGCATGGGTTCTCCGAGGCGACTGCGGTTGATGTCGCAGATGGGATCCCAATCACCGTTGACGAACAAAACGGGCCGCCGTAGCCGGCCGCCCTGCGGCGCTGCGCGCGCGTAGGCAATGTTGGCGGCATCGTTCAGGTACCAGGCGTTGACCGAACGGAAGCCACTGACATCGAACGCATCGACCAGCGCGTCAAAGTCGGCAGGCGGCCAGAGCGCCGGATCGGGCGGTGTCGCCGGGGCGCGATGCGCTGAGCCATAACGCCCACCTTTTTCGGTGATCAAGGCGGAAGCAGAGACCTGGCCTGCAGAAGCAGGATTGCCGCGCCGAAAGAGCGACGCTAGCGTTGCCGGGGTGTCCGCCTCGAAATCGCTCACCGTCTGGCTGAAGTGCGTCAGGTAAAAGCGGAAGTAATCCCATTGCCCATCCGGATATCGGTCCGCAGGGTACAGCTGACGGTCGATCAGCGGCAAGAGATTGGGCAGCGCGAAGCCCTCGGGAAAGTAAGGGACTGAGATCAACACCACGCCGCAACTACGCGCCCCATGGTGCGCAGCGAGCGCTGCGGCCACAGGGCTTCCCCAGTCGTGGCCAACCCAGATTGCCGGGCGCGCCCCCAAATGGTCGTGGAGCTCGACCATGTCGTGGACAATCTCGTGCAAGGCATAGGCCTCGGTTGCGGCCGGCGCCGATGAGCCGCCATAGCCACGCATATCCGGTGCAACGCAGCGCCAGCCTTCGGATGCGAACGCCTCGATTTGTGCGCGCCACATCAGGCCGATCTCGGGCCAGCCATGGAGGAAGATCATCAACGGTCCATCGGCAGGGCCAGCCTCCAGGTAGCGCGTTGTGTGGCGCGGCGAGCTGAAGGTATGCACGGTCAGATCAGGGACGTTAGCTGCACTGGCGCCGACAACCACCGTGCCGCCGGCAGCCCCAGCACCAAAAACTGCTTTGCTCAACAACAGGCTTGCATCAAAGGCTGTTCCATTGGCGCGCGGCGTGCGGCGCGACATGGCTGAGATCAGGAGGTCTGGTTTAATCACGATTGATGATGGGAAAGTATGGCGGACTCACCTGTTCCGGGTCCGGTCCGCCTCGGTCGCCGGTGTCGGGCGCGCTGATTGCCTGAACTTCTTCCGACGCGAGTGCGATGTCGAAGATATCGATGTTCTCGGCAATCCGGCATGGTCGTAGCCGTTGTCGGTGATCCACACCTCGGTCGTCACGAAGACGTCCTCCCAAGGGACACCGGACGAGCGGATACCTTCTCCAACCTGCTGCTCGTTCATATAGGCCGCAGCGGTGTCGATCAGCCGATATCCATTTGCGACGGCCGATCTGACCGCGGCTACGGTTTTCTCAGGCTCGCTACGGAACACCCCAAGTCCGAATGCGGGCGTCTCAATTCCCTTGTTCAACCTGTACACGGGGCTTTTGCCTGTCACCATCGTGAAATCCGTTTCTCAGCTGGGCGTTACGGCGTGCAGGAACTTGACGAGTTGCTCATTGACCACATCAGGCGCTTCGTGTTGTACCCAGTGGCCCACATTGTCGAGTTCGAGACCGCCAATGAGACCTGGAACGCCGGAGCGCATCTGGTCCACGGTCAGCGGATAAAGCTCTTTCAAGCCATCTGCCTTGCCCCAGATGAAAAACGAAGGCTGCGTAATCCTGGCGTCCTTCCATGGAGCGGACAGGTAGAAGTACGGTTCAGCGGCCCGATAGTAATTCAGCGCACCGTGAAAGCCGGTGCGCTGAAATTCCGCTACGTTATGCGCAACGTAATCCGGATCTGCCCATGACGGTAACGGTCCGGGCGCCGCACGGTGAAGACTCCGTGCCGGATCCATAGGACTCCATCGCTCGTCTGCGGGAGCGGAGCCCGAGGCCCAGTACAGGATTCCCGGAATGGTCACCGTGGCGTCGGCCCAGATCTGATCGGCGTCCGCCCGGATCTGTTCGAACATGTAGAAGTCATCCTGGTGGCCGGACTTGCGCATCTTCTCGAAGACGCTGATATCCCCACGAGGAACGAACGGCACGCTCAGACAGAACACGGCCTTGAATCGGTCGGGACGCATCAATGCTGCTTGCCACACATGTGTTGCGCCCCAGTCGTGACCGACAAGGACAGCGTCCTGAACCTTCAATGCATCGAGCAGGCCCACAAGGTCGCCCACTGTTTGCAGCGGCGTGTACAAGCTGGGATCTGCCGGTGCCGAACTGCGTCCGTAGCCGCGCATATCAGGAGCAATTGCCCGAAATCCGGCAGACGCCACGGCTTTCATCTGCCGGCGCCACGTGTAGGAAGTGTCCGGAAACCCGTGGCAGAACAGTACGGCTGGCCCCTCTCCCTGTTCGGTTACGTGCAGGGTGATGCCATTGGTGTTGACGTCGTATTCCTTGATAGCGGATGCGCGTTCGGTATCAGGGCCTTGCGCCTGCGCCCCGCGATCCAGTAGCAGGCTCGCACCCAAAGCCATCCCGCTCGCGACGAACGCACGGCGCGAAATAGAGGGCACAAGAATAGACTCTGTTCCAGAGAGATTGCTTTCCATAGGGGTTTCTAGAATAGTCCGACGTAAGACTCGGGAATCCGCTAATGGTAGAAGCCCTCAACGCCGCGGAAAGGACGTATTTCCGACAATTCTGGCCATGCTGGCGCGGTCAGTCTTATCGGCATCGGGATCGCTCGTTAGACTCACAGCTCAGCAGGCGAAGGCTCGCGCCACGCGCCAGCTTGCAGGACGTAAGGTTATGGCCTGCTATTTTTCGGGACTTATCATGCTGCGCATTGGCTACATCGTCGTTCCAGGCTTCCAGGTCATGATTTTCGGCGGACTAACTGTGTTTGAGCTCGCAAACCGACTGACGAAGGAGCCGTACTACGAGATACGTCTGATATCTGAAAGCGGTGGACCGGTTCAAAGTTCTCTCGGATATTCCGTCATGACGGACAGTTTCGCTGAAGGGGGATTCGATACGGTGATCATCGGCGGCGTCATCACTGGCTCGCATATGGCGAGCGCCGGGCTGATTCAATATTTGAAAGGCGCCGTGAAAAACACCCGACGCGTTGCCTCAATGTGCACGGGCGCGTTCTTCCTGGCTCAGGCCGGTGTTCTGGACGATCGGCGCGCCACGACTCACTGGGCACACGCGCGCGAATTGCAAACGACGTATCCGAAGGTCAAAGTCGAAGAAGATCGGATCTTTATCGTGGACGGTCCGGTATGGACGTCCGCGGGCATGACTGCAGGGACCGATCTTGCGGTTTCGATGGTGGAAAGAGATCTTGGCGCAAAGGTAGCGCGAATTGTCGCCAAGCGAATGGTCATGTTCCATCGACGTGCCGGTGGACAGTTACAGCACTCCACACTGTTGGACCTCGATGCAAAAACTGACCGGATACAAACCGCGCTGGTCTACGCGAAAGGCAATTTGCACACCCCGCTGACAGTCGACAGGCTCGCTGAAGCCGCCAATCTGAGTGTGCGCCAATTCAGCCGTGCGTTTCGTGAGGAGACCGGACAATCACCGATGAAGGCTGTCGAGAACCTGCGGTTGGAAGCTGCGCGTCTCATGGTCGAGCAGGGCAGGTTGCCAATTGACGTCGTTGCGCGAGAAACGGGTTTTGCTGATCCAGACAGAATGCGCCGTGCGTTTCTGCGAGCGTTTGGTGAACCACCTCAGGCTATTCGCCGCAACGCGCGTGAGCACGCTGACAATTGAGGTATCAGCTACCTCTCATGAGCACGGCGCACAGTCGAGACTTGCCTATCAATCGAATGGTGCTTGGTGGCCGCACCGATACGCAGGATCGATCCCGTCCCAGTATGGGGTAGACGCTGGACTACAAAGCTCACTCCGTGACACAGCTACTTCCGCAACAATGTAAGTTCAGTTTTGTTATACAGCGGCGTGCCGGATCTTTAATCTCGATATAGGCGAAGGCGATTGCGCGGCAAAAACCGCCCTTCGCGCGTGCTCGGCGCAACTGATCTACGGTGAGCGATGCGTTGCCTGGTGTGGATCAGCCAGTGGCACGCAGAGGGCCATCGATGCGCGGCAGGCGACATCTCTTTTGATGTGAATCGTTGCGACGGCTTGACGGGGGAGCAGAGCGCGCTGGCTAAAGGACTAACTGCGCCGCCAATCCTGAGTTTGAGCGTGGGCGTAGCGGCCCGCCCGAGTGCAAGTGGGCGAGCCGGCATCGCAGCAACATCGCCTTCTCCCACCAAGACGCTCCGAACATTCCTTCCCCCTTCAATCAGAATCCCACCTCGCGCTGCAGGACCGCGGCGACAAAGCGCGCCCCTCGCCCCAGCCAGCTTTCCCGTCCTGCGCCTAACTGTGCCGTGCCGTTGATCTCGCGGCCGATACCGGTGTTGTCGTTGCAACTGCCCAGCCGCACCTGCCAGGTTGCCTGCAGCGGCACGAGGCGATGCGTTTTCGCGTCCTGCTCGGCCGGAATGGGACCGCCGTAAGTGCTCGCCACCGATGGCGCGTCTAGCGTGGCCACATTGACCTTGTCGATCGCATCGATACGGCAGCGACGCGCCGCGAGTTCGGGCAGGCTCGCCACGAACACCGCGGGTTGACCTGCCTTCAGGCGCGTGACGTCGTTCTCGCTGACATAGGCATCGGCCTTTACGCCGTCCGGGGCAATCAGGTCATACACACGTTCACCGCGTGGCAGCCAGGTGAGCGCCGCGGGCTGTTCGTCGGCGGCCTGCACGGTGCCGTCGAACGGCGCGCGCAGCGTGAGTTGCGCGATCTCGGCTTCCAGTCCCGCCACCGTTTGTCTCGCCGCATCCCAGCGGCGCGCCAGTGCAGTGCCTTGCTGTTGCAGCCGGTCGTCGAAGGGCTGCTGTTCGACTTCCCAGCGCAATTGCGCTTCGTTTGCCTTCGCTTCGGCCAGCCGGCCCTCCAGGTCGGGCGACACGAGCACGGCGAGCGTCTCGCCCGCGCGCACATGCTGGCCGTCCCGGGCGGGCGGCGGATTGGCAGCCAGATAGCCGGCTTCGACCGTATAAAGCCCTTGCGCGCGCAACGGTCCGAGCACAGCGGGTGCGCTCACGCCAGCATGCCAGGGCAGCACGAAGAACGCGACGAGGGCTGCACCAAGCAGCGCCGAACGTCGGGTTTCGCGGCGCCAGTGGAGTTCGTCGCGGCGTTGCCAGGTCAGATGCGCTTCACGCCAGATCGGCCGCGCGATGAACCAGCCAAATTCGACGCAGAACAGCAGCATTCCCAGCAGTTTGAAAAACGCGTGATACACCACGAGCGCGATCGACATGAACACGATCACGCGATACAGCCAGGTCGCAAACGAGAAGGCGATCAGGAACTGCCGCCTGGCCGCCGTGCAAGGTTCCGGCTGCGGATCGCCGAACCCGAACAGCCATTCGCGCAGCCACCAGCGCCCGAGCGCGAAGGCGCGGTCGTGCAGGTTCGGCATATCGAGCCAGTCCGAGAGCAGGAAGTAGCCGTCGAAACGCATGAACGGGCTCGCATTGATGGCGAGCGTGGCAATCCAGGTGGTGGTCGCGAGCATGAAGGCGCCCGCTCGCAGCGGGCCGTCGGGAAGCACGCTCCAGGCCAGCGTCGCCAGCGCTGCCAGCGCGATTTCGCTGAGCATGCCCGCCGCGCCGATCCACAGGCGCTGTCTGCGTCCGGGTACTTTCCAGGCTTCGGTCGTATCCGTGTAGAGCACCGGCACCATCACCAGCAGCGCCACGCCCATAGTCGGAACCCGGCAGCCGTAGCGCTGCGCCGTGAACGCATGCGCGAATTCGTGCAGCACCTTGGCGAAGCCCAGCGCGATGCCTACGCCAATCAATCCGCGCCAGTCCGCATAGCCGTGAAAGGTGTGGACGAATTCGTCCCAATGCCGCGAGGCCAGAAACAGCCCCAGCAGCGCGACGATCGCGACGCCCGTCCAGAAGGCGGGGCGGTACGCGAACGCGACATAGCGCGCGGTGCGGCGCAGAAACGCCATGGGATGCCAGAGTGGCACGCGGATCATCAGATAGTGCTTGAGCAGCCACATTGCCCGCGACGTGTGCTGCGCATCGGCGTGCTGCTGCAGGCGCGCGGTGTCCTGCGCATGAGTGGCGATCAGCAGGTTCTGCTGGCGCAACATGCGCACGAGTGCTTCGAGATCGTCGGGCGTGACGCAAAGCGTGGTCTCGCGGTTCACGCTTTCGACGATCGCGCGCGCATCGTCGAGCGGCCAGCGCGATAGCAGTTCGAAGGCCGGCCAGCCGATCTGGAAGAAGCGGTTCGCGGCCGGATCGTGCAGCATCCAGGTGGGCGCGCCATCGGGCGTCGCTGCGCCTGGCGTGAGCGTCAGTTCCTGACGCAACGGCGGAAGTCGGGACATGGTGCGGATTGAGGCTTCAGCGTTGGGTGACTACATAGGGCATTGGCGTGTGGCAACTTCGCATGGCAGCGGCGCATGACAGCGGCAGGCCGCGGCCTCACCAGCCGAGCCACTGGCGCGCGAGCGTCAGCGGGCGGCGCAGCACGTAGTAGATCGCCGGCACCCACGGCCCGCGGATGCGCGCCGTGCCCATCGCGCCAAGCGGCGCGTGCGTGTCGTCGGCGGCCAGCGTCGCGCGCACGCGGTAGGCGAGCACGCCCTCGGGCGTCGGTTCAGCGCGCCACGCGACCGAATCGATCGTCGCGTCGTAGCTCGATAGCGGCGAACTCTTCGGATAGAGCGTGAGGCGCGTGCCGGGCTTCACGTCGATGTTATCGGCAACAGGGAGCCACGCGGTGACTTCGACATGTGCCGGATCAGCGAGCACGAGAATCTTTTCGCCCACGGCGACAGCCTTGCCGGTCCATTCGTTTGGATCACTAAATACAGCCACGCCCGCGCGCGTGGCGCTCACGTTCACGCGCGCGAGCTGGCGCGCCGTGTAATCGAGTTCCACACGGCTCTGTTCGAGCTTGCCCTGGCGCTCGGCCATATCGAGGCGCGTGTGATCGTCGGTGACGGCAAGCTGCGCGGTCTGGCGCAATTCCTCCTGCGCGGTATCGAAGTCCTTGCGCGCGACCGCATAGCGCGACTGCAGCGTCGTGGCGTCGAGCCCGAAGAGCGGCGTGCCGCGCTGCACGGGCTGGTTCGGTTGCACGTACAAGTGATCGATCACGCCATCGAGCGGCGAACGCACGATAAAGGGGTCTTTCGGCGTGACCTCGGCGGGTGCGAGCACGGTCAGTCGCAGCGGAATCACACAGGCCACCGCCACGCTGATCAACACGCGGCGTTGCGTGCGCCCGGGTTTCAATACCGCGCGCAGCCGTTCGCGCCAGCTGGCGCGCGGCGCAAAGGCCTGAAATGCGTGTGCCCAGACCTGCCCCAGCTCGGTGAGCAGCGAGGCGTCGGTGGCGGTCCACGCCTCGTCGCGCGCGAACACCACGCCGCCTGCCGGATGCCCCGCGCGATCGGTGAGCGGCAGCCAGGCGCCGTGCGCGGGCCACCACGCGCTCCACTCGGCGGCGACGTGCGGCGCATCGGCCTGCAGATCGGCGGCGGTGAAGGTGCGCACCTGTGGGCGCGCGGGCAGCACGGCCGCGCCCTGGCCTTCGACGTGCGCCGCTGCGTGCTTTGGCGGCGCGTTGCGCAGACCGTTCGCGAGCGCCTTGCACAAGGCGTTCAGCCATTGCACGTATGGCGCGTTCGGGTCGCTTTGCGGCAGCCCGGAGACGGCGGCGACGTGACCTGGCGCGTCGCCGCGCCACCACGCCGCCTGCCGGTAAGGCACGAGCGCAAGCGTTTCGTTGACGATCGTGAAACCCAGCGTCGATTCGCTCGCCGCCTGGCGTGCACGGGCCGACAGTTGCCAGAGCAGCGCGAGCTGGTGAGCGTCGATGCGCGGCTGCGGTGGCGCTTCCTGAGCGGCTTTCTGGCCCGCTTCTTCGGCCGTGGATGTGTCCATCATTGCATCACCGCGCGAAGGTCGCCCATCCGCTCATGCCCGGCAGCAGCTCGGGCGCATTGCCGTTCAACGCCGCCGTCACATCGACGGTTTGCGTGACCGGATCGACGCGCGCACCAATGCGCGCGACCTTGGCCGGATAGGCCTTGCCGACTTCGTCGACCTGCACGTTCAGCGCGTGGCCCGGCTTGAGCCACACCAGCCATTTCGACGGCACGATCATCTTGAGTTCGAGATGACCCGTATCGACGATCGTAAGCAGTGGCTTGCCGGGTTCCGCGAACTGCTGGGGCGCGGCGCTGCGTTTCGACACGCGTCCGTCGAAGGGCGCGGCGATCGTGCACTTGCGCACCGTCGCCTGCATGTAGGCGACGTCGGCGGCGCTGGCTTTCTGCTTGGCCTGCGCCTGCTGGACGTCGAGATCGCCGATCGAGTGCAGCGCCTGGAGCTTGCGGTTGGTGGCGAGCAGATCGCGCGCGCCGTCGGCATCGGCCTGGGCTTTTTGCAACTGCGCGTGATAAAGCGAGCAGTCGAGCGCGACGAGCGTTTGCCCGGCGCGGAACGCGTCGCCGTCACGGAACGGCAGGGCGGCGATTTTCGCGGAGATCTCGCTCGACACGTCGACCTGATCGCGCGAGACGAGCTGGATGCGGGCGCGCGAGTCGGAGCTGTCCAGCGGGGCCGCGGCGTTCGCCGCGGGTGAGGCTGGCGCAGCATTGGGCACCGCAGCGGGCGCGGCCGCCGAAGCCGCGCCTGCCGCGACGAGCAGCGCCAGGGCAACGGCGCTGCGGGCATGCAAAAACGGCGTGAACTGCGTCATTTCGCTGCGACTCCTGCGGAAAGCGCTGCGGCGGTCAGCGTCGGGCCGGGCTGCACGGGCAGCGACATCGCCGGCGTGGCATCGACGCCGCGCGCGAGCCGGTCCCACTGCTGGCGCTCCGCGGCGATCGACTGTTCGAGCGCGGCCAGATCGTGACCACCGACGGCATCGGGCACCGGATCGAGACCGAGCGTCGCCAGCATCTGGCCGTATGCGCTCTCCAGTTCGCCGTAGCTCTGGTAGAGACGCAGCTCCGACATCATGGCCGCGGTCGCCACGCGAATTTCCTCAAGCTTGCCCTGGGCGTTCGCGATGGTCGCGTTGTGCGTGTGCTCCAGGATCTGCTGATCGACGTCATTGAGCTGCTTGAGCAGGTCGAACTGGCGCGTCCTGGCGGCCAGTTCGCTGCGCGCGACGTGGACCTGCGTGAGCACGGCCATGCTCAGCGCCATGCGCTGGACCTTGGCGACGTCGAGCTGTGCCTGCGCGGTGCCGTGAATCGACTTGTAGTTCAGCAGGTTCAGGAGATTCCAGCTCACGCTGATGCCCGCCGAGCGCCACGCGTTGTAGACGAGGAAGCTGTTGCTGTCGTAGTGCGCGCCGAGGCTGAACTCGATGCCGGGCAGCAGCTTGGCCATCGCCTTGTGGGTCTCGTTGACGCTGATGCGCTCGTTGTAGCTCGCCTCGACCAGTTCGGGGCGGCGCTGCAGCGCCATGTCTTCCATCTTCGGCATGGCCATGTCGAAGGCGGGCACGCTGAAGGCATCGGCGGGCGCGAGCGTGTAGTCCTGGCCCGGTTCGAGATTCATCAGCGACGCCAGACGCGGCTTGGCTTCTTCAAGCTGGTCGCGCACGGCTTCGAGCTGGCGCATCAGATCGAGCAGGGTGCGCTGATAGTTGAGCGTTTCGACCGGCGAGCGCAGACCTTGCGCCTGGGCGCTGCGTGAATCGTCAAGCGCGCTCTTCGCCTGATCGAGCAGCGGCCCGATGCGATCGCGCAGACGCTGTGCGCCCACGGCCTGCCAGTAAGCTTCGCGCACCTGCTGCATCATCAGCTGCACGACCTTGCGGCGGCGCTGTTCGAGCACCAGCACGTGGTCGGCCTGTTCCTTTGCTTCGAAGTAGCTCACGCCGAAATCGAGCACGTTCCACGACAGGCTCAGGTCCGCCGTGCGGTCATTCTGGTCGGTCGAGTACGACGGGATCAGCGACTGTTCGTTGGTGTAGAGACCTTGCGACGACGAAGCGAGGGGGTGATTGCGGTTGGTGTACCCGGCCTGCGCGGTGAGCTTCGGCAGCAGATCGAAGTTCGACAGGTCGAGCTGATGCTGTGCGAGCGCCTCTTCCATCATCTTCAGACGATGGTCGAGGTTGTAGCGGATCGCGCGCGCCATCGCTTCGTCGAGCGTGATCGGGCCGCTCACGGGTTGCTGGTTGGCGAACATCGTCGTGCGGTCGGCGCGGGCGGTTTCGGCGCGCTCGGCGTCGGTGAAAGGCGTGGGCTTGATCGCGCAGCCAGACAGCCACAGAACGGCAACGGCAACCGCGAGCAGGGCGGGACGCGGCATGCGTCCCGTAGGCGATGTTTTTTTCACTTCGTCGGGTCTCTTCGAAAAAGTAGCGAGTTGCGTAAAAGTAGTGATGGGCGAAACGAATGCGGATTTCATGAGCGGCGCGCCGTGTTCGCGGCAGCCGCCGTGTCGTCGCGGGCGACGTGCAGCGCCGCGCGCGCCTGGGCGAACTGGGCGGCAAGCGAGGCTTTGGCCGCAGGAACGTCGGCGTGCGGCGCGTGCGGCACGGATGGCGTTGCGGCATGGCCCGTGGCGTTGCCTTGCGCGGGTTTTGCGGCGTGTGCGGTATCGAAGCGGATCACGATTTCGCGGCTCGTGACGTTGCCCGCCGCGTCGCGCACCTGCATCACCACGCGCACTTCGCGCACGCCCGCGGGCGGCGTGCCGGTGAGGACGCCGTGCGCCGCGTCGTAATGCAACCAGGCGGGCAGCCCGGCGCCATTGGCGAGCGTGAGCGTGATGTTGGCCGCTTCTCCGGCGTGCGCGTCGGACGTCAGCGGCGCGACATTCAGCGTGAAGCCGCCGCTGGCGGCGCGCAGCGGATGGACGTCGATGGCTGGCTGCGTATGCGCACTGACGGGCGCCGTATCGGTGGCAGTCGGCACGATCGAATCGAGGTGATCGACGCGGGTATGGCCCAACGAATCCGCGTGGATGCCGGCCGTCGAGAACGTGAAGGTCGGCGGCGCGACGATGGTGCCGACCGGCACGCGTGACGCCGCGCCGGTCAACACGATTAGCGGGTTCGCGACGCCATCTTCGCGGCCGGTCAGGCCGGAGAGGATCAGCGGATCGGTGCGCGTCGTGCCGGTCACGGGCGGCGGCGTGACGTCCTGGGGCGCAGCGCTGGTGGCGCTTTCCTGCGGCAGGATTGGTGTGCCGACTGGTTGCGGGACGCCCACGATGTTCACCGTGCGCGTGGCCACGGCGCTCGTGCTGCTCGCGTCGGCGATCGTGAAGACGAGCGTGCGCGTGCCGTTGCTGTGCTCGGCCTGAGTGTCGCGGTAGGTTACTGCGGCGAGCGCGGCCTGCCACTGCGCGAGGGTCGCCGTTGAGTTCGCTGAGGTGAGCGTGAGCGTGCCGGTTGCGGCGTTGTAGTTTGCGGCAATGTCGCCCGTCGCCGCGCTCGATGCAAAGGCCAGGACGTCGTGCTGGGCGTCGAACGCGCCGCTGAAGGCAACCGTGGCCGAGGTGGGCGGCGTGGTGTTGCGGTCGGTCAGCGTGATGTTGTCGCCGACGGTGATCGTCGCGGTGGCCTTGCCGCTTGCGGTGTAGCTCAGCGTGTCGCTACCCGTGTCGATCAGCAAGGTCTGGTGCGTGGCCGCGACGGTGACGTCACGCATGAGGGCGGTGCTGTTCTTCACGCCATCGTTGACGCTGAAACTGATCGTGCGCGTGGCGGTGTCGGGTGTGATCGCCGTATCGGTGTAGGTGATCGAGCGCAGCGCGTTTTGCCATTGCGCCAGCGTGGCCGATGCGCCCGCCGAAGTCAGCGTGAGCGTGCCGTGCGTTGCGTCGTAGCTCGCGGTGATGTTGCCCATCGTCGTGCCGTCGTTCACGAACGAGAGCACGTCTTCGCCAGCATGGAAACCCGCGCCAATCTGCACGGTAGCCGAAGCCAGCGTCGTATTGTCACGATCCGAAAGCGTGATGCCCGTGTCGACGATAACCGGCGTTGACGGTGCATTGTCGGCTGCGACGAACGATGCCGAACCTGTGCTGCTTGTGGCGATAACCGGCGTCTGATCCGTATCCGTCACGGTTACGCTGCGTGAAATCTCCGTGCTCGACTTCACTCCATCGTTGACGCTGAAACTGATCGTGCGCGTGGCGGTGTCAGGCGTGATCGCCGTATCGGTGTAGGTGATCGAGCGCAGCGCGTTTTGCCATTGCGCCAGCGTGGCCGACGCGCCCGCCGAAGTCAGCGTGAGCGTGCCGTGCGTTGCGTCGTAGCTCGCGGTGATGTTGCCCATCGTCGTGCCGTCGTTCACGAACGAGAGCACGTCTTCGCCAGCATGGAAACCCGCGCCAATCTGCACGGTAGCCGAAGCCAGCGTCGTATTGTCACGATCCGAAAGCGTGATGCCCGTGTCGATAGCCACCGGTGTCGAAGCGACGTTATCGCCCGCAACGAGGGAGACCGAACCCGTACTCCCCGACGAAATCAGCGGTGTTTGATCGATTGCGGCGACGCTGACATTGCGCGTATGGGCGGCGCTCGATTTCTCGCCATCACTCACGCTGAAATTCATCGCGCGCGTGGCCGTATTGGGCGTAATCGCGGTATCGATATACGTGACTGAGCGCAGCGCGTTTTGCCACTGAGCGAGCGTGGCCGTCGCGCCCGCCGAAGTCAGCGTGAGCGCGCCGTGCGTCGCATCGTAGCTCGCGGTGATATTGCCCATCGTCGCGCCGTCGTTCACGAACGAGAGCACGTCTTCGCCAGCATGGAAACCCGCGCCAATCTGCACGGTCGCCGATGCGAGCGTCGCGTTGTCGCGGTCGCTCAGAACGATGCCCGAATCGATTGTGACGGGCGTCGACGGGCCGTTGTCGGCAGAGACGAACGAGGCCGAGCCGCCGTTCGTGGAGTTCACGATCGGCGTCTGGTCGGTGTCGGCTACCGTGACATCGCGCGAATACGCAGCGCTCGTCTTCGTGCCGTCGCTGACGGTAAAGCCGACGGTGCGCGTCACAGCCGTGGGCGTGATCGCCGTATCGGTATAGGTGACGGCGCGCAGCGCGTTCTGCCATTGCAGCTGCGTGGCGGTCGAATCGGCCGAGGTCAGCGTGAGCGTGCCGTGCACCGCGTCGTAGGTCGCCGTGATGTTGCCCATCGTCGAGCCGTCGTTGATGAAGCCAAGCACATCCTGGCCGATGTGGAAGCCGCTTCCGATCTGCACGGTGGCCGAAGCCAGCGTGTTGTTGTCGAGATCGCTGAGCAAGAGGTTGCTGTCGATCGCGACTGGCGTGGACACGGTGTTGTCCCCCGCCACGAAATTGGCCGCGCCCGTGCTGCCCGTCGAGATCAGCGGGGTCTGGTCAGTAGCGGCCACGGTGACGTCGCGTGTGAGCGCAGCGCTGTGCTTCACGCCATCGTTGACCACAAAGCCGATGGAGCGTGTGGTCGTATCGGGCGTGACCGCCGTATCCGTGTAGGTGACAGCGCGCAATGCCGCCTGCCATTGGCCGAGCGTGGCGCTGGCGTTCTGGGAAGTCAGCGTGAGCGTACCGTTCACGGCGTCGTAGCTGGCCGTGATGTTGCCCATCGTGCCGTCGTTGGTGAAGCTGAGTATGTCCTCACCGGCGTGGAAGCCGGCGCCGATCTGCACGGTCGCGCAAGCCAGCGTCGTGTTGTCGGCGTCCCCGAGCGCGATGCCATCGTCGATCACGACCGGCGTCGAAGGCGCATTGTCCGCGGCCACGAACGCGGCGCTGCCGGTGCTGCTGGTGGAGATCAGCGGCGTCTGGTCGGTGTCGGCCACGCTCACGTCGCGAGAGTAGACGGCGCTCGTCTTCACGTTGTCGTTGACGGTGAAATCGATGGTACGCGTGGTCGTGTCCGGCGTGATCGCCGTATCGAGATAGGTGATCGAGCGCAACGCGGCCTGCCACTGCGCGAGGGTGGCCGTGTGATTCTGTGAGGTCAGCGTGAGCGTGCCGGTGGTCGGGGCGTAGGTCCCGCCGATGTTGCCCATCGTGCCGTCGTTGATGAACGTGAGCACGTCCTCGCCGGCATGGAAGCCGGCGCCGATCTGCACGGTGGCCGACGCCAGCGTGCCGTTGTCGAGATCGGACAGGGTGATGCCGGTGTCGATCGCGACCGGCGTGGAGGCCACGTTGTCGCCAGCCACAAACGTGGTCGAACCGGTGCTGTTGGTCGAGATCACCGGCGTCTGGTCGGTGTCGGTCACGCTGACGGTACGCGTCAGGACACCGCTCGATTTTGTGCCGTCGCTGATGGTGAACCCGATGGAGCGCTGCGTGTTGTCGGGCGTGATGGCCGTGTCCGTGTAGGTGACCGCGCGCAGCGCGTTCTGCCACTGGAGCCGGGTGGCGCCCGAATCGGCCGAGGCGAGCGTGAGCGTGCCGTGGATGGCGTCGTAGCTGGCCGTGATGTTGCCCATCGTGAGGCCGTCGTTGACGAAGCCGAGCAGGTCCTCGCCAGCGTTGAAACCCGCGCCGATCTGCACGGTGGCCGAGGCCAGCGTGGGGCTGTCGAGGTCGGCGAGCACGATGCTGGTGTCGATCGCCACCGGCGTGGACACCGCGTTGTCGGCCGCCACGAAGGAGGCGCTGCCGGTGCTGCTGGTGGACAGCAGCGGCGTCTGGTCGGTTTGCGAGACCGTGATGAGGCGCGTCAGCACGTTGCTGAACTGCGGACCGGCGTTCACCGCCAGGCTGACGGTGCGCGTGGCGCTGTTCGGCGTGACGAGCGTATCCGTGTAGGTGACGTTGCGCAGCGCGGCCTGCCATTGCGCAAGCGTGGCCGAGCCGTCGCTCGAAATCAGCGTGAGCACGCCGCTCAACGAGTTGTAGCTGCCGGTGATGTTGCCCATCGTGAGGCCATCGTTGACGAACGAGAGCTGGTCCTCGCCGCTGTGCAGGTTGCCCGTGATGGCGAACACCGCGCTGTCGACCACGTTGCCGAGCGGGTCCGCGATCGTCAGGTTCGGATCGACCACCACTGGCGTCGCGCTGGTGTTGTCGCCGGCCACGAAGCTCACGCTGCCGGTGCTGGTCGTACCCAGCGGCGGGGCGGAGCTGATCACGTTCACGCTGTAGTCGATCGGAGCACTCGTCTTCACGCCGTCGCTGATGGTGATGCTGAGCGTGCGCGTGCCGATCGGTGCGTCGGCGGCAGTCGAGAACTGCAGATGGTCGAGCACCGTCTGCCATTGCGCGAGGGTGCCGCCGCTAGAGGTGATCGTCAGCGTGCCGCTGGTGCCGTCGTAGTTGAGGGTCATGCCGTTGGTCAGCGTCGACGTCGGCAGGCTGAAGCCGAGCGTGTCGCCGCTCTGCAGCCCCGAGGTGATCTGCACCGTGAGCGTCATCGAGACCAGCGTCGAGCCGCTCGCGTTCAGGTCGGTTAGCGTGATGCCGCTGTCGATCGAGGTGGCGGCCTGGCCGGGCAGCCAGGTCAGACTGTTGCGCGAGGCCCCGAGCACCGGCGTCTGGTGCGTCGCATCCACTACGACGACCTTGCTCGAACCGATGCTCGATTTCGTGCCGTCGTTGGCGCTGAAGGTGATGACGCGGTTCGCGGTCTGCGGCACGGCGGCCGTGTCCGTATAAGTGACCGAGCGAAGCGCGGCCTGCCACTGCGCGGTGGTCGAGGCGCCCGCCGAGGTCAGCGTGAGCACGCCGGTGCCGGAATTGAAGGCCGCCTGGATGTCGCCGAACGAGCCGCTGCCGAGCGCCAGCACATCTTCGCCGCCATGGAAGTTGCCGGTGATCGCCACGGTGGCCGATGTCATGGTCGGCGAATCGGCATCGGTCAGCGTCACACCGGCGTCGACCACGACGGGCGTGGAGCTCGCGTTGTCGGCCGAGGTGAAGGTCGTTGTACCGCTGCTGTCGGTGACGACTGGCGATTGGTCGGTCAGCACCATGTTGATCGAGCGCTGGAAGCCGTCGCTGGTCTTCACGCCGTCGCTGACGGAAAAGCTGATGACACGCTGCGTGCCGGAGGGCGCCGAGGCGGCGTCCGTGAATCTGATCGAGCGCAGCGCGGCCTGCCATTGCGCGAGGGTGGCCGAGCCGCTCGACGAGGTGAGCACCAGCACGCCGTTCCAGTACGCGCTCGTGATGTTGCCCATCGTCGAGCCGTCATTGGTGAACAGCAGGGCGTCGCCGTTGGCATCGTAGCCGCTGCTAATCACGATACTCGCTTGCGACAGCGTGCTGTTGTCGCGATCGGACACCGTGATGGCGGGATCGATCACGATGGGCGTGGAGGCGGTGTTGTTGCCCTGCGTGAACGTCGTGTGGCCCGACGAGCCGACGATGAGCGGCGTCTGATCCGTATCGGCAACCGTCACGGTGGAGGTGGCCGCCGTGCTGGTCCTGGTGCCGTCGCTCACCACGAAGCTGACGGTGCGCGAGCTGTTGCCCGGCGTGATGGCCGTCGAGTCGTAGGTGACGGCTTGCAGCGCGTTCTGCCATTGGGCAAGTGTGGCCTGGTTGCCCGACGAGCTCAGCGTCAGCACGCCGTTCGCGTAGATGGCCGAGATGTTGCCGTACAGCGCGGTGTTGTTGTTGTTGAACGCGAGGACGTCGGTGGCCTCGTAGTGTGCCGTGATGGAGATCACGGCCTGCTGCAGCGGGCCGCCGTCCAGGTCGGCCACGGTGATGGCGTTGTTGACCGCGACCGGCGTGGAGGCGGCGTTGTCGCCCGCGACGAACGCGGAGCTGTTGCCGCCGCCGCCGAGCACCGGCGTCTGGTCCGTGGCCGTCACGGCCACGGTGCGCGTGGCGATCGAGCTGGTCAGCGTGCCGTCGTTGATCTGGAAGCTGACCGTGCGGTTGGCGGTCGACGGCGTGATCAGGTCGCTCGTGAAGCTGACCGAGGCGAGCGCGTTCTGCCATTGGAGCAGCGACGCGCCGCCGGATGCGGTCAGCGTCAGAATGCCCGTGCCGCTGTCGTAGACGCCGCTGATGTTGCCCATCGTCGACGGATTGCTGACGAACACCAGCTCGTCGTGGCCGATCTGGAAGTTGCCGGTGATCGAGACCGTCGCGCTGGCCAGCGTGGAGCTGTTGCCGTCGGCGAGCAGGATGCCCGGGTCGACCGCGACCGGCGTGGAGGCGGCGTTGTCGCCGCTCACGAACTGGGCCGAGCCGATGTCGGTGCTGACTGTGGGGCCCAGCGTGACCACCATGCTGTGGTGCAGCAGCGCGCTGGTCTTGGTGCCGTCGCTCACCGAGAACGTGATGTCGCGGGTGCCGCCCGACGAGCCCGTCGGGCTCGAGAACGTGACGGCATCGAACGCGTTCTGCCATTGCGCGACGGTGGCGTTGTTGGATACCGATGTCAGCGTGAGCTTGTGCAAGCTCGAGTCGTAGCTGCCGACGATGTCGCCGTACAGCGTCGCGCTCGAATTGCTGAACGCGAGCGTGTCGCCCGACGTGTAGCCGCTTGCGATCGAGACGGTGCCCGTGGTCAGCTTCGGGGTGTCGGCGTCGCTGACGTGCAGGTTGGAGTCGATCGCGACCGGGGACGTGCCGGCGATATAGCTGGTGCTGGCCGCGCCGCCCTCCGTCACGAGCGGCGTCTGGTCGGTTGCGGTGATGGTGACGGTGCGCGTGGCCACGTTGCTTGTGTTCACGCCGTCGTTGAATGCGAACGACACGGAGCGCGTGGTGGTCGAGAGGCTGGGCGAGGTCTGCGTGCTGAAGTACGTGATCGACCGCAGCGCGGCCTGCCAACTGGCGAGGCTCGGCGAGCCGCTGCCGGTCAGCAGCAGGATCCCGGTAGCGCTGTTGTAGCTGCCGCTGATGCCGTTTTGCGCCACGAACGACAACTGGTCGCCGCTCTGGACGTTGGTGATGCGCACCGTGGCGCTGCTGGCCGAGGACGAACCAGGGTCGGTGAGCGTGATGCCGGGGTCCACCGCTACTGCCGTGCCGCCCACGCCGTTGTCGCTCGACACCCAGGACGCGCTGCCGCTGGAGGCGGTCACGCTCGGGCCGCTGTCGATATAGGCGAGGTTGTTCAGCGTGGGCTCGAAGCTGCCCGTGTCGTTCTGGTCGATCAGCGAGAACGAGACGATGTTGTTGAACGCGGTGCCGAGCTGGTTCTGGTTCGACACGGTGCCCTCGAAGCCGCCTACCACGGCTGTGGCGAGCTGGATCATCGAGCTCTTCGAACCGTTGGCGTAGTTGGCCTGGATGTACAGGTCGCCGTTGAACGAGCTCAGATCGAAGCTCTGCAGGCTGAACAGGTGGCCGTTGGCGAGCGAGATCGTGACGTTGCGCATCGTCGAGGCGCCGTCAGCATTGATTTCCAGCACGCCGTCGGTGGGTGAGTTGGAAATGTCGCTCGGGAATGGCCAGTTCGACGCGTTATAGGCGTAGGTGTTGCTGGGCTGGTCGAACGTGTAGACAAGCCCGTCGAGCGTGAACTGTGACTGGCCGACCGCCGCGAAGTTGTTGGCCGCCGCGCTGTCGTAGGTTTCCGTCGTCACGCCGAGCAGCTCGTTGAACTGCGACTGGGCGCTGGCCGATTCGTTCAGCGCGGTGTGCACCGTGCCCACCTGGTATTCGAGCGTCCAGTCGCCGCCGAGCGCGTTTGCGCCGGTCGCATTGGTCGAGGCCGCCACGTTCAGATGCGTGATCGCAGCGATCTGCTGCACGAGCGCCTGGCCGTCGGCCTGCTGCGCCAGATCGCAGCCGTAGATCAGGAAGTCGCCGCCCGGCTTCATCGCCGCGCCAATCTGCGCGAGCTCGCTGCGATAGGCGGAAATGTCGGACGTGTTCAGCCAGGCCGAACCAGCTTGCACGAGACCGTCGGAGCCGTGCGAAATCAGGCTGATCGAACCCACACCCTGATGCAATTGCAGATATTGCGCGATCTGCGCGAAGCCGTCGGTACTGGCGTTGAGCACGACGTACTGCGTACCGGCGGGCAGGCCTGCGATCAGCGTCTGGTAGTTCGCCACGCTCGGGTCGATGAACACCACCTCGGTCTGGCCGGTGGCTGTCATGCCGCTCGTGTCAGCCGCGGTGTCGCGCGGTGTCTGTCCGGCGTGCGGATTGACGCGGCCATCGTCGGTCTTTGCGTGGCGACCGGAGGCGTGCGAGTCCTGCGTGGTCTGCGCTGCGGCGTTCGATTGCTGGCCGCTGTTCTGGCTCGCAGGCGTGGCGTTGATCGAGCCGCTATCCGTTTGTGTTTCGGTGCTGCGATGCGTGTCGGTGTGTTCGTGTTGATGCGCGTGCGGCTGCACGGCGACGGCTGCGACCGACGCGTCATAGACGACGCGCGGTTCCAGCGCGAGCAGAAGGGGCGAGGCCGTGACGCTCGGGCCGCGTCGGTGAGTGTTGGCCTCACGGCGCGCGAACCAGTGCTTGAGAATCTTCATGACGTGTCTCTCCATGCGGCGCCCGTCCAGGTGCCGCGCTGGCCCCGCCTGGTTCCTGTGGATGACCCGGCAAGGCTTGACGCTGAATGTAGTGGCTTGACGCGGTGTGTCGCGTGCTCAGGAATCGAGCGGCGCGCGGCCTGATCGCGTAATCGACGCAAGGGGTGCAATCGGCGCAAACAACGCAATCGGCGGGATCAAAAGCGCAATGCCGGCATGGCCTGCGCGGATCGCATCTGCTGCGAACCGCATACGCTGGCTTACCGGTCGTGGGCGGCGGCGCGCGGCAGCGTGCGCGCGTGGGCGCAACACGGCGCGATGACTCGCGTGCGCGTGCGAAAGCGTTTGAGCGAGCTCCTGCTTTGGCTCGTCATGAATAGACAGCACTGACACGTCGTTCCCCAGGCTTTGTTCTTCCGGCCGCTGTTGACTGCTTGTTATGTTGCTAGCGGACGTTCTGTTTCTTCGTTCGGTGCGATGCGACCTGGCTCAGGACCGCAAGCGCATTCGTTTTCGTTTTACTGAATTGCATTCACAGAATATCTCCGTGATTTTTCATGCGAGTCTAGTCCCTCGACGACTGCTTCGATCATGTTTACGTCAATGAGAGGATTTCCTGTACCCCTGATTGGCTGTTAAACACTACTTTTTTGATTTTTTTTGTATGACAAAAATAATTTAATCCTGTCGCGCATAGAAACCAGCCTCGTCCGCGCCGACCCGCAAACAGCCAGCCAGACGAAAAACGTGGAAAAAAGCTGGCAGGATGCTAGCTAAATGTTGCAATGGCAGCAACAGGATTTAATGCATGGCGAGTTAATTCTTTACTCGCATACGTTTGCGCGATCATGCATACGGGCGTTTTATACGCGCTAAAACCTGGCACGCTCGTTCGGGTATTCGCCAGAGAGGCGGGCGTTGATTGCAGAGGTCAATGGGCCGGTAAGATCAAAGTAGGGGTCGACGGTGCCGTCGCTGCCTGCGCGCAGGGCGACGTAGCCGTCTGCCTCGCAGGACAGTTGCTCGGACTCGATGTTGTTGCGGCCGCCCAGAGGCGAGCCGATACCGCCATCCATCGGCATGCCGTCCATATCAATCTCGGCCGCACCAGCGCGTGCGATGTTGCCCACAAAGCCGTTTTCTTCGGGTTGGCTGGGAATGGCGCCCGATACAGTCGCCAGCGCAACGGCCAACGTGCGCGCATCCCGCTCCCCGATCATGCGGCGCGGGATCACCTGGACGGACTGGCAAGTGCGCTGGCCGCTCTCGCTCAAAGCGGTTTCGCTGGCGAATTCGCGCGTGTACGGGTGCTCGCCGTAGTGCGTGTTCGCGCAGTGGGAACGCCAGCCGTCATTTGTCTGGCAATCAATGCGTCTCCCGTCTGTTTCCAGCTTTCGCGATCGCATGGTGTGCCCTGCTCAATGAAGCAGAGCAACGCCCCCAGCAATTCGCCGGGGTCGCGATTTTCCAGTACAGCGCAATCGATGAGTGCGCCTCTCACGATGGCGAGCTGGTCACGTGCGCGGCGCTGCGATAGCCGGTCTTCCTTGAGCGCCCGTGTTGCATTCGCGCGCGCCTTCTGGGCGCGTACTGCCGCCCTTTCTGCCTTGGCGAGCGCAGAAAGTTTGCGTTCCTCATCAATATTGCGCGCCGGATTGTCGAACAGAAGCAGCAGCGCGCGTTGATGTTCGGTTGGATTTTTAAGTGCGCGGATGGCTTCGACGCGCTCTTTCAGCCATGGATCGTTCATTTCGAAGTTCGTCGTTCTGTGGGGTTGCTACACGAAAGCGTCAGATGCGCATTGCAGCGCGTTGATCGCCATCGGGTTGTTGGCACGGGCACGCGTGGACACGTTGTAGTCGCATGGGGACGCCGGCTTCGAGTCGGGCATACACGACAGACCACGCCCAACCGGCCCACAACATGACGGCGATGAAAGCGGAAACGTTAAACCACACGGCGTAGCGATGAAACCATTTGAGCAAGCACATTGAAGGTATGCCTCGATAGCCAGCAGCAGAGAGAAAATACGCGCCGCGATACGCACGCCGTCGCGCAATGAGCGCAAGGGACAACGCGTGGCTGCCTGTTAGCGCATGGCGTGTGCGGGCTTCATGCGAGCATTCCATACGCGTGATTGAGCGCCCGCACGCTTTGCGAGCGCGCAGTGCATGACAGCAGGGAAGGGGAAATCAGGAAGCGGTGGGCGGCGCCCTGGGCCGTCCCGAGGGGAAAGCGCCCTGCGGCGTGAAGCGTGAGACCAGCGCAGGAACAAGAGCCGCGATGACGAGTGCGAACAGCGCCGGCATGACAGCCGGAATCGGTGGCGCGGCGGAGTGGGTTGCCAGCAGATCGCAATACCCGCAGGCAGAAAGCGCGCTATCGAGCGTGTGATGAAGCGCACTATCCACGGTTTCTGCGGCGGAGCATAGGGCGGCGACCGGCTGGTGCGCCCGCTGGGCCAAAACAAGTTGACTGACCAATGGCGCGAGCACGACAAGCCACATGGCGATCAAGCCAAGCCAGGCGGTTGCACGAATTCGGGCGCGTAAGTTCATGCCAATGGACGCTATGGGACGCGTAAGTCTAGCACTGTCAGAATCACGTTTCTATCGCAGATGCGCGCTTAAACAGTGCTATTTCGGATCGCCAGTATAAGGAATCCGAGTTATGAAATTTTTAATCAGCAGTTCGTATAAATGGCGGACATCGATGAAACATGCCCGCCATTTATCATCCATCACTGGCCTGCAGCGTTCTTCACGGCGCATTGCGCATCCACGCTTTCGCCGTCACCGAACTTGAAGGTGACGGGAATGCTCGATCCCACTACGAGCGGCTTTTTCGCATGCTCGAACATCACGTGATACCCCCCCGGCGCGAAGGCAAGCGTGCCATTTGCAGGAATGCTCGCCTTGTCGACCATCACCATTTTCGACGTGCTGCCGCTGCTCTGCGTCTGATGCAGCATCGACACGCCGAAAGCGTCCGTGCTGACGCCGACAAGATCGATACCTTTATCGCTCATATTCATCAGTTTGAAGTAGCCGCCCGAGGGCGTGTCGCCCGGCATGGAACGAATCCAGCAGTCGGACACCATCATCGCGCCCGAGGGGGCGGCGAATGCGGGCAGCGCTGCCGCAGCCAGCGGCATGCTCAGAGCGATAGTGCGCAAGAAGCGATTCATGGTCTTTCTCCTGTAGATGGGTTTGTTTAAGTTAGCGGGGACTCAAGCGGACAGCAATCAGGAAGAAGCGTCCCGTCAGCTTGCCTGCAGTAAAAGGCCGAGATCGTGAACCCAGGGCTTGACGCCCTGGCCGTCACGGGCGTAAAGGCGCAACCGGCCTGCGGAATCGAAGACAAGGGCGGCGGCGGTATGGTTCATCGTGTAGTTGCTGGCGTCGCTGCCTGGCACCTTTTGATATACGAAACTGAAGTCGTTCGTCACCTTGTCCAGTTGCGCCTTGTCTGCTGGTCGCAGGGCGCGGAACGACGGATTGAAGGCGGCGGCGTATTGCGCCAGCACCGCAGGCGTGTCCCGCTGCGGATCGACGGTGACGAATAGCACCTGGACACGGCTTGCCTTTTGCGGTCCTAACTGGTCGAGCGCCTGGGATAGCTCGGCAAGCGTGGTTGGGCACACATCCGGACAGTGCGTATAGCCGAACAACAGCACCACGATCTTGCCCTGGTAGTCGGCGAGCGTGCGGGTGTGTCCATTCGTATCGGGCAGCGAAAAATTTTTGGCGAACTGCGTATTGCCGGTGATGTCGAGATTCTGAAACGAGAGCGGCGGCTTCTGGTCGCAACCGCCCAGCAATATCGCACCCGCGAGCGCGCACACGGCCAGCACGATATTCAAGGGTCGCGCCGAAGCCGCACCGGTAAAGCGGTGAAAGGCATTAAACATGGATTGTCGGTTCGAGCATGCGCGCACGCCGTTTAACGGGCGTGGAGCGTGAAATGAACGAGGGAGCGCGACAAACATCACGCACCGGCTGCACAAACGGCCCGCATAGGCGGGCGCTGGCGAAGCTCAGGCGACAGGAGGGGCGCGGGCGAGGTCAGGGCGCCAGCCGTCGAGGCGGCCGATCACGTCACGTGACGGGGCTGCGGCTGCTAGTGCGTAACGCGTCGGCGCTGGCGGCGCAGAATGTGCCGCGCCGGGCAGCGGCGTATGCACATGGAGCAGATCGCAATAGCCGCATTGCGCGAGGCTGCCCAAGGGGTGGGCGCCCGCATGAACCGAAGCAGTGTCGCCGGAGCAAAGTTCTGCGACCGGCTCGCGTGCATGCAGCGACGCCACGATCTGGCTGACGTCCGGCATCACCACGACAAGCCACATGGCAAGCAGGGCAAGCCATGTACTCAGACGTTTGCGGTTGGCGGCGGACGACGACATCCGCGCATGGTAACGCATGGCGAGGAGATCGTCTGCGAGGTGTACGCGACGCTTCCTCGTGTAAGGCACTTCGCGCGGATCGATCGAGCGCCATTGCGGCAATCCGTCGCAATGGCGCGCCACCTTCCCGAATCTCGCGCGTTATCGCGCCTGCGCGGTCATGTAGGCGATGGCTGCGCGAAGATCTGCGTCCGAGCAGCTTGCGCATCCGCCCCTGGGGGGCATCGCGTTGAAGCCGTGCAGCGCGTGCTGCAGCAGCGTTGCATCGCCTTGCGCGATGCGCGCGGACCAGGCGGCGCGATCGCCGACCTTCGGCGCGCCGGCCGCACCGCTCGCATGACACGCAAAACACGACGTGCCATAGACCTGCTTGCCCGATGCGAGCAGATTTGCTCCGGAGGGCGCAAGCGCTGCGGCCGTGGGTCTGTCCGCCGCGGTCGCGCGCACCGGCACAATCGCCTCGCGCGGCGGCTGTGCGACGGCTCCCACGGTCTGCACGCCGCCTTTCGCGTCGCGCGCCTGCTGGCTGAAATACGCCGCGATATTGGCGATATCGCGATCCGACAATGGCTGGGCCATGGCGTTCATGGTCGGATTCTGGCGCGTCTTGCCGTCGCGATACGCACGCAGCGCGCTTTCCAGATAGTCGCTTTGTTGCCCGGCAAGATTCGGCACGCCGGGGATGCGTGCCACGCCGTCTGCATTGTGACAGGCGAAACATACTGCAGCGCGCCGTTGGCCTGCGCCCGCATCGGGCGCGCTCGAAGCCGACTGGGCATACGCGGCCGACTGCAGCAGAGCCACTAGCGCGAGCATGATTCGAAGCATCGTTTTCATGTAAGAGACTCCAGTAGCCGTGGACCGGCTCAATAGAAGGTGTCGCGAACCGAAATCGCGATACCGTAGGCGAGGAACACAGCGATCCAGACGCCCAGCACCGCGACCGCGCCAGTGCCCATGCGCGAGACGGATCGATCAGCCGTGTAGATGCCCTGTGTGCGTCCCGAGCGATAGAGCAGCAGCAGATAGAAGCCCCCGACCAGGCCGCCGATGCCGGCGAGCGTCGCGAAGAACAGCACCGTGGACGGCCAGTCCACGTGGACCTTGTAGGTCTGGACGTCGTAACCGAGCGGACGCAGATAATGCACGCGGATCACTTCGCGCCATATCGCCAGCGCGCCGAGCAGCGCTACGCCGCCGGCGAGCGGCAGATAGCCGTGGGTCGTGTCCTTGTCCCCGCGCATCCAGAGCGCCATCGCGGCCAGCGTGGCGACGATGAGCCAGCCGAGCGGATCGGTCAAAAGGCCGCTGCCGGCGGGCAGGGCCGCCTGCCACGCGAGCATCGGTACGATCGACAGGGCGAAGCCCCAGCGCGCGAGCCGCCTGCCCAGCGTGCGAACGAAGTCGAGCCACTTCGCCTCGTAATCGGCGCGCACGGCGAAGTAGTGCGTATAGGCGATCAGAAAGAGACCGATCCCCGGCACCGAAAGCCCCATGATGAAGACATAGCGCGGCCATTGAATCGCGTGCAGCGCCGCGCCGCGGGTGTCCACCACGCCGCCGGGCGCATACCAGTCCATCCAACGCTGCGGCAGCAGGGCCTGATACGACAGCGCATGCATGATGAGGCCGTCGAGGCAGAAGAGCGCGAGCGCAATCCACGCATAAACGCCGATATACCGGCGCGCTCCCGCGCGGTTCGCGTGATAGAACGCAAACCAGCAGCAATAGGCGACGATCAGCGTGAAGATAAAGGCGATCGCCCAGCGCCCCGATAACACATTCGACGTGTACCACTGAGGGTCATAAATCACCTGGGTAAACAGTAGCGGGCCGACGCCCAGCACGATCAGCAGCGACACGGCCACTTTCGCGACCTTGGTCAGCGCAAGCGACAGCCGCTCCCAGTGCGGGCCGTGCCTGCGCCGGTGAAACGCAAAGATCGCCAGACCCGCGGCGCCGAGCGCCAGATGCACGAACGCGATGTGCAGCACCCACGTCAACACCATCAGGATCTGGAACACCACCGGCTGCGCAGGGACCCCGGCGGGGTCGCGCAGGGTGTTCATGACAGTTCCGATATCCATGAACTTATTTCCTCATCGAAACAGGTTGAATGGCCGCCAGGGGCTGCTGGCCGCCCGGGGGATTCGCCGTCCGGGTACGATCGACGGCGGCGAGATAGTGGGCGATGGCCCGCACTTCGTCGTCGGGCAGATCGATGCGAGGCATGTACGGCTGGGTGCCGTATTTGAGCGGCCCGCGCAGAAAGGCCGCGATCATGTCTTCGTCCGTGGCGTAGTGAAGCTTGGCGGGCAGATTGCGCAACGGGCCACCCGGTTCCAGCGAATGGCAGTTGGCGCACGCCATTTTCGTGAGCAGCTTGCCGGCCTCCAGCTCGTTGGCATCCGTGACCTCACGCAGGTGGGCGGGCACGAATGGATTCAGCTTGAGCAGGCCGTGAGCGGCGATGGTGTCCACTTCCGAGGCGATGCCCTTGCCCGGCACATCGCGTGCGATGACCTGGTTGCCGTAGATGTACTGGCCGGCCACGTACGGCTTGCGCATCGATTCGCGCATGCGCTCCTCGGGCCAGACACCGAACACGGCGATGAAGGCGAACATCGCCAGCGCCAGCGAGGTATAAACCTGTTGCGGACGCCACCATGCGAACAGAAGCCACAGCGTGGCGACCGTGAACACCGCCACCATCGCCTTCGCATACACGGGCAGGAGATGGGTGTTGAGCATCACGATGGCGTTGCTGGGCAGCGTGCGCAGGTAGTAGAGGAACATCAGCACGGCGAACAGGCCGCCGAGCAGGCCGATCGGCGCGAGAAAGCGCACGACGCTGCGCCGCAAAGCGGCATCCTTGAGACGGCTCGCAACCAGCAGCCCGACCAGCGCGGCCATCACGAACATCGCGCCGGTGCGGGTGCCAAGCTGCGCGAAGAAGTTGACGTTGAAAAACGCATCGCTGGTGGAGCCGGTGCGATACCAGCGGTCGTTGCCCGGCCACATCATGAACGACAGGATGCCTACGATCAGCAGCATGGTTGCCCACGAGGCCAGTGCGAAGGACCAGGTCAGTTTCAGATGCGTTTTCGGATCGATTTTCCCGAGCAGATAGACGAGTGCGTAGACCCCGATCACTTCGACCGTGAAGTAGACCCACTCGCTGGCCCAGACCCACACAAAGTTGTGGATCAGACCGCCAACGCCACGAGGGCTGGCCACGGTGATGGCGTACCAGATGCCCGGGCCCGTGATCGAGCCGATGATGTAGGAAAACACCAGCAGGAACATGCCGTACTGCTTGATGAAGACGAGCAGTTCGGGTTTCTTCTCGCGCCAGGCGCGTGTTTCGAGAAGCGCAAAAAGAAACGATGCGCCGACGGAAGTGTGAGAGGCCACGACGTGTATCACGCCGATGATGCCCATGACCCAGGCCGTGCCGATGCCGGGTACGTAGAACGTTGGATACATGCCCAGCATGTCCATGACGATCTCCTTCGAGACAAAAGAGTGCGCGCGCAGTGCGCATCCTGGCGAGGCGCACTGCGCAAACGCGAGCGGGGACGCGACGCCCTCAATGGAGCGTCGGCGATAGCGGGAAGGGAAGCGGGCGCGCGCTGCGCGTCATGCCGCGCGGTGTGCGGCTCACAGTAGGGCAGGCAGGTCTTCGGCGTTGTCCTGGGCCGCGCCGTGACGTTGGAAGCCTGCGTTACGCCCGCGGGGCAGCGCTGGAAGGCGGCGCTCGGCTGCGATGCGCGCGGCGGCGAAAGCGCTTGTATCCGCGGCATACGGCTCGGGGTTGCCGGGTACGTTTGAACCAGAAACTAAGCGCTTGCCAGGGAGGGAGGGTGACAGGCAGCGGCGGCGCATGATGGAGCAGCGCGCAGAATGCGCAGCTGTCGAATTTCATCAGCGCCTGGTCTGCTTTAGCCGGCTGGGTGGCCGCGAGTCCCGCAGCCTCTGCACCGTCGTTTGTCCCGCAGATATCGGTCGAGGGTGCGGAGAAACGGCTCTCGACCATATGCGACATCAACGGCGCGCAGGCGCCGAACCACAAGGCGAAAGCAAGAAGCCATGACAGGCGCCGGTGAGGTAGCGTCGCGATTGTGCGGATCCTGTGCAGATTGCGGCGGCGGCCACGTAGCGTCGTTATGGTAATCATGACTTCAACCGCATGTCCGCCGGGATGGATCTCTGAATGGGTTATTGCGTTGCCGGGGGGCGAATGCCCGGTGCCTTGTGCACCTCGTTGAGTCGCGCCCGCTAAAGACTGCCGATCCTAGCAGAGCGGCGCGCGTGGAAATGCAGCTTGGCTGCTATACCGGCCATTGCGCACGGCATAGGTTGATCCTTGCGATGTGGATACCCGGCGCCAGAACAACACGATCATCATCGCGACCAGCAATGTCGGCTCACAGCTGATTCAGGACGACATGAAGTCCGACTCGAAGCAGCTCGACTATCCTGAACTGCGCGACCGGTTGATGGAAATCCTGCGGCATCATTTCGTGCCGGAGTTTCTCAATCGCGTCGACGACGGGTTACGCGATCATCGTGCGCAGATCGGATATGCCCCCGAGTTCGGCGCGCGGATGCTCAAACGCAAGACCCGTCTTGAGGTGGAATCGCAACTCGCCAATGCACTGTTGCGAGGCGACGTGCGTGACGCCTGGATGATTGAGAACGCGACGCCGCCGCCCGTGCGGGGCGTCGCACTCACGATTGAAGCTCACCTACTACGATCTCGTCGCGATAGCACCAGATCCACGTTTCTCCGGGTTCGATTGAACGTACCAGCGGATGACCGGTCGCGTGAAAATGTTTGCTTGCATGCCGGTTGGGCGACGAATCGCAGCAGCCGACATGGCCGCAAGAAAGACACAGCCTCAAATGTACCCACGGCTGGCCAAGCTTCACGCAGTCCTCGCAATAGTTGATGGACGTGTGGAGAATGCGGGCCTCTCCCAGGTGCGTGCAACCGGGGGTCATGATCGTGCTCCTATGCGCAGACGTGCCGGGATCAACATTGCGTTCGTGCTCAAGCGCTATTCAAATAGCGATGCACCAGCGTCACAGCCATGGCCCCCTCGCCGACGGCCGACGCCACGCGCTTGATCGACGCGTGACGCACGTCGCCCGCTGCGAATACGCCGGGCATACTTGTTTCCAGATGCAGCGGTGCGCGTTCGAGAGGCCAATTCAGGTCCGCCCGATATTCCTGCAGATCGGGACCGGTTACGAGATAGCCGGCTTCATCGCGAACGATGCCGACCTCCAGGGCCCATTCCGTCTGTGGCACGCCGCCAATGCAGACGAATAGCCAATTCGTTTTTTCCGTGCGCTCCCGTGCCGTTCGCACATCGGTCAGCGAGATCTCCTGCAACACGTCATCACCTGCGAGCGCGGTCACTTCGGTGCACGTGCGCACTTCAATGTTCGACGCCGATGAGATGCGATCCACCAGGTATTGGGACAACGTATTCTTGAGCGATGCGTCACGCACGAGCATATAGACGCGGTTGGCGGACTGCGAAAAATGCATGGCGGCCTGTCCCGCCGAATTGCCGCCGCCCACCACGTAGACGTTTTCGCCATGGATCAGCGCGGCCTCACTGGCGCCGGCGCCGTAATAAAGGCCCGCGCCAAGAAAGCGCTCTTCACCTGCCAGCCCTAGCGTGCGATAGGCCACGCCCGTTGCACAGATAGACGTGCGCGCCGTGATACGCGTGCCGTCTTCCAGATACACGATGCCCTGGCCCGGCGGAAACTCCGCGTGCACGCCTGCGCGCGCCAGCAGGATTTCGACGCCGAACTTGACGGCCTGGTCGCGCGCCCGTTCAGCGAGCTGCGCGCCGCTCACGCCCTGCGGAAAGCCCAGATAGTTCTCGATCTTCGAACTGCTACCGGCCTGTCCTCCCAGTGCCAACCGCTCGACCAGTACGGTATGCAGTCCCTCCGATGCACCGTACACCGCGGCGCTCAATCCCGCCGGTCCTGCGCCGTAAATCGCCAGATCGTAGGCCTCACGGGAGGGACTCGCAAACCAGCCGAGCTTTTCGGTGATTTGCCGGATGGTGGGACATTCCAGCCGCGTTCCGTCGTGGAAGACGCAGACCGGCAAGCGCGAATCGGAAAGGTGCTGCACATGCGCCAGTTCCTCCGCTTCCTGATCGCTGCACAGTTCGATCCATTCGAACATTATGTCGCAGCGATGCAGGAAGTCGCGTAT
Source organism: Paraburkholderia bannensis (assembly GCF_014200455.1). Taxonomy (GTDB): domain Bacteria; phylum Pseudomonadota; class Gammaproteobacteria; order Burkholderiales; family Burkholderiaceae; genus Paraburkholderia; species Paraburkholderia bannensis_A. The sequence goes on along the minus strand of NZ_JACHBW010000014.1, from coordinate 177,299 downwards.
TGCGTAGCCATTGGCGCTGCGCATGCGTCCATAGATCCTGACCATGAATATGCTATCTGCCTTTGAGGACGTCACGACTTTGTTTCGTTTTCCTGCGCTTCACGCGCAGGCCACCTCTCAAGGATAATGGCGGCACGTATCCCTGCACCGTAAGTGAACTGGAATTTGGCGTCTTTCGAGAAACTGCTTTTTTTGCCGGTTTTTCGCTCGTTTTTCTCTGATGGGTTGCATCACATTGGGTTGGGCAAATCTTCCAGCTTGCGATCGACAAAACGCGTGCCCCATTCGATGCCGTCGCGGACCGCTTCATCCTGAGTAAGCCACTCCGGCTGAACCGTCTCCGGACGAAATTCGACGGCGGGGCTATCGGCATGGCGCACACTCACCTTCGCATGCCACGCGCCGTATGCATTCTGCCCCGGCTGTACCGCGATCTCGTAGCCTCGATGCACAAACACGTGCGTTTGCATGAGCGGCTCCCGTTTCGTATCGACATGTCAATCTGGCAGCACGAACTCGGTGCGCATGTCTTCGATCACCTTCTGGATATGATGTGCGTAATCTGCGCCGAGATCGTTGCGCGGCGCCATGTTCCAGTTGCGCCCGGATGCGTCGGGTGGGTGCCGCTCCGGTAGGGGTATGCGCACCCGCAAAGCGCCCGGCACGTCAGCGGCGATTTTCTCCACGCGGTTCTGCAGTTCGTCGCGAATCTGCTCAGCGGTTCGAACGGTTTTCGGCATAGGTCTGCCTCCCTTGATCGCGCGTTCCAATCGTGACTGGATAGTCCATCCGTGCCTCCCGCGTGAGGATGCACGAACGATGTTTCAAGTCTAGTCGCTAATCCGGAGATGTATGGCTTAGCTTCGCTTTTTCGGACTGCATCAAGGGAAGGCGCGCCGCAAAGCTTCTCTTCGGAGAAACGCCCAAGGGGCTACAAGGGCCCGACCATCTCCAGAGCAGTCCGTATCGAATCCAAAGCCGGTGTCCGCGGTTGATGGTCCGCGAGGCCTCCCATGCGGCGCATCCGGGTGGGGCGGGTAGTGTCGCAATTCCTGTGACGCCGCCAAAACGGAGTATTCCCTATCGCGCTCGTTGGCGTACAGTGCATGGGCCTGCTGCTTCAGGCTGAGTCCCTCTTCGAACAGATGACAGGAACGGGTGTCAGGACCGCAAGATAGTTCGACCTCCGTTATCGATAACTGAATATGTCAGCATCCGCGACCGTGGGATGGACTGTGCACGGCGCATGTGCAATCCATGCACGTGCGGTGCGCTCGCGGCGCAGCGACGGTCTTTCGGGAGTCTAATCATGGAAAGTAAGAGAAGCTGGCTACGCAAGGAACTCGATGTGTTGCGTCTGCAGTGGGACATGCTCGGCTTTTATGAACGATTCGAACAGCTTGTCGTGCATGTGCTGAGTGTCGTGATTTCCGTGATTATCCTCGTGTCGCTCTGGCAGTTGATTCGCGCCGTGCTTGCATTGCTGGTTGCGGACGCGCTGAATCCGCTGGATCACGCGGTGTATCAAACGATCTTCGGTATGGTCATGACTCTGCTGATCGCGATGGAATTCAAACATTCGATTACGCGCGTGATGGCGCGTCGCGATCACATCGTGCAGGTCAAAACGGTGCTTCTGGTTGCGCTGCTGGCTATCGCCCGGAAATTCATCATTCTCGATCCCGCCGGTGCGCCAGCCGAGATCGCGGCGCTTGCATTTGCGCTGGTGGCACTGGGCAGCGTCTACTGGCTGATGCGGCAGCGTGATGACCCGGTCGACGCGGCGAGCGCCGCGCGAGCGGAGCATGATCGAGTGATGCACGCGCGGCGACAGCAAGGCGGACCGCCCCGCGAAGACGGCCAGACCGAAAATTGAACTGATTTGCCGTGCTCGTCACGTGATGAGCACGTAAGCGTCAGGCCCATTGACTCGCCTTCCTGCCATTCACCGCAACGGCGCGATATGTCCCGCAACGCCGGCCGGCATGCAGATGTGCTTGATTTCCGTGAAGTCGGCGAGGGCATCGTAGCCGTGCAGCCGCCCCAGTCCGCTTTGGCGATACCCGCCCGTTTCGGCTTCGGCGAAAAGCTTGTTGTGGTCATTGATCCACACGGTGCCGTTGCGCAGCGCACGCGCGACGCGAAACGCGCGCTCCGTCGTGCGTCCATACGCTTGCCGAGAGACCGAAGACCGTGTCGTTGGCTTTGTCGATCGCTTCCGTTTCGTTCTCAAAGACTTCCAGCGTGACGAACGGGCCAAAGATCTCGTCCTGACAGAAGAACGCCTTGGGATCGCTGTGTTCAACGAGCGTCGGCGACAGAAACGCATGCCCCGAGCACGTGCCTCGCAGCAGCACGCGCCCGGCCATCCCGCACGCGCGCTCGATCGTCCGCTGCACCGCATCGCGCGTCGTGCTGTCGATGAGCGCGCCGATATCCGTTGCTGGATCGATGCCCGGTCCGTTTTCGCGCGTGAGCAGGGTCGCGAGCATCTCGCGTTCGGCTTCGAGCGCGGCAGCCCAGCCGAGCAGCACGTCCTGGCGCAGGCGCGCGTCCTGCGCCCAGGCCGTGTGATCGAACACGTGGCGGGCAGCGGCGATGGCCGCATCGGCTTCGATCGCGCCGCCGTCGGCGAACTGGCCGACGGCCTCGCCAGTCGCGGGATCGATGCTGTCGATGGTGGGTATCCCGGTCCATTCGCCGGCAATCCAGTGTCGTGCGTTCATGCTGAGCCCTTCTTCGTATCAATGGCCGACGCCCGATGCAACTCGTCGCCGATGGTCGCGATCAACGCCTCCGCCGCCGCGCTCAATGGGCGGCGCGGATGGCTCACGCAGAGAATGTGCCGGACGATACGCGGCGCGAGGATCGGGCGCGCGCGCAAGGTGCCGTGCCGCGCGGCACGTTCGACGACGATGCGCGGCAGGATCGTAGCGAAGCGCGTGTGCTCGACCAGCTTGAGAATCGTCGAGAGCGCGTCGATCTCGAAGCGCGGCGCGAGCAAGACGTCCTCGTGTTGCGCCGCGCTGTCGAGCACGCCGCGCAGGCCGTGGCGCTTCGTCGGCAGCACCAGTTCGAGTTCGGGCAATTGCGCGAGTTCGATTGCATGGGGCAAGTCGGGACCATGCGCGGCGCTGGTGGCCAGCACCATCTCTTCGTCGAGCAGCGGGCGCGAGTCGAGTGAAAGGCGCGCTCGCGGCTTGTTGATGATGGCGGCATCGAGCTGGCCGCCCGCCACCCAGTCGATGAAGGTCGCGCTGTAGCCATCGGCGACGGTGACTTCGACATCGGGGTAACGCGCGTGAAAGCGCGACAGCGAATCCGCAAGCACGCTTTCCGTGACCGATGCGATCAGCCCGATGCCGACGTGTCCCGTCACCACTTCGTCGCGCTGCACGAGTTGCTGCCGCGCGTGGGCAAGGTCGCGCAGGATCGGTAAAAACAGGCGGTACATCAGCCGTCCGGCGGCGGTCGGCGCCATGCCGTCCGCGCCGCGCTCGAACAGTTGCTGATGCAGTTCGTCCTCCAGCTTCGCGATCTGCATGCTCAAGGCCGGTTGCACGATGTTCAGCCGCTTCGCGGCGCGCGTGACCGAGCCGTCCTCGAACAGCGCGATGAAGTACTGGATTTGCTTGAGGTCCATGTTCCCTCGGGGCATCAGCGATGCTAATGGGGTGCGGTGACATTATCACCCTGCGTTCATCGACGGCGCAGGGCGGCTTATCGTGGCGCGCCGTGGCGTGCCCTTCCGTAAGGGCGTGCGCGAGCCATCTATTGATACGTAACTGTAAGAAACCTGTCATCCGGGCTAGCACGGATATAAGAACAAATGATTCGTCGCATCAGTAAACAGTATTAGATGCTATGGCGCGATCTCGTTAGGCTTCATCCCATGCGCTTGCCATGGCCGGCGCTCACAGATGGAGACGACGATGAATACACGCGATGCCGCAACGCACGGCATTCCCTCATTCGCCTGGGCACGGCATAACGCCGACACCGGTTCGCTGTCGCTGCGCGACTGGCTCGCGCATCTCGCGAAAACCGGTCGTGTCGCCACGATCGACAAGCCCGTCGCGCTCAAGCACGAACTCGCCGCCATTGCGAAGCGGCTCGACGGCGAACAAGCTGCTTTTTTCACGCAGCCGCACGGACATGCGATGCCCGTCGTGAGCGGCTTCATGTCGAAGCGCGCGTGGATCGCGGAAGCGATGGGAGTCGATGAATCCGCGTTGCTCGCGCGTTTTTCCGCTGCGGCCGCCGCGCCGCTCGCATCGAAACTGGTTCAACGCGAGGACGCGCCCTGTCAGCAAGTGGTGCATACGAGCGGCATCGATCTTCACGCGCTGCTGCCCATTCCCACCCACAGCGAACACGACAACGGCCCGTACATCACCGCCGGTCTCGTGATCGCGCGCAATCCGCGCACCGGCGTGCAGAACGTCTCGATCAACCGCATTCAGGTGCACGGCCCCGATCGCATGGCGATCCTGCTGCTGCCGCGCCATCTCTACGCGTTTCAGCGCGCAGCCGAAGAAGCGGGCGATGCGCTCGACGTCGCCATCGTGATTGGCGTCGATCCTCTTACGATGCTCGCGTCGCAAGCGATCACGCCGATCGATCACGACGAACTGGAAATCGCGGGCGCGCTGCGCGGTGCGCCGCTGCCTGTCGCGCAATGCGTGACGAACGGCGTGCACGTGCCGGCGTTTGCGGAGATCGTCATCGAAGGGCGCATTCTGCCGAACGTGCGCGAGCCGGAAGGTCCGTTCGGCGAATTTCCGAAGTACTACAGCGCGATGGAAGCACGCGAAGTCATCGAAGTGACGGCGCTCACGCATCGGCGCGAGCCGGTCTTTCATACGATCGTGCCAGCCGAAATGGAGCATCTGCTGCTCGGCGCGATTCCCCGCGAAGCCACGTTGCTCGCGCATCTTCAGCGCAGCCATCCCGCCGTGAAGGACGTGCATCTGTCGGTGGGCGGCGTGTGCCGCTATCACCTGTGGGTGCAATTCGACAAGAAGCGCGAAGGCGAAGCGAAGAACGTCATCCTCTGCGCGTTCGGCGCACATTACGACATCAAGCAGGTCGTCGTCGTCGATGCCGATGTGGACGTGCACGATCCCGCCGAAATCGAATGGGCGATCGCGACGCGCTTCCAGGCTGATCGCGATCTCGTCGTAATAGCAGGCGCGCAAGGTTCGCCGCTCGATCCCTCGACGACGGTCGGTCAGCCAGACGATGCGCCGTCGCATCTGCAAGGCGTGAGCGCAAAGATGGGCCTCGATGCGACGCGCCCGGTCGTATATCCCGCGCATGTGTTCACGCGCGTACACATACCTGGGCAAGACACGGTCGATCTGCACGCACTCCTCGCTGCTGACAACAGCGCGTTCGACGCCTGGTTGGCGCGCGATCATGACTGAACGAAAGAAGCGCATCGTCGTCGGCATGTCGGGCGCAAGCGGCGCGGTGATCGGCGTGCGTTTGCTCGCCGCGCTGCGTCGGCTCGGCACGCACGAGACGCATCTCGTCGTGTCGGCGTCGGGCGCGGTGACGGCCGCACAGGAACTCGGCTTCGCGCGTGGTGATCTCGAAGCCGTTGCCGATGTGGTGCACAACGTGCGCGATATTGGCGCGGCGGTGGCGAGCGGATCGTTTCTGACCGAAGGCATGGTGATCGCGCCATGTTCGATGAAAACGCTCGCGGGCGTCGCGAACGGCTTCGCGGACAACCTGCTCACGCGTGCCGCCGATGTGATGCTCAAGGAGCGCCGCCGCCTCGTGCTGGTCGCGCGCGAAACGCCGCTCAATCTCGCGCATCTGCGCAACATGACGCTCGCCACGGAAATGGGCGCGATCGTAATGCCGCCGGTGCCCGCGTTCTACGCGCATCCGCAGACCATCGAGGACGTGGTCGACCACACGGTCGGGCGCATTCTCGATCTGTTCGGCATCGAGCACGGCGAGATTACGCGCCGCTGGAGCGGTCTCGCCGATGAATTCGGCGGCCGCGCCGCACTAGAGGAGTAAGGGTATGAATCAGCGCGAAACCGCATTCGCCGACATGGACGCGCGCGTCGCCGGCAAAGAGATGCGGGAAGCGACCGCGCCGCAGCGTCACGTCGGACGCTCGATGGAGCGCCTCGAAGACCCGGCGATCCTGACGGGCCGTGGCCGCTATGGCGACGACATCGCTGTCAAGCCGGGCACGCTGCACGCCGCGATTCTGCGTTCGCCGCACGCGCACGCGGACATCCTGTCGATTGATACGGAGGCCGCATCAAAACTCGCGGGCGTGCGCGCCGTGCTCACGCGCGGCGATTTGCGTGCGTGGTCGCGACCGTTCGTCGTCGGCGTGAAAGCGCCGATGGAACAGTGGGCGCTCGCGATGGACCGGGTGCGCTACGTCGGCGAGCCGGTCGCGGTCGTGATGGCCGAATCGCGTGCTCTCGCGGAAGACGCGCTCGATCTGATCAGGGTCGACTACGCGATGCTCGATCCCGTGACGTCGATCGAACAAGCCGCGAAGGACGACGCGCCGGTGCTGCACGAACGCGTCGGCAGCAACGTCATCAGCGACCGGCATTTCCGCTACGGCGAGCCGGAAGCGGCCTTCGAGCGCGCGCCGCATCGCGTGAAGCTGGTCGCGCATTATCCGCGCAACACCTGCGCGCCGATCGAGTGCGGCGTGGTGATCGCCGAGTATCTTTCGGGCGATGAAGGCTACGACGTCACGTCGAATTTCATGGGGCCGTTCTCGCTGCACGCCGTCATGGCGATGGCGTTGAACGTGCCTGCCAATCGGCTGCGTCATAAGGCCCCGCGCGATTCCGGCGGCAGCTTCGGCGTGAAGCAGGCGGTGTTTCCGTACGTGGTGCTGATGTGCCTCGCGTCGCGCAAGGCGGGCGCGCCGGTGAAGTGGGTCGAGGATCGGCTCGAACACCTGAGCGCGGCGACATCGGCGACGGCGCGTGTTTCAACGATCGAAGCGGCCGTCGAAGCGGATGGCCGCATCGTCGCGCTGTCCTACGATCAGTTGGAAGACGTCGGCGGCTACGTGCGCGCGCCCGAGCCCGCGACCTTCTACCGGATGCACGGCTGCCTGACGGGCGCGTACGCGATCCCGAATCTGCTCGTGCGCAATCGCGTCGTGCTGACGAACAAGACGCCGACGGGGCTCGTGCGCGGCTTCGGCGGACCGCAGGTGTACTTCGCGCTGGAGCGGCTGATCCAGCGCATCGCGATCGAACTGAAGCTCGATGTGCTCGACGTGTATCGCCGCAATTTCGTTCCCGCCGATGCGTTCCCGTATCGCGCGGCGGCGGGCGCGCTGCTCGATTCGGGCAACTATCAGGAAGCCCTGCGCCGTTCACTCGACGAAGGCGGATACCGGGAACTGGTTGCGCGCCGCGACGCCGCGCGCAACGAAGGGCGGCTGTATGGCATCGGCTTCGCCGCGATCGTCGAGCCGTCGGTATCGAACATGGGCTATATCACGACCGTGATGCCCGCCGACGCACGCAGGAAAGCCGGGCCGAAGAACGGCGCGATCGCGAGCGCGACCGTCAGCGTCGATCTGCTCGGCGGCGTGGTCGTCACGATCGCATCGACACCCGCGGGCCAGGGCCACATGACAGTGTGCGCGCAAGTCGTCGCCGACGTGCTCGGGCTCGATCCGAAGGACATCGTCGTCAACGTCGAATTCGATACGCACAAGGACGCCTGGTCTGTCGCGGCGGGCAATTATTCGAGCCGCTTCGCGGGCGCGGTGGCGGGCACGGTGTATCTCGCCGCGACGCGCGTGCGCGACAAACTCGCGCGCGTGCTCGCGAAGCAGTTCAGCTGCGCGCCCGGCGACGTGCGCTTCGAAGGCGCGCGCGTCTTTCCGAACGACGCCGAAGACCGCGCGCTGCCGTTCGCGCGCGCCGCGAGCAATGCGCCGCACTGGGCGCCCGCGCTGTTGCCGGAGGGCGAAGAGCCGGGCCTGCGCGAAACCGTGTTCTGGTCGCCGCCGCACATGGATGCGCCTGACGAACAAGACCGCATCAATACATCGGCGGCGTATGGCTTCGCGTTCGACATGTGCGGCGTCGAAGTGGATCGCGCGACGGGACGCGTGCGCATCGACCGCTATGTGACCGTGCACGACGCCGGCATCATCCTCAATCCCGCACTCGCCGATGGCCAGATTCGCGGCGCGTTCGCGCAAGGCGTCGGCGCGGCGCTGATGGAAGAGTTCCGCTACGGCGCGGACGGCAGCTTCCAGTCCGGCACGCTCGCCGACTATCTGATGCCGACGACCTGCGAAGTGCCCGATCCGCTGATCGTGCATCTGGAGACGCCTTCGCCTTTCACGCCGCTTGGCGCGAAGGGTCTCGGCGAAGGCAACAACATGAGCACGCCGCCTTGCATCGCGAATGCGGTGGCGGACGCGCTCGGCGTCGAAGACATTCGCCTGCCGCTCACGCCGCCCAAAGTGATGGCGATGATCGGCATGGACGATCCGGAACCCTCGCGCCCTGAATACCGCGAAACGGCCCCGACGAAGCCCACGACGCCGGGCGGCGGGCGCGCGCTGACGGCGCAGGGAACGGTGGATCTGCCCGCGACGCCCGAAGCGGTGTTCGCCGTGCTGCTCGATCCGAAGGCGCTCGCGAACGTCATTCCCGGCTGTCACGCGCTCGAAGAGACCGCGCCGAACCAGTATCGCGCGGACGTGACGGTGGGCGTCGGCATGATCAAGGCGCGTTTCGAGGCGCGTATCGGCTTGTCCGAGATCGATGCGCCGCGCCGCCTGCGACTCGCTGGCGCCGGGATCTCGCCGCTCGGCAGCGCACGCGGCAGCGGTCTCGTCGAACTGACGCCGCAAGGCAACGGCACGCGGCTCACGTACGACTACGAAGCGCAGGTATCGGGCAAGGTCGCGGCGGTTGGCGGCCGCATGCTCGAAGGCGCGGCGAAGGTGGTGCTCAGGCAATTGTTCGAATCGCTCGGCCGGCAGGCGGCGGGCAAGCCGGTGCAAGCGCACGGATCGTGGATCGCGAGACTCCTCGCACGTTTCAGGAGGCACGCATGAAGCCCGCACCGTTCGATTACCTGCGCGCGATGACCGCGCAGGACGCGCTCGACGCGCTTGCGCAATACGGCGAAGACGCCCGCGTGCTGGCGGGCGGCCAGTCGCTGATGGCCGTGCTCAATATGCGGCTCGCGCAGCCGAAGGTGCTCGTCGATATCTCGCGCACCGCCGAACTCGACGCCGTGCGCGTGGACAAGCAGGCGGGGCATCTGGTCGTCAACGCGGCGGCGACGCAAGGCAGCGTCGAATGGCGCAGCACGCTCACCGACGAAGCGCCGCTGCTCGCGATGGCCTTCCCGCATATCTCGCACTTTCAGATTCGCAATCGCGGAACCGTGTGCGGATCGATCGCGCATGCGGACCCGAGCGCCGAGTTGCCGCTCGTGCTTTCGGCGCTCGGCGGCGACGTGATGCTGCGCTCGCGAAAGAGGCGCCGCACGCTCGGCGCCCAGGACTTCTTTCAGGGAATGCTGATGACCGCGCGCGAGCCCGACGAACTCGTCGAAGCGGTGCGCTTCCCGCTGCGCAAGGCAGGCGAGCGCTACGCGTTCGCGGAATTTTCCGCGCGCCACGGCGATTTCGCGATCGTCGCGTGCGCGGCCGTGGTCACCGACGATTCGATCCGTATTGCGGTCGGCGGCGTCGCGGACCGGCCGGTGACGGAGCAATGGCCGCGTCTGCAGGGCGACGACTTGCGCGGCGCACTGAACGATTTGAGTTGGAAACTGAACGCGCAGGACGATGCGCACATCAGCGCGACATATCGCCGGAATCTGGTCCGGCAACTCGGGTGGCGCGTGATCGAGGAGGCAAAGTGAGCAAGACATCGGACACCATGATGCGGCACGGCAAAGCGCAGCGCATCGCGCTGACGCTGAACGGCCGCGAACGAAGCGGCTATTGCGAGCCGCGCGAACTGCTGTCGGACTTCATCCGGCACGAACTCGGCGCGACCGGCACGCACGTCGGCTGCGAACACGGCGTGTGCGGCGCCTGTACCGTGCAGGTCGATGGCGTCGCGGCGCGCTCGTGCCTGATGCTCGCGGTGCAGGCCGACGGGCGGCATATCGATACCGTCGAAGGCCTGGCGCCCGATCAGACGCTTGGCGATCTGCAGCAGGCGTTCCAGCGGCATCATGCGCTGCAATGCGGCTTCTGCACGGCGGGCATTCTGATGTCGTGCGCGGACTATCTGCAACGCGTACCGGATCCATCCGAACAGCAAGTGCGCGAGATGCTCTCGGGTCATATCTGCCGCTGTACGGGCTACACGCCCATCGTGGCTGCGGTGCTCGACGTGGCCGCGCGCCGCCGGGCCGAGGCAGGCACGAAGGAGGTCGAACATGCTTGATCTCGGACGCACCTTTCTGCAAAGCGTCGAGCGTAGTCCTAACGCGCTGGCGCTGGTCGATGGCGATGTGCAACTGACGTACGCGCAGTGGTATCCCATTATCTTGAATGTCGCCGTTGGCCTGCGAGAGCTCGGTCTGCAACGCGGCGACCGGCTGCTCGTCGTGCTGCAAAACCGCTGGGAAATGGCGACGCTGCATTGGGCCGGACAGTTTGCGGGCATCGTGATCGTCCCGCTCAACTGGCGCGCGAAGCCGGAAGAAGTCGAATACTGCGTGACCGACGCAGGGGCGAAGGCGATCGTCTACGAACCCGTCAGCGCCGATTCCGTCGCGCAGAGCGCCGCTGCGCAAAAAGTGCCGCGCGTCGGACTCGACGATGCGCCCGGCCGCACCACCACCTTCGATGCGCTCATCGTCGAACGAACGCGCAGCGGCGACGTGACGGACACGACGCACGCCACCGCCGACGACATCTCGCTGATCCTTTACACGTCCGGCACGACGGGCAGAGGCAAGGGCGTGCCGCGCCGGCATCGGCATGAACGCGCGGGGGCGCTCGCGCACGTCGCGCAGAACCTTTACAGGCGCGGCGAACGGACGCTCGGCGTGATGCCGCTCTATCACACGATGGGCGTGCGCTCGCTGCTCGCGATGGCGCTCGTCGATGGCCTGTTCGTCTGCGTGCGGCGCTGGAACGCGAAGCTCGCGCTCGAATGCATCTCGAAGCACGCGCTCACCTGCCTCTATCTCGTGCCGACGCTCTATCACGATCTGCTTGCCGACAGCGCGTTCGCGAGCGCGGACACATCGTCGGTCAGAAAGCTCGGCTTCGCGGGCGCACCGATGAACGACGGCCTGCTCAAGCGCCTCTCGGCCGCGTTCGAGCCGGAGCTGTTCGTCAATCACTACGGCTCGTCCGAGGTCTACACGTTCAGCATCGACCAGGACGCGACAAAGAAACCCGGCAGCGCGGGCCGCGCGGGCATCAATACGCGGCTGCGCGTCGTGAAGCTAGACGCGCTCTCGCCCGATGAGATCGCCGAAGTCGGCGAAGAAGGGCAGATCATCGTGGACCTGCTAGGCGACGAAGCGTTCGAAGGCTACTGGAACCGTGCGGACGCCAACGCGAAGTCGCTGCGCGACGGCTGGTACTTCACCGGCGACACCGGCTACTTCGATGCCGACGGCGATCTCTACGTGACCGGCCGCGTCGACGACATGATCATCAGCGGCGGAGAAAACATCTCGCCGGTCGATATCGAATCGGTGTTGTCGCTGCATCCCGCCGTCGATGAAGTCGCGGTCGCGGGCATCAAGGACGAGCGTTGGGGCCAGCGCGTGGTGGCATTCATCAAGCGCCGCGATTACGTCGATGCCGAAGGGCTCGATACCTGGTGCCGCCAGTCCGACCTCGTCAACTTCAAGCGCCCGCGCGATTACGTCTTCGTCGACGACATCCCCAAGTCGCCGGTCGGCAAGATTCTGCGCCGCAAGCTGCAAGCGGGCGAGTACACGCCCGATTCGAACGCGCAGGCCGCGCAACCTACCGCAACCACCAAGGAGTAACACAATGAGTGACCTCAACCATCGCGGCCAGACGCTGCTGCAAGACCTCGACGGCTTCTCGGTCGAAATCGACGCGCAGCGCGAGCGCGCGGACATCATCCTGCATCGGCCGCCGTTCAACGTCATTTCGATGCACGCACGCGACCAGTTGCGCGCCGTGTTCGAAGCCCTCGACGAGGACGACCGCGTGCGCGTGATCGTTGTGCGCGCGAAGGGCGAGCATTTTTCGAGCGGCGGCGACATCAAGGGCTTTCTGGAAGCCTCGCCGGAGCACGTATCGAAGCTCGCCTGGAACATCGCGGCGCCCGCGCGCTGCTCCAAGCCGGTAATCGCGGCCAATCGCGGCTTCTGCTTCGGCGTGGGTTTCGAGTTGTCGCTGGCGTGCGATTTCCGCATCGTCACCGATACGACCCGCTATGCGCTGCCGGAGCAGAAGCTCGGCCAGATTCCCGGCTCGGGAGGCTCGGCGCGTTTGCAATCGATGGTGGGCATCGGCCGCACGAAGGACATCGTGATGCGCTCGCGCCGCATTCCGGGCAAGCAGGCTTACGAGTGGGGCATCGCGGTCGATTGCGTCGCGGACGCCGAACTCGAATCGGCAACCGATGCGCTCGTCGACGAACTGCGCGCGTTCTCGCCGCTCGCGCAGCGCACCGCGAAGAAGCTCTTGAACGATTCGGAAGACGCACCGTTGTCGATCGCGATCGAACTTGAAGGGCATTGCTATAGCCGTCTGCGCGCGTCGGACGATTTCCGCGAAGGCGTCGAAGCGTTTCACGGCAAGCGCAAGCCGGTGTTTCGCGGCAGCTGATACCTGACACGCCACGCGGCGGACGAGACAAGAGGAGACAACGCGATGGAGCGCTTCGACTACGTGATCGTAGGCGGCGGCTCGGCGGGATGCGTGCTTGCGCATCGGCTGTCGGCGCAGGTGTCGGTGCGCGTCGCGCTGATCGAGGCGGGCGCTGATACGCCGCCGGGCGCGGTGCCCGCGGCGATACTCGACAGCTATCCGATGCCCGTCTTCTGCGGCGACACGTACATCTGGCCCGATCTGCAAGCGAAAGCCACGCAGCACGCCGCGCCGCGCGTCTACGAGCAGGGCCGCGTGATGGGCGGCGGATCGAGCATCAATGTGCAGTCGGCCAACCGCGGCCTGCCGCGCGACTACGACGAATGGGCCGCGAACGGCGCCGACGGCTGGTCGTGGCGCGAGGTGCTGCCGTACTTTCGCAAGCTCGAACGCGACGTGGACTTTCCCGGCGGCGAGTTGCACGGCGGCGACGGTCCCGTGCCGATCCGCCGCATCTTGCCGAAGGACTGGCCGGCGTTCTGTCATGCATTCGCGAAGGGTTTGCGCGCGAACGGCTTCGCGCAACTTCAGGACCAGAACGGCGAATTCGGCGATGGCTTCTTTGCGGGCGCGTTCTCGAACCTCGACGACAAGCGCGTGTCGACGGCCATCGCCTATCTCGACGAAGCCACGCGCAAGCGCCCGAATCTCAAAATCTATTCGAATCTGCGCGTCGAGCGCATCGTGATGGAAGGCGCGACGGCGCGCGGGGTCGTCGCGATTGCGGCGAACGGCGAGCGCGTGCGTTTCGACGCGGGTGAAGTGGTGCTGAGCGCGGGCGCGTTGCAGTCGCCCGCGATGCTGATGCGCGCCGGTATCGGCGATGCGCGCCAACTTGTGGCGATGGGCATCCCGTGTACGGTGGATTTGCCTGGCGTCGGACTCAATCTGCAGGATCATCCGTCGCTCACGTTCTGTCATTTTCTCGAACCGCGCTTTCGCATGCCGCTCGCGCGACGCCGCGCGAGCATGATGGCCGCGCGCATGAGTTCGGGCGTCGCGGGCTGCGACGAGTCCGACCTGTATCTGTCGAGCGCGACGCGCGCCGCGTGGCATGCGCTCGGCAACCGGCTCGGCCTCTTTTTCCTGTGGTGCAACCGGCCGTATTCGCGTGGCCGCGTGCAACTGGCGTCGCCCGATGCGGCCGTTGCGCCGCGCGTCGATCTGAATCTGCTCGACGACGAACGCGATCTGCAACGGCTCGCCGCTGGCGTGCAGATGCTGGCGCGCATTGTCGATGCATCGGGTCTGGGACGCGATGCGCGCGACTTCTTTCCGGCGGCTTTCTCGCCGCGCGTGAAGGCATTGAGCGAGGTTGGCGAAGGCAATGCGCGGCTGACTGCGATGCTCGGCGCGCTGCTCGACGCACCGGCGCCGCTGCGGCGTCTGCTGATCGAACGCTTCTTCACGCGCGGCCTGAGGATGGCTTCGCTGATCCACGACGAGCGCGCGCTCACCGATTTCATCCGCGCGAACGTGTTCGGCGTGTGGCATGCGAGCGGCACCTGCCGCATGGGTGGCGCACAGGACCGCGACGCCGTCACCGATACGCAAGGCCGCGTCCGGGGCACACGAGGGCTGCGCGTTGTGGATGCATCGCTGATGCCGCGACTGCCATCGGCGAATACGAACATACCGACCATCATGATCGCCGAGAAAATCGCCGACGCGATGGTTGCCCAGCGAGGGGCGAGCGTGGCATCGCCGCTCGCCGCGGCCCACTGACGATTTTTCAACCGAGACAAGAGCGCGCATCCAACAAAGCGCGCCTGTGACACACAAGGAGATACAAATGTCTGTAGCAGCGCAAGACGGGGCCACCGTGCTTCCGGTCAATCAGCGGCAGATCATGGGCGCGGTGCTGGCGTCGTGCATGGGCTGGGCGCTCGATCTGTTCGACCTGTTCGTGTTGTTGTACGTCGCACCGATCGTCGGGCGTCTGTTCTTCCCGTCCGAGCACGCGATGCTTTCGCTCGCTGCGGTCTACGCGTCGTTTGCGGTGACGCTGTTGATGCGGCCGCTCGGCTCCGCGCTCTTCGGGTCTTACGCGGACCGTCACGGCCGCAAGGGCGCGATGATCGTCGCGGTCGTCGGCGTCGGTATTTCGACGGCGGCCTTCGGCGTGCTGCCGACGGTCGCGCAGGCGGGCGTCGTCGCACCGGTGTTGTTCTTGCTGCTGCGGCTCGTGCAGGGCGTGTTCGTCGGCGGTGTGGTCGCATCCACGCATACCATCGGCACCGAATCCGTCGCGCCGAAGTATCGCGGCGCGGTGTCGGGGCTGATCGGCGGCGGCGGCGCGGGGATCGGCGCGCTGCTCGCTTCAGTGACGTTCCTCGCGATGTCGGCGCTTTTCCCCGGCGATGCCTTTGACGTATGGGGCTGGCGCTGCATGTTCTTCACCGGCATCATCAGCTCGGTGCTGGGTCTCTTCGTGTTCAACAGCCTTGAAGAGTCGCCTCTGTGGAAGAAGCTCGCCGCCGAAAAGGCTGCGAGTGCCATCGCGCAGGTCAAGAGCGCGAGCGTCGAAGTGGCGCGCTCGCCGATCCGCACGCTTTTCTCGCGTGAATATCGCAGCGTGCTGTTCGTCAATCTGCTGCTGACCATCGGCGGCGGCAGCGGCTACTACCTGACATCGGGCTACCTGCCGACGTTCCTCAAAGTCGTGAGTCATGCGCCGAACGGTGCCGCCGCCGCGATCCTGATGATCTGCAGCGTGGCCGTGGTGATCGCTTCGATCGCGGCAGGGCACCTCAGTACGTTCATCGGCCGCAAGGGTGCGTTCGTGTGGATCGGGCTGATCCGGCTCGTCGCGTTGCCGGCGCTATTTTTGCTGCTGCCGACCGCCAACAGCATCACGATGGTCGGCGTCTATGCAGTCCTTCTCAGCGCGCTCGGCAGCGCCGGCTATGCGCCGATCCTGATCTTCCTGAACGAACGCTTCCCGACTTCGATCCGCGCGACCGGCACGGGCCTTTCGTGGAATATCGGCTTCGCGATCGGCGGAGTGATGCCGACGGCCGTGTCGCTGGTGGCGAAGGACGCGAGCCAGTTGCCGATGACGCTAGCGATCTTCGTCGGCGCAATCAGCGTGATCTTTCTCGTGGGCGCCTTCGTCGTGCCCGAGACGCTCGGCAAGCTCGAAGGCGGTTCCGCGCGCAGTCCCTCCTGAGTCATTGGGCAAAAAGGCGCACGCCAACGGGCGCGCGCCTTTCACAACAACTGGAGACATCGATGAAATACGAAGAAGACGTTCGTGCGCGCTCCTGCAAGTTCCGTGACGAGTATGTCAATGCCACGCCATGGTGGTATCGCGGCGAAATGCACCTTGGCTTCACCTTGCTCTTCACCGGCGGCGTGATCGCGTACTGCCTGATGCAGCTTCATGCACCGACGTTCGCCGAATGGCTGACGGTCATTCCGCTCTTTCTGTTCGGCAACTGGGCGGAATGGGCGGCGCACCGCTACGTGCTGCATCGTCCGACGAAGTATTTCAGCATGATCTACAAGCGCCATTGCGCCGTCCATCACCGGTTCTTCACGCATGTGACGCTTGAATACAAGGGGCACCGTCACTGGCGCGCGCTGCTGTTTCCGCCTTTTGCGCCGGTTGCGTTCGTGCTGGCGGCCGTGCCGTTCGCGCTCTTGATCGGGTTCGTATTCTCCCGCAACGCAGGCTATATCGCGCTCTTCACGATGGCGGCGTACTTCCTGATGTACGAGGGCCTGCATACGCTCTCGCACGTCACCGACAGCCCGTTCCTCGACCGTGTTCCGCTCGTCAACACAGTGCGGCGCCTGCATGCCACACACCACGATCCCGAAGTGATGGCGACACAGAACTTCAACCTCACGTTCCCGATCTGCGACACGCTTTTCGGTACGCGTAGCGACCTTCCGGGTGGTGCGCGCGAACCGTTGGAACGCGGCCGCTAAGGCGCTTGTTTCCCCAGAACACCCGTCGTCACGCGCTTTATCTCGTCAGTGATAATCGTGATGAGCGCCTGGGCGGCCGGCCCGATCGGCCGCTTCGGATGCGTGACCTGAATGATGTGGCGCACGATCGGCGGCGACGCGATCGTGCGTGCGCGCAAGCGCCCTTCGTCCACTTTCGCCTGCACGACGACGCGCGGCAGGATCGTCGCGACACTGCTCTGCTCAACGAACTGCACGATGGTGCTGAGCAGATCGATTTCGAACTTCGGCTTGATGACGACGTCAGCCGCCATCAGCGCGGCGTCGAGCGCGCCTCGCAGGCCGTTGCGGCGCGTGGGCAGCACAAATTCGATGCCCGACTGCTGCGTGAGATCGATCTCGTCGGGCAGTTCTGGGCCATGCGCCACGCTCGTCACCAGCACCATTTCTTCGACGAGCAAAGGCTCTACGTGGAGTGTCAGCCGTCCGCGCGGCTTGTTGATGATGGCGGCATCGAGCCGGCCGGATTCGACCGCGTCGATCAGTTGCGCGCTGAAGCCATCGGCGACGGAGACTTCGACTTGCGGGAAAAGCACATCGAATCTGGCGAGCGATTCGGGCAATACGCTCTGAGCCTCCGACGACACCATGCCCAGCGACACGCGGCCCGTCACGATGACGTCGCGACGACTCAGGTGCTCGCGTGCGTGATCGATGTCGCGCATGATCGGCGTGTAAAGGCGGTACATCAACCGTGCGGCTTCGGTCGGCGCCATGCCGTGCGGCCCACGCTCGAAGAGCTTCTGGCGGATTTCCGCTTCGAGCTTGGCGATCTGCATGCTGAGCGCCGGTTGCGCGATGTTGAGCCGTCTGGCGGCGCGCGTGACCGTGCCTTCTTCGAAAAGCGCGATGAAGTAGTGGATCTGCTTCAGTTCCATGGGACATGGGGTATAAGGGACGGGGCCGACGAAGATAGTACCGCGCGCCGTCTTTCATGAGGTGGGCGTCGTATCGCTAACCTGCGGTATTGACCTTCCCCTGAAGTTACGCCTTCCAGAAGGTCGCGTATAAACTCGACGAGTCGTTGTGCTGCGTGCTGTCAGCTTGCCGAATCCATTCTGAAAGGAGGTGTTGCCTGCCTGGTGTCCGGCTACGCCAAACGAGGAAGGGCGCTGCTGCCCATATGACGAATCCGTCTTAGGCAGCCCTGAACTTGATCTAAGCTTTTGGTACCAAGCCGGTGGAAAAGAGAGGCCTGCTTGTCATGAATCAGGCTACAAGATCGACCCTGGGTCACGGGCTACCCTGCCAACCGATGAACGTCGCTTGTGCTGACCGCAGGATGAATTTGATGCCGGGATTTCGGCTCGTTGTGCCCACAGGTTCCACTATTGTGCAGGCTGCGGGCTGCGACGACCTCGGAATGAGTCGCTCCATCCTGATAGGTGCGCCATTTGTCGCCGTTATTCCGGCGGCGGCGACGTTAGCCACGATCGCTGACAGCGATCCCAATGGATGGGTTATCGCACTCAAATCACGCGTACTTGGGCAAGTCTCGCAAGAGGCCTTTTCCACGGTCCCGAAATGGACTACGTCCTGGGATCCGTTCCTGCGCGAGGCCGTGGATACATTGTGTGCCTTGCATAGCGCGAATCTGATCGACGCTGCCTGCGCCGACGCTTTTGCCGATGTCATCTCGGTGCACATCGCTTTGCGCTACGGGCACTGTGCTGGTGTGGCGGAGCCGGACGCGCCACGTACGCGTCAAATGCTGACTCGCATTGAACTCTTCGTTCATGAGCACATAGCCGAAAGCATTTTGGTCGAGCAACTTGCAGTGCTGGTGCACATGAGTGCCTCAAACTTTGCGCGCGTTTTCAAAGCGGCGACAGGTAACTCGCCCCATCTGTACGTGACACTCGCACGAGTGAACTTTGCGAGGACGATGTTGTGTGAGGAAACCCTTCCCCTGGCTGAGGTTGGCGCGCGCGCGGGGTTTCAGACTCAACAGCATTTCACCGACGTGTTTCATCGATATACAGGTGTGACGCCTCGCATATTCCGGCTTGCCCACCGAAACGTCACTAGCTGATTAATTTCGCTGCGTCGAGCACACGAGCTCCATGGTGTCGAGCATCTCCGGCTTCACGTACGCTCCCGTCTCTCGCCAACCCGCGGATCAGCGACGTCGATCTGAGTGTCGTCATGCTGTGATTGTTGATTTGCGTGATGGAGGTGACGATCTTCGTCTCTAGCGACCGTGATTGCATTTGGAGAGACACGATGAGCACTGCATTAATTGGCGCCACCGGCCGCACCGGTCGGCTAGTGGCGGAAAAATTGCACCGTGCGGGCATTCCGTTTCGTGCGTTGCTGCGCGACGAGACTCGTCTGGCCCATTTCGAAGGCCTCGGCGCGAGCACCGCGATCGTCGACCTGGCTCAGGACTTCGGCGCGGCGCTCGCGGGGATTCATACGATTATTTTTGCCGCTGGATCCGCGGAAACCGAGGGCGCCGGGCAGGAGCGTCAGATCGATCGGGACGCGATCATTAAGGCGGTGGACTATGCGAAGCAATATGGCGCGGACCGCTTCATCGTCGTCAGCACCTTGCTGGCATACGCCCCTGAACGCGCCCCAGATGAGCTTCGGCATTACGCGCAGATGAAGCGCGCATCGGACGATTATCTAATCGGCAGTGGCCTCGATTATCTCGTGCTGCGTCCCGCCACACTGACCATGGAGCCGGGTACCGGGACGATTGAGGTCGTGACCGACGCGCAGTCCGCTGAAGCTCCCGTTGCGCGCGAGGATGTTGCCAACGTCGTGCTCGAAGCGCTCAGGGTGGGCCTGGTCAACAGGATCGTCGGGTTTGCCGGTGGCAGTGAACCGATCGACGACGCGTTGGCCGCGCTCCATTGAAGTTGCGCGCCGTGCAGCAGAGGTGTGCTGCGAGCACGGTAGGGCCGCATCTGCTCCCCGATGGAGCGATGGACCGGGTAACCGCAGGATTGCGACACATCTGCGCAGAAACCGGAAAGAAGCGCACGCGGGTTATGGCTAGACTGCACGGAGAGCCGGATCCTGTCGATGTCATTTGACGCCGACGCTTCGAAGCGTCTAAGTCAGCACTTTTCGGGCCGAGTCAAAAACACGAGGAGCGGATATGTCTGATACCGAAAGTGCGCCCGGAGAAGCCGGACAGCATGACGAGCAAGTCCCGCTGCGCAAGCTCTTCGAACCCATGAAGGTGGGCTCCCTCAACCTGCGCCATCGTGTCGTGATGGCGCCCCTGACGCGTTCGCGCGCGAGCCAACCTGGCAACATCCCGTCGCAGCTCAACGCCTGCTATTACGCGCAGCGCGCAGCGGCCGCGCTCATCATCAGCGAGGCGACGCAGGTGTCGATGCAAGGACAGGGCTATGCATGGACGCCAGGGATCCATAGTCGTGAGCAGATCGAAGGCTGGCGGGTCGTGGCGCACGCCGTGCACGAGGCGGGCGGCTTGATGTTCATGCAACTCTGGCACGTCGGACGCATATCGCACCCCTCGTTGCAGCCCGATGAAATGCCGCCCGTTGCGCCCTCTGCTGTCTTGCCGAAAGCGGAGGCGTTCATCGAGAACGAGCGCGGTGAGGGCGTCGTCGCGCCTTGCGTCACGCCTCGCGCGCTGCAGGGCGAAGAGATGCCGTATCTTGTACGCCAGTACTTCAGGGGGGCGCGCAACGCAAAGGCTGCCGGAATGGACGGCGTCGAAGTGCACGCAGCGAACGGCTATCTGCTCGATCAGTTTCTTTTGTCCGGCTCGAACCGCCGCACGGACGAATACGGCGGATCGAGCGAGCGTCGGGCCAAGCTGCTATTCGAGGTGATCGAAACGGTTTGCGAAGTGTGGGGGCCAGAAAAGGTCGGCGTCCGGCTGTCCCCTCTCGGCACCTTCAACGACATGCATGATGACGATCCAGAGGCGACTTTTTCTTATGTCATCGAGAAGCTCAATCGATACGGGCTGGCCTATTTGCACGTCGTCAATCCCGCACTGGCGGCGACCGATGAGGATGTCGTTTTCACGGAGCGCGCGAAACGCATGAGCGAGATGATACGCCGCACCTATCGTGGCGTGCTGATGGTCGCGGGCGGTTTCGACGGCGGCAGTGCGGAAAGATGGATCGAGGACGGCAAGGCGGACTTGATCGCGTTCGGACGCCTGTTCATCGCCAATCCCGACCTCCCGGAACGCCTTCGGTCGCGCGCTCCGCTCAATTCGCCGGATCCGTCTACGTTCTACGGAGGCGGCGAACGCGGATATACCGACTATCCGTCGCTCGCGCAGGAGCGCGGGGAGGCCCCACGGTCCGTCATCGATGGACGTTGGAGATAGACTGTCGTTGACCGGTAAACTCGCTGGCGTCACGGGATAATTCAATCTCGTCGAACACCGTACGCGTAAGCTCATGCGCGATCAGCAGTCGCCGGAGCGTCAACAGTGTGGTCGCATCGAGCGCGTTCTCAATGGCCAGATTCATGCCTGAGAACGTGCGCATCACAGTACGGTAATACCGTGCTTCGCTGGAAAAGCCGTGCCGCTGCTGCGGGAAGTACATTCGCCGCATCCGCTCAAGGTCAATTGGCGGGCGACCTCGCTTGTATTTTGGTTAGTATCGCTAAGTTATCGCCAAAAACCGCGACCGTGGGGTGATCTTTTAATTTCGGCGAGAAAGCGTTGAAGCTAGCTTGCGCGTTTCTTACCCGCGCTTTCCGCTTCATCGTGGGACGCCGTTTTGTGATCTGACTCTCACACCGTCGACAGCTACGCCGTCGATGACCGATGAGCCGAATAGACCAGTGTTTCCCGAGGAACGTCCTATACTCACTTTCAGTAAAGCACCTTCAATCATTGCCGCAGCACAAGCGAAGCTCGGCGAAATCGGCCAGCCCATCAACTCGCGGTGGCCGATTCGGACAGACACCTGGTCGCCAGTGTGTGAGTGGGGTTACTTCGAGATCGACATGTCCAATCAAGGCCACGTCATGATCTTCGCTGGCTGCATCCCTCTCTACCGGGAACGCCACGCATCCGGAGCCGCTGTGTTCGTTGCGCGCGAGCAGCGCGTAACAGCCGCCGCAATCGCGCTCGCCGGGATCGCACAATAGTTCGTATGCCTAACAAGGAGAGATATCATGGCTGGAAGTGGCAATCGCGTAGTGACATTCATGGGTCCGATGAAGATGGAGCTGCAGACTTTCGACTATCCGAAGCTGATCACGCCGAAAGGCAAGAAAGCCAATCATGGCGCCATCCTCAAGATCGTGACGACAAATATCTGTGGCAGCGACCAGCACATCTACCACGGCCGCTTTGCCGCGCCTATGGGGATGGTGATGGGACATGAGATGACCGGGGAGGTCATCGAGGTCGGGCCGGACGTGGAGTTCATCAAGACGGGC
The DNA here is from genome assembly GCF_014200455.1 of Paraburkholderia bannensis. GTDB lineage: Bacteria > Pseudomonadota > Gammaproteobacteria > Burkholderiales > Burkholderiaceae > Paraburkholderia > Paraburkholderia bannensis_A. The sequence goes on along the minus strand of NZ_JACHBW010000014.1, from coordinate 155,089 downwards.
GACCTATGTTCGGTCCCGTTCAACGTCTCTTGCGGGCGCTGCCGCAATTGCAAGGAGCGGCACACCGATGTGTGCATGAACGTCAATGACGCCGTCGATTGCGGCGCCTATGGCTTCAATCTTGGTGGCTGGCAGGGTGGCCAGTCCGACTACCTCATGGTGCCTTACGCCGATTGGAACCTGTTGCCTTTCCCGGACAAGGACCAGGCGATGGAGAAGATCCGCGATCTCACGCTGTTGTCGGACATCCTGCCGACCGGCTTCCATGGTCTGATGGAGGCGGGCGCCAAGGTGGGCTCGACGGTCTATATCGCCGGGGCCGGGCCAGTGGGCCGGTGTGCGGCGGCGGGAGCTCGCCTGATCGGCGCGTCCTGCATCATCGTGGCCGATACCAACCGGGCGCGGCTGGACCTGATGAAGAATAATGGCTGCGAGGTGGTCGATCTCACGAAGGACACGCCGGTGGCCGACCAGATTGAAGCGATCCTCGGCAAGCGGGAAGTGGATTGCGGCGTGGATTGCGTCGGGCTGGAGGCGCACGGCTGTGGTCCGGAGGCGGACAGCGAGCACTCGGAGGCGGTGATCAATACGCTTATCGAAGTGGTGCGGGCCGGTGGGGCGATGGGCGTCCCCGGCATCTATACCGACGCCGACCCGAAGGCAAGCACCGATCTGACGAAGAAGGGCCAGTTGCCCGTTGACTTCGGCAAAGCCTGGATCAAGTCGCCGAAACTGACGGCGGGGCAGGCACCGATCATGCACTACAACCGCGACCTGATGATGGCGATCCTGTGGGATCGGATGCCCTATCTTGGCGCCATGCTGAACACTGAGATCATCACGCTGGAGCAGGCGCCTGACGCCTACAAGACGTTCAGCGAGGGCTCGCCGAAGAAATTCGTCATCGATCCGCACGGTAGCGTAAAAAAAGCCGCATAGACCCGGCAGGGGATACGGGGCGCTCGACTGCTCCTGCCCTTCGGGCGCTCCGCGTCGTCACATGCGTAGGGTGAGATAAACGGATGGGTCATTGGCTCGCGAGGGCACCGGAGATCGTTCCGCAACATCATGACGGCGCCTGCGACCGCTGCCACATGTGCAAGCAAGGCCATCCTGATGTCCGCCGGAACGTGAACGACAGGGACCCGGGCGACGCAATTTCCAGGCGAAAGCTCATCGTAGGAGTCAAGACATGACGAATGAAACTCTCAAAGGACTGAAGATCGCAATTCTGGTTGAGGAAGGATTTGAGCAAGTCGAAATGGTCGAGCCTCGTAAGGCGCTTGACGAAGCCGGCGCCGAGACGCGCATCGTCTCGCCCAGGAATAAGCACGTCCGCGCCTGGGACTTCACGAAATGGGGAGACGAGTTCCCGGTCGATGTCGCCCTCGACCACGCCAAGCCGCAAGACTTCGACGCGCTCCTCCTGCCAGGCGGCGTCTTGAATCCGGATGCGCTGCGCATGGAGCCGAAAGCGGTGGCTTTCGCAAAGGCGTTTTTCGATGACGGCAAGCCGGTGGCATCGATCTGCCACGGCCCGTGGACCATCATCGAGACGGGCGCGGCGCACGGCCGGCGCATGACCTCGTGGCCATCGCTCAAAACCGACCTTAAGAATGCGGGAGCGGAATGGGTGGATCAGGAGGTCGTCGTCGACCAAAACCTCGTCACGAGCCGCAACCCCGATGATATTCCCGCATTCAATCGGGAAACGATCAAGCTGTTCAGCACCGCGCGCGGGCGGCGGCATGTTGCATGATATCGTGGGGAGCGCAGGCGAAAACATGGAACGGCGCCGCTTCGGTTCCACCACGCATGATGCCGCGTTTTAGAGATCGTCGGGGATTCCCGTCGATGCCCGCAATAGCATCAACAAGGAGGCAGGCATGATCAAGACAGCGTTGTTCGTCAGGCTCGAAGCGAAGCCGGGCAAGGAGCAGGAAGTCGAAAGCTTCCTGATGGGCGGACTGCCGCTCGTCGAGCAGGAACCCGCGACGATCGCATGGTTCGGGCTGAAAATGGCGCCGTCGGTGTACGGCATCTTCGACGCGTTTCCCGACGACGCCGGCCGCCAGGCGCACCTCGCGGGCAAAGTAGCCGAGGCGCTGATGGCGAAGGCGCCCGATCTCTTCGCCAAACCGCCGGAAATCATGAGTATCGATGTACTAGCGGCCAAGCTTCCATCGTAGCCGCGCTGGCTTCGGGTGCGACACTTGCTGGCATCGCAACGCATGAACACGCTGCCCGTCGATAAAACTGCGCAAAGCCTGCGCGGCTTCGTGCGCGTACGAGGCGCGCGAGAACACAATCTCAAGAACGTCGACGTCGATATTCCGCGCGACGCGCTCGTCGTGTTTACCGGCGTGTCCGGCTCGGGAAAGTCGTCGCTCGCGTTCGGCACGCTCTATGCGGAGGCGCAGCGACGCTATTTCGAGTCGGTCGCGCCTTACGCGCGGCGGCTGATCGAACAGGTCGGGGTGCCCGAGGTCGATGCGATCGAAGGGCTGCCGCCTGCCGTCGCGCTTCAGCAGCAGCGCGGCACGCCGAGCACGCGCTCCTCGGTCGGCAGCGTGACGACGCTTTCCAGCCTCGTGCGCATGCTCTATTCGCGCACCGGCCACTATCCGCCGAAGCAGCCGATGCTCTACGCCGAGGACTTTTCGCCGAACACGGTTCAGGGCGCGTGCCCGACGTGCCACGGGCTTGGGCGCATCTACGAGGTCACCGAGAAGTCGATGGTGCCCGACGATTCACGGACCATCCGCGAGCGGGCGATCGCCGCCTGGCCGCCCGCGTGGCATGGTCAGAACCTGCGTGACATCCTGGTGACGCTCGGCTACGACGTCGACAAGCCTTGGCGCGACTTGCCTAAGAAGGATCGCGACTGGATTCTCTTCACCGACGAAACGCCGACGGTGCCGGTCTACGCCGGGCTGACACCCGCGCAAACGCGCGTCGCGCTCAAACGCAAGCTGGAACCGAGCTATCAGGGCACGTTCACCGGCGCGCGCCGCTACGTGCTGCACACGTTCGCGAACACGCAGAGTGCGCTGATGAAAAAGCGCGTGTCCCGATACATCGTCGGCAGTGTTTGCCCGACCTGCGACGGCAAGCGACTGAAGCGCGAGGCGCTGTCGGTGACGTTCGCGGGACTCGACATCGCCGGATTCTCGCAAATGCCGCTCGCGCGCGTCGCCGAGCTGCTCGCGCCGATCGCGCGCGGCGAAGTGCCCGCGCACGCCATCGCGAGCGATGACGCGATCCTCAGCCGCCACGCGATGCGCGAGGCGGCCGAGCGCCGCGTCGCCGAGGGCCGCTCGGCGCACAAGGCCTCGCCCGATGTGCGGCGTACGCCGAACATGTCCGACGAGAAGCGCATCGCGGCACAGCGCATCGCCGAGGAACTGCTCGAACGCCTCACGACGCTCACCGATCTCGGCCTTGGCTACCTCGCGCTCGATCGCGCGACGCCGACGCTCTCGTCGGGCGAACTCCAGCGCCTGCGACTCGCGACGCAACTGTCGTCACAGCTGTTCGGCGTCGTGTACGTGCTCGACGAGCCTTCCGCCGGCCTGCACCCAGCCGACGGCGAAGCGCTGTTCGCGGCGCTGGAACGCCTGAAGGCGGCGGGCAATTCGCTCTTCATCGTCGAACACGATCTCAACATGATGCGGCGCGCCGACTGGCTCGTCGACGTCGGGCCAGCCGCGGGCGAGCACGGCGGACACGTCGTCTATAGCGGACCGCCTCCGGGGCTTGCGAAGGTGGAGGCGTCGCAGACGCGCAAGCATCTCTTCGCCATGCACAAGCGCGAGACGCATGCGCCGCGCGAGCCTGCCGGCTGGCTGCGGCTCTCGAAGATCACGCGCAACAACCTGCACGAACTCGACGCCGCGTTTCCGCTCGGCTGCTTCACGACCGTGACGGGCGTCTCGGGATCGGGCAAGTCGAGCCTCGTGAGCCAGGCGCTGCCGGAACTCGTCGCGGGCCATCTCGGGCGCGCCATCGCGCCGGATGCCGACGACGAAGTCGACCCGCTCCTCGCCGGCGAGACGCAGCCGACAGGCGGCGACATCGTCGAAGGCATGACGTCGATCCGCCGGCTCGTGCAGGTCGATCAGAAGCCGATTGGCCGCACGCCGCGGTCGAACCTCGCGACCTACACCGGTCTTTTCGACCACGTGCGCAAGCTCTTCGCCGACACGCCTGCTGCACGCAAGCGCCGCTACGACGCGGGCCGCTTCTCGTTCAACGTCGCGAAGGGGCGCTGCCCGACCTGCGAGGGAGAAGGCTTTGTCAGCGTCGAACTGCTGTTCCTGCCGATGGTGTACGCGCCGTGCTCGACCTGCCACGGCACGCGCTACAACGCGCAGACGCTTGAAATCGAGTGGGGCGGCAGGAATATCGCGCAAGTGCTTGGGATGACAGTCGATACTGCCTGTGAATTCTTCGCCGCCGAACGGCCGGTGATGCGCGCGCTGAAGGTATTGCAGGACATCGGCCTCGGTTATCTGCGGCTCGGCCAGCCCGCGACGGAACTGTCCGGCGGCGAAGCGCAGCGCATCAAGCTCGCAACCGAGCTGCAGCGCGCGCAACGCGGCGACTCGCTCTATATCCTCGACGAGCCGACCACCGGCCTGCATCCCGCCGACGTCGACCGGCTGATGACGCAACTACAGGGACTGGTCGATGCGGGCAACACGGTGATCGTGGTGGAACACGACATGCGCGTCGCGGCGAACAGCGACTGGGTGATCGACATCGGCCCCGGCGCCGGTGATGAAGGCGGCAAGATGGTGGCCTGCGGCACACCGCACGTAGTCGCCAATGTCGCAGCGAGCCATACGGCGAAGTATTTGAAGGAGCACGTGTAAGGGCGATTTATAGCGAAGCGAGAGTCTGCAATGGAACGAATGCTCGCGTTGAAAGCGTTTTGAAAACACATTCCGCATTAAATCAGCTCGATCGCCAATAATATTTAGAAAAGCAATTCTCCCATGCTGCGCGCAAAGAATCGTTTTGATAATATTCGCGAATTAATGGGCCGGTATTCGTTTATGGATTGGCAAATTTACCGACAACGCTAATTTCCGGTCAGAATTACTCTATCACCGAGCAAAACACGTAGTCCACTTTTTCCATTAACAGGTGGCGACGTTGCATTTACGTCTGAACGGGGAACACCATGGCTTCTGAGATGCTGGACAACGCGCTGCGCACCGGATACGCGCAACTCGACCGTCTTGCAAAACTCGATACGCCTTTAGGCAAAGACTGGTTGATTCCGCTTTATATCAGGATCAACGCCAGACTCGGTCGCAATTTCGACGTGACGGTCGATGCTGCATCGACATTCGACGACCAGATCAAGCTCAGCGGCTTGATGCTGCAACCGGTCACGCTGTGGATCAGGCAGTCCGATGGCAATTACCTGCCAATCCACGGCTACGTGCAGCGCGCCCTGCGCCTTGGCAGCGACGGCGGGGTGACGTACTTTCAGCTCCATTTTTCATCGTGGTTGAGCTTTCTCAAACTCAGCAGCGATCGCCGCGACTGGCAGGAAGCAAGCGGTCGCGACATCCTGTCTGATGTGTTCGCGAAGCATCCCCAGGCAAATGGCAGCTTTACTTTTGACCTGCGCTCGCCGATCCGCTCATACTCAAACCGCGTGCAATGGGAAACTGACTGGAATTTCGTCCACCGCAGCATGGAAGAGGTGGGGGTGTTCCCGCGCTTCGACTTCGCGAGCGATGGCAAGTCGCACACGGTAGTGATCGCGGACGATCTTTACTTTGGGCCCCAGCTTCCGCAGAAGGAACTGAAATTCAGCCGCGCCGGCACCAACGAAGAGTTTGACGGGCTGACCCAACTAGGCGAGCAGCAGGAAGTGCAGAGCGCGACGCTCACACTGGCGAGCGTCGACTATAAGCGGCCGGATCTCCCCAAACAGATCAGTATGCCAGCCGCGGACACGGACGAACTGCCAGCACAGGGGGAGGATTACCTCTACGCCGGCTCGCAGAGCTGGGGCGGCTCGGACCAGGGCGAACTGCAGGCGAGAATCAGGACAGAAGAATGGGCCTCGCGCGCAAAACGCTACTTCGCGGTGGGTAGTCCGCGCTATGCGCTTCCGGGTTACTGGTTCACGTTAAGCGGCCATCCTGATTTCGACAGGTTGCCTGAGCAGGATCGCGAGCTGGCGATTATTGCCAGCGACTGGCTGATCCAGAACAACGTACCGGGCATGGAAACGCTCGCGCGCTTTCCCAAGAGCCTGCGCGCAGCCGTCGAGCAGGCGAAGACTGCCCGGGGCGGCACAGACGTGCGTCATGCGGACGGCAGCGTGGGCTTTATCCAGGTGGAAATCGAGGCACAGCGCCGCCTCGTGCCATTCCGCAGTCCCTTCGAGCACCGCAAGCCCGAAATGCACGTCCAGACCGGTATCGTGGCGACGGCAGAGAACGAAGAAATCACCACCGATGATGGCAATCGCGTCCGGGTATGGATGACCTATAGCCGCAAGGATCGCAACGAAAAGGCATCGGCCTGGATTCGCGCGGCCATGCCGGATGCGGGATCGAAGCGCGGCGGGTATTTCCCGCTACGCAAAGGTGACCAGGTACTCGTTGCGTTCGTGAACGGCGACTGCGATATGCCCGTGGTCATCTCGCGCCTGCATGGCGGCGAAACAATGCCGGTGTGGAACACGAACGGCGTGTTGTCCGGCTTCCGTTCGCGTGAATTTGGCGGCGACGGCTACAACCAGCTGGTGCTTGACGATTCGAGCGGCCAGAACCGCGTTCATCTTTACACGACGAGCTTTGCTTCGCACCTCCATCTGGGGTATCTGGTTGATCATACGGATAACACCCGCGGGTCGTTCCTCGGGCGGGGATTCGACCTGAAATCGGGCGCGTATGGCGCAGTGCGTGCAGAGCAGGGGTTGTATGTGTCGACGCAGCCGTCGAGCGCGCAGCCAATGAACGTCTCGGCGGCGACCGGGCAGCTCGCGGCTGCGGAGGCTTTGCTCGACACCGTATCGAAATCGAGCCAGACGAACCAGGCTGAAAGCCTGCAGGACGGCCATGATGCGCTGAAGACATTCACCGATGCGACCCAGCAATCGGTTGCAGGCACAACGTCCAATGGCGGTCGCACGGCAGGTGGCGGCACGGGCAACGCGAATGGCTTCGCGAAGCCGGTGATGCTGCTGTCAAGTCCCGATGGCATCGCCGCCTCGTCGCAGCAATCGGTGCATGTCACCGCGAACAAGCATGTCAATCTTGTTGCAGGCAACGACGTCAACATCGGTGCGGGCAAATCGCTGCTTGCGAGCGTGATGGACAAGATCAGCCTGTTCGCGCAAAACCTTGGAATCAAGGTGTTTGCTGCGAAAGGGCCGGTGAGCATTCAGGCGCAAGGCGGCCCGATCACGATGGCGGGTCTCGACGATGTGACGGTCGAAAGTTCGAATGGCCGCGTCGTCATCACGGCGGCGAAGGAAATCTGGCTCGGTGCGGGCGGGTCGTATATCAGCATCAAGTCGGGGGTGATTGAGAACGTGACGACGGGGCAGATTCTGGAGAAGTGCGCGGACTGGGAGAAGCCGGGGGGAGGGAGTGGAACCGTTCACAACCCGTTACAGGCGAGTCCCGTTTCGACGGATGGCGGACGAGGTTCGCTTTTTTCTGGCTGAACAAAGACGCTATAACTTTCTTTGCGGTTACGGCAAACACATGAGCTCCAATTTGCACCCTCACGCGCATCCAGCGCATCCGACGCAATCAGCGCACCATCCCGCGGCTGCTCCCGCTGCGCCGATCTATACCCGGTTGAACTGGTCATTTCCGTTCGCGCCAGTTGGCAAGGATGACGCGACTGATCCAATGACTTATATGAAAGCGCTGGCCAAAGCGGAGGACGGTTTCTTTCCGATCGGTACGAGTGGAATGTGGCACGGCGGGATCCATTTCGACCAAGGAACCGCCGCTATGCTCAAACAGGACGGCGGAGTGAAGGCGATCGCTGATGGCGAGGTCGTCGCCTATCGCATGGATAGCAAATATCCTGAGCAGGTCTATGACGACGGCCGGCATGCGCTCTATTCGACCAGTTTTGTACTCATCCGGCACCAACTTCAGTTGCCGCCGACGCCGCCCAAACAGAATGCAGCCACGACACAAACGCCGTCCGCGCAAGCCAATGCCGCTTATCCCGCGGCAACTCCCCAGCAGTCAGCATCTTCCACTACTGAACCAGGTGCTCCAAGCGCACCTAAGCCCAATCCGGACGAGACGCTGACGTTCTTCAGCCTATATATGCATTTGATGGATTGGGATAGCTATCAAGCGCAACAGAAACAGACGTCAGGCACGTCGACGCCCAGTATCACGCCGATGGCTTACTGGGAGGGGGACAAGTACTATCGCGTGGGCGACAAGTCAACGGACCAGCAGGAGGTACCGAAGCCAAAGGCACCCGAGTCATCACCAGCAGGCAGCACAAGCAACGACGTGCTTGGCGATTTTATCAACGCAGGTTTTGTGCTCCCGCAACAAACGGTAGGGGAAAAAACGACCGACAATACGCCCACGCCTGTGGCGATTAAAGGTATCCGAATTCGTGACTTGCCCAACGGTAAAGTCATCGGGCTGCTTCCCAAGGGGACTGAGCTGACAATTTCCGATACCGACCCGCAGCACCCGGGCTGGGGGAAGATCAAGTCGATTAAAAGTGGCGAAGCGGTTGCGGCGGTCGTCGGTAAAGCGGTGTCGGAGCATGCGCAATGGAGTTGGGTCTATGTGAACGAACTTGACGTGGTGATGGACCCGAGGCCGCTCGACGCTGTGGTGGTTTTGAAGCAGCCATATAAAGTCAAGGCAGGGGAAGTAGTCGGGCAATTAGGACACTATTTGCGATACACGGATGCGAAGCTGCTTAAGGCGCAAGCGACGCGACAGCTCTTACATCTTGAGGTTTTCGCCGGGTCGGAATTGAAACCGTTTATAGTGAAGAGTCAGGCGCGCGCGAAAGAACTTACGCCAACAAAGAGTTTTCTTGAGATCTCAGCAGGGGCGTTGTTCGTTACGGAAATCTCCGATCCTGATAAATCGCTTTCGCATAGCCAAGGTGGGTTGACGTTGGTACCGGTAAGCACCTCGACGAAGTCCAGATGGATAAAGGTCCAGCCGAAGACGATGCCTGCGGCACCAACGGGAACGAATCACCCCCATTCGGGACAGGCGCATGCTCATCCACATGCACACCATCCTGCAACACTAACGAACTTTGGCTCCCCTGTCTGGGTGGATGCCAAGATCGCGAACACGACGACGACGGATGTCGTAAAGGCTTGGTCCAGCTTTCCGTTAAGCCTATCCAAGGCCAAGGGCCCGGGAGCAGACTTTCGGGATGTCTTCCGACGCACGGATCTCAATCAGGCGGCGACGGAGGACATTGCTATAGACGACAAGGGCTGCCATTGGTGGAATATCGCGGTTGGGTCCAAGGACGGAACAGTCCGGCGAGGTTGGGTATGTGAAGAAGGTCATCCATTGACACGGTGGTGCAGTCCGTGGGAATGGCCAGGCTTTGATCTTGTCGACAACAGCGGCATCAAGCCAGTAGACATGATCAAACGTTACATCTATGCAACCGATCAGTTTTTGCCGGGCGAAGAAAAGTCGGAATTCGAGCCCAGCGCGCTCAAGGTCAATGCCGGCGACATGATTGTCAAGCTGGAGAAGGCAATTGATGCAAACCATGACGGGAAAGTGACTGCTCATGAGATTCAACATGCGCAAGAAATACCTTGGGTCGCTGAGGCACTCACGCATCTGGTCGTGCGTTACGAAAGCGAATGGGGAGGTGGCTTAGGCAAGTGGCAGGACCTGTCACCGTTAATGAAGAATTTGTTGTGGCTGTGGCAGGCAGAGATAGAGCGTATTGGAAAGCTGCAATGGTGGGAACAGATTTCTAATGTCGACGGCTTCCCGAAGACTACGACAGTATGGCATTTCCATCCCATTGGACTTGTTGCCAACTTTATCAACTCCGCGGGCGGTGATCAGATTTTGACGTTGACCGCAAAAGACGTACTTGATTTGAAGAAAACGCTTCAAACTGAATGGGTTCAGTTCGCGGGCGACATGCAAGCGAAAGGAATCGTCGATACGATCTTGAATCGTGTAGCCTCCGGTCGATTTGTACCTGGTAGCCAATTCGGGAGCACTGTGTCGGCGGTTGTTAACCAATACAATCAGTTCTCGGACATTAACGGACCGATTGCGAGAAACCAACACCACCGGTCGTCAGTGGAGCAGATTCCCGTGAGTCTTGTGAGCCAGAGGGTCAATGATCTGATGGATTCCTATCTGCGTGACCGTGCAAATGGGGAGCCATCCTGCGTCGGAACCAATCTGAACTATGCAAATCCGAACTATTCCGACGCAGTCAATTTGGCTTGGATCAACGCGCTCTCTGGACCGCGCTATGGCGTTGGAACAGCGATGCATTATCATGGGACGACCCCTGGGCTAGAACCCTATCGCCCGCAGCCTTTTTCTATCGCTCTGATTGATGGGGAGTAAAGCGATGTTGAATGAGGTCGCATTTGATGGGTAGGCGAATACAAGGATTGACACAATGAAAAAAATTTCAACAACTATTTTTTTCTTATTTTCATTGCTTTTTGCCGAGTCAGCGCTGGCTGACGCTGGCTCCGCAAACAAGCCGACGCTGGGTCGTTCGTATGTTTGCAATTTCGGATTGTACGGCGTCGTAACGATTGACACCCGAGATCCTGGAGCATCAATTACCATCCATGGGGTTCGTCATGCCGCCAGTGATGGCAGTTACTTCTATCAGACGAAGGATGGGGACATTGCTATTGCGTTCAATCCCCAAATGACGGTTTGGACATATTTAAGTGCAGACCATCCTGAGGGAATCGCCGATGCGCATTGTAAGGTTCACGTCAACAGGAAATGAGCGCATAGAGACAACTGTATGATCAACCTGATTCGGATCGGTGACTCCACGGATCATCAAGGCAAGGTAGAAACTGGCTCTACCAGCATGCGGTTTGAGGGGCGTTACGTTGCTCGAAAAGGCGACCGTGTGTCATGCCCTCAGCATACAGATGTGAGACCAAACGTTATCGAGGAAGGCGATGAATCGATGAAAGACGGGGGCATTCCGATTGCACGACATGGGCATCGTGCAACGTGCGGTTGCCATCTCATCTCAAGCCTGGTCTAACGCCAAGACGAGAGAGTCGTCGGTTGAAGGGGGCCGTGAGCGTCGCCAGTTTGGCTCGTCCAAGACTCCCATGCCTTCGTGTTGGGGTCCTGCATAAAATTAAATCAACCACCAGGCAACTCGGTCGTTTAGCAGGCTGTTGAAATACCTCCCGCATACGTCATCCGGGCGGGAGGAGTAAACGTGGAAGCAAGGAATCGGACCACACTGAGACTGAAGCGATTCGCGGAGCGGACGGCTATACCAAGTCGATGTTCACGATGTGCAGGCTAGATGACTTTGTTCCGGCCAATGACCCGTTGCGGCCGATTCGGCTGTGGTTGAACGATGCGCTCATTCGCATGGATGCGGTCTTTTCGCGTATGTACGAGAGCGACGCAAGGGGGGGGCGCCCGAGCATCGCGCCGGAGAAGCTGATTCGGGCACTCCTGCTGGAAGTGCTGTACTTGATTCGCAGCGATGGGCAACGGAGCGTATGACGCATTCGACGATACGACCAAACAGTATGTGAGTGCGACGAACGACTATAACCAGAAAGACAAATTTCCCGACGAGAGTCTCGTACCTAAAGACCCCAAGACAGTGAAACGACTGGTGGACGAACACATCGTCGATAGAAACAAGCCGCTCACCGAATCGCTCGCAAAGAATCCGATGAACTCAGTCCCGCTCCCGTGATTGCGATATGGCTAGACACTGACACGCCCCTCGGGCACCCGAATGCTTGTGATGGTTTCACAGAACATTTTTGTCTTGGATAGCCTCTCGATGCCACAACGCCTAATCCTGTTTTTCGCCCCAGTCGTGCTCCTCGCCGCGGGCGCATTCGCCTTTACCGGCTTCGCGCGTACGGCCAACGCTGGGGAAAAAGGAACAGCCGGTGGCGCGCTGGTTGCCGCGCCTGCTGTTCCCGCCGTAGCCGCTTCGACGGCAGGTGGCCCGCAATTTGCCCTTGAAGTTCGAAGGATCGGGGTAACGGTAGACCGCTTTCGCCAGCGTGCCTTGCTCATGCGTATTGACGAAGCCGGGCCGAAGGGCACAGTGTTGCTGAGCGACCCCAAGGACTATGAGTGGTCCTACGGCACGCGCTGGGAACAGTTTGGCCGCCGCTCGAATAATGTCGTGAGCTATACGATCCTTGACTGGGTTGAATACTGGCCAATACCGACTGTGCTCGTTGGGCCGCCTACTGATCCGTCACAAAAGTCCGCGACGCAGCTGGGGGCGTTCCTTGGAGACGCGGACAACGGATCCGGAACTGGCAACAGCTTTTACATTCGCGTGAATGACATCAACACGGCAGATGGGTCTGAGGTAGTGGGAAAGCTGTTCAAGCTTTTCGACGATCACCCTGATCTTCCTGCGGTGTTCGTTCTGGCTCAGGATGGTGCAATCACGCGAGGCTTTTCCGCGACGCCGGGCTCCCGGATTCCGGAGTTCAATAAAGACGGGAATTTTGTTCCCACGCAGCCTGACGCAGTGGTGGGGCTGCTAGTCACCCGGACGGATCGTGTCGACCATTTGATTCGGCCGTATGCGACGGAAACCGAGGGCATCCTTGATAAGACCAAAACACAGTATGACGTCGTAAAGCTCTCGAATTACTACTGGAAAGAGCAGCGCGCCTATCCCAAACCGGGCGACGGCGTCAGTGATCCGACGAACGACTACTGGCAGGCAAAGTTGCCGGAGTTCTACAAGACCGAGAATCTGAAATTCCCGGCTGGGTTCAAACCCAATCCGTGGGTGCCCGTTCCCTGGACCTCGTGGCAACTCGCCAAGTACGATCAGTGGCCGGTGCTCGCGAACCTGCATCGTCCGGTAAGAGTGGATCTCACGAACGGTCACGGTGAGCCGGCGAAAAAAGCCGACAAGATCGAGAAACTGCGTGCCGGCTGGGAGGAAGCGCTCTCGACGTTACCTCAGGGTGTGCAGCCGGAGCGCATGTTCTACGACACCGGAGCGTCGACAGCGAATCTTGCACTGCTGGTCCAGTCACTGCATGACAACAAGCAGAAAATCGATCTGGACGATCCCGCTGACGCTTTCGACATGCAGCATCGCATCGGAGGCGACACGGGCGTCAGTTCGACCTTCGTGCAGATTGCGCTGGCGACGATGATGGGCTACGGCGACGGTAAATCGAACGCTCTGATCAACCTTCGGGATCCAGGGCATGCAACGATCACGATGGTGACGCCGCCGGCTGAGGCGGCGCGGAAAGCCAAGCCCCAGACGTTTAGCTGGAGTGTTCCGCAATAAGGGCTAGCAGACATGCCGGGAAAAAAGTACATCGTTGTCGGTGACAAACGCTACGAGCGTGGGGCCATCGTGCTGACGAGTAATCTGCCGTTCACGCAATGGGCCACGGCCTTCGCCGATGACCAGACGTTGACGGCACCGATGCTCGACCGACTGCTGCATCACGCGCATATCGTGCAGATTACCGGCGAGAGCTAAAGACTGAAGGACAAACGAAAAGCTGGACAGACCACGCGGGCAATTGCGAAAGCCGCCGCCGCGTGACACGGAACTGGGTGGGTCAGATTTACTTCGGCGTTTCGCCGAAAGATGGGTCAGGATTCAGTCGGCTTTGACAGATTCGTCTGGCCGCAAGCGGACGGTGGCTTCATTTGCCTGGATATCGATCGGAAAGAGTGAAGGCGCAACAGGAATTGCAAGATGAAAAAGACATTAATACACTGATCGTAGCCGTATCTTTTATTCCGCCAATTTCTGCTCATGCGGAGGCTTTGGTTAAATTATTCTCAACGCAAGGATCCGACGCTTCTTTAGTTGAATACGGCAATAGATATATTTTATATCTGTCGTGCGGTGCACAGCAGAATGGAGCATCCACATCAGCGGATTGCTTTATCAGGACTAGAGAGTTCGACCGCGACAGCGGGAAAATCAAGACGGATATTGCGCCTGTCCATAATTCCATCGCTGATCTCAAACCAACGGCGGTAAGCGGGCATCGAGTTTCTCTGCAGATGACTGACTCAGAATTATATGTGACAGAAGCCGATGTGCAAGGCATTTGCGCCGACGATATCGATTTAACCGGCACATATAAACTAGTTGCAAGCGGATCCGATTACCGGCAGAAGTTTGAGTATTATCTTGACGCGGCGCATCAGGAATCGGTCAATTTCTTGAAAACGGATCAACCGCAGAACGCCGTGAGCACTTTGGCGCCTTACGCAAACGCCTATCAAACGGCGTGGCTATCTGATCCAGCAATGAAGGGGGGTGGTCCCTGCTCTGAATGACTACGCGTACGCACTTCAATTGACAAAAAAAATGAGGCTGCGATTTCAGTTTTATCAACTGTCATCGCGGCTTCGCCGAATCGTGCCGTGGCGTGGTTGAATATTGCCGACTCATATTGGGATCTCGGAGTCAATGATAAGGCGCTGAAGGCGTATGGTCACTACAGGGAACTTATGATTCGGTCCAGCAATGCAGAAAAAATTCCGCAAAGAGTAAAGGATAGATTGGCGAATTGAACACAAGTAGCGGCTGAGAATGCATTAGCGTACTCGCTGCTGCTTCAAGACGGATCCCGCACTTACGTCGATGAGATCGCAACTTTAGACACTAGCTATTTCAGCGATTTCGGACTGATGGCTTTGAGAAGTTTCGTCGCAGATCATTCGGGAGACTTCCAGACACACTTCATATCGTGTTTGAGAGAAAAATGTTTTTCGTAGCAATTGTTATTAATTCTTTGAGTCGGAAGTGGATGATGAATTTAATTCGAATCGGCGATGAATCGATGAAAGACGAGGGGCTTCCGATCGCACGACATGGGCATCGTGCAACGTGCGGTTGCCATCTCATTTCAAGCCTCGTATAAGCGCGACTAAAAGCGGAAGGCAGCCAGCCACTCGATTTAATACGCCGCCACGAGCACGCTGACCACCACGGCCAGCGCTCCCGGCATCACGATTGGCAGAACGCGGACTTCCGCATCGGCGGGCACGACGCTCGACGGATCGATCGCGGTCACTTCGATTGCCTGGACCGACGCTGATAATGTTGCGTGCGCAACCGAATCCTTGAGCGCATCCAGTGCGATCAGAGATGTAGTGCAGCGCCGATGACTATGCGATTGGCGCAGCTGATTTAAAAAAAGCCGCTCCATGAGCGGCTTTTCCCAACCAACAATCACGCGAGCCGAAGAAAGCCCCGCGCAATCCCAACACCATCAATCGTCGAGCAGCGAAAGATCGCGCACAGCGCCCTTATCGGCCGACATCACCAGCTTCGCATATGCCTTGAGCGCTGCCGAAACCTTGCGCGGACGCGGCTGCACCGGCTTCCAGCCCCTCGCGTTCTGCTCTTCGCGGCGACGCGCCAGTTCTTCGTCCGACACCAGCACGTTGATCGAGCGGTTCGGAATGTCGATGCGGATCTTGTCGCCGTTGCGCACCAGACCGATTGCGCCGCCCGCCGCCGCTTCCGGCGAGCAGTGGCCAATCGACAGACCCGAGGTGCCGCCCGAGAAGCGACCATCGGTCAGCAGCGCGCATTCCTTGCCCAGCCCCTTCGACTTGATATAGCTCGTGGGGTAGAGCATTTCCTGCATGCCCGGGCCGCCCTTGGGGCCTTCGTAACGCACGATCACCACGTCGCCGGCCTTGACCTTGTCGGCGAGAATGTTCGCGACGGCTTCGTCCTGCGATTCGGTCACGTGCGCCGTGCCTTCGAACACATGGATGCTCTCATCGACGCCCGCTGTCTTCACCACGCAGCCGTCCAGCGCGATGTTGCCGGTCAGCACCGCCAGGCCGCCTTCCTTGGAGAACGCATGCTCGTACGAGCGGATGCAGCCTTCGGCGCGGTCGGTATCGAGGCTCGGCCAGCGCGTGTTCTGGCTGAACGCCGTTTGCGTGGGAATGCCTGCCGGCCCTGCCATGTAGAAGGTCTTGACCGCTTCGTCCTGCGTGAGCGTGATGTCCCACTGCTCCAGCGCGTCCTTGAGCGTCGGCGCGTGCACGGTGGGCGCGTCGGTGTGCAGCTTGCCGGCGCGCGCCAGCTCGCCCAGGATCGCCATGATGCCGCCGGCGCGGTGCACGTCTTCGATGTGGTACTTGTTGGTGTTGGGCGCGACCTTGCACAGCTGCGGCACGACGCGCGAGAGGCGGTCGATGTCGCGCATGGTGAATTCGATTTCGGCTTCCTGCGCAATCGCCAGCAAGTGAAGAATCGTGTTGGTCGAGCCGCCCATGGCGATGTCGAGCGTCATGGCGTTCTCGAACGCCTTGAAGCCCACCGAGCGCGGCAGCACGCGCTCGTTTTCGTTCTCGTAGTACTCGCGCGCGAGTTCGACGATGCGGCGGCCGGCGCGTTTGAAGAGCTGTTCACGGTCCGCGTGCGTGGCGACCACGGTGCCGTTGCCCGGCAGCGAGAGGCCCAGCGCTTCGGTCAGGCAGTTCATCGAGTTGGCCGTGAACATGCCCGAGCACGAGCCGCAGGTCGGGCAGGCCGAGCGTTCGACTTCGGCCACTTCCGCGTCCGAGTACTTGCTGTCGGCGGCAATCACCATCGCATCGATCAGATCGAGCTTCTTGACTTCGATCGCCTTGGTGACCGGGTTCGCCAGGCGCGTCTTGCCCGCTTCCATCGGGCCGCCCGACACGAAGATCACGGGGATGTTCAGGCGCATCGCGGCCATCAGCATGCCCGGGGTGATCTTGTCGCAGTTCGAGATGCAGACCATGGCGTCGGCGCAGTGCGCGTTGACCATGTATTCGACCGAATCGGCGATGATGTCGCGGCTAGGCAGCGAGTAGAGCATGCCGTCGTGGCCCATCGCGATGCCGTCATCGACAGCGATGGTGTTGAATTCCTTGGCGACGCCGCCCGCGGCTTCGATCTCGCGCGCGACGAGCTGGCCCAGGTCTTTCAGGTGCACGTGGCCGGGCACGAACTGGGTGAACGAGTTGACGACGGCGATGATCGGCTTCGAGAAGTCTTCGTCTTTCATGCCGGTGGCGCGCCAGAGGGAGCGCGCACCTGCCATGTTGCGGCCGGCGGTGGAGGTTTTGGAGCGGTATGCGGGCATCGTGGGAGCTAGTGAAAAATCGCTGGAAAATTAGCGGGCCACGGGAATAAAGGCCCCTCGAACGCCCGCGCAGCCAGGCCTTTTGAGCGGCGCTTCGGGCAAACTCTGTAATTATCCCATACGTGCCGCTGTGGCGTCCTGGTCCGCCAAATTTGGGGCCAGTGGGCGCTTTTTGGCCCGTTCTCCGCTGATTTCGCGTCTTTTAGGTGCGCCCGCAAGGGTTTTTCGCCTGCCCGACACACAAGCCGCGCCCAGCCCCTTGATAACGCGGACGAAACGCGGACGAAAAAAAACCGCACGCGGGCTACGCATGCGGTTTTCGACGATCCGTGGATCGTGTGCTGTGCCGGCCGATCCTGCCAGGCCGGCAGCGACATCAGAACAGGTTGCGCAGACCGATAGCGACGCCGGTCTGGTTGTTGCGGCCCGGATAGTCGATGGTATAAGCGCCGGTGCCGCGCGTGAAGTCGACCGTGCCGTAGACTTCGGTGCGCTTGGAGAGCGAGTATTCGGCAAGCAGCGTTGCCGAGTAGTTGATACCGTTGCCCAGCGAACCATTGCCCAACGACGCGTTGCGTGCGTGGCCGTAGTAGCCGGCCAGCGTGATCGCCAGCGGCGCGGTGGCCTGCCACGTGGTGCCCACGTAGAAGTTGTCGTCGATACGGTTCGGGCTCACAGCGCTCGTCGGCAGCGAACCGGTTTGCAGTTCGGCCTGGTCGACCGTGCCCGAGTTGTCCTGCGAGTGCAGCCAGCCTGCCAGCAGGCGAACCGCCGGCGTGACCGAGTAGACGAGGCCGACGTTGGCGAGGTTGAACTTCTTGCCGGCGACGTCGTTCTGCTGCCAGCCAACCAGCGCTGCAACCGGGCCGAACGTGTACGAAGCCGTCAGGCCGTACATGCTGTTTTCGCCGGTGCTGCCCGCCACGCCGCCGAAGCCATACATCGCTTCGACATGCAGGCCGCCGATCGTGTTCGTGTACTTGGCCGAGCTGTTCGTGAACAGGAACGGGCCGACCGGGTTGTACGCCCAGCTGTCCTGCCAGTAGTCGGCGACGGTCAGCGGATCGAACGTGTTGCCCATTTCCTCGAAGAACGGCGTTTGCTGGCGACCGAACGTCAGCGTGCCGTATTGCTGGCTCGAAAGACCCACGTAGGCGTTACGCTGGAACAGCGTGTTGGTGGTGTTCGAGAGCTTGCCGTTCCAGAGGTTGAACTGGTTTTCCAGCTTGAAGACTGCGGCGAGGCCACCGCCCAGATCTTCCGAGCCCTTCAGGCCCCAGCGGCTGGGGGTGATGGCGCCTTCGCGCATTTCGACGAGGCCGTCGTTGGCTGCGTTCGCATTGGTTTGATAGCGGATCGCCGTATCGACGAGGCCGTACAGCGTAACCGAGCTTTGCGCAAATGCGGACTGTGCCGAAAGGGCGAGCAGTGCTGCGCCGATTGCTGCGGTGGTCTTCTTCATGTCATCCCCGTTTTTAATTGATCCAGCGGAGCAGGGGTGCGGCGCTGGCATTAGTCTTCGAACCGGTATCGTGGACGGTGCCCCGTGCACGAAAGTGGCGATAATATTTCGAACCCTTAAAACTTCCGAAATAAAATTAATTCAGTGTCGCACTGGCACAACATGGACTGGCGCAGCGCGCAATTGCCCGCTATCCGGGCGTTCGCGAGGGTTGGGATGGCCGGCGCGGCGGCTCACTCGATAATCGCGAGCGCGTAATATGAATGGCTGAAAACGGGGTTTTCCCTAGTTCTTTTCTTTCACGCGCTTTCCGCCTCTAAAGATGATTTGCCGATGAATACCCGGGCTCTCGCAGTTCCAGACGACGGACCTGAAGGTCTTTATTCGCGCGGCGCGGGCGCGGCGCGCGAATGGTGGCGCGTATCGCTTTCCGAGCGCGCGCATATGTTCCGCATCGAGCATGGTCATGGCGAGGCGGGAGACAACGGAGTGGATATCGACACCGTGGTCGATCTCGACAATCTCGAAGCAAAGCTGCTCAAGTGGCGTCGCGAGGGCTTTGTTTCCGATGCGGATCGCGAGGACGAGGCGCTCGCGGTGGAAGCGGGCAGCCGCTTTGCGGTGGAGCTTCAGCGTGCCGTCGAGCTTGGGCGCAAGACGCGCGAAGCGGTCCGGCACGAGGGCGTGCGCATCGGCAACGTCGACATGCCGCGTGCTCATGAAGGCACGCCATCGGCGCTTGTGCCGCGCATCAACGACGCTTACCTCTTCACTGCGCGCAGCGAAGATATCGCGCTCGATATTGTCGAGAACCGTCGCGTGCTGCTGATCGGGCACACCGGCTCGGGCAAGACCAGTTTCATCGAGCAGGTGGCCGCGCGCACGGGACACGCAGTATTGCGTGCGAACATGAACGGGCAGACCACCATCGGCGATTTTGTGGGGTTCTGGACCGTGAAGGGCGGCGAGACCGTCTGGGTGGACGGCGTGCTGCCGGTGGCGATGCGCGAGGGCTGTTGGCTCATTATCGACGAACTCGATTTTGCCGAGCCTTCGATTCTGGCGGTGCTGACTGCCGTGCTGGAGCCGAATGGCAGGCTGCTGCTCAAGGAGCGCGGCAATGAAATCGTCGAGCCGCATGCGTCGTTTCGTTTGTTCGCCACGGCTAACGCGGCGGGTGCGATGAGCGCCTGGCGGCACCTGTATCAGGGGGCAAATCTGCTCAACGAAGCCTTTCTCGATCGCTGGCGCGTGTATCTGTTCGATTATCTTTCGAAAGAAGAGGAAGCCGAAGTATTGCGGCGCACCTTGCCGTTGCTCACGCCTGCGATTGCGCGCACGCTTGCCGCCGTTGCTGCCGATTGTCGCGCCGCATTCGCGCGCGAAGATCTCGCGAGCGCGTTTTCCACGCGCCGTTTGATCGACTGGGCGGAACTGATGCTGCGCACGGGCGACGTCGAGCGCGCCGCAGGGCCTGCAATCTACGCGAAGGTGAGTGCGGAGGATGCCGCGCTGATACGCAGCATCATTCGCCATCACGTGATTTTCGATGCCGGTTCCGGCGCGGCTACGTGATGTAACGAGCTTATGGACAGCACCCGGATCGACGATCTTGAAGTGCGTTTGAGCAAGCTCGCGCGCGTGCTGACCGGCGAGCCGCGCCTGAGCGTTTCGATTGGCGCGGGCGGTCCGCGTGTGGAGCATGAGCGCTTTGTGCTGCCGTCGCGCGTTCTGAAAATAACAAAGGATGGCGAATCAATTGAGGATGTCGAGGGCGAGGAGGCCTTGCTTACCGGCTACCTGGATCTTCTCGCCGCGCGCTGGCGGAACAGCGCAACGCATCGGCTGGATACGGCACAGGCGGGCGTGACGGGGCGCATCGCGCAGGTGATAGAAGACCGGCGGGTCTGGAGGCGTCTCGTGGCGGATTTGCCGGGCGCGAAGCGTTATATGACTTGCTGGCGGGCGCAACTCGCGCATGACGCGGCGCGCCGATGGCAGACGCTCACCTGGCCCGAGCGTCTGGTGTGGGCCTTCGAGCGTACGCTATGGGGCGAACCGCCCGACGTCAACGAGCGCGGTGCGAGCTCGCTGGCGGCCGCGCTGCGGGTGCTCGACGTCGATCAAGGTCCGCTTGCGGCGGCGCGTGAGAGCGATTCGACTGGCGCGAGCATTCTGGCCGCGCGGGCCATCGTCGCCGGCGTGCGCTCGCTGGCCTCGGGCGGTGCGAACAACATGATGCAAACGGCGCGCCCAATCGAAGCGCTCGACGACGAAGCGTTCGCCCGCGAATTTGACGAATTCGGCGCACAAGATGACACGGAATTCGCGCTGACGCTGGACGGAGCGCCCGCTGCCCAAGCCACCCGCGAACCCGGTGCGCAGACGTTTGACGCGGCCGCCGATGCACAGACTTCCGCACCCGGCGCGGTGCTTTCCGAGGCCGATGCGGCTGCGCCGCGCGCGATGCGCCCCGAAAGCGCTTCTGCAAGGCCTCAGTGCTCGATTCCCCTCACCACCGCCTTCGATATCGTCACGGATCTCACCGGCAGCGGCGACGCCACGGCCTGGCGCAAGCTGCGCGCGCTCGCGCGCGCGGAGACTGGCACGCTCAAGACACATCTCGAACGCGTGCTCAAGGCGGACGAACTCGCGCACTGGAAGCGCGAGCAGGAGCGCGGCGAAATCGACCGCAGCGCGCTGGCGCGGCTGGCGGTTTCGCGTGGCTATCGCACGCCGTTTCGCGTGAGCACGCACGCCAGCGGGCGCGATGCTGCTGTCACGCTATTGCTCGATCTGAGCGGCTCGATGGCGGGCCGCAAAATCGAACTCGCGCGCCTGTGCGCGGCCGCGCTGACCGATGCGCTGATGCAGCTTGGTTTCGAGGCCGAAGTGCTCGGTTATAGCTCGGTGGAATCGCCGCCGATGCGCGAATATTACGAGCGCGCGCGCGCGGCAGGCATCGATCTGGGCGGCTATAACCGCTTTGTCGAAAGGCTCGATCTGCGCGTTTTCAAGCGTTTTGACGCACGCGATGCAAGCGGCCTGGCAGTGATCGAATGCGGTCATGAGAACCCCGACGGCGAAGCGCTCACATGGGCCGCCGCGCGGCTGTCGGCGCGCAAGGCGCGGCGGCGTCTGCTATTCGTGCTCTCGGACGGCTGCCCGTCCACCAGCGACGGCGATCCCGCCATCCTGCGCCACGACCTGCAGGCGCGCGTGGACGAGGTGAGCGCACAGGGCATCGAGCTCGTCGGAATCGGCATTCAGGACGATTCCGTCGAGGCGTTTTATCCGCATGCGGTGGTCGTGCGCAAGCTCCACGAATTACCGGCTGTTGCGTTCGCGACACTCAGCCGGATGCTCGCGCGGCGGCTTTGAAGGCATGCGCCTTGCGTGCAGCGCACGCGTGATATACCTTTGGGGACATCATCGTTGCGCTGCGGCTGCGCTCGCAGGTGTGCCGATTGCGGCGATTCGACTGAACAAAGCCATCAGAAACCATCCGACACCTCGGTCATGCCCGCTACCGACCCACGGACCCACGAAGACTACGACCGGCTTTATTACCGGCTCGATCTTGAGCCCGGCGCCAGCGCGGCCGACATCAAGCACAACTATCGACAGCTCGCGCAGATCCTCCATCCCGACAAATGGCGGCATCCTAGCGCCGCGTCGCTGCATTGGGCCGACGAGCAGTTCAAGCGCATCAAGGAAGCGCGCGAGGTGCTGGAAGCGTACTGGGCCATGCATCACCAGGCGCCCTCAAGCGGCACGGTGCCCGGCAATGCGCAACTTCTGCGCGTGCGCGAGCAGATGCGCGAACTGGAAGTGCGCCGCGAGCGCCTGCATGGAGAACTGGATGGCCTGCAGCGCGACAGACTGCGCGCGCTGGCCGAAATCGCCCGCATGCAGACCGAGCGTGAGCGCTTGATCGGCGAGATCGTGCGTCTGCGCGACGATGTGGCAAGCGAGCGAGCAGCCCATGCCGTCTGGCGCGACAACGAGCAGGCGGCCTCAGAGGCTGAAGATCAGGCTACCGCCGAGCACGCCGCCGAAGCTCTGGCCGATCACGATCTCGCGCCCACCGCCCGCCATCCCATCCGCAATTTCTTCTTTGCGCGCTTCGACGATCCATCGCGCGGCTGGCTCATGACGCTCAGCGCCGCGGTGGTGGTGCTGATCGTGCTGTTCGTGGCGGCGCATCGGCTCGTCTTCAGTGTGTTCGATGCGACGGGTTCCTGGCGCTGGCTTGGGGTCTTGCTGCAAGCGGTGCTGATTGCCACCGGGGCGATTCTTGCGGGCGGCTTCGCATGGTCGCAGCGCACCCTGCATCGCGCGGATCGCGCGGGCCGCATGCATGGTGTGCCGCTGCCCGCGCGCGAGACCTGGCAACGCGTCGGCGCGGCGCTGCGTGGTACGGGGCGTCATGGTGCAAGCTGGCAGATCGAGACAGGCGCGCTGTCGCCCGACGATTCCAGTTTCACGCTGCAGGCAGTGCTGCGCTTTTCGACCAGACAACATGGCGAAAGCGAGGCGCATCAGACCGTGACGTTCCGCTGCCGCGCGCATGCAGCCGGTGCGGGCACGACGCGCATTGCGTGGGACTTCGGCGTGCAGGCGCCGACGTGGTGGCTGGTGCCTGCTGCAGGCGTCGTGCGCGATCTGCGCAGACGTGTCGAAGCGGACATCGCGGGGCGCATTTGAGCGCCGCCGCGCCTCGCTCATCGATTGATCAGAAGACCTGACGAAATACCCAATACAGCGCAGCGGATAGCGCAATCGAAGCGGGCAGCGTCAACACCCACGCAAGCACGAGATTACGCACCGTCGACCATTGCAGCCCGGAGCCATTGGCGGCCATCGTGCCCGCTACGCCCGAGGCGAGCACATGGGTTGTCGAAACGGGCAGGCCGTAGACGTCCGCCATGCCGATCGTGAGCATCGCCACGGCTTCGGCGCACGCGCCCTGTCCATAGGTCAAATGCTGTTTGCCGATCTTCTCGCCCACGGTCACGACGATGCGCTTCCATCCCACCATCGTCCCCAGTCCCAGCGCGATCGCGACAGCCACCTTCACCCACGTTGGTATGAACTTGGTGGCGTGATCCATCTGCTTGCGGAAGTCGTCGAGCGTGGCGGCATCGGCGGCGGAAAACGCGGGTGTTTTCGCTTTCTCCATCAGCCGGATGGCTTCGGAGGCCACGTACATGTTGTTGCGCACGTTGTCGACGATAACCTGTGGCACCTGCGCCATCGAGCCGGACAGACTCACCTGATCCGCAATGGTATCGGTCAACGCGCGCAAGGCGGGCAGCGTGGCCGGTTGCAGGCGATGCGTACGCACATAGGCTTGCACTTCGTTGCGCGGATCGGCGGGCGGCGCGATGGACGCGTCAGCGGGCGTGTAGTGCACGAGTGTGATCGAGGCCGCGCGTGCGGCGGCCACAAAGGCTTCCGTTTCGCTCGGGGTCACCGCCTTGTTGAGCGCGTAGGCCGTGGGCACCACGCCGATCAGGATCAGCATGATGAGACCCATGCCTTTTTGCCCGTCGTTGGAACCGTGCGCGAACGACACGCCCGTGCAGGTGCCGATCAGCAACGCGCGAATCCAGAACGGCGGCGGCTTGTTCGGCTGGGGCTGCTGATAGAGGCTGGGTTTGCGCACGACGAACTTCAGCGCGAGCAGCAAGAGAGCGGACAGCACGAAGCCCACGATCGGCGAGAGCAGCAGCGCCTTGCCGACCCCCGCCGCTTGCGCCCAATCCACGCCCGAGGTGCCCGACGGTCCGCTGATCAACTGGTTCATGATGCCCACGCCGATGATCGAACCCACCAGCGTATGCGAGCTCGACGAAGGCAGACCGAGATACCAGGTGCCCAGATTCCAGATGATCGCCGCGATCAGCAGCGCGAACACCATCGCGAAGCCCGCGCTGCTGCCCACCTGCAGGATCAGTTCGACCGGCAGCAGTTGCAGGATGCCGAACGCCACCGCGCCGCTCGACACCAGCACGCCGAGGAAATTCCACATGCCCGACCACACGACGGCGAGATGCGGTTCGAGCGAATGCGTGTAGATCACGGTGGCGACCGCATTGGCGGTGTCGTGAAAGCCGTTCACGAACTCGAAGCCGAGCGCGATCATCAGCGCGACGGCGAGCAGCACGAAGGGCAACGCAGAGCTTTCCTGCACGGCGCGCAGATCGACGAACAGATGATCGATAACGTAGATCGCGCCGATGGCGATAACGAGGAAGAACAGCGTGATGGCGAGACCGCGGCGGCGAGGAGGGACCGCGCCTATGGGGGAAATGGGGATGTCCGGCATGAGTGTGCGCTTTGGGTTGGGCTCGTGAGCCTCGCGCGCGGCGCCGGAAAATAGCACGATTGCCGCAATCGTTTGCATACGTCGCGGCATCATGAGGGTAAGGCAGCGGGGCGCGTCAGGCGCGCCGCGATGGCGGCGCCCTTTCGAGACGCAACAGTGTCGCACAACGCGCGGCACTGTTGCGGCAGCATGGCAGGGCGGCATCGTGCTTGTGCGCCACGGCCCGCGCCCCACGCGGCTGCCGCGCCATTCGCGTCAGATTGACGCGCGATGGCCGCCGTGTCTCCCAGTCGATCAGAACAGCAGCGCGATGCCTGCCATGCCTACGAACTGCGAGTGCGTGCTCGACGGCGTGCTGTTCTGCGAGTCGCCTACCGCCGGGCTTGCATTGACGATATTCCCCGCGCCGTTCGCGCCCAGCGTCTGGCCGCTCGCGTGCTGGTAGCCCTGCAAGGCATAGAGCGAGGTACGCTTCGAGAGGTGGTACGTCTCCTTGAGCGAGACCTGCTCGTAGCGCGCTGCGCTGGCGATGCCGTTGGCTTTCGATGCCATCGTGTAGGCAAATCCGCCGCCCACGTCGAACGCCGGTGCGAAGCGGTAGGTGGCAAGCGCGGCCCAGGTGTTGAACACGGCGGTGCTGGCAAACAGCGATTTGCCGCCCGCGAGGTATTCGACGTTCGAATACGAAGCGCCCAGCATGAGGTTGCCAATCGTATAGTTGCCCGCCACGGCCACATGCTGCACCGCACGCGCCGACACATAGCCCGTATTCAGCGACGATTTGCCGAAGCTCGCCGTCGACGAGGTATCGAAGCCGCTCGTGAGCGCGGCGTTGTCCATGCGCAGGATCGCGGCTGCGAGTGCGAGCGGGCCATTGTTATAGCGCAGCGCCGCGCTCCAGGTCTGACCCTTGCCGGTGCTGCCCGCGATGCCGCCGAACGCATACATCGCGCTGGCCTGCAGGCCGTACCAGGCGGGCGTGGTGTAGATCGCCGAGTTGTTGATGCGAATCGTGGTGTCCAGGCCGTCGATATCGCCCGGGTGCGCGCCGGTTGCGCCGGTCAGCCAGTTGCTGCCCGTGAGCGGGCCGACGAACTGGTAATACGGCGTGTACTGACGGCCAAGCGTGAACTGGCCCGCCTGGTTGTTTTTCAGGCCCACATACGCCTGACGATTGAAGATCAGGCCGCTCGATTGCAGCGCGCCGCTATTGGGATCGAAGCCGTTCTGCAGATCGAAGATCGCGTAAGTGCCGCCGCCGAGATCTTCCTTGCCAAGCAGGCCGAACTTCGAGGCGTAAACGTTACCCTGGCGCAGGTAGACGTTCGAGTGACCGTTCTGGTTGTTGACGTAGGTGATTGCATCGTCGACCGCGCCATAGAGCGTCACGCTGCTCTGGGCGAATGCCGGGTTGGCGATCAGCGCGGCGCCCGCCGCCAGGAAAATGCCGGGGTCGAAGCCAGTCTTCTTCATCGTCGTGAGTCTCCATGTGAAAGGCAGGATTACTTATTGTTTTGAATCGATCCGCACGAATCTGGTGAGCGTCGTGCGGGGTGGGCCGCCTGCGCGGCACCGGGTCTGCGGTTTTTTGTATTGATGTCCGGGCGGCCTTCTTATGATTGCAGGCTCGCCATTGAAGACGGTTTATTCGGTTTGCTCGCGGGCTGCCCTCGCTCGCTGGCGCGCTTGCGCTGCCAGCCGCACAGCGGCGTTCGGCGCGCCGTAGCCGTCGTAGCCGCCGCGCCGCTCCACCAGTTCGATAAAGAACCGCTGGTCGAGCGTTTCGGTGTAGGCGTGCAGGAATTCGCCGCCTTTTTCGTCGCGGTCGTAAAGCAGGTTGTGCTGACGCAGCGCGTCGAGAAAATCGGCGGACATGGCAAAGCGCGCTTCGAGGTCGTCGTAGTAATTGGCGGGCACGCGCAGCAGCGGCACGCCCGCCGCTTCGAATTCGGTCACCGCGCGGAAGATATCGCCGGTGCTGAACGCGACGTGATTGAGGCCCGTGCCGTGATAGGCGCGCACGGTTTGCGCTGCGGCCGTGTGCTGGTCGACCGAGGCGTTGAGCACCACGCGCAGGCCGCGATCGGCGCTGAAGAGGGCGCGGCTCCGCACAAGGCCGTAGGGGTCCGGAACCAGCACGGCGGCGCTCGCCTGCAAGCCAAACACCGATTTCAGAAACAGCACCCATGAATCGAACGAACCGGCGGGCAGTGAAAGGCTCACGTGATCGATGCCCGCAATTGGGCCGACTTCGGTCGGACCGTCCACATCGGTGAGCACGAAGTCGGCTTCGAAGAGCGTCGGCTTGCCTGGCTCCTCATTAACGAAGTAGTTAAGACTGCCGTCCGGCGCCTGGACCGCCGACACCACGCGCTCGTTCGGGCCCACGCGGCCCGAGAAAGGCTGATAGCCGAAGCCCGCGGCGCGTTCGAGCGCGAGGCGCGCATCGTCTACCCGCAGCGCGCAAGCGCACAGCGACAGACCATGACGCTGGAAGAAGGCATCGGCGAACGAATCGGGTTCGGCATTCAGGACGATGGCGGCCGAGCCGTGCCGATAGAGCGTCACGTCTTTCGAGCGATGCTGGCCCGCGCGGCGGAAATGCAGCTTGTCGAGCAGACTGGCTACGCGTTCGCGCGCGGCCGCATCGACCGCGAATTCGAGGAATTGCCACTGCGCATGCGCGGGCGCGGCCGGTGGCGTGTAGAGCGGGGCGCCAGCGGTGGCATTGTTGTCCTTTGCCAGTTCCTCGTGCGTCAACGCTTCGAGCAACAGCAGCGAGCGATGGCCGTCCGCTGCGGTCGCGGCCGTGGGTGCACCGCGGAAGCCGTCGTTGAAGATCTCCAGCGAAAGCGGCCCTTGGTAGCCGCTCTTGACCACCTGCGCCGTGAAATCCGCGAGCGCGAAGTCGCCCTGTCCCGGGAAGCAGCGGTAATGGCGGCTCCATTCGAGCACGTCCATCTGCATTTTCGGCGCGTCGGCGATCTGTACGAAGCCGATCCGGTGGCCCGGGATCGACGCAATCGCATCGGGCGTATCGTCGAGCGACAGGGTGTGAAAGCTGTCGAGCGCAAGCGTGAGATTCGGCGAATTCACCGCGTCCACCAGCTTCCAGGCGTGACGATACGTGCTCACGTTGCGACCCCACGCCAGCGCTTCGTAACAGGTCACCACGCCCGCTTCGGCGGCTGCCTTCGCGAGTTCGCCCAACTGATCGATGGCGAGCGCATCGTCGTCGATCGCATCGGGCGCGACGCTGCTGCATACCAGCAGGCGATCGGTGCCCAATTCGTGCATCACATCGAACTTGCGTTTGACGCGTTCGACGTTGCGCGCGAGGCGCGCTGCGCTCACGCCCTCGAAATCGCGGAACGGCTGATAGAGCACGATGGCGAGGCCGTGATCGGCGGCCATGCGGCGCACATCGGCGGGCGAGCCTTCGAAATAGAGCAGATCGTTTTCAAAGATCTCGACGCCCGTGAAGCCGGCCGCGCTGATCGCGGCGAGCTTTTCCGCGAGCGTGCCGCTGATCGACACCGTCGCGATCGAGCGGCACAGAGGGGCAAGAGCGGGAAAAGCGGCGGCGGGGGCTGGGTGCGTCGGGATCATGGCGTGGCGGCTTTTTGTGGCGATACAGCGGTTGCGACAACGATGGCGATACAGCGGCAATAACGTTAAGCATAGAACTCGCGATCCGGGGCAGGGTCGGCCCGCGCCGCAGGAGTGTCGCAAGAATAGCCAAACTAACTAGTTAGTACAAATTCTGGGAAACCCCAGGATGACCGGCAGGCGTGCGCGCGGCACACTGGCGGCCATGCGTTGGGTGTGCCGATCGGCCGCATGCATGAAGCCATGCAGTGCGATCGAGCGCAAAGACCGCGCCTGTCGAGACGTCGTAGTGGAGCGCGTAATGCAATTGCCGTCGGTACTGGTCCTCAATGGGCCGAATCTGAATCTGCTGGGAACGCGGGAACCCGCGATATATGGGACTGAAACGCTGGGCGATGTGGAGAACCGCTGCCGCGAGGCGGGCGCGCGTCTGAACCTCGCGATCGACTTTCGTCAGTCGAACGCCGAGCATCAACTGATCGACTGGCTGCACGAAACGCGCAGCCGGATCGACGGCATCGTCATTAATCCCGCTGCTTACACGCATACATCGGTTGCCCTCGCCGATGCGCTCGCGGCGATCGCCAAGCCCGTGATCGAGGTGCATATATCCAATGTGCATCGGCGCGAGGCGTTCCGGCATCACTCGTTCGTTTCGGCAGTGGCATCGGGAATCATCGTAGGCTGCGGCACGCAGGGGTATGTGCTCGCGCTTGAGCGCATGGCCACGTTGCTCGCAGCGCAAACCGCATCGGCAAGGAAGGAGGCGCAATGAGCGCGCAGAACAACGAACTGAAGCCGCGCTCCTTTCTGTGCGGATTGATCGGCAAGGGCATCGGCGGGTCGCTCACACCCGCGATGCATGAGAAAGAGGGCCGCGAACTGGGCTACAACTATGTGTATCGCCGCCTCGACCTCGATCCGCTCGGCCTGACGATCGACAACCTGCCGGAACTGCTGCTCGCTGCGCAGCGAGCGGGCTTCGACGGCCTGAACATCACGTATCCGTGCAAGCAGGCGGTGATTCCGCTACTCGACGAACTCTCGGACGATGCGCGCGCGCTGGGCGCGGTGAACACGGTGCTGTTTCGCGACGGCAAGCGCATTGGCCATAACACCGACTGGTCGGGTTTTGCCACGGCGTTCAAGCGCGGCCTGCCCGATGTGTCGCTCGAATCCGTTGTGCAACTGGGCGCGGGCGGCGCGGGCGCAGCGGTCGCGCATGCGGCCTTGCAGATGGGCGCGCGCGCGCTCACGTTGTTCGACGTCGATGCGGATCGCGCAGCGACCCTCGCCGCCGAACTGCAGGCGCGTTTCCCCGCCGCGCGGGTGAGCGCGGGCAGCAGCGCCACGCTCGAAGCGACGCTCGCCGGCGCCACGGGTTTGATTCACTGCACGCCCACCGGCATGGCCAAGCTGCCCGGCCTGCCGCTGCCCGCCGGGTATCTGCACGCGGGCCTGTGGGTCGCGGACATCGTGTATTTCCCGATTCGCACGGCGCTGCTCGAAGCCGCCGAGGCGCGCGGCTGCCGCACGCTCAGCGGTGGCGGCATGGCGGTGTACCAGGCCGTGGACGCGTTCCGGCTGTTCACGGGCATGGAACCCGATGCCGAGCGCATGTACGCGCATCTGCAGGCGATGCTCGCGCAAGACGCCGGTTAATACAGCAACACCACAAAGACCACAACGAGCCTTCCACAGGCACTCAGGATCAGGAGACAGAAATGGCACCACCCGTATCCACGGGGCGCGACGCGCCTGGCGTCGCTGCCGCACCCGCACAGGGCGCGCTGCGCCGCACGAAAGCGCGTTACCGCATCCTTGGTTTGCTCGCGATCGGCACGATGATCAATTACCTGGACCGAACGGTGCTGGGCATCGCCGCGCCGCAGCTGACGAAGGAACTGGGCATCAATGCCGCGCTGATGGGCCTCGTGTTCTCGGCTTTTTCGTGGAGCTATGTGGTTGCGCAGATCCCGGGTGGCGTGTTTCTCGACCGTTTCGGCAGCAAGGTCACTTATTTCCTGTCGATGACGCTCTGGTCGCTCTGCACGCTGGTGCAGGGCTTCATCGGCAGCGTCGGTGCGCTCTTTGCCTGCCGCTTGGGGCTGGGGGCGGCCGAATCGCCGTGCTTTCCGACCAATAGCCGCGTGGTGGCAACCTGGTTCCCGCAGCACGAACGCGCCTTCGCTACCGGCACCTATACGGTGGGCGAGTATATCGGCCTGGCGTTCTTCAGCCCGTTCCTGTTCGCGCTGATGGGCGCGTATGGCTGGCGCTCGCTGTTTTATGTGGTGGGCGGCGTGGGCATCGCCTTCGGCTTCGTCTGGTGGGCGTTCTATCGGGAGCCGCACGATCACCCGGCGGCCAACCGTGCGGAACTCGACTATATCGAGGCCGGCGGCGGTCTGGCCCGGTACGAGCGCAAGGTGGAAGCGGCACAACAGGCCGGTAATGAAGGCAAGCAGGGCAAGGGCGGCTTCGACTGGCGCATGGCCGGCAAGCTGCTGCGCAAGCGCCAGCTCGCGGGCATTTGCCTCGGCCAGTTCGCCGGCAACTCGACGCTGGTGTTCTTCCTCACGTGGTTCCCGACCTACCTGGCCACCGAGCGCCACATGGGCTGGCTCAAGATCGGCTTCTTCGCGATCATGCCGTTCATTGCCGCTTCGATTGGCGTGATGTTCGGCGGCACGTTCTCGGACTGGATGCTGCGCCGCGGCGTCTCGGCCAACGTGGCGCGCAAGCTGCCCATCATCGCCGGTCTGCTGCTGGCGTCGAGCATCATTCTGGCCAACTTCGTCGAAAGCAACGTCGCGGTGATCGTGATTCTTTCGGTGGCGTTCTTCGCCCAGGGCATGGCGGCGCTGGGCTGGACGCTGGTGTCGGATATCGCACCGGCAGGGATGCTGGGCCTCACGGGCGGCATCTTCAACCTGGCCGCCAACCTCGCGGGCATCATCACGCCGCTGGTGGTGGGCATGATCGTGGGCGCGACGGGCTCGTTCGTCTGGGCGCTGGCTTTCATCGGCACGATTGCGCTGATTGGCGCGGCGTCGTACATCTTTATCGTGGGCGATATCAAACGTATCGAGCTCTGATTCGAACGTCGATGCGAGGGCGGCCCGCTGCGCACGAGCGGGCCGCCCAGCCGGGTAAGGCCCGGCAAGGGCCATGCTAGAATCAGCCGCATCCCTCCTTACTTGCGGTCCACACAATAATTATGGCAAGACCGGCGGCTTCGGCCGAACGTAACGACGCTCAATCCGAAAGCCGGCGCAAGTACGATCCCGAGCAGACCAAACGCAATATCCTCGATGTGGCAACCGCCGAGTTTTCGGCAATGGGCCTCGCGGGCGCGCGCGTCGACGCGATCGCCGAGCGCACCAACACCACCAAGCGCATGCTGTATTACTACTTCGGCAGCAAGGAAGGGCTGTACGAAGCGGTGCTCGACAAGGTCTACGGTGACATCCGCGCGCTGGAACAAGACCTGCACATCGACGAGCTCAGTCCGGATGAAGGGCTGCAACGTCTGGTCGAATTCACCTTCGACTATCACGACCGCCATCGCGACTTCGTGCGTCTCGTGACCATCGAGAACATCCACGGCGCGAAGTACATCGAGCGGCTCAAGACGTTCCGCAGCCGCAACGCCAGCGTGATCCGCACCATCGAAGACCTGCTCGCGCGCGGCGTGAGCGCGGGTGTGTTCCGCGCAGACATCGATCCCATCGACCTGCATTTGCTGATCAGCTCGATGTGTTTCCATCGCGTGGGCAACCGCCATACCTTCGGCGCGGCGTTCGGGCGCGATCCCTCGCATCCGCGTCTGCGCGCGCGCCATCGCGAGATGGTGGTGGACGCCGTGACGCGCTTCGTGCGCAAGTCGGCGTGACGGATTTGTCCCGAAAATCCGCTGCAAGATGGCGCCGATGGCGGCGCAGCGGCGCCGCGCCGGGTTATCGGCACGCGGCGTCGCTACCCTATCCCCGACTTCCCTCATCCCATAAAAGTGCGCAAACGCATTACACTACGGCCCGGAAGCCCGCATGCGCGGGCCTTGCCCGCGCCGTGCGCCCGCCCGCAATCCGTTCGCCGAGTTTTTTCGGTCTGACGCCGTTGTGCGCGCCCGGCGCCGGTTCACGCCAACCGGATAAGCCCACGCGTAATGAGCACAGCCATGCCCCGTACCGGTTCAGCCGGACTGCCCCGTCAGACCCAGGGTCGCTACACACTCGGTACGCGCATCGTCCTTAGCTTCGGCTTGCTGTTCGTGCTGATGCTGGCGACGGCCGCGATCTCGTGGGAGCGCCTGCGCGCCATCGACGACGAAGCCTTGAGCCTCACGCACGATTCCGTGCCGGGCCTGTTCTACGCGACCTCGGTGCGCGCCGCCGCGAACCAGACCTATACGCTTGTCGAGCGCGCCGCCTTCGTCGAGCCGGACGCCGCCGGCATCGAGCGCGTGCTAGGGCAACTGCCCGCCGCGTTAAGCCAGGTGGAGCAAGCCGCCTCCCACTACGAAGCGACCATCTACCGTGCCGACGACCGCGCCCGCTATCAACACTTTCGCGATGCTTACGGCCGCTTCCTGCCGCAGTTGATGACGGTGGTGCACGACCTGCCGGCCAAACGCAGCGATGCGCAGACCGACTTCGTGCAACTGGACGCCGCATGGCGCGAGGTGGTCGCCTCCGCCAACACGCTCGTCGAGGAAAACCGCAAGCAGGCCGACTTTTCCGCCGCGACCATCCGCACTTCGGTCACGGGCACGGAAATCACGCTGGCGAGCGCGCTCGGGATTGTGCTGCTGGCGGCGCTGGCGACCGGCTACACGCTGCATCGCGCGATCACCCGGCCGATGGCGCGCCTCGTCGAAGTACACGACGCCATGCGTATGGGCAATCTCACGCAACGTCTCGATCTGGGCCGCCGCGACGAATTCGGCGTGCTGGAAGACGGTTTCAACCGCATGAGCGACGAACTCGCGAGCCTGGTTGCGCAGGCGCAGAAGTCGTCGCTGCAGGTGACGACCTCGGTGGCGGAAGTGGCCGCCACGTCGAAGGAGCAACAGGCCACGGCCAGCGAAACGGCGGCCACCACCACCGAAATCGGCGCGACCTCGCGCGAAATTTTCGCGACTGCGCGCGATCTCGTGCGCACCATGGGCGAAGTGGCGACCGTCGCCGAACAGTCGGCGGGGCTGGCCTCCAACAGTCAGAGCGGCCTCACGCACATGGAAGACACCATGCGCAGCGTGATGGAGGCGGCGGGCTCGGTGAACGCCAAGCTCGCGATCCTCAACGAGAAGGCCGTCAGCATCAACCAGGTCGTGGCGACCATCACCAAGGTGGCGGACCAGACCAATCTGCTCTCGCTGAACGCCGCCATCGAAGCGGAAAAGGCTGGCGAGTATGGCCGCGGCTTCGCCGTGGTGGCGACCGAAATCCGCCGCCTTGCCGACCAGACCGCGGTGGCGACCTTCGATATCGAGCAGACGGTCAAGGAAATCCAGTCGGCGGTGTCGGCGGGCGTGATGGGCATGGACAAGTTCGCCGAGGAAGTGCGGCGCGGCATGCACGACGTTCAGGCGGTGGGCGTGCAGCTTTCGCAGATCATCGGTGCGGTGCAAACGCTCGCGCCGCGCTTCCAGGTGGTCAACGACGGCATGCAGGCCCAGGCCACCAGCGCCGAGCAGATCACCCAGGCGCTCACGCAGCTGTCCGAGGCCGCGCAGCAGACGGCGGAGTCGCTGCGCCAGTCGTCGCAGGCCATCGACAATCTCACGCTTGTGGCCAACGAACTGCGTACGGGCGTCTCGCGTTTCCGGATCGAAGCGTGATTTTTGGCCGATCGTTGGGCCGATCGTTGGGCCGATCGTTGAGCCAACTGAGTCCGGCTTGTCCCTGAACGGAGCGCCGATGCTTTTTCTCGTCTTCGAGCTGGACGGCGAACGCTACGCGCTCGACGCGCGCGAAATCGTGCGCGTGCTGCCCTTGCAGCCGGTGCGCGCGTTCGCGGGCACGCCGCCGTTCATCGCGGGCGTGATCGATCATGAAGGCGCGCCGGCGCCGGTGGTCGATATGGCGCAGCTGGCGCTCGGCCGCCCCGCGCATGCGCTGATGTCCACGCGCCTCGTGCTGGTGAACGACCGCGCCGATCCGCAGACGCTGAAGCCGCGCCGCCTCGCGCTGCTGCTCGAATGCGCGACGCGCACCCAGAGCTTTGCGCCCGGCGATTTTGCCGATGGCGGCATCGCCACGCCCGAAGCACGCTGGCTCGGGCCCGTCGCACGCGATGCGCATGGCTTCGTGCAATGGGTCAAGGTCGATCAGTTGCTCGACGCGCGCGTGCGCGCGCTGCTGTTCCCCGATCCGCCCACGTGGCAGGGTGGTGAAGACGCCGTGGCCGGCGGTTTGCCGACGGAGCGCGCGCCATGAGTCTTGCGCGCTTCGCGAACTGGCTGCTGGAGGAAACCGGCATCGACGCCGAATCGCTCGGCGCCCACGCGCTCGCCCGCGCCGTGGCGGCGCGCGCGGCAGCGACGGTCGCACCGCAAGCCGTGAACGGCGACGCGGCGCACGACGTCTACTGGAGCTTGCTCACGACCACCGTCGCGGAACGCCAGGCGCTGATTGACACGCTGGTCGTGCCCGAAACCTGGTTCTTCCGCGAACGCGAAGCCTTTAACGCGCTCGCGCGCGGCGGCATGGAGCGGCGCGTGACGCACCCCGGCGAAGTGCTGCGCGTGTTGAGCGCGCCGTGCTCGACGGGCGAAGAGCCGTATTCGGCGGCCATGGCGCTGCTGGACGCGGGTTTCACGCACGAACAGTTCGGCATCGATGCCATCGACATCAGTTCGGCCTCGATCGAGGCAGCCGCGCGCGGCCTCTATGGCCGCAATGCGTTTCGCGGCGATGCGTTGCAGTTTCGCGAGCGCTATTTCCACGCCACGCCGCAGGGCTGGCAACTGGCCGACGCGGTGCAGCGCGCCGTGCACTTCGAGCGCGCCAATCTGTTCGAGTGGCTGGCCGCCCATCCCGTGCGCTACGACTTTATCTTTTGCCGCAACGTGCTGATCTATTTCGACCGCCAGGCGCAGGACCGCGCGATCGGCCTGCTGCGCGCGCGTCTCGCCGATGGCGGGATGATCTTCGTCGGCCCGGCGGAGACGGGCTTGATGATCCGCCATGAATTCGCCTCGGCGCAGATTCCGCTGGCGTTCGGGTTTCGCTGGCCGGGCGGCGAGGGGGCGCACGCTGCCGCTGCGCTGGGGGGATCGGCAAAAAACGTGCGGGGCGGCCCTGACGCCGCGCCGCAGAGATCGCTGCACGCAGCGCTCAGACCGCTGCATGGCGTGCCGGCCGCGCGCGCGGCGGCGCTGCCTGTGCAGTTCGCCGTGAACGCGGCCGTGAACCCGGGCGTGAAAGCGGCCGTGAGGCCGACTGTGAAGCCGTCTGTGAAGCCGTCTGTGACGCAGACCATGAAGCGTCCAGCGACGCCATTCGCCACGCCCGTTTTCGCTGCGCCGAAGGCAACGCCTGCCAGGGCTGAAATCCCCGGCACGCCGGACACTCCCACTCTCGCCGAGGCCCGCCGCCTGGCCGATGCCGGTTCGCTCGACGCCGCCGCGCATGCCGCCGCGCAGCACGCCCAGAGCGCGCCCGACGACGCCGAAGCGTGGTATCTGCTCGGGCTCATCGCCGACGCGCAGGGCGAAGCCGCGCTTGCGCTCGGCCACTATCGCAAGGCGCTTTATCTGGAGCCTGGCCACTACGAGGCGCTCACGCATCTGGCCACGCTGCTCGAAGTGCAGGGCGACGCCGACGGCGCGCGCCGCCTGATGCGCCGTGCCGAACGCGCATCGCCGCGCGGCCCGGGAGACGCCAATGCGTGACGATCACCGCCCTGACGCCGCGCCGCTCGATGATTGCTGGAACCGCATCGGCGTGCGCGGCGACAACTCGTGCGAGCGCCTCGTGCAGTACGTGCGCTGCCTCAATTGCCCGGTGTTCGAGCAGGCCGCCGCGCGCATGCTCGATCGCCCGGCGCAACACACGTCAAGCGCTTCAGGCGCGCAGGGCGCGCCCCTGACTCAAGCGGCGCAGGCCAGCACCGCGCGTCGCGACGGTTCCCTGGTGTTCCGCGTGGGCGCGGAATGGCTCGCGCTGCCGGCCACCGCGCTGCGCTACGTGGGCGAAGCGCGGCCGATCCACTCGCTGCCGCATCGGCGCAGCCAGGCGGTGCTCGGCGTCGTCAACGTGCGCGGCGTGCTCACGCTCGCGGCGTCGCTGGCGGAACTGCTGCACATCGATGCGAGCGCACAGATCGCGGCGTCCGAGGGCGCGCGCATCGCCACGCCGCGCCTGCTCGTCACCGAATGGGACGGCGAGATGACGGCGTTCCCGGTCGACGATGTCGAAGGCGTGGCCTATTTTGGCGCCGATGAACGGCTGCCCGCACCCGCCACGCTGGCCCACGCGGCAGGGCGCAACGTGCGCGGCGTGTTCCTGTGGCGCGGCCGCTCGGTAGGCGTGCTCGAACCCGATGCGCTGTTTGGCGCACTGACCCGGAGCCTGCGATGAGCGATGACGAACTGAGCCGCCGCTCGCTGCTCGACCTGTTCCGCGAGGAGGCGCAAACCCAGACGCGCACGCTCGCGGCGGGCCTGCTCGCGCTGGAAGCGACGCCCGCCGACGCCGCCACGCTCGAAGCCTGCATGCGCGCGACGCATTCGCTCAAGGGCGCGGCGCGCATCGTCGGGCTGCCCGAGGCCGTCGACGTGGCGAGCGCGATGGAAGATTGCTTCGTCGCCGCGCAGCATGGCTTGCTGACGGTCGATGCGGGGCGCATCGACGCGCTGCTGGTCGGCATCGATCTGCTGATGGCGGCGGGCGACGCGAGCGCGCCGCCGCTGGCGCGCGACGTGGTGGACGGTTTTGTCGAGCGGCTGGTCAATAGCGGCAACGCGGCATCGGCTGCTCCCGCCACGCTTGAGCCGTCGGCGCCGCTCGATCCGGAAGCCTTGCTCGCCGCGAGTCTCGCCAGCGTGCAAGCGTCGAATGAAGCGCCGCAGGAAGCGCGGCAGCCGGCAGAACCTTTCAGCGAGGTGATCAGCGAGTTTGCGGACCCCGCCGCCGCAGCTAGCGCCGCAGTCACCGTTACCCCTGAAGCGGCCACCCAGCCCGCAGCCCAGGCCGGCGCCGCGCGCCGCGAACGCGACGGCGACCGCATGCTGCGGGTGCGCGCCGGCACGCTCGAACGTCTGCTGGGTCTGGCGGGCGAATCGCTGGTGGAGTCGCGCCGCATGCGGCCGTTCGCCAACGGCCTGCTGCGCGTGCGCCGCGCCCAGGGCGACGTGCTCGCCGCGCTCGGCAACTTCAGCGAGCACCACGGCGATACGCTCGGCCCCGACGCGCGCGCGGCGCTCGCCGCGATCCGCGAGCAGTTATCCGCGCTCGGCGGCCAGCTTGCCGAACGCTTCGACGACCTCGATCGCATCGACCGGCGCGGCACCCAGCTCGCGCAACGCCTCTACGATTCGGCGCTCGAATGCCGCATGCGCCCGTTCAGCGATACGGCGCACGCCTATCCGCGCATCGTGCGCGACCTCGCGCGCTCGCTCGGCAAGCGCGTGCGCTTCGTCATCGAAGGCGAGAACACCCAGGTCGACCGCGACATCCTCGACATGCTCGACGCGCCGCTGGGCCACCTGCTGCGCAACGCGCTCGATCACGGCATCGAAGATCCCGGCACACGTCGGCTTCTCGGCAAGCCGGAAGAAGCGAGCCTCACGCTCGAAGCACGGCACAGCGCGGGCAAGCTGCTGATCACCGTGGCCGACGATGGCGCGGGCGTGGACCTGCCCGCGCTCAAGCGCGCGATCGTGGCGCGCGGCCTCGCGCAGGCCGATGCGGTTGAAACCATGTCCGAGCCGGAGTTGCTGGAGTTCCTGCTGCTGCCGGGTTTTTCGATGCGCGAGCGCGTGACCGATGTGTCCGGGCGCGGCGTGGGCCTCGACGCCGTGCAGAACTTCGCCAAGGCGGTGCGCGGCACGGTGCGCATCGAAAGCGCGGCGGGGCGCGGCACGCGCTTCGTGCTGCAATTGCCGCTCACGCTTTCCGTGGTGCGCAGCCTGATCGTCGATGTCGCGGGCGAGGCTTACGCGTTTCCGCTCGCGCATGTACGGCGTGCGCTGCGCGTGCCGCGCGAGTCCATCGACATGCTCGAAGGCCAGCAGCATATCGTCCACGAAGGGCGGCCGATCGGCCTCGTCACCGCGCGCCAGTTGCTCGGCGCGAGCGACGCCACGGCGGCCGCGAACGCGTCGGGCGATGTGAGCGTGCTGCTCATCAGCGACGGCACGGGCCACGACGCGGCGTTCTACGGCATCGCCGTCGACGGCTTCGCGGGCGAGCGCACGCTGGCGGTGCAGCCGCTCGATGCGCGCGTCGGCAAGGTGCGCAACGTGGCGGCCGCCGCGCTGCTCGAAGACGGCACCGTGACGCTGATCGTCGATGTCGAGGATATCGTCGCTTCGGTGGCGCGCCTCGTGCGCGAAGGGCAGCTAGCGGGCGTCACGCGCAGGGCGAGCACCGCCGCGCGCGAACGCCGGCGTATTCTGGTGGTTGAGGATTCCTTGACCGTGCGCGAGCTGGAGCGCAAGCTGCTCGAAAAACGCGGCTATGCGGTGACGGTCGCGGTGGACGGCATGGATGGCTGGAACACGCTGCGCAACGGCCAGTTCGACCTGGTCATCACCGATGTGGACATGCCGCGCATGGACGGCATCGAACTCGTCACGATGATTCGTAGCGACCCGCATCAACGCAACGTGCCCGTGATGATCGTCTCGTACAAGGACCGCGAAGACGACCGGCGGCGCGGCCTCGACGCCGGCGCCGATTACTACCTGACCAAGGGCAGCTTCCACGACGAAGCGCTGCTCGACGCCGTGAACGATTTGATCGGAGAGGCGACCTGATGAACATCGGTATCGCGAACGACATGCCCCTCGCGGTCGAGGCGCTGCGCCATGCGATTGCGGCGCGGCCCGGGCATCGCGTGCTATGGGTGGCGGCCGACGGCGAGCAGGCCGTCGACTTCTGCGCGGCGCAGCAGCCCGACGTGATCCTCATGGATCTGGTGATGCCGAAAATCGACGGCGTGGAGGCGACGCGGCGCATCATGGCGCGCTCGCCGTGCCCGATCCTGATCGTCACGAGCAGCGTGGGCGCGAATGCCTGGCGTGTGTACGAGGCGATGGGCGCGGGCGCGCTCGATGCTGTCGATACCCCCACGCTGGCGGGCGCGGACGCGCGCAGCACCATGGACCTGCTGCTCGCCAAGATCGACCAGATTGGCCGCGTGAATGGCGTGACCGAAGCGACGCGCGCTCCGGCGGCGCTCGCTGCGGGGACTGGCGTGCTGGCGCCGCTGGTGGCGATCGGCGCATCGGCGGGCGGACCGACGGCGCTGGCGAGCGTGCTGGGCGCGCTGCCTGCCGGGCTGAACGCTGGCATCGTGATCGTGCAGCATGTGGACCAGTCGTTTGCCGTGGGCATGGCCGACTGGCTCGACGGGCAGACCGCGCTCAAGGTGCGCATCGCCCGTGAAGGCGACCGTCCGACTCCGGGCGAGGCGCTGCTGGCGGCGACCAACGATCACCTGCGCATGACAGCAAACGGCAAGCTGGCTTACACTCGCGAGCCTGCCGAGACGCCGTACCGCCCCTCCGTGGACACGTTTTTCCATAGCGTGGTCGAGAACTGGCGGGGCGAGGCCATCGGCGTGCTGCTTACGGGCATGGGTCGCGACGGCGCGATCGGTCTGAAGGCGCTGCGCGCGAAGGGCTGCTACACGATCGCCCAGGACCAGGCGACCAGCGCCGTGTACGGCATGCCGAAGGCGGCTGCGGCACTGGACGCCGCGCGCGCGATCCTGCCGCTGCCCGACATCGCGACCGAGCTGGTGAGGCGTCTGGGCACGCCGCGCGCCGCATGATGCCGAACGCATAGCCGCCCTTGCCGGAACTTCGCCCGACGCGCACGCATCGATACTGGATACACCAAGCGACTGACATCATGACCGAGAAGCCGAACGATTCATCCGCGCCTGACGCTGCGCTGACCGAAGGCGGGCCCGACGAGGCTTCGCTCGAAGGCGCGCTGGAGGCCGTGCGCACGGCGCTTGAGCAGCCTTTGCCCGGCGCGGCCGATGTGCCCATGATGGTGCTGCTGGTGGACGATCAGGCGATCGTCGCCGAGGCGGTGCGGCGCGCACTGTCGAGCGAGCGCGAAATCGACTTTCACTATTGCTCGCATCCGGAGCAGGCCGTGGGCATGGCCGAGCAGGTGCGCCCGACCGTGATCCTGCAGGATCTCGTGATGCCCGGCACCGACGGCCTCACGCTGGTGCGCGCCTACCGCGCCAATGACGCCACGCGCGACGTGCCGATCATCGTGCTGTCGACCAAGGAAGAGCCCGCGATCAAGAGCGCGGCTTTTGCGGCGGGCGCCAACGATTACCTCGTCAAGCTGCCCGACAGCATCGAGCTGATCGCGCGAGTCAAATATCATTCGCGATCCTATGTAAATATGCTTCAGCGCGACGAGGCCTACCGGGCGCTGCGCCGCTCGCAACAGGAATTGCTGCGGGCGAATCTGGAACTGCGCCGCCTCACGCATTCGGACGGTTTGACGGGGCTGTCGAACCGGCGCTATCTGGACGAATTCCTCGGCGCGGAATGGCGGCGCGCGCAGCGCGAGAACACCGAAGTCTCGCTGCTGATGATCGATGTCGATTACTTCAAGCCTTATAACGACACCTACGGCCACGTGGCGGGCGACAACGTGCTGCGCTCCGTGGCAACCACGATCCGCCGCGAGGTGAGCCAGCCGCGCGATCTGGTGGCGCGTTTCGGCGGCGAGGAATTCGCGGTGGTGATGCCGGGCGCGGGCAGCGCGTTCGCGCGCCTGATGGCGGAGAAAATGCGCCGCGACGTGGCGGCGCTGCAATTGCCGCACGTAGGATCGAAGGTCAGCGAACATCTGACGATCAGCGTGGGCGTGGCGACGCTGACGCCGTCGGCGGGGCTGGCCGAAACAGCGCTGATCGAGGAAGCCGATGCCGCGCTTTATCGGGCCAAACGCGAAGGCCGCAACCGCGTGGCGTTCTCGAACGAAGTGACGGCGCGCAGCTGAGCGGGTGTGCAATCTGGGCCACTTGCGAGTTGCCAGTTGCCAGTTGCCGGTCAAAGGCCCATCATCTCGCCCTTAAAAATCTTCCTGGCTCTGCTGGAATAAGCGCGCTGGCCGCGCGTTAGCCCATCGTCCCCATTTATTCACGCGACGATCATGGTTCCGCAGGGGCCGCCCGACGAGCGGCCGGTTTCCGAGGCCGATATTCAGGCCTACACCGACGGCTCGCTGCCCAGCGACCGGGTGGCGCGCGTGCGCCGCTATCTGGCGCGGCGGCCCGGCGAATGGCATCGGATCCTGTTCTATCGACGGCTCAATGCGCAGATGCGGCGCTCGTTCGGCGAAGCTGCGCTAACAGGTGTTGCGTCCGAAATGGCGTCGATGCGACCGGCTTTGTTGCCGCGTTCGCGTGCGCTGCGGCGCGGCCTGACCGCCTTCATGGCGGCGCTCGCGCTGGCGGGCGCTGCGCTGGCGTGGCTGGCGATATCCGAGCCCAGTGTTCAGGCGCTCAACAACGCAGCGGTGATGGCGCTGATGGAAGCCGGCGGCGGAAATGCGCCGGGATCAGGGACTTCAGGCACCTCGGGCACCTCAGGCGCTTCGGACACCGTGGCCGACGCGCTTGCGCCCGGCGCACACGCCGCCGGGCCTGCACCGTTCGATCTGAGCGCCGTGGGCCTGCGCTTCGTGGCGTCGGGCACGATCGAACTCGGCCCGTTCGCGCGCGCGCAACGCTGGACTTATCTGAACGCCGAAGGGGAGCCGGTCGTGCTGCTCGCCACGCGCGCGTGGTTCGAGCGCGATGCGCCGCAGTGGAGCGCGCGCCGGGTAGGCGGATTGCGCCTGATCGGCTGGATCGGGCACGGCGAACGTTGGGTGCTGGCGGGCAACGCGCGCACGCACGGACTGATGCGGGCCGCCGACGCCGCGACTCTGCAAATGGAGAGGGAGCCGCAAAACATTGCACAAACCGGATCGAACGTGGATACGCGCGGGGACGCGCAACCCCGGCAATGAGAGGGCACACAAGGATGGAACATGGACATCCGTGACGAGCTGATTGAACACGTACCGCGACTGAGGCGATATGCCCGCGCGCTGATCAATAACCGCGAACTGGCCGACGATCTGGTGCAGGACACCCTCGAACGCGCGCTCGCGCGCACCGAGCTGTTTCGCGCCGGCACCGATCTGCGCGCCTGGCTATTCACGATCATGCACAACCTGTTTGTGAACCAGGTGCGCAAATCGGCGGCGCGCGGCGTGCATGTCTCCGTCGATGACGACAGCGTGCCCGAAACCGATTACGCGGTTCCCGCCACCCAGACCGGCACGCTCGAAGTGCGCGATCTCGACTTCGCCTTGCAGCGCCTGCCGGTCGAGCAGCGCGAAGTCGTCCTGCTGGTGGGGCTGGAGGAAATGAGTTACGCCGACGTGGCGCTGGCGCTCGACGTGCCGATCGGCACCGTGATGTCGAGGCTGTCGAGAGGCCGGGAGCGCCTGCGGGCGCTGATGGCCGGAACCGTCCCGCGTGCGAACCTGAAGGTGGTGCGATGAGCGAGCAACAACTTCCCGTGACCGAAGACGAGATCCACGCCTACGTGGATGGCACGTTGTCCGAAGCCCGTCGCGCCGATGTCGAGCGCGAACTCGAACGCAACCCCGAACTCGCGGCGCGCACCAGCGACTTCTTCTCGCTGAACAGCCTGCTGCACGAGCGTTACGACCGCGTGCTGAGCGAGCCGGTGCCGGCGAGACTGCGCGATCTGGTGTCGGATTCTGCTGCCGACGACCGTGCGGCAGCGACGCCGCGTCCCGTCAGGCATCACCCGCGCGAGGCCGCCAACTGGCCGAAGTTCGCGGGTTTTGCGGCGGCGCTGGTGGTGGGTATCGGCATCGGCTGGGGCACGCATTATGGGGCGGACATGATGAATGGCGGCGACGTTGCGGCGACCCACGCGGCGCTGCGCAGTGTCAGCGCGGACTCGACCATGAACTTCGTTCACGAAGCCGCGCTCGCGCATGTGGTCTATATGCCCGAAGTCCAGCGCCCCGATACGATGGGCGCACGCCAGGAGCAGGATTTCGTGCAATGGCTCGCCAACCGGCTCGGCACCGATGTGCATCCGCCGATGCTGTCGCGCAGCGGTTTCGAACTGATGGGCGGGCGTTTGCTGCCGGGGCCGGACGGCGATGTCGCGCAGTTCATGTATCGCAACGCGAAAGGCGAACGCGTGACGCTGTGCATCTCGCATCGCAAGGTAAGCAGCAATACCACCGCATTCAAGCTTTACGAAGACGGTCCCGTGAGCGTGTTCTACTGGATCGACGGGGACTTCGGTTACGCGCTGTCGGGCGGCATCGACCGCAAGGTGCTGCTGCAACTTTCGCACGATGTTTATGCGCAGTTGACTTCTCGCTGACCTCTCGTTGACTTCGCGCTGACTTCTCGTTGACCTTGCGTTGACTTCTGGCCGCGCAGCGGCGCGGCGCAATCAAAAACCTTTTCGCATGCCAACGCCGAAATCCCGCTCGCAATGAGCGGGGTTTCGGCGTTGTACGCTTTTGCCTGGCGACATCGAGGCGTCAACTTCCCTGATAGATATTGCAGTAGCTCGCCGGGCCGACGCAGGCCGTCGGCGGCGCGCCCGCATCGCTCTTGCCGGCTGGGGGCATGCCCATGCCGCTCGCTTCATGGGCTGGCGCGGCGTGCTCAACCTGCTGGGCGAACACGGGGCTGACGTCGGGATAAGACGTATCGGTGACAAAGCGCGAGCCGTTGGCCTC
Organism: Paraburkholderia bannensis; assembly: GCF_014200455.1. GTDB lineage: Bacteria > Pseudomonadota > Gammaproteobacteria > Burkholderiales > Burkholderiaceae > Paraburkholderia > Paraburkholderia bannensis_A. Next base: position 110,369 of record NZ_JACHBW010000014.1, on the reverse strand, counting down.
GGCTTCGATCAATTGCTGGCGCACTTCTTCGCGGGTGAGACCTTGTGCCGATGCCTCGGTGACAGCGCCCACGGAAGCGGCGGCGACGAGTGTGGCGATCAATACGCGGCGGATAGACATTTCGAACTCCTCATAAGATGGTGTGGTCTCGCGGCAGCCGCCGATCGAGCCGGTTCAGATGAATCGGCTTCGTTTCGACGCTGCCTGCATGGATAAGAACGCACCAGCCTGGGAGTTATTCCGTCCGGATTTGTAGCGGCTTTGTAGCGGAGTGTGTGATATGGCCCGAAGTGGCATCGGGCCATATCGTCATTGCAATTTGACGTCGACGAAACTGCGCGCGTTATTGCGCTGGATAAGCAGGGCCATGCTGCGCGTCGCCTTCGCTTCGAGCGCGACGGCCTGGTCGTGCGTTTCGACCAGCGTGTCGTTGAGCGACAGCACGATGTCACCCGGGCGCACGCCCGCGCGCGCGGCCGGGCCGCTTGCCGCGTCCACCATCAAACCGAGCGGCAAGCCGCTTGAGCGGCGTTCGTCTTCGCTCAGCGCATGGCTGACGAGGCCGAGCCGGTCAGCCGTACTGTGGACGGGCGCGGGCTTGGCCATCTTCGCCGAGGTGCTCACGCGTGTGACCGCGACGCCGTCCGTATCGGCGGTGACGGTGGCCACGGCGCGCGCGTCGCGTGGAGCCGGGGCGGCGGCGTCCTGCACATCGGCGGCGTCGGCCTGATCGACCGAAGCGGCGGTTTGGTCAGCAGCCTGGGCTGGCGGAGCAGCATGCAAGGGTTTGACGTTCCTGGCCGTGATCGCCGCCTTGGCGGTGCGCGTGGGCTTCGTATCGAGCGCCGCGTTCGAGAAGCGCGTGAGCATCGGCCGACGGTTGCGGATCACCTTGAGCGGCGTCTGCGTGGCGGGCGGCACGGCGGCGAGCTGGCTCGCGAGCGTCGCCGCGCTGTCCACCTGCTGCTCGCCAACCTGCACGATCACGTCGCCCGCTTTCACGCCCGCGGCCGCGCCGATCGAATCGGCATCCACGGCGTCGACCAGCGCGCCGCCCGCATGCGGCAAGCCGAGCGCCGCCGCGAGTCCCGGGCTCACGTCCTCTACCTGCATGCCGAAAGTGCGCGTGGGACCCGCCGCCGCGTTGGCCGGGTCGGCCTGATCGGGCTGATTTGCCGGGCCGGTCTTGCGCGCCGCCTGTAATTGCGCGCGGAACCTGTTTGCCGCTTCGATCGGAATGCCGAAGGTCAGTCCCGTATAACTGTCGCGGTCGGCGTAGACCTGCACGTCGATGCCGACCACCTCGCCCGAGCGATTGAAGAGCGGTCCGCCCGAGTTGTCCGGATTGACGGCCACATTGGTCTGGAAGAAGGGGAACGTATTGCCGTCCGGCAGCGTGCGCGAAGCCGCGCTGACGATGCCTGTCGTCACGGTGTTCTGGAAACTGTCTGGCGAGCCGATCGAGAGCACCGGTTCGCCCGCGCGCAATTTCGACGAATCGCCCAGCGGCACGCTCGGCAGATCGTGCGCATTCACCTGCAGCACGGCGACGTCGCTCTGCGGATCGACGGCGACGACCTCCGCCTTGAACTCGCGCTTGTCGGTCAGCTGCACCGTGACTTGCTGGGCGTTGTCCACCACGTGCGCGGTGGTGAGCACGACGCCGTCGGGGCTCACGATGAAGCCCGAGCCGCTGCCCGTCATCACGCGCGGTTCGCCGCCGTTCTGGGCCTGACTCTGGGCCTGACTCTGGACCTGACCTTGGGTCTGCCCTGGCGTCTGGACCGCAGTGGGCGGTCGCGGCGTGCGCTTGAAGAAAGCGGTGAACGGATCGTCGTTGTCGATCGCTTCCTGCTCGGGCGGCGCCGACTGATCGTCGCCGCCGCGCGCGATCACGTGCACGACGGCCGGACCGTAACGGTCGGCCAGCGCGAAGAAGTCCGGCGTCGCCATCGCTGCGGGCGAGGCGGCGGGATGTTTCTCGGCGGCGGCTTGATCGGCAGCGGATTGATCAGACGCCTGCGCCGCCTGGGATGCTTTGGCGGCCTGCGCAGGGGTGCCTGCATGAACGGTGAGGCAGACAGTGCCGACGAAAAGAACAGCAAGCGCGGCGGCGGGGCGCGAGGTGCAGGCGGGGATCAGGCGGGGCACAGCACACCTCCAGTAGTCATCGTGCCGGCGAGCGCTGCCGACGAAAATAAGTGTAGTCATACTGCGCACGGAGTTGGGGGAGGGTTTGTCCCGTAGCACACAAAAATACGCATTGAATGGCGGATTCGTGCTGTAGAACGGCGAATCGAATGGGCTCGCGGATTGGCGGCGGGTGGGTTCGCCTTACATGCCCTTACGCGAACGTTGGGTATGCCGCATGCTCGTTGCAGCGCCGCTTGCATCGGGCCGGTCGAAAAGCGCGTGCGGCAACTGGAAACGTTTCCGGATGCCGTTTTTTCGTCGCGTCTTGCAGGCGACGGATTGATCGGAATGGTGAATCGAAGCGAGGTTTATTCGCTCTCCAGTTTGCGCACCATGCTGTACCCCGTGTACTGGATGCGGCGGCGTGGCAGCAATTCCGGGAAAGTGTCGAGCGCAATGCCCAGCAAGTCGCAGTTGGCGTGATAGATGGCCGAGTTGAAGCCTCACACGCTTTCCTCGATCAGATAGCCGCCTGGGACCTGATTCACGTTCGCCCTGCATGGCGACAGCACACCGACCACGCGCGCACGCTCTGGACTGCAAAACACTTCGCCGGTGACTTTTTCGTCGAATAATGCAGTGCCCGCCTCCGCGGTGATTTCGTTAATAGCCGTACCCGCAATGCCTTTCTGGCCCATCACCACGCGCGCCGCCTGCATCCGCTTGCCGCGCGTGCGGGGCGGTTCCGGCGCGTGCTTGCTGGCGGGCGTCCAGGGCTGCGTCGAGTGGAGGGCTTTGGCGAGCGGAATGCGCAATCGGGCAGCGGATAAGGCGCCACTATTGCCGCACGCGGAGTCAATGCCTGCCGATGGCCGCGCATCGTGCCACAATCGTCGGCAACGGTCGCCTGGCGGCCGGTCTTTCATTCGCCGATTTCATGAACCGACACCGCAACCGCGTCGGCCCCGACTGGGTCGAGCGCGCCGAGCCGATCGCAGGCGTTGAGCGCATCGAAGCGTTTTTCCACGGCAAAGCCTATGCGATGCACCGCCACGACACCTACGCAATCGGCCGCACGCTGGCGGGCGTGCAGCGCTTCAACTACCGGCGCGGACAATGCGACAGCCTGCCGGGCCACACCATCGTGCTGCATCCCGACGAACCGCACGACGGCCAGGCCGGCACGGGCGAGGGCTTCCAGTACCGCATGATCTACGTGCAGCCTTCGGTCTTCCAGGACGCGCTAAGCGGCAGTGCGCTGCCGTTTCTGGAAGGCGGCCTGACGACCGATCCGCGGCTGTCGGCGGCCACCGAGTCCTTGCTGCAACAGATGAGCCATACGCTCGAACCGCTCGAACAGAACGACGCGCTGAGCGAATTCATCCATTCGCTGGCGGCGATCACGGGCACGGGCCGGCTTTCATCGGCTGGCGATTATCGTGCGGCTCGCCGTGCGCGCGAATTCCTGCACGAGCATTGTTCGCGCACGGTGGCGCTGGAGGAACTGGAAGCGCTGACGGGGCGCGACCGCTGGAGTCTGTCGCGCGATTTCCGTCACTTTTACGGCACGAGCCCGTACCGCTACCTGACGATGCGCCGGCTCGACGCAGTGCGGCGCATGCTGCTGGCCGGCACGGCGCTGTCTCACGCGGCGGCGGCGGCGGGTTTCGCCGACCAGAGCCACATGGCGCGCCATTTCAGCAAGGCCTTCGGCATGACGCCGGGAACCTGGCAGCGGGTCGCACGCGGCTGAAGGTCGAATCGCCACGATCGTTCAATACGGGCGGCGCAGGCGCGGCTACGCTTGGCGTCATCGGTTTATTGAACGGAGTTCGCCATGTCACTTTCCCTGCACACGCAGCCCGCCACGCGCGGCCAGGCCCAGACGATTGATTTCATCAGCAAGATCGCGCAGATCGACGGGCACTGGCAGCCGCGCGTGGTCGCCGAAATGAACGACTATCAGTTCAAGGTCGTCAAACTGCTGGGCGATTTTCTCTGGCATTGCCACGCCGATACCGACGAAACGTTTATCGTCCTCGAAGGCGAACTGCACATCGGCATTCGCGGCGGTCCTAATGGCGATGAAACCCTCGTGGTGCGCGCGGGGCAGATGGCCGTGGTGCCCAGGGGCGTCGAACACAAGCCCAGCGCGCCCGCCGAAGTGAAACTGCTGCTGATCGAGCCACGCGGCGTGCTCAATACCGGCGACGGCGCGCAAGGCGGCCGCACGGCGCAGAACGACGTGTGGGTTTGAGCGGGGCGGCTGCGCATCGCTTACGAAGCGACGCAAACCGGTGCGGCAACGCGGTCAATATGTCATGGGTGTGTCGGACGAACGAAAGCGCGCGCTTGCCTGCAAAAGCGCGGATATGGCATGCTTGCGCCGATTAAACGGCCACCTGACCATGGATCTCGCTTCGTCCATTGCAACCTACGGCGCCGACATGTCGGGCTTGATCTGCGGATTCCGCTTCATGCCAGGCGAGCCGGGCCAGCCCGTCAAGGGCGAAGATGTGCTCGCCGCGCTGCAGGGCGGCCAGCAGGATCAAGCCCACGACGGCGCGTTCTACTGGCTGCACTTCAATCTCGCGCATGCCGCGAGCGCCTCGTGGATGCGCGCGCATCTGGACCTGCCGGAAAGCTTCTTCGAGATGCTGGTGGAGGGTTCGCACTCCACGCGCATCGAGCAGGTGGATGGCGCGCTCTATGCCGTCGTCAACGACGTGATGTTCGATTTCGAACTCACGCCCTCGCAGATCGCCACGCTCTGGTCGTTTACGCACGAACGTCTGCTGGTGACGGCGCGCATGAAGCCGCTGCGTTCCATCGACCGTCTGCGCGGCGATGTGCGCAACGGCGAAACCTTCCGCTCGCCCGCCGATCTGCTGATTCACCTGTTGCGCGACCAGGCCGATCTGATGGTGGAGATCGTGCGGCGCACGAGCGTCGATGTCGATCGCGCCGAGGACCAGTTTCTCGCCTCGCGCCGCTTCGGCAGCCGCCACGATCTTGCCGCCATGCGCCGCATCCTGGTGCGCCTGCAACGCATGCTCGCGCCCGAGCCGGGCGCCGTGTTCCGCCTGCTCGCGCGGCCGCCGCGCTGGCTGCAGATCGCCGATATGCAGGATCTGCGCGAAACCACTGAAGAATTCACGCTCGTGCTGGGCGATATGGCGGGGCTGGTCGAACGCATCAAGCTGTTGCAGGAAGAGATCGGCGCGCGTCTCGAAGAACAGAACAACCGTACGCTCTTTACGCTCACGCTGGTGACGGTGCTGGCTTTGCCGATCAATATCGTCGCGGGTTTTTTCGGCATGAACGTGGGCGGTATTCCACTCGCCGAAAATCATCACGGCTTCTGGCTGATGGTGGTGCTCGTGGCCGGATTCACGGTGCTGCTGGGCTGGTGGGTGTTCCGCCTGCGCGGGCCGGTGGATCGTTAGCACCGCTGAATCGTCCAGCCTTTAAATCGCCTTTAATGCAACCGATTTTTTGATGATTTTTTTGCCGACGGATCATGCATTGCGGTTAATTTCGCGCGCTATATACTAGCCGCTCGATTCCTCAGCCTGAACGCGTGTCATGTCTGCCACTCCGTCGCCTGCCGAAGCCGCGCTTGCGCCGCCTGTCCCTGCGGTCGCGCCCGGTCGTGGTTCGCGCAACGACGGGCGGGTGGGTCGGGCCGAAGGCGATCCATTGCTGGACGCGCTGATGCGGCTGGCAGCCCGTCATTTTGGCGTGGCTGCCGCCTGCCTGTTGCCCGGCGCCACTGTGGACGGGCGCGAGCGGCTGGGCGCGGGCGTGGATGCGACGTTGTGCGAGGCGCTGCAGGAACTGAAGCGCATCAATGATCGTCATTCGAGTGAAGGGAGTGGCGCGCCGCTCGTCGTCAACGATCTGGGCTCCGACCCTGCGTGGCAGGCATGTCTGTCACGCGTCAGCGCGCTGCCATACCGCTTCGTGGCCGCCTGGCCGCTCACCGGCCCGAACGGCGATGCGCTGGGCAGTCTGTGTCTGCTCGACCCCGCGCCGCGCGAACTGACGGCGGCGCAGCGCGCCAGCCTCGACGACTTCGCTAGCATGATCGCCGCGCTTACGACGCCTTCCGACAAGACGCGCGAGACAAGTCAGACCGAAACGGACCTGCACGCCGAACTGGCCTCGCTGCGCGAGCGCGAACGGCTGCTGGCGCTGGCGATCGCGGGCAGTGGCACGGGCATCTGGGACCGCAACGTGGTGACGGGCGAGATCCGCTATTCGAAGGGCTGGAAGGCGATGCTCGGTTACGCCGAGGACGAAATCACGAGCCGCATTGAAGACAGCTATCTTCGTCTGCATCCCGAAGACCTCGCCTACGTCCAGGCGACCATGCAGGCGCACTTCGAGGGCAAAACCGACCAGTACGAAGTCGAACACCGCATCCGCTGCAAGGACGGCAGCTATAAATGGATCTGCAGCCGCGGCAAGGTCACGGCGCGCGATGCCGATGGCCGCGCACTGCGCATGGTGGGCACCTCGACCGACGTGACCTCGATGCGCGAAATGGCCGAACGCCTGCGCGAATCGGTCAATCTGATCACCAATCTCACCAATGAAGTGCCGGGTCTCGTGTTCCAGTGTCGCCGGGAGCCCGACGGGCACACCTCGTTTCCGTACGCCAGTGCGGGCATCCGCGAGATCTACGAGTTGACGCCGGAGCAGGTGGCCAGCGACGCCGCCGGCATCGACGCGCTGATCCATCCCGACGATATCGACGCCTGGCGCGCCTCGCTCGCGGAATCGGCGGCCACGCTCGCGCCCTGGCATCTGGAATATCGCGTGCGGCTGCCACAGCAAGGACTGCGCTGGCGTCAGGGCGATGCGCGGCCGCAACGCCGCGACGATGGATCGACGGTCTGGCACGGCTTCATCACGGATGTCACGGAACGCAAGCGCATCGAAGCCGAATTGCAGGAATTTGCCACGACCGACGGCCTCACGCGCCTCGCGAACCGGCGACATTTCATGTCCCGTCTCGACGCGCAACTCGTGCTGTTGCGGCGCACGGGCAGCCCGCAATGCGCGCTGATGATGTGCGACCTCGATCACTTCAAATCGATCAACGACCGCTTCGGCCATGCGGTCGGCGACGAAGCGCTGCGCCATTTTGCCGATGTGCTGCGCAACCATCTGCATGGTGGCGACGTGGCGGGGCGCATCGGCGGCGAGGAGTTTGCGATCCTGCTCAGCGGCGCGGATTTGGACGGCGCGTGCATCGTCGCGCGCCGCATTCAGGACTGCATCGCGCAGGCGCCGCTGCGCGCGCAGGAAGGCGCGGTGGCGCTCACGGTGAGCATTGGCGTGACGCCGTTGCGGGTCGATGACGCCAGCGCCGAGATCACGCTCTCGCGCAGCGACGTCGCGCTCTATCGCGCGAAGAAGGGCGGCCGCAACCGTATCGAGTGCGTTTGACGCGTTTGCTGTATCCGGCGCATTAACGTCGAAACCGCTATCCCCGCAGCGTCATTTGCTTAGCGCGATTCGTTACTTCTGCTCATGCGGCGTGACAGGTAGCATTTTTTGCACCTTCCATTGCACTGTCACGCTACGCTTTAGCCATGAATAACCCTATTCGCTTTGAACGTCGCCGCACCCTGCTCGCCGCGCTTGGCGCCACGCTCGCCGGCGCCGCGCTGCCTGCCTGGGCCAAATATCAACCCGATCAATTCCGTATCGGCTATCAGAAAGCCGCAAGCACGCTCGTGCTGCTCAAGGCCAGCGGCACGCTCGAACAGCGCCTCGCGCCGCAAGGCATCAAGGTCTCGTGGACCGAATTCCCGGCAGGCCCGCAATTGCTCGAAGGGCTGAATGTGGGGGCGATCGACTTCGGTTATGTGGGTGAAGCACCGCCTGTGTTCGCGCAGGCCGCAGGCGCGGATTTCGTCTACACGGCCTATGAATTGCCGACGCCGCACGCGGAAGGCGTGGTGGTCGCGAAGCAGTCGCCGATCAAATCGGTCGCCGACCTCAAGGGCAAGAAAATCGGCTTCAATCGCGGTTCGGACGTGCACTGGTTTATCGTCGCGCTGCTGCAAAAGCACGGCATCGCGCTGACCGATATTCAGCCCGTGTACCTTGCACCCGCCGATGCGCGCGCGGCGCTGCAAAGCGGCTCGATCGACGCCTGGGCCGTGTGGGACCCGTTCCTCGCAGCAGTGGAATCGCAGGACGGCGCACGACTGCTGGCGGACGCGAGCGGCGTGGCCAGCCATCATCAGTTCTTCCTGAGCCAGCGCGAATTTGCCATCAAGCGCAAGGACGCGCTCAATGTCGCGCTGGACGAACTCGGCAAGACGGGGCAGTGGGTGCGTGCGAATCCGGCCGCCGCCGCCGCGAAACTCGCGCCGATTCAGGGGCTTGACGCCGCAACGATTCAGATTGGTCTTTCGCACTACGCGCATGAATACCGGCCGATCGCCGCGGGCGTCATCGCGGAACAGCAGAAGATCGCCGATACGTTCTATGATCTCAAGATCATTCCGCGCCGCGTGACGACGAAGGATGCGGTGCTGTCGTAAAGCTGCGGTAAAACTGCGGTAAAGCTGCGGGAATAACGAAAGGGCGGCTATGAAAGCCGCCCTTTTTGCGTAAAACCTTCGACCCGCGCCGCGCTTAATGCTGCGACGACCAGCCCTTGTAGCTGCCCACGTTATCGCGCGTCACGAGTTGCGGCGTCATCTGGATCAGCGGATTGGCGGGCTTCTTGCCGTTCATGATGTCGTAGCCCACGCTCACCGCCGTTTGCGCCATCTTCCACGGGTCCTGGCTTGCCGAAGCCTGCACCAGCGTATCCGTCTTGAGAGCCGATTCGATATCGGGTGCGCCGTCCACCGACGTAATCACGATATTGCTGCGATGCAGTTGCTTCGCAGCCAGATCGCTGCCCACGGCCTGCGGATCGTTGATGGTGAACACGCCCGCCACTTGCGGGAAGCGCGTCAGATAACCCTGCATCGCGTTCATGCCGCCTTCGCGCGAACCTTTGCCGTCCTGATCGTCGGAGAGCACCTTGATGCCCGGCGATTTCGCGAGCACCTGCTTGCAGCCGTTCACGCGATCGATCACCGCGGAAACCTGCGGGCCATTTTCGATAATCACGTTGCCCTTGCCGTTGATCTTCTTCGAGAGAAATTCGCAGGAGATTTCACCGGCCTTCACGTTATCGGTCTGCACGGTGGCGTCCGCGCCCGCTGCGCTCACGTCCACGGCCACCACCACGATGCCGGCGGCGCGCGCCTTGCGCACAGCGGGCTCGATCGCCTTCGGATCGGACGCGTTCAACAGAATCATGTCCACATGCGCCGAAATGAAGTTGTCGATCTGCGTGAACTGCTTGTTCAGATCGTAGTCGGCGGAAACGGCCGTGACTTTGGCGTTCGGATTGATCTGTTTCGCCTTGGCTTCCGCGCCCTGCACGATGGTCACGAAGTAAGGATTGCCAAGCGAACCCACGGTGATGCCGATCGACTTCAATTGCTTGTCGGCGGCATGCGCGCCCTGGAGCGCGAATCCCATCGTCAGAGCGGCAGCGGCGAGCAGAGTCTTTTTCTTGAACATGAACATGTCTCCAGAGAGGTCCTGTTAGTGTCGTGCAGGGCGGGCGCAGGAGGACCGCTTGCGCCCGCGGTTTTAATCCGTTGATGTTTTTGGGTAAAGCGTTTCAGGTGCGAGCGGAGCCGCGCTGGCGATAACGGTCGAGCGCCACCGCGCCGACGATCACCAGACCCTTGATGATGTATTGCCAGATGTCCGATACACCCAGCAGCACGAGGCCGTTGGTGAGCACCGCGATGATGAGCGCGCCGATCAGCGTGCCGACGATCGAACCCACGCCGCCCACGAAGCTCGTGCCGCCCAGAATCACGGCCGCGATGGCGTCGAGCTCATACGACTGACCCAGTTGCAAACCGTTTGCCGCGTAGAGGCGCGCCGCCGACATCACCGCGCCGAGGCCAGCGAGCAGCCCCGAGACGGCATAGACAAACATTTCGATCGCCCAGACCTTGATGCCCGAGAGGCGCGCCGCTTCCGGATTGCCGCCCACCGAGTAAATATGCAGGCCGAGCACGGTACGGCGCAGCACGAACCACGAAGCGGCCACCACCACGAGCGCGATGATCACGAGCCAGGGCACGCCGAGCACCGAGCCGTTGCCGATAAACGCGAACGACAGTTGCGGGTTGAAGATCGTGGTGTCGTGGCCCATCAGACGCGCGATGCCGCGCACCGCCGTGAGCGAGCCGAGCGTGACGATAAACGGCGGCAGGCGCAGCAGGGAAATCAGCGCGCCGTTGATGACGCCGAAGCCCAAGCCCACGCCCAGCGCAGCCGGAATGCCGAGCCAGCCCATGCCCGCAATGGTCGAACCGAGCATGGCGGCGACGGCGGCAGCGGCGAGAATCGAGCCCACCGAAAGATCGATGCCGCCCGTGAGAATCACGAACGTCATGCCCGCGGCAAGCACGATATTGATCGAGGCCTGCTGCGTGACGATCGACAGATTCTCGAAGGTGAAGAAGCCGTCGTTGAGCAGGCCGAAGCCGATGCATAGCAGCACCAGCACCGGCAGCATGCCGGCGGTGCGCATGATGGATTTCATACGCGCGCGATGGCCGTCGATGGCCTGGCTGCGCGTGGACTGCGTGCCTTGCGCCGCTTGTGTGGCATTGGCCGCGACGCCGTGGCGGGGAATAATGTTCTTCATGATGTCGTGCTCCTCAATATCTCTTCGACGGGTGCGTGCTGCGTTCGTCTTTTAGGTGTTTCGATGCCGCCAGCCGTGTGTCAGGCGGCTTCGTCCAGCGCGCCCCGCGAGCCGGTGGCGAGTTCGATGATGGCTTCCTGGCCAATGGGCTTGCCGGTATAGCCGCCCAGCTCTCCGGCGAATTCGCCTTCTCGCATGACGAGCACGCGATCGGCCACGCCGATGATCTCGGGCAGCTCGCTCGAAATCACGATGATGCCCACGCCGGCTTTGGCGAGGTCGTTGATGATGCGGTAGATCTCCGACTTCGCACCAATATCGACGCCGCGAGTCGGCTCATCGAGGATCAGCACGCGCGGCCTGGTTTCCAGCAGGCGCGAAAGCAGCACCTTCTGCTGATTGCCGCCCGAGAGCGCACCCACATTGACGCGCGGGCTGGGTACGCGAATCGACAGCGCGCGAATCGAATCCTTTGCGCGGGCCGAGCCGCGTGCGAGATCGAGCACGCCAAAGCGCGCATCGCGTCCGGCCACGGCGACGTTGATGTTGTCGCGCACGCTCATGTCGAGAAACAGGCCTTGATGCTTGCGGTCTTCGGTCAGATAGACGAGGCCCGCGTCGATGGCATCGCGCGGCGTATGCACGGCAAGGGTGCGACCGTCGATAGCAATCTCGCCGCGTGCGCGCGGTTCCGCGCCGAAGATCAGGCGCGCCAGTTCCGTCCGGCCCGCGCCAACCAGCCCCGCGATGCCGAGCACTTCTCCCGCATGCAGATCGAGACTGCAGCCGCGCACGCGTTTGCCGTCGGCAACGTCGCGCACGGTCAATACCACCTTGCCCGGATCGTAAGGCGCGTGGGCCTTTTTGTAGAACCCCGAAATATCGCGGCCCACCATCATGCCGACGAGGCTTTCCGCGCTGAGTTCCTCGCGCATCAGCGTGCCGACGTAGCTGCCGTCGCGCAGCACCGAAACGCGGTCGGACAGCTCGTAAATCTCGGCCATGCGATGGCTGATGTAGATGATCGCGAGGCCTTCCTCGCGCAGTTGCAGAATCAGCTTGAAAAGACGTTCGGTTTCGCGCGAGGAGAGCGGCGTGGTGGGTTCGTCCATCACGATGATGCGCGCTTTGGTATGCACGGCGCGCGCGATTTCCACCAGCTGGCGTTCGGCGATCGACAGCGAACCCACCAGCGTGGTTGGCCCAAAGGTCGCGCCCAGACGCGTGAGCACGTCCTCGCTGCCGCGCTCCATCGCCGCGCGGTCGACCATGCCGAAGCGGCGGCCGCCTTTGCGCAGCTCGCGGCCCGCATAGATGTTTTCGGCCACGCTCAGATTGGGCGCAAGGCTCAGCTCCTGATAGATCACGGCCACGCCCAGTTCGCGCGCGGCTAGCGGTCCGTCGATCAACACGGCCTGGCCGTCGAGCAGGATTTCGCCGCCCGGATCGGCCTGGTAAGCGCCCGAGAGAATCTTCATGAGCGTGGACTTGCCCGCACCGTTCTCGCCCATCAGCGAATGGATCTCGCCGGGCCAGACCGAGAGGCGCACATTGTCGAGCGCGCGCACGCCGGGAAAGGTCTTGCTGATGCCCCGCATTTCCAGCAGCGGGGGCGTCGACTCAGAGCGCGACATGGCTCACCTCCTGGGCTTGCGCCAGCATTTGCGTTGGGTTTTGCGACGTTGTCTGCATCTGCGCGCCGGCGCCCATCAAGATGCCCGCGCGCGGAGAAAAATTGAAGAACATCGGCAGCGTGGCCGCGCCGAGCGCGCCTGCATCCGGGCCGAAGGTGCCACGCACCAGCTCGGGCGTGCCGCTCGCTTCGGGCGCGGTGGCCGCGACGGCCCCGCGCAGCCGCTCCATGAGTGTGTCGATGAGGCCCGCGTCCACGTCCGCGTCCAGCACCACGGCGGGCACGTCGAGCACGCACAGCGCCGAACGCAGCGCGGGCGCTAGCGCGTCGATGCAGTCGTCGAGCCACTCTTCCACGGCGGGATGACCGCTGGCGATATGACCTTCGATATCGGCGCGGCTTTCGACGCGCGCGCCGCGATATTGCAGGTGCCGGCGCAGCGCGATCAGCGACGCGCGCGACAGAAGGATGTCCCACTTGCCGTCGGGCTTGTACGCCGAGGGCAGGGTGCTGGGCGGCACCGGCATCACCGCGAAATCGCCCGCGTTGCCGGTCAGGCCGCGCACGCAGTCGCCGCCCACCGCAATGCCGCCGCCGATGGCCGGGCCCAGGAAGAGGTAGAGGAAATCGTCGCGTTGACGCCCGCAACCGTAGAAGATTTCGGCGATGGCGGCGGCATTGCCGTCGTTCTCGCTGAACACCGGCAGCGCCAGCGCGCGGCCCAGCTCGCCCGCGAAATCGACTTCGCTCCAGACGCGGAAGGTATCGTGGGGCAGGCCCAGTTCGCGCAGCCAGCTACCCAGGTTGTACGGCTGTGCCACGCCGATGCCGGCGAGACGCTTGCGTTCTTCCTTGTCTAGCAGTCCTGATAGTTCGCGGATGTCGTGCTGGACGATTTCCTGCGCTTGCGCCGGACCGGGCAACAGCATGTCGTGCGAGCGGCGCTCGATCATCTGGCCCGCGAAGTTCACCAGCACGGTTTCGATATTGGTCCGGTCCAGACGCACGCCGATGGCGAACGCGCCGCGCGGCGAAAGGCGCAGCAGCGAGGCGGGTTGCCCGCGTCCGCCGTCCAGGCGTCGACCGCTCAACTCGATCAGGCCGCTCTGGATCAGCGAGGTGATGATGCTGCCCACCGCCGTGCTGGTGAGGTTCGCGAGGCGGGCGAGATCGGCCTTCGAGGCTTCGCCGGCGCGCCGCAACGCCTGCAATAGCAGGCGCTCATTGAAGCGGCGAACATTGGCCGAATTGCTGCCCTGGCCCACATGCGGACTTCTCACGCGTCTCCTCCGGGTGGGGCCTGAAGGCCCGCTTTAAATAAATCAAGTTGATTTATTTAAGAGGACGGAGGCGTCTATGTCAAGAAGCGGGGATGCTGCGTTGTGCCATGCCGGCGCGGGGTGATCGGCCTGAAACCTTTGTCGTTGCTGGGTTTGGAGGCGCTCATGCGGGGTTTGCGCCTTCATTCGCTTGGGGTAAATCCCGACTCGATGGGTGAGATGTGAGCATTTGATCTTGGTTTGGTCAATTATTCGATAGGGGGAGTGGTGTCGCCAAATAGGGTCGACTTGGCACGAGCAACGCGCGACCTTGCAGCGTATCCAGATGGTCTGAATATTAATAAGAAATGCCAAGTTATTAAAAGGTGGAGCGCAGGAAAATCAATCAAGACAGTCGATCGACATCTATCCAACGAGTATGTGTTGCTCCTCAAGGTCTTATGCTCGCGCTTGAAGAATGAACGACTCGCGCAAATATGCCGCGTTCGTGCGTGATGAGATTGGCCAGATCAATCAAGTGCATGGCAGCGGTGTCGGGCAGGCGGCATTCGCGGCTCTGAAGGCGCCCGATATTCCGTCGGTTCTGGTGGAGAGAGCATTCATCAGTAATCCAGAAGAATAGAAAAGGCATTTTGAACACCGCCTATCGGCAAAAGATGGCCGATGCGATTGAGAAAGGCATCCAGCAATACTTCGAGAACCGCCCGCCGCTTACGCATCACGTGCAGGTCCAACGACGAGGCGGGCGATCGACGCGGACCCGGACCGTGTGAATTCCACCCTATATATGCGATCAGCGCATTGATTGAGAAAAATAAGTAACGAAACGCATGTATCGCTCGGGATACCATTCGGGTTATCCCTTAATGCCCATTTTCAGGCCGCTCCCATGAGTTCCAGTTCCACCGCCGAGTCCCCCAGCAAGCCTTTGACATTCGCGCTCGTCACGGTCCTCACGGGCATGGGCGCGGGGCTTGGCGGGATTGGGCTCGCATTGCTGCTGCATGCCATCCAGCACGTCGCCTATGACTACAGCATCGGCGAGTGGGTGGGTCATGAAAGCTTTCTCGAAGGCGTGAGCGCCGCATCGCCGTTGCGCCGGCTTGCGGTTCTGTCGCTCTGTGGCGCTGTCGCGGGCATCGGCTGGGCGTTGTATCGCGACGGCAAGCCGCTGGTCAGCATTCGCAAGGCGGTGAATTCCACCGATCCGCGTATGCCTTTCGTCAGCACGCATGGTGCATGCGCTGCTGCAGATCGTGACGGTCGCGCTGGGCTCGCCGCTCGGACGGGAAGTCGCCCCACGCGAAATCGGCTCGCTGTTTGCTGGTCGTCTTGCCCATCGTGCGGGACTCACGAGCGACGATTGCCGTCTCATGGTGGCGTGCGGCGCGGGCGCGGGCCTGGCCGCGGTATACACCGTGCCGCTGGGCGGCGCGGTGTTCGTGCTGGAAGTGCTGCTGGGCACGTTTGCCCCGCGCGCCATGATTGTCGCGCTGGTGACGTCGACCATCGCCGCGATCGTGGCGTGGAGCGGCTTGGGCAACGAGCAGCAATACCTCGTTCCCGCCTTCTACTCAAACGGCCCGCTGCTGATCTGGGCCGCCGTTTGCGGGCCGCTGTTCGGTCTCGCTGCATTAGGCTTCGTCAAGCTCACTTCCAGTGCGCGCGCGCAGGCGCCGCGGGGTTTGAAACTGGTCGTGTGGTCGATCGTGAACTTCACGGCGATCGGCGCGCTGGTGATTGTGTTTCCGCAACTCGCTGGTAACGGCAAAGGCGCCGCGTCGCTGTCCTTCGATGGCAGTCTTACCATCGCGCTGGCCGCCGTGCTGCTTGTGCTGAAGGTTGCGATCGAGTCTTCGAGCCTGCGTGCGGGCGCAGAAGGTGGTCTGCTCACCCCCGGTCTGACAAACGGCGCATTGCTCGCCGTGGTGCTTGGTGGCGTGTGGAGTCTTTTCTTTCCGACGCTCGCGCCCGGTGCATGTGCGCTGGTTGGAGCAGGCGCGTTTCTCGCCGCTTCCATGCAGATGCCGCTGACCGCCGTGGTGTTGATCGTAGAGTTCACGCATGCCGATCACAATCTGCTTTATCCATTGTTACTCGCGGTTGCTAGGTCGGTCATGACGATTCGCGCCATGCCTGCCGTGCTGGCCTGCATGCGTCATTTGCGCGTGCGTGCGGAGATTCCCGAAAAACAGGTCGAACATTCGAACGTTTGAGTTTCTCTTGCTTGACGGCATTGGCTGAAGGCATTGCCTTTGGCAGCGGATAGCCAAACTCCGATCCCGCCCGCAACAGGGAAGGCGACGGCGCGCTATGCTGACAGTCGCGTCAGATTCCCGAGCCAAAGCGCATCTTATGGAGTAGGCACTACATGCCCTATCTACTGCTTATCAGCGAGCCGCGCGGCCAGCGTGCAGCGCGCACACAAGCCGAAGGCGAAGCGCTCTACGCGCGCATGGTGGAATTCGCCGAAGACCTCGACGCGCGCGGCGTTCTGCTCGATGTGCAATCACTGGTTTCCGATACCGACGCCGCGCGCGTGGAAGTGCGCGAAGGGCGCACGAGCGTGGTCGACGGACCGTTTTCGGAGGCGAAGGAAATGATCGGCGGTTTTTTCCTCGTCGATTGCGCCACGCGCGAAGAAGCGCTGGCAATCGCGCGCACTTGCCCGGCGGCGCAATGGGCTAGCGTCGAGGTCCGCGAAACGGGGCCGTGCTTCCGCTAGCCAGGAAATCCTGGTGCTTTCCCTGGAACCGTAAAAAAATCGCTTTGCTGTGTCGATTTGCGTGTGCGTCGCGCGTCGTGTCAATGAGCGCATCGCACGATGCCGCTTTCACTCCCCGACGACCGATACGATCGATGCGATCAGCACGATCCACGCACACAGGAGAACGCAATGCGATTCATGATCATGGTGCGCGCCAATGCGCTAAGCGAAGCGGGCGAGCAACCCGCTGATGAAACCATCTTCGCCGATATGGCGACCTACCACGAGGAGCTGGCGCGCGCGGGCGTGCTGCTCGATGCAGCGGGGCTGCAGCCCAGTTCGAATGGCTTTCGCGTGCGCTACAAGGACGGCAAGCCCAATATTGTCGATGGCCCGTATGCGGAAACAAAGGAACTCATCGCCGGTTACACCTTGATCCAGGTGCGTTCGCGCGACGAAGCGCTCGAATGGGCACGGCGTTTTCCGGCGCCCTTCGGCAAGGAGATGGATGGCGAGATCGAAGTGCGCCAGCTTTATGAAATCGACGACTTCGAAAATCTGGAAAGCATCGAACGCTTTCGCAAGCTCGAAACGCAGAGCAAATTCAAATAATTGGCTATCCAAATCAATATACAAGCCTCAGTCAAGCAAGGAAACGATCATGCACAAGCACATTTTCGTCAATCTGGGCGTGAGCGATCTGAAGCGCTCGATGGACTTCTTCGGCGCGCTCGGTTTTCGCTTCGAGCCTAAATTCACCAACGACAAAGCCGCATGCATGGTGATCGGCGAAAACATTTTTGCAATGCTGCTC
Organism: Paraburkholderia bannensis; assembly: GCF_014200455.1. GTDB lineage: Bacteria > Pseudomonadota > Gammaproteobacteria > Burkholderiales > Burkholderiaceae > Paraburkholderia > Paraburkholderia bannensis_A. Next base: position 93,056 of record NZ_JACHBW010000014.1, on the reverse strand, counting down.
ACGACGGATTTCATGCGCACCTTCACTGATAAAAGGCTCGTCGATGCGCGCGAGCAGACCGAAGTGCTCACCTGCCTGTCGTGCGAGTCGCGCGACGAGGTCAATACGCTGGTGGATAAGGCGCTGGCGGCAGGCGCCACCTCGAAGCGCCCGCCGATGGATTACGGCGACGCCATGTACGGCCGCAGTTTCGAAGACCCGGACGGCCATATCTGGGAACTGATGTATATGTCGCCGGAAGCGGTGGAGAAGGGCGCGCATTGATGGCTCAGGATGCGGCTCCGGGCACGGCTCAGGACGGCGGGAAGGTTGCCGCGGTCCATCGTTCGATCGAGGCGGTCTGGCGCATCGAGCGCGCGCGCGTGATCGCTTACGCCGCGCGTGTGCTGCGCGACGTGGGCCTCGCCGAAGATGCCGCGCAGGACGCATTGGTCGCGGCGCTCGAAAGCTGGTCCGCGAGCGGCATCCCCGCCAACCCCGGAGCGTGGCTCATGACCGCCGCCAGACATCGTGCGCTCGACCGCTTGCGGCGCGCGGCCGCGCACGCCCGCGCCCACCGGGCGATCGGCGCGGATCTCGAAGCGCTGGAGGCGCATTTCGCTCCCGATATTGCCGATGCGCTCGACGCCGCGCGCGAGAACGAGATTGGCGACGATCTGTTGCGGCTCATGTTCGTCGCCTGCCATCCCGTGCTGCCGCGCGAGCAGCGCGTGGCGCTCACGCTGCGCCTGCTGGGCGGCCTCAGTACGCCTGAAATCGCACGAGCCTTTCTGGTGGCCGAGGCCACCGTCGCGCAGCGCATCGTGCGGGCCAGGCGTGCGCTCGCGGCGGCGAAGGTGCCGTTCGAAGTGCCCGACGCGAAGGCGCGCGCCGGGCGCCTGGCTTCGGTGCTCGAAGTGATCTATCTGATTTTCAACGAGGGCTATGCGGCCACCTCGGGCGCGGACTGGATGCGTCCGGCGCTTTGCGAGGAAGCGTTGCGGCTGGGGCGAATGCTGGAGGGACTCGCGCCCGCGGAAGCCGAAGTGCATGGACTGGCCGCGCTGATGGAGTTGCAGGCGTCGCGCCTGCCCGCGCGCGTGGATCGCGCAGGCCGCGCCGTGTTGCTGGCGGATCAGGACCGCGCGCGCTGGGACCGGCTCTTGATTCGGCGCGGCTTCGCGGCGCTCGAACGGGCACAGCAATGTGCATCGGCGGCTTCGGGCGTGCCTGGGCCGTATGCGCTGCAGGCTGCGCTCGCGGCTTGCCACGCAGGCGCGCCGAGCGCCGCGCAGACCGACTGGGCGCGCATTGTCGGCCTTTACGATGCATTGTTGCGCCTCGATCCGTCGCCGGTCGTGCGTCTGAACCGGGCCGTGGCGGTGGGCATGGCGCAGGGTCCGCAAGCCGCGCTTGCGTTGATCGAGGCGTTGGAGGCGGAACCTGCGCTGCGCCAGTATCCGTGGCTGCCCGCCGTGCGCGGCGACCTGCTCGCGAAACTCGGGCGCCCAGATGAAGCACGCGCGGCATTCGAAAGCGCCGCCGCGCTCACGCAGAACGCGCGCGACCGCGAAGTGCTGCTGGCACGCGCCGCATCGCTGGCGCCCGGAAGTCCGCCAGAGCAGGTTCTCAGAAAATAGCGCTACCTGTGTCTCTCGCGTCAGGCTTGATTGAGCTTTGCGGCGGGGTGTTCTCATCAGGCGTTGGCTGCAGCATAACGCGCACAACGGTGCCTTCCTTGACCCTGCTGGAAACGGTCAGGGTTGCACCTACCCGCTTTGCACGTTCGCCCATTCCAATTAGTCCAAAACCCTCCGTGGGCGCGCCTATGTCGAATCCATTGCCGTCATCGGAAATGGAAAGCCGGAAAGCTTGCTCCGCATAGTCGAGCGACACCAATACGCGTGTCGCGCCAGAGTGCTTCCTGACATTTGTGCAGGCCTCCTGGACGATCCGCACGAATTCCTGCTCAACTGTCTCGTGGAGCGCCGGAAGATTTTCTGGAACCGATAACGTCCAGCTTATCTGACTATTCTCCAGGCAAGCATCGATGACCTTCCGCAGTCCTTGTGAAATGCTACCGGTCTGTAATGCGGCTGCTCGTAACGCCTTCACAGACAGTCGTGCCTCCTCAAGGCCGGAACGCGCTGTTTCTCGGGCTTTTTCCGCGTGGTGCGCTAGCGTCTTGAGATCCGGGCTGGTTAATCCAGCGTCCAGATTGACGATTACGCCCATAAAATGCTGCGCAATCGTGTCGTGAATATCTCTCGCGAGCCGATTTCGTTCCAGCAGGGTGGCCGCTACCCTCTCTTTTTCTTGCCCATCGGCGGCAAGCCTGGTCAGTTGAAGGGCAAGCGTTGCCTGGTGGGCTAGTGTCTGCGCTAGCGCAAGCCGTTCGCTGGAGAAGAATTGGTCTGTAGTGAAGCGAAGGGTGAAACTACCGATCACTTCGCTACCGAGCGTTAGTGGAAGCCCCAGCAATTGCTTGATACCCAGCCGCGTGAATAGCGCACGGTCGGTATCGGTCAAGTCGGGCAGTTCGGCGACTTTGTGCAGGATCGGTCGGCGCCGCCTTATATGGCTGCGCCACCGCAGGTCACGCGCGAGAGGCCAAGACTTGGTCGCAGGGTGCCCAGAGCGTGCATCTACGAACTCGCCCTTGTAATACACGAGGCGCACCGCGTATGTGTCAGTTGCCGGGTCCCGTAACCAAAGCGCTCCGTGATCCGCGCCGAGGTCTCTTGCAATCGAGCCGAGTATGCCGCTAATGGACCGGTTTATATCGGGTTCTTCGGAAAGGCTATCTAACGCGCGTTTTAATGCGTCATTGGTTGCAGAGAGTTCCCGGACTCTCTGCCGTGCGGCACGCTCCCGCTCTTTGGCCAGAGCCGCCTGTTTTGCCACTTCGGCTAGCCTGAGCATATGCAGGGTCAGTGCTGCCTGATGGCCGAACGCCTGCGCTAGATTCAGATCAGCATCTGAGAGATCGATGCGACCTGAAAACGAGACCCCGAGGAAACCGAGGGCAACGTCGCCTACTGCCAAAGGAATTCCGACGGCCAAGGGCTCATTCGATTCGATATGCCATTGTCGTGTGCCGGGCCAAAACAGTTCGGCATGTTCCTCTTTTGCTGCGTCGATGAGGAACGGGCGTCGCGTGTCCATGAGCTGCCGCCAAAAGCGGCTTTGCGTTGCCGATATCCCGACGGTGAAAGGTTGCAGGTCAGGGGCAAGCGCTGGATCTGACGCGTAGCCGGGAGACAGGATGAGCGTCATTTGCAGCCAATCTCTTGCCGGGTCATATTCGAAGAGACATGCTCCTTTCCCGCGCAGCACTGCACGCACCTCTGAGAGCAGGGTGCTGAGAATTTCTTCCGGTCGCGAGGCGTTGACCAGCTTTTCGAGGCTGCCCTGCAACGCGGAATTTACACGCTGAAAGCTTTCTACGCCCTCATTCCCACGGTGTGGCGGCGTTGGACTAAGGGCTGAAGCGCGGGGCGGGGCTGTGCTCACGGTTGGCGGTTCAGAGGCGTTGAGACGGTCGACGGACGTATTCTCTCGTGTAAGAAGCATTCCGGCTGCAACAGCTTCGCGTGCCGGGCACAGCGGATATATCCTGGAAGACGGGGCGCTTTGGTTTGTTCAGCGCGATAATCTTTATCCAGCTGCCTGAATATTAGCTGCCATTCGCTGGAGGTTCCATCGACGTTGGGGGAGAGCGTAATTTTTATGAAGAATGGCAGCCACCCATGGTCACCGTGTGCCGCACCGCTGACGGGACGCGGGAGTCGCAAGGCATCGGCGGCGCGTGTCTCGCCAGCGTAGCAACATGGTAGCCTTGGCTGACTTCGTGATTCCAAGTTACGAACCGCAGTAACGCTGGCTGAAGTCCGGGGCGGCCGAATCGATTTTTGGGGCGGCTGAACAAAGCCTGGACGGCTAGTGAAACCTGAACTTGCCGGTCATTAAATTCGCGGAAGGTTTGCCTTGCGGCTCATTTCGCCCGACTGCCATGCGAACGGGTTTGCAGGTCGCAAAGCTGGGGAATGGAACAAAACGTTGCCTCAAAAAAGGAGAAGCAGCGCCGGTCGCTTCACAACGACAGCATCTGCTTCCCAAAGGCCGACGTTCATGACCTGCTAGCCAGATAAAGGGCGACGTTCTTTACGCGCACCACCGGTAACCCGACATTTTGTCGTCTTGTGACTGCCTGCCTACGCCAATGGCTTAAGCACGAAGTCCTGTTCAACAGACCAGAAGGGCGACGTAAAACCCAGTTTTTCAGCCGCATCCGCGTCTTCAACGTGCTCAAACCGACCGATGAGGCTCTCCTTGACGCCGAAAACGGTATCCTCCTGCAGATAAGGGCAATCCGGCGCGAAGATGTGGGTTATGACCGTTTCGAAGCCCGGCGCCTCGATAATGAAGTGGATATGCGCCGCGCGGTTGGGATGGCGCCCGAGCTTCCCAAGCATTTTCCCGACCGGGCCGTCATCCGGTATCGGATAGAAGCGCGGCTTGACAGAACGAAACCAGAACCGCCCATCGGCATCGCTGGTGAACTTGCCTCGCAAATTCCCTTCAGGCTGTATGCCTTGCTGTTGCACGTCGTAAAAGCCATCATCGTTGGTCTGCCAGACGTCGATGGTCGCACCGGAGATTGGTGCACCTTTGATGTCGACTACCCGTGAGTGCACGACCAAAGGCTCGCCTTTGCCATCGCGACAGATGTTAGTGCCGTTATCAGATATCGACAGCCCGTCCACGAAGAACGGTCCGAGGATCGTGTTCTCGGTCGCCTGTGTCGGTCTGCGATGATTGATGGCGTCGACGAGCATCGATACACCAAGTACGTCCGACAGGAGGATGAACTCTTGCCGCCAGTCGGAACACATGTGTCCCGTGTTCGTCAGGAAGTTGATCGCGGCGAGCCATTCCTCATGGGTCGGCTCAATTTCCTTCACAGCGGCGTGAAGGTGTCGCACAACCGCGCTGGCTATTTCCCGAGTGCGTGGGTCAACGTTGGGGCCAATGCGCGCATTCACCGCTTCGGCGGAATGCGCCTCATCAAATAATGGAAACGATTGTTTCGTGCTTGCATTCATGGTTTCTGTCCAGATGTAGCTTAAAGGCGAGAATGCTGCGTTCCGCGTTTCATGGTTTCGGTTCATCACCCCGGTAGGCCCGGGCTAGCAGATCCCGTATCGCGTGTCGCTCAAGTGGTCGTGGATTCCAGTATGGATTTGCGAGCGCGAGGTCGGTAGCGCGTTCGATGCCATCCTCGGGCATGCCAATGTCCGCGAGAGCGGGCGTCGCGCCGATTGCCTGATTGACGCGGTACAGGTGAAGTGCAGGGTCGTCGACGCCAAGGCTATGGGACAGCCGCTGCATCACCTCCGGTATCGCCGGGCTGTTATAGGCGAGTACATGGGGCAGCAAAGCCGCGTGCGTCTCAGCGTGCGGCAGATCGAACATACCCCCCAACGTGTGGCAGAGCTTGTGGTGCAGAGCCATCCCTACCGACCCAAGACATATGCCGGCAAGCCAGGCGCCATAGAGAGCGTCCGATCTCGCGCCGAGGTCGTGCATCTCATTTCGGATACGTGGAAGCGAGCGCAAGAGAGCTGCGACGCTCTCGATAGCGAGAGCACTTATGACGGGATTTGCATCTCGGGAGTAGAGCGCTTCCACAGCATGGGCTACGGCGTTCATACCGCTAACGCCTGCGATAGCCGGTGGCAAGTCAAGAGTCAGCTCGACATCGTAGATAACGGTTTCAGGAAGAACTTTCGGGCTTCGCTGGGTTGTCTTGATGCCGTTGTCGGTTTCTCCGAGAATCGGCGTCATCTCGGAGCCTGCGTATGTCGTGGGCAAAATGATTTGCGGCAAATCGGTGCGCAGGGCGATTGCCTTTGAGAGACCCGTGGTCGATCCTCCACCAATGGAAACAATTCCGTCAATCTGCGAGGTTTTTACCAGCGCCATTGCTTCCTCTGTGACGTTCACCGGAGTATGCATGCGGGCGCCAAGAAATGTTGCGCCGTAGATGTCGCCCAGGCTTTTAGCAATGGAGCTTGTCACGCTTTCGTGTGGCTGGCCGCAAAGCAGGAGAATCCGGGACATCCCAAGACGCTTCGCCTCCTGTTCCACGTTGTTGAGTGTCCCAGACCCAAATATGACCCGTGTCGGTAGCGACTCGTAAACGAACTCTGTCGTTCTGGAAACGGCGTTGTGTGTCATGCGTCTTTCCTGTTATCCCTGTATCGCCTCGGGGGCGGCTGCCGCCGATAGTCTGTTCTGTTCTGACGCCTGAGAGCTCTGTTTTCTGGTAGCGAAAAGTACAGCTGTGGCCGCGCCAGCGGCTGACAAGACGATCGCGAGAAGCATCACGTTCGAGCCGCCGAAGCTCTGCTGCAAAGCGCCTCCGATGAAGGGCCCCAGAATCGCGCCGAGCCGTCCGATTCCAAGCTCCATGCCGACGCCTGTAGCACGCACGCCGGTCTCGTAGGATGCAGCCGTGTAGTTGTTCAAGACGAACTGGGCGCCGATGATGCAGAAGCCGGCGGCGGCTGTGCTTATCAGATTTACCGCGTGTCCTTTCAGAAATATCATCGCGAGAATGGAGAATGCACCTCCAAACCACCAGGCGGACAGCCAGGCGCGTGGTCGACCGAACCTGTCGACAAGGTGACCGCAGGACAAGCCTCCGATAAAGGACATCACTTGCATCAGTGCACCGAAGCCAAAGCTGACTGCGAAACTCTCGCCACGTGTTTGCATTAACGTTGGTATCCACCCGGATAAGCCAAATACGCAAAAGAGGGAAAGAAAGCTCGCCGTCCAGATAGCAATTGAGAGTTGCCGGTACTGGGAACCAAGAAGGGCGGACACGGAGCTTTGCGTCGCCGCTCCCGCGCTCGCTATGGACGCGTTTTTATATAGCTCTTCTCGCTCTGGCCGGATAGTGCAAAGAATCTCTTTCAACTCCGCATCACGACTGCGCAATGCGAGAAACTTGGGCGATTCGGGAAGGTACCAATAAATGAGTGGTATCAGGGCGACCGATGACGCGCCAACCCAATACAAGCCTTGCCATCCCGTCAGCGGAGTGACGAATATGCCCACCACACCCGCTGCAGCTCCGCCCATCGCCCAACCGAGTGCAACGCCCCACAGAGCGAATGTATTTGCGACCCTTCGCGGTGCGAGCTCGTTAATGTAGGTCGTCGACAGAGGCAGCAACACACCGAGGCCAATGCCGGTGCAAACGCGAATCGCGCAGAAAGAGACGAAGGAATGCGCAAAAAAAGCAGTTGCTAGCGAGAAAACTGTGGCAATCGAAAGACCGCCCAACAGGGTGACCCTTCGGCCAACACGATCGGCTACGAAACCGTGCAGCGTTGCTCCGCAAAGAAAGCCAAGGAGACCGGTGGACACCAGCAAGCCAGCTTGCTGTAGCGTAAGTCCCCAAGGGCCGCGAACGTAGTGGATCACGTAAGCAGGGTTAAACGTGTCGTAGCCGTCAAACAGCGTAAGTAGCGCCAGGATGATTCCCAGTCTGATATGAGTTTTTCCGACGCTGGCATCGGCCAGTTCGTCGTGCACGTTGATAACCTGTGCGTTCATGGTGTCTCACTCCATTTATCGGGACAAGGGCTACCGCTTGGGCTAACTCCTTGTCCGTTTGTGACCTGTCGACCGAGTGCCTAATGCATTTGGGTCATTCAGCCAGTTTGAACAGCCGCGCGGCATTTGTGCGGCCGATTTTCAGCCGGTCGTTGTCGCTGATTGAAGCCGAGTCGAACCAGTCTGCCGCATGGTCGACGTTTTCGAATGGCCAGTCGGTCGAAAACAGAATGCGGTCGGACCCAATTTCAAGGATTGCGTCAATTAGCGTCTGGGTGCGGAAATTCCCCGAGGTCGTCAGATAGAAATTTGCGCGGAAATACTCGGCGATCGGCTTCTTCGCAGGGTAGTTCGGCGCTGCCTTGACCCACGCATTTCGGTTATCGACTCGCCACATGCTGTATGGTAAGCCTTCGCCCATGTGTCCGAGGATGATCTGGAGCTTGGGATGCTCGTCGAACAAGCCGGAGCCCATTAGTCGAAGCGCGTGAACTGCCGTCTCCTGCCCGAATGCCCATGTCGGTCCGAGCAGCCACGGGTGTCCTTCGTAAATAGGCGCGTGGGAAGGAAGCGGGTTGCGGGGATGCAGATAGAAGGGCACGTTCAGCTCTTCGACCTTTGCCCAGAAAGGGCGGAACTGCGCCTGGTCATAGTAGACGGTCGTCTTTTCGTCCCCGACCTGCGAAAATCCATTAACCAAAGCGCCAACGAAACCGAGTTCCTTCACGCATCGCTCCAGTTCCCTGGCAGCAAGTTCCGGCGATTGCATTGGCAGCGCGGCAAATCCCTTGAAGCGATCCGGCCGTTTGGTGACCTGTTCTGCGAGGAAGTCGTTGGCTCGACGTGCAAGGTCGTAGGCCGCCTGGGTATCAGGAATAGCCTGCACCGTCGGGGCATTCAGGGACAAGATCATGAGATCCAGACCGTGCTTGTCCATTTCCTCGATTCGACGGTGCTGAACGTCGAGCAAGCGGCTCTTGAGTTCAACCCAGTATGAAGGCGGCACGAAGCCGGCAGAGTCGGACACTGTCTCCTCGATGGCAAAGTGCTCTTCGAGTGCGATTTTTCTATCAACTTTAACTGCCATTTCTATCTCCAATAACTATCAGTATTGACCTTTTGGCTCGAGACCCAAGGCCATCTGGCCGTACATCGTGCCAACGGTGTCCCAATTCATGCTGATGTGCCGCCCAACGGCGTTCGCATCACGCCATGCTCTTTGCACCGGATGTGACAGATCCAGGCCCTGGCCGCCCGTTGACGCGTTGAGAGCTTCGGTCGCGCGGATTGCAAGGGATACGGAGAAGGCTTGACCGCGTCGGCTGGTGATGCGTTCTTCCACCGAAATTTCCTGTCCGTTCTTGACGGTCTCCTCGCGCTCGCGCAGGTCCGAGAGCAGTACTTTTTTTGCCGCGTCACATGAAGCGGCCGCTTCGGCAACACGCAACTGGATGGTCGGAAACTCGGCCATTTTGTTTTGACCACCTGCCACGGCGCCGCGCGTCACGCGGTTGCTGGTGCGTGCCAGATAATCTTCTAGTGCTCCATGTGCGGCGCCCACAGCAACTGAGGCGAGGCACGATGGGACAGAGCTGAGCATCGGGATCGCATAGACAGGGTTATGGTTGTGCAGTTGAGCGCCCGGGGTCTTGCCAGTTACGGTGTCTGAGAACATGAGTGCGCGGTGGGCCGGCACAAAGACGTTGTCGATGACGAGTGTTTTGCTGCCCGTGCCGGCCAGCCCGACCACGTGCCACGTGTCGTCAATCGTATAGTCTGTGGCAGGGACAAGCAGAAACGCCGGCGCCGGTTTTTCGCGGCCCTCGCCGGGCGGCAGGATGGCGGCGCAGAGCGCCCACTGAGCACATTCGCAGCCGCTTGCAAAGCTCCATCGGCCGCTTAAGACGTACCCACCGTCCGCTGGCTGCGCGGCGCATACCGGAGCGTAGGAGCCACACACCAGCGCGTTGGGATCGCTCCAGACGTCTTTCTGAGCCTGCTCCGGGAAATTGGCAACGAGCCACTGATGGGCCGATAGAAGGCCCGCAACCCACGCAGTGGAAGCACAGTATTTGGCCAGGTCGATATTCAGGTCCACGAGTGCCGAAAAGTCGAATTCCTGTCCGCCAAATGCGCGCGGCTTCAGGATTTCAAAGTAGCCCGCCTCCCGCAGCGCCTCAATGCTTGCCATCGGCACGCGGCGCGCGGTTTCCACCTGCGCGGCGCCGGCCAGAAGGGTGGGGCCGAACGCGGCGATCTTTTCCCGCAACTGATTTACCGTTACCCCTGCAGTGGTGGAAGAGGCGGCAAATTCAAGCTCTTTTTCCGCAACAATCATGATGGACCTCATTTTGAAAAAGGCCGGCACACGCAGTCGTGCCAAGCCAGTTAATACGGTGGCTAGCAATATGCGGCGTTGCGATAAAGCAGCGGCTTTGCGTCGTCGTTGAGCGCCACGTCAACGGCTGTTCCAATAAAAACGGTGTGCGTGCCGAACGGAACTGCGGCGACTTTTTTGCAGAAAATGTTCGCCTGGGCATCGCTGAGATAGTCGATGCCATCTTCGGTCTGGAGCCATGCCCCAATCTGGAACCGCTCTTCCGGGGAGGATGCCCCGCTAAACGCGGTCGAAACTGCCGCATGGTCGTGCCGCAGCACATTGACGCAAAATCGCCGGGCCGAAAGCATGATGTCGTGGAGAAACGTCGACTGATTCACGCAGACAATCATTGACGGCGGATCCATTGAAAGCGAACTCACGGCCGTCATTGTCATGCCGTGATGGCGAGCGCCATCGGCGGATGTGACGATGGTCACGGTGGAAGCCAGCCGGCGCATGGCCGCGCGGAATGTTGTTCCGACCTCTGGTTGCTGAATGGATGGGGCATCCATATTGTCTCCTTGTTGGCGAGGCAGAGAAAGGTGCCTTGTTGGATTTACTATAGTTGCAAATGCAAGAGTTGGCAATGAAAGTAATGCAGTGGGAACAGTTGTTTTGATAGAATTGTTCGATGACTACAAAGGATGCGATTCGTGTACAAATTGACCGATTCCTTTCCGTACATCCTTAACCGCGTCGGCGTTCGCATGGGCGAGCTGTTCTCGCGCCGCATAGCGCCGTATGGTGTAAGTCTTCCCATGTATCGGGTAATGGCGGCCTTGTGGGAGACGCCGGATCAGCGCCTGAACGACCTTGCCGCGATGACTACGGTCGAGCTGTCGACGTTATCGAGGCTGATAGGAAGCATGGAAAAGCTTGACCTCGTTTCTCGCAGTCGCCTTGAAAACAACGCGAGAACGGTTGCAATCAACCTGACGGCGCGCGGTCACAAACTGGTCGAAGAGCTGATGCCCATTGCGCAGCACTTTGAAACAGTCGCAGTGAGCGAACTGTCGGCCGCCAACCTCAAGCTTCTAAAACGCACTCTCGTCGATGTCTACGAGCGTCTGGACACAATCGAGCAGGAAATTGCCAGTCCGGAACTGGTTAAGTAGCCGGACCGGGACAGGAAGGCCCCCGACAGATCGCGCTACCTGAATTTATAAGCAACCTGCAACCAGAACCGGTCACCCCGGGTGCGGTTCTCCACCAGCATCTCGTGCTGCCATTTAAAGACTAGCGCCAGGCTCCTGGTGGGTTGGTACTTGATGAATGGACCCGCAGACAGAACGCGCCCCTCGTTGCCGCCATTCACGATTGCTCCGTTCTGCACGTCGTTGGTGGTCTGCTTGTAAAAATACCCGTTCGCACCGACCTGCAGCTTTGGGGTGACCTGATACCCGAGGTTGTAGTCGATAATGAGTTCGTCGCCTGAGCTATAGTTTGTCTCGTGGTTCGTGGTGTTGAACAGATACATGACCTTGGCACTGATCTCCACCTTGTCGATGGGCTTCAAGGTGAAGAAATACTCGGGCGAAATGCTGTAATAGTGACGTCCAACGTTGGCCAGTCGATGTACGTCGTAGTCCCCCGTCGGCAGGAAAAATTCGATGCCAACCATCTGGTTCAGGTGAGGGCTGTGCCAGCCCAATGCGAGCGGGATAATGGCGGCATCGGATAGACCGGTATCCGACGAATCTTTATGAACAATCCCTTTGGGAGTTTTCACGTCGAAGTGAAGGTGCAGGTCGACAAACGGAACTCCGATACGTGTCATCAGGTTAGCGCCGAGAAACGTGACACCGTCCCAGACATGGTCATAACGAAACGCCAGGGCATTGACATGAGCTCCAAAGTTGTTGATCCCGGCCTTGTCGTTACCCGAACCATCGAGGGTATGGTTTGAATCGTACCTTGCGCCATATAGATAGGCGTAATCGCCTGGAGATGGCATGAAGCCAGCGAGAATTGTGTTCACGCCGATAGGGTAGATTGACCCTCCCCCTTCGGTTGCGTTGGCAACCAGAGGTGCCAGCGCGGCCAGTGCGGCGGCAAGCGCAGCCGTGTATTTCACACCGCAGTTGATCAGTTTCCTCCCGATTGCCCCCGATGACTGGTATCTCCGTTCCAGTGTGATCATTTCAGCATACCTTTTAATGTGTATATAAATTAGGACTGCTATATAAATTTGAGTAGAGATTGCCAGTTGGACATTGGACCTCCATGGTCCGTGGCTCACCTCGATGATCCTTTTGCAGGGTACTGATGAATTTGCGTTTGGAACACTTGCAAACGCAAATAAATTGCAACATATGCCTGCCGGCACTGCAAGCACAAATTGTTAGACTCGGCTAGTGAAAAACCCTAAGGACGGGAGACAATCGATGAAAAGTTTTGCGGAGGACGATGCTCGTGCGGTTTCAGTGACGCTTACGGATCAGGGGCGGGAGTTAGCATGGAAGGTGGTTCCGTCTGCCGAGCTTGATGAGCGGATCGCGCCAGAACATATGTTTACATAAGATGTCGTCCTTCTTAAGCGATTACTTACGCAGGCCGATCAAAATATTTCCGTCATCGCCGTCCATGCGAAGCCTCTGGCTGAGGACTAGGTGTTTACACTGTGTGGCGTTGAAAGGGGAAAGTTTCCAGCTACAATACTTGTAAATGCAAATGTATCCGTACGTTTGTAAATACAAGTTAATTGTGGAGCCGGAGATGTCGTTCAACGTTGTATTAAAACCTAGCGGGCATGCCTTTGTAGTCGGTGAGGGGAAGACCATCCTTGCGGCCGGGCTGGCGGCTGGCAATTCACTGCCGTACAGCTGCAGGACCGGGGTTTGCAACACGTGCAAAGGCAAGGTGATCGAAGGAAGCGTAGACCACGGCAGTGTCCTTGCAACCTATCTGAGCGAGTCGGCCAGAGCGGAAGGATATGCGCTTCTGTGTTGCGCCAAACCGCTGACAGACCTTGTCGTAGAGGTCAGCGAACTCGAAGGCCTCGCAGCGATCGAGCCGAAGATATATCCCTGCAGACTCGTAAAGTTGGAGCGTCCAGCGCCGGATGTTGCAGTGCTGACGCTGCGTATGCCGCCTAACGAAAATATGCGTTATATGGCGGGACAGTACGTGGAGATGATTACCGCCAACGGCGAGCGCCGCTGCTATTCTCTCGCTGGTGCTCCGGACGAAGAAGGTTTGCCGTTCATCCAGCTCCATATCCGCCACATCCCCGGCGGGCTTTTCACGGACCACTTGTTTTCGACCGCCAAAGAACGCGACCTGTTCCGCTTTGAAGGGCCGTTCGGAACATTCTTCCTGCGCGAAGACTCCGATAAGCCGATGGTCTTGTTGGCCAGCGGCACGGGTTTCGCACCGATCAAGGCAATCGTAGAGCAATCGATCAAGCGCAATATCAAACGCCCGATTCATATTTATTGGGGGGGGCGAAAACGGGCAGACATATACGCCTACGAGGTCGCTCAGCGCTGGGAGCTTGAGCACAGCCATATCCGTTTCGTTCCCGTCTTGTCGCATGCGACCCCCGAATGCGGCTGGTCCGGCAGGCTCGGCTTTGTCCATCAAATTGTCATGGAGGACTTTGCTGATCTCTCCGGTCATCAAGTCTATGCGTGCGGTGCGCCTGCGATGGTGGATGCGGCGCGCGCTGATTTCACTGCGCATCGCGGCTTGCCTCCTGACGAGTTCTTTGCGGATTCTTTCCTGACCGCAGTTGAAAAGTCGGGCCATACAACAGCATTAGCAGAGTGAGAGGAGACATCATGAACACCGAAACGTCACACACCGATGCAACAAAGCCGTCGATTGTCAAACCGTACGCGCTTGGGCATGGCACCTTGGAGTGCCGCAATCTCAATGAGTCGCGCCGTTTTTACGAAGAGTTCCTCGGGCTTGAGTGCGTTCGCCATGCGATGCCGGCAATGGCCATTCGGTTTGGGCACAACAAATTCCATATTTTTTGTGTTGAGGTCGGCGATGACCTCCATCCGACGAACCTGTTGAACCACTGGGGCATCGACGTTTCGAGTCGCGAAGAAGTAGACGCTGCCCACGATGCCGCTAAAAGCCAGCAAAGTGACTATGGGATACGCCAGGTGACAGACGTGGTTTTGCAGCACGGTGTCTACTCGTTTTACATCGAGGATCTTGATCATAACTGGTGGGAAATCCAGCATTACGATGGTTTCCAGCATGACGATGTGTTCGATTTCGGTGACCGCTTCTAGAAGTAATGTAAGACGTTGCAAAAATAGCCGAAGGTTCATTTGATGACAGCCCCGTTCTCGCTTGTTACATATCTGTCTTCCGCCAGGATACCAACTGCCGGGATTCTCGTCCGCGACAAGGTTTATCCCGTTGTGGAAGCATTGACCGCTCTAATCAGCAAAACTCGACCGGAGTATCAGTCGGTTTTGGGCATACTTGAAAACTGGGAGGCAGCGGTCGGAGAGATTGCGACGGCGGTCGACGCGCTGGATTTTCCAATACGCGGAAGGGAGCTTGCAGGCGTTCCGGTTTCGACGGTCGTGCTCCATTCGCCGGTTGTGAATCCGGCAGCTGTGTACGGGTCTGGCGCCAACTACGTTGATCACATGGAGGAGATGTCGCGAGTACTGGGGGTGCCAATCCAGAACCCGAAGGCATCCGGCCAGTTGCCTTGGCATTTCGTTAAGACGCCGCGCAGCGCGCTCACCGGTCACCGTGCTCACGTCCAGTTGCCCGCTTATTCGACAAAGCTCGATTGGGAAATCGAACTCGCAGTGATTATCGGAAGGCAGGCAAAGAATATTTCGATTGAGTCGGCGATGGACTACGTCGCTGGTTACAGCGTAGCTAATGACCTTTCCGCCCGAGATCATGTGAAACGCGCTGATGCCCCGGCAGACTCACCCTTCGCATACGACTGGGTATCGCAGAAGTGCTTTGACGGTTCGTGCCCCTTGGGTCCTTCACTCGTACCCTCCGGATTCATCGAAGACCCCTATAACCTCGGTCTGAAGCTATGGGTCAACGGCGAACTGATGCAAGACTCCAACACCAGCAACATGATTTTCAATGTTGCGGAGCAGATTGCCTATCTGAGTTCGCGAACCACGCTCTATCCCGGAGACGTCATCCTTACGGGGACTCCCGCCGGCGTGGGAATGGCTCACAGAAAATTCCTGAAGATTGGCGACGTTGTAAGGCTCGAAATCGAAAAGATTGGTGTGCTGGAAAACACGATAGTCAAATGATCGGTTGCGGAATCAATGTGTATCGTCAGGGTGGCGTCACTCAGGCGCACGTCGCGCTCCTTCTGTGGCTGTGAAATAGGCCGGTAACGTTGCATTACGCAGCTGTGCTCCCCAACCTGCGTATTTCATTTTCCGTTCAGGTAGAGTTATGCAAGCTTTTCGGTGGATATCTCTTATGCTTTCTGCGGCATGCCTCGTCATTGCTGTGTGGCTGGTATCTACTGCGTCGGCCGGTAGCCTGACGATTGCATGCACCGGGCTAGCGATTAGTGCTGCCACTAATGCCGTAATCGCTCTCGTGGCGTGGAGCGCTGCCCGGCGTCGGAGCATGACTGGACAATCGCAGATGGATGCGCTGGTTCCGACCAGGGCTGAGGAGTGCTCTGCTCATTTTGCGGACCATGCTCTTGGTGATGTCAATGGCGTTCAGGACGACCTCCGGCCGTTAATTGAACCGCTGATAGGTCAGCTCGTTGCGTGCTCTGGGCAGTCCATTGAAGCAATGGAAGAGGCCTCAGGCATTGCGCGAGACGCCGCAAAATACGTGGCTGACGGAGCAAATAACACGCAGGAGGCGGCAAAAGTAATCGATAAGCTTGCGGAATTTGCTCGGGCGTCGGCCGTCACTTTCCAGCGACTATCTGCGCAGTCCCAGTCGATTCGGCCGATTGTCGAGACCATGCAGGCAATCGCACGTCAGACCGGCCTCTTGTCGATCAATGCAACGATTGAGGCGGCTCACGCGAGAGAAGCAGGTAAGGGCTTCGCGGTCGTTGCTGCAGAGGTGCGAAAGCTTGCTGAGCGGTCTGCAGATGCCAGCCGCGAGATTGGTATCATCGCAAGCGCACTGAACGATGCTGCGTCTAAAGCGGTGAATGGCATCGAAGATGTAATTGAGCACGCCGAGGTTGGTATTTCGCGCACTCATGACGTTTTATTATCAATGGAAAAAATCTCTGCCACGGCGGAAGTTCGTGCGCAAGTGATGACAAGAGTTCGAGATGGGCTTCACGCGCAAGCGGACCTTAGCTCAAAGCTCAGAGGCATGCTGGATACGGTGTAAAGTGACGCCAAAGTGAGCATCGACCGGATTGATTTCAAAACTGCGTCAGCTGGCATTAAGGCAGTGTCCCGCTTTTACTCTCTTACCTTGCCGGGCCGCCAGACGCCGATCTGACCTCCAGGTCCGAGGATTGCCAGCCACCGCCCAAAGCTTTGACAAGCGACACGGTCGATACAGCGAGAGCCTGCTGACTATGGATCAGTGTTCTTTGTGCGTTAAGGGCGTTACGGTCGGAATCGACAACCTCGAAATAGCTGATGTACCCATGCCGGTATCTGCTGCGCGAAAGGCTCGCGGTTGCTTCTGAGGTTCTTGAGGCTTCGACGTACTTTGTCACTCTGGCACGGCTAGCTTCGATATCGTTCAGCGAATCCTGAACTTCACGTATAGCCTCAAGGACGCTTTTTTCGTAAAGCGCCCGCGTGCCGTCATAGCCCGCCGTTGCCGAACGTACCAAGGCGTCGCGGCGTCCTCCGTCAAAAATCGTGAGCCCCAGGCCGACAGCCAGACTCCAGACAGAGCTGTTTCTATCGAGGAAGGTGCCAAGGTCGCGGCTGGCAAAGCCGCCGTCAGCGGTTAGCGTCAGGGAGGGCAGGTAAGCGGTCCTTGCTATGCCTATCTGTTCGTTCGCGGCAATCAACTGACGCTCCGCCGCGTAGACGTCCGGTCGCCTTTCAATCAACTCCGCAGGCAATCCAACAGGTACCACTGGGATCGTCAAGGGCGAATAATTCGTAGACACGGTGAAGTCCGTAGCAGAGCGGCCGCAAAGGACCGCCAGTCCGTCCACAAGGTTTTCGCGGGTCTGAACCGCATCTGCGAGGTCTGCCTCCGTCGTGCTTAGTTCTGTTTCTGCACGTAAGACGTCGAGATCGCTGGCGACTCCAGCCTTGCGGCGACCTTCATTTAGCTGAAGAGCGACGCGCCGCAGATCAATTGCATGCCGCAGCTGGATTATGTCGAGGTCCGTATACTTGAGCGTCAGATAGAGACTGCTAACTTCCGCTGCTATGCTCAGTCTGGCAGATTCCGCGGCGGCTTCCGAAGACAGGAGGTTTTCCTCTCCTGCTTTGATGTCACCTCTTACGCGTCCCCAAAGATCGACTTCGTAGCTTGCGTTCAATGGAACCGCCCACGTTCGCATCATCCGCTTGGGTAGAGCATTGTCCACCGTGCCAGATACGCGATTTCGCGTGAAGCCTGGGCGAGTATCGACCGTTGGCCACAGGAACGAATCAGAAGACTCGAGCGCTGCTCGGGCTTGCTCAATGCGCGCGACAGCCGTCTTGAGGTCCAGATTTGCAGCCAAGGCATTGTCGACCAGCGAATCAAGCTGGGCGTCGCCGAAAGCGGTCCACCAATTTTGACCGAGCGGCGCTTGTCCTCCAGGTGCTTGCTGGCGATGAGCGAAGAATCCGTCTACAGAAACTTGCGGGCGCACATAATTCGGCGCGAGGTTGCATCCCGTAAGTAAAAATGCCCCTGACAGTAATAACGGGCCAAATGCGAAACGCGCCTGGCGATTTCGATTATTAGTCGGATTCATGAGCAGGCTTCGCGTCAAGCGTTGCCGTAACCGAAAGACCGGGCGCTAAGCGCGCGCGCCCGTGGTCGAAATTGTCGAGCAGTATTTTGACGGGGACCCGCTGCACGACTTTAGTGAAGTTACCTGTGGCGTTATCGGGAGGTAGAAGGGCGAACTGGGCACCCGTCGCCGGTGAGACGCTGTCAACGTGCCCGTGAAGTTTAAGTGCGGGCAGCGCGTCAACGGAGATTTCGACGGGGTCTCCCACCTGGACCCGACTTAGCTGAGTTTCGCGAAAGTTCGCGACAACCCATACTCGAGGCTCGACTACCGACAGAAGCGTCTCTCCCGCGGAAATTCGGGCTCCTGTTTCGATGGTCTTTCGTCCGACATAGCCGTCGACAGGGGAAAGTATATGTGTATAAGATAGTTGTAAGCTCGCGTCCCGCACATTTGCCCGACTTTGTCGTTCAACGGCCTGGGCTGCAACGAGGTTGGCTTTGGCAGCCTCCAACTGGGCATAGGCCTGTTGCAGCTTCGCTCGTGCAGAAGCCTGCGCAGCCTCGGAAGCGTCGTATTCCTGCTGGGATAATCCACGGGGTGTTTCACGGATCAGTTCACCCGCTCGCGCAAAATCGAGTTGTGCTTTCCTGCTGTCTGCGGCCGCACTCGCAATGGTTGCATTGGCCTGGTCAATCGCAGCGCGCGCACTTTCCTGGTTGGAAATTGCCTGTTCGACTCTCGCCTGCTCAAGAGCCACACGAACTTCAAAATCGCGGGTGTCAATCCGGGCGAGTTCATCGCCCGCATGTACAAATTGGTTGTCGTCAACCATTACCGCTTCGACAGTGCCGGAAACCCTGCACGATATAGGGTGCAGATGCCCGGTAACGTAAGCATCGTCGGTGCTCCTCTCGCCGCTCCGGTAGGCAAAATAGATGATTGCGCCAAGGATTGCTGCAAATGCGAGAAGCGCCAGAAAGGCGATGCCCCTGACGGTCCTGGTTGTTCCGATTGGTTTCTGCACCTCAGACACAGCGTCTCCTGCTGTTCAAATCGGCACATCAATTTAATCACGTGCTTATCTGCTTGACCTGTTGCCGGCGGCGCAGGGGGGCGTCTATCAAAAGGAATAGGGAAAGGCCTGCAACTTGATGTGTGGTGTGCGCGCCACCGAGCGGTACTCTTCGCTGACGTCCCACGGAAACCGAGCACGCTATGACAGACGCGATCATTGGCAGGAAGCCGTCTCTCAGCACTGATTTCCGGGAGCTCAAGACCCGACCGGTGGCCGCAATATTTGCCGTGTTGCTAGGCGCAATTATCTCCACACTGACGTCGCGTATTACTGTCCTCGGTTTGGCCGACATTCGTGGCGCACTTGGTGTCGGATTTGACGAGGGCGCCTGGATCAACACGACCTTCACCGTTGCCCAGATGTTCGTCGGACCGATCGCGGTCTGGGCGGCCTTTGTGATGGGGACGCGGCGCGTACTGCTCACGGGGGCCTGCACCTTTCTGCTTGCGGAGACTCTCCTGCCGCTCTCTGGCGGTTATCCCACATTTCTGGCTCTGCAGGCCTTGGCCGGTGCCGCTTCTGGAGTGTTTGTGCCCGTCACCGTAGGTTTCGTCATCCGGGCCCTGCCTCCGAATCTCGTTCCCTTCGGTGTCGCAGCTTACGCGATGAACCTGGAGATGTCCCTGAATCTTTCGGCGACTCTTGAAGGCTGGTATAGCGAGCATTTGTCTTGGCACTGGCTGTTCTGGCAAAACGCAGTACTGGCAGTGGGTTTCATTGCAGCCTTGCTGGCTGCCATGCCCGCCGAGCCGACGAAAGCACAGGCCGGGAAGGGCGATTACATCGGGATGTTGCTCGGAGCCACGGGCTTTAGTCTCCTCTATGCCGCGCTTGATCAAGGTGAGCGCTTGTTCTGGTTCCAGTCTCCAATCATTGGCTTGCTGGTGTATTGCGGGATCGTATTAATCGCAGCATTTATCGTGAGGGAATTCGTAGCAGAACATCCGGGTTTAGACCTGACATTTTTTCTAAGACGAAACGTTGCGCTGATGGTTTGCCTCGTTGTGCTGGTCCGACTGATGGTACTCAACACGAATTTCATACCGCCACTGTATTTGTCGATAGTACGTGGACTGAGGCCGTTGCAGGTTGGGGAGACCCTACGATGGGTGGCTATTCCTCAGTTCTTATTTGCTCCGATGGTCGCGATGGTGCTGCTCCGCATTGATCCACGAAAAATAATCGTGACGGGCTTTGCGACGATCGCGCTTGCATTCGCAATGGGAAGTCTAATCACGCCGGACTGGGCGGAGACTCAGTTCATACCGTCCCAGCTAATTCAGGCCCTTGGGCAGACCATGGCGCTTACGTCAATCATCTACTATTTCTCGAAGCACGTGACGCTGCAATACGCGTTGACATTTGGTGCTGTTGTGCAAACGGCGCGGCTGTTCGGTGGTCAAGTCGGCGCAACGTCGATTGGTGTTCTCGAACGTGTGCGTGAGCAGTTCCATTCCAATGTTCTGGGGCTCAAAGTCTCGTTGTACGACCCGCTGACGGTGAACCGACTCGTAGCCGAGAGCATCCCATTTGGGGCTGCGCCGCAAAGCGCCGCAGACATTCCGGGGTCAGCATTCGCCTTGTTAGACAGGGCCGTTCGCGTGCAGGCGACCACACTGGCACTCGCTGACAATTACCGCTTCGCATTTGCATGTGCGGTATCCGGCGTATGCCTCGCGCTTCTTTTGAAGCGCATAGACGGGTAGGCAACTGCCGCGGCGTGATGAGCAGAGAGATAAGGGTGAATTCCACGCCGCCACCTGGTGACCGAAGAAGTAAGCCAGTGCTGTTACGTTCTCGGTAACACCTCCTATGCAAAAAGAGAGATGCGAACGTGCTGGCGCTCTGTTAGTTTTTCATTGGCGATCGTGGAGTTTTGAATCTTTCCTGGAGACGACATGGCGCTCGCAATGCACCGCACGGCTTCAACGGCATCACCAAAGATCCTCTGGGAACTTCTGCTCGATAAAATCGAGAGTCCAGAAAGATACGTTCCCGATGTTACGTCCGCGGAGATCCTGAGGCGATACGCTGATAACGCTGTCGAGCGCATGATGCACGGGCCTGGCGATCCCATCCACGAATTGATTGTTTGGGACGCCCGGTCTATGACGATAGTCTTCAAACTTGTCGACCACCCGGTCTATCGAGGCTTCGTAACTAACATGATTCTGGTTACGGATAGTGGATGCGAACTCGATTTCACCATGAACTGGCAAGCGAAGAGGGGCTTGGATCCTGCGGATGCTCCGGACTGGCAGGCGATGCTGAAGGTTGCGGTGCTCAAGACCATTCACATGGCCGAATCTGGATTTGCGGGCCGACAATCGGATTAATGGGATTTGCAGGCCTCTCGCTCATGGTCCTGAGGCAGGAAGGATGAGCGTAACGGCGACGCTACCAGGTTATTGTAGACAAAGTCACTCGACGCGTTGCTGCTCGTATCGACGGACGCACATTGCTGCGGCTTAACGGAGGTTTCTCATGTCGCATGACAAAGCCTATCCGCGATCTTTCTCTCACATCGGGCTGTCCGTGCCTGACGTAGAGGCGGCTGTGAACTTTTACACGAGCGTTTTGGGCTGGTACCTCATCATGCCACCGACCACAATTACTGAGGATGAGTCAGCCGTCGGCGTGATGTGTACCGACGTGTTCGGAAAAGGCTGGGGAAATTTCAAAATCGCACACATGTCAACGGGAGATCGAATCGGAGTCGAGGTTTTCCAGTTCACTAACAGTGAAAATCCGCATAACAACTTTGAATACTGGAAGACGGGCATCTTTCATTTTTGTGTTCAGGATCCCGATGTTGAGGGTCTGGCGAAAGAAATTGTGGCGGCTGGCGGGAAGCAGCGAATGCCTGTGCGATTCTACTTTCCGGGCGAGAAGCCTTACCGAATGGTCTATATGGAGGACCCCTTCGGTAATATCCTCGAGATCTATTCGCATAGTTACGAACTCACTTACGCAGCAGGTGCGTATCAGTCCGTATAGTGCTGTGTTTGGTCAGGTACTGGCGAAAACAGTTCCGCGTTCATCCTCACCTCCAGCGGGTGTCGTTCCCCGCTTTTTTCTGGCCTGCAGAAATGCAGGCCTTTTTATCGACGTCCCAGCCGGAAACCTTGGCTCTCAGATCGGAAATGCGAGGCCGATGACGACAACCCAAGCGAAACACACAATTCGCGGTTTCACATCTCATTTGCGCCAACGGGCGTTCGCGGTCAGCCAAAGAGGTGACTCGAAGCATATTTCGTATCGGCGCATTGGGCCCGGCTCGAATTCTGAGCGGTCATGTCGACGCGGTCCACCTTTTGGGATAGGGCGTCTTAACCATCATTGGGCGCGCGCTAGCCGTGGCAACTGCCAGACTATAAAGATATTCAACCAGCCCGGGAGTCGTCAAATGAAGACCATGGCCGCAATCGCCTGGCGAGCAGGTGAGCCATTGACCGTTGAAGAGGTCGATCTTGACGGCCCCCGCGCGGGAGAGGTCCTGATTGAGGTAAAAGCTACAGGGGTGTGTCATACCGACTACTACACGCTCTCCGGAGCGGACCCGGAAGGCGTCTTCCCGGCGATTTTAGGTCATGAAGGAGCCGGCGTCGTCGTCGACGTCGGCGCCGATGTCCATTCCGTCCGGAAGGGCGACCATGTAATCCCGCTGTACACGCCCGAGTGCAGGCAGTGCAAGTTTTGTCTCTCGCGCAAGACAAACCTGTGTCAGGCTATCCGGTTAACACAAGGCCAAGGCTTGATGCCAGATGGCACATCTCGATTCTCCGTTGGAGGGGCGCCGCTCTTCCACTACATGGGAACTTCTACTTTTTCCAACTACATCGTAGTGCCCGAAATCGCGGTCGCCAGGGTTAGAGAGGATGCGCCTTTTGACAAGATCTGTTACATCGGCTGCGGTGTTACGACAGGCGTGGGCGCAGTGGTGTTCTCGGCAAAGGTGGAGGCCGGCGCCAATGTGGTGGTTTTCGGTCTGGGCGGCATAGGGCTGAATGTGATACAGGGTGCGAAGATGGTTGGCGCGAACAGAATTGTGGGCGTCGATATTAATCCGTCCCGTGTCCCGCTCGCGGAAAAATATGGCATGACTCATTTTGTGAATCCGACCGATGTTGACGAAGTTGTCGCGCGAATTGTTGAAATTACGGACGGCGGCGCGGACTACTCGTTTGAATGCATCGGTAGCGTAACTACCATGCGCCAGGCGTTGGAGTGTTGTCACAAGGGTTGGGGCGAGTCGTTCATTATCGGCGTGGCCGCTTCCGGTCAGGAAATCAGCACACGACCTTTTCAACTGGTGACCGGACGTCAGTGGAAAGGCTCAGCGTTTGGTGGTGCCCGGGGACGCACCGATGTACCCAGGATTGTTGACTGGTATATGGAAGGCAAGCTGAATATTGATGAGCTAATCACGCATCATCTCACGCTCGCGGACATCAATGAGGGGTTCAGTCTGATGAAACGGGGAGAATCCATACGATCGGTGGTCGTCTTCTAGGCCGAAAGTCATGAAACTGCTCAATCAGCACGCCAGTTTTTCTGGCTGGCAGCGTTTCTATCGGCACGACTCGACCATTATTGGCCTGCCAATGAGGTTTGGCTTGTTCGTTCCTGAAACCGGCAACCTTTCTAACGTTCCACTTCTCGTATGCCTTGCCGGCCTCTCATGCAATGAGGAGACGTTTGCCAGCAAGGCGGTCGCACAGGCGTACGCCTCCCAGGCGAAAATTGCTCTCCTTTTTCCGGACACCAGCCCGCGCGGAGCGAACATCCCGGGAGAATCCGAAAGTTGGGAATTTGGGGGCGGCGCAGGATTTTATCTGGACGCTACCGAGCCTCCGTGGTCCTCGTTCTACAAGATGGAAAGTTATATCGTCAAGGAACTGATTCCGATCGTCGTCGCCGAGTTTGGGTTGGGTCGATCGTTTGTGGGAATCACCGGTCACTCCATGGGAGGGCACGGCGCTCTAACCCTCGCTTTCAAGTATCCACGAATATTCGGCTCGGTGAGTGCCTTCGCGCCAATTTGCTCGGCAATGCGCTCCCCGTGGGGCCGGCATGCGCTTCCTCGTTATCTTGGTGGTAACGAGCAGGCGTGGCGGCGCGCCGACGCCTGCGAGCTTTTGACGTCGACCGGTGTGCGCTTTCCCGATGGGATTCTGATAGATCAAGGCATGGCAGACGAGTATGTTCATTCGCAGTTGAAACCTGAATTGTTAGAGGAGGCGTGCCGGATTGCCGGGCAATCGGTTACTTTGCGAAGACACGAGAGATTTGATCACAGCTACTACTTTGTATCGACCTTTGTGGCCGACCATGTTTCGTGGCACGCCAAAGCTGCTGGTAGATGAGAGTGCCATCATCCGGAGGATCAAATGCGCCGCCTTTATGATTTTGAACTGTCGGGAAGCTGCTACAAAGTTCGCCTGTTTTTGTCATTTCTTGGGCTTGACTACGAGAAAGTACCCGTGGATTTCGTGAACAAGGAGCACAAGACGGAAACGTATCTCAAGCTTAACCCGTTTGGGGAAATACCAATTTTTGAAGATGATGACTTGCGTTTAAGAGATGCCCAGGCCATTCTCGTCTATCTTGCAAAACGTTACGATACGACGAATTCATGGTATCCCGATAATGCCGAAGCGATGGGAAAAATCAGCCAGTGGCTGTCGACAGGCGGCGGTGAAATCATGAACTCAGCCGGTGCCCGCCTGGTGAAGATATTGAATTATCAAATGGATTTGCCGAAGCTGCAGGCGGGAGCCGTGAGAGCCTTCGAAATACTTGACCATCATCTGGCGGACCGGGAATGGGTTGAACTTGGACAGCCGACAATCGGGGATATTGCGTGTTTTCCGTATACCGCACTTGCTGGTGAAGGAGGAATAGATATGAGCAAATTCAAAAATATTGCAAGGTGGGTCGAACGGATGAAAGGGTTGCGCAATTTCATCTCTATGCCAGGGATCGGCTAGCTGGAGTTTGCGCGTGACGCCGTGCTGCTAGTCCAGATAAGTTTGAAACTTCAATGCGATTGTCGTCACGGCAGCGAGGGGCTGTCTATCCCGTCGATGCACCACCTCTGAGTGTTACCCCTCGCTGAACATGAGGCGCCCGGCCTGGCGACGCGAGGGCGCTCCGGCTAGCGCAGATCGCCTGCAATTGTGTTTTTGTCTCACGATGTTGAGGACGATATTTTGCGCCGGACTTCAGTCTTCAATGAGGCCCCTACGGCGGGCAATCGCTACCGCTTCTGTACGGCTGGTCGCATCCAGTTTTCCCAGAATTGTCGCAATGTGCGTTTTTACCGTCCCCTCCGTTATCTCGAGGTTTGACGCAATGCGCTTATTCGACTCGCCGTTTGCTACATGGGTGAGGATTTCAGTCTCTCGGTCTGTCAACTCAAGCGACGCAAACCGGTTGACCAGTTTAGCCGCAACGTTGGAAGGAATATAGTTTTGACCCCGATTCACGGCCTTGATACAGTCTATGAGCTCGTCAGGCTTTGCGTCCTTCAGAACATAACCTTTGGCGCCGGCTTTCATCCCGCGATAGATGTCTTCATCACCATCGAACGTGGTGAGAATTACGACTGCGGCATTGGAATTTATCGATTTGATTTGCGTGATTGCAGCCACGCCACCCATCTCAGGCATCCGCAAATCCATCAAGACGACATCCGGCCGGTGCGTGCGGTACATTTCCACGGCTTCCACGCCATTATTGGCTTCGCCGATCACTTCGAATCCTGCATAGTGTGTCAGGAGCGCTGCGATCCCCGCGCGGACGATTGTATGGTCGTCGGCGATCATGACGGAAAGTACCTTCTGGTCCACATTGTCTCCCGACCGTTTCGCCTTGCGAAGGATGTTTTGCCCTGAATCGGATTGGCGGATCTCCAACGCGATTCTGGATATTATCCTCCGTTCCTCGCTGAATGGCGATTCCTTCAAAACGCCGGTCAAAATGTAGCTCTTCTAAGTAGCCGGACCTCTATCTTTTGATTGCCACTCGCGGGCCAATGTCATCTTGCGAACGCGGTTCCTGACGGTCACTAGCAGATTCGGCGAGGGCTGGTTGTCGCCCGGAAGCACTCATAGTGGTTAACCTGAATATCTCTCGTCAATGAAAACCATCACCATTCGTCGTATATTTGCAAACACAAGCATTGCAGTTGAAAGTAATTTTTGCGTCGCTAGTGTAGTTGGAGGATGCGAGACGATTTGCTAACCAAACTGATGGAAAGACAATGACCGGTACACTTCAGGAGGTTCTTGCAAGGATGCTCAACCTCAAGCTTGTTGTCATGCTTCGCGAGTCAACCGGGAGGCAAATGAGTGACCTCGATCTGAGCGCGCATTTGGATTGGATGGTCGCAAAGGAAAAGGAGGGGCTCATCTTCGCGTCGGGGCCATTTCTAAGTAGCGGAGCTCCCCCTGGTGCAAGCGGCGGACTAACAATTCTACGAGTCACTGGCCTCGACCAGGCGCGCGAAGTGGCCGAAACAGATCCACTGGTCAGTCAAGGCGTCATCACTTATCAACTGCGCGAATGGCTTCTGATGGAAGGCGGGCTAACGATGAAGGTTTCGTTTTCTAACGGCGCAGCGTCAGTTGAGTAGAGGACAAGATGACCAGGTTATTGAAGACGCAGACTTCTCATGTCGGAATCATCGGGCTGGGAGCAGTCGGTACCGAGATCGCAAAACACCTATTGGGGCGTCAAGTGTATGTCAACGCCTTCCGACGCTCCCCAATGGAAGAGTTTGTCCGTGAAGGTGGGATAGCCTGTTCTAGCGCAGAAGCGGTAGTTCGTTCGTCGCGAGTGGTCCTCCTGACATTGCCAGATGGTGACGCTGTAGAGTCCCTTTTTCGTGATGAGGGGTTTCTCGGTGCTCTAACTCCCGATCATGTCATCGTTAGCCTTGGAACGTACCCTTTGGAGTTGAAAGAACGTGCACGCGTTATCGCCGCGAATTATGGCGCAAGTATGCTCGATTGCGAGGTTAGCGGGACGCCGTTCATGATTGCGGCCCGGCAGGCGAGTGTATTCGTGTCCGGTAACGAGTCTGCTTTTGCTGCGATAGCGCATGTATTTGATGCATGGGCCGACAGGGTAATGTTCTTGGGTGATTTCGGGGCAGCTGCGACTATGAAGCTGCTGGCAGTTCAACTTGTGGCAATCCATACAGCGGCTGCTGCCGAGGCTATCGCCCTGGGAACACGTTATGGCCTTGACGCACAATCGATTGTGCAAACCTTGTCAACGTCTGCAGCAGGTTCCTCTATGCTGGCGGTTCGTGGCCCAAGCATGGCCAGGGAAAACTTCAGTCCTCAGGGCGGGACCATCGCGTCTTTTGCCAAATCTCTGGAACTTGTGCGCCAGTTGGCTGCTGATGCGCATGCCCCCACGCCATTACTTGATACGGCGGAAAGTTGCTACCGGCAGGCCGCATCGTTAGGGTTTAACGCAGCGGACATCAGTTCGGTGCTGCGCGTATTCGCCTGAGGTAGGCAGTCGTTCAGCCGCGTTTAAGGAACTGCTCGCGTCCGGCTGTTTATCTTAACGCGGTCTCCCAGCGACAGCGGGTCACGACAGACGCGCCCGCTATGCCTGCGGGCGTTGCTTTAACTCCACCGGGGTGGAGTCGCTAAGCATATCTTACTGTTGCGCCTGAAAGCCCACATTGAATCCTCCATCCGCGGCCCTCTCCTGAGCAGCGCCCCGCGCTAATTCCCTATCGTGGCTCAAAAACGACGCGTATCACCGCTTTCGGCATAATATTCAGAACCACAAAATGGCGCATTTTTTGTCCGCTTATGGCGGCAATCGTGCCAACTGATGCTTCCGTGTTCAGCACTCGGCGATGGTCGCGCAGGCCTGAAGATGCTGGAAGGTGTAGGTCATGCCCAAAGGTAATGCCTTTTGCCAGAATCGGAAATTTTTGGTTACCCGAGGGACGCTGATAATCGATCGACGATTCAAGATGCCCGATTCGACAGGCTCAACAAACCGGAGATCGCGCAATGACAGGCAGCGCGCCGCAGCAGATTCAATCCCGGCAATCCCCGGCAGACGTGGACAGTGCGCGATGCGGTCATCGACTTCACGCGCATCGGCGCGCTCCTCGATGGCTGTGCGCGTCCCGCCTTCGTGGTGGGCGGCGCGGTGGAGGACGTCGTGGCGTTGGCCGGTGCGCTACGCGAAGCGTTGGCTGTACAGTGGCCAGCCTTGGTGGAAATCGTCGTCGGCTGACGACTTCGGATAAAACAACGTGACAACGTGTGAAGGAGACTGCAATGCATGAAACGATGGAGATAGCGATTCTCGGCGCGGGGGCGATGGGGTCGTTGTTCGGCGGTCTGCTGGCGGAGGCGGGGCACGATGTCACGCTGCTCGATATCGACGAAGCGCATCTGGAGGCGATCCGCCGCGACGGCCTGCGCCTGTCCACCGACAGGGGCGAGCGTGTGGTCGTGAAGTTGCGCGCGCTGCGTCCCGAAGCGGCGCAGCGCGCGCCCGAGCTGCTGATCGTCTTCACGAAGACGATGCACACCGAAGCGGCGCTCGATGCGGCGCGTGCTTTGATCGGCCCGCATACCTCGGTGCTGTCACTGCAGAACGGGCTGGGCAATGTCGAGCGCCTTGCGCGCAGCGTGCCGCGCGAACGCATCATGGTGGGCGTGACGACGTGGCCCGCCGACAAACCTTCGGCGGGCCGTGTGAGTTCGCATGGCAGCGGCATGACGCGCCTGATGAGCGCCGATGGCGAAACGCGCGTGAGCGTCGCGCGCACGGTGGCGGCGCTCAACTCGGCGGGCCTGGCATGCAGCGCCGACCCTGACGTGTGGATCACGATCTGGGAAAAGGTCGCGTTCAATGCGGCGCTCAACAGCCTCTGCGCGATCACGCAATGCACGGTGGGCGAACTCTCGAACGTGCCCGACGGCCCTGAGCTCGCGCTGAAGATCGTCGCCGAAGTGGCTGCGGTCGCGCGCGCCACTGGCGTTGCCGTCGACGAGACGCATATGGTCGCGAACGTGCGCCATGCGCTGGCGAATCATCGCTCGCATCGGCCATCGATGTTGCAGGACGTGCTGGCGGGCCGCAGGACCGAAATCGAGGCGATCAACGGCGCGGTTGTCGAGGCCGCGCGCGCCGTATCGATGGCAGTGCCTTGCACGCAAACATTGCTGCAACTCGTGCGTCTGGTGGACGCCAGCTTGACGCGCTAAAGCGCGCATGCACACGCAACAAAAACGATGGGGAGACTTCGATGTGATTGGCGCGCTGGCTTGCGCTCTGGCGATTTCGCGCTGGGGATCGCGCTGGCCGATGCTGTTGTGCTGCGCAGGCGGTGCGGCGAGTGCGTCGATGATTCCCGGCGTGGGCGCGAAGACCGCTTCAAGCCACTTCCACCCGCTTGATCTCCTTCACGATGACGAGATAGCTGAAGACCGTGACCGCAGCGTTCACGCCGCCGAATGCCAGCGCGCTGTCGAACGAACCGGTTTTCGCCACCAGATAGCCGATCACGATGGGCGTGACGATGCCGCCCACGTTGCCGAACATATTGAAGATCGAACCGGACAGGCCGATGGCTTGCTTCGGCGCGGTATCGGCGACATCCTTCGGGGCGTTGCCTGTTCGCAGTCGGGCAGTGGTCGCCGACCATGAGCGTCTATCGCATCGATGCGAAGACGGGCGCGTTGCATGAGACCAGACAGTATCCGGTGGGCAAGGGCGCGAACCGGGTCGAGGTGGTGAATTACGCGGGATCGAACGACTAGCCCTGAACGGGATAGCGCGCGATCACGGCGCACACCTGTGGAAGCGATCAGGGCGCGCGCAGCCGCGATGTGCGCGAGGCGTCGACATCGAAGGCGGCGCGCATGATGCTCAACCGTCGCGAAACAGGAAGCTATACGCGTTGAGCGCGGGCACGCCGCCCAGATGCGCATAGAGCACCTTCGAGCCTTCCGGAAACTCGCCCAACCGCACCTTGTCGATCATTCCCTGCATCGATTTGCCCTCGTAGACCGGATCGGTCAGCATCCCTTCGAGCCGCGCGCATAGCCGGATCGCTTCCAGCGTCCCGTCGTTCGGCAGGCCATATTCCGGGCCGCCATAGCGCGTGTCGAGCACGATGTCGTGGTCGCGAACCGGCTTGCCGAGCTCGACGATTTCAGCCGTATGACGTGCGATGCGGGCGATCTGGTCGCGCGTCTGCGCCGGCTTGGCCGATGCGTCGATGCCGATCACGCGATCGGCGCGCCCATCCTTTGCGAAGCCCACCACCATGCCGGCCTGCGTGCTCCCCGTCACCGAGCATACGACGATGTAGTCGAAGCGCATGCCCATCTGCGCTTCCTGCTCGCGCACTTCCTCGGCGAAGCGCACGAAGCCCAGCCCGCCAAGCGGATGTTCCGAACAACCCGCCGGAATCGGGAACGGTTTGCCGCCCGCACGGCGCACGCTTTCGAGCGCGTCTTCCCAACTGGGCCGGATGCCGATGTCGAAACCATCGGGCACGAGCCGCACGTCCGCACCCAGGATGCGCGACATTTCGATATTGCCGACGCGGTCGTACACCGCATCGTGATAGTTGACCCAGTTCTCCTGCACGAGCACGCATTTGAGCCCGAGATGCGCGGCCACGGCGGCCACCTGGCGCGTCTGGTTCGACTGGATGCCCCCAATCGAAACCAGCGTGTCGCAACCCTGTTCGAGCGCCTGCGGGATCAGGTATTCGAGCTTGCGCGTCTTGTTGCCGCCAAAGGCGAGGCCGCTATTGCAGTCTTCGCGCTTCGCATACAACTCGACCTTGCCGCCGAGATGCGCGGACAAACGCTTGAGCGGCTGGATCGGGCTGGGGCCGAACGTGAGTGGATAACGGGGAAATCGGTCGAGGTTCATGTGTCGCTCCCTGGTTTATCGAGGATGGATTGTTCCGTCGCGATAGAAGGATGATAGAAATGCACGCGAAAAATGAGCTTGCGAAATAAATATCGATTACTTACTTTGGAGGCGTGAAGTCATCAGCCGACAAACTTTTCGTTCGTCTTGTATGGGAAGCACGCAATGAAATTAGCCCGCAAAACCGACGCCGCCGCGCCTGCCGCGCCGGTGCTGGACCGCATCGATCGCGCGATCCTGCGGCAGTTGCAAACGGATGCGTCGATCTCGAACGTGAGTCTGGCGAGCAAGGTGAAGCTGAGCGCGCCGGCCTGCCTGCGGCGGGTGGAGCGGCTCAAGGAGATGGGCTTGATTCGCAGCGTGGTGGCGCTGCTCGATCCGAAAGCGCTGGGCGCGGGGATGGTGGTGGTGATCGGCTTCGTGCTCGATCGATCGACGCCCGAGGCCTTCGCCGAATTCGAGAAGGCGGCGCGCAAGGTCTCAGGCTGTATGGAGTGTCACGTGGTGACGGGCGAATTCGATTACTTCATGCTGGTGCGCACGCGCGACAGCGAAAGCTTCAACCGGCTGCATGCGGAGCAGTTGCTGTATCTGCCGGGCGTGCGGCAGGTGCGATCCTTCATGGTGCTCAAGGAGATTCTGTCGACGCATGCGCTGCCGTTGTAATGGTTTGCGAAGCGGTAGCGCAACGGCTTTGCTGGGGCTAACGCAGCGAGCAATTGAGCCAGTGCGAAATCCGTTCGCCGTCCAGACGCGAGCCTTCGGCGCTCGCGCTGTCGAGCATCGTCACGATCACGGGGCGGCGGCCATGCACCATCAAGCGCATCACCATGTTGTGGCCGGATTCGTTGATGAAGCCGGTTTTCTGCACGCTCGCCTGGACGCGGCCATAACGCACGAGACGGTTGCTGCTCACATATTGAAGCTCGCCGTGGCCGGTCGGCACCTGTTGCTCGTCGTCGGTCGAATAGCGCCGGATCAGCGGATAGCCATTGGCCGCGCGCACCAGATTCGCCAGTTCGCGCGCGGTGGAGACGTTGTGCGGCGAGAGGCCCGTGGCGTTGACGAAGTGCGTGTGCGCCATGCCGAGGCTGCGCGCCTTGGCGTTCATCGCGGCGACGAAGGCGGGGCGGCCGCCCGGATAGTCGCGCGAGAGTGCCGCCGCCGCGCGGTTCTCGGACGACATCAGCGCGATATGCAGCATGTCGGCGCGCGTGAGGCTCGAACCGACCGAGAGGCGCGAGCTGGTGAACTTGAGCGTGTCCAGATCGGCGCTGGTGACGCCGATGCGTTGCGCGAGCGGCGCGCGGCGCTGGTCGAGCCAGACTACGGCGGTCATCAGCTTGGAGACCGAAGCGATGGGTACGACGTGATCGGCGTTGCGCGCATAGAGCTGCGTGTGCGTCTGTTCATCGACGATATAGACATTGCGCGAAAAGAGCCGCGTGCGCGAGGCCATCGTGAAGCCGCAGCGCGCGAGCAGGCGCGGCGCGTTGGCGCTTGAAGCGCTCGCGACAGTCGGCAGGGCCGTTGTGCCGAGGGAGGCGCGCGACGGCGGCAGGTGGCGGGGTCTGGTGCGCTGCGCTGCTTTCGCTCGCCGTTTCGCCTCCGGCAGCTTGCTCGTGACGACGGCGGGCGTGGCGCGATGCACCGGACGCGGCTTGCGCGTGAGTTTTTTCTTCTTCGCCGCGACATGCGCGTGGGGCACGCCGTGGTGCGAGCGTGGCGTGGCGGCGAGACTGGCGCTCGCCGTGAAGCTGGCGAGTAGCAGGGCGCAGAGGGCAAACGAAAGGCGGGAAAGGGAGATCACCGGCAGAGGTAGTTGAAGCGGGTACGAACGGGTACGAATGCGTATGAATGCCCACGCATGGGCTGAATGCGCGGCGCGCACACGAGAGGCTCCATATTACATGCCATGTAAGGCTCGGTGCAGTTTGTTGTCGGACGGCCGGATGGCGCAAGCGTGTTACCGGTCTCAGGGTTATCGCGGATGCTGGCGTAGTGAGGCGCTTTTAGAATGATTTGCTGCCAGTTTTGTGAAATGCGTGGTGAAATGCGTTGTGAAAAGCGCTGTGAAGCCAGTTTTACCACCTCGTTCGTCCCCGGAGTTTTCGATGCCTCGTTTTGCCGCCAATCTGTCCATGATGTACACCGAGCACGCTTTTCCAGACCGTTTCGCGGCGGCGGCGCATGACGGTTTCGAGGCGGTCGAGTATCTGTTTCCCTACGAGTACACGCCCGAGGAATTGAAGGCGCGGCTCGATGCGGCAGGGCTCACGCAAGTGCTGTTCAACACGCAGCCGGGCGACTGGGCCAACGGCGAGCGCGGCATTGCCTCCTTGCCCGGCCGCGAAGACGAATTCCGCCGCAGCATCGATCAGGCGCTGGCCTATGCGCGCGTACTCGGCAACCGCAAGCTGCACGTCATGGCGGGGATCGTCGCGTCGCCCGAACTGCGCGCGGCGCAGCGCGAAACGTATCTGAAGAACCTCGCCTTCGCGGCGCAGGCCGCACAGGCCGAAGGCGTCACGATCCTGATCGAGCCGATCAACCCGCGCGACATGCCGGGCTATCTGCTCAATCGCCAGGATGACGCGCACGCCATCTGCAAGGAAATCGGTGCGCCCAATCTCCAGGTCCAGTTCGACTGCTATCACTGCCAGATCGTCGAAGGCGATCTGAGCGTGAAGCTCGAACGCGATATGTCGGGCATCGGTCATATCCAGATCGCGGGCGTGCCCGGTCGCAACGAGCCCGATCGTGGCGAGCTCAACTATCCCTGGCTGTTCGAGCGCATCGATGCGCTCGGCTATACCGGCTGGATCGGCTGCGAGTACCGTCCGCGCACGACGGCGTCGGCGGGTCTCGGCTGGATCCGGCCTTATATGCCGGCGCGCTGACGTCATTTGGCGGCGCGCAGGTCCGTTTCAGTCGTCGCAGTTCCCACAAGCATGAACGGAGCAATCGAACATGAAAGTGCTGATTACCGGTGGTGCGGGGTTTCTGGGGCAACGTCTTGCGCGCGATCTGCTCGCGCGCGGCGCGTTGCGCAAGACATTGCAGAACGCCGGCACGCCCGAGCCGATCACCGAGCTGATTCTGCTCGACACCACGCCCGCGGCGTCGCCTTTGCCTGACGATGCGCGCGTGCGCGTCGAAACCGGCGATGTGGCGGATCGTGCGGTGCTGGAGCGCCTGATCGACACGGAGACGGCCGTGATCTTCCATCTGGCCGCCATCCTGAGCGCCGAGGCGGAAGCGGAGTTCGATCTGGGCCTGCGCATCAATCTCGATGGCACGCGTGCGCTGCTCGAAGTCTGCCGCGCGCGCGGACATCATCCGCGACTCGTCTTCACCAGTTCGGTGGCGGTCTACGGCGGCGCGCTGCCCGAGGAAGTGCAGGACGATACCGCGCTCGATCCGCAGTCGTCGTATGGCGTGCAGAAGGCAATGGCCGAACTGCTGATCGGCGATTATTCGCGGCGCGGTTTCGTCGATGGGCGCGTGCTGCGCCTGCCGACCGTCGCGGTGCGGCCGGGGCGTCCGAGCGGCGCGGCGTCGTCGTTCGCGAGCGGCATCGTGCGCGAGGCGCTAAACGGCGAGACGGCCGTGTGCCCCGTGAGCGGCTCGACCAGCATCTGGCTGCTGTCGCCGCGCAAGGCGGTGCAGTGCCTCGTAACGGCCAGCGAGATCGATGCGCAAGCGCTGGGCACGCGGCGCATCGTCAATCTGCCGGGCGTATCGACGACGGTGGACGAAATGATCGAAGAGCTGAGCAAGTTCGGCGGCCTGAAGGCCGTGGGGCGCGTGGAGTGGGTGCCCGACGAGGTGATCGAGCGCATCGTCAGCAGTTGGCCGTCGAGCTGGAACGTCACGCGCGCGAAAAAGCTGGGCTTCTCGGGCGATGCGTCGTTCCATGCCATCGTCAAGGCCTACGTGGAAGACGAACTGCCCTGGGCGGAAAAGAAACGCGCATGAAGCAGAACGACTACGAGGTGCACGACGCGCGCTTTCGCTCGCTGATCCAGGCGAACGCGCCGCTGGAAAAGATCGCCGGCGATTGCCTCTGGACCGAGGGGCCGGCGTATTTTCCGGCGTGGGACATGCTGGTGTGGAGCGACATTCCCAACAACCGCATGATGCGCTGGGCGCCCGGCATGGGCGTGGGCGTGTTTCGCATCAACGCGAATTTCAGCAACGGCAACACGCGCGACCATGAAGGCCGGCTCGTGAGCTGCGAGCA
Source organism: Paraburkholderia bannensis (assembly GCF_014200455.1). GTDB lineage: Bacteria > Pseudomonadota > Gammaproteobacteria > Burkholderiales > Burkholderiaceae > Paraburkholderia > Paraburkholderia bannensis_A. The sequence goes on along the minus strand of NZ_JACHBW010000014.1, from coordinate 57,979 downwards.
CGGCCGGCGCTGCATTTCACGCACGGAGCACGACGGCAGCGTGGCGGTGCTGGTTTCGCACTTTGAAGGCCGACGCTTCAATTCGCCGAACGATCTGATCGTCGATTCGCAGGGCACGATCTGGTTCACCGATCCCGACTACGGGATCATGAGCGACTACGAAGGTTTTCGCGCGGATGGCGAACTTGGCGGCTGTCATGTCTACGCGCTCGCACGCGGTGAACGCGAAGCGCGGCGCGTTGCCGACGATTTCGTCAAGCCGAACGGGCTGGCGTTTTCGCCGGACGAGTCGCGGCTTTATATCGCCGATTCGGGCGCGTCACACGTGGAGGGCGGCCCGCGCCATATCCGCGTGTTCGACGTCGAGGGCGGCGTGCTGCGCAATAGCCGCGTCTTCATCGAAATGTCGAATGGCATGCCGGACGGCTTTCGCGTGGACGAATACGGCAACGTCTGGAGCAGCGCCGCAGACGGCGTGCATTGTTACTCGCCGCAAGGCGAGCTGCTTGGCAAGATCCTGCTGCCGGAAGTGGTGTCGAACCTCACGTTCGGCGGCCTGAACCGCAACCGGCTGTTTATTACCGCGACCTCGTCGGTCTATTCGGTCTACGTGGGCGTGCGCGGCGCGGGGCGCTGAACCTCAGGCCGTCGTTGAGACCAGGCCGGTGGTTTGACCGCTGGCCAGCATCAGCTGCACCAGTTCGCCCTGCGCGACCTGGATCGCGGATTCGATCTGGCTCGCCTGCAAAAGTTTGGCGCTCTGCTGTGCTGAAGCGCCCGATTTTGCGGTGGCCACCGTTGTGTCGGCGGCGCCTGGCGAACCCGATTGCGATGACGACGTAGCAGGCGAAGATGACGAAGCAGCCTGCGTCGAGCCGCCCGACCTCTGAACCTGCGCCAGTTGCGCTTCGAGCGATTTGATCAGCGCCTTGAGCTTGTCGATGGCGGCCGTGGTCGCATCGCTCGACGACGACGAACCTCCGCCTCCGCCGCCTCCTCCTCCGCCCGATTTTTTCGCGCTGGACGTGCTTGAAGTCGAACTGGTCGACGTCGTGGAACTAGTCGACGAACCCGCCGACGTGCTGCTCGCCGAAGCCGTGCTGCGATCAGTGCCGCTATCCGTGCTGCTGCTGGCGGTCGAGGCCGGGTTCGAGGCGTTCGACGACGTCGTGCCGCCATTGCTGCTGGTCGTGCCGGTGTAGCTCGTCGTGGCGGCGACGGTGGCCGCGCCGGTCGGCTGGATCTGCATGGATTCCTTCCCTTCGTAATGATGCGGCGCGACTGACTTGCGCGATAAATACCCCTGAACCGGATAACGGTCGCGATTGCGCAGTTCTTGAGAGTCAACTTGTTACCAGGCCTTACCAGAAGTTGCGCGCCGTGGCGGCAGATCTCACATTCCCTTGAAACGATCCGCATAAAGCCGGCTGACGACCAGCCGCGCCTCGTGGCCGCGCAGCCGCAACGTGAGCTTGCCGGCCTCATCGCGCGAGGCGCTGGCGATGGCGTCCGCGCGCACCACCGTGCCGCGATGGATCTGCCAGAACGTTTGCGCGTCGAGACGTTGCAGCAGATCGCGCAGCGAGAGGCGGATCAGGTGCTCACGATCCGCCGTGACCACACGCACGTATTTATCGGCGGATTCGAAAAACAGCACCTCGTCGACGGGAATCATCGTGATGGTGTTGCCCGCGCTCGCCTGGATCATGCGCAGCGGTTCGACGCCCGACGCGACGCCAGCTTCGGCTGCCTCGCCCTCGATGCCGAGCAGGCCGCGCAACTGGGTGACTAGCGGTTCGAGCCTGTCTGGCGCTGTGCTGCGCCTGGAGAGCGCTTCGCGCAGCCGCTCGCAGGTGCGCGCGAGCCGTTCCGGCTGCACCGGCTTAAGCACGTAGTCGAGCGCGGCGCGCTCGAACGCGCGCACCGCGTATTCGTCGTAGGCCGTGACGAACACGACGAGCGGCGGCGCGCCGACGGCGGCAGCGTCGCCATCGGGCCAGTCTTCGGCCAGCGCCTGCGCGGCGTCCAGCCCGTTCATGCCGGGCATGCGGATATCGAGAAACACGACATCCGGAGCGAGCGCCAGGCACTCGCGCAACGCCGACGCCCCGTCGCCCACCGTCGCCAGCACACGCAGTTCGGGCCAAAGGCGCTGCAATTCGGCGTGCAGATGGGCGGCCAGCAGGGGTTCGTCTTCGGCGATCAGGGCGGTGGCTTGCATGGTCGTCTCGCAGTTATAGCCGTTAAAGCAGTCAAGTCAGTCACGCAAGCGCGGGCGCGGGGTTGCCGATCGGCAGGCGCACGATGGCGAGCGCGCCGCCGCGGCCGTCCTCGGGTTCGGTCAGCGTGAGTTGCGCGGCGTCGCCATAAAGCGCGGCCAGTCGCTCGCGCACCTGGCGCAGGCCGAAGCGCGTGCCATCGGCGGGTGGTGCCTGCAGGCCCGCGCCGGTGTCGCGTACGCTCAGGATCAGCGTCGCGCCTTCGCGATGCGCGCTCACTACGATCTCGCCGCCCGCGACGTTCGGTTCGAGCCCATGCTTGAGCGCGTTCTCCACCAACGGTTGCAGGAGCAGCGGCGGCACGGGCAGCGCGCCGAGCGTCGCGGGCAAGTCGAGCGTGGCGCGCAGGCGCGGCCCCATGCGGACCTGCATCAGTTCGAGATAGTCGCGCACCCGCGCGAACTCCGCCGTGAGCGCGTGGGCATCGGCGCGCGAGGCGTCGAGCGTCGCGCGCAAAAAGCCGTTCAGATGATCAAGCATTGCCTGCGCGCGCGGCGGGTCGCTGCCGATCAGCACGCGCAGATTCGCCAGCGTGTTGAACAGCATATGCGGTTCGAGCTGCGAGACGAGTAGCCGCAACTGGGTTTCCGCGGCCGCGCGCAGGGCGGTTTCGGTACGTGCCTGCATCGTGGCGAGCCGGCCGCGCGCGTAGAAGAACCAGGTGCAGCCGAGCGTCAGCGCCAGGGACGGGCCGAACGTCGGCAACAGCACAGAGCGGTCGCGAAAGAATGCAAACGGATCGCGGTGCACGCCGGTGAGCCAGTCGCCAAGCGCGTGGCCCGCGAAGTAGCCGAGCGCCACCGAGAACACCAGCCACGGCGCCATCAGCGCCCAGCCGGGCCACGCGCGCTGGGCCGCGCCTGCTTTTGTTGCGCTCGCCGCGGCGGCGCGGCGGCGCTGCACGAGCGCGGCAAGACCGTAGCGGCCAGCCTCGATCAGCGTCTGGATGCACAATGTGATGCTCAAGGAGTATTTGAGATTGGATGCGAACGACTCCTGCGCGAATGCGCCGAACAGCACGGTGCTGAGCACGCCGATGGGAATCGCGATGCGGATTTCCCGCCAGAGCCAGACAAGTGCATTGCGGTAAGGAGGCATGTTGGCTTCCGGAGTCGATACCCAAAGAAAGGGGCGCGGCGCGTAGGTGCGAATCTCAGCAGATTCCCGGCAGATTCTAGCGCCGCAGCCCTTATCTACCAGAGCGCGGCGTCCTGGGTGAGGACGTGACGGGCGATGCGCCACATCGCATAACTGCGCGAGAGGAACACGCCGCTGAACGCGCCGTAGGCGAGGCCGGTGAGGCAGGCGAAATCCGCATCGTCCACGCGCGCCGGATGCATGGCGAGCATTGCGCCAACCGCGAATTTCACGCAAAACAGGCCCAGATAGAGCGCCAGCGGCAGCCAGCTGCCCGGCACGATCAGGCTTTGCTGCGTCTGCGACCAGCGCACGCCGCGCCACGCGCCTTGCGTCGTCATCACCGAAAACAGCGCGCCCGCGCCCAGCGCCCAGGCCGCGAGCGCAAGCGGTTCGTGCGCAAAATCCGAGGCCACGCCATACAGCGAGAACACGGTCATCACGAGCGGCAGGGACGTGGCGCTGCGCAGCGACCGGCGGCGCGGCACGCTCTGGCGCACGCCAAGGACGATAAGAGCGGCGAGCACGCCCCAAACCCAGTGGGGCGTGTGTTGGATCAGGCTGATATACATGGCGGCGACCTCCGTGGTTTATATCGGATGCTTCGATGCCGCTCATGGTCGGGCCGCGCGGGGCGATCGGCGAGACGATTGCGACGGGCGGCGGGGCGGCGTCGCGAAACGCCGGCTGGAGGGTGTGAATAGCGATGCGCGAGCGTATGATGCGTTGTCGCGCTCAGGCGCCTTTTTCCTGTTACCCGCTCCCCGGCTTGGCCGGTATCACCCAGGCATGCAACTTCCCGGCTCCACCGTCCCCATTTCGCTCGTCCTCGGTTTTCTTGCTGCTGCCGGCGCGCGGCCCGAAGTGGTCGAGCGCTATCTGGAGGAAGCGGGCATCGCCGGGGAACTGCTGAGCGAACCCGGCGCGCGCGTGACCGAAGAGCAGTTCTCCACGCTCTACCGCATGCTCGCCATCGAGCTGGACGACGAAATGCCAGGCGTCTTCAGCCGGCCGTTTCGCAGCGGCACGCTCAAGTTTCTCTGCCTGAGCCTGCTGGACGCGCGCAATCTTGAGACCGCGCTGCATCGCTTTGGCCAGTTTTTCCATATCGTGCTGGACGACTTTCGCCTCGAATCGCGGCGCAGCGCGCTGGTGGCGCAGGTGGAACTACGCCCGCATCCGGCCTTTGGCGCGCTGAGTCCTCTGGGCCAGGAGCTGATGCTCAAGCTCGCGCACGGCGTGTCGTCCTGGCTGATCGGCCAGAAAATTCCGTTTCTCCAGGTCGAGCTGGCCTGCGAGCGCCCGGCCCATGCGCACGATCACCGCTATTTTTTTTCCGGGCCGGTGCGCTTTGGCTGCGAGACGGCGCTGTTCCGCTTCAGCGCGGCCTATCTGGACATGCCGATCCGGCAGAGCAAGCGCAATCTGCGCCAGTTTCTCGCGCGCTCGCCCGGCGACTGGATCTTCGAGTCCTTCAGCGAACAACTGGTGAGCCATCAGGTGCGCCAGTACCTGGCGAGCACGTTGCCCGATCTGCCGACCATCGAGGCCGCCTCGGACCATCTGCATTGCTCGGTGCGCACCTTGTGCCGACGCCTCGCCGCCGAGGACACGTCCTTCCAGGCGCTCAAGGACGAGTTGCGCCGCGACGTGGCGATCCAGCGCCTCACCGACACCCAGGACACCATCGCCGCCATCGGCGCGGATATCGGTTTCGACGATCCCAGCGCCTTCCATCGCGCCTTTCGCCATTGGACCGGCAGCACGCCCGGCACCTATCGCGGCCGCGCCTGACGCGCAACCCCACACGCGGGTGGAAAGGGCGCATACCGCACCAGGTTTAACCCTGAGCTCCCTTTTATTCAGGCGCTCGACAGGCAGAGCGTGGCCAGATTTGTCACTAGATGGGCCGGTTTGGACAGTCCGGCGCGGGGCCTTTGCCGCTACGATTGGCCGGACACTGCCCCTGCGGCATCGGCTTATGCAACACGCGTAGCCGCTGCGCCCGCGGGCTTCTCCGATCTACCGCGTGATTGAAAGGTTCGCCATGAGCTTTACTGCCCCCGTCAAGGACATGCTGTTCGTACTGAAAGAGCTGGCCGGTATCGACGATGTCGCCGCGCTGCCCGGCTTTGATGATGCCGGCTTCGAAACCGCCCAGGCGGTGCTGGAAGAAGCCGCGAAGCTCAGCGGCGAAGTGCTCGCGCCGTTGAACGTCGAAGGCGACCGCGCGCCCAGCAGCTGGCGCGATGGCGAAGTCACGGCCACGCCGGGTTTCAAGGCCGCGTTCGAGCAATTCGCCGCCGGCGGCTGGCAAGGTTTGCAACATCCCACCGAATACGGCGGCCAGGGTCTGCCCAAGCTGATCGGCACGCCCTGCAACGAAATGCTCAACGCGGCGAACCTGTCGTTCGCGCTGTGCCCGCTGCTTACCGACGGCGCGATCGAAGCGCTGCTCACGGCCGGCACCGAGGAACAGAAGCAGCGCTATGTGCCGAAGCTGATCTCGGGCGAGTGGACCGGCACGATGAACCTGACCGAGCCGCAGGCAGGCTCCGACCTGGCGCTGGTGCGCTCGCGCGCCGAGCCGCAGGGCGATGGTTCGTACAAGGTGTTCGGCACCAAGATCTTCATCACCTGGGGCGAACACGACATGGCCGAAAACATCGTCCATCTCGTGCTGGCGCGCGTGCCGAATGCACCGGAAGGCGTGAAGGGCATCTCGCTCTTTATCGTGCCGAAGTTCCTGATCAACGAAGACGGTTCGCTCGGCGAGCGCAACGACGTCCATTGCGTGTCGATCGAACACAAGCTGGGCATCAAGGCGAGCCCGACCGCGGTGCTCCAGTACGGCGACAATGGCGGCGCGACCGGCTATTTGATCGGCGAGGAAAATCGCGGCCTCGAATACATGTTCATCATGATGAACGCCGCGCGTTTTGGCGTCGGCACGCAGGGCGTGGCGATCGCCGAGCGCGCTTACCAGCAGGCCGTGGGCTATGCGAAGGAGCGCGTGCAGAGCCGTCCGGTGGATGGTTCCGCGAAGCAGTCGGTGACGATCGTGCATCACCCGGACGTGCGCCGCATGCTCGCGGCCATGCGCTCGCAGACCGAAGGCGCCCGCGCCCTGGCCTATGTGGCGGCCGGTCATGCCGATATCGCGCATCATCACCCGGACGAAGCCGTGCGTGCGCGTCATCAGGCGATCTACGAATTCCTCGTGCCGATCGTCAAGGGCTGGAGCACGGAGATGGCCAACGATGTCACGAGCCTGGGCGTGCAGGTGCACGGCGGCATGGGCTTCATCGAGGAAACCGGCGCGGCCCAGCACTATCGCGACGCGCGCATCCTGGCGATCTACGAAGGCACCACGGCGATCCAGGCGAACGATCTGATTGGCCGCAAGACGGCGCGCGACGGCGGCGCAGTGGCGAAGGCGTTGCTCGACGAAGTCGCGCAGACCATCGAAGCGCTCGCTCAGGCGGACGGCGCGGCGGCGGCATCGGTGCGCACGCAGCTTGAGCAGGGCGTGCAGGCGCTGTCGCGCGTGGTGGATTTCGTGCTGGAAAACGTCAAGCGCGATCCGAACGCGGTGTTCGGCGGCAGCGTGCCTTATCTGAAGCTTGCGGGCATCGTGCTGTGCGGCTGGCAGATGGGCCGCGCGCTGCTGGCGGCGCAACGCAATCTCGCCGACGATCCCGCGTTCTATGGCGCGAAGATCGCGATGGCGCAGTTCTACGCCGAGCACATTCTTTCGCAGGCCGGCGGTCTCGCGACGGCGGTGCTGACCGCGCGCGGCGACGAAGGCGTGCTCGCGCTTGCCGAAGACCAGTTCTGATTCTGGATGCTGGCCAGATTGTGACGAGAGCCGCGGCCTGACATGGGCCGCGCTCCGGTAGTTGGGGGAGACACAGCATGAATGCGAACAACGCAAGCGATCTGATCGCGCAATACGGTCCGCGCGAATCGATGGAATACGACGTGGTGATCGTCGGCGGCGGCCCGGCGGGTTTGTCGGCGGCGATCAGGCTCAAGCAACTGGCGGCCGAAAAGGGCGCTGAAATCGGCGTATGCGTGCTGGAAAAAGGCTCGGAAATCGGCGCGCATATTCTTTCGGGCGCGGTCATGGATCCGCGCGCCATCACCGAACTCTTTCCCGACTGGAAGGAGCGAGGCGCGCCGCTGAACGTGCCGGTCACGGAAGACAAATTCCTGTTTCTTTCGGAAACGGGCGCGAAATCCGTACCGAACTGGGCGCTGCCCGACAATTTCAAGAATCACGGCAATTACGTCATCAGCCTCGCGAACGTGACGCGCTGGCTGGGCCAGCAGGCCGAAGCGCTGGGCGTCGAGATTTTTCCGGGCTTTCCCGCTGCCGAAGTGCTCTACAACGACAATGGTTCGGTGAAGGGCGTTGCGACCGGCAATATGGGTATCGGCAAGGATGGAGCGCCGACCGAGAATTTCCAGCTCGGCATGGAATTGCACGCGAAATACACGCTCTTTTGCGAGGGCGCGCGTGGTCACCTTGGACGCCAGCTCAACGAAAAGCTCAAGCTCGGCAAGGACGCCGATCCGCAGGTCTACGGCATCGGCATCAAGGAGCTTTGGGAAATCGATCCCGCGAAGCATCAGCCGGGCCTCGTCGTGCACACGGCTGGCTGGCCGCTCGAAAGCGATACCTATGGCGGCTCGTATCTCTATCACACCGAGAACAACCAGGTGATGGTGGGCTTTGTCGTCGGGCTCGCGTACACGAATCCATATCTCTCGCCATTCGAGGAATTCCAGCGCTACAAGACGCACCCCGCGATCCGCAAATATCTGGAAGGGGGCAAGCGCGTGTCGTATGGCGCGCGCGCGATCACGGCGGGCGGTTTGATGTCATTGCCCAAGCTCGTATTCCCGGGTGGCGCGCTGGTGGGCGACGATGCGGGGTTCCTCAATGTCTCGCGCATCAAGGGCAGCCACGCGGCAATCAAGACCGGCATGCTGGCTGCCGAGGCGGCGTTCGAAGCAGTGCAGGCTGGTCGTCAAAGCGACGAACTCACGGCGTACCCGCAAGCGTTCAAGCAGTCGTGGCTGCATGAAGAGTTGTACAAGGCGCGCAATTTCAAGCAGTGGATGAGCAAGGGCCTGTATCTGGGCACCATCATGGTGGGCCTTGAACAGAAGGTGCTGGGCGGCAAGGTGCCCTGGACGCTGCATCACCAGCATCGCGATCACGAAACGCTCAAGCCTGCTTCGCAATGCAAGCCGATCATCTACCCGAAACCTGACGGCAAGCTCACATTCGACCGGCTTTCTTCGGTGTTCATCTCGAACACGAATCACGAAGAGAATCAGCCCGCGCATTTGACGCTCAAGGACGCGAGCGTGCCGGTCGGCATCAATCTGACGACCTACGCGGGACCGGAAGCGCGCTTCTGCCCGGCAGGCGTCTACGAATTCGTGAAAGACGATTCGAATGCAGACAGGTTGCAGATCAACGCGCAGAACTGCGTGCACTGCAAAACCTGCGATATCAAGGACCCGACGCAGAATATCGTGTGGGTCACGCCCGAAGGCGGCGGCGGTCCCAACTATCCGAACATGTAATGCCCGCTGCGCAGGCGCGCAGCCCCATCGAATGAGGAGTGCAAAATGAGCAAGGAAGTCGTAGTCGTTGGTGGCGTACGGACCGCGATCGGCAAGTTCGGCGGCAGCCTGAAGGATGTGTCGCCTACCGAACTGGGTGCGCTGGTGCTGCGCGAAGTGCTCGCCCGCAGCGAGGTCAAGCCCGAAGACGTGGGCCATGTGGTGTTCGGCAATGTGATCGCCACGGAACCGAAGGATCTGTATCTGTCGCGCGTTTCGGCCATCAACGCGGGTATTCCGGAATCGACGCCCGCCTTCAACGTCAACCGTCTGTGCGGCTCGGGCCTGCAGGCGATCGTCTCGGCGGCGCAGACCATTCTGCTGGGCGACGTCGATGTTGCCATCGGCGCGGGTGCTGAGAACATGAGCCGCGCGCCCTATATCACGCCGGACGCGCGTTTTGGCGCGCGCATGGGGGATGTGCGCCTCGTCGACATGATGCTGGGCGCGCTCAACGATCCGTTCCATACGGTGCCGATGGGCGTGACCGCCGAGAACGTCGCGCGCAAGTTCGATATCTCGCGCGAGCGCCAGGATGCGCTGGCGCTCGAATCGCATCGCCGTGCCGCGCAGGCAATTGCCGAAGGCCGTTTCGCCAGCCAGATCGTGCCGGTTACGCGCACCGTCAAGGGCCGCGAAGTCGTGTTCGATACCGACGAGCATCTGCGCACCGACGCGACGATCGAAGACTTCTCGAAGCTCAAGCCGGTGTTCGCGAAGGAAAACGGCACGGTCACGGCCGGCAACGCCTCGGGCATTAACGACGCCGCCGCCGCCGTGCTGCTGATGTCGCGCGAAGCCGCCGAAAAACGGGGTCTTGCGCCGATGGCGCGCCTCGTCGCCTACGCGCATGCGGGCGTCGATCCGCTGCATATGGGCATCGGCCCGGTGCCGGCCACGCGCCTCGCGCTGCAACGTGCGGGCCTGCGTATCGAAGACCTCGACGTGATCGAATCGAACGAAGCGTTCGCGGCGCAAGCGTGCGCGGTGACGCAGGAACTCGGGCTGGATCCGGCGAAGGTGAACCCGAACGGCTCGGGTATTTCGCTGGGCCATCCGATCGGCGCGACGGGCACGCTCATCACAGTGAAGGCGCTGCACGAATTGCAGCGTGTGAACGGGCGTTATGCGCTGGTGACGATGTGCATCGGCGGCGGTCAAGGTATTGCGGCGATTTTCGAGAATCTGGGCTAAATCCCGAGTTTGGGCTAAATCCCGAATCCGGGCTAAATCCCATTAGCGTTCGGCACGAGACTGGAGAAACACATGTATCACGAGGCGAATCAAGCCAACGACGCGAGCGACGAGAACGAGGACGCTCAGTCCGCCTATGCCTATCCTCTCCTGATCAAGCGCCTGCTGCATACGCCGATGGCGCATGCGCGCGAGCAGGAGATCGTCTATCGCGGCAAGGTTCGCATCAGCTATGCGCAGTTGCAGGAACGCATTGCGCGGCTCGCGAACGGTCTCGAGCGTCTGGGCGTGAAGCACGGCACCACGGTGGCGGTGATGGACTGGGACAGCCACCGCTACCTCGAATGTTATTTCGCCATCCCGATGATGGGCGCAGTGCTGCAGACCGTCAACATCCGTCTTTCACAGGCTGAAATCGCTTATACGATCGATCATGCTCGTGCGGAAGTGGTGCTGGTGCACACGGATTTCCTGCCGGTTCTGGAGGCCATTCGCGAGAAACTGCCGCGCGTGCACACCCTGGTGCTGATCGACGACGAAGGCAATGTGACGCCGCCGCCGGGCCTCGAATTTGCCGACGAATACGAGCGTTTGCTCGCGTCCAGCGGTACGCAATTCGACTTCCCGGACTTCGACGAAAATACCCGTGCCACCACGTTCTATACGACTGGCACGACCGGTCTGCCGAAAGGCGTGTATTTCTCGCATCGCCAGCTTGTCCTGCACACCATCACGGTGATGGCTGCGCTCACAAGTCCCGAGGACGGCCAGCGTGTGCATCGCGGCGACGTCTATATGCCGCTCACGCCGATGTTCCACGTGCACGCGTGGGGCATGCCGTATATCGCGACGCTGATGGGTCTGAAGCAGGTTTATCCGGGCCGTTATGTGCCGGATCGCATCGTCGAGCTGATTCGCGAAGAAGCGGTGACCTACTCGCATTGCGTGGGCACGATCCTGCACATGATGCTCAGTTGTCCGCAGGCGAAGACCGCCGATTTCAGCAAGTGGAAGGTGGTGATTGGCGGTGGCGCGCTGCCGAACGGGCTTGCACGTGCGGCGCTCGAACGCGGCATCGATATTTTCACGGGTTATGGCATGTCCGAAACCTGTCCGGTGCTCACGCTCGCGCAACTGATGCCGTCGCGCGAGCCGCGCACGCTCGACGAAGAAGTGAGCCTGCGCTGCCGCACGGGCCTGCCGATTCCGCTCGTCGATCTGCGCATCGTCGATGAGGAAATGCGTGACGTGCCGCACGACGGTCTCGCGAGCGGCGAGGTGGTGGTGCGTGCCCCGTGGCTCACGCAAGGCTATCTGCACAATCCCGAGGCTTCGAAGGTGCTGTGGGAAGGCGGTTACCTGCATACGCAGGATGTGGCGCGCATCGGCACGGATGGCTATCTGCAGATCACTGATCGCATCAAGGACGTGATCAAGTCGGGCGGCGAATGGGTCTCGTCGCTGGATGTCGAAAGTCTGATTTCGCAGCATCCGGCGGTGGCCGAAGTGGCGGTGATCGGCATCAAGAGCGAGAAGTGGGGCGAGCGCCCGGCCGCCGTAGTCGTCCTGCACCCGGAGTGCGCCATGCCCGTGAGCGCCGAGGACATCCGCACGCATGTCATGCAGTTCGTCGAGACCGGCAAGATCTCGAAGTATGCGGTGCCTGAGATCGTCAAATTCGTCGATGCGATCGAGAAAACCAGCGTGGGCAAGCTGAACAAGAAATGGCTGCGTGAGAATTTCGATTGACGCAGCAGCAAGATTCTTGCGCCGCCGTGCATGTCACATCGCACGGCGGCGCGGGGAGCAAGTAGCGATCATTCAGGCGCGCCTCGGGCGCGCTTTTTTTTCGTCAATGCCGATTCAGGTCGTGCTCGCCGGACGTGCCCAGGGCAGGCGCCGCCGCGCGCTTGCATCGATGCGCGGCCACTGCATGCGCTCCACGGCGATATGTCGTCGCGGTGCATCGGCAATGAAGCGATCGAGCGTTTCGCGTATGTCGCGATCGACGAAATCGGCGCGCTCCGCATCGATCAGCACGGTCGCGTGATCGGGGATGCGGGCGAGGCAGCGCATCAGCATCGGCTTCGCAAGAAATGAGGCATCCTTACGAAACGAGAGCAGGTAGTGGTCGTCGTGTTCGGCCAGTGCGAAGGTGTCGTCGAGGTTGGCGCGCATCGCCAGCAGCATGCTCGCCGCAATGCCGATTCCGATGCCGATCAGCAGATCGGTCGCGAGCACGCCCACAATGGTGGCGACGAAGGGAATCAGGCGTTCCGCGCCTTCGCGCATCATCGCCACGATGAGTTGTGGCTTCGCAAGCTTGTAGCCGGTCTGGATCAGAATTGCCGCGAGGCAGGCGAGCGGGATGAGATTGAGCACGCTCGTCAAAGCAAACACGCTCACCAGCAGCAACACGCCATGCACGAAGGCTGAAAGACGCGTGCGCGCGCCCGCGTTGAGATTGGCGGAACTGCGCACGATGACCGCGGTGATCGGCAAGCCGCCCAGCGCACCGGCAACCATATTGCCGATGCCCTGAGCCTTGAGTTCGCGGTCGGGCGAGGCGCGCCGACGCTGCGGGTCCATCTGCTCGACGGCTTCGAGGCTCAGCAGGGTTTCGAGGCTTGCCACCACGGCAAGCGTGAGCGCGACGCGCCAGACATCGGCGTCCACCAGTTGCGTGAAATCCGGCAGGGCGAGCGCGCCAGCCAGCGCGTCGAACGAGCCGAGCGAATCCAGCGCCACGCGCTGCCCGGCCGGCAAGCCGAGAGCAGGCGCGACCATATCGAGCAACACCGTCACGCCGATGCCGAGCGCCACCACCGCGAGCGGTCCCGGTACGGCGCGCACCAGCGCGAAGCGTTTGGCGCGCGGCGTTTCCCACACGAACAATAATGCGACGGATACGACGGCGAGCGCGAGTGCAGGCAGAAGCACCGGACCAACCGGCGTCGCGAGTGTGGCCGACGATGCGGGCGCCCCGACACCCATCGCCAACGGCACCTGCTTGACGATCAGCAGCAGGCCAATCGACGCCAGCATGCCCTTGATGACGGGCACCGGCACGAAGCTCGCCAGTTGACCGGCGCGCAGCAGGCCGAACACCACTTGCAGCGCGCCCGCGATCAGCACGGCGCAGAGGAAGGCCGAAAAGCTGCCGAGCGTGCCGATCGCCGACACCACGATCACAACGAGGCCCGCAGCCGGGCCGCTCACGCTCAGATGCGAACCGCTGAGCAGCGCGACCACCAGGCCGCCGACGATGCCCGAGAGCAGCCCGGCAAACGGCTCGACGCCGGAAGCCGTGGCGATGCCCAGGCACAGTGGCAGCGCGACGAGAAAGACCACGATGCCCGCGAACAGGTCGCTGCGCAGGGTCGTGAAGTCGATGGAGCGTGATTTCGACATGGAAATTCCAGGAGTGGGGAGGGAAGTCGGCAGGACTTTCAGGCGGCGGCGATGGCGGTTTGCGTGCTGGCTGCGTCGTTCGCTTCGTGCAATTGCAGAAGCCGGCCTTCACGCAGGCCGAAGACCCAGCCATGCACCTGCGGTCTGCGTTTGGCGTCGCGCAGGATCGGCGATGCTTCGAGGCGCTGGACCTGCTCGATCACGTTGAGTTCGGCGAGGCGGTCGACGCGGGCGTCCATATCCGCGATGGCGTCGAGTTTGGCGCGATGGCGCGCGGCGAGTTCGCGCAGCCCGGCAATACGGCGGTTCACGAGAGGCAGCGCGGGCGAGGGCGCCGACAGCGCGGCGCGCACGCCGCCGCAGTGATGATGGCCGCACACAATGATGTGTTCCACTTCGAGCACGTGGACGGCGTATTCGACCACGCTGGAGGCGTTGGTGTCGTCGGCGGCGAACAGGTTCGCAATGTTACGGTGTACGAATAATTCACCGGGCCTCGCGTTGATGATGCGTTCGGCGGGCACGCGGCTGTCCGAGCAACCGATCCAGAGCACGCGCGGCTGTTGTCCTTGTGCCAGCTGGCTGAAGAAGTCCGGCTCACGGGTGGCGACTTCAGCGGACCAGGCGAGATTGGCTAGCAGAAAGCGTTTCGGAGGGTTCATCGTTTGAGGCTCCAGAAGTGGGGCGAGTGGCAAGGCCCGCATCGCCAGCGTCGAATTTGGTGTTTACGAATAGCTTTCTATAGAATGGTTCCGAAAATAAATCGCGCGCCACGAAAAAAAATCGAAAAATATTCAGGGCATGCGTTTTATTGCGTTTGCATGACGATGAAGCCAACTTGCGGGCCATTCCCATCGGGCCGGCGTGTCCTCATTACGTTGAGGGGCGTTTCGTATGGTGCAAATTTCCACCGTGCCTCTTGTCGATCGAACGGATTGACGTTATATTTTTTATAACAATAGAACCTGAGAGAGCTCCGAAGCGACGCAGCGCGCCCCGCACATTGCGCGGGCGCGCCGCGTCGCGCGGTTGGTCGTATGGCTTCATCCGACACCTGGCTGGTCCGATATCCCCTGTTTCGCGAGGCGCTTTTCCATGGCGCCATGCCGCTTGGCGCATTGCCTCCCCAGGCGCGCGCGGTGGTGGCCAAGCGCGTATTCGCGGGAGACGGCGCAAAAGACATCGCCGGCAGCGCGGCGCTGCACGTCGTCAGCGACGTGCGCGTGGCGTACGTGGAGTTGCCCATGTCGCTAGTCGATCAGGCGGTGCGCGATCATCGCGTGCCCGATGGCGATGACGACGCATCCCTCAATCACGCCATTGGCGAAACGCGCCTGCACTATCCGCGCGTTGCCAGGCCGCCGTGTCTGCTGATGCCGGGCCAGGGCGTTTTCCTCGATAGCTGGATGCGCTTTTTCGTCTATCGCGCCCGCGGCGATATCAACGTGCCGGTGCTGGCGGTAGATTGGTTCACGTTGTACGAGCGCATCGCGCGCGTGCTGGAAAACGAGCGCGCAGCAAGCCCCGCAGCAAGTGTTTATGGGCGAAGTTTCGATGACCTATGGGTCTCGCGCGAACCCGGTCTGGTTCGAATAGCACCTGATAGAAATAATTAGAAGAAAGCCTCCGGCATCGTGGCGCCAGATCCCCGATGCAAAAGCAGTGGTGCGCTTATCGGCGCGGTAGAATGCCTCGCGCTCCCATGCGCGCGACATGCATGGGAAGGACTGCAGTCGACGATAGGCGACTTCCTCACCATGACGCGCCCTGCTGATATCTACTTCCGTTTCCTGCAACTGGCGGATGCGCTGCGCGGCCTGCCCGCGCTGCCGGCGCTCGATCCGCTCGAACAGCGCATCCTTGAACTGGTGGCGCGCGTTAATCAGACGCACGAACGCCTGTCCGTGCGGGACATCATGGGCAAGAGCGAACTGGGGTCGCCGGCCACGCTGCATGCGCGGCTGACATCGATGCGCGAGAAGGGCTGGATCCGTCTGGGCGATACCGAGGACGCACGCCGCAAGCAGGTCGAACTCACGCCTGCCGCGTTGCGTCATTTCGACAAACTCTCTGAAGCGTTGATGCGCGCTGCGAAGGATCAGTGACGGTTGCGCGGTTCCAGTTTTCCGCTTGCCGCCTCCGCCTCAATTTCGATGATTCACAAGATTCTCGTCAGTGCGTGTCTGCTTGGCAGCCCGGTCCGATACAACGGCGCGGCGAAGACGCTCGCGCATCCGCTGCTTGACGAGTGGCAGCGCGAAGGGCGCATCGTTTCCGTTTGCCCCGAATTGATGGGTGGTTTTGGTGTGCCGCGACCGGCGGCGGAAATCGCACAGGCGCAGTCGGGTGAAGCGGTGCTGGCGGGTGATGCGCAGGTGGTCGATCTGGCTGGGGCCGATGTGACGGCGCTGTTCGTGGTGGGTGCGCGGGCGGCCCTCGCGGCAGCACGCGAGCATGATTGCCGCTTTGCTTTGCTCATCGACGGTAGCCCTTCGTGCGGTAGCCGGTTTATTTACGACGGCAGTTTTTCGGCCCGGCGTCATGCAGGGGCAGGGGTGACCGCGGCATTGCTCCGCGCGCATGGCATCGAAGTGTTCGCGGATTCGGAGATTGGCGCGCTGCACGAGCGCCTGGCTCGCCAAGAGCAGGGCTGATCGCGTTTCCTTTCTGGCGGCTCGCGCCCGGCGAGCTTCGCAACTTCTCACAAATCGACAGGCACGGGCGCAAGGCGCGCTCAATCAAGCATGCTGCACTTTAAATTCGAACATTATAAAAGTAATGTCTAAATAATGATAACAAAAAGTAGAAAATTGACGGTTTACGTTGTAATATTTATCAATCAAAAGCATTGAGCCCCACTATGACCGACGCTGCTCCCGACGAAGTCCGCATCACCGCTGAAATCGAACGTCTTAAGGTTGAATTTCCCAAGACGCGGGAGTTGTATCGGGAGGTCTGCGCCCTGCTGTTCTTCCGCTTCGGCGTGACGCCTACCGCCAACCGCCTCTATCAGTTGGTGCGACGCGGCAGCATGGGCACACCCACGGCGGTTCTCTCCGAGTTCTGGGCCGAATTGCGCGAAAAGAGCCGCGTGCGTATTGAGCATGCGGATCTGCCAGAAGAGTTGCAGGGCGCAGCAGGGGAACTGGTCGCTGCGTTGTGGACGCGCGCCACGGCAGCCGCGCAGGCGTCGCTGGAAGTGTTGCGAGGCGAAGTCAGCGAGGCGCGGCGCGAAGCTGAGGCCCGCGTCATTGCCTTGCAGAACGATCTCGCGCGCACGGAAACGGCGCTGGAGCAGCGGACCACGGCCTTGCTCGCCGCGCAGGTCCGCATCCACGAACTGGAGCAGGCGCAGGCAGCGGGCGAAGCCACCCGCGTGGCGCTGGAAGGACAAATCGCCGGCCTTGAGCAGGCGGGCCGGGACCGCGACGCTGCACTCGTCCAGGCGCGTGCCGACTTCGCCGCGGAACTCGACAAGCTACGCGCGGGCGCCGAACTCGCGCAAACGCGTCTGCAGGCGGCAGAAAGACGCGCGCTGCTCGAAATCGAGCGCGAACGCGCCGCCAATGCGCGCCTGCAACGCGATCTTGAGGCCGCAAGCAAACGCGCCACGCTCGCCGAAGAGACCGCGCGCACTGAAATGCAGGCGCTGCAAGGCCAACTGGGCGATCTGCGGCATCAGGCCGGGATGCTCGAAGGGCGTCTGGATGCGCTGCGCACGGCGCACGCTACGCAAACGGAAGAACTCGAAACATTACGCAGCAAGGCGAATGCGGCAGCACCCGCGCATGTCGCGCCGGGTGCGCGCCGCACGCCACGGCGCGCGGCTCGGGCGACAGACAGCGCGGCCAAGCCGTTGCGTGTTATGCGCAAAAAGCCGGTAAAGGACTGACGATAGCCCTGCAGAATCCGCGAGGCATGCTGGCCCTATGTCTTGAGCTCATGCTGGGTCTACCGTTGGAGCCACGGCTTCGCTAACGTGATCGGCTTTCCCCACCCCTGAACAGGAGAAGCCGAGGATGTCCCAGAGCGACAACAACGATACCGACTCCGTCGATTCCGTCGCAACCCAGGGCGCGCCGTCGTCGCGCACGCGTGTGCGACGCATCGCCCAGCGCGCCGATTATGATCCCGCCACGCTGCACGCGATTCTCGATGCAGCCTACGTCTGCCACGTCGCCTTTGCCGATGCTCAAGGCGTCCATTGCATTCCCACCGCGTGCTGGCGCGAGGGCGATCATCTCTACATCCACGGCTCCAATGGCAGCCGCATGCTCAAACTCGCCGCCGAGGGCGCGCAGGTCTGCGTGACCGTCACACACATCGATTGCCTGGTGCTCGCACGATCGGCGTTCAATCACTCGATGAACTATCGCTCGGCGATGATCTACGGGGCCTTCGAAGTCGTCGCGGACGACCATAAGAGCGCCGCCCTCGACGCATTCATGGAGCACATCGCGCCCGGACGTGTGCACGAAGCGCGCGCGGGGAAGCGCAACGAACTGGCCGCGACCACGGTGCTGCGCCTGCCGCTCGACGAAGCGGTCGCGAAAGTACGCGCGCACGGCGTCAAGGACGACGAGGAGGATCTCGATCGCCCGGTCTGGGCGGGTGTGCTGCCGATGGCGCTTCAACCGCTCGCGCCCGAGCGCGACGGCGACTTGCTGCCAGACGGTGAACCGGCGTATGTGCGCGAATGGGCGCGCCGGGCCGCTGCTGCCGGCCGATGAGTCGATAAGGGGGCAGGAAACCCCCCGCTTGCCTCCGTGAAATTGCCGTGCTAATTTTTCATGAAATTAAGCCGATAAAATTTCACGGATGCCGCCATGTTCGTCGAGTCGCCCCAGCACGTAGAGAGTTACTACGCCCGCACGCTGCCTGCCGCAGCGCCCGTGCGCCCGGCGCTGCAAGAGGATTGCGACGCGGACGTCTTGATCGTCGGCGCGGGATTCAGCGGTCTGCATACGGCCTTGCGTCTCGCGCTTGCCGGCAAACGCGTCGTCGTGGTCGAGGCGAGCCGGGTGGCCTGGGCCGCATCGGGCCGCAACGGCGGTCAGGCTTTGCTGGGCTGGTCGTGCGATATGGGGCCGCTTGAGCATTCGCTGGGCGTTGAGCGCGCCCGCGAACTCTGGGACAGCATGCGCTGGGCTGCGCGCGAAGTGCGCGAGTTGTCGCAGCGTCATGGTTTCGACATCGATTACCGGCCCGGCAGTCTGTGGGCCGCCGTGAAGCGCAACCGCGTCGCGCTGCTCGCAGAGGCACGCGATGAGGCGGCGCAGAAGTGGGGCTACGACGCGTTGCGCGTGATCCCGCAACAGGACATGCCCGACTGGATCGGCAGCCCGCGCTATCGCGCCGCGCTCTACGATCCCGAAGCGGGCCACCTCAATCCACTCAAGCTCGCGCTGGGCATCGCCGCCGCCATTGAGCGCGCGGGCGGCCGCATTTTCGAGCGGACCCGCGTGCTCAAGTGGCGCGAAACGCCATCCGGTTTCATCGCGAACACGCCCGATGGATCAATTCGCGCGGATACCCTGGTGCTCGCCTGCAACGCCTATATCGACCGGCTCGACAGCGAACTGGCGCGCCGCGTGTTGCCGGTCGGCACGTATCAGGTGGCGACCGCGCCGCTCGATCCCGCGCTCGCGAGCGAACTGCTGCCGCGCAATAGTTGCGTGATCGACAATCAGTTCGTGCCCGACTATTTCCGTTTGAGTCCCGATCACCGGCTGCTGTTCGGCGGCGCCTGCACTTATCTGGGCGGTATCCCGAAGGACATCCGTGCGGCCATCCGGCCGAGTCTCGAACGCGCATTTCCGCAACTGCGCGGCGTCGAATTCGAGCATGCGTGGGGCGGTCATATCGACATCAGCATCCGGCGCACGCCCGACGTGGGGCATGCACGCGGACGCTACTGGCTGCAAGGTTTCTCCGGTCATGGCGTGCTGCCGACGCTGGCCGCGGCGCGCGCGGTATCCGACGCGATCCTCGGCGATACGCGCTTGCTCTCGCACTACGAGGCCATCCATAATCCGCGTTTTCCGGGCGGCGATGCCCTGGCTGCGCCGCTCGAAGCGCTGGGCAAGTTCTGGTATCGCCTGCGCGACGTCGTTTAGAGGGGGAAACCGGCATGGACAGGCAGGAAGAGATCGAAGGACTCGCGATCCTGATTCGCGATCTGCGCAAGCACAAGAAGGTGACGCTTTCGGAGCTGGCGCAGCGCATCGGGCGTTCGGTGGGGTTTCTCTCCCAGGTCGAGCGCGGCCTGTCGCGACCGACTGTTGCCGATCTCACTGCCATCGGCGAGGCCTTGCAGACGCCCACGACCTACTTCTACAGCGTGAGCAAGCCGCGCGCGCTGCCGTGGGTGACGCGTCCGGGCGAGCGCCGCACGCTTTATTACGGTGGCGGCATCACGGATGTGCTGGTGTCGCCGAGCATGTCGTCGGGCTTTTCGATGCTCGAAAGTCTGCTGGAGCCAGGTGCGACCAGCGGCGAGCGTCCCGTCGACGATAGTGACGAGCAGGGCGGTTTCGTGCTCGATGGCGAGCTGACGATCTGGCTCGACAGTGACGGCGAACCGGTCACGCTCAAAGCCGGCGACAGTTTCCAGTTGCCTTCGCGTTGCCGCTTCAGTTATGCGAATCTCGCGGAGCAGCCGGCGCGCGTGCTTTGGGTGTTCACCTGATCGCAGGTCAAAGCCACGATTGATGGAGTTTCAGCACGCTTTTCAACGCGTGCTCGTCTTTTAATTAGTTCGTAATCCAGATTAAAACTGCTGGCGTATAAAAGGACCCGACGTGACCGACCTCGCCCCCGATCTCCTGAGCGAAGTACGCGCTTTTCGCGCGACCCATCCCGACGTGCAGTATGTCGATCTGATCTGCCTCGATCTGCCGGGCCATTTCTATGGCAAGCGTTACCCCATCGGCATGCTGGAAAAAGTCGCCGCCGGCGCCATGCTCAAGCTGCCGCAAAACTGCATCCTGCTGGGCGCGCAGGGCGGTGTGTATCCGATCGGCGAATACTGCTTTCACGATGGCGATCCCGACGCCGCGCGCCGTCTCGTGCCGGGCACGCTCAAACGGGTGCGCTGGGAGCAGCAGCCGCTCGCGCAGATGCTCATCACCTCGGACGGCACGGCCGCGCCGATTGCATTCGAGCCGCGCGAAGTGCTTGCGCGCGTGCTGGAGCGTTTCGCGCGGCGGGGTCTCAAACCGGTGGTCGCCTTCGAGCTGGAGTTCTATCTGTTCGACGCGAAGCTGCGCGAGGGACTGCCGCAGCACGCGCGCGACCCGCTGTGCGACGATCCCGACGATCAGCCGAATATGCATATCGAACGGCTTTCGCGTTTCGCGCCGGTGCTGCACGAGATGGTCGAGACGGCGCGCGAACAGGGTGTCGACGCAACGGTCATCACTGCGGAGCTGGGCCCCGGCCAGTTCGAAATCAACTTCGGCCACTGCGAGGACGCGTTGCGCGCGGCTGACTGGTCGGCGCTGTTCTGCCGCAGCACCCGAGGCGTGGCAATGCGACACGGCTACCGCGCGAGCTTTATGTCGAAGCCCTGGCTCGATGCGCCGGGCAGCGGCATGCACGTTCACGTCAGTCTCTACGACGAGGCGGGCCGCAACGTGCTGGCGGCGCACGAGCGGCGCGCCCTGCGTCATGCCGTGGCGGGGTGTCTGGCGCTGCTGCCGCATTGCATGCCGATTTTTGCCGCCAGTCACAACGCATTCCGGCGCTATGGCGCGATGGTGAATGCGGCTAGCCGGGCGAGCTGGGGCTTCGAGGATCGCGACGCCTGCATCCGCATTCCGGAGTCGGACGAGGCGAATTTGCGCATCGAGCATCGGCTCGCCGGCGCCGACGCCAACCCCTATCTGGTGCTCGCCGCCATCCTCGCCGGGATCGAATATGGGCTCGATGCGGGTCGCGAACCAATCGCGCCGCTCAACGAAAACCGCGCGAGCGGGGTCGATTTTCCGGGCGATATGCTCTCGGCGGTGGCCGCCATGCGCAGCCACGCCGGGGTGCGCGAGGCGCTCGGCGAGGACTTTGTGATGGTCTATTGCGAAAATAGACGGCAGGACCACCTCGATTTTATGAACGCAATTGCCGCACGCGAATATCGGTGGTTTTTGTAAAAATACGCGAAATAGACACTAAATAGCTGAGAAAATCGCCTTGCATGAATCGTTCCTGCCCACCCGGGGCGTCTGTAAGCCCCGTGTGCCTTACGTTTCGATATGCAACGCGATTTGCCTGTTTTGCCCGCGTGAGGTAGGGTATGCAGGTTTTCTCAACTCAATACAGGTAGCAGATGAACAAACAGGAACTCATTGACGCAGTCGCCGCAAGCACGGGCGAGACCAAGGCAGCCACGGGCGCGGCAATCGACGCGATCCTCGAAGTGGTCACCAAGGCGGTCACGTCGGGCGATTCCGTGCAGCTCGTCGGCTTCGGTTCGTTCTCGACCGGCCAGCGTGCAGCACGCGTCGGCCGCAACCCGGCCACGGGCGCGGAAATCCAGATCGCTGCGGCCAAGACGGTCAAGTTCACGGCCGGGAAGGCCTTCAAGGACGCCGTCAACGCGTCGTGATGCCTGGCCGCCGCCGCGCGGCGCGTGCGCGGTTCATGACGTGACGCGGGCGTTTTGCGCCTTGGTTGCGTTCGAACCGATTCACGCCCACTGCGCGGTTTCGGCTGCGCATGCGCGGCGGTAGGTTGCATCACACTCCGGGAGCGGAACGCATTGCGTCCCGCTCCCGGTTGCCGTTTACATCGGCAAAATATGCGTTGTCCGAAGTGATGGCCTAGAGAGCGTCCTTGCGCGAGGTCGCGAGCTGTTCCGGCGACGCAGCGCCATGGCGCGCGAGTTCGTTACGGCGACGCTTGGCCTCGTACATGGCCGCGTCCGCGCTACGCAGCATGCCTTCCACGCTTTCGCCTTCCTCGCAGCAGGCCCAGCCCAGCGAAAAGCTCAAACGCGGGCCGCCATAGAACTGGTTGTTCAGCTCGACCAGCTTGCCGATGCTGTCCGCGACAATTTCGGCATCGCGCGCGTCGGCGCCGGGCATCAGCACCGCGAATTCGTCGCCGCCAATCCGTGCGGCCTGGTAGGGTTTCTGGATCGCTTTCGCCAGCACTTCGCCGGCGCGGCGCAGCAATGCGTCGCCGCACGCGTGGCCGAGCTGATCGTTGACGGTCTTCAGATTGTCCATGTCCAGTACGATCGCGCTGACCGGGAACGGGCCCTTGCGCTGCAGCCTGTTCACTTCATCGACGTAAAAGGAGCGATTCTTGAGCTTGGTGAGAACGTCGTGCTTGCCGAGGAATTCGAGGTAAGCCTCGGCTTTCTTGCGCGCCGTGATGTCGGTCAGAGCGAGCAGCACGAGATCCCAGCTTTGTTCATGACCCGGAAACACCGAGAATTGCAGATGGACGTTGAGTTCGCTGCCGTCGAGCGCGTAATTGATGACTTCGCGTTGCTGGAACAGACGGCCTTCCCACAGGTCGAGCAATTGCTCGCGAAAATGCGGGCGCATTTCGTCGCGGAAAACCTGCGGCAGGCGCGCGAGCAGCGTTGCCTTGTCCGGCGCGCGATACATGCCCAGCGTGTAGTGATTGACGTCGAGCACCTGGATTTCGCTCATGCAGCGCTCGACAAATTCGGGGTGCACGTCGGTAAAAGTGCGGAAATCGACGATGCCCTGCATGCGTACTTCGTCCAGCAACTCACGGATCGCCGAAAAATTTTCGACCCACAGCGACACCGGCGCATGCTCGAAAACGCCGAGCGCGTATTGCTCGCTCGCGGCCGCCCGATGACGCGCTTCTTCGAGCGCCGAGACGTCTTCGATCGAAACGAGCACGCGGCTCCAGTCGTTTTCGTGGCCCGGCAGGATCACGCCGCGCAGCAAAATATCCATGCGGCGGCCGCCTAGCGTGTAGTTCACGCTCTTGCTTTCGAAGGTGGAACTGCCTTGCCACATCTGTTCGAGTTCGCCCACGTGCGCCTGGAACATATCGTCGCGCAGGACTTCGGCGAGGTGGGCGGTGAGTTCCTCGTGACTGCGCGCGCCATAGAGCGCGAGCGTATGCCGGTTCACCTTGAGCACGCGAATGCACGCCGAGCATTCGGCTACGCGGCGCGGATCCTCTTCGAGCCAGGCGCGGATATCGGTCACGCCGGCCTCGCGCCAGCGCTCGAACAGGGCGCGCAGCAGACTATAGTCTTCGAGCCACAGGGAGGTGGGCGTGACGTCGAAGAAGTCGAGCAGATCGACGCCCATACTGGCAAAGCTGGCGGCGGTGGCCGGAGTGCCTTGTTGCATGTCGGGTGCAAAGTGAGAAGTTGAGGCGCGCTGCGGTCCGTGCGGCGCGCTACGCAGCATCCTACCCGAATACGGGGCGCATGAAACTGCGTTCATAACTCACGATGCCGCGGGTTTCGTCCGCGTACCGGAAGGCCGCCTGGCAATCGGCGTCGTGCCGGGATTGCTCGCGGTAGGTCTCGTAGGCGGCCAGGCTCGGAAATGAAAACAGGGCGAGCGCAATATTGTTCGCGCCTTCGCCGGGCAGAAAATAACCGTGATGCTGGCCGCCGAAGCGCTCGACGAGGGGAATCCACATCTTGGCGCAGGCTTCGAATTCGGTAAGACGGTAAGGGTCGAGGACGTAGCGCAGCGTGCAGGTGATCATGGTTGGGCAATACCTTCGGTGGTGGCCAGGGCATGCGATTCTAGTTCGTTTAGCGCAAATCCTTCGTCGATCCATCCCGTGATGCCGCCCGGCATGATCTTGACCGGACGCCCCAGCCGCGCCAGCCGGATCGCGCTGCGCGTCGCGCCGTTGCAGTGCGGGCCGGCGCAGTAGGTGACGAACAGCGTTTCAGGCGGATAGCCCGCGAGCTTCGATTCCACGATCTTGCCATGCGGCAGATTCACCGCGCCCGGAACATGGCCGCGCGCAAAGAGCGCCGGGCCACGCACATCGAGCAGCACGAAGTCGGGCGGCGCGGCGGCAGCGAGCGCGGCGTGGACGTCGGCGCAATCGGTCTCGAACCTCAGCGAGGCGCTGAAATGGGCAAGCGCTTCTTCGCTGGGCGCGGCGGGGATTTCGGATACGGATGACATGCCTGGCTCCTGTTGGTGGTGTCGATAGCGGTCATTCTCGGGCCCGCCCCGAAAAC
Organism: Paraburkholderia bannensis; assembly: GCF_014200455.1. Classification (GTDB taxonomy): domain Bacteria; phylum Pseudomonadota; class Gammaproteobacteria; order Burkholderiales; family Burkholderiaceae; genus Paraburkholderia; species Paraburkholderia bannensis_A. Next base: position 33,127 of record NZ_JACHBW010000014.1, on the reverse strand, counting down.
GCGACAGTGGCGCGATTGCCAATCTCCGGTAACATCGCGCCATGTCCGATCCTGCCCGCCAAGTCACCCATCGCGCCCATCTTGTCGTGGCGCTCGCCTACGACCGCCTCTGCACATTCGAATTCGGCTGCGTGACCGAACTGTTCGCGCTCGAACGCCCTGAACTCGATGTGCCGTGGTATCGCTTCGCCGTCTGCTCGGCCGAGCGCGGGCCGTTGCGAGCCGCGGGCGGCATTACGGTTTGCGCGCCTTATACGCTGGCGATGCTCGATCGCGCGCAGACCATCGTGATTCCGGGCTGGCGCGATCCGGACGAGCGGCCGCCCGAGGCCTTGCTCAAGAAGTTGCGTGCTGCCCATGCACGCGGCGCGCGGTTGTGCTCGATCTGCTCCGGCGTGTTCGTGCTGGCGGCGGCGGGCGTGCTGGGCGGTCAGCGTGTGACCACGCACTGGCGTTACGCGCAGCGCTTGCAGCAGCGCTATCCCGAACTGCAAGTCGAGCCCGACGCGCTCTATATCGACGAAGGCCAGGTGCTGACCTCGGCGGGTTCAGCGGCGGGCATCGACATGTTGCTGCATCTGGTCCGCCGCGACCACGGCGGCGCAGTGGCCAACCGCGTGGCGCAGCGGCTCGTCGTGCCGCCGCATCGGGAGGGCGGGCAGGCGCAGTTCGTGCCGCGACCGATGCCGCGCGACGAGGCGAGCCCGCTTGCGAGGCTGATGGACTGGGTGCGCGCGAATCCGCGCCTCGACCATAGCGTGGCGTCGCTGGCCGAGCGTGCCGCGATGAGCGCGCGCACGCTCCAGCGCCAGTTTCTCGACGCGACCGGCATGGGCCCTTACGCCTGGATCGTGCGCGAGCGCGTGAGCATTGCGCGCGATCTGCTCGAAGCGCGGCCCGATCTGCCGATGGATCGCGTAGCGGATCTTGCGGGCTTCGGCTCGGAGGAATCGCTCAGGCGGCATTTCCGCCGCATCGCGCTGACGAGTCCCGCTGCGTATCGCGAGCAATTCGCGCGGCGGTGACTCATTCGCCCTCTCGCTCACGATTGATCGTTCAGTATTCCAGAACGATCTTGCCGAAGTGCCCACCGGCCTGTTGCAGCCGGAAGGCGTCGCCGATTGCTTCGAGTGGGAACGAGCGGTCGATCACGGGCTTGACGCCGGTGGCGTCGATGGCGCGCACGAGATCGATCTGATGCTGCCGGCTGCCGACGATCAAACCCTGTAGACGCTGTTGCCGCCGCATCATCGTGCCGGTCGGCACGGGGCCTTCGATGCCGGTCAGCACGCCGATCAGCGCGATATGTCCGCCCACGCGCGTTGCCAGAATCGATTGTTCGAGCGTGCCGGGACCTCCCACTTCGACCACATGATCGACGCCCAGTCCGTTGGTGTATTCCAGCACCTGACGCGACCATTGCGGCTCGCGGCGATAGTTGATCAGATGGTCGGCGCCCAGCTTTCGCGCGCGTTCGAGCTTTTCGTCGGAGGACGAGGTGGCGATCACCGTGGCGCCCATCGCCTTTGCGTATTGCAGCGCGAACACCGACACGCCGCCCGTGCCGAGCACCAGCACGGTTTCGCCCGCTTTCAACGCGCCGTCCACCACCAGCGCGCGCCACGCGGTCAAGCCGGCTGTCGTGAGCGTGGCCGCTTCGGCGTGGGTGTAGCCGCGCGGGCTGTGCGTGAAGGCGGTGGCGGGTGCGACTACGGCTTCGCGCGCATAGCCGTCCACCCCGTCGCCGGGTGTGGCGGAGAAGTCGGGGATCGTCGGCGCACCATCCAGCCAGGGCGGGAAGAACGTCGAGACCACGTGATCGCCCACGGCGAATTCCGTTACGCCCGGGCCCACGGCTTCGACGACGCCCGCGCCGTCCGACATCGGAATGCGGCCATCGGCTGCGCCCATGCGACCGAGCACGACGCCGAGATCGTGGTAGTTCAGCGAACTGGCGTGCACACGCACGCGGATTTCGCCCGCCTGCGGCTCGCCCGGCGTGGCGATATCGACGAGCTTGAGGTTGTCCAGACCGGCGGGCGCGATCAGTTTGATGGCTTTCATTGATGACTCCGGGAGGGGGAAGGGCTCAAAAACAAAGGCGCGCAAACGCCCAACAGACGAAGCATAGACGCGCCGTCGCCCTGCCTGCCGCAAGGATGGCCGCGCCGGCTGAGGTAAGCGGTTTACCTTTGGCGAAACGATTTGCCATTGACAAATAATTTGTGCCACTCCTATGATGCGCCTACGGTAGTCAGAAAGTGACCGGCAGGCGCAAGTGTCGATGCTGCGACGCAACATCGACGCGCGATGCCGGTCAGAGCTGCCGTCGCTGACCTGAGCCGTTATCGGCCGGGTCGTTACAAAGGCGCATCAGACGCCGTTACCACATGGTTTGGAGACAGGCTCATGCCTCAATCGATCGTCACGGACCCCGCGTCCGAGTCTGCGTTCGCCCTTAACGCCGCCGCATCGCAAGCCCAGGGGTTGAATGCCGGCGATGACCTGCTGTACCGCAAGGTCGCCTGGCGCGTCATCCCGTTCCTGTTCGTCTGCTACGTCGTGTCGTTTCTCGACCGCATCAACATCGGCTTCGCGCAATTGCAGATGAAGCACGATCTCGGCTTCAGCGATGCGATGTACGGCCTCGGCGCGGCTGTGTTCTACGTCGGCTACGTGCTGTGCGAAGTGCCCAGCAATCTGCTGCTCGCGCGCTTCGGCGCACGCCGCACCTTCATGCGCATCATGCTGCTGTGGGGGATCGCCTCGACCTGCATGATGTTCGTGCATGCCCCCGCGCACTTTTACGCGCTGCGTTTCCTGCTGGGCGTGTTCGAAGCGGGCTTCTTTCCCGGCATCGTGCTGTACCTGACCTACTGGTTCCCGCCGCGCCGTCGCGCTGCGGTGTTCTCGATCTTCTTCGCGGGCGTGGCGGTGGCTGGCGTGCTGGGCGGACTGATTTCCGGCTGGATCATGCGCGATCTGAATGGCGCGATGGGGCTCGAAGGCTGGCGCTGGATGTTCGCGATCGAAGGCCTGCCCGCAGTGCTGCTCGGGCTGATGGCGGCGTTCAAGCTGGTGGACGGCCCCGCGCAGGCGCGCTGGCTCAGCGACACGGAAAAAGCGCATCTGATTGCGCAGCGCGACGGCGACGGCGATACCGCGCGCGACGGCAAGCACGCCCATTCGTCGCGCGCATTCCTCGCTGCGCTGGGTAATCCGCGCGTCTATCTGTTTGCGTTCATCTATTTTTCGCTGACCTGCGCCTCGCTCACGCTGAACTTCTGGATGCCGCTGATGATCCGCGACTTCGGCGTGCATGACGTGCTCGCGATCAGTCTGTACACGGTGATTCCGAATGCGGTCGGCGCGGTGGGGCTGATGTTGATTGCGCGCCGTTCGGACCGTCGCGGCGAGCGCCGCTGGCACTTCGCGGCCTGCACGGTCGGCGGAGGCATTGCGTTGACCCTGCTCACGCTGCATCTGGCGAGTTTTGCCGCGATGATGGCGATTCTGTCGATCGCCGCCGTGCTGATCTTCGCCGCGCTGCCGATCTTCTGGGCCGTGCCGCCCGCGTATCTCTCGGGCAAATCGGCGGCGGGAGGCATCGCGCTGATCAGCAGTATCGGCATCACCAGCGGCATCGTGAGCCCGTGGGCAATCGGCCTCATCAAGACACACACGGGCAGCATGGATAACGCGCTGTACGCGCTCGCCGCATTGCTGGCGGTGAGCGGCTTGGCCCTGCTGATTGGCGTGCCGGCGGTGAGCGCGCAGCGTCGCTAAGCGTCCTTGCAGGCAAGCGGACTCAGCCAGGCAGTTCCTCGATGGAATCGACGCGGTCTGGATAGAACGCCAGATGATTCTTGATCTGCGCGACGGCGTCGTAAGGCGCTTCGTAGGTCCAGATCGCGTTGATCGAGCGCTCGCCGCCCGGCGCGATGGAGTAGTAACAGGCGTCGCCCTTGTAGGGACAGTAGGTGCTGTGATCGGTGCGCGCGAGCAGGGCCATGTCGGCGTCCTCGCGCGGGATGTAGATCACGCCGGGGTAACTGGCTTCGCGCAGCGTCAGCGCGCGGCGCGTATCGGCGACGATCTTGCCCGCCACTTTCACGACCACGCGCGAAGGATTGCGCTCGATCGTAATGGGATGGTCGGGACCGGGGATTTTGACGGCTTTGGTGGGTTTGGCAGTACCGGAGGCATTAGCGGCATTGGCGGTCATGGCGGCGTTCCTTTCTTTTCGGCTGGAAACGCAACGTTACACCCGTGGCCGCTTTCGCGCTGAAAGCGGCCACGCCCGCTACACCGGTGCGTTATTGCTGCGGCGCGCCGTTCCACGCCGGCAGCGTCGTGCCGTGATACACCGCGAGAATCTTCTGCGCGACGTTAGCCTGCTGGTAGCTCGCCACCAGATCGCGCACCCACGGTGCGTTGGCGTCCTTCTCGTTGACGGCGATAAAGTTGCGATACGGGCTGCCGTCCACCTTTTCCTGCGCGATGCGTTCCTGCGGAATGCGGATGCCGGCCTTGACGGCCCAGTCGGTATTCACGACGGCGGCGTCCAGATCGCCGATGGCGCGCCCGACGATACCCGCATCGAGTTCCTTGATCTTGATTTGCTTCGGATTGCTTGCGATATCGCGCGCGGTGGGCAGCAGGCCGACATTGTCGCGCAGCTTGATGAGCCCATACGATTGCAGCAGCAACAGCGAGCGGCCCTCGTTGCTGGGATCGTTCGGCACGCCGATGGTCGCACCGGTCGGCAGTTCGGCAACCGAATGATGTTTGCGCGAATACAGGCCGATCGGCTGCACATAAGTGAAGCCCACCGGCACGATCGCGTAGTGGCGCGCGGCGATCTGCGCATCCAGATACGGCTTGTGCTGGAACGAGTTGGCGTCCAGATCGTGCTGCGCGAGCGCTTCGTTAGGCTGCGTGTAATCAGAGAACGTCGTCACCTTGACGTCGATGCCGTGCTGCGCGGCGTTGGCGGCGACCACGCGCCAGACGTCCTCGTCCTCGCCCGACATGATGCCCACGCGCACCGTATGCTGCGCCGCTGCGGCGGACTGGCCGAACGGCACCAGGGCCGCGCCCGCGACCAGCGCGATGGAGGCCAGCGCCGATGCCAGCAGGGTTCTCTTGCTCTTGTTCATATCCGTATTACCGTGACGTAGTGAAAGATGGGGCGATGCTAGGGGGTGCCCGCGCCGCCGCCAAATAATTTCGCGCGCGTTGGTTATCGAACGGATTGTCATAAGCACATGATGCGGCGTGCAAAGTGCCTTCGTACCAGCGCTGTTCTGACGCGCGGCGGTTTCCGCGATTTGCGCAAAGCATATGTGAAAACGTCGCTTTGACTGGTGCGATGCCCTGTCTACGATGCTGCGAATGCTATCTGGATGGATTTCGCGTATGTCAACCATTGCTGTTCCTTCTCACGATGCCGGTTTCGGTGCACACGGCGCCTCGAATCACGCCGATGCCCCCGCCCACACCGTCATTCGGAGCGCCGAAGACGTGGCGCGGCTCGTCAATTCAGGCCCCGCTCAGGGCACGCGCACACGTGCGGTGATTGCCATCGCATTGGGCGGCGTGTTTCTCGATGCCTACGACCTCACTTCGCTCGCCTATGGCGTGAAGGACATCGCGCGCCAGTTCGCGCTGACGCCGGCGCAGGTGGGGCTGGTGTCCGCCGCGATCACCTTCGGCGCGATTCTGGGGGCGCTGTTCGGCGGCTATCTGACCGACCGCATCGGCCGATATCGGGTATTCATGGCCGATATGCTGTTCTTCGTGGTGGCCGCCATCATCGCAGGCCTCGCGCCCAACGCCTGGGTGCTGGGCGGCGCGCGCTTTTTGATGGGTTTTGGCGTGGGGCTGGATCTGCCGGTGGCGATGGCCTTTCTCGCCGAATTCTCGCGCGTGGCGGGGCGCGGCAACAAGGCGGCGAGCGTCGCGGCCTGGTGCCCCGCCTGGTATGCGGCCACCAGCACCTGCTATCTGCTGATCCTCGGGCTCTACGCGATCCTGCCCGCGCATCACACGGACTGGCTGTGGCGGCTGACGCTTGCCTTCGGCGCGGTGCCCGCGATCGTCATTATTCTGGTGCGCCGCCGTTATATCAGCGAGTCGCCGGTATGGGCCGCGAATCAGGGCGATCTCGACGAAGCCGCGCGCATTCTCAAGCGTTCGTGGGGTATCGATGCGGTGGTCGAACGTCCCGCCGATCAAACCGCGGCGCAAGCCCAGGCCGCCATCGCGCCGCGCGCAACGTGGCGCAACTACGGCGTGCTGTTCAATGCCACCTATCGCCGCCGTACGATTCTCGCGGCCACCATCGGCGCGGCGTCTTCGTTCGGTTACAACGCGATCATCTTCGGCTTGCCCGTCATCATCGCGAGTTTCCTTAAGCAGGGGCCGCTGACGACCATCGTCGCGTCGCTGCTGCTCAATCTGCTGTTCGCGTTCGTGGGCGGCCTGATCGGCGTGCGCACCGCGCCTACGGTAGGCGCGTGGAAGATGACCGTGCTCGGTCATACCTTGCAGGTGATCGCGCTGGTGGGTCTCGCGTTGATCGGCCATCCGTCGAGCGGCGTGTTTGTCGCGCTTGCCATTCTGCTGCTTGGGGCCTATCTGTTTGGGCAAGGTTTCGGGCCGGGCTCGCATTCGATGACTTATGCGTCGCTCAGCTATCCGACTTCGCTGCGCGGTATCGGCGTGGGGTTCAATCAGACCCTGGTGCGCTCGTCTTCCACCGTATCGTTGTTCCTGTTCCCGGTGCTGGCGGCGGCGCTGGGCACCAAGGTGTTCTGGGTGATTGCGATTGCGCCGTTGACGTCGCTGCTCGTCTTGCTGGCGATTCGCTGGGAGCCGTCCGGCTATGACATCGACAGCGAAGACTATGGCGATGCCGCGGCCGAGCGTCACGCACGCGCCAGGGCGAACGCCGACGAATGCCCCGCATGCATGCGCTCATAGCCGATAACGTCATATGCAATCGCAGAAAAACTAGTAGGGGATTGGAGTTCGCACTGTTCAAATGCCAGCAGGACCCGCGTTCAAGCGCTGACATCATGTGACATCGAGAGTCAGTGCGTGCGGGACGCCAATCTGGTCAGTCGAATTGCCATGCCCACTAGTGATCATTCCAACGCCGCGGCGCGTGTGCCGCAGCTACCCGATCCGCGCCGAGTCAGGCGCATTGCCAACGATGCCCAGGCGCTCGAAGCGGCGCGCGGGCTCGCGCAATCCGTTGCATCCAGCGCTTCGCAGCGCGACCGCGAACGCGCGCTGCCGTGGGACGAACTGGAGCGCTGGTCCGAAAGCGGGCTGGGCGCGATCACCGTGCCGCGCGAATACGGTGGCGCGGAAGTCTCGTACGCCACGCTCGCGGAAGTGTTCGTGATTCTCTGCGCAGCCGATCCTGCCTTCGGGCAGATTCCGCAAAATCATTTCGGTGTGCTGGGTTTGTTGCGCGAAAGCGGATCGCCTGCGCAAAAGCAGCGCCTGTTTGGCGAGGCGCTGGCGGGGCATCGCTTCGGCAACGCCGGGCCGGAACGCCGTTCAGTTGCTGCGCCCACGATCCTGCAGGGCGCCACGCGTCTTTCCTCGACAGCCGATGGCTTGCGCCTGAACGGCGAGCGCTTCTACTCGACGGGCGCCTTGTTCGCGCATCGTGTGCCCACCCGCGCCACCGACGACGAAGGCCGTGCCGTGCAGGTCTGGGTGCCGCGCGACGCCGTGGGTCTCACCGTGATCGACGACTGGAGCTCATTTGGCCAGCGGACCACGGCAAGCGGCACGGTGCGCTTCGACAACGTCGCCATCGACCCGCAAGACGTCTTGCCGCTCTGGCAACTGGCGGATCAGCCGGGTCTCTTCGGCCCGACTTCGCAGATCATTCAGGCCGCCATCGATCAAGGCATCGCGCAGGCGGCGATTGCCGACGCCATCGCCTTCGTGCGCGAGCGCGCGCGTCCGTGGATGGACTCGGGCGTTGCGCGGGCCGCGGACGATCCTTACATCATCGCCGATATCGGCCGTCTACAGATCGATCTGCACGCCGCGCATGAAGTGCTGCTCGACGCCGGGCGCCTGCTCGACGAACTCGCGGTGGAGCGTTTCAGCAACGGCCTGAGCGAGAAGGCCAGCGCGCGCGCCTCGGTGGCGGTCGCAGCGGCGAAGGTGCTGACCACGCGCATCGCACTGGAAGCGAGCGAAAAGCTGTTCGAACTCGCGGGCTCGTCGGCGACGCGAGCGGCGCACAACCTCGACCGCCATTGGCGCAATGCGCGCACGCACACGCTGCACGATCCGGTGCGCTGGAAGCTGCATCTGCTGGGCAACTATCACCTCAACGGTGCGCTACCCGCGCGCCATTCGTGGAATTGAACAGGCATCGGACAGAATCCGATCGGGAATAGAAGCATGAATGTCGATATTTCTTCAGCGCTGCTGGAGCGCGGCGGCGAACCGCCGGCGCGAGCCCCGCAACAAACGCCTGCGCGTATCGCAAGCGATGCGCAGGCCATCGCCGTGGCACAGCGCCTGGCCCATGACTTCGCGCAGGACGCAGCGTTGCGCGACCGCGAGCGCCGTTTGCCCTGGGACGAACTCGACGCCTTCGTGGCAAGCGGGCTGTGGGCGATCACGGTACCGCGCGAATTCGGCGGTCCGGGCGTGAACAGCGGCACGCTGGCCGAGGTCACGGCGACCATCGCGGCGGCGGACGGCTCGCTGGGACAGATCCCGCAGAATCACTTCTACGCGCTCGAAGTGCTGCGCGTGGGCGGCAGCGAGGAACAGAAGCGCTTTTTCTACGACCGCGTGCTGGCTGGCGAACGCTTCGGCAACGCGCTGGCGGAGATCGGCCACAAGGATTTCGTGCGTCGCACGCGGCTTTCGCGCGACGCACAGGGCTGGCGCATCGACGGGCGCAAGTTCTACTGCACCGGCGCGCTCTATGCACACTGGATTCCCACGCTGGTGGTGAGCGAGGAGGCCGGGCGCGACGTGACGTATCTCGTGTTCGTGCCGCGCGCAGCCGATGGCGTGACGATCACCGACGACTGGGACGGCTTCGGCCAACGCGTGACGGGCAGCGGATCGGTGCAGTTCGACGGGGTGCGCGTGGAGCAGGAATGGATCGTGCCGTTCCAGACTTCGTTCGAGCGCGCGACCACCATCGGCCCGCTCGCGCAGATCATTCACGCGGCGATCGATCTGGGCCAGGCGCGCGGCGCATTCGACGCCGGGCTGCGTTTCGTGCGCGAACGCTCGCGTCCGTGGATCGACGCGAAGGTCGAGCGCGCCGCCGACGACCCGCTCACCATCGCGCAGTTCGGCGATCTGTCCGCGCGTCTGAGCGCCGCCGAGGCGCTGGTGCGGCGCGCAGGCCGTTTCGTCGATGCCGCGCAGGCCGCGCCCAACGAGCAATCGGTCGCCGAAGCCTCGATTGCGGTGGCCGAGGCGCGCGCGCTCACCACCACGATTTCGCTCGACGCCGGTTCGCGCCTGTTCGAACTCGCGGGCACGGCGGCGACGCTCGACGGTCTGGGTCTCGACCGTTTCTGGCGCAACGCGCGCACGCACACGCTGCACGACCCGGTGCGCTGGAAGTATCACGCGATCGGCAACTTCTATCTGAACGATGCGCTGCCGCCGCGCCACGGCGCTTTGTGAGGTCTGCAACCATGGCACAAGCGAACAAAAAGACGCTCCTGCTCAACGCGTTCAATATGAATTGCGTGGGTCATATCAATCATGGGCTGTGGACGCATCCGCGCGACCGGTCGGCGGATTACCGCAAGATCGCCTATTGGACCGATCTCGCTCGCACGCTCGAACGCGGCCTGTTCGATGGCCTCTTTCTGGCCGATATCGTCGGCGTCTACGACGTATATCAGCGCAATGTCGATGTGACGCTGCGCGAGTCGATCCAGTTGCCCGTGAACGATCCCACGCTGCTCGTGCCGGCGATGGCGGCGGTCACGCAGCATCTGGGTTTCGGCGTGACGGTTAATCTCACCTATGAAGCGCCGTATCTGCTGGCGCGGCGTTTCTCCACGCTCGATCATCTGACGCAGGGGCGTATCGGCTGGAATATCGTGACCGGCTATCTGGACAGCGCGGCGCGGGCGATGGGCGTGTCGGAGCAATTGCCGCACGATGAGCGCTACGAGCGTGCCGACGAGTACCTCGACGTGCTCTACAAGCTTTGGGAAGGCAGTTGGGAAGCCGATGCGGTGCTGCGCGACAAGGCCGCGCGCGTGTACGCGGATCCGGCGAAGGTGCATCGCGTGCAGCATGCGGGGCGCTACTACAACGTCGATGGCTACCATCTGGCCGAGCCTTCACCGCAGCGCACGCCGGTGCTGTTCCAGGCGGGCAGTTCGGGACGCGGGCAGCGCTTCGCCGCGCGTCACGCCGAATGCGTGTTCATCTCGCCGCCCAACCGCGCGGTGGGGCGCGAGACGGTGCGCGCGCTGCGCGAGCAACTGGTGCGCGCCGGGCGGCGTGCCGACGATGTGAAGGTGTTCGTCGGCGCGGCGGTGGTGACGGGCGCCACTGAGCGCGAGGCGCACGAGAAGTACGCGGATTATCGGCGTTATGCGAGCCGTGAGGCGGGACTGGCGCATTTCGCGGCGAGCACGGGCATCGATTACGCCCAGTACGATCTGGACGAGCCGGTCGACTACACGCCGGGCAACGCCATCGAATCGGCTACGCGTACGGCAAAGCAGCACGGCTGGACGCGCCGCTCGCTGCTGGAGATGTTCGAGCTGGGCGGGCGCTATCCGGCCATCGTCGGCACGCCGGCCCAGGTCGCCGACGAGTTGCAGGCCTGGGTTGACGAGGCCGATGTGGACGGTTTCAATCTGAGCCGCACCGTGGTGCCCGAAAGCTATGAGGATTTCGTCGATCTGATCGTGCCCGAATTACAGAATCGCGGCATCTACAAAACGGCGTACGAGGAGGGCACGCTGCGCAAGAAGCTGTTCGGGCAGGGCGATACGCTGCCGCAGCGGCATGCGGGCGCATCGTTCCGTCAGGAGGTGGCGGCTTCGGCCTGAGCTGTCCGATCGGCTTGCTGGGTCGTTTCTTGATCGATTTCTTGATCTGCCTACCGGTATTATTGGTATCAGCGATATTTCTTGTTTATGCTCGTCAGCGATATTGTTAAGATATCGTCTACAGGCATAGATTCGTTTTATGCTTTACAGGAATATCGCATGAAGATCATCGTCCATACGCCGGCGGGACTGGCTGAGATCCTCCATTCGGCCAGAAAAGAGCGCGGCCTGACCCAGACGCAGGTCGCGGCCCGGCTCGGCATCGGCCAGCCGCGCCTGTCCGCGCTGGAAACCACCGGCACGGCCAGCATCTCGCTCGAACAGATGCTGGCGCTATTCGCGCTCTACGATCTCGAACTGTGCGTGCAGACGCGCCACGGCCAAACGCCGCAATACGAAGCCCGCGAAGACGGGCCGGAGTGGTAGCCGATGGGCCGCAAATCGCATTCGCGCACCCTGTCGATCTGGGCTAATGGCGAGCGCGTCGGCAGCTGGACGCTGACCGGCGCGGGCGAGGCCGAACTGCGTTACGACGCGCGCTGGAAGGCGTCGGAAGCAGGGCGTCCGCTGTCGCTTTCGCTGCCGTTCGGCGTGGGCGAGCGCCCGTTGCGCGGCACGCGCGTCTATCACTACTTCGACAATCTGCTGCCCGATAGCGCGGTGATCCGCCGCCGTATCGCCGCGCGCTTTCGCACGGATTCCATCGAGGCCTTCGCTCTGCTCAAGGCGATCGGGCGCGACTGCGTGGGCGCGGTGCAACTGCTCGATGAGGACGAAACGCCCGCGCCGCTCGCGCATATCGACGGCACGCCGCTCGACGATGCCGCCATCGAAAAGCTGCTGCTGGAGACCTCGGGCGCGGTGCTGCCCGGCGTTGGCGACACCGAAGAAGAACTGCGCATTTCGCTGGCCGGCGCGCAGGAAAAGACCGCGCTGCTCTATCACGCGGGCCGCTGGCTGCTGCCGCACGGCGCGACGCCCACCACGCACATCCTCAAGCTGCCGCTTGGTTTCATCGGCCATCGCAAGGTGGACTTCAATACCTCGGTCGAAAACGAGTGGCTGTGTCTGGCCGTGCTCAAGGCCTATGGGCTGCCGGTCTCGTCGGCGAGCATTGCGACCTTTGGCGCGCAGAAGGTGCTGGCGGTCGAGCGTTTCGATCGCGCCGTCTCGCGCAGCGGCGCGTTGCTACGCTTGCCGCAGGAAGATTTTTGCCAGGCGCTGGGCGTGGCGCCCCATCTCAAGTACGAAGCGCAGGGCGGCCCCGGCGTGCGCGAGATCGCCGATCTTCTGCGCCAGTCGCAAGCGGCGCGCGAGGATATCGAAACCTTTCTGGCCGCGCAGATCGCCTTCTGGATGATGGCCGCGCCCGACGGCCACGCCAAGAATTTCAGCCTGCGCCTGCTGGCGGGCGGGCGTTTTCAACTCGCGCCGCTCTACGACGTCATGTCGATCTGGCCGGTGGAGGGCGACGGCGGCAATCAATGGTCGTGGCACAAGGCCACGCTCGCGATGGCCGTGTGGGGCAAGAGCCGCCATTACCGCATGCGCGACGTGACGCGCGCGCACTTCGACGCTACCGCGCAGCTGTGCCACTACGGTCCCGATGCCGCGCCGATCATCGAGCGCCTCGTCGAACGCACGCCAAAGGTGATCGATACCGTTGGAGCGAACCTGCCCGAAGGCTTTCCGCAACGCGTCGCCGAGCGTCTGTTCGACGGGCTGCGCTTTTCGGCCCAGCGGCTCGCGGCGTCGTGAGTTGTACCGCGAGTTCACGCATGCGTTCCGTCGGGACAGGCGCCGCCAGGGCAAAATAGTCGCGGTGACCTGATTCACGCCGATTCACGCCGATTCACGCAGATCCGCACCGCTTTACCCTAACGACTCACCCGCCTTGCCACTGAATTTGCAGCACATAACCGTATCCCGGCACGTTGACCGTTGCCTTGCCGTTTCCGGAGGCGCACCCGATGTCCGATCCTGAGTTCCAGGTCCTGCTGGTCGACGACGACGAAGCCTTGCGCGATCTCCTGCGCGTCTTCTTCCAGCAACGCAATATCGAATTTTCCGTGCTGCACGATGCAATGCAGCTTGAGCGCCGACTCGAACGCGAGCGCCCCTCGGTCATCGTGCTCGACGTGATGATGCCTGGCGTCGACGGCCTCACCGCGCTGAAAGAGTTGCGCGGGCGCGGAGACCGTATTCCCGTCATCATGCTCACGGCCCGTAGCGACGGCACCGACCGCGTGGTCGGCCTCGAACTGGGCGCCGACGATTACCTGGGCAAGCCCTTCATGCCGCAGGAACTGCTCGCGCGCATTCGCGCCGTGCTGCGCCGCCAGGGCGACCCCGATCGCGGCGCGCCCGCCGAGCGCCGCGCGCCGTGCCGCTTCGGCCCGTTCGAGCTGAACTTCGCCACCCGCACGCTGTTGCGCGACGGCGAGCCCATCAAGCTCACCGGCAGCGAATACGCCATGCTCGAAGTGTTCGCGCTGCATCCGATGGAAACGCTCTCGCGTTCGCGCCTGCTCGACCTGTTGCACGGGCCGGGTGCGGAAGTGACCGAGCGCGGCATCGACGTGCCGGTCTGGCGCCTGCGCCGTCTGATCGAAGTCGATCCGTCCAACCCGCGCCGCCTGCAGACCATGCGCGGTGTCGGCTATATGTTCGTGCCCGATGAAGACGTCGATAACAACGCCGCTCAGGACGCCGACTGAAATGCAGATCAAGCGGACCTTTGACACGCTGTTTGTCCGGCTTTCGCTGATGACGATCGGTCTGATCGTCGCGGCGCATTTCGCGGCGCTGTTGCTGATCGACCAGGCGCGCGCGCGCATCGATGCGCAGCGCTCGATCGACTATATGGTGGTGGCCGCGCAGGTGCGCGAGCGCGATCCCGTGCTCTCGGATCAAGTGGCGAAGACGCTGGGCATCCAGTACGTCGGCGTGGACCGTGCCATCGCCGCGGGTTGTCCCGCGCCTTGCGCCGATACCAACGGTCCGTTCGAAGAGACGCTGCGCCCGCGCCTTGGACCGGGCAGCCACGTCGTGGTCGAGCCCGACAACGGCGGCGTGTGGGTGCGCAAACAGGGCGCGTCGTACTGGATCGTGTTGCCCGCATTTATGCCGCCGCTCAGCCATTTCAAGGGTTTTTCGGCGCTGACCTTGATTGGCGCGATCATCGTGGCGGTGGTGTTCGCGTGGCAGGTGCAGCGTCCCGTACGCTCGCTGGCGCGGGCCGCGCGCGAATATCGTATCGGCCGCGGCGTGCATCGCGTGGAAGAAGCGGGGCCGCGCGAAATACGTGAACTAGCCAGCGATTTCAACGACATGGTGAGCGAACTCGCGGAAGCGGAGCGCGAGCGCGCCGTCATGCTGGCGGGCATCGCGCACGATCTGCGCACGCCCATCACGCGCATGCAGTTGCGCGCCGATCTGCTCACCACTGATACGGACCGCGCCGCCTTCCTGCGCGAGACCGAATCGATGTCGCGCATCGTCACGCAGTTCCTGGACTTCGCGCGCGAGAGCGTGAATCAATCGGCTTTGGTGGGTGTCGATGAGCATTGCCGCCGCGATTACGGCGCGCAACAGGACGACGAAGCGCTCGTCAAACTCGATCTGCGCGCGGGCGAGGGCTTCCAGTTGCCCGCTGTCGATCTCGACCGCATTCTGTCGAACCTGATCGAAAACGCGCTCACCTATGGCGAGCCGCCGGTGGAAGTGTCCACCTCAAAGGAAGAAGGGCGCTACGTGCTGCGTGTGCGAGATCACGGCGCGGGCGTGCCCGAAGACGATCTGCATCGCGTGCAGCGCCCGTTCGTGCGGCTGGACGCCGCGCGCAGCGGCGAAGCCCATTGCGGACTGGGGCTGGCGATCGTGCGCCGGCTCGTGCGTCATCACGATGGCGCGATGGACGTGACCAATGCCGCGCAAGGCGGCCTGGTCGTGACGATGAGCTTTCCTTATCCGCGCAAGGCGGGTTGAATGGCGGCGTCCACACAGTCAACACGGCGCACGGCCTGCGGAGCAAGATGATCTGGAGTGCTGAGCTGTACGCAACACAGCACCGTATCGACCACGCGCGCGACGAGCGTATCGTCGGCGCCGGGCTGGCCGCCCGATAGTTCGCGGCAGAAGAACCCGGTGAGCGCTGCGTAGATAAAGCGCGCCGATGCGTGCGTGTCGAGCGCACTGTCGATCTCGCCGCCGCGCGCCGCATCGCCGAGCACATCGGCGATTTTCGTTTCGGCGTTTGCCACCGCCAGTTCCATGCGTTTGGCGAGGGCCGCGTTACGGCGCACCGATTCGGCGTCCGCCAGCGCGATGCCGTAGAGCCGTCGCGCCGAGCGATTGCCCAGCATCCGTTTGAGCTTGCCGCGCAATTCCTGCGTGAGCCACGCCATCGGCCGCATGCTGGCGGGCCGCGAGGGCAGATCGAAGGGCGCAAGCGACAGATCGGGGCGCTCGAACAGCGCTTCGAACACATCGGCCTTGTTCCTGAAATGCACGTAGATCGCGCCGCGCGTCACACCGGCTTTGGCGGCGATTTCGTCGAGCGTGGTTTGCGCGAAACCCTTGCGCGCGAATATCTGTTCCGCGCAGTCGAGCAGCGTTTTACGCAATGCGAGCGACTGCTCTCTCGTCCTTCTCATATCAGACCGCCCTTCAAATTCTCTTCACCTCGCGCGCATCGCGGTGCGCACGAACGGTATCCGACCCCGCTGCGCAGCGCCACCAGCAAAGGCTGGGCGCTCGTTGGGCATCGAGTTGGGGCGATCTTACCTGCCTGTTTTACTCGCTTGCTTAGTGAATCTTACGGAGCGTTTGGCGCGTAACACAGCGCTTTGCCATGCCGCGTACATTGCGCGTGAAGCAATGTTTAAGGGATTGGTAAGACGGTAGGGCCGCAAGCCCGCCGCGCCTCAAGCGAATATGACAAGACATTCAGGAATCCACGCCATCACACCGGAAACGCCCACTCTTCGCGCCATCGCAGTCATGTGCGCCGCCATCGGACTTGCCGCCTGCTCCGACAAGCCGCAAGCCCCCGCCGCCGCCACGCCGGAAGTCAACGTGATGCGCGTGCAGACCACCGCTGTGCCCGTTTCCGTCGAATTGCCGGGCCGCGTCAGCGCGCATCTCGTCGCCGAGGTGCAGGCGCGCGCAACCGGCATCGTGCTCAAGCGCACCTTCATCGAAGGCAGCCAGGTGAAGGCCGGGCAACTGCTTTATCAGATCGATCCGGCGCCGTATCAGGCCTCGCTCGACAACGCCAAGGGCACGCTCGCCAAGGCGCGCGCGACGCTGATCGCCGCCCAGGCGCAGGCCGACCGCTACAAGGTGCTGGTCGCCGCCAACGCCGTCAGCAAGCAGGACTACGACAACGCCGTGGCCTCCGCAGGCGAGGCGCAGGCCGATGTGGAAGCCGACGCCGCGAGCGTCGAAACCGCGAAGATCAACCTCGGCTACACCAACGTCTATTCGCCGATCTCCGGGCGCATCGGCAAATCGTCGGTAACGCCGGGCGCTTATGTGCAATCGAGCGGCGCCACCCAACTGGCGACCGTGCAGCAGCTCGACCCCGTCTACGTCGACCTCACGCAGTCGAGCGTCGACGGCCTGAAACTGCGCCGCGCCGCCGCCGAAGGCAAGGTCACGCTGACCGGCCCGCACGCGGCCAAGGTGCAGTTGATCCTCGAAGACGGCCAGCCGTATCAGGGCGATGGCCACCTCGAATTTTCGGATGTGACCGTCGATCAGACCACGGGTTCGGTCACCGTGCGCGCCACGTTCGACAATCCGCAGAATGTGCTGCTGCCGGGCATGTATGTGCGCGCGCGCATCGACGAAGGCTACAACGAGCAGGCCGTGCTGCTGCCCGAAGCCGCCGTCCAGCACGACCAGAAGGGCAATGCCACGGCGCTCGTGGTCAATGCGCAGAACAGGATCGAATCGCGCCAGCTCACCACGGGCGGCGTGAACAACGATAACTGGATCGTCGAAAAGGGCCTGGAAGCAGGGGACCGTGTGGTCATCTCCGGCGGCATGAAGGTGCAGCCGGGCGAGACCGTGAAGACGGTCGATCAGGGCGTGACTCCCGCATCGACCGTTGCGCCCGCAACCGATGCGGCTTCGTCGGCCGCGGCCGCGTCCGCTGGCGCAGTGTGAGGTTGCATTAAATGGCTCGATTTTTCATAGACAGGCCCATCTTCGCCTGGGTGATCGCGATCATCCTGATGATGACGAGCGCAGCATCCATCTTCAACTTGCCGGTGGCGCAGTATCCGACCATCGCGCCGCCTTCCATCCAGATCAGCGCGAGCTACTCGGGCGCTTCGGCCAAGACCGTCGAAGACACCGTGACGCAGGTGATCGAGCAGCAGATGAGCGGTCTCGACCATCTGCTGTATATGTCGTCGACGTCCGACGATTCGGGCGCGGCCACCATCACGCTGACCTTCGCGGCGGGCACCAATCCCGACATCGCGCAGGTGCAGGTGCAGAACAAGCTGCAACTCGCCACGCCGGTCCTGCCGACCGTGGTGCAGGAAGCCGGCATCAAGGTCACCAAGTCCAGCAGCAGCTTCCTGATGGTGATGGCCTTCGTGTCCTCCGACGGCAGCATGGACCGCTACGATCTGGCGAACTACGTGGCTTCGCATATCGAAGACCCGCTGAGCCGCGTCGATGGCGTCGGCACGGTCACGCTGTTCGGCACGCAGTTCTCGATGCGCATCTGGCTGGACCCCAACAAGCTCAATCAGTACGCGCTCACACCCGTCGACGTGGAAACGGCGATCACGAACCAGAACGTGCAGGTGGCGGCGGGTTCGATCGGCGGCACGCCGTCCGTGAAGGGCCAGGCGATGCAGGCGACCATCACGGAAGCATCGTTCCTTCGGACGCCAGAAGAATTCGGCAATGTGCTGCTGAAGGTGAATCAGGACGGCTCGCAGGTGCGCCTGAAAGACGTGGCGCGCATCGAACTGGGCGGCGAAAACTATAATTTCGACACCAGATACGACAACGCGCCAGCCGCCGGTTTCGGCATTCAGCTTGCGACGGGTGCGAACGCGCTGCAAACGCAGAAGCTGGTGCAGGCCAAGCTCGCGGAACTGTCGAAGAACTTCCCGCACGGTCTGGTGGTGAAGTATCCGTACGACACCACGCCGTTCGTGCGCCTGTCGATCGAGGAAGTGGTCAAGACGCTGATCGAAGGCATCGTGCTGGTGTTCCTCGTGATGTATCTGTTCCTGCAGAACCTGCGCGCCACGCTGATCCCGACCATCGCCGTGCCGGTGGTGCTGCTGGGCACCTTCGCGATCATGGGCGCGGTGGGCTTCTCGATCAACACGCTGTCGATGTTCGGTCTCGTGCTGGCAATCGGCTTGCTGGTTGACGACGCCATCGTGGTGGTCGAAAACGTCGAGCGCGTGATGGCGGAGGAAGGCTTGCCGCCAAGGGAAGCGACCCGCAAGGCGATGGGCCAGATCACGGGCGCACTGGTGGGCGTTGCGCTGGTGCTGTCCGCCGTGTTCGTGCCGGTGGCGTTTTCGGGCGGCTCGGTGGGCGCGATCTATCGTCAGTTCTCGCTGACGATCGTGGCGGCGATGGTGCTGTCGGTGCTCGTCGCGCTGGTGCTCACGCCCGCGCTGTGCGCAACCCTGCTCAAGCCGATTCCCAAGGGCCATCACGAAGTCAAGAAGGGCTTCTTCGGCTGGTTCAACCGCACCTTCGACAAGAGCCGCGACAAATATCACGGCGGCGTGCAGCACGTCATCAGGCGTTCGGGCCGCTGGTTCGTGATCTATCTGGCGGTGATCGTTGGCGTGGGCTTCCTGTTCGTGCGCCTGCCGAAGTCGTTCCTGCCCGATGAAGACCAGGGCACGATGTTCGTACAGGTCCAGACGCCGCCGGGCTCGACCCAGGAAACCACGGCGCGCTCGCTCAAGGCCGTGGCCGACTACCTGCTCACGGACGAGAAGAACATCGTCGAATCCGTATTCACGGTGAACGGTTTCAACTTCGCGGGCCGTGGCCAGAACTCCGGCATGGTGTTCGTGCAGATGAAGGACTTCGACAAACGCCGCGCCGCGAACCAGAAGGTGCAGGCGCTGGTGGGCCGCGTGTTCCAGCACTTCGCGAACTACAAGGACGCGACGATCATCCCGATCAATCCGCCTTCGATTCCTGAACTGGGCACGGCCTCCGGCTTCGACTTCGAGTTGACCGACAACGCCTCGCTTGGCCACGAGAAGCTGATGGCCGCGCGCAACCAGTTGCTGGCGATGGCCGCGAAGGATCCGAGTCTCGCGCTGGTGCGCCCGAACGGTCTGAGCGATACGCAGCAGTACAAGGTGGATATCGATCGCGAGAAGGCCGAAGCAATGGGCGTGGCCGCTTCCGATATCGACGATACGTTCTCGATTGCATGGGGTTCGAAGTACATCAACAACTTCCTCGATACCGATGGCCGGATCAAGCGCGTCTACGTGCAGGCCGATGCGCCGTTCCGTATGAACCCGGACGATCTGGGCCGCTGGTATGTGCGTGGCTCGTCGGGCACGATGGTGCCGTTCAATGCCTTCGCGAAGGGCAAGTGGACCTTCGGTTCGCCCAAGCTCGAACGCTATAACGGCATCTCCGCGCTGGAAATCCAGGGGCAGGCCGCAGCCGGAAAATCGACCGGCCAGGCGATGAACGCGATGGAGCAACTCGCTTCGAAACTGCCGGCAGGCATCGGCTATGCGTGGACGGGGCTGTCGTTCCAGGAAATCCAGTCGGGCAGCCAGGCGCCCTTGCTCTATGCGATCTCGATCATCGTGGTGTTCCTGTGTCTGGCGGCGCTGTATGAAAGCTGGTCGATTCCATTCGCGGTGATTCTGGTTGTGCCGCTTGGTGTGATCGGCGCGCTGCTCGCGGTGACCTTGCGCGGCCTCGAAAACGATGTGTTCTTCCAGGTAGGCCTGCTCACGACGGTGGGTCTATCGGCGAAGAACGCGATTCTGATCGTGGAATTCGCGCGCGAATTGCAGGAGCAGCAAGGGATGTCCGCCGTGGCGGCGGCGCTCGAAGCGGCACGTCTGCGTCTGCGCCCGATCCTGATGACGTCGATGGCCTTCGTGCTAGGCGTGCTGCCGCTGTGTATCAGCAACGGCGCGGGTTCGGCATCGCAGCACGCAATCGGCACGGGCGTGATCGGCGGCATGTTCACGGCCACCTTCCTCGCCATTTTCATGATTCCGATGTTCTATGTGGTCATTCGATCGAAGTTCGGCGGTGAAAAACCGGCCAATGCATTGGCAAACCCCGAAGCGGCGCTCGCGCAGGAGGACGGCCATGAATAAGCTCACGTTGAGCGCGCTGGCCGCGGCGGTGGTCTGCCTGACTTCCGCCTGCACGCTGGAGCCGCATTACACGCAACCCGCCGCGCCCGTGTCCGCCGCGTATCCGACCGGGCCGGCGTACGACAGCCAGCCCACCGGTGCAACCGATGGTGCGAGCACGGCGCAGGGGATCGCAGCGGCCGATATCGGCTGGCGCGACTTCTTCAAGGACCCGCGCCTGCAAAAGCTCATCGAGCTGGCGCTGCAGAACAACCGCGATCTGCGCGTCTCCGTGCTGAAGGTGGCGCAGGCGCGCGCGCAGTACCGCATCGAACGCGCGAACCTGCTGCCGACGCTTTCCGCGACCGGCACCGGCACGCGCACGCGCACGCCCGCCGATCTCTCGTACGTGGGCCGCGCGACCGTGTCGAGCGACTATCAGGCTGAGGCCGGCGCGTCGTGGGAGCTGGACTTCTTCGGCAAGGTGCGCAGCCTCTCGAATCAGGCGTTGCACACTTATCTATCGACGGCGCAGGCGCGCAAGGCGGCCGAGATCACGCTGGTCTCGGAAGTGGCCGACCAGTACCTGACGATGATCGCTTACGATGATTCGCTCAAGGTCACGAAGGCAACACTCGACTCCGCGCAGAAGTCGTATCAACTCACCAAGACCGAGTACGACACGGGCACGAGTTCTGAGCTGGATCTGCGCGAGGCGCAAGGCGTCGTGCAACAGGCGCATGCGAATTACGAAAGCCAGTTGCGCCTGCGTGCGCAGGCCGAAAACGCGCTCGTGCTGCTGCTGGGCGCGCCGTTGCCGGCCGATCTGCCAGCGGGCCTGCCGCTCGATTCGCAGGATCTGCTTGCCGATATTCCGGCCAACCTGCCGAGCGAACTGCTCACGCGCCGCCCCGATATTCTCGAAGCCGAGGAAACGCTCAAGGCCGCCAACGCCAATATCGGTGCAGCGCGCGCCGCGTTTTTCCCGAGCATCAGCCTGACGGGGCAGTTCGGTTATGCGAGTGCGAGCCTGGGTTCGCTCTTCAAGCCGGGGCAACTCGCGTGGGATTTCGGCCCGACCATCACCATGCCGATTTTCGAGGGCGGCGCGAACAAGGCGGCGCTCGACGTGGCGAAGCTGGAGAAGGACGAGGACGTGGCCACGTATGAAAAGGCCATCCAGACGGCCTTCCGCGAAGTGGCTGATGGTCTCGCGGCGCGCGGCACGTACGACACGCAGATCAGCGATCTGCGCGCGTACACCACCACCCAGCAGCGCCGTTATTCGCTGTCCGATCTTCGTTATCGCAACGGCGTGGACAGCTACCTCACGGTGCTGAGCGCGCAGACGGACCTGTACACGGCGCAGCAATCGCTCATCAGCGCCAATCTGGACCGGCTGACCAACCTGGTCGATCTGTATCAGTACCTGGGCGGCGGCTGGATCGCCAATACCGGCGATGCGCCGCGTAATGCCGATTCGGACAGCACGGCGATGCAGACGTCGAAGATTTCGCAACCCGGAGCAAGCGCGGTCCATTAAGCGAGGCGAGGGGGCTTTCCGCGTGCGGGGCAAGTGTCGTTTCCATGACTTGCCCTGCACGCGGAATTCTGGCGTGATATCACATCGTCATAGCCATTCATTCCCTCGCGCTCGCCTGAAATGGAAAGCTCCCGCCTCAATTTTTCCCTGCGCCAGTTGCGCTACTTCGTGACGGCCGCGGAAACGCTGTCGTTCACCTCCGCCGCGCGGCTGATGCATATCTCGCAGCCTTCCATTTCCAGTGCGATCTCCGAACTCGAAGACGCATTCGGCATTCAACTGTTTATTCGCCATCATGCAGCCGGTCTTTCGCTGACACAGGCAGGGCGCGAATTGCTCGGTAAAACACGCGATCTTTTGAAAAACGCCGAGGAACTGCAGTCGGTCGCGCGCGGGCTCGATACCGGCATGACGGGGACGATCGCGCTGGGTTGTCTCGTCTCGCTGGCGCCGCCGTTGCTTTCCGGGTTGATCAGCCGCTTTCTGGCCGATCATGCGGGCATTGCCTTCAAAACCATGGAGGCGCACCAGGATGGCTTGTTCGAAGGGCTGCACGACGGCTCGCTCGATATTGCGCTGACTTACGATATCGATCTCACCGACGGCATCGAATTTCGTCCGCTGGTGCGACTGCCGCCGTATGTGATCCTGCCGAGCAAGCATCCGCTTGCGCAACATCGTGCGGTGTCGCTGGCGAATCTCGTCGGCGAACCGTATGTGATGCTAGATCTGCCGCATAGTCGCGAATATTTTTCTTCTTTATTCGATGCGATCGGGCAGCGGCCCGTGCCGGTTTTCCGCTCGTCGCAACCTGAAGTGGTGCGCGGTATGGTGGCGAATGGCCTGGGCTACAGCATCCTGAATTTCCCGCTCAAATCGACGCAAACCGTCGATGGCGGGGATTTCGTGGTGAAGCGCTTCAAGGAAAAAGTCGTCGCGACGACTTTGGGCATTGCGCACTCGCGCACGATGAAGCCGCGCATGGTGGTGCAGCGTTTCGCCTCGTTTGCCGAGGAGCTGATCAAGCACCAGTATGCGCGGCCCTGACTCGCTGGCTAGAACGAGTAGATGAACTGCGCTCCCAGCAAGTCATTGCTCTTGCTGTACGAACCGTCGTTACGCCGGAACACCTTCCGCGACGCCCAGTCGTGGCGGAATTCCACCTTCACCGTGATCGGCTGGGTCGGGTAGAACAGCAGGTCCAGCGCTACGTCCTGACGCACCGCGCCCTTGCACTCGAAGCCCAGCCCGTCGTTCGCTTGCGAATTTGCCAGGCAGTCCGCACCGATACCAAAGCCGTTGTACGGATCCATGCCGTTGCAGTTGAGCGCCAAGCCGCCATCGCCGTTCTTGCTTGACACGCTGCGGACCGCGAGGCGGATGGGCTTTTAGTGCCCGGTCTTGAGCTGAGCCCAGAGACGGTTTTCGAGGCGCAGGATGTCGGCGGGGAGTGCCTTCATCATCGTCATTTTCGCGAGCACCTCCGGCGGCGGATACACGCCCGCATCATTGGCTACCGATGCGGTCACGAAGGATTGCGCCGCTGTGTTCGGCGTGGGATAGAACACCTCATTGGTGATGCCAGCGTTGACCTTCGGGTCCTCGATGTAGTTGATCCACGCGAGCGCCGCCTCCGGATGGGGCGCGTCCTTGGGAATGCCCATGATGTCGAACCAGATCAGTCCGCCTTCCCGGGCATTCGAGAACTTGATCTCATAGGCGCGTTTCGCGTCCACCGCACGGCGATGCGCGATACCAATATCGCCCGACCAGCCAAATGCCACGCAAATATCGTTGTTCGCCAGGTCGTTGATATAACCGGACGAATTGAACTGCGTGATATACGGGCGGATTTTCTTCAGCGTCTCGTAGGCCACCTGATAATCGCCGGGGTTGGTGCTGTTTGGATCTTTATGCAGGTATTGCAGCGTCGCCGCGAATACGTCGACGGCCTGATCGAGGAAGGACACGCCGCAGCTCTTGAGTTTCGACATGTTCTCAGGATCGAACACCAGCGCCCAGCTATCCACAGGCGCGTTGCCGCCCAGCGCTTTCTGCACGGCCTGCACGTTGTAGCCCATCCCATCGGTGCCGTAGGCGTAAGGCGCACCATACTGGTTGCCCGGATCCGCTTGCGCGATGATCTTCATCAGGCCGGGATCGAGATTCGCCAGATTGGGCAATTTCGACTTGTCGAGCTTTTGATAGATGCCGGCGGGAATCTGGCGCGCCATGTAATTGGACGTGGGCACCACGATGTCGTAGCCGGAGCTGCCTGCGAGTAGCTTGGCCTGCAGGGTGTCGTCACCATCGTAGTTATCGTATTTGACCTTGATTCCCGTTTGTTTCTCGAAGTCTGGAATCGTGTCCTTGCCGATGTAGTCGGACCAGTTATAGATGTTCAGCTGCGTTTCGGCGGCCATGACGGGCGTGGCCATCAAATTGCCCACACTGGCGATAGAGGCCAGTGAAGCCAATGCAATCGCGGGACGCGCAATCTGCCGGAATCGATCGATGCTCATGATGTTCTCTCTACGGATGAAAAAGACGGGAGGACATGCGCCCAGTGCGTGAAAGCGTTGATGGACGTACGAAAAATCAGGGCGGTGACGAACGACGGCTGAAGCGTAGCACTGTGAAAATCGCGAGAAAAAAATAGTTTAGCTAGCTCATGGATAGGTTTTCTCTATGTTTGAATCCGGTACAGTAAAAATGCGGAAAGCACACTGAAAGTCTGGGTTGGGTGCACCATTCACAGCGGTCGTATTGCATAGATAAATCCAATGCAATAGCCAGAAATTGCTTTCTTTACCTTCGTATTTTGTCGATGGAAAGTGGCTCGAAGCGGGTGGTCGCACTTGCCGCGAGCACCGAGGGTAAGCACCAGGAGCAACGGTGACCAATCGAAGTCCGAATTCTGGAATCTGAAAATGAATGCACACGATCTTCCCCAGCGCAGCACCCGTGATTACCAGACGAGCGATGCCACGCATCATCTGCATGCTTTCGTCGATCAAAAGGCGTTGAACGCGGAAGGCCCGCGCGTGATGGTGCGAGGCGAGGGTGTCTATCTCTGGGACAACGACGGCAATCGCTATCTGGACGGGATGTCGGGCCTCTGGTGCACTAACGTTGGCTATGGGCGCAAGGAGCTGGTCGACGCGGCGGCGGTGCAGATGAAAGAACTGTCTTACTACAACATGTTCTTTCACACCACGCATCCGTCGGTCATCAATCTTTCGGAAAAACTGTTTTCACTGCTGGGCGGGAAGTTTAGCCACGTGGTGTATACGAACTCGGGCTCCGAATCGAACGAAGTGCTGATCCGCACCGTTCGGCGCTTCTGGGACGTAATGGGCAAGCCCGAAAAGAAAGTGCTGATCGGGCGCGTAAACGGCTATCACGGCTCGACGGTGGGCAGCGCGTCGCTGGGCGGCATGGCATTCATGCACGAAATGGGCGATTTGCCGATCCCCAATATCACGCACGTCGACGAACCCTACTGGTACGCGAACGGCGGCGATCTCTCGCCGGAGGTCTTCGGCAAGGCTGCTGCGCAATCGCTGGAGCGCAAGATTCTCGAACTCGGCGCGGACAAGGTGGCCGCCTTCGTTGCCGAACCGTTCCAGGGGGCCGGCGGCATGATTTTTCCGCCGGAAGGTTACTGGCAGGAAATCGAGCGCATCTGCCGCCAATACGACGTGCTGCTTTGCGCGGACGAAGTGATCGGCGGCTTTGGCCGAACGGGCGAATGGTTCGCGCATCGCCATTTTGGTTTCGAACCGGATTTGATCTGCATTGCGAAGGGATTGACGTCGGGCTATGTGCCGATGGGCGGCCTCATCATGAGCCGTCGCGTGGGCGAAGCGCTGGTCGAGCGCGGCGGCGTCTACGCGCATGGGCTGACCTACTCGGGCCATCCCGTGGCAGCTGCGGTGGCGCTCGCGAATCTGGACGTGCTCGACCGAGGCGGCCTCGTCGAACGCACGAAGACGGATACCGGCCCGTATCTGCAGAAAGCCTTGCGCGACGCGTTTGCCGATCACCCGCTAATTGGCGAGGTGCAGGGTGTGGGCGCCGTTGCGGCGATCCAGTTCGCGAAGGACAAGACCACGCGCGAGCGCTTTGCCAATGAAGCGGATCTGACGTGGCATAGCCGTTCCGTGGGCTTCGATCTGGGCGTGATCGTGCGCTCGACCAATGGCCGCCTGATCGTCGCGCCGCCGCTCGTGATCGATCATGCGCAGATCGACGAACTGGTGGACAAGATGCGCCAGGCGGTGGATGCGACGGCAAAGAAGGTGCTCGGCGAGGCGTCATAGAGCGACGGTCATCGACAGATCACGCGGGTGATCTCCACGCCCGTTTCGCTCTCGTGTGGGAGCGTGCGGGCGCTTTTTTATTGCGCGCCAATTCGAATGAAAAGGCATTTCAAAAAAGAGCCGAAAATTTTTCCTGGCAGGAACGACAAAAATCATCGTTTCGCAGATTGCGGGCTCTGAACAGAATAGGCACGAAGCAATACGACACAGCGCGACACAGCACGACACAGCACGTCACAACACGAGACAACACCACTCACCATGGAGTCGCACAGGCGCTGTCGACGCCGATTACAGACCGCCGTGCATAAGGAAACCGCAATGACAATCGAAACCGTAGATACGCTCGTGGTCGGCGCCGGCCAGGCCGGCGTGGCGATGAGCGAACACCTGGGCAAGCTGGGCGTGCCGCATCTCGTGCTGGAGCGCGAGCGCATCGCCGAGCGCTGGAGAACCGGACGCTGGGATTCGCTGGTGGCAAACGGCCCGGCCTGGCACGACCGCTTTCCCGGCCTGGAATTCGACGATCTCGACCCGGACGCTTTCGCATCCAAGGATCGCGTGGCCGACTATTTCGAGGCTTATGCAAAGCAGATCGACGCACCGATCCGCACCGGCGTGGAGGTAACGAAGGTCGTACGCAACGAAGGCCGCCCCGGTTTTACCGTTGAAACCAGTCGTGGCGTGATCGAGGCGCAACGCGTCGTGGTGGCGACTGGCCCGTTCCAGCGCCCCGTGATTCCGCCGATTGCACCCAGGGCATCCGCCGATCTCGTGCAGATTCACTCGGCCGATTATCGCAATCCGCAGCAATTGCCCGAAGGCGCGGTGCTTGTGGTAGGCGCAGGTTCATCGGGCGTGCAGATTGCCGAAGAAATGATGCGCGCGGGCAAGCGCGTTTATCTGTCGGTCGGGCCGCATGACCGTCCGCCGCGCGCGTATCGCAATCGTGACTTCTGCTGGTGGCTGGGCGTGCTGGGCCTCTGGGACATGGAAACCGCCGTGCCGGGACGGGAACACGTAACGATCGCGGTGAGCGGCGCACGCGGCGGCCATACCGTGAATTTCCGCAAACTCGCGCACGAAGGCATGACGCTCGTGGGCGTGACCAAAGCCTTCAACGATGGCGTCGCGACGTTCGAGGCGGATCTCGCGACGCATCTTGCGAATGGCGACGCGAATTATCTTTCGCTGCTCGACGCGGCCGATGCCTACGTGACGCGCAATGGTCTCGAACTGCCGGAAGAGCCCGAGGCGCGCGTCAGCGTGCCGGACCCTGAATGCGTGACGCAGCCCATTCTGGAGCTCGACCTGCGCGCCGCCGGTGTGACTTCGGTGGTCTGGGCGACCGGCTACGCCAACGACTACGGCTGGCTCCAGGTGAATGCCTTCGACGCGAGGGGCAAGCCGAAGCATCAGCGCGGCGTGTCCAGCGAGCCGGGCGTTTATTTCGTGGGCCGGCCGTGGCTCTCGCGGCGCGGATCATCGTTTATCTGGGGCGTGTGGCACGACGCGAAGCACGTTGCCGGCCATATCGCCACGCAGTCGCAATACCTCGACTATCGCGACGCAACGCAGCGCAAGCAAAGAGAGCAGAGCGAGCAGAACAAGCCCGGCCAGCACACAGCAGGCGTGGAAGCTGGCGCAGAAGTCAACAACGCAATTGGAGTCGCTTAAATGCCTACGCATACCCGTATCCGCATGTTCAATACCAGGGATACTTATCCGAACCAGACGCTCGACAACGATCTGTGCCAGGCCGTTCGCGCCGGCAATACCGTCTACGTGCGCGGCCAGGTGGGCACCGATTTCGACGGCAGGCTGGTGGGTCTGGGCGACCCGCGCGCGCAGGCCGAACAGGCGATGAAGAACGTCAGGCAATTGCTCGAAGAAGCCGGCAGCGACCTCACGCACATCGTCAAGACGACCACCTATCTGATCGACCCACGCTACCGCGAACCGGTGTACCAGGAAGTGGGCAAATGGCTCAAGGGCGTGTTTCCGATTTCGACCGGCCTTGTGGTGTCGGCGTTGGGGCAGCCGCAATGGCTCATGGAAATCGATGTGATCGCCGTGATTCCGGACGGCTGGACGCCGGTTCAGGCCTGAAACCCAGGCAGAAAATCAAGGAGAGCACGCCATGACTTTTTCGATTGTGGGCCGTTGCGCCGAAACCGGGCAGCTTGGCATTGCCATCAGCTCGTCGAGTATCGCGGTGGGCGCGCGCTGCCCGTGGGCGCGTGCGGGCGTGGGCGTGGTGGCCACGCAGAATGTCACGCTGCCGGCGCTCGGGCCGCAGGTGCTCGATCTGCTGGAGCATCGGCAACTCGACCCCGCCGCCGCGTTGGACCGGGCGCTGAATTCGAACGGCTGGAGCCAGTACCGCCAGGTCACGGTGATCGACGCGCTGGGCCGCACCGCATTTTTCAGCGGCAAGGAAGCGCTGGGCGTTTATCACGCCGTGGCGGGCGAGCAGTGCGTGGCGGCGGGCAATATGCTCGCAGGCCCCGAGGTGATCGAGGCCATGGTGCGGGCCTTCGAGGGCGCGGCGGGCACGCTCGCCGATCGGCTGCTGGGCGCCATGCACGCGGCCATGGCGGCGGGCGGCGAAGCGGGGCCGGTGCATTCGGCGGCGTTGAAGATCGTCGACGATCACACCTGGCCGGTGGTCGATCTGCGCGTCGATTGGGCGGATCACGATCCGCTGGGCGCGCTTGACCGCCTGTGGCAGGACTATTGTCCGCAGATGCAGGACTATCTGACGCGTGCGCTCAATCCCACCGCCGCGCCAAGCTATGGAGTGCCAGGCGATGAGTGAGCGCACCAGCCGCGCCTTGCTCGAACGGCTGATCGGTTTCGCGACGGTCAGCCGCGATTCGAACCTCGAATTGATCGGGTTTATCGAACGCTATCTCGCGGAATTCGGCATACGCAGCGAGCTTTTCTACAACGCGCAACGCAGCAAGGCGAATCTGTTTGCGACCATCGGCCCGCAGGATCGCGGGGGGGTGGTGCTTTCGGGGCATACGGATGTGGTTCCGGTGGACGGTCAGGCGTGGACGGTCGAGCCGTTCCGCCTGAGCGTGCGCGACGGTCGTCTTTACGGACGCGGCACGGCGGATATGAAGGGCTTTATCGCCTCGGTGCTGGCCGCAGTACCGGTTTTTCTCGCGGCTGATCTAAAAACACCGGTACATCTGGCGTTTTCCTATGACGAGGAGGTGGGCTGCCTTGGCGTGCGTCCGATGCTCGAAGAACTGGCGAGGCGGCCGCACAAGCCGCTGCTGTGCCTGATCGGCGAGCCAACGGAACTCAAGCCCGTGCTGGGCCACAAGGGCAAACTGGCGATGCGCTGCTGCGTGAAGGGCGCGGCCTGTCATTCGGCGTACGCACCCTACGGCGTCAACGCGATCCACTACGCGGCCCGCCTGATTGGGCAACTCGACGAGAT
This sequence comes from Paraburkholderia bannensis, assembly GCF_014200455.1. Classification (GTDB taxonomy): domain Bacteria; phylum Pseudomonadota; class Gammaproteobacteria; order Burkholderiales; family Burkholderiaceae; genus Paraburkholderia; species Paraburkholderia bannensis_A. The sequence continues at coordinate 3,404 of NZ_JACHBW010000014.1, read as the reverse complement.
CGGCACGCGGCTCGCACGTCCGGAGCATCGCGACGAGCGCTTCGATCCGCCGTATTCGACGGTGCAAACGGGGCTCATCGAGGGCGGCCGCGCGCTCAATATCGTGCCGGCGGAATGCGAATTCGATTTCGAAGTGCGCGCCTTGCCGGGTTTCGAGCCGCAAACCGTCGCCGACGAACTGGCGCAATACGCGCAAACGCAATTGCTGCCCGCCATGCGCGCCGTGCAGCCCGATACCAATATTCAATGGCAAGCGCTCGGTGAATATCCTGGGCTGGCGACGCCGCCCGAAAGCGAGGCCGCGCGTCTGCTTGCACATATCAGCGGTTCGACGGATTTCGGCACGGTGGCGTTCGGCACCGAAGGCGGTTTGTTCGAGCAGGCGGGTATCCCGACCGTGGTGTGCGGCCCCGGCAGCATGGACCAGGGCCACAAGCCCGATGAGTTCATCAGCGAGACACAGCTCACGGATTGTGACGCCATGCTTGAACGGCTCGCGCAGTACCTCGCGCGCCATGAGCTGAATATCAGCCGCGCGCTTCGTGCAGGCTAGCGAGGCGTTCGCGGCAGAAGTCCACGAATAGCTGCGCGGGCTTGGTCAATTGACCCCGCTTGAGGCGCGCGCTCACGAGACCGGAGGTGGCGCGCTCGCGAAAGCCCGCGATCAGTTGTGGCAGATAGAGCGCGGCGACGGTTTCAAAGCAGCCGATGTCGATCTGGCCGGTGATGACGTCGTTATCAGCCAGCGCGTTCCGTTCGAATTCGTGCGCCATGCGCGGCAGTTCCTGGACCTTGCGATAGAAGCGCATATTGCCGGGCGTGAGCGATACGCCTTACGCGTGGTGGTGGATAAACAGCTTGATGTTGAAGCTCTCTTCCAGCCCTTTGATTGCGCTGGAAATGGAGGGCTGGGCGATATGAAGCTGACGCGATGCCTCGGCCACGCTGCCAGCATCGACCGTGGTCACGAAGTACTTGAGTTGACGCAATGTGTAGAAAGCCAAGTGGACCTCTGCTGCACGGCCGCGCTCACTTGGGAGTTCAGGTGTGCGGCTTGATGAATCGGTTTGAAATGCGTGGTTATTTGTACGCGGCGTAAGGCGTTTTTTGCCACTACCTTACCCTGGCAGCGCAGCCGGGAAAAGAACTTTTCTGCTTAGTTTTATCGTATGGATCGAGAATATTCTTATTCATTTTCCTTTGCGAAAAAATCACTCACCATCGCCGCTAACCCTCGCTTTCCCCTATGAACAGGGCTGCCAAGGCCGCCCTACAGGAGTCCAGCATGTTTGATCTCGGCTACTGGCAGCGCCGCGCTGCCGGGCAGGTTTTCTTCGACCAGGCACTGATTGGCGGGCGGCGCGTTGCTGCCGTTTCGGGCGCGACGTTCGACGCTGTGAATCCGGCCACGAACCGGCTGCTCGCGCGCGTCGCCGCATGCGACGAGGCAGACGTCGATCTGGCCGTGCGCGTGGCGCGCGAAGCCTTCGAAAAGGGCGTCTGGTCGCGCACGCCGCCCATCGAACGCAAGAAAGTGCTGCTGCGTCTGGCGGAGTTGATGCTTGCGAACCGCGAGGAACTCGCGCTGCTCGATTCGCTGAACATGGGCAAGCCAGTGGCGGATGCCTGCAACATCGACGTGCCTGGCGCCGCGCACGTGTTCGCCTGGTACGGCGAGTCGCTCGACAAACTCTACGATCAGGTTGCGCCTACGGCCCCCAATGCGTTCGCAACGATCACGCGCGAGGCGCTGGGCGTGGTGGCGGCCGTCGTACCGTGGAATTTCCCGCTCGACATGGCCGCGTGGAAACTCGCGCCCGCGCTGGCTGCGGGCAACAGCGTGGTGCTCAAGCCCGCGGAACAGTCGCCGCTTTCCGCGCTGCGTCTGGCGGAACTTGCGCTGGAAGCCGGCTTGCCCGAAGGCGTGCTCAACGTCGTGCCCGGTCTGGGCGAGCAGGCGGGGCGCGCGCTCGGCCTGCATCCCGATGTGGATTGCCTTGTGTTTACAGGCTCGACCGTGGTGGGCAAGTATTTCATGCGTTATGCGGCCGAGTCGAATCTCAAGCAGGTCTGGCTCGAATGCGGCGGTAAAAGCCCGAATCTGGTTTTCGAGGATTGCGTCGATCTCGATCTTGCCGCTGAAAAAGCGGCCTTTGGCATCTTCTTCAATCAGGGCGAAGTCTGCTCGGCGAATTCGCGCCTGTATGTGCAGCGCTCGATTCAGGACGAATTCATTGAACGTCTGTTGAGCAAGGCGCGCGACTGGATGCCGGGCGATCCGCTCGACCCCGCAAGCCGCGCGGGCGCCATCGTCGATGCGGGCCAGACCGCGCGCATCGTGAGTGCAATCGAACGGGCCCAGCGCGACGGCGCGAGACTGCTCAAGGGCGGCAAGCGTCTGAGCTTCAATGGCTCGGACAATTTCATCGAGCCGACAATCTTCGCCGGCGTGCGCAACGACATGCCGATCGCGCGCGAGGAAGTGTTCGGCCCGGTGCTCGCGATCAGCGCCTTCGACACGGAAGAAGAGGCGCTACGCCTCGCCAATGACAGCGCGTATGGACTCGCTGCTTCGCTGTGGACCGACGACCTGAATCGCGCGCATCGCGTGGCACGCGCGCTGAAGGCGGGCACGGTGTCGGTCAATACCGTGGACGCGCTGGATGTGTGCGTGCCGTTTGGCGGCGGAAAACAATCGGGCTTTGGCCGCGATCTCTCGCTACATTCTTTCGACAAATACACGCAGTTGAAGACGACCTGGATTCAGTTGCGCGGGTGATGCAGGGCAAATGACCGGCTGTGCGTCAAGGACGCGGCCGGTCTGCTCAGCGTGCAGGTGTCATACAAGCGAAAACTTCAATCAGTCCTCTGAACCGATGGGTGAAAGAGCCCATGCAGGATGACGGCGCTCACTTCGCCGCTCTACTACTGGCAGGCGACGCGCGATACGGCAAATCGCCGTCGGCTCGATGCCGGAGCAGGGGCAGCACTGCGATAAAGTTCGAATCCAGTCGCCGGTTCGCACCCAGGTTTGATAACGCCGCTTTGCCTTGAAGCGGCGTTTTTCGTTCACGGCGCAAAACCTTCGGCAACACCATCAAAGCCCCTCCCAGCAAGCATCGGCATCTCGTCTTACGATTCCATCCAGGTATGGTGCGCCGCACTATCTGCGAATACGCAAAAGCCGTTATACCTGCAGGGTATGGAAACCGGTGTCCAAAAGTATTGGACGGTCCATTTGGGCGGGGCGTATAAAACCATTCCATGAACTCCACGTATGCAACGCCCGCCATGACCTCAGTGACGATTGAACGCATCGAAACCCGCCTCGTCGATCTGCCGACGATTCGCCCGCACAAGCTCTCCGTGGCGACGATGTACGGCCAGACGCTGATGCTGGTGAA
>NZ_JACHBW010000013.1 GCF_014200455.1 Paraburkholderia bannensis | reverse complement strand
CTCCGGCGCGGCCACCTTTGCCAGCGAGCCGCCGAATTTACCCACCGCCGTGCGTGCGGCCGAAACGATCACAATGTCAGTCATTTTCGATTCCTCAGGGCTGCGCGAAATCGCGAGAGATGCTTGCCCGTCAATGTTAAAAACCCAAACCCAGGTAAAGCGTTCGTCTTGTTTTCAGGTGCGGCGTCACTCGCGCTGCTGGACGTAGCGTCCCGGCGCAGGCTCGATCTCGGGGAATTCCGCCGATCCGGCCTGGGCGCGCGGCTTGACCTTCTTGCCGCCGAACTGGTCGAGCCAACCGGCCCACTCCGGCCACCAGCTGCCCGGCCTTTCTTCGGCCGCGTCGAACCAGTCGTCGGCTTCGTCGGGCAGATGTTTTGCCTCGGTATCGAAAACCCAGTGACTGCGCTTGTTCTTCGAAGCCGGATTGATCACGCCGGCGATGTGCCCCGACGCGCCCAGCACGAACTTCAGCGGCCCGGACAACAGCGGTACCGACGCGTACGCCGTGCGCCACGGCACGATATGGTCTTCGCGCGAGCCGTAAATGAAGGTGGGCACGTCGATGCGCGAAAGATCGACTTCTTCCCCGCACACGGTCAGCGCGCCGGGTTCGCGCAGCTTGTTTTCCAGATACGTATTGCGCAGATACCACGCGTACATCGGGCCCGGCAGGCTCGTCGAGTCGCTGTTCCAGTAGAGCAGGTCGAACGCCGCGGGCGTGCGGCCCTTGAGGTAGTTGTCGACGACATAGTTCCAGACGAGGTCGTTCGGGCGCAGGAACGAGAACGTATTGGCGAACTCCATGCCGCGCATCAGGCCCGGCGTGCCGCCATTCTTGCCGCCGATGGTCTGCTCGCGCATCTGCACGTGCGCCTCGTCGACGAACACGTCGAGCACGCCGGTATCGGAAAAGTCGAGCATCGCCGTGAGCAGCGTCATCGACGAAACCGGATGCTCGCCGCGCGCCGCCGCGACGGCAAGCGCCGTGGCCAGCAGCGTGCCGCCCACGCAGAAGCCGAGCGTATTGATCTGCTCGCGCCCGCTGATGCTGCGCGTGGTATCGATGGCGCGCAGCACGCCGTCTTCGATGTAATCGTCCCAGGTCTTGTCGGCAATCGACGCATCGCCGTTATGCCAGGAGACGAGGAACACCTGCTGCCCTTGCTCCAGCGCGTACGCGACGAGCGAATTATCGGGCTGCAGGTCGAGGATGTAGTACTTGTTGATGCACGGCGGCACGATCAGCAGCGGCCGCTCCCGCACGGTGGCGGTGCGCGGCTTGTACTGGATCAGCTGGAACAGCTCATTCTCGTACACCACCGAGCCTTCCGTGGTCGCCAGATTGCGGCCCACGACAAAGCGCGATTCGTCGGTTTGCGAGATCTTGCCGCGCGACATATCGCCGAGCAGGTTCATCACCCCCTGGCGCAGGCTTTCGCCGTGGCTTTCGAGCAAGGCGCTCTGCGCGTCGGGGTTCAGGGCGAGGAAGTTGCTGGGCGACGCGGCGGCCGTCCACTGTTGCACGGCGAAACGGATGCGTTCGCGCGTTTTCGCATCGGTGTCGATGGCGTCGACCATCTCGTGCAGATAGCGCGCATTCAGCAGATACCAGGCCGCCGTAAAGGCGTAGGCCGGCGTGGCTTTCCACGCATCCGAGCTGAAGCGGCGATCCTTGAGTTCAGGCGCTTTGGGCTGCGCGGCCGAGGCTTCGCGCAGCAGTTCCATCGCATCGCGCGAGTATTCGGCCTGGAGATGTTGAAGGCGGTTCGGCTCGATGGAGGCCGAAGGCAGCTTGAACGCCTCGAAGGCGCCGCCCAGATTGCCCAGATTGCCGAACTGCCCTAGCGCCGCTTGCATGGCGGCCGGATTCATCGCTGCACCGAATGCGGCTTGCGCGGCTTGAGCAGCCTGGGCAGGATTGGCAGTACCGTTCATGGCGCCGGCGACGCCGGGCCACAACGCGCCGGGCTGCCCGGGCGCCCCCCACTGCTGCACGCCCGCTTGCTGCGCGGCGTTCATCGCATTGCGCCAGGCCTGGGTCCAGGCGTCCAGCATTTGCTGCATGCCGGCGGCGTCCGGCGTGAAATTCGGAATGAAAGACTGCGCACCGTCGTTTGAAGCGCCCGTACCGGGGTGAGTCGTGGAACGTTGAGATGCCGTCATGCCTGCTTTTGACCGATGTGTCCCGGAGGACTGGTTGAGAGGCAGGTGGAACGCTCAAGGCGCGCCACTGTCTTGCGCCCGGTGCGTCCTGTCCCGTAGGTGAGGGACATTCTTGCTCCCCACTGCAAAGCGTGTCAATGCTTGTGCCCGATTTTGCCGCACTGCGATATTTTTTTAATTATCGTTTTCCCGATGCGCATGAGCGTGCGCCTGCGCGAGGCGCGCCCACGATCTGAACGCAGGAGAAAAACCACCGTGCCGGCAAGTGCTTGCAGTGCAATGAGGAGCGCGCCAAACCGATTCGCGACGCATGAAAAACAAGGCTTTCCGGCCGACTGTGCGGTGCAGCAAAAATGCCGCCAATGGCCGATGTGAGGGTGTGTGCCCCGCAGCGAAAAGCTCGCGGGGCACGTGGGGGGAAACTGCTCAGGCTTCGAGCCAGACAAGCGCCGCCATGCGACCCGTCACAGGCTCGCGGCGATAGGAGTAAAAGCGTTGGCGATCAGTGTAGGTGCACATACCGCCGCCGCTGACGCGCGTGATGCCAAGCTCGCCCAGACGCAGGCGCGCGAGTGCGCCCAGATCGGCGAAATACTTGCCGGACGCTTCGGCGCGCGGTGTAAATGCGGCGGCCGTAGCCTCGATCGCGCCAGTCTGCGCGCGTTGTGCGCCGTCGACAGCGCCCGCGTGAGTCATGAACGCGTCACGCACGTCTGCCCCGACTTCGAAGGCCGTCGGGCCGATGGCCGGTCCGAGGTAGGCGTGCAGATCGCGGGCGGCGCAGCCCGCGAGCGCCGCCACGCGCTGCGCCGTCTTTTCGATCACACCCGCGGCCAGACCGCGCCAGCCCGCATGCGCAGCGCCGACAGCACGGCCCGCGCCGTCGCACAGCAGCACGGGCATGCAGTCCGCGACCATCACCGTGCAGGCGATGCCGGGCTGGTCGGTGACGCTCGCGTCCGCTTCGAGCGGCGTGCCGGAGCGCGCCGCTTCGAGCGCTTCGGCGGCGTCGACCACGATCGGGCCGTGGATCTGCTTGAGCCACGCCGCGGGCACGCCCGCGTAGTTGAGCAGACGCGCGCGATTGGCCTCGACGTGCCCCAGATCGTCGCCCGACATCAGGCCCAGATTCAGGCCACACGGTAGCTCAATGCCCTCGCCCTGCTGCGCGCCGGCCTGCCAGCGGCCGAACGGCCCGGCGCTCACACCGCCGTTGCGCGTCGTCACGATCGCGCGCACGCGCGGCGCAACGTCCCAGCCGGGGTGCAGCAGATCGGCGGAAGTCAGTTCCGGGCAGGTCGTCATGCGGGCTTGCCCTCGTTGTCGCCTTCGTGATCTTCGTGGTCGGCTTCCCGATCGTCGTGGTCGTGGTCGTGATCTTCGTCCGCGTCCTCGTCGTCCGCGTAATCCTCTTCGTTACTGCCGATTACGTAACCCTCGTCCGTATAGGCGCTGTCGAACATCTCGTCGAAGGAGTTGTCTTCCTCGCGCTCCTCGCTGCCGAAGCCGAGCGCTTCGATCAATGCGTCCATATCGTCGGGGAGGTCGGCGCGCCATTGCATGGCTCGACCCGTTACCGGGTGGATCAGGCCCAGACGCCAGGCATGCAGCGCCTGGCGGGCGAAATCACCGGGCAACGCCTGCACCGACCGCTTGCCGCGTGCGTGCCCATAAACCGGGTCGCCCAGCAGCGGATGGCGGATATGCGCGCAATGCACGCGGATCTGATGCGTGCGCCCGGTTTCGAGATCGCAATGAATCGCGCTGATCGGCTGCTGGTGCCAGATGGCCTTGTCGATGCGGCGGTAATGCGTGCGCGCCGGTTTGCCCGATGCGCCGCTAACCACCGCCATGCGCACGCGATCGCGCGGATCGCGGCCGATCGGCGCGTCGATGGTGCCCTCGTCCGGCATATTGCCCCACACCAGCGCGAGATAGCGGCGCTTGACCGTGCGCGCCTGCAACTGGCGCACCAGGTCGGTCTGCGCTTCGAGCGTGCGCGCCACCACCATCAGCCCCGAGGTTTCCTTGTCGAGCCGGTGCACGATGCCCGCGCGCGGCAGACCGGCGGCGGCTTCGCCGTAGCGGTACAGCAGGCCGTTGAGGATCGTGCCGCTCCAGTTGCCGGCGGCCGGATGCACGACCATCCCGGCGGGCTTGTTGATGACGAGGATGGCTTCGTCTTCATAGATGATGTCGAGCGGCACCGGCTCGGGCGTAAACGCCAGCTGCTCGGGCAGCAGATCCGGCACGAGTTCGATCATCGCGCCTAGCGGCACCGGCTGGCGCACCTTGGCGGGCTTGCCGTCGACGAGCACGCGCTGCGCCTCGATCCAGCCCTGGAGGCGGTTGCGGGAAAACTCCGGAAAAACTCTGGCGAGCACTTTGTCGAGACGCTCGCCGGCGAGTTCGTCGGGCACTTCGGCGCGGCGCGCCTCCTGATCTTCGCGGGCAACGCGCGTGCGCGAAGGACCGCCCTGGATAGGAACGGAAATACCTTCGACCATGTCGTCGTCAAGCGCCTCATCGGCTCCTGCGGCATCGGGCACATCGCCCAGGCTATAATCGCTGATGCTGTTTTGGGCGCCGGGAGCGCCGGCCCCCGGAATAACTGAACGGGTCATTGAGTCTGGGTCACCTGTGGACCTGAAGCTGGACTGGGATAAATGCGAGCCTTGAACACGAACACGAAACTGGCCAAAAATGCAGCGGCCCGAAACGCACTGCGCGCAAAGCACATGCAAACGCTCGGCAAGATGGGCAACGTCTTTCGCATTGCCGCCTGCGGCGCCGCGCTCACCGTAGTGGCTGCCTGCCACGGCCTGCCGGAAAAAACCGACGAAACGGCAACGTGGAACAACAACAAATTATATACGGAGGCCCAAGACGCGCTCTCCGGTGGCGACTGGGGCAAGTGCGCGAAATACTTCGAACAGCTCGAAGGTCGCGATCCGTTTGGCCACTTCGCACAACAGGCACAGATCAACGTGGCCTACTGCGACTGGAAGGATAACGAGAACGACGCCGCCGATCAGGCAATCAACCGCTTCATCCAGTTGCACCCGGATCACCCGGACATCGCCTACGCGTACTACCTCAAGGGCATGATCCACTTCAACGACGATCTGGGTCTGTTCGGTCGCTTCTCGGGCCAGGACATGAGCGAGCGCGATCCGAAGTCGCTGCGCGAGTCGTATGACGCATTCAAGGTGGTGGTCGACAAGTCGCCGCAGAGCAAGTACGCACCTGATGCCGCGCAGCGTATGCGCTACATCGTCAATGCGCTGGCTTCGCACGAAGTGCACGCCGCCGACTACTACTATCGCCGTGGCGCGTATGTGGCGGCGATCAACCGCGCACAGCTGGCGATCACGGAATACAAGAGCGCACCCGCCATCGAAGACGCGCTGCACATCATGATCCTGTCGTATCAGAAGCTGGAGCAGCCGCAGCTCGCCGACGACACCCGTCGCGTGCTGGCCGCCACCTTCCCTGACAGCCCGTACATCACGGGTCACGCACGTCCGGGCAAGGAACAGAAGTCCTGGTGGCAGATCTGGTAATCGCCGCCTGATCCGTTAAAAGAAAACGCCACGAAATTTATCGTGGCGTTTTTTTTCGTCCCGCCGCCGCACACACTGCGCGGCGGGCCTTGGGCGGACTCAGCTACGCGGTTAATCGCGTTCGAACAGCGCGATCGATTCGACGTGCGACGTATGCGGGAACATGTTGACCACGCCTGCGCCCTTGAGCCGATAACCGGCGTCGTTCACCAGCACACCGGCGTCGCGCGCGAGCGTGCCCGGGCTGCACGACACATACACGATGCGTCTGGGCAGCGGGCCGTCGCCGCTCTGCGCGATTTCGGCCAGTGCCTGCGAGACGGCCAGCGCGCCTTCGCGCGGCGGGTCGATCAGGTACTTGTCGAAATGGCCGAGCGCGCGGATATCGTCCGCCGTGACTTCGAACAGATTGCGGCACGCGAACGACGTATGACCGTCCACGCCGTTGGCACGCGCGTTTTCGAGCGCACGCGTCGTCAGTTGTTCGCTGCCTTCGATCCCTACCACTTCTCGCGACAGACGCGCGAGCGGCAGCGTGAAGTTGCCGATGCCGCAGAACAGATCGAGCACGCGGTCGCCCGCTTCCGGCGCGAGCAGGCGCAGCGCCCGACCCACGAGTACACGGTTGATCTGGTGGTTGACCTGGGTAAAGTCGGTCGGCTTGAACGGCATGCGGATGTTGAATTCCGGCAGCGTGTAGTCGAGCGGCTTGTCGAGCGGATAGAACGGGAACACCGTCTCGGGGCCCTTGGGCTGCAGCCAGAACTGCACGTTGTACTCGTCGGCGAAGGCGCGCAGCAGGTCTTCGTCGGCGGAGGTCAGCGGCTCAAGAATGCGCAGCACGAGCGCCGTGACGCTCGCGCCCACGGCCAGCTCGATCTGCGGCATGCGATCGCTGATCGACAGCGCGCCCACCAGGTGACGCAGCGGCACCAGCATCGCCGAGACATGCTGCGGCAGCACTTCGCAGCTCGTCATGTCGGCCACGTAGCTGCTCTTGCGCTCGTGGAACCCCACCAGCACGCCGCCCTTTTTCGGCACGTTGCGCACGGTCAGGCGCGCGCGATAGCGGTAGCCCCAGGACGGGCCGTGGATCGGCCGGAACATCGTTTCCGAACGAATCTTCGACAGGTGCTTGAGGTTGTCCTCAAGCACGCGTTGCTTGACGGCGATCTGGGCGCGCACGTCCAGATGCTGCATCGAGCAGCCGCCGCATTTGCCGAAGAACGCGCATTGCGGCTTGGTGCGGATCGAGCTTTCGCGCAGCACGTCCACGACCTCCGCCTGCTCGAAAGTCGGCTTCTTGCGATAGCTCAAATAAGTGACGCGCTCGCCAGGCAACGCACCCTCGACGAAGATCACCTTGCCCGGTTCGCCCGTTTCGGTGACAGTACGGCCTACGCCGCGCGCCTCCATGTCGAGGGATTCGATTTCAAGAATCGGGGCATGAGCAACCGACGCCTCGACGGCGGCGCGCTTCTCGGCGCGGCGCTCGCGCTTGCTGCGCTTCTTCGAGGGCGTAGGCAAAGGCATGGCGGCGGCCTCGGCGTGGACGGTTTCGGTTTGAGGGTCGGGGGCGGCTTGGGACACCAGCGGATTCCTGACAGACAGTGGGGGGGTGGATTTTTTAGACGAAGGCGAGATTGTAGTCGATTCGGCGAGCGCCTCCTTATGCGCGCTTCAGCGGAACGCGGACGAAGCCGTTATACATGTTGCCCCTTCACGCGGCACCGCTTTCAGATAAGTCCGATCCACTCGAACGACGTCCGTCAGTACGATGTTTCTCGCGACGTGCCCCGTGAGGCCGTCGCCAAGGACCCGACATCATGGACACGCTTTTTTCCGCAACCGGTTTTGCGATCGCACTCGGCGCATTGTGCATCGCTGTGGTCTTTCTGGCGCCGCTGCTCGAAGCGTTGCCACGCGACCGCGCCGCCCGGCGGCAGTCGTATATCGTCGCCGCCGCACTGATCGGCAGCCCGATATTGATGATCGGACTTCTTTACCTCGTCGTGCACCTGATTTTCGATTGAGCGCCGCAGTGCGGCCATCTCCGGCTTCGCGATGTTCCACAACGTTTCGGAATCCCTGGCAGCACGCATTTTGGGAACTGTCCGATTGGCATCGTTCCACCGCGCGCGTACAGGTAAGCCTCTCCCTCCGATTCCGAGAAACAGCATGAACAAAGTAGTTTGCCTGGCGGCGCTCGCCGCCGCACTCGGCCTGAGCGCCTGCGTGTCTTCGTCCATTCCGGCCCCCGAAGTGACCATGTCAAAGGTCACGCGCGGCATGTCGCAAAACGAAGTCATCGCCCGCGTCGGACCGCCCGACCGCATGCGCGGCCAGAACGGCAACGAGTGCTACCAGTATGCGCTAGGAAAATACGGCGACGTGCCGTTCGCGGTGTACTTCCGGCGTGCGGCCGTCGTGGCCAGCGAGCGAGCGTCCTGTAACCTGTCGATCACGCGCGCGACTGCGGGTCCGGGCATCGTCTGGCAGGCTTCGGACTACGCTGCGACGCGCCGCTGAGCGCCGTCGCGAGTCAGGCGTCAGCCGTGCGCGCTGTGTGAGGATCAACGACACGCGAGGCCGATTGGAATGAAACCCATGAAACCCATCAAACTCGTCAGCTGGAACGTTCAATGGGGCCGCGACGTAGCCGGTGTCGTCGATCTCGCGCGCACGGTGCGCGAAGCGAAGCGTCTCGCCGACTTCGACGTGCTGTGTCTGCAGGAAATCACGCGCGGCTTCCATGCGCTGCCAGGCGGCCCCGGCGACGATCAGTTTGCCGAACTGGCGGCGCTGCTGCCCGGCTTTACGGTGCTCGAAGCCATCGGCGCCGATCTGGCGGCCGACCCCGCTGCCGCCGTCAACGGCCAACCCGCCAGGCGACGGCAGTTTGGCAACGCCCTCGCTACGCGCCTGCCGGTGGCGCAGGTCTTTCGACACCTGCTGCCGTGGCCCGCCGATCCCGCCGCGCCGTCGATGCAGCGCGTGGCGCTGGAGGCCGTGCTCGAAGCACCTGGCGGCGCGCTGCGCGCGCTCGTGACTCATCTGGAGTTTTATTCCGAACGCCAAAGGCTCGCGCAGGTGGAGGCGCTGCGGCGTTTGCAGCAGGAAGCCGCCGCACACGCGGCGCAGCCCGCGCCTGCCGAAAACACCGAAGGCCCGTTTGCCCGCACGGCGCGGCCTGTCAGCGCAATCGTCTGCGGCGATTTCAACAGCGCCTGGGGCAGCGCCGCCTACATGCGCATGCTGGATCCGCTAACGGACAGCCCCGCCTTCATCGATGCCTGGACCACGCTGCATGCTGGCGCGACGCCGCCTACCGCGGGCGTCTATGACACCGCACAATGGCCTGACGGCCCACTGAGCTGTGATTTCGTGTTCGTGACCGAGGACTTGCGCAGCAGGCTCAAGCGCTGCGACATCGATGGCGCAACCCAGGCGTCGGATCACCAGCCGATCGTGCTGGAACTCGGCTGAACTCAACGCCTGTTCAAGGCGTGGTCAACGCTTACCCAGCATCGCCGAACGCCTTCAGATATTCGGCCCAGTGCGGCGCCGATTCGCCCGCAAGCGTCTGCTTCACGAAGGTTATTTCGTCGTCGTATTCACGCTCGGTGAAGCCGCCGCGCATCTTCTGGAATCGGCAATAAAGCAGATAGGTGTTGACCACGTCGGTTTCGCAGTAATTGCGGATTTCCTCGATTTGGCCCTGCTGGAACTGCGTCCACACCTGGCCGCCGTCCATGCCCAGTTTGCCTGGAAAGCCACACAGCCTGGCGAGCGCATCGAGCGGCGCACTGGCGCGCGGCTGATACATCGCAAGAAGATCCATCAGGTCGGTGTGTCGCGAGTGATAGCGGCTGATGTAATTGTTCCACTTGAACTCCCGATCTTCCTCGCCCAGATCCCAGTAGCGCACCGCGCGGATGCCATGCACCAGCGCGCGATAGTGCAGCACCGGCAGGTCGAAGCCGCCGCCGTTCCACGACACCAGTTGCGGCGTGTACTTTTCGATGGTGCGGTAGAACGAATCGATCAGCTTTGCTTCGCCATCTTCCGGCGTGCCGAGCGAGCGCACGCGAAAACCCTGGCCGTCGCGGAACACGCAGGAAATGGCCGCGACGCGTTGCAGGTGATGCGGCAGAAAATCGCTGCCGGTCTTCTCTCGGCGCGCGGCGAACGCGTGTTCGGCCACTTCGGCGTCGGTGAGCGAGGCGGGCAGATCTTCGAGACGGCGAATGCCGTCGACATCGGGAATGGTCTCGATGTCGAATACGAGTACGGGTACTGTCATTCAGATGGGCGCCGTATTGAACGGCGCAATGTTAGAGAACGGCGTCCTTGCGCACGCCGTTCGAGGCGAAAAAGCGTTTGAGGCGCACCAGCGCTTCCTGCTGGATCTGCCGCACACGCTCGCGAGTAAGGCCCATTTCGTCGGCCAGCTCTTCGAGCGTGGCGGGTTCGATATGGTTCAGGCCAAAACGCCGTTCGATGACATGACGATGCTTGTCTGACAGACGGCCAAGCCAGGCGCGCGTGAGCGTTTCCAGCTCGCGGTGCTGTACTTCGGCGTCGGGCGACTGGCTCTGATCGTCGGACAGCAGATCGAGCAGGCTGCTCGCCGGATCGAGATCGAGCGGCGCATCGAGCGAGGCGGTGTGTTCGTTGAGCGCGAGGATATCGGTGACTTCCTCGGTGGTCTTGCCCGTGAGATAGGCGATGTCGTCGATGCTGGCGTCGCGGCGCTCGGAGGCCGCATTGGCGTTGAGCGAATTCTTCTCCAGATGGCGCTTGGCGCGCAGCACCTGATTGAGTTCGCGGATCACATGCACAGGCAGGCGCACCGTGCGCGCCTGGTTCATGATCGCGCGCTCGATGCTTTGACGGATCCACCAGGTGGCATAGGTCGAAAAGCGAAAGCCGCGCGTAGGATCGAATTTTTCGATCGCATGCATCAGGCCAAGGTTACCTTCCTCGATCAAATCGAGCAGCGGCACGCCGCGATTCAGATATCCCTTGGCGATGGAAACGACCAGGCGCAAATTGCGCTCGATCATCACCTGACGCGCCTCGAATTCCCCAGCCTTGGCCAGACGCGAGTAGCGCTGCTCTTCCTCGACGGTGAGCAGCGGCTTGACACTGATCCGGTTCAGATAATGCTGGATGGTGTCGGCCGTGAGTTCGGCCTGCAAGATGGAGCGGAAGTCGTCCGCGTCGGACGGCGCTTCCGCAGGTTCCGCGTTGTCGCGCTCGCCGCTCTCTTCCGAGCCCGCGTCGCGCTCCTCGCGTTCGTCCTGCTCGCGCGCGCCGTCGATATCGTCCTCTTCGACGGGCGCAACGCCCTCCTCCACCGAAACCTGGGCGGCTTGACTGTCAGACTCGGATTGCTGCAGGCGGCGCTTCGATTTCGGCATGGTCGGCTCGCTTTATTGCGGCGGCAAGTACTTCAGTGGGTCGACGGGCTTGCCCTGACGGCGTACTTCGAAATGCAGCATCACGCGGTCTGAGTCGGTATTGCCCATTTCGGCGATTTTCTGGCCCTTGGTAACCGCATCTCCTTCTTTTACCATCAAAGCTCGATTGTGAGCGTACGCAGTCAAAAACGTCGCGTCATGCTTGATGATAATGAGATTGCCGTAACCGCGCAGCCCATTTCCGGCATAAACCACACGACCATCGCCCGCGGCCTTCACGGCGTCGCCCGGCGCGCCACCAATATTGACACCCTTGTTGCGGGTGTCGTCGAAGCCATTGAGCAGCGGACCGCGCACCGGCCATGCCAGCGAGATGCTGCCGGCGGGCGCTGCGCTCATGTCGCTGCCGCTGGCTTGGGGCGGCACGCTGGCCGACGGCGCGGAAGTCGCACCCGCTGCGGAACCGATCATCGGCGGCATGGCGGCCGGGCCGCCCGGCTGTGCGCCCTGCGGCGCCATGCCCGGCACCGGCGCGGTCACGACGCCCGGCGTGTAGGCCGCGGCGTTGCTCGCGCCCGGCGGCACGACGCGCAGCAGCTGGTCCACTTCGATCTGGTTCGGATTGGCGAGGTTGTTCCACGTCGCGATGTCGCGGTAATTCTGGCCGTTTTCGAGCGCAATCCTATAGAGAGTATCGCCCGGCTTCACCCGGTAATATCCCGGAGGCGGCGGCCCGAGCGGCACCGGCGGCTGGGCGCCGGTGGTGCCGAGCGCCGAGGTGCGGTCCACCACGGGCGCGTTGTCCAGACGCGTCGCGCAGGCCGTCAGCAGACAGAGCGCGATGACCGAAGCACTACGTTGGGCTGTGGTCAAATCGATATTCAGGCGTTTTCTTTGCATCGCGCGCAACATACTCATCGGTTTCAGATCACTCCGGATTTTAAGGGGACAAAGAAAACGCGATCAAGCCTCGACTCCCGCCACTGCGCGGGGCCCGTGCGCTCCACCAGCGTGAGCACCTGGGTCGCCTCGTCCTGCTCCGCGACCGGCGCTACGAGCCGCCCGCCGATGGCAAGCTGCTCAAGGAGCGCCTGGGGCACGTCGAAGCCGGCGGCGGCAATCACGATCGCGTCGAACGGCGCCGCCGACGGCATGCCGAGCCGTCCGTCGCCATAGTGCAAGCGGATGTTCGGGATGCGCAGCGGCCGCAGGTTCGTCTTTGCGCGCTCGTATAACGGCTTGATGCGTTCAATCGAATACACATCGCGTGCGATCCGGCTCAGCACCGCGGCCTGATAGCCGCAGCCCGTGCCGATCTCAAGCACGCGTTCCAGCTCACGGCCAGCACCCGCGAGTTCCAGCATGCGGGCGACCACCGAAGGCTTCGAGATGGTCTGGTGATGGCCGATCGGCAACGCGGCATCTTCGTAGGCCTGCGCCGCAAGGCCAGGATCGACGAACATGTGGCGCGGCACGGTTGCAAGCGCCTGAAGCACGCGCGGATCGCTCACGCCGTTCGCACGCAGGCGTTCGACCATGCGCTCACGAACCCGTTCCGACGTCAGTGCGAGCGCGCCGTTCAGGGCGACGCCAGGCGCACCCGCACCCGGCGTCACGCCGGAGCGCGGTGCGGTGGCGGGACGCGTCGGCGCGGCCCTCGTCCCCACCGGCAGCGCCTTCGATGCAGCAGGCGAAAACGTTTGAGCGGCGCGGCCGGAAAGATCGGTGCGACGAACGGCGGACTTGCGCGCGGGCGAGGCAGCCGTATGCGCCACACCCGGCGCCTTGGCGGCCTTGACGACACCCGTGCTACCCACCGCCGACGATCGCACGCCCGGCGACCCAGCATTTACCGTGCCCTTCGTTGCGACCTTCGCAGTGCCATTCGTTGTGCCCTTCGCTGTGCCATTGGTTGCGACCTTCGCACCCGGCTTTCCCGCGTGCGTCACACGCGCTTCACCGGGACGAGCATCGTCGCGACGACGCGGCTCTCGAACGAGATCCGCAAGGCCGAGCGGGAAACGCCTGGTGCGCTCGCCCGTCATGAAACGCTGCCGCCCTGGCGCACCCAGTCGTGCGTCGCCGGCAACATCTGCGTGTGCGTCAGGTCGAGTTGCAGCGGCGTGATCGACACCTGGCCGTTCGACACTGCATGGAAATCCGTGCCTTCGCTCGCGTCGCGCGCGCTGCCCGAAGGGCCGATCCAGTAAATCGGCTCGCCGCGCGGATTGGTCTGGCGGATCACCGGCTGCGAGGGATGGCGCTTGCCCAGACGCGTGACGCGCCACTCGCCCATCTCCTCGTAAGGCAGGTTCGGAATATT
Organism: Paraburkholderia bannensis; assembly: GCF_014200455.1. Lineage (GTDB taxonomy): Bacteria > Pseudomonadota > Gammaproteobacteria > Burkholderiales > Burkholderiaceae > Paraburkholderia > Paraburkholderia bannensis_A. The sequence goes on along the minus strand of NZ_JACHBW010000013.1, from coordinate 249,669 downwards.
GACGTTCAGCAAGGGATTGCCGGGCAGCGGATTAGCGAGGTAATGGGCGACGATGTCGGCGGCCACGCGGGCGGCGGAATCGAGATGCACCCAGTCTTTATCGACGAGCGAAAAAGCGATGGCCGGCACGCCGAACATGATGCCTTCGGTGGCCGCGGCGACCGTGCCCGAATAGAGCGTGTCTTCGCCCATGTTCTGGCCGTTGTTGATGCCGGACACCACGAGATCGGGCCGATGTTCGAGCATGCCCGTGAGCGCGATATGCACCGAGTCCGTGGGCGTGCCGTTGACGTAGTAGAAACCGGTGCTCGTCGAACGCAGCACCGAGAGCGGGCGCGAGAGCGTGAGCGAGTTCGAGGCGGCGCTGCAGTTCTGCTCGGGCGCCATCACCGTGATCTCGCCAAGCGGCTTGAGCGCTTCGTAGAGCGCGGCAATGCCGGGCGCGAGATAGCCGTCGTCGTTGCTGAGTAGTATTCGCATCAGCCGATTGTAACCGAGGAAAGAAGGCAGACGAACGACAGGGAAGGCACCCTCGCGCTGGCGCTGACGGCGCACTTTACGACACGATGCACGAGACATTCCGACTCGCTTTCGGATCACGCCTCTCTCGTCTTCCAGAGCCCCGCTGACAGCCTCGCCACAAAAATAAACGCACGATCGTTCGCATTGCGACGGATTGCCGTACACTGTGACGCTCCAGCCGGATCCATGACTGACGTAACACGAACCGACGTAACACGACAGGAGACACGATGCGCGCAATCCGCTGCAACCAGTTTGGCCCGCCCGACACGCTCACGCTCGAAGATCTGCCCGACCTCGTGCCCGGTCCCGGCCAGGTCGTGATCGACGTGAAGGCGGCGGCCGTGAACTTCCCGGATGTCCTCATCATCGAGAACAAGTATCAGATGAAGCCGCCGCTGCCGTTCACGCCGGGTGCGGAAGTCGCGGGCATCGTGCGGGCCGCCGGCGAAGGCGTGAAGTTCGCGCCGGGTACGCGCGTGGTGGCCTATGTGGGCAACGGCGGCTTCGCCGAGCAGGCGATCGCCGACGCAGCGGCGTGCGTGCCGCTGCCTGATGCTGCCGATTTCGCCACGGCCGCCGCTTTCACGCTCGCGTACGGCACGTCGCATCATGCCGTAGTCGATCGCGCGCAACTCAAGGCCGGCGAAACCATGCTGGTGCTCGGCGCGGCGGGCGGCGTGGGTCTCGCGGCGGTGGAAATCGGCAAGGTGCTGGGCGCGCGCGTGATCGCCGCTGCATCGAGCGAGGAAAAGCTCGACGTGTGCCGCCGCTTCGGCGCGGACGAGACTATCAACTACAGCACCGAGGATCTGCGCGAGCGCATCAAGGCACTCACCGACGGCAAAGGCCCCGACGTGATTTACGATCCGGTCGGCGGCATCTACGCGGAACCGGCGTTTCGCAGCATCGGCTGGCGCGGTCGCTATCTGGTGGTCGGCTTCGCCAATGGCGAGATTCCGAAGCTGCCGCTGAATCTCGCGCTGCTCAAAGGCGCGAGTCTGGTCGGCGTGTTCTGGGGCGACTATGCGCGCCGCGAACCGCAGAACAACGCAGCGGCCTTCGCGCAGATGGTGGGCTGGATCGGCGAAGGCAAACTGAAGCCGTATGTCTCGAAGCGCTACAAGCTCGCCGATGCGGCGCAGGCGCTCAAGGATATGGCGTCGCGCAAGGTGACGGGCAAGATCATCATCGAGCCTTAAGCCGTTTTTGACGCTTGGCGTCGAATGAAAAAGGCTCGCCGGTTTCCCGTGCGAGCCTTTTTGTTTTGCCGCTTTGCGCTCTTTGTCGTGCTAGACGATCTGTTGCGCGCGCAACTGCGCGATGCGGTCCGTGTCGTAGCCAAGCGATTGCAGGACTTCGTCGGTATGTTCTCCCAGTTCGGGACCGAGCCAGCGCGTGTCGCCCGGTGTCGCCGATAGCTTGGGCGTGACGCCGGGCAGCGCGATATCGACGCCCTCTTCGCCCGATGCGCCCGGCTTCTGCCAGCGGAACTGCTGGATCATCTGGCGCGCCGCGAACTGCGGATCGGTGAACATATCGGCGACGCTGTAGATGCGGCCCGCGGGCACGTCGGCGGCGTTGAGCACGTCCAGCGCTTCATCGATGGTGCGGGTGGACAGCCACGAGGCAATGGCCCCGTCGATCTCCGCGGTGCGCGGCACGCGGCCATCGTTGTGCGCGAGCGCCGGATCGTTGGCGAGATCGGGGCGATCGATCGCCGTCATCAGGCGCCTGAAAATCGGATCGCTATTGCCGCCGATCACGATGCTGCCGTCGCGGCACGGATAGGTATTAGACGGCACGATGCCGGGCAGCGACGCGCCGGTGCGCTCGCGCACCATGCCGTAGACGCCGTATTCAGGCACCACGCTTTCCATCATGTTGAACACGGCCTCATACAGCGCCACGTCGACGATCTGACCGCTGCCGCCGTTCATGTTGCGATGATGAAGCGCCATCATCGCGCCGATCACGCCGTGCAGCGCCGCAATCGAATCGCCAATCGAAATGCCGATGCGCGGCGGCGGCAATTCGGGATAGCCGGTGATGTGGCGCAGCCCGCCCATCGACTCGGCAATCGCGCCAAAGCCCGGCCGGTCGCGATACGGCCCGCTCTGACCGTAGCCGGAGAGCCGCACCATCACGAGGCCGGGGTTTTCCTTCGACAGCACGTCATAGCCCAGCCCAAGTTTTTCGAGCAGACCGGGGCGGAAGTTTTCGATCACGATATCGGCTTCCTTCGCCAGACGCCGCACGATTTCCTTACCCTCTTCGGCCTTCAGATTGACCGTCACCGACTTCTTGTTGCGCGCCTGCACGGCCCACCAGAGCGAGGTGCCGCCGGCTTCCGGCCAGAGCTTGCGCCATTTGCGCAGCGGATCGCCGCCCTTCGGGTCTTCAATCTTGATGACCTCCGCACCGAACTCGCCGAGAAAACGCGCCGCGAAAGGACCCGCGATCAGCGTGCCGAGTTCGAGCACTTTCACGCCCGCGAGCGGACCGCCGCCACTTGCGTTGCCAGCGGCTGTCGCGCCGCTCGCGGCGGCTTCGTGGGGTCGGTCTGCGCTCATGAGTCTCCTGGAATGTCTCGTTGTTCTGGGTGCGTTATGCGTTACATCGAACGCCGGTCGAGCATGGCGCGGGCGATGGTGCCCGCATCGACATATTCGAGCTCGCCGCCCACCGGCACGCCGCGCGCGAGGCGCGTGACGGCCAGGCCGCGCGCCTTGAGCGCCTGGCCCAGATAATGGGCGGTGGCTTCGCCTTCGTTGGTAAAGTTGGTCGCCAGCACGACTTCCTTGACCACGCCGTCCGAGGCGCGCTTCACGAGGCGGTCGAAATGAATCTCTTTGGGGCCGATGCCGTCAAGCGGACTCAGATGCCCCATCAGCACGAAATACAGGCCGCGCCAGGTCATGGTCTGTTCGAGCATGATCTGGTCGGCGGGCGTCTCGACGACGCACAGCAGCGTGGGATCGCGCTCTTCATCGAGACATGTTTCGCAGACCTGAGCTTCCGTGAAGGTGTTGCACTTCTCGCAATGCTTCAGGTGATCGGTCGCGAACAGCAGCGCCTGGCCGAGCTTCTCGGCGCCTTCGCGATCGTGCTGCATCAGGTGATAGGCCATGCGCTGCGCCGACTTCGGCCCGACGCCGGGCAGTACGCGCAGCGCCTCGACAAGCGCCGCCAGGGCGGAAGGTTGTTTCATGCGGATCCAGCGAAAAGCGAAGCAAAAGACAGTGCGCGCGGCGGTCCTGCGAACCGTCGCGCGCGAGGCGCCGCTTAAGCTTTCGGGCCGCGCGGCGCGCGTGCCTTAGAACGGCATCTTGAAGCCCGGCGGAATCGGCAGGCCGGCGGTCATGCCGCTCATTTTCTCCTGCGAGGTGGCTTCCGCCTTGCGCACGGCGTCGTTGAACGCGGCGGCGACGAGGTCTTCGAGCATGTCCTTGTCGTCGGCGAGCAGGCTCGGGTCGATCGACACGCGGCGCACGTCGTTACGGCAGGTCATCGTGACCTTGACGAGACCGGCGCCAGCCTGGCCTTCGACTTCGATCTGGGCGAGCTGCTCCTGCGCCTTCTTCATGTTTTCCTGCATCTGCTGGGCTTGCTTCATCAGCCCGGCGAGTTGGCCTTTCAACATTTCATTGCTCCTTCTGGATCATGGTGATTCAGGTGTGTCACTCGCGCGCGCGGCCGACAGCGCCACGCGGCGCAATTCAATGGGCGGCCTGACTGCCGCCCTGCGCGGCTTCGGGCACGATCGGCCGGATCGAACCGGGCACGATGCTCGCGCCGAAGTCGCGAATCAGTTGCTGCACGAACGGATCGGCGCCGATGTCGCGTTCGGCGTCGCGCTGGCGCTCAGCACGCATGGCGGCGTCGAGCGCTGCGGCCGTGCGGCGCGCCGGTCCAACGGTCACATCGAGTTCGACGGTCTTGCCAAGGCTTTCGGCGAGCGCCGCCTTGAGCTTCGCGACCTGCGAGGCTTCCGCGTATTGCGGCACCGGCACGCTGAGTTTCAGCACGCCGTTATCGAGCGCGGTGAGTTCGCTGTTGAAGGCGAGCTGATACGAGATGCCCTTGAGCGGCAGCGTCGCGGCGAGCGCGGGCCAGTCGCCGTTAAAGCCAATGGCGTCGAGCGGGATGCCCGGCGGCAGCTTGCTCACATCGACCACGGCCGCCGACGGTGCGGCAGGCGCGGCGGCGCGCGGCGCGCGAGCTTCGCTTTCGAGGGACGGCGCAAAACCGTCGTCGGGCGACGAGAAATACGCATCGTCGGCGCCAAGCGGCACGTAGTCGTCCGGCGGAATATCGTCCCACGGCGGTGCGCCCGACGCATCCTGCGAAGCGCTTGCCTGACGGGCCGGCTGACGCGCCTGCGCTTCCTGCGCGGCGGCGGCGCGACGGGCGGGATCGGGCGTCGGCACCTTCACTTCCATGCGCGGCGTGGCTTTTTGCGCAACGGGCGTGGCAGGCGCAGCCGTCGTGCCGCGTGCGCCGCGTTCCGGCGAAATACGCAGACCCTTGTTACGCAACACGTCGAGCGCCGCGCTTGCGCCGCCGGCAGCGCGCGAGGCAGGCGATGCAGGTTCAGCGGCGAGTTCTACGGGCGCGGTTGTCGGCTCGGGCTCTGCAACGGGGGCCGAGGCCGCCGCGACAGGCGCTGGCGCAGCTTCTTCGACCTTGGCTTCGCTCGCTTCAGGCGCGGCTTCGTCTTCCCACGGCGGCACGATGCGCGCTTGCGGCGCGCTCATGGTTTGCTCCACGACGGGCTTTTCGGTTTCGACCTTCGGCGCTGGCGCTGCTGCCGGTGTTTCGGCAGGCACTTCGATACGCGTCGCAGCAACAGGCGCAACCGGTGCAATCGGTGCAATCGGCTTCGGCGCGACCACACGCTCGACCGGCGCAGCGCTTGCAACCGATGCCGCGGACGCAGCAGGAGCAGCCGCACGGGCAACACCCGCAGCAGCGGGCCTCGACGCAGGCGCACTACCCACGCTTCCCGCACTCGTCGACGGTTCGAACGCCAGCATGCGCAGCAGCGTCATCGTGAAACCGGCGTACTCATCGGGCGCGAGACCCAGTTCGCTGCGACCGAGCGTGGCGATCTGATAGAAAAGCTGGACCTGTTCCGGGCTCAGCGCATCGGCGAAACGGCGCAGATCCTCGGCTTCCGGCCATTCGTCGAGCACCGACGCCGGCGCGAACTGCGCCCACGCGATGCGATGGAACAGGCTGGCGAGATCCTGCAGCGCCGTGGAGAACGACAGGCTGCGCAGCGCCATTTCGTCGGCGATGGCGAGCACCTGTGCACCGTCGCCCGCCACCAGCGCGTCGATGAGGCGGATCAGATAGCTCTGGTCGAGCGCGCCGAGCATGCCGCGCACGGCCTCTTCCGTGACCTGATTGGCCGAATAGGCGATCGCCTGATCGGTCAGCGAGAGCGCGTCGCGCATCGAGCCGTCGGCCGCGCGTGCGAGCAGACGCAGCGCCTGCGGTTCGAACTCGACCTTTTCTTCGCCAAGAATGTGCGTGAGATGCTCGACGATATTGCCGGCCGGCATCTGCTTCAGATTGAACTGCAGGCAGCGCGACAGCACCGTGACCGGAATTTTCTGCGGATCGGTCGTGGCGAGGATGAACTTGACGTGCGGCGGCGGTTCTTCCAGCGTCTTCAGCATGGCATTGAAGGCGTGGTTCGTGAGCATGTGCACTTCGTCGATCATATAGACCTTGAAGCGCGCATCCACGGGCGCGTAGACGGCGCGCTCCAGCAGCGCAGCCATTTCATCCACGCCGCGATTGCTCGCCGCGTCCATCTCGACGTAATCGACGAAACGGCCTTCGTCGATTTCCCGGCAAGCGCGACACACGCCGCACGGCTTCGAGGTCACGCCCGTCTCGCAATTGAGCGCCTTGGCGAAGATGCGCGAGAGCGTCGTCTTGCCCACGCCGCGCGTGCCCGTGAAGAGATACGCGTGATGGAGACGGCCGCCGTCGAGCGCGTGCGTGAGCGCGCGCACCACGTGCTCCTGTCCGACGAGCGAAGCGAAATCCTTCGGTCGCCACTTGCGTGCGAGAACTTGATAGGTCATCTGGAAATTGTATCAGCAACGCCCGCGCGCCTAGATGAATCGAAAGGCGGGCAGCGCCTTGCGCACGGGGCGTGACGGGCATGCGCACGACGCCGGGCGGCAGGCATGACGCAAGACGCGAATGCACATTCACGCACAGCTGCTGCACGCGACATCACGGCGCAAACACTGCATATGACTTTGGGGATACAGCGGGAAAAACCAGAGATGAACGACAGAGAACAGCAGAAGAGAATCAACTCTAAAAGTTGAAGGTGACGAGCCCGACCCTCGGCACTGGCGGAAAACGGCTGTGGCTGCTTCGTTCCCGACCTGACCAGGTTGACCGCCCCACCATGCGAGGAGGCCCGTCACGGCGCATTCTAACACCGGATACGCCGTCTTGAGAATGCCGTACTGCAAAACTCTTCGAATCCGCGAAAATCCGCCTTCCCGGCACAGCGCGCGGCACACCGCAGCAAGCCCTTGCAAACCCTCGCGGCAGCACCATATCGGGATCATGAAATGCTTGCGAGCGCACGTACTCAGGTGAAGCCGGCATGGGCCGTCCAGCCTCGTTGCACGTAATTCGCGCACGATCGGCATCACGAACAGGCACGAATACATCGTGAAAAAGGCGGGAAACCCTGTTGGCGGTATGCGTACTATCACCGTCGGCAACGCATAGGGATTTAGGCTACACTGGCGGCGACCTTCGTCAGGAAAGCCTTGGCGAGTGGATCCGGAGCCGCCCGGCGTGTCTGGGCATCCCCGGAACTATTTTGAGTTTTGGTGTATCGTGGCGAGCAATTCAATCAGCCTCGATCCGAAAGAGGTATTTAGACAATGAGCGAACAAATCAAGCACATCAGCGACGCATCGTTCGAACAGGACGTCGTGAAATCCGATAAGCCCGTGCTGCTGGACTTCTGGGCCGAATGGTGCGGCCCCTGCAAAATGATCGCGCCGATTCTCGACGAAGTCGCGAAGGATTACGGCGATCGCCTGCAAGTCGCAAAGATCAATGTCGACGAGCATCAATCGACGCCGGTCAAGTTTGGCGTGCGCGGCATCCCGACGCTGATCCTCTTCAAGAACGGCGCCGTCGCGGCGCAAAAGGTTGGTGCACTCTCGAAGTCGCAGCTGACCGCGTTCCTGGACAGCCACCTGTAAAACGGCGCCGCGCCGCTAGCACGCTTTCTATGCCCTGCCGGGCAAGCACCCTCCCCGGCCTGTCCGATTCAAATAACGAATACTGGATGCATAGACTGGAATCACGAGCGAGCGGCGCACCCGCAGGAATACGCGGGCGCGCATGTTGTCCACCGACAACACGCGCCTGAAAAACATGCCGAAACATGCCGTTGGGCTCCACTGACGGTTTTTGGCGTGTGCTATGCTAGAATTCATAAAGCGTCTACCCGGCGCCCTTATATAAGTCCTTGAGCGGTTCCGCTCGCTTCTTTTCCCCCTGACTTCTTTTCGTCGCTCCCTTCCCGACGGGTTCTCCGTATGCATCTTTCCGAGCTCAAGTCTCTGCACGTGTCCGAATTGATCGAGATGGCCAATGGCCTCGAGATCGAAAATGCGAACCGCCTGCGCAAGCAGGAACTCATGTTCGCGATTCTCAAAAAGCGCGCCAAGACGGGCGAAACGATCTTCGGTGACGGCACGCTCGAAGTGCTCCCGGACGGCTTCGGCTTCCTGCGCTCGCCGGAAACTTCGTATCTCGCCAGCACGGACGATATTTACATCAGCCCGTCGCAGATCCGCCGCTTCAATCTGCACACCGGCGACACGATCGAAGGTGAAGTGCGCACGCCGAAGGACGGCGAACGCTATTTCGCGCTCGTCAAGGTGGACAAGGTCAACGGCCAGCCGCCGGAAGCCTCGAAGCACAAGATCATGTTCGAGAACCTCACGCCGCTGCACCCGAACAAGGTGCTGCTGCTTGAGCGCGAAATGCGCGGCGAGGAGAACGTGACGGGCCGCATCATCGACATGATCGCGCCTATCGGCAAGGGTCAGCGCGGCCTGCTGGTCGCTTCGCCCAAGTCCGGCAAGACCGTGATGCTTCAGCACATCGCGCACGCCATCAAGCAGAACCACCCGGATGTCGTGCTGTTCGTGCTGCTGATCGACGAGCGTCCTGAAGAAGTGACCGAAATGCAGCGCTCGGTCGCAGGCGAAGTGATCGCCTCTACGTTCGACGAACCGGCTGCGCGTCACGTTCAGGTCGCCGAAATGGTGATCGAAAAGGCCAAGCGCCTGGTCGAAATGAAGCACGACGTCGTGATTCTGCTCGACTCCATCACGCGTCTGGCGCGCGCCTACAACACGGTCGTGCCGGCATCGGGCAAGGTGCTCACGGGCGGTGTGGACGCCAACGCGCTGCAACGTCCGAAGCGCTTCTTCGGTGCGGCACGCAACATCGAAGAAGGTGGCTCGCTCACCATCATCGGTACGGCGCTGATCGAAACCGGCAGCCGCATGGACGACGTGATCTACGAAGAGTTCAAGGGCACCGGCAATATGGAAGTGCACCTGGAGCGCCGTCTCGCGGAAAAGCGCGTCTATCCGTCGATCAACCTGAACAAGTCGGGCACGCGTCGCGAAGAATTGCTGATCAAGCCGGACATCCTCCAGAAGATCTGGGTGCTGCGCAAGTTCATCCACGACATGGACGAAGTCGAAGCCATGGAATTCCTGCTCGACAAGATTCGCCAGACGAAGAACAACTCCGAGTTCTTCGACATGATGCGCCGCGGCGGCTAAATTCCGCCTGCCTGACGCACGACAAAACGCCCGCTGCTTGCGGGCGTTTTTCATTTTCCGCAACGAGCTATGGCGCACCAAACATGAACGTGAACGTTCACGTTGCTCTATAATCGGGCCGATGTCTTTGCTGCCGCCAGAAGGCGGCTGACCGTCGATGCCCAGCCACTCCCCCACGCTGCTGACGGTGCGCGACGCCGCCAAACGGCTTGGCGTAACGCCCCGCACGCTCAAATATTACGAGGAACGCGGCCTCGTCACGCCCACGCGCAGCGAGGGTCGATACCGCCTTTACGACGAACAGGATCTCGAACAGTTCGGCCGCATCCTGCGGCTGCGCGCGCTCGGCTTTTCGCTGCACGGTATTACCGAAATGCTCAAACGGCCGCTGGAAACCGTGGGCGACGGCCGTCGCCGGTATTCGCAGGAGTCGCTGAAACAGATTGCCGATGCGCTCGAACAGCAGATCGGCACGCTCGACGCCCGCATCACGGATGTGCGCCGCGAACTCAAGGAGGCACAGACCGTGCGCGCCGAACTTGCGCACGATCTCGACTATCTGAAACGCCGCCTTGCGGGCGAGCCCTCTGACGCGCTGATCAACGAGCGCCTGGCGGCGACGCGGCGACGCAAGCAGGCAGCGCAGGCGCACGACAGCCAGACGCGCCCGGACGCCGCACTCGACGCGCCCGCCAATGCGCATAGCGGCAATCATGCGCGCAGCAAATCGGGCACCGCGCGCAAGACGAAATCCGCGCAAAAGCGCAGCGCAGACGATGGTGGCGACCCAGCGTGAGCACCGCCCCCATGCCTTCCCGCGCGCCGCTATTGAGCGCCGCCCGTCTGCGCGGCGACTTCTTCCCCTGGGTGCTCGCGCTCGCGACCGGCCTCGATTACTACGACAACGCCATATTTTCCTTTTTTACGAGTTATATCGCGGGCGGCATCAATGCTTCGCCCGATGAACTCGTGTGGTCGTCCAGCGCCTACGCGGTGGGCGCGGTGCTCGGCATCCTGCAGCAGCAATGGTGGGTCGAACGCGTGGGCTATCGCCGTTATGTAGCGGGCAGTCTGCTGTTCTATTCGGCGGGCGCGATGGCGGCGGCGCTGTGCGAATCGTCGATCGAACTGGCCTTCGCGCGCGGTTTCCAGGGTTACTGCATCGGCCCGATGATGGGCACCTGCCGCATCCTGATCCAGATCTGCTTCACGCCGCAGCAGCGCCCAGTGGCGACGCGCGCGTTTCTGATCCTGATCGTTTTGTCGAGCGCACTCGCTCCGCTCGCGGGCGGCCTGCTGGTGTCGCATTTCGACTGGCGCGCGCTGTTTGCGTTTTCCGCGCCGGCCGGCGTCATCTATGCCGTGCTGGCTCTGCTGGCACTACCCGATTCAGGCCATGTGCTGCCCGAGGAACGCGGCGGCACGCATTTCTGGCCCTACATCATTTTTGCGTTCGCCCAGGGTGCATTGCAGATCGCCATGCAGCAGGTCCGTTTCGAGCTCTTCAGCAACTCGCCCGGCATTCTCTTTCTCACCGTGGCAGGCATGGCGGCGCTGGCGTGGTTTGCGTGGCATCAATGGCATCACCCGAAGCCGCTCATGCGCCTGCATGCGCTGCGCGAAAAGCCGTTTCGCGTCGGTTTGCTGCTCTACATGCTCTATTACTATCTGACCACGGCGCTCAGCTACCAGGTGTCGCGCCTGCTGGAAGGCGGCCTGAACTATCCGGTCGAGAACGCCGGACGTCTCACCGGTGTTACTTCGCTCATCTCCGCCACCGCGCTGTTCGTCTATTTCCGCTACTCGAAGTACATCGCGCACAAGAAGTGGATCATCGTCCCGGGCTTCGTGCTTGCCGCCTTCATCGCGTTCTGGATGACGCGCCTCACGCCCGACACCAGCCAAAGCTGGCTCGTCTTTCCGCTGCTGCTGCGCGGCCTGCTGCTGCTCTTCATCGTGTTGCCGGTGGCGAACCTCACGTTTCGCATCTTCGCCATCGAGGAATTCACGCACGGCTACCGCCTGAAAAATGTCGTACGTCAATTGACGATGTCATTCGCGACCGCGACGGTTATCATCCTTGAGCAACACCGGCTGGCGCTGCATCAGACCCGACTGGTGGAATTCGTGAACCCGCTCAACCCGATCTTCCAGAACACGTACGCGACGCTCGTGCATGCCTTCGAAGGGCTCGGCCGCTCGCCTAGCGAAGCGCAGGGACTCGCCATCGCGCAGATGAGCCGGATGGTCGCGCAGCAGGCCAGTTTCCTGAGTTCGCTCGACGGGTTTTATTTTCTGATCGGCGTGGCCATCGTGGGCGGCGTGTTTGCCGCGTGGCAAAAGCAGATCGACTGAATGACTGAATGACGTAGCTCGATGCTTTCGAAACTGACGAACTGGTTCGATACGCGCCGCCGCGAAAAAGCGCTGCGCACCTATGCGATCAACGACGCGCTCTGGCAGGCCACGCTCGACGGCCTACCGTTCCTCGCCTACCTCGACGCCGCCGATCTCGTGCGTCTGCGCGAACTCACCAGCCTCTTTCTCGCGCACAAGGAATTCACCACCGCGCACCAACTGGAACTGACCGACCAGATCGCCGTGGCCATTGCGGTACAGGCCTCGCTGCCGGTGCTCAATCTTTCGCTCGACCTCTACAAGGGCTGGGTTGGCGTGACGGTGTATCCAGGTGAATTCATCATTCGCAAGACGGTCGAGGACGAGGACGGCGTGGTCCACGAAGTCGAGCACGACGCCAGCGGAGAGGCATGGGAAGGCGGCCCGGTGCTGCTGTCCTGGGAAGACGCGCAGATGACCGATGGCCGCGATGCCTACAACGTCGTGATCCACGAATTCGCGCACAAGATCGACATGCTCAACGGCGAGGCCGACGGTCATCCGCCCCTTTTTCGCCGCTGGCATGCGCCACTTGATGCGCAGGCGTGGGCCGATGTCTTCGACCATGCCTACGACCAATTCTGCGACAAAGTGGACGCCGTGCCGGAGCGCCGCTGGACGCGTTTCGAGCGCGAGTCCCTGATCGATCCCTACGCCGCCGATCATCCGTCCGAATTCTTCGCGGTCTGCAGCGAGGCGCTATTCGTCAAGCCACAGGCGTTCGAGGCCGAATATCCGCAGCTGTACCGGCTGCTCGCGCGCTATTACCGCCAGGACCCCGCGCGCGTAGGCGCGCTGGCGGCGTCGGACACGTGATTGCATCGCTCGAAAAATCGCCAAGCGGCTGATTTTCTGGCATAATCGCCGTTTTTCGACCTTGGGCAAGTGGCTCGCGCCTGTTTCCGCAAGGATTCAAGCAAGGGCGCCGGTACTGCATAGGGCAGCCGGGCTCGCGGGTTGGCTACCGCCAGATTTAAGGATTAATCATGAAAGCAGGCATTCACCCGGATTACCGCGAAGTTCTGTTCATCGACGTTTCGAACGACTTCAAGTTCGTGACCCGTTCGACGATCCAGACGCGCGAAACCGCAGAATTCAACGGCAAGACCTACCCGCTCGCAAAGATCGAAGTCTCGTCGGAATCGCACCCGTTCTACACGGGCACGCAGAAGATCATGGACACGGCCGGCCGCGTCGAAAAGTTCAACAAGAAGTTCGGCGCACGCGCCACGGGCAAGGCAACGAAGTAATTCGTTGCACCGGCGTCAAGCCGGTCCCAGCTGCTTCCAGCCGGAAGCACAGCAAAAAAGGGCAGCCTACGCTGCCCTTTTTTATTGCCCGCTGCCTGCGTTGCCCATGCGCTCATTGCGCCTGCATCGAAGCTCCGGTAAGACTCGGTCGCACCTGCGCCATGACGCTTGCAGGCGCGCCCGGCTAGAATGCCGGATGCTCCTGACCGGACGCCGACGCGTCGATCGCGGCGCTTTGTTATCTTGAAGCCGCCTGGATGTCGCACACCCCGGTCCGCCTACCCGATTCTTTCGTACTGCATGAAGCCTGCCATTCGCCTGACCGCCTCCGCCACCAGCGCCCTGCCGCGCTGGCTGCTGCTGACCATCACCATCGTGTTCGCGTCGTTCGGCCTGTTTGGCCGCGATCCCTGGAAGAACGAGGATGCGGCGGGTTTCGGCGTAATGTGGACGATGGCCGGCGGCACGTCGCACGACTGGCTGCTGCCGAATCTCGTCGGCAAATACGTGACCGAGAATGGTCCGCTGGGCTACTGGCTCGGCGCGCTGTGTATCCGCATCTTCGCGCCGTGGGTGGATGCGAGCAATGCCTCGCGTGTCGCCACGGGCCTGCTGTTCTGCTTCGCCTGTGCGTTCGTGTGGTACAGCGCCTATCTGCTGGGCCGCCGTGCCGAAGTGCAGCCTTTCAAGTATGCGTTCGGCGGCGAGCCCGAACCGCGCGACTACGGCCGCACGCTGGCCGATGGCGCCCTGCTCATTCTGCTGGCCTGTTTCGGCCTCGCCGAGCGCGGTCACGAAACCACGCCGCAGCTGATGCAGTTCCTCGGTATCGCGATGCTGGTCTACGGCCTGGTGCGCGCCATCGACAAGCCCATCCAGGGCGCGATCTGGTGGGGCCTGGCGCTGGGCGTCGTGATGCTGTCGAGTGGTCCGGTGCTGGTGGGCGCGCTGCTCGTCGGCACGCTGGTGATGCTCGCCTTCGCGCCCAATACGCGTTCGCGCTGGCTGCTGGTGGCAGGCCTGCCGGTCGCGATCGTGGTCGCCTTCTCGTGGCCGCTGATCGCGCTGCACGCGTATCCGGACGACGCCGTCTGGTTCATCAACCAGTGGGCGCGCACCAACGTCAACGCATTCGCGGGTCCGCCCGGCTCGGTGCTGCGCTACGCGGCCAAGAACCTGCCGCTGTTCACCTGGCCCGCGTGGCCGCTCGCGATCTGGGCATGGGTGAGCTGGGCCGGTCTGCGCCGCGCGCCGCACATTGCGATTCCGCTTTCGGTGATCGTGCCGCTGCTGGTCCTCGTGGTGGTGCAAAGCCACGAAACCAATCGCCTCTTCATGCTGGTACTGCCCGCGCTGTCAGTGCTCGCGACCTTCGCGCTGCCTACGCTCAAGCGCGAAGCAATCAATGCGATAGACTGGTTCGCGGTGCTGAGCTTCACGATTCTCAGCACCTTCGTATGGCTGGTCTGGCTGGCGGGCATGACGGGCTTTCCCGCGCCGCTCGCGCGCAACCTCGCGCGTCTCGTGCCGGGCTTCGCGCCGCAGTTCAAGATTCTCTCCTTCGTCTGCGCGGTGGGCGTGACCTTGTGCTGGATGGCGCTGGTGCAATGGCGCGTGGCGCGTCATCCGAAGGTGTTGTGGCGCAGCGTGGTGCTGTCGAGCGGCGGCACCACGCTGATGTGGGTGCTGCTGATGACGCTGTGGCTGCCGGTCGTCAACTACAGCCGCACCTATAAGGACGTCGCGCAGCAGATCTCCGCGCACCTGCCCGCCGACTATCAGTGCATTTCGCCGGTGCGTCTGGGCGACGCGCAGATCGCCACCTTCGCCTACTTCGGCAAGATGCACTTCTCGTTCGACGACGACTGCGACGTGATCCTGCGTCAGGACACCCAGGACTACGGCGAACCCAGCTCGATGTCGGACTTCGTCTGGAAGCGGGTCTGGGAAGGCCGCCGCGCCGCCGACCGCGACGAGCGCTTCCGCCTTTATGTGCGCATCGACCGTCCGCAGCCGCCGCTCAAGAAGCACGTCTGGCGCAAGCGCCCCGACTGATGCGACTCCGGTTCATGCGATCGAGGCCGCGGTGACCACCACTTTCCTGGGCGACGTCCGGCGCATCGCCGGTCTCGCGTGGCCGGTGCTGGTCGGGCAGCTCGCGATCATTGCGTTCGGCGTGATCGACACGGCGATGGTGGGGCGCTATTCAGCGCTCGACCTCGCCGCGCTCGGTCTTGGCTCGTCGATCTACGTTTCGGTTTATATCGGCCTCACCGGCATTCTTTCGGCGCTGCAGCCGGTGGCCGCGCAACTGTATGGCGCGCGCAAGGATGCCGAGATCGGCGAGGAAGTGCGCCAGGCCTTCTGGCTCGCGCTCGTGCTGATGGTGATCGGCTTCGTGATCCTCTATTTCCCGGGTCCGCTGCTCGACCTCGCGCGCGCGCCCGAAGCGCTGCGCGATCGCACCATCGGCTATCTGCGGCTGCTGTCGTTCGGGCTGCCGGCAAGCCTCGCGTTCCGCATCTATAGCTCGCTGTCCAACGCGGTTGGACGCCCGCGCCTCGTCATGTTCCTGCAGGTGGGCGCGCTCGCGATCAAGGTGCCGCTCAATACGTGGCTGATTTTTGGCGGTCTGCGCGTGCCCGCGCTAGGCGGCCCCGGCTGCGCGCTCGCCAGCACGTCGATCAACTGGGCGCTGGTGCTGTGCGCGGCTGTGGCTTTCATGCGCATCGACGTGTTCGCGCCTTTCGAGATCTTCAGGCACTTCTGCTGGCCCGTCTGGAAGCGTCAGGTGCAACTGCTCAAGCTTGGCATTCCGATGGGGCTGTCGTATCTCATCGAGGTGACCTCCTACACCTTCATGGCGATCTTCATCGCGCGGCTGGGCACGACGACGCTGGCGGGCCACCAGATCGCCGGCAACATGGGCGCGGTGCTCTACATGACGCCGCTGTCGATTGGCGTGGCGACGTCGACGCTGGTGGCGCAGGCGCTGGGCGGCAACCGTCCCGCCGAAGCGCGCACGCTCGCGCGGCACGGCGTGATGACGGCGGTGGCGATCGCATGCTGCTATGGCGCGATCGTGTTCGTGCTGCGCCCGCTCATCATTGGCGGCTATACGCCCGATCCGGCCGTGGCGGTGGCTGCCATGCCGCTGGTGGCGATCGTGACCGTCTATCACGTGTTCGACGCGCTGCAGATCACCACGGCGTTCGCGCTGCGCGCGTACAAGGTCGCCGTGGTGCCGACGCTCATCTATGCCATTGCCCTCTGGGGCGTGGGCCTGGGCGGCGGCTATGCACTCGGTTTCGACGTATTCGGCGGACTGCCCGCCTGGGCGACCGGCGCACGCGGTTTCTGGATCGCCAATGCGGCGAGTCTGGTCATCGCCGGCGCGGGCCTTGTCGTCTATCTGTCGCGGGTCAGCACGCGATACTTGCAGGACCGGCGCTGATCGACGATCTGCCGGCCCGGCGCGCAATCCGCGTCTTTCCGGACTCAACTACGACTGGCTGTTAGTTGCAGAACGGAGGCGGGAAAATCAGTCTGACTCGCGTGCCGTCTGTGCCGTCTGTGTCCTCCGCGCCGCCTCCACCGTCTGCGCCGCATGATACGAAGACCGCACCAGCGGCCCCGCAACCACCTCGCGAAATCCCATCCTCAAGCCCGCTTCCCGCAGCGCCGCGAACTCGTCCGGATGCAGATAACGGCGCACCGGCAGGTGAAAACGCGAAGGCGCAAGATACTGCCCGATGGTCAGCACCTCCACGCCGTGCTCGCGCAGGTCGCCCATCGTCGCCTGCAAGGCCTGATCGGTTTCGCCAAGCCCCACCATCAGCCCCGACTTCGTGACCAGCGCCGCATGCGCCGCTTTCGCGCGGGCCAGCAGATCGAGCGAGCCGCGATAATCCGCGCCCGGCCGCGCCGCGCGATAGAGCGACGGCACAGTCTCGATGTTGTGATTGAACACGTCGGGCCACGCGAGCGACAGCGCATCGAGCGCACGCCCGATACGGCCACGAAAATCCGGCGTCAGAATTTCCACGCCAATGCCCTGCACGCGCGCTCGCACCTGCTCGATACACTGCGCGAAATGCGCCGCGCCGCCGTCACGCAGATCGTCTCGATCCACCGAGGTAATCACGACATGACGCAAGCCAAGCGCCGCGACCGCCGCCGCCAGATGCGCGGGCTCATCGGCATCGAGCGGCGCGGGCCGTCCGTGCGCGACATCGCAGAACGGACAGCGCCGCGTACACAGGCCGCCCATGATCATGAAAGTGGCGGTGCGCTGCGCGAAGCATTCGCCGATGTTCGGGCACATCGCCTCCTCGCAGACCGAATGCAGCCGATGTTCGCGCAGCACCGTGGCCACTTGCGCCACCGTGGCGCTCATCATCGGACGCGCGCGCAGCCACGGCGGCTTCGGCAGCACCTCGCCGGAAGGCGCGGGCACGATCTTCACCGGAATGCGCGCGAGCTTCTCGCGGCTGCGCAGGCCGTGCTGGCCAAGCGCGGTGTCGCCGGGCAAAGTCGCTTCAGACACGGCCTCGCTCATCGTCAGCCTCCCGACTCGAAAAAGGCCTTGAGCAGCCGGTTGACCTCGGCGGCCGCCTCCATCTGCACCATATGCCCCTTGCCAGCGATCACCTCCACGCTGACCGTGGGCGCAAGCCCCTGCGCATGCTTCGACGTAATGATCTGGTCAGCCTCGCCCCAGATCACGAGCACGCGGGGTGCAAGCGTCGACAGCCTGTCGCGGAACACGCGCCGTTGCGTCCCGCCCTCGAACGCCTGCGCCGCGATCTTGCGCAACGCGTCCTGCACGCCTTCGAGCCGCTTGTACTTGACGAGGTCCTCCACCAGTTGACGCGTGACCAGCGACGGATCGGCGAACAGCTTCGTGACATGCGGCTTCAGTGCATTGCGATTCGCAGCCGTGACAAAGCCTTCGATATACGCACCATCGATCTCGTCGCCCAGTCCCGCGCTCGCGATCAACGCCAGCGACGCGACCCGCGCGGGCGCGCCCTCCGCAACCGCCATCGCCACCGCGCCGCCCAGCGAATGCCCGACCAGATGCGCGCGCCCGATCTCCTGGGCGTCGAGAAACGCAAGCACGCTCTGCGCGAGTTCGTCGATCGCCCCGCTTTCCACCGCTTTGCCCGACTCGCCATGCCCCGGCAGATCGAGCGCCCAGACTGCGCGGTCGGCGGCCAGATCGGCGTGATTGAACAGCCAGTTGTTGAGGTCGCCGCCGAAGCCGTGAATCAGCACCACGGGCGTGCCGCCGCCCTGATGTTCTTCACCCAGTTTCAGCCAGCGCACCGTGCGCCCGCCGATCTGCGCCTTCTGCGGCTGCGGCCCGGCGTCCGCGTCGCCGGCTTTCGCGGGCACGAAATCGCGCTGGAATTCACTCACCGCGGCATCGATTTCGGCGTCCGAAGTTTGCGCATCGGCGACCACGCCCAGCAGCGCGCCGACCGGCAGCGTATCGCCCTCCTGCGCGATCTGCCGCCGCAGAATCCCGTCGAAGGCGCACTCCACGCCCGAGGCGATCTTGTCCGATTCGACGTCGAGCAACTCCTCGCCCTTCGTCACCTGATCGCCCGTCGACTTGAGCCAGCCGTTCACCTGACCCTGCTCCATCGACAGGCCCCATTTGGGCATCGTGATCATATTGATCGGCATAACGTCAGCTCCTTGCGGCGCGCGCCGCTGCGGCGATCTGGTCCGCCGAGGGGATGTAGAGGTCTTCCAGCGAAGCCGCGAACGGCACGGGCGTATGCGGCGCGGTCACCATGCCCACCGGCGCCTTGAGATCGCCAAACGCCTTGCTCGCCACCAGCGCGGCGATATCGGTCGCGATCGAACAGCGCGGGTTGGCTTCGTCCACCACCACGATGCGGCCCGTGCGCTGCACGCTTTCGAGAATGGTGTCCTCGTCGAGCGGCGAGGTCGTGCGCAGGTCGATCACATCGGCTTCGATGCCGTCTTTCGCGAGCTTTTGCGCGGCATCGAGCGCGTAATGCACCATGCGCCCATAAGTGACGAGGGTGACGTCGTCGCCGTCGCGTACGATGTTGGCTTCGCCGAAGGGAATCGAATACGACTCTTCCGGCACATCGCCTTCCATCGTGTAGAGCAGTTTGTGCTCGCAAAAGATGACCGGATCGTTGTCGCGAATCGCCTCGATCATCAGCCCCTTCGCATCGTATGGCGTGGCCGGACACACAACCTTGAGGCCCGGAATATGCGTGAATAGTGAAGTCAGCATCTGCGAATGCTGGGCCGCCGCGCGCAGGCCCGCGCCGCACATCGTCCGGATCACCACGGGCGTGACTGCCTTGCCGCCAAACATATAGCGGAACTTCGCGGCCTGATTGAAGATCTGGTCGAAGCACACGCCCATGAAGTCGATGAACATCAGTTCCGCCACCGGGCGCATGCCGCACGCCGCCGCGCCCACCGCCGCGCCGATAAAGCCGCCTTCCGAGAGCGGCGTATCGAGCACCCGCCCCGGAAATTTGCCATAGAGCCCCTTCGTCACGCCCAGCACGCCGCCCCAAGCGTCCTGCTCGCCCGGCGCGCCCGCGCCGCCCGCGTTGTCCTCGCCCATCACGATCACGCTGTCGTCGCGCGCCATTTCCTGTGCAAGCGCTTCGTTGATCGCCTGCGAATAGGTGATTTTCCGTGCCATTTCCGTCTCCTTGATCTGGAATCCTGATGATTGATCTGCAATGCGTTCAGGGATACGACACGTACACATCCGTGAGCAGCGCGTCGGGCGCAGGCAAGGGCGCAGCCTTCGCCTGGGCCACGGCATCGTCGATCAACGCCTGGACTTCGGCGTCGACCTTGCGCAGATCGTCGGGGCTCGCCAGTTCTGCGCGCACCACGCGCTCCTCGAAGCGCTTGAGGCAATCCTTTTCTTCGCGCAGCTTTTGCACTTCGCCGGGCGCGCGATAGGTCTGCGCGTCGCCTTCGAAGTGGCCGAAATAGCGCGAAAGCTTCATTTCGACGAGCGTCGGGCCGCCGCCGCTGCGCGCCCGCGCAATCGCCTCGCCCAGCGCTTCGTGAACGGCGAAGAAGTCGAAGCCATCGACGATCACGCCCGGCATGCCGAAGCCGTTGGCACGGTCGGCGATATTGTCGGCGGCGACCGACCACGTGGACGACGTCGCTTCGGCGTAGCCGTTGTTTTCGGCCACGAAGATCACCGGCAAACGCCACACCGAGGCCAGATTCATCGATTCGAAAATCACCCCTTGATTCGACGCGCCATCGCCGAAAAAGCACACGCCCACGCCGCCGGTTTTCCTGTGCTTCGCCGCGAGCGCCGCGCCGCAGGTGAGCGGCCCACCCGCACCGACGATGCCGTTCGCGCCGAGCATGCCCTTGGCCAGATCGGCGATATGCATAGAGCCGCCCTTGCCCCGGCACGAGCCGGTCGCGCGGCCATAGATTTCGGCCATCATCTCGCGCACGTCCACGCCCTTGGCGATGCAATGGCCGTGACCACGGTGGGTGGTGGCAACATAATCGCTATCGTTCAGATGGCTCATGACGCCGACCGCCGACGCCTCCTCGCCCGCATAAAGGTGCACGAAACCGGGGATTTCGCCGGTTGCGAATTCGGTGTGCAAGCGTTCCTCGAATTCGCGGATCGTGCGCATCGAGCGATAGGCTTTCAGCAACTGCTCCTTGTTCAACTGGCCTGACATGGTTGTCTCCTGTCGATAATGCCGTCGATAAAACACGGTATTTGCCTGCTTCACTGCGAACGGCTTCGTGAATGGAACGGGAAGCCGGGTGCTTCAAATGCGCTCAGCGACTCGCGCATCAATTGATGCGACGCCGCGTAACGCAACGTGCGCGCGACATCGACCGTCAGCGGGCCGTGCCAGTCGAGCGAGACTTCGTAGCGCTCGCCGCGCGCGGGCTCGATTTCGCGCTCGCCATCGAATGCGAGCGTGCCGTGGCCCGCATCGAGCGGCAGCGCCATGCCCACTTCGAGCCGCTGGCAGGTGCGCATCAGCACGCGTTCGATGCGACCCGGCGCGATGGGCGCAATCAGCGGCACGCCCTCTTCGCCAGCCGTTGCGCCTTGCGCGAAAGTCATGTGCAGGCCGTGCGCGGCGTCGCGGCCCACCGGCGCCCACGCGCCGCCGATCGACGCGAGACCGATGCCGTCAGGCGGCGCAAAGGCCAGAAACAACGATTCGATATCCGAACTATCCGAGATCGCGCGAGCGCCGATAAACGGCTGGCGCGACACGCAGATATCGACCAGCGCAATTTCTTCGCGGCCATGGCTCGCGCCTTCGACGCAGCGCGCCACCAGCCGCTTGTTGCGCACCAGCGCGGTTTCGGCGGGCACCGCGCCAGTGGCGACCAGCGCGCCCGCAAGGCCCGCGACCGTAGCCTCGCGCAGTTCGGGGAACGCGTTGTTGGTGCCGGTGGAAAGCGCGATCAGCGGCGTTGCGCCGCAATGCGCGGCCACGGCGCGATGGGTGCCGTCGCCACCGAGCACCGCGATCAGCGAAACCTTTTCGCGGATCATGTATGCGACGCCCGCGTGCGTATCGGCGACGCTTTCGCTCACCGGCAGATCGACGAATTCGACCTTGGGCCAGTGCCCGCGCGGCTCGACGGCAGCGTGCGTTTCCAGTGCGCGCAGCACCAGCGCAGCCACGCCCGTGCGATCGCGCAGCGTCAGCACGCGCTCCACGCCCAGCGCGCCGAGACCGGCCAGCAGGCGCACGACCATGTTGGCCTTTTCCGCCGTCGGGAATACGGATGCATGTGTGGTGAGGCGGCGAATATCGCGACCCGATGCCGGGTTCGCGATCACGCCTACGGTCACGGGCGTCGTCACGGGCGTTGTCTCCTGTCCACGCGTCGCGATGCGCACGCGGACTTGTGATGGCGGCGCTCGCTCCAGTCGTACAGCGATTTCGCGCCTTGATTGCCTGCACTCCCTGCAAGCGTTGTGCCAATCGTGCGCGAACAGCGGTATCGATCCGTGAAACGCTTTTGTGGCGGGGGTTTGCAGGAAAGTGTTCGCGCCGCCCTCTGCGTCTCGATGCGCGTCGCGTCGTCTCAGGCGAGCGCCCAGCACGGGTGCCAGGCGCAGGAAATCGACGCGCGCGGCCAAACCGATCGCTCAAAAGCCCCGTCACACGGGCTTTCGAGACGCTCACGCAGCGTCTCACGCGCGCAGCGAGACTCCCTGAGACGAACGTCTCAAGCGTCTCGCTTGCTGCGCTGCGGTGTGATCGCGCGCGGCGAATGTGCTACAAAAGATTGCGCCGCCCGCTCGCTGCGCCCTGTCTGGAACCCAGTCTGGAACCGCTCATGCCCTACGCCCTAGCGCCCACCCGGCACGCCGAACGCGTACGCGGCGCCGTCGAAGGACGGCTGCCCGCTCCGTCCGGTTCGCCGCGCCTCGTATCGTCGTGGCAGCGCTCGTTCGAGCGTTATCAGCTCGATCCCGGCTCGGTGATCGGCCCGCGCGTGCTGAGCGCCGCCGAGTTGCGCGAGATCCGCGATCGCGAGGAAGCCTTTTTGCGCGCCTCGGGCCAATGCCTCACGCGTCTGCACGAAACCGTGCGCGACGCCGATTACTGCGTGATGCTCACCGACGCGCACGGCGTCACCATCGATGCGCGCATCGACCGCGAGCGGCGCAATGATTTCAAGCACGCGGGCCTGTACGTCGGCTCGTGCTGGTCGGAAAGCGAGGAAGGCACCTGTGGCATCGCGAGCGTGCTGACCGATCTGGCGCCGATCACGGTGCACAAGACCGATCACTTCCGCGCCGCGTTCACGACGCTGACCTGCAGCGCCGCGCCGATCTTCGCGCCAGGCGGCGAGTTGATCGGCGTGCTCGATGCGTCGGCCGTGCAGTCGCCCGACAATCGCGACAGCCAGCGCATCGTCAACCAGCTGGTTCGCCAGAGCGCCACGCTGATCGAAGACGGCTACTTTCTGCATCGCACCTCGGCGTGCTGGATTTTGTTCGGGCATCAGAACCGCAATTACGTCGAAGCGCAGCCCGAACTGCTGATTGCCTTCGATGAAAACGGCAACGTGATGGCCGCGAACCGCCGGGCGCGCGAATGCATCGCCGGACTGGATGCGCCACGCCATATCGACGAGATTTTCGATTCCTCGCACGTGCAACTGCGCGATATCGGCCGTATCGAAGCCATCGCGGCGCTGCGCCTGCGCGCGAGCGGCGCGATGCTGTACGCGCGCATCCGTGCGCCGCTCGGACGCATCGCCTTGCCGGGTCAACACGGCGCGACGCCGCTGAGCGATGCGCGCAACGCACAGCGCGACGAAGTGCACGAGCACAGCGCGCTCGGCCCTTTCCTGCGCAGCGCCGATGCGCGTGTCGCCGACAATGCCCGCATCGCCCAGCGCGTGGCGGGCAAGCGTCTACCGGTGCTGCTGCTCGGCGAAACGGGCGCGGGCAAGGAAGTATTCGCGCGCGCGATTCACGATGCCGGGCCGCGCCGCAACCGGCCATTTGTGGCAGTGAATTGCGGCGCGCTGCCCGAGTCGCTGATCGAGAGCGAGCTGTTCGGCTATGCGCCGGGGGCGTTTACGGGCGCGCGGCGTCATGGCGCACGCGGCAAGATCGCCATGGCCGATGGCGGCACGCTGTTTCTCGACGAAATCGGCGACATGCCGCTCGCGCTGCAAACGCGCCTCTTGCGCGTGCTGGCAGAAGGCGAGGTGCTGCCGTTGGGCGGCGAAGCGCCCACGCGCGTGGACCTCGACGTGATCTGCGCGACGCACCGCGATCTCGCGCGCATGGTGGCCAGCGGCGAGTTTCGCGACGATCTGTACTACCGACTTTGCGGCGCGGTGCTCACCTTGCCGCCGCTGCGCGCGCGGCGCGATATCGCCGCGCTGATCGAGACCGTGTTCGCCGAGGAGGCGCAGGCGGCGGGGCGTCCGCTTGCGCTCGACGCGGGCCTGGCGGCGCGCCTCGCGACCTTCGCGTGGCCCGGCAATCTGCGCCAGTTGCGCAATGCCATGCGCTACGCATGCGCCGTGTGCGACACCGTGCGCGTGGAGGCGCGGCATTTGAGCGCCGATCTGGCGGCGCAGTTGCCCCCGCCTGCCCATGACGAAGCGCACTCGATCGCGGCTCGCGCCAGCGAAAACGAAGCCGACGAACGCGCGCGCATTCTCGCTGCGCTCACTGCGCATCGCTGGCGGCCCAACGCGGCGGCGGCAGCGCTGGGCATCTCGCGCGCGACGCTCTACCGGCGCGTGGCGAAACTCGGCATCGTCGGTCCACATCGGGCCTGATCCATCTTTGCGACGCGAGCGGGCCCCGCACCACTCTGGCGCACCACTAAAGCGCACCACACTGGCGCAACCATGCGCGCCGTTGCCGCAGCCATCCCGCCGCAGGAATGCACAGAAGTATTAAATATTGTGCGGCGCGATTGTATTGCCGCGAAACCGTGGGTATAAATCGACCGCTTCCCGTCCACGGATACGTCAACTGTCCTATTCTTGTAGCGCAGCACCCACCAACGACTGGATGCGTCGTCCGTTCCCGGCTACCCAAAATCAACGAAATGCCCTCAATGGAGTGATTGCCATGCTCAAGAAGTTGCTGATGCTGTTCCTCGCGATTGGATTTTCGCTGTCCGCCGCGCTTGCCGTGGCCGGTGTCGAAGTCAACAGCGCCGATGAAACCGCGCTCGAATCGGTCAAGGGCATCGGGCCGGCCCACGCCAAGGCGATCATCGACGAACGCAGCAAAAACGGCCCGTTCAAGGACGCCGACGATCTCGTGAACCGCGTCAAGGGCATCGGTCCGAAGTCGGTGCAAAATCTTGAGGCTGCGGGGCTGACGATCAACGGTTCGTCCGCGCCGCCGGCGGGCAAGCCGGCCGCATCGGCAAAGAGCAGCAAGAGCACGGCCGCGGCCGCAACGACGGCAACCACGGGCACCGCGCCTAACCCCGCTACGACGACCGCGCAAACGCCGGCTCCTGCGGCCACCACCGCGCCGCAAGCCGCCTCGGACGCGAAGGCCGGCAAGTCGAAGCGCAAGAGCAAGAAGGACGCCGCCGCAAGCGCCGCCGAAGCGGGCAGCGCACCGGCGCCTGGCGCCGCCTCGGCCCCCGGTGCGGCTTCGGATGCCAAGGTCAAGAAAGGCAAGAAGTCGAAGAAGAGCAAAGCCGCTTCGGATACGGCAGCTTCGGGCGCCTGAGCCGCTAGCTGAAACCAGCCAGATTCCATCACCTTTGCGGCGCGCACCCAACCCCTCGCGCGCCGCCCCACTCACCGGCCGCGGCCCCCGCCACGGCCAATTTTCAGAGAGATTGTCATGAGCCTGCTTGATACCCTCGGTTCCCTCCTCGGTTCGTCGCAACAGCAACAAGGCGGTGGTCAGGCCCAACTGATCGGGCTGGCGATGGAATTCATCAACAACCAGCCGGGCGGCCTGAGCGGCCTGCTGCAGAAGTTTCAGCAAGGCGGCCTGGGTGACGTCGCGCAGTCGTGGATCAGCAACGGCGAGAACCAGTCGGTGTCGCCCGACCAGTTGCACAACGTGCTGGGCTCGGACGTCGTTGCGGGTCTTGCGCAGAAAGTCGGCATGGAGCCGGGCCAGGTGACGGGCCTGCTCGCCCAGGTACTTCCGCATATCGTCAACGCCGGCACGCCGAACGGCGAGGTGCCGCAAGGCGGCCAGATCAACACCGAAAGCGTGCTGGGCACACTCGGCGGCCTGGCGTCGCTGTTTGGCGGCAATAAGCAGGCGTAAAAGCGGGCATAAGCGCCGCATTAGCAATAAAAAAGGCTCCCCAATTCTGGGGAGCCTTTCGCGTTTACCGCACGTGCTAGACGCTTAGTGCACGATGCGTTCGAACACCAGCTCGCCGTCCCGCACATCCACAGGGATCACGTCCTTCGGTCCGAACTTGCCCGCGAGGATCAGCTTGGCGACCGGATTCTCGATCTCCTGCTGGATCGCACGCTTGAGCGGCCGCGCGCCAAACAGCGGGTCGTAGCCGACATCCGCGATCTTCGCGAGCGCTTCGTCCGACACCACGAGTTCCATGTCGAGCTTCTCCAGACGCTCGCGCAGACGCTGCAACTGGATCTTCGCGATCGACTCGATGTTCTGCTTGCCGAGCGCATGGAACACGACGACTTCATCGATACGGTTGAGGAACTCCGGGCGGAACTGCAGCTTCACTTCGTTCCACACCGCGTCCTTGATGGCCTCCTGCAGCTCGCCCGCCATCGACTGGATCAGATGCGAGCCGAGGTTCGACGTCATCACGATCACCGTATTCTTGAAGTCCACCGTGCGGCCCTGGCCATCGGTCATGCGGCCGTCGTCGAGCACCTGCAGCAGCACGTTGAAGACGTCCGGGTGGGCCTTTTCGACTTCGTCGAGCAGGATCACGCTATACGGCTTGCGGCGCACGGCCTCGGTCAGATAACCGCCCTCTTCATAGCCGACATAGCCCGGAGGCGCGCCGATCAGACGTGCGACGCTGTGCTTCTCCATGAATTCGCTCATGTCGATGCGGATGAGATGATCCTCCGAATCGAACAGGAACCCCGCGAGCGCCTTGCACAGCTCGGTCTTGCCCACGCCCGTCGGGCCGAGGAACAGGAACGAGCCGTACGGCTTGTTCGGGTCCGCGAGACCGGCGCGCGAGCGGCGGATCGCATCGGCGACCGCGACGATCGCCTCGTCCTGGCCAACCACACGCTCATGCAGCTTGTCTTCGATCAGCAGCAGCTTTTCGCGCTCGCCCTGCATCATGCGGGAGACCGGAATGCCGGTCGAACGCGAGACCACTTCCGCGATTTCCTCCGCGCCCACCTGCGTGCGCAGCAGACGATGGCGTTTGGGGTTGTTCTGTTCGCTGGCCTCCGCCTGCGCGACCTGCCTGAGCTGCGCTTCGAGCTGCGGCAGCTTGCCGTACTGCAGTTCCGCGACCTTTTCGAGCTTGCCGTCGCGCTGGAACTTCGTGATCTCGGCGCGCACGCGGTCGATCTCTTCCTTGATCTGCGCGCTGCCCTGCACGGCGGCTTTTTCCGCGGTCCAGATCTCTTCGAGGTCCTTATATTCCAGGCTCAGGCGATCGATTTCCTCCTCGATCAGCTGCAGACGCTTCTGCGACGCTTCGTCTTTTTCCTTCTTGACGGCTTCGCGCTCGATCTTCAACTGAATGAGGCGACGGTCGAGCTTGTCCATCTCTTCGGGCTTCGAATCGATTTCCATCTTGATCTTCGAAGCAGCTTCGTCGATCAGGTCGATGGCCTTGTCCGGCAGGAACCGATCCGTGATGTAGCGATGCGACAGTTCCGCCGCCGCGACGATCGCCGGGTCGGTGATTTCGACGCCATGGTGCAGTTCGTACTTCTCCTGCAGACCGCGCAGGATCGCGATGGTCGCCTCGACCGACGGTTCATCGACGAGCACCTTCTGGAAGCGGCGCTCCAGCGCGGCATCCTTTTCGATGTACTTGCGATATTCGTCGAGCGTGGTCGCGCCGATGCAGTGCAACTCGCCGCGCGAGAGCGCCGGCTTGAGCATGTTGCCCGCATCCATCGCGCCTTCGGCCTTGCCTGCGCCCACCATCGTGTGGATTTCATCGATAAAGACGATGGTCTGGCCTTCGTCCTTGGCGATGTCGTTGAGCACGCTCTTCAGGCGCTCCTCGAACTCGCCGCGATACTTCGCGCCCGCGAGCAGCGCCGCCATATCGAGCGACAGCACGCGCTTGCCCTTGAGCGTTTCCGGCACTTCGCCGTTGACGATGCGCTGCGCGAGCCCTTCGACGATGGCCGTCTTGCCCACGCCCGGCTCTCCGATCAGCACCGGATTGTTCTTGGTGCGGCGTTGCAGGATCTGGATCGAACGGCGGATTTCGTCGTCGCGGCCAATCACGGGATCGAGCTTGCCGGCGCGGGCGCGCTCGGTCAGATCGACGGTGTATTTCTTGAGCGCTTCGCGCTGGCTTTCGGCGTCCTGGCTATGCACCTGCGCGCCGCCGCGCACGGCCACAATCGCCGATTCGAGCGCCTTGCGCGTCAAGCCGTTCTTGCGTGCGATCTGGCCCGCGTCACCCTTGTCGTCGGCGACCGCCAGCAGGAACATCTCGCTGGCGATATAGGTGTCGTTGAGCTTTTGCGCCTCTTTGTCGGCCTGATTGAGCAGACCGGTGAGTTCGCGCCCGACCTGCACGTTGCCGTCGGTGCCCTGCACCTGCGGCAAACGGTTGATGGCGTCGTTGAGCGCATTCTGCAGCGCCTGCACCTGCACGCCGGCGCGCGACATCAGCGAGCGCGCGGAACCGTCCTGTTGCGCGACGAGCGCCGCCAGCAGGTGTACCGGTTCGATATATTGATTATCGTGGCCGACAGCAAGACTTTGCGCGTCGGCGAGTGCTTCCTGGAACTTGGTGGTGAGTTTGTCGATTCTCATTTAAAGCGAGACCTCCAGTATTCTTGACTGTCACCAGATTTAAGGGGTCCTGCGCCATTTTCAAGCGCCGATCACGTCATTTTTTCCGATTTTTACGGCACGCGTGTGCAGGGCCGCCAGCCGCCACGACGGTCGGCCGCAGCGGCTTGAGAACAACGGCAAGTGAAAGCGTTGCTGCGCGTGGGCTCAATGCTCGCGCGATGGGACGAGCGGCGCAACGGTTGCGGCGGAGTTGGTGGTGGGGTTGGCGGCGAGGTTGGTGGAATTCCGCACGAACTCGATCGGCACCAGACCGAGCAGGCCGCTCAGGCCGCTCGCCGGTTGCGCAATCTCGCCGATGGTATGACGGTCGAGTTCGGCGAGGAATGCGTCACGCGCCGCCGCCAGCGCGTGCTTGAGCCGGCACTGCGGCTCAATGACGCACTGCCGTCGTTCGCCCTGCTCGTCCGGAAAGCAGCCCACCAGCGCGAAATCGTTCTCGGTCTGGCGCACCACGGCGCCGACGCTCAGCGATGGCGAGTTCGGCGCCAGCCGCAGCCCGCCATTGCGCCCGCGCACGGTGTCGACCCAACCCAGTTCTCCCAGACGCTGGACCACCTTCATCAGATGGTTCTTAGAGATGCCGTAGGCGTCCGAGATTTCCTGAATCGTCGCGAGGCCGTCGCGGCGCAAGGCGAGATACAGCATCACGCGCAGCGAATAATCGGTGTAATCGGTCAGTCTCATAACGACAAGGCTCTGGGCAGGGGTACTGAATATCGAGGAGTGGAAGCCATACATTAACATGCAAGCGGCATGCACGTTTTAGCGGGCCTGGGTATCATGAGCCGCTTAGCGCTTCATCCCGACCTCACCCGCAGGCCCAGCCATGAATCACCCCGACGCCCTCGCCCCGCGCGCACGGCACACCGCCCCCACCGAAGACAACATCCGCGAACTGGTCTACGCCTTCTACGATCGCGTGCGCGCCGACGCCCTGCTCGGCCCGGTCTTCGACGGCGCGCTGGCGGGCCGCTGGGATGAGCATCTGCCGAAAATGTGCCGGTTCTGGTCGAGTCTGGTGCTCGGCAGCAAGTCGTACCGCGGCAATGTGCAGCAGGCGCACGAGCCGGTTGCCGGCGTGGAGCCGAAGCACTTCAGCCACTGGCTGTATCTCTTTCTTGATACGGTGCAGGCCCACTACGAACCCGCTGCGGCCGTGCTGTTCATGGAACCGGCATTGCGCATCGCGCAGAGCCTGCAACTGAGCCGCTTCGGCTGGGATTTCAAGATTCCGCCCGAACAGCAGGCATTGCTCGATACGATTGCGCCCCGCCGCCATCCCGCAGGGCATGCTCACGATCTCCCCGAACGCCCGGCTGGCGAGCCGTTTCCGGCCAGAATCATCGGCCGCTCGATGGATCGGGACGAAGTCGCTTGAGTTGGATGCATCACGCCTCATCGGCGTGAACTTGAATGATCGGCAGTTAGTTGCAATATGCCAACCATCCGCCCCCGTTTTATGCGCATAAGGTGAACCGCCAGACGCGCCCCTTCCCAGCTCCCCATTCGAACTCGTTCTACAGATCCGCCTGAGGCGGATTCGTAAAATTTCTTCATCGCTCGTTGGGCTGCGCGGCGCGATGATCCCGATCCAGACGATCCCCGCCACGCGCCGCTGTCGTGTACTGACCTGCATGGCGGCTCTTTGCCCGCGCCTCTTTTCCTTCTTCTTTTCGCGGGATTTCGACGTGGCCGCTTTTCGCTCACTCCTCGCGCGCGGGCACCACCGCGGGCAAACCCATTTCACGCTCGATACAGCGACCATGCTGCCGTTCAAGCGCAAGGCGCTCTACGGCGTTGCCGTCCTGCTGACTCTGTGTGCGAGTTCCGCATTCACACCCGGCGCGCATGCCGCAGTATCGACAGCGTCAACCTACAGCCCGACTTTCACCCGCGCGCCGTTTGCCGACGACATGGCCGCGCCGGGAATACCGCCCGTGACGTCCTTCGACGCCATCTGGCCGTCGCTGCACGATGTCGATGGCGTATTCACTCAACCGTTCGCACACAACACCGATATCTCCCCGTTCGGCATGCGCATGTCGTGGGACGAGCACGAAGGCGCCATGGTCTGCTCACGCCTTGCCGCGATGTGTCTGCCGCTCGCCGACCTATACGACGCGCAACTGGCGAACGTTCCCAACGCGCACCGATGGTCCGGCCATATCATTGCGCTGCCCGCAAGCGATGCTGATGGCGCCGGGCTGCCCACCAGCACGATTCAGGCAGCGGCAGGTTCGATCGACACGACCTTGCGCGACGCGCTCGCGCAGGCCGGGCTGCCCGCCAGCATCGCCACGCAGATCGCCACACTCTTCGCGGGCCGCGTGGATCCCGATGCTCCCGCGCAAGCGGGCGACTCGTTCCGTGTAATGCTCAATTTCGCCGATGGTCCGGATGCGCCTCATGTCGCCTCGATTTCCCTGCTCCTGCAAGGCGAGGCCTACGACGCTCTCTGGTTCACTGCGCCAGAGTCGGGCCAGGGCGCCTACTACACGCTCGATGGCAAGCTGCTCGCAGGCCGCCCCTTCGCGATGCCGCTGGACTATCGGCGCGTCAGTTCGCCGTTTGGCATGCGCACGCATCCGGTCTTCGGCGAGCCGCGTTTTCATGCGGGTGTGGATCTGACCGCGCCCATCGGCACGCCGATCTACGCTGCCGCCGCGGGCACGCTCGAACTGGCCGCCAGCGGACGTGGCTACGGCAAGCTGGTGGTGCTGCGTCACGACGATGGCTATTCGACCCGCTATGCGCACCTGGCGTCCTGGACGGCCGGGCTGCGATACGGCCAGCGCGTCGAGCAAGGTCAGGTGATTGGCTATGTCGGGCGCACCGGCACCACCACTGGACCGCACCTGCACTTCGAAGTACGGCGATACGACCAGCCGCTCGATCCGCTGAGACTGACGTCGCGCGAATTCATCGCCCCGCTGACGGGTCTGGCGCGCACGGCTTTCAATGCGCGCGTGGAAGCGGCCCGCACACGCCTGGCCGCGCTGCCGCCGCTGCCGCCAGGCGAGGCGCGCACAGCGTCCATCATGAAGCCATCACACGTGGGTTAAGCGCGGCAGCAAATCAATCAAACCCTGAATGCAAAGAGACGCTCAAACCTCGTCGGCGGCATTACCCGACTTCACGCCCCAGCGAGCCAGCGCCGCATCGTCGCTCGTACGCGCATCGACCCAGCGCGCGCCGTGTTCGGTCTCTTCCTTCTTCCAGAAGGGCGCCTCGGTCTTGAGATAGTCCATCACGAACTCGCACGAAGCAAAGGCATCGCCGCGATGCTTCGAGGTGGTGGCCACCAGCACGATCTGATCGAGCGGCGCGAGCTTGCCCACGCGGTGCACCACCAGCACCTCGATGCCGGGCCAGCGCTGCCGTGCCTGGGTCACGATGGCTTCGAGCGCCTTTTCCGTCATGCCCGGATAGTGCTCAAGCTCCATTCCCGCGACACTGCTGCCGTCGTTGAGATCACGCACGGTGCCGACAAAACAGGCCACCGCCCCAATCGCCGGATTGTGCGCGCGTAGCTGCGCGACTTCGGTCGTCAGGTCGAAATCCTCGGTCTGTACCCGTACAGGCATGGTCAGTTCCTCCTTGCGCGGGCCTAGCCGCCCGTGACCGGCGGGAAGAACGCCACTTCGCAGCCTTCGGTGATGCGCGTGGTGGGCTCGGTCATGACGTGGTTGCAGGCCATGCGCAGCGCACGGCCTTCGGCCAGCGTTTCGGCCCAGACGCCGCCGCGCGCGCGCAGCCAGCCGCGCACATCCCCTACGGTGACGATGCTATCGGGCAACGTGGCCGTCTCATCGGCGACGCCCAGGGCTTCGCGCACGCTCGCAAAAAATTTCAGCTGAATCTTCATCGATAAAACCTGGGGCTCAGTGCTCAGTAACGGTTACTTAGTACAGCAGTTCGGTGAACGGGATAAAGCGCACGGTCTCACCGGCGCTGATCGCGTGATTGGGCGGATTGTCGATGATGCCGTCGCCCCATACGGTCGAGGTCAGCACCGCCGAACTCTGGTTCGAGAAAAGATCGAGACCGCCGGCCTGGTTGATACGCGCGCGCAGGAATTCGTTGCGGCGGTCGGCCTTGTTCTGGCTGAAGTCGGCACGCAGAGAAAGGGCACGCGGGCTCACGTGCGCCACGCCCGCCAGACGCAGCAGGAACGGCCGCACGAACAGCAGGAAGGTCACGAAGCTCGACACCGGATTGCCCGGCAAGCCGATGAAGAACGCCTCGCCCGACGCACTTGCGCCCGCGGTCGTCCCTTGCGGGCGGCGCACCGCGCCGAAAGCGAGCGGCTTGCCCGGCTTCATGGCGATCTGCCACATATCGATGCGGCCTTCGGCCTCCACGGCCGGTTTGACGTGATCTTCCTCGCCCACCGAGACGCCGCCCGAAGTGAGGATCAGGTCGTGCGTCGCCGCCGCGTCGCGCAGCGTCTGGCGCGTCACGTCGAGCCGGTCCGGCACGATGCCGTAGTCCGTCACTTCGCAGCCGAGGTTGCGCAGCAGCCCCGTCAGCGTGAAGCGGTTCGAGTTGTAGATCGCGCCAGGCTTGAGCGGCTCGCCGGGCATCGTCAGTTCGTCGCCAGTGAAGAACACCGCCACTTTGACGCGGCGCGCGACCGTGAGCGTGGCGCAGCCCACCGATGCCGCCAGCCCCAGCGCCGCAGGCGAAAGCCGCGTGCCGACCGGCAGGATCACCGAATCCTTCTTGATGTCCGCGCCCTGGGCCGTGATCCATTCGCCCGCTTTCGGGTTGTGCAGGATGGTCACTTCGCCGTCGGCGCTTTCGGTCTGTTCCTGCATGACCACGGCGTCCGCGCCCGGCGGCACCGATGCGCCCGTGAAAATGCGCGCGGCCGTGCCCGCCGCAAGCGGTTGCGGCGCGTGACCGGCCGGTATGCGCTGCGAAACCGGCAGGCGGCGCCCGCCTTGGGCGAGATCGGCCACGCGCACGGCGTAGCCATCCATCGCGCTGGTGTTCATGGGCGGCACGTCGAGCGGCGACACCACCTCGTCCGCCAGCACACGGTTGAGCGCGTCGAAGGTCGAGAGCGTTTCAGTCTCGGTCAGCGGTTGGGCGGCGGCCAGCAGGGTGGCGAGCGCGTCGGCGGTCGAAATCATCGGCACGCGCGGAACCGGTGCAGCGGAGGGAGTATTGGGCGTGGACATGAGTGGGGATGGTGGCGAGGCGCGGCGGCAATGATGGCCTGACGATATTGTAGCGGCGGGGAGACGGCGTTGCGCCGCGGCCCCTCTCCCACCGGAGCAGGGAGCAAGAAGCCCCTCTCCCTTCGGGAGAGGGGTTGGGGAGAGGAGTGGGAGGATTAGAGCCCCGTGTGCTGCGCGATAAATTCCTTCACGCGCTTCACATCCGCCGGCATCACCTCAAAGCGCTGCGGCAACGACTCCAGACCCTCGAACGCAGCCGGACGCTCCGGCTCGCGCTCCAGCGCCTCGCGGATGGTTTCGCCGAACTTCACCGGCTGCGCCGTCTCCAGCACGATCATCGGCACGCCCGGCGTCAGATGCTCGCGCGCGACCTTCACACCGTCGGCGGTGTGCGTGTCGATCATCGTCTTGTAACGCGTATAGACATCGCGAATCGTGGCGATACGGTCGCCGTGGCTGCTACGGCCCGAAACAAAGCCGAATTGCTGCACGCGCACGAAGTCGCCGCTTGCCGCCAGATCAAAACCGCCCTTTTCTTCCACGTCGCGGAACAACTGCGTCACGCGCGCCGGATCGCGGCCCAACAGGTCGTACACGAAGCGCTCGAAATTCGACGCCTTCGAGATGTCCATGCTCGGGCTGGTGGTGTGATACGTTTCCGCCGAAGCGCGCACGCGATAGATGCCCGTGCGGAAGAACTCGTCGAGCACGTCGTTTTCGTTGGTGGCGACCACCAGCTTCTCGATCGGCAGGCCCATCATGCGTGCGATATGGCCCGCGCACACATTGCCGAAGTTGCCCGACGGCACCGTGAACGAGACACGTTCGTCGTTGCTCTGCGTCGCTGCGAAGTAGCCCGCGAAGTAGTACACGACCTGCGCCACCACGCGCGCCCAGTTGATCGAGTTGACCGTGCCGATCTTCTGCTGCGCCTTGTAGGCGTGATCGTTCGAGACGGCCTTGACGATGTCCTGGCAGTCGTCGAACACGCCTTCCACCGCGAGGTTGAAGATGTTCGGGTCCTGCAGGCTGAACATCTGCGCGGTCTGGAACGCACTCATTTTCTTGTGCGGCGAGAGCATGAACACGCGCACGCCCTTCTTGCCGCGCATCGCGTATTCGGCGGCGCTGCCGGTGTCGCCCGAGGTCGCGCCCAGAATGTTCAGCTGCTGGCCGGCCCTCGCAAGCGCGTACTCGAACAGATTGCCGAGCAGTTGCATCGCCATGTCCT
Source organism: Paraburkholderia bannensis (assembly GCF_014200455.1). GTDB lineage: Bacteria > Pseudomonadota > Gammaproteobacteria > Burkholderiales > Burkholderiaceae > Paraburkholderia > Paraburkholderia bannensis_A. Next base: position 214,714 of record NZ_JACHBW010000013.1, on the reverse strand, counting down.
TGAACGCCAGCGTCGGGCCGTTCGAGAGTTCGAGCAGCGAAAGCTTCGCGCCGTTTTCCTCGCCAAGCGTGGTCAGCGGCGTGATCTTGCTCGCGTCCTCGCCGTGACGCACGTTGCAGTAGGTCTGCGCCGTGTAGGTGCGGCGCGTGATGTCGCGCAGGTCGTCGGCGGGAATGTCGCTGGCGAATTTCGAGAGGATCTCGAACGCGAGATCGGCGTACGAGAGAGCGCGCCAGCGCGCGAGTTCTTCCGCGCCAATCTGCGGATATTCGGCCGGCAGATACAGACCGCCGTCGCGCGCGAGGCCGCCCAGCAGGATGTCCGAAAACGAATGGTGCTCGCCGGCGCCCGCGCCGCGCGTAGATACGTAATTCATTGCCATTGCCCTTAGTTCAGTCCTTCCATGCGCAGCTTCGTCACCGACGACTTCACCGTCGCCAGCTTTTCGATCTGCGCAATCGCCGCATTCACGTTCTTTTCGATCGTTTCATGCGTAATCAGGATGATGTCGGTTTCCGCCTTGCCCTGCGCGTCCACTTCTTCCGATTCCTTCTGCAGCAGCGCATCGATCGAGATGCCGCTATCGGCCAGGATGCGCGTGATGTCGGCCATCACGCCGGTCTGGTCGGCCACGCGCAGGCGCAGGTAGTAGCCGCTCGTGACTTCGTCGATCGGCAGGATCGGCGTGTTCGAAAGGCTGTCCGGCTGGAAGGCCAGATGCGGCACGCGATGCTCGGGATCGGCCGTGTGCAGGCGCGTCACGTCCACGAGGTCGGCCACCACGGCCGACGCCGTCGGCTCCGCACCCGCGCCCTTGCCGTAGTAGAGCGTCGTGCCCACGGCGTCGCCATGCACCACGACCGCATTCATCGCGCCTTCGACGTTCGCCAGCAGGCGCTTGGCCGGAATCAGCGTCGGATGCGTGCGCAGCTCGATGCCCTTCTGCGTGCGGCGCGCGATGCCAAGCAGCTTGATGCGATAGCCGAGTTCTTCCGCGTACTTGATGTCGATGGCGTCGAGCTTGCTGATGCCTTCCACATAAGCCTTGTCGAACTGCACCGGTACGCCGAACGCGATCGCGCTCATGATCGTGGCCTTGTGCGCGGCGTCCACGCCTTCGATGTCGAAGGTCGGATCGGCTTCGGCGTAACCCAGTTCCTGCGCGCCCTTGAGTGCGCTCGCGAAGTCCAGGCCGCGCTCGCGCATCTCCGACAGGATGTAGTTGGTCGTGCCGTTGATGATGCCGGCGATGTACTGGATGCGATTGGCCGTCAGGCCTTCGCGCAGCGCCTTGATGATGGGAATGCCGCCCGCCACCGCAGCTTCGAACGCGACCATCACGCCCTTGGCGCGCGCAGCCTGGAAGATCTCCGTGCCGTGCACCGCCAGCAGGGCCTTGTTCGCCGTCACCACATGCTTGCCGTTGCTGATCGCGCGCAGCACGAGATCCTTCGCGAGCGTGGTGCCGCCGATCATTTCGGCAATGATGGAAATCGACGGATCGTCGACCACGGCGTTGAAGTCGGTCGTCAGATCGACGCTGCCAGCCTCAGTGCCGAGCGCGGTGGTGGCCTTGGCCGGATTGCGCACGGCAATGCGCGCGATCTCGATGCCGCGGCCCGCGCGGCGTTTGATTTCTTCCTGGTTGCGGCGCAGTACCGTGAAGGTGCCGCTGCCCACCGTGCCGAAGCCCAAGAGACCTACTTTGATCGGATCCATGCAGCGTGTGTTCGTCTAAGAGTGTGAAAGGGAATGCGGTAATGCGTGCGGTAACGTGTATCGTGCGCCGCGCGGCTCAGGTGCCGTGCCGCTGGCGATAGCCGTCGAGGAAGCGCGCGATCCGGTTGATCGAATCGGTCAGGTCGTCGACGTTCGGCAGGAACACCACGCGGAAGTGATCCGGCTGCTTCCAGTTGAAGCCCGTGCCCTGCACGAGCAGCACGCGCTCCTGCAGCAGCAGATCGAGGATGAACTGCTGGTCGTCCTGGATCGGATAGAGTTTCGGATCGAGACGCGGGAACATGTAGAGCGCCGCTTCGGGCTTCACGCAGGTCACGCCCGGAATCGCGGTGAGCATGTTGTAGGCCAGATCGCGCTGGCGATACAGGCGGCCGCCCGGCTGGATCAGTTCGTTGATGCTCTGGTAGCCGCCCAGCGCCGTCTGGATGGCGTACTGGCCCGGCACGTTCGCGCACAGACGCATCGACGCCAGAATACCCAGACCTTCCGTGTAATCCTTGGCGCGGCGGCGGTTTTCGCCCGTCATACCCGAGAGGAACATCCAGCCCGCGCGGTAGCCGCACGCGCGATAGCTCTTCGAAAGGCTGTTGAAGGTGACCGTCAGGACGTCTTCCGAGAGCGCACCCATCGCCGTGTGCGTCTTGCCGTCATAGACGATCTTGTCGTAGACCTCGTCGGCGAACAGGATCAGGCCGTGTTCGCGGGCAATCTCGATCAGGCCGAGCAGCAGTTCGTCAGAGTACAGCGCGCCCGTGGGGTTGTTCGGATTGATGACGACCAAAGCGCGCGTGTTCGGGGTGATTTTCGCGCGGATGTCGTCGAGATCGGGCATCCACGCATTCGATTCGTCGCAGATGTAATGGATGGGCGTGCCGCCCGACAGGCTCACCGCCGCCGTCCAGAGCGGATAGTCGGGCGCGGGCAGCAGCACTTCGTCGCCATCGTTGAGAAGCGCCTGCATGGCCATCACGATCAGCTCGGATGCGCCATTACCGATGTAGATGTCGTCGAGTTCAACGCCTTTAACGCCTTTTTGCTGCGCGTAATGCATGATCGCCTTGCGCGCGGCGAATACGCCCTTCGAGTCCGAATAGCCCGAGGAGCCTGGCAGGTTCAGGATCATGTCCTGAACGACTTCGTCCGGTGCGTCGAAACCGAACGGCGCCAGATTGCCGATGTTCAGCTTGATGATGCGATGGCCTTCTTCTTCGAGGCGCTTGGCATGTTCGAGCACCGGCCCGCGGATGTCGTAGCAGACGTTCTGCAGCTTGTTGGATTTGAGGATCGGTTTCACGGCGGGCGGTGGGTTAAAAGCCTGGTTTTAAAGCCGGGTAAGGGCTGAAAACGGGGTTGATCGGATGAGCGAGCGGCGCGAGACGCTGCGCGTCTGGACGCTGATAGCGGCGCGCGGGCGGCAGGGACGGCAGTTGCCCGAACACGGTCGAATGCGGCGGTCGAACGCAGATGAGGCCAGCCTGCAGCTTGTGACTGCGTTCGTGCGGCAAGGGATGCGCCGCACGGATGGCATGAAGCGGACGCTGCTGGGGCTGCCGCTCGTGGTGACCCGCAAAGCTTGCACCAGATAGGGGTACTTGCGTCGGTGCGGCCACCAAAAAGCTATAATTTAGCGGATTTTGGCCGACTTCCGCAATGCGCAAGAAGCCGCGCCGGCCCGCCAGCCGCGGGCGCGAAAGAAATGGGGCGCCAGTGAGGCACGAGTCATCGGCCTGCTTTCCCGCCTTGATTCGCGCAAACGCGCTGCCTGCGACCTTCCGGAATTCCGCTTTGAAATTACACCAGGACTCCAGCGCCGCTCTCAATACCGTCACCGGTTACGGCGCCGACTACGTCGAAATCAACCTCGTTCGCCACAACGGCAGCATTCTTGTCCTGCCTGAAGACCCGGTCGTCGCCTGGCCGGTGGACGCCTTCGACGCCCTCACCCCCGAACTGTTCGACATGCTGCTGCCGCTCAAGCCCGAAGTGGTCGTGTTCGGCAGCGGCTCACGGCTGCGTTTTCCGCACCCGCGCCTGACCGCGGCGCTGGCCGCCAGACGCATCGGCGTGGAGGCAATGGACTTCAAGGCCGCCTGTCGCACCTACAACATCCTGATGGCCGAAGGCCGCCGCGTGGCCGCCGCGCTTTTGATCGAGTCGTGATCAAACGCCGGCCCAGGCGTGATTAGAACCGCTTTCAACCCGGCTGGCGACGAATGGCAAGCCGGTGAAAGCTTCGTCCGCAGCAGGCGCTTAAGCTCGACTTCAGGTTCGCTTTGCGCGCCGTAGTACACTTGCGCGCCGCGCGGGCGTCGCGGGCGCCCGCGGCAGCAAGACCCGGTGCGCCGCACCGCCCGCAAGCCCGCAACGTTGACAAGAACAGGCTGCAATCCATGAACGATACGCCCTCAAGGCTGCCGCTCAACCGTGGCGCGATCCTGCTGCTGATCGTCGCGCTCGCCGTGATCTGGTTCCTTCCGCTTGGCTGGCGCCATCTGCTGCCCAGCGACGAAGGCCGCTACGCCGAAATGGCGCGCGAGATGCTCGCGTCCGGCGACTGGATCACGCCGCGCTATAACGGCTACAAGTATTTCGAGAAACCGCCGCTGCAAACCTGGATGAACGCGCTCACCTTCGCGTGGTTCGGGATCGGCGAGTGGCAGGCGCGCCTCTATACGGCGCTCACGGGCTTCGCGGGTGTGCTGCTGATCGGCTATACCGGCGCACGCGTGTTCAACGCGGCCACGGGCTTCTTCGCCGCACTGGTGCTCGCCTGCGCGCCCTACTGGAACCTGATGGGCCACTTCAACACGCTCGACATGGGCCTGTCTTTCTGGATGGAACTGTCGCTGTGCGGGCTGTTGCTGGCGCAGCGCCCGAACCTGCTCGCCCGCGACGCGCGCCTGTGGATGTGGGTTTGCTGGGGCGCGATGGCGCTGGCCGTGCTCTCGAAGGGTCTGGTCGGCCTGATCCTGCCAGGCGCGGTGCTGGTGCTCTATACGCTGATCGCGCGCGACTGGGCGCTCTGGAAGCGCCTCTACCTGGTGAGCGGCCTGATCGTGTTCTTCGCGATCGTCTCGCCGTGGTTCATCCTCGTGCAGCAGCGCAACCCCGAATTCTTTAACTTCTTTTTCATTGTCCAGCAGTTCCAGCGCTATCTCACGCCTGCGCAGAACCGCCCCGGCCCGTTCTACTACTTCATTCCGGTGTTGCTGGTGGGCTTCCTGCCGTGGCTATCGGTCAGCGTGCAGAGCGTGCGTCACGCGCTGCGCACGCCGCGCCAGCCCAACGGCTTCGCGCCCGTCACGCTGATGCTGGTGTGGACCGCGTTCATCTTCCTGTTCTTTAGCGCCTCGCACTCGAAGCTGATTTCGTACGTGCTGCCGATCGCCCCGCCGCTCGCCCTCGTGATCGGCCTGTATTTGCCGCTGATGACGCGCAAGCAATGGACGCGCCATCTGATCGGCTATGCGCTGTTCGCCGTCGCGCTGATGGCAGGTTCCTTCGTGCTCACGCGCCTGGGCGATTCGCGTAATCCGAATGCGCTCTATCGCGAATTCCAGGTCTGGGTGTTCGCCGCAGCCGCCGTCGCTTTTATCGCGACCATGGTGGGCCTGCGCTTCGCGCGCGCCAGAAGCACGCCGCAGACGGGCGCGCAGTCGCCCGCGCTCGCGCTGGGCGCCGCCTGGCTGCTGCTTGCGACCATCGCCGGCACGGGCCACGATGTGTTCGGCACGCTCAGCTCGGGCGCGCCGCTCGCGCCGGCCGTGCGCTCGGCCATCGCCAGATTGCCGGCCGATACGCCGTTCTACTCGGTGGGCGTACTCGATCACACCTTGCCGTTCTACGTACGCCATTCGATGACGATGGTGCAGGTCACCGACGAATTGGCCTTCGGCATCAGCGAAGAACCGCAAAAATGGGTGCCGACCGTCGCCGAATGGGAGCAGCGCTGGAAAGACGAGCGCTATGCGCTTGCGCTCCTGCCCGTGCAGCGCTACGACGAACTCGCCGCGCAAGGCTTCCCGATGCAGGTGATCGCACGCGACATGCGTCGCGTGGTGGTGGAAAAGCCGCAACCCTGAGGGTGTTCGGGCGCCCGCCAGACCGTGTGCCGATCGCGCCCCGCACTTGAGCGATAATGCGGGGCGCTGACGCAGATGCACGCTTGCGCCGATCCCTGCCGCGCGGTCAGGGGCGCGAACATCCGCCCCTGATTCGCGTTACCGATTGAACCCATCCAACACGATGAATCCGATTTCCCTGATCTGCATCCTCGCCGGCGTCGGCCTGAATGCCTGCGCGCAACTGTTGCTCAAAGCCGGTGTCAATGGCGTTGGACACTTCGAATTCACCCGTGCGAACATCCTGCCCATTGGCTGGAAACTCGCTACGCAGTTGCCGATCATCGGCGGCCTGACCTGCTATGTGTTCAGCGTGGTCGTGTGGATCGTCGGCCTGTCGCGCGTGGACGTGTCGATTGCCTACCCGATGCTCTCGCTCGGTTACGTGGTCAACGCTTTCGCGGCGTGGTATCTGTTCGGCGAAGTGCTGAGCATCCAGCGCCTTGTCGGTATCGGCATCATCCTGATCGGCGTGGTCGTGCTCGCGCGCAGTTGAACGCGACGCAGCTTTCACCACTCGATGCATAAGCAGTTCGCAAGGCGGGCCTGGGATCTCCCGGTCATCCTTGCGCTTCCCGCGAATGCCGCCGGAACCCTACCCGGCCCCGTGCGGCTCTCGCGCTGTATCCGACCATCCCAGACGTTCTGATCCATAAAGCACTCATGACCCAGACACCTGCCTCGTTCCTGCCGTTCGTGAAGCCCGAAATCGACGAAGAAACCATTGCGGGCGTCGTCGACGTGCTGCGCTCGGGCTGGATCACCACCGGCCCGCAGAACCAGGCTTTCGAAGCCGCGCTGTCCGAATACTGCGGCGGCCGTCCGGTACGCACCTTCAATTCGGGCACGGCCACGCTGGAAATCGGTCTGCGCATCGCGGGCGTCGGTCCCGGCGACGAAGTCATCACCACGCCGGCCTCGTGGGTGTCCACCAGCAACGTGATCTACGAAGTGGGCGCGACGCCGGTTTTCGCCGATATCGACCCCATCACGCGCAACATCGACCTCGACAAGCTCGAAGCCGCCATCACGCCGAAGACCAAGGCCATCATTCCCGTGTTCCTGACCGGCCTGCCGGTGGACATGGACCGCCTCTACGAGATCGCCCGCCAGCACAAGCTGCGCGTGATCGAAGATGCGGCGCAGGCGTTCGGCGCGAGCTGGAACGGCAAGCGCATCGGCGAGATCGGCGACATCGTCTCGTTCAGCTTCCACGCCAACAAGAACCTGACGTCGATCGAAGGCGGCGCGCTGGTGCTCAATAACGAGGACGAGGCCGAACTGGCGCGCAAGTACCGCCTGCAGGGCATCACGCGCACCGGCCACGACGGCATGGACTGCGACGTGCTCGGCGGCAAGTACAATCTCACGGATGTGGCAGCGCGCGTGGGTCTCGGCCAGCTCAAGCACATCGAACGCTTCACGGAGCAGCGCCGCAAGCTCGCGCATGCATACTTCACGGGCTTCGAAGGCAGCGCCGCCGTGAAGCTGGGCGTGGGCCTGCCGTTGGCGGACTTCGTCAACAGCAACTGGCATATGTTCCAGATCACGCTGCCGCTGGAGAAGCTCACGATCAGCCGCAACGATTTCATGGAGCAGCTCAAGCAGCGCGGCATCGGCACGGGCGTGCACTACCCGGCGATCCACCTGTTCACGCTGTATCGCGAGCGCGGTTTCAAGGCGGGCATGTTCCCGCACGCGGAGCGTCTGGGCGAAACCACGCTCACGCTGCCGCTGTTTACGCAGATGAGCGTCGCCGACGTGGCCCGCGTGTGCCGCGCCGTCGACGAAGTCTGCACGCAGTTCGCCAGGTAGGTTGCCCGGCCGTTTTCCCGGTCGTTTGCAAAGTAATACGCGCAGTAATAAACGCGAGGGCGCGGGCGCTGTTCGCTCAATCGCCCTCGCCGGGGCGACCTTACACTGTCGCGCATCCGGTAATACCCCACGCATCACCCCAACGGAAAAGACGCACACATGAGTCAAACGGAACAACGCACCTTGACCCCGGAAACGCCGGAAGTCTCGGTCATCATTCCGGTCTACAACGAGGAAGCCGGCCTGAAGGCGCTGTTCGAGCGCCTCTACCCGGCGCTCGACAAGCTCGGCACCTCGTACGAAGTCATCTTCATCAACGACGGCAGCCGCGACCGCTCGGCCGCGATGCTCGCCGAGCAGTTCCGCGCGCGCCCGGACACCACGCGCGCGATCCTGCTCAACGGCAACTACGGCCAGCACATGGCGATTCTCGCGGGCTTCGAACAGTCGCGCGGCGAGATCGTCATCACGCTCGACGCTGACCTGCAGAATCCGCCCGAGGAAATCGGCAAGCTGGTCGAGAAGATGCGCGAAGGCTACGACTACGTCGGCACGATTCGCATGCAGCGTCAGGACAGCCTGTGGCGCCGCAAGGCCTCGCAGGCCATGAACCGCCTGCGCGAGCGCATCACCCGCATCAAGATGACGGACCAGGGCTGCATGCTGCGCGCCTACAACCGTCACATCATCGACACGATCAACCGTTGCGGCGAAATCAATACCTTCATTCCGGCGCTCGCCTATACGTTCGCGCAAAACCCGGTGGAAGTGGATGTGGCGCACGAGGAGCGTTTCGCGGGCGAGTCGAAGTACTCGCTCTATAGCCTCATTCGCCTGAACTTCGACCTCGTGACCGGCTTCTCGGTCGTGCCGCTGCAATGGCTGTCGTTCATCGGCGTGATTCTGTCGCTGGGCTCGGCGGGACTGTTCCTGCTGCTGCTGATTCGCCGCTTCGTGCTGGGCGCGGAAGTTCAAGGCGTGTTCACGCTGTTCGCCATCACGTTCTTCATGCTGGGCGTGATCATCTTCGCGCTGGGGCTGCTGGGCGAATACATCGGCCGCATCTATCAGCAGGTGCGCGCGCGTCCGCGTTATCTGGTGCAGACGATCCTGGAAGAGCGCAACGGCCGCACCGTCGTCGATGTGCCGCGCCAGGACGTGGTGCAAGGCGTGCAGGCGTCGCTCGCGATCGGCAACGTCAGCGCCCAGAACGACGCGCAATCCGGAGCCCAATCATGAAACCGCGCGCAGTCGTCTTCGCGTATCACAACGTCGGCGTGCGCTGCCTGCAGGTGCTGCTCGCGCGGGGCGTGGACGTGGCGCTGGTCGTCACGCACGAAGACAGCCCGAGCGAGAACATCTGGTTCGGCAGCGTGAGGTCGGTGGCGCAGGAACACGGCATCGACGTCATTACCCCCGCCGATCCGAAGAGCGCCGAACTGCGCGAGGCCGTGAGCGCGGCGCAGCCCGATTTCATCTTCTCGTTCTACTACCGCCACATGCTGCCGGTGGACCTGCTCGCGCTGGCCGCGCGCGGCGCGTACAACATGCACGGCTCGCTGCTGCCGAAGTACCGCGGCCGCGTGCCCACCAACTGGGCCGTCATCAAGGGCGAAACCGAAACCGGCGCGACGCTGCACGAAATGGCCGCCAAACCGGACGCGGGCGCGATCATCGCGCAAACGCCGGTGCCGATCCTGCCCGACGACACAGCCGCGATGGTGTTCGACAAGGTGACGGTGGCCGCCGAGCAGACGCTCTGGCGCGTGCTGCCCGCGCTGATCGCAGGCGAAGCGCCGCATCTGCCCAACGATCTCGCGCACGGCAGCTACTACGGCGGGCGCAAGCCCGAGGACGGGCGTCTGGACTTCTCGCACAGCGCGCAGGACGTCTACAACCTGATCCGCGCGCTCGCGCCGCCCTATCCGGGGGCGTTTGTCGACATCGGCGAACATCGCTTCGTGATTGCCCGTGCGCGCCTCGTGCGCCCCGGCACGCCTGAAGCCGAAAAAGTGCGCGCCCTCGCCGGATTGCCCGCGGGCATCCACGTAAGCGATAATGCGTTTTTCGCCCTCTGCGGCGACGGCCGCGCCATCGCGATTCACGAACTGCGGCATGCGCCCAATCAAGCCGTAGGCGGTCAAGAGACCGTCATCACGCCTGCCGCGTTCTCCGACCTCATTTCATCTGTCCCTCGTCCATGAAAAAAGTTCTGATCCTGGGTGTCAATGGCTTTATCGGCCATCACCTGTCCAAGCGCATCCTCGAGACCACGAACTGGGAAGTGTTCGGCATGGACATGCAGACGGACCGCCTCGGCGATCTGGTCAAGCATGAGCGCATGCACTTCTTCGAAGGCGACATCACGATCAACAAGGAATGGGTCGAATACCACGTCAAGAAGTGCGACGTGATCCTTCCGCTGGTCGCCATCGCTACGCCCGCCACCTACGTGCAGCAGCCGCTGCGCGTGTTCGAACTCGACTTCGAGGCGAACCTGCCAATCGTGCGTTCGGCCGTGAAGTACGGCAAGCACCTGGTCTTCCCGTCGACTTCCGAGGTCTACGGCATGTGTTCGGACGAGCAGTTCGACCCGGACGCATCGGCCCTCACCTACGGCCCGATCAACAAGCCGCGCTGGATCTACGCGTGCTCGAAGCAGTTGATGGACCGCGTGATCTGGGGTTACGGCATGGAAGGCCTGAACTTCACGCTGTTCCGTCCGTTCAACTGGATCGGCCCGGGCCTCGACTCGATCTACACGCCGAAGGAAGGTTCGTCGCGCGTCGTGACGCAGTTCCTCGGCCACATCGTGCGCGGCGAGAACATCAGCCTCGTCGACGGCGGCGCGCAAAAGCGTGCCTTCACCGATATCGACGACGGCATCGGCGCGCTGATGAAGATCATCGAGAACAAGGATGGCGTCGCCTCGGGCAAGATCTTCAACATCGGCAACCCGACCAACAACTTCTCGGTGCGCGAACTCGCGCACAAGATGCTGGCGCTGGCCGCCGAGTTCCCGGAATACGCGGAAACGGCCAAGAAAGTCCAGCTCGTAGAAACCTCGTCGGGTGCCTACTACGGCGCGGGCTACCAGGACGTGCAGAACCGCGTGCCAAAGATCGACAACACCATGCAGGAACTCGGCTGGGCGCCCAAGTCGACCTTCGACGAAGCGCTGCGCAAGATTTTCGAGGCGTACCGCGGCCATGTCGCCGAAGCACGTGCGCTCGTCGAGCAAGCGTAAAGCGAAGGACCTCGCCTCTTGGCCCGCATCGTCCTGAAAATCGACGTCGACACGCTGCGCGGCACGCGTGAAGGCGTGCCGAATCTCGCGCGCATCTTCGATCGCTACAAGGCGCGCGCGACCTTCCTGTTCAGCCTCGGCCCGGATCACACCGGCTGGGCGCTGCGCCGGGTGTTCCGTCCGGGCTTCCTGAAGAAGGTCTCGCGCACTTCAGTGGTCGAGCACTACGGCGTGAAGCAGCTGATGTACGGCGTGCTGCTGCCGGGGCCGGATATCGGCGTCGAAGCGGCTTCGCAAATGCGCGCGATCCACGAGGCCGGTTTCGAGTGCGGCATCCACACGTGGGATCACGTCTACTGGCAGGACAACGTGCGCACGCGCGACGCGCAGTGGACCGCGCGTCAGATGCAGAAGAGCCATGACCGCTTCGAGCGCATCTTCGGCACGGCCCCCGTCACGCACGGTGCGGCAGGCTGGCAGATGAACGAAAGCGCGTTCGAGCAGATCGACGCCTGGGGCATGCGGTACGCCTCGGACGGGCGCGGGCATTCGCCCTACCGCCCGGTCGTGAACGGCCGCACGCTCAACCATGTGCAGATGCCCACCACGCTGCCCACGCTCGACGAAGTGCTGGGCGTGGACGGCGTGGACATCGACACTGTGGCCGCGTGGATGCTCAAGCGCACGGAAAACAATCCGCACGACCAGGTCTTCACGCTGCACGCCGAACTCGAAGGCCAGAAGCTCGCGCCGGTGTTCGAACAACTGCTCGCCGGCTGGCGCGCCCAGGGCCACACGTTTGCCACGATGGGCGACTATCATGCGACGCTGGACCCGGATTCGCTGCCATCGTACCCTGTCACCTGGGGCGAGATTGCCGGCCGCTCCGGCCAGTTGATCATCCAGCCCGACTAAAAGCCGCCGCCCGCGCCCGCCGGGCGGCACGCCGTTTTGGCGATGCCTGCGAGGACGCCTGCCCGCGTTACACTGCGCCCCCGCCCTCACGGCATCCGCCCGCCAATAACAAAGGGAGTGCCACGTGCCTGACGTGACCATTGCAGTCGACCAACCCGTTCCCGATTTCACCGCGCCCGCCACCGGCGGCGACTTCACGCTCTCCAGCCTGAAAGGCAAGAAAGTCGTGCTGTACTTCTATCCGAAGGACAACACACCAGGCTGCACGCGCGAAGGCATGGAGTTCCGCGACCTCTTTCCGAAGTTCAAGAAAGCGGGCGCGACTATCGTCGGCGTCTCGCGCGACAGCGTGCGCTCGCACGAAAACTTCAAGACCAAGCTCGAACTGCCGTTTACTCTGGTATCGGATGCCGACGAAGCGCTCTGCTCGCTCTTCAACGTCATCAAAATGAAGAAAATGTATGGCAAAGAAGTACGTGGAATCGAACGCTCCACGTTCCTCATCGACGCCGACGGCGTGCTGCGCCAGGAGTGGCGCGGACTGAAAGTGCCGGGCCATGTCGACGAGGTTCTGGAGGCTGTACAAGCGCTGTGAGGCGCGTTATATTGGGCTGCAATGAGTGCCTGTCCACCCCATATTTTGTCGCGTTTTCCTGTCCCTGCGCGGTGTTTCGAACGGTCACTGGATGACCGCACCGGCGCATTCGGGCAACGCGCCATCAGAGCAGTGAAGCCGCTTGCCTCGTCAGTCGGGGCGGCGGCTTTTTTGTTGGTTTTTTCGGATTTCACACTCACCACGTTGCGCCGGCCCGGCAAACCGGTGCGCGTCAACGTCAAGGAGCCGATCGAAAACCAGGCGAACCGGCATTTTCAGACCTGAGCGCGCACCCTGCGCGGTCACGGCGGACGACCTATCCGGCAGTCCGCACGTACCGCCCGAAAGCGCACCTTACTGGGTAACCCCGGACCACTCGACCCGATTTTTTCGAGGGACACCATGCCTTTGCCTACTCCCCCCAGCAAGCTCGGCAACCTGCTGCCGCCCGAGGAATACAAGACGCGTGCGCGCACCACGCGCAGCACGCGTAAAGCGGCGAGCGAAAACGACGCCGCCGATGTCGACTTCGGCGCGGAAAGCGTCGCCGAACCCATGACGCCCGCGGCCAACGCATCGACCACGCTGCGCACCGTGCCGCTGCCTTCCGCCAGCGCGGAACTCGCGGCGCTTGAGCCCGTGGCGCCCGCACCCTCCACACGCAAGCGCAAGCAGCAGACCGCGGCGCTCCTGCAGCCCATCCAGGCGCGCGAAGAATCGCAAGCCGATGCCTCCGCCGCCGAAGCCCCGGCTACGCCGGTTGCGCGCAGCGGCAGCAAACCCGCTTCCGCGAAAGCCACCGGCGGCGCGGCGGCACCAGCCACGCGCGGCAGCACGAAAAAGCGCGTGCATCCGGAAGAAAGCGTCGAAGTGCAAAAGCTCTTCGTACTCGACACCAACGTGCTGATGCACGATCCGACCTGCCTGTTCCGCTTCGAGGAACACGACGTCTATCTGCCGATGATGACGTTGGAAGAACTCGACAACCACAAGAAGGGCATGTCGGAAGTCGCGCGCAATGCGCGTCAGGTGAGCCGCACGCTCGATCAGCTGGTTGCCAACGCCGGCTCGATCTCGGAAGGCATTTCGCTTGCCCGTCTGGGTAGCCGCGAAGCGCTTGGCCGTCTGTACTTCCAGACCACGCTCACGCATATCGATCCGGTCGACGGCCTGCCCGAAGGCAAGGCCGACAACCAGATCCTCGGCGTGGTGCGCGCGCTGCAGCGCGACCGGCCCGACCGCCTCGTCGTGCTGGTGTCGAAAGACATCAACATGCGTATCAAGGCGCATGCGCTCGGGCTGCCCGCCGAAGACTACTTCAACGACCAGGTTCTGGAAGACAAGGACCTGTTGTACTCGGGCATCCGTGCGCTGTCGCAGGACTTCTGGGCCAGGCACGCCAAGGGCATGGAATCCTGGCAGGACACCAAGACCGGCACCACGTACTACCGCGTGACCGGCCCGGAATGTCTGTCGATGCTGGTGAACGAGTTCGTCTATCTGGAACCGCAGAACGGCGAGCCGGCGTTCCACGCCATCGTGCGCGAACTCAACGGCAAGACGGCGCTGCTGCAGACGCTGCGCGACTACGGCCACCACAAGAACAATGTGTGGGGCATCACGGCGCGCAACCGCGAGCAGAATTTCGCACTGAACCTGCTGATGAACCCGGATTGCGACTTCGTCACGCTGCTCGGCCAGGCCGGCACGGGCAAGACGCTCGTCGCACTCGCGGCGGGTCTGGCCCAGGTGCTGGACGACAAGCGCTACAACGAGATCATCGTGACGCGCGCGACGGTGCCGGTCGGCGAGGACATCGGCTTCCTGCCGGGTACGGAAGAGGAAAAGATGCAGCCGTGGATGGGCGCCTTCGACGATAACCTCGAAGTGCTCCAGAAAACGGACGATGCCGCCGGCGAATGGGGCCGCGCCGCGACCCAGGAGCTGATCCGCTCGCGTCTGAAGGTCAAGAGCATGAACTTCATGCGCGGCCGCACCTTCGTGGACAAGTACCTCATCATCGACGAGGCGCAGAACCTGACCCCCAAGCAGATGAAGACGCTGGTTACGCGTGCGGGTCCGGGCACCAAGATCGTGTGTCTGGGCAATATCGCGCAGATCGATACGCCGTATCTGACCGAAGGCAGCTCGGGGCTGACTTATGTGGTCGACCGCTTCAAGGGCTGGGCGCATAGCGGCCACGTGACGCTGGCGCGCGGTGAACGCTCGCGCCTGGCCGATTACGCTTCGGACATTCTCTAACGCCTGATAGCGCAATAACGGACGGCGCAGACCATCGCGCCAGCCGCACCCAAAGGACCGTTTCCGGGCAGCTGGATACGGTCCTTTTTTCATGGGTGCGCGCTTTTCAGACGTACCGCGCCCGCAACGGTTGGCGCGCGAAGTTCAAGTAAGTTGTGAAGAATTCTTGCCGAAGCACGCTGCGGCGGGCTACCATCGGCAAATTAACGGTTTTCCCCAATGGCGCACGCCCCGCGTTCGCCTGGTGCATTTCATGCGGCGACTCTGGCTGGCGTTACTGATCGTGGTCTTTCTTGCGGCGTGTTCGAGCGCCCCGCAGAAGGTATCGCGCAGCGGTGGCTCGAACGCCGGCTACGCATGGCGCACCCAACCCCCGGGCTTTCCCAATTTCGTCGATCACAGCGTCGGGCGCGAGGAAATCTCGATCCAGGCGATGGGACTGGTCGGCATTCCCTATCGCTGGGGCGGGAATACGCCCGATAGCGGCTTCGACTGCAGCGGCCTCGTGAAGTACGTGTTCGCGCGCGCGGCATCGGAAGACCTGCCGCGCACCACGCTTGACATGAGCCAGCGCGGCGAGGAGATCGAACCCGATCAGATCGCGGCGGGAGACCTCGTGTTCTTCAACACCACCGGACGGCCCCACTCCCATGTGGGCATTTACGTGGGCAAGCTGCGCTTCGTGAACGCACCTTCGACCGGCGGCACGGTGCGGCTCGACTATCTGACTAATCCTTATTGGGCGAAGCATTTCGACGGCATCCGTCGGCTCGCGCCCGCGAAACGCGCGCCCGCGCCGTTCGACGCGCCGACTTACGAAGCTGCCACGCCTGCGCAGCGTGCACCGGTGGTGGCCGCCGCGGCACCTGCGCTTACACCGGCTATCGCGCCCGCCGCAGCCAATGCTTACGCTACGACGACAGCGCCGGCGCCCATTGCGCAGAATCGTCTGCCGAGCGTTGCGCAACCGGCCTATGCGAACAGCACCGCCACCGCCGACGCCTTCGAGCCGCCGCCATCCGCCATGAGTGCTGCGCAGACCCAGGCCCGGAACGCGGGCGCCGTTGCAACGACGGCAACGGCGGCTTCCGCAGACGCGCCACGCGACGCCATCGACGCCGCCGCCGATGCGTTCGAACCGCCGCCCCCCGCTTTCAGTGCGGCGCAGCGGCAGGCTGCCCAGGCCGGTTCCACGCCCATCGAGTCCGGTCAGTCGCCGCAGCCCGTGCAGATCATGCGCGCCTCGACGGCGGGCAGCGGCTCGCCCGCACCCACGCAGTCAAGCGACGACCCCATCGCCCGGTTCGCCAACGGCTCGTTCTGAGCGCCGCTGCAAGCCACGGCGTAGCCTGCTCTGCCTGGCCGGACGGCCAACGTCGGGCCACGGCGGTTTCCCCCACCCGGTGGGTCTGCTATGGTTTTGGTGCCGTTTTCACTTTTCAATCCCAGGCGCAGCGAGGCAGCGATGGATCTCGGACTCGGTAACAAGGTGGTGCTGGTGACGGGCGGCAGCAAGGGCATTGGCCTCGCCTGTGCCCGCGCGTTTGCCAGAGAAGGGGCGCGTGTCGCGATCGTCTCGCGCGACCCCGCCAATCTGGCGCGCGCGCGCGAACAACTGGGCAGCGAAGGCCTGCACGTCCATCTCACCCGTGCGGATCTGCGCGAACCGCACAGCGCCGCTGACATCGTCGAAGAAGTTTCAACGGCAGTCGGCCCGATCGACATTCTCGTCAACAGTTCGGGCGCTGCGCGCCGCTATGACCCGGAAGCGCTCGACGCGGATGCCTTCAAGGCCACGATGGAGGCGAAGTACTTTCCGTATATCTACCCGCAGCAGGAAGTGCTGCGCCGCATGGTGGAGCGCGCCAAGGCGGCAAAGGCCGCGGGCGAAGACAAGGAACCGGGCACGATCGTCAACATCATCGGCATGGGCGGCAAGTACGCGAGCGATATCCACATCGCGGGCGGTGCTGCCAATGCGGCGCTGATGCTCGCCACGGTGGGGCTCGCACACTATCACGCGCGCTACGGCATTCGCATCAACGCGATCAATCCGGGCGCGACGCTCACGGAGCGTCTGCAGGAAGCCCTGCAACTTGAAGCGGGACGCGAAGGCGTGAGTGCCGACGAAGCACTCTCACGTGGCGAAGCGAAAGTGCCGCTCGGGCGCTATGCGAAACCCGAGGAAATCGCCGACGTCGCGCTCTTTCTGGCAAGCCGCCGCGCCAGCTATGTAACAGGTGCGATCGTGCCGATGGACGGTTGCGCAACGCCGATCATCTGATTTCAGACCTGCGGCCAAAAAGAAAACGGCGCCCGAGGGCGCCGTTGAGAGACTGATCTACCGCTGCCGGCGTCACATCAGCCGGTGACCGATCCACCACCCCGCTGCAGCGAGCGTGGCCGAAGCCGGGATCGTCAGCACCCAGGCCCAGACGATGTTGCCCGCGACGCCCCAGCGCACGGCGCTGAGCTTTTGCGTCGCGCCCACGCCGACGATGGCGCCGGTGATGGTATGCGTGGTGGATACCGGAATGCCCAGCCACGAGGCGGTAAAGAGCGTCAGCGCCCCACCCGCTTCGGCGCAGAAACCGCCCACCGGCTTGAGCTTGGTGATCTTCTGCCCCATCGTGCGCACGATGCGCCAGCCGCCAAACAGCGTGCCGACACCCATCGACAGATAGCAGCCGCCGATCACCCAGATGGGCGGCGCATCCGAACCGATCGCCGAGTAACCCGTGGCGATCAACAGCATCCAGATGATGCCAATGGTCTTCTGCGCGTCGTTGCCGCCGTGGCCCAGGCTATAGAGACCGGCCGAAATCAGCTGCAAGCGCCGGAAGCGCCGGTCCACCTTGCTGGGCGGCGTGCGGAAGTACAGCCACGACACCGTCAGCATGAAGAACGAGCCGAGGATGAAACCCAGCAGCGGCGAGATGAAAATGAACGCCACGGTCTTCATCAGACCGTCGAAATTCAGCGAATGCCAGCCCGATTTGGCCAGCGCCGCGCCCACCAGGCCACCGATCAGCGCGTGCGAGGAGCTCGACGGAATGCCGTAGTACCACGTCAGCACGTTCCAGCCGATCGCACCGATCAGCGCGCCGAACACCACGTAATGATCGACGATATCGGGGTCGATGGTGCCCTTGCCCACCGTCTGCGCCACCTTGAGGTGGAACACGAAATAGGCGATCACGTTGAACATGGCTGCGAACGCCACCGCCTGCTGCGGCTTGAGGACGCCCGTGGACACGACCGTGGCGATGGAATTCGCCGCGTCGTGAAAGCCGTTCATGAAGTCGAAAATGAGGGCGATGGCCACCAGCGTGGCAACCACCCAGAGGGCGAGTTGTATCGATTGCATCGTGGTCCCGCTCAGGCGTTCTCTAGCACGATGCCTTCGATGATGTTCGCGACATCCTCGCACTTGTCCGTGATGGCTTCGAGCAATTCGTAGATCGCCTTCAGCTTGATCAGGTTCTTGACGTCATTTTCCTCGCGGAACAGCTTGGAAATGGCGCTGCGCAGCAGGCGGTCGGCGTCCGATTCCAGGCGGTCGATGTCCTCGCAGGCCTTGAGGATGTCGCGCGCCTGCTTCATGTCGGAGAGCAGTGCAACCGCGGCCTGCACGCGCTCGGCCGTAGCCGTCACCACATGGGCGAGCTGGCTGGCTTCAGCGGTGACCGCCTGAACGTCGTACAGCGAGATGGCGGTGGCCACGTCCTCCATGAGGTCGAGGCAGTCGTCCATCGTGGTGATGAGCTTGTGGATCTCGTCGCGATCGAGCGGCGTGATGAAAGTCTTGTGCAGCAGGTCAATCGCTTCGTGCGTGAGCTTGTCGGCGGCCTTTTCGGCGGCCTGTACATTCTGCTTGTGGACTTCCGCGTCCGCCAGATTGTCGATCACGAGCTCGAGTTCACGGCTGGCAGAAACGATGCACTTCGCGTGCGCATTGAAAATTTCGAAGAACTTGCCTTCGGTAGGCATGAATCGACCGAACATTGGAATCCCGGTAATTGGTCTCGAATTGCCGTCACAAAACGGCAAGATGGCCGTCATAAAACGGCAACATTGTAACGGTACGGGCGGGAGGCCGCACTGATCCGGGGACACCCGAGCGGCATTTGCGCCACTATGGCGCAAGTACCCGGGTCCCGGCTTGACTCCACGTCAATTTTCCTGCGTAGCTGCAACTCACTCGCCGTAGAAGTTCTGCGCTCCGGCAAAGTTGTCGAACTTCGTGTATTGACCATGGAACGTGAGGCGTACAGGCCCGATCGGCCCGTTACGCTGTTTGCCGATGATGATTTCGGCGGTGCCCTTGTCGGGGCTGTCGGGGTTGTACACTTCGTCGCGGTAAATGAACAGGATGACGTCCGCGTCCTGTTCGATAGCGCCCGATTCGCGCAGGTCGGACATCACCGGACGCTTGTTGGGACGCTGCTCAAGGCCACGATTGAGCTGCGAGAGCGCAATCACGGGCACATCGAGTTCCTTCGCGAGGCTCTTGAGCGAACGCGAAATTTCGGAAATTTCGGTCGCGCGGTTCTCACCGCTGCCCGAGCCGCTCATGAGCTGCAGATAGTCGATGATGATGAGGCCGAGCTTGCCGCACTGGCGCGACAGACGCCGCGCGCGCGAGCGCAGTTCCATCGGATTCAGACCGCCGGTTTCATCGATGAAGATCTGCGCCTCGCTCATTTTCTGCACAGCGTGCGTGAGCTTGGGCCAATCTTCGTCCGTCAGGCGGCCGGTACGCATACGGTGCTGGTCCAGTCGGCCGACCGAACCCAGCATACGCATGATGAGCTGCGTGCCCGGCATTTCCATCGAAAACACCGCCACCGGCAGACCGTACTCCACCGCCACGTATTCGCCGACGTTCATCGAGAACGCCGTCTTACCCATCGACGGGCGGCCCGCCACGATGATGAGTTCGCCGCCGTGCATGCCCGAAGTCATGCGGTCGAGGTCGATGAAGCCGGTGGGCGTGCCCGTCACGTCGCTCGGATTCGCGGTGTGATAAAGCGTATCGATGCGCTCGACCACCTGGGTCAGCAGCGGCCCGATTTCGAGAAAGCCCTGGGTGCCGCGCGCGCCGTCTTCGGCGATCGAAAACACCTTCGCCTCGGCCTCGTCGAGCAGCTGACGCACTTCTTTGCCCTGCGGGTTGAAGGCGTCGGCGGAAATTTCGTCTGCCACCGATACGAGGCGGCGCAGCACCGCGCGGTCGCGCACGATTTCCGCGTAGCGACGGATGTTCGCCGCACTCGGCGTGTTCTGCGCAAGCGCGTTCAGGTAGGCGAGCCCGCCCACGTCCTCCGCCTTGCCCGACGTGCCAAGCGATTCGAACACCGTCACCACGTCAGCCGGACGTGAAGAAGCGATCAGGCGACCGATGTGCTCGTAGATGATGCGGTGATCGTAGCGGTAGAAGTCGCTTTGCGAGAGGAAGTCGGCAATCCGGTCCCAGGCGCCGTTATCCAGCAGCAGGCCGCCGAGTACCGATTGCTCGGCCTCGATCGAATGCGGCGGGACTTTTAGCGACTCGATTTGGGGGTCTTTCGGAGCGTTCATGGAGGGCAATTATCGGGCAGCGGGCGAACGCTCACAAGCGTCAAAAACTGCAAAAGCGCGCAACAAAAAAGGCAGAAGCCCTGCGGCTCCTGCCTTTCCTGTTTGATGCGTCGTACACAGCGAGCAACCCTTGCGGGCCGCCGGCGGCGTGCTTAGGCGTGTTCGCCCAGCACCGACACCGTGACGTCGACGATCACGTCCGTGTGCAGAGCGACCTGCACCGGATGATCGCCAACCATCTTCAGCGGGCCTTCCGGCAGACGCACTTGCATCTTTTCCACTGCGAAGCCAGCCTTCGAGAGGGCTTCAGCGATGTCTGCGTTCGTGACCGAACCGAACAGACGGCCGTCAACACCCGCCTTCTGGCCGATCTGGACGGTCAGGCCATTGAGCTTTTCGCCTTCGGCTTGAGCTGCTGCCAGCTTTTCAGCGGCGGCCTTTTCGAGTTCTGCGCGGCGGACTTCGAATTCAGCGATTGCGTCCTTCGTAGCGCGGCGTGCCTTCTTGTTCGGGATCAGGAAGTTACGTGCGTAACCGTCCTTAACCTTCACGATGTCGCCGAGGTTACCCAGGTTGACGACTTTTTCCAGAAGAATGATCTGCATTCTATTGCTCCTTATCGCGTCGTCTTATTAGGCCTTGTGCTGGTCGGTGTACGGCATCAGCGCGAGGAAACGCGCGCGCTTGATAGCCGTGTCCAGCTGACGCTGATAGTGGGCCTTCGTACCCGTCAGACGTGCCGGCGTGATCTTGCCGTTTTCGCCGATGAAGTCCTTCAGCGTATCGATGTCCTTGTAGTCGATCTGTTCGACGTTTGCAGCCGTGAAGCGGCAGAACTTCTTACGCTTGAAGAGCGGGTTTTGTTGTTGACGACGCTTGTCGAATTTCTTACCAGTCGGGCGGGGCATGATTAGTCCTTTCCTGTGCCTTGCATTTCGGTGATGTGAAACACCAGGGTTCGCGCGTTGCGGTGTTTTTTGGCCAGAAAGCCCGTGAAGAGCGCTTCCACGCCCAGTTCACAACTTTCCACCAGACCGCAGGCCTTGCCGGCCGCTACTGCGGGCATCGTCAGTTCGACGAAGCGGGGAATACCGGCTTCGACGACTTCCGTGCGGTGCTGCAACGTGACGCTGGCAATCGGAACGCCGGCGGGGGTATACCGCACCGCTTCGCGTTCGACGACGCTTGCCGTGAGTTGCAGCCTGTTCACGCAGATAACTTACGTTGGGTGAGCTCGAATCCTGATGGCTTACAAACTTAAGCCTGCGCTTCGGTCGGCTGGGCAGCCGCCTTCTTGGCTTCTTCGCGCTGCACTTCCTTCATCATCGGCGACGGGCCGGTTTCGGCCTTCTTCATCTTGACGATGAGGTGACGCAGAACAGCGTCGTTGAACTTGAACGCGTGTTCCAGTTCGTCGAGCGTGGTCTGGTCGCATTCGATGTTCATGCAGACGTAGTGAGCCTTCGCGAGTTTCTCGATCATGTAGGCCAGTTGGCGACGGCCCCAGTCTTCGATACGGTGGATCTGGCCACCGTGCGACGTGATCGTGCTCTTGTAACGCTCGATCATTGCGGGCACTTGCTCGCTTTGATCGGGATGCACGATAAAGACGATTTCGTAATGACGCATATTCACTCCTTGTGGATTAAAGCCACCCGGGCGTCGGAACCGGTGCGGCAAGTGAGAAGCAGAAGAGTATAGCGCGATAAGGCGGCTCCCGCAACAGGATTGAGCGACTTGCGCGTCGTTTCGGGCGTGTTTTCAAGGACTTGGCGTAGGGACACCGGTGGAATGCGTGACGAGGCACGCGCCAGTGCACGCTAGGGACGCGCTTCCACGCCGGGCGAGCCGTCCGCCAGCCGCGCGTCGAGCGCCGCGCGCAGCCCCACCAGCGCATCCGGCCCCGCATCCGTGACCGCCCACCAGGTCATCCCGGCTGCCTGCCAGCGCAACAGCGTATAGCCGTCGTTCGCACGCGGCGTACTGCCCTGCAGGGCAGTACCGGCCTGGCCGGGCGGAAACACGTACAGATCGATGACGTGTTTGCGGAAATGGTAGATCAGCACCGCGACACGCTCGCGCCCCACATAGTCGAGCCGGCCGCCCACGAGCGCAAAGCCCTGGGCGCTGAAATCCTCGACAGGCGGCGCGTAGTCGATGCGACCGTTGAACCACGGCTTCACCGTATGGCGATCGGTGGAAATCACGTCGATGTCGCGCCCCGAAATCTGCGCGCGGATGTGGCTCGCGACCAGTTCGTCGACAAACGCACCATCGGCGGCGGACGGGCGTAGATGCAATGCGAGCGCAACGCCTAGCGCACCGAGCAGCAGCACGCCGCTGCCCATCCACGCAAGCCCCGATGCGCCTACGCCAGAACCGCCAAAGACAGGCCGCAGCCAGTCACGCCAGCCGCCCTGGCGCGCGGGCTTCGCCCGGTCCGGCGCGCGCGGTTCAGGCACAGCGGGGAATACTTCGGTCGCGTCAGGGGCGACGTCAGGCGATACGGCCGGAGCCGCCGCGGGTGCCGCCGCGGCTTCCCCCACAGCCGGCAACGCCGCCACGATCCGCGCAGCCAGCCCTTGCGGCGCGCGATGATACGGCGCCTCGCGGGTCAGCCGGGAAATCGCCTCGACCTGCGCTACCGCGCGACGGCACGGCACGCAGCCGGCCAGATGTTCACGCATGCGCCATTCATCGGCGGCAGACAATTCCCGATCGACGCTGGCGTCGACCAGCGGGCGCGCTTCGTCACAGTTCATCGGGCGCCTCCGTGTTGTGTGGGCCGACGTGTGGGCCGTCGGGGCACTCCTGCGCACGCGCTTCGTTCACTTCGTGCGCTCCGCCGTCGACGGCCGGCTCCTCGCGGAACCGGCCGTCTGGCCCCCGGCCGGATGGTCTCCAGGCTTTACTGCTACTTCCCCCGACTGCTAAATCGTCATTTTCGTTGCCGCGCCTGCGCTCGCCCCTGCCCGCGCGAGCACCCGCACCATGCCCCTGCGCCGCCAGCATGGCCGCGAGGCGCTTACGGGCGCGCGCGAGCCGTGACATCACGGTGCCCATCGGCACGTCGATCACGGTGGCAATCTCGCGGTACTCCAGTTCTTCCAGTTCGCGCAGCACCAACACTTCGCGATACTCCGCCGGCAGCCGCTGCAGCGCCTCGTGCACATGCCGCGAGGACTCCGCGCGGATCGCCAGCGTTTCCGGATCCACGCCGCTCTCGCCCGTATCCCAGCCTTCGGGCGCGACGTCGTCGCGCAACTCGTCGAACTGAGCCACTTCCTGCGAGCCCGCACGCCGACGCCACTCGTCATACCAGACGCGCCGCACGATCGCGAGCAGCCAGGGGCGCGCCTCGTCGCCGCGAAAGGTGTCGAAGAAGCGAAATGCCCGCAAAAACGCGTCCTGCACGATGTCTTCGGCGTCGCCAGGGTTGCGCGAGAGCCAGCGCGCGAGGTTGTAGGCCGCGTCCAGATGCGGCAGCGCAAGCGCCTGGAAACGGCGGCTGCGCGCCGCGGTCTCCTGCGCGTCGCTCGCCTGCGCATCGCTGGCCGGCCTGCCCACGTTGTCGTGCTGCCCGTTCGCGGTTTCGCCCACCTGGCCCCCTCGTCCGCGCGTGCCGCGTGTCTTGACGCGACCCTGAACAGCGCCGCGCGCTGTCTGCCGTCGCTCTGTCTCACCGCATGCACTACCCGGTTAGCGGCAAGTTTATTCCCGCTGGATGACGGCGAAAACGAAAAATAAATCGGGAATGTCTGCGCACGAAAACCGGTACGACAGACAGGCCAGATCGACGCGCCAATCAGCGACGCATAGCAGAGATGGAAAACCGCGATGCAATCGAATCGAGACCGGCCCATGTCCCCAAACATCGGATCCATGCCCCTTTTTCACAACCAGGAGACCACCATGTCCAACGCAAGCGCATCGCTCAAGCGACGCGATTTTCTCAAGCTGGCCGCGCTCGGCGGCGGGGCCGTGTTTGCGTCCGCGCTGCCTGGCTGGGCGTCGGGCCAGCAGGGTCAGGCAGGCGGTCATGCCGACTTTTTCTTCGTGCAACTCTCCGACGCCCACTGGGGTTTCGAAGGCCCCGCCATCAATCCCGATTCCAAAGGCACGCTGCCCAAGGCCATCGCCGCGGTGAACGCCCTGCCCGTCATGCCCGACTTCGTCATTTTCACGGGCGACCTCACGCACACCACCGACGATCCCGCCGTGCGCCGCACGCGCATGCGCGAATTCCAGCAGATCGTCGGCGGCCTGCGCGTGAAACCGCTCTATCTGATGCCGGGTGAGCACGACGCGAGTCTCGACAGCGGCGAGGCGTATCGCGAACTGTTCGGGCCAACGCACTACACCTTCGATCACCGCGGCGTGCATTTCATCACGCTCGATAACGTCTCCGATCCCGCAGGCCGTATCGGCGACGCGCAACTGGCCTGGCTCGCCGACGACCTGAGCCGCCAGCCCGACGACGCGCGCATCGTCGTTTTCACGCACCGGCCGCTATTCGATCTGGCGCCGCAATGGGACTGGGCCACGCGCGACGGCGCAGCGGCCATTGCGCTCCTGCAGAAGCACGCGAACGTGACCGTGTTCTACGGCCATATCCATCAGGAGAACCACACGATGACGGGCGCGATCGCGCATCACGCCGCGCGCTCGCTGATGTTCGCGTTGCCCGCGCCGATGTCGCAGCCGCAAAGAACCGCAGTGCCGTGGGACGCGTCAGCGCCGTACAAGGGCCTCGGCTGGCGCGACGTCGCCGTCGAAGGCACGCCGCAAGCCTATGCGCTCACGGAAATGCCGATCCGCAACGTGAGCTGAGCGCGAGAACGTCAAGGGGAACATCAAGGACAACGTCAAAGACAACATCAAGGCCACCGACAAGGAGACCACCATGCTGAAGCTGCACTTTCTTCGCGCACGCGAACCCCAACTCGCGCGTCGCCGCTGGCTCGCGCTCGCGGCGGCGAGCGTCGCGATGCTCAGCCGTCTGGACGCCCAGGCCGCCCCGCGCGTCATCAAGGTTCACGCGCGCCGCTTCACCTTCACGCCCGATCACATCGCGCTCGCGCCGCATGAAAGCGTGGTGTTCGAAGTCACCTCGCAGGACACCACGATGGGCTTTTCGATTCCGCAATTCGGCGTGCGCGCCGACGTGCCACCCGGCGCCGTCGTGCGCGTCGCCGCCACCGCTGGCGACGCGGGCAACGTGCCGTTTCTCTGCGATATCTTTTGCGGCTCCGGGCACGAGTCGATGAACGGCGTGATCGTCGTGGGCTAGCGTGCGTGGCTCAGACCACGCCGCTCCAGTAACCGGGCCGCGCGTAGACCTCTTTCAGATAATCGATGAAATAGCGCACCTTGGCCGGCACATAGCGCTGCTGCGGGTAGACGGCAAGAATGTCGTAATCGGGCAGCGCGTACTCGTCGAGCACGGTCTCCAGTTCGCCGCGCGCGAGTTGCGCATCGATCTCCCACGTCGAGCGCCAGCCCAGTCCGAGGCTTTCCGTCACCCAGCGATGCAGCAGTTCGCCGTCGTTGCAGTCGAGATTGCCGCCCACACGCACCGTTGCGAGCTTGCCGTTGCGGCGGAAATACCAGCCACGGTTCTGCCCGCCTTGCAGATTGAAGGCGAGGCAATTGTGGCTGGGCAGATCTTCGAGCGTCTTCGGCCTGCCGTGCTTGCGGAAATACTCGGGCGTGCCGCACACCACGCGCCGGTTGGTGGCCAGTTTCACGGCCACGAAATTCGGATCGACCGCCCCGCCGATGCGGATCGACAGGTCATAGCCCTCGCGCACCAGATCGACCACCCGGTCGGTGAGGTTGAAGGACACCTGTAGCTCGGGTTTATCGGCAAGGAATTCGGGCGCGAGCGGCGCGACGTGCTTGCGCCCGAACGCCGCGGGCGCGGACACGATCAGATGCCCGTTCACCACGCGCCGCCCGGCGGACAGTTCGTTTTCCGCCTGTTCCCACTCCGCCAGCAGGCCGCGGCAGCGTTCTAGAAACGCCCCGCCTTCCTCGCTCACCACCAGCCGCCGCGTCGAGCGGTACATGAGCTTCACGCCCAGGCGCTTTTCCAGCGCGTCGATGCGCCGCCCGAGAATCACGGGCGAGACGCCCTCTTCGAGCGCCGCCGCCGCGAGGCTGCCCGCCTCCGCGACGCGCACGAAGGTCTCGATCTGTTTGAACCGGTCCATGCCTTGTCTCCACGCCGTATCGCCGCGCTGCCTGGAAGCCCCGCCAAACGGCGATTCCATACTTTTTGTTTCGAAATAAACGACCTGGACTGATCTTATCAAACCTTTCGTGCAGCCCTACAGTGGGTCCCAAGCGCTGTATCCCCTGCGCGCTTTTTTTCCAGCGCGCCATTCAGGTTTTTTGCGACATTCAGGAGACATTCCATGGCCAAAATGAGAGCCGTCGACGCCGCCGTGCTGGTGCTCGAAAAAGAAGGCATCGATACCGCCTTCGGCGTGCCGGGCGCCGCCATCAATCCGTTCTACTCGGCGCTCAAGAAGGCCGGCAGCATCACCCATGTGCTCGCACGCCACGTCGAAGGCGCGTCGCACATGGCCGAAGGCTATACGCGTGCACAGCCGGGCAACATCGGCGTGTGTATCGGCACCTCGGGCCCGGCGGGCACCGACATGATCACGGGCCTCTACTCGGCCCAGGCGGATTCGATTCCTATCCTCGCGATCACGGGCCAGGCGCCGCGCGCGCGTCTGTACAAGGAAGACTTCCAGGCCGTCGATATCGAATCGATCGCCAAGCCGGTCACCAAGTGGGCCGTCACGGTGCGCGAGCCGGCACTGGTGCCGCGCGTGTTCCAGCAGGCGTTTCACCTGATGCGCTCGGGCCGTCCGGGCCCGGTGCTGGTCGACATGCCGATCGACGTGCAGCTCGCCGAAATCGAATTCGATATCGACACCTACGAGCCCCTGCCGGTCTACAAGCCGCGCGCCACGCGCAAGCAGATCGAAGCCGCGCTCGCATTGCTCAACGCCAGCGACAAGCCGCTGATCGTCTCGGGCGGCGGCGTGCTCAACGCCGCCGCTGAAGACCTGCTGGTGCAGTTCGCCGAAACCGTGGGCGTGCCGGTGATCCCGACGCTGATGTCGTGGGGCGCCATCGCCGACGACCATCCGCTGATGGCCGGCATGGTCGGTCTGCAGACCTCGCACCGCTACGGCAACGCCACGATGCTCGCTTCGGACTTCGTGCTCGGCATCGGCAACCGTTGGGCCAATCGCCACACGGGCAGCGTCGAGGTCTACACGAAGGGCCGCAAGTTCGTGCACGTCGATATCGAACCGACGCAGATCGGCCGCGTGTTCGGCCCGGATCTGGGCATCGTGTCGGACGCGAAAGCCGCGCTCGAACTGTTCGTCGAAGTGGCGCAGGAATGGAAGGCCGCTGGCAAGCTCAAGGACCGTAGCGCATGGGTGGCGGACTGCCAGCAGCGCAAGGCCACGATGCATCGCAAGACGCACTTCGACAATGCGCCGATCAAGCCGCAGCGCGTCTACGAAGAAATGAACAAGGCGTTCGGCCGCGACACCTGCTACGTCAGCACGATCGGTCTGTCGCAGATTGCCGGCGCGCAGTTCCTGCACGTCTACAAGGCGCGCAACTGGATCAACTGCGGCCAGGCAGGCCCGCTCGGCTGGACGATTCCGGCGGCGCTCGGTGTGCGCGCAGCCGATCCGGCGCGCCCCATCGTGGCGCTGTCGGGCGACTACGACTTCCAGTTCATGATCGAAGAGCTGGCCGTGGGCGCGCAATTCAAGCTGCCTTATGTGCATGTGCTGGTGAATAACTCGTATCTGGGCCTGATCCGCCAGGCGCAGCGCCAGTTCGACATGGACTTCTGCGTCCAGCTCGCGTTCGAGAACATCAACGCGCCGGAATTGAACGGCTACGGCGTCGATCACAAGACCGTGGTCGAAGGTCTGGGCTGCAAGGCGCTGCGCGTATTCAAGCCGGAAGAGATCGCTCCGGCGCTCAAGCAGGCGCAGGCGATGGCCCTCGAACACAGCGTGCCGGTGGTGGTGGAAGTGATCCTCGAACGCGTCACGAACATCTCGATGGGCACGGAAATCGACGCCATCAACGAGTTCGAGGAACTGGCCGGGAAGCCCGAGCACGCACCCACGGCAATCAGCCTGCAGTCCTGAGCACCGACGCAACTGAACACCCCGCTTTTCGCGCCCAGCCCTGACGCGCGAAAGGCGGTCCCCTCCCACTCCAGCCCCGCGAGAGACATCTCATGCCGAAATTCGCTGCGAATCTCACCATGCTGTTCAACGAAGTGCCGTTCCTCGACCGCTTTGCCGCGGCTGCCGAGGCGGGCTTCGAAGCCGTCGAATTCCTGTTCCCCTACCCGTTCAAGGCCGCCGAGCTGGCCGAGCGTCTGGAAGCGAACAAGCTCAAACTCGTGCTGCACAACCTGCCCGCCGGCAACTGGGAAGGCGGCGAGCGCGGCATCGCCTGTCTGCCGGAGCGCCGTGGCGAGTTCCAGGAAGGCGTGGGCCGCGCGATCGAATACGCCAAGGCGCTCAAGGTGCCGCAGTTGAACTGCCTCGTCGGCATTCCGACGGCGGGCGTGAGCCGCGAAACGGCGCTCGCCACCATCGTCGACAACCTGCGTTACGCGGCGGGCGAACTCAAGCGCGAAGGCATCCGTCTGCTGGTCGAGCCGTGCAACTCATACGACATCCCGGGCTTCGCGCTGAACCGTTCGGCAGAAGGCCTCGACATCATCGAAAAGGTGGGTTCGGACAATCTGTTCCTGCAATACGACATCTATCACATGCAGCGCATGGAAGGCGAACTGGCCGCGACCATCAAGAAGCAGTTCGCGAAGATCGCCCACATCCAGCTCGCCGATAACCCCGGGCGCAACGAGCCGGGCACGGGCGAGATCAACTACCCGTTCCTGTTCGATCTGCTCGATTCGCTGGGCTACGCGGGCTATGTCGGCTGTGAATACAAGCCGAAGACGAATACCGTCGATGGCCTCGGCTGGCTGCGCGGCGCGCAGCAACGCGCGGCGGAACTGGCCTGACAGCGGGCATCACGCGCATTCGCGGATCACACCTGAATTCGACTCACACGGAGACACACAAGATGGCAAAGATTGGTTTTATCGGCCTGGGCATCATGGGCGCGCACATGGCGCGCAACCTGCAAAAGGGCGGCCACTCGCTGGTCGTAAACGGCAAGTTCCCGGTGCCGGACGATCTGCGCGCGAGCACCACCGTGGTCGCCGATTCGACCGCTGTTGCGCAGGCTTCGGAAATCATCGTCCTGATGGTGCCGGACACCCCGGACGTGCAGAACGTGCTGTTCGCCGATGACGGCGTCGCCAAGGGTCTGTCGGCCGGCAAGCTCGTGATCGACATGAGCTCGATCTCGCCGCTGGAAACGCAGCAGTTCGCGAAGCAGATCAACGCGCTGGGCTGCGATTACCTCGACGCGCCGGTGTCGGGCGGCGAAGTGGGCGCACGCGAAGCGACGCTTTCGATCATGGTCGGCGGCCCGCAGAAGGCTTTCGATCTGGCCAAGCCGCTGTTCGATCTGATGGGCAAGAACATCTCGCTGGTTGGCGACAACGGCGCGGGGCAGACCACCAAGGTCGCGAACCAGATCATCGTCGCGCTGAACATCGAAGCCGTTGCCGAAGCGCTGCTGTTCGCGGCTCGCTCGGGCGCGGATCCGGAGCGCGTGCGCAAGGCTTTGATGGGCGGTTTCGCGTCGTCGCGCATTCTCGAAGTGCACGGCGAGCGTATGACCAAGCGTACGTTCAATCCGGGCTTCCGGATCGAGCTGCACCAGAAGGATCTGAACCTGG
The DNA here is from genome assembly GCF_014200455.1 of Paraburkholderia bannensis. Classification (GTDB taxonomy): domain Bacteria; phylum Pseudomonadota; class Gammaproteobacteria; order Burkholderiales; family Burkholderiaceae; genus Paraburkholderia; species Paraburkholderia bannensis_A. Next base: position 184,571 of record NZ_JACHBW010000013.1, on the reverse strand, counting down.
CGCTCGACGGCGCACGCAAGCTTGGCATTGCCCTGCCCCATACGGCGAGCGCACAGCAACTGTTCAGCGTGTGCGCAGCCAACGGCGGCAAGGCATGGGACCACTCGGCGATGATTCGCGCGCTGGAAATCATGGCGGATTTCGAAATCGCTGAAGGCGCTGAATCGAAGGCAAAAGCTGCTTGAGTACCTGACGCGGTAGAAGTCGGAGCGATGCGCGCGTGGGCCCGTGCGCATCGCCTCTCTCAATTTTTTCAACAGGCCACACACAGAATTCAGGCTGGCGCGGCATCAGGCAAGCGACAGCCGCAGGTGGGGCGCTTCGTGGCGGCGGCAACCGCTGCGGGGCAAATCGGGGCCGCTCTGGGCTGAGAGCGGCCAGTGGGGTCCGAAAGCGGCACCCGGCGACGACGGGGAAGCCTTGGTCGGTCAGACGTCGTCACCGGGTGTCCGCGTACGGATTGCGACACCCTTTCAAATCGAAGACAGCAAAAAACAAGGGCCTTGCGGATCGCTCCGTAAGGCCCTTTGTGTTTTGGTGCACCTGGATCAGTACGTATCGAACACGCGTTGCAGTTCAGCTTTTTCGCTCGTGCCGGTCGCGAGCGCCAGCATTAGCAGCACGCGCGCCTTGAACGGGCTGAGCGTGCCCGCCGAAACGAAACCGAGCGCATCGTCCTTGGCCGCGCCGTTATGCATCACGTGGCCCGAGCCCACGCGCGATGCACGCACCACGGGGATCCCCTTCGCCACCGCATCCGAGAGCGCCTGCTGCAGCGTCGCGTGGATCGAGCCATTGCCCGTGCCCGCCACCACGATCCCGCGCACGCCCGCGCTCACCAGCGCATCGACTGCGAGGCGCGAAACGCCCGCGTAACTCGTGACGATTTCCACCTGCGGCCACTGGATAGCGGCACCGAAAGGCGTATCGACCGTATGCGGGCGCAGCGCGCGTCGCTGGAACTCCACACGGCCATCCTGCACCCAGCCCAGCGCGCCGATCTCGGGCGACTGGAACGCATCGACGGCATAGGTGCTGATCTTGGCCACGTCGCGCGCGCAGTGGATGCGGTTGTTGAACGCCACCAGCACGCCCTGCCCGCCCGCCTGGCCGCTCGCCGCGAGCGTCACCGCGTTGAGCAGATTGAGCGGGCCATCCGCCGACAGCGCCGAGGCCGGGCGCATCGCCGCCGTCAGGATCACGGGCTTCGCGCTCTTGACCGTGAGGTGCAGCACGTAGGCGGTCTCTTCGAGCGTATCGGTGCCGTGGGTGATGACGACGCCGTCGATATCGTCGCTCGCGAGCAGCTCGTTTACGCGCTGCGCCAGCGTGCTCCAGAGCGCGAACGACATGTCCTTGCTGTCGACGCTGGCGACCTGCTCGGCGTGAATCTGCGCGACCGAATCGAGGCCGGGCACGGCCGCCAGCAGTTGCGCCACGCCGATCACGCCGGCCTGGTAGCCGGCGGTATTGGCTGCGTCGGGCGCGGAGCCCGCGATGGTGCCGCCAGTGGCGAGCACGGCGATGCGCGGCAGCGCCGCGGCTTGGGGAGTAGCGGAAGTAGTCATGGCCGCGATTTTAAGCGATCCGAAGCGCGCCGCGATCTGGCGGAAAACCCCGCTGGCGTGCATTGGCGCGAACGCCCGTGCAGAAAACGTCGATAAAACGAAAACGGCGGCACGAAATCGCGCCGCCGCTTCACCATCACATCAAAAGCCTCAAACCGATTCGCGCAACTGGCTGGCGATCTGCTGTTCGCTGAGCTGCGGCGCGAACATTTCGATCAGGCGGTAGGCATACTGGCGCAGGAAAGCGCCCTTGCGCAGACCCACGCGCGTGGTGCTGGCCTCGAACAGATGTTGCGTATCCAGCGCCACCAGCTCGCTATCGCGCTTCGGATCGTAGGCCATTGCGGCCACCACGCCGATCCCCATGCCAAGCTCGACATAGGTCTTGATCACGTCCGCGTCGATGGCGGTCAGCACGACGTCGGGCACCGTGCCCGCCTTCGCGAACGCCTGGTCGATATGCGAGCGGCCCGTGAAGTCCTGGTCATAGGTGATGATCGGATATTCCGAGATCTCTTCGAGCGTGAGGTTTTCGCGGCCCACCAGCGGATGCGCCTTCGGCACGACGACCGTGTGATGCCACGTATAGCACGGGAACGTCACGATATCCGGGAAGCGGTCGAGCGCTTCGGTCGAGATGCCGATGTCGGCCTCGCCGTTGATGATCATCTGCGCGATCTGTTGCGGGTTGCCCTGGCGCAGCGCCAGATGCACCTTCGGGAACACTTCGCGGAACTGGTGCACGACCTTGGGCAGCGCGTAGCGCGCCTGGGTGTGGGTGGTCGCCACCACGAGGTGGCCGCTGTCCTGATCGGCGAACTGGCGCGCCACGCGGCGCAGGTTCTCCGCGTCGAGCAGCATGCGCTCGATCAGCTGGTGCACCGCCTTGCCCGGCTCCGTGAGACCCGTCAGGCGCTTGCCGCGGCGAATGAAGATATCGACGCCCAGCTCGTCCTCCAGATCCTTGATCTGCTTCGAGACACCCGACTGCGACGTGTACAGCACGTTCGCCACTTCGGTCAGGTTCATGTTCTGCCGCACGGCTTCGCGTACGAAACGCAACTGCTGAAAATTCATGTTCTTCTCTCCGGAACTGCCGATCTAGTCGTTATTGTTTGATCAATGCGGTTTATTCAATGCGGTTCAATCAATGCGATTGGGTCAGCGCAATGTGTTCACTGCGCCGGAAACACGCGCAGCCCGCGCGGCACCGCCGTCACGCCGTCGCCAACGTTGAGGTTGAGCGAGCGCCACGCTTCGCGGTCGAGCTGCGCCTCCAGCGCGCCGCCCGTGCGGCTTTCCAGCTCCACGCGCACCGAACCGCCCAGCGTCACCACGCGGCGCACATCGACGACGATGCCATCGCGATGATCGGCTGCGTCGCGATGCAGCACGATATCGTGCGGACGCACATAGGCGAGCGCCGGGCCTTCGAAGGCGGCCTCTACCGCAATCGCCTGCGCCGCACCCTCGGCAACGAAACCGCCCGCCGCCACCTTGCCGCGCAGACGGTTCGCCGCGCCGAGAAACTCGTAGACGAACGACGTCTGGGGATGATCGTACACGTCCTGCGGGCTGCCGATCTGTTCCACATGACCATGATTCATCACTACGATGCGGTCGGCCACTTCCAGCGCCTCTTCCTGATCGTGCGTGACGAAGATCGTCGAGATATGCAGATCGTCGTGCAGACGGCGCAGCCAGCCGCGCAACTCCTTGCGCACCTTGGCGTCGAGCGCGCCGAACGGCTCGTCGAGCAGCAGCACCTTCGGCTCCACCGCCAGCGCGCGGGCCAGCGCGATACGCTGGCGCTGACCGCCCGAGAGTTCGGACGGATAGCGCTGCGCGAGCCAGTCGAGTTGCACGAGCTTGAGCAGTTCATGCACCTTTTCGCGGATCTGCGCTTCGGACGGACGCTCGCCGCGCGGCTTCACGCGCAGGCCGAACGCCACGTTCTCGAACACCGTCATATGGCGAAACAACGCGTAATGCTGGAACACGAAGCCCACCTGGCGCTCGCGCGCACCGGCGGCGCCCACGTCCTGGCCCTGCAGCACGACCTGCCCCGAATCGGCGTATTCGAGACCGGCGATCACGCGCAGCAGCGTGGTCTTGCCACAACCCGAAGGCCCGAGCAGCGCGACGAGTTCGCCCTGCGGAAAGTCGAGCGAGACGTTGTCGAGGGCGGTGAAGTCGCCAAAGCGCTTCTGCAAATTGCTGACGGTGATGCCCATGATTACAGCTCTCCAGGTTGAAGCGATTGTTTCGCCTGTCTCGATTGATGCGTCGGCTGCGCGGCCTGTGCCGCCGCTTGCGGCACCGGTCCGGCAAAGGCCGGCACGTCGTCGTCGCGCAATGCCGCATTCATATGGCGCTCGGCCAGCAGCTTCAGGGCGAGCGTCACGAGCGCGAGCAGCGCCAGCAGCGAGGCCACCGCAAACGCGGCCGCAAAGTTGTATTCGTTGTAGAGAATCTCGACGTGCAGCGGCATGGTGTCGGTCTGACCGCGGATGTGGCCCGAGACCACCGACACCGCGCCGAATTCGCCCATCGCCCGTGCGTTACAGAGAATCACGCCGTACAGCAGCCCCCAGCGGATATTGGGCAGCGTCACGCGGCGGAACATCTGCCAGCCCGAAGCGCCGAGCACGTGCGCGGCCTCTTCCTCGTCATTGCCTTGCGCCTGCATCAGCGGAATCAGCTCGCGCGCCACGAACGGGAACGTCACGAAGATCGTCGCCAGCACGATGCCGGGCACCGCGAAAATGATCTGCACGTTATGGTCTTCGAGCCACGGCCCGAGCCAGCCCTGCGCGCCGAACATCAGCACGTAGATCAGACCCGAAATCACCGGCGAGACCGAAAACGGCAGGTCGATCAGCGTGGTGAGCAGCGCCTTGCCGCGGAAATCGAATTTGGCGATCGCCCACGAGGCGGCGAGGCCAAATGCGCAGTTCAGCGGCACGGCGATCGCCGCCGTGATCAGCGTGAGCTTGATGGCGGCCAGCGCATCGGGATCGGCAAGCGATTCGAAATAGAAGCCGATGCCCTTCGAGAGCGCCTGCCAGAACACCGCAACGAGGGGCACCACCAGAAACAGCGAAAGAAACACCAGCGCGATGCCGGTCAGCAGCCAGCGCACCCACGGCGCTTCGGTGACGGGATCGGGACGCGTTTTGCGGATCGTCTTGCTCATTGCGCGGCTCCCGTGGCGGTCGTGGCTGCCGTCGCGTTCCCCGGCGCGGCGTTCGATGCGCCGCGGCTCGTACGCCGCTGCAGATACCACTGCAAGGTGTTGATGAACAGCAGCATCAGGAAGGACACGCACAGCATCACGACGGCCAGCGCCGTCGCGCCCGCGTAATCGTATTGTTCGAGCTTGGTGATGATGAGGAGCGAGGTGATTTCCGACTTCATCGGCACGTTGCCGGCGATGAAGATCACCGAGCCGTACTCGCCCAGCGCGCGCGCAAATGACAGCGCAAAACCCGTCAGCAGCGCGGGCAGCGCGGCGGGCAGCACGACGCGGCGAAACGTCAACCAGCGCGACGCGCCCAGGCACGCGGCGGCCTCTTCCTGCTCGCGCTCGAACTCTTCGAGCACGGGCTGCACCGTGCGCACCACGAAGGGCAAGCCGATAAAGGTGAGCGCCACCAGCACGCCCAGCGGCGTAAACGCGATCTTCAGCCCGAGCGGCTGAAGAAACTGACCGATCCAGCCATTGCCCGCGTAGACGGCCGCCAGCGAAATGCCCGCCACGGACGTCGGCAGCGCGAACGGCAGGTCGACGAGCGCGTCGATCACGCGCTTGAACGGGAACGTGTAGCGCACCAGCACCCACGCGAGCAGGAAGCCGAACACCGCGTTGATCAGCGCCCCGCCGAGCGCCGAGAAAAACGTCAGGCGGTACGACGCGATCACGCGCGGCGACCACACGGCGCGTACGAATTGCGCCCAGTCGAGCGTGGCGGTCTTGAGAAAGGTCGCCGCAAGCGGGATCAGCACCACGAGGCTCAGGTAAGCCACCGTGATGCCGAGCGTCACGCCGAACCCGGGCAAGGCGCCTGGCTTCTGTAGTCGGAACGTCGTCATGCTCTATCTCTTCACATGGGTTGCGCAGGCGGATCGAGGGTGGAGGTCCAGGGTCTCACTGCGCCGAAAAGCGCGCCTCATGGGGCGCGCCTTGTTTTATGCTGCTTTCAGTGCTTCCTGATGCGGCCTTATTGCGGCTGATAGATCGAATCGAACACGCCGCCATCGGCAAAGTGCGTCTTCTGTGCGTTGGTCCAGCCGCCGAAGGTGTCGTCAACCGTGTAGAGCTTGATCTTCGGGAACTTCGACGTAAGCGCTGCCGGCACCTTGTCCGAACGCGGACGGTAGAAGTTCTTCGCGGCGATCTCCTGACCTTCCTCGCTATAGAGGAACTGCAGATACGCCTCGGCCACCTTGCGCGTGCCCTTCTTCTCGACCACCTTGTCGACCACCGCCACCGGCGGCTCAGCCAGGATGCTCACCGACGGCACCACGATCTCGAACTTCTCCGGCCCGAACTCCTTGAGCGACAGGAAGGCTTCGTTTTCCCAGGCGATCAGCACATCGCCGATACCGCGCTGCACGAAGCTGGTGGTCGCGCCACGCGCGCCCGAATCCAGCACGCCGGCATTCTTGTAGAGCTTCGAGACGAACTCTTTGGCCTTCTCGTCGTTGCCGCCCGGCTGGTGTTCGGCATAGGCCCAGGCGGCGAGATAGTTCCAGCGCGCGCCGCCCGAGGTCTTCGGATTGGGCGTAACGATCGACACGCCCGGCTTGATCAGGTCGTCCCAGTCCTTGATGTGCTTCGGATTGCCCTTGCGCACCAGAAACACGATGGTCGAGGTGTACGGCGAGGCGTTATCGGGCAGACGCTTTTGCCAGTCCTTGGCGACGATGCCCTTGTTGGCGAGCGCGTCGATGTCCCAGGCGAGCGCCAGCGTCACCACATCGGCCTGCAGGCCGTCGAGCACCGAGCGCGCCTGTGCGCCCGAGCCGCCATGCGACTGCTTGATCGTAAGCGTTTCGCCCGTCTTTGCCTTCCACTGCTTGATGAAGGCGTCGTTGACGTCCTGGTACAACTCACGCGTCGGATCGTAGGAGACGTTGAGCAGCGAGGTATCCGCATGCGCGGCCGGCGCCATCGCGGCCATGCCCAGCAGCGGCGCTGCGCCGATGACCAGTTTTGCCGCAAGAGTCTTGAACCATGCGCGCCCCGTAGTGCCTTGTTTCATCCCGCTTTCTCCGTTCGTCGTGCGTTTTGATGTGCGTTTGATGTCCGTTTCGTCGCGCGTTTTGTCTGAAGCAGCGATCGATGAGGGCCAGTCTAGCGATTGGCTTACATTATTAAAAATGATGTTTTCTCATTTTTTAATACGCAAAAGTGGTAAAGGCGGACAAACCGGCTGTTGCAGCATTTTTTCGTCCGTCAGACCATCGCAAAACGGCGCTGCGGCGGCACCCAAACGTCAAACTTCAAGTAACACTTGAAAAGCGGCGAGTACTGTATAAAAATACAGCTACCTGTTCAAACATACAGTGTCGCCATGACCAAACTCACCGCACGACAGCAGCAGGTTTTCGATCTGGTTCGCCGCGCGATCGAGCGCACGGGTTTTCCGCCCACGCGCGCAGAGATCGCCGCCGAACTGGGCTTCAGCTCGGCCAACTCCGCAGAAGAACACCTGCGCGCCCTGGCGCGCAAGGGCGTGATCGAACTGGCTGCGGGCGCCTCGCGCGGCATCCGCCTGATGCCGGGCCCGGATGACCTGCCGCATCAGTTCACGCTGCCGCACGCCAGCATCATGCAGCTCTCGCTGCCGCTCGTTGGCCGCGTTGCCGCGGGTAGCCCGATCCTCGCGCAAGAGCACATTTCGCAAAACTACGCATGTGACCCGGCGCTGTTCTCAAGTCGCCCGGATTACCTACTGAAGGTGCGCGGCCTGTCCATGCGCGACGCCGGCATCCTGGATGGCGACCTGCTCGCCGTGCAGAAAAAGGCCGAAGCCAAGGACGGCCAGATCATCGTCGCGCGTCTGGGCGACGACGTCACCGTGAAGCGCCTCAAGCGCCAGCCCAACGGTATCGAGTTGATCGCCGAGAACCCCGACTACGACAACATCTTCGTCGCGGCCGGCAGCGCTGAATTCGCGCTTGAAGGTATTGCCGTCGGTCTGATCCGTCCCACCGAATTCTGATAATTCCGACCGCGCCCTGTCAGCGCCTGGTCCGCGCATCTTCTGGAGAGTTAGCCATGGAACGCCTTGCCCGCCTGTTGCCCTTCCGTCAATTCGGTCGTCTGCGCCATCTGCGCGGGATCGCGTCGTGCGCGGTGCGCGAAGCGCGCGCTTCGGCGGCGGCGCTCAATGGCTCGCTCTTCGAAGACAGCATCGACCTGGTGCATACGACGGAGCTGCCGCCGCTGCCTTCGGCGCAGCCCGCGTTCGCACGCGTCTCGCTCAACAGCACGCTCCATACGGAACAGCCGGATCGCCGCGCGCCGGTGCGCGTCTACCACGGCCCGTCGCGTCTCATCATGGTTGGCACGATGGACGCGGTGTGCCGCGCCATCGACCGCTGCATCGCCGAGCAAACCGGCGATATGCCGGTCGCGCTGGCGAAGTAACACGATCGAAGTAACAAGGTATTTCGTGGGGAAATTTTTCGGCGCGCGGGCGGTCAACATGCTGATTGAACCTTTGACCCGCTTTTTGCCCTGCTAACGCGGGACCGCCCTGCTCAATGACTGATACGACTACGTCCTCACGCCCCTCGTCGAACTGGAAGAAACCTGTCGCCATCGCGGTGGCGGCCATTGTCGTGGTGACGGCGCTTGGGTTTAGCTACGCTTCGCCGTACCTCGCGCTCAATCGCCTCAAGCAGGCCGCAGACGCACGCGACGCCGTGACCTTGAGCGAATACGTCGATTACCCGGCGCTGCGGGTGAGCCTCAAACAGCAGGTTGGCGAAATGCTGCAACGGCGCATCCAGGCGCAGCACAGCAGCAATCCGCTTCTGATGCTCGGCGCGGTGATTGGCGCGGCGCTGATCGGGCCGCTGGTCGATGCGTACGCAACCCCCGAAGGCGTGGCCGCGCTGCTCAACGGCATGCCGCCAACCGGCAAGCCTGGCGAGCGTCCGGCACCGCCGCCTTCGGCTGCACAAGCTTCATCCGCTCCGGCAGGAACGGCGCAGCCGGCACCGCCGCCCGCCCCCGCCAGCGACGCCAGCGACGCCAGCGACGCCAGCGCCGATACCGCTGCGCCGCCAGCGCGTGCGCAGGCGACGGCGGGCTATCGCAGCCTCAACGAATTCGCCGTGACATGGCAACGCAGTGCGAACAGCGAGCGCTATGCGGCCATCCTGCAGCGTCATGGTTTGTTTTCGTGGAAGCTCGCCGCGGTCGAATTGAACCCGGCGGATGCCGGCGACGGCGCGAGCGCGTCAAACTGATTCCGCCACTGACAAGGCGCCCAGCCGTGGCGGCCGGGCGCGCATCGGTACGCTCAGGCTTGCGCTGAGGCGGCAGCCGCCGCCTGCTGCTTTTCTTCAGCCGCCGAAGAACACGCCACCAGAATGCTGCACGACACGCGGTCGAGCAGCGGCGTATTGCCCGCCCCCATCCACCAGCGCGACAGCCCCGTGCGGCATCGATGCCCCACCACCACCAGATCCACATGCAGTTCGGTGGCCAGATTGGCGATCTCATCGATCGGATGGCCGAATGCAAAATGGCCCTGCGCACGCACGCCGCGTTCGGTGAGCCAGTCCACGCCTTCCTGCAGGATCTCGCGCGCGGTTTCCTCGAAGCGCCCGCACGCCACGTCGGTCAGCAAACCGGCGCTCTGCGCGATGGTCGAACGCATGTCCACCACCGACAACAGATGCGTTTCCGCCTGTAGATCCAAAGCCAGATCGGCGCCGCAACGCAGCGCCTTGCGGCCCTCGCGCGAGCCGTCGTAACACAGCAGAATCTTTTTGTAGCTCGCCATGATCTCTTCTCCCCGCCCGCACGAAACGCAGGTCGTACAGGCATGATGGTGCGCCGCAATTACGCACGCAAGGGCTGGAAAACGCCAGGTAAGCGCCAGGTTCGCACCAAGTTCGCGCCCGCCAGCCATGCACCGTTTTAGCGCCTCGAAAGTCCCGCGGCAAGGGCTTTGCGGCAATTCGGCATGATTGTCGCGACAGCCATTGACCGAGCATCGTCAGCGTGTAAGGCTCGCCGGCGCCTCCCACCGGCCGCGTGACGATGCTCTAGAATAGGCCGCCTTACCTTGTGCGCCGCGCACATGATCAAATCCCGACAATAAAACCGGAAAACGGTACGACATGCCCGCCATCGAATTCGAGCAGGTGATCAAACATTATGGAGACAGGACGGTCGTCAACGGCTTGTCTTTCGAGGTCGTCCCCGGCGAGTGCTTCGGGCTGCTGGGCCCCAACGGCGCGGGCAAGACCACCACGCTGCGCATGCTGCTTGGCATCGTTTCTCCGGACGCCGGCCGCATCAGCCTGTGCGGCGAACCCGTGCCGGCCCGCGCGCGCCATGCGAGAGCACGCGTGGGCGTGGTGCCGCAGTTCGACAATCTCGACCCCGACTTCACGGTGCGCGAAAACCTGCTGGTTTTCGGCCGCTATTTCGGACTCTCCGCAAGTGAAACCCAGGCGCTCGTCGCGCCGCTGCTCGAATTCGCGCGCCTCGAAAGCAAGGCCGATGCACGCGTGGGCGAACTCTCCGGCGGCATGCGACGCCGTCTCACGCTCGCCCGCGCGCTCGTCAACGATCCCGATGTGCTGGTGATGGACGAACCCACCACTGGGCTCGACCCGCAGGCGCGCCATCTGATCTGGGAGCGGCTGCGCTCGCTGCTCGCGCGCGGCAAGACCATTCTGCTCACCACGCATTTCATGGAAGAAGCCGAGCGCCTGTGCAACCGCGTCTGCGTGATCGAGGAAGGCCGCAAGATCGCCGAAGGCGCGCCCAAAACGCTGATCGAATCGGAGATCGGCTGCGACGTGATCGAAGTGTACGGCCCGGACCCATCGGCGCTGCGCGACTCGCTTGCGCCGTTTGCCAAGCGCACGGAAATCAGCGGTGAGACGCTGTTCTGCTACGTCGACGATCCCGCGCCCGTGCATGCGCAGCTGCGCCACCGCTCTGACCTGCGCTACCTGCATCGGCCGGCGAATCTCGAAGATGTGTTCCTGCGCCTCACCGGCCGCGAGATGCAGGATTGACGCGACCGACTAACTACGAGAACAACGCCGCTCCGCTCATGCAAACCCGTACTCAACCGCCGCCGCCCACCGGCTCGACACGCTCGACCGACAAACCGCAGCGCGAGCCACGCGCCGCGCTGCCCTCGAACGCCACGCACTGGATCGCGGTGTGGCGGCGCAACTATCTGGTCTGGCGCAAGCTCGCCATTGCGTCGATGTTCGGCAATCTCGCCGATCCCATGATCTATCTGTTCGGGCTGGGTCTCGGCCTCGGGCTGATGGTCGGCCACGTGCAGGGCGTGTCGTACATCGCCTTCCTCGCGGCCGGCACGGTGTCGTCGTCGGTGATGATGTCGGCGAGTTTCGAGTCGATGTACTCGGGCTTTTCGCGCATGCACGTACAGCGCACGTGGGAGGCGATCATGCACACGCCGCTTTCACTCGGCGACGTGGTGCTGGGCGAAGTGATGTGGGCCGCCAGCAAGTCGATGCTCTCGGGCGCGGCCATCATGATCGTGGCGGGCGGACTTGGCTACGCGAGCTTCCCGTCGATGCTGCTGGCGCTGCCGGTGATTGCGCTCGCGGGCCTGGCCTTCGCAAGCTGCGCGATGATCGTCACCGCGCTCGCGCCGTCCTACGACTTCTTTATGTTCTATCAGACGCTCGTGCTCACGCCGATGCTGCTGCTCTCGGGCGTGTTCTTCCCGATCACGCAACTGCCGAGCGCCGCGCAGCACGTCACGCTGATGTTGCCGCTCGCGCACGCCGTCGACCTGATCCGCCCGGCCATGCTCGGGCGTCCGGTCGAGCACGCCGCACTGCATCTGGGCGTGCTCGTGTTCTACGTCGTCGTGCCGTTCGGGATCGCTTCGATCCTGTTCCGGCGCCGCATGATGCGCTAGACGCCGCGACAAGCGCTCAGTCTTCGTCGTCGCCCCAGGGAATGTCGACGTCCGAGATAAAGGCGACCGTGGCGAACGGGCCGCCTTCCTGTCGCCCGATCTTGCCGTCCGAGCGATGCCATTCCACCCGGAATACCGTCGCCTGGGTCTGCGCATGCAGGCGCACCGTGCGGATCTCTTCCGGGTCCGCCTCTTCGACGGGTTCGTCGAGCGATATCAGCAGTTGCTGCGGCCAGAGGCCGTCGGCGGGATCGTAAATGCGGTCGCCGTCAGGGATCGACACGTGCGCCTGCACGCCGATGGTCGCCGAGGCCTCGACGATCATCTTGCCGAGCGCGCGCAGCACTGCCGTGGCGCGAGCGGAGTTGGCCTGGCGGATGGCGAGGTCGCCTCGCGTGAGCGCCTGTTCGAGTTTCGGATTGGTTTTTTGCTTTGCCATGCCGGTTCCTGGGCCTGAGCCCTCGTCGATGTGGCGGACCTTGCGGCCTGCCACGGTCTATACGTGATCCTTATCGATTCAACCTCGCACCGCAGTCATTCGAGAACCGCCCTCGCCCCTGCGAAAGCGTCCCTCGCGCGCTGCGCCTGAATCGTCACTTACCGTCTCTTACCGCCACTTACCGCCACTCAGCGTCACTTCATGACGCGCCCAGGCCCAGCACAACCGCCGCCAGCCCGGACACGATGCCGAACAGCACCACCACACACGCCACCAGCGTCAGCACGCGCGGACGGAACGAGCCCGCCAGCATCGCGAGCGACGGCACGCTCACGGGCGGCAGCGTCATCAGCAGCGCCCCGGCCGGGCCGACGCCCATGCCGAGTGCGAGCATCGCCTGAATGATCGGCACTTCGCCCGCCGTCGGAATCACAAACAGCATGCCCGCCACCGCGAAGGCGACGATCCAGCCGATGCTGCTGGTGACATCCGGCCCGATGTGCGGAAAGAGCCATGCGCGCGCCGCGCCAAGCAACAGCACGAGCACGATGTATTCGGGCACGAGCCGCACGGCCATGCGCGCGAAAATGCGCGCCCAGCGCACGAACACGTTACCGCCTTCGGCCTGCTGCCGCGCGAGCAGCGCAAGACGCTCATCGGCGGCGCTCGCTTCCTGGGGCGTCACCAGCCGGTTGGCCAGCCAGCCGAGACCGAACACCAGCAACACCCCGAGCACAAGGCGCAGCGCGCTCCACTGCCAGCCGAGCACGAATCCCATGAACACCAGCGTGGCCGGATTGAGCACCGAATTGCCGAGCCAGAATGCAATCGCACCGCCGGTCGAGGCATTGCGCGCACGCAGCCCCGCCACCACGGGCGCGGCGCAGCAGGTACACATCATGCCGGGCACCGAGAGCAAGCCGCCGGCCGCCACGCTGCCGAAGCCGCGTCGCCCCAGCACACGCGCGACCCATTGCACCGGCAACAGCGCCTGCAAGCCCGAGCCGAGCAGCAAGCCCAGCACCATCGCCTGCCAGATCGCCTTGCCATAGGCCAGCGCGTAGTCAAGCGCCGCGTTCAGCGACGGCGCGGGCGCACTGGCCGCGCCGCCCATCAGGATCGACTTGCCGATCGAATGCGTCGATTCGGCGGTGAAAGCGCGGTGGTAGTACGGGAACCACTTCACGTAGAACAGACCGGCTACCGCCAGCAGGACGAAAATGGCCCAACCGTAGCCAGGCGGCGCGGGTATCGCCTGGGTTGGCTGGGATGGTCGCGGCGATTGCGCATTCGGGGCGCTCGTCATCGTGGGGAACTCCGCAAAGGGCTATCGGAACAAGAGAATCCAGGCAAGCCGTGCAGGGTCTGCACGCGGCTCACGGGTGTTGCCAGGATCGTAGTGCATGCCTTGCGAATCGCCAACGATTTTGGCCAGGCGATGTGGGGCGAAGATGTGGAGCGAAGCGCGGTTGCGCGCGCGTCACCGCTATCCAGCACGTCCAGCCTGGCACCCGGCAGCGCGACCGCCGGATGACCGACGCCATTTACGGCGCGGGATTCGGCTGCAGTTCATGCAGCGCGTCGATGCGCGCGAGCACGTCGGCCGGGAGCTTCACGTCGACGCTGGCGATGTTTTCCTTGAGCTGCGCAAGGCTGGTCGCGCCGATCAGGTTGCTGGTGACGAACGGCCGGCTGTTCACGAAGGCCAGCGCGAACTGCGCAGGCGTGTAGCCCAGTTCCTTCGCGAGGGCCACGTAACGCGACGTGGCCGCCACCGCCTGCGGCTTGCTGTAGCGCTGGAAGCGCTCGAACAGCGTGATGCGCGCGCCATCCGGGCGCGCCCCGCCCTCGTACTTGCCCGAGAGCCAGCCAAACGCCATCGGCGAATACGCGAGCAGGCCGATACCTTCGCGATGCGAAAACTCGGACAGCCCCGCCTCGAAGGTGCGGTTCACCAGACTGTACGGATTCTGGATGCTGACGATGCGCGGCAGGCCGAGTTTTTCGGCGGCGCGCAGGAATTGCGCCACGCCCCAGGGCGTCTCGTTCGACACGCCGATATGGCGCACCTTGCCCGCTTTCACGAAGTCCGCGAGCACCGAGAGCGTTTCCTCGATCGGCACGGTGTAGGCGTCGTCCACCCACGGGTAGGCCGCACGCCCAAACGTCATCGTGCTGCGATCGGGCCAGTGCAACTGGTAGAGATCGACGTAATCGGTCTGCAGGCGCTTGAGGCTGCCGTCGAGCGCTTCGGTCAGATTCCTGCGGTCGAACTGGTTGCCTTCGCCGCGAATGTGGCGTGGATTGTGCGGCTGACGCGCGGGCCCGGCGATCTTGGTGGCCAGCACGATGCGCTCGCGCGCGGCGCGATGCTGCGCGAGCCACGTGCCGATGAAGCGCTCGGTCTGGCCTTGCGTTTCCGGACGCGGCGGCACGGGATACATTTCCGCGGCGTCGATCAGCGTCACGCCCTGATCGCGCGCGTAGTCGATCTGCTCGTGCGCGTCGCGTTCGCTATTCTGTTCGCCCCACGTCATCGTGCCGAGGCCGATCAGACTGACCTGGACGTCCGTGTCGCCGAGTGTGCGGTATTCCATCGAAGCGTTTTCCATCTTGGGTTGGGGGGAACGTAAAACCTATCATGCTGGCCGATTTTTTTCAGGAAACGAAAAAGCCGGGGCAGCCCTGCGCCGCCGGCTTTGCGCTTTGTTCCGGCGGCGGACCGCCGTGATATTCGTTCGCGGGCGGCAGCCCTGGCGCAGGACGTGCCAGAATCATCCGGTCGCCAGCAAGCGGATCCTGAAACCCTGCATCGCGGAGGAAACAGCATGGAAAACCGGCGCAGCTACGAATATATGGGCTTCGACATGACCGCCGGCGTGGACGGCAGTCGAGAAACGGGTTTCACGATCACGACCCAGACAATCCACAGCCTGACCGATGCAACCCACGCCGATGTCCCCATCGACGGCATCGCCGGGGATCGCTTCCCGACTCAGGACAACGCCTTCGACGCCGCGTTCGACCGCATCCGCGAGGCTATCGACCAGCGCGTGCGCGAGGCGTCGTAAGCCGCCGCCACTCTTTAAGCCCGCAGACGGCGCAGAAATGCAAAAACGCCGGGATCGTAACGACTCCCGGCGTTTGGGCCGCCCGCTAAACGGGCGGCGCTTCGGACAGCGAGACCCGGCGATCAGCCTGGTGGCCCGCTTAGTTGCCGAAGTAGACTTGCTGTGCGCGCGGCGTTTGCGTGTGAGCGCCCGATTGGGTCGCTGCACCTGCAACACCGCCGTACGACGAATCGACGCCTTGCTGCTGGGCGCGTTCGGCGGCCACGGTCTGTTCGCTCTGGCCTTGCTGCGAAGCCGGGGCGCCGACGTTAGGACGGTAGAACGGTGCCGGGCCGTAGCCGCTGGCGAATGCCGGAGCAGCGATGGAAGCGGAAGCTGCGACGAGCAGTGCTGCGATCAGTTTGGTCTTCATGGTGGACTCCAATATCCGGTTCAACTTGCGGTAGGGAAAGGCGCCGCACCTGGGAGGTCAGAGCCCACGAGCTGCGTCAGTGAGACTTAGTGTATACACCTACTATCGGAAAATAATCTCGATAATCCGAATTGTTTATTCCGACTTCGGAAACAATCCGGATTCGCGCTCCTGGCTTGGCTGAGCGACGAACAGACCCTAAAAAGGCATCCCAAAATATTTTTCGCAACGCAACATTGGCGTGGCGGATTACATAACGGCAGAAGGGTCTTTAAACCCGGAAGATCCGCTGGAAACGCTGCCGATACCGGTTACGCATGCGTTTGCAAACGTCGTATCGATCACGCAGAAACCGCTTGGCGCAGTGCAAAAACGCCAACGGCGATTGCTGCAAATTGCGATAAAATGCAAGGTTGTTCCACGCCTTCCGCGCGTTGATTGCGCACGTAATCGCCATGTCTTCAAACCGTATCGCCAGCCCTCGCCGCGTGTCCGTGGCGCCCATGATGGACTGGACAGATCGCCACTGTCGCTCGCTGCACCGCTTCATCTCCCGGCACACGTGGCTCTATACAGAGATGGTGACGACAGGCGCCCTGCTCCACGGCGACGTGCCGCGCCATCTCGCCTTCACGCCTGAAGAAGCGCCCGTCGCCCTGCAACTGGGCGGCAGCGAACCCGACGACCTCGCGCGCTGCGCGAAGCTCGGCGAGCAATGGGGTTATGACGAAATCAACCTGAATTGCGGCTGCCCGTCCGAGCGCGTGCAGCGCGGCGCGTTCGGCGCGTGCCTGATGAACGAGCCGAAGCTGGTGGCCGACTGCGTGAAGGCGATGCGCGACGCGACCTCGGTGCCGGTGACGGTCAAGCATCGCATCGGCGTGGATGCGGTCGAGGACTACGCGTTCGTGCGCGACTTCGTGGGCACGATTGCCGATGCAGGCTGTGAAGTTTTTATCGTGCACGCGCGCAATGCGATCCTGAAGGGTCTCAGCCCGAAGGAAAACCGCGAGATCCCCCCGCTCAAATACGATTACGCCTACCAGCTCAAGCGCGATTTCCCGCGGCTCGAAATCATCATCAACGGCGGCATCAAGACGCTCGAAGAAGTCGAGACGCATCTTGAGCACGTCGATGGCGTGATGCTGGGGCGCGAGGCTTATCACAACCCCTACGTGCTGGCCGATGTCGACGCGCGTTTCTACGGCGCGAGCGGCCCGGCCCTCACGCGCGACGAAGTGGAAGCGAAACTGATCGAATACTGCGCGAGCGAAATTGCGCGCGGCACCTACCTTGGTTCGATCACGCGTCACGCGCTGGGACTCTATCGCGGCGAGGTGGGTGCGCGCGGCTGGCGTCGCGTGCTGTCCGACAGCCGCGAGCTTGCCAAGGCCGATCTCGCTATCTTCGAAGCCGCGCGATCGCATCTTCGCGCGCCCCTCGATATATCGGTCAACGACGCCGCCGAACTTTCTTCATAATTTTTTGAATAAAGGGCTAGGCAAGACCGAGAAGGCATGTATATAATCTTGTTTCTTGATTGGCGCCGCTGACAAAGCAGCGACAAACAAGAAAACAGTCGGACAGTGGTGGCTGTAGCTCAGTTGGTAGAGTCCAGGATTGTGATTCCTGTCGTCGTGGGTTCGAGTCCCATCAGCCACCCCAAAAGATTCAAGCACTTACGAGTGCTCGCAGCGTAGAAAACAGGATTTTTGGAAGATGAAGTTCCAAATTTTGGAAGATGCGCTGTAAAAGAAAGCCCGCTAAATGCGGGCTTTTTTCATTCCAATCCGGGGGCGTGCATGGCGCAGATACCTGCAATCTGTCATTCGTGTGGCAAGACCTTTGCATCGGGCATCGTTCTTGAAGGTAGCGGACACAACAACCGGATTTCGGCAAACATCGGTTGCCCTTTCTGCGGCGGGATGGCTTCGATCGTGAGCGGCGTGTACGACCACGAGCGTGGCGTCATCAGCCTGGTGAAAGTGCTCACCAGCCCGGGTATGACCGCCGAGAAGATCGCGCAGATCCAGCAGATCCTTGAGGACGCGCGTCGCGCCGATAGCTCGGCAGAAGACATCAAGGCACGCCTTGAAGGTGTAGGTACCGGCTTTTCAAAGCTGCTCGATCTTGCGAACCGGTCTTCAGGATTGGGAACGTGGATTGGCGCTGCTTTGGCGGCAGTAGCCGTAGTGCAGGCAGCAAGCTCGGGCGGTCAGCTCAGTGAAGCAGACGTGCGCCGCATCGTAAATGAACAGCAGCAGCATCAAGTGGCCCCTGCCACCCCAGTTGGACCTCGCGTGCCGTTTGGTGCTCGCGCTATCAAGTTGCGCGAGCCAGCGCGCTCGGAATCCGGACAGCCCTCGCAGGGCGCACCGTGCCCGTGCGGGAGTGGCAAAAAGTTCAAGCGCTGCCACGGGCAGAAACGCTGGCAGATTTAGTGCGGTTTTCGTGGGATCCGCAGCACGTAATATTTCCGCTGGATCCTTCGGACCTCCAAGCCGATCACTGTCCAACATAAACAAAAGCCAGCACCGAACCCGAGAGTGAACTGGATAGACATATTGACCTCAACTACGAGAAAGCCCGCGGAGTTGCGCGGGCTTTGTTCATTTAGCCTCGCGCGATCGGTGGTTTTGCCCCGACGATGAGGTAAATCGTGCCGCGTTCCGCGTCGCCTTTTGACTCGATGACGCGTGCCGGCATCAGACGCGCGTCGACGAACGCTTCAACCATTCCGACGGCCGCCGATGCAACTGCGGCCTCGCCGCGATCATCAGGGTGGATGGCGACCACAAGCCCAACTGGATTGCCCGTGAAGACCCCCTGGTTCACGCCAGCAACATTCCAGCCAGCTGCGCGCATTTCCGCAGCGACCTGACTGGCGTAGTTCAAGCCCTCAGAGTCGCCGATGATCGACATGATCAGCAGCTTCGCCCCAGCATACTTTTTGAGCCTGCTGACAATAATCCTGTCTTGCTCCGGCTCGATAGCGCGCCATGCGATTTGCCTTTTCAGGCGGAGATTTTCAGCCTCTATATGGGCTGTCTGATTTGCCAGCACTGCGGCTTTCTCATTGGCGTTCGCGGCTTCCAGTTGAGCGTTCGCTGCCGATTTATTAGCCACCGCAGCTTTGGTGTTTGCGTCAGCTAGTTTTTCGCCCGATTCCCGTTGGTACACGGCGAGCGCCCTATCTTTGTCGTCAGAGATCTTGTTGCTGATTCTGTACTGCAACACCCCAGCCGCGATGCTCACAATCGTAAATATCGCAGCTAGCGAGGCCGCGACAAAATACGATATCGAGACAAATCTGAGCCACGCGTCATCGCTCATTCCAAACATGTAATGGTCCCCCGGATCTAATGGTGCAACGATTATCCTAGAAGACCGGTAGACGGTCACATACATCGTTTCGGACGCCGGCGAACTCCACGCGCCCCCACAGGACGGTCCCAAAACAGCGATAGGAGACGAAGTTCGCCACCGATCGCTGCTTTGCGATGTGTCGACTCAGACTGAGCCGACACCTGGCACAACCAATACAGTGCCTGCGCCGCTTTGAAGAACGACGGCGACGGTGTCATACACCGCCGCCTGTGCGCTCGAATCGACCGGTTCATTGGGCGGCTGCACTGAAATCTGCGTCCCCGGTGCAATCGGCACGCCCGCCTTCGGAGTGCCAGCCGTTGGAAATGCAGCAGTCGCGGAGCCCTGCCCGAAATTTGCCCACGCCCACGAGGTCGTCAGATTCGCGATCATGGTGCCCTCAAGCCGCTCCCCTGCCATGATAGTCACGCTGCTGCTCGCTGTTGTAGCGGCAAGCAACTGCCCTTTGCCTGTAGCCCGAAATGGCCACGACGGAACGGTATTGTCGGAATCCTGCATCGTCTACTCCTGAGGGTTCTAGAACTAGAAAAGCGAGAGCGGCCGAGCGTAGGTCTGTAACGCCCACGCGATCAGAGCCGAACTGCACGCCGGCATCACAACGTCGAGAAGCTTGTAGCGATCCCATTGCCAGGGGAACCAGCCAATCATCCACACTGTTGCGTCAGAAGCGCCCGGCGTCTTTGCCGCAGTCTCCATTTCGAGTTTCTTGCGTGACCAGTACCACACCACCACGGCCAGCGCACCGACGCCAAAACCGAACATCAGCCCGACCGGAATCTGGATCAGCAGCCCCTCGACACAGTGAGAAAGCGAAAGACGCCAGCGCGCGGCGGCGATCCATGCGAGCAATGCTTTCATTGGCTGGCCACCTCATCCGTCAGGCTGCACTTCCCCTCGATCATTCCTTGCTGCTGGAGGGTGCAGACGTAGTGCTGGAGATAGACAGCCTTTGCCCGAGCGTCGTCGTCGGCTGCGTCGACGATCCCGAAAAGAGCTGATCCAGCTGCTGGTGATAGGTCGGCTGTGCCACTGGCACCATCGCCCACGCCGCTGGTGCCGGCGCCGGGACCGCCTTGACCGCTACCGGCTGGATGGAAGTCGGACACTGCGATGCGCAGCCGCCGAGTGCCGTCAGCAATAGCAGCGCGGTTACGCGCGTTGTCTTCTTCATGGGCCTGTTTCTCCTTTTGAAGTTGGTCGTCGAGTGTGGCTATCTTGCCTTCGGCTACGGTATGCGCATCGATCGCACGGGTCTCGGCATCCAGCGCCGCTTTCGCGATCAGATTCAAGTCGTTCGCGTGCTGCTCGTTATCGCGCGCGTGAGCGGCCTGTTCGACGCTAAGTTGCGAACCGTAGTGGTTCAAGTCCAGCTCGTGCGTTACGCCGCCGCTGATCGCCGCGCCAAGCAGTGCCGAAGCCAGTCCGGTGATGAGGTAAGGTGACACGTCACTCT
The DNA here is from genome assembly GCF_014200455.1 of Paraburkholderia bannensis. Lineage (GTDB taxonomy): Bacteria > Pseudomonadota > Gammaproteobacteria > Burkholderiales > Burkholderiaceae > Paraburkholderia > Paraburkholderia bannensis_A. The sequence goes on along the minus strand of NZ_JACHBW010000013.1, from coordinate 164,087 downwards.
CCAAGGCACGCCGCACGATCAGCACGCCGTCTGTTGTAGATACCCGCGCAATGGCTGGCCGCGATCGAACAATCGAGACCACCTGCGAATCGCCACTTCATGAACTCATCGCATGCGCCCGGGAAGTCGCGCGCGATGTAACGCCTGCGTAGCGTGGAGCGCCTGTAATTCTCCAGTCCGGCGTTGTAGGCGAAATCGATCACCGCTACCTTCTGGCCATCAGCCAGCTGATCGAATCCAGGTGTCATCGCACGCACGCCGCTCGCATAACCAGCGAGACTCGTGCCCAGAATCTGCTTGCATTCGGCCAGCGTGTATCGGCGCATCGGGACGTTGGTCTCGCCATAGCAGACCGTCTGCACGTGACCGCCGATCGCGTCGTCATAAGGCTCAAGCGATACGCCCTCGCGACCGCCGGTGAAGCTGATCGATGCCGCGGCTACGACGGCACCAACAATCGCGGCCAGGCTCTTTTTCTGTGGACGAAAAGGCATTCAGTCCTCCAGACCATTTTGCTGAACGTACGAGCCAAACAGCCCCAGCGCGAAGATCGCAGCAGGCACCGAAAGGACAACCCACCTCGGCCATTGATCGATCACCGCGCCGGGCATCGCAGACCAGGCACCGGCCACTGAAGAGACCAGCGTGCCAAGCATCAACGCACGAACAGAATGCCGCTTGTGCGCCGAGCGCCAATACCGGACGCGACGCATTACGCCCCCCACTTCTTGAAGCCGCCCGCGGCACCATAGACGGCCAGCGCGACAAGACCGACGAGAAACCACTTCCAGGCTGCAGCAAGAATTCCCTTGCCAACATTCATCTGGAAGCGCTCGATCACACGTTCCTCGAGCTTCTCAGTGATCGCATCGATATCGGCATCGCTCAGCGTTCGCTTTTCTCCAACCATACTTCCCCCGTTGATGTAGAAAATGTGGCGAGTACTCCGCGCAGTGCGTCCGCGACCGCATGAGTCACGGCGCCTGCCTTTAGTCGATTTCGAGCGCAAAAAACACGGTTTTTGCCGTCGTGCTGCGCGTAGCGGAAGTGTTGGTGAACACGAGCCTGATCTGCCGATTGTTCGTCCCCGCATCACAGGCAGCGAATGCCTCGATAGCGTCGGCCGCAAAGCTCGAATCGATCGGCGTGACCCGTACCTGCTTGTTCATCGTTCGCGAGATGCACTGGTGGTACACGTAATGAAACACCGAATTATTCATAGGCGCGAGGCTCGGCAAAGTTGCCTGGCACAACACACGTTTCGCGTACTGGGCACCCCCGACCCCGCCGTTGTAGTTTGCTTCCCCAACAGTGGTCGTCGTAGAGATCGGCGATACGAAAACGCTCTGCGAATTCAACATCTCGAATGCGTTGTATGCGCCGACATCGCGAATCCGGATCGTATCTCCGGCGGACGGTACAGCGGATGCCGACTTGCCGCCCGGGATACCCATAACCGGCCCGATCCTGAAGGTGCAGAAATTGCCCGCCCAGTAGCCGATCGTGGCGTTGCCGTCCGTGGTGACACCATTCGACGAAGCATTGCCGGCGACAAACGGACAGACGAGCGTCGTCGGGGTCCCTTTTGTACTGTCCGATGCATAGCCCGCTGACAGCCAGTTAATATCGAAGTGACATTCGCATCGTGACTGTCGAGCCAATCGAACAACTGCTCCATTTTGAGAAGAGACGCGTCTGCTGACTGCAATGAACTTTTCAGGTTGAGCCATTTCGCGTTAATGCGATCAAGCGCGCCATTGCCTGCGCTGCCAGGATTACGTTCTAGCGGCACAGAAAGCTCTTTAAGCTTCGCAGCCTGCGCAATAGCCTCGCCCACTACCGAATCAAAGTCGCGCTCATCAGCACCATCAAGAAGCGTTTGCTTGGTCTTGCCGATGTGCGCAATCTGCTCGACCGTATCGCGCAGCCCGCGGAATTCGTCGACGGTCAGCTCAGAATAGTGCTTCTGATAGGCCTCATTGAGCAATTCTGTCGGTACGTACAGATCCTCGCCATTGTCACGTTGCCTGTCCGCCCACTCACGCAGCGACTTACGACGCGCTACCTCACGCTGCGAGGCATCGCCGAAATCAAAACGATCAAGCAGCGCGTGGATCTGGTCGAGGTAGTCCTGAGACATGCCCTTGAGCGTCCGCTTGTTCGCGTAGCGGTTCATCTCTTTTGCGCCGGACTGGATCTCTTCTGCCGCCTGTTTGGCGGCCACATACAGATGATGGTTGAGGACCTGCTGACGCTTGGCGACATATGCGCCTGCGTGATCACCATCGACAAGCGCCTGCTCGACGCGCCGCGCCGCGATCGCTTCGGCGCGCGAGTACTTCCCAGTGAGCTGAACGTCGCGCACAGTCTTGCCAGAGATCTGTTCTTTCGCCCATTGGCGCACGTCGTCGAGCGAAAACGCGTCCTGGTGAATGCGACGGCCTAGCGCGCGCAGTTCGATCTGCAGCGCCTTCTGCGCCTCCTGGTTATGGATGGCCTGCACGGCCTCGTCCTGTATCGAGCCGTCGGACAAAATGTCCGGTCGCTCTTCGGACATGCGGAAGTCGGTTCGACGGTCGATAATGTACTGGCGCGCCGTGCGGCGCTCGTCTGGCGTCTGCCGGATATCACGCTCCTGTTGCTCGAGCGAAACTAGCGCACGCACCAGTTCATCGCCGCTGCGAAAGTTGAGCACGTCCGCCATGTCGTCAGGGTGGAAACCACCGCGCTTGACCACTGTGCCCTTCGGCATTTTTTCCGAAGTGCCCGCGCCGTAGGCGGCATCGATCTCCTTCGCGGACAGCTTGCCGATCTTGATGCCCTCTGCGCCTTCGCCGAGTTGCCCCGTGCGCAGTGTCTCCAACGCCGAGATATCCGGACGTGCATCGACCTCGCGCGTAACGTCGGCCTTCACCTTCGCGCGATACGCATCGTAGTCGGACTGGCGCTTCTTGCGCACGTGCTCCATCACCTTCGGCAGCAACTCGCTGTCTGCTGCCGCGCTGGATGCCGCGATGGTCTTTTGATATTCGGCGAACTCGCGCTCGGTCATGCCAGCTGCAGCCGGGTCGGTGAACGTCGCCCGAAGGTGCTGCGTGCGCCGCGCGTTTTCGATCTCTTCGTCGGTAGCGACCAGGCGATCGAACACGCCCCGAATGCCGTCATTCATCGGCGTATTGAGGCTGACGATCGATTTATAGATCGAGGCGAGCCACGACTTGAACTTGCTGAAAGCGCTGGCGAGCGCGCCGCTCGGTGCCTTCCCCTCCATGAAGTAGGCTTCGGCGGCGCGGGCGAACTGCTCGTGATGCTCCACGGCGATTTCATCCCCGTCGCCCAGGCCCATCCACTTTCGCACCGTATCGAAATCCGATTTCAGCGCTTCGGGCGCATCGGGTCGCGCCGCGTCGGCCCGCAGCTCTTCGAGCCACAAATGCCCGCTCTCGTGCAACAGGGTCGAGAGATCGCGCCCCCGGAAAAGCTCGATCAGTGACTTGCCGTTGCCCATCGTGATCGCGCCGCGCGCATCAGCGTGGTCCTGCGCCAACTGCGTGCCGAGCGTCTCGGGCTGGTCAGCCGCCTTGATCTCGACAGCCGATTGCCGGTACAGATCCATCGGATCGATGCCAAGGCGCTGGGCGCGGGCCGCGTAGCGCGATGCATACAGCGAGCCATATACGGGTGTTCGGGCTCCGGCAGTCCGTTGCGCTCACACCACACACGCGTCAGTGCCACCGCGCCGAAATCGGAATCGGCGCGATCGTGTCCTCCATCGAACTGCAGGATCGCTGCCCGCTCAACGAAGAATTCGAGTGCATTGTCCATCGCCTGAATACTGTATAAAAACACAGTGCATCAGACGGAAAAGCGGGCTGAATTCTTTGGAAGATGGGGATTTGCACTCTTGCTGGTCAATGGTTTGCCGGATCGGTAAATTCCAAAAATACGACGTAACGCATTGTTTTTATTTAATATTTAACAAGGATTGTGATTCCTGTCGTCGTGGGTTCGAGTCCCATCAGCCACCCCAAAAGATTCAAAGCAAAAAGCCCAGTCCTTGCGACTGGGCTTTTTGCTTTGCGGGTCTGCTTCACGCGCTTGCTCGCGAGCGCCTCAACGCATCACGCGGATGGAAACAGGACCGGCAGGAACGGCCGGTTTCACCATTACCTGGCAATCCCAATCAATTACCCGCGAACGGCACACCGGAATCGCTCTACGCCCCTATCGCGCTATCGCGCTATCGCTGACCTTCGGCGCCACCGGCTGTGCCACCGCCTCCAGTTGCTCCGCAGGCAGAAGCCTCAAAAACGATCTGGCCTCATCCATCGACCGGCATGCCAGCCAGTTCTCATATTCCGAAGGCGGCAAGATCACCACTGAGCGCTTCTCGTCGCCTGGCTTGTGGAAGCGATTCATCAGCGCATGCGAGTCGGCGTTCACCGTCAGCATCGTGAACGAGAGCGCTCTGCCCTCCTCCTCCCCCCACTCCCGCCACAGGCCGGCAATCGCCAGGGGATCGCCACTCGCCATCCCGATTCGCCAGCGCACCGCCTTCCCCGTTTCATAGCACGACTCATAAAACGCCTCGCACGGCACGAGGCAAAGTTGTTGCCGCTTCCACGCCCCGCTGAACGACCGTTTTTCGCCAAGCGTCTCAGCGCGCGCATTCATCGTATCGAACACTCGCACGCCGGGCGGAATATGCTTGCGCGGCACCATGCCAAAAGTGGCGAGATCGGCACGCGGCACGCAGTCCACGCGCCGAATGATCGGCGCCGCATAGTCTTTGTAGATCTCGTCGCGCCAGGGGCTATCCGGCGGCTCGACGCCGAAATGCCGAAAAAGACGATCACGACGCGCGGCGGCGTAGTTCGTGCACATGGCGGCTCCTGTCGGGATCGTCTTATCTTAGCCGTGCCGCGTTCTTCCCGCACAGAACCGCGAGGCGATCACCTTCACCACACCATCGAAGTCAGGAAAGAAATCGAAATATCTCTTCGTATACTTCGCTGAGGCAATTTGATACCGTTTGATCTGATCGAAGGCACGGGGCCTGCTCTCCAACATCGGCGGGCTCCGGCTTCCCCTGCGCCGCGCTCTGCCCAGAGCGCGGCATTTTTTTATCCTCGATGCATTTACGCGTCCTGCCGGTTAGCCAATCAGTTCAAAGCAGATAAACCGATAATCGACACGGCTCAATGTCAATTAATCGTTAAAAGAAGTGCCTCCGGCCTTTCACTCGACTTCCATGCCTGCGTAGAATCGCTTTCCACCGGGGAAAGCCCAACGTTTCAATCGGCAACGGAAAGATCGATACACATGGAAAAATGGCTCGAAAGGCGCTTCAGATTTGGCGGGCGCGCCACGCGGCGCGAATACGCAGTGACGATGATATTGGTCTGCGTACTGTTTCTATTTCTCGATGCGATTGGCGAATCAGCCGGTTTCGGTGATTCTTTGGCCGCGGTGATTATCAGCGTTGTGATTATCTGTGTGGCTTTCTGGATTCCGATTGCGGCGATGGTGCGTCGCCTTCACGATATCGGTTTGAGCGGCTGGTGGTGGCTCATGATGTGCATGCCGTTTGGCCAGATCGGCATATTGCTGCTGTTCTTTGTCGGTCCAGACAGATTCGCTCAGACGCGTTTTTACTCCAATCCACGTAAAAACAACGTGAAGCCGGCCTGAACCCGCTCAGGGCGCCGCGCCGCGGTCGATCCATGCGCGGGCGGCTTCGAAACCGGCTTCGGCGGCCGCATGTTCGGTCGACCAGAGCCGCTCGATGTGGACCAGTTCCCAATCCTTGAGCACGACGCCCGCGCGCATCACCCGAAAATGCGCCTTCACGCCCGTGAGCACCTGCTCGACCGCGACTTCGATGTCGTAGTCCTTGTAGCGCTCTTCGTAGTCGCCCATGTCGAGGCCTTTCGGCTCCATGATCGTCCCTCCGCGGTGGCTTGCCGACCCATCGTAGCACTTTGGCGCCGGCCGCCAGCGAGGGACGCCCGGATGGGCGCATTCAGCGCGCTAACAGGCGCGCGATCCGCTCACAGGCGCGCGATCGACACCTCGGTCGACTTGACCAGCGCAACGACTTCCGAGCCGACCTTCAGTTCGAGTTCGTCGACCGAACGCGTGGTGATCACCGATGTCACCACGCCGAACGGCGTTTCGACGTCGACTTCCGAAACGACCGAACCACGGATGATTTCCTTGATCTTGCCGCGGAACTGGTTACGCACATTGATGGCGGTAATGCTCATTGATTCGGCTCCAGATTTTGATGAACGGATGGGATGAAAAGTTGATGTGTAAAGTGATCAGGCCAGCGATTAAAGCCGTAATCAAAGCGCCCAGCGCACGTCCGTTGGACGCAGGCTATAGGTCGAGTCCTGCGTAGGCTGTACCTGAGCACCCGGCGGTGTCTCGCTGCCCAGCACGCGTTGCAGCACGCTTTCTTCGAGCGCCGCGAAACGCGCATCGGCGCGCGCGCGCGGCCGTTCGAGCGGCACGCTCTGGTCAAGCGCGATGCGGCCCTGCTCCACCAGCAGGATGCGGTCGCCAAGCGCCACGGCTTCATGGACGTCGTGTGTCACCAGCAAAGCGGTGAAACGATGCTCGCGCCAGAGGCGTTCGATCAGCGCGTGCATTTCGATGCGCGTGAGCGCATCGAGCGCGCCCAGGGGCTCGTCGAGCAGCAGCAGGCTCGGACGATGCACGAGTGCCCTTGCCAGCGCCACACGTTGACGCTGGCCGCCCGACAGACGCGCGGGCCATTCATCGGCGCGCGCCAGCAGACCGACTTCGTCGAGCACTGCGCGCGCATCGTCGCGAGCGCCACGGCCGAGGCCCAGCATCACGTTCTGCAGCACGGTCTTCCACGGCAGCAGCCGCGCGTCCTGGAACATGATGCGTGTGTCGAGCGCCGCGCCCGCTTCGCCGCGCCGTTCCAGTTCGCCCGCATCGGGCGATTCGAGCCCTGCCACAAGACGCAGCAGCGTGGATTTACCGCAGCCGCTTCGCCCGACGATCGCCACGAAACTGCCGCGCTCGATCGAAAGATTGAAATCGTCGAGCACCACGCGCTCGCCGTAATGCTTGCCGACACCGCGCAATTCCACCGCTGGGTCGTGCGCGCGGGCATCGCTGCGCGGGTTGGTGTTCCGATCGATCGTGTCGTTACGCGAATGTTCGGCTTCGCCGTCGCGCTGACGGCCCGCGATGCCGCCCAAACCCGTGGCCAATGTGCTTGCGTTCATGCGTCACTTCCTCGTTGATACGCGGGGTGCCAGCGCAGCGCCACGCGTTCGAGCCACTTGGCGAGCACATCGGCGAGTTTGCCGAGCGCGGCATAGAGCAGAATGCCGACCACCACCACGTCGGTCTGCAGGAATTCGCGAGCGTTCATCGTCATATAGCCGATGCCCGACTGCGCCGAGATCGTCTCCGCGACGATCAGCGTCACCCACATCAGGCCCAGCGCGAAGCGCACGCCAACGAGAATCGACGGCAGCGCGCCCGGCAGGATCACTTCGCGATAGAGCTCGAAGCCCTTGAGCCCGTAGCTGCGCGCCATTTCGACCAGATTGGCGTCCACCGAACGGATGCCGTGGAACGTATTCACGTACACCGGGAAAAACACGCCGAGCGCGACCAGAAACACCTTCGCCTCCTCCTCGATGCCGAACCAGAGGATCACGAGCGGAATCATCGCCAGCGCCGGGATATTGCGGATCATCTGGATAGTCGAATCGAGCGCGGTTTCGACGGGCTTGAAAAGCCCGGTCGCCAGCCCGAGCGCAAGCCCGATTCCGCCGCCGATCGCAAAGCCCGAGATCGCGCGCCATGTACTCACGCGTACGTCCTGCCACATCTCGCCCGACTCGATCAGCGACCATGCGGCCTTCACGACCGCGAGCGGTTCGGGCAGCACGCGCGTGGATAGCGCGCCGGTGCGTGCGGCCAGTTCCCACGCGGCGAGAATCGCGAGCGGCACGAGCCACGGCGCGAGACGCCTGAGCGCTGCGCGCAGCAACCCGGCAAAAGGCCGTGCCGCACGCGGCGCGCGCGCCGCGCTTAAGGGTGCGGCAGCAGCGGTCACAGCGGATTGAGTCATCGATTCGTCCTCCTCTTGCAAACTTGCGGCGTGCGGGCGGCGCCTCGCGAGCCCCATCAGGCTCGCGTCGCCCGGCACGCCATGGCCGTTCAGCTCTGGCTGGCCTTCGGCAGATAGTGATTGCCGACCACTTCGCCAAACGGACCCGACAGCGGGCCGCCCGCCGTCTTCGCCTGGCGGCCCGGCAGCAGCGGGAACACCAGCTCGGCGAAACGGTAGGATTCCTCAAGGTGCGGATAGCCCGAGAGAATGAACGTCTCGATCCCCAGCGACGCGTATTCCTTCATCAACGCCGCGACCTGCTCCGGATTGCCCACCAGCGCCGTGCCCGCGCCGCCACGAACGAGGCCCACGCCCGCCCACAGGTGCGGATAGACCTCCAGGTCCTTGCGCGAGCCGCGCTTGCCGCCGTGCAGCGCAGCCATGCGGCGCTGCCCTTCCGAGTCCATCTTGCCGAACGCGGCCTGGGCGCGCGCAATGGTGTCGTCGTCGAGGCGGCTGATGAGGCGATCGGCGGCCTCCCAAGCTTCCTCTTCCGTTTCGCGCACGATCACATGCAGGCGGATGCCAAAGCGGATCGTGCGGCCGCGCTGTTCGGCGCGCGCGCGGATATCGGCGATCTTCTTCGCGACGGCCTCGGGCGGCTCGCCCCACGTCAGATAGGTATCGATATGATCGCCCGCGATCTCGTGCGCCGCCGGCGACGAGCCGCCGAACCACAGCGGCGGATGCGGATGCTGGACCGGCGGATAGAGCGCTTTGCCGCCCTTCGACTGCAGATGCTTGCCGTCGAAATCGATCGCATCGTTGGTATGCGAGGCTTCGAGCAGCTTGCGCCAGATATGCAGGAATTCGTCGGTGATTTCGTAACGCGTGTCGTGATCGACGAACACGCCATCGCCTTCGAGTTCGGCCGCGTCGCCGCCCGTCACCACGTTGATGAGCAGACGTCCGTTCGAGAGGCGGTCGAAAGTCGCCGCCATGCGCGCGGCCAGACCCGGCGAAGACAGGCCCGGGCGAATCGCGACCAGAAACTTCAGGCGCTTCGTTGCGGCGATCAGGCTCGACGCCACAACCCAGGCGTCTTCGCACGAACGGCCCGTTGGCAGCAGGACGCCTTCGTAACCGAGCGTGTCGGCTGCCACCGCCACCTGCTGGAAGTACGCGAGATCAGCGGCGCGCGCGCCTTCGGAGGTGCCCAGATAGCGGCTGTCGCCGTGGGTCGGGATGAACCAGAACACATTCATGCGTGACTCCTGCTTTTTGTTCGAGACGTAATAACGAAAGATTCAGCGAAAGATTCGGGATCAATAAGCGAATGGCGCGGCGCGAGCCCGAAAGGCAGCCGAAAACAGGACGAGTTTGTCCGCGCCCGCCTGGAGCTCCAGAGCGGCCGCAGGAATCGTTCACTGTTCGTTGACTGACGCGGGCAGCGGCGGGCCATGACGGCGGCGCCGTCTTCATGGGGAACCAGTCTAGGGATCGCCCTAAGCCTTTTGAACGATTTTTTTTAGCTTAGGTTTTCCACTTTCGTGCTTTACGCGACGCTTTAGCATACGGGGGTGCATGGGGCGAGCGGTGCGCCGATATAATGGCGCTCATACCGACAAAGCATCCGGCCGCCGCTTAATCCCTGTTCTGATGGGCGCATGCGTGCCGCGCCGCGCAACTCTCGCCCGTTCTCATGCAAAAAATTATTCTGCCGCTCGTATCCGGCTTTCTGGCCTCGCTATTCTTTCGCGAGGCGACGCTTGCGCTGCTGCACGCTGCGCAGGTGATCGACGCCGCCGGTTTCTCCACCGAGCCGTTCGCACCGCTCGGCCTGCCCGAATTTCTCGTCAATGCCATCTGGAGCGCCTTGTGGGCCATCCTGATGACGTGGCTGCTGCGCGTGTCGCCCTCGCGGCCAGCGCCGTGGGTGCAGGCGTTCGTGTTCGGCGGCGTGGTGCTCACCGCTGCGATGGTGTTCGTGATCGATCCGCTGCGCGGTATCTGGCCGAGCGGCAACATGCTGCCGCGCCTGGCCATGGGTTTCGCTTCGAATGCCGTCTGGGGCTGGGGCGCGCTGGTCTTCATGCGCGCCTTCATGAGCGAAACCGACGAAGACTGATGGACCAATGATGTCTCCGGCGCGGCGCGGGATTTTCAGCGTGCGCCGCGCGACTCCCCCTCCCGCCGCTCCTGCTCCTGCTCCTGCTCCTGTTCCTGCTCCCTTCCCTGCCTGACTGAATCTTCAGCCCGACAGCGCCCGCAAGGGATGCTCCGTGATGCTCCACGGGCTTCTGAACATCGCCTCCACCTCGGCGGGCGGCACGTCTTCGATGCGCGCAAAGTGCCAGCGCGGATGATTGTCCTTGTCGATGATGCGTGCTCGGATACCTTCCACCACATCGCCCTGCGCAAAGCTCGAACGCGTCAGATCCAGATCGCGACGCAGCACGTCGGCCATCGATCCCTCCGCGCGCGAGACCACTTCCAGCGATACCGCCATCGATAAAGGCGAGCGTTCGTGCAGGACGCCCACGATCTGTTCGGCCCATTCGCCTTCCGCACCCTTCGCTTCGCGCTGCGCGGCAGTGAGCGACGCAAGGATCTCCGCCACCGTCGGACGCGAAAAATGCCGGTCGATCCATGTGCGCGCGACCGCCAGCGCACAAGCCGCCACTTCCGCAGACTCGCGCCCAAGCGCCTCGCTTTGCGGCGCGCGGCGAATGCACTTGACGATATCGTCGCCCGCCATGAAGGGCTCGGTCTGCAACGCGTCGAGCAGCGCGGCATGCGCATTGCCGTCGACGCTGCTGTCAATAGCGACATCGGCGAGGCCCGCATAAAGCGCACTCGCGGCGTCGAGCGTCTCGCCCGTCACGGCCAGATAGCGGCCAAGCGCGCCTGGCGTACGCGCCAGAAACCAGCCCATGCCGACGTCGGGAAACAGGCCGATGCGCGTTTCGGGCATCGCCATGCGCGTTGTGCCATCGACGACGCGCAGTCCGCCCGTGCGGTGCGCGCCCTGCGAAATCCCCATGCCGCCCCCCATCACCACACCGTTCATCAGCGCGATATAAGGTTTCGGATAACTGAAGATCGTGTGATTGAGGCGATATTCCTCGATGAAGAACGTGTCGATGCCGGCCTGATCTCCGGCGCGATACGACTCGTAGAGAAAGCGGATATCCCCGCCCGCGCAGAAGGCGCGCGGATGCCGCGTGTACACGAGCACGGCGAGCACTTCGGGATCGTCGCGCCAGGCGTCGAGGGCGGCCTGCATCGCGCGGACCATCGAAGTCGAGAGCGCATTGAGCGCCTGCGGCCGTTCAAGCTCGATGAAGCCGATGCGGTTCGTCACATGCGTGAGCACGTGTTGCCCAGCGTCGGCGGTGGATGGGTCGGTTTGCTGGGACATGGCAGTCTGGCGGCGAAATGAAAGCGCGTTGAAAACGCAGTAAAACGCATGAAAGACGCACGAGCATTACCCTCGCGAGGCTATCACGTCGCGTCAGACCGGGTTTTCTGCGCAGCGCCGGCCCCGATCCAGCCGTCCAGCGCCGCGTCGATCGCGAGCAGGCCCGACGACTCCGGTGCGAAAGCAGGACCGGCCAGCGAGAACGCGACCACGCCATGCAGCAGCGCCCACAAGGCACGCGCGAGCGGCGCGGGTTCAGCGAATACGGGCGCGAACGCATCGGCGAATAAACGGGTGATCGCGACGGCTTCATGGTCGGGCCGTGCTTCGAGTGCGGGGCCCTGCGCCTGGTCCTCGTCACACTGCCCCCGCTCAGGCAGAAACATCAGCCGATACGTCTGGGGATGCGCACAGCCAAACGCCACATAGGCGTGCGCAAGCGCATGAAGGCGCGCGCGCGTGTCTTCGATTTCGGTGCAAGGCTGCAGGCGCGCCAGCAGTTGCGCGAATCCTTCCCGGCCCAGCGCACGCGCAATCGCATCGCGGCCTTCGAAGTGGAGATAGAGCGAAGCGGGCGAATAGCCAATCGCGTCGGCGATCTTGCGCATCGATAGCGCGTCGATGCCGTCGCGCGTCACGATGCGACGTGCAGCGTCGAGAATCCGCGCGCGCAAGGCAGAAACGCGCGCGTCTTTCGGTTCCACGGTGCTCATGGCTGCTTCGCGGCGGTGGGCGCAAATGCCACCGAATCAGGACAACAGATGGCCGGGCGGGAAATGCCCACTTTTGAGCAGCACGGGTGTGCCGTTGCTCAGTTCGAGATGGGCGCGCGCAACCGCTTCGATGCGTCGACGGCCCGCGTCGAACGCCTGCATCCAGGCCTCGCGCCCCTCGGGCTGCGCGCCGAAATGGTCCTCCAGCGCCTCGACGGAAATCGCGCACGGCACGCGCGCGCCATCGACCAGCGCGGGAAAAACCACGGTGAGATTGGAGTCGTGCCAGGACGGCGCTTCGGAAGGAAAACGGATATCCATGTCCAGCCCCGTGGGGAATTCAGCAGAAGAAAAGTCGCACCGACCGATGACAACCGAGAACAATCGATAACAACCGATAACAACGCAGGCCGGGAGCGCATTCCATGTTACGCGCAGCGCGGCGTGCCAGGCGGCAAGCTGTGCATTTTGCATCGGCCTGCGGACGCAATCTGCGAAACTCGTCTTCCCAACCAGGTTCAAACGCCTTCACTTCGAATGGACGCGCATATGAGCGGACGCTACTTCGACACCGATCAGGAAATCCCCGAATCGCAGGCCGCGAGCCGCTGGTTCCGCTACGCCGGGGAAAACGACATCGAGATCTCGCGCGCCATCAGCCTGTGGGAAGACGCCGCCACCCCCGAAGGCGAAAGCAGCCGCGAGAAAATTGCGGGTTGCGGAGTGCGCATCGTGCCGCCGCAGCGGTAAACGATGCGCAACCATCGCGCGCTCAGTGTGCCTGCATCTTCGAGAATAGATTGAGCACCAGCACGCCGGCCACGATCAGGCCAAGGCCGAACATGGCCGGCAAATCCGGCACCTGTTTGTAGAGCGCCATGGCGACAAGCGTGATCAGCACGATGCCCACGCCCGACCACACCGCATAAACGATGCCGACCGGCAGCGTCTTGAGCGTGAGCGAGAGGCAATAGAACGAGATGCCGTAACCGACGATGACGATCGCCGACGGCACGAGCCGCGAAAAACCGTTCGAGGCGCGCAAAGCCGAAGTCGCGATCACTTCAGCGACGATGGCGATCGCGAGAATGAGCCAGGCAGAGTTGCGCATCGCGTCAGGCCTTCGCCAGCGCAAGCTGGCCGTAGTCCGCGCCCAGTTGCGCGCACAGCGCCTCGACAACGAGTTCGTGGTCGAGACGTTGCGGCAGCCCCGATACCGTCACCGATCCAATCACGCCCACGCTCTGAACCGCGAGCGGAAACGCACCGCCGTGCGTGGCGTATTCGGTAGCGGGCAAGCCATGCTTGTCCGCGAGCGTGGCGCCCGTCTGCTGCAGTCGCAGGCCAATCGCGTAAGAGCTGCGACGGAAATGTTCGACCACGCGCGACTTGCGCTGCACCCACGAGAGGTTGTCGGGCGTGGCGCCCGGCAGCGCGCACGAAAACAGTGGCAGGCCGAACGTGCGCACGTCGATCGCGACCGCGTGCGAGCGCGCGAGCGCCAGCTCGCGCAGGAAAGCGCCGAGCTGCCAGGCGTGCCCGGCATCGAAACGGGGAAACACAAGCGCGCGCTCTTGCGCGGCGATCGTCTGCAGGTCGTGGGCGATGTCCATAGGTCCGTCGGGTCCGTCGGTATTGGGAACAGGAGGCAATGAGCGAGGCAGCAAGAAAACAGTCGGAGGCGACTCGGCCCCGATTCTAGCCTGGCGACATCGACGTCCAGGACTCGCCTTGCAATGCTTCTGCAATGCGCCAGCAAGCCGCGCGCAAGCGCCCAGAAAAGAAAACTTAAAATACCGCTTGCACGATCCCAGGGCGTACCCTATAATTCTTTTCTCTGACGGACGCGGGGTGGAGCAGTCTGGCAGCTCGTCGGGCTCATAACCCGAAGGTCGTAGGTTCAAATCCTACCCCCGCAACCAAAGCTGTTCTGTCAGAAGCAATCAAGGGTTACAACGCATCGGCGTGTAACCCTTTTTTGTTTTTTGGCGGCTGAACCCGGCACCTTCATGCCAAGGCGCTTATGCGAGCGCTCCGGGTCAAGCTCCCGTCATGACGCGCCGCGGTGATACACTCGCATCACCCATCCCCCTATCGTGCCCATGAAATTCTGCTCGACTTGCGGTCAGGCGGTCAGCCTGCTCGTGCCGCCCGGTGACAACCGCGAACGCTATGTCTGCGCGCACTGCGGCACCATTCACTATCAGAATCCGCGCAACGTGGTCGGCACCGTCCCGGTCTGGGAAGACAAGGTGCTGCTGTGCCGCCGCGCGATCGAGCCGCGCTACGGCTACTGGACGCTGCCCGCGGGCTTCATGGAGATGGGCGAAACGACCTCCGAAGCCGCTTCGCGCGAAACGCTGGAAGAAGCCGGTGCGCGCGTCGAGGTGCAGAGCCTGTTCTCGCTGCTCAACGTGCCGCGCGTGCATCAGGTTCACCTCTTCTATCTCGCGCGCCTGCTCGACATCGACATCGAAGCCGGCGAGGAGAGCCTCGAAGTGCGCCTGTTCGAGGAACACGAAATTCCGTGGGACGAGATCGCCTTCCCCACGGTCGGCCAGACCCTGCGTTTTTTCTTCGCCGATCGCCAGTCGGGCAGCTATGGCCTGCACACCGGCGACGTCCTGCGCCCGCTGCGCGACGGCTGACACTGCGGCGATGGTGCCCTGGCTTACGCCCGACGAGCCGTTCCCGCCGGTCGAGCGCGCCCTGGGCGCGTCGAGCGGCGCGCCGGGGCTGCTCGCCGCCAGCGCCGATCTGCTGCCCTCGCGTCTGATCGACGCCTATCGGCACGGCATTTTCCCGTGGTACTCGGACGGCCAGCCCGTGCTCTGGTGGAGCCCCGATCCGCGCATGATCCTGCGCCCGGACGAATTCAAGGTCTCGCCCTCGCTCAAGAAGACGCTCAAGCGCGTGCTGCGCGATCCCGCCTGGGAAATCCGCGTCGACGACGATTTCGCCGCGGTGATGCGCGCCTGCGCAAACGCGCCACGGCGCGGCCAGCGCGGCACCTGGATTACCGCCGACGTGATCGACGCCTATTCGAGCCTGCACCGCATCGGCGACGCCCACAGCATCGAAACCTGGTTCGAGGGCGAACGCGTGGGCGGCCTGTACGGCGTCTCGCTCGGCACGATGTTCTTCGGCGAATCGATGTTCGCCTCGATCACGGATGCCTCGAAAATCGCGCTGTCGGCGCTGGTTGCGCATCTGCGCCGCAACGGCGTGGCGCTGATCGACTGCCAGCAGAACACCGCGCACCTGGCCTCGCTGGGCGGCCGCGAGATCGCGCGCAAGCCGTTTATCGCGCATGTGCGGGCCAATGTGGGCGCGCAGGCGATTCCCTGGGGCTTCGACAAAACCGTGCTGGCCGACTGGCTCGGCCACGCTCAGGGCCACCTCGAAACACCCGCCGTGCCGTCGCCCTGAAGCGCCGCTTTCGATGCGCAGCCGAGTACGCCGAAATCCCCGCGACGACCGCCGGACGTGCGCCAGGGCGCGTATTTCGATAGATGCAAGCCTGGCGTCGATGTTAGTATGCAGTCAGAACACGTCGCTTTTGCCGCCAGCCCCGGCGGCGCCCCGAGACAGGCGACGTTCCGATCTGTTTCGAGAGCTGCCAACGTGACTCATCCAAACGAGCTGCCGCTTTCACCGCTTTCCGCGCTGCAATTCTATGCAACGGCGCCCTACCCCTGCAGTTATCTGGAGGGGCGCATCGCGCGCTCGCAGGTGGCTACGCCCAGTCATCTCATCAATTCCGACGTCTACACCGATCTCGTGAAGGCGGGCTTCCGCCGCTCGGGCGTGTTCACCTACCGCCCCTACTGCGACGGCTGCCGCGCCTGCGTGCCGGTACGCGTGCCGGTCGAGCACTACACGCCCAACCGCACCCAGCGGCGCACCTGGAAGCATCACGGCGAACTCGTCGCGACGGTCGCGCCGCTGCACTATGACGAGGCGCACTACGCGCTCTACATGCGCTACCAGTCGGCGCGTCACGCGGGCGGCGGCATGGACCGCGACAGCCGCGACCAGTACGAACAATTCCTGCTGCAGAGCCGGATCAATTCGCGGCTGGTGGAATTCCGCGAGCCCGATCCGCAGCACCCCGATGTGCCGGGGGTCCTGCGCATGGTCAGCATGATCGACATCCTCGGCGACGGGCTGTCCTCGGTCTATACCTTCTTCGAGCCCGACACGCCGCACGCCAGCTACGGCACCTACAACATTCTTTGGCAGATCGAACAGGCGCGCAGCCTGCAACTGCCCTATGTGTATCTGGGCTACTGGATCCGCGAGAGCCCGAAAATGGCCTATAAGGCGCGCTTTCAGCCGCTCGAAGGCCTGTTCGACGGCGTATGGCGCGCGCTCGATCCGGTTGCCTGACGCGCGCGGTGCTCTAAGCGCATAGGCAGCCGCGCGAGGTGCGCGCGTCATGCACGCGCCGCCCCGGATACGGCAGATTCCAGACCGCCCGCCAGCCGTCGCGCCTTTGTCGCTAAAATAGCGGGTTATCATTTTCCGGCGCCTGCGCCTACCTCCCGTGTTCAGCACCCTTTATCCGTTCGTCCGCGACCAGCTTTTTCGCATGGACGCCGAAGACGCCCACCACCTTTCCCTGCGCATGATCGGCGCGGCGGGCCGCACCGGCATGGCCGGGCTGCTCGCCTCGCGCGTGCCGGATTCGCCGCGCACCGTCATGGGCCTGACCTTCCGCAATCCGGTGGGCCTCGCCGCAGGCCTCGACAAGGAAGGCGCCGCGATCGACGGATTCGCCGCGCTGGGCTTCGGCTTTATCGAGGTGGGCACGGTCACGCCGCGCCCGCAGCCGGGCAATCCGCGTCCGCGCATTTTCCGTCTGCCGCAGGCAGGCGGCATCATCAACCGGATGGGCTTCAATAACCACGGGGTCGAACAGTTCGTGAAGAACGTGCAGGCCGCGCGTTATCGCGGCATTCTCGGCCTGAACATCGGCAAGAACGCCGATACGCCGATCGAGCGCGCCGCTGAGGACTACCTTTTCTGCCTCGAACGCGTCTATCCGTTCGCGAGCTACGTGACGATCAACATCTCGTCGCCGAACACCAAGAATCTGCGCCAGCTGCAAGGCGGCGGCGAACTCGACGCGCTGCTCGCGGCGCTCAAGGACAAGCAGCAGCGACTGGCCGATATGCACGGCAAGCTCGTGCCGCTCGCGCTCAAGATCGCCCCGGACCTCGACGACGAACAGGTCAAGGAAATCGCCGATACCCTGCTGCGCCACAAGATCGAAGGCGTGATCGCCACCAACACCACGCTCTCGCGCGCCGCCGTGGAAGGCCTGCCAAACGCGAGTGAAACCGGCGGCCTGTCGGGCCGCCCTGTGTTCGACGCCTCGAACGAGGTGATCCGCAAGCTGCGCGCCGAACTCGGCGAGCAGGTGCCGATCATCGGCGTGGGCGGGATTTTCTCGGGCGAGGATGCCCGCGCGAAGATCGCCGCGGGCGCGGCGCTTGTGCAGGTCTATACCGGCTTCATCTATCGCGGCCCGGCGCTCGTCGCGGAGTGCGCGCGCGCGCTGGCCTCGGGCCGCGCCTGAGGCTATAGTTTCGGGCTGTGTGCGGCGCATCGGCTTGGTCGGCTTGACAGGTTTGATCGACGGCTGCGCCGCAATACAGCAGTAAAACAAGAGGACAATAATGAAATTCGCTTTACTCAAGAAGCTCTTCGCGCTCGCGCTGGTGGGCACGTCGTTCGTGGCGGCCAGCGCCCATGCTGACGATCTGCTCGACCAGGTCAAGGCGCGCGGCACGCTGCGCATCGGTCTCGAAGGCACCTTCCCGCCGTTCAATTCGAAAGCTCCCAATGGCGATCTGGTCGGCTTCGACGTCGATATCGCCAAAGCCGTGGCCGCGAAGCTCGGCGTGAAGCCCGAGTTCGTCACGACCGAGTGGAGCGGCATCATCGCCGGTCTGCAGGCCGGCAAGTTCGACGTGATCGCCAACCAGGTGGGCATCACCGACCAGCGCAAGGCCGTGCTCGACTTTTCGCCGGCTTACACGTATTCGGCTGCGCAGCTCATCGAGCGCAAGGACGACACGCGCCAGTTCAAGTCGCTCGACGACCTCAAGGGCAAGAAGCTCGGCGTCGCGCTCGGCACCAACTACATGGACATGGCCAGGTCGGTCCCCGGCATCGACGTGAAGACCTACCCGGGCGCGCCCGAGTATCTGCGCGATCTGGCCGCGGGCCGTCTGGACGCGGCGCTCAACGACCGCCTGATGCTCGCCTACCTGATGAAGAACTCGCAGCTGCCGCTGCGCGCGGGCGCGCTCGTCGGCGACGGCAATCCGTCGGGCATCCCGTTCAGGAAGGGCAATCCGAAGTTCGCCAGGGCGATCGACGATGCGATGACGCAGCTCGAAGCCGACGGCACCTTCACGAAGATCTCGGACAAGTGGTTCGGCATCGACGTGACCAAGCCGGTCACGAAGTAAGGCATGTCGCGTGCGGCGCTCGCGCTGCGCGAATCAGCATGACATGACAGGCGCGGGGCGCGCATCCGGCAAGATGGCAGGATGAGCGCCCCGCGGTTTTTCCAGGCCAAGGCTGCGCAAGCCGATCCTTTCCGCGTTCCCCATGCCCATCTACACGCTCATCATCCAGTCGCTGCCGGTGCTCGCGCAGGGCGCGGTGCTCACGGTCAAGTTCGCCGTGCTTTCGATGATCTTCGGGCTCATCGGCGGCGCCGTGCTCGCCCTCATGGGCATCAGTACGAACCGCGCGCCCGTGTTCATCGCGCGCGTGTACGTGAGCCTCATGCGCGGCACGCCGCTGCTGGTGCAGATCTTCGTGATCTATTACGGCCTGCCGAGCATCGGCATTTCGCTCGACCCCACGCCCGCGGGGGTGATCGCGCTATCGGCCAACGTCGCGGCTTATCTATCGGAAAGCATGCGCGGGGCGATTCTCGGCATTCATCGCGGCCAGTGGCTCGCGGCCTATAGCCTGGGCCTGTCGCGACGCCAGACGCTGCGCTACGTGATCGCACCGCAGGCGCTGCGCATTGCGGTGCCGAGCCTCTCGAACAGCCTCATCAGCCTCATCAAGGACACCTCGCTGGTGTCGGTCATCACGGTGACGGAACTGCTGCGCAGCGCGCAGGAAATCATCGCCTCGACCTACCAGCCGCTGCCGCTCTATCTCGCGGCGGCCGCGATCTACTGGGTGCTGTGCCAGGTGCTCGAATGGATCCAGCACTGGTACGAGAAGCGCCTCGCGCTGCCTTCGCGCCACTGAGTTGCAGCCAAAGAACGGCGGTCGTTGCGACCGCCGTTTTCATTTCAGCGCGCGCTGCCTGACTCGAAGTCGAAACGCAGTCCAAGCGTCGCGCGCGCGGCATCGGCCATTGCGATCATACGGCGCGAGGTTTCGTGCGGCATCACCGGACTTTCCAGCGCGCCCGCGCGCAGCAGCTCGCAGAAGTGTGCGGTCTCGTAGTTGAGGCCACCGCCTTCGAACGGCTCATCGAGCTCGACCGTGCGGCCATCGACATAGCGTATGGTCGCGCGCGCCGGGTTCCACCAGTTCGCGTGGATCGTCACGTTCCCCAGCGGCCCGGCCAGCAGCGCATCGCCGAAACCATGCAGATCCAGCCCGCAGAACAGCTGCGCGATGCCGTGCTCGTGCTGGCAATTGAGGCTTGCAAACGTATCCACGCCGGTCGCGCCCAGCCGCCCGAAGGTCTGCACCTCGCGCGGTGCGCCAAGCCAGTCGACGGCCAGAAACATCTCGTACACGCCGATATCGAGCAGCGCCCCGCCCGCGTGCGCGAACGAAAACGACGGGTGATCGGCAGGCACATTGGCTACCGAGCAGCCCGCACGCACAAGGCCAATCGGGCCGACAGGATCGGCTTCGAGATGCGCGCGCAAGGCGCGATAAAGCGGATAGAACGGCGGCTTCATCGCCTCCATGAAGAGGCGCTTCGCGTCGCGCGCGGCTTGCAGCACGCCGTCGAGCTGCGCGGCGTTGACGGTCGCGGGTTTCTCGCACAGCACCGGCAAACCGGCCTGCAAGGCAGCCGTCGCATAGTGCGCATGGCTGTCCTGCATGGTGGCGATATAGACGGCGTCGATGCCGCTCGCGAGCAGCGCGTCGAAGCTCGCACACGCACGCGCGTCGAACTCCGCCGCCAGCGCCTGCGCAGGCTCGGCGCGACGCGACCAGACGGCGCTCACGCGTGCGCCTTCGACATGCCCCACGCCCTGCGCGAAGCGCCGCGCGATGCGGCCCGCGCCCACGATGCCCCAACGAATCGTGCCGGTTTCAGCGATATCGCCCATGTCTGTCGTCTCTCTTTGTGCGGATGGCGGACCCGCCGCGCAGCGCGCGGCAAGGCAAAGAGACGCACGATACTGGCTCGCGCGCGCGAAGGCAAACGCGAAGTTCAGCGCATGCCAAAGCCGCACGCGCCCCGTCAAGGAAGCGTGCGGCTTTGGCATGCGGCAAACCTGCGGGAGACGCGCGCGGTCTGCGCCAGCGACGTTGGCATACGTGCGTGCCAGGCGGCGCGATTCGACTAGGCCGCCTCCGGCGCGAACGCCCGGTTCAGCTCGTCAGCGGTGTAGGCGATCATGGCTGCGGCGGCCGCCTGCGCATCGGGCGGCGAGCGGCGCTCGATTGCCTCAACCACGCGCCCATGTGCGGCGACCACGTTGCTCCACCCGTCCGGGCGCTGGCTCAGGATCGGATTGACGATGGTGAGCGCCCCGCGCACGATCGCCGCCATCTGCTGATAGAACTGATTGCCGCTCGCCGCGAGAATGCGCGTGTGCAGCAGCGCATCGGCGGCCTGGCAGCCCGAATCGCCTGGGCTCGCCTGATGTAGCGCGTCGAAAGCATCGCGAATCCCGGCGATATCCGCCGCGGTCGCGCGTTCGGCCGCCAGTGCGCATGCCGCCGGTTCGATCAGCGTGCGAAATTCGATCACGTCGCGCAGAAAGGTCTTGTCCGGCTTCGCGCGAAAACGCCAGCTCACGACGTCTTCGTCGATCATGCGCCAGTCGCGCATCGGCCTGATGCGCGTGCCGATCTTGGGCCGCACGTCCAGCATATGGCGCGCAAGCAGCATGGACAGCGCTTCGCGCATGACCGTGCGGCTCACGTCGAACTCCTTCGACAACACGTCCTGCGGCGGCAGGATCGCGCCATAACGCTCTTCGACGATGCCCGAAATCAGGCCATCCATGACCTTGCTCACGAGTGAGCGTTCCTTGTTGTTCCCCAGTTCCATGACCCCTCCCCCCGATGGCATTAATCGCCCTGTTTGCCGGTTACTGCGTGGGCCCTCGTGCTTCGTCGAACTTATGCGTACGTTGCCATGCTAATTGCATAAAACGTAAGCCAGGATATCTCCTGACGCAAATTTCGCGTGACAAATGCCCAGCCTGTACAAGTTCTTCGTGATTCGGCCCTTCGGTTTCCCGAATTTCGTCTTATGAAGTTATTCGTTGTCTTTTCGTAAGCGTTCTGTATGAAGCAAAAACTGACTTGGCGATAATCAGGGTTGCCTTGTCGTTTCTTTATCGCCATTTGCAGCATGTTTTTTGTGTGCATATGCAGTTATGTGCATACGCAAAGGTGCACACGCCGACCGGTCCAGTCAGCGCTGCGTAGCCGTACGTCCGTATTGATCTTCGAAGCGCACGATGTCGTCCTCGCCCAGATAGCCGCCCGACTGCACTTCGATGATTTCGAGCGGCGTCTTGCCCGGATTTTCGAGCCGGTGCTTCACGCCCAGCGGGATATAAGTCGATTCGTTTTCAGAGATCAGGAAGACGTCGTCGCCACGCGTGACGCGCGCGGTGCCGCGCACGACCACCCAGTGCTCGGCGCGGTGATGATGCATCTGCAGCGACAGCACGCCGCCCGGCTTCACCACGATGCGCTTGACCTGGAAGCGCTCGCCGCGGTCCACCGAGTCGTAACATCCCCAGGGCCGTTCGACGCGGCGATGGTGCTGCACCTCCTCCCCGCGCTGCGCCTTGAGCTTGCCGACGATCGCCCGCACGTCCTGCACGCGGTCCTTGGCGGCGACCAGTACGGCGTCCGCCGTCTCGACCACCACCACGTTGTGCACGCCCACACAGACGACCAGCCGCCCGTCCGAATGCGCGAAGCTGTCGGTCGAGTCTTCGAAGAGCACGCGGCCGCGCGCAACGTTGCCGCTCGCGTCCTTGTCCGACACCTGCCAGACGGCATCCCAGGCGCCCACATCCGACCAGCCCGCCACCAGCGGCACGACCACGCCGGCCAGGCGCGCGTCAGCGCCGATCGATTCCATCACCGCGTAGTCGATCGAGTCCGACGGGCAGCCCTCGAAGGTCGCCGGGTCGAGGTGAACCGCGCCGTCGGCATCGACGCGCGCAAGCTCGAACGCCTGGGCGCAGAGCGTCGCAATCGCGGGCCGGGCGCGCGCGATCGCCGCCAGCCACACCGACGCGCGCACCACGAAAATGCCGCTGTTCCACCAGTAATCGCCCGAAGCTACGTAAGCCGCAGCCAGTTCCGCGTTGGGCTTTTCCACGAAGCGCTCGATTGTGCGCGCGCCGCTCGTGCCGAGCATGGCGCCCGCACAGATGTAGCCATAACCGGTTTCCGCGCGCTGCGGCGGCACACCGAGCGTCACGATGGCGCCGCGCGCCGCGTAGCTCACCGCGCCTTCGAGCGCGGCGGCAAACGCCGTGCGGTCGGCGATCAGATGATCGGCGGGCATGGCGATGAGTATCGGATCGCCGTCGACCGCAGCGGCCTGGCCGGTCGATGCGTGGGTATGGGCGGCCTGCGCGGCGAGCGCTGCCACCGTCAGGGCCGGCGCGGTATTGCGCGAGTGCGGTTCGAACACGACGTGCGCGCTCTTGCCGCTGCGGCCGAGCCGGTCGGCGGTCATGTGGCGCAACTCCTCGCTGCTGACGACGAGCGGCGCGGCCTTGAGGATGGGCGCATCGGCCGGAGCGCTCGCGCGAGCGTAAAGACCGTCGAGACGGCGCACCGTCGCTTCGAGCAGCGACTCGCCGTCGAGCAGGTCGATCAGCTGTTTCGGACAGTGTTCACGCGAGAGCGGCCACAGACGCGTGCCCGATCCGCCGGCGAGCACGACCGGCTGCACGACCAGTGCAACTTCGGGTTCATTGGCGACTGCAATCAGGCCGGCCGGTGTGACGAGCTGGTTCATGTGCAAAGCTCCCCGTTGGAATCTCTGGTATTGGGTTCGCGCGGGCGCGGCGCGGCGCTTAACCGGATCTCGCCCAAGGTCATGCACGCACGCGCTCCCTCGTTGTCGGACTCCATTGGAGCAAAGGACGCCCTTCGACTCTGTACGCATACCCACACTGACCGAGCGCTGGCGCACGGCGGCCCGCCAGCGCAACTGGGCACACTGCCGTCGAGCGAGGACAGGCAGACCGGCCGGGCAGTCGAACCGGGCGGCACGCGCCAACGGCAGGATGGTTGCGCAAACAACAGTCGCTTGATCGCCGCTTCATCGCCGCTCGCCACTACGGGCGCGGCCGCGCAGGCAAATCTGGCGCGCTCCGTGCGCCAGACCACACAACGTAACGTGACGCGCCGTAACGCGGTCATGTTTCACGGGAGAACGTTTCTGGGCAGATCAGCCGCAGCGCAACAGCAATGAATCAAATTCAAACGCCATGCGGCACGCACCGGCCCTACCGCAAGGAGGTGCCCTGCCGCATGTTTCAACCTGGAGTCATTTTCGACACAGGGCTTTTACCCCTCATTTATTCCATATAAATCAATGACTTACCTCGATACAAATTGCTCAGTCCATTGACCGGCCCCGCGGGCGCGTCGTACAGATATGAAACAAAAACGCGGACTTGCCTGGACGCGCTGCGACCGTAACGCCCGCGAAACCGCGTACTGGCGTGCTTTGCGACCTTCTGGCACACACCCTGCTTAGTGAGAAGCGCCACACAAGGCGTCACGCAAACAAATATCGCAGACGCCACTCGGGACTATGGGGCCGGCACGACGAACGAATAGCCGCTACGGGAAGCGGCAAACAACAACCGATTCGGCGACCGGAATGACAAGACGGAAGGCGGCGCAAGCGCCTTCACACGAGGACCAAATCATGTTGACCCTTCAATCGGATCTGCACGGCAACCATTTGCTCGGCGCACTGCCGTCGCATGAATGGCAAGCACTCGCACCGCATCTCGAACTCGTCCATCTGCGCACCGAACAACTCCTCTGCGATTCCGGCCAGCGCATCCATCACGTCTACTTTCCGACCACGGCCATCATCTCGATGCTTTCGACGATGGAAGACGGCAGTTCCGTGGAAATCGCCGCCGTGGGCCGCGAAGGCATGACGGGCGTGCCCGTCCTGACGGGCGGCGAAACCATGCCGAACCGCGTGCAGGTGCAGTGCTCGGGCTTCGCGTACCGCATGAGCGCGCAAAGCCTCAAGCAACAGTTCGCGCGCTCGGACTTTCTGCGCCGCCTGATGCTGCTTTACATGCACGCGCTGCTCACCCAGGTCGCGCAAACCGCCGCCTGCAATCGCCATCATTCGCTGAGCAAGCAGTTGTGCCGCTGGCTGCTGATCGAAGTGGATCGCGTGGCCTCGAACGACCTCACGGTCACGCAGCAGCTCATCGCCGATATGCTCGGCGTGCGCCGCGAAGGCATCACGGAAGCAGCCGGCAAGCTGCACGATGAAGGTTTGATCCACCACAGCCGCGGCCGCATCCGCGTGCTCGACCGCGAAGGCCTCGAAGCCCGCGCCTGCGAGTGCTACGGCCTCGTGCGACGCGAGTTCGACCGCCTGCTGCCGCGCCTGCGTCAGGCCGAAACGGTGGAATAAGACGCGGAAGCCCGACCGGGGCTGGTGCGCGGTGGTCCTCGGTCCCGTTTCTCGTGTGTGTGTGTTTTATTTTGCAAGGCGTTCCGGCACAGGCGCGCTTTGCCTTTTCTTCGCTTGCGGCGGCTTCTGTTGGCTCTGGCGGCTTCTGGCGGATCCGACGACTCTGGCGCTTCGAGTTCGCGCGCATGGTGCACCTGATTATCAGGAATCCATATCAATCGGCGCGCGGTTTCATCATCTCAACAAGCGCGAACGGCGGCGTCAAACTGCACGCCGCCGCCACTTCGATCAAACCATCAAACCACCAGGCGATCAGACAATAGGGCAATCAGGCCTTGTAGTCGATACGCTCGACGCCCGACTCGCCGCCCAGCAGGCAGAAGTCTGCGCCACGCGCGGCGAACAGACCCACGGTCACCACGCCCGGCCATGCATTGACGTGCGCTTCGAGCGTGCGCGGATCGCTGATGCGCAGCCCCTTCACGTCGAGAATCTCGTTGCCGTTGTCGGTGATGAAGGGCGAGCCGTCCTTCTGCACGCGCAGCACCGGCACGCCGCCGAGCGCCGTCACGCGGCGGCCGATGGCCGTGCGCGCCATCGGCACGACTTCGATCGGCAGCGGGAACTGGCCGAGCACGTCCACGCGCTTGCTCGCATCGGCGATACAGACGAACACTTCCGACACCGAGGCCACGATCTTCTCGCGCGTGAGCGCGCCGCCACCGCCCTTGATCATCGCGCCGGAGGCGTCGATTTCATCGGCGCCGTCCACGTAGACGGGCAGCGATTCGATTTCGTTGAGGTCGAAAATCTTGAAGCCGTGCGATTCCAGCCGCGCCGTGGTGGCGACCGAGCTGGAGACCGCGCCGCGGTAGCGGCTCTTGCTGGCGGCCAGTGCGTCGATGAAACAGTTCGCGGTCGAGCCAGTGCCGACGCCGATGATGGCGCCTTCCGGCACGTTCGCGTTGACATAGTCGGCGGCGGCCTGGCCGACCAGTTTCTTGAGTTCGTCTTGAGTCATGATGGGTACTGCCCGAGGAGAGGAAACGCGGAAAACGCATAGTTTACCGGAGTTGCGGGCGACGCCCGCCGGGAAACCTTGCGCCCGCCGCATTCACACAACAGGGCAAGCACGCCTTCAAGGCGCCGTTTCGGTGGCGTCAGGCGGCACCGGTGTGCTGCGATCGACATATTTGTCGAGCAGCGCCTGGGCGATGGCATCCGTTTGCGCGTCCGGCGTGCCGGCATAGTCGCGCGGGCGGAAATGCATCTGGAACGCCGCAAACACGCGGCGCGTGCGCTCGTCGAGCACGCCGTCGGTGGCGACGTCGTAGCCGTAGCGCGCGAGCTTCATCTGCAGGCCGCGCACGTCGGCGGGCGCATCGGGCGCGCGCCCCGCGAGATCGGCCTTGACGGTGGCGTCGTCGGGCCAGGCGCCCACGCCCGCGTCGTAGAGCTGCTTCCACGGGAAGGCCGCGCCCGGATCGATCTTGCGTTGCGGTGCGATGTCGCTATGTCCCACCACGCGCGTGGGCGCAATGCCGTAGCGCGTGACGATGTCCTTCGACAAGGCGATGATCGCCGCCACCTGATCGGGCGGCCAGGGTGCCCACGTGCGGCCTTGCGGCGTGTCGTGCGGCCCCGAGTTGACGTTTTCGATGCCGATCGACGCGGCATTCAGTTCGGTGG
This sequence comes from Paraburkholderia bannensis, assembly GCF_014200455.1. Taxonomy (GTDB): domain Bacteria; phylum Pseudomonadota; class Gammaproteobacteria; order Burkholderiales; family Burkholderiaceae; genus Paraburkholderia; species Paraburkholderia bannensis_A. Next base: position 137,289 of record NZ_JACHBW010000013.1, on the reverse strand, counting down.
TGCCTTGCCACTCGCTCACCCCTGCGTGCCAGGCGCGCTGCGCTTCCGGGACCAGTTGCAACACGACGGGCTTGCCGTCGCGCAGCGGCGGGTGCTCCGGTACGAGGTAATGAGCGCTGACGTTTTCGCCCGTGAGCGCGTCGAGCGAGGCCGGCTCGTCGCCTTCCGTGTAATGCAGCACGAGGAAGCGGATGCGCGAATCGGCACTGCGCGCGTGATATTGCGAATCGGCGATATAGCCGCCGCGATCGGTCATCGTGGCGGGCGCGCAGGCCGCCAGCGCGAGCGCGGCGGCGGCCGAAGCCACAGCGGCCAGCGCCGCCCGTCCTGCACGAGGCAAGGTCTTCATGGGCTTCGGACGACCTCGACTGCGGTATCAGCGCGCGGCGCGCTGGCGTACCGCTTCGAACAGGCACACGCCCGACGCAACGGAAACGTTCAGGCTCTCGACCGTACCGGCCATCGGAATCTGCATGACTTCGTCGCAGGTTTCGCGCGTGAGACGGCGCATGCCCTCGCCTTCGGCGCCCATCACCAGCGCGACAGCACCGTCGAGTTTGGTCTGATACAGGCCCTTAGGCGCATCGCCTGCCGTGCCGACGACCCACACGCCCGCCTCTTTAAGCTCGCGCAGCGCGCGCGCCAGGTTGGTGACGGTGATGTACGGCACCGTATCGGCCGCGCCGCTCGCCACTTTCGCGGCGGTCGCGTTCAGGCCCACGGCGCGGTCGCGCGGGGCGATCACGGCGTGCGCGCCGGCGGCGTCGGCCACCCGCAGGCAGGCGCCAAGATTATGCGGATCGGTGACGCCGTCCAGCACCAGCAGCAAGGGCGGGCCCTGAATGCCGTCGAGCAGTTCGGCCAGATTCTGCGCCAGCGCCAGATCGTGCACGCGCGCCACCACGCCCTGATGGCGCTCGGTGTGCGCGAGGCCCCAGAGGCGCGTCTCGTCGGCGGCGATGGCACGCACGCCGGCTTCCTTCGCGGCGTGCAGGAATTCCTGCATGCGGCGGTCGCGCCGCGTCGGATCGTAATAGACATCCTCGACCGTGGACGCGTCGTGCCGCATACGTGCGGTCACCGCATGAAAACCGTAAAGAACCTTGAGACGTGACATGACTGGAACTACCCCTGATAAACGGTTCGCGGCGCATCGAAGGCGCCGCGAACGAGTGATATTGCGCCGGCGCGCCGGATGATTCCGCGCACCGGGTCACGACGGGCGAACGCTGGATGACCAGCGATCCGCGCGCCGTGGATAAGGCTTTAACGCTTCTTGCGCACCGGCGACTTCTTGGCCGTGGGCTTGGACGGCGCACGCTTCTTCGCCGTCTTGGCCGCACCGCGTGCCGTGCGGGCTTCCTTCACCGCGGCGCTTTGCGGCGGCGCGGCCTTCTTGCGCCGCACGTCGTCAGCGGCAAGCGGCATGGGGCGCACGCGCGCGCCGCTTTCCGCTGCGCCACGCTCCTGCTGGCCCTGCTGGACCTGCCCGCCGCGATTCGCAGCAGGCTTGACCGGCGTATCGCGCACCAGACGGAAGTCGATCTTGCGGGCGTCGAGATCGACGCGGCTCACCTGCACGCGCACGCGATCCGACAGGCGATAGCGAATGCCGGTGCGCTCGCCGCGCAGCTCGTTCTTGATGTCGTCGTACTGGAAGTAATCGGAACCGAGTTCCGTCACATGCACCAGACCTTCGATAAAGAGCGAATCGAGCTGCACGAAGATGCCGAACGAGGTCACGCCGCTGACCATGCCGCCGTATTCCTCGCCGAGCTTGTCGCGCATGAAATAGCACTTGAGCCAGGCTTCGACGTCGCGCGAGGCTTCGTCGGCGCGGCGCTCGTTGGCCGAACAATGCAGACCCAGCTCTTCCCAGATCGCCGTGTCGGCGCCGCGAGCGCGCTTGCCGCGCTTCTCTTCGTCCTCGGCCTGCATGGCGCGGGCACGCGGCGAGAGCGCCGTGTTGAGCTCGACGCCTTGCGGAGCGGCGGGCTGATACTTCTTGCCCTGCAGGATCGCGTATATCGCGCGGTGCGTGAGCAGGTCGGGATAGCGGCGGATCGGGCTCGTGAAGTGGGCATATGCCTCATACGCGAGACCGAAGTGGCCGATATTGTCCGGGCTGTAGACGGCCTGCTGCATCGAGCGCAACAGCATGGTCTGGAGCATCTGCGCATCCGGACGGTCGCGGATATGCGCCATCAGCGCGGCGTAATCACTTGCGTGCGGCGTGTCGCCACCGCCCAGCGAGAGCCCCATGCCGCGCAGGAAGGTGCGCAGGTTTTCGAGCTTTTCCGCGCTCGGGCCCGCGTGCACGCGGTACAGGCCCGGGTGCTTGTTGCGCTTCATGAAGTCCGCGGCGCAGACGTTGGCCGAGAGCATGCACTCTTCGATCAGCTTGTGCGCGTCGTTGCGCTGGCGCGGCACGATCTGCTCGATCTTGCCCTGCGCATTGCAGACGATGTACGTTTCGGTCGTATCGAAGTCAATCGCGCCGCGCTTCTGACGCGCCGCGAACAGCGCCTTGTAGACGCCGTAGAGGTTCTGCAACTGCGGCAGCAGCGCCGCACGACGCGTGGCCTCCGGACCCTTGGTGTTCTTCAGGACCGCGGCGACTTCGGTGTACGTCAGTCGCGCCGCCGAATGCATCACGCCCGGATAGAACTGATACGCCTTGATCTCGCCGCGCGCGGTGATGACCATGTCGCAGACCAGCACGCAGCGATCCACATGCGGATTGAGCGAACACAGACCGTTCGAGAGCTTCTCCGGCAGCATCGGGATCACGCGGCGCGGGAAATACACCGAGGTGCTGCGCTCGATCGCGTCGACGTCCAGGCCGCTGCCCGGCAATACATAGTGCGAAACGTCGGCGATCGCGACGAGCAGACGGTAGCCCTCGCCCTTGCCGACCTGCATCGGCTCGCAATAGACGGCGTCGTCGAAGTCACGCGCATCTTCGCCGTCGATGGTGACGAGCGGCACATCGCGCAGATCGACGCGGTAGCGGATATCGGTCGGGCGCACGGCGTCGGGCAGCTTCGCGGCGTCGGCGAGCGCCTCCTTGCTGAACTCGTGCGGCACGCCGTACTTGCGCACGGCGATCTCGATTTCCATGCCCGGGTCGTCGATATCGCCGAGCACTTCCACCACGCGGCCGAGCGGCTGCGAATGGCGGCTCGGGAAATCGGTGAGCTCGACCACCACGACCTGGCCAGGCTTGGCTTTCTTCGGATTCTGCGTGACGAGGATGTCGTGGCCGATGCGCTTGTCTTCCGGCGCGACGATCATCGCGCCGTTCTCATTGAGCAGACGCCCGATCACGCGGCGGTTCGCGCGGTCCGTGACCTCGACGATGTGCCCTTCCGGGCGACCGCGCCGGTCATAGCCGACGATGCGCGCAAGCACGCGGTCGTTGTGCATGACCTTCTGCATCTCGCCTTGCGGCAGGAACAGATCGTCCTGGCCGTCGTCGCGAATCAGGAAGCCATAGCCATCGCGATGGCCCTGAACGCGGCCCGCGACGAAGTTGGAAGGATGCGCGAGTTGATAGTGGCCGCGCGAGTCGAGCCGGATCTGCCCGTCGCGCTCCATCGCGGCGAGCCGCCTGAAGAACCCTTCGCGCTCCTGGCGCTTGATCGCGAGCGCCTCGGCGATATCGTTCGCGGTGCAGGGCGATTCGCTGGTCCGCAGCACGCCGAGGATCTCTTCGCGGCTGGGAATCGGGTACGGATATTTGCTCAAGGGCTTGTCGATGGTTGTTCTCGTTGCGTGGACGTCGGATATCGCGCGGTTCGTGGCTACAACAAAACGCGCCGCGCCCCGGTCTTCGTATGCTGCAACATGCGGCTGATGCAGTGGGTGCGCGCCACTATAAGGTGACGCGCTACCTATACTGCTGCGAGGCATTCTAACACCCGCGCCGCACCCGACAATCCAGTGCGCGGGCCGGTGAGCGCGCGTCGGCAACGTGGGGTCCGTGGTGTGAGTACGAGTTGGCATCGAGTCAGCCCCAGGTTCGCCCGGCAGACAGCAATCGAACATCATCGCAAAAGAATTTTGCAATCATGTGTTGACAAGCTCTACAGATGCGCTAGAATCTCGTTCTCTGCTGCACGACACAGCGCAGCAACAAGTAGTAAGCGACACCTTGCCCAGGTGGCGGAATTGGTAGACGCACCAGGTTCAGGTCCTGGCGGTGGCAACACTGTGGAGGTTCGAGTCCTCTCTTGGGCACCAAGATTTAAAAATAAGCCGGCTTTATGCCGGCTTATTTCATTTCTGCGCTTCGTTCAGCGTGCTGTTTCGCTCGCAACGAGGTGAAGACGGCAAAGGCCTGGCAAAGCATCGATGCTTTGCCAGGCCTTTGTTTTTGTCGCCGCATTTTTGGGCGCGCATTGAGTCCTTCTCTCTCACGATCGAACGCGGCGAAACCCAGTTCTTGCGCGATGTGAAGATTTTTTGAAAAAGGCTATTGACAGGCCCTGCAGATGCGCTAGAATTTCGTTCTCTGCTGCACGACACAGCGCAGCAACAAGTAGTAAGCGACACCTTGCCCAGGTGGCGGAATTGGTAGACGCACCAGGTTCAGGTCCTGGCGGTGGCAACACTGTGGAGGTTCGAGTCCTCTCTTGGGCACCAAGATTCAAAAATAAGCCGGCCTTGTGCCGGCTTATTTTATTTCTGCTTCAAATCCCCTTCTTTCACACGGCTCCGACTTCTCCGCGCACCGCGAAGCGTTATATCCTCAAGGATACAGTGCTACGAAACAAGCGCAGACCGGATGGAAATCGTAGTCATCGCCGCGATCGTTGCTGTGGGCTTCGGTGATGCGGCGACCTGGTTGATCGCAACGCGCCTGCCCGTCGAAGGGATGGAGCGCGGCCAGAACGAAAGCGGCTTTGCGTCGCCCATCGACACTGCCGTCCCTCGCGAATCCGATTTACGTCGTCCGCAAGCCGGCATGGACGCCCCTATTCCCCCGATCGCAAAGGCGCGGCAGCAAAAGCCGGTTCAGGATGCGCCTCAGCCGGAGCCGACTGAGAAATCCACTTCCGCCGCATCGGCTGCAAAACGACTTTCGCACAGACGCCCGCCATCATGGCGATGCAGGCCGCGAATTCGAACACGCTATTCCAGCCGCCATGCAGCGCGAGCAGCGTCGCGACGGGTACGAGCAGCGCAGCGGTTCCCTTCGCGGTGTAGAGCGTACCCGCATTGCCGGCTGCGTAACGCGCGCCGAACGTATCGGCGCAAGTGGCCGGAAAGTTCGAAAAGATATCGCCGTAGAACAGGAAGACGAGTCCGGAAAACAATATGAACAGATACGGGTCGTGCCCGAAGTACCGCAGGCCGAGCAAGGCGAGCCCTTCGCCGAGAAACGTGATGAACATCGTGTTCTCACGCCCGATGCGATCCGAGATCAGCCCACACAGCGGGCGCGTAAAGCCATTACAGAGATTGTTGATCGACAGCGTCATCGTCAGCAGCGGCAGCGAAACGCTCATGAACGCTACCGGCATGGCGGCAAAACCATAGGACTTCGCGATTGGCCCGATCTGCGCCGTGGCGATGATGCCGCCCGTCGCCACGCAAACAAACATCGCATACATCACCCAGAACAACGGCGCGCGCACCATCTGTTGCGTGGTGTAATCCGTCTTCGTCGCGACGACGCGTTTCACCCGCGTCGCCTGCGCAGGCGGCTTCGGACGCACCATCACGAGCGCCAGCGCCAGAATGCAGGCGCCTTGCAGGAGTCCGAAGAAAACGAACGCGGTTTCGTAGCCCGAATGCTGGATCATGCGCGAGATCGGGATCACGGTGAGCGCCGCGCCCGCGCCGAAGCCCGCTGCCGTCATCCCCGCCGCCAGGCCGCGCCGGTCGGGGAACCACTTGAGCGCGGTGCCCACGCACGTGCCATATACGCACCTGCACCAATGCCTGAAATCACAGCGGCCACGTAGAGCACCGGCAGCACAGGCGCCCACGCGTCGAGTAGCCAGCCAAGCGCCACACAGCACGCGCCGCCCATCACCACGGGACGTGGGCCAAAGCGGTCCACCAGCCAGCCCTCGACCGGTACGAGCCAGGTCTCGGTAACGATGAACAGCGAAAACGCCAGCTGGATCGCGGCTTGCCCCCAATGGTGACGCGCATCCATCGGCACCACGAAAAGCGTCCAGGCGTACTGCAGATTGGCGACCAGCCCCATGCAGGCGATGCCCGCTGCGAGCTGCACCCAGCGGTTATGGCGTCGCGCCGTACAGACGACGTCGATGCGATCGATGTGTGACACGTTTGTCTCTCTCCATTCGTCGACGCTCAAGGCGTCTTTAATCGGCATGAAGCAACGTGTAACGCCATCAAGCCGTTTCGAGCTGCCTGAGCAGTGCATCGACGCTGCCCTTCGCGTCGCCGAACAACATTCGTGTGTTGTCCTTATAGAAAAGCGGATTGTCCACACCCGCATAACCCGTTGCCATGCTGCGCTTGGAAACCACCACTGTACGCGCCTTCCACACTTCGAGCACCGGCATGCCTGCAATGGGACTCGCGGCATCCTCCTGCGCACCTGGGTTCACGATATCGTTCGCGCCGATCACGAGCACGACATCGGTATTCCTGAAGTCCTCGTTGATCTCGTCCATTTCGAGCACGATGTCATAGGGGACTTTGGCTTCGGCAAGCAGCACGTTCATGTGCCCCGGCAAACGCCCCGCCACCGGATGAATGCCGAAGCGCACCCGTACGCCCTGCGCGCGCAAACGCCGCGTGATTTCGCTGATGGTGCCCTGGGCCTGCGCAACCGCCATGCCATACCCGGGAACGATCACGACTTCGGCGGCGTCGCGCAGCAGAGTGCCGACTTCGTCCACCGTCGTCGCCACCACTTCGCCTTCGGGCACGGCGCCCGCTGCGGCGGTGACCGCGCCAAAGCCGCCGAGGATCACCGAAATGAAGCTGCGGTTCATCGCCCGGCACATGATGTAGCTGAGAATCGTGCCGCTCGAACCGACCAGCGCGCCCGTGGTCACCAGCAGATCGTTGTCGAGCATGAAGCCAGTAGCGGCCGCCGCCCAACCGGAATAGCTGTTGAGCATCGAAACAACCACCGGCATGTCCGCGCCGCCGATCGCCAACACCAGATGCACGCCCAGCACCGCCGCAATCGCGCACATGACGCAGAGCGCCGTAAGCGCCTGCAGTCCGTGCGTGGTGCCGACGAACAAGTAGCCCAGCACGGCACACAATGCGAGCGCCGCCGCATTCATCCCGTGTCGCGCCGGCAGCACGAACGGCTTGCCGCTGAGCGTGCCTTGCAACTTGAGAAAAGCAACGATCGAACCCGTGAACGTAATCGTGCCGATAAAAGCGCCGACAAAGATCTCGGTATCATGAATCGCACGCTCGACGCCAATCGCTGCCGACGCAGGCGACAGCGCATTGGCGAAAGCAATCAACGTCGCGGCGAGGCCCACGAAACTATGCAGCACCGCAACGAGTTGCGGCATCTGCGTCATCTCCACGCGTTTGGCCAGCAGCGCACCAATGCCGCCGCCCACCAGCGCCGCGCCGATAGCGACGCCCAGACCCGCACCGCGCGTGACCAGCAGCGTGGCCAGCACCGCGATGGTCATCCCACACACGCCGTAGACGTTGCCTCGCCGTGCGCTTGCCGGATGACTCAGCCCACGCAGACTGAGGATAAACAGCGTCGCTGCAACCAGCCACGCCATATTGCCGATTCCGTTCAGCATGACGTCTCCTCAGGTCCGTTGGAACATCTTCAGCATGCGCTGGGTGACGAGAAAGCCCCCGGCGATATTGATGGTCGCCACCACGAGAGCGACGCCAGCGAGGACGCTCACGAGTGCATTGCCCCCCGCGGGATGCAGTAACGCTCCGATTACGATGATGCCGCTGATCGCGTTGGTCACGCTCATGAGCGGCGTATGCAGCGCGGGCGTGACGTTCCATACCACCTGATAGCCAACGAACACCGCCAGCACGAACACCGTGAAACGTGCGACGAAAGCAGGCGGCGCGACTGCGCCGAGCGCCAGCAACGACGCCGCAATCAGCGCGAGCGCGATGAGAGCGCCAACGCCGCGGCGGCGCGCGTCTGTCGCCGCATGCTGTCCCCCATCGCTCGCAGGCGCATGCGGCACGGCAGGTTTAGCCGTCACGGGTTTCGCAGCAGCAGGGGCCGTCGCCTGCACGGGCGGGGCTGGCCAGCTCAACTCGCCATTCAGCATGACAGTGGTGCCGCGCTGCACGACATCGTCCATATCGATTTTTAGTTCGCCATCCTTATTGATCGTGAGATCCGTCAAGAGATGCCGCAGATTGGTCCCATACAGCTGGCTCGACTGGTTCGCCATCCGGCTCGGTAGATCGGTAAAGCCGACAATTGTGACGCCATGCGCGCGCACCACCTCGCCCGCGCGCGTCAGCTCGCAATTGCCGCCCTGCTCCGCCGCCAGATCGACGATCACGCTGCCGGCGCGCAGGCACGCCACGGTCTGCGCATCGATCAGGCGCGGCGCGGGCTTGCCGGGTATCAGAGCGGTCGTGACGATGATGTCGACTTCAGCCGCCTGGGCCTTGAATAGCGCCATCTCCGCTTCGATGAACTTCGCGCTCATCTGCTTCGCGTACCCTCCTGCACCGCCGCCGTCTTCTTCGACCTCGACGGTGAGAAACTCCGCGCCCATGCTCTCGATCTGCTGGCCGACCTCGGGCCGCGTATCGAAGGCGCGCACGATCGCACCGAGCCCGCGCGCCGCGCCAATGGCCGCCAGCCCCGCGACACCCGCGCCAATCACGAGCACCTTCGCGGGCGGCATCTTGCCCGCCGCCGTGATCTGCCCCGTGAAAACGCGGCCGAAATATTGCGCCGCCTCCACCACTGCGCGATAGCCCGCCATGTTCGCCATGGAACTCAGCGCATCGAGCTTCTGCGCGCGCGAGATACGCGGCACGCAATCCATCGCAAGCACCGTCGCGCCTCGCAAGGCCAGCGCGTCGAGCAATGCACCCTGCTGCGCCGGCCAGATGAAGCCGATCAACGTCGCGCCTTGTTTCAGGCGCTGCGCTTCGTCGATCGAGGGCGGACGCACCTTGAGCACGATATCCGCGCTGTTCCAGAGTTCGAGCGCGTCTTCGACGATGCAAGCGCCCGCCGCGCGATATGCGTCGTCGCCATAGGAAGCGCGCTCGCCCGCCCCGGCCTCCACTTCCACCACGTAGCCAAGCTTGAGCAACTGCGCGACGCTTTCCGGCGTGGCGGCCACGCGCCGCTCGTGCTGGAATGTTTCGCGCGGTATCGCAATGGTCATCGCCATGCCGACTGTCTCCTGATCGTTATGTTCTATGTGTTCTGCGATGGCGTGGCTCAATCAGGACTGTTGAGCATGCGCTTCGAGTTCGGTGACGCGCTTGCGTAGATGACGCTCTTCCTGGAAGCGCGCAGTCTCGTCGCGAATCACCGCAACGATGCCGTTCAACGCGCCTTGCGGGTCATGCAGCAGCGCAACGGTAAATGCAATCGAAAGCGCACGCCCGCTCTTGTCAACGGCAGGCACACGCAATACATCGTTGCCATAGCGCGTTTGTCCCGTCGCCATGGTCTTCTGATAGCCCTCCCAGTGCCGCCCGCGCAGCCGCTCCGGAATGATCAGATCGAGCGTCTTGCCCAGCGCCTCGTCGCGCGTGTAGCCGAACATGCGGGTCGCGGCGGGATTCCAGTAGGTGATGTCGCCAGCAGCGTCGGAAATGACGATGGCGTCGCCGATGACGTCGGCAAGCTGGGCAAAGTCGATAGCGGATGACATGGCGTTGACCGCGTGGGGAACAGGTTCTGGCCGCGGCGCGACGATGCACGAGCCCACAGGCCGGCAGATCGTCCGCCGCTCCTTCTCAACAACGCATTTACCTGAAAAGCCTCAAACCGCGCGCACCTCATGCAAGGCGGCGATCTGCTGCGCCGTGTATCCCAGATCGGCCAGCACTTCGTCCGTATGTTCGCCCAGCAGCGGAGAGCCCTTGATTTCCGGGCGCAGATCCGAGAACTTGATCGGGCTGCCCACGGTCAGATACGAACCGCGCTCCTTATGGGGTACTTCGACAATCGTGCCGCTAGCCCGCAACGAAGGATCGCTCGCAATCTCTTTCATGCTCAGCACAGGCGCGCACGGAATATCGAATTTGCGCAGAATATCCACGGCCTCGTATTTGGTCTTGTCGGCCAGCCAGGCTTCGATGGTCGCGAAGATATCAAAGATGTGCGGCTGACGCGCCTGCGCCGTCTGGTATTCGGGATCGTCGATCCACTCCGGCTTGCCGAGTGCGTGGCAGATCGGCTCCCAGGCATGCCCCTGCACGGTGAAGTAAATATACGCGTTCGGATCGGTTTCCCAGCCCTTGCATTTGAGCACCCAGCCCGGTTGCCCGCCGCCGCCCGCATTGCCGCCGCGCGGCACCACATCGCTGAAACTGCCGTGCGGATACTGTGGGTACTCCTCAAGATAGCCGATGCGGTCCAGACGCTGCTGGTCGCGCAGTTTCACGCGGCACAGATTGATCACGCTGTCCTGCATCGATACGGCCACCTTTTGACCCTTGCCGGTTTTATCGCGGCCGATCAGCGCCGTCAAAATGCCGATCGCCAGATGCATACCGGTATTGCTGTCGCCCAGCGCGGCCGCACTCACCGTGGGCGGACCGTCCCAGAAGCCCGTGGTCGATGCCGCGCCGCCCGCGCATTGGGCGACGTTCTCGTACACCTTGAGATCGTCGTAGTGGTGACCTTCGCTGAAGCCCTTCACGGAGGCCACAATCATCTTCGGATTGAGTTCGTTGATGCGCTCCCAGGCAAAACCCATGCGATCGAGTGCGCCGGGACCAAAATTTTCGACCATCACGTCCGACTCGCGAATCAGCTTTTCGAGCACTTCCTTGCCTTCGGGCTTCTTGGTGTCGAGTGTGAGCGAGCGCTTGTTGCTGTTTAGCATCGTAAAATACAGCGCGTCGACTTCGGGGATATCGCGCAGCTGCGAGCGCGTTACGTCGCCAGCGCCGGGCCGCTCGACCTTGATGACGTCCGCGCCGAACCATGCAAGCAATTGCGTGCACGCCGGGCCTGCCTGGACATGCGTGAAGTCGATGATCTTGATGCCGTCGAGGGGATTGCTCATGACCTTATCTCCTGGAATATCTGATGTGTCGGGTATGCCGGATCGAATGCAGGTGGACGTTTATTTCTTCATGGCCGCGCTTTGCGGATTCAGATTCGTGAGACGCCCGCTTTCCGTGCCAGCGGTCTCGTCGATCACCGCATTGATGAGCGTGGGCTTGCCGCAAGCGATGGCTTCGAGCAACGCCTGCGTCAATTCTTCGGGTGTGGTTGCGTGATGACCCACGCCGCCGAAGGCCTCGATCATCCTGTCGTAGCGCGCGCCCTTCACGAACACGGTGGGCGCGACATCGGCGCCGCCGCCCGGATTCACGTCCGTGCCGCGATAAACGCCGTTGTTGTTGAAGACGATCGTGCAGACCGGCAAGTTGTAGCGGCAGATGGTTTCCAGCTCCATACCGCTGAAGCCAAACGCGCTATCGCCTTCGATCGCCACCACCTGCGTGCCGCTCGTCACCGCCGCGCCGATCGCGAAGCCCATGCCGATGCCCATGATTCCCCACGTCCCGGAATCGAAGCGCTTGCGCGGCTGGGCCATGTCGATGATGCTGCGGGCGTAATCGAGCGTATTCGCGCCTTCGTTCACCACGTTGATGTCCGGACGCGTCTTGAGCACATCGCGAATCGCACGCAGTGCACTGTGGAAGTTCATGGGCGACGGATTCCGGTCGAGCGTCGCCGCCATCTTCGCGAGGTTCGCGTTCTTGCGCTGCGCGATCGCATCGAGCCATGCGGCAGACGGCTGCGGGAAGCCGCTACCGATGGCCGCGACCAGCGCTTCCACACAGGAGCCGATATCGCCGATCAGCGGAGCTTCGATCGCCACATTGCTGTCGATTTCCGTGGGTGCGATATCGATCTGCACGAAGCGTTTGGGCGTGGGCGCGCCCCAGGTCTTGCCCTTCCCATGCGCGAGCAGCCAGTTCAGACGCGCGCCGATCAATACGACCGCGTCCGCCTCCGCCAGCACGTACGAACGCGCCGCCGAAGCCGATTGCGCGTGCGTATCCGGCAACAGGCCTTTGGCCATCGACATCGGCAGGTACGGAATGCCGCTCTTTTCGACCAGTTCGCGAATCTGCGCGTCGGCCTGTGCATAGGCTGCGCCCTTGCCGAGCAGAATCAACGGCCGCTTCGCATTCCTTATCACATCGAGCGCGCGTTGAACCGCCTCGGGCGCCGGTATCTGTCGCGGGGCGGCATCCACCACCTTGACGAGCGAATCGCGCCCCTTTGCGGCGTCGATGGTCTGCGCGAGCAGTTTGGCCGGCAGGTCGAGATACACACCACCGGGCCGGCCCGAAAGCGCGGCGCGAATCGCGCGCGCCACGCCGATGCCAATATCCTCCGCATGCAACACGCGATACGCGGCCTTTGCATAGGGCCTGGCGGCGTTCAGTTGATCCATTTCCTCGTAGTCGCCCTGCTGCAGATCGACGATTTCACGCTCGCTCGAACCGCTGATGAGGATCATCGGGAAGCAGTTGGTAGTGGCATTCGCAAGCGCGGTGAGACCGTTGAGGAAACCCGGTGCGGAAACCGTCAGGCAGATGCCGGGCTTCTTCGTCATATAACCGGCCACGGCAGCCGCGTTGCCCGCATTCTGCTCATGGCGAAAGCCGATGAAGCGCATACCCTCTGCCTGTGCGAGGCGTGCGAGGTCGGTAATCGGAATACCAACCAGGCCGAAAATCGTGTCGATATCGTTGAGCTTGAGCGCGTCGATGACGAGATGAAAGCCGTCCGTCGTCGCCTGTCCGTCCTGCGCCGAATCGTTGCGCGCGTCGTTGATGCCTGCTTCTGCCATGACGTCTCCTCTTTGGCGGGGCGTTATACGGGTCGCCGCGTGGCTTGCCTGCGATCCGTGATATACAATATTCCACACACTGTATTAGTCAAGACGTTTTTCCGTCCCGATCCTGTGTATTGCCATTGGCCGATTACTTGATACGGAATCCGAACAACATCGCCTGCAATCACTCGGCGCTTGATACGAAAAACGTCTCTGCGCATCGTGTTCATGCTGCGCGACACTGATAGCCGCTCGAAGCGATCAATCGAGAAAATCGCAATGCGTCTCCACGAATAGCGCAAGGTCGATCGAATGCTGCCGCACGAGTCGTTCGACGCGTTCCGTGTCACGCGCTTCGAGCGCCTCGATAATGCACATGTGATCCACGATCGATCGCTCCGCGCGATCGCTTTGCGCAATGGTCATCCGGCGAATCGCGCGCACATGCATGAAAATGTTCTTGATGGTGTCGACGATGATCGGCGACTGCGACAATTCCACCAGCGCCTGATGGAAGGTGATGTTTGCTTCGGAATACTCTTCAATGTGCTCGGCGGGCGCGTGCTCGCCAAAGTCCGCGAACATGCGGCGTAACCGTGCAATATCTTCATCGGAAGCGCGCTGGGTCGCGAGACGCGCCGCGATGCTCTCCAGCGCCGCCCACATATAGATCATCTCGACGATCTCCTTGCGCGTCTTGCGCAGAATGTAGACGCCGCGCCTGGGCACCGTTCGCAGAAACCCCTCCTGCTCCAGCAAGGTCATCGCCTCGCGTACCGGCGTACGGCTCACACCCAGCTTTTCCGTCAACTCCTTCTCGTCGAGGCGAATCTCGTCTCGCGAGCGATAGATATCGGTTTCGGCTATCGCCTGCTTCAACTTCGCATAGGCCTGGTCGCGCAGCGAAACCGTAGCGTGGATAGGTTCGAGCGTCAGGAACACGGGCGACGTTCCAGCTTCGTCCTGGGTTTCGGCGGACATCGGTGACGGATCTCCAACGTGCGGTTTAGCCGGCGCGGCTGGCGAATGCGATATGTGGAATACGATATATCAGCAACCATTCCGGCACAAAGCGGGGTTTACACGCAGGCCGCGTACGCCGTCGATGTCACATAGATATTCATTTATGAATATCGAAAAAAACTTTAACTATCGTTTATTCATGCGGACTTCTACGCTGGGTTCACGCCACTCTTCATCAGCACCAGGAGAAACGTCATGAGCCAGCCGAGCGCCATCCCCCACTCCAACGAACACGAGCCGCATACACACGCGCAGTTGTGCGCATTCAACTCGGCTTTCGCCGAACTTGGCCTGCGGTTTCGTTGGGACAAGGCGACGCTGCACGCTTTGGCGTCGATCGAAGGCGAAGCGGCGCGGCTGGCCGCCTACATCGAGACGCACCACGCGCATTTGCTGAAGGCCTATAGCATCGACTTTCTGTGCGAGGCGATACTCGGGCGCAAGAACGCGCAGGCTCCGGGCGTCTGGGCGCCCGCGCCAGCCACGCAGCACACGGCGGCCAGGCAGATGGCGCAGCAACAGGAACCACGCGGCGGATGGGACTGGAGCGAGCCGGGCCTGCCGGCGCTTGCCGGCGCCTGACGCGCGCAGGGGGATTCAAACCTGATGCAGACGACAAGCGTCTTACAAGCGTCTTGAACGGCGGCGCTCGCGCGAACGAGGCCGCCGTTATCACCGCACGACTCAGCGCGCCGCGGCTTCGTCCTCCTGAAGCTTGCGCCACAGGATCTTGCCGCTACCCGACTTGGGCAGCGTATCTATGAACTGCACGATACGCGGCGCCTTGTATGCCGCCATATTTTCGTGCGCCCACTTGATGATGTCGTCTTCGTTCACGGTGCCGATTTGTTGCGGATCGAGCACGACCACAGCCTTGACGGTCTCGCCGCGCTTCACGTCCTGCGCGCCGATCACGCAGACTTCCTTGATCGACGGGTGGCGATACATGAGCGCCTCGACCTCGGCGGGCCAGACCTTGTAGCCCGACGCGTTGATCATGCGTTTGAGGCGGTCGGTCATGAAGTAATAGCCGTCGGCATCGCGCCGCACCAGGTCGCCGGTACGCAGGAAACGCTTGCCGTCACGCTCGATGAAGGCTTCGTTCGTGGCCTTGGCATTGCCCCAATAACCCTGCATCACCTGCGGCGCGCTCATGATGAGTTCGCCCGCCTCGCCTTCGGCCACTTCTTCCAGCGTAATCGGATCGACGATGCGCGCATCGACGTCGAATACCGGAATGCCCAGGCACTGCGGCTTCGGATTTTGCGGCGGATTGATATGCGTGGCGGCCATGGTCTCCGACATCCCATAGCCCTCCACGAATTCGAGGCCCGTGAGCTCGCGCAGCTTCCTGACGACGGCGTCGGGCATCGTCGCACCGCCGCCGCGCATCCACGCAAGGCTCGACAGATCATATTCGCCGATGCGCGGATTCGAAATGAAATCGACCACCATCGTCGAGATCGCCTGCCAGCCGTTGATGCGGTAGTGCTCGATCGCGCGCGCCGCGACGTCGCGGTCCCAGCGCGGCAGGATCACCACCGTCGAGCCGTTATAGAGCGGGCTGTTCATGCCGCCCTGCATGCCCGTCACATGGAACAGCGGCAACACCGACAACTGTACGGCGTCCTGATTACTGCCAAACCAGTTGCAGCCGCCTACCGCCGTGCACATCACGCTGCGATGCGTATGCATGCAGCCCTTGGGCTTGCCGGTCGTCCCCGAGGTATAAGGCATGACGCACAGATCGTCCGGCCCGGCAGTGAGCGGGCCCGGCGCGATATTCGCCGCCAGCACGTCGGCCCAATGGGCAACGCCCGGACCTTCCACATGGCGCGGCGCGCTCACGAATTCCGGCGGCGTGGCAAATGGCTCGCGTGTCAGATAGTCGCTGTAGGTGGCCACCAGCAGATGACGCAAGCCCTCTGCCGCGCCCTCTCCCACCAGCGGTGCGATGCGCGGATAAAGCTCCTGCGTGACGAACGCCGTGGTCGCGCCGCTGTCTTGCACGTAATGTTCGAGTTCGTCCGCCAGATTCATCGGATTGACGGGCACAACCACAGCGTTGGCGCGCAGGATGCCGTAATAGGCGATTACCCATTGCGGACTGTTCTGCATATAGAGCAGCACGCGGTCGCCCGCTTTCACGCCGCATTCGGTTTGCAGATAGCCGGCGACGCGCTCGGCTTCGTCCTTGAACTGCGCGAACGTGACCGGCGTGTCGTAGAAGATGATGAAGGGTTTGTCGGGATAACGCGCGGCGGAGACTTCGGCGTTGTAGAACAGGTTCGTGGCGGGAATGCTCAGGTTCGGCGAGAGTTGCGCGGGCCAGAAAGGTGAGCGCTTGTGCAGACTCTTGCTCGATACAGCGACGGCAGACGTGGACATGGCAGGTTCCGTCTCGGGGATTGCGCGCCGCCACGAGCGGCGCGCGTGTGGTGCGATCGGCTTCGCGGCGCCGGGTTGCGCCGCGAGCCATCCATGATGTTTCGGTGTGCGATTCAACTGGCGGTCGTGCGCCGTCCGCTATCAGACAATGCTCGCGCCGCCGTCAATGGCCAGATACTGACCGGTGATATGACGCGACGCACCGCTGGCGAGAAACACCACGGCGCCCTTCAGATCGCTCTCGTCACCCAGACGCTGCAGCGGAGTGTGATCGATCACGCTTTGACCGAGCTTGTCGAGCAGGCCCGCCGCCATTTTGGTGGGGAAAAATCCGGGGCAGATTGCGTTCACGTTGATGCCGTATTTGCCCCACTCCGCTGCAAGCGCGCGCGTGAAGTTGATCGCGGCGGCTTTTGAGGTGTTGTAGGCGATGGTCTGCATTGGGCCGAGCGAGCCCTTGAGACCTGCGATCGAGGCGATATTGATGATCTTGCCGCGCTTGCGGCCTATCATGCAGCGCTTGCCCACTTCACGCGCGAGAAAGAACGGCGCGTTGACGTTGAGGTTCATGACCTTGTGCCAGGCCTCGTCGGGATAGTCCTCGGCGGGTGCGCCCCAGGTGGCGCCCGCGTTATTGATGAGGATGTCGATCTGGCCGCATGCCGCCAGCGTTTCGTCCACCAGCTTCACGGCTGCATCCGGGCGCTGCAGATCGCTCACGATCGTGAGCGCCTCGATGCCAAGCGCCTGCAGGTGCTTCTGCGCCTGCGCGAGTTCGTCGGCCTTGCGCGCGGAAATCACCACGCGCGCCCCCATTTCGCCCAGTGCCTCGGCCATCTGCAAGCCGAGCCCACGCGAGCCGCCCGTGATGAGCGCGACCTGCCCCTTCAATTCGAACAATTCCCTGACCTGCATGCTTGCGTCTCCTTGATGTCTGCGTGATTTCTACCTGGCTCCACCTGGCGTGGCCGGCGTTCTGCCTGGGCCGCGCAGCGGCCCGCCTGCTGGTTCTGCTGACTCTTTACCTGTCCATGCCTGCCCGTCATCTGTTCCGCATAGCGAAACCAACGAGATCGAATCCGATTCTAGTCACTGCGGACGATGAAGTGAATCAGGAAAAGCACGGTCGTTCATTATCGGCGAAAGTGTGAGAGGCGTGCAGAGAATTGCGCAGGAGGACGCGGAGAATTCACGAACCGGCAGCGCACCGGGCCGCGGCATTTCAAGACGATTTAGGACGACTCCGATATCGGCGCGTCCGACGTCTCGATAAGATTTTTCTCATATCTAAACAGTCGCTTAGCCGCCAGATCATGAGCCCTAATCCCGAACACCGCCTGCTCGACGCCTTCGTCGCTCACACCCGCCAGCCGGCCGACTCGCAACCGCTGCAGCAGATCTGCGAAGCGCTGATTGGCGTGCGGCGCGACGAGCAAATGCTTCCCTGGGCCGAAAAAGGTCTGGCGCTCGAACCGCACAGCCGCACTTTCGTTCACGCCCGCGCGCGCGCCTTGCGCCTGCTGGGGCACCATGCGCAGGCGGCGCAGACCTGGATCGACTACGCCGCGCTCGACTGGTCGCCGCTGTTCTACCTTGGACGGCTGGGGCGCGATCTGTACCTGGGCGGCAGCGTCGAACTCGCTATCGCGGTGCTGAAACAGGCTTTGCAGCAACCTGAAGCGCACACGCATCCGGACAAACTGCGCGCCCGCAAATGGCTGGCCGAGGCCATGCTCAGCACCGGCGACGCGAACGGCTTCACGCACTGGCTCTGGCGCAACTGTGGCGATAGCGGCAGCTTCCGCCACAGCGAAGTGCCGATGTGGAATGGCCAGCGCGATCTGCGCGGCGAGCGCGTGCTCGTGACCCACCAGATGGGTTATGGCGACCAGTTCATGCTGTTCGCAAGCCTGCGCCACTGGCGTGCGGCGGGCGCGGAAATCATGGTCACCTGCGATCTGGCGATCCACAGCCTGATCGAAGCCTCCTTGCCGGACTGCCGCGTGGTGGCGTGCGACCGGCCGCTCGAAATCTTCGCGCCGTGCGGCGAGGAACTGCTTCCCGCGATCCACGCATTCGCGCCGACCATGCAGGCCACCCTGCTCCACCTGCCGATGCTCGCCATCGGCGACGCACCACGACCCGCGCCGTACTTCCCGGCCTTCCTGCAAGCGCCCGCCGCCCAGCGCGAACGCGCCACCGCCTGGGCGCACACGTTGCGCGCGCAGCATGGCGGAAAGAAGCTGGTTGGCCTGTTCTGGGATTGCGCACAGCGTCATGAATCCACGATGCGCAGCAAGGAGCGCAGTTGGGCAGGACTGCGCAGCCTGCCGCTCGAGATGCTCGAACGGCTCACGCTCAATCCGGAAATTGCGAATCGCATCCAGTTCGTGAGCCTGCATCACCCGGCCGCGGAGATGAAAAGCGGCTCGCCGCGCGGCAATGTTGCGCATTACGGGCCGGGCATCGCGAGCTTCGCGGACACCGCCGCCTGTATCGAACAGCTCGATGCCGTGCTGAGCGTGGACTCGGGTATCGCCAATCTCGCCGCCATGGCCGGCAAACCCACCGCCGTACTCGTCAATCCCACCGGCGAATGGCGCTGGGGCCGTCACAGCACGCGTTCGCCCTGGATGGAATCGGCGCACATCTTGCGGCAGACGACGATGGGCGATTGGCACGGCGTGATCGAGCTCGCTGCCAACTGGCTTGCGCAGCGCAGCTGATTGGCAAGCGCGCGCAGGCGAATCCGATCAGTCAGGATCGCAAAACATTTAATCCTTGGCCGATCTACACCACATTCATATTCGACTTCATTTTAATTACATTTAAATTACAAACAAAAGAAAAGCGTTCTTCTGATATGCCCCGATAAAACCCGATCTAAGGGTTTAGTCCGGTTGCGCCCGGGAATCATGCAAATGTTTAATGCCGGGCGTACACTCGTACGAAGCTCGCAGCGCGGGGCTCAGCGAGCCACCTGCACCATGCCGGGAGACAGACAGGTGCGGGTTTTACAGGAGAAAAAAGACATGAGCTGGACGCGAGAGCAGAAAAACGTCACGATCGCAGCGTATCTGGGGTGGACGCTCGACGCCTTCGATTTCTTTCTAATGGTTTTCGTTCTGAAAGACATCGCCACTGAATTCAATACGAAAATCCCCGCTGTCGCGTTTGCCATTACGCTGACATTGGCGATGCGCCCAATCGGCGCGCTGATATTCGGCCGGCTCGCCGACCGCTATGGCCGCCGTCCCACGCTGATGGTCAACATCGCGTGCTACTCGCTGCTCGAACTGCTCACCGGTTTCTCCCCCAACCTCACCACCTTTATCGTGCTGCGCGCACTGTTCGGCGTGGCGATGGGCGGCGAATGGGGCGTGGGTTCCGCGCTGACGATGGAAACCATCCCGCCCAAGGCGCGCGGCATCGTTTCCGGCCTGCTGCAGGCGGGCTATCCCAGCGGCTATCTGCTCGCCTCGGTGGTGTTCGGCGTGCTCTATCAGCACGTTGGTTGGCGCGGCATGTTTTTCATCGGCGTGCTGCCGGCGCTGCTCGTACTCTACGTGCGCGCTCACGTGCCCGAATCGCCGGCCTGGAAAGAGATGGAAAAGCGCGCTCGCCCGAGCCTGCTGACGACGCTCAAGCACAACGCAGCGCTGTCGATCTACGCGATCGTGCTGATGACGGCGTTCAACTTCTTCTCGCACGGCACCCAGGATCTGTATCCGACCTTCCTGCGCGAACAGCATCACTTCGACCCGCATACGGTTTCGCTTATCACTATCGTGCTGAATATTGGCGCGATTGTGGGCGGCCTGTTCTTTGGTTCGATTTCCGAAAAGATTGGCCGCCGCAAAGCCATCTCCATCGCCGCGCTGATCGCGCTGCCGGTGCTGCCACTGTGGGCCTTCTCGGCCACGCCCGTCATGCTCGCGCTTGGCGCATTCCTGATGCAGATTTCGGTGCAAGGCGCCTGGGGCGTGATTCCCGTGCACCTCAACGAAATCTCGCCTGACGAAGTGCGCGCGACATTCCCGGGCCTCGTGTATCAGCTCGGCAACCTGTTCGCCTCGGTGAACGCCACGCTGCAGGCGTCGCTTGCCGAAACGCACGACCAGAACTACGGCATGGCCATGGCGATCGTCGCCGGCACGGTGGCCGTGGTGATTTCGGTGCTGATCCTGTTCAGCCGCGAGCGCCGCGGCATCGATATGACGCAGACCGCGAAGGCCGTGACCGGCTAACACCGGTTCGCCGGTTCAAACCACCGACAAGGGTCGTGCCGGGATGAGTCCCGCACGGCCCTTGGTCTTTTTGCACGTCGCGCCGATGCGCTGCTGCGGCAGGGAAATTCCTTCTGCCCAGCCAGCGCCGCGCAGTGCATGATGGACACGCCCGCGCGCGACTATGACTTCGACACGCTTCGACAGCCGCCGCGGCCAAGGACCACGCCTGCCCGGAGAACCATAATGAGCGAATCGCCGCAACCGCACCGGCCCAACCCGAACCTCGCCACCGCTACCGCCACGGCGGCCCCGAACACGGACGGCGTCTGGTACGCCTCGTATCCGGACGGCGTGCCCCACGAGATCGACACGACGCAATACGCGTCGCTCGTGCAGTTCTTCGACGACTGCACCGCGCGCTTTCGCGAGCGCGTTGCCTACGTCAGCGCCGGCTCGCCGATGACTTACGGCGCGCTCGCGCGCAAGGCCACCGCCTTCGCTTCATGGCTGCAAGGCGCGGGCATGAAGCCGGGCGAGCGCGTGGCGATCATGCTGCCCAACACGCTCCAGTACCCGGTGGCGTTGTTCGGCGCGCTCAAGGCGGGCGCCGTCGTCGTCAACGTCAATCCGCTCTATACCGCGCGCGAGTTGGCGCATCAGCTCAAGGACAGCGGC
Organism: Paraburkholderia bannensis; assembly: GCF_014200455.1. Taxonomy (GTDB): domain Bacteria; phylum Pseudomonadota; class Gammaproteobacteria; order Burkholderiales; family Burkholderiaceae; genus Paraburkholderia; species Paraburkholderia bannensis_A. The sequence goes on along the minus strand of NZ_JACHBW010000013.1, from coordinate 115,982 downwards.
GCGCAAACCATCGTCGTGTTCGAGAGCTTCGCGAAGACACTCGAAGATGCGCTGCCCGGCACCGCCATCGAGCGCATCGTCGTCACGCAACTGGGCGATCTGCTTGGCGAAGGCTTGAACCTCAAGGGCCGCTTCATCAACTTCATGCTGCGTCATGTGAAGAAGATGGTGCCGGCCTACCGGCTGCCGCAGGCACTGCGTCTGCTCGACGTGCTGGAGCAAGGCGCACGCGCGCCGCGCGCACCGGCAACGGCCCAGCGCGACGATCTCGCCTTCCTGCAATACACGGGCGGCACCACGGGCGTCGCCAAGGGCGCCATGCTCACGCACGGCACCATCCTCGCGAACGTGCTGCAGGCCAAGGCGTGGGTCGCGGGACAGCTCGACAGTGACGGCTCCGAAACCGTGCTCACGCCGCTACCGCTCTATCACATCTATTCGCTCACTATCAATGCGCTGATCTTCATGGCGCTGGGCGGCCGCAATATCCTGATCGCGAATCCGCGCGACACGAAGCGCGTGATGAAGATCCTGCGCCACGAGACCTTCAGTTGCATCAGCGCGGTCAACACGCTCTACAACGCCTTTCTCGATTGCGAGGAATTCCGCCAGCGCGACTTTTCCGGCCTCAAGCTTGCGATGGCGGGCGGCATGGCTACGCAAAAAGCCATCGCCGAGCGCTTCAAGTCCGTCACCGGCAAGCCGATCGTCGAAGGCTACGGCCTGACCGAATGCTCGCCGATCGTCACGCTCAATCCCGTCGACATCGCGCATCTCGCCGACTTCGAAGGCTCGATCGGCCTGCCCGCGCCCTCGACCCAGGTGCGCCTGCGCCGCGACGACGGCTCGTGGGCGGATCTGGGCGAGCCGGGCGAATTGTGCGTAAAAGGTCCGCAGGTGATGCGCGGCTACTGGAACCGTCCCGATGAAACCGCGCGCGTGTTCGTCGACGATGGCTGGCTCGCGACGGGCGATATTGGCGTAATGGATGCGCGCGGCTATATCCGCCTGATCGACCGCAAGAAGGACATGATCCTGGTGTCGGGTTTCAACGTGTATCCGAATGAAATCGAGGACGTGATCGCGCAGCATCCCGGCGTGCGTGAAGTCGCAGCGATCGGCGTTCCCGACGCCGTGCAGGGCGAACGCGTCAAGGTCTTCGTGGTGCGGCGCGATCCCGCGCTCACCGGGGACGCCTTGATCCAGTTCTGCCGCCAGCAGCTCACGGGCTACAAGGTGCCGCGCATCGTCGAGTTTCGCGAGGCGCTGCCGCAGAGCAATGTCGGCAAGATCTTGCGCCGCGAGTTGCGCGACGAGGAAATCAGAAAAATGGAGAAGTCGGCATCTAATCAGGAACACTAATATTTTTATCGTCGATCACGATGAATCCGCGCGGCCCGGCGAGCCGTTCAAGCACGAAGCGATCCGAGGCGCGCAAGGCGCACAGCGCGACCGTCGGCGCGTCTGTGCGGGCCGGAAATGCCGCGAGCTGAACATGCCACAGCATGCCGATATCGTCGGCTGCCGCGTCTCGCAGCGACCATGCTGGCATTCCCGCACGCCGCGCATAGTGCGCGAGCGTGCGGCCTTTGGCCAGGTCGCGATCGTAAAGCGCAATGCGCTCTGGCGCGACGAGCGGCGGCGTGAATCGCACAAGCGGCGTTGCCGCTACGCCTAACGATTTGAGAAAGCTGCGTCGCTTCATCTTCGATCCTGCTCTTTAAATCCGCCGCGCCTCACGTATAGCCGCGACGATCGCGCCACGCCGCCGGCCACACCCCCTGCTTGCCAGGCGCCAGCACGCCCTGCGGATCGAGCGCGTCCTTGACGGTTTGCGCGAGGCGCAGCAACGCGCCGTCGTTGAAGTCGTATTGCGCCGCCGCGTAGTCCATATAAAGCAGATGCGAGCGATAGACGCCATAGCCGGCCGCGCGCGCGTCGCTCATCAACGCACGCAGCAGATCGCCGGCGCGCGTCGCCTGGCGCGCATCGGTGCGCACGAAGATCGCGGCGAACACATGGTGCAGGGCGCGTCCTGCTGCCGTAAATCCGCCGTAGTAATCGAAGCCATATTCCGCCGCGCGCGCTTTCACGAGGCTGTACTGCCGCCAGGCATCGCGGCCATCGGCGGGACACAGCGGCGAGAAGTCCACATGCGCGCCCTCGCCGCCGCGCCAGTCGAGCATGCGAAACGCGCTCATGGTCGGAATGCCCGCCATGTTGCGGTCGCCGCCGCCTTGCGGTTCCTCGTTGCCGGTATAGCGTTTCGCCATGGCGCGTGAATCCGCAACCGGCGCAAACGCACGCTCGACGATGCGCTGCTGCGCGTCGATCACTGCGGGCTCGCCATACAGCGCGTAGTGCAGATTCCAGCGCCCAATCCCCAGGTCCCGCTGCATCGCTGCGATGGCGGCTTCCGGCATCGGCGCGTCGCCCGCATACCAGCGCGTGCGCGGGTCGATGCCCGCCGCGCGCCGGATCGCGCCTTCGATGACCGCGTGCTGCACGATCGTGCCGCGCAGTTGCAGCGTGCGCAGCGTATCGACGATGACACCGAGATCGTCCTCGTGCGCAAACTGGATTTCACCGATCACATAAGCCGGGGGCGCGGGCATCAACCAGAGCCCCATCTTCGTGACGATGCCGTAGTTGGATTGCGTGAACAGCGCATCAAACGAAGGCCCGTAACCGGCCCTGTAGAGCGGCCACGACGAGAGCGCGAGCGTACCGGCGTCGAGCGCCCCCATGCCGGTGCGCACCACCTCGCCATTCGCGAGCACGACTTCCATGCCGCATTGCGCCGCCGCGTGATCGCCGTAGGCGGTGTAGCCGAAGCCGCGCTCCAGCGTATTGCCGATCACGCTGCCCCACCCCGCTGCGGGCGGATCGACCCAGAGCTTCAGGCCGTGCTCGCGTAGATACGCGTAGAGATCGAAATAGCTCACGCCCGGCTCGACCAGCGCCCAGGCGAGATTTTCGTCGACTGCGAGGATACGGTTCAGCCGTTGCAGGTCGAGCACCACCGAGCCGGCCAGACGGGGCGCCGCGCCGCCATACGCAAAGTTGCGGCCGGTCGACACGGTCCAGAGCGGCACGCGCGCCGCATTGGCGACGCGCAGGATCGCGCGGATTTCATCGATCCCGGCGGGCAACAACGCCGCCGACGGCGCGAACGCACGCGCATCGGCGACTGGCGCGAAGGGGTCGAAGTATGGCGCGAGCGCAGCGCCGCCCCGGCACACGTTGGGCGCGCCGACGATCGCTTCGAAAGCGGCGAGCGCGCGCGCAAACCGCGCCGCGCTCATGCCGGGCGGCAATACGGGATCAGTGCTCATCGTGCCTTCCTGTGTGCCACCTGCCGCCCCAACGCGCGCGCCCTCACCATTGCGCCGAGTTACCCCCGAGCGTGCCGCACACCTCGTACGCGATCTTGCGCAGGCGTGCTTCGGAGTCCGGGCCCGACAGCGCGTAACCCATGCGGTCCGTGCTCCAGTAGAAGGTGCGGCGGCCGCCGTCGCGCAACAGGTGCACGGCGTCGCGCTCGCGTCCCGACTCGCTGACGTAGAGCGTCAGTCGCTCGCCCGCATCGTTCTGGTACATGAACTGCGCCGCCGGCCCGGCCGCGCCAGGCAGCAGCCGGCCGCCCACCAGCGTGTAGCCGTATTCGCCAAGCGGCGGAATCGACAAAGGCCGTCCAAGCCGCTTCGAAAGCCACGCAACGAGATGCGCTTCATCGGCTGCGCCCACTTCCACCGGATGGCGCACTTCGGGCGAATACACGGCGTAGGCCACATCGGCGCGGTGCGCAAAGTTTTCCGCTTCGTTCGTGCTGCCCGCGACCAGTGCGCTGTCCTGTCCCGCACCCTGCGGCAGCCAGTGCGGCAGCATCGAAGCCGCCGCCACCGCGAAGCCCGCGCCCGCCACCGCCCACGCCGCCGCGAGGCCCGCACGATGCCACCACGGATCGCGCCGGCGCAGCACCACCCAGGCGGGCACCGCCGTCTCTTCGCCCACGCTGCTCAGCGCCTGGAGCGCGGCCTTCTGCGCGCGATACGCATCGACGCGGCGAGCCGCGGGTTCATCGGCATGCAGACGCGCCTGGATGGCGGCGTGCGATTCGTGCGGCAGTTCGCCGTCCACGAAGGCGCCCAGCGCCGCGAGGTCCGCCAGATCCTCTTGTGGCACAGCCGCTGGCGCGCCGCGTTCGCATTCGAGATCGTCGTCGTTCATCGCGTCGTCCCCATTGCTTTGCCATCGGATTTGCCCACGGATTTGCCAACCACGCGCAGCGGCGTGGCATGCCGCGCCGCGTCCTGGGTCGACTGTTGTGTCGGCTGTTGCGCCGGATCGCGGTCGAGCAGCACGCGCAGATGCTCGCGCGCACGCGCAAGCCTCGACATCACGGTGCCCGCGGGCACGCCCAGCACCGCCGAGGCCTCCTGATAACTGAGCTCCTCCACGCACACCAGCAGCAGCACTTCACGCTGCGCCGCCGGCAGTTGATAAAGCGCGCGTTGCAGATCGCGCAGCACGAGACCGTCCACCTCGCCGTGGGGCGCTTCCAGCGTGCGCCACGGCGCGCTTTCGTCGTCCACTGCGAACTCGCGGCGTCCGCGCAACTGGTCGATATAGATATTGCGCAAGATCGTCAGCAGCCACGCGCGCAGATTGCTGTCGGGCCGGAACGAGGCCGCCCGGGACAGCGCGCGCTCGGCGGCGTCCTGCACGAGATCGTCGGCCCAGGCAGCGTCGCCGGTGAGCGTGCGCGCGTAGCGGCGCATGCGCGCGAGCTGCGCGACCACCTGCGCTTCGAATTCCGGTGAGGGACGGCCGAACACGGTGCGCGCCGCTCAGTAGCCGCCGGACGAGGAACCGCCCGAGCTGCCGGACGCGCTATTCGACGAGCCGCTGCCGGCGTTCATGTCGCTGCAGGCGGCGAGTCCCGCACCGGACACCGCAGTCAACGCGAAACAGAGAGCAACGGCGAGCACCCTACGCACACTACCAAGACGCTTCATGATGATCTCCCACCCAGGACGCATGCCGATACAGCATCGGCGCGAATGCCTGGGATAGCGAATTGCCGGTTGGGCCGATACACCTCGAACCGGGCCGCGAAGCGAACATCGTCAACGTGCATCGACACAGTGTTAAACGGCACCCACGGTGCGCTTATTCCCGGTTCGTGTGATGGGCCCGATGATTTTTTACGCCCCGGACCGCACGTGCGCCGCCGAACGGTGCGCTCGAACGCCAACCGGCACTATCGGGATTAAGGGGCGTGAAGATACGTAACAAACTGCAACACGCGCGCGCTGGCGCGACGCCCGGGAAATGCCGCAAATGGCCTGAAAATAGCGGGGATTTTGGCGCGCACTGGCGCGCGCCATGCACTACGCTGTTGAACGTATATGCTGCAAGTGCGTCCAACTGCCACAGATCGCACCCCGCTTTCGTGTATTGTTTCAAAAACGCGTACTCGCTGCGAACACGCGCGACAACGCCCGTCCAATACGCTAAAGGCCGCGCCGCTCTCGACTCGTCATGCACAGGGACGTAACAATGCATTGCCTCCGGCGAACTGCCGGGCCGGCCCGGAGCCGGTATAGTTCTGCAGTAAAGGTTGTCCACGCACGCGCGCTTCGCCGACACAAGGTAGAATCCCGGCGAGCAAACGTTTCCAATTGAATTGCGGCATTGAGCCGCCCGGCCAGAATTCGTCCATGCCTTCCGCAGAATCGCACCCGCAAAACGACTTCATGAACGCCGCGCGCAAAGAGCGCAAGCGCGTAGAAATCTATCTGGTCAACGGCATTCGCCTGACCGGATGCATCGAGTCGTTCGATCAGTACCTGGTGATGCTGCGCACGCCCGTCGGCTTGCAAGGCATCTACAAACGCGCCATCTCCACCATCCAGCTCGACACCGGCACGCGTCCGGGTCCGCGTGCGCCGCGCCCGGCGCACGGCGAGCACACGAGCCGCGGCCCGCACGGTAATCACGGCGGTCATGGCAGCCATGGTCCGCGTGAGCCCCGTGAATCGCGCGAACCCCGCGAGCCTCGTGAGCCGCGCGAATCGTGGTCGGGTTCTTCGTCGCCTTCCGCGCCGTCTTCGTCCGAGCGTTCGTCCCAGTCGCAGGATGGTCCGGTCGTCGTCACGCGCCGCCGCCGCCTCTATGGCGCGGTGAACAATGGCGGCAACGGCCAGGACGGCTCGAACAACAGCTAAGCCGTCTGTCATGCGACGATGCGCGCCGCCCGCGCGCATCGTTTTTTCGCATGTCCGCCTCAAGCCCGCATCATTCTTTCGCGCGCAATCCTGCGAGGAATCCGCCTTGCGTCACGGATCTGGCCTTTGCGTTATTCTGGGTGCGACCTGTCTCGCACCGGAGAACGCCATGAGCGCATCCAAACCGAAATCCCCCCCGACCCAGCAGGAAGATCCGCTCGACGAAGCGCTCGAAGAGACCTTCCCGGCCAGCGATCCGATCTCCATCGATCCTTCGCCTGCTCCCGCTCCTGCCCCGGCCAGCCCCAAACACAAAGACGACGCGAAGAAGGGTCACGATCCCCATCATCGCCACGGCAAGCATTGAGCCAGCCGCAGAAATGAAAAAAAGGCGGCGCATCGTCGACGCCCGCCTTTTTCGTGTAGCCCAACTACCGTCTGGCCCGCGCTCAGTGAACCGGCAGACCGCCTTCCACCTGACGTTGCAGATCGCGCACCTGGCGCTGCACCGCACGCAGTTGATCCTGCGCCGCGGCCTTCTCGGCCTGCAGGGCGTTGGCCTGATCGCGCGTCTGCTTCTGCTGGTCCGCGACGATCGCCTGTTGCTGCTGCGCGACCTGGAGGTCGGCCTGCAGCCGGTTCGCATGATCCTGCGTGAGCGCAATCATGCGGGTCGTGAATGCCTTCTGCGCATCCAGACGCGTGCGGCGGATCTCGACGTCGGAGAGCTGCAGCGTCTTCTGCACGAAGTCGCGGTAGATCAGCTCGGCGCGCGTTTCGTCGCTCGTCTTGATGACGCGCCAGAACGTCTTGTTCTGGAACAGCGCCACGTAGTACGTCATCTCCTTGCCGTAGAACAGCAGGCTCGCGCCATACGTGCCGTTGTAAGTCGTGCGCAGCTCATTGAGCTCCGAGCCGCGGATCATCTGCTGCAGCTCCGCCACATTGCCGGCGGCGCTTTGCTGCGCTTCGGCCGGTGTGAGCGCCGTGGGTGTGCCTGGCAGAGGCTGCGCCGCCGAAGCGGATTGCGCCTGCTGAACGGCTGCCCCCGAATCCTGCGCGGCAACCGAACCCGCCTGGGCCGCAGCATTCGCCGCGGCGCTATCCGGCAGCGGTTGAGCGCAGCCGGTTTCGACACCCCCGATCAACAAAAGCGCGGCCAACGCGACTTGTCGAACTCTCCACTTGTAGTCCATGAAGTCCCTGTTTTGAACAGTTCTATTTTTACGATTTTACAAATCGGCACAATTATTACTCACTTTCGCCGGTTGCGGGTTCCTCGTCGAAAATTTGGTACTTCCGTATCTTTTCCCACAACACTTTTCGACTAATTCCGAGGAATTGGGCCGTATCTTTGCGACGCCAACCGTTTGCGTCGAGCGCGGAGAGCAAACGGCCCCGTTCGGCCATATCCCATTTGCTACGGTCCACGATGGGCGCCGCGGGCTCCGCCGCGACCGGTTGCGCCCCTCCTGAGCTGGCCAGCAGACGCCGCAGCCGCGTGGCGTCCCAGCTGCCCATCTGACGCACCGTCACCCCCACCCGTTCGGCCAGATTGCGCAATTCGCGCACGTTGCCGGGAAAGCGCATCGCCGCGACCGAATCGGCCAGCCAGTACGGCAGTTCGGGCAGCGCCTCCAGACGCTCCTCGCCCACCACGGTTGCCACGAAGGCCTTGAAGAGCGCGATCTTGTCCACCGCGCCGCGCTCCTCCAGCGACGGCACGCTCAGCTCGATCACTGCAAGCCGATAGTAAAGATCGGCGCGAAAGTTGCCGTCCTTCACGTACTGCGGCAGATGGCGGTTGGAGGCCGCCACCAGCCGGAAGTCCACCTTGAGCGGCGTGGACGAGCCGATGCGCGTGACCGTGCCGTCCTCCAGCACGCGCAGCAGCTTGACCTGCTGATAGAGCGGCAGATCGCCGATTTCGTCGAGGAACAGCGTGCCGCCATCGGCCTGCTCGAAATAGCCCTTGTGCGCGACCGCCGCGCCCGTGAACGACCCTTTGGCGTGGCCGAAGAACAGCGACTCGAACAAGCCGTCGGGAATCGCGCCGCAGTTGACCGCCACGAACGGTCCCGTGCCATAGCGGTTGTTCTTGCGATGCAAAAGCTCGGCGATGCGCTCCTTGCCGGTGCCGGTTTCGCCGTGCACCAGCACGGTGGTCTCGCAGTCGGCGAAGGTATCGACCTCCCTGAGCAGCGCGCGCATGCTCTCGGATTCGGCGACCAGCACGTCCGAACCGGCCGTCTGCGCGGAGTGCGCGCGCAACTGGACCACCAGCTTGGAAACGAGGCCGCGCAATTCCGCGCAGGTGAAGTCGAGCGGCAGGATGTGCGAATACTCGGAGGGATAGGACGCCGGATCATTGTCGCGCGGAGCCGCGCCGACCCAGATCACGGGCATGCCGTGCGTGGCCTGCCAGTCGCGCAGTACGAGCGCGCCGGTGTCGATCACGCTGACACTGACGACAGCGATCGACGCGCGCGCGTCGATGCGCTGCGGCGAGATGGCGATGTCGTCGGCGCGGATCACCTCGACGTCCAGGCTCGCCATGCAGCGCGCGACGCGCTCGACGATATCGGCTTTGCCTTCCCAGACGTAGAGGTCGAGTTCCTCGATGGCAGTGGTGGTTCTCATCGTGGTGTTTTTATTTGACGAGCGTTGCGACGCCGCAGGCGAGCGGGTAGTCGGTCACGGTGGCGACGCCGAGCTGGACGCCGAGCAGTTGGAGCAAGGGGCCGAGCAGGACGGTGTCGAGGCCGTTGAGGATGGCGGAAATACTCTGCCCGAGCAGCTGGTTCACGATTGGCATCACGATTCCGCTGATCAGTCCGCCAACCAGACTGAGGATCGGCCCAATCACGAGGTCGGTGCTGCCGAACAACTGGAACTGCAACCCGTTTGAACCCGCGAGCTGCGAAATTTGCGTCAGGATCGATTGCAGCGAGTTGTCGAGCACAGAACCAATCTGGTTCGAGTTGACCGAATTGCCGGCCAGCGGGTTGCCGTTGCCGTCGAACGAGAGCGTCGCGGGCGAGGTGATATCACCGGCGGGAATGGCCGGTATCTGGATTGTCGGCGCGGTCACCGCTGCGATGGGAACGCCGAGTAGCTTGACGCTTGCGACCGTCCAGCGCGAAGTGGGGCAAGTGAATCCGCTGACGCCGCTCGAGGTGACGCCGGTCGCCAACGGTGTGCCAAGACAGATATTCGCAAGACCGGTTTGCACGCCGATGGTCTGCGTACTGGCGGCCTTGGTCGCCGCGCATTGCGCGGACTGCAGCCAGGCATGGCCCTGAGCCACTACCACGTACACCGGCAGTTGCAGGTAGACGTCCAGCAGCCAGGAGGTCAGCAACGAACTTACGGTGCCCTGCCCGGTTGAGAGCGCGGCATTCACACCCAGCAGGATCTGCGCGGTCTGCGCCTGGGTGCGCCAAGTCGTCGTCCCGGCGATATAGCCCGGTTCGCCCACCGCTATCGTAGGCGGCGAGATCACCTGCAACGTCAAGTCGGCGCTCAGCGGCAACACTCCGCTCAACCCGCCCAGACTCACATTTAAAGCCACCGGCGACTTGCCTGCCGCCGCGATTTCCGCGCCCACGATCAGCATCTGCAACACGTTCACGGTCGCATCGGCGGCATATTGCGCATTCGCGACGCCCAGCTGCAAAAGCGCCTGCGATCCGCTGATCGACGCGAGCTGGATGCTGTTGAGCGAGCCCTGCGGCACGAGCGTCGCAATGGCGGAAAGCGCATTCTGCGCCGCCGATACGTTGGCCGTGAGTGCGCTATCCCGCGTGACGGCGCTGAGCAGGATGTTGGCCAAGCCCGTCACCGAGGTCTGCGCCGCCAGCAAGCCGTCGTAGGTACCCGCCGTGGTCGCGACCGCCGCCAGATCGGCAACCTTGATGTTGGCGTTGGCGATACCCTGCCACGACACCGCGTCGAGGTTCACCGCCGTGCCGCCCAGCAAGGAACTGAGCAAGCCGTTGAGCAGATTCACCTGGGCGAGCGAAGTGCCCACCTGAAAGCTGCCGATCACCGTCGCCTTGGCCGTCGCGGTGGCCGTGAGCGTGCGCTTCGGGCCAACGAAGAAATAAGGCACGACTTTCGTGACCGTCACCAGCACACCGTTGAGCGGCGGCGTAGCGCTGGTGGTCACGAAATTCATCGCGCCGCTACTGCTCGAATCCCAGCGGCCGCACTGCACGGCCAGCGTGTTGGTCGTGCCGGTGAGGCTGAAGCCGTTGCTCGCCGCATTGGCCCGGGCGGTCGCGAGCGGCTGCACGCACTGGTCGTCCATCTGCTGCGCGGCCGCGAGCGCCGCCAGGTCGGCGACATTCTGCAACGCGCGTTTGGACAGATAGAGATTGGCTACGTCCAGCACGCCCAGCGCCGCAACGGCGAGCACCAGCCCAAGCGCCGCCACTGCCGCGAACGAGCCGCGCTGCCGCCCGGCGCGGCCCTGCCGGGCCGGGCGCCCACGCGCGCGCCACCGCCATGCCGGGCGTTTGCACTGCGCCGACACCGCAGGCCGGACTGTCCGGCGTGAATGCCCGATCATCTCAGTTCGAGCCGCCGCTCGACAGTCCCGAGCCGCCGCCCTGCGAACCGCCCGTGATCACTGTCGAACCGAAGCTGGCCGGAATGGCCGTGTCGAACGACTTCATATAGCGCTGCCACGCGTAGCCCGCCTCGGCGCCCAGCATCGGCAACGCCGGCGCCGCCTGGGCGTTGCTGCGCTGCAGTTCCAGCCAGGCCTGGGTCGAATGTCCGACTTCGGTGTTCGACACATCGGCGCTTTGCGCATGCGCTGCCGGAACCAAGGCGAACGCGCCGACGAGCCCCGCCACGGCGCATGCCATCTTGCTGAATCTCACCGCGAGCGTCGTATTCTCAATATGGTTTGTTTTCATCGTTTCTCCCCGTGAGGCGCGGGCTTGCCGCCGCGCGCCCTTCGTCATTGCGCGAAGCGGTCGACCAGTCGCGGTTGCACGTCGCTGCCCGGCCAGTTGCCCTGTGAACTCGCCAGCGCGCGCGGCGCCGGCATGGCCGCGATCTTCGCGACGCGTTGCGCTTCCTGTTCCATCGTCGCGCGATGCGCCGCGACTTCGCGGGCGCGCTGCACGTCGCGCACTTTCTGCGCGTCGCTCATGACCGCGGCGCGCGCGGCGGGCGGCAAACCTTGCTGCGCCATCATGGCCTGCGCATCCGCATCGCTGCCGCTCGCCTCGAACAACAGCGCCACGTTCGCGACAATCTTCGCGTTGTGCGCGTCGAGTTCGAGCGCCTTGAGCAGCGGCACGCGCGCGCGCGCCACATCGCCATCGCGCAGCCATGCGTAGCCCAGATCGGACAACGTGGTCGAGTCGGTCGGATCGAGCGTCGAGGCTTCGTTCAACTCCAGCGCGGCCTTGTGGAAATCGCCCGCCGCGCCCGCGAGCAGTCCAAGACCGCGATGGCCGCGCGCCGCCAGCGGCGTATTGAGCAACTGCGTGTACGCATCCGCGCTTGCGGCTGGCTGACCGGTGAGGCGCAGCGCGTCCGCGCGCAGCACGATCGAATCAGGCGACTTGCCGTACTGACGCTCGAACGCGTCGATATGCGCGAGCGAGGCGTAATAGAGTCCTTCAGCCTGCATGCGCGAAATCAGCCCGAGATACATGCCCGGCGTATCGGGCGCCGCGTCCTTGCTGGTCGCCGCGCGCATCTGCATTTCGGCCTGGGCCTGCGCGCCGACTCCGTAACCTTGCTGCGTGCTGCAGGCGGCCAGCGCGGCCATCAAAACCGCACAGCTCACGCCGCCTGACAATGCACGCGCTCGACGCATCAAAACACTGAAATTCTTCATGATGATTCCGGCCGTATTCATGGCATTCCGACGTTGGGCCTCAACGATGAATCTGGGAAAGCGAGTGCAGCACGGCGATAATGCCCGGCCCCGCGGTGACGATGAGCAACGCCGGCAATAGCGTCACCACCATCACGCCGGTCATGCGCACGGTGAGCTTGCCGATGCGCTCGCGCAGCGTGGCGCGCCGTACGTCGCGCAGCCGGTCGCCGAACTGCTTGAGCGGCTCCTGCACCGCGCCGCCATGTTTGTCCACCTGCACGAGCAGGCGAATGACGGCGCGCAGATCCTCGTTTTCGTAAATCGACGACATCCGTTGCAGCGATTGCTCGCGCGTGCGGCCCGTCACGAACTGACGCTGCGCGATTTCCATCTCGCCCGCCAGCACCGGCAGCACGAGACGGAACTCGTTGATCAGCACCTGCAGGCTCTGGTCGAGCGAGAGCCCCACGCCTTGCAGCAGACGCAGCAGATCGACGAGCATCGGCAATTCGTCGGCGACGGATTCGAGCCGCGCGTGTGCGCGCCGGCCGATAAACACCTTCGGAATGAAAAAACCCAGCAGCAATCCGATGCTGCCAAACACCAGCGGCTTCGAATCGTTCGCGAGCGCGTACCACATGCCCAGACAGGCGACGATAAAGGCGCTGGCGAGGCGGATGATGCAATACAGTCCACGCGCGCGCGGATCGACATAACCGCATTGCTCGATCAGACGGCGATCTTCATCGGCGACGATCAGCTTGCCCAACGGCGTGTCGAGCCAACGCACCCCTTTCGTGCCGAGCGCGTCGATCATGCCTTGCAATCCTGAGCGCTTGCGCGCGCCTGGCAGCGTGTCGGCACCGGTGTTCGCGGCTTGCGCCGCTTGGCCGCCCGGCACGGAGCGGCCCGCCCCCGCCTGGCCGCCCGCGAGCGCCGAGGCCGCCGCGCCTGGGGTACCGGACGCACCGACCGTTTGCGCCACCGTGCGCGCCATCGCCTGCTCAAGCGTACGCGTGCTCTTGCGCGCCGCTACGAGGCGTTGGCATGCCAGCGCCGCCAGCAGTCCAACGCCGAGCGCCGCAAGCAGGAGCGCGAAGACCCCGAGTCCATGCGGGCTCATAGCGCCCCCTTGAGCCGCGTGAGACGGTGCAATAAAAACGCCCCGCTCACCTGCAGCGCCACCGCCAGATAGACCAGCTTGCGCCCGCCATCGTCATTCCACATCGAGCCGAAATACACGGGATTGGTGAGAATAAGAAAGCCGGCGATGCCGAGCGGCAGCAACGCGAGCACCCAGGCCGACAGCCGCGTTTCCGCCGACATCGCGGTCAGTTCGCGTTGCGCCTGTTCGAGATCGCGCATGAACGTCGCCATGCGTTCGAGCATCACGTCGGCGCGGCCGCCGTAGCGCACGGACAGGCGCAGCACCGCGCCCACCAGTTCGAGTTCCTTGGTGCGATAAACCTGCGACACCTGATGCAGCGCTCGATCGATCTCAACGCCTGAGCGCAACATGCGCGAGACATGATCGAGACATTCGCGCAGCGGCGCTTCGGTCGTCACGAGCGCTGCCTGAAACGCGGCGGGCACGCTGTTGCCGAGCACGATCAGGCGCACGATGCCGTCCAGGAACGAAGGCAGCTGCGTCACCAGCCGAGCGCGACGTCGTTGCATGCGCATCGACAGCGCGAAGGCCACGCACGCCAGCACCGCGGCCAGCATCGCGATGGCCGCCGGTACGCCGCCGAGGATGAACGCCCACAGCGTAAGCGCAACCGTCACGAAGCCGATGAAGGCGAGCGGCTTGCGCGCATCGACGATACCGGCCCGGCTCAAGGTGTGCTGGAAGGCCAGCGCCAGACGCACGCGCCAGCGCTGCAAGGTGGACGCCGCGGCGGCATTCGCCGCCTGGTTGCCGCCCGCGACGGCCCCGCCGCGCGTGCTTGCATTGCCGCCTACATAGGCCGCACGCATGGCGTCGTGTTTCGCTCCCACGCCCTGGCTGCCCGAAACCGATGCGCCACCCGCGCCGCCCGCGACTGCGCCCGCCGCCCCACCCTGGCTGGCCGCCGCCACGCGGCTATCGACGAAGCGCGACACGCGCTCGCGCGCCGTGCGCTGCTGCGCACGCTGCCAGAGCATCAGCCCGCCGCCCGCGCACAACAACGCGAGCCCCACGGCGAGCGCGAGCAGGCTAGACATTGAATCCTCCATCACGCCCGCCGCCGAAACCGAAATTCGACGATGCCGACACCGCCTGGCGGAAGCGCGCGAGCTTCGGCGAATGCGGATGGATGCCGAGTGAATCCCAGCGGTCGAGTTCTTCGCCGTCGGGCGTCGTCACCGGCTCGTAGCGATACAGCTCCTGGGTGGCGATGATGTTATCGGCCAGGCCCGTTACTTCGGTAACCGAAAGAATGCGCCGTCTGCCGTTGGACAGACGCCCGATCTGCACGATGAAGTCGATCGCATTGGCGATCTGGCGGCGCAGACTGCTTTCGGTGCCCTGGAAGCCCGCGAAACCCGCCAGCATTTCGAGGCGATAGAGGCACTCGCGCGGCGACGATGCGTGTACCGTCGCCATCGAACCGTCGTGGCCCGTGTTCATCGCCTGCAGCATTTCGAGCACCTCGCCGCCGCGCACTTCGCCCACGATGATGCGGTCCGGGCGCATGCGCAGCGTGTTGCGCAGGAGATCGCGGATCGTCACCACACCCACGCCGTCGAAGCCGCCAGGCCGCGTTTCGAGCCGCACAACATGCGGGTGGTTGAGCGAGAGTTCCGCCGTGTCCTCGATCGTCACGACGCGTTCGACGTCGGGAATATAGAACGCCAGCGCGTTGAGCAGCGAGGTCTTGCCCGAGCTCGTGCCGCCCGACACCAGAATATTGCAGCGCGCCTGCACCGCCGCCTCGAACAGCGCGCCGATTTCCGTGCCGAAGGTGCCGTTGCTCACGAGGTCGTCGGGACGCAGCGGGTCCTTGCGGAACTTGCGGATCGAGACGATCGGGCCCGCGAGTGACAGCGGTTCGATCACGACGTTGATGCGGCCGCCGTCGGGCAGGCGCGCATCGACCATCGGATTCGATTCGTCCAGACGCCGGCCGATGGGCGCGAGAATGCGCCGCACGATGCGCAACAGGTGGGCGTTATCGGAAAAGCGCACCGGAATCTTGGCGAGAATGCCGTGGCGCGAGACATACACATCGTTATAGCCGTTGATGAGAATGTCCTCGACCGCGGGGTCGCCCAGCAGATCCTCGATCGGACCGAAGCCCGCGAGCTCCTTGGTGAGCGCTTCGGCAATCGCGCGCACCTCGCTTTCGTTGATCGGGATGTGGCGCAGCCGCACGAAGCTGTCGATTTCCAGATCGACGAACTGGTTGATCGCGTGGCGCGACCAGCGGCCGAATTCGGCGCCCAGTTCCTCGATGCGGGTGAGCAGATGCTCATGCGCGGCGTTCTTGATGTCCTGGAACTGCTGGCTGTGCGCGAACAGCGGCGCGTCGTCGGCAAACTCGATGTTATCCGCCATGGTCTACGAACGCTTCGATGAGTGAGGGAAAAGACCGCGCAAAGGACGCCGCAGCGCGTCCAGCTTGTTGGGCGGGCGCGAGCGCACGCCGTCCAGTTGCGCCGCGAGCGCTTCGAGCGCACGCACGTACGGGTCGCGTGGTGAGCTATCCGCAAGCAATTGGCCGCGATTGGCGGCCTGGCACAGCGCCACGCGACGCGCGGGCAACGCGCCCGCGAGATCGATGCCCAGACGCTCGGCGATCTGCGCCGCGCTCAGGTCGATCTCCGCTTCGTACTGGTTGAGCACGAGGCGCAGATGATCGTTCTCCACGCCGGCCTCGCGTAGCATTTCGAGCTGACGCGAGGCCGCGACGATCGACGCCACGCTCTGGTCGCATACGAGCCAGACCTGATCGGCGGCATGCGCGACTTCGGAAACGAATTCGGTATTGCTGAAGCCGCCCAGATCGACGAGTTGCTGGTCGAAAAACGCGCGCAGACGCGTGAGCAGCGCCACCGCAGACTGGAAAGACACTTCGCGGAAGGCGCTGAGATCGGCAGGCAGCGTGGTGAGCGCCAGACCGCTTTCGTGACGCGCGAGCGCCGTGTGCACAAAGGTCTGGTCGAAGCGGTTCAGATTGCGCACGGCATCGACGAAATTGAAACCGTTGCCGGCGTTGAGCAGCAGTGCGCCGTCGCCAGCCGGCAGGCCGAGATCGAGCAAGGCGGCGTGGCGGTTGGTCGGTGCGCCCTTGCGCGCGAGCAAGGCGCCAAGACTCGCGGCCAGCGTCGTCACCCCCATGCCGGCGCGCGCGCCGAGCAGGACCGTCAGCCGGCCATGCCGACTCACAGGCTCCACGCGGTTCTCAAGCACCTGGCGGACGATTCGCAAGGCATCCTCACCGTCGCCCGCTACATCGACGAAATCCCGCACGCCGGCGCGCAACGCGGACAGCGCGCTCTCCGGTTCCGCGAGCGTGCCGAGCGCGACCACCTGAAGCCCGGGAAATGCAGCGTGCGCGGCCGCGGCCACGGCGCTTGCAGCGGCGCCGCGCCCCTGCGAAAAATCGACCAGCAGCAGCGACGGCATATGCTGCGAAATACGCTGGGAGACCAACGCGGGGTCGAGTGCGACGGACTCCACCTTGCCCGCCGGAAAGAGCGTTTGCGCCAGCCAGCGCGCGTGCGCGTCGTTCGCCGAAGCGAAGACAAACGAATCCGCCACGGTGGTTTGAGTCATCAAGTGCGCTCTCGCATTCATCACAGGCTCCATGCATCCCGGTGCAACGGCGTACGCCTGCGCGCCCGCCGTTGCACGGCGCTATCTCAAGGCGTAAATCAGGGCGAAAAACCCGGCACCGGTTCGCGCGCCGCCGCGCCGCCCAGCAGCGAACGCCACACCGGCGCGTTGCGCTGCTCGGCCAGCTCCCCCGGCGTCGTCGGCAGCTTCGCGTCCTTCGCGAGCGGCGACACCAGATGCGGCGTGACCACGATCACCAGTTCTTTTTCGTTCTGCTGGTAGTTCAACTGCTTGAAGAAGGCGCCGATCACGGGAAGATCGCCCAGCAGCGGCACCTTGTTCACATTCGACGCCGTCTCGCGATCGATCAGGCCGCCGATCACAAAACTTTCGCCATCGCCGAGTTCGACGGTCGTTTCAGTACGCCGCGTCGTGATCGCGGGCACCGAGACGCCGCTGATCGTCACGGCATTGGAGAAGTCGAGCTGGCTCGCCTCGGGCGCGATCTTCAGCGCGATGCGCTGCGGCGAAAGCACCGTCGGCGTCAGCGACAGGCCGATCCCGTACGACTTGTATTCGATCGCCGTGGCGCCGAGCGCCTGCGGCACCGGCACCGGAATTTCGCCGCCCGCGAGAAAGCTCGCGCTCTGCCCGGACAGCGCCACGAGCGTCGGTTCCGCCAGCACGCGCGCGAGGTTGTTCGTTTCCATCAGGCTCAGGTCGGCGAACAGACCATGCGTCGCCGACGAAAACACGAGGTTGAACGCCGAGGAGATCGGCAAGGTGCTCTGCACCGTCGTCGACGAGGAACCCACGGTGCTCGAGGTCAGCGACGTCGGCGTAAACGACCCGAACGAGAAGCCGTTGTTCTGGCGGAAGAAGTTGAAACCGATCTCCTTGAGCACGGTGCGGCTGAACTCCACCACCCGCACGTCCACCTGGACGACCGAGCGCGTGGCGATGGTCGAGTTGTCGAGCACCGTGCCGTCACCGCCGCCTGCGTCGCCGCCATCCTGGCCGTCCTTGCCGCCGCCTTTGCCGCCCTTGCCGCCGTTGCCGCTTGCGGCCACCGAACCCTGTGCTGCCGCCACGGCGCGCTGGTGCTGCTCCATGTTCGCGGCGCTGCCGGTGATGATGGCGGTGCCGCCCAGCACCTTTACGTCAGGCGTGCCAGGACCGAGCAGCGCGCGCGCCGCATTGGTCGTCACGTTGACCGTGAAAGTCCGCTGCACACCGTTCTCCCACACCATCACGTTGGTTGTGCCCGCCCCTTTGCCGACGAGCAGCAGACCGCCTCGACGGTCGCCGCGTATCACCAGCACGTCGGCCACCGACGGGTCGCCCACGGCGACGCGCGTCAACGCCCCATTCACCGGCAGCGTGCGCTGCTCGCCCACCGCGATATCGAAGCTCGACGGCAGCGGTTCCAGCGCAACACCAGCACCGGCGCGCGCGGGCGGCGCAGCCCAGGCGGCCAAAGTGGCGAGCGCGAGACCGCTGGCGCAAGCGGACGCGGCAACGGCCACGGCGAGTTTCCTCGTTATCGTTATCGTCATCGTGTTCCTGCTTCTCTCGTGTGCGGCCGCGTCGTGCGCGGCGCTCTTTTTTACTTACCAGGCGACCGTTTCGGCTCGCCCACCCCGTATCACTTCCAGTGCGCCGCGCGCGGGCGCGCTCACCTGATGCGGCGCGGCCTGCACGACCGTCTTCGGCGCGCTGCCGCCGGCGAGCTGGTCGAGCGCAACACCCGCGGCTGCCCGCGTCGTGCCTTGCGGCGTCGCCTTCGAGACCACCTTGAGCACGCCGGGCTGCGGACCGAATGCATCCGGATCGACCTGATCGTCGTCGGTCGGATTGCGCAGCGCGAGGATCAGTTGTCCCTGGCTTTGCGCAAGCGAAAGCTGATCGACCTGGGTCACCGGCACGGCGATCACCGCCGTGCGCGGCACGGCGTTCTGCGTGCCGAAGTTGCTGGTGCGCTGTGCGCCTGCCGGGTTGTCGTCCTGCTGGGAACCAAACACCAGCACCCGCGCCTTCGAAATCAACAGGCGCGCCTGGGTGCGCCCCACTTCCCCCGAGCCCGCGCCATTGCTGTCGCGGCGCAGCGTGAAGAACACGTCGACGTAGTTGCCCGCGTGCAACTGGTTGCCGACGGCGTTGGTCTCGTCCACGCGCACCGCGACGGCGCGCTCGCCGGCCGCGAGACTGGCGGCGAGACTCGAAGAAAGCTGTTGATCGAGCACCGGCGTATCGGGGGCGATATCGGTGAGCGGCACGCGGCCCGCGACCAGCGCGCTGTCGTTGACCGAGCCGACCGGATGAATCGGCAGCGGCTGCACGCGCAGCGCATCAGCGGGAATCGGCTGGCCTGCAGGCAGCGTGCGCGTGGCCACCACGACTGGCGTGAGCGCCTGCGTGGTGGTGGCGGGCTGCACAACGGGTTGCGGGGCCGGAGCACGGCGCGCGAGCATGATCGCGAACAGTCCGAGCACGAGCGCGGCGGCAATCAGGAGTCCTGCGGCAATTTTGGTCAGATTGGCCATCAACGATGATTCCGGATGCGTACAAGGTGTGCGCCGCGCGACGAACGTGACGAATGATTCAATAGACAGGCGACGATGCAGGGAGCGGTTTTCACAGGATGTTCACCGGATCGATCTGCACGGTGGCCTGGCCGACAAGTGAAGTCGGCGATATCAAACCCATCAGCGGCAGCGGTGGCACCAGCGGTTTCGAACTCCACGGATAGGACAGCGTGATCTGCACGCAGTCCATCGCGGTGTTGCTTGAGCAGCCGGCGGGCGCGGTACTGACGGTCTGCGTGCACTGGGGCGCTTGCGTGAGCCAGTTCACGACCGCGAGCGCGCGCGTGCAGGCGGCGTTCGCCCGGCTCGTGAGCGCCGCGCTGGTATTCGCCGCGTTCTGATAGACGAGCGCCGCGCGCGCGCCTTCGGCAGCCGCCGCAGTCAGACTGTGCTGCACGAGGAAGATCATGCTGTACATCACGATGCCGTAGAGGATCGCGAAGAAAAGCGGGAACGCAAGCGCGAACTCGATCGCGGCCACCCCACGCTGCCGGTTAAGATTGCCGTTACGCCGAGCGCCATTTCGCTTGCGCAGTCGCGGTTTGAAGGCACGCGTTTTCATTGCAGACCTCCAGGCACGCACTGGAACGCGAGCCACACGAGCGCGGGCAAAGTAAGGCATGCGGCGTACGGCGTGCCGCGCCAGCCACCCGACGTTACGTTACTGATTCGGCGTCCTGATAATGCATGCGAGCGCGAGCGCATTACGAGCATCCTCACGACCACATGAACCAGCGCAGCGATACTCGCGACGATCCAGAGATCGAGCAGCGGCTGCATTCCGCACCAGGCGCCGAGCACCGCGAAGACTTTCACATCGCCCGCACCCATCATGCCGAGCACGAAGAACGGCATAAGCGCGGCCAGCCCCGCCGCCGCTGCGGCGAGTGCCGGGAGAACGCCATGATGCGCGGGACTCGCGTTCACGAGCGATGCCGCGAGCGCGGCGCACAAACCTGCACCGACAAGCGTGTTAGGCACGCGCCGCGAGCGACAGTCGCAGACAGCGACGGCCAATGCCCACGCGGCAAACGTGAGGCTGAAGATCAATGAGGTCATCGCGTATGGACGTGCAGCCACGCCGCGCGTGCCTGAATGACGGCGCACGTGGAGCGGAACCGCTACGTTTAACTGAATGAATCGGCGAGACCGTCCAAGGCGATCACGCCACGCGTCATCAGCGAGATCTGGCGTTACGACACCGAGATCTGCGACGTGATGTAGGTGAACACCTGATTCAGCTTGGTGCCCAGACCACCCACGCTCACTGCGATGACCACTGCGATGAGCCCCGCGATGAGCCCATACTCCAGTGCGGTTACCCCGTCTTCCGACTTCATGAAATGCTTCACCAGCTTGTTCATTTTTCGGCCCTCTCTCTCTTTATAGCGCTCTCACGCTGATCTGCATCGACGCCTGCGTATGCTATTTGAATTGCGTCGATACATCCGGTCCACGGACTCATGACAGTCCGCCAACAACGACGGCCGAATCGTAAGCATTCCCATCGGACTTGCCAACGTGCAGCTCTGTTATGTGTTGTTTTGTGCCCAGTGCGTTTTTTATAGCGTAACCCGAAACGTTACGCAATCGTTCGTTACGCAACGGACAGGTCGTAACGTCATTATCGGCATAGGCGTTTTATCACCGCCTCCGGATAAACCATTACACAACTATTCAGGAGTCGCAAAGCATTTTTACGCCAAACGTTTTCGCGCATAAAAGCCTTTGAGCAGGCTATGCCGCGCGCTTGAGCGCGATTCGCCGGGTGTGTAATTCGCCCCGCCATTTCCCAATCCGCATAGGTGTTCGCATCGTTACCCCCGCGCCGCGTAACACCGCACGCGCCACGTTACGTGACGTAACGCACGTCACGCTATTACCGCGCGGATTAACTCGTCTTATTCGTTTGACGAAACGATCCGGCAAAGGCTTGTCACGCCTTGATTAGACGAAAACCTCGACGCGCAAATGCTGTTGTTTTTCGAGCGCGATTTCGAATTGGCACAGCTGTTGCAGTGTAGGTGGCGCAGGTCTGACAAACCGAGCACACAACACATAGACAACACACACACCATACGAGACCGAGGGCACACCATGAACAACCACAACATCGCACAGGCAGCACGCCTCACCGCTATCGCAGCAACGATCGCCACCCTGCTTTCCCTCACCGCCTGCGGCGGATCGGGATCGCTGAGCAGCGGCACCGGCGGCGGCGGCGCACTGCAAACCAGTGGCGGCACGAGCGGCGGCGCGGGCAGCGACGGCAGCGGTTCGAGCGGCAGCGGCACGAGCAGCTCCAGCGGCAGCACGACCACCAGTGACAACGGTAGCGGTAGCGGCAACGGTAGCGGCTCGGGCACCAGCACCGCAGACAACGGTAACGGTACCGGCAGCGGCAACGGAAACGGCAGCACGAACGGCGGTGGCAACGGCTCGTCCTCCAGCGACAACGGCAGCGGCGGCAATGGCAATGGCAGCGGTAATGGCAATGGCAATGGCAATGGCAATGGCAGCGGTAATGGCACGGGTTCGACCACCGCCGCCAACGCCGTCGGCCAGGTCGTGCATACCGCCGGCAGCGTCGTGAGCGATGCGGGTTCGACGGTGTCGGGTCTCGGCAGCACGATTGCCTCGCAATCGATTCCGGGCGTGAGCTCGTCGACGACGCAAGCCGCGGGCGGCATCGTGCAAAACGTCGGCAATGCGGTGTCGACGCTCGGCAGCGGTCTGGCAAACGGCCTCGGCCAGCTCGGTTCGACCAGCAATCCGGTCGGCACCACGCTCTCCAGCACGGGCGGCGTGGTTGCCGACGCAGGCAAGGCGGTCACCAGCACGGGGGCGCTCGTCACGAGCCTGGGCAGCGGCCCGCTCGCCCCGCTCGCGGCCGTCACCACGCCGCTGGGCACGGCCGTCAGCACGCTGGGTTCCGCCGTGACGAACGCCGGCGGCACGCTCACGACCGCGCTCTCGACCGGTCCGGTGCAACAGGTTACGCAAACGCTCAGCTCGGCAATCACGCCGATCACCTCGGTGGTCGCCAATACGACGCAGACGGTCGGCACGGCAACGGGCCTTGGCGCACCGGTCGCGGGGCTGCTGCAAACGCTCGGCGGCGGCCTGCAGAAGGGCGGCGCGCTCGTCGCGCAGTCGGGCGGTTCGAACCCCGTGACGACGGGCGTGGGCAACCTCGTCGCCGATACGGGCAAGACCGTCGCCACCGCCGGCAATCTGCTCACGGGCAGCAGCGGCGGCAGCGGCTCCAACCCGGTCACGGGTCTGCTGGGCACGCTTGCGGGCGGCCTCACGGGCGGCTCGGGCGGCAGTTCGTCCGGCAGCAGCGGCGCGGCCATCGGCGTCGGCGCAGGGATCGGCGTGGTCGCGACCTCGGGCGGCAGCAACCCGCTCGCTCCGGTCACGGGCGCGCTGACCACCGTCACCACCGCCCTGACTTCGGCTACGGGCGGCAGCACGGGCGCACTCGCGCCGGTCACGGGTCTGGTCAGCGGCGTCGTCGGCGCCGTGACCACCACGGTCAACAGCGTCGGCACGGCAGGCGGCTCGATCGTCGCGGGCGCGGGCGTCGCAGCCGGCGCCAAGACCAGCAGCACGTCCAGTTCGTCGAGCAGCACGAGCTCGACGCCGGCGCTTTCGCTTTCCTCCTTGACGGGCGGCACCTCGGGCAGCGGCACGACTGGCCCGCTCGCCGGCCTCACTTCGCTCGTAGGCGGCCTGCTCGGCGCCAGGAAGTAATCCCGGTAATCGACCCAATACACGCAACCAGACAGATAAGCGTCCCCAAATTCGATCAGGAGCCAGCGTCATGTCCAGCCGTTTCAATACGATACAAAGCGCGATCCAAAGCGCAATCCAACATGAAACTCACGCCGCCGCACTCGTGCGCACCCTGCGCCTGAGCGCGCTCGCCGCGGCCGTCGCCTGCAGCGTCGCCGCCTGCGGCGGCAGCAGCTACACCCCGCCTTCGGCGTCGACCGGTTCGGACGGCGGCACCGGCACCACCACCACCGGCTCCACCAGCGGCGGCACCGGCACCAGCGGTTCGACCTCGGGCGGCTCGACTTCGGGCGGCGGCACCAGCGGCTCGACGGGCACCTCGGGCGTCGTCACCTCGGTCGGCAAGACCACGGGCGATCTGGGCAGCGCAATCGGCTCGACCACCCTGCCCGGCGGTATCAGCTCGCAAGTCACCTCGGGGCTCGGCCAGACGGTGTCGAGCACGGGGACGGTTGCGGGCGCACTCGCCGATGCGGTCTCCAACGGCCTCGGCCAGACCGGCTCGACGGCCAATCCGGTCGGCACCACCGTCGCCGGTCTCGGCAATGTCGTGAGCGCCACCAGCGGCGTGGTCCAGGGCGTCGCCACCACCGTCAACGGTCTGGGCAGCGGCCCGCTCGCGCCGCTGGCGCCGGTCACCACGCCACTCGCTTCCGCGCTCAATACGACCGCCAACACCGTCAACGCCACCGGGCAGATGCTCGGCAATGCGCTGTCGTCGGCGCCGGTACAGCAGATCACGCAGCCGCTGAGCACGGCGATCACGCCGATCGTCACCACCACCGGCCTCATCACGCAGCAAGTGGGAACGTCGACGGGGCTGGCCACGCCGGTCTCGGGCCTGCTCGCGCAAGTGGGCGGCGCGCTGCAAACGGCGGGCGCGAAGGTTTCGTCGACGACGGGCACCACATCGAGCGGCGCCCTCGGCCCGCTCTCGCCGGTGGGCGCGGACGTCGGCACGCTGGTCAGCGCGCTGGGCAACACCGTCACCAACGCAGGCGGTCTGGTGAATCCGAACGGCCCGAACGGCGCTGCACCGATTCCCGGCCTGATCACGAGCCTCGCGGGCGGCAGCACGGCGCTGGTCGCCAATGGCCCGCCGACGGGATCAGCGGCTAACGGCGTGCTCGGCCCGCTCAACTCGGTGATCGCGAGCCTCGGTCTCGGCGGTTCGCCGCTCGGCACGCTCACGAGCCTGACCGGGACGACGGGCGGCACCAGCGCCATCACGAGCGGCCTGACAAGCGTGCCTGTCGTAGGCGGCCTGCTCTCGGGCGTGGTGTCGAGCGCGAGCACGGCGGCGGGCTCCGCATCGAGCAGCACCTCGGGCACGACGGGCTCAACGACGGCGAGCGGCGCGGGGGCGCTGCTGCAACCGGTGACCACGCTCGTCAGCACGCTGACCGGCGCACTCGGCACGACCACGGGCAGCACGACTTCTTCAAGCAGTTCTGGCAACACGAGTACATCGGGGGGACTACTGAGCGGCTTGCTTCATAAGCTGCCGTAGCGCGCGCAACAATCATCGGGCAACATGGGCGCTGCGTGGCACGGGGTCCTGAGAGGGACGCCGCGCCGCGACTGGCCCGGGTATCACAGGGACAGGTAGTACGTAGTACGCAAAAATAATAAACACAGGCAATCAGGGAGCCACAGATCGCCGCAAAGGCGACACAAAGAGGCGGCGCGCAGCGGAGGTTTCAGGGAACCGTTGCGCGCTGTCCGACAAGTCCGAGGGTAGTCCGATGAAAGGCGCAGTCGCAGAATGGGCCGTGCTCGCCGTGGTGGGAGTGTGGGCGGGCATCGGCTTGACGGGGGTGGCAGTAGCACAGCAAAACAGGCCGGCGTCGGGCGGCAATCCAGCAGCAGGGAACCCGCTCGACGCACTGCCTCAGATCAACGCGCCGCAGAAGGCGCCAAACGTAACGGTGCAGGTGGAGCAGCAGACGCCGCAACTGCAGCAGTTACTCGCTACGCATATCACGCCGGCCACCTTCAAGGTCGAGGGCGTGAAATCGATTCCGTTCGACGAGGTGGTGAAGAAGTTCGCGCCGCTCGCGAATCACGACATCACGATTGGCCAATTGATCGAAACGGCCAACGAGGTGACGAAGCTCTATCAGGAGCGCGGCTATGCGCTCTCCTTCGCATTCGTGCCTGCCCAGGACTTCGCGGGCGGCGTGGTGCGCATCACCGTCGTCGAAGGCTATGTGAAGGACGTGAAGGTCACCGGCAAGCCGGGCAAGCTTGAAGACAAGATGCGCTCGATCGCGGCGCATATCGTCGAAGACCGGCCGCTGCGCACCGCGACGTTCCAGCGCTATATCAACGTGCTTGGCTTGCTGCCCGGCCTGAAGGTAAAGGCAAACGTGGCGCCGCCGACCAACACGGACGGCGCGACCACGCTCGAACTGGACGCCACGCAAAAGCCCTACGACATCAGTACCGGGATCGATTTCAATCACCCCGGCGTGCAAGGGCTGCTCACGCTCACGGAAAACGGCCTCACGCCGTTCGGCGAACAGCTGAGCGTCTCCGCGCTGCTGCCCAAGGGTCGCGACAATGTCACGTATCTCGCCGCGCACGCCGCCGTGCCGATCGCAAGCGACGGTCTGATCGCGAAGGTCGACGCCTCGCACTATCGCGGCAATCCAACCGACAATCCGGGCCTGCCCGGTTCCGTGGAGCGCACCGTCATCAGCGACAAGATCACGGGCGCGCTCTCCTACCCGCTGCTGTTGAGCAATACGCGCAGCGTGGTGGGCACCGTGAGCGCCTATGCGACGCATGATGAGGATCGCTACCACAACACCCTCAATGGTCTGCAGTACGGATTGAAATCGCAGGTGCGCGTCGTCCAGTTGCAGGCCGATTACACCGATGTGCAAACCGGTCAGGTGCGCAAGGCGAGCATCGCGGTGGCGAAGGCGTTCAATGTGCTCGGCGCGTCGAAATCGGCGGATACGAATATTCCAGGCCTCACGCTGCAAAATCCGGCGTCGCTGAACTTCGTGCGCACCAACGCCTCGTTCTCGCAGACCAACGACTGGCCGATGGGTTTCGGCACCGCCGTGGCCGTGATCGGGCAATATAGTCCGGTATCGCTGCCGACCTCCGAACAGATTTCGTTCGGTGCGCAGCGGTTTGCGGCGGGCTACGAGCCGGGCGAGGCGTCGGGCGATTCGGGCTGGGCGTATTCGCTCGAATTGAACCGGCCGCTCAAGATCGGCAAGGTGTGGCTGCAGACGCTCACGCCTTATGTGTCGTTCGACATGGCGCGCGTCTATCTGCATGCGGGCACGCCCTCGCCTTCGCGGCTGTCGTCGGCTTCGATTGGCTTCCGTTTGAGCGACGGGCGCTATTACAGCGTGGATCTCTCGGTGGCGAAGGCGCTGGCCGATGCGCCGGTCGAGAGCGCCTCGCGCAGTCCACGCTTTAACGCGACGTTCTCGTATCAGTTGAATTGATCGATCCCGATGTGCTGGCAGGCACGCGCCATGCGATGCCTGGCTGTGCCTGCCGACTAGAGTTTCTCCTCGCAAACGCACGCTGCGCTTTCGCGTATCCTGCCCTCACCGTCGCGCGCAGTTGTCGGCCCGACGCGAAGCGGTTCATCACACATAGATAAACATCAGTGGAGGAAGACACCATGAAAGCACTCAATCGTTCCACCTCGTTCGCCGCACGCGCGGCGCGGCAGGTCGCGCTCGCAGGCGCACTGCTCGGCGCAGTGGCAGCCGCCCAGGCGCAAACGAATTCGCCTGTTGGCGTATGGCAGACCATCGACGATCACACGGGCCAGCCCAAGGCGCTCGTGCAGATCAGCGACGACGGCAGCGGTGCGCTCTCCGGCAAGGTCATCAAGGGTCTGGGCGCGAACGATCAGCCCGATCGCCGCTGCACGGCCTGCACCGACGCGCGCAAGGACCAACTGATTCTGGGCATGACCATCATCGACGGCATGAAGAAGACCGGCGACGACTGGGATGGCGGCAATATCCTCGACCCGGAAAACGGCAAGATCTATCGCTGCAAGATGCACACCGAGGATGGCGGCCAGAAACTGGTCGTGCGCGGTTATATGGGCATCTCGCTGCTGGGCCGCTCGCAAACCTGGGTGCGCCAGCAATAATCATTCGCACAACGATATAAACCGCGCCTGAATAACGAGGCCGCCTTGTCAAAAGGCGGCCTCGTTTCATTCAGGGCGCAGCGCCAGCGTTAAACAGCGTTACGCCGTATGCCGATACACCGACCGATAGCCCAGCGACGGCGGCACACCTTGCGCAACAGCGGGACTGAACGGCGAATTGCGCGGCGCGGCCTGGAGGCCCTCCTGAACGCGTGCAGCGGCTTTCTCCGCGCGGCTCAGATGCTTGCGCATGCGTGTCTCGATGGTGTCGCACAACGCGACGCCTTCTTCGCCAAACAGCTCGCCCATCACATGCTTGAGCACGCCGTCGTCGTGCCACGCCTTGAAACGGCGATGGCAGGTCTGATAAGAGGGATAGCGGCGCGGCATGGCAGACCAGGTGGCGCCGCTATACATGACCCACAGGACGCCGTTGAGCACCGAACGGGTATTGGCGAGCGGCCGGCCGCGCATTTCCGAGCGCGGGCGCAGTTCGGGCAGCAGCGGCATGACGCGCTGCCATTCTTCCTCGGTAATATCGCGATGGGGGGTCATGGTCTACTCCTTTGTCAGAACCGGTCCTGACAAAAGATATCGACTTGACCCGGCCGCCCATATCAGACGAGTCCGAATCTTGAAAAACAATCCGGCTGCCGTTCAATGCCGCGTCCCGGTCTCCCCCTTCAGGTCAGCGCCGTATCCACCACGCGCCGCGGCGTTTCCAGATATTCCTTCGATTGCATTTCGACGATGCGCGAGACCGTGCGCGTGAATTCGTTGGCCATCGGCCCTTCGGGATACAGGTCCTCGGGCGGCACCGCTGCCGACATCAGCAGCTTGACCTTGTGGTCGTAGAACACGTCGATGAGCCAGGTGAAGCGGCGCGCCTCGGACGCCATGCGCGGCGTCATCTGCGGCACGTCTGACAGAATCACGGCATGGAAGCGACTCGCCAGTTCGAGATAGTCGTTCTGCGAGCGCGGGCCGCCGCATAGCGTGGCGAAATCGAACCACACCACGCCGTCCGCCTTGCGCAGCGCCTTCAGTTCGCGCTTCTCGATGCGCAGGATCGGGCTTTCGTCGGGCACCGCGGCGAGCTCGGCGAACGAGTGACGCAGCGCCTTGTCGGCGGCCGCACCGAGTGGCGTGTGATAGACCTCAACCTGCGCAAGCGTGCGCTGACGATAGTCCACACCCGCATCGACGTTCAGGACATCCAACTTTTCCTTGATCAGCTCGATCGCCGGCAACATGCGGTCACGATGCAGGCCATCGGGATAAAGCAGATCCGGATCGTAGTTCGAGGTCATCACGAATTGCACGCCGTTGGCAAAGAGACGATCGAGCAGGCGATAGAGAATCATCGCGTCCGCGATATCGGAGACGTGGAATTCGTCGAAGCAGATCAGGCGATAGCGTTTGGCGATGCGACGCGCGAGTTCATCGAGCGGATCGGCCTGGCCTTTGAGTTCTTCGAGTTCGCGATGGACTTCGCGCATGAATTCGTGGAAATGCAGACGCGTCTTGCGCTGCACCGGCACGACCGCGTAGAAGCTGTCCATCAGGAAGCTCTTGCCGCGCCCCACGCCGCCCCACATGTACACGCCGCGCGGCAGATCTGGGCGATTGATGAGCTTCCAGAACGCGTTCGAGCGACGCGATTTGTACTCGACCCACTCGTCGTAGCACCGCTGCAGTCGATCGATGGCGACGCGTTGCGCCGCATCCGGTTGATACCCCCGTTTCTGCAGTTCTGATTCGTAGTATTCGGTGACGTTCATTTCGTGGGCCACAAATGAGTAAAGGCGGAGCGGGTTCTAACCCGTCCGCCTCTGTACGCGATGCAAATTACCGCAAGGTATTGCGGGCCGGGCGCGGCCTTCACGGCACCGCCGCCCTGCCCTGTTGCATTACATATTGAGCGCGCGCTTGTCGACGGCGAGCGCCGCTTCGCGCATGACTTCGGACAGCGACGGGTGCGGATGGCAGATGCGGCCGAGGTCTTCGGCGGCAGCCTTGAATTCCATCGCCACCACGGCTTCCGCGATCAGGTCCGATGCGTTTGCCGAGATGATGTGCACGCCGAGCAGCTCGTCGGTCTTCGCGTCGGCGATCATCTTCACAAAGCCATCGGCCTTGTTGATGCCCAGCGCGCGGCCGTTTGCCATGAACGGGAACTGGCCCGTCTTGATCTCGCGGCCTTCGGCCTTGAGCTGCTGTTCCGTCTTGCCGACCCATGCGATTTCCGGTTCGGTGTAGATCACCCACGGAATGCAGTTGTAGTCGATGTGCGGCTTCTGGCCGTCGATGATTTCGGCCACCAGCACGCCTTCGTCTTCGGCCTTGTGCGCGAGCATCGGGCCACGCACCACGTCGCCGATCGCGTACACGTTCGGCACCGCCGTCGCGCAGTGGTCGTCGATGTCGATGAAGCCGCGCTCGTTGGTCTTCAGGCCGATTGCTTCGAGACCGAGGTTATCGGTGTTCGGCACGCGGCCCACCGACACGATCAGGCGGTCGGCTTCGAGCACTTGCGCGTTGCCGTCCTTGTCCGTGTAGTTGATCGTGACGTTCGTGTCGGTTGCCTTGACTTCGCCAACCTTCACGCCGACGTGAATGTCCAGGCCCTGCTTCTTGAAGAGCTTGGCGGCTTCCTTCGAGAGCGCCTGGTCAGCCGCGCCGAGGAATTCCGGCAGCGCTTCGAGCACGGTGACTTCCGCGCCCAGACGGCGCCACACCGAACCCAGTTCCAGACCGATCACGCCTGCGCCAATCACGGCCAGCTTCTTCGGCACGGAGTCGAACGAGAGCGCGCCTTCGTTGTCGGCGATGATCTTGTTGTCGACCGGCATGCCCGGCAGGTGACGCGCCTTCGAACCCGTGGCGATGATGACGTTCTTCGCCGTCACGGTTTCGGTTTCGCCTTCGCCCGAAACTTCGATCTGCACGCCGGCGTCGTTCTTGCCGGTGAACTTGCCGTGGCCCTTGAGCCACGTGATCTTGTTCTTGCGGAACAGGAATTCGATGCCCTTCGTCATCTTCTCGACGATGGCTTCCTTGCGGCCGAGCATCTTCGAAACGTCAATGCTCACGTCGCCCACGCTAATGCCGTGGTCGATCAGATGGTGTTGTGCGTTTTCGAACTCTTCCGACGAAGCGAGCAGCGCCTTCGACGGGATGCAGCCGACGTTCAGGCAGGTGCCGCCGAGCTTGAGCGTGCCAGCCGGGTTCTTCCACTTCTCGATACAGGCAACCGACTTGCCGAGCTGAGCCGCGCGGATTGCCGCGATATAGCCGCCGGGACCGGCGCCGATCACGACGACGTCAAATTCTTTGGACATGGTCATCCTTTCGATACGTGAGCGCTGCGCGCGGACTCCGGCTTGCGGAGTTCCGCGCGCAGCGCCCAGTGTGAGACTGGATGCGCGAGCCGGACCTGAATCCGGACTCGCGCTACAACGCGTTTTACAGATCGAGCAGCAGGCGAGCCGGATCTTCCAGCGCATCCTTCATCGCGACCAGCGACAGGACAGCTTCGCGGCCGTCGATGATGCGGTGGTCGTACGACATCGCGAGGTAGTTCATCGGACGGATGACGATCTGGCCGTTCTCCACCACGGCGCGTTCCTTGGTCGCGTGCACCCCCAGGATGGCCGACTGCGGCGGGTTGATGATCGGGGTCGAGAGCATCGAGCCGAACACGCCGCCGTTCGAGATCGAGAACGTACCGCCCGTCATTTCTTCGATCGACAGCTTGCCGTCCTTGGCCTTCTGGCCGAATTCGGCGATCTTCTTCTCGATGTCGGCGAGGCTCATCTGGTCTGCGTTGCGCAGGATGGGCACCACCAGACCGCGCGGCGAACCGACCGCGATGCCGATGTCGAAGTAGCCGTGGTAGACGATGTCGTTGCCGTCGATCGACGCGTTGACGAGCGGGAACTTTTTGAGGGCGTGAACCGCGGCCTTCACGAAGAACGACATGAAGCCGAGCTTCACGCCATGTTCCTTCTCGAACCTGTCCTTGTACTTGTTGCGCAGATCCATGACCGGCGCCATGTTCACTTCGTTGAACGTCGTGAGGATGGCGTTGGTTTGCTGCGACTCAAGCAGACGCTCGGCGATACGCGCACGCAGACGCGACATCGGCACACGCTGTTCCGGACGGTCGTTGAGCCAGTTGCCAGCCGACGCCGGCGCGTTGACTTGCGGCAGCGACGGCTTCGCAGCCGCCGTGCGGGCGGCGGGCGCCGCTGCCGCAGCGGCCTTCGGCGCGCCTGCGCCCAGCACGTCCTGCTTGGTGATGCGGCCATCGCGGCCCGTGCCGGCGACGTCGCCGCCTGCCAGACCCTTTTCCGCCATCAGCTTGGTCGCTGCGGGCGATGCGATGCTGCTGCTCGACGTCGATGCGGCAACGGCAGCGGCCGGAGCTGCGGCGGGCGCGGCTGCCGGGGCAGCAGCGGCTGCGGGCGCTGCCGCGGCGCCAGCCTTGCCTTCCGTATCGATCTTCGCGATGACCTGGTCGCTCGTGACGGTTGCGCCATCGCCGACCAGGACTTCAGCCAGCACGCCGGCTGCGGGTGCGGGCACTTCGAGCACGACCTTGTCGGTTTCGATCTCGATGACAACTTCGTCCTGAGCGATCGCTTCGCCCGGCTTCTTCTTCCACTGCAGCATCGTGCCTTCCGACACCGACTCCGAAAACTGCGGGACCTTGACTTCAACAATAGCCATTTGATGTTCCTGAATACTGTTCGGGATATACCCGTGGGTACGAACCGGGTCGCGCACATGAGCGCGGGAAAGCGCGCTGTACGTTCGCTCGCTTTCCCGGTTCGATTAGCTCAATGTGCTTACTTCGCGACCTGCGCGCCCTTCAGGCGGCCGAACGCACCTTCGATCAGCGACTTCTGCTGCTCGTAGTGCTTCGCGTAGTAACCGACAGCCGGAGAAGCCGAAGCGGGGCGGCCGCTGTATGCCAGCTTCATGCCTTCCTTCATGCCTTCCCTCAGGTGGTGCTCGATGTAGAACCACGGGCCCTGATTCTGCGGCTCGTCCTGCACCCAGACCACTTCCGTCGCGTTGTCGTACTTCTTCAGCTCGGCTTCGAACTGCTTGTGCGCGAACGGATAGAGCTGTTCGATACGGATGATCGCGACGTCGTTTGCCTTGGCTTCGCGGCGGTGCGCCACGAGGTCGAAGTACACGCGGCCCGAGCAGGCCACCACGCGCTTGACCTTCTTCGCGTCGATGGTGTCGTCCACTTCGCCGATCACCGGCTGGAACGAGCCCTTCGCGAGTTCGGACAGATCCGACACGGCTTCCTTGTGACGCAGCAGCGACTTCGGCGTGAAGATGATCAGCGGCTTGCGGAACAGACGGATCATCTGGCGACGCAGCACGTGGAAGATCTGCGCCGGCGTGGTCGGCTGAACGACCTGCATGTTGTGCTCGGCGCACATCTGCAGGAAACGCTCGATACGCGCCGACGAGTGCTCCGGACCCTGGCCTTCGTAGCCGTGCGGCAGCAGCATCGTGAGACCCGAAACGCGGCCCCACTTCACTTCGCCCGACGAGATGAACTGGTCGATCACGACCTGCGCACCGTTGACGAAGTCGCCGAACTGGCCTTCCCACGCGACGAGCGTGTTCGGCTCGGCGGTCGAGTAGCCGTATTCGAAGCCCAGCACCGCCTCTTCCGACAGCACCGAGTCGATCACCGTGAAGTTCGCCTGGTTTTCGCCGATGTTCTGCAGCGGAATATACGTGCCGTCGTTCCAGCGCTCGCGGTTCTGATCGTGCAGAACGGCGTGACGGTGCGTGAACGTGCCACGGCCCGAGTCCTGGCCCGTCAGACGCACCGAGTAGCCCGAAGCGACCAGCGACGCATACGCGAGGTGCTCGCCCATGCCCCAGTCGAGCTTCGCTTCGCCCTTGCCCATCGCGCGGCGGTCGTTGATGACGCGCTCGACCAGCGGGTGAACCTTGAAGTTCTCCGGGATCGTGGTGATGCGCTCGGCCAGACGCTTGAGTTCGGCGAGCGGCACGGCCGTATCGGCGGCGTCGGTCCACTTGCGGTTCAGGAACGGCACCCAGTCCACCGCGTACTTGCTCTTGTAGTTCGAGAGCACCGGGTCGACCGTGTGGTGGCCTTCGTCCATCGCGGCGCGGTACGCCTTGACGTAGTTGTCCGCGTCTTCAGCCGTGATGACGCCCTGCTGCACCAGCTTCTCGGCGTACAGCGCACGGGTGCCCGGGTGCTGCGCGATCTTCTTGTACATGAGCGGCTGCGTGACAGCCGGGGTGTCCTGCTCGTTGTGACCGAGCTTGCGGAAGCAGACGATATCGACGACCACGTCCTTGTGGAACTGCATGCGGAATTCGACCGCGAGCTGGATGGCCAGCACGACCGCTTCCGGATCGTCGCCGTTCACGTGCAGCACCGGCGCTTCGATCATTTTGACCACGTCCGTGCAATACAGCGTCGAGCGCGCATCGCGCGGGTCCGACGTCGTGAAGCCGATCTGGTTGTTGATGACGATGTGCAGCGTGCCGTGCGTGCCGTAACCACGCGTTTGCGCGAGGTTCAGCGTTTCCATCACGACGCCCTGACCCGCGAAAGCCGCGTCGCCGTGGATCTGCACCGGCAGAACCTGCAGGCCGTCTGCATCGCCGCGGCGATCCATACGCGCCTTCGCCGAACCCTCGACCACCGGGTTGACGATTTCAAGGTGCGACGGGTTGAACGCGAGCGACAGGTGGACCGGGCCGCCTTCGGTGGCGACGTCCGACGAGAAGCCCTTGTGGTACTTCACGTCGCCAGCCGGCAGGTCGTCGACGTGCTTGCCTTCGAATTCGGCGAACAGGTCGGCCGGCATCTTGCCGAGCGTGTTCACGAGCACGTTCAGACGGCCGCGGTGGGCCATGCCGATGACGATTTCCTGCACGCCCTTCGCGCCTGCGTGACGGACCACTTCGTCCATCGCGGCGATGAAGGATTCGCCGCCTTCGAGCGAGAAGCGCTT
Organism: Paraburkholderia bannensis; assembly: GCF_014200455.1. Taxonomy (GTDB): domain Bacteria; phylum Pseudomonadota; class Gammaproteobacteria; order Burkholderiales; family Burkholderiaceae; genus Paraburkholderia; species Paraburkholderia bannensis_A. The sequence goes on along the minus strand of NZ_JACHBW010000013.1, from coordinate 81,617 downwards.
CTGGCCGACGTACTTGGTGTGAAGGAAGCGCTCAAGACCTTCAGCGGCCGTAAGGCGCTGCAGGATGTGCTTCTTCTTGTCGTTCGAGAAGTTCGGCGTCGAGCGGATCGACTCAAGGCGTTCTTTCCACCAGCGCTTCTGTTCCGGATCGCTGATGTACATGTACTCGGCGCCGAGGGTGCCGCAGTACGTGTCGCGCAGCGCCTTGACGATCTCGCGCAGCGACGCGCGCTCGAAACCGAAATACAGGTTCGTGGCGCTGAACGTCTGGTCCATATCGGCTTCAGTGAAGTCGTAGAACGCAGGTTCGAGTTCGGGGATGACGGGGCGCTCGCGACGCTTCAGCGGATCCAGGTTGGCCCATTGCGAGCCCAGGAAGCGATATGCGCCGATGAGGGACTGAACGTAGACTTGCTTGCGTGCCGTGGCGAGATCTTCACCACCGCCCTTGGGAACGAAAGCATTGGCTTTTGCGCGCTGCGCAAACGACTCGACGATCGGGCCGTGAGCGACATCGCTGTCGGTTGAGCCACTCGACGACGGCACGTTTTGCAGTGCGTCAAAGTACTCGCGCCATTGGTCCGGAACGGACGCAGGGTTGTCAAGATATGCTTCGTATAGCTCTTCGACATACGGAGCATTGCCGCCGAACAGATAGGAGTTCAGCTGGAATTGCTTCATCGTTTCCGACATTTACGCTCACCTTTCTTCGAGTTTCTCGAGAAATAGCGGGTTACTCAACCTTCCGCGCCACGGCCTGACCGTTTAGCGGATTGCGAATCAAGTCTGCTTGGAAGGACCTAAATCATGCATCCGCGGAGCATAGCACATAAGTGATACTCCCCATAAGATGCAATGCGACACATCATCGCACGCAAACCCTTACTACAAGGGCTTTTGCGGCGCTTTGCAACTTCAACAACAGACTCTTCCGGCACTGCAAGGCAATCGCCGCCAGACGTAAAAAAGGATGCAAAAAAGCCGCCCAGACAGCGGCGGCTTTCTTGTTTTCTTACATGCATTGCAGTGCGCGAAAAAGTTTCGACAGCAAACTTATTCGGCTTCGCGGCTTGCGCGGCGACGCTCATGTTCCTTCAGGTGGCGCTTGCGCAGACGGATCGACTGCGGCGTCACTTCGACGAGTTCGTCGTCGTCGATGAATTCGACTGCGTATTCGAGCGACATCTGGATCGGGGGCACCAGGCGCACGGCTTCGTCGGTGCCCGAGGCGCGCACGTTGGTGAGCTGCTTGCCCTTGATCGGGTTGACGACGAGGTCGTTGTCGCGGCTATGGATCCCGATGATCATGCCTTCGTACAGCGCGTCGCCCGGCTTCACGAACATGCGGCCGCGATCCTGCAGCTTCCACAACGCGTAGGCGACAGCGGCGCCGTCGTCCTGCGAGATCAGCACGCCGTTGCGGCGCTCGCCGAGCGTGCCTTCCTTGATCGGACCGTAGGCGTCGAACACGTGGCTCATCAGGCCGGTGCCGCGCGTGAGCGTCATGAATTCACCCTGGAAGCCGATCAGGCCACGCGCCGGAATGCGGTATTCCAGACGCGTGCGGCCACGGCCATCAGACGCCATGTCGAGCATTTCGCCCTTGCGACGGCCCAGCTCTTCCATCACGCCGCCCTGGTGGGCGTCTTCGACGTCCACGGTCAGCATTTCGTACGGCTCCTGCTTCACGCCGTCGACTTCGTGCAGCACCACGCGCGGACGCGACACGGCCAGCTCGTAGCCTTCGCGGCGCATGTTTTCGATCAGGATGGTCAGGTGCAGCTCGCCCCGGCCCGACACTTCGAACGTGGTTTCGTCGCCCGTGTCCTTCACGCGCAGCGCCACGTTGTGGTTCAGCTCCTTGGTCAGACGGTCGCGGATCTGGCGGCTCGTCACGAACTTGCCTTCCTTGCCGGCGAGCGGCGACGAGTTCACGAGGAAGTTCATCGTGAGCGTCGGTTCGTCGACCGTGATCATCGGCAGCGCTTCGGGGTTGTCGAGCGCGCAGATGGTCGCGCCGATACCGATGTCTTCGATACCGTTGATCAGCACGATGTCGCCGGCTTCAGCCGATTCCACCTGCACGCGCTCCAGGCCGCTGAACGCCAGCACCTGGTTGATCTTGCGGTTCAGCACCTGGCCATCCGGACCGAAGCGCAGGGCAACCGGTTGACCCGGCTTGATGCGGCCACGCTTGATACGGCCCACGCCGATACGGCCAACGTAGGCCGAGTAGTCGAGCGAGGTGATCTGGAGCTGCAGCGAGCCTTCCGGATCGGCGTCACGGACCGGCACGTGTTCGAGCACGGCGTCGAACAGGGGACGCATGTCGCCTTCGCGCGCATCCGGCGACAGCGATGCATAGCCGTTCAGGCCCGAAGCGTAGACCACCGGGAAGTCGAGCTGTTCTTCGGTCGCGCCCAGCTTGTCGAACAGGTCAAACGTCTGATTGATCACCCAGTCGATACGCGCGCCCGGACGGTCGATCTTGTTGACCACGACGATCGGCTTGAGGCCGAGCGCCAGCGCCTTCTTGGTCACGAAGCGCGTTTGCGGCATCGGGCCTTCGACGGCGTCGACGAGCAGCAGCACCGAGTCGACCATCGACAGCACGCGCTCCACTTCACCGCCGAAGTCGGCATGGCCCGGGGTATCGACGATGTTGATGTGGGTGCCTTCGTACTCGACCGCGCAGTTCTTCGAAAGAATCGTGATGCCACGCTCTTTTTCGATGTCGTTCGAGTCCATCACGCGCTCGGCGACCTGCTGGTTGTCACGGAACGTGGCGGTCTGACGGAGGAGCTGGTCGACGAGCGTGGTCTTGCCGTGGTCGACGTGGGCAATGATGGCGATGTTGCGAAGGGCGCGGGACATAGGAACCTGGGTACAGTTGGGTGCGTCATGCGGGCTCGACGGCGGGCCACACAGGAGGGCTCGGACGCCGCCCCGCCCTGTTGCCGGACGCGCTCGGATACCCCGTTTGGGTACATTCGAATACGCGCTTGGCGGGTCGGTTCGGCAACGGTGCCATGACACACTTTTGGGAACCTGAAATTATAGCACGCGAAGATGACTTGATCTGACTCATCCGTGTGCTTCGTGTGAAATTACCCGTGACATGCGGCATCCACGCGACGCGCGCCATTCTCTCATGCGCGCACCCGGCCAATTAAGACCCTACTTAGCAAAGGTTTCTCGGGCCTGCGACAATAAACCTTGCCGCGTCAACTAACGAACCCTATAATTCCTGCCTGGTCAACCATTGCAGTTGCAGCAGAACCATGACGGAACCGACTTCCACGCCGCCGCCCAAAGTGCTCGATTACGACTTCGGCGAAAGCGTTGGCTACCTGATTTCCCGCGTGCGCTCGTCGATGTCGAACCTGGTCACGCAGCGCACCGTGGCGGAGCTTGGCGTCACCAGCCAGCAAGCCAGCGTGCTGTTCATGGTGGCGAGCGGCAAGTGCGTGCTCGCGGCCGAACTGGCGCGCGAATACGGCATCGACGCCAGCGCCGTCACGCGGCTGGTGGACCGGCTGGAAAAGCGCGGCCTCCTGCGCCGCGTGCGCAGTTCCGAAGACCGCCGTGCCGTACGCCTGGCGCTCACGCCCGAAGGCGAAACCATCGCGGCGCGCATGCCGGCCATCTTCACGAGCGTCACCGACGAGCTATCCAGGGGCTTCACGCCCGAGGAAGTCGGCTTCCTGAAGAGCATGTTGCGGCGGCTTCTGGTCAATAGCTGCGAAGCCAACCAGAACGCGAACGCGGCCAACGCGGCATCTGGCCAGCAGTCATCGGGCGATTGATGCGTCAATCGCTATCGATCTGCACCAAACCGGTACTTACGATAGATGACGAGGCAGGCAATTTTGAAAGCGTCAGACGAAAAAATGGCTGCATCGTCCAGTATCACCTCACCCTCTCACGCAACGAGACGAGCAATGACATCCCTAACCCAGTTTGCGCCAGCGCACTCCTGTCGAGCAGCGGTTGCGACCGCGGTCGCGGCGCTCGCGCTTTCGGGCTGCGCAAACTACTTCGGCATCAAGAGCGACAAGACTATCGCGCAGCCGCAACAGTTCGAAACCTCGCAAAGCATCCCGGCACAGGGCGGCCAGTGGCCCACGCTCGACTGGGCGCAGCAGTTCGGCGACCCGCAGTTGCCCAGGCTGATCGACGAAGCGCTCGACGGCAACCCGAGCATCGCCCAGGCGCAGGCGCGCATTGCCAAGGCGTCGTCGTATATCGATACCTCGAAAGCGGCGCTCGCCCCCAAGGTCAACGCCAGCTATTCGTGGACGCGCGAGCTGTATTCGGCCAACGCGCTCTTCCCGCCGCCGTACGGCGGCACCTGGTACAGCGAAAACAATGCGCTCGCCAGCGCATCGTGGGATCTCGATCTGTGGGGCAAGAATCGCCAGCGTCTCGCACAGGCCGTCTCGGCGCAACGCGCCGCGCAGGCCGACATGGAACAGGCGCGCATCACGCTCGCCGCCTCGCTAGCACGCACGTATAACCAGCTTGCCCAGCTCTACGCGTTGCGCGACATCGCCGCGCGTGAAATCGACAACCGCAAGACCATCGGCACGATCACCAATGGCCGCGTGGTCGCGGGCCTCGACACCAACGTCGAGCGTCAGACCGCCAACGGCAATATCGCAACGAGCCAGGCGAACCTTACACAGCTCGACGGCCAGATCGAGACCGTGCGCTATCAATTGGGCGCGCTGCTGGGCAAGGGCCCGGATCGCGGCCTGCAGATCGCCAACCCGGTCATGAACCCGGTCGCGCAAATCGCGCTGCCGGACAATCTGCCTGCCGATCTGGTGGCGCGCCGTCCGGACATCGTCGCCGCGCGCTGGCAGGTGGAAGCCGCGATGCACGACGTCAAGGAAGCGAAGGCCGAGTTCTACCCCGACGTGAACCTCGCAGCCGGCTTTGGCTTCGATGCGTTCGGCTGGGGCAAATTCCTCAACTTCACCAGCCGTCAGGCACAGTTCGGCCCCGCCGTGCATCTGCCGATCTTCGACGCGGGCGCATTGCGCGCGCAGTTGAAGGGCCGCTATGCCGATTTCGATCTCGACGTGGCGAACTACAACCAGACGCTGATCGGCGCGTTCCAGGACGTGGCGACCACGGTGTCGTCGATCCGCTCGGCGGACAAGCAGCTGGTCGATGCTCAGAACGCACTCGATGCGTCGACCAAGGCGTATCAGCTCGCAGTGATCCGCTACAAGGCGGGTCTCTCGGAGCAGTTGCAGGTGCTCAACGCCGACCAGAACCGCCTCGCGTCCGAGCAGAACGTGACGAGCCTCAAGGCGCAGCGCCGCGACCAGCAGATGGCGCTCATCAAGGCGCTCGGCGGCGGCTTCGATGCCCACAACGCGCACGACGTGAACCTCGTCGCGCCGACGCAGGTGGGCAGCGACGCGAAAGACGTGAAAGGCCAGAGCGATGTGAACGGCGGGCCGTGGCGCGATGCGCCATGGACGGCGCCCGCCTCGGCGACGCCTGCCGCAAGCGCGACGAACTCGGCCGCGAACTGAAATAGCCAAAACCGCCAGAAAGCCAGAAGCTGGCCAGATAACTGAACGAACAGCACGCAAGAACCCGGAGATCCTTCCATGAGCACCCCTCAGCAACCGGCGGCCAATCCGCAGCCGACCGCGAACAACGGCAAGCGCAAGCGCATGATGACGCTGCTAGTCCTCGTGATCGTGATCGCAGCCATTGCCTACGGCCTCTATTACTTCCTCGTCGCGCGCTTCTCGGAAAGCACCGACGACGCCTACGTCAACGGCAACGTCGTGCAGATCACCCCGCAGGTGACCGGCACGGTGATCGCCGTGAACGCCGACGACACGCAGACCGTCAAGAGCGGCGACCCGCTGGTGCAGCTCGATCCGGCTGATTCGCGCATCGCGCTGCAGCAGGCCGAAGCCAACCTCGGCCAGACCGTGCGCCAGGTGCGCGGTCTGTTTGCCGACGACAGCCAGTACCAGGCGCAGGTGGCCGTGCGTCAGGCCGACCTCTCGCGCGCGCAGGACGATCTGCGCCGCCGTATGCAGGTCGCACAGACGGGCGCGGTTTCGCAGGAAGAAATCTCGCACGCACGCGACGCGGTCAAGAGCGCGCAAGCCGCCCTCGACGCCGCCCAACAGCAACTCGCCGCGAACCGCGCGCTGACGGCCAACACGACCATTGCCGATCATCCGAACGTGATGGCCGCTGCCGCGAAGGTGCGCGATGCCTACCTGACGAACGCCCGCAACACGCTGCCCGCGCCGGTCACGGGCTATGTTGCGAAGCGCTCGGTGCAGGTCGGCCAGCGCGTTTCGCCGGGTACGCCGCTGATGTCGGTGGTGCCGCTGAACGCCGTGTGGGTCGATGCCAACTTCAAGGAAGTCCAGCTCAAGCATATGCGCATCGGCCAGCCGGTCGAGCTGACGGCCGACGTGTACGGCTCGTCGGTGGTCTATCACGGCAAGGTGGTGGGCTTCTCGGCGGGTACGGGTTCGGCGTTCTCGCTGCTGCCGGCGCAAAACGCCACCGGTAACTGGATTAAGGTAGTGCAGCGTCTGCCGGTGCGTATCGCGCTCGATCCCGCCGACCTCGAAAAGCACCCGCTGCGCATCGGCCTGTCGATGCAGGTGGACGTGAACATCAAGGACGACACGGGCAGCCAGCTCGGCAACGCGCAGAACACGGTCTACCAGACCAACGTGTTCGAGAAGTACGGCGACGAAGCCGACGCGGAAATCGCCCGCATCATCGCGGAAAATGCCGGCCAGAACACGAAGCAGGTGTCGTCGGCGAGCGAGCGTGCGGCGAAGCCCGCAACTCACGGCTGATCTCAGGACCACGCGACGCGCCGGGCCAATGCCTGGCGCGTCCGGCAGCAGAGGTTTCTGCATTCAGGGCCGCATTCAGGGCTGTACTCCGGGCAGCAATTAGCAGCGCATAACAAAGCACTCAATGGCAGCAGCACAACAACCCGTCGTCCATCCGCCGCTGCAAGGCGCGCAACTCGTGTTCGGCACCATCGCGGTCTCGCTCGCGGTGTTCATGAACGTGCTGGACACGTCGATCGCGAACGTGTCGATCCCGTCGATCTCAGGCGACCTTGGCGTGGCCTCCGATCAAGGCACGTGGGTCATCACGTCGTTTGCGGTGGCGAACGCCATCTCCGTGCCGCTCACGGGCTGGCTCACCGAGCGCATCGGCCAGGTTCGCCTGTTCATGGCGTCGATCATTCTGTTCGTGATCTCGTCGTGGCTGTGCGGCCTCGCGCCCACGCTGCCCTTCCTGCTCGCCGCACGCGTGCTGCAAGGCGCCGTGGCGGGCCCGATGATTCCGCTCTCGCAGACCCTTCTGCTGGCGAGCTATCCGCGCGCGAAAGCGCCGATTGCGCTATCGATGTGGTCGATGACCACGCTGATCGCGCCGGTGGCGGGTCCGATTCTCGGCGGCTGGATCTCGGACAATATCTCGTGGCCGTGGATCTTCTACGTCAACATCCCGGTGGGCATCGTTGCCGCAATCGCCACCTGGATGATCTTTCGCACGCGCGATTCGGTGATCCGCAAGGCGCCGATCGACGGCGTGGGTCTGGGCCTGCTGATCCTCTGGGTGGGCTCGCTGCAGATCATGCTCGACAAGGGCAAGGACCTCGACTGGTTCTCGTCCACGACCATCATCGTGCTCGCGCTGACGGCCGTGATCTCGTTCGCGTTCTTCGTGATCTGGGAATTGACCGCCGAGCATCCGGTCGTCGACCTCTCGCTGTTCGCACGGCGTAACTTCACAGGCGGCACGATTGCGCTGTCGGTCGGCTACGGCCTCTACTTCGGCAATCTCGTGCTGCTGCCGCTGTGGCTGCAGACCGATCTGGGCTACACCGCGACCGACGCGGGGCTCGTGATGGCGCCCGTGGGCTTCTTCGCGATCCTGCTTTCGCCAATCACGGGCAAGATCCTGCCGCGCACCGATCCGCGCTATATCGCCACCACGGCGTTCGTGGTGTTCGCGCTGTGCTTCTGGCTGCGCTCGCAATACACCACCGGCGTGGATACGTGGGCGCTCACGGTGCCGACGCTGATCCAGGGCATCGGCATGGCGGGGCTCTTTATTCCGCTGGTGTCGATCACGCTGTCGGGTCTGCCTGGCAACCGCATTCCGGCGGCGTCGGGGCTGTCGAACTTCGTGCGCATCATGTGCGGCGGCATCGGCACCTCGATCTTCGAAACCGCCTGGGACCATCGCACCATCTTCCACCACGCGCGCCTGACCGAGCAGGCCACGCCGACCAACCCGATATTCAACCAGTCGATGCAGCAAATGCAGAACTCGGTGGGTCTCGATCCGGCGCAATCGCACGGCATGTTCGACCGCATGGTGACGCAGCAGGCGGCACAGCTGGGCGTGAACGACCTGTTCTGGATTTCGTCGGTGATCTTTATCGTGCTGATCGCGCTGATCTGGATCACACGCCCCGAGCGCGCCGGCAGCGCCGATGCAGGCGCGGCCGCTTCGGCGGCGCACTAAACAGCGTACTGCAAGAAGCGCTTCGCGCGCACCCATAAAAAACGGCACGTCCGGTTCGAAACCGGCGTGCCGTTTTTTTGCTTTCGCGGATCGTGGCAGTCGATCAGACCGCCCCGCTCACCACCAGGCGTTCCGGCGCAAGCACGCCGTTTGCGGCCTTGGCCACGCCCAGCAGCCGCCCGGCTTCGTCATAGACACGCACGCGCTCGGCGGCTTCGCATTCCACGCGATCGATCACCAGCGCGTTGAGCGGCAGACGCTGGCCATGCGTGAAGCGTCGCGCCGATTCGGCGTCGAGCGTGACGCGCGGGAAAGTCGAAAGCAGCGCATCCACCGGCTGCAACCAGACATCGCGCGCGGGTTCGTCCATCGCCGTGAGCGCATCGAGCGTCACCGCATGCTCGAGCGTGAGCGCACCCACGCCCGTGCGACGCAACATCACCAGATGCGCGCCGCAACCCAGCGCCTCGCCGATATCCTCGGCGAGCGTGCGCACATACGTGCCCTTGGTGCAGGTCACGCGGAACGTCACATCGGGCAGTTCGCAGGCGATCATATCGAGCGCGATGATCGTAACGTTGCGCCCTTCGCGCTCGACCGTCTGGCCCGCGCGCGCGTACTCATAAAGCGGCTTGCCGTCGCGTTTGAGCGCCGAGTACATCGGCGGAATCTGCACGATGTCACCCAGAAAACGCGCCATCGCTTGGCGCACCGCAGCTTCGTCGCAGAGCACCTCGCGCGTGTCGAGCGCTTCGCCTTCGGCGTCGCCCGTCGTGGTGCGGATGCCCAGGCGCATGGTCGCCTCGTAGGTCTTGTCGGCTTCGAGCAGATCCTGCGAAAACTTGGTGGCCTCGCCAAAGCACAGCGGCAGCAGACCCGAAGCGAGCGGATCGAGCGTACCCGTGTGCCCCGCCTTCTTCACGCGATACAGGCGCTTGGCGCGGATCAGCGCATCGTTGCTCGACAGCCCCACGGGCTTGTCGAGCAGCAGCACGCCGTCCAGCAGGCGGCGCGGCACCTTGGGACGTTGCTCGCCCTGATTCTTCTTCGATGATGCAGTCATGCTGGCGAGATCAGTCGTCCTTGGCGCGCGAAGCGTTCGCCTCGTCGATCAGACGCGACATCGCCACGCCCTTCTCGACCGACTGGTCGTAATGGAAATGCAGCGTCGGCACGGTATGGATGTGCAGGCGCTTGAAGAGCTGGTTGTGCAGATGACCGGCCGCGTGGTTGAGCGCGTCCTGGGTCTGCTGCGGATCGCCCGTGAGCGTCGTGAAGTAGACCTTGGCGTGCGCGTAGTCCGGCGTCAGCTCAACGCTCTGGATCGTCACGAGGCCCACGCGCGGGTCTTTCACTTCGCGCATCAGTTCGGAAAGATCGCGCTGGATCTGATCGGCGATCTGCACGTTGCGATTCGGGGAAGTACGTTTTTTCGGCATGATGATTCCACCTCTGTGGCGGCATTCGTTGCGGCGCGCTGCTATCAGGAACATCCCGGCGCGCGGCCGCGCAACACTGGCTGACAATAAACTGTCGGGAAAAGACAAAGGGCGAGGCTGGCTATCGCCCGCCCCGCCCTTTTTCGGCTAAGCCCGCGAGCGGCCCTGCTATTGCAGGGCCCGCCCGCGTGCGCCGCTGGATTACAGCGTGCGCGCGACTTCCGTGATCTCGAACACTTCGAACTGGTCGCCTTCGACGATGTCGTTGAAGTTCTTGATCGACATACCGCATTCGAAGCCTTGCTTGACTTCCTTGACGTCGTCCTTGAAGCGCTTGAGCGAGTCGAGTTCGCCGGTATGAATGACCACGTTGTTGCGGATCACGCGCACCGACGACGAACGCTTGACGAAACCATCCGTGACCATACAGCCCGCGATCAGACCAACCTTCGGCACGCGGATCACCTGGCGCACTTCCGCCATACCCGTCACGACTTCGCGCTTCTCCGGCGCGAGCATGCCCGACATCGCCGCCTTCACCTCATCCACTGCGTCATAGATGATGTTGTAGTAACGGATGTCGATGCCGTTCGCCTCGGCAACCTTACGCGCCTGTGCATCCGCACGCGTGTTGAAGCCGATGATGACCGCCTTCGAAGCCGTCGCCAGGTTGACGTCCGACTCGCTGATCGCGCCGACCGCGCTGTGCACGATCTGCACGCGCACTTCGCCGGTCGACAGCTTGAGCAGCGATTGCACCAGCGCTTCCTGCGAGCCCTGCACGTCGGCCTTGACGATGAGCGGCAGGTTTTGCACTTCGCCTTCCGCCATCTGTTCGAGCATGTTTTCGAGCTTCGCGGCCTGCTGCTTGGCCAGCTTCACGTCGCGGAACTTGCCTTGACGGAACAGGGCGATTTCACGCGCCTTGCGCTCGTCCGGCAGCACGATGACTTCTTCGCCTGCGCCCGGCACTTCCGACAGACCCTGGATTTCGACCGGGATCGACGGGCCGGCTTCCTTGGTCGGCTTGCCGGTTTCGTCGAGCATTGCACGCACGCGACCATAGGCGCTGCCTGCCAGCACGACGTCGCCGCGGTTGAGCGTACCCGACTGGACGAGGATCGTTGCGACCGGACCCTTACCCTTGTCGAGCTTCGCTTCGATGACCAGACCCTTGGCCGGCGCTGCGACCGGTGCCTTCAGTTCCAGCACTTCGGCTTGCAGCGAGACGTTTTCGAGCAGATCGTCGATGCCTGCGCCGGTCTTGGCCGACACCGGCACGAACGGCGAATCGCCACCGTACTCTTCCGGCACGACGCCTTCAGCGACGAGTTCCTGCTTGACGCGCTCCGGATTCGCATCCGGCTTGTCGATCTTGTTGATCGCCACGACGAGCGGCACACCCGCAGCCTTGGCGTGGGCGATCGCTTCCTTCGTCTGCGGCATCACGCCGTCGTCGGCCGCGACCACCAGAATGACGATGTCGGTTGCCTTCGCACCGCGAGCACGCATGGCCGTGAAGGCCTCGTGACCCGGCGTGTCGAGGAACGTGATGACGCCACGCGGCGTTTCGACGTGATAAGCGCCGATGTGCTGCGTAATGCCGCCGGCTTCGCCCGCTGCAACCTTCGCGCGGCGGATGTAGTCGAGCAGCGAGGTCTTGCCGTGGTCGACGTGACCCATGACGGTGACGACCGGCGGACGCGGCAGTTGCTCTGCGTCCGTGACGGTGGTTTGACCTTCGACCAGCAGCGCTTCCGGATCGTCGAGCTTCGCAGCGACGGCACGGTGGCCCAGTTCTTCGACGATGATCATCGCCGTTTCCTGGTCCAGCATCTGGTTGATGGTGACCATCTGGCCCATCTTCATCATCACCTTGATGACTTCCGACGCCTTCACGGACATCTTGTGCGCGAGGTCAGCCACGGTGATGGTTTCCGGCACGTGCACTTCGCGCACGATCGGTTCGGTCGGTGCCTGGAACGACGATGCAGCATCCTGGTGACGGCCACGGCCCTTGGGGCCGCCGCGCCAGCCGCGGTCCACGCCGCCCGACGAATCACCACGCGTCTTGATGCCGCGGCGCTTCGAAGCGTCGTCCTGCCAGCCGCCCTTGCCTGCGCCCGGCTTCTTGTTGCGGTCGCCCGCGCCGGCACCGGGTGCGCTCGTCGAAGGCGCTACCGTGGTGGCAGGCTTCTTCGCAGCGGCGCCGGCTGCCGGACGCGCTGCGGCGCCTTCCGGACGGGCCGGCTTGTGCAGCGTGCCCTTGGCTTCGGCGGGCTTGGCCGGCTCGACGGGCTTCGGCGGTTCGACCGCCTTGACCTGCGCCTTGCGCGGCGTGTTCATCATTTCGCGGATCGCGCGCGCTTCGGCTTCTGCAGCCGCGCGGCGGCGAGCGATCTCTTCCTGTTCTTTCTGCGCCTTTTCGGCGGCTTCACGCGCGGCTACTTCGGCCTTCTGTGCGGCTTCGCGTTGCGCAGCACGCTCAGCGGCTGCGCGGTCATCGTCTTGCTGTTGCTTCACTTCTTTCGCTTCTGCTTCGGCATTGCGCTGGGCAGCGACGGCCTGAGCGGCCAGTTCGCGCGCAGCGGTATCTGCCGCGGCCTTCTTGTTGGCGGCCTCTTCTTCGGCACGGCGGCGTTGCGCCTCGGCGGCTTCTTCGCGTTCGCGGCGCTCGGCCTCTTCACGCGCGAGAAGCTCCTGGCGCTCCTTGAGTTCCTGAGCCTGACGCTCCAGAAGCTCGGCCTCGCGGCGAGCTTCTTCTTCGCGGCGCTGCAGTTCCGCTTCTTCAGCGGCGGCTGCGGCGTCGGTGGCATGATTCGATGCCTCCGCCTGTTCGGCGGATTCGTCGCGGCGGACGAACGTGCGCTTCTTGCGCACCTCGACCTGAATGGTACGAGCCTTGCCCGTCGAATCGGACTGCTTGATTTCCGACGTATGCCGTTTCGTCAGCGTGATCTTGCGCTTGTCTGCATCAGTCGAGCCGTGAGACTTGCGCAAGTGGTCGAGCAGACGCGCCTTGTCCGTTTCGGACAAGGAGTCAGCTTCGCTCGCTTTCGTGACGCCCGCCGCCTGCAGCTGTTCAAGCAGCACGCCAGCAGGCATCTTCAGTTCCGCGGCAAATTGGGCTACGTTGTTACTCGCCATTCATTCCTCTTAGTGCAAGGACCGATTCCTTGCGGTTGACATCGGGTCATGCGGCACCGTTTGCCCCGCGCTCATACTGCTAGCTGCGGGGCGGCCGCGATCAGTTCAGTGGGTCATGGTCGCTTCCTGCTCGTCACGCCCTGGTGAATCATCTTGAGGGGATCGCTCCCCCGCGGATCATTCGAACCAGTGCTCACGTGCCTTCATGATCAACGCCTTGGCGGCGTCCTCTTCCATTCCCGTCATTTCCGTCAGTTCGTCCACGGCCAGCTCGGCGAGCTCGTCGCGGGTATGAACTTCGTGCTGCGCCAGCTTCGCGAGCAGCTCCGGGTCGATGCCGTCCAGACTCTTGAGGTCCAGCGCGGCGCTTTCCACCTTTTCCTCGTTCGCGATGGCCTGCGTGAGCAGGGCGTCGCGCGCGCGGTTGCGCAGTTCGTGCACGGTGTCCTCGTCGAACGCCTCGATTTCCAGCATTTCGTTGAGGGGCACGTAGGCGATCTCTTCGAGACTCGTGAAGCCTTCGTCGATCAGGATGTCGGCGACTTCCTCATCGACGTCGAGACGCGCCATGAACAGGTCGCGCAGCACCGTGCGCTCCTGGTTCTGCTTCTGCGCGGATTCGTCCGGCGTCATGATGTTGATCTGCCAGCCGGTCAGCTCGCCGGCAAGACGCACGTTCTGGCCGCTGCGGCCAATGGCGACTGCAAGTTCGCTTTCGTCGACGACAACATCCATCGAGTGCTTTTCTTCGTCGACGACGATCGACTGCACGGCTGCCGGCGCGAGCGCGCCGATCACGAACTGGGCGGGATCTTCCGACCATAGCACGATGTCGACGTTTTCGCCACCGAGCTCGTTGCGCACAGCCTGCACGCGCGAGCCGCGGATACCGACGCAGGTGCCGATCGGATCGATGCGCTTGTCGTAAGCCACGACGCCGATCTTGGCGCGCACGCCCGGATCGCGCGCCGCCGCCTTGATTTCGAGAAGGCCTTGCTCGATTTCCGGCACTTCCATCTCGAACAGCTTCATCAGAAACTCCGGCGCCGTGCGCGAGAGTTCGATCTGCGGGCCGCGCGCGGTGCGGTCGACCTTGCCAATCCAGGCGCGCACGCGGTCGCCCACGCGCAGGTTTTCCTTCGGAATCAGCTGGTCGCGGCGCAGCAGCGCTTCGACACGGCCCGATTCGACGATGAAGTTACCCTTGTCCATGCGCTTGACCGTGCCGGTCATGATGCTTTCGCCGCGCTCGAGGAAGTCGTTCAGGATCTGTTCGCGCTCGGCGTCACGGACCTTCTGCAGGATCACCTGCTTGGCGGCCTGCGCACCGATACGGCCGAACTCGACCGACGGCACCGGCTGCTCGATGAATTCGTCGATCTGCGCTTCGGGGTTCTGCTCGCGAGCTTCGAACAGGAGAATTTCCTGATCCGGCTCCTGCAGACCCGCCTCGTCCGGCACGACGCGCCAGCGACGAAACGTTTCGTGCTCGCCGCTTTCACGGTCGATATGCACACGGATGTCCGCATCCTCGTCGAAGAGTTTCTTGGAGGCCGACGCAAGCGCCGCTTCAAGGGCGGCAAACACCACGTCCTTGTCGACATTTTTCTCGCGTGCCAGCGCATCCACCAGCATCAACACTTCGCGACTCATTGTTTGCGGCTCCTAAAGTCAACTTTGGGGATAAGACGGGCTTTGTCGATGTCCGCGAGCGTGAAATCGAGCATCGCAGGTCCCGCCTTCCCTTCGAATTCCAGACCGATGGTTTCGCCTTCCGGGGCATGCACGATGCCGCGGTACGATTTCCGTCCGTCCAATGGCTTTTTCAACGTGATGACCGCTTCGCAGCTCGCGAAGCGTTCGAAGTCCGCCAGTTTCTTCAGCGGACGGTCGAGGCCGGGCGACGAGACCTCAAGACGTTCGTAGTCGATGTTCTCGACGAACAGAACGTGCTGCAGCTGACGCGTGACCTTCTCGCAGTCCTCGATCGCGATACCTGCTGGCTGATCGATGTAGATGGCCAGCATGCCGCGCCCGGTGCGCTCGAGGTCGACCAGCTCGTAACCGAGCCCGGTGACCGTGGTTTCAATCAGTTCCGTCAGTTGCACAATGCCCACTCCAGATGTTCGCGCAGCGAGCCGGCAACTTCCTTTGATTCGGGATTCGCGGGCCGCGCGCCAGGTGAGCGCGCGCTCTTGCACTTCAACCCAGATTGGCGAGCCCGACCTGACGTGATGACTGGTTTTATTGCACGATGACGCCCGATGCCAGTTAAAAGCAACGAACACAATCGGCCGAACCAAAAAAAAATGGGCGAAACGCCCATCTTCTCACTTAGCCAGGTGGTCGCACCTGGGACGCAAATAAAAGCCGCACGCCCAGCGACTTCGAGATTGTAGCCTTTTTTCGCTTTTAACGCAAACCGCGAGGCTCTGGCGCCACCATATCCGAGGGCGGATATGGCCGTGCCGAAAGCCTTTCAAGCCCGGTTCCGGGCGATTCACGGGGAACGGCGTGCAGTTGATTGCTGCGGGGGCGAGCAGCCGCCTTAGCGAGCGCTGCCTGATTATCCAGCGCGCTCGCGGGTGCCACCGCTCAGTGCCCGCGCGTACGTCCGCGCGGAGCGCCGCGCTGACCGGGGCGATTGCCACCGCCGCCTGAACGATTGGCGTTGGCGTTGCTGCCGGCATTGTTGCCTGCACCACGGCGATTGCCGCCTGCGTTGCCGCCGGCATTGCCGCCTGCCCGCTTGCCGCCGGACGGTGCGCGGTTGCCATCGACGTCGCCACGCGCGCCGCCGCTACGGCCATTGCCGCCGCCATTGGCGCGACTGCCACGGTGGCCACCGGCGTTGCCGCCCATGCCCCCGCCGAAACCACCGCCAAATCCACCCGCGCCGCTGCCCGCGCCGAACCCGCCCGTCTGCGCGCCACGGCGGCCTGCGCCACCGCCACGCTGCTGACGCGGCTGACCCATCGCACCGTGCGAACTGAGCACCGGCTCGCGATTGATGAAGCCCATCGACGTCTGCATCGGGTCGGGCTGGCGACGCTCTTCCTTCGCGCCGCGACCGCCCTTCTCTTCGCTCGGCGCCTTCAGGCCGACAGACGCCATCAACGCGCGCACCTG
Source organism: Paraburkholderia bannensis (assembly GCF_014200455.1). Lineage (GTDB taxonomy): Bacteria > Pseudomonadota > Gammaproteobacteria > Burkholderiales > Burkholderiaceae > Paraburkholderia > Paraburkholderia bannensis_A. The sequence continues at coordinate 65,358 of NZ_JACHBW010000013.1, read as the reverse complement.
GTTGTCTTCGAGCTCTTCCCAGCGGCCGCGCTTGAGGCCCTTGGGCAGATCGATCGGGCCGTGGCGCGTACGGATCAGACGGCTCACCATCAGCCCCGCCGCTTCGAACATACGGCGCACTTCGCGGTTACGGCCTTCGGCAAGCGCGACGTGATACCAGTGATTCGTGCCTTCGCCGCCACCGTCGCGGATACGCAGGAAGCTCGCCGGGCCGTCTTCGAGCTCGACGCCCTTGAGCAGCTTCTGACGCATCCCTTCGCTCAGCTCGCCGACCACGCGCACCGCGTATTCACGCTCCACGCTGTAGCGCGGGTGCATGAAGCGGTTGGCCAGATCGCCCGAGGTGGTCAGCATCAGCAGACCTTCGGTGTTGAAGTCCAGACGGCCGACGGCCAGCCACTTCGCCGTTTTCATCGGCGGCAGGCGGTCGAACACCGAGGCGCGGCCCTCCGGGTCGGCATGGCTGACGATCTCGCCGGTCGGCTTGTGATAGATCAGCACGCGCGGCGGCTTATTGGCCAGCTTGCGCTTGATCGGCTTGCCGTTGATGCGGACCTGATCGGTCGGCAGAATGCGCTGGCCGATATGCGCGGGTTCGCCGTTCACCGAGACGCGCCCGGCGATGATCAGCTCTTCCATGTCGCGGCGCGAGCCCATGCCCGCATCCGCCAGCACCTTGTGCAGCTTGGGTGCGTCGTCGTCCGGGCTCAGCACGCGCTTGGGCTGCTGGATGCGGCCGCCACGGCGCAGCATCGGCGCACGCACGCCGGTACCTGCGCCGTTGTCGGCGTCGAACGCCGGCGAGGTGACGTACAGGAACAGGTCGTCCTGGTTGCCTTCGCTCGCCTCGACTGCAGCCGGCGCTTCGGCGCGGCCCTTGCCGCCACCAGCGCCCTTCGCGCCCTTTGCCCCCTTGGCGCCCTTCGCGGCCCGGGCCACCGGAGCAGCGGCGTTCGCGCCTTCCGCGGCCTTGGGTGCGGCGCTGCGGCGGCCCTTCTTCGCGGGCGCGCCTGCGTCCTTGTCCTTGCGCGGCGTGCGCACCTGCGCGGCAACCACGCCGTCGGGCGGCGTTTCAATGGCTGCGCCCGCTTCCGGCGCGTCATCGGCGGCGCCTTCGTTCTTGCCCTTGGCGCCCGCGCGGCGGCGTGCGATCAGGCTGCGCGGACCGCGGCGCAGGCCGCGGCGCGGACGGTCTTCGCCCTCGGCGGCGTGCTCGCCTGCCTGCGGGCCAGCGACTTCGCCGCCATCGTGGGCGGCGCGCGTGTCGTCATCGCGCGTGGAGGACACGCGACGCGCGGATTCGGACGCGTCGGTCGAATCGGTGTCGTGGATATCAGTCAAAACAACCTCGAAATGTCAGGTTGCGCGCCCGTATGAGAGGGGCGCGTCAGTGTGTTTGTTGCTTCAGATGCCGCGTTGGGCGGCGGCGTCGTCCGTCGTCGAGACGGGGTCGTCCTGCGCCGCATCGCGGCGGTCTTCGTGTTCTTCTGCGGGCTCGCCGGCGGCGTGGCCAGCGGGCTGCGCTGCATTCGCCTGCGTCGCGCCTGCATGAGCAAGCTCGACGTCGAGTTCCTGCGCGTCATGCGCGTCCTGCGCGAACGCGGTTCCATCGAGATGCGCCTGCACGGCGGCAGGTTGCGAAACCGCGTGTTCAGTCGCGTCGTGCGTCGCTGCGTCAGCAGCTGGTTCCTCGACGGCCTCCGGTGCGTTCGCATCGACATCGGCATCGGCATCCGCATCGTCCGTGCCCGTCGCTTGCTCATCACGCCCGGAAGCGGCCTCGGCGATCAGCTGCGCCACTTCGCTTTCCGGGAATTCGATCGCGTGCTGCGCGAGCAACTGCTCGCCCAGCTGGTTCGACGGATCGTCTAGCGGTGGCAGTTCGTCGAGCGATTTCAGACCGAGATCGTCGAGGAACTGGCGCGTCGTAGCGTACAGCGCCGGGCGCCCGGGCACGTCACGATGACCGATCACTTCGATCCAGTTGCGGTCTTCGAGTTGCTTGACGACCTGCGTGTTGACCGTGACCCCGCGGATTTCCTCGATATCGCCGCGCGTGACCGGCTGCCGGTACGCGATGATGGCGAGCGTTTCGAGCACCGCGCGCGAATAGCGCGGCGGCTTTTCCGGATGCAGGCGGTCTAGATACGTACGCATGGCCGGCTTGCTCTGGAAGCGCCAGCCGGACGCAAGACCCACCAGTTCCACGCCGCGCCCGGACCATTCTTGCCGCAGGTCTTCGAGCAGGTTACGGACGGTGTCAGCCGAAATGTCGTCGGCAAACAGCTTGCGCAGCTCGCCGATCTTCAGCGGCTCCTGCGTGCAGATCAATGCAGTCTCGAGGACGATCTTCGCCTCTTGGGTATTCATGCAGCCAGGTCAGACCCTAAGTAAGGTAAATCAGGTTCAGGGAACCGGATCAGACAGACGAAAGACGATATGGAACTGGAGACGCGCTCGCCCGATTCTGATCGGTCATATTGATGGGAGCACGCACCGGGGGGCCGCTAAACGACGCTTTGTACACTTGGAGAGAGACAAAGTGCCAGACCCAGCCGGACGGAGCAGCGAAATTCCCGCAGGGAATCGCGTGACTGGACATCATCTTACGCAAAAACAACGGGGGCGTAAAGTCGCTCGGAGGCGTGTTTTAACCCGTTTGCGTCAATACCGCATGGATCGTTCAAGGATCGATGCGGTCCGCATGCCGATGCTCCCTCGCTGCGCGTTTCAGCGCCCGCCGTGCTGCGCCAGGTAACGTTCGAGGCGCTCGACGCCGGCATCGAGCCGCGCCACGTCGCAGGCATAGCACCAGCGCACGAAACCCTCGCCTTCGGGGCCGAATGCACTGCCCGGCGCGAGTCCGAGACCAGCTTCGCGCACCAGCGCCTTGCACAATTCGAGGCTATGCTGCGCGCCGGCGAGCCGGAAAAACAGATACATCGCGCCATGCGGGACTTTGACGTCGACGCCCGACAATTGCGCGAGCGCCGCCGCGAGGTGGTCGCGCGAGGCGCGCAGATCGTTCACCAGCGTTTGGGTGCAAGCTTCGCCCTGCTCCAGCGCCACAATACCGGCCTGCTGCACGAAAGACGGCGCACAGGACGTGTTGTACTCGACCAGCTTGCCCAGGTCGTCCATCAGCGCACGCGGCGCGACCAGCCAGCCCAGCCGCCAGCCCGTCATGAGCCACGCTTTCGAGAAGGAATTGACGCAAATCAAACGCTCATCGCGCGAGGCAAGATCGAGGAACGACGGCGCGGTGCGCTCATTGGCGGCGCCGTAGTACAGGCGCTCATAGACCTCGTCCGCCACGATCCAGATGCCGTGGCGGCGGCAATGCTCCAGCACGGCGCGTTGTTCGTCGCGCTTCATCACCCAGCCGGTCGGATTGTTCGGCGAGTTGATCATGAGCAGCTTCGTGCCGGGCTTGAGCGCGGCGAGCAGGCGGTCGAGATCGAGCGTCCAGCCGAGCGCACCATAGTCGAGTGCCACAGTTTCGACATTCGCGCCGAGGATCTTGGGAATTTCGACGAGATTCGGCCACAGCGGCGTCACCGCGACCGCGCGATCGCCTGCGCCGGTCACCAGTTGCGCCGCCAGCATCAACGCATTCACGCCCGCGCTGGTGACGGCGATATGGTCAGCCGGCGTCGCGCCATGCAACTCGCTCACATAACCCGAAAGCGCTTCGCGCAGCGGCGCAATGCCGAGGTTATGCGTGTAGAAGGTGTCGCCGCGCGTGAGCGCCTGAGCGGCGGCTTCGCGAATGAAGGCGGGCGTGACGCGATCCGATTCGCCGAACCAGAACGGCAGCACGTCGGCGACGCCGAAACCCGCATTCGCCACCTCGCGGATCTGCGACGCGCGCAGCGCCTGCACCGCCTCGCGCGCGTTGGCGGGCGCGTTTGACGACGAAAACACCGTGTTCAGCGAAGGCGTGGCGGGCGAAGACAGGTCGAGAGCGCGCATCGAGGAATCCCTGGTAAGCGTGGAAAGTGGGCGGAGCGACGCAAATCCGCCGCGCACCAGTGTAGCGCCGCGCACGCCGGCGCCAATTTTTAGCAGACCTCAGCGCTGGGCGCCGAGTTCGCGGATCAGCGCCCAGACGGCCTCGGCCGCTGGCGACAGCGAGCGGTCGCGCCGACGCACGAGTTCGACCGTGCGCTCGGCGCGCGGTACCAGCGAGCGCGCCTGCAGCGACGATCCCGCCGGCACGGGCAAGGCGAGCCAGGGCAGCACGCTCACGCCCACGCCCGCCTCCACCAGTCCAAAGACGGTCGCGGGATGGCCCAACTCCTGCACGATGCGCGCATTGACGCCCTGCTCGCGCATCACCGCGTCGATCAGCGGGCGGCTTCCCGAAGCGTGATCGAGCATGACGAGGCGCTCGCCATCGAGCGCTCTCCACGGCACCTCGTCGCCGCCCGCGAGCGGATGATCGCCGCGCACGACCACGCAGAACGAATCTTTGGCGAGCAGCTCGGTTTGCAGATCCTCGGCCGCCGACGCGCCCACGAAGGGCCCGATCACCACGCCAAAATCCACCTCGCCCGAGCGTACCTTGCGCAGCACGTCGCTTTGCACGTCGTCGCGCAGGCCAAGCGTCACGTAGGGGAACTGTCGCCCGCACGCGGCTACCACCTCGGGCATCAGACGGCAGGCAACGGTCGGACTCGCGGCCACCACCACCCGCCCGCGCCGCTGCTCGCCGATTTCACGGATCTCGCGCAGGGCGTCGTCCAGATCGCCAATCAGGCGCGGAATCGTCGCGATCAGATTGGCGCCCACGTCGGTCAACTGCACGTCGCGCGTGGTGCGATCAACGAGCTTGACGCCCATCTCGGCTTCCAGCTCGCGCACGCAGCGGCTCACCGCCGACTGCGTGAGGCCAATTTCATCGCCGGCACGGCTGAAGCTCTGCAGACGCGCGACTTCGATAAACACCCGCAACTGCCGCAAGGTCACATTCATCCGTTTCCCTCATGAATCACTAAGTTTGATGCAATTCTAGCCGCTTGCTGGATCGTTACAGCATGGTGAATCCGCCCGTCAATTGTTCGCCGCAGTGCAGCAATACAGCGAAAGCGCACGCCTGGTGGGCCTGTTTGCACAAGATTGGTGATTGTCCCGATTTCCCGATGATGCGTTTTCGAGTCGAATACGGCCCTGGCAAGCACCCGCGCAGGCTTGATAGCACGCGGCTTCGAGACGAAAGTGTGCGAGCTGGCACGCTTCTCGCATTAAGGCAGACACAGGATCGGCGGACGGTCCGATGCTTGATGAGACTGGGCCGTCCAAACCGATTCCGCCTGGTACTCCGCCAACCGGCCGGATGTACATGAAGAGTGCGCAGCGCGGGGCAGCGCACCGGAGATAGCTTCGCTGAGGTGAAACATGATGCTGTTCGACGATTTGAGAGATAACGAATGGGCCCTGGTCGAGGCGCTGTTCTGTGCGGAACCCGCACGGAGCGAGCGACGCGGACGGCCTCGCGTCGAAGCGCGTGCCGTGGTCAACGCAGTGCTTTGGGTGCTGTCGACGGGTGAAGGCTGGTCCAAGCTGCCGGGCCGCTACCCTTCGCCGCCTACCTGCCGCCGCCGCTTCGACGAATGGCAGGCCGACGGCACGCTCGCTGAAATCGTGAAGCGCCTGGGCACGAGCGGCCGCGAAATTTCGCTGCGCGGACGCATTGGCGCGACGGCCACCAAGCCGCCCGCGCCGCCTAGCCGCGACCGCTTGCGCGGAGCCTTCTGGACCAACCCGGAATCGTGGCGCGCGCCTGTCAAGATGGCTTGATGCCGTCTTGATCCCGCGACTGGATCTGCTGTAGGCCGGGTTCAATCGACCGAACCCGGTGGGCGTGAAAGCGCCCGGTTTGACTCCTCACGCTCTCTCCGCCGGGCGCAATCTGCGCCCGGCTGTCATTTCCCGCGGCACACGCTGCCGGTGCCGCTTCTGAGCCACGCGTTCGAGCCGTTGTCTGCCCGCCACACTATGGTGCGACGGCGCACGCGTTTCACGCCTGCAACTGCGCTTCCTCCGATTTGCGCGAACATCCCACGGATGTCCGCGAGATCGATGCGCGCGAAACATCTATTTACCAATATTTACAGCATGCTTTCGCGCCCGCCCGTACCTTAGGAGCATGTTCACTTACGTCAATTTCCCGCTCTGACGGGAGGCCGCCATGAATCCCATGACTCTGCGCAATCGGGGCATCATGGTTTCGCTGTCCGCCCTCGCGCTGCTTGCGTCGCTCACATTGCCCGGCCAACTGGCATCGTGGCTGTCGGACGACGCTTCGGCCCAGCCGCCGCAATCCGCCGCCGCTCATTGGCCGATCGCGCGTACGGGCGCCCATGCGTGGCCCCCCACAGGAAACCGTGCTGCCGACAACGCCGCACAGCCGGTGCCGCGTGGCGATCTGCGCGGCGATATCGTCGACAACGCCCGTCGTAGCCCGCCACCGAATCCGCAAGCGCAGCCGCCGCGTTCGCGCCATTAGCGCGGCTATTACGGTCGCTATCGCGGCGACTATCGCACCTCAACGGCCAAGCGCACGCCTCGCATGGCAAAGCGAAATAGCTCAATGAGAAATAAATGCGAGATCAATGAAATCGACGACCAGTCGGACGCGCACGATCACGCGCGTCGTATCGATGACATCTCTAAGGCGTGACGATGACGGGAACCACCGCGCCGGCGCGCGGTCTATCTATTGCCATTAAGCACAGCGTGGCAGCAGTAATTCCGGTAGGCCCGTATCTTTCGATACGGGCTTTTTTTTGGCTGGCTATAAAGCGGTGGAGCCCGCGGCGTCGGACGACTGGACAAGCGCTTCGGCGACGTAATCGGCCGTACGCTGGTCGGTCCATTGGAGGGTGCGTTCGTCGCGCGCCAGCCGCGCGAATTCCGCTCGACCGCGATCGGTCAGCACGGCGATATCGACGGGAGCGTGAAATCCCGGTGCGGGAGCGACGGTGCGTTGCCTGACGGTATCCATCAGACCCAGGTTACGCAGATATTGGAAAACTTTTGGACTACGCGCCCACGGGACCTGCCGATACTGCACCCGCCGCAAGGCTTCGAGTACTGCTTCGTTGGAATACGTGGTCATCTCACTTCTTTCTTAAAATGCAGTCCTGCTGCCATTGCGTCTGATGTGACCCGGTGTGACCTGGTGCAGCGCAATATCGGCCGGCACTACGCGCCTAGCCGCTATCCTGCACCGTGGCACGGACTGCAGGTTATTCGGGCCCCGCGAAAGCGTTGGGCACTGCGCGCCGCGCCGCCCGCTCATGATGGAGGGCCGCGCCGCGCGAGGCGGTGACTTCCGGCATGATCGACGCGGCGGCCGTGGTTGCCGCTCATGCGCACGAGACACGCTTCATCCCGAAACCAATACGTTACCTCATTCAAATTGATTCTATTCGGTTTATTTGCGCTATTTTTTGCGCTATTCGTGCTGTGGCGTCGCGCCCGACGGTCTATCGTCCTCACGACTGTCATCTTTTTCTGGCTGCTCGCGTCGGGCTGGCTCGCGAAACCGCTGCTCGATCTGGCCCAGCCCGCGGCATATCGGACTCCCTATGATCCGGCGCAGGCGCGGTTCGGCGCACGCACCGCCACCGTCATGCTGGGCGGCGGCACCGACCTGATGCCCGATGGCTCGCTCGCGCCACAGCAGGACGTCTATGCGCGCATTGCGCTAGCGGCGGCGCTACAGGCACGCTGCCTCGCGGCCGGCGGCGAGTGCAAGGTGATCGCGAGCGGCGGCAATCCGCAACGTCATCGTGCGAGCGAGGCCGATACCTATGCCCCGTGGCTGTTGCGCGCAGGCATCGCGCGCAACGATCTCGTGCTGGAAAACACCAGCCTCACGACCTGGCAGAACGCGCGTAATGTTGCCCCGATCGTGCACTCGCAGCGCGCCGATACGCTCTTCGTCGTAACCTCGTCCTATCATATGGCGCGTGCGATGCTGGACTTCGAGCGCTTCGGCATGCATCCGGTACCGGCCGTATCCGAGGTACGGTACGTGCGTCTCGGACTGTGGCCGCGTCTGGGCAATCTGCGTAACGTCGAAACTGCCCTGCACGAATTGATCGGGATTGCGCAGTTTCACGTCTACGTGATGCTCGGCTGGTTCTAGCCTCATGTCCCGAGGGCATGTCGCAATCAAGATCGGGTCAGATGTGCCAGGATAGGAATGAGGATAGGTAAGGCGTTGTAAATCGCATGCGCGAGCCTTACGCCGCGTCATCGGGAATGACGTCAGGGTCGTTAGAATTGACGTGCCTTATCCTGCTCGACAGGCACCAGCTGGGTCCATAAACCGCTCCTTCGGAGGTAGTGATGAAAAAAGTGTCCCTCGCAGTCCTGATTTCGCTGTCCGCTCTGACGGGCGCCGCTTATGCACAATCGGACAACGGCATCATGATGAGCACCGACCCGGCGAAGGCTGCCGACGTCGAGCAGCGCGCGCAGGATCTCCAGGCGCGCCAACAGGCGATGCCGCAGCCGTCCGAAGCGCCCATGAAGCATCACAAGAAGGGCGGCCATCCGCATCACAAGGCGCCGCCGAAGTCCGAACAGTAAAGCGGCCATGCGTCCGCAAGGACGCTGGAACGCAAGAGGTTCGAAAAGCCGATTCCGGTCCCCGGTTTCGGCTTTTTTACTATCCGGCGCGCGTCACTACTGAGGTTTCAACGCCAACGCGCCCACTGGTCGGCGCGCGCGCGGGTTATGCTAAAGTCGCGCACCTCGAATTCCCCTACTTTTGTGCGCGACTCGCGCGGAGAAACATCCATGAGCAACATCCAGCTCGACATCGAATGGACCGAAGCGGCATCCCGCAAGATCGAAAAGCTGATGCCGCGCGGCAAGGGCACCGAGGCGTTCCTCGCACTGCCCCCGGTCGAATGCCTCCCGATGGAAGGCGACGTGCTGTTCCTCGGCCCGCAAGGCAAGCAGCAGCCGTTCATTGTCGCGGAGCGCCAGTATCACCATGAAGGCGAAGCCGACTGGACCATCATCCTGATCCTCGACGTGCCCGAAACCACGCACTAAGACACACCCGTACGCACCCCGATGGGTTGAACGGCGTCGGCCGCCGTCACTCGCGCGCGATCGTGGCGGTCGCGCGCTGTCTTCTGCTTTTGATCTCCCTCCTGCTTTCCCTCCATCACTCGCCCCAACGCGATCTCCGCGTCACTCCGTCACGCGCTGACGCCCCGTCTTGACCTCGCCGCGGCGCGCCTTGCCGTCCAGACGCCGCAACTTCGACGCGCGCGTGGGCCGGGTTGCCACCCTCGCCTTGCGCGTCACGCTCACGCTTTCGATCAGCGCATCCAGACGCGCAAGCGCGGCCGTGCGGTTTTGCTCCTGCGTGCGGTACTCCTGCGACTTGAGGATGACGACGCCTTCGTGCGTGATGCGCCGGTCGTTGAGCGCGAGCAGGCGCATCTTGATGACTTCGGGCAGCGACGAGGCGCGGATATCGAATCGCAGATGGATCGCGCTCGACACCTTGTTGACGTTCTGGCCGCCCGCGCCCTGCGCGCGCACGGCGACGAGTTCGATTTCGTTCGGCGGGATGGACAGACGCTCGGACATGGCGAAGGAAAAATGGCGGAAGACGGCCTCTGAGATGAAGCCCGCAACGCTCGCAGTGTCGCATGAAGCGCCGCGCCGCGATATGCACCTCAACAAGCGCGCGCGGCCCAGGCACGCGGGATGCAACACCGTGGACCGTTCGCGTTCTGCGCGTGAGCATGCAGGCAAGGCCCGTTTGCCGATGCGCGGCGCTTGAACCATACTTCGTTCATCTTTTTTTTGGAGAGCGCATCCCATGAAAGTGCGTCCAGCATTCGTCGCCGAACTGGCGGTCAATCTGCTGCTGCCCTGGGTCGCGTACCGGCTCGCCCAACCTTACTGGGGCGAAGTCGGCGGCCTGATTGCCTCGGCGGTGCCGCCGCTGGCCTGGACCATCGTCGAACTGATCCGCTTCAGGCGCGTCGACGCGCTGTCGGCCGTGATCCTGCTCGGCATCGTCCTGTCGCTTGTCGCGATGGCATTCGGCGGCGGCACGCGTGCGCTGCTGATGCGCGAGAGCTTTTCCACCGGCGCGATCGGCGTGACCTTCCTGCTTTCGTTGCTGGCGCGACGGCCTATCGTGTTCTATCTGACGCGCGCCACGGTCGCGCGCGAAACGAGTGAAGGCGTCGCGCGGCTCGAACTACTCTGGACGGAAAACCGCAAGTTCGCGGCCGCGATGCGTCTGCTTACCCTGGTGTGGGGCGCGGGCCTGATCGCCGATGCCTCGCTGCGCACCTACCTGGCCGCCACCTGGCCGATCGAGCGCTTCCTCGTGATCTCGCCGGTTCTCGGTTACTGCATGTTCGGCGCGCTGCTCGCGTGGACCTTCTGGTATCGCACGCGCATGCGCCGCATTCGCGGCACGCACGGGCTGCTCGGCGACGCAGCCGCAATGGGCGCGCCGGTGGGCTCAACCGTCGGCACCACCGATCCTTCCGGCGGCGCAGCGGGCTGACGGCGCGCGCGCCGCTCACGCGCGTGCGCGCGGGAAACCCCGAATACAGAGACGGACGGATCGCGCCCGAAATCATTTAAACTCAGCGCCACAGTCCGCGGCGCTTTCGTCCGCATCCGAACACCATGGCAGTCGATGCGCTACTCCGTAGAAATCAGGAAGTTCCTTTATAGCCAGTACTTCTACGGCGGTCTGCGCATCGCGGTCGGCATCTCGCTTCCGGCCATTTTGTGCCTCTTCGTGTTCGACAAAAGCGAGCTGGGTTTCACCATCTCGACCGGCGCGCTCGGCGCGTGTGTGGTCGACATGCCCGGCCCGCTCAAATACAAGCGCAACGAAATGCTCGCGTGCAGCGCGATAGGTTTTCTATCCGCATACGCCACGGGTCTTGCCACCTTCAGCCCGATCGCGCTCTGGGCCACGGTCGTTCCGCTCACCTTCGTGCTTTCGCTGATCGTGGTCTACGGCAACCGCTGGCCACAGATCAGCTTCGCCACGCTGTTCATGATGGTGATGACGCTCGAAGAGCATTTCACACCGCACCAGGCGCTGGTCAACGCCGCGTGGATCCTGCTGGGCGGACTCTGGTACACGGGCTGGTCGACTCTCGTGAGCCGCCTGATGCTCGATCGCATCGAACAGCAGGCGCTCGCCGAAAGCGTGTTCGCCTGCGCCGACTATCTGCTCGCGCGCGCGCAGTTTTTCGATCTCGACAACGATCTCGACGAGTGTTACCGCAATCTCGTCGCCAGGCAGATCGCAGCAGTCGAGCGTCAGGACGCGGCACGCGACATCGTGCTGCGCAATCTGCCCAAACTGAGGAGCGGGCGTGTCGATGCGCGCCGCGCGATGCACTTCAACCTGTTCATCAACACGGTCGATCTGCACGAGCTGTTCGTGGGCGCGCATACCGATTACCCGCTGGTGCGCAACACCTTCGGCGGCTCCGATCTGCTGGTGTTCTATCGCGATCTGATCCGCAAGGCCGCAGCCGATCTCGAAGACATTGGCCTCGCCGTGCTGCAGAACGAGGCGCCGCGTGCCAATGTCAACGTCAAGGCCGAGTTGCGCGCCATCGAGTTCGAACTCGAAATGCTCAAGCGGCGCGATCTGCCGACCAAAGACCCCGAAGCCTACGCCGCGATTTCGGCCTCGTTCCGGCGCATCTGGAGCGCGACGCGCCTGATCGATCGCATGCGCCGCAGCCTCGCGAGCGAAGTGCCCACGACGGAAACCGAACTGCGCATCGACGAAGCGCTCACGCGTTTCGTCACCAACCGGCGCGTCTCCTGGCTACAGATTTTCTCGAATCTCACCATGGCCTCGCCGAGCTTCCGTCACGCGCTGCGCGTGACGATTGCGGTGGCAGCAGGCTTCTGGCTCGGGCGGCTTTTACCGCTCACCAACGCTTACTGGATCGTGATGACAACCATCATCATCCTGAAGCCCGGCTATTCGCTAACGCGCCAGCGCAACGCGCAGCGTATCGTCGGCACGCTGATCGGCTGCGTGGCCAGCATCGCGCTGATCCTGCTGGTGAAGCAGCCGCTGGTGCTGCTGGTGTCCATGTTCGCGGCGATGGTGATGAGCTACAGCCTGCTGCTGTTCAACTACACGGCAAGCGTGGTGTTCACATCGGCCTATGTGCTGCTGATGTTCCATCTGCTCGCGCCGGGCAGCATGCGCATCATTGGCGAACGCGCGATCGACACCCTGGTGGGGTGCATGATCGCGATCGGCGCGAGCCATCTGTTCCCGTACTGGGAATACCGGCTGATGGGCAAGCTCGTGCACGACATGATCGCCGCGACGCGCAGCTACCTGGAGGCGAGCGGATGGTGGAGCGGGCGCGCCAGCACCGCGCAGCCGGCATTCGCCGGGCCGATACTCACGGAAACCGCGGCGCGCGTGCCCGCACAGGCAACCCAGCAACAGGAGGCGCTCGCGCTGGAAAGCGCTGCGGCGGTGGGCATGCCGCCCGGACCGGTCGCCGCGGTGGGCGCGAAGGTGTCGGCGCAGGCCAAAGCACAACTGGATCGGGAGGGCGCTTCACAGGCCGCTTCACAGACCACTTTGCAAAGCGCGTCACAGACCAATGCGCAGACCGCATCGCAGACCTCGGCGCCTTCGGCTTCGGCTGGCGCCGCCGTGCCCTCGCTCGCGCGCGACTTCCGCTATCGTCTTGCGCGCAAGAACGTGCACGTCGCCTTCGCGAACCTCGGCCAGGCGTTTCAGCGCATGATGCTCGAACCGAAATCAGCGCAGAAGTTCGTGCCCGAACTCAACGATCTGCTGGTGCGCAGCCACGTCCTCGCCTCGCAGATCACGGCCAGCGCGCCGCTGCTACGTAGCGCGGCAAACGCCGATGAGCTCACCCCCACCGTGAAACTGGCCGCGCTCGATCAGGCGTTGAACTGCGTGCGCGACAACCTCGTTGCCGCCGAAGCGGGCGCGCCAGTGCCCGACGATCAGATCGAGATCACCCGCCGCATGACGCGCGATCTCGACACGCTGGTGGTGGAGACGGAACGAACACTCGGCGCGACGAACGATCTTGCCCAGGATCTGAAGATGCTGGCGCACCAGTGCAAACAGATGCTCGCGGCGTCGTGGCTGATCCGCAAGGATGCGAGCCTGATCCGGCTGCCAGAAGAATAAGCGCGGTTTTTTTCTATTGCGCCGCGCCGCGCGCCTGCGCCGCGCTCGCGGCGACGCCCGACGCGGCGCTCGACGTCTGCGCGCCAACCGTTGCGTCGTACTCGCGCTTGCTGCGCAGCGCGTTGAACAGCACGGTGCCGATCACGATGAGCACCACCACTACGATCATCACGCCAACGCCAAAGGTGGGGTTCTTCTTGCGCGTATCGTTCATGGTTCCTGGCCTGTCCGGCGATGGGGAAAGAACGGGCATTCTACGCCGCGACGCCTTGCAGACGGCTTGCGGTTCGAGCAATAGCGGGCATCACAATCTGACGGCGCAATCGCGCATCAGGTGCCGCGCACCGGCATCGCCGTCGAATACTTGATCTGCTCCATCGCGAAACTCGAACTCACGTCGAACAGCGGCACCGAGCGGATCAGCTGCTTGTAGACACGGTCGAAATCGTCGATATCCGACACCACCACGCGCAGCAGATAGTCGGTCTCGCCGCTCATGCGGTAGCACTCCACGATCTCGGGAATATCCTGCACCGCGCGCGTGAAGGTCTGCGCCCAGGCCTCGGTGTGCTGGTTGGTGCGCACGTTGACGAATACCGTCGTACCCACGCCCAGCTTCTTGGGATCGCACAGCGCCACCTGGGCGCGTATCACGCCGGTTTCCTTGAGCCGTTGCACGCGCTTCCAGCACGGCGTCTGCGAAAGATTGACGCGCTGCGCCAGCTCGGCGACGGGCATGGTCGCATCCTGCTGCAGCAGCTCCACGAGCTTTCTGTCGATGATATCCATTCGCCGCCACCCCGTAAGATAGAAATTTCTTCTATTTTACGCCGCCATCGCAAAAAATAATGGAAACTCTTTCTGTGCATCGGGCGCTATAACTCTCTGTATAGACGAACGCGACGAGAGATGCCTTGAACGCCCCTACCGACCCCGCCCTGCTGCTGGCCGCAGCCTCAGACCACGAAGCCGCCGTGGCACGGCTTTGCGCTGCGCTCGACGCGGCTTTTGACGCCTGCAGCACGCCCGACGATCCGTCGCGCTGCCCGGTCTTCGCGCGGGGCATGCGCGCCGCTCTGGCCCTCGCCTGGCGCGATCCCGCGCTGGTCACGCCCTCCCAGCGCGAGGGCTGCGCCACGCGCTACAGTCGGCATCTGGTCGCGGCCTGCCCGCAGGGACGTTATGCGGTCGCGGCGCTAGTCTGGCTGCCGGGACAGGCGAGCCCGATCCACGCACACCGTACCTGGTGCGGCTACGCCGTGCTGCAAGGTACGCTGACCGAAACGCTCTATCGATGGGATGCGGCGCGCGACGGCGCGACGGTGCTGCGCGCGCATGCACGTTCAGCGGGTGCGGTGGCCTTCGGCGGACGCGGACGCGCGGGCATCCATCGGCTCTCGCGCGCCCTTGGCGATACCGCCGGGCCGTGCGTCTCCCTGCATGTTTATGGCGTGCAGGCCGAGGAAATCGCCACCGGCGTGAACGACATCGTGCCGCTCGTGCAGTTGCACGCGGCCTGATCCGGCCACAGCTTCGTTTTCCTCATCACCGTCCCCATCACTTCATCGCGCGCCTAGTTGCGCCCGGCGGTAGGAATCTGCGGCGGCGCGCCCTCAGGGCTGGCGGTTGGGGGCGGCGCAGGGCGCGGTTCATGCGACGCATCGCGCGCCACGGAGCGCGTCGCGGCTTCCTCCGCATGGGCCTGCGCCGCTGTCTGCCCTGCGCCCGGCGCTTCGCGCTGGGCTTCGTCGCCGCCGCGCGACGACATATGCACCTGCATCTGCGGCACCGGCATCTCGATGCCCGCCTCGTCCATATGGCGCTTCAGGCGCGCATTGAAGGCGCGCGCCACGCTCCACTGTTGCAGCGGGCGCGTCTTGATCTGCCCTTTCACGACCATCCAGTTCGGATCGAAGCGATCGAGTCCCCACACTTCCACGGGCCCGAGAATCTCGCGGCGATAACGGAAATCGGCGACCAGTTCCGCACCGGTCTCGCGGATCATGCGCGTGACCGTATCCAGATCGACGGCAAACGGCACGCGCACTTCGAACACGGCAAAGGCGAAATCGCGCGAGAGATTCTTCACGATCTTGATCTGCGAGAACGGGATCGAGTGAATTGCGCCCTGCCCGTCGCGCAACCGTACGGTGCGAATCGACAGATGCTCGACGGTGCCGGCGTGACCGTTGTCGAGGTCGATCCAGTCGCCCACCGAAATGGTTTCCTCGATGATGATGAACAGGCCCGTGATCAGGTCGGTGACAAGCGACTGTGCGCCAAAACCAATCGCCAGACCGATCACACCCGCGCCCGCCAGCAGCGGCGTCACGTTGATGCCCAGATTCGCCGCCGTGACGATGCCCGCAATCGTGAGAATCGACACGAGCAGCGCATTGCGCACCAACGGCAGCATGGTGCGCGCGCGCGTGCTGGGGGCGCGGCCCTTGGTGCGCGGGCCGCTCGGGTTGAGCGCTTCGAGAATCGCCGTATCGATCACGATCCACACGAGCCACGCGAGGAATACCGTAGCCAGAATCGCAAAGATCGCGTGAGCGATGCCGCGCGCGGCGACGCTGGCTTCGATGATGCGCGCAAGCGAGATATCCCAGAGCCGCGCGCAAGATTCGAAAAACGCGAGCCACACGAACAGCACGAGCAGCGTGCCCGCGAAACGCAGCAACCGCCGCAGATACGGCGAGCGCCGGCGCACGCGCGTCAGATCGGGGCGCGTGATGCGCAGCACCACCGCCGACAGAAAGAATGCGAGCACCAGCAGCAGCGCGGTGACGACCGAAATCTGCAGCACATTCTCGTTGCTGCTCAGCCCGCCTACCGTCGCCGTGATCGAAGCGACGGCGAGCAGCAGCATCGGCAATTGCCAGAGCGAGGCGAGTACGTCGAACACTTCGGTGAGCGCCTTGTGTTCGTGGCGCAACTGATAGCTGCGGTTGCGGATCAGATGCGCAACCGGACGCCGGAAGCCTATCGCAAACGCCGCCGTGAGCACCGCCGCCGTCATATTCGCAAAGGTCGACACCAGCCCCGACAGGTTCACGCCGAGCTGATGCGCGACCTCGTAATTGGTGGCCGCATCGCCCAGCGCGGCGCAAATGCCGATGGCCCATAGCAGGCGACGCGCATCGCGAATCACGATGCGCACCGCCACCCGCCGATGGCCCGAGCCGAACAGCGAAAACATGATCAGGCAGATCGACGAGAACACCGCGCCCGCGACGATCGCATAGGCGATCACCACGCCGAGCGTGCGCCCGAGTGCCTGCGGCAGCGCCCGCTCGACCACCAGCGCGCCGACGAAGGCGACGATCCACGGCGCCACGCGATGCAGCACGAACACCAGCAGCTCGATCGTGGTGGGATTGGGGCGCAAACCCGTATCCACCGAAAAGCGCCGCAGCAGGCGGCGTTCGAGCCAGCGCAGGATCGCCGCGCAGGCGCCCCAGCCCAGCAGCATCGCGGCCATGTCGAAGATGATGCGGCCCGGGCTTTCGCCTTCGCCGCCCGATGCGAGCGCGTAAATCTCAACGCCCGCCGCGCTAAAACGGCTGCCCCAGTAATGCAGCGGGCTGCTGCCGTGGCGTGCATCGCTTTCAACCGAAGCCAGCCCCGACGCAATCGCGCCAAGCAGGCCCGAGGTGACCGCCGCCACGCCGGACGCAGGCGCCGGCGCGGCGTTTTCCGAGACGTTTCGTAACTTCTTGAGCTGGGAAACCAGCGCGTTGCGCTGGCGGTCGTTATCGAGCGTGGAGATCACGCTGTCGAGCGAGCGGTTGAATTCGGCCTGGCTGGCCGCCGATGGCGCGGAAGCCGCGTCTGCGGCGGAAGCGCCCGATGCGCTCGCGGGCGCCCCCGTGATGAGGCTTTGCAGCGCCGGCAAAACCGGCACGGCAGCAGCGCTGGGGCCCGCCGCCAGTGCCGAAGCGGAGACGATCGCGCCCCAGCCCAGCGCCAGCCACATCCCCAGCACGGCTAGCCGGCGAAACAGGCGCAGGCTGAGGCACGACACAGGGGACAACGCAGGGGACGACGTGCGGCTCGAGGTACGCGCCGCGCGCGCGATGCGCGCAAGCAGGCCGGAACGCCAGGCGGGCGCCTGCGCGCCCGCCTCGTCCCGTCCGGAACAAGAAGTCATGGACGTAGCGGCAAAATCAGGACGTTCCAGTGTAGCCGCACTCGCACACGTGAGGTCGCGCGCAGGTCTGAGCAAATTGCAAGCGATTGCAAGCGAATGCAAGCGCGCTTGCAGCGCGTCAGCCCATCAGTAAGCAACAGTGGCGATCTGGCGAACGAAGCGGCCCTGCTCCAGTTCATCCACGAAGGCCACGGCGTAGTCTTCGGCGGAAATGCGGCTTTCGCCTTTCGCATCGGCGATCAGCGTGTTCGCGCCGGTGCGGAAGCTACCGGTGCGCTCGCCCGGAGCGATCAGCGCCGCCGGCGCGAAGAACGTCCAGTCGAGGTCCGACACCGTGCGGTAGTAAGCGGAGGCCTCGCGGTGCGCGAGCGCGATTGGCTTGTAGGCTGCGGGAAAGCCTTCTGTATCGACGAGCTGCTGGCCCGGCGCGACTTCCAGCGAGCCCGCGCCGCCCACCACCACGAGGCGCTTCAGACCCGCTGCGCGCGTGCCCTCGACCAGCGCATGGCTCGCCGTCTGCAGATCGTCGAGCTGGCTCATCGGCGGCGCATAGGCGCTCGCGACCACATCATGGCCGCGCACGGCCGCTGCCACTTGCGCGCCATCGAGCAGATCGACCTTGACGGCTTCTACGTTGGCGCCCGCCGCGACGCGCTCGGGCTGGCGCACGAGTGCGCTGACCTGATGGCCACGTCGCGCCGCTTCGGCGGCGATGCGCGAACCGACCATTCCGGTTGCACCAAACAGGGCGATTTTTAGCGACTTGCTCATTGATTGACTCCAGATCGAAATTTTATGTAACCATGATAGTTACATTTAAGGGCCCAAAAAGCGGGGCGTAGCCCCGCGTATGACTTCACTACGTTCAGCGTGCGGCAGACGATGCGCCGCGTGTACTTTTACTGCGTTCGAGCTTGCGCTCGCTGTGCCGCATCTCGTCGACCACCTGGTCGAGCGTGCGCGCGGCCAGCGACGCTTCCATCGCACGCTGCGCATCGTCGATGATGCCGCGCAGCGCGACCTGAATGTGCCGCCCCACCATGCAGGCCGGATTCGGTTCTTCACGATGCATGGCGAAAAGCTGCGCATCGTCCACTGCACGATAAATGTCGAGCAGGTTGATCGCCTGCGGCTCGCGCGCCAGCAGCGCTCCGCCGCCCGCCCCCAGTTGCGAGCTGGTGAGGCCCGCATTGGCCAGCATTGTCAAAAGACGCCGGATCAGCGCGGGATTCGTGTTCACGCTGCCCGCGATCATCTCCGACGACAGCGGCGCGCCCTCCTGCAGCGCCAACAGCGCGAGCACATGGACGGCAAAGGCGAAACGGCTGCTCGTATTCACGACACATCGGCCGCGCAATGCACGGCTGCATAGGTGATCAACATCGAAGTGTAACCATCATAGATACATTAATTTCCCGTGTCAAGCTCACGCCCCGCGCGCGCTCGTTGTAGTGCGGCACGCCTCACTGGTTCGAACCCGACGCGCCGCTGGCTGCCGCCGAACTGCTCGCGGCCCAACGCTGCAAGGAGCTCCCGGCCAGTGAGAGGCCCGTGCCGGTGGCCGCGGCGGCATTGCCCAGCAGCGCGTGCGCGGCACTCGCCGCGTCGCGCCACTGACCGCGCGCCTGCGAGGCGAGTTCGTCGCTGGACGCATTGGCGCTGCTGGCGCTGTCGGCAATCGACGCGCTTGCGCTAGCGCTTTTCGACTGGATTTGCGCCTGCGTCTGCGAAGCCGTTTCGTCGAGCTTCTGCTGCGCTGCGCCGATTTGCTGGTTCACGAAACTGGCCGCCTTGTCGAGCGTCTGCGCCGCCTGCGCAGCAGCCTGACTCGCCGCGTTCTGGGCAGCCTGTTGCATCGCATCGGCCGACTGCTTGCTGAGATCGGGCGCCGACGTGTTCTGCTTGTCGCAGCCCGCGAGGGCAAGCGCCGCGCACACCAGAACCGGCATGCCTGCCCAACGTTGAGATAACTTCAAAGACATGGTCATCCTGAAAAAGACACCGCATTGAGCGGTTTGCATAGATGAAAACGCGGCAATGATACGCTGCCGCGCCGCACCGATTCCTGCGCCACCAGCGAAAAGCCCGCCCGTTCGAACACAGGGCGCGCCAGCGCGCTCGCATCGGTGTCGAGCGTAATGGCCTGTGCCGCGCGCGAGATCGCCTCGAGACGTGCGATAAGCGCCGACGCCAGGCCTCTGCGCGTCCACGCCGGCGCGACATACAGCATTTCCACGTGGTCGCTGGGAAAAAGCTGACCAAACGCGGCGTACTCGCTGCTGCTGCATGCCACAAGCGTCACCCCGCGTGCCAGGCGCGCGTCGAAACCGGCGAGATCGTCTGCGCCCGAGGCCCAGACTTCGCGCTGCGCGGCGTCGTAGTGCGATGCAGCAAGCGTCAGAATCGCCGCGCGAAACAAATCGGCGAGCGGTTGGGCGTCGCGGCCCGGCTCGTAGGCGCGCCAGATCATGGTGTCGGGCAAGCGATGTACTGCACAATCGAGCGCCGCGGGCGTGTTCGTGAAATCGTCAATCATGCTGGAGTAGGCTCCCAAAGCGCAATAACCGTTCCACCATCTCAACCAGGAGTCAAGCGATGGCAGTCAAGAAGATCCTCTTCCTCACGGGCGACTTTGCCGAAGACTATGAAACGATGGTGCCGTTTCAGGCACTCCAGGCGGTGGGCCACAAGGTGGATGCCGTGTGTCCGGGCAAAAAGTCCGGCGAACGCATCAAGACCGCGATCCACGATTTCGAAGGCGATCAGACCTATACGGAGAAGCCTGGCCATCAGTTCGCGCTGAACGCGAGCTTCGACGAGATCGATCCGAAGAGCTATGACGCCCTGGCCATCGCCGGCGGCCGGGCGCCCGAGTATCTGCGCCTGAATCCGAAAGTCATCGAGATCGTTCAATATTTCGCCGGTGCCAACAAGCCGATCGCGGCGATCTGTCACGCAGCGCAGTTGCTCGCCGCCGCCGAGGTGATTCGCGGCAAGCGCATTTCGGCCTATCCGGCCTGCGCCCCCGAAGTGCGTCTCGCGGGCGGCGAATATGCCGACATCGCCATCGACAGCGCCGTCACCGACGCGCCCTTTGTCACGGCGCCCGCCTGGCCCGCGCATCCGGAATGGCTGCGCCAGTTTCTCGCGCTGCTCGGCACGCGCATCGAACCGTAAAACCCGCCGATCAAGCCCGGATTATGCGTACGCTCGGCCACCCGCGGAGCGTACGCATCTGACAGTCTTTAACGTACACGGGCGAAAATTAGGATCCTTCTGATGCCCATATCGATCTGCACTCCCGACAATAGCGGTTCTACGTATTGTCAAATTGCTGGAGTGTGTTGCGATGGCGCTCACGGACTGGGTCATTCTTCTCGCGGTTGCGTTGATGGCAATCGCCTTCTTCTGCCGTCATTCGAACCGGCGCGGCACCTCGGCAGAACGCGCGCGCCATGTACGCGGCCGGCGCATGCTGATCCAGGCCGCTGTGTCCCTGTGGGCTGCGCTGGTCATGCTGCAGCGTACTTTCGCAGCGCCGGGCGAGATTCCCGTCGCGCCCTACCTGAGCCCACGCGGCGCGCTGGCCATTGTGTTCGTGCTCGCGGTCGCAGGTTGCCTGTGGTCGGTGCGCGGGCATCAGTTGCTCAAGCAACGTCGGCTCTTCGCCTGCTAGTGCACCCCTGCCCCCCTGCTACGCCCGCTGTTCGCCCCCGGCTGCGCTCCCTGCTGCGCCCCCCATCACGGCCAGTTCCCTGGCTTCGTCCGCCTCACCGCCGCGCAGTTCGCGCTCGTGCGCAGCCATCAACGCAGCGGCCTCACCCGGCGCGGGCGGCACGACCGCCAGCGCGTCGGGCAGCGAAAGATAGAAGGTCGTGCCCTCGCCCTCGACGGATTCCACCCACACACGCCCACCGTGCCGTTCAACCATGCGCCGCACGAGTGCGAGTCCAATTCCCTCGCCCGGCGCGACATTGCCGTGCATGCGCTGAAAAGCCTGAAAAAGACGCGGCAATGCTACTGCGGGTATCCCCAGGCCGTTGTCGCGCACATAGAAGATCTGCAGCGACTCCACGCCCGGCGGCGCATTGGCCGTGCCGATCTCGACGCGCCCCTCGCGTGACGGATCGAGATAATTAAGCGCGTTGCCAATCAGGTTCGCGAAGATCTGTTCGAGCGCGGTGGGATCGCCCCACACGGGCGGCAAGGGGCGCACACTCACCTGCGCCTGTCGCGCGCGCACGGAAGCATGCATCGCATCGACCACGCGCTGCACCAGTTCCTGCACATTGACGCGCTGACGCCGGTACTCCACGCGCCCAACGCGCGCCAGCCGCAGCAGCGCATCGATGATGTGCGAGGCGCGCAGCACCGCGGTCTGCAGATAGCGCAAGGCCTCGGCGATATCTTCATTGATGACGCGCTCCACCCGCTCGCGCGCCTCGGGCGACAGCGATGAGCGCGCCACGCGTTCGCGCAGGTCGTCGCAAGCGTGCGTGAGTTCGCGCGAGAAACCCTGCAGGTTCACCAGCGGTGCGCGCAAATCGTGCGACACGCTATGGATGAACATCTCGTTTTCCTGGGTCTGCTGGCGCAGGTTCTCGTTGATCGCCGCCAGTTGCGCGGCGCGGCGCGCGAGGTCGGCCTGGAAACCCAGCCGCAGACGTTCCGCCTCCACGAGGCGCTGGCTGATCTGATGCAGCGTGAGATCGAGCTGGGCGATTTCGTCGTTGCCGCTCGTGAGCGGTGCAAGCGGTTCGTTGCCCGCCAGCCGCCCGGCGTTATCCGAAAGCGCATCGAGCCGCCCGCGCAAGCCGCGCGTGAACAGCCAGACCGAGAGCGCCACCAGCGCGATCGAGCCGATCACAGCCGCCATCACAAGAGCTTGCTGTTGCGCGCGCGCCTGTTCGGCAGCGCTCACGCGCGTCACGTCGAGGCGGCGCTCCTCGGTCTGGAACGAGCTGACCTGGGTGCGCACGCGATCGAGCACATCGAAATCTGCAAAAGTGCGAAAGCGCTCGACGAGATCGGCACGACGGCCCGAGTGCAGCAGATCCTGGATGCGGTCCGACCACTGCCGGTAGCTTTGCACCGCCTGGCGGATCTGCACCGCGCGCGCGACCTGGGACGGATTGTCGGAGACGAGATCGACCAGCCGGTCGATGCGCCGGTCCACGTCCATCCAGATGGCGACCGGCGTCGAAAAATGTGTATCGCTGGCCGCCACCGCGCCGCGCAACCTGACCGACTCGACCAGCACCGGCTCCAGCACGCGGCCCGCCTGCGCCAGCACTTCCTGGCTGTGCTGTCCCATGCGCTCGGCGGCTTCCGCGTCGGCCTCGGCCTTGACGATGGCCGACAGCAAGGTCAACTCGAAAACTGCGGGAATCGCGATCAGCAACAGCCCTTTGGTGGTGAGGCGCATTGAGTGGCGGTTCGGAGCGTCCGGACGGCAGAAAGTGTCGATTCACCATTATGTCGGCGTTTGCGCCCCGCGTGCGGGGTATCTGTCAGACCTCAGGGCGCTTGAGGGTCAGCGCCGTTTCGCCACGCCGATTATTTCTAATTACCAACAAACCACTGATATAGAAAGGATAATTAAATACATCGCCCCAATCTGGCGCTTCGCCTCACCAGTTTTGCGCGCAAGCACTGCAATTGTGCCGAAACGCACTGGAATTGCTTCGCACCAGCATGACGCTCACGCGCAAGGACGGCGCATCCCGCGCGGCTACAAGTTCCGCTCCGGTGCACTCACGCACTGTCAGAATGCCTCGTCATACGACCCGATTCACCACGCTGGCGCATAACCGGCACACTCCTGGCCCGCATCTTGCTCCAAACGCGCTCCTTTAGGGCAAATGCAGGACGCAAGGATGGACAACCTCAAAACCGGCACCGACA
Source organism: Paraburkholderia bannensis (assembly GCF_014200455.1). Lineage (GTDB taxonomy): Bacteria > Pseudomonadota > Gammaproteobacteria > Burkholderiales > Burkholderiaceae > Paraburkholderia > Paraburkholderia bannensis_A. The sequence goes on along the minus strand of NZ_JACHBW010000013.1, from coordinate 42,088 downwards.
CGCTTTTCCTCCTGCTCGGAGCCGCCATGGTGCTCGCGATGCACGCGGGCTTCGCGTTCCTCGAACTCGGCACCGTGCGCAAGAAGAATCAGGTCAATGCGCTCGTGAAAATCCTCGTCGACTTCTCCGTGTCGACGATCGCCTATTTCTTCATCGGCTACACGATCGCGTACGGCGTGCAGTTCTTCTCCCCGGCTTCGCTGCTCGCCGAACACAACGGCTATCAGCTGGTGCGCTTCTTCTTCCTGCTCACGTTCGCGGCGGCGATTCCGGCCATCGTCTCGGGCGGCATCGCCGAACGCTCGAAATTCAATCCGCAACTGTTCGCCACCTTCGTGATCACGGGCTTCATCTACCCGTTCTTCGAGGGCATGGTCTGGAACAACCGGCTGGGTTTCGAGGATGCGATCACGCATGTCTTCGGCGCGCCGTTCCACGACTTCGCAGGCTCCGTGGTCGTGCATGCGTTCGGCGGCTGGGTCGCGTTGCCGGCCGTGATGCTGCTGGGCGCGCGTCATGGCCGCTATTCGCGCGACGGACGCATCTCCGCGCATCCGCCTTCGAGCATCCCGTTTCTCGCGCTGGGCGCCTGGGTGCTCGCGGTGGGCTGGTTCGGCTTCAACGTGATGAGCGCGCAGACCATCGACAAGATCAGCGGCCTCGTCGCGGTGAACTCGCTGATGGCGATGGTGGGCGGCACGCTGTCGGCCTGGCTCGCGGGCCGCAACGACCCGGGCTTCACCTATAACGGGCCGCTCGCGGGGCTGGTGGCCGTGTGCGCGGGCTCGGACATCATGCATCCGCTGGGCGCGCTGGCCACGGGTGCGGTGGCGGGCGTGCTGTTCGTCTATATGTTCACCTGCGTGCAGAACCGCTGGCGCATCGACGACGTGCTCGGCGTGTGGCCGCTGCACGGTCTGTGCGGCGCGTGGGGCGGCATCGCGGCGGGGATTTTCGGCACGCGCGCGCTGGGCGGCATCGGCGGCGTGTCGCTGGGCGCGCAGATCGCCGGCACGCTGGCCGGCATCGTGATGGCGTCGGTGGGCGGTTTCGTGGTCTATGGCGTGCTGCGCGCGACCGTGGGCCTGCGCATCGATCAGGAAGACGAATACAACGGCGCCGATCTGTCGATTCACAAGATCACGGCGACGCCGGAGCGCGAATCGGTGTCGTGACCGCTTAGGCGACACTGTGTCCCGACGCCAGAAGGCGCGAGCGGTTTTCACCGCCCGCGCCTTTTTTCTTTGCGACTACGCTGCGATCAGAGCTGGCTCATGCCGCCATCGACGATGATCTCGGTGCCGACGATAAACGCCGACTCCGGCGCACTCAGATGCAGCACCGTCGAAGCCAGTTCGGCGGCCGTACCGAAGCGGCCGAGCGGGATCTGCTTCGCCAGTTCGCCCTTGGTCGCGTCGTCCATGCCGAGCTTGCCGTGCAGCGGCGTGGTGACCGGGCCGGGGCTCACGACATTCACGCGCACGCCGCGCGGCAGCAGTTCCGCCGAGAGCGTCTTCGCGAACGACACCAGCGCCGCCTTGCTCGCCGCGTAGACCGACGACGAAGGCATGCCGATATGCGCGTTGATCGAGCCGTTGAGCACGATCGATGCGCCCGAGTTCAGCAGCGGCAGCAGCGCCTGAATCTGGAAGTACGCACCCTTGACGTTGATGTTGAAGCTGTCGTCCCAGAGCGCTTCGTCGACCTGATCGAACGGCGCGAACTTCGCCACGCCGGCGTTGATGAACACGGCGTCCAGCTGGACCCCTTCCTCGCGCAACGCAGCGGCGAGTTCGCGCGAGGCGGCGGGCGAGGCGGCATCGTTGCGGTAGGCGAGCGCATGAGCGCCAAGAAGGTCGCGGGCGGCTGCAAGTGCGGCTTCGTCGCGCCCCGTGACAACGACACGCGCACCTTCGGCTGCATAGGCCTGGGCGGTGGCAAGACCGATACCGCTGGTGCCGCCGGTGACGAGGACAGTTTTGTTGGCAAAGCGATTCATAACGTTTCTCCGGTTTGGGAAAGTGGTTCCGTGCTGGACCGTAACGTCATGATGCCGGGCGCGAAGTGCGTTGCCGTACGAGTTCGCCGATGAGGATATTCGAAATCTTCGAACGTTTTTGCCCGTGCGCCCCTAGACGCTCACCTCGATCCCCTTGACGAGCCGCTCTGCCAGACGCGGCTGGCGCAACTGCTCGATCCACCATTGCAGCGCGCGGCCGGGCCGTTCGGCGCGCCACGCCACGTAGAGCACGTTGGGTTCGCGCGGGCTGACGGTTTCTTTCTCGATGAGTTCGCCGCTCGCCAGCAGCTTCGCGGCGCGCTCGCGCGGCACCCAGCCAACGCCCAGACCGTCGCGTTGCGCGAGTATCTTGGCGCGCATGGTGGGCACCGCCAGCAGGTCCTGACCGCCGAGCAGCCCATATGCACGCCCAGGGGTATGCCGCGACGAATCGGCCACCGCCACGCCGCGCGCGGCGAGTATGCGCTCGCGCGTAAGCGGCGCCGTCTCGCTGGCCAGCGGGTGGCGCGCGGCGACCGCGAACACCCACTCCATCACGCCCAGTTCGAACCAGTGCAAACCGGCGATCGCGGGCGGCTCGTTGGTCGCACCGATGATCAGGTCGGCGCGGCCGTCGCGCAGCGCCTCCCAGGTGCCCGCCAGCACCTCGTGCGTGAAGCGCAGCCTGACGCCCGATTCGAGCGCATCGAAATCGCGCACTACCGGCATCAGCAATTCGAATTCGAGAATCTCGTCCGTGACGATCCAGAGGCGGTCTTCCCAGCCATTCGCCACCTGGCGCACACGCTGCGTCATGCGCGCGACGTCCTGCATCAGCCGGCCCGCTTCGTCGGCGAGCAATTGCCCGGCGGGCGTGAGTTGCAGCCGGTAATTGCGGCGGTCGAACAGCAGCGCGTCAAAGCGGGCCTCCAGTTGACGTGCCGCGTGTGAAACCGTCGAAGGCGCCTTGTTCAGGCGTGCGGCGGCACGCGACAGACTGCCGCTTTCGCGTATCGCTGCGAGCAAGGCGAGTTCATCTTCGGATAACATGTGCCGCCCCATCGAACGGGTTATCGGCGATGGTACGGCAAAGCTCGCCGAACGATTCGGGTAATACGCATTGCCGCGCAATGCCACGTATTGCCGGACCAATAAGAAGCAGAATGGTGGAGCCGTGTGCGCTGGCGCACGCGAAAAAAAAGCGCCACGTGTGAACGTGACGCTTTGAAAAGTTCTAGCCATTCCGAGGGCCGTGCTAGAACCTGAGAGCCGGTAATCGACCGCTGGATCAGGCCGGCAGCGAATCGTAGAGGGGGAATTGCAATTTATGCGTTATGCATAACCCGAGACACTTAAAAACCCCGCAAGGTTCGCGAGGTTCCGGGTTCAGGCCGATGCTTCAAACGTCATCGAATCAATTCAAACCCTTGCCATACGACTGCGCCATGACCGCCGAAACCCTAACACCGCGCAATATTGGTGCAAAGAAACTCAAACCGATGTGCGATGTGAGGATTTCAGATCCTGTCGAAATTAGATTCCATTTTTTACCCATATGCTGACTAAGTCAAGCAAAATCTCGCCAGATTACGCGAACTATCAAACATAGCGGATTATGTTTTTTAGATATCGATGTGGCCCGCGTTTCCCCGTGCTGTGCGGCTTTCGTCCGACAGTTGGGCTTTGCGCCGGGATTTCGCCCCGTCTTCCATGCGTATCGAGTTTGCACGCGATGCAATAAAAGTTGAAATAGTGTTCCAAAAAACACACACAACAAGACGACAAACCAACAACCACACCTGAGAGCTTTGCCGATGACCTCCCACCCCCCATCCCGCAGCGAAGCGGCGCGGGACTCGAAAGACGGCAGCGCCGACGAAGTCACGGCGCTGGCGCGCGGCCTGACGGTCCTGCGCGCGATTGCCGCTGCAGAAACGCCCCTTGGCAATCGCGAACTGACGGAGCTTACCGGCATTCCCAAAGCGACGCTTTCGCGCCTGACGGGCACGCTCGTCTCGACTGGTTTTCTGGCCCGCCTGCCCGATAGCGAGCGCTTCGTGCTGACTTCGTCGGTGCTCGAACTGTCCAGCGGCTTCCTGCGCAACGCCGACCTGCGCGAACGCGCCCGCCCCTTCCTCACGCGCCTCGCCGAGCGCACCGCCCTGTCGGTGCACCTGGCGGTGCGAGACCGCCTCGACATGGTGGTGATCGACGCGATCCGGCCGCGCTCGGCCGTGCTGGTGTCGCGCCTCGAAGTGGGCTCGCGTATCGACATGAGCCGCACCGCCGTGGGCCGCGCCTACCTGGTGGCGCTCGACACCGACTCGCGCGCGGAACTGACCACGGCCCTGCAGGCCGCTGCGGGGAACGACTGGGGCTTCGTCAGCAGCCGCATGGACGCCGCGCTCGCGGAAACCGTCGCGCAGGGCTACGGCATGGCCATCGGCGAATGGTACGAAGGCCTGAACGCCATCGCCGGCGCTTTTGCCGGGCCCAACGGCGAGCTCTACGCGATCAATTGCGGCGGCGCGGCCCAGCAATGTCCGCGCGACTGGCTGGTCTCGCATGCGGTGCCGCTGCTGCGCGAATGCGTGGAGCGCATCGCGCAGGAGATCGGCGGCACGGCTCGACTGCCCGCGCCCGTGCGACCCGCGCCGCCTTCCCGCTGACAATCTTATCGACGACTGCCGACGCCTCGACGCCCAAGTCCTTACACGCGCGCGATACGACCTGTAACCTCCGTAACACCTCGAAAGAAACGGCACTGGACGGTAGCAAAGGGCGCAACGTAGCATCATGCTTTTCAGGTGGCGTGAGCCGCTGGTAAGGTGTCGGTCAGTCGTCGGTCAGTCATTAGTACGCCGTCGCAAAGGCAGACTGTGTGTCTGTGACTGCGAGGCGCATCCCGGGGAACAGCACGCACGCGGCGGGACGGTCAGGGCATCGGTGCAGCGCATGCTCGCCACCGTGCGCGTCGCGCCTTGCGCCGCCGACCTGCCGTCGTTCCTCCTCCGCCAGCCCGCCCTTCCAGGCCAGCCAGCCACGTCAGGGCCGCCAGCCCTCACCTGACATCAAGCTTGCGCGCATCTCGCGTAGCATCGGCAAGCGCGGCCGCACGCGCGGCCTTCGCCTCTCGCTAGCACGCGCCAATCCGCTCAACCGACACGCAACGTCTCTACGCACGTCACCGTTACTCGCAACCGACCTGACCGATGGATCAACAAGAAAAGCGCCCGGATTCCCCTCGTCGAGACATGCCGCCCTCGCCCCCCACGGGCGCTGCGGCGCCGCGCAAGAGCCGCGGCAAGCTGATTGCGATTGCGGTCGTGTTGATCGTCGCGGCCATCGTGCTGCTGCGCTGGCAGCCGTGGAGCCGCAGTGCGAGCGGCGCCGCAGGTGCGTCCAGCGCGGCGAGCGGCAGCAGCGGTCGTCACGCCGGACGCAGCGGCGGCGGCGCCTTCGCCAACCAGCCGCAGCCCGTGAGCGTGGCGACGGCCGCGTCCGGCGACATGCCCATCGTCATCACGGCGCTTGGCACCGTCACGCCGCTGGCCGACGTCACGGTGCGCACGCAACTATCGGGCACGCTGCAAAGCGTCAACTTCCAGGAAGGCCAGATGGTCAAGCAGGGCGACGTGCTGGCCCAGATCGACCCGCGCCCCTATCAGATCTCGCTTGCCAACGCCGAAGGCCAGCTCGCGCGCGACCAGGCGCTGCTTGCCACCGCGCGCCTGGACCTCAAGCGCTATCAGACGCTGCTCTCGCAGGACTCAATCGCGAGCCAACAGGTCGACACCCAGGCCTCGCTCGTCAAGCAGTACGAAGGCACGGTCAAGTCCGATCAGGCCAATATCGACACCTACAAACTCGACCTCACCTACGCGCGCATCACCGCGCCCGTGTCGGGCCGCGTCGGCCTGCGTCAGGTCGATCCGGGCAACTACGTGACGTCGGGCGACACCAACGGCATCGTCGTGCTCACGCAGTTGCAGCCGATCAGCGTGATCTTCACCACCTCGGAAGACAATCTGCCGTCGATCATGAAGCAGTTGCACGCGGGCACGAAGATGTCCGTGGCCGCTTATGACCGCAGCAACACCACGCTGCTGCAGAATGGCTTCGTGCAGACCATCGACAACCAGATCGACACCACCACCGGCACGGTAAAACTGCGCGCGAGCTTCGCCAATAGCGACGAGTCGCTGTTCCCGAACCAGTTCGTCAATGCGCGCCTGCTGGTCGATACGATCCACAACGCCGTGATCGTGCCGACTTCGGCCGTGCTCAACGGCTCGCAAGGCCAGTATGTGTATGTGGTGAAGCCGGATAACACCGTCACGGTGCGCGTGGTCAAGGTCGGCCCGATCGACGCCGAGCGCACCAGCATCGCCTCGGGGCTCGCCGTGGGCGAGCGTGTGGTGATCGACGGTTCGGACCGCCTGCGCGAAGGCGCGAAGATCACGATTCCCGCCGCGCATCCCAAGCACGCTTCGGGTGCATCGGCCGCTTCAGGAGCCAATGCGGCCTCCGGCGCGCACCACGGCCATCGCCGCCACGCTTCCGAGACTTCGGGCCAGTAAGCCGCATGAATCCGTCCCGCGCCTTTATCCTGCGCCCGGTCGGCACGGCGCTGCTCATGGCGGCGATCATGCTGGTCGGTCTCGTCGCACTGCGTTTCTTGCCGCTGTCCGCGCTGCCTGAAGTCGATTACCCGACCATCCAGGTGCAGACCTTCTATCCGGGCGCGAGCCCGGACGTGATGACGTCCTCCGTGACCGCGCCGCTCGAACGCCAGTTCGGGCAGATGCCGTCGCTCAACCAGATGTCGTCGCAAAGTTCGGCTGGCTCGTCGGTGATCACGCTGCAGTTCAGCCTCGACCTGCCGCTCGATATCGCCGAACAGGAAGTGCAGGCCGCCATCAACGCGGCCGGCAACCTGCTGCCCTCGGACCTGCCCGCGCCGCCGATCTACGCCAAGGTCAACCCGGCCGACGCGCCGATCATCACGCTCGCGATCACCTCGAAGACGCTGCCGCTCACGCAGATCCAGGATCTCGCCGACACGCGCCTCGCGCAAAAGATCTCGCAGGTCGCGGGCGTGGGTCTGGTGAGCCTGTCGGGCGGCCAACGCCCGGCCGTGCGGATTCAGGCGAACCCGCGCGCGCTCGCGGCCTACGGCCTCAATCTGGACGACCTGCGCACCAGCATCTCGAACCTCAACGTCAACACGCCTAAGGGCAACTTCGACGGCCCGACGCGCGCCTACACCATCAACGCCAACGACCAGCTGACCGACGCCGACGCCTACAAGGACGCCGTCATCGCCTATCGCAACGGTCGCCCGGTGATGCTCACGGACGTGGCCAACATCGTGCAGGGCGCGGAGAACACCAAGCTCGGGGCGTGGGTGAACGACACGCCCGCGATCATCCTGAACGTGCAACGCCAGCCGGGCGCGAACGTGATCGCGGTGGTGGACAACATCAAGGCGCTCCTGCCGCAGTTGCAGGAATCGCTGCCGCAATCGCTCGACGTGCAGATCGTCACCGACCGCACCACCACGATCCGCGCCTCGGTGCGCGACGTGCAGTTCGAACTGCTGATGTCGGTCGTGCTGGTGGTGCTGGTGATGTACCTGTTCCTCGCCAACATCTACGCGACCATCATTCCGAGTCTTTCCGTACCGCTTTCGCTGATCGGCACGCTGGCGGTGATGTATCTGTGCGGCTTCTCGCTCGACAACCTCTCGCTGATGGCGCTGACCATCGCCACCGGCTTCGTGGTGGACGACGCCATTGTCATGATCGAGAACATCGCGCGCTACGTGGAGGACGGCGAAACGCCGCTCGAAGCGGCGCTCAAGGGCTCGAAACAGATCGGCTTCACCATCATCTCGCTGACGGTCTCGCTGATCGCCGTGCTGATTCCGCTGCTCTTCATGGGCGATGTGGTCGGCCGTCTTTTTCACGAATTCGCCATCACGCTGGCCGTGACCATCGTGATTTCGGCGGTGGTGTCGCTTACCCTCGTGCCGATGATGTGCGCGAAGATGCTGCGCCACACGCCGCCCGCCGAAAGCCGCCGTTTCGAGGCGCGCGTGCACGCGTTCTTCGACTACATCATTGGCCGTTACGGCGTGGCGCTCGACTGGGTGCTGGCACGCCAGCGCCTCACGCTGCTGGTGTTCGCGATCACGCTGGTGCTCACCGGCTTTCTCTATGTGGTGGTGCCCAAGGGCTTCTTTCCGGTGCAGGACACGGGCGTGATCCAGGCAATCACGCAGGCGCCCCAGTCGGTCTCGTATGCGTCGATGGCCGAGCGCCAGCAGGCGCTCGCCAACGAGATCCTCAAGAACGAGAACGTGGATAGCCTGACCTCGTTCATCGGCGTGGACGGCTCGAACATCACGCTCAACAGCGGGCGCATGCTCATCAACCTGAAGCCGCGCGACGACCGCAGCGAAACCGCCAGCGAGATCATCCGCGATCTGCAGCAATCGACTTCGCAGGTGGCGGGCGCGACGCTCTTCATGCAGCCGGTGCAGGATCTGACCATCGATTCGACGGTCAGCCCCACGCAGTATCAGTTCATGCTGACGACGCCCAATATCCAGGACTTCACGACCTGGGTGCCCAGGCTCGTGCGCCGCCTGCAGCAGGTGCCCGAACTCGCCGACGTGGCCACCGATCTGCAGGATCAGGGCTCGTCGGTGTTCATCGAGATCGACCGCGCGAGCGCGGCGCGCTACGGCATCACGCCCGCGACCGTCGACAACGCGCTCTACGACGCCTACGGCCAGCGCATCATCTCGACCATCTTCACGCAGTCCAACCAGTACCGCGTGATCCTGGAAGCCGATCCGGTGATGCAGCACTACACCGATTCGCTGAACTCGATCTACCTGCCCTCCTCGACTTCGACGACGGGGCAGGTGCCGCTGTCGGCCATCGCGAAGTTCCACGAGCGTCCCGCGCCGCTGCTGGTCTCGCACCTCTCGCAGTTCCCGGCCACGACCGTCTCGTTCAACCTCGCGCCGGGCGCGTCGCTCGGCGCGGCGGTCAAGGCGATCCAGCAGGCGGAACAGGACATCGGCCTGCCGGGTTCGTTCCAGACGCGCTTCCAGGGCGCCGCGCTGGCGTTCCAGGCTTCGCTCTCGAACGAACTGTTCCTGATCCTCGCGGCCATCGTGACGATGTATATCGTGCTGGGCGTGCTGTACGAGAGCTTCGTGCACCCGATCACGATTCTCTCGACGCTGCCGTCGGCGGGGATCGGCGCGCTGCTCGCGCTGATGATCACCGGGCACGATCTGGACATCATCGGCATCATCGGCATCGTGCTGCTGATCGGCATCGTCAAGAAAAACGCGATCATGATGATCGACTTCGCGCTCGACGCCGAACGCAACGAAGGCAAGCCGCCGCGCGAGGCGATCTATCAGGCGTGTCTGCTGCGTTTCCGCCCGATCATGATGACGACGATGGCGGCGCTGCTCGGCGCACTGCCGCTGATGCTCGGCACGGGTGCGGGTTCGGAGTTGCGCCGGCCGCTGGGGATTGCGATCGCGGGCGGTCTGATCGTGTCGCAGGCGCTCACGCTGTTCACCACGCCGGTGATCTATCTGGCCTTCGATTCGCTCGCGGCACGCATGCGCAAGCGCTTTGGCGGCGGCTCGAATCCAACCCCGCCAACACCGCCCGCCCCGCCTGCGCCTTCGGCTGACGCGGAGTCATGACGCGATGAATCTCTCGCGCCCTTTCATTTCGCGCCCCGTCGCCACCACGCTGCTGGCGCTGGGCATCGCGCTGGCCGGCCTGTTCGCGTTCACGAAACTGCCGGTCGCGCCGCTGCCGCAGGTGGACTTCCCGACCATTTCGGTACAGGCGTCACTGCCGGGCGCCAGCCCGGAAACCGTGGCGACCAGCGTGGCGAGCCCGCTGGAACGGCACCTGGGTTCGATCGCCGACGTGAGCGAGATGACCTCGCAAAGCTCGGTGGGCAGCACGCGCATCACGCTGCAGTTCGGCCTGAACCGCGACATCGACGGCGCAGCGCGCGACGTGCAGGCCGCCATCAATGCCGCGCGCGCCGACCTGCCGACGAGCCTGCGCTCGAACCCCACGTACCACAAGGTCAATCCCGCCGACGCGCCGATCCTGATCCTCGCGCTCACCTCGCCCACGCTCAGCGCGGGCCAGCTCTACGATTCCGCAGCCACGGTCCTCCAGCAGTCGCTCTCGCAGGTGGACGGCATCGGCGAAGTGGACGTGAGCGGCTCGGCCAATCCCGCCGTGCGCGTGGAACTGGAGCCGCACGCGCTGTTTCACTACGGCATCGGTCTGGAAGACGTGCGCGCGGCGCTGGCCTCCGCCAACGCGAACAGCCCGAAAGGCGACATCGAATTCGGCCCGCAGCGCTTCCAGATCTACACCAACGACCAGGCGAGCAAGGCCAGCCAGTACAAGGATCTGGTGATCGCCTACCGCAACAACGCGGGCGTGAAGCTCTCGGACGTGGGTGAAGTGGTCGATTCGGTGGAGGACCTGCGCAACCTGGGTCTGGCCAACGGCAAGCATTCGGTGCTGGTCATCCTGTACCGCCAGCCCGGCGCGAACATCATCGAGACCGTCGACCGCGTGATCGCGATGCTGCCGCAGTTGAAGGCCTCGCTGCCCGCCGACGTGGAAGTGATCCCCACTTCCGACCGCTCGGTGACGATCCGCTCCTCGCTCAAGGACACCGAGCGCACACTCATCATCGCCGTGGCGCTGGTCGTGATGGTGGTGTTCCTGTTCCTGCGCAACTGGCGCGCGACGCTGATACCGAGCGTGGCCGTGCCGATCTCGATCATCGGCACCTTCGCCGCCATGTATCTGATGGGCTTCTCGCTCGACAACCTTTCGCTGATGGCGCTGACCATCGCGACAGGCTTCGTGGTCGACGACGCCATCGTGGTGCTGGAAAACATCTCGCGGCATATCGAAAGCGGCAAGACGCGCCTGGAAGCGGCGCTGATCGGCGCGCGCGAAGTGGGCTTCACGGTGCTCTCGATCAGCGTCTCGCTGGTGGCCGTGTTCCTGCCGATCCTGCTGATGGGCGGCATCGTCGGACGCCTGTTCCGCGAATTCGCGCTCACGCTGTCGCTGGCGATTGCGGTGTCGCTGGCCGTCTCCCTCACGCTCACGCCGATGATGTGCTCGCGGCTGCTCGACGAGCACCACGAAAAGAAGCAGGAAGGCCGCTTCGCGCAGTGGCTCGAACGCGGCTTCCTGCGCCTGCAGGGCGGCTACGAGCGCACGCTTGGCTGGGCGCTGGCGCGTCCGCTGCTGATCCTGCTGATCTTGATCGCCACCATCGCGCTGAACGTGGTGCTCTACGTGATCGTGCCCAAGGGCTTCTTCCCGCAACAGGACACCGGACGGCTGGTCGGCGGCATTCAGGCGGACCAGTCCACTTCGTTTCAGGCGATGAAAGTGAAATTCGCCGAGATGCAGCGTATCGTGCAGGCGAACCCGGCCGTCGATTCGGTCGCGGGCTTCACGGGCGGCCGCGCAACCAACGCCGGCTTCATGTTCATCTCGCTCAAGCCCAAGAGCGAGCGCAAGCTGTCCGCCGACGAAGTGATCGCGCAATTGCGCGGGCCGCTCTCGAACGTGGCGGGCGCGCGTACCTTCCTGCAGGCCGTGCAGGATATCCGCGTGGGCGGGCGGCAGTCGAACGCGCAGTACCAGTTCACCCTGCTTGCGGATAACACCACCGATCTCTACAAGTGGGGGCCCAAGCTCACCGAGGCGCTACAGGCGCGCCCCGAACTCGCCGATGTGAATTCGGACCAGCAGCAAGGCGGCCTGGAGTCGATGGTGACGATCGACCGCCAGAGCGCCGCGCGCCTGAAAATCACGCCTTCGCAGATCGACAACACGCTCTACGACGCGTTCGGCCAACGCCAGGTCTCGACGATCTACAACCCGCTCAACCAGTACCACGTCGTGATGGAAGTCGCGCCGCAATACTGGCAAAGCCCGGAGATGCTCAAGCAGATCTGGGTCAGCACCTCGGGCGGCACGGCGAGCGGCGCGCAGAGCACCAACGCGACGGCAGGCACGGTCACCGCATCCACCACCACGACGAGCGCATCGACGGGCGGCACCAGCGGCACCGGCGGCACCACCGCGTCGAGCGCCGCGGCGCTGGCCGCCGACTCCGCGCGCAACCTCGCCACCAACTCGCTCGCGGCAAGCGGCAAGTCGAGCGCGTCCTCGGGCGCGGCGGTGTCCACCGCGAAGGAAACGATGATTCCGCTCTCGGCCATCGCCTCGTTCGGACCGGGCACCACGCCGCTTTCGGTGAATCACCAGAGCCAGTTCGTGGCCTCGACGATCTCGTTCAACCTGCCGCCGGGCAAGTCGCTCTCGGACGCTACGCAAGCCATCTACGACACGATGGCTCAGATCGGCATGCCGCAGACCATCCACGGCAGTTTCCAGGGCACCGCGCAGGCGTTCCAGCAATCGCTCGACAACCAGCCGGTCCTGATCCTGGCGGCGCTGCTGGCCGTCTATATCGTGCTGGGGATTCTGTACGAGAGCTATATCCATCCGCTGACGATCCTCTCGACGCTGCCCTCGGCGGGCGTGGGCGCCCTGCTCGCGCTGCTGCTCTTCAAGACGGAGTTCAGCATCATTGCGCTGATCGGCGTGATCCTGCTGATCGGCATCGTCAAGAAGAACGCGATCATGATGGTGGACTTCGCCATCGAGGCGTCGCGCCAGGGTCTGAATTCGCGCGATGCGATCTTCCAGGCCTGTCTGCTGCGCTTCCGGCCGATCATGATGACCACCTTCGCGGCGCTGCTGGGCGCGTTGCCGCTGGCGTTCGGCAGCGGCGAAGGCGCGGAGCTGCGCGCGCCGCTGGGGATTTCCATCGTCGGCGGGCTGATCGTGAGCCAGATGCTTACGCTCTACACCACGCCGGTGGTGTATCTGTATATGGACCGGTTACGCGTCTGGTGGGACGCGAAGCGCGGCAGGAGCGCACCGCCGCCGCGCGCGGCGCAATGAGCGTGTGAAGCGGTCATGACGATGATGGCGAAAGCGGTTGAGGCGCAGGCTTCAACCGCTTTTTGCCTTACAGCGGCAGCGGCCGGTCCTGAAAGATGCTCTTCATCACGAGCGTGGACGTGAGCCGCAGCACCGAAGGCAAGGGCAGCAGACGGCGGTCGTAAAGCGTCTGGAACGCCTTCAGATCGCGCGTGACGACGTGCAGCATGTAGTCCGGCTCGCCAAACAGGCGCTCGGCGCGCGTGATCTCGGGAATGTCGACCAGCGCGTCTTCGAAATCCTGCACGTTTTCGCTGCTGCCCTCGCGCAGCGTCGCGAACACGATCGCCGAAAAATTCAGCCCGACCGCCGATGGCTCGATCGTCGCCCGATAGCCGCTGATGACCTGCGCGCTCTCAAGCGCGCGCAGCCGCCGCTGGCATGGCGACAGGCTCAAGCCCACCCGCTCGCTCAGCTCCGTGATTGAAAGTCGTCCATCCTGCTGAATCTCAGCAAGAATCTTGCGGTCAATAGCATCCATACGCGAAATACTAGCGCCATTTGACACTCGACGACAAGAAATAGGGAGCACTTCTCTGCTGGAAAACCCTAATATTTGCGACCTTGGCGCGCGTGCCTTCCGAGGCTTTCATCGCGAGCGAAACACCGTCAATTAAGGGAAGTACAGCAGTGCAAGCAAGTCTGTTGACCGCGTTCTGGATCGTCTCGTTCTCCCTCGTCATGGTCCCGGGAGCGGACTGGGCCTATGCGATTTCAGCGGGGCTGCGTGGTCGCGTAGTCGCGCCTGCCGTGGGCGGGATGCTGCTGGGCTATCTGGCGATCACGCTGGTGGTCGCGGCGGGCGTGGGCACGCTGGTGACAAGCGTGCCGGCCGTGCTGTCGGTGCTGACGGTGGTGGGCGGCGCGTATCTGCTCTGGCTGGGCGTCAAGACCGTGTTGCGGCCCGCGACGCAACTCTCATCCGGTGACGGCCAGGCGCAAAGCAGCAAACAAGGCTGGGCGCTGCGCGGCTTTGCTATCAGCGGCCTCAACCCGAAGGCCATCCTGCTGTTCGTCGCCCTGCTGCCGCAGTTCACGCGGCCCGGCGCGGGCTGGTCGGTGTCCGTGCAGATCGTGGTGCTCGGCGCACTGCATATGCTCAACTGCGCGTCGGTGTATTCGGTGGTCGGGCTGGGGTCGAAGGCGGTGCTGGGCACGCGGCCGAAAGCGGCGCGCATCGTCAGCCAGCTTTCGGGCGCGGCAATGATCGTGGTGGCGCTGCTACTGTTCGCGGAGCAGGTGTTTGCCTTTGCGCGCCACGGTTGAGGGCTGCACCTTCCCCCCTCATCCCCTCGCCCCTTCAAACCGTCCCGCCCGCCTCATCTCCGTCGGCAGGCACTTCACCAGCAGGTGCAGCACCAGAGGCACGATGATGCCATCGTCGATCACGCCCGCCACCGGCAGCGCGAAATTGAACGGATCGAGCGCATAAAGCCCGAGCAGCACCGTCGCCGGCAGCAGCCAGACCGGACGGCCGGGCTGGCGCAGCGCGTACCACAGCACGCGTGCGTCGCCCTTCACGATTCTCCACAACCACGCCAGACGCTTCATCTTTCGCCACTCCCGCGCAATCAAGCGCTCGTTTTCACCACACTGCAAGCTCAGTGCGTTCCATGCCCCGGCGCATCCGAGCGCGAGGTTCGCACCACCAGCCCATCCGGCGAGAAATGCGCATTGAACATGCCGTCACCGGTTACGCCGCCTTCGGCCCAGTGCCAGCTCCACACTTCCTCATGGCTCAACGCGTATTTCGCGACCTCGGCCGGTTTGCCGAGCAGCCGTCGCACGTCATCCTGCGTCATGCCCGGCACCACCTGGGCGATGTTCTGCGCCGTCAGCGCCTGGGTCATGGCCACGAGCTTGCCGTCGGCGTCGAAGTCGAGCATCCACGTGTTCAGGCCGTTCGGGCCACGCGGATATTCGAGCCGTTCGGTGCCGTCGTCGTTCTGCCAGACGATCTCGGGCTTGCCCGCCTGGCGGCGTACGTCTTCGACGCTCGACACGCCGATCTTCAAACCGCCAAACGCCATCGAATCGGGCTTGATCGCGTTGACGGCGTCGTCGACTTTCTGCTGGTCGCAGCCGCTAAAAAGCGTGGCGCTCGCGGCCAGCGCAAGGCCCAGAAAACAGGCGCGCAACATCGGCAATCTATGCACGAACAGTGAAGAATCAAGCATAAAAATCAGGCAGTTACAAAATTACGACGATCAAAGTTTCTGGGCAATAGCCAGCGTGAAGATGCGCGCCCAGCGTTTCGCCTCGCGCTCGCTGGGCATGGGTAATGGCCAGAGCGGTTTGCGCGCGTCGCTCACGCGCAGCGCGACGTGCCAGCCGCTCGCATCGCGTTCGGGCTGCGCGCTTTGCAGGTCCGCGAAAATATAGGAGCCGTGCTCGGCGCCTTGCGTGATCTCGCACAGCCGCTTGCCGGCCGCGAGCCTGGCTTCGCCCCACGCACCGCAGACGCGATGGGTCCAGTTGCCCTCGCCATGCAGATTCGGCGCGATGTCGCGGCGGCGCTGCAGCCAGTAAGCGATGAGCGCGATGACGATGAGCGCCGCCACCACGGCGGCGCCGAGCGCCACGCCCACGCCAAAGTGCGCAGCGATGGACTGGTACGCCCGCAGCGCGCCATACACAAGCGCGGCGAAGGCAAAGAGCAGGACGAATAGAGGCATACGAAAACGAACGGCGCGAAGGGTGCGAGCGGCGCGAGCCCATTGAAACGCACTCGCGCGAACTGCATAGCGGCGGGATTTCGCAGGCGGTCTGCACGATAGCAGCGCGTGTGCCTCGCTGTCTCGGCCCCTTGATGAGAAGTTGTCTCACCGCAAGGCCGTCACGCCTCAGTCGCGCGCCGCCCGATCGCCAGGCTTACTGCTGTGGATGCTGCGCGGCCCATTGCTTCACGGCACGCAGGGTGTTTTCGACGTGCTGATCGGGCGACAGGCTGGTGTACTCGTAGATGACCTTGCCGTCCGGCGCGATCACGTAGGACACGCGATTGGCCATCGACGCATGCAGGGGCATGGACGCGTCATAGGACTTGATGATCTTCGAGTCTTCATCTGCGGCGACCGGGAACTTGCTGCGGCACTCGCTCACCGAGAACTTCGTGAGCGTGTCGATGTTGTCGTGCGAGACGCCGATCACGGTCGCGCCATACTTCTTGTACTGATCCACGGCTTCGGCGAATTCATGCGCCTCGATCGTGCAGCCCGTGGTGAAGGCGGCCGGATAGAAGTACACCACCACTGGGCCTTTCTTGAGCTCGGAGGCGAGCGAATAGGTGTAGGTCTTGCCGCCCAGCGACGCCTGGGTCGTGAAGTCGGGCGCCGGGTCGCCCGGCTTGAGCGTGGCCTGCGCGCTCAGCGCGAACAGCGAAAGACCGGCGCAGACCAGCGCCGCGGCGGCGGCCGCGAAATACCTCGGTTTCATGTCGGATGTCCTCGTGGTCCTTGATCGGATCGCCGTTTTCGTACGCAAAATGCGCGGCGCGGCGAGCGTCCTATTGGACCACACTCGGCCCGCGCGCGCAGGATGCCGCACCCAAAGCTCTCACGCGGATAAAGCCTTACGCGCTTTTTCCAGCCGCTTCAGCCATCCGCGTACGCGGAGAACCACGCGCTCGCCCACAGATTCAACTCGCCGAGCAGTGGCGGCGTGAGCGCCTCGAAACGGCCGCCCGCCTGGACGATGAGCGATTGCGCGAGCTGATCGTCGCCCTGTTCGGCGGCTTCGGCCACGCGCAGCAGCATGCCCAGTTCGCCGCGCTGGCCATCGACGGCTTCGCTGATCTCGCGCGACAGTCCAAGGCGCTCAAGCGTATGTGCGGGTGTCGATCCCACCAGCACGTGCACCAGCGAGAAAATGCCGGTCATGAACGCGGCATCGGCGAAATCGGCGTCGTTGGGCGCGAGACTGCGCGCGGCCAGTTCCATGAAGTGCGAGCGCGTGCCCGCCAGTTGCACGAGCGGATCCGAGGCCCACGGCAGATCGCGTCCGCTTGCGTAGAGCAGCAGTTGCGCCCAGCGCGCGATCTGGCGCGTGCCCGCCGCCAGCACGGCTTCGCGCAGCGAGGAGATCGGCCGGCCCGGCGCATAGGCGCTCGAATTGACGAGGCGCAGAAGTTGCACCACCACGCCCGGATGGCTGCGCAGTTCGTTTTCGAGCTCGGCAATGCCGACGTCGCCCGCCACCAGCGCCAGCAGACGCACGAGCGCAAGGCGCGAGGCCCGCACCTTGGGCGCGCGCAGCACTTGCGGGCGCGCGAAGAAGTAACCCTGGAACAGGTCGAAACCCAGATCGCGCGTGTATTCGAAGTCCTCGCGCGTCTCGACCTTCTCGGCGATCAGCGTCTTGCCCTCGGCGGAGATGGCGGCGGCCAGGGCCGGCAGCGCCGCGCGCTCGGTCTGCATCAGATCGACCTTGATGATGTCCGCGTAAGGCAGCGCGCGGCGCAGGCCGTCGGTCAGGGCGTTCACGTCGTCGAAGGCGATGCGGTAGCCCGAACGGCGCAACTGGGCGAGCCGCTCCAGCACTGCCGTGTCGAAGCCCACGTGCTCCAGCACTTCGAGCACGAAGCGGTCGGGCGGCAGCAGATGAACGATGTCGTCGAACAGCAGCTCGCGGCTCATGTTGACGTAGCCGTGGTGGCGGCCCAGCACCGCCTGCACCCCAAGCTGCCCCATGGTGCGGGTCATCACCTGGGCGGTGGCGAGCGCGTCGTCCAGGACGTCGGCGCGGTTCTGGGGGCCGCCGCGGAACAGCAGCTCATAGGCGTTGAGCGCGCCGTTGCGGTCGAGAATAGGCTGACGGCCCAGATACACGAACGGCTGCGCGGCGGCGCTCTGGGCAGATGCCGGGGCGCGCGACCCGTGCGCGGCTGGCGCGGCGTTCGAATCGGGCTTTATTGCGGACTGCGCGGGCAGACTGGACTGCGGTGCGCCGGAGCCGCTATCGCCTGGCTCGGCCGGATGCTCCGGTCGGGCGGACGCTGACGATGAATCGGACATGGCGAAAAGACTCGGGCGAATAAATTCGGTCTCGAAGACCCGGCACGCGTGGCTCCCGCTGGTGGGAGCCGGTCCCGCGGACCTGATCGGACAATAACCGGTCAAAAAATGACGGACAGGAAAATGGCCGGTCTGGCACCCCGGTTCGCAGCAGGCTGAACCAAAAGACTAACCCAAACTCTTGCGCGCGGGGCGCCGAGCATGCATTCTGCATCGCCGGGGACGTCCGACCGGCGCCACTTTAACTGAATCTGCGCGCGCTGGCATCGTGCCTGGCGATGACGGGGCCATCTGGCCGTTTTTTCTGCGCAGCCACTAAAGATTTTGTCCGGGCGGTCGATAACTTGGCTTGATGGGGCGTGTCATGCCGGTGGCCGCACGCCGCGCGACTGACACGAACCACGCATACACGCCGACTAGCACACAGGTTGCCAGCGATACACATGGAAGCGAACAGGATCACCGCGCCCCGCCCGGGCTGGCTACGCACGGTCATAGACCGCCTGCGGGCGCGCGCCGGCCGTGGTGGCACGAGCGGCGCCGCGCTTGCAGCAGCGAGCGGCGCACCGCTCGTGCCCGCCGCCGACAGGGCCGCGTTTGCGAAATCAGTCCATGCGCCCAACGCTGCCGATGGCGGCGGCGCGCCTGCGCCGCATCTGCCGGTTCCGCATTCCGACGCCATCTCGCGCTCGTTCGAGCAGACCGCCGCAGCGGTCGACTTCCTCGTGCACGTGGACCGCAATCTGCGCTTTCTCTACGTCTCCGACGCGAGCCTGCGTTTTGCCGGCTATCACCGCGAGTTCCTGCTCGGCGCCACGCTGCATGACCTCGTCGCGCCCGAACATCTCGCGCGTCTCGATGCCCTCTTCGTGCGCGCGCTGGAAAGCGGCGGCGTCGAGAAAACCACCGTCGACCTCATCAAGGCCCTCACCTATCCGATGGCCGTGGAGCTGCGCGTGCAGCGCGCCTCCTACGCCGGCATGGACGGTTTTGCGATTGCGGGCTTCGATGTGTCGGCCTGGCAAGGCGCCCAGGCGCGCCTCATGCACGCGCTGCATCACGATCCGCTCACGGGCCTGCCCAACCAGGCCGCGCTTGGGCCCGCGCTCGAACGCGCCCAGGCCGAAGCCGATGCGCATGGCGTGCCGGTCGCCCTGCTGCTGCTCGACCTCGATGACTATCAGCGCGTGAACCGCGCGCTCGGCTACGACGCCGGCGACGAGTTGCTGCGCGAGACCGCGCGCCGTCTGAGCCATCTCGCGCTGCAAGGCGAACTGATCGCACGCATCGGCAGCGACGAATTCGCGATTCTGATCACGCCGCAACTGCGCGGCGAACCGGGCGACATCCGCGTGGCCGCCGAAGCGCTCGCACGCCGTCTGCTCACCTCGGTGCTGCAGCCGTACACGTTCCGCGACCAGCCCGTGCACCTGTCGGCCAGCATCGGCATCGCCTTTCATCCCGATCAGCGCATTCAGTCGGCGGCAGCGCCAGCCACGGGCGCAGAAGTCGCCACCACCGACGCGCCGGCGGACGGCCACCCCGACACCACGCCGCTGATCCGCCGCGCCGACCAGGCGCTGCAGACGGCCAAGGCGGCGGGCGGCAACACGCTGATGTTGCATGTACCCGACAACGATCCGACCGATGCGTTGCTGCTCAAGCTTGAGTCCGATCTCTACGATGGCGTGCGCAACGGCGAGTTCTCCCTGCACTTCCAGCCCATCACCAGCAGCGCGACGCGCGGGGTGGTGGGAGTCGAAGCGCTGATCCGCTGGCAACATCCATTGCACGGTCTCGTGCCGCCTTCAACGTTTATTCCGCTTGCGGAATCCGTCGGCCTGATTAATTATCTCGGCAACTGGGTTTTGAAAGCGGCCTGCATGCAATTGACGCAATGGGACGAGCAAGGCATCGCCTTGCAGTACATCGCCGTCAACGTTTCGCCGCAGCAGTTCCGTAATCCGCGTTTCAAGGACAGCGTTCAGGAGGCGATCCAGCTCACCGGGCTCGATCCGCGCCGGCTTGTCTTCGAAATTACCGAAAGCCTGCTGATGCAGGACCCGCAGCACGCGGTGAAGCTGCTCGAAGAACTCACGGGTCTGGGCATCCGCTTTGCGGTGGACGACTTCGGCACGGGGTATTCGAGTCTTGCTTACCTGCAGCGCTTTCCGCTTTCGAAACTGAAGATCGACCGCAGCTTCGTCGAGAATCTGCTCACTTCGCGTAACGATCAGGCGATCGTCAACGCCGTGGTGGGCCTTGCGCGCACGCTGGAACTCGAACTCGTCGCTGAAGGCGTCGAGACCGAGGAGCAGCGCGAATTGCTCACGAAGATGGGCTGTGACCACATCCAGGGATGGCTCGTCTGCAAGGCGTTGCCCTCCGAGGAACTCTCGCAGCGTTTCGAGTCGCGCTCCCTGCACGTCCATCGCGTGCACTGATGCCGACACCGATATCGATACACGCAGGGCATTAGCGAAATAGACATGGTTCAGATGGTAAAGGCTGTCCTGCTCGACCGGCTCTGGGCTCGCATGAACGAGCGCGGGGACTTCCCCATGCTGTCGCAATCGCTGCGCACCACGGTCGCCGCCATGACGAACGACGACTACGACTTCAGCGCGCTCGTGAAGGTGGTGCTGTCGGACTTCGCGCTGACTCAGAAGGTGCTGCGTCTGGCCAACTCGGCGATGTACATGGCCTTCGGCGGCAATATCACCACCGTGACGCGCGCCTTGATGGTGCTCGGCATGGACGCGGTCGGCCATCTCGTGGTGGGCCTCAAGATCGTCGATCACTTCCATCACAGCGCGCCGCGCCGCATCGACGCCAAGCTCGAACTCAACCGCACCATGCTGTCGGGCTTCGTCGCGCGCAAGCTCACCGAGCGCGGCGACCTGCGCGCCGGTGAAGAGGCCGTGGTCTGCACGCTGATGCGTCAGGTCGGCAAGCTGCTGGTGGTGTTCTATCTCGAACCCGAATGGGATCAGATCCGCCGCGAATGCGATAACGGCGTGGACGAAGACGAAGCCTGCATCGACGTGCTGGGCGTGACCTTCGCCGAGATCGGCCAGGACGCGGCCTCGCGCTGGCGTCTGCCCGAAGCGATCCGCGAAGGCATGGGCGAATTCGATCCGGCCGGCACCGAACCGCGCAATGTGCAATGGCTGCGCGCCATCACCAACTATTCGACCGAAGTCGCGCGCGTGCTGACCACGCCGGGCCTGACCGAAGAGGCGCGCGAAGAGCACATCACCGACCTCGCCCACTTCTATGGCCGCGCGCTCCTGGCCGATCCGGAAACGCTGGTGCAGATGAGTCTGGCGCTCGCGCGCGAAGAAGCCGACGATGGCGTGATGCGCGAGATCGTCGAGCTGCGCGCCAACGCCGACGCGATGGCGCGCGAGGCGCTCGATCCCGAGGCGCGCATTACCGCGGGCGTGAAAGATCTGCGCTCGCTGCCACCCGACAGCTCGCTGAACACGGCGCTCACGCTGGCCACCGAAACCGTGCTGGCCGGTTTAGGCTTCGCGCGCACGGTGGTGTTCGTGCGACGCGGCGCGAACATGTTCGAGGCGCAGCGCGGCTTTGGTCCGCAGATGGACGACGGTCTGGAAAAGCTGTCGTTCAGCGCGGCATTCCAGCCCGATGTGTTTCATCTGGCGATCGCGAATTCCGTGGGCATCTTCATCGAGAATGCGCGCGACCCGAAGATGCTCGCGCGTCTGCCGGGCTGGTATCGCGCGCGCTTCGACGATACGCGCGCCTTCGTGTTGTTGCCGGTGGCGGTGCCGGGCGATGCGCCGGTGGCGCTGGTCTACGGCGACTGGCTGATGAGCCAGGAACCGCGCCGCATCTCGCAGAAGGAAATGAGCGCACTCAACGAACTCGCTCACGAACTTGCGCGCTTCTTCGCGGCGCATCCCGCCAAGGCCTGATGAGCGCACATGAGCGCACATGAGCGCCTTCGCCAGGGCCTGAACGCACTTCAGGCCCTGGCGCTCAAACCTCGCACTTCAATCCTCGATCCGTTCCAGCCCTTGCGCTTCGGCGTTGCGGTCGGCCATGCCGGCCCACTCCGCCGACGTGAGCGTAAGCGCCGCCACCGCGCCCGCGTCGAGCGGCGCGAGACTCGCGCAGGCCATATCGACGGCTGCCCAGTCGCCCTGCTCCAGCGCCTCGATTACATCGAGCAGACGTCCCAGCACGCCTTCGCGGTGGGTAATGGCCGCGCGAATCGGCTTGGGCAGGCGCAGTACTTCCAGCGCGTCATCGATCGCGCCGCCAAACACCGCGTCGACAAACGAAAACACGCCGACCAGAAACGCCGCGTCTTCTTCGCTCGGCCCCGCCTCGGGCAGGATCGCCGTGGCCAGCTCCATGAAGCGCGCCCGCGTGGCCGCCAGTTGCAGCAGCGGATCGTCTTCGAGCTTGACCTTGCGGCCATCGGCGTAAAGCAGCAGTTGCGTCCAGCGTGCGATGCGGTTGGTGCCTGTCGCGTTGATCGCCTCGCGCAGCGTCGTGACCTTGCGGCCCAGCGCGTAGCTGCTCGAATTGGCAAGACGCATCAGGTGCATCACCAGAACGGGATTGAGCTTGAGTTCCGCTTCGAGCTGCATCACCGTGGGTTCGGCGGCAAGCAGTTGCAGCAGGTTCAGTAGCGCCTGACGCGGCGCGCTCGCGCGACGCGAGCCGCCCTGATGTTTCGCGAAGTAATAGCCCTGGAAGCGATCGAAGCCCAGCGCGTGGGCGCGATCGTGCGCCTGCGGCGACTCCACGTTGAGGGCGACCAGAATCTTGCCCGCCGACTTGAGGACGCTCGCGAACTTCGGCAACAGCGCGGGCGCGATATCCTGCGTATCGATCTTGATCGCGTCCACATAGGGCAGCAGCTTCGCGAACGATTCGTCGGCCTTGGTGACGTTGTCGAGCGCGAAGCGATAGCGCTTCTTGTGCAAGACGACGAGTCGCGCGATCAGATCCGGGTCTGCGCCGATGCCGACCGGCAATTCGAGCATCACGCCATCGGGAGCGAGGCGCAGCAGGGTGTCGTCGAACAGCGCCTCGCGCGTCACATCGAGCCAGGCCGGGTGATGGCTCAGCGAAGCGCGCAAAGCCGGCGTCGCGAACCCCTTGATCAGCGCGCGGCCAGCGCTCGCCTGCGGGTCCACTTCCTCTTGCACCGCGATGCGTACGACACGCGGCAGCGTTTCGTACGCGCACAGCATGCCATCGCGATCGAGCATGGGCTGACGCGCGAAATAAACCTGCCAGGGATCGGCCAACGGACCGCTGGATGACTGATCGCCTTCGACGCCCGACATGCCCGGTCGGTCTACGGCACTGAAGCTCATGGTGTCCCCCGCGAGGCGCCGTGCCTGAGGCGGCGCCAAGGTCGTGTGGTGTCTCGTGTGGCGGGTCTTGTCGACTCGTTCTTGCTCGTCGCACGTGCGCTTTCGGCCTTGTTTTCAGGCGAATCGCTGCGCACACGACTCTTCTCTAACTTACCAATTCTATCCTGGCGGATCCGTCCGGCATATGAAGCAAACACTCAATTCGACGAAATTTCCGCCTGGCTCTTAAACGGAAAGGCGCATCGATACGGACCTTTTCACGGCATTAATCAGGATGCCGAATAATGAACCATGTAAAAAATACCGGCCAGTTCTCACCGGCCGGTATCGCGTGCTTCAGGCTGCCTGGTCAGCGTTGCCTGCTTACTTCAGCACGACCTTCACGTCGAAGTACTTGGCGGCGATCTTGTCGATCGTGCCGTCGGCCTTCAGCTCCTTGAGCGCGCCGTTGAGCGCGGCCTTCAGCGCCGCGTCGTTCTTGCGCACGCCGTAGCCCACGCCTTCGCCGAGCAGCTTTACGTCGACCACCTCCGGGCCGGCGAATGCGAAGCCCGCGCCCTGCGGCTTGTTCAGGAAGCCCTTCGAAGCCGCTTCGGCGTCCTGGAACGCAGCGTCCAGACGGCCCGAGACGAGATCCGCGTAGATCTGGTCCTGGGTCTGATAAGGCACGACGTCGACGCCAGCCGGCGCCCATTTGGCCTTCGCGTAGGTTTCCTGGATCGTGCCCTGGAGCACGCCCACATGCTTGCCCTTGAGCGATTCCGGCGTCGGCAGCAGCGGGCTGCCCTTCTTCGCGATCATCTGGTTGGGGATCGCGTAGATCGGATCGGTGAAGTCGATCGCCAGGCGGCGCTGATCCGTGATGCTCATGTCCGAGTTGATGGCGTTGAACTTACGCGCCTGCAGCGCCGGGATCAGGCCGTCAAACGAGTTTTCCACCCACACGCACTTCACCTTGAGCTTCGCGCAGACGGCGTTGCCCACGTCGATATCGAAGCCTTGCAGCTCGCCGCTGGGCGACTTCGATTCGAACGGCGCATACGACGCCTCGACGCCGAAGCGGATTTCCTTGAGATCGGCCGCTTGCGCGAGCGACGCGCCCGCGCCGAAGGTGACGGCCGTGCAGAGCGCGAAGGTGGCCAGCTTGTTCCAGTTCATGTTCATCAGTGTCTCTATCCAGTCGAAATACGGTGCGCTCCGTCGATATGCGGGGCGCGGCACAGGATCGCTGCGCCAAAAATGCGGCTCAAACGATCGCATCGTTTCTGATGCGCCGCAGCAACCGCAGGGGCGCGATTGTACCGTGCCCGCAGGCCGCGCCCGCCAAAGAGCCCACGCGCGAAGTTGCAATTGGGTGTCGTGGCTGCGCAAGTGGGCGGTGCGTTTATGCCGGTTTATACGAGCGCGGCAAGCGTTTCATCGGTGGTCTCGACCACCAGCAGACCCGCGCGAAGGCCAGGCTTGACCGTCGGATTCGGAAAGACGATGCGTTCCTCGTCGTGCGTCACCACGTAGCGATAATCGCCGTCCTCGGCCAGTACGGTGTCGCGCGCGAACGGCGTGAAGTTCGGCACATCGGCCGCTACGTGCAGCGCGAAGGCGTCGCTTTGCTTCGTGATCTGGCCGATCACGGTGAACACCCGGGGCATGACGGCCTCTGCGCCGTTCGTTACGCCCGCAACCAGCCGGCGCACCGCGGCGTCGGCATGCGCGAAACGCGCAAGATCGTTCTCGCCGAACGGCCGCACCTTGCCCAGCTCCAGCGTGCAGGCGGTCGCGCCGCAATGGTCGGCGGTAAAGGACGAATAGGTCGCGCCCTTCTCCGTATGGATCAGTACCGCCGCGATACGCGCATCGGCGAGCCAGTCGAACATCGCCCGCGTCGGTGCGCCGCCCGTATAGGGCAAAAGCGCGAACTGCTCGAACGCCGACGCGCGAATCGCGGTGTGCATGTCCAGATGCCAGCGCGCGCCCGGCGTGGTGGACGCAACGGCGAAAAAGCGCTGGGCCGCCGCTTCGAGCGCGACGGCGCGCGGCGCTTCGCGGCTGTGCGGCACCCGCGCGTGACGGCCGCCGAACAGCCGGTTGAGATCGTCGTCTTCATAGCGCTTCGCCACACGCATGGCGTTGACGTTGCCCAGCACGACGAGCACGCGGCAAGCCAGCGCCAGACGACCAGCGGCGATATCGGCGACTATCTTCGAAAGCAGTTCGATCGGCGCGGTCTCGTCGCCATGCACGCCTGCGGAGAGCAGCACGCTGCGCGTCGTCACATCGATACGCGCGGGTTCCAGCAGCAACACGCCTTCGTCGAGCGACTGCCAGCGCACCGCACCGTTCGCGCAAACACCCTGCGTCTGATCGGTGGGACGCCAGCCGCCCAGCGTCGCGCCGAGAAAATCGCCCAGCACGACTTCAGCGCTGGAAGTCATAGAGCGAGCCCAGGCCGAGAATCTGCGTGAGTTCGTCGAGCGCCGTACGCGACTCCACCAGCAGCGCCGGATCGGTAAGATCCTGCGGCGCGAGGCGATCGCGATAATGCTTTTCGATCCACGCGTCGAGGCGCGCGAACAGCGTGTCGTTCATCCACACGCCGGGCGCGACGGCCGCGCGTTCGGCTTCGTCGAGCACCACGCGCAGACGCAGGCAGGCCGGGCCGCCGCCATTCTTCATGCTCTCGCGCAGGTCGAACACCAGCACCTCGTCGATCGGACCGCTCCTTGCAGTCAGGTCGTCCAGATACATCGCCACGTGCGGGTTTTCACGGCATTCCTGCGGCACCACCAGCACCTGCTTGCCGTCCGCGGCGCTGAGCAACTGGCTGTTGAACAGATACGACGAGACCGCGTCGGCAACGCTCACCTGGGCGTCGGGCACCTCGATCACGTTGAACGGCGTGCCATGCGCCCCCAGCTTGCTACGCAGTTCCTCATAGACCGTCTGCTGATCGACAAACGCGCGTTCGTGGCAGAACAGCGTGGTGCGATTGCCGACGGCGATCACGTCGTTATGGAACACGCCCGCATCGATCACGTCCGGGCTTTGTTGCGCGAACACCGTATCGGCTTCGTTCAGGCCGTGGCGTTGTGCGACCGCGCGGCTCGCCTCGAAGGTCTGACGCGCCGGAAAGCGCTTCGGCTCCGGCCCACGGCGATATTCGCTGCGACCATAGACGAAGAATTCCACGCCGCGCACGCCGTATTCCGCGCAAAAGCGCGTGTGATTGGCCGCGCCTTCGTCGCCGAGCGCGGGCGTGCCCGGCAGCGCGTCGTGCACCACGAAATGCGAGGGATCGGCGAAGATCGCGCCGAGCGTGCGGCGCGTGTATTCGTGTTCGATCGCGCGATGCAGCTTGCTGCACAGATTGGCCGGCGTGAAGTGCACGCGGCGCTCGGGCGTGTCCGCCGAGGGGCTCACGGTCGCCGCATTGGCGGTCCACATCGCCGAGGCGGAACTGGCCGCGGCCAGCAGTTCGGGTGCATCTTTCGCGGCACGCGCGATGGCCTCGCCATCCTTGCCCGTGAAGCCGAGTTCGCGCAGCAGGCGAATCGACGGGCGCTCCTGCGGCGGCAGCACGCCCTGCGCAAAGCCCAGATCGGCGAGGCGCTTCATCTTGCGCAGACCCTGCTGCGCCGCGGCGCGCGGATTGGCCACCGACTTCTCGTTGTTCTGCGAAGCGACGTTGCCGAACGACAGCCCGGCGTAGTTATGCGTGGGGCCGACCAGACCGTCGAAATTGGCTTCGAGCGCCGTGGCGGCCAGCTTGGCGGTATTGCTCATCGTCGATCCTCAGAATTGAAGGCCCGGCGAAACGCTCGCGGGCATCTGCAGTTGTGCGCTTTCCACCGAGGCCATCGGCCACGCGCAGTAGTCGGCGGCATAAAACGCGCTGGGGCGGTGATTGCCCGAGCGGCCCGGCCCGCCGAAGGGCGCGCCGCTCGACGCGCCGTTGGTCGGCCGGTTCCAGTTGACGATGCCCGCGCGGATCTCGCGCGAAAAACGCTGCCAGAGCGCCGCATCGTCGGCGAGCAGGCCCGCCGACAAACCGTAGGCCGTGTTGTTCGCCTGAGCGATGGCATCGTCGAAACCGGCGTAGCGGATGATCTGCGCGAGCGGCCCGAAGTGCTCCTCATCAGGCAGATCGGCCACGCCGGTCACGTCCAGAATGCCGGGCGTGACGAAGCCGAGTTCAGGATCGCGCTGCTGCATCGGCAGCAACGCCTTCGCACCGCGCGAGAGCAGCAGCGTTTGCGCGTCAATCAGCTTGGCGGCCGCGCGCGCCGAGATCACCGCGCCCATGAAGGGCTGCGGATCGTCGTTGTATTCGCCCACGGCGATTCGTGAGGACACCTCGACAAAGCGCTCGATAAAGCGATCGCCGAATTCGCCCGACGGCACCAGAATGCGGCGCGCGCAGGTGCAACGTTGCCCCGCCGACAGAAACGCCGACTGGATCGCGTGATGCACGGCGGCGTCGAGATCCTCGACCGGCGCGACCACCAGCGGATTGTTGCCACCCATCTCCAGCGCCAGCACGATCTCGGGACGCCCGCCGAACTGCCGATGCAGCAGCGTGCCGGTATCCGAGCTGCCCGTGAAGAACAGGCCGTCGATCTGGCGATGGTTCGCCAGCGCAATGCCGGTGTCGCGCTCGCCCTGCACGAGATTGAGCACGCCCGCAGGCAGGCCCGCGTCCTTCCAGATCTCGACCGTTGCGCGCGCAACGTCTGGCGCAAGTTCGGACGGCTTGAACACCACCGCGTTACCGGCGATCAGCGCGGGCACGATATGGCCGTTGGGCAGATGGCCGGGGAAATTGTACGGACCGAACACGGCCACCACGCCATGCGGGCGATGACGCAGCACGGCCACGCCGTCGGCCATATCGCTGCGCTTTTCACCGGTGCGCTCGCCGTAGGCCGTGATCGAGATGGCGACCTTGGCGGCCATCGACGCCGCTTCGGTGCGCGCTTCCCAGAGCGGCTTGCCGGTCTCGCGGCCAATCGCGCGCGCGAGGTCTTCCTTGCGCTCGTTCACCAGCGCAGCAAAGCGCTTGACGATCTCGCAGCGCGTCTCGAAAGGCGTCTGCGCCCACGCAGGGAACGCGCGGCGCGCGGCGTTGACGGCGCGGTCCACGTCCTCGGCATTGGCGGCGTTGCCGCTCCACACGGTTTCGTTGGTGCCGGGATTGCGCGAAGCGAATGCAGGACCGCTTGCCGCGCACCATTGGCCATCGATGAAAAGCTCGTTCATGGTCATCCTTTTTTCTTTACCGTGCTGCGTGCGACGCGCCCAGCACGCGCACCTGTTCGCCTTCCTTCACGTTCAGCGCCGCCGCTTCCTGCGCGCCCAGCGTGAACGCGCCGTCCTGCACCACGCCCGGCGCGAAGCCCACGCGGAAATCGGTGAGCGAGGTGTTCGACACCAGCGAGCGCGTGTTGCCTTCCACCGCTGCTTCACCCGCAGTTACGTCGCCAATACGCACCGGCACCAGCACGCTCTCGCGCACCGTGCGCAAATCGGCGATATGGCATTCGAGCACCGGGCCCGCATCGAAGATATCGACGTGATTCTCGTAGCGCAGCCCTTCGCCTTCGAGCATGCGGCGCGCGGGCACCGTGTCCGCGTGCGTGAGGCCCACGCAGGCCTGCGCTTCTTCCGGCAGCAGCTCGACGTAGACGGGATAGCGCGGCATCAGCTCGGCGAGGAAGGACTTGCGGCCATGCGCGCTCAGATAATCGGCGGCATTGAAGTCGATCTGATAGAAGTGCGAACCGACCGCGCGCCAGAACGGCGAGGTGCCTTCGGCATCGAAATGGCCGCGCAGCTCCGCGCAGATACGCTCCGGAAACCGCTCGCGAAACTGCGCGATAAACATGAAGCGCGAGCGCGACAGCAACCCGCCCATGCCGCCCGTGCGATAGCGCGGCGAGAGGAACAGCGAGCACACTTCGGCGTAACCGGTGAGGTCGTGCGAGATGTTGAGCGCGCGCATGCGCGTCCAGATGCCCAGATCCTGGCTCGCATGCACTACCGTGCTCACGCGGTAGTTGTAGAACGGTTGCGTGAGGCCAACCGCCGTTTCGATGCCGCACACGCCCGCCACGTCGCCCGTCGCCGTGTCTTCCATCACGAAGAAGTAGCCCGCTTCGGCGGCGCTCGCCTCGCCCGCCAGCGTGCGGCGGGTGCGCTCGATGCGCGCGGCGAGCGCATCCCGATCAGGCTTGAAGGTGGTGAGGCCGGGGCCGGTTTCCTGGGCGAGCGCGACGAGCGCATCCACATCGCCCGTCTGCACGACGCGTACTACGATCATTGCGCCTCTCCCATCGATGCATCCTCGTTGTCCTGTCCGTCTTCATCCGGACGATAAAGCGGCGCGCAGCGTACCGCCTCGCCGTCCTGAACGTTGAGCGCGGCGCGCGTGGCGGCGTCGAGCGGCGCGTCAAGCGGCACCGCATGCGCGCCGCGATGCGACACATTCAGCGGCGTTGCGGGCAGCGTCGCCAGCGCGCAGCGGAATTCGCCGCCCTGCTGGCTGGCGACCAGCCACGCCGAGCCATCGACTGCATTGGCGCTCTCGCGCACGGTGCGCGTCTGGTTGCCCGCCACCGACGCGGTGCGATCCACCTGCGCGGTGAGCACCGGGCCCGCGTCGAAAATATCGACGTAGCGGTCCGTCTCGAAGCCCTCTTCCAGATGGATCTCGTAGGCGAGCAAAGTGCTCGGATCCGGTTCGCCCAGCACGCGTTGCGCGTCTTCCGGCAACAGCGGCACGTAGATCGGATAAGCAGGCATCACCTCGGCGATAAAGGTACGGCTTCTGCCGCCCGAGGCCATTTCGATGTCCTTGAAATCGCGCCCGAAGAACTTGCGCCCCACCGCTTCCCAGAACGGCGACACGCCCGCATCGTCGGTCACACCGAGCAGCAGCGAAAACACCTCGGGCGTAAAGCGGCGGCGGTTCATCGCCACGTACATCATGCGCGCGCGCGACATCAGGTGCGCGGCCGCATCGCCGCGCAGCGCGGGATCGATATAGAAGCCCGCGAGGCGGCTCTTGCCCGTCAGCTCGTGCGACATGGTGAGCGCATGGATCTTGCGGTTCACATGCAGCTCGCGCGAGGCGTGGATCAGCGCGTCGTTGCGAAACGCGTAGAACGGCTCCGCATAACCTGCTGCCGCGACGATGCTGGACGTGCCGACCAGCTTGCCCGTGGCCGAATCTTCGAGCACGAAGAGATAGAACTCCTCGCCCGGAAAATCGACATCGGCGCGAAACGAGTCTTCGGACAGCGCGATGCGCGCCTCCAGCGCCGCGCGGTCGTGCGGCAGCGAATGCAGCACGGGCTGGGCGGTGCGCGCCATATGGGCGATCGCATCGAGATCGGAGAGCCTTGCGGGGCGAACGAATAGCATCGTCGGTCCTGGTTTCTGGAATGAAGCGCGCGGCTTAGCGCGCGCCAGCCACGTCTTCGAAGGCCTTTTCGAGGCGCGCGAAGCCCTCGTTCAGGTCCGCTTCGGGCATGATGAGCGACGGCGCGAAGCGCAGCACGTCGGGACCGGCGATCAGCATCATCACGCCGTGATTCGCCGCTGCCGCATTGAAGTCCTTGGCGCGGCCCGCAAAACGCGCATTGAGCTGCGCGCCGATCAAGAGGCCCTTGCCGCGCACTTCGTTGAACACGTCGAAACGTTCGTTGAGCGCCGCGAGCTTCGCGCGGATCGCTTCGCCGCGCGTACGCACGCCCGCCAGCACGGCCGGATCGCTGATCAGCTCCACCACCTTGTGCGCGATCGCCGCGCCCAGCGGATTGCCGCCGTAGGTCGTGCCGTGCACGCCCACCTTGAAATGCGCGGCGAGCGCTTCGGTCGTGAGCATCGCGCCGATCGGGAAACCGTTGCCCAGCGCCTTGGCGGTGGTGAGGATGTCGGGCGTGACGCCCGTGTCTTCATAAGCGTAGAAGGTGCCGGTGCGGCCCACGCCGGTTTGCACTTCGTCGAAAATCAGCAGCGCGCCATGCGCGTCGCAGGCTTCGCGCAGCGCTTTGAGGAAGTCCGGATCGGCGGGAATCACGCCGCCCTCGCCCTGCACCGGCTCGACGATCACGGCGCAGGTTTGCGGGCCAATGGCGCGCTTCGCGGCTTCGATGTCGTTGTACGGCAGATGGATGATGCCTTGCGGAATCGGGCCGAAACCTTCGGAGTACTTGGGCTGGCCGCCCACGCTCACGGTGAAGAAGGTGCGGCCGTGGAACGATTGGGTGAACGAGACGATTTCGGCTTTCTGCTCGCCGTGACGGTCGAAGGCGACGCGGCGCGCGAGCTTGAGCGCGGCTTCGTTGGCTTCCGCGCCGGAATTGGCGAAGAACGCGCGGTCGGCGAAGCTCAGCGATTCGAGCTTTTTCGCCAGACGCAGCACCGGCTCGTTGGTGTAGCCGTTGCCGATGTGCCAGAGTTTGCTGCCCTGCTCGTGCAGCACTTTGAGCAGTTCCGGATGCGCGTGGCCGAGCGACGTCACAGCGATGCCGCAGGCGAAGTCGATATAGTCGCGGCCCGCGGTATCCCACACGCGCGAGCCTTCGCCGCGATCGGGGACGAACGGCGCGGGCGAAAAGCACGGCACCATCACTTCGTCGAAAGTCTGGCGGCTCACAGTCTGGTCGTTCATGGCGAATCCTCGTTGGTTCGAGACAGGTCGTTGAGATGGCTCGATGGGGGTACACCGTGCGCGGCGGCGCACACGGTTGGCGTACGTATGGCTTGCAGTGTAGGCAACCACGCGGCAAACGTCTTGCGCATGGGCGACGCGTTTTTTTAGTTCTGCTCCGGCGGCTCCACCAGCGCCCCGGCGCGCGGCTCCTGCACCGCGCCGGCCGCGCCGCCGTGCTGGCGCTCGATCCAGTTGCGCCGGTCCTCGCGCGGCGTCACGCCGAAGCGCTCGCGATACGCATTGGAAAAATGCGCCGCCGATGAAAAGCCGCACGCCAGACTGATCTGCACCACCGATTTACTGGTGCGCTGCAGTTGCGAACGCGCTTTCGCCAGACGCAAGCCCAAGTAGTACTTCGACGGCATCGCGTTCAGGTATTGCCGGAACAGGCGCTCCAGCTGACGGCGCGAGACGCCCACGTGCCCGGCGATCTCGTCGGTGGTGAGCGGGTCCTCGATATTCGCCTCCATCAGCATGAGCGCGTCGTTCAGGCGCGGATGGCGCTCGCCGGGCGCGGTCACGAAGGGAATGCGCTGGCGCTCGTCGCCGCTGCGCAAGGTGCTCGCGCCCATCGCGTCGGCGATACGGTCGACCAGCTCCGGGCCGTGCTCGCGGCCGATCATCGCCAGCATGAAATCGAGCGTGGCCTGGCCGCCCGCGCAGGTCGCGCGATCGCGGTCGATCTCGTAGATATGCTGGGTGACGATGGTGCGCTCGAACTGCTCGGCGAACTGCTGGTAGGTTTCCCAGTTCACCGCCACGCGATAGCCCTGCAACTGCCCGGCCATCGCCAGCCACCAGACGCCGTGATGGATGCCGGTGACGAGCGGCGTGCGCTGCCCAACGCGCGCGAGGCTGGCGAGAAACAGGCGATAGTCGGCGAACTGCTGATAGCGCTCGGTGACGACGATCAGCCAGTCGCACGCCAGGCCATCGCCGAACGCGGCATCGGCGGGCCACTGCGCGCCGCCCGCGAGCGGCACGGGGCGGCCGTTCCACGACACCATCTGCCAGCGATACAGCGCGCGGCCGTCGATCTCGTTGGCGAGATTGAGCGCATCGACGATCGGCCCGACGCCCGACATCGACACGGGCGGCAGCGCGACAATCGCCACCTGGGTGGTGCGCTGCGCGCGCGACGCGCCACCCGGCGCGGACGATGCAGGGACGGGCGCGCACGGCGTGGCGCTAATGGATGGAGCGGAAGCGGGAGCGGAGGCTGCGGGGCGAATCATCGGCAAGAACAACTTTCTTCGTGAGCCGCAAGCTTACTTGAGACTGCCCGACAGGAACTGGCGCAGGCGCTCGCTTTTCGGCGCGCCCAGCACATCGGCAGGTGCGCCCTCTTCTTCCGTGCGCCCCTGGTGCAGGAACATCACATGATTCGAGACGTTGCGCGCAAAGCCCATTTCGTGCGTGACGACGATCATGGTGCGGCCTTCCTCGGCGAGCTTTTGCATCACCTTGAGCACCTCGCCCACCAGTTCCGGATCGAGCGCGGAGGTGGGCTCGTCGAACAGCATCACGTCCGGATGCATCGCGAGCGCGCGGGCGATCGCCACGCGCTGCTGCTGGCCGCCCGACAGGTGCGAGGGATACTGCTTTTCCACGCGCGGCGCGAGGCCCACTTTCTCCAGATACTCGCGCGCGCGATCCTCGGCTTCCTTGCGCGGCAAGCCCAGCACATGCAGCGGCGCTTCCATTACGTTCTCGATCACGTTCATGTGCGACCAGAGATTGAAATGCTGGAACACCATCGCGAGCTTGGTGCGGATGCGCTGCAACTGCTTGTGATCGGCCACGTCGAGGTCGCCATTGCGGCCCGCCTTGGTGCTCACGGTTTCGCCGTCCACGATGATTTCGCCGGCGTTGGGCTTTTCGAGGAAATTGATGCAGCGCAGGAACGTGCTCTTGCCCGAGCCGCTCGCGCCGATGATGCTGATGACGTCGCCCTTCTTCGCGTCGAGCGACACGCCCTTGAGCACTTCGTTATCGCCGTAGCGCTTGTGGATGTCGCGCGCGATCAGCTTACTGCCGATGGCGGTCTTGTTCGTCGTCTGAGGCAAGATGGTCTCCAAAATAAGGCTTGATTCAAACAACCGGGTCTAGCGCGAGCGCACGGTAAGGTAACCGAGCCAGCGCTTTTCGGCGCGGCGGAAGGCGGCGACCAGCACGAACGATACGCCGCAGTAGATCAGCGCCGCGATGCCGAACGATTCGAACGAGCGATAGGTCGCCGAATTGGCGTCGCGCGCGACCTTGAGGATGTCGGGCACGGTGGCCGTGAACGCCACCGTGGTGGCATGCAGCATCAGGATCACTTCGTTACTGTACAGCGGCAGCGCGCGGCGCAGCGCCGAAGGCAGGATGATGCGCCAATACATCGTACGCGGGCTCATGCCGTAGGCGCGCGCCGCTTCCACTTCGCCGTGCGAGGTCGCGCGGATCGCGCCCGCGAAAATCTCGGTCGTGTAGGCGCAGGTATTGAGCGCGAAGGCGAGAATCGCGCAGTTCAGGCCGCTGCGGAAGAACGCGTCGAGCAGCGGCTCGCTGCGCACGAAGGCGAGACTGTAGACGCCCGTGTAGATCAGCAGCAGTTGCACATAGAGCGGCGTGCCGCGAAACACATAGGTGTAAAAGCGCACCGGCATCGACACCCAACGGCGCTTCGAGACGCGCGCCACCGCCAGCGGCACCGCGCACACGAAGCCGAACGCCACCGAGATCACGAGCAGCCAGAGCGTCATCGCGAGGCCGGAAACATGCTCGCCGTCCCAGTAGAGAAACGCGCGGCCAAATTGCTGGAGGATTTCGTTCATGGCGCGGTCCTCAGAGTTGCGCGTGGCGCACGCCCGCCGAATAGCGGCGTTCGAGCCAGATCAGCGCGAAGTTCGAAACAGTGGTGATCGCGAGATAAATCGCCGCCGCAATCACCAGGAAGAAGAACAGGTTGAAGGTGCTGCGGCCCGCATCCTGGGCGGCTTTCACGACATCGGCCAGACCGATGATCGAGACCAGCGCCGTGGCCTTCACCAGCACCTGCCAGTTGTTGCCGATGCCCGGCAGCGCGAAGCGCATCATCTGCGGGAACAGGATGCGTGCGAACACGCGCGCGCCGCTCATGCCGTAGGCGTAGCCCGCTTCCAGTTGTCCGCGCGGCACGGAGAGAAACGCACCGCGAAACGTCTCCGTGAAATACGCGCCGTAGATGAAGCCGAGCGTGAGCACGCCCGCCACGAACGGATCGATATCGATCTGCGCCATGCCGAGCGCGTCGGTGGCCTCATTCACGCCGATCTGGATGCTGTAGAACAGCAGCAGCATCAGCACCAGGTCGGGCACCGAGCGGATCAGCGTGGTGTAAGCGGTCGCCATGGCCGCGAGCGGCCGGTTGAACGAGAGTTTCGCCGCCGCGCCCGCGAGACCGAGCAGCACGGCCACGCCGAGCGAGAGCAGCGAAAGTTCGATCGTCTGGATCGTGCCGGCCAGCAGCACCGGGCCAAAGCCGTAGAGGATCACGCGCATCTCCGGAAAGTCGTTGTCGGTTTGCCCCGGGTGGCGCTCATGCACCGCGCCTTGGGGGATTGGCGCGGATCGTCGCAAGGTCAAAAAGATTGCTCAAACGGTTGCGGCTGGTATGTTGCAGCGCAGCATCGCCGCGTTGCCGGCTGTGACTCGACGCCAGCCGGGCATTGCGCCCGCGCTGTCAGGGGCGCGATGAAATTGAAAGCCGCTCAGGACGCCCCAAAGACAACGCCCCGGCTAGCGGGGCGTTGAGTGGGTTTTGGCAAGTTTCGGGTCGCTTTTTCGATAGAAGCGCGGACCTGGTCGCATCGGAAACGCTTGCGGGAAACCCCTGGAAACTCAGGCGCCGCGTGCCGCCAGCGAGCGCGGACGCACGCTGGCGCGTTCCAGACGCTCGACCAGCGCGCCAAACAGCAGACCCACCACGCTCCACAGGATCGCCTGCATGCCGATCGCCACGGTGCGGAACTTCCACAGCAGCACGGCGGGGAACGCGCCCGGCACTTCGTTGATCGTCGGCAGCGCGGCCTGGATCGCGGCGATCACCACGACGAACAGCACCAGCGCCGCAATCGACGCATTCCATTGCCCCCACTTCGCGGCAAGCGCGCCGCGCACCTTGAGCGAGAACACCGTGACGGCGATCGAGATGGCGATCATCAGGAAGAACAAACCGGTGCGATAGCCAATTGTCTCCGGGTCGCCGACCGATGGCGGATTCGCCGGGTATTTGATGTTCGGCACCAGGTAGATCGACACGAAGGCCGCCAGTGCGAGCCAGGCGGAGAGCGCACGCGCCGGGATCGGGTCGGTGCGGCCGCGCAAACAGGCGAACACCAGCGCAAAGAGACCGCCGATCGATGCGCCATAGACCATCACGCCCGTGAACAGGCCGTAGCTCGCCTGCACTTCGCGGCTGACGATTTCCGGCTCGGGCGCTTCGCCCCTGGCGCCATCGGCCTTTTCCTCGAAGGAGATGGCCTGATCGACTTGCGGCTCGCCCGCGAATTTCGCGAACGAGAACGTGAGCAGTCCCGCGGCGATGCCTGCGAGCATGCCGCGTACCAACAGCTTGCCTACCATGTCAGCTCCCGGTCAGTGGCACGGGAAGCCAAGCAGGTGCCGGCCGTCGTGAACGAATTCGTGGACGTACATGCCCGGAACGATCGAAGTCGCGCCCTGTTCCGCACCGACGAAATACAGCGCCAGCAACAGGATGAGGCCCACGAAGATCGCCCAGGGCAGGATTTCGCGCAGCGGGATGGGCGCCGGCGTGGCGGCCGGCACATGGACCGTGTTGAGGACGGCTTCGGACATATTGACTTCTCCTGGGGTTACGCGCCCCGTTAGTCGTTGATCGGTCGTCGATGAGAACGTTAGAGGGTTGCGCACGCACGCAGGTCTGACTTCCGTTGCTTGTTGCGGGACAGCTGGCTCGCAAAAACAATCGGTCACAGTGGCGCGACCGTGCCGGGCTTGCACCGGCTTCCGCGTGACGTGGAGCCTGTATTCTACGCGCTGCGTCAGCGGGGCACGGTCCAGATGGAATGCACGATGGAATGGACGATGTAGTGCACGACGAATCGATAAGTAAGGAAACAGGATGGCAATGAAGGTCTGGCTGGTCAGCCATGCGGCGAATGCCGATTTGCGCGCGGGCGTGCTGGCGGCTGAAGCCGGCTCGCGCGAAGGCTTCGAGACGTTGGATGCGCGCGCCATCGCTGCCGTCAAGACGTGGCGGGCACGCTGGCAGGCGTCGATCGCCGGCAGCGGCGATGCTCCGCTCGTGCTGACGAGCCCGGCTCCCGTCGCGCGGGCAAGCGCAAGCGCAGCCGGTTTCGAGGCCCAGATCGAGAACGCGCTCGCGCAGACGGCTTACGGCGCGTGGGCCGGTTGCCGGCTCAACGACATCGCGCAGAACACCCCCGACGCGCTGGCAGCGTGGACCCACGATCCGTCGTTCCGGCCACCGGGCGGCGGCGAATCGTTCGATGACGTGCGCAAGCGTGTTGGCGTGTGGCTGGACGCCCTGCCCGCAGCGGGCAACCAGGGCAACCAGGGTAACGCGCCAGTCATCGCCTTCACGCACGCCAGCGTGATCCGCGCGGCAGTGCTGCATGCACTGGGCGCGCCGTCAGCCACTTTCCGCCAGCTCGAAATCGCGCCGCTTTCGGTCACGACGTTGCGGCGTTCGGCGCAAGGCTGGGTGTGGGTCGCGGCAAACTAACGGGCTGCCGTCAACGCGCCGCCCTCACTCCAAGCCCAGCTGCGCGCGGATCGCCGGCAGCATGTACTGCACCGCCGCGCGCCCTTCCGCGATGGCCGGTCCCGCGCGATGAAAGTCGAAGATCCCCATGCCGCCCAGACGCGGCTGGATCAGCACGTCGGCCGGCTCGCCCGCCAGGCGGCTGCGCGTGATACGCACCTGCATGATGTCGATGCTTTGCGCAATCGAACTCAGCAGCGACGGCACGCGCGTACTGGGCGGCGGCGCCACGCGCACATCCGGGCTGCCGAGCGTGGCCGGTCCCGCCGGCTGCAGCCAGCTTGGGAAGCGCTTGCCGTTGCGGCGTAGCAGCGGCGCGGGTTCGGCGGGCACGGGGCTGGCCGCGCCCGGGTCGCCCGGCGCGACGGGTCGCGGCGGTTCCACCGGCGTCTCGCGCGGCACCGTGTCGATGGCGCCGCCCAGGTCGCGGCCATTGAGAATGTCGTGATTGAGATCGATGGCGATCACGGTGTCCGCGCGCATCGCGCGCGCCGCCGAAACCGGCACCGGATTGCTCAGGCCGCCATCCACAAGCCAGACGCCGTCATGCCAGATCGGCGTGAAGATGCCGGGAATCGCAATCGAGGCGCGCACCGCGTCCACCACGCCGCCCTCGCGCAACCAGACCTCGCGGCCCGTATCGAGTTCGGTGGCCACCGCCGTAAACGGCATCCGCAGGTCGTCGATCGCGCGGCCGTTGAACTGCCGCGCGAACAGGTCGATGACCTTGCGCCCGCCCAGCAGGCCGCCCGAAAAACGCAAGTCGAGCAGGCGCACCACCGTATGCCAGGTGAGCTTGCCCACCCAGTCCTCCAGCCAGTCGAGATCGCCGTTCGCGTAGACCGCGCCCACCAGTGCGCCGATCGAGGTGCCGCACACCACGTCCGGCTTGATGCCGGCCTCTTCCAGCGCGCGGATCGCGCCAATATGCGCCCAGCCGCGCGCCGCGCCGCCGCCGAGCACGAGCCCCACGCGCGGGGGACGTCGCCGATGCATCACCATGTGCGTCTCCTGCGTCCAATATCCAGTTGTTCACTCAAGCGTGAGTCGGACGACTTGCACCCAACCTCAATGCCCCCGCATCACGTCCGAACGCGACGTCGTCGAGACGCGCCCGTCCGGGCCGAAATGCACGTTGAAATACGCTTCGGGCGTCACGCCCCCTTCGAGCCACTTCCAGCTCCAGACGGTCTCCTGCTTGAGCCGGTAAGCCGCTATCTGGCCCGGCTTGCCAAGCAGGCTGCGCACCTCGTCCTCGCGCATGCCGATGCGCACCTTCGCGAAATTCTCCGCCGTGAGCGCCTGCGTGATCGCGACGAGCCGCCCGTTCGGGCCAATATCGACCATCCAGGTCTTGAGCCCTTGTGGACCGCGCGGATATTCGAGGCGGCGCGAGCCGTCGTCGAACACGCGTTCGGTCTCGGGCTTGCCCATCTGCGCGCGCACCTGTTCGAGCGTGGAGACGCCCGGCGTCAGCCCCTTGAGCAGCAGCACATCGGGCTTGACCGAATCGAAGAATATCTTGAAGGCCTGGCGCAGGGTGTCGAGCATCGAATCGAGCCGCGGGGCGTCGCAGCCGCCGAGCGTGAGCGCCGCCAGCAGGACGATTCCGGCGGTCGCTGACCGCGTGAAACGATGCGTGGGCGGCATGGCGTGAAGGCTCGGCTGGCGCGTCGGGTGGAGTGTGGAGCACACGCCGGCTACGATCGTTGCGAGCCTCAGCGCGTGCTTACTTCCCACAATGTACCTTCAAAGGGTCCGGTCGTGGCGGACCGCTCGCGCGCTTGCGTGGGCTTGCGCCTGTTTCGGGGCATCGGCGGGGCGCGCATCGCGCAATGAGCGGCGCGTACGGACGATCTCGGCGGCCTGCCACGACAGCAGCGCCAGCACGCCGAACACGACCTCGCGCATGCGTTTGACGAGCGCCAGCGAAAAGGCCACCTCCTGGCTCACACCGAAGAGTTGCGCCAGCAGCACCACGGCCACTTCCTGCACGCCCAGGCCCGCGGGCACCATGAAGGCCGCGTGCCGCACCGCCTGGGTGATGGCCTCGATGGCGAGCGCGTCGCCCACCGTAACGGGGTGGCCAAGCAGCGCCAGCGCCCACCAGGTTTCGAACGCGCCGAGCATATAGCCGCCCAGTTGCCAGAAGAACGCGCGGACCATCAAGCCCGTGCGCGACATCAGACGGTCGAGATCGGCATCGAGCCGCTGACCGTCGATGCCCTGCATGACGGGGTGATCCGCGCCCAGCAGACGCCCCGCCCAGCGCTCGATCGCATGGAACACGCCGCCCCGGCGCAGCAGGATGACGGCGAGCAAGGGCAAGGGCGCGCTCAGCAGCAGCGCAAGCGCGATCGTGACGATGGTGCCCAGCGATCCCGACTGGCCCGTCGCCGCAACGATCAGCACCACGCCAAGCGCGGAGAACGCGTACTGCACGGCAATCGTCACGAACACCTCGACGATCACCGAGGCCGTCACCTCGCTCGCGGCGCGCGCTTCGCTGCCCTTGTCGTGGCCGCGCACCTTCCAGCGCGCGAGGCGCACGCCCGCGATCTCGCCGCCCACGCCCGCGGCGGGCAACAGGCGGTTGATCGCTTCGCGCACGGTGGCGACCCACCAGAGGAAGCTCAGGGGTGCACGCCGGTCGAGCAGCAGATGCCAGGCGTAAGCGTCGAGCAGCAGCGGCAGCGCGTGGAACGGCACGAGCCAGAGCAGCACTGGCCCTGCCGTGCCGATCACGCGCATCACATCATGCGCGCCGTCATGCACGACCAGGCCGATGAGGATCGCGATCCCGACCGGCAGCCCCAGCCATTTGAGCCACTTCATGATGCGCCCTGCGCCTGCGATGCGAAGAACACATCGGTAAAGCCGCCGTGACTCACGCCGCTGCGCACGAGCGCTTCGGCCACGCGCGGGGAAAGCAGCGCGTCGAGTTCGTCGGCGTGGCGATAAGTCTGCATCGACGCCGTGATCGGCCCTTCGCCCGGCGCCGGCGCAATCGCAGGGTGGCAATAGATCTCGCCCACGCCCCGCTCAGGCAGCTGCGCGATGGCTTCGAGCAGCACCGCTTCGTCCATCGCCCCTGTCGAGGCGATACCGACCACGTAGTCGTTGTGCGCCACGCCCGCCCGCGCGAGACGCGCACGCACCAGCGCGAGCCACGGCCGCAAGGCGAACGGGGCGCCCGCCTCCAGCGGCAGGCGCATCGCGCGCAAACCGTATTCGCGGCCAATCGAGAGGATCAGCGAAAGCACCGTGGGATGCAGATGGAAATGCTTGTGCGTATTGACGTGATCGAGCGCGAGACCGGTCGCCGCGAACGCCTCGAATTGCGCGCGAATCTCCAGCGCGAGCTGGGCGCGCACCTGCGGCAGAAAAAAGAAGCGAAAGCCGTCGCGCACCATGTTGTCGCCGAACCGGCCGGATTCATCGACCAGCGCGGGAATGCGTTCGCGCGGCAGCATCGCCGCGCCGTCGGCGAGCACGAGATGCAGGCCTACGCGCAGCTTCGGCAGACGCCGCGCGCGCGCCACGGCATCGGCGGCCGCGGGCGCGGCCACCATCAGACTCGCGGCGTTGAGCACGCCGTCGCGATGCGCATGCTCGACGGCCGCGTTCACGCGCTCGTGCAGACCGAAATCGTCGGCGGTGAAAATGAGCGCGCGTGCGGCTGCAACTTCAGCGCCGGGCAGCGCGGACGCCGTCATGCCTCGTGCGCGCGCAGGAAGCGGAAGAACTCCACGCCTTCACGCAGACGGCGTTTCATCATGTCCCAGCTGGTGAGCATTTCACGCACGATTTCCCAGATCTTCGACGGGCGGAAATAGAACTGGCGATAGAACTGTTCGAGGTGGTGATAGATTTCCTCGCGCGACAGATGCGGATAACCGATCGCCGCCAGCTGCACGCCCTCCTTGCTCACCAGATTGATGACCTTGTTCTCTTCCATCCAGCCGTTTTCCACGGCCTGTTTATAGAGCGTGGTGCCCGGATACGGCGCCGCCAGCGACACCTGAATCGTGTGCGGATTGATCTCCTTCGCGTACTCGATGGTCTTCGCGATGGTTTCCTGCGTCTCGCCCGGCAGGCCCAGAATAAAGGTGCCGTGAAT
>NZ_JACHBW010000012.1 GCF_014200455.1 Paraburkholderia bannensis | reverse complement strand
CTGAGGCAAACTACTATCGGCAACTTGAAACGGTTGCCGCTGAACCGGCATTAACTTAAACCAACCAGCCTCCACGATTCCCGGGGCGGTTCAGTCACCAAGAACTTCTGTCTCGTTCTTCCAGAGCCGGTCGAATTGAGTGAGGGAGCGCTACAGGCGTTCGCGCAATGCGTGCTTGAGGAAGCTCGCGGATGCGAGTTGTAGATCCTGCGAGTCTGCGTGGGACGCTCGCCGCGGGATCGCAGTGGTCAAGTCCATACGAGCTTTTCCATCGGTTTTCACGCGTGTTGCCGCAGCCTTCAGCAAATGCATCGCTACGCCCGCTCGCCTGGCCGTCGGCCAGACAGCGTGAATCTCAACCCATGCCCGCAATCAGCTATGCATACGCACATTAGAATCGCCCGGCCTGCCAGCAATCTTGCGCGCACTGAGCGCATGTATTGCGCATCGCTCAAGCTGACCGTGCTGGCGCGATTTCAGGATCATGCGGGCTTCGACGGGGTGATGCTCGGGAATCCCGATATGGATTATCACCTTGAGTTCACGCATTGCACCGCGCATCCAGTGACGCCGACACCCACCGGCGAGGACTTGCTGGTGTTTTACATCCCAGACCAGCGGGAATGGCAGGCGACCTGTGATCGCTTTGTCGAAAATGGCTTTTTGCACGTCGCGTCGCTCAATCCTTATTGGGACGTATCGGGGCGCACGTTCGCAGATGCCGATGGTTATCGGATCGTTTTACAGAATGCGGCATGGAATGCCTGAACGCTTTCACATGGCAGGGAAAGTACAATTCTCTTCCCTAACTGAATTGCCGAGGCTAAAAGTGATCGATTGATCTGCCGTTGCGGCGGTGTTTTCGTCAGCCGCGCCTGCCCACATTTCCTCGCAGACGTTCTTCGCCATGCTCGCGACTGTCGGCCTAACCGCCACATGCTGGTACGGCGCAGTGGGACTCGTGCTGTCGCATTCCTCGATTGCAAGGGCTTATCGCCGTGCGAAGGTCTGGATCGATCGCGCGTGCGGAACTGTGATTATCGCCTTGGGAATCCGGCAAGCGCTTCGCTAGCAAGCCCTCTTCGCTTTCATCGGACGAAATAAATATGTGCTCGCCGCCGTCGACGCTCATGTATGCGCGATTACAATCGCAGGCGGCAGCAAGACGGTGAGCGCTGTGAAGCGCGTGCCGTTGCAGGACAAAGAGCTGTAAAGCGGGAATAGAAATTGCTCCGGCGATTCGCAATGCTTTGGACGCCCTCATGGCGGATTTCATGGCATTCGCGCAACGCGTCTTCTGGCAACACGATGAATCCAACCCATAGCCCTGGTTTGTTCCTCGCTGGCGTGTTCCTCGTTCTGGTGATGCCCGGCCCCACCAATACGTTGCTCGCCACTGCGGGGCTGGCGGGTGGATTTCGCCGCTCAGCCCGGCTGACGCTCGCCGAATCGTGCGGATATCTACTTGCGATCACCTTCTGGGGCCTATGCCTGACCACGCTTGCGCAGCGCTTACCCTGGCTGCCGGTCGTAGTGCGTGCCGCCAGCGCGATCTACATCGCTTATCTCGCGGTGCGCTTGTGGAACACGACGCTGGAACTTGCCGAAGGCACGCGTAAGGTGATCGAAATGCGCGAGCTGTTTTTCGCAACCTTGCTGAATCCCAAAGCCATCCTGCTCGGCGGGACACTATTTCCCAAAGCCGCATTTGCGAGCGGCGTGGCCTGGCTCGAAGCGATGGCCTGCTTTTTCGCGCTGGTGTTTCCAATCGGATTGCTCTGGATTGGTTTAGGCGCGCAGTTGGGCTCCGTTCGCGCGGGGACGCTGATGCCAAAATATCTGCTGCGCAGCGCATCGCTCATACTCGGTGCGTTTTCGGTAACAGTTGCGCTGTCCGCCTTGCGCTGAATGACGGTAAACGAACCATGAAGGTATCGATGAGCGATTCGAAGCAGCCCGACGTGCTGATTATCGGCGGCGGCCCAGCCGGTGCGACGGCGGCCGCTTTTCTCGCGATGAAAGGCCGCGATGTCGTTCTGGTGGAAAAGGATGCGCATCCGCGCTTTCATATTGGGGAGAGTCTGCTACCCCGCAATCTCGACATTTTCGAGCGGCTCGGCATTCTGGAGCAGGTGCGGGAGATTGGCGTGCACAAGCCGGGCGCGGAGTTTGTCTCGGACCGCACCGGAAACAGTTGTGCCTTTCCTTTTCATAGCGCGCTGAATCGGGACCGCACGCACG
Source organism: Paraburkholderia bannensis (assembly GCF_014200455.1). Taxonomy (GTDB): domain Bacteria; phylum Pseudomonadota; class Gammaproteobacteria; order Burkholderiales; family Burkholderiaceae; genus Paraburkholderia; species Paraburkholderia bannensis_A. The sequence goes on along the minus strand of NZ_JACHBW010000012.1, from coordinate 271,532 downwards.
CCTGGCAAGTCCGCCGGGCGGATTTCGACGCCTTGTTGTTCCGCCACGCCGCTTCGCGCGGGGCGCGTTGTTTCGAGCGTACCCGTGTCACGGAAGTCAGTCTGAATGACGCTGCCGGACGCCATGTGGTGTCCACGCAGGACGAAGCGGGCAATCCGCGTGAGTGGCATCCGCGCTATGTGCTGGACGCGTCGGGCCGCGATACGTTTCTTGCCTCGCGCATGAAGGTCAAGACCTCGAACAAATACAACAATACGGCGGCGGTCTACGCGCATTTCACGGGTGTAACGCGCCGCGAAGGCGACCTCGCGGGCTACATCAGCATCCACCTCGCCGAAGATGGCTGGTTCTGGATGATCCCGCTACCGGGCGACACCATGAGCATCGGCTTCGTCGGCAATCAATCGGCGTGGAAAGGGCGCACGGGTACGCCGGCCGATCTGTTGGGCGGCCGCATTGCTTCGAGCCCGACTGTGGCGGCACGCGTGCAGGGCGCGCAGCGCGTTTCAGAGGTGTATAGCACGGCCAATTACAGCTATCGCGCGCGCGAAGGTAACGGCAATGGCTTTCTGATGATTGGCGATGCTTACGGTTTTGTCGATCCGATGTTCTCGACCGGTGTCTTGATGGCGATGACCGGCGGCGAACTCGGCGCGCAAGTCGCGGATGTCTGGCTCGACGATCCGGCACGAGGCAGAAAGCTTGCGCAGGCGGCCTGCGAAGAATTGTCGGAGGCAATGGACCGGATCAGCTGGCTGATCTATCGCGTCAACGATCCCGTCATGCGTACGCTTTTTATGGCGCCCTCGAATCGCTTCTGGATGCGCGACGGCATCGTCAACCTGCTGGCCGGCAATCTGCGCGGGAGCTGGCGGGCGGCGTTCCCGGTGATGTGTTTCAAAGCCGTGTATTACGTGCTTTCGGCGCTGCACCGTCGCGGCATCGAGATTTCGCTGCCGGAGCGGCCTTCTCCTCGAACCTGACTTAGCTCATATGCGCAGCGCACGCCGATGTTACCCACCGCGCCGGATTAGTGCTCCCGCGGTGCGGCCATGGCCCGCACCTGCTCCATATCGACCGGCTTGGCGAGATGAGCATCGAACCCTGCATCGAGCGCCGCCCGCTGCTCCTGCTCCGACACGCGCCCCGTCAACGCAACCAGCTTGACGCCCGCGCGGCAAGGGTGCGCGCGCAACCGTTGCGCCAGTTCAAGCCCATCCATGCCGGGCATACCCAGATCGACGAGCGCGAGATCCGGTTTCCAGCTATCGAAGAGCGCGAGGGCGCTTGCGCCGCTATTCGCGGTCTTGACGTGATGCCCGTCCATTTCGAGCAGCGTGGCCAGCGCAAAACGTGCGTCGTCGCTGTCGTCGACGATGAGGATCTGCGCCGGAGCAATCTTTTCGCCGCGCGGCGCAGGTTTGGCGACAGTGGCTTCGGCAGTCTGGAGCGGCAACCGGAGCCGCGCCACCGTTCCCTTTCCCGCACCGCCGCTCGTCACGGTCGGCGTGCCGCCATGAAGCTCGGCCAATTTGCGAGAAATGCTCAGGCCGATGCCAAATCCCCCTTCGTGACGGGGCCGCGCATTGGAGAACTGGGAAAACGGCTCGAACAGATGCGGCAGCGCCGCCGCGTCGATCCCGATGCCGTTGTCGCGCACCACGATCTCAAGCACATCGCGGCCCTCTTGATGCGTGCGGATAATCAACAGATCGACCCTGCCGCCATCGGGTGTGTAGCGCACCGCGTTCGATAAAAGATTGGCGACCACCTGAACCAGCCTGACCTGATCGCCGGCAAAGCGGATATCGTCGGCGAGTCCGGTCACCGTGAGCGTGTGGCGATGCGCCGTTACCCGCTCCTGAACGCAGGCGAGCGCATCGGCAATGACGTCGTCCAGGCGCACTTCGGACAGGTTCAGCCCGAGTTTGCCGTGGTCCAGGCGCGCGGCGTCCTGCAGTTCGTCCATCAGGCGTTTAAGATGCCGAACCTGGCGCTGCGCCACGTCGAGCAATTGCCATTGCGTGGATTGCGCGGGCGTGAGCCTTCGCAGCCCGTCGATCGAATTTTCCAGCGGCCCGAGCGGATTGCGGAATTCGTGCGCCAGCACCGCAATCACTTCGGAATAGCGTTGCGTTTCGCGCTTGCTGAAGTCGCGCGCGCCCGCCATTTCCAGCGAAGCCCCGGCAACTTGGGCGAGTTCCACCAGCACGCGCTCATCTTCAGGCCCGAACCGGCACGTATCGTCCATCGAAACGACCCACAAGGCCGCAAGATTGCGGCCGCCGCGAATCACTGGAACGATCAGCGCTTCCTGCACCCCGGCACACGATGCGGCCAGCGCCGGAAAATCGTCCAATAGCGACGTGAACAGCAGCGGCTTGCCGCCGTCGAGCGTGAGCGCGCAGGGGCAATCGGCAGCCGGTACCGCCTGACCCTGGAGCGCCGCGAGCCGGCCCGCGATCGCATGCCAGCGAAAGACGGGATTGCCGTCGGCCATTTCGGGCAGGCTGATACCCGCCGAAGCCGCGCAGCACAGACTGAGCGCCGCGTGCGCGACGCCCGCAAGCAGGGCCTCGCGGGATTCCGGCTGCAAAGCGGCCAGCCCTAGCAACGCCTGGGACTGGGCACGCCAGTCCGGCTCGCGGGCAGGGCGGCTCTGGATATCGGCTAGCGAATACTTGGCGGGTACAGGCAACATGGACGGGTCGCAAAAGACCGGTTCGTGCCGTGTTTAACCGGCGGATTTTGGGTCTGCAGGAAAGGTGTATTTCATGCAGTCTTTGGCGATGGGAACGCGCAATGCGGTCTTTCCGGCCAGGCGTGTCAGCAAGCTGTCGGCGTGCTGTTAGCACCCTTATAAATACGACCGCATTCAAATCGCTATTTGAAATATTAGCCGATTGCGAACACTCGGATGACGATTGCACTTGATGCGGTGCATCAGACGCAATGCCAACAGACTTCGCGTGGCCAGACTACAATCCTCAGCGGATTAAACCTTTTCTAACGGCAATTCCCTGCCGCCGCATCATGACACGAGTACTGGTGGTGGACGACGATCGCGCCCTGTTGGGCGCACTGACCGAAGCGCTTTCGGAAGTGTTCGAGGTCGTCGCGGCGGCGGATGGCCACGCGGCCTGGGCGGTATTGAACGATGGCCCCGTTGATGCGGTTATCGCGGACCTGCGCATGCCCGGCATGTCGGGCGGCACGCTTTGCGAAAGAATTCGCGATTGTGCGAGCATCGCGTCGATGCCGGTGATTCTCGTATCGGGTGAATACAGTCCGCCCGCATTCGTGCGCTACGATTGCTATCTGCGCAAACCCCTCGATATGCAGCAACTGGTGGAAACGACCCGACGCCTGCTGCTGGCCGATCCATTTCGTGCGATCGGCAATCCCGTCGGCCGACATCATGAACGCTTGCAGGATTAGGCTTGCGGCAAGCGATGTTCATGCCTGAACAGGCCGTCGCGCCATAGAACTGGCAATGCGCGCCGTTCATGATGTCGCCGCCGGCGCCGCCTGCGCCGGGCAGGTTAAAGGAATTTCAGTGCGAGCATGATGACGCTGACGACCGTGCCGATCGCGGCGATACCTTTGCCGATCCCGAATGCCTTATTGTCCGGCTGCGGTTTGGTGGGGTCGGGCAGGCCGAGCACGCCCCAGGTCACCGACTTGAGCTGCGAAGCCATATCGCCTGTTGCATCCGACGTGCTGGCCGAAGCGGCTGAATCCGTCGCATTGCCCCCGGGCGATGCGTCGCTCTGACTCGATGCGTCGGCTGCGTCCTGAGCGCTTTTCTGCAAGCCCTCATCCGATAACGTGACCTTGGTGCTGGACTCCGGCGTCGTGCTCGCGCGGGTGCCCGCCTGTTTGCTCGCGAGCGCGTTAGCGTTAGCGTTAGCGGACGCGTTTGCAACCACCGCCGGGCTGGAAGTGGACGATGTAACCTGCATTTTTGACTACCCCGCTAATTTCGCGCCGTCACCACCCTTTTATGTTCTACGCTTCGCGCGGCGACGACAAAAACTTTCATTCACCTTGATAACGACCGTGAATTTGAGTTCTTTAGCTTTATGTCGATATCTGGAAAATCGGCATCTAAATAATTCAATTTATTCCAAATTATTGCTAAAAAGTAATAAACGTCATTTGCCGATTGCGTTTGAAAAAATAGCGATATGAGCCGCAATCTCGCAAACCATAGCGCTCGCCCATGCGTCAGGCGAGGTGGCGGCGACTATTGAAAGCCGCGAGGATGCGGGATCGACCGAACGCCTCACGCGCAACGCGTTCGCGAGAGATCTGCCTCTGCGCGGCATTTAGAACATTTCCGTGGATGACGAAGGCGTGGCGCGCGTACCCAAGGCCATGAAGCGCGAGCACGAAACCGTGCTGATCGGTCATGAACTCACGCCCCGGAGCCGCGCGTTGCTGATCGAGGGCGTGATGGACGCCGTGCCCTCGGGACGGCCCTTGCAGACGCCGATTTCGATTGATATGCAGGAAAATCTGCCGGCGCAGTTTAATCGCCCGGCGCGATATCGATAGCCCATCGATCGCTCATATCGTTGTGCCAATCCGTTATTGGAGCGCGGCGCGGCGTCTTCCTATACTCGACTTTCCGATCAGCACTCGAATGAGACGAGTGCCAGAGATCGACAAAGATCGACAAACAAGCCGCTATGGCAATAGCAAAAGGAAAGACGTCCATGAGCCTGCGCCCATTGCACGATCGCGTGATCGTCAAACGCCTCGACCAGGAAACCCGCACCGCATCGGGCATCGTGATTCCCGATAGCGCCGCCGAAAAACCCGACCAGGGCGAAGTGCTCGCCGTGGGGCCGGGGCGACGCGACAACGACGGCCGCCGCATTGCCCCCGACCTGAATGTTGGCGACCGCGTGCTGTTTGGAAAATATGCCGGTCAGACCGTCAAGGTCAATGGCAACGAATTACTCGTGCTGCGCGAAGAAGACATCGTCGCCGTCGTGAATCAATAACTGCGTTCCAGCGCCCGAGAGGCAACCATCATGGCATCCAAAGAAATCGTATTTGGCGATATCGCCCGCACCAAACTGATCGAAGGCGTGAATATTCTCGCCGACGCCGTCAAAGTCACGCTCGGTCCCAAAGGCCGCAACGTCGTGCTCGAACGCAGCTTTGGCTCGCCCATCGTCACCAAGGACGGCGTGTCGGTGGCCAAGGAAGTGGAACTGGCCGACAAGCTGCAGAATATCGGCGCACAGATCGTCAAGGAAGTGGCCTCGAAAACCAGCGACGCTGCGGGCGACGGCACGACCACGGCCACCGTGCTTGCGCAGGCCATCGTGCGTGAAGGGCAAAAATACGTGGCGGCGGGCCTGAACCCGCTCGATCTGAAGCGCGGTATCGATAAGGCGGTGACGGCCGCCATCGAGGAACTCAAGAAAATCAGCAAGCCGACCACCACGAGCAAGGAGATTGCTCAGGTAGCGACCATCTCGGCCAATGGCGAGGAATCGATTGGCCAGCGCATCGCGGAAGCCATCGACCGGGTGGGCAAGGAAGGCGTGATTACCGTGGAAGACGGCAAGTCGCTCGCCGACGAACTCGACGTGGTGGAAGGGCTGCAATTCGATCGCGGCTATCTCTCGCCGTATTTCATCAACAACCAGGACAAGCAGATTGCCGAGCTCGACAATCCGTTTATCCTGCTGTTCGACAAGAAGATCTCGAATATCCGCGATCTGCTGCCGGTGCTGGAGCAGGTGGCGAAAGCAGGGCGACCGCTGCTGCTGATCGCAGAGGATATCGAAGGCGAGGCGCTTGCCACGCTCGTCGTCAATAATATTCGCGGGGTGCTCAAGACGGTCGCAGTGAAAGCGCCGGGCTTCGGCGACCGTCGCAAGGCGCTGCTCGAAGATATCGCGATTCTCACGGGCGGCCAGGTGATCGCCGAGGAAACCGGCCTCACGCTCGAAAAGGCCACGCTCGCGGAACTGGGCCAGGCCAAGCGCATCGAGGTGGGCAAGGAGAACACCACGGTGATCGACGGCGCAGGCGAGGCCGCGGCGATCGAGGCGCGCGTGAAGCAGATTCGTTTGCAGATCGAAGAAGCGACGTCTGACTACGACCGCGAAAAGCTGCAGGAACGCGTGGCGAAGCTGGCGGGCGGCGTGGCCGTCATCAAGGTGGGCGGCGCAACCGAAATCGAAGTGAAGGAAAAGAAGGACCGTGTGGACGACGCGCTGCACGCCACGCGCGCAGCGGTGGAAGAGGGTATCGTGCCGGGTGGCGGCGTGGCGCTGATTCGTGTGCGCCAGGCGATTCTCGACCTCAAGGGCAGCAATGCCGATCAGACGGCGGGCGTGAAGATCGTGCTGCGGGCGCTGGAAGAGCCGCTGCGCCAGATCGTGACCAATGCGGGCGAAGAGGCGAGCGTGGTAGCCGCGAAAGTCGCGGAAGGCTCGGGCAACTTTGGCTATGACGCGGCCACGGGGCAGTATGGCGATCTGGTGGAAAAGGGCGTGCTCGACCCAACCAAGGTGACGCGCACGGCGCTGCAGAACGCGGCCTCGGTGGCGGGCCTGCTGCTGACGACGGATGCGACGGTGCATGAGACGCCGAAGCCAGCGGCGGTGAACGGCGCAGGTGGGGCGCCGGGTGGACCGGATCTCGGGTTCTGATTGCAGCATTATCCACACGAAGAAAAGCCGGGATTTTTCCCGGCTTTTTTGTTTGCTCAATGTAAATTCGTTTTCCTCATCAAACCGCAAGCTCCAGCGACGCCCCATGCGTAAGCGCGAGCGGCAACTTCCTCGCATGACTCGCATGTGCAGTGGCAAGCGTCACGCCAAACACGCCTTCTCCATTCGCGGCCAGGAAAGCGCGCAGATCGGCAGCCAGCGTAGCGCCGTCATGCTGTTCCGGCGTACCGTGCGCCGCAAGCAGTACCAGCGTGGCCGTGCCGCTCGCAAAGGTCGCGAGCCGCACGGCATGGTCCGGCAACGCCGCGACATGCGCGTCGAAATCGCCTCCCAGGAGTGCCCGATAGCGTTTGATGCTCGCTTCCAGATCCTTCACGACGATCGCCACGCTGGCGATTCCCTGCGCGCCATTTGCATGCCGCTGCGCATCGCCTACGGCCACGCGCAAAAATCGCGGCGTGAGATCGTTGCATAGCAAGGGCAGATCGCGCGTGGCGGGCTCGGCGGTTTGCCATTCGATGCGCGTGCCGTCGGGGCGAATGCGCCCGCCTGGAATCGGGCCTTCGTAGTGCAGCCCGCGTGTGCGGGCGGCGTCGATGGAATCCGTTATCGCCGCAGCGAGCAAGGCGAAATCGCTGAAACCTTCCGCCGCCGATGACTCGTTACGCGGCTTGCGCGATTCGCGTGCCTGACGCAAACCAGGCAAAGACGCCGCGAGATCCAGAAAGCGTCCGTCGTCGAAGCCGATCAGCGCGTGATGCGTGGTGCCGTCCGCATGGATGCCGCCGCGTTGCACGGTGAAGCCGGTCTCGCTGAAATCGGCGATGGCCTGTTCGAGATCGGCAATACGAATGACGATGTGATCGAGCGGCAAGGACATGGCGAGGTTGCTCCAGAATGGTGAAAGACCAGACTAGGACTCGTCCTGCCGCGAGGCAACCAAGCAATACTGGGAAGGATATGAAACGACGCGCGCGCGAGTTTTACGTCGCGCGCGGCAGGGCAGAGAGGGCGATGAGACTGACTTCAGCCTTCGGCGTGCCAGGGCGTGAGCTTGCGCTGCAGCGCGCGCAGTCCCAGTTCCAGCACCAGCGCAATCGCGCCTATCAACAGGATGCCGGCAATCACCACGTCGGTGACGAGAAAGCGTGATGCGGAATACACCATGAATCCCAGACCTCGGGTGGCGGCGATCAGTTCGGCTGCCACCAGCGTGGACCAGCCCGCGCCCAGCGCGATGCGCACGCCGGTGAGAATTTCCGGCAGCGCGCTGGGCAGCACCACATGGACGAGCAACTGCAGGCGTGTCGCGCCCAGCGATTGCGCCGCGAGCAGGCGGCTCTTCGCCACGCGGCTCGCACCGGAAGCCGTGGCGATCGCCAGCGGCGCGAAGATCGTGAAATAGATCAGGAGTACCTTGGACAGTTCGCCGATGCCGAACCAGATCACCATCAGCGGCAGATACGCGAGCGGCGGCACGGGGCGATAGAACTCGATGACGGGATCGAGCACGCCGCGCGCGATGCGGCTCGTGGCGATGGCGATGCCAGCCGGAATGGCGGTGACGAGCGCAAGCGCGAACGCCAGCGCAATGCGCGAGAGACTGGCGGCGAGATGCTGCGTCAGCGTCGCATCGTCGAAGCCATCGGTATAGAGCCGCACGAGCTTGCGCAACACGGCCTCGGGCGTAGGCAGCAAGACCGGCGGCAGCCATTGCAGATGGCTTGCAAGCCACCAGAGCCCCAGCAGCGAGCCAAGCGTCGCGGCAGTCGCGGCGTGGCCCGCATGAAAGCGCGGCGCATCGCTGCGCGCACGCGGCGGCGCACTGATTTCCTGCGGCGCGGCGCCTGCAGCAAGCGTTGCGGAGGGGGAGTCGTTGAGCGCCATATCAGGCTCCTTCGGTTTCGCGCATCAACTGGTCGAGCAACTCCAGATGGATGGCGGTGAATGCCGGATCGCTGCGGATCGAGCGTAGCGATTCTCCTTGCGCATAGCGACGCGCAAAATCGAGCCGATGGCGCGCGACCACGCGGCCGGGACGCGGCGAGAGAATCAGCAATTCGGTCGACAGCAGCACGGCTTCTTCGATGCTGTGCGTGATGAGGAAAATGCCCTTGCTGGTTTGCTTCCACACATCGAGCAGCAGGCTTTGCATGCGCTCGCGTGTGAGCGCATCGAGCGCGCCCAGCGGTTCGTCCATCAGCAGAAAGGCGGGATCCGCGGCCAGTGCGCGGGCAAGACCGACGCGCTGACGCATGCCGCCCGAAATCTCGCCGATGCGGTGACGCTCGAAGCCGCCAAGCTTCACCAGTTCGAGCACCTCTGCTGCGCGACGTTCGCGCTGGGCGCGGCTCGCGCCCTGCATGCGCAGCCCGAACGAGACGTTGTCGATCACGTTGAGCCACGGCATCAGGGCATCGTCCTGGAACACCACGCCGCGGCTCGCGTGCGGTCCGTCGACATTCGCGCCGTCCAGCGTGACCGTGCCCGAGGTGGGCTGCTGGAAACCGGCGAGCAGCGAAAGCAAGGTGCTTTTGCCGCAACCGGAAGCGCCGAGCGCCACCACGATCTCGCCGCTCTTGATCGACACCGACACATCCTGCAAGGCGGTGAGCGCGCCGCGCGCGCTTTCGTAAATAACGCTGACGCGTTCTGCTTTCAGCTCGGCCATGTTCGCCTCCGTGGGCGCGCACACGGCGCGCCCTTCATACGTACACCCAATTACTTTGCCGCCGCGACATAGCGCGGTGTGATCGACGCGCTGTAATCAGGCAAGGCCTGATCGATCTTTTTCTGTTCTTCAAGGAAGCGGGCGGTCGCGGCCACGGCCTTCGCAGTGCCGCCGCCCAGCAGCGCCGGCGAGCTCTGTTCCGCCGCGTCGGGATACTGATTGCCCGCGAGCAGTTGCGGTACGTCGGCGGGGCTTGCGCCGGAAAGCCTGGCGATGGCCGCCACCTGCGAGGAAGCAGGGGTCCACGACTTGCCGTTGGCGCGATAGTCCGAAATCGCGCCGAGCGTCACGCCCACGAACTTCTGCACGAAGTCGGGGTGCGCCTGCGCGAAGTCCTTGCGCACGGCCCAGATATCGAAGGTGGGCGAACCCCATTTGCCGACCTGTGCGGAATCCACCAGCACGTGACCGCTTTCGCGCGCCTTGCCGAGCGCCGGGTCCCACGTGTAGGTCGCATCGATCTCGCCGCGAGTCCAGGCGGCGACCGTTTCGGTCGGCCCCAGATTGACGATATGGACCTGATCGGGCTTGATGCCCCAATGCTTGAGCGCGGCGAGCAGGCTGTAATGCGCGGTCGAGACGAACGGCGTGGCGATGGTTTTGCCGATCAGATCCTGCGGCTTCTCGATATGGGCGCTGTTGCGCACCACGAGCGCTTCCGAGCCGCCGGTGAGCGCATTGATCACGACGGCCTCGACCGGCACGCCACGGCTCACCGCCGCGGCGAACGGGCTCGAACCCACATCGCCGATCTGGATGTCGCCCGAGGCCAGCGCGGCCACGATATCGGCGCCGGTGTCGAAGCGTCGCCAGTTGATGGTCCAGCCCGTGGCCTTTTCATACGCGGCGCTGGCCTGTGCGAGCTTGGCCGGATCGGCGCCGTACTGATAGGCGATATTGACGGTTTCCGCGCGCGCGGCGGTGCCGTGCGCGACGATCAGCGCGAGTGCCGCGGGTGCGGCGATGGCCTGAATGAGTCGTTTGAGTTTCATGTTAGATAGCGTCCCGTATGGTGTTGTCGGATGTCGATCGCGATGTTGTTCGATAAGAGATGTGGACAGCTTAGCGTCGGCGTGACGCGTCACGAACGAAGCAAAGCTGCATTGCATATGCGCTGGCGCGTTAGAACGAATGACGCATGCCGATGCGTACATCGGCCTGCGTGGAGGTGCTCGACGGCGCGAAGCTGTAGCCGATCACCGCATCCACCCCTTGCGACGCCTTCAGCCAGTCGCCCGAGATATAGACATCGGTGCGTTTGGAGAGCAGATAATGCAGGCCCGCCGAAAGCTGGTTCCAGTGATGCCCTTCGAAGTGCGTGTACTGGTAGCCGCCGATCGCGCTGAAGGCGGGCGTGATCTGCCAGTCCGCGCCGCCTTCCGCCACCTGCATGTGTGAACTGTTGCCGAAGGCCTTGATGGTCGTATAGGTGTAGTTGCCCATCAGCGTGACGGTGCCGATGGCGTAACTCGTGCCTACGCCGAAAGTGCCCTGGCGATCGACCGGGAAGCTGGTGCTGGAGTAGAGATCGGTGACCGCGCCGGTAGCGGCGTTGACGCTCACGGTCGGTTGACCCAGGAACGTGCGCGTGCCGATCATCGCGTAAGGGTCGAATGCGTAGATGCCGCTGGGATTGTTCAACTGCGTATACGCCGCGCCTATCGTGAAGTTGCCGCGCGCGAAATGCGCGCCCACGCTATAGGCGCTGTTTTCGTGGAAGTTGCCCGCTACGTTGCCGAACGACCACATGCCGCCGAACGTGAAGCCGCCGAAATCCTTCGAGAGAAATTTGACCGAGTTTGGCAGGCGGTCGCCATTGAAGCGGTCGAAGTCGCCCTGGTGGATTGCGTAGCCGCTGCCCCATGCGGAAATGTTGTAGGCGTAGGCCATTTCCGCCGTCATATCGAGTTGATCGCCGAATGACAGCGTGCCCCATTGATTCGACAATCCCACATACGCCTGGCGGCCGAACTCCGCGCCACCGAAGCCGAGCCGGCCATTGCCAAGGTGAAAGCCGCTTTCCAGCACGAATACCGCTGAAAGTCCGCCGCCCAGGTCTTCGGTGCCTTTGATGCCCCAGCGGTTGCCATATGACACGCCATCGCCAAATTCCACCAGATGCGAGCCGCCGCTATTGTTCACGTAAGTGACGCCTGCATCGAGAATGCCGTACAGCGTCACGCTGCTTTGCGCCTGAGCGAGTGGCGCGGCGCTCAGGGCAAGCAGGGCAGCCATGCCGCGCAGGGCGGGCGAGAAAGGAATCGTTTTTCTGGTTTGCATGATGTGGGCGCGTGGGTGGGCAAGAACGCCATCGCGGCAGATCGAACAGCTATATCATCGCTGGGAATAAGCGTATTCCATCGAGTGATTTGCAATCCGAACTATTGCGCGTGGCCGGGCTGTGTTGCGAGCCGCCACTATCGCCCACGGGCGTTGCGCCCGTGAAGACACCGCCCCGTTATTCGGTCATAACGCGTGCTTATACAAGTGCTTCGGTTTCGCAGACGCTGAACAGCCAGCGCCTGAAACGCTGCACGGCGGGCGCTTCCGGGCGCGCAGGCGGGCGCACGAGAAAGTAGCCGCGCTCGGTCGAGACGGGCGCATCGAGCAGGCGCACGAGCAGACCCTTGTCGATCAGATCGTCGACGAGCGGAGTCCAGCCCAGCGCCACGCCATGCCCTAGAAGCGCGGCCTGAATCACCAGCGAATAGCTGTTGAAGGTGGCGCTGCACGCAGCTTCGGGCGGCGGCAGCGCGTGCGCTGCAAACCACGCATCCCATGAGAGCCAGCGTGCTGGCTGGGGAGCATGGACGTGCAGCAGCGGCAAAGCGGCTACGTCGCCTGGCTGCGCAACCTGGCGGTGCATCTGCGCAAAAGCGGGCGAGCAGACCGGCGTGACCTGCTCCGCGAACAGGCGGGTGGAGGTGCAAGGCTTCCAGTTGCCGTCGCCGAACGCAATGGCCACGTCGGCGCGATCGCGCTGCGGATCGTAGACGGCCTGCGAGGTGACGATATTGACGTCGAGCGTGGGCATCGCGCGTTTGAGCGACGCCAGTCGCGGCATCAGCCAGTAGGCGGCAAAACCGGGATCGGTGAGAATCGTCAGTGCGTTATCCGTGCGGCTTGCGCGGATTCCGGCAGCCGTGGTGCGAATGGTTTCCAGGCTCGTGCGCACGGTGTCGAAGAGCCGCTCGCCTTCGGCGGTCAGCGTCACGCCCCGATGGCCGCGCGCGAATAGCGGCGCGCCCAGATCGGCTTCGAGTTGCACGATGCGCTGGCTCACGGCCGGCTGCGTGGTGCCCAGTTCGCGCGCGGCCGCGGTAAAGCTTTTGAGTCGCGCCGCGGATTCAAAAGCGAGCAGCGCCTGCATGGGCGGCAGGCGGTCTTGTGCCGTGGCGCGCGCGGTACGCATGGGTGGGGCGAGATTCGCGGTCATGTCGATGGCGGTATTCATGGGGCATCCGGTAATGCGCGGCGGGCGGCGCTCACAGGTACGCCGATCTTCACTGCTTATGTCCTCATAAGCGCGCAAGGGCTTCACGCCGTCGTGCCCGCTGACCTAAGGTGTCACAGGAACAGACGACGCCATGCTGCATCGGCATCAAGACCATCAGCAGCGCGCGTCCTGCAATCGCAATCGTTTATTTTATCGACGCCCGCTCATGGCTCATAACGCGAAACCGAATATCCTTATCTTGATGGGCGATCAGGTCACGCCCGCCGCGCTGCGCGCTTATGGCAACACCGTATCGAAAACGCCGCATATCGACGCGCTCGCACGCGACGGCGTCGTGTTCGATTCCGCCTACTGCGCGAGTCCCTTGTGTGCGCCCTCGCGCTATGCGCTGATGGCAGGCAGCCTGCCGTCGCGCATCGGCGCGTATGACAATGCGGCGGAATTGCCCGCGCAGACGCTGACGTTCGCGCACTATCTGCGCGAAGCGGGCTATCGTACGGCGCTTTCGGGCAAGATGCATTTCTGCGGCCCGGATCAATTGCACGGCTTCGAAACCCGTCTGACCACCGACATCTATCCTGCCGATTTCGGCTGGGTGCCCGACTGGTCCGATCCGCAGCGCCGCCAGAGCTGGTATCACAACATGAGTTCCGTGTTCGACGCGGGGCCGTGCGTGCGCACGAACCAGCTCGATTTCGACGACGAGGTGGGCTATACGGTGCGCCAGCACCTGTTCGACATCGCGCGCGATCAGGCGAGCGGCAAGGATACGCGGCCTTTCATGACGGTTGCTTCGTTTACGCATCCGCACGATCCCTATGCGATTGCGCACGAATACTGGGATCTTTATGAAGGCGAGGAGATCGATCTACCGAAGGTGAAGCTCGGCTATGAAGAGAGCGACCCGCATTCGCGCCGCTTGCGCGAAGCGTGCGAAATCGATCGCGAGCCGATTACTGCCGATCACGTGCGTCGCGCGCGTCGTGCTTATTACGGCTCGCTTGCGTATCTGGACGCGCAATTTGGCGCGATTCTCGGCACGCTCAAGGCCACCGGTCTTGCCGATAACACCATCGTGATCTTCACCGCCGATCACGGCGACATGCTGGGCGAGCGCGGCCTCTGGTACAAAATGACCTTTTTCGAGGGCGCCGCGCGCGTGCCGCTGGTCGTGCATGCGCCGGGGCGTTTCACGCCCGCGCGCGTGACGGCTTCGGTTTCGCATGTCGATCTGCTGCCCACGCTGGTGGAAATGGCCACGGGCGAGCGCCGCAACGTGTGGCCCGATGCGATCGACGGGCGCAGCCTGATGCCCCATCTGCAAGGGCAGTCAGCACAGGACGCGCACGACGAAGCCATCGGCGAATATCTGGGCGAGGGCGCGCTCGCGCCTATCGTGATGATTCGTCGCGAGCGCTACAAGTACATCTATTCGCCGGTGGACCCGGAGCAGTTATTCGATCTGCACGACGATCCGCTGGAGTTGCGCAATCTCGCGGCCGATCCCGCGCATGAGCAACGCTGTGCGGAGTTGCGCGCGGAAGTGGCGCGCCGATGGAATCTCGAAGGCTTGCACGAGGCCGTGCTCGCGAGCCAGCGCCGCCGCAGTTTCCACTTTCGCGCCACGCGCCACGGCCGCATCGAGCATTGGGACTGGCAGCCGCAAACAGCGGCGAGCGAGCGCTATATCCGCAGTCATCTGGAGCTCGACTCGCTCGAAGAAAACGCGCGTTTTCCGCGCGTCAAAACCTGAGCGCAGGCGCAGAATCAGGTCGCGTCCCAACGCGCGTCGGCGACGACCAGTTTCTTCGGAATCAGCTTCAGATCGGTGAAGGTGTCGGCGATCTGTTGCTGGTACGCGAAGGTGGCCTGATCGAGCGGACGCACGCCGAAGGTGGTGCGCTTGAGCGCGACTTCGAGCGTAGCGGCGTCGAGTCCCACCAGCGGCGAAAGCTGCGTCGCGACGCCCGGAATATTGGCGCGTGCGTAGGTATCCACGGCGGCGATTTCATCGAGCAGCGCATGCAGCACAGGCGCCTGAGCCGCTGCGAACTTGCGGCCCGCGAGATAGTACTGCGTGTTGTTCACGAGGCCTTCGCCGGTAGCGATCACGCGCGCATTGGCCTGGCGCTCGATGGCGGCAAAGTAAGGATCCCAGATTGCCCAGGCGTCCACGCTGTTGCTCGTAAAGGCGGCGCGTGCATCGGCGGGCGCGAGGTAGACAGGCTGGATGTCTTCGTAGCGGAGATTGGCCTTCTTGAGCGCTTCCACCAGCAGATAGTGCACGTTCGAGCCGCGATTGAGCGCCACGCGCTTGCCGCGTAGTTCGGCCACGCTGCGAATCGGCGAATCGTGCTGCACGACGATGGCTTCGGCGCGCGGCGCGGGCGGCTCGCTGCCGATATAGACGAAGTCCACCCCGCCCGCCTGCGCGAAGATCGGCGGCGTCTCGCCCACGGTGCCCACATCGACGGCGCCTGCATTAAGGCCTTCGAGCAATTGCGGGCCGCCCGGGAATTCGAGCCATTGCACACTAAAGCCGGAGGAGGCCAGGCGCTTTTCCAGCGTCTTCTGAGACTTCAGGACCACGAAGTTTCCATACTTCTGATAGCCCACGCGCAGCACCTTGCTGTCTTGCGCACGCGCCGCTGAGCTGCCGAATGCGGCCGCGAGTGCGCCCGCCGTTGCGGTGACGCCGCGCAAGGCACCGGCCGCGCCGGCTTTGAGAAGCAGGCGGCGCGCGTCATTCGCGCCCCGGCGATCATGCTGGGAATTCGACATCGTAGTGTGGCCCGGAAAGAGTTTGCTCAAGCGTGCATGCACGGCGAACGCGCATAATGCGTGGCGATTCGCGGGGCGGTCAACGGATCGCTTCGAAGATTTTCTGCTACGCATTTCGTGTGGCGGAAATAGCCGGGTGTGGCATTGCACTGGCGTTCAGGGATCGCTCGCCCAAGGATTCGTCGTATCAAAGCAGATCGACCCGGCGGCACGCCGACGCCCCGTTTCCCGCCGCGCTTGTACAGTGCGACTAGCTCAACACCTGCGCAACGCCCAAACGCCATGTACAGCCTCGCCAGACTGGTATCGGTTGTCAGCCGCAGCACCTTCAGGGCGGAAGGCCATGTGTTCGCCGTCACGCCCGAGCGTGTCGGCATTGCCGAGGGCGTGCGCGCGGCGCTGGCGATGGCGCCGTTGCTGGTCGCCGCAACGCTGCTGGCGCGGCCCGAAATCGCGCTGGGCGCGGTGGCGGCTTTCTGGAACTGTCTGTGCGATCCGCAGGGCAGCAAGGCCGCACGCCTGAAGGCGATGGTCAATTTCACGGTGATGGGCGTTGTGGTCCTGACGATCGCGTCATGGGGCGCTAACTGGGGTGAGAGTTGGGGTGAAAACTGGGGCGGAAATCGCGGTTATACGGCCCGTCTGGCCATACTGTTCGCGCTGGTATTCCTCTGCGGGCTGACGAGAAGCTACAAGGCAGCATTGGGCCCGATGCCCGCCCAGGCGGGTTTCATCGCGTCGCTTGCGGTCGTGATCGGCGTGGCCTCGGCCCGTCCTTTGACGGGCGCGCTCGAACTGGGCGGCTACTTCCTGCTGGGCTCGGTGTGGACCATGCTGTTCTGCGTGTTCCTCGTGCCGATTCCGTTTCGGCAATCCGGCAATCTGACGCTGGCGGCGATCTTCGGCAGGCTGGAGAGTATGGCCGCGTTCGTCAACACGCTGGAGTCCAATCCTCAGGCCGATAGCTGGCAGACCTTCGATCTCGTCCACCGCCGAGGCGTGCGGATGTCGATCGAGCGGGGACGCGCGCTGGCGGCGCTCGACACCTGTAATGGATTGCGCCTTGGCGCGTATATCGACGCCTCCGGCCGAATCTTTTCGGCGCTGATTGCCATCGGCCAGACGCGCCGGAATGCGTCAGCCGCTGCGAGCGAGCCCTCGCGGCGCTTGCTGCAAGCGCTGCAGCGACTGCTGCTGGCTGCAGGCAATCTTCCTCTGCTGGATGGACCGCTGCCCGATACGCTGGTTGCACAAGCAAGGACGCTTTTGCATGAGGCCGCGAGCCAGGACGATGCGATCGCACGTTGCGTGAAATTCGCGGCGAACGCGGTGGTGCGCCTGTCCACGCCCGACGCCGTGCCCGCCGCCGGCAGCGGACAAATACCGGTTGGGCCGGCACCCGCCGCGCGCGGCATCGACGTGCAGGTCTGGCGTCACGCGTTTAGAGTGGCGCTCGCCGCGGTTGTCGCTTTCGCGATTGGCACCTGGCTGAATGTGACGCTGGCTTATTGGGGCGCACTCGCGGCCATCATCGTCACGCAACCCGTTGCGGCGAACACGTGGCTGCGCATTCTGGAGCGCGCGTGCGGCAGCATTGTCGGTGGATTGATCGCCGCCGCCCTGCTGGCGACGCTTCCTGGCCCTGGCGCGATGACGCTGGCGATCTTGCCGCTAGCCGCACTGGCGATTGCTTGCCGGTTGGTGAGCTACGGCTTTTTCGTGGTGTTTCTCTGTCCCATGTTCATGTTGATTTCGGACTTTATTCATCCCACGGGCGGATTGATCGCGGCACGCTTTATCAACGAAGTCATAGGCGCTTGCGTGGGCGTGGCGGCCAGTTTCCTCCTCTGGCCAGGACGTCACGACGATGTGCTCAATGCCGCCCTCCAGGCCGCGATATCCGCCAACATGAATTTCGCATCGGCTGCGCTGCGCATGGATAGCGCTTCGATCCCGGACCTCGACCGTCTGCAACGGGAGGCGGGAATGGCCAGCACGCGCCTGGAAACCGCGCGGGAGCGCCTGCTGCTGGAAGGGCGTTGGCGATCGGCGGGACTTGAGCGTCTGCGCGAGGTCATTGTGTCCTTGCGAGTCGTTTGCGGCACGGCTGCCGTGGTCGAAGTGCTGCGCGATGCAGAGCCGCGCACGGAGGATCGCCAGCGAGCCGATGCCTGCGATGCGACGACCGCCCAGTTGCTACACACGCTCGCAACGCGAACCCCGCTGCAAACCCCGCTCCCTACCTCAAAGGCCGCCGACGACGATCTGGGCGAGGCCGTCCATCAGCTCACGGACGCGTTGAATCACTATGTCACTTTGCCCGCTTGATTGCCCGATAAGAAATACGGCTGTGCAAGGGAAGGATTGGTAATGCGCCAGCGGCCCGCAGGCATGGGAGCAGCCGGAAATCCATGGGAAAATGCGCGGGATATTTGAACGGTTCATGTAAGGCATTTCCAATGCGCTCAGGCTTCAAAATCGCCCGGGTGGCACGCATCACCGTAGCTGCGGGTGCACTAGCCGGCATGGCGCTGCTGCAAGGGTGTGCATCGACGCTGGGCAATATCGCGCTTGGCGCAGGACTGGGTGTAACGGTCACCGTGTCGGCCATTTATTGCGCGTTGGCGTGCCACTGAGTTCCGCATGCAGGCATGCCGCAAACGCGCGCAGGAAAGGCGCGGAAATAATCAGTAAGCCAGTGTTGCGATCTTTATCGCATCATCGGGGTTTCGATTTGGGTCTGCCTGCTTCATGCTTCAATCCGCGTCCATGCAAAAGTCCGACCTGCACGTCCTGCACGTCGACGATGACGAAGTCGTCTGCCAGGTGCTAGGCAGCTTCTTCGCGTCGCGCGGCGTGCGATTCACGGCGGTGCATAGCGCCGATCATCTGGAAAGCACGATCGACAATCTGCGGCCGTCCATCGTCGTGCTCGATCTCATGTTGCCGCGCGTGGACGGCCTCACGGCGCTCAGACGTTTGCGCGAGCACGACAAGACCACGCCGGTCATCATGCTCACCGCGCTCGCGGATGAAACCGAGCGTATCGTCGGCCTGGAAATGGGCGCGGACGATTACATCGGCAAACCGTTTTTGCCGCGCGAACTGCTCGCGCGCATTCACGCCGTACTGCGCTTTGGCAGCGGGCAAAGCACTCGGCCCATGAGCGCGGCACCGGACCGCATCCGTTTCGGGCGCTTCGAACTGACGCTCTCACGCCAGACCTTGAGCAAGGACGGCGTGAGCGTCAAGATCGGCGAGAGCGAACTGCTGATACTCGCGCATCTTGCTTCACGCCCGATGCAGGTGATCAGCCGCGAAGCGCTGGTGCGCCTGCTCGAAGCGCGCAGCGGCAGTTCGTGCACGCGCAGTATCTATGTGGCGATTCTGCGGCTCAGACGTATCGTCGAAATCAATCCGGAACAACCGCGCGTGATTCAGACCGTGAGAACGCGCGGCTATATGTTCGTACCGGAATCGGAATCGGAATCGACCGATGCAAAGGCCGCCGAATAACTGAATGTCAGCCGCGCGTCGGGGACATTGAACCGCCCAATTTCAATGATCGAACGTCCCTTGATATTCGGGCGCGGCATCACTGCGCGTATTCAGTTCAAACATCACGCCGCCCGGCGCGCGACAAAAGAAACGCGAGCCGCGCCCGTTGTTGAAAATATCCGTTTCCATTTGCACGCCTTCAGCCTTGAAGCGCGCATAAAGCGCCTGCACGGCTTCCAGATCCGGCAGTTCAAAACCAAGGTGAAAATTCTTCGGCCACGCAGGGGCATCGTTGCCCGCATCATCGATCACCACGTCATAGCCGGGGCGCTTGAGAATATACGAGCGGTCCCACGTACCCGCGATGGTGAAACCCAGATATTGCTCGAAGAAAGCGGCGGTTGCCGCGGTATCGGCTGAAGGAAAGCTCAGGTGATTGAGCTTCATGGCCTGAATGACGTGTTCGCTGGTATCGCTCATAGTCTGTCTCGCTTGCAGTGGCGGCGGCCCCATGCCGTGCCTTTCAGCGAAAACAGAATAAGAGAAGCGTGCGTATTCGAATACTCGCATTGCCGCGTGTGTTCAGCGGGGCGAGAAGCCGCCGTCTGGCAGGCTTTTGCGAGGCAAGAGCAGGCGCGCGGGAAAGGCATGCTCGCTTTTGACGTGAAGCGAGTGAGCATGGCGTTCCGGTTGGATCCGGAACGCCATGCTCATGCCGTGCGGTGTCAGGCTGCCAGTTCGAGCGCCTGCGAGAAGTCCGCGATCAGATCGTCGATATCTTCGATGCCTGCGGAAAGGCGCAGCATGCCGTCGGAAATACCCATTGCCTTGCGCGTCTGAGGACCGGCTTCGAAGAAAATGGTCGGCGCAACCGGAATGATCAGTGTGCGTGTGTCGCCAAGACCGGTTGCCTTGATCGGCAATTGCAGCGCGTTGACCACGTCGATCATGCGTTCGGTGTTGAGCAGTTCGAACGAGAGCAGCCACGACGCACCCTTGAACAGCTTCTGCGCAACCTCGTATTGCGGATGGCTTTTCAGGCCCGGATAAAACACCTTGCCGATCGCCGGGTGCCCTTCGAGAAACCGCGCCAGCGCGAGCGCGTTGTCGCTGCTTTGCTTCACGCGCAGCGCAAGCGTTTCGGCGCCCAGCGCAATCGAGTGCGCCTGTTCGGAGGACAGCGCCGCGCCCATGTCGCGCAGGCCTTTCTTGCGGATCTGCAGCAGGCCCTGATCCTTCGCAGCCGAACGGCGATAGTCGTCGGCGATGTTCGGATACGCGCTCCAGTCGAACAGACCCGTGTCGGTCACCGCACCGCCCAGCGCTGCGCCGTGGCCCGCGATCGTCTTCGTCAGCGAGTTGATCACGAGGCTCGCGCCTACCGCCTTTGGCTTGAACAATGCAGCCGACGTGATGGTGTTATCGACCACATAGGCGAGGCCGTGCTCGCGGCACACGTCGCCGATGCCTTGCAGATCGGGAATCTGCGTGCCGGGGTTCGCGATGGTTTCGACGAACACCATGCGCGTCGTCGGGCGAATCGCATTCTTCACTTCCTGGGCATCGCAGGCGTCGACGGTCGTGACTTCGACGCCGAGCGCGCGCAGCGTGCCGAACAGGCTGTTGGTGTTGCCGAACACGTAGCGGCTCGACACCAGATGATCGCCCGCACGCAGCAGCGTGAGAAAGGTTGCCGTGATCGCGGCCATACCGGTGCTGAAGCAGATCGAGCCAACGCCGTCTTCGAGGCTCGTGATCTTGCGCTCCAGCGCGGCGGTCGTGGGCGTGCCCTGGCGCGCGTAATTGAAGCCGCCTTTTTTCGTGCCCTGAAATACGCCGATCAGATCCTCGACGCGTTCGAAACCGTATTGCACCGACGTGTGAATCGGCTGACGCACGCCGCCGTGCTCGCTGCCCGAGATCCTGTCGCCGTGAACGATGCCGGTGGTGAAGCCTTGCTTGCTCATTCCTTCTCCGCTCTTCAAGTCCGCATTTCAAATCGATTGCCGGTCGCCGATTATCGCCTGTAAGCGGTGGTGCGCGAAGCCTTCAGGGGCGCGTGGGCGGTGGTTGCGTGATTTTCACTCTGTATTGCAACTAACCGCCAAGCGCTGTTCGACCCACGCGCACCACGCGATCCCTCACTGGATCGCGTGGCAAACCCCGGCAACCAGCGCGCCCGCGCGCGCCGCAGAGAGCCCGCCGCCCGCGATCAGAAAAAGCGGCACGGCAAGCTGGCGGCCGAACATGATGCCGTTGGCGAGGAATTGCGCGAACGCGGCGAAGCAGGGCGTGCCGGTCATGTCCCGCTTGCGCTCTCAGGGGTCTCAGTCGAAACACGAATATAAGCGCTGCAGCGTGCCACGCCATGGAATATCGATTTGCCAATCGCTCGTTTGGCGCGCGTCGTGTTCGTTGCTAGATTGTCCGCACCTTCATTGATGCGGAGAAAATCATGGCAGAGACCGGAGAGCAGGGCCAGCACGCAGGCGTGCACGTGATCGTCGACGATGACGAGGCCATCGCTGTTGCGCGAGCACTCGCCGCGCGTCTCGCCGAGGGCGCAGCCGAACGCGATCGCGAACGGCGTCTGCCGCGCGAGGAGATCGAATGGTTCTCGCAATCCGGCCTGTGGGGCATCACGGTGCCGAAGGCCTATGGCGGCGCGGGCGTATCGTTCGTGACGCTCACCGAGGTCGTCAAGCTGATTTCCGCCGCCGATTCTTCCATCGGACAGTTGCCGCAGAATCACTTCGGCCTGGTCGACGTGATCGCGCTCACGGGCACCGAGGAGCAGAAGCGCTATTTCTTCGCGCAAGTGCTGGCGGGCAAGCGCTTTGGCAATGGCTTTTCCGAAAAGGGTACGAAAAACGTGCTCGATCTGAAAACGCGTGTCCTGCGTGACGGTGACGATTACGTGGTGGACGGCACCAAGTTCTATTCGACGGGCGCGCTGTTCGCGCATTTCGTGCCGGTGCTCGGTCTCGACGAGGAGAAGCGCGGCTGGCTTGCCTATATTCCGCAGGGCACGGCGGGGCTGACGATCACCGACGACTGGTCGGGCTTCGGTCAGCGCACCACGGCGAGCGGCACGATCACGCTGGAAAACGTGCGCGTGAGCGCATCGCATGTGCTGCCCGCGTATCGCGTTTCCGATCAGCCCACGCTCAACGGCCCGGTTTCGCAGATCATTCAGGCCGCCATCGACGCGGGAATCGCGAAGGCGGCCATCGACGATACGCTCGCTTTCGTGCGCGAGCGCTCGCGGCCCTGGGTCGATAGCGGCGTCGAACGCGCCAGCGAAGATCCCCTGACCGTGCGGGAGATCGGCCGTCTGTATATCCAGTTGCATGCGGCCGAGGCCTTGCTCGAACGTGCGGCGCAGGTGCTCGACGATATCTCGGCAAAGGAAGCGGTGAGCGAGGACGATGTGGCGCGCGCGTCCGTGGCCGTGGGCGAGGCGAAAGTGCTCACGACCGAGGCTGCGCTGCTGGCGGGCGAAAAACTCTTCGAACTCTCAGGCACGCAATCGACGCTGGCCGCGCACAATCTCGACCGGCACTGGCGCAACGCGCGCACGCATACGCTGCATGATCCGGTGCGGTGGAAATATCACCTTGTCGGCAATTATTATTTGAACGGCGTGAAGCCTGCGCGCCACGCGTGGAATTGAGCGCGCTCTAAAAGAACCGGCAAACGCAAAAGCGGGACGGCGCCTGAGCGCCCGTCCCGCTTTTTGTGCCTGGTGCCGAGTGATTCGGCTTACTTGCGATCCGCGTAAATCTGATCGAAGGTGCCGCCATCGGCGAAATGCGCGGCTTGCGCCTTTTGCCAGCTGCCAAACACCTGTTCGACCGTAAAGGTCTTGAGCGGCTTGAACTCGTCGGCGTGTTTTGCGAGCACGGCCTTGTCGCGCGGGCGCAGATGATGCTTCGCGATAATCTCTTGCGCGGCAGGCGTGTACAGATACGTGAGATAAGCCTGCGCTTCCTTGCGCGTGCCGCGCTTGTCCACCACCTTGTCGACCACGGCCACGGGTGGTTCGGCCAGCAGGCTCACGGAAGGATAGACTGCTTCGAAATCCTGAGCATTCGCGCCAGATTCGATCAGACCCACCTCGTTTTCGAAGGTGACGAGCACATCGCCGATGCCGCGCTGCGTGAACGTGGTGGTCGCGCCGCGTCCACCCGCGTCGAGCACCGGCACGTTCTTGAGCAGCGCGCGCTCGAAATCGAGCGCCTGCGCGTCGCTCGCGCCTTGCAGTTTGCGATAGCCCCACGCGGCCAGATAGGCATAGCGGCCATTGCCCGAAGTCTTCGGATTGGCGATCACCACCTGCACGCCGTCCCTGGCCAAGTCGTCCCAGTCCTTGATGTGCTTGGGGTTGCCCTTGCGCACCAGGAACACCATCGTGGTGGTGTAGGGCGCGCTGGCGTCCGGCAGGCGCGCGCGCCAGTCGGCGGGCACGAGTTGGCCGCGCTCGGCGAGCAGGTCGATGTCGTTGGGCTGGTTCATGGTGACGACGTCGGCCTGCAGACCCTGCAAGACCGAGAGCGCCTGGGCGCTCGAAGCCCCATGCGACTGGCGGATCGAGACCGTTTCCCCGCTCTTTTGCCGGTAGTCGGCGATAAAGCTCGCGTCGATGTCCTTATAGAGTTCGCGCGTGACGTCGTACGAAACGTTGAGCAGCGAGACGTCCGCGTGTGCGAGCGGCGCGGCAAATGCGGCGCCGGCGACGATGCCCGCGCCGATGAGGCGCACGGCGCGCCCGATTGCTGTCATGGTGGTCCCCGAGTGGTCTGTTCGATGAAATCGATGAATTGGCGGCTGGGCCGCGCTGGCGCTCCATTTTATCGAGCGCTCGCCTGGCCTTTATATCAATCCCTGCGTTGCTTTCCCGAATTGTCGATATGGACCCGCAAATCGCCGCGTGGCGGGCCTGCGCGCGTGCTGGTTATATCGATCTGCCGATTGGTTATTGGAGCCGTGAGCGCGGCGTTTTTATACTGCGCCGAGGCGCTTTAATTAGCGCGGTTTGCTCGCCTGTGTTCTTGCTGTTTCAGCGCAGTTCGGGATAGCCGAGCGCGCGGGCCTCGTCGGCGTATCGCTCGATGCGCGCGTAATCGGCTGCTGCAAGGCGCACGAAACCACGTAGCCGCAAGGTCCGGGCGCGCTGCGAATCGGCGGCGCAGGCGGTATCGAGCGCATCGCGCAGCAAGGCGGCCTGCTGGTCCGGCAAGTTGCGCGATGCGATGAAAGGCAGACCCGGCGCGGCGGCGCTCATGCCGATTGAGCGAATGTCGCGCAGTCGTTCTGGCAGGGCGTCGCGCACGTAGGCCAGCGTCACGCAATCGATGGCGGCCACTTCCGCTTCGCCCGCGCTCAGCGCGCGCAACGCATTGAGGTGAGAACCGACCCACGCCACCGACGAGAAGAACCGCCCGTCACGCGCGAGCGGTGCGACGGCGTGGCGTAGGGCGTTCATGCCGCTGTGCGAATCCTGGCCGTTGCAGGCCGCGCGCAAACCGCGACAGGCCGCGAGCGACACCGCACCCGTGTCCCACGCGCGCGCTGAGACAACGATCGTGCTGCGATAGAACCCACCTTCGCAACCTTCGGCGTCGAAGGCGGGCGTGGCGAGCAGATTGACCGAATCCGCGACGCCCAACATGCGGTAAGGAAAACCGCAGGTCTGCGAGAGCAGCAGATCGGGGCGACGCCAGAGTGTGAGCAGGTCGTCCGGGATGGCGGCGGGCAGATCCACTTCGCGCGGGCCGCCTGACTGGGAAAAGGCGGCGAGCGTATCGCGCAGCAGCGCGCGCCATAGCGCGTCGTGCTGCGGCGTGACGTTATACATCGGCAGGGCGGCGATCCAGCGGCTCATGGCGACAGTTTAGACAAATACGGGCAATGGCGGGCGAACGTCGACGATAGTGGAAAGCGCGCCCGCGCAGGGAATCATGGCTGAATATATCGATGCCGAACACGCGCGGGACGTTGCCGCGCTGCAAGCGGGCCTTGCCGCCCGCACCGAATGGCCCACGTGGCTGTTGATCGCTGCCGTTTATGGCGGCTGGGCCTGCACCGTCTGGGCGGTGCATCGCCACGCACTCTCGCTGGCGAGCGCGACTCCGCTATTCGTACTGCTCTGCACATGGCATATGTCGATGCAGCACGAACTGCTGCACGGTCATCCCACACGCCTGGCATGGCTAAACAAACTGCTGGGCTATCCGCCGCTCGCGATCTGGTTTCCCTACACGCTCTATCGCGACACGCATCTCGAACATCATCGCGACGAAGCGCTCACGCTGCCCGGACTCGATCCCGAAAGCAACTATGTGCCGGCCGGACGCTGGCAGCGTTGGCCCGCGTGGCGACGCGCTTTATGGCAGGCGCGCAAGCGCTTTGTCGGCCGCATGCTGGTTGGGCCGCCGATGAGCGCGGCGGCGGTGCTTGGCGCTGCGTGGAGCGCGCTGCGTACCGGCAACCGCCGTTATGCGCCGATGTGGATCGCGCATGGCGCGAGCGTCGTTGCGCTGCTGTATGTGCTCGACGTCTGGGCCGGCGTGCCGTGGTGGTATTACCTGCTGGCCGTCACCTGGCCGGCCCTCGCGATTGCTGCGATCCGCTCGCTTTACGAGCATCGCGCAGCGCCCGAACCGAAGGCCCGCATCGTCATCAACGAGGCGGGTTTCCTGATGCGTCTGCTGTTCCTCAACAACAACTACCATCTGGTGCATCACGATCTGCCCGCGCTGCCCTGGTACTGCCTGCCGCGCGCGTGGCGTCTGCGTCGCGAGGCCTACGCGCACAAGAGCGGGCATTTCGTGATTCGTGGCGGCTATGGCGAACTGCTGCGCCGTTTTGCCTGGCGGGCGACCGATGCCGTCGTGCACCCGTTCGAAGCTGCGAACGGGGTGTACGACGCACCGGACATTCAGGACATTCAGGACATTCAGGACATCGAGGACATTCAGGACGTTGAACAGGAATCGCGGATCGCGGCCTGAAGCATTAAGCGGTTGAAGCGGACTGCACCACCGGCTTAATGCCGATGCGTTGATCGGCGCCGTCGTCGGCCAGTTCGGCTTCGATGTCGTGCAGGCGATGCGGCGCAAAAATACGCAGCGCCACGAACCACGCAAACCCCGCAGCCAGCAACGCAGCGAACACATAGGGCAGCACGGCGTAGGCGCCCGGCGCGGCA
Organism: Paraburkholderia bannensis; assembly: GCF_014200455.1. Lineage (GTDB taxonomy): Bacteria > Pseudomonadota > Gammaproteobacteria > Burkholderiales > Burkholderiaceae > Paraburkholderia > Paraburkholderia bannensis_A. The sequence goes on along the minus strand of NZ_JACHBW010000012.1, from coordinate 245,160 downwards.
GGATAGATACTGCCGACGAACGGAATACCGATCAGCACAACGGCAATCACGCTGATCGCCACGTCCAGCGGCTTGAGTTCGCCGCGACGGCGCAAAAATACCGGCGCGGCGATGGCCACGATCACGTAGGTCAGCAGAAAGCCGAAGGTGGCAATCGTGCTCAGGTAACCGTAAGCGTCGAAGAGCGAGGTGCCGCGCAGTTGAAACACCACGCCCACCACCAGCGAAAGCAGGGCGATCAGCGTCACGGCGATATGCGGCGTGGCGTTGCCCGCATGGGCGCGGCCCGTTGCCGAGTGCAGCAGACCCTGGCGTGCAAACGTGTAGAGCAGTCGCGCAGCGGCGTTGATCGACGAAAAGAACGCAGCAAAGAAGCTGAGCGCCACGCCCGCATCGATCAGCACGCCGAGCGCGCCCAGATGGATGCCATGCGCCACGGCGGAAAGCGGCGCGTTGGCCTGGTCGAGCGGCGTGGCCGCGCCCTGGAACAAGGCGACGAGGCCATATGATGCGGCCAGAAAGAGCGCCGCCGGGCCAAGAATGCTGACGATCACGGCGCGCGGGATCAGGCGGAACGGCTCGCGTGCCTCGACGCCCAGCGCCGTGACGCTTTCGAAGCCCGTGAAGCTGAAGAAGGCCAGCACCATGCCGAGGCGAAGCTGGTCGGGTTTGACGGCGGCTAGTGCCAGTTGCTGCGGATCGACCCAGCGATGGTGCAGGAATAGCGCGGCGCCAATCACGAACAGGATCAGCACGACGGTGCTCAGCTCGATCCAGAGCGTGGTGCGCGTGGACAGGCGGATATCGCGCCAGGTGATGAACCACGCGCCAATCGTCACGGCCACGGTGATCGCAACCGATGCAAGCAGCCCCGTGCCCGCCGCGCCCACGCCAACATCCTTGAACAGCACGACGACTTCGTTGACGGTGCCCTGCAGGATGCCCGCTGCGCCGATGCCGTATGCGATCAGCAGCGACCAGCCCGCGATCACACCCCAGATAGGGCCCAGACCGCGCGCCGCGTAGGTGTAGAGCGCGCCGGGCGAGGCCGTGCGTTTGGCGAATTGCGTGATGCTCCACGATGCGAACAGCAGGCCGATGGTGGCGAGCAGATAGGCGAGCCACGTACCGTTGCCTGCCGTGGCGAAGACAGCGGGGATCAGCAGGCCGGCTCCACCGGCCGCGCCGACAAGACCAATCGATTGTGCAATCAGTTCGGATAGCGAAAGATAACCGCGACGCAATGCGCCGCCGTCTCCCGCCTGGGCGGCGAGTTCGGTCATGGTGTTGGGTCCAGGAGAAAAAGGAAAAAGGAACGAACAGGCGGTCCCGCGCCGGCTGGGCGGCGCGGGGTGAATGACGTCAGACCGGTTCGGCGGTTTCTACGGCTTGCGCGGCTTCACGCTTCACGCGTTCGATGTCGCGGAATTGTGCGGCGGGGTGATTGTCGGGCAGCGTCGGGCCGTCGCCGAAGAGTTTTTCGCGCAAGGTGCCGGGCGCATAGTCCTTCGCATAGACGCCGCGCCGCTGCAATTCCGGCACGAGATGGTGGACCACGTCCTCGAAGGTTTCGTGCGCGATTGCATAGGCCAGATTAAAGCCATCGACGTCGGTGTGCTCGACCCATTGCTGCAGGATATCCGCCACCGTCGAGGGCGAGCCCACGAAGACCGGCCCGAGACCGCCAATGCCGCCCCAACGGGCCAGTTCCTCGATGGTCCAGGCCTTGTCGCCGCCGGCAAGGTGCTCGACAGCGGAGACGATCGCATTGGTCTCGACCCGGCGCACCGTGTCGGTCGGCAGATACTGGCCGAAGTCGATGCCGGTCCATCCGGACATGAAGACCAGCGAGCCGTCATAGGAAACATAACGCTGGTATTCCTCGAACTTTGCCTGGGCTTTCTCGTCGGTCTCGTCGACGATTACCGTGACGAGGTTGTAAATCAGCAGCTTGCGCGGATCGCGGCCCGCGAGCGCGGCCTGGCGGCGCACTTCGGCCACGTAGTCGCGCAGCAAGGTCTGCGTGGGCGCGGCAACGAACACGCATTCCGCGTGCTGCGCCGCGAAGGTCTTGCCGGGACCGGAGGCGCCGGCCTGGAACAGCACTGGCGTGCGCTGCGGCGACGGTTCGCACAGGTGATAACCTGGTACTTCGAAGTATTTACCCTTGTGGCCGATCTCATGCACCTTTTCCGGATGCGTGAAAACGCCTTTCTCGCGGTCGCGCACGACTGCGCCGTCTTCCCAACTGCCTTCGAACAGCTTGTAGAGTACTTCCACGTACTCGGCGGCCACTTCGTAGCGGTTGTTGTGATCGGCGAGACCGCCCTGGCCGACGTTCTTCGCGCCGCTTTCGAGGTAGGACGTCACCACGTTCCAGGCAAGGCGTCCCTTGGTGTGATGATCGGCAGTGGAGAGGCGGCGCGCGAACGTGTACGGATGCTCGAAGCTCGTCGAAGCCGTGATGCCGATGCCCAGATGCTCGGTCGCCAGCGCGAGCGGCGCGGCCAGCTGGAGCGGATCGTTCACGGGGATCTGCGCGGCCTGATGCAGCGCGTGATAGTTGCCGCCCTTATAGACATCGTAATAGCCGATCACATCGGCGATAAAAATCGCGTCGAAAATGCCGCGTTCGAGAATCTTCGCGAGATCGGTCCAGTATTCGAGGTCCTTATATTGCCAGGAGCGATCGCGCGGATGCCGCCACAAGCCGGGCGACTGATGGCCTACGCAGTTCATTTCGAAGGCGTTGAAACGGATGGTTTTGCTCATGGCGCTCACTTGCCTCCACGGCCGGGGCCGTTGCCGATCTGCCAGTTGAAGGGCGGTTCGGTGCCGTTGATGGCCCAGTCGCCAACGATGCGTGCCTTATAGACGAGCGGATTGTGCGATGAGACCGTGCGCGCATTGCGCCAGTGGCGGTCGAGCCCAAGGCGCTTGCTGATGGCCGATGCGCCAAGCGCATCGAACAGATGCGTGGCCGCGCGCAGCGCGAGTTCCGAAGTCACCAGCTGGCTCTGCGACGAAGCGATTTCCGCTTCCACGTTGGCGATGCGTTCGGCTTCGTCATTGCCGCCGAAGCGCGCGACGTAAGCGCGTTGCGCGGGTTCGGCGGATTGCAGGGCGACCGCTTCGGCGGCATACGCCCACGAAGCGATTTCGCCTACCACCTGCTGGATCTGCGCGTCCTCGCTCACATGCGGTGCATTGCCGTGGCTATACACGCGCGTGCGGTTGCGCACCAGCGTGGCGGCGTCGCGCTTCACGGCTTCGGCGATGCCCGCGAGCGTGGCAACGTGAAAGAGTTGATAGAAGGCGGTCTGGTATTTGAAGCGGCGCGAGAAATCGATGATATTGCGCGCTTCGACCACGGCGTCCTTGAATATGGTCGTGCCGCTGCCGGTGGTGGTCTGGCCGAAGCCGTCCCAGTCGTCCTCGCGTACGACGCCGCCTTGCTGCGTGCTGACCGCCGCGATCACGTCGCTGCCGTCTTCCTCGCGCTGGGCGTAGACGTCGATCCATTCGGCGTAGATGCTGCCGGTACTGTAGTACTTCGAACCATTCAACAAATAGCGGCCGTCACGATGCGCCACCTTGGTTTTCGTCTGGCCAACCGCCACGTCGCCCACTTCGGACCACGCGCTGCCCACGATCTGGCCGCTTGCAAAGCGGTCGAACCAAGCGCGCTGATCGGCATCGGGCGGCACGTTGAGCCAGTCTTCGACAAAAGCGAAATGCGCGCGCAACGCTTGCGGCAGATTCGAATCGGCAGCAGCCAGTTCGATTAGCAGGCGAAACAGTTGCGGGATCGATGCACCCGCGCCGCCATATTGCACGGGAATACGCACCGCGCCGAAACCCGCGGCTTTGAGCTCGGCGATGGCTTCGTGCGGCAGGATGCGTTCGCGGTCGCGCTGCGCCGCGCCGCTTGCGATGCTGGCGAAGATCGGCCGGAACCGCGCCGCGAGTGTCTCGTAATCGGTGCCCGTGGAAAGTGCGATGTCGTCGGGTCGGGATGCAGTCATGCTGTCGTCCTTTCTGCTTTCTTCGTCGATGGAGACTCGGTGGTGGCCGGAATCGGCCTCGCATCTGGCCTTGAATCCGGCCTCCGATGGCGTGAACGTCGAGTATAGAAAGACCGGCGTAAGCGTTCCAATATTGGATTCTCGAAACCTTATCGGCGCTATTGCTTAGCGCTTATGGCGCGCGAACGAACGCGCAAGCGAACGCTAACGAACGCTAACGAAGGGCGATTCAAATGCGAATATCGCTATCTCTGCTTTCCATGTGAGCGAATCTTGGTTCTGTTCCAGCGCGGATTTTTCTAAGCTCGGAGATTGCGCGGCCATGCCGCTTGCATACCACCCGCTGGGCTACGCATAACAAAAGGAAAATAGATGCAAAACCAAACGACCAAACCGGCGCTATGGCGTCGGATCGCCGCGCTCGCGCTGTTGATCGCGCCCGCTGTTTCGGCATGGGCTGCGGGTGCGGCGCCGGCGGAGATCAAGCTCGACTACGCCTACTATTCGCCGGAAAGCCTCGTGATCAAGCGCAATGGCTGGCTCGAACAGGCCTTCGCGCCGGACCATACGCAGGTGCGCTGGGTGCTGAGTCTTGGCAGCAATCGCGCGCTGGAGTATCTGAATAGCGGTGCAATCGATATCGGCTCGACCGCGGGTCTCGCGGCGGTACTGGCCAAGGCCAACGGCAACCCCATCAAGACCGTCTATATCTTCTCGCGCCCCGAATGGACGGCGCTGGTCGTGCGCAAGGATTCGCCGATCAAGACGCTGGCCGATCTCAAAGGCAAGAAGATCGCCGCGACCAAGGGCACCGATCCTTATCTCTTCACACTGCGCGCACTGCATACGGCGGGGCTTTCGCGTGACGATGTGGAGATCGTCAACCTCCAGCACCCCGATGGCCGCACGGCGCTGGTCAACGGGCAAGTCGATGCCTGGGCGGGTCTCGATCCGCACATGGCTGCCGCGCAGCTCGATAACGGCGCCCGATTGCTGTATCGCAATGTCGATTTCAATACCTGGGGATTCCTGAATGTTCGCGAGGACTTCCTGAAGCAATATCCCGATGCGCTCGCGCGCGTGCTCAAGGTCTATGAGCGCGCCCGCGTGTGGATTGGCGCGCATCCGGACGAAGCCGCGCAGATCGTCTCCGAGGATTCGAAGGTGTCGCTCGCGGTCGCGAAGCTGCAACTCAGCCGTAACGACTTCAGCCAGCCCGAACCGGGCGAGACGCAGATCAAGGCGCTCCAGGCCGCCGCGCCCATCCTCACCGAGGAGCAACTGGTGAAGCCGGGCACGGATCTGAATCGCGTGATCGAGTCGCTGATCGACCCGCAGGCTGCGCAGGCGCTGGCTGCGGCGCAGCGTCAGTAAAGGAGCGAAGCGATGGGCGCGGATGAAACCGCCGTGCAGGCGTTGCGGCCGACGCCTGAGGTTGAAGCCGAAGCGCGTTCAGGGCAGGCGGCGGGCGCGAGGGACGTTTCGCAATTGCCTTCTTCGGGGCTGCCGCGCGGCTGGCGTATTGCCGGTGCGTTATTGCCAGTGGTGTTCCTTCTTGCCGTCGAAGTGCTGGTGCGCGCCCGGCTGTTGCCCGACAATCTCGTGCCCGCGCCTTCATCGATTTTCGAAGCGCTCTGGCAACTGGGCGGCGCGCATCTATTGCGTCATATCGCGGCCAGCACCGCGCGGGTGGCGGCGGGCTTCGGCTGCGGCGCGGCGCTTGCCATCGCGATCGGTGCGGCGATGGGCTTGAGCCGCCGCCTGGACGCCTTGCTCGATCCCAGTTTTCAGGCGTTGCGCGCGATTCCCTCGCTCGCGTGGGTGCCGGTGCTGCTGCTATGGATGGGTATCGACGAAGCGCCGAAGATCACGCTCGTCGCCATCGGCGCATTTTTTCCCGTGCATTTTAGCGTGGTCTCCGGCATTCGCAACGTGGATCGCAAGCTTGTGGAACTGGGCGCGATTTATCGGCTGCCGCCGTGGCGGCTTTTTCTGCGCATTCTTCTGCCCGCCGCTTTACCGCAGATATTCACGGGCCTGCGCACCGGTCTTGCGGTGTCATGGATGTTCGTGGTCGCTGCTGAATTGATCGCCGCAACGCGCGGCCTTGGCTATCTGCTCAGCGATGGCCGCGAGACCGGGCGGCCCGACATCGTATTCGGCGCGATCATTCTGCTGGGCCTGCTCGGCAAACTCACGGATAGCGCGATGCGCGCGTTCGAATCACGCGTGCTGGCCTGGCGCGATACCGCAGTGGAAGGAGAGCGCGCATGACGCACGCGGCCTTGCTCGAACTCGATATTCGCGCGAAGCAGTATGGCGATCGCACGATTCTCGATAATCTGCGTCTGACGCTTGCGCCCGGTCAGATCACGGCGCTGCTCGGGCCAAGCGGTTGTGGCAAAAGCACCTTGCTGCGCATCGCAGCGGGACTGGACCGCGATTTCGCGGGCGCGGTGAAGCTCGATGGCGTGCCGCAGCAGGGGCCTTCGCCGCTGGCGGGGGTGATTTTTCAGGAGCCGCGTCTGCTGCCCTGGCTGCGCGTAGCGGAGAACATTACTTTTCCCGAACGGGCAAGCGGCGCTGCGCTGTCACGCGCTCGGGCCTTGCTCGACGAAGTGGGCCTGCATGCCGACGATGGTGCGCGTTGGCCCAAACATCTATCGGGCGGCATGGCGCAGCGCGTGGCGATTGCGCGCGGACTGTTCGCGCAACCGCGTCTGCTGTTGCTCGACGAACCCTTCAGCGCCGTGGATGCAATGACACGCATGCGCCTGCAGCAATTGCTGCTCACGATCGTCGAGGCCCATCGCATGGCGGCGCTGATGGTCACGCACGATATCGACGAGGCGCTTTATCTGGCCGATCGCATTGTTTTGCTGGAGCCGACGAATGGAGCGGCACGTCGGCCCGCGAGCCACGTTTTCGAGGTTGGTGCGGCCCATCCGCGTCGACGCGACGATATTGCGGGGCATCCATTGCGCACGGTTTTGCTTGAGCGGCTGGAAGCGTCGGTGGCGGCCTGACCGCTCCGAAGGGATGCGTGGCTCGACCTGAGCGGTCAGCGTGACGTTCGCACGCGGCGTTAGCCCGGCATGCAAGCCCCCAAAACCCCCGACGAGGGCGTATCTGGGATGAAATATGAAATAAAACGCATATTTGATTGACCAGATGCTGGACAAAACGATATGGTCATACTTTTGACACTTTTTGCAATACCTTGGCTTCCGCAGAATATGAGACCACGCATCCTTTGCGTGTGGAGTTGGATGGTGTGAGCTACGCTGGCACTTATCGGGTGATGACCGGCAGTGTCATCGTCTACTTCGAGAACGAAATCAAGTTCGCCACTTACGGCAAAAATCGTCCCGAGCAAATCGCGCGCTGGCTGCTCACTGATCTATGCCGCAAGGCAGAGTCGCGCAAACGCAAAGCCGCAAACAAATAATCAGCATAGGGACCTGACGCAGAACGCCCGAATCAGGTATTTCAATCGGGCGTATCATGGCCGTCATTTTCTGAATCTCTCGAAGCGCCAAAAAAACCGCACGGGCTGGACAGCGATATGACGCATGGCATCGACGAACGCAAACGCTGGATCGCCCTGATCGTCCTTTGTCTGGGCGTGTTGATGATCGTGCTGGATACGACCATCGTGAACGTCGCGTTGCCGTCGATTCGCGCGGACCTGAATTTCACCGAAACCTCGCTTGTCTGGGTGGTCAACGCGTATATGCTGACGTTTGGCGGCTTCTTGCTGCTGGGCGGCCGGCTGGGCGATCTGTTTGGCCATCGGCGTCTGTTCTTGCTGGGCATTACGATATTCACGCTGGCTTCGGCGGCGTGTGGTCTCGCCAATTCACAAGGAATCCTGATCGCTGCGCGCGCCGTTCAGGGGCTGGGCGGCGCGGTGGTGTCGGCGGTGTCGCTCTCGCTCATCATGAACCTCTTCACTTCGCCCGAGGACCGTGCGAAAGCCATGGGGGTTTATGGTTTCGTGGGCGGAGGCGGCGGCAGCATCGGCGTATTGCTGGGCGGTCTGCTCACTAGCGCGCTAAGCTGGCACTCGATCTTTCTGGTCAATCTGCCGATCGGTGTGGCCGTGTATGCCGGCTGTCTTGCGCTGATGCCCGCGGGCAAGCCCACTGCCGATCGCGCAAAACTCGATGTGGCGGGCGCCATCGCCGTGACCGCTTCGCTGATGCTGGCGGTGTACGCCGTCGTGCACGGCAACGAGGCGGGCTGGACCTCGGCTCCCACACTGATTCAGCTGGCGCTTGCCATGGCGCTTTTGATTGCGTTTCTCGTGATCGAATCGCGCGTCTCGCATCCGCTTATGCCGCTGCATCTGTTCGCGCTGCGCAATGTCGCGACCGCTAACGTCGTTGGCGTGCTGTGGGCCGCGGCGCTGTTCGCGTGGTTCTTTATCTCCGCGCTCTACATGCAACGCCTGTTGAGTTACAGCGCGATGCAGGTGGGGCTGGCCTTCCTGCCTGCCAACCTCATCATGGCCGCGTTTTCGCTGGGTTTGTCGGCGAAGCTGGTGATGCGCTTCGGGATACGCGCGCCGTTGGCGCTGGGTCTGCTGCTGGCGGCAATCGGCCTGTTCCTGTTCGCGCGTGCGCCGGTTGGCGGCAGCTATCTACTCGACGTGTTGCCCGGGATGGTGTTGCTGGGGCTTGGCGCGGGTGTGGCTTTCAACCCGGTGTTGCTGGCTGCCATGAGCGACGTGGCGCCCGATGAATCGGGTCTTGCTTCCGGCGTGGTCAATACGTCGTTCATGATGGGCGGTTCATTGGGACTGGCGATACTCGCAAGTCTTGCGGCGGCGCGCACCGATGCCCTCGCGGCAGCAGGCGCGCATGCCGCTGCTGCGCTCAATAGCGGCTATCAACTCGCGTTTCTGCTTGGGGCTATCGCGGCGCTCATCGCCTTCTTGTTGGGCTGGGCTTTTGTGCGCACGCGCACACCCGCACACGATCCGGCGCAGCATGACGAAACTTCGCGCGTTTCAGGGATGTGACTTGATTCACGCGCATCCGCTCGTGTGACCAACGATCCATTGCCGGAACGTCGCCAGCCCCGCACGCTTGCCTTCGTTGGCGCGCCAGGACAGAAAATGCGTCTCGCGCTCGAAGCGCACGAAATGACCGCGTCCTACTTCCACCAGTTCGCCGCGCGCGAGTTCGCGTTCGGCAAGGCGTGTGCTTTCCAGCACGATCCCCATGCCATCGACTGCCGCCGAGATCGCCAGCGCCGCGCGATCGAAAGAGGGACGCGGGCGGACGGGCATCGGCATGCCGTTCGCTTCGAACCAGTCGCGCCATGTCAGGCGGCTCAATTGGCTCTCGATCAGCGTGGTCTGCTGCATCAGGCGATCGGCGTCGGGTGTCTGTTCGAGGAGGGCGGGCGCGCACATCGGCACCAGCGGCTCGTGACCCAGTGGCAAGGTTTCAACGCCAGGGCGTTCCAGGGCGCTGCCATATGAAATCGCCACGTCCATTTCGCGCGCACGCGTGAGGTCGAGGGGCTCCGGCCCCGTGGTGAGGCGCAAAGTGATGTCCGGATGATGGCGCGCGAAATCGGCGAGCCGCGGCGCCAGCCATTTCACCGCGAAGCTGGGCGGGCAATAAACGGCAAGCACCTGGGCTTGCGCCGCCAGTGTGACTTCAGCGCAGGCCGATTCGATCGCATCGAACACGCGGCTGAGGCTGTCGAGCAGGCGCAGCGCTTCGGGTGTGGGCTCGATCCGGCGGTTGCGGCGAATGAACAGCGGCCGGCCGAAATATTCTTCCAGCTCCTTGATCTGGTGGCTGATCGCCGATGGCGTGAGGCATAACTCGCGCGCGGCGAGCGCAAAGCTCTGCAGTCGCGCGGCGGCTTCGAAGGCGCGCAACAGAACGAAGTTCGGCAGCTTGCGCACCGTCCCTCCCGTGTTGCCGATAGGTGAATGGGATTCAGCTTTCCATGAACAAGCTTCGTTTGTCAACGTCGATGCGGCGCGCGACCATAGCTTCACGTTTAGCGCATACAGCAAGGAGCAAACATGTTGGAAGTCACCGAAGCCCAGGCGAAGTCGAGCGGCCCGACTAACCCAGTCAGCGCGATCAATCTGCAGGGACGTGTTTCGATCTATCAGCCCGAGCAGGCAGGCCTGATCTTCCCCCAGATTCCTTCGTTCGCCAGTCGTGCCGCGCATCGCCAGCATCTGAAGGAGCGTCTGGTTGGCGCGTGCCGCGCGTTCGCCCTGCAGGGATTCGACTACGGTTTCGCGGGCCATCTGACGATTCGCGATCCTGAGCATCCGGATCTCTATTGGACCAATCCGATGGCGATTCACTTTTCACAGGTCAAGCTCTCGAACCTGATCCTCGCCGATCATCAGGGCCGCGTGGTCCAAGGCAAACACGCGATCAACCGTGCGGGCTTCGTGCTGCATGCTGCGGTGCACGAGGCGCATCCCGACATCGTCGCCATGTGTCACGCGCACACGGTGTATGGCACGGCCTTCTCCGCGCTTGGCAGGAAGCTCGATCCGATCAGCCAGGATGCCGCGGCGTTTTTCGAAGATCATGTCGTGATCGGCGACGAGGCTGGGCAGGTCGCCGTTGAAGTAAAAGCCGGGCACAAGGTTGCCAATGCGTTCGCGGGCGTCAAGGCGGCGATTCACCAGAACCACGGCTTGTTGACGGCGAGCCGCCACAGCATCGAAGCGGCGGCATTCTGGTTCATCGCGCTGGAACGGTGCTGCCAGCAGCAGTTGATGATCGAAGCGGCAGGCGCGAAGCCAAAGCTCGTGCCGGAAGACAAGGCGCGTTATAGCCGCGAGCACGTTGGCAGCGAATATATCGGATGGCTGCATTTTCAGGCGATCTGGGACCAGTTGGTGGCCACGCAACCCGATATGTTCGATTGAATCCGCGAACGAAAATAGTTGAAGAAATTGAAGTAACCGAAGTAGCCAAAGCACAAAACATCTGGAGACAACCATGAATCCGTCGAGACCCGCGTATGCCGCGACGCATGCCGACACCCACGTAGACGAAAGCCAGTCCTCGCTCTACACCAAGGTGGCATGGCGGCTCGTGCCGCTGCTGTTCTTTTGCTACGTCGCGGCCTATCTCGATCGCGTGAACGTGGGCTTCGCGAAGCTGCAGATGCTCAAGGATCTGCACTTCAGTGAAACGGTTTATGGTCTGGGTGCGGGCATTTTCTTCATCGGCTACTTTTTATTCGAAGTGCCAAGCAATATCATCCTGCATAAGGTTGGCGCACGGCTGTGGATTGCGCGCGTCATGCTCACCTGGGCGGTCATATCGGGCTGCATGATGTTCGTGCGCACGCCCACGATGTTCTATACCCTGCGCTTTCTGCTCGGCCTTGCTGAAGCCGGGCTTTTCCCCGGCGTGATCCTGTATCTCACGTACTGGTTTCCGTCTGAGCGCCGCGGCAAGATCATCGCGCTCTTCATGACGGGCATTCCGATTTCGGGCGTGCTGGGCGGTCCGCTCTCGGGCTGGATTCTCCATTCGATGAGCGGCGCGAAAGGCCTGGCGGGCTGGCAGTGGTTGTTTCTGCTCGAAGCGATTCCTTCGCTGGTGCTGGGCGTGGTCGTGATCCTCAAACTCGACAAGGGCATCGAACAGGCGAAGTGGCTCTCGGATGCAGAAAAACGCACGCTCAGCGCCAATATCGCCACCGATGCCAGCGCCACCACCTCGCACACGTTCAAGGACGGGTTCACGCGGCCGATGGTCTGGGTGCTGAGCGCCATCTACCTGTTCTTCATCATGGGGCTCTACGGCGTGGGCTTCTGGCTGCCCACGCTCATCAAGGGCTCGGGCGTGAAGGACCCGCTCACGATCGGCATGCTCACGACGTTGCCGTATGCGGCGGCGGCCATTTCGATGATCCTGGTGGGCCGCAGTTCGGACGCCCGGCGCGAGCGCCGCTGGCACGTCGCGGTGCCGGGCGTCATCGGCACGGTGGGCTGGGTCGTGGCCGTCGTCGCGGGCAGCGGCAACGTCACGCTGGCGATGATCGGTCTGACCATCGCCACCATGGGCGTGATGACGACGCTGTGTCAGTTCTGGTGCCTGCCCACGGCGATCCTCGCTGGCGCGGCCGCTGCGACGGGTGTGGCGGTGGTCAACTCGGTAGGCAATCTGGCCGGCTTCGTGAGCCCGTATGTGATTGGCTGGATCATCGACAGGACGCATTCGACCGATCTTGGCGTGTACACGCTCGCGGCCTGCCTGACGATGGGGGCGTTGCTGGTGCTCGCTTTGCCGAAGCAACTCGTGAACCGGTAAGCGCCTTTCGCGTAGAAGGAGCTTGAAAGCGCGCGGCTCATGATCGAGCCGCGCGCTTTTTCGTGTTTTTCGCGATTTCTCGCGCTTCCTCGCGTTTGCTTTTTATTGCGCAATTTTCAGAAAAATCTGTTTCGCCCACTGTCCCGCGTGCCTCGTCTCGACGGAGCGTTCGAGTACGCGTACCATGCGGGCCGCACGGCGCGCGCCCCGTGCGCTTCGAACGCCACGCTCGCGCAGTCTGGCACGCATTCCTGTGCAACGCCCCGGGTTGCGGGCGATGCGGCGGCCAACTTCTTGTGAACGCATGGTGCCTTGAATGGTCGATTGACCATAACGAATGCCAGTTTTGAACAATTTCCGGCGCACTTAAGCTTACGTTAATTCACCGTCGCGTAAGGTGGTTGCCATGCCCATCAGCCGGTTGTTCCAGTTCGCAGCGGGGCAAGAAAGGTGCGGAGAGATTTAATCGTCATATGAATGGGAAGGTTTGTAAACAGTGGTAATATACGCAGCCTCGAAGGAATCTCACCGCGCCCGCCAGCCATCGGCCAGCCAACCTGGGCGGTCCTTCCTTACACTGATTACAAAGCGAGCGCCAGTGGCCGCTCTCTTCGCATTTCTCGCATCGGCCCGCAAAAGAACGGGGCCCTGAATAAACATGAAAGTCCGTAACGCCCGTCACTGGGCGCCCCGGGGTCCGCGCCGCTGGGGCTATGCCGCCGCTGCGCTCGCCATCGCGAGCGTCGTGCGCCTTGGCCTGCATCCGTGGCTTGGCCCGATGATGCCAGGCACGGCGTTCTGCATTGCGGCTTCGCTGGTCGAGTACTACTTTGGTCTTGCTCCCGCGCTGACGGTCATGGTGCTCGGCCTGTGCATTGCCGATTATCTGTTCGTGCCGCCTTACGCCGATATTTCCGTGATCGATTTCCACGACGCCGTGCTGCTGGTGTCGTACCCGCTCGTCACGCTGCTCGTGATAACGCTGATCGAACGCCTGCGCCGCGAACAGTTTCGCGCGCAACTGATCGCCTCGGTGGCGCAGTCGCGCTATGAAATGCTGCTGCGTCACGACAACGAGCGCGTGCTCGCGCGCCGCGCCGAAGACGAAACGCATCGCTTGCTGCGCCATCTCGCGCAGCGTCACGAAGGCTTCATTCTGATCAAGGCGCTGGAACGCAACGCCGCCCAACGCGCCAGCGTAGGGCAGAGCGCCGCTGCGATGCCGGCGGCCACCGAAGTGGCGCCGGGGCCGCTGTTCGAATCCGTGCATCCCGAAGACATCCAGCGCCTCACCAATGCGCTCTGGCCGGGCACTCACCGGGTGCGTCTGCGTCGCACCGCGGGCGATCGCGAATTCCGCCTGACCAACTGCCAATGCGAGCGCTTCACCACGCATGCAGGCGACTTTCTCGTTTTGAGCACGGAGGCCTGACGTGGCGACTGTCGAGATGGAGCCGGTCGCGCGCGAGACGCCGAGCGTTGGCCCCGCACGAATCTTCAGCGAAGGCGATGGCCACGCGGTGCTGCTGCTGCACGGCCTGTCGAGTTCGCCGATCGAGCTGCGCTACCTCGCGCGCTATCTGCAGAACGAGGGCTTCACGGTCTGCGCACCGCTCATCGAAGGTTATAGCGCAGGCTCCAGCGAACAGACGATGGAGCAATGGGTCAAGTCCGCCGCGCGCGAATTCGACGCGCTTGCCGCGCGCTACGAGCGTGTGTCGATCTGCGGCCTGTCGATTGGCGGCGCGCTCGCCATGCGCCTGATCCGCGAGCGGCCCAGCGCGCAATCGCTGGTGCTGCTGTCGCTCACGCTGGCTTACGACGGCTGGGCGATTCCGTGGTATCGCTTCCTGCTGGACTGGGCCTACTTCACGCCCTTGCGTCACATCTATCGTTATCGCGAATCGGAACCGTTCGGCGTGCGAAACGAAGCGCTGCGCAAAAAGATCGCGCGCGCCATGCAACGCAACTCGTTCAGCGAAGTCGGCCCTTCGACGATCTCGCTGCCGGCGCTGCATCAGGCCTTGCGGCTCGCGCGCGCCGCGCGCAAGGACGTGGCGGCAATCGAAAACGATACGCTGGTGATACACGCGATCGACGACGAAACGTCGAGCCCGCGCAATCCACGCTATGTGATCGACAATATCGGCGCGAATTTCCTGCGCACTCTCTGGCTCGACGATTCATATCACATGATTACCTCAGACAACGAACGCGAGATCGTCGCGCGCGAGACCACGCTATTCCTGCGCGAAAGCGAAGTGGCGCACGGCGCGCGCGATGCGCAGAATCAGCCGGTGGTATCGAAGGCGCTCGCACGGCGTTTGCGTCAACTGGCGGCAGTGGGAAGGAAGAAGGCGTGAAGCAGTCGATGACGATCAAGGCGCTGGCCTGCGCCGCCGTGCTGGCGTTCGCCCAGCAGAGCCGGGCCGACGATAACAGCGCGAGCAACGAAACCACGGCGCAGGCAAGCAACGCCACGACGCCCGACGCGTCGCCCTGGAAGATCGCGATTGGCCCCGGCGCCTACTTCGCGCCGCAATACCCGGGCTCGCGCCATATGAAGGTCTATCCGTTCCCGGCGCTCGACATTTCGTATCGCGACCGCATCTTCTCGCAGGGTCCGGACGTGCTTGGCATCAACGTGCTGACCAACGAGAACTATCACCTGGGCGCGTCGCTGAGCTTCGACTTCCAGTCGCGCACGGCCTCCGACGATCCGCATCTGCGCGGTCTGGGCAATGTGGATGACGGCCCCAAGCTGCGCATTTTCGGCGACTACACGGTTTGGGCTTTCACGGGCGCCGTGGCGGTCTATCAGGACATTTCCGGCAACGGCCAGGGCACCACGGCGAGCGCGGATCTCTACGCCTCGCTGCCGCTCAAGGGCTGGCTCTTTTCGGTCGGTCCAGGCCTCACATGGGCCAATGCCGTGTACACGCGCACCCTGTTCGGCATCTCGTCGGCGCAGAGCGCGGCTTCCGGGCTGCCGCAGTACGCCACCGGTTCCGGTATCCGCGACGTGCACATGACGTTCTACGCCACGCACGATTTTTCGAAGCACTGGGTTGGCTCCGTCAACGCCACGCTCGGGCGTCTGGAGCACTATGCGGGCGGCAGTCCGATTACCGAACGCCGCTGCGAGCTGACGACCTTCGCTGCGCTCGACTACCGCTTTTAAAGCGGCAGTTACGACGCTTGAACGGCTTGAACGAACACCTCGGGATAGACGAAGCGCGCCACATCGACGCGCTCTTTCACCAGTCCCAGCGAGTGAAAGGTATCGACGATATCCTGCTGTTCCTTCACGATATCCGGCGTCACGGCCACGGTCGTATAGTGGCGGCGTTCGGTCGAGAGCTTGAGCACCTCCGGGCGCACGCCTAGCTGCGGTGCGAGCAGATTCGCGGTTTCCTGCGGATGGCTCTGGGTCCACGCATTCGCCTTGGCCAGTTCCTCAAACAGCACGCGGATTACCTGCGGATTCTGTTTGACGAAGTCGGGCCGCGCCAGATGAAAGGTGCGGTTGTTCGACAGGCCCGTGCCATCGCGCAGCACGCGCGGCGCGCTCGCCAGTTGCTGGCTCGCGAGGAACGGGTCCCACAGACCGGCCGCATCGACGTTACCCGAGAGATACGTCGCGCTCACATCGGCCGCGCTGGTCAGATAGACGGGCTGGATATCGCCGTATTCGAGCCCCGCCTCGCGCAGCGCGCGCACCAGCAAATATTGCACATTCCAGCCGCGCCCGATCGCCACTTTCCTGCCCTTCAGTTCGCGGATCGAGTGGATCGGCGAATCCGCCGCCACGAAGATGCCAATGCCCTTGGGATAAGGCAGCTCCGCGCCCAGATAGACGGCGTTGACGCCTGCCGCATTGGCGAAGGCGGACGGCGTATCGGCGGCATGGCCGAAGTCGATCGCCTCGGCGTTGAGCGCTTCCGTGAGTTGCGGCCCCGCCGCGAATTCCGCCCAGCGCACGCTCCAGCCGAGCGGCTGCAGGGCGCGCTCCAGATTGCCGGTGCCTTTGAGGATATTGAGCGTGTTGAACTTCTGGTAGCCGATGCGCAAGGTGCGCGTATCGGCGGCGCGAGCGTGGGTCACGAGCGAGGGGAGGGCGGCTGCACCCAGCGCCGTGGCGGAAATCTGGCGGATAAATTTGCGTCTGCTGTTTTGCATGCTGTCGATAAGATACATATTGGGAAACGGCGCTTGCCAGATCATTCGCATCGCTGAATAAATCGGCGTACGGATGTTGGGCTATCTACCGATTCTAGAGACGGGCTGCGTGCAGCAGAACCAAGCGTTTCGCATAACCATATGGAGCGTTGCGCAATACTGCGTGACCTGGCGCTTTAGCAAAAGCGCTCGCATGGATATGAACATCGCTTCGTTGGGAGCGTGCGTGCGGCTCGCTACGATGATCGGCAATTCAGATTCGTCCGCCCGGAGCCGCCGCGCCATGTCCGCCCCCGTATTGACCGCCCGTGCAATCGCGAAGCGCTTTGGCGCGACCACTGCGCTCGCGCGGCTGGACCTGTCGATTGGGGCGGGCGAAGTGGTTGCGCTGATGGGCGCAAACGGCGCGGGCAAGTCCACTTTCGTGAAAATCGTGAGCGGCGTGCAAGCCGCCGACGAAGGCGCGATGACGCTCGACGGGCAAGCCTATGCGCCCGACTCGCCGCTGGCCGCGAAACGCCTGGGCGTGGCGACGGTGCATCAGTCCATCGCCGACGTGGTTGTGCCCGACCTGTCGATTGCGGACAACCTGCTGCTCGACGAACTCTGCGGCGGCGTTGCCACGATCTGGACGCCGCGCGCCCGCCGTCTTGCGCGTGCACGCGAACTGGCGGCGCGCGTGGGCCTGGAAGGCGTCGATCTCGACGCGCCGCTCGGCACGCTTTCGCTGGCGGCGCAGCAGCGCGTGGTGCTGGCGCGCGCGCTGGCCACGCGCGCGCGCCTGCTGATTCTCGACGAGCCCACCGCCAGTCTTTCCGCCGCCGAAGCCGAACGTCTCTATACCTTGATCGATGGGCTGCGCGCCGAAGGCGTGGCCGTGCTGCTGGTCTCGCACCGGCTGGCCGATCTGCGCCGGTTGGCATCGCGCGTGGTGGTGATGCGCGATGGACGCATCGTGGCCGCACAGGATGCGCCCATCGATTTTGATACCGCGCTGGAGACGATGATCGGGCGGCGTCTGCCCGACACGACTGCCGCGAAGGGCGAAGTCGCGCAGCACGCCAGGGCGGCGCTCGAACTGCGGGGGCTGCAACTCAGTTCGCATTCCGAGCCATTCGATCTCGACGTGCGCGAAGGCGAAATCGTCGCCGTAGTCGGACCGGTGGGCGCGGGCAAAACGCGTCTTGCACAGGTGATCTTTGGCGCGACGCGCGCGAGCGCGGGCGCGATGCGCCTCTACGGCGCACCATGGCGCCCCCGCACGCCGCGCGAGGCGATTCGCGCGGGCGTCTTTCTGGCGGGCGAGGATCGCTGGCGCAGTTCGCTCTTTCCCGATGCCGTGCCGTTCGCCTCGATCGCGGGCAGCATCGGCTTTCCGTTTCTGCCGCGCTGGAGCCGCGCGGGCGTCGCTGGCATCGTTTCGCGGGCGAAGGAGCGCGAGGTCGCGCGCGAATTCATCGACACTTTCGGCATTCGCTGCAACGGTCCCGACGACCGCGTGGCGCGCCTCTCGGGCGGCAACCAGCAGAAGGTACTGCTCGCGCGCTGGCACGCCGAACCCGCGCGCGTGCTGCTGCTCGACGAGCCGTTTCAGGGCGTCGATGCGGGGGCGCGCGCCGATATCGCCGCGACCCTGCGCCGCCGCGCCGCCGGGCGCGCCACGCTGGTGTTCGTGAGCGATCTCGAAGAAGCGCACGAGGTGGCGGACCGCATCGTGTATTTCGATCGCGGCACGCTTGAGCGCGCCACCGACACTCTGACTTCAACTTGAGACTCCCAACGTGAAATCCGGCACACCGACGCTCGCTAACGATTCCGCGCAATCCGCACCCTCGGCACAAGGTCGCGCCACTACGCTTTCGCGCCGCCGCGCCGCGCTTGCGTGGCTCGAACGCCTGAGCCTGCTGAGCGTACTCGCCGCCATGAGCGTGCTGTTCGCGGTGCGCGAACCGGCGTTCGTGAGCGTCGAGAATCTTTTCAGCATCCTGCAGGCCGTGTCGATCGTGGCGCTGCTCGGCATTGGCGTGACCATCACGCTGGCGGCGGGCGGCTTCGATCTTTCGGTGGGCAGCGTGGCCGCCACCGCCCAGATGGCGGCGAGCTACGTGCTGGTGGTCTGGCACGGCAACGCATGGGAGGCGGCCGCGGCTTGCCTCGCCCTTGGCGTCGCGGCGGGTCTCTTCAACGGCGTGCTGATTACCCGCCTGCATGTGCCCGATCAACTCGCGACGCTGGGCACGCTGTTCCTGCTCGCCGGGCTGCAACTGATTCCCACGGGTGGACGCTCGCTCGCCACCGGCACGATCCTGCCCGACGGCAGCGAGGCAAGCGGCACGTTCCCCGCTGCATTTCTCGCGCTAGGCCGCGCGCGTCTGTTCGAAATCGTGCCCGCGCCGGTACTGGTGCTGCTGGCGCTGACGCTGCTGGTCTCGGCGGTGATGGCGTTGACGCGCTGGGGCCGGGTGATTTACGCGATCGGCGGCAACGAAACGGCGGCGCGCCTGGCGGGTGCGCCTGCCGCGCGCTATCGCGTGGCGGCTTACGTGGCTTCTGGTGCGATTGCTTCGCTTGGCGGTCTGCTGATTGCGGCGCGCGTGGGACGCGGCGACGTCAGCGCGGGCCATTCGCTGCTGCTCGACGCCGTGGCGGCCGCGCTGGTGGGCTATGCCGTATGGGGCGTGAAGCGGCCCAACGTGCCGGGCACGGTGATCGGCGCGGTTTTCGTGGGCGTGCTGCTCAACGGTCTTACCATGCTCAATGCGCCGTATTACCTGCAGGATTTCATCAAGGGCGCATTGCTGGTGGTTGCGCTGGCGTTCACGTTCAGCATCGGACATCGCGGCGGCGCGCGCGTTTAAGGCAGCCAATCCAGCGCTGCGCAATTCACGGCTTCAGATAAATAACCATGCAATCCTGATGATATGGAGAGGGGAATCATGAAGGCAGCAAAGCACGCATCGGCGCCTCGTCAAGCACTTGCCCGTGCGGTCGGCACGCTCACACTCTGCGCGGCAGCCCTGCTGGGCGCGGGTGTGGCGCACGCGGGCGCACTCAAAGGCGCACCCGCGCCGTTCGACAAGGGCGGCGTGAAGATCGCGCTGGTCAACTACCTGTCCGAAGGCGACTTCTTCCAGGCCTACGAGGCGGGCGCGCAGAAGCAGGCCAAGGCGCTCGGCGTCGATCTGCGCATCTATGAAGGCCGTCAGGACGCCGCGCAGCAGCGCGATCAGATCCAGCAGGCGATCAACCTGGGCGTATCCGCGATCATCGTCAATCACGGTCTGCCCGAATCGCTCAAGGACGTGGTGCAACAGGCGCTCGACAAGGGCATCAAGGTGGTGGCCTTCGACGTCGATCTGGCCAATCCGCGCGTGCCGCAGATCGAGCAGAGCGATCACGATCTGGCCTCGCTGCTGCTGCAACAGGCAGTGAAGGACAACGGCGACGCGTTCTCCGCGGGCTATGTGTATGTGGCGGGCTTCGCGCCGCTCGATCGCCGCGATGCGGTTTGGCAGGCCTTCAAGAGCGCGCATCCGAAGGTGCACGAGCAGGCGCGCTGGGGCACCGTGGATAACCCCATCGCGCAATCGGTGGCGAACCAGGCGTCGGCGGCGTATCGCGCGCATCCGGATATCCGCGTGGTGATCGCGCCTTATGACGAGTTCGCGCGCGGCGCGAGCCTGGCGGCGGGCGAGGCGAATCTCGGCGGCAAACTGCGCATCTATAGCGCCGACATTTCGACCGCCGATATCGAGGCGATCCGCGCGCCCAACAGCGCCTGGGTCGCGACGGCAGCGACCAACCCGGCGGTGGTGGGCGCGGTGTCGGTGCGCGCGGCGGCGCTGGAGGTGGCAGGGCAACCGCTCGACCATCACATCACGGTCAAGCCCACGCTCGTCACGCGCGACGATCTCGTGAAGAACGATATCCATACCATCGCGGAACTGGGCGCGAAGTTTCCGGCGTTCCGCGTGAGCACCGCAGCGACGGCGGGATGGATTCCGGTGGAGTGATTCCGGCTGAATTCGCGGGAATCCAGCGACAGCAAAAGCCCCGTGCCGCGCGGCTACGGGGCTTTGTTACTTCAAGGGCCGCGTTAGCCCTTGAATTCGACGGAAACGAACACCTTTTTGCAGCGCTCGACCACTTCCCAGGTGCCTTTGAAGCCCGCCGGGATCAGAAACCGATCACCCGCGCGCACGGTGCGCTCAGCACCTTCCTCGTCGCGCAGCACCGAGACACCTTCGAGAATTTCGCAGTACTCGTTCTCGGTGAAATTCACCGTCCACTTTCCCGTTTCGCTTTCCCAGATGCCGGTGGAAAGCTGGCCGCAGGCGCTCGTGAAGTGCATATGCGCGGCCTGGCGCGGCACGCCGGAAATCACGGCTTCGGGCTTCGGCTCCCATTCGAGGGTCTCTTTGGCGGGCTGCGAGTAATCGACGATATCCAGAATGCGCATGATGATCAGCGTAGTGAAGGGACTAGCTTGATACCCCGACAAAATGCGGCTGGCAAGCCAGGCGCGGCCCGCATCGGCATCTGGCGGTTCATCGTTGCGTCAAAGCTGGAATGAAAAAATATAATTGATCGATGAAATAAGGCTGGTTTTCTTCATGATCGAGCGCTTCCATGACGCGTGCCGTTTCCTGCATGCATTCCACGCAAACTCCACGCAAACTCTATTGGATGGCGGCGCAAATGGGCTGAGGCGTCGCCCTGATCGGGCATCACGGGCGCGTCTCGGGGCGCTTTTGTCGATGGCTTTAACGTTGCGTGCACAACTGTTATAACCTGTCGGCAATCACGAGAGCGGGAGCTTGCACGCTATGGCGGAAGAATATCGATTCGATGTATTTGGCCGCAGGATGGCCATCGCCAGGAACGAGGGGGCGTGGGTCGCGTACCTGATCGGCGAGGAGGGCAAGCGCAGACGCGCATCGTTTGAGATCCCCGATTGCGTGGCCGCCGATGAGCTCGCGCAGTACCTGGACGATATCTTTCACGAGGATGCGAGCCCGGAAAGGCCAACTGTGGTGTCAATCCTACGGTGACCTCGCAGATACAGGCGCTCGAACAGTAGCACGGGGTTCAGCTATTTCACCGGCGCGGCCGGCGTGTGGAGCCTTCGGAGGTGGGGCTCGATCTGTTGCCGGTCGCTGCGTGCCGATCGCGGCGATCAGAACTCCATGTCGAGCTCGTCGATATCCACGGTTTCCGACTGCGCCGCTGCGATCCATTCGGCCACATAGGGCTGCTTGAGCACGCGCAGGCAATATTCGCCGATATCGGCATCGATCGGCACTTCGTAGGTGAGCAGGCGCGTGACGACGGGCGCGTACATCGCGTCGGCCGCGCCGATTTCGCCGAATAGCCAGGGGCCGCCATATTGCGCGAGGCACTCGCGCCAGATCGCTACGATGCGTTCGATATCGGCCTGCGCGCGCGACCAGATGCGAAAGTTCGGAAAGTGGCCGCGCAGATTCATCGGCAACGCGGAGCGCAGCGCACTGAAGCCGGAGTGCATTTCCCCGCAGACCGATCGGCAGTGCGAGCGCGCCTTGCGCTCGACGGGCAGCAGTTTCGCATCCGGGCAGATTTCGTTGAGATATTCGCAGATGGCGAGCGTGTCCCAGACTTCGATGCCGTCGTGCCGCAGGCAGGGCACGAGGATCGAAGGCGAGAGCAGCAGGAGTTCGGCGCGCGCGGCGGCATCATCCACGGGCACGGTCACCGTTTCGAATTCCAGGCCCGCGAGCCTTGCGAGCAACCAGCCGCGCATCGACCACGACGAATAGTTGCGGCTGCTGATCGTGAGGCTCGTATTTGTCTGATTCATGCAGGTCTCCTGAGCACTGCGCACATGGCACGGGCGCGGCGCACCGCGAAGGTCGCCGTCATGCACTACCTTGAAGCACGCAGACCGCGCTGGCGTGGCCTGCGATGCCGCGCATGACGAGGCATGCAAATGCGGGTGCAAGGCCCATGCCAATGGGCTGCGTGTTGGCATAGCTATTGCCTGCCATGCAGGAACACTCTTGCTTGGGCGCGCTATGAATCTGCTGGCTTATCCCGCGTATCAGGCGTTCGCGGATCTCATGCTGCCGTGGCGCGCTGCCGCGTCGCTCACGCGCGCTACTTTGGCTGCGTGGCCCGACCTGTGGCCGGCAATCAATACAATCAATACGCGTGAGATCGACGCCTGGTGTGAATTGATCGAACTGGCCGGGCTTACGCACGCACGGCCGCCTTTCGGCATCGATTCGGTGCTGGTGGATGGCGAGCGCGTGATGGTGACCGAGGAAGCGGTCAAGCGCACGCCGTTCGCGACGCTGCTGCGCTTTCGCAAGGAGCGGCAGGACGCAGGCGCACCGCAGCCGCGCGTGCTGCTGGTCGCGCCGATGTCGGGGCACTTCGCCACGCTGCTGCGCGGCACCGTTCGCACCATGCTGGCCGATCACGATGTCTATATCACCGACTGGCACAATCCGCGCGACGTGCCGCTGGCGGCAGGGCGTTTTGGTTTCGACGAATACGTCGAGCATTTGATGGCCTTCATTCGCCGCATGGGCCCCGATGCGCATCTGGTGGCGATCTGCCAGCCCACCGTGGCTGCGCTTGCGGCGGTGGCGCTGATGGCCGCCGATAACGACCCCGCGCAGCCTGCGAGCATGACGTTGATGGCCGGTCCCATCGATTGCCGCGTGAATCCCACCGCGGTCAACGATCTCGCCAATAGCAAGCCAATCGAATGGTTCGAGCGCAATCTGATCGGCCTGGTGCCAGGGGGCTTTGCGGGCGCACGCCGGCGTGTTTATCCGGGCTTCGTGCAACTGGGCGCGTTCATGTCGATGAATCTCGAACGGCATCTCGCCTCGTTTGCCGATATGCGCCGCGAGCGCGCCCAGGGCGACGCCGCGAAAGCGCAGGCGATCCGCGTGTTTTACGAGGAATACTTTGCGACCAGCGATCTCACGGCGGAGTTTTATCTGGAGACCGTGCGCACGGTGTTTCAGGAATACGCGTTGCCGCTTGGCAAGCTCAAGGTTGGCGAACGGCTGGTCGAACCGCATGCGATTCGCCATACGGCTCTATTGACCGTGGAGGGCGAAAAAGACGATATCTGCGCGGTGGGGCAGACGGTGGCGGCGCAGGAATTGTGTTCGGGGCTGCGGCCCTATATGAAAACCCACCACGTCCAGACGGGCGCGGGCCATTACGGCGTGTTTAACGGGCGGCGCTGGGACACCCAGATTTATCCGCTGGTGCGCTCGACCATTCATGCACACGAGCCACGCGCGCGGCGCATCGGCACGGCATCTTCTACGTCCGAGGCGCTCGGAGCCAGTCAGGTGACCTTGCGCGGCTTGCTCGATGCCGAAGCGCATGCGGCGGCAGCCATCGCCAAGGCCGCCGAAGTCCAGCCAAAATAAGGCGCGCTCGATGTCAAGGTGGCGCCGACGCAGCGCCGGGCGCTTGTGAAGTCGCCAATGACTCATTGCGTAAAACCGCACTAAAGCCGCATGGCGGAATTGCCGATAAGCACGGGATATCCACCCCCGGTGTTCCTGTGACCGAATCCAACCCTATCGGCGAGCGTCTGCGTTCGCTCGTGAACACCGTCCAGCGCAACGAGCGCGCGCTCCAGCGTTTCCAGCAGATCGAACTGCGCCTGATCGAGGCCGAGGATTTCGCGGCCTTTCTCGACATTCTGACCGGCGAACTGGTGCAGGTCTTCGATCTGGGCGCGGCGACGCTCTGGCTCGACGATGGCGCGCGTCTGGCCGCCGAACTGCACGCGGCCGTCGCGCAGTCCGCTGCGGCAAGCGGGCGACTGCGTTGGGGGCGCACCGAGGGGCTCGATTTGCCCGGGACCGCGCCCCAACTCGGGCCGGTGGCGCTGTTCAGCGCACCCGCACGTGCGGCGCTGCTCGGCGCGACGCCCGAGAGCGCGAGCGCTGCGATCCTGCCCTTGCGTCATCGCTCGGGTCTGCTCGGCTATCTGAGCCTCGTGAGCGAGAGCGGCGAACGCTTTGCCGAAGGCATGGCGACGGATCTATTGGCGCGGTTCGCGGGCTTCGTCAGCGCAGGGCTCGTGAACGTGGCGCAACGCGAGCAATTGAAGCATCTGGGCATGACCGATTCGCTGACAGGCCTGCCTAATCGCCGATATTTCGAAATGCGGCTGGAAGAGGAATTGCAGCGCGCCGCGCGTCAGGCGGTGTCAGTCGCGTGTCTCTTCATGGACCTCGACCACTTCAAGCAGGTGAACGACACGCATGGTCACGCGGTGGGCGACCGCGCGCTGGCGGCCGTAGGCGCGTGCATACGTTCGGCGGTGCGGTTGGGCGAAACGGTGGCGCGTTTCGGCGGCGAAGAATTCGTGGCCGTGCTGCAAGGCGACCGGGCCAATGCGCACGTGGTGGCCGAACGCGTGCGCCGTGCCGTGGAAGCGCTGGTCGTGCGCGATAACGAAGGCGGCGAAGTGCCGGTCACGCTGTCGATCGGCGTGGCCGTAACGCCGGGCACGACGGCGGACAAGGGCGCGGCGGCGCGCGCGCTGATCGAGGCGGCGGACGGCGCGCTCTATTGCGCCAAACGCGCGGGACGCAACCGGATCGTGTTCGCGCAGCACGAGGAGTATGAAGAGCACGAAGGGCACGAAGGGCACGAAGAGCGCGAAGCGTGCGAACAGGATGAGATCATCGCGGCTGCGTTGCCTGATGAGACAACGCCGCAGCCGTGATTCAAATAACGCGTGTAATGGGCGTTTTTAGATCGCGGATTTAAAGCCCAATATACTGGCGGCTTTCCCGGCTTGCATCGACATCCATCACGCCGAGCGCGCCTACCTGAATCAGCGTATCCACCGTTGCGCGACGATTCGATACGAACGTCCACGACCGCTCGCTCGCGCCAGGCGCGCACGCATCGTTTTGCACCTCGATCAGCGCCTCAAGCAGGCGCGTGCGCTCGGGCGTCACGATCACAAAGCCTTCATTGGCCACTGCAGCCTGGTCGAGCCCCAGACGCTCGCACAACGCGCGTTTCATCTCGACGGAGCCTTCGTCGGCGCGGCGGCTCGCGTCGATCGCATCGCGCGTGACGGCATCGACCAGCACGCCATCGAGGGCAAATGGCGTCGGCGCCTGCCATGCCTCTTGAGGGCAGAGCTTGAATTCCGGCTTCAACGCGAAGAACGGGTTGATTTCCGCGGGATAGACGCGACAAACCAGCGGACGCTGAGCGTAAATGCCACAACGCAGGTCCTTGCCGAGATTCGGGCAGGGGCCAGAGAAGGTCGCGGCCAGCGTCATGCCCACGCGGATCGGCAATTCGCCGCTGCTCGCCGCGAAGGTGCGCCTGCGTTTATAGGCCGCGTAAGCGTTGTCGGCCGCGGGTTCGACGGGCCACGGCAGGGCTTCGCAGAGCAGATCCACTTGTCCGCCGCGCTCGATCCAGAGAACGGCTTCGGGGAAGGTG
This sequence comes from Paraburkholderia bannensis, assembly GCF_014200455.1. Classification (GTDB taxonomy): domain Bacteria; phylum Pseudomonadota; class Gammaproteobacteria; order Burkholderiales; family Burkholderiaceae; genus Paraburkholderia; species Paraburkholderia bannensis_A. The sequence continues at coordinate 219,164 of NZ_JACHBW010000012.1, read as the reverse complement.
AGCGGCAGGCGCAGGTCGGTGCAGCATTTGCCGCAGCCGGTGCAATCGAAATGGGTGCTGTCCAACGCAGGGGATCCTTTTAATCACGCGCCCCAGCAGGCCGCGTCGGACTAGACAATAGCGCGCCTGAAGGAAAGGCGATGTAAGGATCTGTGGGGGAGTTTTGGCTTAGTTTGGTGGTTTCGCATTACAGCGCTGTCAGCTTTCGGCCGCCGTTTACGCAATCTATGCAACGGCGGCCGCGATCTTTACGGGCTTCCTGCTACGCGGGCGGTATCGTGCAATCAGAGGTATCAAGCATTCTGAAAGCCTCGATTCATCATTCCATCAACCTGCGAGCCGCCCGTGCTGAAACTGCTGATACCCATACTTGACCAGAAAGGCGCACTCGAAGCCGCGCGCCACAGCGCCTTTCTCTTCGCGGAACACTGCGTCAGTGAAGTGGAGATTGTCGAAGTGCTCGACGATCTGGGTCATGACCGCAGCGCGGCATTCCATTCGCCCGGCGCACTGCGGCGCATCGAAAAGAAAGCCATGAAAAACGCGCTGCTACAGACGCGCGCGATTCTCGACGATGCGGGCGTGCCCTACACATGGACACGCGTATGCGGTCCCGCCGAGCGCATCATCGCCTCATACGCACAGAAGGGTCAGGCCGATATCGTCGTGCTGGACGCAAGCGGGCTGGGCTTTTTCCGCAAATGGGCCGTCCTTGCACGATTGCGCCGCCTCCTCCCTACACCTGTCACATTGATTCAATAAACGCACGCGCGTGCGCGTTATGTCGCCGTTCAGCGCAAGCCGTCGAATTTTTAACTAAAGTTTTACTTCCAAGTGCCGATACTCCGGCTGTCATGGTGACGAGCGAACATAAACGTCGCGCCGTGATGGTCGATTGCGCGCGCAACCAATAAAGCACACAGGTTTCAAAAACCGGCGGAGCATCGATCGAAAAAAACGACCATACCTGGGTCCTGGTGGCGACAGCAAACGGAAGAGACAATTTTTTAATTCTAAGGGTTTGTCTCTTATGCAACTTTCGCGACTTAGAGTGGGGACGCGTCTCACTGTGGGTTTCGGCGCGCTGCTCGTGCTGTTCGCCGTTGTCGTTGGATCTGCGTTGTTCGTCCTGCACTCGCTCAATACGGTCATCTACTCGGGACTGAATATCGGCACCGCCCAGATCGGTTTGCTTGGCCGTGCGCTGGGCAAGGCGCAAGGCGCGTCGCTGGCGATGCAACGTCTGATCGTTGCGCACGATCCCGCCGATATGGAGGTGCAAAAGCGCAATGTAGAAGAAAAGCTGGGCGACTATCACGAAGCCATGACGCGCATGCAGAACCTGTTTGCGCAGAGCGACACCACGGACGCCAGGGAGCGCGATTACATCGCGCAGATCGTCCAGCTGGGCGAAGTTGCGGAGCCGCTCGTCAAGAAGAACGCCGAACTGGGCATGCAGGGCGACCCGGGCGCGCCGGACATGCTCTCGAAGCAAACCGGCCCGGCGCTGTCCACCTGGACCGATGTGCTCGGCAAATTCCGCGACTACGAAGTGAGCCGCGCGTCCGATGCCGCCGCCAATGCAGACGCGATGTATAGCACGGGACGCAATGGTCTGATCGGCGCGTCGCTGCTGGGGCTGATCGTTTCCATCGGCTTTGCTGTGCTGATCACGCGCAGCATTCTCAGCCAGCTTGGCGGCGAGCCGGATTACGCGCAGGACATCGCGCGCCATATCGCCGAAGGCCGCCTTGACATGCCCATCGATATCGACGCACGCGACCATACCAGCCTGCTGTACTCGCTGCGCCAGATGCGCGATCAACTCGCCAGCACCGTGCGCGGCATTCGCGATGCCACCGAAAGCGTGCGCATCGCTTCCGTCGAGATTGCCGCCGGCAATACCGACCTCTCGGCGCGCACGGAGCAGCAGGCGGCATCGCTCGAAGAAACCGCGTCGAGCATGACGCAGATTACGACTGTGGTGCGCCAGAGCGCGGAAAACGCGCGCGAAGCGGCGGGCCTCACGACCACGGCAATCGAAGTGGTCGATGCAGGCGCAACGACTGTTGAAGGCATGGTCAGCACCATGTCGCATATCAGCCAGAACTCCAGCAAGGTTTCGGACATCACCACGCTGATCGAAGGCATTGCGTTCCAGACCAATATTCTCGCGCTCAATGCGGCGGTGGAAGCCGCGCGTGCCGGCGAGCAGGGGCGCGGCTTCGCCGTGGTGGCCAGCGAAGTGCGCAGCCTCGCGCAGCGCTCCGCAGCGGCGGCCAAGGAGATCAAGGACGTGATCGGCGCGTCGGCCAACTCGATCGAAGGCGGCGCGCGGCTGGCTTCCGAAGTGAGCGCCGCGATGGCGCAGATCAAACAGTCGATCCGTCACGTTTCCGATATCGTCAGCGAAATCTCTGCCGCTGCGCAAGAGCAGAGCACGGGCATCGCGGAAGTGAATCAGGCGGTCGGCCAGATGGACATGGTCACGCAGCAGAATGCGGCGCTGGTGGAACAAGCGGCGGCTGCGTCGAAGTCGCTGGAAGATCAGGCCGAGCGTTTGCGTACGGTGGTGTCCGTATTCCGTCTTTCGGCGCCGGCGCGCGAAATGGCTGCTTCAGTGGCTTCGGTCGCTTCGGTCGCTTCGGTCGCTTCAATCGCGCCGCAAGCGGTGGCCGCTCAAGGCGCTCTTGCGCGACGTGCGCCCGTTATGCGCGAGCCCAAAGCGCCCGCGCCACGCGTGCAGAAAGTTGCGCGCACATCGAAAGAGCCGCAGGCAGTCATGGCCCCTGCGCCAGTGCGTGAAGCTGCTGTCACGGCGGGCGATCCCAATCAGGATTGGGAAACCTTTTAAGGCCGCGCGTGCGGGGTTTCAACACCCCGTACGCCAATACCCATTCATATTCCAAGCGCCGTCGCCGCATGACGCGCGCTTCCCGGTCTGATTCATAAAAAAACGGAGCGGCTTCACAATGTCGTCCCCCCCATTCTCACGACGCAAATTCCTGGTTTCCTCGCTGCTCGCGTTGCCTGCGTTGGGCATTGCCGTGCACGGCATGAGTGCGGCGCAGGTCGCGGAAATCGCCGCGCCTGATCTGGCCGCCTATCATCCGGTGTTTTTTTCCGCCGACGAATGGCGCTTTTTGCTGGCCGCATGCGACCGCCTGATTCCCGCCGATGGTCGCGGTCCCGGCGCACTCGAAACCAATGTGCCGGTTTTCATCGACCAGCAATTGCACGGCGAATTCGGCCACGAGATCTATCTGCAGGGCCCGTTCGACGTCAAGGCGCCGCCCACGCTCGGCTATCAATTGCCGTACACGCCGCAGGAGATTTACCAGCGCGGCATCAAGATCGTCGATAGCTGGTGCCAGCAGCACTATCAGAAGCGCTTTAGCGAACTCGACACCGCGCAGCAGGATGCCGCGCTCAAGGCCTTGCAGGGCAACGACATCGACTTCGCACAATTTGGCGAGCCGGCGCTCAAAGGCAGCCAGTTCTTTGGCGAAATGCTCTCGGATTCGAAGAACGGCTATTTGTCCGATCCGATCTACGGCGGCAACAAGGGCATGAAAGCATGGATTGCCATCGGCTTTCCGGGGGCGCGTGCGAGCTTTCTCGAATGGGTGACGCAGCACAACGTGAAATATCCGCTTGGCCCGGTGAGCCTCACCGGCATTCGCGCCTGATTCGCGCCCGCTCATGACCAAGACAGCATAGATCCAGGGAATATCGTGGCAAATATCACCAATGACGCGGTGGACGTCGTCGTAGTAGGACTCGGCTGGGCCGGCTCGCTCATGAGCATGGAACTCGCTCAGGCAGGCCTCAAAGTGCGCGCGATCGAGCGCGGCGAAGACCGCAGCAATAGCGACTTCGCCTATCCGAAGCCCGCAGACCAATACGCTTACGCGGTGCGCAACAAGGTCATGGTCACGCCGCGCGACGGCGCGCTGACCGTGCGACACTCGGCCGGCGACACGGCGCTGCCGACCAGAAAATGGGGCGCTTTCGTGCCCGGCACGGGTGTGGGCGGCTCGGGGCTGCACTGGACAGGCGTGCTGATCCGGCCGACCCCGACCGACCTCAAGCTCAAGACCTACGCCGATCAGGCCTATGAAAAAGGCCAGCTCGAAGAAGGCATGCAGGTGCAGGACTTCCCGTTCACGTGGGACGAGATCGAGCCGTATTACGACTTCTTCGACAAGGTCTGCGGACTGTCGGCGAACACCGGCAATCTGCGCGGCAAGATCATGGAAGGCGGCGACCCCTTCGAAGGGCCGCGCTCGAATCCCGCGCCGTTGCCCGCGCTCGAAGACACGCTCAATACCTCGATGTTCGCGCACGCCGCGCGCAAGCTTGGCTATCACCCGTTCCCGAACCCATCGGCGAATGTTTCGCGCGCCTGGACCAATCCGTACGGCTGCCAGATCGCGCCCTGCAATTACTGCGGTTTTTGCAGCAAGTATCCATGCCTGAACTTCTCGAAAGCATCGCCGCAAACCGCCGTGCTCGATGCGCTCAAGCGCATGGACAACTTCTCGTACCGCACCAACGCCAACGTGCTGCGCGTGGAGATGCACCCAGACGGCAAGACGGCCAGGGGTGTGACCTACGCCGACGAGCACGGCAACGAAGTGTTCCAGCCCGCGAAGATCGTCGTGCTGGCGGCATTCCAGTTCGTCAATGTGCGTCTGATGCTGCTCTCGGGCATCGGCAAGCCTTATGACCCGGCTAGCGGCAAGGGCGTGATCGGTCGTAATTACGCATTCCTGAGCAATGGCGGCGCAACGCTGTTCTTCAAGGACAAGAACTTCAATCCGTTCGCCACCGCAGGCGCAACCGGGCAGATGTTCAATGATGTGTCGCCCGGCAATTTCGACGGACCGTCGCTGGGGATTATCGGCGGCGCGAAGATCCATAGCTCGCAGTCCTCGGGCGCACCCATCGGCACCGCGCTGCCCAAGGGCACGCCGGCCTGGGGCAAGGGCTGGAAAGAGGGCATGCAGGACTGGTACGGCCATTCGATGAAGATCAGCATCACGACTAGCTGCATGTCGTACCGCGATCACTACGTCGATCTCGATCCCAATTACAGGGACCCGTGGGGCCAGCCGCTGCTGCGCATCACGTTCGACTGGAAGCAGAACGAGCTGAAACTGCAGCAGTATCTGCGCAAGATCGTGCTGGACGTAACGAAGGAACTCAATCCGGACAGCTATAGCGAGAGTTTCCTGTCGCTCGACTCGCACTGGGACATCACCAAATACGTGTCCACGCACAACGTGGGCGGAGCGGTGATGGGCGATTCGCCCGAGACCAGCGCGTTGAACCGCTATCTGCAGAGCTGGGACGTGCACAACGTGTTCGTGCCGGGCGGCAATGCGTTCCCGCAGAACTTCCAGGCAAATCCCACGGCCACGATAGGCGCGATCACGCTGTTCGCCGCGCGCGCGATCAAGGAGCAGTACCTCAAGAACCCCGGCCCGCTCGTGCAAGCATGACCATGAAACTATTCAAGACTTTGACGGCTGCAATCATGACGCTTGCGGCGGGGTTGAGCATGAGCGCAGCGCAGGCTCAGGGGCAGACCCAGACCCAGACCCAGACCCAGACCCAGACCCAGACCCAGACCCAGACCCAGACCCAGACCCAGACCCAGACCCAGACCCAGACCCAGACCCCGGATCAGGACGCGTTGATCCATCAGGGAGCGTACCTCGCGCGCGCGGGCGATTGCATGGCCTGCCATAGCGCGACCGGCAGAAAACCCTATGCGGGCGGCCTCGCAATCGAAAGCGGTCTGGGTACGATCTACTCGACCAACATCACGCCGGGTGCGCGCCACGGCATCGGCCAGTACACGGAAGCGCAATTCGCGAATGCGTTACGCAAGGGCGTACGCGCCGACGGTACGAATCTTTATCCGGCGATGCCTTATCCTTCGTACGCCAAGCTGACCGACGCCGACGTGCACGCGCTTTACGTGTATTTCATGAAGGGCGTCGCAGCGGTCGACGATCCCGCACCGGTCACCCGGCTGAGCTTCCCGTTTAACCAGCGCTGGGGCATGGCGCTGTGGAACTGGGCGTTTTCATCGGATCAGCCTTTTATCGCGCCGGCAAACGCGAACGCCGAAGTACAGCGCGGCGCGTATCTGGTCGAAGGGCTGGGCCATTGCGGCAGTTGCCACACGCCGCGCGGCGTGGCGATGAACGAAAAGGCTTTCGACGGCGGCGATGTGCGTTATCTCTCGGGCGGCAGCCTCAATGGCTGGAGCGTGCCGGCGCTGCGCGGCATCGCGAAGTGGTCGCGCGCGGATATCGTTGATTATCTGCAGATGGGGCGCAACAGCAAGGCGTCGGTCGCGGGCGAGATGACTTCGGTGGTCTATAACAGCACCTCGCATTTGAGCGATGCCGATCTTAATGCGATTGCAGCTTATCTGCAGAGCCTTGGCGGCGATGCGGTGGTGGCATCCGCCCAGGCGGCGTCGAGCGATACGGCGGCGCATCTCACGGCGGCGAAGAACCTCACGCTGGGCGAGCGGCTATATCTCGACAATTGCAGCGCGTGTCACTTCGTGCATGGCGGCGGTGCGCCGCGCGTGTTCCCGCGTCTGGACGGCGCGAGCGTGGTCAATGCGTCGAGTCCCGACGCGCTGCTGCACGTGATCCTTGCGGGTGCGAAAACGCCTTCGACGGCGAAGGCCCCTTCCGTGCTGCCGATGCCTGGCTTCGCGGCGCGTCTGAACGACGACGAAGTGGCTGCGCTGGCAACCTTCGTGCGCGGCGGCTGGACGAATCGCGCGGCGGCGGTGGATGCGGGCGAGGTACGCAAGGTGAGGGCGGCCTTGGCAGCAAAATAATGCCGTAGCGCAATATCAACTGCGGCAATCAGATGGCCGGTGATTTAAAGGACGATCGTTCTTTGAATCACCGGCCGTTTTGCTTATGCGCGTGCCCGGAGCGCAGACATGCGTAGCGCTACTAAAGATAGCCACAAAAACTTCACGCGGGCCGCCATAAAGCGCTCCCAGGCGATCGCGCGATCGTAGTAGCATTTCGGGAGGTAAGGTGTCCATCGCTTAAGCCCCATAAACAGCGCACCATCCCTTCGAGTCGCTCAGACGGAGACGCCCATGGCTCCCGACAGGCTCCAATCGCCGACGCCGCGCGCAAGGCGTCACGACAACACGCAAAGCGCAAACGATATTCGGGCCGCCACGCCCCAGGGAAAACGCGCAGAGAGCGAGCCGATGGTCGTGCCGCTCGCGCGCGGTCTGGCCATTCTCTGCGCGTTTGGGCGAGGCCGCGCCTGGCTCGGCAATCTCGACATCGCACAGGAAACGGGCATCCCTGCGCCCACGGTATCGCGTCTGCTCCATTCGCTGCTGGTGCTGGGCTACGTGCAGCAAGACGAGGCGACCCGCCTGTACGCGCTCGCTCCCGCCGCGCTCGCACTCGGTTACGCCGCCATTGCCGATCCGGCGCAGCGCTCGCTGGACGCCCCCCGGGGGTGACCATGCCGCACGACGCGCCGGTCACCTTGACACTCGATCGCGGCCTGCAAGTGCTGCGGGCCTTCCGCGCCCACAGCGCGTCGCTCTGCGCTAGCGAACTGGCCCAGCGCACGGGGCTGCCGCGCACGGCCGTAGCGCGGCTTGCGGCCACGCTGCTCCATCTCGGCTATCTGCGCCACGCGGCGGGCGGTACGCGTTTCGAACTGGCCTCCGGCGTGGCTGGCATCGGGCAGGCCTGGCTCGACGCCGATCCGATTGCGCGCGCCGCCACGCCGGTCATCCAGGCGCTCGCCGACAAACTGGACATGGCCGTCGCGCTCGCGGTGCCGGACCAGCTCGATATGCTCACCGTGGCGTATGGCGCGGCGTCAGGGGGATCGACGGGATCGACGGGATCGACGGCGTGCGTCGAATCGCCGCGCGTGGGAGTCGGCAGGCTCGCGCCCATGGAGCGCACCGCCATAGGGCATGCGTGGCTCTGGGGCTTGCCCGAATACGAGCGCCGCCGCTATTTTCTGCGCCTGCTGGAGGCGGCCGGCGCGCAAGCCTCAATGATAAGGAAAACTATCGAATCGTCATTTGAAGCACTGAGAGAGTGGGGCGTATGCGCGACGCAGGAGATTTTTGAGCAGGCCGCATATGGCTCAATTGCGTTGCCGCTGCGAGCCGGGCAATGGCGCATGCCAATGGCGCTTGGTGTCACCACTACTGAATCCGCGCCGGATCTCGCGGCTCTGCGCGCACGCGCCTTCCCCGATCTGAGCCACGCGGCGCGCGAACTCACCGTACTGCTGGCCGATATTCGCGTGGGGCCGCCGGGTCACTAAAGCGTCTCCGATGTCGTCGTTAGCTTACAACACGATTTCATTTGTATTTCCTTGCGTTCATATTCTCGCGATACGATTGCCCGTTCGGTTTGACTGAATTGATTCGAAGGAACTCAGGGCATATGAAATACGAACACGCGTTGCAGAAAGCGATCAAGGGGCGGCTCGAAAGCGCGATGGAAATGGCTGAGCTGTTCGGCCTTTTCATCATCGGCATCGGCACGGTTGCCGCGATGGTGCATCTGATCTGGCGCATGGTGAACTCAGACGGCGTGTCGCTGACCGATCTGCTGCTGATGTTCCTTTACCTCGAAGTGTTCGCGATGGTCGGCCAGTATCTCAAGGCGGGTCAATTGCCGGTGCGTTTCCCGCTCTACATTGCGATGGTGTCGATCGCGCGGGATCTGATCCTGCGCGCGGGCATGAATACCGAACTGCATCTGCTCGCCTCGGCGGGCGCCATCGTTCTGATCGCGCTGGGTGTGCTGATGATTCGCTACGGCCAGTTCAAATACCCCAGTGATACGGTCGCACAGAAGACCGAAGAAACCCGGTAATTCCGCAAGAATTCAAGCGGTTCGAACTGGAGCCGCTCGATTCAAAAACGCTTGTCTCTCCGCTTGAACGTCGCGTGCGCTCGCACGCGGCCTCCCGACTCTCCTCACAATCGCTCCAAAAGCGTCAGGTTTTCGTAACCCCGACGCAGGCTTTCGCGGCTTGTGCGCCGCCCCAAAGCCGCCTCTTTCTCCCTTGTCGCTTCCGCGCAAGTCGTCGTCGCGTTTGCTACGTTCGCGCGCATTTTGCCGCGCGAGGATTGAGCATCGGACGGCCTCGCAGGCCGCATGGCTCGCAGCGCCGCTCCGCCACACGTTAGCGATCGATACGACGACTACCAAGGAGAATGAGATGGCCCGATTCAGAACAGTCCCGGTTTGCGCCGCCGCGCTGACGGCGTTCGCGTGCTCCAGCGCCTTCGCCGCCGATCCGGCCGCGTGCAAGAGCGTGCGCTTCGCCGATGTCGGCTGGACCGATATCGCCGCGACGACGGGGCTTGCCTCGACCATTCTCGCGGGCCTGGGCTATGCGCCCACCACCACGCTCGCCTCGGTGCCCATCACGTTTGCGGGCCTGAAGTCGAAACAGATCGACGTGTTTCTTGGTTACTGGTCGCCCACCATGGACCCGATCATCGAGCCTTTCGTGAAGGCCGGCACGATCAAGGTGCTCAATACGCCCAATCTCACGGGCGCGAAATATACGCTGGCCGTGCCCGATTACGTTTATCAGGGTGGCCTGCATTCGTTTCAGGACATCGCCAGATACGCGGACAAACTGCAAGGCCGTATCTACGGCATCGAGCCGGGCAACGACGGCAATGCGCTGATCCAGAAAATGATCAGCGCCAATCAGTTCGATCTGGGCAAGTTCAAGCTGGTGGAGTCGAGCGAGGCAGGCATGCTCGTGCAGGTCAATCGCGCGATTCGCGACAAGCAATGGATTGTGTTCCTCGGTTGGGAGCCGCATCCGATGAATGTGCAGATGAAGATCGACTACCTCACCGGCGGCGATGCGGTATTCGGCCCGAACTATGGCGAAGCGCGCGTGCTGACTGCCGTGCCGCCCGACTACAGCGCGCGTTGCCCGAATGTCGCGAAGCTCGTTTCCAACCTGCAATTTACGACCTCGATCGAAAATCATCTGATGGTGCCGATCATGAACAAGGAAGACCCGCAGAAGGCCGCCGCCGCGTGGCTCAAGGGCAATCCGCAGGTGCTCGATAAATGGCTCGCGGGCGTGACGACGCTGGACGGCAAGCCCGGTCTGCCGGCTGTGCGGGCCTACGTGGGCGCGCAGTGACGTAGCAAATGAGGTAGCGAATGAGGTAGTGCATAAAAGCAGTCGAACAGGGCCGCAGGCATGGAGTGTGCGCACTCTCGCCCTTTTTGTCTGCGGATTTCCGCCGCGAATTGTGTACGTGTAGTGCGCTGCACGGCAGCGGAAATCAGAGCAGGCACCGATAGGCCCGGTAATTTTGTTCGATTAGCGTTGAACAAAGGAGGAGATAGATGGAGCAAGCAGGAATCAGCACAGGCAGCGCGGAACAAGGCCGCGCGAGCGAGAGCCCGGGCTCCGGACTGCGGCGCGGTCTCACCTGGAAAGACGCGTTCTGGGTGACGAGCGGCGTGCCTGCGGGCGTGCTGTTCACTCTGGGCGGCGTGTGCGCCACCGTCGGCCAGCCCGCATGGGCGATCTGGATCGCTTCGATCACGATGGGCCTGATCCAGAGTGCAACCTACGCTGAAATTTCAGGCCTTTTTCCACACAAGTCGGGCGGCGCATCGGTTTATGGCGCGATTGGCTGGGTGCGCTACAGCAAACTGGTCGCGCCCGTTTCCGTATGGTGCAACTGGCTCGCGTGGTCGCCCATGCTCGCACTCGGTTGCGGACTGGCCGCGAATTACGCGCTCGCCACGCTGTTCCCGCCAGAAGCGGCCGTGCGTCAATGGCACTGGACCATTGCCAATCTGGGCTTTATCCAGCACGGCCTCACGCTGCGCATCAACGCTACGTTTCTGATCGCGGCAGCGTTCCTGCTCATCACTTTCCGATTGCAACATAGCGGCGCATCGAAAGCGGCGCGCACGCAAAAGATCCTGGGCATCGCATCGCTCACGCCGCTCCTGATCGTCGGCATCGTGCCGTTCGTGACGGGCGACATTCCCAGCCAACGCCTGTTCCCGCTGCTGCCGCTGGGTCATGATGCGCGCGGCAATCTCACGGCGTCGCTATTTGGCGCATGGAATGGACAGGGCGTGGTGATGGCGCTTGGCGCGATGTTCATGGCGGGCTGGGCATCATACGGCTTCGAAACGGCGGTCTGTTATACGCGCGAATTCCGCGACCCGCGCCGTGATACGGCGCGCGCGATCTTCTGGTCGGGCGCGTTGTGCCTCGTCGTGATGACGCTGGTGCCGCTTGCGTTTCAGGGTGCGCTCGGCACCCAGGCGATGCTCGATCCGGCGATCGGCGACGGCACCGGCGTCGGTACGGCCATGGCCTCGATCGTTGGCGGCGGCGCGTGGGTGGGCAACATGGTGGTGGTCATGCTGATGCTCTCGATCCTGCTGATCGTGATGACATCGATGATGGGTTCGTCGCGCACGCTCTATCAGGCTTCTGTCGATGGCTGGTTGCCGCGTTATCTTTCGCGCGTGAACGAACACGGCGCGCCCACGGCGGCGATGTGGACCGACCTCGGTTTCAATCTGATTCTGCTGGCGATGTCCGATTACATGACGGTGCTGTCGATCTCCAACGTCTGTTACATGCTGTTCGTATTCCTGAATCTCCAGTCGGGATGGATTCATCGCATGGACCGTCCCACGTGGCATCGGCCGTTCCGTTGCCCGGCGTGGTTGTTGGCGGCCGGTGCGGTGTGCGGGTATGCCAATCTCGTGTTCGTGGGCGCGGGCGCGAACCTGCAAGGCGAAAACACTTTGCGCGATGGGCTCTTTGCCGTGCTGCTGATCGTGCCGGTGTTTGCCTATCGCCACTACTGGCAGGATCGCGGCCGCTTTCCGGCGGGTAGCGCGCATGACATGGAACTGGAAACGACTGCGCGTAGCGCGTGGAAGTCGCTGGCGCCTTATGGCGCGCTGGTGCTGGCCGCGTTGACGGTTGCGGTTTCGCATTCCTTTGCGGCGCGGGTTTAAACGCGCATTAAAGCCAGCATTCGAAATTGGATCGGGAATGGCGGCGTGACCTGTGACTGGAAGTCCAGTTTCGGGTCGCGCCGCTTGCGTTCATCGAGGAGTTGAAAAAGCCCCTGATCTGCCTGCAGATCAGGGGCTTCGCACTTCAGCGATGCTTGGGTCTGCTAGACCGTTGCGGGCTGTCCGCTATACCCGGACATGGGCTGCGCCACCACACCGCCACGCGCGGGCGCGCCGTTCGCCACGTAATACGGGGTATTCACGCGTTCGAGCGCCGCGCGGCCACGAATGCGATCGGCGATCTTCTCGGCCATCATGATGGTCGGCGCGTTGAGGTTGCCGGTGGTGATCAGCGGCATGATCGACGCGTCCACCACGCGCAGGCCGTCGATGCCATGCACGCGTCCTTCGGCATCCACCACGGCCATATTGTCGTAGCCCATCGGGCAAGAACAGGACGGGTGGTAAGCCGTTTCCGCGCGACTACGCACGAAGGCGTCGATCTGGGCGTCGGTTTGCATATCCGCGCCAGGATTCAACTCACGGCCACGGAAACGATCGAGCGCGGGTTGCGCGATGATCTCGCGCGTGATGCGGATAGCGTCGCGGAACTCGCGCCAGTCGAGCGCCTCGGCCATATAGTTGAAAAGAATCGACGGATGCTGGCGCGGATCGCGCGAGCGCAGTTTCACGCGTCCACGGCTAGGCGAACGCATCGATCCCACATGCGCCTGAAAGCCGTGCATTTCGATGGCGTTGCTGCCGTTGTAATTGATCGCGACCGGCAGAAAGTGATACTGGATATTGGGCCACGGATCGTCGTCGCGTGTGCGGATAAAGCCGCCTGCCTCGAAATGATTACTCGCCCCGATGCCGGTGCCGCGCAGCATCCATTCAAGGCCAATCGCCGGTTGATTGCGCAGCTTCAGTGCAGGGTAAAGCGAGACCGGTTCCTTGCACGCGTACTGCATGTACATCTCCAGGTGGTCCTGAAGATTGCGGCCCACGCCCGGCAGGTCCAGCACAACGGGTATATCGAGTTCTTTCAGCCATTCGCCGGGACCGACGCCGGAGCGTTGCAGAATCTGCGGCGAAGCAATCGCGCCTGCGCACAGCAGCACTTCGCGGCGTGCATGGCGCGTCACGCGCGCGGGGCCGTCCATAAAGACGACGCCGCGCGCGCGCTTGCCGCTAAAGAGAATGCGGTCGGTGACGGCGTGCGTGACAATGTCGAGGTTGGGCCGATGGCGCGCCTGGTCGAGATAGCCGCGCGCGGTGCTCGCGCGCCGCCCCCTGGCCGTGACGGTGCGATCCATTGGGCCGAAACCTTCCTGACGGTAGCCGTTGAGATCGTCCGTGCGCGGGTAGCCCGCCTGCACGCCCGCTTCGATCATCGCTTCGAAAAGGGGATTCACGCCAGGCTTGCTGGTCGTCACGTGTACGGGGCCATCGCCGCCGTGATATTCGTTTGCGCCGACATCGCGCGTTTCCGCCTTGCGAAAATACGGCAGGCAGTCCAGATAGCTCCAGTTTTCCAGACCTTTTATCGCGCTCCAGCCATCGTAGTCGAGCGCATTGCCGCGGATATAGCACATGCCGTTGATGAGCGACGAACCGCCCAATCCCTTGCCGCGACCGCATTCCATGCGGCGGTTGTCCATATGCGGTTCGGGATCGGTTTCATAGGCCCAGTTATAGCGGCGTCCCTGCAAGGGGTAGGCGAGCGCCGCGGGCATCTGCGTGCGAAAGTCGAAGCGATAGTCGGGACCACCGGCTTCAAGCAGCAGCACCTTGACGTCGGGGTCTTCGGTGAGACGCGTGGCGAGCACATTGCCCGCCGATCCCGCGCCGATGATGATGTAGTCGTACTCCTGCGCGGCCATCTGCGGTTCCTCCTCTGCGGCGCGTTTAGAAGACAGGCTGATACGGTCCCAGTTCAACCTGCACGGACTTGATGCGCGTGTAATGCTCCAGCGTGGTGATTCCGTTCTCGCGGCCCACGCCCGACTGCTTGTAGCCGCCTACGGGCATTTCGGCGGGCGATTCGCCCCAGGTGTTGATCCAGCAAATGCCGGCTTCCAGCCGGTGAATCACGCGATGCGCGCGCGAAAGGCTTTCGGTGACTACGCCGGCGGCAAGACCATAGAGCGTATCGTTCGCGCGCTCGATTACTTCGGTTTCCTCATCGAATGCGAGAATGCTCATGACTGGGCCAAAAATCTCTTCTCGCACGATCTGCATGTCGTCGCGGCAATCGGAGAACACCGTCGGCTGGACGAACTGACCGTGCGCGAAAGCGCCGTCTACAAGACGTGCGCCGCCGGCAAGCAGCCGCGCGCCTTCGCGCTTGCCGCTTTCGATATAGCCCAGCACCTTTTCGAGCTGCGCGGCGCTTGCGAGCGGGCCGAAGTTGGTGGCGGGATCGGCGGGCTGGCCCACGCGGATGCGCGCCACGCGCTCGATCACGCGCGCTTCGAAAGCCTCGCGCACGGCGCGATGCACGAATACGCGCGTGCCATTGGTACACACCTGGCCCGCGCTGAAGAAGTTGGCCGTCACGGCGATGTCGGCGGCACGGTCGAGATCGGCGTCTTCGAACACGATGAGCGGCGACTTGCCGCCCAATTCCATCGTGACTTCCTTGAGCGACGAGCCGCCCGCTGCGGCCATCACTTTCTTGCCGGTTTCCACGCCGCCGGTAAACGAAATTTTCCCGATGCCGGGATGCGTGCTGAGCAGGGCGCCCACGCGTGCATCGCCTTGCACGACGTTGAACACGCCAGCCGGCACGCCCGCTTCGACATAGATCTGTGCAAGGCGTGAGGCGGACAGCGGCGTGATCTCGCTGGGCTTGAAAATCATGGCGTTACCGGCTGCCAGCGCGGGCGCGGACTTCCAGCAGGCGATCTGCAGGGGGTAATTCCACGCGCCGATGCCGGCTGTCACGCCCAGCGGCTCGCGCCGCGTGTAGACGAAAGAACTCTCGCGCAACGGAATCTGCTGGCCTTCGAGTGCGGGCGCGAGACCCGCGTAGTACTCGATCACGTCCGCGCCCGTGACGATATCGACGCTGCGGGTTTCGGCGATCGGCTTGCCGGTATCGAGCATTTCGAGTTCAGCGAGTTCGTCGTTGCGCTCGCGCAGCAACTCCACGGCGCGGCGCAGAATGCGCGAGCGCTGCATCGCGGTCATGGCGGCCCACACGCGCTGAGCGTCACGCGCGGACTGCACCGCGCGGTCGATATCGGCGGCGCTGGCCTGCTGGACGGTCGCGAGCGTCGCGCCCGTGGCCGGATTGCGGGTTTCGAAGGTTTCGGCGCTGGTGGCGTCGGTATAGGCGCCGTCGATGAAGAGGCGTTCGAGGTGGATCGCAGTCATGCGGGGTCGCTCCGGTTCAGGCGTGCTGGCGCGCACGCGTGCCAGCGTGCGTGTCCAGCAGAAGGTCGATGTAGTCGTTGGCGAGGCGCAGCGCGGCTTTGGTATCGAACGGCTCGCCGGTGGTCGCACCGCGCAGCCACAGACCGTCGATCATCGCGGCGAGGCCGGTGGCGGCGCGCCGCGCGGCCGTGCGCGGCATGGCCTTGCCGAATTCCGCGCAAAGGTTGGAATAGAGCCTGCGCGTATTGACGTGCTGAAGCCGCCGCAGGGCCGGTACGTGCATGCTCTCGGCCCAGAACGCGAGCCAGGTTTTCATCACCGGGCCGCTGACCTGCGAAACGTCGAAATTGGCTGCCACGATGGCGCGCAAACGCGCGCGAGGCTGCGGCCGCGCGGCCTTGAGCCGGCGCTGGGCGGCCGCGCCGAGATCGCGCAGCACGTGGCGCATGGTGGCTTCGAGCAACGCGTCCTTGCCGCCGAAATAATGGCTGACGATGCCCGTGGAAATGCGCGCGCGCTGCGCAACGGTAGCAAGCGTCGTACCGGACATACCGGCCTGATCGATGCTTTCGAGGGTCGCATCGATGAGCTGGGCGCGGCGGATTTCCCGCATTCCGAGTTTGGGCATGGCCACTCCTGGCGCATCTTGAAGGCCTCTACTGTAATTATTTTTTATTGAACGATCAATCAATAAAAAACCTGGGCGCATCGCGCGTGACGCAACTGGACAGATGCACGGCGGGTTTGCGATGGTCGTCGCACCTCATGTCGCTACAGGGCTGGCGCCCGTCGTTTGAGCGCAAGTCGGGCGAGATTTGGCTTTATACGTTTTGCAGGTCCGTGCGCTGCATGCAGCATGCGGCCCTTCAACCGTAGTGTGAGTCCGGAGAGACCGACACCATGAAAAGAACGAATACGGCGGCACTGAGCGCCATTGCGCTGGCGACGATGCTGATGTCCAGCGCCTCTTATGCGCAAAGCAGCGTGACCCTCTACGGCATCATCGACGGCGGCGTGACCTGGGTGAATAACGCCGGCGGCTCGCATCAGGTCAAGTTCGACGACGGGATTTCCTATGCGAACCGTTTTGGGCTCAAGGGCACAGAGGATCTGGGTGGCGGACTGAAAGCCGTGTTCGAACTGGAGAGCGGGTTTCACCTTGGTAATGGGCAGATCGCCAACGGTGGATCGTTGTTTGGGCGCGCGGCTTATGTGGGACTGCAGAGCGATTGGGGCACGCTCACGTTCGGCAACCAGATCGATATGACGCAGGAGATGGTTTATCTGTTCAACGTCACGGCGTGGGCGAGCGGTTATGCGATCAATCAGGGCGACTTCGACCGGATGAATGGCGACCATCTGCCGAATGCGATCAAGTTCATGTCGAATACGTATGGCGGGTTCCAGTTTGGCGGCATGTATTCGTTCAGTAATACGCCAGGGGACTTTCATACCGGAAGCGCGTGGAGCGTGGGAGCACAGTATCAGCATGGCGACTTCGCGATGGGCACTGCGTATACGCAGTTGAATAATCCCTCCGGGATTTATGCGTTTGATCCTTACGCAATGATTGGCGTGCGGTCGTTTTTTGGGCGGCCTACGGTGAGTGTCGATGCTGCTACAGGGGCTGTTACCGATCTTTATGCCAGCGATTCGTTTCCTGTCGATAAGCAGGGGACGTTTGGGATTGGTGCCAGTTATGTGATCAACGCCGTTACGCTTTCTGGGGATTTTACTTATACGCAGATCAAGGCGTTTGGGGAGAGCGAGCATATGCTCGTGGCTGAAGGGGGTGTCAACTGGCAGGTTACGCCGGCTTTTAGTGCTATCGGTGGGTATCAGTACACCCATTTCGATGGGCATCACTGGAATCAGATTTCTGCCGGGTTGCATTATCTGCTTTCCAAGAATACCGATGTTTATGTTTCCGGGGATTGGCTTAAGGCTTCGCAGGGCGTGGATGCTGTTATTGGGTATAGTTTTACGCCGTCTTCTACTACTACTCAGGCTGATGTGCGGGTGGGGGTCAGGCATTCGTTCTGAGCTTTCTTTCGCGATTCGTGGTGGTGTGGGCATTTCCTTGTTTTCTTGTCGGTATGCGAGCGTTGCCCCTGTGCGGGGCGGCACCTACTTTTCTTTGCAGCGGCAAAGAAAAGATAGGCAAAAGAAAGCCGCTCACACCGCTAATGTGACGCCGTCCACCACTAACCTGATAGCAGAGTGGTGACTGGGCATTGCTCGCGCCACGCGCCGTAAAACGAAGTGACAAGGCAGTCACACATCCCGTTGCTCGCTGCGCTCGCAACGGTTGGGTTTGCGAGGGAAGGCGCAAACCGAAGGTTTGCTGCTATGCCCAACGGGGCGCGCAGCGCCCCCGGATGTGCGGGCGTTACCACTCCGATATTGGGCGCGTGGAGCGGGCGCTGCCCGGGCGCCACTCTGTTTATAGGCTGAAGGTGTACCGCGAAGCACTGGCGGTGTGAGCGGCTTTCTTTTCCCCCTTTTCTTTGCCGCTGCAAAGAAAAGGGGGTGCCGCCCCGCACAGGGGCAACCCTGGCATACCGACAACAAAACAAGGAAATGCCCACACCCAAATAAACCCCACCGAAAAAAGCACACAACTGACGTCCCCATCATAACCCCATGCCGCTTTTGTTCTATCGGCAAGCGCAGCAAATTTGGTCTACTGACACTCATCACAGCGCAAGCGGCCAAACAAAACCCAACCCCAACCCCAACCCCAACCCCAGGGATAACCAGATGAACGTCAGCGTCTTCGACCTGTTCAAGATCGGCATCGGCCCGTCGAGCTCGCACACGGTGGGTCCGATGATCGCCGCTTGCCGCTTCGCATCGCATATCGAAGACGCCAATCTGCTCGGTTTCGTGCGCCGCGTGAAGGCGGAACTGTACGGTTCGCTAGGCGCCACCGGCAAGGGCCACGGCACGGACAAGGCGGTCCTGCTCGGTCTCGAAGGCAATCTCCCCCATGCCATCGATCCGGACAGCATCGAGCCGCGCCTGGCCGCAATTCGCCGCGAGCGCGAACTGCTGCTGCTCGGCAAGCACGCTGTCCGCTTCGATGAGCGCGAGTGCATCGGTTTCTATCGCAAGACCATGGGCGGCGCCAACACGCTGCATTCGAATGGCATGCGTTTTCAGGCCTTCGATGAACAGGGGCAGTTGCTGGTGGAGAAGGAGTATTACTCGGTGGGCGGCGGTTTTGTCGTCAATCGCGAAGGGGATCGCGTCAACGGCGTGCGCGGCGCGCAGGAGGTGCCCTGGCCGTTTCGCACCGGCGATGATCTGCTGCGCGTGTGCCGCGAAAGCGGTCTCTCGATCGCCGAGGTGGTGTTTGCCAATGAATGCGCGTCGCGTTCGCCCGAAGCCGTGCGCGAAGGTCTGATGGAGATCTGGCAGACCATGGCCGCTTGCGTGGAGCGCGGTTGCCGAATTCGTGGCGAGCTGCCGGGGCCCATGCAGGTGCGTCGCCGCGCCGCTGATCTGTGCGCGAATCTGCGGGCGCGTTCGGAAGAGTCGCTGCGTGATCCGCTTTCGATGCTCGACTGGGTCAATCTCTACGCCATGGCCGTGAACGAGGAAAACGCCGCCGGCGGGCGCGTCGTGACGGCACCCACTAATGGTGCGGCCGGTGTGATTCCCGCCGTGCTCCATTACTACGTCAAGTTCACGCCGGGCGCGAACGATCAGGGCATCGTCGATTTCCTGCTCACGGCGGCGGCCATCGGCATCATCTACAAGGAAACGGCCTCGATTTCAGGGGCCGAGGTGGGCTGCCAGGGCGAGGTGGGCGTGGCCTGCTCGATGGCGGCGGCGGCGCTCGCCGCCGTGATGGGCGGTACGCCCCTGCAGGTGGAAAACGCCGCCGAGATCGGCATGGAACACAACCTGGGCATGACCTGCGATCCGGTGGGCGGTCTCGTGCAGATTCCCTGTATCGAACGTAATGCGATGGGCGCAATCAAGGCGCTCAACGCTTCGCGCATGGCGCTCAAGGGCAATGGCGAGCACTACGTCACGCTCGATAACGTCATCAAGACCATGCGTGAAACGGGCGCGGATATGAAAACCAAATACAAGGAAACGTCGCGGGGCGGTCTGGCCGTGAACGTCATCGAATGCTAATTGCAAAAACGCGCAACGAAGGAACCGTGAAATGAGCCGCTATTCGATATTCAGTCTGTTCCGCAACGGGTTGTCGTATCACGAGAACTGGGAGCGGCAATGGAAGAGCCCGGAGCCGAAAAAGGAATACGACGTGGTGATCGTCGGCGGCGGCGGGCATGGTCTGGCCACGGCCTATTACCTCGCGAAGGAGCACGGTGTAAAAAACATCGCGATCCTCGAAAAAGGCTGGATTGGCGGCGGCAATACGGCGCGTAACACCACCATCGTGCGCTCGAACTATCTCTGGGACGAATCGGCCGCCCTGTACGAAAAGGCGATGAAGCTCTGGGAAGGACTCGCGCAGGACCTCAACTACAACGTGATGTTCAGCCAGCGCGGCGTCATGAATCTCGCGCATACGCTGCAGGACGTGCGCGACACGGAGCGCCGCGTGAATGCGAACCGTCTGAACGGCGTCGATGCCGAGTTTCTCACGCCCGCGCAGATCAAGGAAATCGAGCCGACCATCAACCTCAACAGCCGCTATCCGGTGCTGGGCGCGTCGATCCAGCGCCGCGCCGGCGTGGCGCGTCACGACGCCGTGGCGTGGGGTTTCGCACGCGGCGCCGATCGCCTGGGCGTCGATATCATTCAGAACTGCCAGGTGACGGGCATCCGCCGTGACGGCTCGCGCGTGACGGGCGTGGACACGGTCAAGGGCTTTATCAAGGCAAAAAAGGTTGCCGTGGTGGCCGCGGGCAACACCACCACGCTCGCCGATATGGCCGGCGTGCGTCTGCCGCTCGAAAGCCATCCGCTGCAGGCGCTGGTTTCCGAGCCGATCAAGCCGGTCGTCAACACGGTCATCATGTCGAACGCCGTGCATGCCTATATCAGCCAGTCCGATAAGGGCGATCTGGTGATTGGCGCGGGCGTCGATCAATACACGGGGTTTGGCCAGCGCGGCAGTTTCAACATTATCGAAGGCACCCTGCAGGCCATCGTCGAAATGTTCCCGGTGTTCTCGCGCGTGCGCATGAATCGCCAGTGGGGCGGTATCGTCGATGTCTCACCGGACGCCTGCCCGATCATCAGCAAGACCGACGTAAAGGGTCTCTATTTCAACTGCGGCTGGGGCACGGGCGGTTTCAAGGCCACGCCGGGTTCCGGCTGGACCTTCGCTCACACCATTGCCAACGATGAACCGCATCCCTTGAATGCAGCGTTCTCGCTGGACCGTTTCTACACCGGCCATCTGATCGACGAGCACGGCGCAGCCGCCGTTGCGCACTGATCACCCACGGACCTGTAAGGAGTACATCACATGCTGCTGATCGAATGTCCGTGGTGCGGCCCGCGTGCCGAAGCGGAATTTACCTGCGGCGGCGAGGCGGAAATCGCCCGTCCGCTCGAAACCGAAAAACTCAGCGACAAGGAATGGGGCGATTACCTGTTCATGCGCCATAACCCGCGCGGCGTGCACAAGGAGCAATGGCTGCACGCTCAGGGCTGCCGCCGCTGGTTCATGGTAACGCGCGATACCGTGAGCTACGAGATTCACGGTTACGAGAAATTCCGCACGGGCAGCACGCCTGCCGCGAACGGGCAAGATAAAAGCACGCAAGGGAGCAAGGCATGAGCCAGAAAAATCGTCTGGGCGGCGGCGGTCGCGTCAATCGCGCGATTCCCTTGACCTTCACGTTCAATGGCCGCACGTATCAGGGCTATCAGGGCGACACGCTGGCATCGGCGCTGCTCGCCAATGATGTGCATTTCGTGGCGCGCAGCTTCAAGTATCATCGCCCGCGCGGCATCGTCACGGCCGACGTGGCGGAGCCGAATGCCGTCGTGCAACTCGAAACCGGCGCATATACGGTGCCGAATGCGCGCGCCACGGAAATCGAGCTTTATCAGGGGCTGGTTGCGAACAGCGTGAACGCCGTGCCGAATCTGGAAAACGACCGCATGGCCGTGAACCAGAAGTTCTCGCGCTTCATGCCGGCGGGGTTCTACTACAAGACCTTTATGTGGCCGCGTAAATTCTGGCCGAAGTACGAGGAGAAGATTCGCGAAGCGGCGGGTCTGGGCAAGGCGCCCGAAACACTCGACGCCGACCGCTACGACAAGACCTTCGCGCACTGCGACGTGCTGGTGGTGGGCGGCGGTCCGGTGGGCCTGCTCGCCGCGTTGACGGCGGGCCGCAGCGGCGCACGCGTGATTCTCGTCGACGATCAGCGCGAACTGGGCGGCAGCCTGCTCGCAGGCAAGACCGAAATCGACGGTCGCCCCGCGATTCACTGGGTCGAAAAGGTCGAAGCCGAGCTTGCGGCGCTGCCCGATGTGCAGATTCTCTCGCGCAGCACGGCGTTTGGTTATCAGGATCACAATCTCGTCACTGTCGCGCAGCGTCTGTCCGAGCATCTGCCGGTCTCGACGCGCCGGGGCTCGCGTGAACTGCTATGGAAGATCCGTGCGAAGCGCGTGATTCTCGCCACAGGCGCTCACGAGCGGCCTATCGTATTCGGCAATAACGATCTGCCGGGCGTGATGCTGGCCGGGGCTGTGTCGACCTATATTCATCGCTACGGCGTACTGCCGGGCCGCAATGTCGTGGTGTTCACGAACAACGACGCGGGCTATCGCTGCGCGCTCGATCTCAAGGCTTGCGGCGCGGCGGTCACCATCGTCGATCCGCGTGGCCAGAGCACGAGCGAGTGGCAGGCCGCTGCGCGCCGCCAGGGCGTGAAGATCATGAACAATGCGGCGATCATGAGCGCGCGCGGCAAGACGCGCGTGAGTGCGGTCGAAGTAGTGGCCTGGAACAAAGGCCAGACCGGCGCGAAGCAGGCCGATCTGCCCTGCGATCTGGTGGCGATGTCGGGCGGCTTCAATCCGGTGCTGCACCTGTTCGCGCAGTCGGGCGGCAAGGCCACGTGGAGCGATGCGAAATCGTGCTTCATTCCCGGCAAGCGCGTCCAGCCCGAAGTGAGCGCGGGCGCGGCAGTGGGCGAATTCAGCCTCGCGCGCGGTCTCACGCAGGCCGTCGATGCGGGCGTGGACGCGGCGCAATCGCTCGGTTTTGCGGTGACGCGCCCCACGGTACCCAAGGTCGCCGATCCCGCCGAAGCCCCGCTGCAACCGCTCTGGCTCGTGGGCAGTCACGCAGCCGCAGCACGCGGGCCGAAGCAGTTCGTCGATTTCCAGAACGACGTGGCCGCCGCCGATATCCTGCTGGCTGCGCGTGAAGGCTTCGAATCGATCGAGCACGTGAAGCGCTATACGGCGATGGGCTTTGGCACCGATCAGGGCAAGCTCGGCAACATCAACGGCATGGCGATTCTGGCCAATGCGCTGGGCAAGTCGATTCCCGAGACGGGCACCACCACGTTCCGCCCGAACTACACACCGGTTACTTTCGGCACCTTCGCAGGCCGCGAACTGGGCGATATGCTCGACCCGATCCGCAAGACCTGTGTGCATGAGTGGCATGTCGAGCATGGCGCGCTGTTCGAGGATGTGGGCAACTGGAAGCGTCCCTGGTACTTCCCGAAGAAGGGCGAAGATCTTCATGCTGCGGTCGCGCGCGAATGCCTGGCGGTGCGAAATAGCGTGGGCATTCTGGATGCGTCGACGCTCGGCAAGATCGATATTCAAGGCCCGGACGCCGCGAAGCTGCTCAACTGGGTCTACACCAACCCGTGGAGCAAGCTGGAAGTGGGCAAGTGCCGCTATGGCCTGATGCTCGACGAAAACGGCATGGTGTTCGACGACGGCGTGACGGTGCGCCTCGGTCAGGAGCACTACATGATGACCACCACGACGGGCGGCGCGGCGCGCGTGCTCACGTGGCTCGAACGCTGGCTGCAGACCGAATGGCCGGATATGAAGGTACGTCTGGCTTCCGTGACGGATCACTGGGCCACGTTCGCGGTGGTGGGCCCCAAGAGCCGCAAGGTGCTGCAGAAGGTGTGCGCCGATATCGATTTCGCCAACGCCGCGTTCCCGTTCATGTCGTACCGCAACGGCACGGTGGCGGGCGCGAAGGCGCGTGTGATGCGCATCAGCTTCTCGGGCGAGCTGGCCTATGAAGTGAACGTGCCGGCCAACGCGGGCCGCGCCGTGTGGGAAGCCTTGATGGCCGCAGGCGCGGAATTCGACATCACGCCTTACGGCACGGAAACGATGCACGTGCTGCGCGCGGAGAAGGGTTACATCATCGTCGGTCAGGACACCGATGGATCGGTCACGCCGTTCGATCTGGGCATGGGCGGCCTGGTCTCGCAGACCAAGGACTTTCTGGGCAAGCGTTCGCTGTCGCGCTCGGACACCGCGAAGGAAGGGCGCAAGCAGTTCGTCGGTCTGCTCACGGACGACGCGCAATACGTGCTGCCCGAAGGTGGCCAGATCGTTGCGTCCGATGCGCGCGCCGCCGCGGACGGCACGATGCCGATGATCGGCCACGTCACGTCGAGCTACTACAGCCCGATTCTCAAGCGCTCGATTGCGCTTGCAGTCGTGAAGGGCGGTCTTGGCAAGATGGGCGAAAAGATTGTGGTGCCCATGGCCGATGGACGACGCGTGAGCGCCACGATCGCCAGCCCGGTTTTTTACGACACGGAAGGGGTGCGTCAGCATGTGGAATGAAACGAGAGAACCGATGCCCCTCGCGGAGCGTGCGGCGGCTGTGAAACTGGAGTCGCCCTTCATCGGCGCTGCGGATGTACTGGGCGCACACGCGGCGCGGCCCTCCAAAGCCTTTGCGATGCGCGAACTGCCGTTCCGCGATCTGGTGATGGTGCGCGGCGAGCCGGGCGACACGGCGTTCACGAACGCGTTCGCGCAGACCGTGGGCTGCGCGTTGCCGGTGCAGCCGAATACGCGCTCGCTGGGCGCCGACTACGACGTGCTCTGGCTTGGCCCGGACGAGTGGCTGGTGCGTTCGGCCGGTCCTGTTCAAGCGGGCGTACTCGAAGAAAAGCTTATCGGGGCATTGAGCGGCAATGAGGGTTCGTGGGCCACCGCAGTCGACGTCGGCAGCGGATATACGGTGGTCGAACTGACGGGTACGCGCGTGCGCGAAGTGCTTTCGCGCGGCTGTCCGCTCGATCTGCATCCGCGTCTGTTCAAGGAAGGGCAGTGTGCGCAGAGCTTCTTTTTCAAGGCGTCGATCGTGCTGATTGCCACGGGCATCGACCGCTTTGAAGTCGTCGTGCGGCGCAGCTTTGCCGATTACTTCTGCCGCATTCTGCTCGACGCCGCCGCGCCGCTGATGTCATGAAGCTCGTCGATGAAGGGCTGGTGCAGGCGCTTTCGCCGCATGTGCCACGCGCGCCGGGCGGCCGTGGCTGGAACGTGTTCGTCGAAGGCTTGAGCGTGCCGGTGCGCATAGGCATTCACGGTTATGAGCATGAAGCGCCGCAGCCCGTTGTGATCGACGCGCAATTGGGATACCGCTGCGAGCCGCACGAAGCCGCTGACTGGATCGATTACGACGGCTGGTGCACACGCGTAGCCGACTGGCTCGCGCATCGGCCGCATACGCGCTTGCTCGAAACGCTGGTTGCCGATCTCGCAGCGTTTTCGTTTCGCGAGTGGCCGGCGTTGCACACGCTCACGCTGGCCGCGCACAAGCCGAAGATCCGGCCGGGCACGAAGCGCGTGGGCGTTTCGCTCGACTGGACGCGCGCGGATTACCTCACGTGGAGCGGTGCGAAGTAAGGACCCGAAGTAAGAACCCGAAGTAAGGACACGAAGCAGGAAACATCTGCAAAAACAGGGAGAAACAGAAGCAAGACCCATCACAAAGGAGACAGCAACGATGAGCAGTAATCGAGGCGTGGTGTATCTAGGAGCGGGCAAGGTCGAAGTGCAGAATATCGACTACCCGAAAATGGTCGATCCTTCCGGTCGTTCGATCGGCCATGGCGTGGTTCTGAAGGTGGTCAGCACCAATATCTGCGGCTCGGACCAGCATATGGTTCGCGGCCGCACGACGGCGCCCGTGGGTCTTGTGCTCGGCCACGAGATTACCGGCGAGGTGGTGGAGGTGGGCCGCGACGTGGAGACGCTCAAGATCGGCGACCTGGTGTCGGTGCCGTTCAACGTGGCGTGCGGTCGTTGTGCGATGTGCCGCGAGCAGCACACGGGCGTGTGCCTCAACGTCAATCCCTCGCGCGCGGGCGGGGCGTATGGTTACGTCGATATGGGCGGCTGGATTGGCGGCCAGGCGGAATATGTGCTCGTTCCTTACGCCGATTTCAATCTGCTCAAATTCCCCGATCGCGATCAGGCGATGTCGAAGATCCGCGATCTCACTTGTTTATCGGACATTCTGCCGACCGGTTATCACGGCGCGGTCACGGCTGGCGTGAAGCCGGGTTCGACCGTTTATATCGCGGGTGCTGGGCCGGTGGGCATGGCAGCTGCAGCTTCGGCGCGTCTGCTGGGCGCGGCCTGCACGATCGTCGGCGATATGAATGCGGAGCGTCTTGCGCACGCAAGGGCCATGGGTTTCGAAGTCGTCGATCTGTCGAAGGACGCGACGCTCGGCGAGCAGATCGAGCAGATTCTCGGCAAGCCGGAA
This sequence comes from Paraburkholderia bannensis, assembly GCF_014200455.1. Taxonomy (GTDB): domain Bacteria; phylum Pseudomonadota; class Gammaproteobacteria; order Burkholderiales; family Burkholderiaceae; genus Paraburkholderia; species Paraburkholderia bannensis_A. The sequence goes on along the minus strand of NZ_JACHBW010000012.1, from coordinate 193,013 downwards.
ATCGATTGCGCCGTGGATTGCGTGGGTTTCGAAGCGCATGGTCACGGCGCGTCGGGGCATTCGGAAGAAGCGCCGGCCACGGTGCTCAATTCGCTGATGGAAATCACGCGGCCTGCAGGCATGATCGGCATTCCGGGTCTGTATGTGACCGACGATCCGGGCGCAACCGATGTGGCCGCGAAGCACGGCAGCCTGAGCATCCGCTTTGGGCTGGGCTGGGCGAAATCGCACACGTTCCATACGGGCCAGACGCCGGTGCTCAAGTACAACCGCAACCTGATGCAGGCGATTCTGTTCGACCGCTTGCCGATTGCGAAGATCGTCAATGTGACGGTGATTTCGCTGGAAGAAGCGCCGGAGGGCTACAAACAGTTCGATGGCGGCGCGCCGCGTAAATATGTGATCGACCCGCATCGGATGCTGGCCGCATGACGCTTTGAAAGGCGTTATTCGCGAGCATTAACAAAGGCAACCCGGAATTTCGAGCTGCCTTTTTGTGTTTCGGTGTTTAGGTGCTTCTGTGTTTCAAAAAACGCTGTTTCAATTTTTTGTAGCTCTCAGGCGTGCACCGGCAAAGCCGGTAAATGCCGCAGCGGCGCATCCACGCCCGCCATCGGCGCGACGCGTTTGCGCCGTTCGCCCGTGGGTGCGATGCCGAAAGCGTCGCGATAACTCTTGCTGAAGTGACACGCCGACTGGAATCCACACGCCATGGTGATCTGCATGATCGACATATCGGTTTGCAGCAGCAGCTCGCGCGCGCGGCGCAGGCGCAGCGTGAGGTAATAGTGCGTGGGCGTCATGCCCAGGTGTTCGTGAAAGAGCCGTTGCAATTGCCGCTGCGACATGTTCGCCAGCCGCGCCAGTTCTTCGCGCGACAGCGGCTCTTCGATATTGCTCTCCATGAGAGAAATGACTTCAAAGAGCGACTTGTTGGCCGAACCCAGCCGCGCGACCAGCGGCATGCGCTGCTGCGCACTGGTATCACGGATATGTTCGACCACGAATTGTTCGGCGATCTGCGTGACGCGCGCCGTGCCCACGCGCGGCGTGATGAGGTGCAGCATCATGTCGAGCGGCGCCACGCCGCCCGTGCAGGTCACCCGATCGCGGTCAATCACGAACAGCTCTTTGAGAAAGCGCGTGGAAGGAAATTCTTCCTTCAGCGCCGACATGTTTTCCCAGTGAATCGCGCAGGCATAGCCCGCCAATAAGCCCGACTTCGCCAGCGCATAAGTGCCGGTGCACAGACTGCCAAGCGCCACGCCTATGCGCGCGAAGCGGCGCAGCGTATTCAGGTGCGCCGCGCTGGTGACGTGCTGCACGTCGATACCGCCGCATACGAACACAATATCGGGTTGCCCGGCGCATTCGGCCGGGCCCGTGTCGAAACCGATGCCGCTGCTTGAGGTAACCGTGCCGCCTTCGGGGCTGATGAGGGACCAGCGGTAGAGCGGCTGGCCGCTCAGGTAATTAGCCATACGAAGCACTTCGATCGCGTTGGTGAAGGCGATCATCGTGAAGTTCGGCAGCGGCATGAACGCGAAATGCGCTAGCGACGCGGTGCGCTCGGGTGACATGGGGAACCATTCCTTTTATTCGATGGCGGCGCTTGGGGCGCAACCAGGCTACGGCATTCTGGAGTCGGGCGCCATGGCTGTGCCATGCGGCAAAACCCTGATGAGTCCGGCTCCTTACAACGAGCTTCGAATCTGCTGCTGATCTTGTACTGGTCTGCTTTGGTTCTTTTCCCCAGAAGAAACGGTTGTGCTATTCGCAGCGCATGAAGCGCATGGCTAACAACCTTGAGCGGCGACTAGACGTACCGGGGAATGGCCGTTTCGAGTGTACGAGAAATTTATTTGGATCAGAAAAAATTTGCAGCCGCGTGACCCGGGGCGCGTGAGTCAACCGGGTTCCTGCCAGGTTCCAGCCAGGCTCAAGCCAGAACCCCGCACGACTTGTGAAAAACGGACGCCGATGGCGGAAAAGGAAAAGAACGCGTCTGAATTCGGATATCGATCAAAAAGCCGAACGACAAGAATAGAGCCGTCGGTAGCCACTCAGGCGCAAAGCCCCGCCAGGGCAGGTTCCCACTCCCATCTCTCGTCATGGATGCCCTATGTCGAATTCGCAAGCTTTCTTCTCGCAACCGCTCGCCCAGCGCGATGCCGCGGTGCGCAACAGCCTCCTCAAAGAACTGGAGCGTCAGCAGTCGCAGGTGGAATTGATCGCCTCGGAAAACATCGTTTCGCGCGCCGTGCTGGAGGCGCAGGGTTCGGTGTTGACCAATAAGTATGCGGAAGGCTATCCCGGCAAGCGTTATTACGGCGGCTGCGAATTCGCCGATGAAATCGAAACGCTGGCAATCGAGCGTCTCAAGCAGCTTTTTGGTGCAGGTTTCGCCAATGTGCAGCCTCATTCCGGCGCGCAGGCCAACGGTGCGGTCATGCTGGCGCTTGCGAGGCCAGGCGACACGGTGCTGGGCATGTCGCTGGACGCGGGCGGTCACCTCACGCACGGCGCGAAGCCCGCGCTGTCGGGCAAGTGGTTCAACGCGGTGCAATACGGCGTGAATCGCGACACGATGCGCATCGACTACGACCAGGTCGCGGAACTGGCGCAGCAGCACAAGCCGAGTCTGCTGATTGCGGGTTTTTCCGCTTACCCGCGCGAATTGGACTTCGCGCGCTTTCGCGCCATCGCCGATAGCGTGGGCGCAAAGCTGATGGTGGACATGGCGCACATCGCCGGGATCATCGCGGCGGGCCGCCACGCCAACCCGGTCGAGCATGCACATGTGGTGACGTCCACCACGCACAAGACGCTGCGCGGCCCGCGCGGCGGCGTGGTGCTGAGCAACGACGAAGACATCGCGAAGAAAATCAACTCGGCCGTGTTTCCCGGCCTGCAGGGCGGCCCGCTCATGCACGTGATCGCGGGCAAGGCGGTGGCCTTCGGCGAAGCGCTCGACGCCAGTTTCAAAACCTATATCGACAACGTGCTGGCCAATGCGCAGGCGCTGGGCGAAGTGCTCAAGGACGGCGGTGTCGATCTGGTCACGGGTGGCACGGACAACCATCTGCTGCTGGTCGATCTGCGTCCGAAGGGTCTCAAGGGCGCCCAGGTCGAACAGGCGCTCGAACGCGCCGGCGTCACCTGCAACAAGAACGGCATTCCCTTCGATACGGAAAAGCCCACGGTCACCTCCGGCATCCGTCTGGGCACGCCCGCCGGCACGACGCGCGGCTTTGGCGTGGCGGAGTTCCGCCAGATCGGCGCGCTGATTCTCGAAGTGTTCGACGCCCTGCGCGCGCATCCCGAAGGCGACGCCACCACCGAGCAACGCGTGCGCCGCGAAATCTTCGCGCTGTGCGAACGCTTTCCCATCTACTGAGACCCGCGGAGCACCATCACGATGAGCACCCTGCACGACAACAGCATCATCATCGACGGCCTGAACATTTCGAAGTTCGAGCGCTCCGTGTTCGAGGACATGCGCAAGGGCGGCGTCACCGCCGTCAATTGTACGGTTTCGGTCTGGGAGGATTTCCAGAAGACGGTCGATAACATCGCGGAAATGAAGCAGCAGATTCGCGAATACAGCGAGATTCTCACGCTGGTGCGCACCACCGACGACATCGTGCGCGCCAAGAAGGAAAACAAAACGGGGATTATTTTTGGCTTCCAGAATTCGTATGCGTTCGAGGACAACCTTGGTTATATCGAGGTGTTCAAGGAACTGGGCGTGAACGTGGTGCAGCTTTGCTACAACACGCAGAATCTGGTGGGCACTGGTTGTTATGAGGCCGATGGCGGCCTGTCCGGCTACGGGCGCGAAGTCATTCAGGAAATGAACCGCGTGGGCATCATGGTCGATCTCTCGCATGTGGGCGCCAAGACTTCGTCCGATGCGATCGCAGCGTCGAAAAAGCCGGTGACGTATTCGCATTGCTGCCCGTCTGGTTTGAAAGAGCATCCGCGCAACAAATCGGACGAGCAGCTGAAGGAAATTGCCGATGCGAACGGCTTCGTGGGCGTGACGATGTTCGCGCCGTTCCTCAAGCGCGGCCCGGACGCCACCGTCGAAGACTATCTGGAAGCGATCGAATATGTGGTCGATCTGATCGGCGAGGATCGCGTGGGGATCGGCACGGACTTCACGCAGGGTTATACGACGGAATTCTTCGACTGGATCACGCACGACAAGGGCCGTTATCGCCGTTTGACGAACTTCGGCAAGGTGGTGAATCCGGAAGGCATCCGCACCATCGGCGAGTTTCCCAATCTGACCGCCGCGATGGAGCGCGCGGGCTGGAGCGAAACACGCATCAAAAAGGTGATGGGCGAAAACTGGCTGCGCGTGTTTGGCGAAGTCTGGAACGGTTGAAGCGCATGGCATGTGCGCCCTTAAAAAACCCCACGATCAGGAAGAAACGATGCAACCGCAACTGCCCATCGACGTGAATCCGGAAACCGGCGTCTGGACCACCGACGCGCTGCCGATGCTCTACGTGCCGCGCCACTTCTTCACCAACAACCACACCGCCGTGGAGGAAGCGCTGGGCCGCGATGCCTACGCGGAAATTCTCTACAAGGCCGGCTATAAATCCGCGTATCACTGGTGCGCGAAGGAAGCCGAAAAGCACGGCATCGAGGGCATGGCTGTGTTCGAGCATTACCTGAAGCGCCTGTCGCAGCGCGGCTGGGGTCTGTTTACGATCGTCGAAGCCGATCCGGCCAGCGCCCGCGCGCGCATCGAACTGCATAACTCATCCTTTGTGCTTGCCCAGCCGGAGAAGCACGGCACCGACGAAAAGCTTTGCTATATGTTCGCGGGCTGGTTCGCGGGCGCAATGGACTGGGTGAATGACACGACGCCCGACGGCAAGAAGGCGCCGCGCGCACAGTCGCGCGAAGTGCGCTGCGCCGCCGAAGGTCACGCGCATTGCGTGTTCGAGGTGTCGCCGCTCACGCACTGAGGCGCGCGCGTAGAACCTGAGAACAACGCGGCATCGCAATCAATCAGGATGCCGAACAAAACAGTCAGACCGCAATACACCCTGAAAGCCCGAGGTCGTCCGCGATGCGTTATCCCAACCTGTTCAAGCCTCTCACGCTCAACCAGCTGACCTTGCGCAACCGCATCGTCAGCACCGCCCACGCCGAGGTCTATGCGGAGCCGGGCGGCCTGCCAGGCGAGCGCTATATCCGCTATTACGAGGAAAAAGCCAAGGGCGGCGTGGGCCTGGCCGTGTGCGGCGGCTCCAGCCCCGTGTCGGTGGACAGCCCGCAAGGCTGGTGGAAATCGGTGAATCTGTCGACCGATCGCATCATCGACCCGCTCGCGCGTCTAGCCGAAGCCATGCATCGTCATGGGGCGAAGATCATGATTCAGGCTACTCACATGGGGCGCCGGTCGGCGTTTCATGGCGAGCACTGGCCGCATCTGATGTCGCCTTCGGGCATTCGCGAGCCGGTGCATCGCGGCAACGCCAAGATCATCGAAGTCGAGGAAATCCGCCGCATCATCGGCGACTTCGCGACCGCCGCGAAGCGCGTGCAGGACGCCGGCATGGACGGCATCGAGATTTCGGCGGCGCACCAGCATTTGATCGATCAGTTCTGGAGCCCGCGCACCAACTTCCGCACCGACGAATGGGGCGGCTCGCTGGAAAACCGTCTGCGTTTCGGCGTGGAAGTCTTGCAGGCCGTGCGCGAAGCGGTAGGCAAGGACTTCTGCGTGGGCCTGCGCATGTGCGGCGACGAATTTCATGAAGACGGTCTCGACCATGAGCAATTGAAGGAGATCGCCCAGGCAATGGCCGAAACCGGCCTGATCGATTATCTGGGCGTGATCGGTTCGGGCGCGGATACGCACAATACGCTCGCCAACTGCATGCCGCCGATGGCGTTGCCGCCCGAGCCGTTCGTGCACCTGGCGGCAGGCATCAAGTCGGTGGTGAAGCTGCCGGTAATGCACGCGCAGAGTATTCGCGATGCAGGCCAGGCCGAGCGCCTGCTCGCCAGCGGCATGGTCGATCTGGTCGGCATGACGCGCGCGCAGATTGCCGATCCGCATATGGTCATCAAGATCCGCGATGGCCGCGAGGACGAAATCAAGCAATGCGTGGGCGCGAATTACTGCATCGATCGCCAGTACAACGGGCTTGACGTGCTTTGCGTGCAGAACGCCGCCACCTCGCGTGAAGCCACCATGCCGCACGTCATTGCGCGTAGCCGTGGTCCGAAGCGCAAGGTGGTGGTTGTGGGCGCGGGCCCGGCGGGTCTGGAAGCGGCGCGCGTGGCGCGTCTGCGCGGCCATGACGTAGTGCTGTTCGAAAAGGGCGACGCCGTGGGCGGGCAGATCCTGCTAGCCGCGAAAGCCCCGCAGCGCGAGCAGATGGCCGGCATCGTGCGCTGGTTCGACATGGAAACGAAGCGCCTGGGCGTGGACCGCCGCCTGGGCGTGGAAGCAAACGAAGCGACGATCTTCGCGGAGCAACCCGATATCGTTGTGCTCGCAACCGGAGGATCGAGCTTCACCCAGCAGGTGCCTGCGTGGGGCGTGGCAGAAGGCCTGGCCGTGAGTTCGTGGGACATTCTCTCGGGCCGTGTGGAACCGAAGCAGAACGTGCTGATCTACGACGGCGTGAGCACGCACGCAGGCGCGGGCGTGGCTGACTTTATCTCCAGCCGGGGCGCCAATGTGGAAATCGTCACGCCGGACGTGAAAGTGGCCGACGACGTAGGCGGCACCACCTTCCCGATCTTCTACCGCCGTCTCTACGCGCAGGGCGTGATTCATACGCCGAACTATTGGCTCGACCGCGTCTACGAGGAAAACGGCAAGAAGATCGCGGTGCTGCGCAACGAGTACACGGAGGAGCAGGAGGAGCGCGCCGTCGATCAGGTGGTGATCGAAAACGGCAGCACGCCCAACGACGCGCTCTACTGGAAGCTCAAGCCTGAGTCGCTCAATCGCGGCCAGGTGGATGTGCACAAACTCTTTGCGGCGGAACCGCAGCCCTGCCTTGCCGAAGAACTGGGCAATGGCCGCTTCCTGCTGTTCCGCGTGGGCGACTGCATCTCCCTGCACAACATCCACGGCGCGATCTACGACGCGCTGCGTCTCGTCAAGGACTTCTGAGCCATGAAGCCTGCCTACCTCATCACCGCGCTGCTGTGGCTTTCGATGGCAGGGCTCGCATTCGCGGTCGCGAAGCGCGCCGCTTACTGGCGGCTCGGGCGCGCGGCCGCGCCGGGAGTCTACGGCAAATTCGGCGTCGGCAATCTGTTCAGTATCCCGAAGCGTTATTTCGTCGATCTGCATCATGTGGTCGCGCGCGACCCGTACATTGCGAAGACCCACGTTGCCACGGCGGGCGGCGCGATTGGCGCACTCGTGCTGGTGTTCATCAACTATGGGCTGGCGATCTATTCGCCGTGGCTCGACAAGCTGATCCTGCTGGCCGCGCTGGCAATGCTGGTGGGCGCGGTGTTCGTGTGGCGTCGCCGTCATGCGAAGCAGGTGCCTGCGCGTCTCTCGCGCGGGCCCTGGAATACGCTGCCGTGGATGCTGGGGGCGTTTGCGCTGGGTATCGCGCTGTACACGGCGGTTCCGGCTGGCGCGATGTCGGGCGCGTTTGCCCTGATCTGCGCGCTGCTGATCGTGATTGGCGCTTATACGATGACGTTTGGCGCGGCCCAGGGCGGCCCGATGAAGCACGCGGTCGCGGGCCTGCTGCATCTGGCGTTTCACCCGCGCCAGGAGCGTTTTGCGGCCGATCGCACGGGCTGGACCGGCGAGGGCGAGGCGACGCCGCCCACCGCGCTCAAGCTGCCCGATATCGAGCAGAAGGAATACGGTGTTGCGAAGCCCGTCGAATTCCGCTGGAACCAGTTGCTGAGCTTCGACGCCTGCGTGCAGTGCGGTAAATGCGAGGCTGCTTGCCCGGCCTTCGCCGCAGGCCAGCCGCTCAATCCCAAGAAGCTGATTCAGGATCTCGTGACGGGCATGGCCGGCGGCACGGATGCGGCCTACGCGGGCAGCCCCACGCCCGGGATCGAGATTGGCAAGCATGGCGGCCAGCCCAATGGTCCGATCGTCTCGGGCCTGATCGAGGCGCAAACGCTCTGGTCCTGCACCACCTGCCGCGCCTGCGTGCAGGAGTGCCCGATGCTGATCGAGCATGTCGATGCCATCGTCGATATGCGTCGCAACCAGACGCTGGTCCACGGCACGGTGCCGGGCAAAGGTCCCGAGGTGCTGGCCAATCTGCGCGAGACCGGCACGATGGGCGGCTACGACAAGGGGGCGCGCTATGACTGGTCCGTCGATCTGAACGCACCGGTGGCGCAGCCGGACAAGCGCGTCGATATCCTGCTGGTGGCGGGTGAAGGCGCCTTCGATATGCGTTATCAGCGCACGCTGCGCGCGCTGGTGAAGGTGCTCAACAAGGCAGGTGTCGATTACGCGGTGCTGGGCGCGGGCGAACCGGATACGGGCGATGTAGCACGGCGTCTGGGCGATGAAGCCACCTTCCGCCAGATGGCGCGGCAGATGATGGCCACGCTTGGCACGCTGCAATTCGGCCGTATCGTCACTGCCGATCCGCACGTCATGCATAGCCTGCGCAACGAGTATCGCGCGCTGGGGGCACGTTATGAGGTGCTCCATCACACCACGCTGCTCGCCGAACTGGCCGATCAACGCCGCATCGAGCCCAAGGCGCTCGAAGCGCTGCGCGAGAAGCGCACCACGTATCACGATCCCTGCTATCTGGGCCGCTACAACGGTGAAACCGATGCGCCGCGCAAGCTGCTCAAGACCATCGGCATCCGCGTGGTGGAGATGGAGCGCAGCGGCATGCGCGCACGCTGCTGCGGCGGCGGAGGCGGCGCGCCGCTGACCGATATCCCCGGCAAGCAGCGCATTCCCGATATCCGCATCGCCGACGCGCGCGCCGTGGGCGCAGACGTCGTTGCGGTCGGCTGTCCTAACTGTACGGCGATGCTCGAAGGCGTCGTGGGCCCGCGCCCCGAAGTCCTCGACGTAGCCGAACTCGTCGCCGCCGCGCTGGAGTGAGCCGATGAACGCCATCAAACGAATCGATCCACGCCGGCCTTTTGTCATCACCGCCGACGGGCTGCGGCGCATCACGCTGGGCGAGCAGGGCAGCGCCGATCTCGCCGCCTTGCAGCGCGCCGCGCACGGTCATGGCGCAACTCCGGCGAAGCCGCGCCGCGAGGTGCGCGAGCGCAGGCAGGTGCTGCTGGCGGTCGCGCATAGCGAACGGGGCGCGCTCGACGATCACGCCTGCCAGGCGATCGCCGCTGCCGCCTTGCTCGCCGATGCGCACACCGAAGTGGCGCTGCTGGTGTTCGGCGAGCTGAAGGAGGATGTGGCCGCGCGCGGCGTCGACAAGCTGATCGAGTTGCCGGGCTTCGAGCGCCGCGTGTTTGCCCCCGAAAGCGAGCTGCGCGCCTTGCAGGCCTGCGCGGCGGTGCTCGCGCCGAAGCATGTTTTTCTGCCGGACAACGCCTATGGCGACGGCGATCTGGGCCGCCGCTTCGCCGCCGCCGCCGGGGCGAGCGTGGCCACGCACGTGGTCGAAATCGACGCGAAACATGTGGGCGTTTATGAGCAGGCGAAGCGGGCGTTCGCTACACGCGCGCTGCCCGATGTGATTCTGCTCGCTCCCAATGCGGTCGATACGAAGCTGCCTTTTGTTGGCGCGGGCGAGAAGCTGGCGGGAGACTTCATCCGCCCGGCCAATGCGCGCGCGCAGCCGTATCGCGATCTCGGGCTGGAGGATATCGACGCTGCCCAGGTCGCGCTGGAAGAGGCCGATTTCATTGTCGCCGCAGGCAATGGCGTGAGCGATGTGGCTTCGTTCGAGCGGCTGGCGGGCGTGTTCGGCGCGGCGATCGGCGCGAGCCGGGTGGCCGTCGACAACGGCCATTTCACGCGCGACAAACAGGTGGGGGCGACCGGCAAGACCGTGGAGGCGAGCGTGTATATCGCGTTCGGCATTTCGGGTGCGGTGCAGCATCTGCAGGGCATCAAGGACTGCCGCCACGTGATCGCCGTGAACACGGACGCGAGCGCGCCCATCGCCAAACGCGCCAATCTGACCGTCGTAGGCGACGCGCAGGCGACCATCGCCGCACTGATCGCCCAGGTACAGGCCGCGCGCGCGGCGCGTCAGCGCGGCGTGGCTGAAATAGAGGAGCGCAAACCCACAGGAGTCGCCGCATGAACAGCCACGCGAAAGCCAAACTGCAACGCATCGCCGTGCTGGTTTCCACGGGACGTCATCCCGTGAGCGGCGCGCCGCGCTACAGCCGCAACGACGCCGCAGCGCTCGAACTCGGCCGCAGGCTCGCACAGCGGCACAATGCGCAACTCGACGTGATCCACGCAGGCGATCCCGCCGACCCCGCCTTGCCCGAATACCTCGCGCTGGGCGCGCAACAGGTGGAAGTGCTCAGTTGCACCGCGGCGACCGACGCCGCCCAGGCGCTCGCCACCCGCGTGCGCGAGCACGATCTCGTGCTCACCGGCACGCGCGCCGAGGGCGCGCACGACAGCGGCATGCTGCCGTATCGCGTGGCGGCGCTGCTGGGGTATGCGCTGGTGGGCGCGGCGGTCGATCTCGAAGTCGAAGCTGGCCAGGCGCGCGTGCGCCAGTTTCTGCCCAAAGGCTTGCGCCGCCGCGTGGAAGCGGCCTTGCCCGCCGTGGTGGCGGTGCATCCCCTCGCTGAAGCCCGGCCCGCTTACGCCTATGCGCGGTTGCGCGCCGGAACGGTCAGGGCGTCTGCCCTCGGCGTCGCCGCGCGCGTGCCTGCAGTGGAAGCCGCCCCCGAAGCCGCCGCCTGGCAATCGGGCCCCGTCGAGCGCAAGCCGCTCAAGCTCGCCGCCGCCGAACGCCGCTCGGGGCACGCCCGCATGCTGGGCGCGACCACGACCGAAAGCCGTGGCGGCAACGTCGTAAATGCGGGGACTTCGGTCGAAAAAGCACAAGTGATCCTGGCGTATTTACGCGAGCATCAACTCATCGACGACTGATTTCGCCTTGGGGCCGCGGGCCAGGACGAATAAGGTCGGTAACGACGCATGCACTAAACAGACGCATCAAGGACGCAGAATCCGGAGCACACGATGAACGTATCGGTAGACGTATCGTTGGACAGCGTGGCACGCATGCGCGCGCTGGTGGAGCGGCGCAAAGCCGGTTATAGCCTCGAAGCGCCTTTCTATCTGAGCGAGGAAATTTTCGCGCTCGATATGCAGGCGATTTTCAGGGAACACTGGATTCAGGTGGCCGTGGAGCCGGAACTTCCGGAGCCGGGCGACTATGTGACGGTCGAGCTGGGCCGCGACTCGATCCTGATCGTGCGCGACGACGACATGCAGGTGCGCGCGTTTCATAACGTGTGTCGCCATCGCGGCGCGCGCCTGTGCAATGAAGAAAAGGGCACGGTGGGCAATATCGTCTGTCCGTACCACAGCTGGACCTACAACCTGAGCGGCGATCTGATGTTCGCCGAGCATATGGGCGAACAGTTCGACCGCTGCAAGCACAGCCTGAAAAGCGTGCATGTGCGGAACCTGGCAGGACTGATCTTCGTGTGCCTGGCCGACGAACCGCCCGCCGATTTCGACCTCATGCGCGCGGCGATGGAGCCGTATCTGCTGCCGCACGATCTGGCCAATTGCAAGGTGGCGGCGCAGGTCGACATCATCGAGAAGGGCAACTGGAAGCTCGTGATGGAGAACAATCGCGAGTGCTATCACTGCGTCGCGAACCATCCCGAACTGACGATTTCGCTCTACGAATACGGCTTTGGCTATCAGCGTTCGCCCGCCAACGCGCAAGGCATGGACGCCTTCGAGCGCACCTGCGTGGAACGCGCGCGCCAGTGGGAGCAACTGAACCTGCCGTCGGTCGAAATCGAAAAGCTGCTGGATGTGACGGGCTTTCGCACACAACGTCTGCCGCTCGATCGCAGCGGCGAATCGCAGACGCTCGACGCCAAGGTGGCCTGCAAGAAACTGCTGGGCGAATTCCGCAGCGCCGATCTGGGCGGCCTGTCGTTCTGGACCCAACCTAATTCCTGGCATCACTTCATGAGCGATCACATCGTATCGTTCTCGGTGATTCCGCTGTCGGCGGGCGAGACGCTGGTGCGCACGCGCTGGCTGGTGCACAAGGACGCGCGCGAAGGCATCGACTACGACGTGGCGAATCTCACGGCGGTCTGGAACGCCACCAATAACCAGGACCGCACGCTGGTGGAGTATTCGCAGCGCGGCGCGGCCAGCAGCGCCTACGAGCCGGGCCCGTATTCGCCTTATACCGAAGGGCTGGTGGAAAAATTCTCGGCCTGGTATGTGGGCCGTATCGCCGCGGCGCTCGCGCGCAAGCGGACCATTCCCCTGCGCGTGGAAAGCGGAGTCTGACATGATGCGAGATGCGGCCCAATTCGATCCGGCCCACAGCCGCGTAACGCGCCCGGCTTTCTGGGGCGCGTTACCGGAGAAGTGGACGAGCGACGCCGAGGAAACGCTGGAATGCTGTCACGTGCGTCAGGAAACCCATGACGTAAAGAGTTTCTTCCTGCGTTCGCCCCAAGGCCGCACGTTCTCGTTCGAGCCGGGCCAGTTCGTCACGCTCGAACTGGAGATCGACGGCGAGACGCTCAACCGTTGCTACACGATTTCGTCTTCGCCCGCGCGGCCGCACACGCTGTCGATCACGGTCAAGCGCGTGCCGGGCGGCAAGGTCTCGAACTGGCTGCACGACAATCTGATGCCGGGCGCGATGATACGCGTGCTTGGGCCCGCCGGCGAATTCACCTGCGCGCGTCACGCCGCGCCCAAATATCTGTTTCTTTCGGCAGGATCGGGCATCACGCCGCTGATGTCGATGAGCCGCGCCTATCACGATCTTGCCGAAGATCGCGACATCGTCTTCGTACACAGCGCACGCACGCCCGACGATGTAATCTTCGCGCGCGAACTCGAATTGATTGCCGCGAGCCATGCGAGTTTTCGCACCTCGTTCGTGTGCGAGCGCGTGGGCGCGCGTACGCATTGGTCGGGCGTCACGGGCTTTCTCACGCTGCCGCTGCTCAAACTGATCGCGCCTGACTTCATGGAGCGCGAGATTTTCACCTGCGGCCCCGCGCCGTATATGAAGGCCGTACGCGACCTGCTGGACGAAGCGGGTTTTGCGCGCGAGCGTTATCACGAAGAGAGTTTCTCGTTCGAGACGCTGGCAGTGGAGTGTGCGCCTTTACATGCGCCGGATGCCGGGGCAGCGGCTGCAAATGAAGCCGCCACTTTCAAGGTGACGTTCGCAAAGAGCCATCGCGAGATCGCCTGCGGCGAGCATCAGCACGTGCTGGCCGCGGCGCGCGCGGCGGGCGTGCGTCTGCCTTCGTCGTGCGCCCAGGGGATGTGCGGCACCTGCAAGGTCAAGCTCATCTCCGGCGAAGTGGACATGAAGCACAACGGCGGCATTCGCCAGCGCGAAATCGATCAGGGCATGGTGCTGCTGTGCTGCAGCACGCCGCGCTCGGATCTCGTCGTCGATAAATAAATCCGCCAATGCGCACCGCGTCGCGGCTGGACAAGATCGCGTCGGAAAACAACGGTATGGGCCATTTGTGACGGGTGAATCTGGAGGTGTAGGGCGCTTGTGCCCGAATCACAGGAGATTGCCGTGAAGCTGCTCGCAAAATGGTTGGGCATGGGTGTGATGTCGATGGCGTTGGGCGCTAGCGCCCTCGCGGACAGCAAGCCGACGCTGAAAATCGGCTATGTGGAAGGCTGGGACGACAGCGTGGCCACCTCGAATGTGGCGGCGCGCATCATCGAAAGGCGCCTCGGCTATCAGGTCGAACTCGTGCCGGTGGCCGCCGGCATCATGTGGCAGGGCGTGGCGCGCGGCGATCTCGACGCCACGTTGTCCGCCTGGCTGCCGGTCACCCAGGGCGCGTACTGGGATCAGTTCAAGGGCAAGGTGGTCGATCTGGGCACCAACTTCCCCGGCGCGAAAATCGGCCTGGTCGTGCCGCAATATGTCAGCGCAAAGAGCATCGACGATCTCAACGCGCAGAAGTCGGCCTTCGCCGGGCGCATCGTCGGCATCGACGCCGGTGCAGGGGTAATGAGCAAGACCGATCAGGCGATCAAGCAATACGGTCTGAACTATACCGTCATGCCCAGTTCGGGCAGTGGCATGACGGCGGAACTGGCGCGCTCGGTCAATGCGAACAAGCCGGTGATCGTCACGGGCTGGACGCCGCACTGGATGTTCGCCAAATACAAGCTGCGCTTCCTGGAAGATCCGAAGAACGTGTTTGGCGCGGCCGAGCATGTGGATAGCGTCGTGAATCCGGGACTTGAAAACAAGGCTCCGTCCGTGGTCGCCTTCCTCAAGAAGTTCCAGTGGAAGCCGGGCGAGATCGACAGCGTGATGCTGGCGATCCAGAGCGGCACCAAACCCGACGCCGCCGCCGACAGCTGGATTGCCGCGCACGGCGAACGCGTGCAGGACTGGGTGGCGTCCGCGCAATAGTGGCTGGCAGGCGCAAGGTTTTCAGGTCACACAGTAAGGCATCCGAAACGTGTCGCCGTGCGCCGCGCCGGCATGCATGTTCAGACACAGTGCGGGCCGGCGCCTGCATCACGAGGAGATGGACTCGATGATATCCCCCAAGATCGTGGTCGACGGACTCTGCAAGGTGTTCGGGCCCAACCAGAAGATGGCGCGCGAGATGCTGGCGCGCGGCGCGACCAAGGACGAACTGTTCAAGCAGACCGGCTACGTGCTGGGCGTCAACAATGCGAGCTTCGAAGTCAACGAAGGCGAGATTTTCGTGCTGATGGGGCTGTCCGGCTCCGGCAAGTCGACGCTGATCCGCCTCATCAACCGGCTGGTGGAACCCACGGCGGGCCGCGTGGTGATCGATGGCCGCGATATCGCGGCGGTGCGTAAATCGGAACTCGTTTCGCTGCGCCGCACCGACATGAGCATGGTGTTCCAGTCCTTCGCGCTGATGCCGCAACGCACCGTGCTGTCCAACGCGGCATTCGGTCTGGAAGTGGCGGGCATGGGCCGCAAGGCGCGCGAGCAGCGCGCACTGGACGTGCTGGAGCAGGTGGGACTGGCGGCCTTCGCGCACAAGCTGCCCGCCGAGCTTTCGGGCGGCATGCAGCAGCGCGTGGGCCTTGCGCGCGCGCTCGCGGTCAATCCCTCGCTGATGATCATGGACGAGGCGTTTTCCGCACTCGATCCGCTCAAACGCAAGGAGATGCAGAACGTGCTGCTGCAACTGCAGAAGGAACAGCGCCGCACCATCATGTTCGTCTCGCACGATCTGGAAGAGGCGCTGCGCATCGGCACCCGCATCGCCATCATGGAAGGCGGGCGCATCGTGCAGATCGGCACGCCGCGCGAAATCATCAGCAATCCCGCCGATGAATACGTGCGTGCTTTCTTCGACGGCGTGGATACCAGCCGTTACCTGACCGCAGGCGATCTGATGCAGGCCGAGCGCGTGCCGCTGGTGCGCTCGCTCGACGCCACCAGCGTGGCCGCCTCGCTCAACGGCAGCGCCGATTACGCTTTCGTGCTGGACGCCGAACGCCGTATCAGCGGGTTCGTCACGCGCGATGCGACTGGCGCGGCCACGCCGCAGCTCAAGAAAATCGAATGCATTTCGCGCGGCGCGCCGCTCGAACAGGTCGTGTCGCGCGTGTGCGCGAATCCGGTGGCGCTGCCGGTGGTCGATGAAGAGGGCCGTTTCTGCGGTTCGATCGATCAGGCGGCGGTGCTCAAGGTGATGATGCGCAATGGAAGCCATCAGAGCAGTCATAGCGGGAGTGTTAACGGCAGTGTTAACGGGAGTCAGCGTCATGTCTGAGATCATTCCGCTTGGCCGCTGGGTGGACCAGTCGGTTCACTATCTGCTCGACCACGATGCCAATACCTTCGATACCATCGGTCGTGCGATCGAGCGCTTCGCGCAACTGATCGAGCAAGGTTTGCAGGGCATTCCGATGCCGCTGCTGATGGCGATTTTCGTGGTGGGCGGCTTGTGGCGCGTGGGCTGGCGCTTCGCGATATTCGCGCTGGCGTCGCTTTTGTTGATCTATGCGACCGGCTTCTGGGATCAGACCGTCGTGACGCTCGCGCTCACGCTTTCATCGACGCTGATCAGCCTGGTGCTGGGTGTGCCGCTGGGCATCTGGACGGCGAAAAGCAAGCTGGTGCAGACCATCGTGCGGCCGATTCTCGACCTGATGCAGACGATGCCGGCCTTCGTCTATCTGATTCCGGCTGCGATGCTGTTCGGCCTGGGCCGCGTGCCTGGCATTCTCTCGACGGTGATCTTCGCGATGCCGCCGGCCGTTCGGCTCACGAGCCTGGGGATTCGCCACGTGAACCGCGAGATCGTCGAAGCGGGGCAGGCTTTTGGCTGCACGCCGTGGCAACTCCTCTACAAGGTGCAGTTCCCCAACGCGCTGCCTTCGATAATGCAGGGCGTGAACCAGACCATCATGATGGCGCTGTCAATGGTCATCATCGCGTCGATGGTGGGCGCGGGCGGTCTGGGCAACGATGTGCTGGCGAGTATCCAGCGCCTCGATATCGGCCTGGGTTTCGAAAGCGGTCTTTCCGTGGTGCTGCTGGCAATCATTCTCGACCGCATTACCGAGAGCTTCGGCCGTGCGCCCGGCGCCGTGAAAGCCCCGCTTTTTGCAGGCCTCAAACAGGTGTTCCGCGTGCGCGCCGTGCCCGCCGAAGCCTGATCGGAAGGCACTGTTGGAGTTCTGTTTGTCCTCGCTTGAAGAGGCGAGCCACGGGTGGCTCGCCTGAATCGTCTCCACAGAAGGGGCGTAATGTGATTGCGGACATCAGTATGGATATCGACGCGGACATCGCCGATGCAGCACCACAGGCGGACCCGGCATCGTCGCAGGCATCGACGTTCAAGCATTTCGGTTTCCTGACTTTGCCGCACTTTTCGATGATCGCGTTTTCGAGCGCGATCGAGGTGCTGCGCATGGCGAACTACGTCGGTGACGGCGAGCACTATCGCTGGTCGATTTACTCGCTGGATGGCCAGCCCGCGCGCGCGAGCAATGGCATCACCGTGCGCCCGACCCAGGCGCTCGATCCCGACAATCTTCCCGATGTGATGATCGTGTGCGGCGGCATCCGCATTCGCGACGTAGTGGACGATGGCGTGCGAGCTGCGCTCGAACGCATCGCGCGCAGCGGCAAGCCGCTGGGCGGCATCTGCACGGGCGCCTATGCGCTGATGTCGGGCGGGCTGCTAGACGGCTATCGCTGTGCGGTGCACTGGGAGAGTCTATCGGCGCTGCATGAGGAGTTTCCACGCGTGCGTTTCGCCGATGAACTCTTCGTGGTCGATCGGGATCGCCTGACGTGTACGGGCGGCACGGCGCCGCTCGATCTGATGCTCGATATCGTCAGCGCGCGCTTCGGCCAGGCGCTGGCGGCAAAGGTCTCCGAGCAATTCATACTCGAACGTATTCGCGGTGCGAGCGATCTGCAACCGATTCCCGTCGATGCGCGCGTGGGCTTTTCCCGCGCCGAACTGGTGGAAGTCGTGCGCCTGATGGAAGCGAATCTGCGCGAGCCACTTTCGCTCGAAGAACTCGCGCGCCTCGTGCGGCTATCGCAGCGGCATTTGCAGCGCATGTTCAAGGCGTATCTGAACATCTCGCCGGCTCATTACTATCTGACGCTGCGCCTGAAACGCGCGCGCGAAATGCTGCGCACCACCGATATGTCGGTAGCGCATATCACGTCGAATTGCGGCTTCAATTCGCCATGTCATTTCAGCAAGGCGTACCGCGTGCAGTTTGGGCACGCGCCGAGTTTCGAGCGGCGCGCAGGACGCGCCTGAGCGATCGATCGATTAATCGATCCGGATTAATCGATTAATCAATTAATCCGGATCGACTTCGAGCGGCGTTTCCCCGGCGGGGACGCTGCTGCGCATGAAGTCGTCGAAGCTTTCGATGCGCGTGTCTTGCTGGCCGCTGCGCTGCTCGCGAAACATCATTGGCGGCACGCCAAACTGCTTGCGGAATTCGCGGCCCAGATGCGAGGCATCGGAAAATCCGCAGCTAGACGCGATATCGGCGACGGTGCGGTCGGAACTCCTCAGCAGCCACGCGGCGGTGCGCAGGCGCAGGCCGTTGGCGAAGCTGCGCGGGCTTTTGCCGGTTTCGGCCTTGAACAGCCGCTCCAGTTGACGCGGCGAGAGATTGAGCTTGCCTGCCAGCTCTTCCAACGGGACGTTGCGCCCGACGTGTTGTTCCATCAGCAGGATCGCGCGCTTGACCTTGGGGTGCGTGGCCGGATCGAGCCCCGGCGGATGCGGCTGCGGCGCATTGCCCTTCTGCAGTTCGCCCACCAGCAGGATGCGCAGCGCCTTCTGCACGGTCGCGTGATCGAAATGGCGCAGCAGTATCGCGGCGGCGACGTCGATCGAGGCGCGCCCGCCCGAACAGGTGATGCGGCGGCGATCGATCACGAACAGGCGGTCGGCCACCAGCGCATCGGCATTGACGGCCGGAAAGCGCTCGATGAAATCCCAGTAGTGAAACCAGCTCACGCATACGCGATGGCCGTCCAGCACGCCCGCGCGCATCAGCGTGAACGCCCCCGTGCAGATGCCCACCAGCGTCGCACCGCCCTGGGCCGCCGCGCGGATGAAGCGCAGCGTTGCTTCGCTGGCCTGCGGCCCGGAGTGCAGCAAGCCGCCCACCACGACCACGTAGTCGAACTCGCCGGCGTCCGGAAACGTCTCCCACGGCGCGATCTGGATACCGCAGCTCGCGCGCACGGGCGTGAGCGTTTCGCCGACGATGCGCCACGAGCAGCGCACCGGCTTGCTGTAATCGCCGTCGTCGGCGGACAGGCGCAGCATGTCGACGAAGCCCGAGAAAGCGGTGAGCGTGAAGTTGGGCAGCAGCACGATGCCGAAGCGGATGCGGCCGCCCGTCGTGGACGATGTCGACGAGGCGGGCGAGGCAGCAGGCGGGACGGATTCGGCGTGCATGGCGTGTCGGTGCGGCGGCAAGGTGGCTACGGGGCAAGGTGCTACTGGGGCAAGGTGCTACTGGGGCAAGGTGCTACTGGGGCAAGGTGCTACTGGGGCAAGGCGGCGATCGAAGCTAACGTTCTTAAACGGGGGACAAGGCCCGTCAGGCTAGCGTCGCCGATCCGGCGCACCTGCACTTGTCAATTTGCGCCATCTATCATCGCGAATGCGCGCGGCGGCGGCGCGATTCCATCGCCATGCCGCACGCGTTCTATCGGCGACGGGGGCGTGTGGGCGATGCTGGGGGCATCGGCCATGACGGCTTTGAACGCCACGACGACCGCCAGTATGCGCCCACAGACCGTCGAACTCTCGGAACGCGCCACCGCCGGCGACGCGCAGGCCGCGCTGGACTTGCTGGAACTCAGCATGGCGCGCGGGCATCGTCGTATCGCACTGCTGCGCTACCTGCAGGCCGAATATTTGAGCGCACCCTTGCAGGCGCACCATCACGACTACGTGCAGCGCGTGGCCCAACGTCTGAGCGCCGACGCGCTTGCGGGTCTCGCCGCTGAGGCACGGCGGCGGCGAGGAATTCAAGCCTGAGTCGATCCAGAAAGAACGGTTGGGTTACCGTTGTGAAGATGCCGTCTAGCGTTTCTGGGCGGGGTTAGCGAGCCGCTCGATACGCATGCGGCCAGGCGGCTCGAAATACGTCCCGAAGCGAACCAACCCGGCCTTTTTCAGATGACAGACCATCGTGAAGCTTACGAGCAAGCCGGGATCCGGGTTGTCATCAATCTCGACTCCGATTGAGCGCAGGCGCGGCTCGAACTTCAGCAGCGCGCCTTCCATCTGGTTGCGCAGGTCGTGGACCGAGGCCGGCAGATTCTTGTAGATCTCGGTGAGATCGGGCAGTCCAAAATCGGGAACATGTTTTAACGCGCCGGCGCGCGTGTTCAGAATGCGACGGATGTTCGCTTGAATGCTCAGGATTTCGAGTGTGTTGTTGTCGTGATCTTCGAGTGCCTCGCCATCGATGTGGCCGAGCAGCATCTCATAAAGGGACGGTCCCGCAGGCATCGTGCAGATCTCCTCAGGCAAGTGTTATTTCAGTCCTCGCTTGCGCGGCAACCGGGGCGTCGCGGTCGAAGAAGTCTGGGAGTCGGCGGACATCAGGCTTTCGCTGGCAGCAGATGGGAGGCCTGCAAATCGAGGCCTTGCCCGATCAGCATGAAGACGACGGCGCCGGCAGCGCACACGAGTCCCGCAATCGCCCACGGCGAGAGCCGATAGAACCAGTCGAGGCGATGTGTACGAGTCGCGTCAACGACAAATTCCGAAGCTCCTGAGGGAGACAGCTTCGCGAGACGTTCATCGAGCGAACGAATGATAGCCGCGCGTTGGGGCGCGCCCTCGCGGGCAAACTTTCCCTGGAAGCCCAGACCCAGCACCGTCGCATAACATTCGAGCAGGCCCACGTTGGGCGGCGCTTCACGCATGCGTGTGGCAAGACGGCTGTACACCTGCTCACCGGCGTTGTGTTCGCCGTACCTCTCGACCTGCAAGGGTGTTGCTTCCCAAAGCGGGCGGCTCTGCGTGGGCAGACAGGCAAGAACAGTTTCGTCGAGCAGGGCGCATTGCATGTAGAGTACGTCGCGTGCGACATCGACCGCCACCTCGCGTACCTGCAGAGCGGAGGCCAAGTCTTCGGTCAGCTTTTCGCAGAGCGCGTGCAGATCTTCAACGTCGTCTGTCGTGGCGCCCTGTGCGAGATGCGAGACCTCTAGCGCCGTGTTGCGGAGCAGGGCGGAAAGTGGAAGGGGGCCGTTGATGGTCATTTGCCACCCTGCGATGTCAGCACCGCATAGAGTTCAAGCGATGCAGCGGGAACACTTGCCGGCAGGTAGATCTGGCAGGTGCGCGCGGCGAGCATGCCGGCGAACAGCGGATCCTTCGAGTCGAGCGCGAAATACTGGTTCTCAAGCCGTACTGGAATGGCCGCAGGTACCCGTTGCACTGCGCAAAGCGGCACGGCGGGAAGTGCGGAATTGACGATATGGGCGATATCGTCTGGTGCGCCAATCTTGCACAGCCGCGGGATCAGCTTGACCAGTTCGAAAGCAGGCATCGACGCGCTCACCGACAGATACCAGTCCGCGCCCTCGAGCAGGCGATCGTCGTGAATCTGGCCGCTCCAGTACGTCGGCGCTTTTTTTAGCAGTCCGATAGGTACAACACGCGACGGAATGACGGCATCGAGCAGGTCGCGGATCAGAGCCTCGAGCTTCGAGAAAACCTCGTCCTGGCGGTCGTGCTCGTATGCCGGAATTTCGGCGAGATTGGTGCGCGTGGAAAAGGTCATCAGCGCGCCTGTGAGTTGCGCGAGGACGTGATAGAGCCGTTCTGGCGGCTGGTACGGATGATTCGCGAGAAAGCGCAGCTCCGGCCAGTGCGTATTCAGGCAATGAAGGAGCCAGAAAAGTGAAACGTCTGCCACACCGAATTCGGCAACGTCGTCGATACGTTCGCTGCGGCGTGCAGCCAGTGCGATGCTCTTCGCCTGGAGAATGTCGGCGATACGCGAGACCCGTTCTTCGTGCCGGGGATTGCCAGAGAGCGCAAGGCAGGGCGGAACCCAGTTTCGGTCAACCTCGAATATGCCGCGCTGACCGCGCACCAGGCGGACGATCGGGCAAACGATATAGTCCGCGTGAGATTCGAAATCGAACAGCAACTGAAGTGCGTGGCGCTCGACAGCTAGCTCCGCGTCCATCGAGCCGAGCAGGTCCGGCACCTCGACGAATTCGCGGAAGTAACGCCGCGGCCGCGATACCGCTTCCCCATCCACGCGGCAATTGTTCCCGACGGCATCGAATAGCGGCAGCCCAACGTACACAATGGTGCTCTGTACATCAGGCCCGACATCGCGTGCAAGATCACGGGCGGGTGGCAAAACGTCCGCAATAAATGTGTCGATAGGCGTGCCATCTCCGAAGCGCAGTTTAAGGCCAGCGAGTTTCACACGTCCGTTGGGCAGGAGTTCCTCGTCCAGACGGACATCCAGCACACCCCAAGGGTGGGCGATGGCGAGCGGGACGAATTGTTGCTGGTCAAATTTCGACCACAGGCTCTGTTGCTGAAAGTGATGCGGCGAGAGCACAGCGCCTTCTTGCCAGAGCGGTTTGAATGTCCGCATATTCTTATCGATAAGGTTTACTGAACATTAGTTAGACGGATTTTAAACACACCGGGATGCGTGCCGTCTATCAATAAATGTATGAACGTACGACTAGAATCCGCGAAGAGTACATTCATTCTATTTATATCAAAATAAGATTTATTGAAGAATAGCAAGGTAATTCTTGCTTGTTGTGAATTGAATGATTCGTTGATTGTCGGCAAGACTCTGCACGATTATTCGTGGTATTTGGGCGATAAATCAGATATGATTTTAAAAAATTCCCGGTGGTGTGTGGATGAGAAATTTGGAATTAACAAAAAATGACGATTTAGGCATGGATATTAAGAAAAATCACCTTTGACGAAATGGGAAATAGGGGGTTTAATGCAGACCCAATATCTCGGGCGAAAGACAGCATCAGATTGATCGAGCTTATTGGGAAGGTGCGTAGGAAGCCTTACGGCACACGTTGACTGAAAGCCGAGACACGGTAGGCAACTGCTGCCGACAGGACATCACATGGCAAACAACGATTCCCAGCAAGCGGGCGCACGCGAAATCGTCGTGCTGGACGTTCGTGAAGAGGACGGTGACAGTGTCTATCAGACGCTCTGCGAAAAGATTGACCTCATGCCGGCGCGCGCAACTCGTCCGCTCGAGGCATTCCAGAACAGCGAACTGCTTTCCGGATCGTCGGCAAGCGAGCGTATCGCGTGCGGTATGAGCGCGCTCCTTGAACTCTTTAGCAAGGGCGACAAGTCGGTCGAGCGACTTGACAAGTCACTGCTAGATTTCCATATCGGACAGCTCGACGCGCAGATCGGGATGCAGCTTGATGCCGTCATTCATCACCCCGAGTTTCAGGCCGTAGAGGCACGCTGGCGCGGTGTCAAGTACACCATCGATCGTATTGATTTCCGCCGGGGCGTGCGCGTGGAGATGCTCGATCTGTCGAAGGAAAGCCTCCTGCATGACTTCGAGGACTGCGCCGAAATCATCCAGAGTGGTCTCTACCGTCACACCTACATCGACGAATACGACACGCCGGGCGGCCGGCCTGTCAGCGCCATGATCGCCGACTACGAATTCACAAACTCTCCGCAGGATATTGCGTTGCTTCGCAACATCTCGAAAGTGGCGGCCGCTGCGCATATGCCGTTCATTGGTTCGGTTGGCCCGGCGCTCTTCGGCAAGCGGACGATGGAAGAAGTGGCCGAGATCCAGGATATCGGCAACTACTTTGATCGTGCCGAGTACATCAGGTGGAATAGCTTCCGCGATACCGATGACGCGCGCTACATCGGCCTGACAATGCCTCGCGTGCTCGGGCGTCTGCCGTATGGCCCGGACACGCCGCCGGTGCACAGCTTCAACTACGAGGAAAGCATAAAGGGCCCGGACCGCGACAACTACCTGTGGGTCAATGCATCGTTCATCTTCGCGGCTAACATGGCCCGCAGCTTCATGGATCACGGCTGGTGTGTCCAGGTGCGGGGCCCCCAGGCGGGCGGGAAGGTCGAAGACCTGCCGGTTCATTTGTACGACCTCGGCACGGGTGTTCGGCCCAAGATCCCAACCGAAGTGCTAATTCCCGAGACGCGCGAATTCGAATTCGCCAACCTCGGCTTCATCCCGCTGTCGTTGTACAAGAATCACGACTACGCGTGCTTCTTCTCGGCCAACTCGGTTCAGAGGCCGGCGCTGTACGAGACCCGGGAGGCGACGGCCAATAGCCGCATCAATGCGCGCCTGCCCTACATCTTCCTGCTCTCGCGGATTGCGCATTGCCTGAAGATGATCCAGCGCGAGAACATCGGTGCGACGAAGGACCGCCGTGTGCTGGAGCTAGAGCTGAACAACTGGATCAAGGGGCTAGTGACCGAGATGAAGGACCCCGGCGACGAGCTTCAGGCGTCTCACCCGCTGCGTGAGGCCAAGGTCGTGGTTGAGGATATTGAGGATAACCAAGGTTTCTTCCGTGTGAAACTCTTCATCATCCCGCACTTCCAGATCGAGGGGATGGACATCGGCCTGTCGCTGGTGTCGCAGATGCCCAGGGCCAGCAATTGAGGGCCGAGGGTCGGGTGCCGGTTTCCATTTGTCATTTGCCAGCCGCCACGCACCGGTTGAAGTTCCGACCAGGGCATTCGGTAGCAGGATTTTTCGGGAGTGTCGAAGGTGGGTGTCAACGAAGCAATTGGATCCCTGAAGAGGGATGGCCTGCAGGCCTATCATCTTGATGTCAATGGCAGCAAGTTCGCGCCGGGGTTCGACGTCGTGGAATTTTCCGGTGTCGAGGAGGCGGGTGCGCCCACGCACTTCAAGATCAAGCTGACCCATCGGGTCGCCGATCTGCCTATAGAGGATATCCTGACGAAGACGGCGGTCTTTTCAATCCTGCCGCCAACATTGGCTGGCGTGACGCTGCCAGCGGGCCCTGGCCGGCAGTTTCAGGGCGTGATTACAGAGTTCAACCAGCTTTCCAGCAGCAAGGACGAGACGACCTACGAGGCCGTGCTTGAATCGCGCATTGCGCTGCTGAGAAACGTCAAACGCTGCCGTATTTTCCTGGGCCAGACCGATCCCGAGATCATCGAGCAGATATTCCGCGAGCAGGGGTTCGGCGCGGGCACGAGTGACTTTGAATTCACGCTACGCCGCGAGTATCCGAAGCGCGATTTCGTTATGCAATGGCACGAGACGGATCTGCAGTTTTTTTCTCGTCTTGCGCGCCGCTCCGGTATCTGGTTTGTGATTCGCCAGGGCGAATATGGCGAAGTGACGCACTTCGGTGACGACTTCACGCACTACGAGCGCAGTGATGCATTTGTCGCGCCATTCAGGCCAGCTTCAGGTCTCGAGAGTACCGGTGCCGAGTCGGTCGAGAAGTTCGAAACCCGCACGAAGACGATCGCTCAAGCGGTCACAGTACGCCACTACAACCACCGCAAGGCGCCGCAGCCTATCGATGGCGAAGCCAACGCCGCGCCGGATGACAAGACCACGTGGGGCACGCCGGACGTATGGGCAGCCGGGCACCTGAGCGACGATCAAGCCGGGTGGGAAGCCCAGTTGCGGCACGAGGCACTGCTCTGCGAAAAGATCGTCTATACCGGCGAGGGGAATGTGCTGTGTGTCGCGCCCGGCCGCGTTTTCCGCTTTACCAACCGGGTGCTGCCGGAGGCCGAGTACGGTCAGTTGATCACGCGCGTTGAACATGGTGGATCGCGCGATAAGGCCTATCACAATATCTATACGGCGATCCCGTCGCACGTGATCTACCGTATGCCGCTGCTCGAGGAAACCTGGCCCAAAATCCACGGCACCGTCAGCGGACGTATCACATCTCCGAACCGCTATAAATACAGCTACGTCAACAAGGACGGCCACTATATGGTCGCCTTCGATTTCGATCGCGATGAGCGTGCGGGCGGCTTGACGAGTTGCTGGATGCGTATCGCGAAGTCCTTTGCTGGTCCGCGGACCACCGGGAATCATTACCCGCTGCTTGACGGTTCGGGCGTCGAAGTTGGCTTCGAAAACGGCAATCCAGATTTTCCGTTTATCGCTCACGTGATGCACGACAGCGTGAATCCGGATGTGATCACGAGCGACGATCGATGGATGACGCGCAATGTCATTCACACGCAGTCGAATAATACCCTTCAGATGGAAGACTTTGAAGGGGAAGAGCACATCAAGCTTGCAACCGAAGGTGGTGGCAAAAGCCAGCTTAACCTCGGCAACATGGTCAACGCCAGCCGTGAGAAGCGCGGAAGCGGGGCTGAATTGCGCAGCGATGACCATGTGGCTGTTCGCGGCGGTAAGGGCGTATTCGTTTCTGCTGACAACCAGCCAATGGCTTCGTGCACGCAACTCGAAATGCGTGCTGCAGAAGAATTGCTTCAACAAGCCGTTGATCAGATGCAAATCGTTTCGGATGCGGCCAAAACTGCTAACGCGTATGCGGCGGAAGTCGAAAAGCAGCGCGACCTGCTGAACGAAACACTCAAGGGGCTCAAGCAAGCTGGTGTCCTGCTAAGCGCACCTGCCGGTATGGGCCTTGTCTCCGGCGACCATCTCCAAGTTAGCGCCTCCAAAAACCTTATCGCAACAGCCGGTGGTAACGCAGACATCGGCATCTTGCGAAAGCTGACAGTGGCCGTCGGCGACGCCATATCACTTTTTGCCCAGAAACTCGGAATCAAAATCTTCGCTTCTCAGGGCAAGGTTGAAATCCAGGCACAGGGCGACGAAATGTCCCTTGGTTCGCTCAAAGATCTCACCGTCACTAGCACGAATGGCCGAGTGATCATATCTGCATCCAAGGAGGTCTGGATCGGTTCCGGTGGATCGTATATCAAGATTACCGGTAACGGCATCGAGAACGTATCGCCGGGTGACATTCTCGAGCGTTGCGCGTTCTGGGATACGGTGGAACCGGCCTCGGAAACTATGCCTTTGCCACAGTTCCCACGGACGACCTGCAAGAGCTGCCTCATCGATGCGATGCGCCAAGGTTCGCCTGGCGTCTACACCAGCTAGGAGCATCAAGTGTATCGCTATATTCTGCTCGATTCGAGCCAGCATATGCGCTTTTCCAGCCGACTTGACCGACTGGGAGCGCAGTATATCTCTCTGTTTGATGGGCATCCGGAAGAGCCGTTCCGCGACATTGCACCGCTTCTGATCGACGTGACGGTCGACGGTGACGTCACACGATCAGTAATTGACGAAACGACCCGAATCGGCCTCCTTAAGCCCTGCGTGAGCACCTTGGATTCGACGAAATCTCTCCATGAGCTCGGCGAGCATCTCCGGAAATTTCATCTGTTCGAAATGCCAGGCGGCAAATTGATAGTGATGCGCTGGTATGACACTCGCATTCTTCCGGCGGTTATGAGCGTTCTGAATCCTCAACAGGCAGCAACGTTCTCCGACGGTATTACGGCATGGAAGATTTATAACCGGTTCGGCCTCGTTGAGGAGCAGCAACTACCAAATTGCAGCGACTTGAGGTCTCGCGAACCTATTCCGCTCACGCTTGACTTTGCACAGGAGCAAACACTATTCGACGCAGCGGAGCCTGACAAATTGATCCACGAGCTTCGGCGCAACATCAGGGCAGAGATCGATCGTGTACCGCGCGATATCTTGCATCCATTCATCAGCAGTCAGTGGCAGAGAGCACGGGAATGTGGGATAACGGATAGGGATGACCAGCTTCAACTGATGATTCTCGCCCTTTCCACTTCAGGCAACTACGTTGAGTATTCGGGCATCGCAGATCGCCTGAAGGCAGGTTTCGCCAACAGTCAGGAACCTTTCCAACAATGGATAGAGACACTTCCGGCGGAAGCCTGGACCGCAGGGCAGCCCCTTTGGGCGATAGACGCCAAGGCCCAAGAAAACTCCAACGGCCGGAGCGCAAGCGAAGCATCGCACCGACTCTAGCAAAATCGGTTAAAAGAGCCCTCGCGATGCTTGCTTATGTTGGCGCTGCTACGGTGGTCAGCTTCGTCGTGCTCAACGTGCTCGTTGTATCCGGTATCGATGGAGCCTACCGCCGCATATGCACGGACGGTGACATGAGTGCGGGGATAGTTCTCTTCCTCGCGCTAGCTCTCGTTGCTACCGTGCCAATATCAGGTCTGACGGGTTGTGCAATTGCGTCTCTGAGGCCACGAATGACATGGAAACGACTGGGCTACGGCGTAGGATCAATAGTGATATCGATCGGAGTGGTGTATTTGACGAGCTACGTTGGGGCGGTCCTAACCCAAGCGCAACAGCGATCCTGTGTATCGAAGTGGACACTTGTTGTTCCAGTCGACAGGAACCGCCTTGCGACTTAGGAATTTTGAACTCCAAGATCTATGGAAATGGTAATGCTGTGACTCGATAGGTTTGGCTGTAGTTTCGCCAACCCCGAATACGACATCTTGGAAATTGAACTGAGGGAAATCAAAACGATGACTTTGTTGCGAGTGGCCGCAAAAATTTTCGCATTGATTATGTTTTCTATTGCACTAGCCAGTTGCGAGGAAAAAAGCGACGCGATGGGGCTAGATGTGACTGGTTATAACCACACTGACAAAGATATCGGATTCTATTCCGTTAATGGACAAGGTGGCTCCTTCGTTGCCAGGCATGGTCAAGGCGGATCTGCATGCTGTGTTTCTATTCCTGAAAAATATGTACCGGGGATGATGGTAACCCTCAGATGGGGCGGAGAGGAAATCGGAAAGGAACAGAAGAGAGTGGTATCTGTTCCACCCTACACAGCCGATACTGCAGGTCATATCGCAGTACATTTTCTGAAGAATGGTGATATAGAGGTTTTCGTAACAATGTACTACCCTGAAAACCCTAACTATCCTCTAAAAGGCAGCGCGGCAAAGTTGTAAACCGACTACAAGGATTGCACGATGACATCTGCGGTAATTCCCGATCCAATGCCTGAAGAGGGCTACCGAAAGCTCTCACCGCAAGAAATGATGCGACGACAACGGGCGCTGACTTGTATCCGAAGCAGAGAGACGGCGCAATGTCAGGGACAGGTCTATGTAACGCTATTTTTTGATGGGACAGGCAACAATAAAGATGACAAAGAGGGCGGTAGCAAAACTCAGAAGGAGCGCTGGAAGCATAGCAACGTTGCTAGGCTGTTCGATGCAGCGATGGCCGACAATCCAAATGGGTTTTTTCCCTACTACATCGCTGGCGTGGGTACCCCATTTCCAGACGTCGACGATACAGACGGTGGCAAGACGCTCGGCGCGCCTCTAGGATTAGGTTCCGGTCACATGGGGGCCGACCGAATCAATTGGGCAATAACAAGAGTCTATAACGCGGTTCATCACTACCTGACCGGATCAGATCTTTTCAGAGGCACAAGCGCAAAGACGATTGTCAGGAACATGAGCTCCTCCGTCGGTGCGCTTTCATTTGAAGCGGCCTACCGGAAGATGGTCCTGCAGACATGGGAAAAGAAGCTGGCGGCAGTCGCACAAAGCAGTCAGCGCAAGGTGACCCAAATCAACTTGGCCGTCTTCGGATTCTCACGTGGATCGGCTGAAGCAAGAGCGTTTGCCAACTGGTTCACCGACATCGTTAAGCAGAATGATGGTGGGTTTGAGCTGGCTGGTATATCTGTACGTTTCTATTTTCTTGGAATTTTTGACACCGTTGCTTCAGTTGGAGCGCCCAATCTCGTTTCGGGTTGGGATGGTCATATGGCGTGGGCCGATGGGGTGATGGCCATCCCGGCTACCGTCGAACAATGCATTCACTATGTAGCACTTCACGAGCAACGCGCATGTTTTCCGGCGGAGGCGGCGAGCAACGTCAAACAGATAGTTTACCCCGGCATGCATTCCGACGTGGGTGGTGGATACTTGCCAACGGAACAGGGAAAGCTTGCTCAATGTTCGCAGATTCCTTTGAATGACATGCACTTCGAGGCGATACGTGCTGGCGTGCCATTAATGTCGATCGATGAGATCAATTCACATGGTGACTTGAAGACGGCTTTCCATATTCCTAAGGAACTCACTGCTGCGTATAACCAATTCTGGACGGCCTGCGGACTTGCATCAGGTGGAAGACTTCGCGATATCGTACGCCAACACACCCACCAATATGTCCAATGGCGGGGCGGGATGCTTGTAGCTGGAAAGGGGCTGTCAACGCGCCGCTTCTTCAGGGATTCTAGCGACGTAGACCGTGGGCAGTTGCGCAAAGCGGAGGATGATCTGGAGGGTCAGGTTAAGAGACTACGCTTGCAAATTGATGCGGAGAATATTCCGCAGAGTCAGATTGATAATACCGGACTCGTTGGCTTGTACGGTGATACCCCGAAGGTAAAGCCAGTCGATACGGTGACTCGCAGTTTGCTCGCGGAACTCGACAAGCATGCGACCTTGCCTCAGGCCGTAAGTGACTTTTTTGACGACTATGTCCACGATTCTCGGGCTGGTTTTACTTCTATTCCGATTTCCAAGCTTGAACCATCGGACATTACTGGTGGCTACCTTAGATACAGAAATATTTACCAGAACGAGCGTCGGGCAGCTAATGTCGCATCGATACCACAGCAGTCTTCGTCTGTTGCCGATTTGGATGCCGACAATCAGACGATGGTGGCCTGATCACTTTGCGAGGCAATTTCGTTGCTATGAAAAATTTCATACGACTTGGAGATAGCACTGATCATGGCGGGAAAGTGATCACTGCGTCAAAGAAGGTACGCATGCGCGGTCGATTCGTCGCTAGAAAGGGCGATGAAGTCACATGCCCGAAGCATCCTGATGTCCGTCCCAATCTGATAACGGAAGGGGATATCAAGGCAAACGACAATGGAATCCCACTTGCGAGGGATGGCCATCACGCGATGTGCGGCTGTCGTCTGATATCTAGTTTGGGCTGAAGATGCCGATTGAGCTACCACCGTCGCGCGACGACCAGACGTCACCGGCACCACCCAATGTATTTATTTGGGGAGGTGTCGGTGTGCTGCTCGCCGCACTTGGAATGGCACTGTCGATTGCGACGTGGCCCCATGGGAAATCAACTTCAGATCCGTGGTTTTGGGTTCGGTCGGTTGTGCTTCCTGCGATGTTCGCCGGCTTTGTGTTCGGTCTAAGGTGGCTCTTCTACGGCCAGCAAGTCTCGTTGCATGAGGCAGACGAGGAAACCGACGCGAGAGATCGTGCGGAGGCGATCAGGTTCGGCCGAGAACATCTCGCCATTATTGGGCTGGATTACCTGACGGCCATGGGAAACGGGAACGTTAGCGCGCGTATCGTTGGAGGTGAGCGGGCACTCCGATCGCAGCAGTCACCGACAACAGGCACAACGCTGCGTCGAACTCAACTGGATATTCTCGATGGTACAGACGGCATCGCGCGGTTTAACTTATGTCTGACTGAGGTGATGCGCGGTATTCGCAGCGTTATACAGGCCGCGCCATCGAATATACCGCTCGACGTGTATATCCAAATACCCGGGTCTATTTCCGACGACGAAGTTTTATCGGCGTGGCAGGCGTGCACGAAGGCGGTCGGGGTCACTCTGGCTGAGCCGCTTCGCCTTACGAAAGAAGACGGCTTGATGACCATTGATGAATGGCTCGATATTCGAGGTGGCCCTTTGCTAGAGAAGCTCGCACTTTTCGTCGCGGTGCAAGCCTCAGGCGAGGCCGCGCCAGGCAATTCAGAAGCCGCTGCTGCGATGGTGATGGCGTGGTCATCACTTGCTGAGCGTATGCATCTGGATGTGGTCGCGAAGCTGCACAGACCGGTGGATGTGCTGGAAGAACTGGCAGTTGATGACATGTCTAAGACCTTGCTTTGGGGAAATACTGAGGCGAAGGAGGTTCTTGATATGTGGCAGGCGGGCCTCTCCGAGGCTGACGATGACGTTCTGTCAAAAGCGACATCCGATCTTGGGCTGGCGCTGGTGGAAGCAGATGAGCCGGCCGGGGTCCACGATATAGATGCGGCATTGGGGAATACCGGTGAAGCTGCAGGGTGGCTCGCCATTGCACTCGCAGCTGAACGGGCGAGCGAGGCTGGAACGCCGCAGCTTGTCTGCACTCGACAGGGCACTATTCGCATGGCGGTTGTTCGACCGGCGGAGAAAGCAAATCAAGCGGAACGGACGGGATGAAGAACAAGAAGGTATTGGGATACTGGATTGTCGTTGGAACGATGACAATTGGGCTGGCTGTGACCGCCCTATTTAAGGGCGAGTCGATCAATCCCTCGTCGGCCGTCCGTGTGCTTGCTGTATTGCTTGCCGGTGCAGTTTTACTCTTGATTCAAAGCGCACTTGCATGGGCATGGCGACTGTTTTCCAAGCTTGCACCGACGAGGAACCCGGATCGATATGCTCGCGATCCGGCTGCTCGCGTGGTGTCGACGGAAAATCGGGATTGGGAATTGGAACTTGCGCAGGAATTGCGTACCCGCTATGGCTGGAAATGGCGCTACTTCCTGCCGTGGGTGCTCGTCTCTGGTGATGACCGGCTCGTTACGGGTCAGCTACCAGTCCTGGCAAAGAAGCAGTGGTGTGCGACCAATGATGTCGTTCTTCTTTGGGCGCCGCGAAACAAAAGTGGTTTGCCGGACGAAGCTTGGTTACTAAAGCTGCGTAAGCTTCGCGGACGCAGGCCGGTTGATGCCATAGCGTTTGTCATCGACGGAAGGAGTGATCCGTCCGCGTTGGCTCGGCGTACTGCGTCGCTTGGGTCATTGTTTTTTGGCATCTCGCGCATGCTGCGCTTTTCTGCACCCGTCTACCTGGTTGCCGATTCTGGCATCAATGCAATGGACAAAGAGGCCGTCGACCCGGTCGGTTGCCTTCTCCCAAGAAAATACGATGACGGGGCAACTGCGGATGCTTTAAGGTCTCTGAGCAACAATCTGGCTATTACCGGGACAAAGCGCCTGGTCGAAGACCGGCGACTCCATTACCTCGCTGGGCTGTCAGTTCAGATTGAGCACCGTTGCAAGGCGCTAACCGATCTGATGACGGCGTTGTCGACTTCAGTCCGAAGCTCACTGAACATTCGCGGGTTGTGGTTTTTGCCTGCGGCTGCGGGACAGGTCACAGCAGATCCAGAGGCAAACGGTTTGTCCAGGCTCTGGGGGGAAATCGGTAAGTGCGGAATCAAAAGCGGTGGTCGCCGTACGGGTTGGCATCCTAGCTCAATATTCGCTTCGGTGGTCACCACTCTAGCTTGCGTTTGGATTGCTGGCATGTTCATTTCTGGTGGGTCAAACACGCATGAGCTTGTCTACGCAAATCAGCTTGCTCGACAACAGGTATCGGCTCCTGACAGCAGATCCGGGCTGCACACACTCCTCGATACCCAGCAAAACATCGAGCGCTTCGAATACCGTGCATCATCAGGCGCGCCGTGGTATTCGCGTTTCGGCTTGAACCGCGACAGGGAGATTCTTGCTGGGCTTTGGAACGCCTATACCCCTGCAAGTCGACGTCTCCTCGTTTCACCGACGCAGCAGGGTCTTGAATCCTCGTTGGGAAATGTAGCCGCGATGCGTACGGATGTTTCTGATGACGCAACGAGCAAGCAGGCGCTGGCCGGGCACAAGACACTTCGGACCTACCTGATGCTGGCCGAACCGAAGCGCGCCGATGCGAAGGACATGGTGCCCGAACTCACGTGGAACTGGATCACGAACGCCAGCCTGACCGTCGGCGAACGGCTGGATCTGGCACACCAGTTTTTCCCGTTCTTCGCACAACATCTCGCGGCGCATCCGGAATGGGCGATCCAACCCCGTACCGATCTCGTGAACAACACGCGACAGGTTCTCCTCGCGCTGATCGGCACGCGCAACTCGACGGATACTATCTATCACTCGATCCTCGACACGGCTACCGGCAAGTACGGCGATCAGACGTTGGCCACGCTGCTGGCCGGAACCGACGCACGGGGTCTGTTCCGCACGAGCGCCACAGTCCCCGGTGTCTACACGCGGCAGGCCTGGGATGGCCAGATTTCGCAGGCTATCGACGAAGCAGCCCAACGTCAGAACGTGACGACCGACTGGGTGCTGAACGCTACCGCGAACAACCAGCCGACGCAGTCAGTCGAAGAGCTTCGCAAGGCGCTGCGCGACATGTACTTCGATGAATACGCGCGCCAGTGGCAGGCGTTTGCCAATTCGATCCAGTGGGTAAGCGCGCCCACGTTGCCCGCTATCGCCGAGCAGCTACGCCTTTTCGCGGACTCCCGCCAGTCTCCGATGATCGCACTGATGAAGGCGCTCGACTATCAGGGACGCGCTGGGGAGAATATCGCATCGCTTTCCGATAACCTCGTAGCGAAGGCGCAGAGCCTGATCGGCAATCATGCGGTTGCGGGGGCGGTTGAAGGCGCTGCGCAAGCGATTATCCCGCCGGAGCCGCTGGATGCCGCCTTCGGGCCGGTCCTGCGTCTCGTGAGCGCCGGCCAGCAACAAGGCAAGGCTGCCGACTCGAATATCAGTCTGCAGCGCTATCTTGACACCATAACTTCGCTGCGCCTGAAGATCGAGGCAATGACCAACAGCGGCAGCATGGACGATCAGGCCCGTCGGGTTGCACAGTCGCAGTTCCAGGGCAAAAGCTCCGAGCTGTCCGACACTCGCACCTACGCCAGCCTCGTGGCGGCGAGCCTTGGCGAGCAATGGTCCGGGCTCGGGGAATCGCTCTTTCTGCGTCCCGTTGACCAGTCCATGCAGGCCGTCATGCAACCGGCGCAGGCAAGCCTGAATGATGCATGGCGGCAGACGATCGTCGAGCCGTGGACGCGTGCATTCCAGGGACGCTATCCATTCGCGTCGAGCGACGACGATGCCTCGTTCCCGGAACTCGTGCGCTTCCTGCGCGATCAGACGGGCCTTGTTCCGGCGTTTGTCAACCAGCAACTCGCAGGTGCGCTCGAGCTGCATGGCGATCGCTGGGTTCCAGGCAGTGCTGGCGCAGGACTTCGCTTCGATCCGGCCTTCCTGAAGGCGATCAATGTGCTGCAGGGGATCGCATCCCACATGCTTGCGTCGGGCGCCGCACAGTACCGCTTCGACTTGATGCCGCAGCCGAGCGCGGATGTGACGCAAACGCAGTTCACGGTCGACGGACAGACGCTGAAATACCTGAACACGGCCGATCGCTGGCAGCCGTTCGTGTGGCCTGGCAATGACCTGCTCGTGACCGGCACTCGCCTTGAGTGGCAGACCGTCCAGTCGGGGCTCAACAAGGGTTTCGAGAAGCAGGGGCGCTGGGCTTTCGTGCGCATGCTGGCGTCTGCCAATGTCGAACCGCTCTCGGATACGCGATACAAGCTGACGTGGATCGCCATTCCCGGCCCGGTGCCAACCACCGTGGCGGCTGCAGCCGTTGCATCGAATCCGGCGACAGCGTCAGCGCCTACGATGGCGAGCGACCCGACGACGCTGACGGCGAAGGCGCCTGAGACTGCGGTGCCGAAGAGTGTGACGCATCCGCTTACCTGGGTGATGCGCACCGATGCGGGCAGGGGGCCGCTGGAACTGCTCGCGCTGCGCGGCTTTGTGATGCCGACGAGAATCTTCGCGCCGGCGGCCGCGCCGGGCCCAGCTCGCATGCAGAACGCGGGTCCGCCGCCTCTGCCAGCATCAGCGGTTGCAGCTGCCCGTCACGCGGCGATTTCACTTCCCCACGGCGCGGTGCCTGATAGCGAATGACACCGCGCATAACCCTGTTTGCCAATTTCATCAGCTCGGCCATGAAGTGACTGTGCTCGATCCGGTGCGAGCTATCGCTGTTCTGTAAAAAATACCCCAGGAATACCAGATGGATGACGATTCCACGCTGCGCTATTACGAATCCGAGATGCGCTATCTGACCGAAGCCGGTCGCGAGTTCGCGAAAGCCAATCCGGACCGCGCACGTATGCTCAATCTCGATCGTGTGGGTGAGCGCGATCCCTACGTCGAGCGGCTCTTCGAAGGCTTCGCATTTCTGGTCGGGCGCCTGCGCCAGAAGCTCGACGACGAACTGCCGGAGATCACCGAGGCGCTGGTGAGCCTGCTCTGGCCGCACTATCTGCGCATGCTCCCCTCGCTCTCTATCCTTGAACTTGTTCCAGACTTCGGCACGCTGCAAAAACGCGAGACGATTCCCGCTGATATCGAGGTACGCTCCGATCCGATCGGCCCGGAAGGCACTCGCTGCACGTATCGCACGACATGGCCAGTGGACCTCCTGCCTCTGCATCTAAAGGCGGCCAGTGCCGGCATGCGGGAAGACGGACGCTCGACCATTCGCCTGACGTTCCAGATCGAAGCCCAGTCGCGACAGAATACGCTGAGCGTTCCTTACCTGCGGCTCTATCTGAACGCAGACCGGCCGGTAGCCATGGCCCTGCATCTCGCGCTGACCCGCCATGTCGACGATATCGTGCTGCGACTGCGTGATGGGCACAATGAAGTGCGCGATGGCGAGCCGCGTTCGCTGCCGGACGCGTACTTCGCAACTGCGGGATTCTCGGCCGAAGAACGCCTGTGGCCCAAGGCCGATAATTCCTTCGGCGGCTACCAGTTACTCCTTGAATATTTCAGCTTTCCCGAGAAGTTCCTTTTCATTGACCTTCACGGCATCGATCTCGCCGCGCTCGCGCCGAGCGTGACCGAGTTCGAGGTCGAGGTGGTCTTGAACCAGACCTATCCGTCCGATCTGCGCTTCTCGGAAAAGAACATCCGCTTGTTCTGCACCCCGATCATCAACCTGTTCCGCATGGATGCCGAGCCGATCCGCGTCGATCATCACGCGACGTCCTATGTTGTGCGGCCACGGCTGCGCCACGGTGAACATGTTGAAACGTACTCGGTCGATGGGGTGGACGCGCACGATCATGCAAGCGGCGACCGCGTCGAGTACGTGCCGTTTTCAAGTTTCAAGCACCGTGGCGGCATGCTGCGGCACGAGGCACCTGAGCGTTACTACCACGCGCGTGTCCAGCAAGGCGTGAAAGGGCTCTACGAAACCTGGCTGGTGCTTGGCGGCCATGCTTGGGAAAACGCCGAGGCGCTGCCGCGCGAAACGCTGTCGCTACGCGTTACGGGTACGAACGGCATGCTTCCTCGCAAGGGTTTGCGTGAGGCCGGCATCAACGAGATGGGCAAGGGGATATCGAACGTCGTATGCGTTCGCAATCTCGTGTCGCCCACGCTGCCATTGCACCCTCCGACGGGCGACCGCTATCAGTGGCGCATTCTTTCCCATCTCGCCCCGAACTACCTGTCGCAACTCGACGCGGAAATTCTGCGTGGCACGCTGGCGTTATACGACTGGACCAACGGCGAGATGAACCGGCGGCGCCTCGACGGCATCCAGAAGGTCACTCGCAAGGGCCAGCGCAAGGTTATGAAGGGCGCCGTCGAGCGGGGCACGCAGATCGAGGTGACGCTCGACAGCCACGCGTTTGCTGGCGAGGGCGACATGATGCTGTTCGGCGAGATGCTGCACCGGTTTTTTGAGCTTTATGCCGACGTGAATCATTTCACGCAGCTCGTGATCGTGAGCCTCCCGACCCAGGAGCGCATCGAATGGCCCGCCAGCAAGTCGGACAGGTCGCCGTTATGAAGGAGATGGATGGCATGCGAAGCCGCCGGTACAAGCTCGCGCCGTTCGTGCGCGCCCTGCTGGCCGCGGCGCCGCAGACGAATGTGTTCCAGCTGCTTCGCCTGCTTGAACTGCAGGCGCCGGACAAACCGGGCTTCGGTACGCTGGACACGCCAGAGCATGAGCCGGTGCGCTTCCGGCCGCATGCGCGGGTTGGGTTCCCGGGCTCCGAAATCGCGGGCGTGGCGTTCGATGAAGAGGATGAAGACACACCGCCGTTCGTACAGACAACTTTCCTTGGCCTCTATGGCGTGGATGCGGCGATGCCGCCGCACCTGATCGACGACATCGTGCTGCGCAAAGAAGGGCACGAGAAGGTGACTGCCTTTCTCGACATCTTCAACCATCGCATCGTCACGCTGCTCTATCGCGCCTGGCTCAAGCATCACTATCCGGTCAACTTCCGCGCGGGTGGCACGGACGAGATCTCGCAGTACCTCCTGTCTCTCGCCGGTATGGGTATCGGCGATCCAGCCGGGAAATCCGGGCTGGCGCCGTCGCGACTGCTGGCGCTCGTTGGGCTCTTTATGCAGCGCACGCGGCCGGCCGAAGGCGTGGCAGGCGTTGTAGCGCATCTACTCGATGGCGCGAAGGTTACGGTGCGCGAGTTCTACCCTCAGTGGACGCCAGCCGGGCTGCAACAGGGGCTGACTGCGGGACGGCGGGCGCGTCGGGCCAACGGGGCCGCCTTGAGTGGGCTCGGTGATGGTCACGTGCTCGGCTCGCGCGTACTGGATCGCTCGCAGGCGATTCTCGTGACGATCCGACCGCTCGACACCGCGCAGGCGCACAGGCTACTACCGGGCGAGGTGCTCCATGAAGATCTGATGCGCCTGGTTGGCCTCTATCTCGGCAACAAGTCCGACGCGATTTTTCGCATGGAGATTCCTGCAAGCGCTGCGCCTACGCTCGCCCTGACGGGCGGCGCTGCGCCATCGGTCGGACATCGGCCGCGTCTGACGTGGACGGCACTGCTGACGCCTGCGGCAAACCAGACGGTGAAGATCAATCTGGGGCGATACAACTCGCTCAATTTTTGAAGATTGAAAAGGATACCAAAATGTATCGTTTGATAAAAATTCTCGCATTTTTTGCAGTTCTCGCCTTATCGAGTGCGTTGCTTGTCCATCGCAATGCAGCAGCCGATGACACCATGGGACTTGACGTCGTGGGCTACAACCATACCGATCACGATATTGGCGGATTTTCGGTTAACGGAGAAGCTGGCTCCTATCTCGGCAAACACGAGGGAGGCGGAGGATTCACCTGCTGCGTATCCTTGCCTGCGAAATACGCCTCCGGTATGACTGTCTCGGTGAGATGGACCGATGAATACAACAAAAACTCTCAAAGTCGTGCTGTAACTGTCCCGCCATTCGGACCTAAAGACACGGGTGTATTTGCAGTTCACTTTCTGCGCAATGGCGAAATCAAGGTTTTTGTCACAGACCTCGTTTATATAACCAACCCTGACTACCCGCTGAAAGGCGATGAAGCCAGAATGTAGAAGCAAAAAGGACGATAATAATGTCTTACACGCTCACAATTCCAGAGCCACTCCCGGACGATGGCTATCGCAAACTTTCGCCACGCGATTTGGCGCAAAGATCTGCCGCGATGGATTGCATACACAAGCAGGAGGCGGGACATTGTCAAGGTCAAGTTTACGCCACCGTATTTTTCGATGGTACAGGTAACAATCAAGAATGGATTGAGCCGAAAACTACCGGGAATCAGCAGGCGCGCCACAAGCACAGCAATGTTGCTCGACTCTACAATGCACGAATCGACAAATCTGATGAAGGATTCTTCTCTTTCTATATTCCTGGTGTGGGCACTCCGTTTAAAAAGATTGGTGACTACAACCAAAGCGGGAACACGCTTGGCAAGGGTGCGGGCTACATGGGGGCAGATCGGATTAATTGGGGAATTTCGCAAATCTTCAATTCCATACATGCGTATGCCACTGACGGCCACGTGCTGCTCACCGATGATAACGCCAAGCAACTCGTCAACTCCATCAGCTCCAGCACGAATTTGGATCCGAGAGGACTGATGGGGCTGGGCGACCCCCCTTCCATTATGATCGCCCTCGGGGCCGAATTAGGGAAAATGCTCGCGGACATGGCAGTGGAAAAGCAACGCCGTATTGCAGCCCTGCGTCAATGGGAGGAAAAACTGGTGGCTGTATTGAAAAGCAACAAATGCAAACGCAGAGTCACATCGGTTAACGTCGCGGTATTCGGTTTCTCACGTGGATCGGCGGAAGCTCGCGCTTTTTCGAACTGGTTGAACGAACTGCTCAAGCAGGACGACGGTGGGTACTACACACTGGCGGGAGTTCCGCTGCGCTTTTATTTCATGGGTCTCTTCGATACTGTTGCGTCAGTTGGTGTCCCGAACATGATACCTGGTGTTAATGGCCATATGGCTTGGGCCGACGGCACACAATCTATTCCTTCAATAGTGGAAAAGTGCTTCCACTTCGTTGCATTGCACGAGCAGAGAGCATGCTTTCCTCTCGAAATGGCGGACAACGTACACCAGGTGGCATATCCTGGGATGCATTCAGATGTGGGCGGTGGATACCTTCCAACGGAACAGGGAAAATCCGGACAAATGTCCCAGATTCCGTTGAATGACATGTATTACGAGGCCGTCAAGGCGGGGGTCCCGCTGTTGTCTCGCGACGAAATTAACAACAGTCCTGCGCAGAAGGACGCATTCGAGATTCCAGCTAGGTTGCTCTCAGATTATAAGGCGTACTGGAAAGATTGTCACATCGCCTCGAACGCATCAGGTCAAGGCGGCGTAATGAACATGATTCATCAGCACACGCGTCAATACCTGCAGTGGCGCAAAGCGTTGCCGACAAAAGTAGATCTACAATACCGGGAGTTTTTTATTTCAGCAGAAGGCCCGGAGAGGGACCAATTGAAAGAGGCGCAGGATAGTCTGGTCGAGCAGGTAAGTGCCATTCGCACCAGCTTGCAATCGCCGCTTAGAACCCTAGGAGCTGAAGCCACGCTTGGTATTCTCGTACCCGCTAAGGCAGCAAAGTTCGCATGGGAACATCGTCCGACAAGTGGTGAGGTTCGCGAACTCTTCTCGGCTGTTACTGAAAATACTGATGTACCAAAAGGAGTTGAGAATTTTTTCAACCACTATTTGCACGACTCCCGAGCTGGATTCCGTCTCCCAACGAATATGGAGCCGCAAGACATCACCGGTGGTTATCTGCGTTATCGGAATGTGTATCGGAATAACCACGAGCAGACTGTCGCATCTGCTTCGCACGACGGTACGGCGCCTTTGACCATCGACGTCGCGAAAGACGCGCTGGCCGGAGCTGGGAAAGAGTCCACCGTGTGAAAGGCATTCGTCTTTACTGCGGACATGTTGGATAGCCATTCCATTGCGACTCACTGAATTCATGATTCACGGAGCAAACGTGCGGATCTTTCCCGTAATGGCCATAACGGGCCTGTGTCTTTTCCTGTCGGCGTGCGGCGCGTGGCAATCCGTTTCGGACGGCACCGCGAGCGCGTACAACGCGGTGTTCCACAAATCGGTCAAGACGCTCAATATCGACTTGAACGCGCGCTCGGCGCTAAACAATACCTCGGGAACCCAGCCGTTTTCGGTTGCCGTAAGGATCTACCAGCTCAGGGACTGGAAGAGCCTGGATGCTGCGTCGTACTACGATCTTCTGGACAACGATCGAACGGTGCTTGGCCACGATCTTCAGGACATGGCCAGCGTCATCGTGACGCCGGGTGGCGCGGTGAATGTGACGCAGCCGATGAAGGCCGATACGCAGTATGTCGCGGTGGTGGCTTTTTTCCGCGATCCGGCTGGCGGCACCACCTGGCGGCGTGTGTTCCCGAAGAAAAGCCTGTCGGCGGATGACCCGCTGAAGCTCGAACTTGTCGGCAACGATCTCGTTGTCGCGGGCGACACACAAAAGACGCGGCCCGCACCGTGAGGGTCGCGAATCTGTTCTGTGAGCGGGACTTGCCGACGGAGTATCAGTTCATGGCGCTCACAGCACCACCGTCCGCGCCCCGTTGATAAACACGCGATGCTCCAGCACGGCCTTGAGCGCCCGCGCGAGCGTCACGCATTCCAGATCGCGCCCGACCGCGAGCAGCCGCTGCGGCCCATACGAGTGATCGACGCGTTGAACTTCCTGCTCGATGATCGGGCCTTCGTCGAGATCGGCGGTCACGAAATGCGCGGTCGCGCCTATCAGCTTCACGCCGCGAGCATGCGCCTGGTGATAAGGCCGCGCGCCCTTGAAGCCGGGCAGGAACGAGTGGTGGATATTGATCGCGCGGCCCGCGAGCTTCGCGCTGGTGGCGTCCGACAAAATCTGCATATAGCGCGCGAGCACGACCAGTTCCGCGCCGCTCGTGTCGACCAGATCCAGCAACCTCGCTTCCTGCTGCTCGCGCGTTTGCGCGGTCACGGGCAGATGATGAAACGGCAGCCGATGCTGCTGCGCAATAGTTTCGAAGT
This sequence comes from Paraburkholderia bannensis, assembly GCF_014200455.1. GTDB lineage: Bacteria > Pseudomonadota > Gammaproteobacteria > Burkholderiales > Burkholderiaceae > Paraburkholderia > Paraburkholderia bannensis_A. Next base: position 151,048 of record NZ_JACHBW010000012.1, on the reverse strand, counting down.
CCGGATGATTCGAGGCGATGCCCGCAATCTCCATCCCCAGCTCACCCACGCGCCAGCGAAACAGCAGATCGTTCAGGCAGTGTTCGAGCTTCGAAACGAGGATCAGCACCTTGGGCCGCCGACGCAGATCGTGGATCGCCCAGTCCATGCCGTGCGCGCGTCCGATAGGCGCGAAATCGTCGCGCAATGCAGCGATATCCCATGACGCTTGCGCGCCGTCCTGCGTGACTTCGTGGAAGACGCAGCGCAGGAAAAAGCGCGTTCCTTCGGCGTCGTCGAAAACGGTCAGTTCGTCGATATAGCAGCGATGGCGGTCGAGAAAGGCAGCCACGGCGGCCACCTGACCGGCCGCGCTCGGGCAGGAAAGAGTGAGGGCATAACCGTGCGGACTAACGGGCGTAGCAGCAGGGACAGACGCGGACATGCAAGTCTCCAGGTGTCATCGGGGCCGCGCGGCGCGGGGGATGACATTGGGGCGACCCTGACTGCGCGCGCGGGGATGACTTGCACGGTACGGCACACGCCCGGCAGGCGCATAGAACGATCGCGCTAACTTGCCGGTATGGGTGCGCCACGTCGCAGGGTTAGCCTCGCCGCCGGCCTGCCTGAGCAAGCAGCAATTGATGCAGCGCGCGCATATCCACCGGTTTGACCAGATGGAAATCGATGCCTGCTTCTTTCGAGCGCCGCCGGTCTTCATCCTGTCCCCAGCCGGTCAGCGCGATCAGCAGCACTGCGGCGCTCGCCGGATGCGCGCGGGCGCGTCGTGCGACTTCATAGCCGTCCATGCCCGGCATGCCGATATCGAGCAGCACGACATCGGGCGGCCAGCTATCGAACATGGCGAGCGCCGCCTTGCCGTCACGCACGATGCGAACCTGGGCGCCGAGCAGTTCGAGCAGCACGCCCAGGCTGTCAGCGGCGTCGCGGTTGTCGTCGACGATCAGAATATTGCGGCCGACCAGCGTGTGAGCGGGCAGGGCCGGGCGCTCCCCGGTTTCATCGGCGCGCGCGGCGGCCGCCATCGGCAGGCGCACGACGAATTCGCTGCCGCGTCCCAGGCCGTCGCTGCGCGCCTCGACGCTGCCGCCGTGCAGTTCCACCAGGCTGCGCACCAGCGTGAGGCCGATGCCCAGCCCGCCCTGGGCGCGGCTATAGGTGCGTTCGCCCTGAATGAACAGATCGAATACCTTGGACAGCATCGGCGCGGCAATTCCCATGCCGTTGTCGCGGATCGACACCACGGCGCTGCTGCCGAGGCCGTCGCTTTCGCCGTAGGCCGTGAGCCAGATCTGGCCGCCCGGGTCGGTGTATTTGGCGGCGTTGTTGAGCAGGTTGGCGACCACCTGACACAGCCGCACCGGGTCGGCGTCGAGCACGAGCGGCTCGGGCGGCACGCTCACCGTGAGCCGATGTCCGGCGGCGTCGATCAGCGCGCGGCTGGTCTCGACCGCCTGGCGCAGCACCGAGCCCAGTTCGACCGCTTCCTTGCGCAGCCCGATCTTGCCGCCGGTGATGCGCGAGACCTCCATGAGGTCGTCCACCAGCCGGACCATGTGGTCGAGCTGGCGCTCCAGCATGTCGTGGGTGCGCTGGGCAGCGGCGCTGCCCGCACCGGCGAGGCGCAGTATGTGCAGGCCGTTGCGGATTGGCGCGAGCGGGTTGCGCAGTTCGTGGGCGAGCGTCGCGAGGAATTCGTCCTTGCGGCGGTCGGCTTCGCGTAGCGCCTGTTCGGCGGATTTGAGCTGCGTGACGTCCTGCACCACCACGCACGCACCGATCACGCGCCCCGCGCCGTCGCGCAGCGGCGCGGCGCTCGAACGCATCCAGAGCTGTTCGGCGTGCTCGTCGGTGTAGTGCATTTCGATGCCGGGCATCACCGTTTCGCCGCGCAGCGCGCGCCTGCCGGGCCAGTCGTCGGGCGCGAGCGGATTTCCCTGGGGATCCCAGGCGCGCCAGCGCGCAAGCTGGTCGGCTTGCATCGAAGGGATGCCGCCCGGCAGCCAGCGTTTCATTACGGCGTTGCTCAGGGTCCATTTGCCGGACAGATCCATCACGCCGACGCCCGCCGGCAAGTGCTCGATGATGGTCAGCAGACGTTTTTCGCTGGCGCGCAGGGTGACGTTGGCCTGCTCGCGCTGGCGGGCGAGCCTGACGTGCGCGTCGACGCGCGCGAGCAGTTCGCGCGCCGAAAACGGTTTGACCAGGTAATCGTCGGCGCCTGCCTGCATGCCTTCGATCTGCGCTTGCTCGCCCGCGCGCGCCGACAACAGGATCACGGGAATCGTCCGCGTGCTGGCGTCGTGGCGCAGAGCGCGCAGCAGGGCAAAGCCGTCGAGGCCTGGCATCATCACGTCGGCGAGCAGCAGCGCGGGCGGGGCGCGGCGCACGCTCGCCAGTGCCGCTGCGCCGTCGTTGAGCGTCTCGACGTCGTAGAGCGGGGCGAGCAGGCGCGCGACGTAGCGGCTCATGTCGGCGTTGTCGTCGACCCAGACGATGCGCGGGCGTTGGGGCGCGGGCGAGGCCACCGGAGGGGCGGCGGCGCGCAGCCGGATCGCTTCCGCCGCGCCCGGCAGCAGGGGCGGCGTCGGGAGCTGGGCGTCTTTCCCAGCCGCGCGCTCTGCAAGGGCCAGCCAGCTAATCGCTTCCTCGACGTAGTGGCGCGCGGCGGCCGGCGCGGCGGGCGGCACAGCGGGCGTCGCGGCGGGCGGGGCGTCTTCGTCGCGAGCCGGCTCGATGCGCTCGGCCGCGAGGTGGTCGCGGCCCTTGGGAATGGCCACCGTGAAGGTGCTGCCCTGGCCGGGCGTGCTGTTCACGCTCACCGTGCCCGCGTGCAGCTTGACCAGTTCCAGCACCAGCGCGAGCCCTATGCCGGTGCCCTCGTGGGTGCGGGCGCGCGCACCTTCGATCCGATGAAAGCGCTCGAAGATATGCGGCAACTGCGCTTTGACGATGCCGGTGCCGGTGTCGCGCACCGTCAGCTCGACGCTCAGGCCCGCATCGCGCAGCTTCACTTCGATCTCGCCGTCGAGCGTGAACTTGAAGGCGTTCGAGACAAGGTTGAGGACGATCTTCTCGTACATGTCGCGATCGACGTAGATCGGCTCGGGCAGCGGCGGACAGTCCACCAGCAGGCGCAGGCCGGCGCGCTCGATCGCCGAGCGGAATGCGCTCGCAAGGTCGGTGGTGAGCCGCGCGAGATCGGTCGGCGCAAAGCTCGCGCGCTCGCGGCCCGCCTCGATGCGCGAAAAGTCGAGCAGCGAATTGACGAGTTTTTGCAGGCGCAACGTGTTGCGGTGAAGCATCTCGACGCGCTCGCGCGGCCAGGGTGCTTCGGGCTGCGCGAGCGCGTCTTCGAGCGGGCCGAGCAGCAGCGTGAGCGGCGTGCGGAATTCGTGGCTCACGTTGGAGAAGAAGGCGGTCTTGGCGAGGTCGATTTCGGCCAGCGCTTCGGCGCGGCGGCGCTCCTGCTCGTAGGCGAGCGCGTTGGCGACGGCCGAGCCGGTCTGACCGGCGACCAGGTCGAGAAAGGTGCCATAAGCGCGTTCGAGCGGGCGGCGCGGGCTCACGCCCAGCACGATCAGCCCGCAGATACTGGCGTCGCCGCCCCAGCGCAGCGGCAGCGCGCGCGCGGCGGCACAGACTTCGGGCCACGCGCCGCCGGGCGTTTCGAGGCCGCGCGCAGCCAGATCGACATCGACCGCGCGGCCCGTGCGCAGCACTTCGTCGAGCGGCCACGCAGCGGGATCGTGCGCGGCGCTGGCTTCGTCGAGTCCGGTCGAGGCGAGTTGCTCGAAGCGCGTCTCGCCCGCGTTTGAGCCGCTTGGGCCGCTTGGGCCGCTTGAGCCGCTTGAGCCGCTGTGACAGCGATAGACGATGGCAAACGGTACATCGTGGCGGTTCTGCGCGAGCACGCCGGTCACATGCTTGCAGGCCGCGACGATGCCGGTGGTTTCCGGTGCGCGCACGCCGAGCATGCGCAGCGTCTCCAGCCGCCGCGCGCTGACGACGCGCTCGGTGGTTTCGGTGCACGGGCAGAACACGCCTTCGACGGTGCGCCCGTCTGCTGCGAGAATCGGCCCGTAGGTGAAGGTGACGTAGACCTCTTCGCGCGGCAGGTCGCGATCGAAAAAGTACTGGCCGTCGTTGGACCAGACCGCTTTGCCTTTGCGCGTGACGCCTTCGAGCATCGGGCCGATGGTGGGCCAGATCTCGCTCCAGCACTCGCGGCCCGGCTGGCCGAGCGCGACCGGATGCTTGGCCTTGCCGAGGAAGGGAATGTAGGCGTCGTTGTAAAGAATGCTGTAGTCGCTGCCCCACCAGATCACGATGGGAAAGCGCGAACTCAGGCACAGGCTCAGGGCCGCGCGCAGGCTGGGCGGCCAGTCGGCGGGGCCGCCCAGCGAGGTGCCGGTCCAGTCGAGCGAGCGCACCCGCCGGGCCATCTCGCCGTGGACCGGCAAAAATCCGAATGGGTTGTCCGGCTCAGCGTTGAGCGTTGTCTTGACTTCTGCCATCGAGGGTTCTCGCGGTTTTCAAGAACCCGGTAGCAAAGCTCGCTCCCGCCAGCCAGCACGGGGCAGCCTTGCGGCCAGCGTCAGAAGCCGTGCCGCACCGTGAGGGTCGCGCCGGAATCGTGCGAGTGCAGCACGGCCACGCGCGCCGTGCCGGAGAAGACCCAGTCGTCGACGGTCAGCGACAGCCTGCGCTGCGGCGCAGCGCCAAGCGCCGTGTTCGATGAAGGCAACTGGACGATGGAGATTTGCGGCGCGGTGGACGGGCCGGTTTCGAGGAATTGCGCGGAGGGGCTGGCGCTGGCGAGCGCGGACGCGCTTGTGTCAGAGGCCGCGGCAGGCTTCTTGACGAAGGTATAGGTGTGGCCAAGCTGGGCGCTGTAGAACTGGTCCATCTGCGCGAAGAAGGCTTTGGGCTGGCTGGCCTGTTGTTCCATCTCGTAGTGGAACAGGTAGGCCTGCGGTTCGGGCGCGGGCGCCACCACCTCCACCGGCAACGGCGCGATGTTCGCGACCGTCATCGCTTCGGGCAAATCGTTCGCCGGGCTGCCCGCGAACGCAGCACCGCCAAGCATGAGCAAGACGGCGCCCACCAGCCTTTCGTTCAGGCACGTCATGGGCATGCCTCCGTAAAGAAGGAATCGAAACGTCACACGACCGATGATTACGTCTGAACAGACCTACCGTGCAAGGCGTTCTAGTGATGGCTGCGTTGCGCGCGTTGGATGCACCAGATCATTGTAGTCAGTGATTCGCATCGCGCTACCGGAATGTGTGCGCTGCCAGACATGATCGGGATGACGAAGCATGGCAGGCAGTGATGGGGGCGGTGCAGTCAAGCCGCATGAAGGCCAGATGAAATCGATGACGAAACAACCTGACGGATGCAGACGCGATGCGTTCTGCGATCTATTCACAAACAAGTATCGGACGCCACGAACGCGTTGGGGAAAACGCCAGGGAAGCGATGGCCCCGGAATTGATGCGCTATGGCGACGTGGCCCGGCGCGCACATGAGGCGCAGATAAGGCGCTTATCAGGCACGCGAGAGGAGCGCGAGGGGCACGTCGTGGCGCGCGCTCCTCGCGTGCGCTTCAGATCACCGCAAGCTCGCCCGGCTGCGCGCCTTGTTGCGGCGTGCGCGGTAACCGGATGGTGAATACGGTGCCTTCGGCCTCGTTCGACAGCACGCTCACATCGCCGCCATGCGTGCGCGCGATCAGCCGCACGATATGCAGGCCGAGGCCAAGGCCCGAACCCTGGCGTTCGGCGCGCGTCGCGGTGCTGAATGCGCCGAACAACAGCGGCATGACGTCGGCGGGAATCGCGCCGCGATTGGCGACCGTCACCAGCACTTCGGACGGCGAATCGCCGCTCGCCAGCACACGCACCGGCGCATCGGCTTCGCCATGTGTGAGCGCGTTGAAGACCAGATTGGACACGGCCTGGGCGATCAGGTCCGAATCCCACTGGCCGGCCAGATCGCCTTGCGCTTCGAACCGCACGCGGCCATCGGAAACCGCCGCCGTATTCGGCGCGAATTCTTCGATCACGGCCAGGCACAGCGCGTCGAGTTGCACGTTCGAGCGCCGCAGCGGCAAGCGCCCGCCTTGCAGACGCGCAAGATTGAGCAATTGCTCGACCATGCGCGACATGCGCCGTCCGCAATGCTCGATGCGCCGTCCCACGGCGATGGTCTTTTCGTCGGTGGATGCGCGCATCAGATATTCCGCCGAACTCATCACCGCCGAGAGCGGCGTGCGCAGATCGTGGCTGAGCACCGCCATCAGCATTTCGTTGGCTTCGAGCATCTGGCGCGTGGCCGCGAGCTGTTCGGCGAGCTGGCGCTTCTGCAGTTCGAGCTGCACGAAAATGCCCACCTTCGACTGCACGATGCGCGGCTCGATCGGCTTGTAGAGGAAGTCGACCGCGCCCGCCTCGTAGCCCTGGAAGGTGCTCAGCGCATCTTGCGAGGTGGCGGTGAGAAAGATGATCGGCACATGCGCGGTGCGCGGGCTGCCGCGGATCAGCGAGGCCAGCTCGAAGCCGCTCATGCCTGGCATGTTGACGTCGAGAATGGCAACGGCGACGTCGTGTTCAAGCAGATGTTCAAGCGCCTCGACACCCGAGCGGGCCACGAGCAGCCGCACTTCTGGCCGCGCCAGCAGGGCCGATAGCGCGGTGAGGTTGTGCTCGATGTCGTCGACGATCAGCACATTGACGGTGGGCAGGTTCATGCGGTTTGTCCGGGTCAAGCCAGTTTCATCTCCGGCCACGCGGCAAGCCGCGCGCCGAGCATGGCGGGTGTCAGGGTTGCGGTGACGGCGCCTAGCGCGATGGCCGCTTCCGGCATCTGCGGCGCGGCGGCCGTGGCGGGCGTCTGCGCCCAGGTGGTGCCGCCCGCGGCGCGAATCGCGGCGAGTCCGCGTGCGCCGTCGTCGTTGGCGCCAGAGAGCAGCACGCCCAGCAGGCGCGGGCCGTAGACGTCGGCGGCCGATTCCATCAGCACGTCGATCGAGGGGCGCGAGTAACGCACCGGGCCGCCGATCGACAGCGCCACGCGCGCATCGGTGTCCACCAGCATGTGGTAGTCGGGCGGCGCGACATAGACGCGCCCGCCGCATATCGGCTCGCCCGCGTCGGGTTCCGCTACCGGCAGCGCGCAGCGCGAGGATAGCGCGCTCACGAGGAAGCTGGGCGTGGCGGGCGGCAGATGCAGCACGATCAGCACGGCCGCGCCGAAGTGCGCGGGCAGCATCGGCAGGATCTGGCCGAGCACGTCCACGCCGCCCGCCGACGCGCCGATCACGACGGCGTCGAACGGGCCCGCGACGGCGCGCTGCGGCGCGGGCGCGTCGTTGCTGGCGGGGCCGTGTGCGGATTCGGGTGTGGGTCGAGCGGTGGACATGGCTTCAGCGCTTCTGGTAAATGCGTTCGGCAGCGCGGAACTCGTCGAAGGCTTCGTGGCGTTTGGAGAAACGCAGATTCTCCTTGCTGCCCAGACCCAGAAAGCCGCGCCGCACCAGCGCGCGTTCGAACAGGCCGATCGCGCGGTCCTGCAACGGGCGGTCGAAATAGATCAGCACGTTGCGGCACGACACCAGATGCGCTTCCAGGAACACTTCGTCGGTGGCGAGGCTGTGATCGGCGAATACCACGCGCTCCTTGAGCGTGCTCGACAGCCGCGCGCCGCCATAGGCCGCGTGATAGTAGTCGGACAGCGTGCGCCGCCCGCCCGCGGCCAGGTAATTCTGGCTGAAGCCCGCGAAGCGGTCCACCGGATAGATGCCCGATTCCGCGCGCTCCAGCGCCTGCGGGCTGATATCGGTGGCGTAGAAGATGGTGCGCTCGGCGAGACCCTCTTCTTCGAACAGGATCTTGAGCGACCAGAGTTCCTCGCCCGAACTGCAGCCCGCCACCCACACCTTGAGCGATGGATAGGTTTGCAGCACCGGCAAGACGTGCTGGCGCAGCGCGAGAAAGTATTCCGGGTCGCGGAACATGTCGCTCACCTGAATCGTCATGTAGCCGAACAGGCGCGAGAAGTCCTCGGGGCTGCGCAGCACGCGGTCCTGCAACTGGCTGAGCGACGCCACACCGAAATCGCGGCGCGCTTCTTCGAGGCGGCGGCGCAGCGAGGGCAGCGAGTAATGCCGGAAGTCGTGCTGATAGCGCTGGTAGATCGCTTCGAGCAGCAGGCGCAACTCGATGTCGAAGACACTGAGCGCGGGCCGGCCGACCTGCTGCGGGCTGGCATGCGTTGGGGTGGAGTGAGTCGGTTCGGTCATGGTCTTGCCGGGTTTTACCGGTGTTTACTTGCGCAGCCAGACGCGGCACAGCGACACCAGCTTGTCCACGTCGATGGGTTTGGAAACGTAGTCGTCCGCGCCTGCTTCCAGGCAGCGCTGGCGGTCGTCGGCCATGGCCTTGGCGGTCAGCGCGATCACCGGCAGACGCGCGGCGTGCGTGTAGCGCGCATCGCCGCGCAGCGCGCGCATGGCGGCGAGGCCGTCCATCTCCGGCATCATCACGTCCATCAGCACGAGATCCACTCGCTCCTGGCTGCCCAGGATCTCGAGCGCCTCGCGGCCATTGCGCGCGATCAGCAGCTTCGCGCCGAGCGGCTCGATCACATGCGAGAGCGCGAAGATGTTGCGCACGTCGTCTTCGGCCAGCAGGATCGTCTTGCCTTCGAAGGTATCGTCGCGCTGACGCACCGCGCGCAGCATGCGCTGCTGCTCGGGCGCAAGCGACGATTCCACGCTATGCAGGAACAGCGTGACTTCGTCGAGCAGACGTTCAGGCGAGCGCGCGCCCTTGATGATGATCGATTTCGAGTAGCGGCGCAGGCGTTGTTCGTCGTCGTCGGAGAGCATGCGGCCCGTGTAGACGATCACCGGCAGCGGCGCGACGCCTGCGTCGCCCGCGAGCGTTTCCAGCAGGTCGTAGCCGGTGCCGTCGGGCAGCGTGAGGTCGGTGACGATGCAGTCGAACGCGCCTTGCGCGATCTGCGCGTGCGCGTCCGCAAGCGTACCCACCGCGACGATCTCCACGCCGTCGCCCACCAGCAGGGCGCGGATGCTTTCGCGCATCGCGTAGTCGTCCTCGATCACCAGCACGCGTTTGACGCGTTGTTCAAGGCGCGATTCGAGCCGGCGGATCGCCGCTTCCAGCGTGCTGCGCGCGGTGGGCTTGAGGGTGTAGCCGATTGCGCCCAGATGCAGCGCCTTGTCGGCGTGATCGGTGGCGGAGACGATGTGCACGGGAATGTGGCGCGTGAGCGGGTCGCTCTTGAGCCATTCGAGCACCGAGAGACCCGAACGGTCGGGCAGGCCCACGTCGAGCAACACGGCCACGGGCGCTTCGTCCTTCACCATCGCGAAGCCGGTGGCGGCGTCGGCGGCGTGCAGGAAATCGAATTGCAGCTCGTGCACGAGGTCGCGCAGGATTTCGGCGAACGAGAGATCGTCTTCGATCACGAGGATCGCGCGATTGCCGTGGTGGCGCTGCGCGCGGTCGTCGGCGATGGGCGAGACGCCATGCGCGGCGGGCGCGCTGGCGGCGACCATGGGCTGGCCCATTGGGGGCTGGCCCATCCCGGGCTGGGTCGTCCTGGCCTGTCCCGCGCGCGCGGCGGCGTTGAGCGTGGTGGTGGCTTCGGCGACGGCGGCCTCGGAGATGACTTCGGCGCGAACGGACACCGTGTTGTGCGCATTGGCCGGGGCAGTGCGCGGCCTTGCCACCACCGCCTGAGCCGCGTCCCCGGCCTGCGCGAGCTTTGCCGCCGCCGTGCTGTCGAGCGGCAGCCACAGCGTGAACACGCTGCCCACGCCCGCCTCGCTCGCCACGCCGATGCGCCCGCCCAGCAGGCGCGAAAGTTCGCGCGAGATCGACAGGCCCAGCCCGCTGCCGCCGTATTCGCGGCTGGTCGAGCCATCGGCCTGCTGGAAGGCTTCGAAAATCATTTCCAGCTTGTCCTCGGGGATGCCGATGCCGGTGTCGCGCACATCGAAGCGCAGCACCTGCGCATCGACCGGCGAAACCGAAAGCGAGACTTCGCCCTTCGCGGTGAACTTGAGCGCATTCGACAGCAGGTTGCGCAGGATCTGCAGCACGCGCTGGCCGTCGGTGGTGAGCGTATCGGCGACGCCCGGCAGGCGGTCGATGGAGAGCGTCACGCCTTTCTCGCGCGCGAGCGGCGCGAACGTCTCGTGCAACGACGAAATCATATCGTCGAGTTTGACGGTTTCCAGCATGAGCTGGACCTGGCCAGCCTCGACCTTGGAGAGATCGAGAATGTCATTGATGAGCGAGAGCAGGTCGGTATTCGAAGCGTGAATGGTGGCCGCATAACGCACCTGTTCCTCGCTCAGATTGCCGGTGCGGTTCTGCTGCAGAAGTTTGGCGAGAATCAGCGAGCTATTGAGCGGCGTGCGCAGCTCGTGCGACATATTGGCGAGGAATTCGGACTTGTAGCGGCTCGATTGCGCGAGGCGTTCGGCGTTGCGCGTGAGTTCGCTCTGGGCGCGTTCGAGTTCGCTCTTCTGCGTCTCCAGCCGGCGCGCGTACTCTTCCAGCTGCACATTGGTCTGTTCGAGTTCGACCTGTTGCGCTTCCAGGCGCGCCTGCGAATCCATTAGCGCGCGGCCGCGTTCTTCCAGCCCTTCGTTGGCCACGCGCAGTTCTTCCTGCTGCACCTGCAGTTCGTGATTGAGCTGTTGCGCGTCGGCGTATGCTGCCTGGAGACGCTCGCGCGAGATCGCGGCTTGCACCAGATCGCCCATGGTGCCCGCCACGCGCGTGAGGAACTCGCTGTCGCGCGGCAGCAGTGCGCGCATGAAGGCCAGTTCCACCACGCCGTTGATCTGGCCAGTGGCGTCGATCGGCGCAATCAGCAGCGAGGTGGGCACGGCCGAACCCAGCCCCGATTCCACCTTCAGATAACCGGCGGGCGCTTCGCGCAGCTCGATCACGCGGCGCGAGGCGGCCGCCTGGCCCACCAGCGTCTGACCGCTTTGGAGCATCGGCACGTTGTAACCGCTTTCCTCGCCGAAACCGAAGGTCGCCACGCGGCGCAGCGAGGCGTCGTGCCCATCGCGCACGTAGAGCGTGGCGACGCTCGCGCTCAGGTAGCCCGCGAGGCAATCGAGCATCGCGCCGCCCACGTCCGCGAGCGCTTCCTTGCCCATGCCGCTTTCGGCCAGCAGGCGCTGGCCCGAGCGGAACCACACCTGTTCCGCGAGCGCTTCGGCTTGCTCGGCCTGGCCGCGCAGCGCGCTGTCGTAGGTGGCGGAGAGTGCGGTCAGTTCGCGCCGCCCCAGCCACGCGAGCAGGCCGTTGAGCAGCACGGTCAGGGCCAGAAACACCGCTACCGTGAGATAGGTCAGGTTGCGGGCCGCCGATGTGCGCTCCTGGCGCAGACGGAATTCCTCGGACAGAAAATCGGCGAACTCGCGGCGCATGGAGTCGGAATTCGCCTGACCATTGTCGCTTTGCACCGTGGCGAGCACGAGGTCATGGCTGCGGCGCAGGCGCACGGCATCGCTCGCTGATTTGTCCCATTGCTGCGCGAGCGCGAGGATGCGCTTGAGCCGCTCGACCTGAGGCGGGTTGTCGGCGACCAGTCCCGAGAGGCTGTCGAGCTGCGCCGCGAAGCGTGGGCGGCCCACTTCGAACGGCGCGAGCGCGTGCTCATCGCCGTTGAGCAGGAAGCCGCGCAGGCTCGATTCGCGGTCGGCCTGCACGCGCAGCAGTTCGTAGGTGTCGCCGATCACCCGTTCGGAGTGCTCGGCCCAGCTCATCGTCGACACCAGATAGGCAATCAGCGCGACAAAGGCGACCGCGGTCGCGATACCCGCGATAAGCGGCAGTGCGACGTTTCTTTGAATGATGCGTTTGAAACGCAGCGGGTCGATCGCATTCATTGCAGGCATTATTTTCCGATTTTTTCCGATGGTTCGTAGGTCGATGCGGATCAGGCGGGAATATCGACCGGTTTTTCACGCCGCTGCGCGCAATGGCGGGCCCTCTACGGGGCAAAAAGGGTGAAATCAATGCAGATGCAATCATACAAAAAGCCCGCGCATCGCGCGCACGCGATTTGTTGGGCAAACAGGGCTGGGCCACTGGCGCTTCGACCCGGCGCGCACGACCTTCTATTTGCCTCGCGACGAGGTGCTGCACGGGCATGCGGTGCACGGCATCAGCGCGTGGCTGTTTGCGTTCATGTCGCTGCATGCATCGTCCAGTGCGCATTGCTACGGCTTGCAGTCAGGCCATGTGGTCGAACTGGGCGTGCAGGGGGCGCTGTGAGCCCGGCAGGGCACGCGGCATGCGGTTGATGGCGAAAAGGCCCGTGCGGAGACGAACATGAAACCCGACAAGCGCAAGGCAGTGAAACCGCGTCACGACGCCCAGGCGCGCTTTTCCGGTTACGCGAAGCCGCTCGTGGACGAAGCGTTGCGGCACGCGCATCTCGACCCCAGCGCCGACGATCTCCACCAGCTGCGCGTGGCCTTGCGCAGGCTGCGCACCTTGCTGTGGGTCTGGCGGCCGCTGCTCAAGCGCGACATGGCGGTGCTCGAACGCGGCTATCTGAAGCGCGTGGGCGCTGCGGCCGGGTCGGCGCGAGACTGGGATATCGCGGCGCAAATGCTGGGCGAACTCGATATCGAAGCAAACACGGTGGCGGCCGGGCGGCTGAACGCTGCACGCATCGCCGCCCGCGATAGCGCCTGCGCGACATTGACCGCCGCCGATCTGCGTCACGCGCTGCGTGAAATGCTTCACAAGGTGAATCAGGCGCTCAATACCGCGCCGCGTCGTACATCCGTTGAGGAGCTCGCGCAGAACCGCGTGCGTGCCGCCAGGCGCGATCTGAAAAAGCGCGTGCGCCGCGCCGGCCGCGCCGCGAAAAGCGATTACGCCGCGTGGCACGACGTGCGCAAGGCCGCGAAGAGACTGCGCTACACGCTGGAGTTCTTCGCGCCGATCTTGCCGCGCCGCGATGTACAGCGTTTGAAGCCGTTGAAGAAGCTCCAGAAACGATTCGGATATCTTAACGATGCCGTTGCCACTGAGCGGTTGCTGCACGCTCACCGCGAGATCTTCGCGGACGACACTAGCGCGGAAGCTGCGCTCGCCGCATCGCGGCACGCGCGCGAGCGTCTGCAACGTCGCGCCGCGAAACTGATCGGCGCTTGAGAGCGGGCGGGGCGTCACGGCCGGCGTCTCAATGCGAAGTCTGCGGCTGCAGCAGTGCTCAAGTCAGCGCGTTCGCATCGTTCCAGCCGCCCCCCACGCGCTTTATAGAGCGAAACCAGGTTGGCTCACACCTGATTTCTGCTGCGCAGTGCTCGGTTGGCGCTGCGCGTCCAGCGCATCGATCAGCGAAACGATCCCTTTGCGTTAGCTGTCGCGCGCGCAGATAAGCGCGAGGCCGGTCCGCGACGCTTTCGTCAAACAGCGTGCCGAGCCGGTGGCCGTGTGATTTTTGGGGGGAATGCAGGCGGGGCACGGGGACTGCGCAATACAGGGTGGCGCTGCGCGCGACGAGCGCGCGGTTTTGCATCGCAGCACCCTTGCAGGAGTTCAGATCATGACCAGCACACTCGATCCCGATAACGACGACGGTATGGCACAGCCGCTGCCGCCGGGGCACGACGCCGCTTCGCTCGGCCCCGGCGATTCGTCCGATTCGGGCAGCGATACGGTGGGCGCGAAACGCCACGAGTTCGACCGCGATTCGGAGCTTGACAATCACGCACTGGAAACCGGAGAGGACGAAGCGCGAAGCGATAGCGACAGCCACGGCACTGGCGAGCGCGCCTCAGCCGATGGCGACGGAGCATTGCGGCCGGACGACGATATTTTGCCCGATGCCATCAAACACCAGCCGGACTACTAAATAGATTGCCGTGCATCGCCGGCGCAAGGAGAAGCTCGGCACGCGAAGTGCGGGAACAGGCATGCGAGCGGGCGTCCTGCTCGCATGATTTCCAACTGCAAATTCAACTTCATTTTCGACGAGGAAAGCCCATCATGAAATCACGTCACCTGATCGCACCCACCTTGCTGGTCGCCATGCTGGCTGTGTCCGGCGCGGCATTCGCGCAGGCTTCCGGCACCGATGCCACGACGCCGGCCCAGGGCGGGGACCAGAATGCGGCGACCGCTGGCATGGGTGCGAGCAGCACCGCGCACAAGTCCACCCACAAATCGCATGCAAACAAGCACGCGGCGAAAAAGCCGATGAACGATACGACCAACACGCCGGGCGCAGACGCCAGCAGCGATACGAAGGGGCAGTAGCGCACGAGTGTCCGGCAGCACGATGCCGGGCGCGGCGGAGCACGCGAGGCCGCTCGTCCTGCATCGATCGTCACAGCATCGATCGTCACGGCATCTATGGCATAGTCTGGCACCCTCGTCGATCCGGAGTGCCGCGTTATGCGTTTTTCCCGTCTTTTTGCGAGCGCCCTGTGCGTATCGGGCGCGCTCGTCAGCGCCTCCTCCTGCTTCGCCGCCCAGCCCGACTGCCAGAATCGCGACACGCGGCAGGCGATGGACGAATGCATTGGCCGCGCGATGAAAGCCTCGGATCAAGCGCTCAACGAAACGTATCGCGCGCTGCTTGCGAAGATCAGCAAGAGCGGCGCGGATCAGTTGCGCAAGACGCAGCGTGCGTGGCTGGGCTGGCGCGACGCGCAGTGCGAGTTCAATACCATGGCTACGAACGGCGGCACCATTCATTCGTCGATGTACGCGTTGTGTATCGACGAACTGACTCAGGAGCAGACCCGCCGCCTGGACGCGCAGCTCCATTGCAAGGAGGGCGATCTGTCCTGCGGCGGCCAGTAGAGCTAGCCTTGTTGTGCGGGCTTCTGGCAGATCACGCCATACCAGCCAAGTCCGCGCCAGGTTTCATAGCCCGGCGTGGCGGCAAAGGAAACAACGGTGCCGTCGTGCGCGCCATAGTAGCCCGTCTTGCGGCCTTCGGCCTGTAGCGGGAAGCGCTCGTTGAGTATGCCTTTATCATCCGACGCGGCAATCACGCGGAATGACGAATCGACGATCATGCAGCGCGTGCGCGTCCATTCCTCCTCGCTCAGGCGCACGCCCTTCACCACTGCGCCCGCCTGCGGGGCCCAGTCGAAGAAGATGGCCAGCACGCCCAGCACCCGGCCGTTCGCGCGGCCGCCTTCGCGGATCGCCGTCGTATAGGTCGCAACCTGCGCGTGGCGCAGCGGTGCGAGCGTGTCGATGTCGGCGGCCACGTAGTCCGCACCCGACGTTGTTTTCATCGCCGATCTGAACCATGCGGTTTCGCCGACGTTCTGCCCGCGCACGGGATATTGCGCCTGACGTCCGTTGGCGATCACGACGCCGTGTTCGTCGACCACCCAGAGGTCGCGATAAACCGTGTAACTGTCGAGAATCACGGCGAGACGCTCCGCTGCGTGTGCGGCTTTTGCCGATGCGTGGGCATCGTCGCGCGCCGCGAGGCAATCGACCACGGCCGAATCGGTGGCCCACCAGCGCACGTCGCAGGAGCGCTCGTAGAGATTGCGGTCGATCACGTCGATCATGTTGAGCGCGAGGTCCGCGCAACGCTGGCCGTCGTGCGAACGCAGCCGGTCGATCATGCTGTCACCCAGTTGCGTGAGCGTCGATAGCGAACCCGCGAGGTCCTTGTTCAGGGCCGTCGTGATCTCGGAGATGCGGCGAGACACGTGCTTGACCTGACTCGCGACCACGGCGAAACCCTTGCCCGCATCGCCGGCGCGCGCCGCTTCGATGAGGGCGTTGAGCGCGAGAAAGGTGGTTTCGCGATTGATGTCGTTGATGTCGCTGATCTTGCTCGTGGCAAGGCGTTTGACTTCGTGCGTGAGATCGACGATGGCTTGCGGATTCGACATGCAGGGTTCCGTGACAGGGGTGTGAATATCACCGTGCCTGCACGCAAGGTTCGGGCCTGTCGATTTCAGGCTGCTTGTCGCTTGATTGTCGCTTGATTGTCGCTTGATTGTTGCGTATGCAAGCAATCTTCGACGATAGCAAACGTTTTGCGTAGGCAATGTTTATCGCGGCGCGAATCAATGACCCGGAGTGCATGCCGAAACGCACCAGATTGGCTCATCGGCATGCACGTTTATGGGCGCGTTCAAAGCACTGTCTGGCCGAGAATTCCGCAATAAAACGCGTATTCGGCCTGAAGCGCATGCGCCTGGTTGACGGCCTTGCGAAAGCCGTGGCGCTCGTCGTCATAGTAATGCGCTTCGGTGGCGATGCCGTTGGCCTGCAGGGCGCTGACCATGCTACGCGTCTGGTCCGGAGTCACCACGGCATCCAGTTCACCCTGGAAGAAGGCGACGGGCACGCGAATCATGTCCGCGTGCAGCAGCGGCGTGCGCTCGCAGTAACGCGCGGCATCGGCCACCGCGTCGCCGATCAGCCAGTCCAGGTAATCGGCTTCGAACTTGTGCGTGTGCTGGCCCAACGTCAGCGGATCGCTCACGCCATAGAGGCTGGCGCCGCCGCGGAAGACGTCGCGAAACGCGAGCGCGCACAGTGTCGTATAGCCGCCCGCGCTGCTGCCGCGAATAAAGGCGCGGGCGGGGTCGATGCGCTGTTGCGCGGCCAGATGCGTGACGACGTTGCAGGCGTCGTCCACGTCCACCACGCCCCAGCTTTCGTGCAGCGCCTGGCGGTAGGCGCGGCCATAGCCGGTGCTGCCGCGATAGTTGAGGTTGACCACCGCGAAGCCGCGTTGCGTCCAGTAGGGGATGCGTGGATCGAAAACCGGGTAACAGGCCGAGGTTGGGCCACCGTGGATGAAAACCACGACGGGCGGCGCATCGGCATTCTGCGCACCGCGCGTGCTGTGCGTGCTTTCCGGCGCGTAGAAATACGCGTGCGATTCGCTGCCCCCGCTTGCGAAACGCAGACGTTCGGGCACGGGAATGCGTTCCACGGGCATCATAGGCGAGACTGCGGCGAGCACTTGCACGCTGAAATCGTCGCGCCGGATCGCGAGTACCGCGGCGGGGCACACCGGCGATGCGGCAAGGCAATAGAAGTGCGTTTCATCCGCCGCGAGGTTGCGAAAGCGGCTGTATTGCGGCGCCAGCGCGTGCAACGCGCCATCGGCTGCGCGATAACCGAGTACGCCCCAGCCTTCGTCCGTCCATGCGCCGAGGCTCGATCCATCGTCGAGAGCGATCCAGCTGCATCCGCCCAGTTGCCAGGGCGCCGCGGCGTGGTCCGCCTGCGCCGCGGGTAGCACTTGCAGCGCGTCGCCATGCTCGCGCCACGGCTGCCAGAAGCCGCCGCGATCGCTCAGGGTGTAGAGCGTGCCGTGTGCGTCGAATTGCGGCTGCTGCAGCGCATCTTCAATATCGTCGCCTGCAAGCGTGCGCGGCGGCAGCCATGCGCCGCTGGCGTCGCGTTCGCTGCTGCGCAGCCGCGTAGCGGTCCACGGCTGATGCGGGCGCGACCATTCGATCCACGCAAGGCGATTGCCATCGGCGCGCAGGCAGGGAGCGGCGTAAAAATCCGCGCCTTCGGCCAGCACGGTTCGCGCTCCATCGCTTACTGCAATCGACACGATCCGATGGGTGCTGCCGTCTTCTTCCACCGCGAGCACCGCGCCCTGGCGATAACGCAGGTCGCCATAACGGCGGCCTGGCCCGGTGAGGGCCACGGGCGCGGCATCGTTGTCGATCGGCTGGCGGTAGAGCCGTTGATCTGTCTCGTTGGCGAATACTACGGCATCCTCAGCAATGCAGAAGGATCCGCCGCCGTATTCGTAGACACGCCCGCGCACGCTGAAGCCTTCCGGCGTGAGACGGCGCATTGTGCCGTTGCGCCAATGCCAGATGCGCGTGGCGGCATCGGCGGGATCGTAGGTCGTCCAGAACACGCCGCGCGCCGACGCGGCCAGTTCGCCAAAATCCTTGCCGGCGGCGACCGCCTGTTCGGCGCTGACGCGCTCAGGGTTTGCCGAGTTCGCGGGAGTTCCTGTCATTGCGGAAGATGAGTTGCTGGATCGGTTGAACGGGTTGTTCGGCTTCTTTGCGCGCTTGCAGGATGATGGGATGTTCCGGCGATTTCCCGCACACGGGGTCGGTATTGGCGGCGTCGCCGGTCAGCATGAAGGCCTGGCAGCGGCAGCCGCCAAAGTCCTTTTCCTTTTCATCGCACGAGCGGCACGGTTCGGGCATCCACGCGTTGCCGCGATAACGGTTGAAGCCTGGCGAGTCATACCAGATGTGGCGCAGATCGTGATCGCGCACATTGGGGAATTCGATCGGCAGCATGCGCGCGCCGTGGCAGGGCAGCGCGGTGCCATCCGGCGTGACCGTCAGGAAGATACTGCCCCAGCCGCCCATGCAGGCTTTCGGGCGCTCTTCATAATAATCGGGCGTCACGAAGATCAGCTTGCAGGGGTTGCCGCTCGCCTCCAGCTTCGCGCGATATTCGTTGGTGATGCGCTCGGCGCGTTCGAGCTGTTCGCGCGTGGGCAGCAGCATCGCCCGGTTGAGCTTGGCCCAGCCATAGAACTGGCAGGTGGCCAGCTCGACGAAATCGGCTTCGAGCGCGATGCACAGCTCGATGATGCGGTCGATGTCGTCGATGTTGTAGCGGTGCGTGACGAAGTTCAGCACCATCGGGTAGCCATGCGCCTTCACTGCACGCGCCATCGCAAGCTTCTGCGCGAACGCCTTGTGCGAGCCAGCCAGCATGTTGTTCACTTCCTCGTCGCTCGACTGGAAGCTGATCTGGATGTGGTCGAGTCCGGCGCGCTGAAAATCGGCGAGCTTCTGCTCGTTCAGGCCGATGCCCGAGGTGATGAGATTGGTGTAATAACCGAGCTTGCGGGCCTCGCCGATCAGCTCGGCGAGATCCTTGCGCACCAGCGGCTCGCCGCCGGAAAAGCCGATCTGCGCGGCGCCCATCTGGCGCGCTTCGGTCATCACGCGAATCCATTGCGCCGTGCTCAACTCCTCGCCCTGGCGCGCGAAATCGAGCGGATTCGAGCAGTACGGGCATTGCAGCGGGCAACGGTACGTCACCTCCGCGAGCAGCCACAGGGGCAGGCCCACGGCGGGCTGGGTGCTGGCCGGCGCGGCAGCGCTGATTGCGCCGGTTGTGAGGGGTTCGTCAGACAAGATCGATCCAGTGCTTTTCGCGGGCGACCAGCATGAACTGCTCGACGTCTTCGCCCAGTTCGGGCACGCCCGGAAACTGCGTGTCCAGATGCGCGACGATGGCCGCGACGTTGCGCTCGCCGTCGATCAGCCCGCCAATGGCGGCGGCGCTGTCGTTCAGCTTGATCATGCCTTCAGGATAGAGCAGGACGTGCGCGTTCTGTGCGGGCTCGAACTGGAAGCGGTAACCGCGTCGCCAGACGGGTTTGAGAGTGCGGTCGAAGGGCGTGTTCATCGTATTCATCATGGTCCCGGTGTTCAGAGTGCGATTCCCTTGTGCCAGACGCGTTCGTTCGTGACCGTATGATAGGGCGGGCGGCCCAGTTCGTACGCCATCGACATCGCGTCGAGCATGGTCCAGAGAATGTCGAGCTTGAATTGCAGGATTTCCCGCATACGCTGCTGGCTTTCAAAAGTCGTGTAGTGCTGCAGCGTGATCTGCAGGCCGTGCTCCACGTCGCGGCGCGCCTGGCCCAGACGCGAGCGGAAATACTCGTAGCCGCGCGGATCGATCCACGGATAGTGCGTGGGCCAGGTGTCCAGGCGCGACTGGTGAATCTGCGGGGCGAACAATTCGGTGAGCGAACTGCTGGCGGCTTCCTGCCAGCTCGCGCGGCGTGCGAAATTCACATACGCATCCACGGCGAAGCGCACGCCCGGCAGCACCAGTTCCTGCGAGCGCAGTTGCGCGGGATCGAGACCGACGGATTCGCCTAGGCGCAGCCAGGCTTCGATGCCCCCATCTTCGCCGGGCGCGCCGTCGTGATCGAGCAGACGCTGGATCCACTGGCGGCGTACTTCGCGGTCGGGACAATTGGCGAGAATCGCCGCGTCCTTCATCGGTATATTGACCTGGTAGTAGAAGCGGTTCGCGACCCACCCCTGGATCTGTTCGCGGGTCGCGCGGCCTTCGTACATCGCCACGTGATACGGGTGGTGGATGTGATAGAACGCGCCTTTGGCGCGCAGGGCCTGTTCGAATTGCTCGGGAGTGAGGGCGGCCTGGCTCATGATTCGGTCCAATTCCAATGAGGGCTGCTGCGCGATAACGGCAGCAGCATGATGCAGGGTGGCGCGGTGCTTTCGCGCGCGCCGCAAGCGTGTTACAGATCGATGCTCATGCCGTCGAAGGCCACTTCGACGTGGCGCAGTGCTAGTTCGGCGCGTTCCGCCGAGTCTTCGTCGAGGATCGGATTCGTGTTGTTGATGTGCGTGAGAATCTTGCGCGCGTTCGGGAATCGATCGAGCACTTCGAGCATGCCGCCGGGGCCGCTCTGCGCGAGGTGGCCCATCTGGCGACCCGTGCGCGTGCCCACGCCGCGGCGCTGCATTTCGTCGTCGTGCCAGAGCGTGCCGTCCACCAGCAGGCAATCGGCTTCGTGCATGCGCGCGAGCAGCGCTTCATCCACTTCACCCAGGCCCGGCGCGTAAAACAGCTTGCCGCCGGTGCGCATGTCTTCGATCACGAGGCCGATGTTGTCGCCCTCGTGCGGATCGTGCCGATGCGGCGAATAGGGCGGCGCGGCGCTGCGCAGCGCGAACGGCGTGAAGCGCAGATTCGGGCACGCGGCAATCGTGAACGGCTCGCCCGAGACGATGGGGTTCCAGCGCAGGCCGCCGTTCCAGTGCGTGAGCATCGGGAAGATCGGAAAGCCGGTGCTCAGGTCTTCATGGACCATATCGGTGCACCAGACTTCGTGCGGACAGCCTTCGCGCAGCATCAGCAGGCCGGTGGTGTGGTCGATCTGGCTGTCCATCAGCACGATTGCGGCGATGCCGGTGTCGCGCAGCGCGCGGCCTGGCTGCATGGGCGCGAAGGCCTGCAGCTGGGCGCGGATATCGGGCGAGGCGTTGCAGAGAATCCAGGATTCGCCGTCGTCGGAGACGGCAATCGACGATTGCGTGCGCGCCTTCGCGTTGAGGCGGCCATTACGGAAGCCCGCGCAGTTCGCGCAATTGCAGTTCCACTGAGGAAAGCCGCCGCCGGCTGCGGAGCCGAGA
The DNA here is from genome assembly GCF_014200455.1 of Paraburkholderia bannensis. Lineage (GTDB taxonomy): Bacteria > Pseudomonadota > Gammaproteobacteria > Burkholderiales > Burkholderiaceae > Paraburkholderia > Paraburkholderia bannensis_A. The sequence continues at coordinate 129,825 of NZ_JACHBW010000012.1, read as the reverse complement.
ATATGAATATGCATGCTTGCTAAACCAGGCTGCGGATAGAACGCGCCAGATAAATAGCCCCGGCGGGCCGGGGCTATGAGGATCCTGCGAGAGGATACTGACGCTGCGAATTAACGGTTCGAAATGTACATCGTGATTTCAAAACCGAAACGCAGATCGGTGTAAGCGGGCTTGGTCCACATGGCAAAACTCCTTGAATAATGGATGGGCAGGCGGACGTCCGGCAAAGCGGACACACCGGGCGATACGGGAAAGAGCGGCTGCTGCAGGGTTCGTGCGACAGGCGGAATGAACTGCACGCCAGTGGCACGACGACACCGGATGCGCCGCCATTCTCCTCGCGCGTATCGTATCAAATTTGCGCGCATCGCGACGGCTCGCACGCAGCGCAAAGCCTTCAAAAACCGGATCAAACTATGAAAGCGCACGTGAAACGGCGCACGAAACACGTTATTTCGTATGTGGCAATATTCGCGCCGCACCACCATGAGAACGAGTCGTGAGCGGCCGAAGGCTACGTAATCTTGAACAAGGTCGTGAACATGTCCGGGCCGGGCGCGGTTTCGCGCGGCGCGTGGGGTGGGCGTTTGCGCGCGTGTTTGCTGGCGGCGTCAGCGGCCCGTGCGGGCGGACGTACGCCCGTGTACACCGCGCGCGGGCGAATCAGATGCGGATTTTGCCGCTGTTCGAGCCCGTGAGCGATCCAGCCCACCGAGCGGCCCAGCGCAAATAGCCCGAATGCGGCGCCCATCGGCAGATTCAGATGACGCCGCAGCGCCACGAGCGCGAGGTCGAGCGAGGGCTGCTGACCGACCCGTTCGCTGGCGAGGTCGATCAGTTTTTTCCACTTAGGGTGATGCTTCAGCGTGCGCGTGAGCAGCCACGCGGCGCGCACATCGCCATCGGGGTAGAGGGGGTGGCCGAAGCCCGGTAGATCGTCGCCGCGCGCAAGGCGCTCGTGCAGCTTGCGTTCAGGATCGATATCGCCGAGTTCGTCCCACAGCGCCTCGCCGCGCGCCGTGGTCGCGCCATGTCGCCCTCCAGAAAGCCCCGCCAGGCCGCCAATCACCACCGAGCGCAGGCTCGCGTCGGTTGATGCGATGCAGCGCGCGGCGAAACTCGACGCGTTCAACTCGTGATCGGCGCACAGCACCAGTGCCATGCGGATCAGTTCCGCACCCGCTTTACCCACGCCCCAGGCGCGTGCGCATTGCTCGTGGATCGGCGCGGTGTTGGGCGCAGCGCGCAGCAGGGAGGCCGCCAGCAGGCGCACGAGATCGCCGCAGCCTTGTGCCTGGCGCCCGGCGTTGCACTGCCAGATTGCGGTGGGTGCGTCTTCGCTTGCGACCGAAAAGAGCGGCAACATCGCGGCTTCCGCGCGCTGCTTGCGGTAGTGCTGGAGCAGCGCCTTGAAGACCTCGGGCGTTGACGGTGCGTGCGTGGCGAATGCCGCGCTTGCTTCGCATTGCCAGAGCAATGCGGCCACTTCTTCGAGGCTGGCGCGCGCTGCCAGACCGAGTGCGTCGATGCCCCGATACGAAAGCCGCCCGTCTTCGATCAGCGTGATGGCCGATTCGAGCACGGGCGCTCCCCAGTCGAGCGCCGCGCGCGCCACTGCCTTCGGCTTGCGCCCGCGCGCGCGATTGGCGGCGAGCCGCTCGACTTCGGTGGCCAGATAGCGGCTTTCGCGCGTGACCGGGTTGGTTTGCGCACGCAGCAGGCCGCGGCTCACATAGGCGTAGAGCGTCTGGCGCGAGACGCTCAGACGCGCGGCGGCTTCGGCGGAACTCAGGTAGGTCGGCATGTCGATCAGGATAGTCAACATTGACGATTGATGGGCGATACGCGTGCGTACGCTGCCGGAATTGCCGCTGTCACAAGCCTTTGTCCGGCATTGCATCACTTAAAAAAACTGACATCTGAGCGATGGCGTTGCCATACCCGCGCTCGCCTAAGCTCTCGACTCGACACGTCGCTCACGACGTCAACTCGACGAGCTTTTCCGGATGGTCACTATGGGAGCAAACCTGCGATATCTTGCTGCGCTTGCCGCCGCGACCGTTAGCCTGACTGCTCACGCCGGGCTACATCTCACGCCGGCGCAATGCCGCGGTTATCCGTTCAGGCACGTGGCGCCCGGCAAGGTCACGCATGCGCAACTGATGAACGAACTGGGCGAACTCGAAGCGCGCGGCTATCGCCCTGGCGACGACGAAGGCACCTATCCCGCCGATCTGCAGGCCGCGCAGAAAGCCTTGAGCGCCGATTACAGCGCGGACTGCCTCAAACTGCATCGCAAGACCTGATGGCTGCATGCTTGTCCGCGCAGCCATAAAAAAAGCAGCGAGACGGGTGATGCCCCGTATCGCTGCCTGGAATTGCGCGGTATATCGCGCGTTGCTTAAACCACGCGTTGCTTAAACCGTTAGATTCGCGAATCGAAACGCGTGCTGGAGCGCCGCCTAGAACGCGATAGCGATGCCAAACATGGCGACAAACTGATTGCCCGTGGACGACGCCGAGGTGTTCTGCGAATCGCCCACCATCGCCACCGCATCGACGATATCGCCGCTGCCATTTGCGCCCAGCGTATGACCCGAAGCGTGCTGATACGCCTGAATGGTGTACAGCGTGGTGCGCTTCGAGAGGTGATACATCTCGCGCAGCGAAACCTGCTGATAGCGCGCCGCATCGTGAATGCCGTTCGCGCTGGAGGCGCGCGTATAGCTATAGCCGCCCGACACCTCGATCGGCGTGCTCACGCGGTAGCTCACCAGTGCGCCGTAAGTGTTGAACACGGCGGTATCGGTGAACAGCGAGTGACTGCCCGGACGATAGATCACGTTCGAATAGTTCACGCCAATCAGCAGATTGCCGAACGTGTAGGTTGCCAGCGCCGCCGCGTGCTGCACGTTGCTTGCCGACAGATAGCCGGTATTGATGGTCGAATGCGGGAACGTGGCGCTGGCGCCGGGATCGAAGCCGCCTGTGTATTCCGTGTTGTTCATGCGCAGGTAGCCCAGACCCACGGAGAGCGGGCCGCCGTCGTAGCGCAGCGCCGCGCTGAACATGCTGCCGCTCTTCATGCTGCCCGCCACGCCGCCAAAGCCATATTGCACGCTGCCGCGCACGCCATAAATCGAAGGCGATGTGTAGGTAACCGAACTATTCGCGCGGATGTCCGTATCGAAACCATCGATGTCGCCCGGGTGTGCGCCCGTCGCACCGGTCAGGTACGTGACCGGGCCCAGCGTGCCCGCGAGCAGGTAGTACGGCGTGTACTGGCGGCCCATGGTCAGCGTCCCCAGGCGGCTGTCCTGCAGACCGACGAAGGCATAGCGGTTGAAGGCCAGACCGGCCGATTGCTGTGCGCCGGTGCCCGGATCGAAACCTTCCTGCAGATCGAAAATCGCGCGGGTCGTGGCGCTCAGTTGCTCCGTGCCCTTGAAGCCGAACTTCGAGGCGAGCAGATTGCCGTTGCGCATGTAGACGTTCGAATGGCCGCCCTGGTTGTTCGCGTACGAGATCGCTTCGTCAACGTTGCCGTACAGCGTCAGGCTGTTCTGAGCCATGGCCGGCTGCGCGACGGCGGCGGCGCACAGGAGCAGCGAGCCGCCCCAGAAAAAGTGTTCAGATTTCATCGTCAACCCTGATACCGATCCGGATGATGCCCGCCGCAGCGGCAGGCAATTCCGGATTCTGAAGAATTATTTGAACCGAGTAGTTAAAAGCGAGGCCGGGAAAGAAACAGGGGCGCGTGTGTTACGCACCCCTGCGGGCCGGACATCAGGCGTTTGCGGCGTTGCTGCCTAGTGCGTCTGCGGCAGTGCGTAGGCGATCACGTAGTCGCCGCGATCCGGCGACTGGCGTGCGCCGCCTGCCGAGATCACGATGTACTGCTTGCCGTCGATCGTGTAGCTCATCGGCGTGCCCTGGCTGCCCACCGGCAGACGGGCCTTCCAGACCTCCTTGCCGGTCGAGCTGTCGAACGCGCGCAGGTAGTAGTCCTGGGTGGCTGCGAAGAACACCAGGCCGCCGCCCGTGGTCAGCGAGCCGCCAATGGTCGGCATGCCGATCGGCGTGGGCATGTGCATCTGCACGCCATACAGACGCGTGTCCTTGACCGTGCCAAGCGGCACTTGCCAGGCGATGCTGCGCGTCTTCAGGTCGATGGCCGTGAGGCTGCCGAACGGCGGCTTCTGGCAAGGGATGCCCAGCGGCGAGAAGAAGCGGTCCTTGGTCACCGAGTACGGCGTGCCGCCCAGCGGCACCGCGCCCATGCCCGCGTTGACGGCTTCGTTGCCGTCCGAGGGGCCGCCGCGCTGCTTTTCCTTCACCAGATGGACCCACAGGCCCAGGCGCATGTCGTTCACGTAGATCATGCCGGCGTTCGGGTCGTACGACAGACCGCCCCAGTTCATGCCGCCGAGCGAACCCGGGAAGCTCAGCGCGTAGTCGGTATCCGGCGCGGTGAACAGGCCGTCGTAGCGCATGCCGCGGAACGAAATGCGGCACATCAGCTGGTCGATCGGCGTGACGCCCCACATGTCGGCGTCCTTGAGCACTTCGGCGCCGATCTGCGGCATGCCCACAGACAGCGGCTGCGTCTTCGAATACGGCTCGTTCGGGATCGTCGCGGGCTTGACGGGCTGCTCGATCACCTTGGTGAGCGGCTTGCCGGTCAGACGGTCGAGCACGAACAACTGGCCCATCTTGGTGCCGACGATGAGCGCCGGCACCTTTTTGCCGTCGTCCATCGGGAAGTCGATCAGCGTCGGCTGCATCGGCACGTCGTAGTCCCAGAGGTCGTGGTGGACGGTCTGGAAGTGCCACTTTTCAGCGCCGGTGCTCGCGTCGAGTGCGAGGATCGAGGCGCCGTACTTTTCGTCGAGCGCCGTGCGCTTGACGCCCCACAGGTCGATCGCGGCGTTGCCCACCGGCATGTAGACGGTGTTCGAGGTCGCGTCATAGGTCATCGGCGCCCACACGTTGGGGGTCGAGCGCGTGAAGGACTTGCCGGTTGTCGGCGCGGCGTGGTCTTGCGGGCTGCCCGGATCGAACGCCCACTTCATCTTGCCGGTCATCACGTCGAAGCCGCGGATCACGCCGCCCGGCATGTCGAGCGAGACGTTGTCGGCAACGCGCCCGCCTACCACCAGGGTCGTGCCCGCGACGGTTGGCGCCGAGGTCAGCTGGTACAGCGGGCTCTTGGCCTTGCCCAGGCCGGCCTTCAGATCGATGATGCCGTGATCGCCGAAGTCGTCGCAGAGCTTGCCGTTGTCGGCGTCGAGCGCGACCAGCTTCGCATCGATCGTGTTCATGTAGATGCGGCGACGGCAGGCGGCGGAGTCACCCGGCGCGGCGATCGCCGACACCGGCGTCGAGCCCGCCACGGTAGGCTGCACGAGCGGTTGCGCGGCGTCGAAGTAGGCGAGGCCGCGGCAGCGCACCCAGACCGTGGTTTGGGTCGGGAACGCATGACGCCATTTTTCGGCGCCACTGGCGGCGTCGACGGCGATCACCGTGTTGTGCGGCGAGCACAGGAACAGCGTCTTGCCCACCTGGAGCGGCGTTTCCTGGTCTTCCGAGCCGCCGCCGTCCGGGCTGAGCGGCGTGTCGCCGGTGTGGAACGTCCAGGCGACCTGAAGGTTCTTCACGTTGTCGCGGTTGATCTGGGCGAAGCCCGCGAAGCGGTCGCCGCCGGCCGAATGGCCGTATGCGGTCCAGTCGCCGGTGCCGGCCGTGCCCGCGACGGGCGGGCTCGATTCGGCGCCGAACTTGCCGTGCGGCACGAACATGCCGTACACGAAACCGGCGTTGACGACGGCCAGCACGGCCGCGATGCCGAAGGCCTTGCCGCACGCGGGCGTCTTGCCTTCGCCCTTGCGCAGCACGGGGACGATCAGCGCGAGCAGCATGCCGATCATCGAGAACATGAAAATACGCGTGTTGAGCTGCCAGAAGTCGAAGCCGACTTCCCAGATGGCCCACAGCGCGGTGGCGATCAGGAACACGAGGTAGATCGCGACGCTGGCCGAGCGGCGGCGCGCGAGTTGCACGCCGGTGGCGCAGAGCGCGAGGCCGGCGAGCAGGTAATACCAGCTGCCGCCGCGCGCGATCAGCATGCCGCCGCCAATAAGGAAATACAGCCCGAGCAGCAGGCCGACGACCCCGATCAGGGGTAGGCCGATACGCACGGCCTTGGGAATCTGTTTATCTGAATCTGTTGGTTGCTTCGACATCGTTTTGTTCTCGAATGGAGGCTTGACGGCTTGCCTCGCAGTCGGCCGACCTGCGACCTTTTGTAATAGGGTGCAAGCGTCAAGCCTTGTGCTAGATTAACCAGTTGGTACATTTTATTAAGAAATTTGAAATCCTGCCCGCAAAATCGCAACCCCGTGGTTCGGATAGGCGTGCGTGGGTGAGCAGAATGCGGGTTTTGAGGTCAGCGCGAGGGCGCTGCGAGAGGCACCTCGGCGCTGCCAGTGCCGTGTGTGCGCGGGTGTTTGTGCACACGGCGGCCTTCGCTACGCGCGGGAAGATTGGGTAAAGTTGGGTAAGACGCGGGGCGGTGGGCGTGAAGCGCCCGCGCGAGGAGGGTGAGGCGCGAACGCGCTCAGGAAAGCAGCGCGAGCGTGGTTTCCAGCACGGCGCGCTTGAACTTCTTCGGATTACGGGGCAGCGAGGAAACCGTCAACATCACATGACCGTAGCCCACGGTCTTGCTCACGCCGTTGAGCAGCACGAAGAACAGCACGTCGGCATCTTTCACCTTCAGCACGCCCTGTCGCGCGGCGTCTTGCAGTAGCGGCACCATCACGTCGAAGTAGGGCCGCATGAGGCGTTCGACCAGCAGGTCGAGCCGCGCGCCTTCCTCGGTTGTCGCTGTCGAGAAAAACAGCCCCACGTCGGGTTCCTCGAACACCTTGTCGATATAGATCTCGATCGCGCGGTCCACGCGCGCCCTGGCGTCCAGCTCCGATTCGCGCAGCGCCGCCGTGGCGTCGATCATCGGCCGCGCGTGCTCGGCGATCTGCTCGACCACGGCTTCCCACAGCGAGTCCTTCGAGCCGAAATGATGCGCGAGCAAGGCCGGATCGACGCCCGAATCGCGTGCGATCTCGCGCACGCTGGTGGCGTCGTAGCCACGCGTGCCGAAGGTCTTGCGCGCATTGCGCAACAGCACATCCCGGCCCACCGAGGCTTGCTGCGCCGGTCGCCCGCGACCGCGCCTGACTGGCGTGGGCGTTGGAGATGCAGTGGCCTTCTCTTTCATGCGCTTACTGGTTTCCGTTTTTCGATGGACGTGAGTGTAACCGAGCGTCCAGGCGTTGCCGCCTGGGGTCTGCATGAGGTGTGCGGCGGCGCAGGGATGAGGTCGTTTGACACAGGCCGCGCCAGGGGATTACCATCGGCTTTTATTCATTGCGTGTTGAATTAAAGATGACGAATCCGGTACGCATCGTAATCGTGGGCGGCGGCATCGCCGGCATCCTTCTGGCAACGAAGCTGGGCGATACGCTCGGCCGCGCGGGCAAGGCCCGCATCAGGCTGATCGACAAAAGCCCCACGCACATCTGGAAGCCGATGTTGCACACGATCGCGGCCGGCACGCGCGATGTCCAGCAACAACAGGTGATCTTCCTCGCGCACGCGGCGGAGCACGGCTACACCTACGAACCCGGCGAGATGCTGGGGCTAGACCGCGCGCGCCGTTGCGTGCAACTGGGGGCGCTCACCACGACCGATGGCGGCGTGGTGCTGGAGCCGCGCGAAGTGAGCTACGACGTGCTGGTGCTTGCATTGGGCAGTCACGCGAACGATTTCGGCGTACCGGGCGTGGCGCAGCACAGTTACTTCATCGACAGCCAGAAGCAGGCCGAAACCTTCAACGAAGCGCTGCGTGCGCGTGCGTTCCGCAGCGTGGCGCGCGACGAGGCGCTGCGTGTGGCGATCGTCGGCGGCGGGGCAACCGGCGTGGAACTGGCCGCCGAATTGAGCCGCCTGCTGGAAGTGGCGAGCGCGTATGGCGACGCCACGGTGCGCGAGCGTCTGCAATTGACGCTGCTGGAAAGCGGTCCGCGCATTCTGGGCGCGTTTCCGCCTAATATTTCCGAGTCCAGCCAGCATCAGCTCGAAAAGATCGGCTTTAGCGTCAAGACCGGCACGCGCGTGACCGAGGCAACCGCGCAGGGTTTCGTCTATGACGGCGGTTCGGTGGCGCAGGCCGATCTGATGGTCTGGGCCGCAGGCGTGAAGGCCGCCGATTTTCTGCGCGGACTGGGCGGCCTCACCACCAACCGTGCGAACCAGATCGTGGTGGGACCGACTTTGCAAGCCACGGAGGATGACCATGTCTTTGCGCTCGGCGACTGTGCCAGCCTCACGCCCGCGGGGGCCGAACGCGCGCTTGCGCCAACCGCGCAGGTCGCTACGCAGCAGGCCGAATATCTCGCGCGCCACCTGCCGGGCTGGCTCGCCGGCGAGCCGCTGCCCGCGTTCGCGTTTCATGATTTTGGTTCGCTGGTCTCGCTGAGCGATTACGATGCGTTCGGCACGCTCGGGCGTTTTGGCTTCTTCCGTGGCGGCTTCATTCGCGGCAGGCTGGCGCAATTGAGTCATGCGATGCTGTACCGCCGCCATCAGCAGGCATTGCACGGCTGGCGCAAGGCGACGCTGCTGTGGAGCGCCGAGCGCATCAACGGCTGGGTGCAGCCGAAGATCCGTCTGGCCTGATCGATATGTCAACACGCCGCGCCATGCTTTGTCATGGCGCGCGGCGTCTGATCCTGAATCGTTAGCGTAACCAGGGATTCTGGCTCACGCCGGGCACATCGCCGTGCGGCCATAGCGTGCATGCCATAGCCCCAGTTCCTGTTCGTGTTCGGCCACGCGTTGCGGCACGGCATCGCGCAGGAATTCCACCAGCGTGCGGATCTTGGCGTCCAGGTATTGGCGCGATGCGTAAAGCGCGTGGACGTTGATCGGTTTGAGGCGCGCGTGCGGGAGCACCTGCACCAGCGTGCCGTCGCGCAGACCTTGAAGCGCAGTGGGAATCGGCAGCATGCCGATGCCCATGCCCGCGCGGATCGCTTCGCCCAGGGCTTCGGCGATATTCACGGTGAAAGGCGCTTCGCGCAGCGGACGTATTGCGTGCTCGTTGCCTTCGGCGTCTTCGAAAAGCCACGGCAGCGAAGGCTGATCCTGCAGCGACATCTGCACGCTGGTGTGCGTTTCCAGTTCGTCGAGCGAGGTGGGCGCGCCGCGCCGCGACAGATAGGCCGGCGACGCGCACAGGACCGCGCGCGTCGTGCCCAGGCGCTGCGAGACCAGCGACGAATCCTTCAGATTCTGCGCCACCACGATGCCCACGTCGAAACGCTCTTCGAGCAGATCGGGTGTGCGCTGCGACAGCACCAGATCAACCGAGACGCCTTCGAATAGCTGCGTGTAGCGCGCAAGCAGCGGCGTCAGATAGTGCTGGCCGAAACCCGCGGGCGCATGCACGCGCAGCCGTCCGTTGGGCTGGGCGGCTGCGCCCATGGCCTCGGCATCGGCGAGATCGACTTGATTGAGGATGCGTTCGCAATGCTCCAGGTAGCGGCGGCCCGCTTCGGTCAGCGAGATCTGGCGCGTGGTGCGGTTGAACAGGCGCGTCTGCAGGCTGGCTTCGAGATCCATGATCGCGCGCGAGACGGCGGCGGTACTGAGTGAGGCGCGCACGGCGGCCTTGGCGAAACCGCCGGCTTGCGCGACGCCCACGAACATCTTCATGCTGCCCAGCTTGTCCATTGGATTGCGCTTCTATGAGTTTCCATCGGGATTAGCGCGGGTGGCGCAGCGATGAATAGGGCGTGGCGCGCGGCCCGAGCCGTTGCGCCCTATATATTCAACGCGTGATGAAATAATTCTACTGCGGACGAGGGGGCGGTGTCAAAGCGACGGCGCGACCGGTGAATCAGGCGCGCCGTCTTCGATGCCGTCAATGCCAGAAAAGCACGATCAGGATGATGATCGGAATCGGCACGCCAAGCATGTAGAGAAGGATCGAACGCATGTCAGTCTCCTGGAGTTGTCGGGGCTGTGGTGGTCTCTAACGTGGTCAGAATTCGCGCAGGCGGCCGCCCACGGTCGCCATATAGCTGGCGGCAAAAGCGCCCATCAACAGCGACACGAACAGCCAGAGCGTGGCGTGGATGGTGGCCTTGCGCGCCTCATCGGCGGCGGCGCGAGCGGCCGTGTCGAGCGCATTCATCTTGTCCTGCAGGCGCGTATAGGTGGTGGAGACGCGCGCTTGCGCGTCGGCGGGCGAAAGCCCGGTCTGCTGCGCCACGATCTGCGCGACGTACTGCGTGTCCTCCTGCGAGAGCGCGCTGCCCGACGGCAGGGTGTTGAGGAAGATGCGAGCGATTTCCTGCTTCTGCGCGACGTTCGCGAGCGCCTGTTCAGGGCGCGTTTCCGTCTGGGCGGCCGCGCCGGCGACAGGGCGCAGCATGCCGTCGATCAGATAGCCAACGGGCCAGGTCTGCCACGCCGTCTGGGCGTTGCCGCGATCGACACCGCCCAGGCCCGCCGCTGTCTGCATGCCGGTTTCGGCGGCGGCCACTGCGGCGGTGCGGCCGATGCCCGCCGCCGTCGAGGCGAGGAGCCCGGCCATTAGCAGCGTCGCCAGCGCCCACGCGAGAAAACCATGCGCGGTGTCGCGGAAGTGGGTTTCGTCGCCGCTGATGCTCGGCCAATGACGGCGCAGGCGTCCGGCCAGATAGCCGCCCAGCCCGGAGGACATGATCTGTGACACGAAGATCCAGATCACCACCGCCGCGCCGAAGGTTTTGGGGTGCGCGCCACTGCCCGGCCAGGGTGAAAGCGATGAGAGCCCAAGACCCGTGCCCAGCGTGAGCAGGATCAGCGAGAAAGCGGCCATCCCGACCGCGCCCGCGAGTATCGCACCCCACGAAACCGCTTCGCGCGGCAGGATGTGCTGTGTTGCGGCGAGCGGTGTCGCCACGCCCACGCCCAGTTCTGTCTGATTCATGGACTCCTCCTCCTTATGGTGAGGGCGCCGTGCGCTATGTCGTGCGAATGCGCCGGGCCGATGCACAGCGTTTGAGCAGAATCCGTGCCCCGGAGGAGGGGGTCGCGCTGTGGCGGGCGATTTAAACGGCCTTTTAAGCGGCTTTTAAAGCCGATATTCCGCAAAGGTGCAATGCCTCTTTATCGCCTGTTCTTTTCGCGCGACAGAGCTGATTTAACTGAAACAATTCGCTGGTATAGTCCGCACCGACTTCGGGGACGTTGGCAAACATAAGACGAAACGCGTGCATAAAAATAACTTCAATCTATTGCGGCTGTTATTCGCCGTCGGGGTGATCTTTTCTCATTCGTTTGAGCTGCTGCGCCATCAGGACCCGCTTGAGGCAAGTGGGGCGGGGATGTCGGTCGGCACGCTCGGTGTATGCGGCTTTTTCCTGCTCAGCGGCTATCTGACTGCGCAAAGCTGGACGCATGAACCACGCGCGCTCGCGTTTTTGAAAAAGCGGGCGTTGCGCCTGTATCCGGCCTTTATCGCGGCGTCGGTGTTATCGGTATTCGTGGTGGGGCCGTTGGGCGCGAGCACGGCGCAGTACTTCAGCGACTGGTCAGCGCACAAGTTTTTCGCCGATCTCATCGGCTTGCGCCAGCCGCGCACGCCCGAGGTGTTCGCGAATTCGCCGGTGCCCTCGGTCAATGGATCGATGTGGACGATCACCTTCGAGCTGCGCTGTTATCTGCTGATGACGGTGCTGGGTTTGTGCGGCGTGATGAAGCGCCGCTGGGCGATTCTCCTGCTCGCGGTGGCGGTCAATGCCGCAGCGATTGCCGGCGCGCCGATGCAGCGCGGCGAGCAGGGCGATGCGCTGTTTGGCGTCTCCGGTTTCATGCTCTGGTTTGCCTCGCTTTATCTGGCGGGCGTGGGCTTTTATCTGCTGCGCGAGCGCCTGCCATTACGCGGGCGTTTTGCCGTGTTCGCGCTGCTGGGTTTTGGCGCGGCGCTGTTCGCAACCGCGCCTGTCATGCGCGCGGCGACGGTGACACTGGGCGCTTACTGCCTCTTTTACATCGGCCAGCGTCAATCGCCCTTGCTGCAGAAGCTGCGCATGCGCGACGATCTTTCATACGGTCTCTATCTGTACGGCTGGCCCGTCACGCAGCTACTCGCGCTGTGGCTGCCCTCGATTGCGCCGCTTGCGTTGTTCGCCTGCGTGTCGGCGATCTGCGTGCCGATCGCTTTCGTGAGCTGGCGCGGCGTGGAAGCGCCGGCGCTGCGTCTCAAACCCGCCCCCACAGCGCAAGCGCGTCCCGTCGCGGCGTGAATGCGTTAGGCTGGCGGGCATCGCCAGTCACCGCGTTATTCGCTTTGCCGCCGAGGCGGTATGGGAGGTATCGAGATGTCGCTCGCGCTCTACGGTCATCCTTTCTCTTCGTACACGCAGAAGGTGCTCGTTGCACTGTACGAGAACGGCACGCCCTTCGAATTTCGCGTCATCGGACCCGGTTCGCCGCACGCGGCGGACTGGCTGCAACGCTGGCCGCTGCGTAAATTCCCGCTGCTGGTGGACGGCGCGCGCAATGTGGCCGAAACCAGCATCATCATCGAATATCTCCATCTCATGCATCCCGGGCCCGTGCGCCTGTTGCCCGCCGATCCGATGGCGGCGCTCGACGTGCGCTTTCTCGATCGCTTCTTCGATCTGCATGTGATGACGCCGGTACAGCGTGCTGTCGATGGCGCGTTATCGGGCGACGTTGCGAAACGTGTGGAGGGCATGGCCCACGCGGCCCAGAAGCTCGATCTCGCCTACGCGTGGCTCGATGCACAACTGGCGGGGCGCAACTGGGCCGCTGGCGAGGCGTTCACCCTTGCCGATTGCGCCGCGGCTCCCGCGCTGTTTTACGCGGACTGGACACATCGCATTGCGGAGGAATTCGCCACGCTGCGCGCGTATCGCGAGCGGCTGCTCGCGCGGCCTTCGTTCGCGCGTGCGGTACAAGAGGCGCGGCCTTATCGGCCACTGTTCCCGCTGGGCGCGCCGGATCGCGATTGACGCGCTGCGGGGTTAGATAACCTTCGACGTATCCTGAGCGCCGCCGGGCAGTTTGGCGCGCTGCAAACGCGGGGCGCGGAATAATGGCAGACAATTTAAAGCTGCGGATTGCGTGATTGGCCAAAGCGCCGCGAAATTGCACGAGCGCCGCTGGCCGACGTATGCAAACGCAACAGTAGCCCTCCAACTCTGCAAAAAAGGGTGGTCTGGATGGACGCGATCAAGACGCTGCTCGAAGCCCAGCCTCTGCTGACGCTCTTCGTGACGGTGGCGCTCGGTTATGTGGTGGGCGAACTGAATATCAAAGGGGTGTCGCTTGGATCCGGCGCCGTGCTGTTCGTCGGGCTGGCGATAGGCGGCTGGGTGCCGAAGTCTGCGCCGCCCCCGCTGCTCGGCACGCTCGGCCTGCTGCTGTTTCTGTACGGCATCGGCATCCAGTACGGCGAACAGTTCTTCAAGGGGCTGAGCAGCGCCGACGGACTCAAGGCCAACGCCGCCGCCATTCTTGGGGTGATCGGCGCGGGGTTTGTCTCGATCGCCTTGATTCCCCTGTGCGGCGTGAAGCTGGACCAGGCGCTGGGGATGTTCGCCGGCTCCGGCACCAGCACGGCGAGCCTGCAGGCCGCCGTAGCGGCCTTGAAAAGCGATGGCGCGGCAGTGGGGTATAGCGTTTCGTATCCGTTTGGCGTGGCTGTGCCGATTCTCTTTCTGTACGCGCTGGGCGCGGTGCTCAAGCCCAGAATCGAACGCCCCGCGCCAAAGCTGATCGAATCCGCCGAGATCGCATTGAGAAATCCCGATCTGGTGGGCCTCACCCTCACCGATCTCATCAAGCGTCTGCCGCAAGGCGTGTTCATCGCCGCCGTGCGCCGCGCCCATCACAACCACACGCCGTTAGCCGACCTGGTTCTCCAACCCGACGACGTGCTGCTGGCGACCGCCACCGATCCGGCCTTGCTGCGCGACGCCACGGCCTTATGCGGCGAATTGCAGCCTGGACGCATGACCAATCATCGCGAGGATCTGACCTATATGCGCGTGTTCGCGTCCAGCCGCCTGGTGGTGGGGCATGCGCTGCGCGATCTGCGTTTTCCCGACGGCGTGGCGTGTTCGATCGCGCATGTCCGGCGCGGCGACGTCGATATGATGCCGGGCCAGGAACTGATACTCGAATTCGGCGACCGGGTGGGCCTGCTGGTCAATCAGGTCCACCAGAAGAGCATGCGGGCGTTCTTTGGCGATTCGATCAAAGGGACGGCGGAACTGGGCTTTATTTCGATTGGCGTGGGCGCGGCGCTAGGCTTGATCGCTGGCGCGATTCCCGTGCCGATTCCCGGCGTGGGCAGACTGACACTGGGTCTTGCGGCCGTGTTGCTGGTGGCGTTGTGTCTGGGCCGGGTGCGGCGCTTCGGGCCGTTCGTCTGGACCATGCCGCTGACCGCGAATCTGGTGCTGCGCAACTTCGGCCTGACGATCTTTCTCGCCCAGGTGGGCATGGCGTCCGGACCTAAGTTCTTTGCCACGGTCGGCGCGACGGGCGTGGCCTTTCTGCTTTACGGACTCGTCATCGTGCTGGCGTTGCTGCTTATCACGGCCGTGTGTTGCCTCTGGATCTTCCGCCTGCCCTTCGACGCGACGATGGGCGTCATCAGCGGCGCGACCGGCAACCCGGCAATCCTGGCGTTTGCAAACCGCGTGGCGCCGACGGATCTTCCAGACGTCGGTTATGCGATGATTTTCCCTTCGATGACGATCGTGAAGATTCTCTTCGTGGAAATCGCCGTGGCGTTGATGACGCATTGACGGCACGGCGCGATGAACCCGTATTCGGAGAAAGCAGATGGAAATAGCCGTATTCAGCGCCAAGCCTTACGATCGCCAGTTTCTCGACGCGGCCAATGCACAGCAAGGGCATCGCCTCAGGTATCTGGACGATCCACTCGATGAGGATACCGTAGGATTGGCGGCGGGTTATCGCGGCATCTGCATCTTCGTGAACGACAAGGCCAATGCCCGCATCCTCGAAACGCTGGCGCGCGGCGGTACGCAGCTGATCGCATTGCGTTGCACCGGCTTCAACAACGTCGACCTGAAGGCTGCCGCGCGACTGGGAATCAAGGTGGTGCGAGTGGTCGATTACTCGCCCAATTCGGTGGCCGAGCATGCCGTGGCCTTGCTGATGGCGATTAACCGCAAAGTCCATCGGGCTTATAACCGCACGCGCGATTTCAATTTTGCGCTCGATGGGCTGATGGGTTTCGACCTGTGCGGCAAGACCGTTGCCGTGATCGGCACGGGCAAGATTGGCCGCGCCTTCACGCGCATCATGGTTGGCTTCGGCTGCGAGGTGATTGGCTACGACGCCTATCCCACGCCGGAATTCGAGGCGCTGGGCGGGCGCTATGCGACCGACGGCGCGATCGGCATGAATGCGGATATCGTCTCGCTGCATTGCCCGCTGACGCCGCAGACTTACCACATCATCAACGCCGATACGCTGGCGCGCGCCAAACGCGGCGCACTCCTCATCAACACCAGCCGTGGCGGTCTGGTGGATACGGAAGCGGTCATTGGCGCGCTCAGGAGCGGGCAACTGGGTGGTCTCGCAATCGACGTCTACGAGCAGGAGGCCGACGTGTTCTTCCGCGATCTCTCGGGCACCATCGTCGACGACGACGTGTTGCAACGATTGATGACTTTTCCCAACGTGATCGTAACGGGGCATCAAGCCTTCATGACGCGCGAGGCCGTATCGACGATCTGCGAAACCACGCTGCGCAGCATCACCGAGTTCGAAACCGGTCAGCCGCTGAGCAACGAAATCAGCGTGGACGCCTAGCCGGCCAGGCGTTTCCAGGCAGCTCGCAGCCGCCGCGCGCGGTCTTCGAACAGAAACGAGGCGGCCAGCGTGATCAGCCCCGAAACCGTGCCGGTGAGCAGCGCTTCGGGAAAGGCATAGTGGCTGGGGTGCGAATAGGCGTCGCCGATGGCGCTGAGCGCGCCCATGACGAGCGCGTTGCCGTAGCGGTTCGAGTAAAGCTTCGCCAGCGGCGTGAAGGTGAGCAGCACGGCCAGCAGGCCGGTGAAGAGCCCGGTCTTGAAAGCCAGCGCCCAGTGCGCGGCGCTCATGATGTTGCTCCAGCTGCCGGGCATGCAGGTCATGCAGGCGCTGGTGGGTTGCCAGAAACGCTGCACGAACAGGCGGATCCGGCGTTTCCAGTCGAGGGGCATCGGGCGGTCTCCGGGAGCGGGCCTGGCGGCGAGGGGATGATAGCCCTCGTTTCTGTGTGAAATGCTACACCACGACAGTCCGGCTTCCTGCGCAAAGCGACGAGCCGACCGAGCGTTCAACGTCCCTGCAGGCGCACATTGCGCGCAACCCATCCCAGCAAGCCCGTGCGCGCCAGCATCGGTACAACCCGTTTGGGTCCGAATACCACGGTCCCCAACACAGCCGAGCCGAGCAGGGTGACGCGCGGCGCGGCAGCCAGCGCATGGCGCAGGTTGGTGAGCGAGAGCGCGTTAACGTGCGGCCCGGCGGGATACTGGCCCAGGCGCAAGCCGATATTGGCGATGAGCAGTTGCGTGCGTGCCCGTTCCATGCGGGCCAGCACAGCGGCTTTATGTTCGCGGCGCAGGCGGGTGCGGTGATTCATTTGAGCGCCTCCTTGATCGTTTCGACATCGGCGCGGATTTCATCCTTCAGGATGCCGAACGATTGAACATGACGCTGCGAGCGCAGCATCATCAAGGCCACCAGCGAGAGCAACAGCCAGGCCGCGGCGATGCCCCACACCACGATCAGGAAATACGCCGTGTTCCAGGCGGAGGCGATCAACGCGAAACAGAAGAACGACAACGTGAACAGCACCGTCACCGCGAGCGCCACCAGTGCGAGCATCTCCCGCATCACGCGCGCGCGGGTTTCGGCGAGTTCGATCACGAACAGTTCGCTGTAATCCGCCAGGCGGGTCATGAGGAACCGCGACACATTGCGCCAGCGGTCGAGCCTCGTTTGCATCGACATGGCCATCCTCCCGCGAAATGCGCTGTCTGGCAGCGGGGTCGCGCATCATCGATACGCGACGCTTGAAACGCTCGCAACTTCCCCCGGCGCGGCATCGCCGCTTTGCTACCTCAACGTCGGCGCGTCACGAATGTGACAGCGCGGCGTCCCTGTCAATGTTCTCGCGCATCGCGGGCGCACCCGCAACCGCCAGATCGGCGCTCGCCAGCGCGTGGCGCGCGTGGGCGCGCAGATCGTCGGCGGCATAGGCCGCGTCGGCGTTGCGCACCCACGCGGCGATGCGCAGCCGCGCGCCACCCTTCGACGGATAACTGTCTACTGCGACGCTCGGCGCGAGCGTGGTTCCGGCCAGCACGCGCGGTTCGTCGGCGACCATTTTCTTGAGTGCGGCGATGGCGGGATCGACCTGATCGCGGCGGGCGAGATCGATCGTCACGTCCACACGCTGGGTGCCGCCGCTGCTGTAATTGATGACGGGATTGCTCCAGATCTGGCTGTTCGGCACGAACACGTCGTTGCCGTCGCCGCGCTCGATGCGCGTCGTGAAGAGGCCCACCTCGCGCACGATGCCGGCTGCCGCGCCGCTGCCCTCGATCACGTCGCCGGCGCGAAACGGCCGCAACAGCAGCAACATGATGCCGGCCGCGATGTTCTGCAGCGTGCCTTGCAGGGCGAGGCCGATGGCCAGACCGGCGGCGCCCAGCGCGGCCAGCACGCTGGCGGTCGCGATGCCGACTTCGCTGAGCGACGCGACGATCGCGATCACCCGCACGGTCCACGCGGCGATGCCTGCGAGCATGGGTGCGAGAGTCGGCTCGGCGTGCGAGCGCGCGAGCATGTTGGCGAAAAGCCGGGCGATGCGGTTCGAGATCCACCAGCCAAGCGCCACGATCAGGATCGCGACGATCAGATGGAGAAGGTCGTGCGTCACCGTCGCGAGTAGCGACGGCTGCAAATGGAACAGTCGGAACAGTCGATTGAAGAAGTCGTCCATGGTTCAGGCCACCTGCGCCAACTTTGCGATGGCAAAGACGCAGCAGACGGCGTGCCCGTGAGCGGGGCCGGAACGACCGGGCGCGGTATGGCTGCGCGCTTCTTAGACGCAACGACGAACGCACCCACAAATGCACCCACAAACGCAAACGCCAGAAGCAGACGCTTCCGGCGTGCGGTGATACGGCTACAACAGCCTTTGAATCGACTTCGAGGGCTACGAATCAATGCGGCGGACGCCCTCGGTCCGCGTGCCGCTTAGTAGCGGCGCTGGGCCTCTGCGAGCAGTTCGCAGTATTCCAGGTGGCGATTG
This sequence comes from Paraburkholderia bannensis, assembly GCF_014200455.1. Lineage (GTDB taxonomy): Bacteria > Pseudomonadota > Gammaproteobacteria > Burkholderiales > Burkholderiaceae > Paraburkholderia > Paraburkholderia bannensis_A. Next base: position 111,407 of record NZ_JACHBW010000012.1, on the reverse strand, counting down.
AGTGCCTTGACGCCAAGGCGGCGAAGCGCCTCAACAGCTTGATTGACGTTAGACGAAAGTGCAGCGATGAGCGCAGCCATGATGTCCTCGAAAGTCCAGGGTAGTTACCTAAGGGTTTTCCCTATTATAGGTTCCCTTTCTCGGAATGCAAGGGCAACTTGCGGCAATGCAACATTCTCATGCACGGATATGGCCCCGGAATGACAAAGCAGCGCGAACGCCGGTGCGACATGTCGCTTGCTTTAGCACCTTCGCTGCTAATGTTGTGCGGATAAATTGGTGGTTCAGGCGCCGGCGGGTGCGCAAAATCGTGCAGATTTCGCAGAAAAATCCACGATTTACGCATCCGATCCGGACTTCACCATGCTCCTCCGACTATCAGGCCCGCGGCGTTTTGCCCGCGCGTTCAGCGCACTCGCCATCGCCAGCTCAGCCGCCGTCGTCGCATTGTCGACCACGGCCCACGCCGCGCCCAAAGGACCCACGGGCACCCTGGTGTTTTGCAGCGAGGGCAGCCCCGCGGGCTTCGACCCCGGCCAGCACACCACCAGCACGGACTTCGACGCCAGCACCGACACGATCTACAACGAACTCGTGCAGTTTCGCAACGGCACGCTCGATCTCGAACCGGGTCTCGCGACCAGTTGGGACAGTTCGCCCGACCAGCGCGTCTACACGTTTCATCTGCGGCATGGCGTGAAATTCCAGACCACGGCGTACTTTCACCCGACGCGCGACTTCAACGCCGACGACGTGCTGTTCACGTTCAACCGCATGCTCGACGCGCAGCAGCCGTTTCGCAAGGCGTATCCCACAAGCTTCCCGTATTTCAGCGATCTGGGCTTCGACAAGAACATCGCGAAGATCGACAGACTCGACGACTACACGGTGCGCTTCACGCTCAAGACGCCCGACGTGATCTTCGTGCGCAATCTGGCGATGAGTTTCGCGTCGATTCTTTCCGCCGAATACGCGGCGCAATTGAGCGCGGCGCATCGCGAGGCCGATATCAACCAACTGCCGGTGGGCACCGGGCCGTTCGTATTCCGCTCCTACCAGAAGGACGCGCTGATCCGCTACGACGCGAATCCCGATTACTGGCGCCCGCAGGACGTCAAACTCGCGCATCTGATTTTCTCGATCAATCCCGATCCGGCCGTACGTATCCAGAAGCTCGCGAGCGGCGAGTGCCAGGTTTCGGTATTCCCGCGTCCCGCCGATCTCGACGTGGTCAAGCGCAATCCGTCGCTGCGGCTGGTGTCGGGCGTGGGTTTCAATGTCGGCTTCGTCGCCTATAACACGCAGCACCCGCCGCTCGACCGCGTGGAGGTGCGCCGCGCGCTCGATATGGCGATCGACAAGCCCGCGATCATTCAGGCCGTGTTCGCCGGCAATGCGAAGATCGCGTCGAATCCCATGCCGCCCTCGCAATGGTCGTATAACCCGAGCCTCAAGGACGCGCCCTACGACGCCGCGAAAGCCCGCGCGCTGCTCGCGCAGGCCGGCTTTCCGGATGGCTTCGAGATCACGCTCTGGGCGATGCCGGTGCAGCGTCCCTATAACCCCAACGGGCAGTTGATGGCGCAACTGATCCAGCAGGACTGGGCGAAGATCGGCGTGCGCGCGAAGATCGTGAGCTACGAGTGGGGCGAGTACAACCGTCGCGCCAAGCAGGGTGGCGAGCACGATGCGCTGCTCTACGGCTGGTCGGGGGACAACGGCGATCCGGATAACTGGCTCGGCGCGCTGCTCGGCTGCGATGCCGTGCATGGCAGCAATGTGTCGAAGTGGTGCGATCCGGCCTTCAACAAGCTGATCGAGAAAGCCCGCGCCGACTCCGACGTGCAGCAGCGCACCGCGCTCTACGAGCAGGCGCAGGTCATTTTCAAGCAGCAGGTGCCGTTCACGCCGATCGCACATTCGATCGTGTCGCTGCCGGTGTCGAATCGCGTCCAGGGGCTGGTGTTCTCGCCGCTCGGCAGTCATCGATTTGATGGCGTGTCGGTGCAGTAGTCCGCAGCGCGCCTGATTCTCGTTCCCACAGACGACGCGCCTTGCCGCGTCGTCTGTCATTTCTCCCCGCAAAAAGCGCGCTTCCTGCTGGTTCAGGGTTTCTACCAGCACGCTAATTTTTCGCTTTACATATCAGGTAGCCTGATAGTAAATTGACTTCAAGCCGCAAGTGCGGCACGGTCTAACGGAGAGACACGATGAGCTACGAAGGTCGCTGGAAAACGGTCAATGTCACGGTGCAGGGCGGGATTGCGTGGGTGGCGTTCAATCGCCCCGAAAAGCGCAATGCGATGAGCCCGACGCTCAACAAGGAGATGATCGACGTGCTCGAAACCGTCGAACTCGATCCTGAAGCGCAGGTGCTGGTGCTGACCGGCGAGGGCGATGCCTGGACCGCGGGCATGGACCTGAAGGAATATTTCCGCGAAGTCGATACGGGACCGGACGTGCTGCAGGAACGCATTCGCCGCGACGCCAGCCGCTGGCAATGGCAGCTGCTGCGCATGTATTCGAAGCCGACCATCGCAATGGTCAATGGCTGGTGCTTTGGCGGCGGGTTTTCGCCGCTGGTGGCTTGCGACCTGGCCATCGCCGCCGACGAAGCCGTGTTCGGGCTCTCGGAGATCAACTGGGGCATTCCGCCGGGCAATCTCGTCAGCAAGGCGATGGCCGATACGGTGGGCCACCGCGAGGCGCTGTACTACATCATGACGGGCGAAACGTTCACGGGTGAAAAGGCTGCGCAGATGGGCCTCGTCAACAAGAGCGTGCCGCGTGCGCAATTGCGCGAGGCAACGCTGGCGCTGGCCGCGAAACTGCTCGACAAGAATCCGGTGGTGATCCGCAATGCCAAGCATGGTTTCAAGCGCAGCCGCGAACTCACGTGGGAACAGAACGAGGACTATCTCTACGCCAAGCTCGATCAGGCCAACTATCGCGATCCGGAGGGCGGCCGCGCCAAGGGGCTCAAGCAGTTTCTGGACGACAAGAGCATCAAGCCGGGCCTGCAGGCTTACAAGCGCTAACGCGCTCTCTACGCTGTCCGCCCGACGCGGCGCGCACGAGCAGCGCAGCGCGCGCCGCGAAAGAACAAGCCACGCCGCCCAGGCTGAAAGGTGCTAAAAACGCACCACGGGCGGCACAACCAAGGAGACAGGTTTTGGAATCGGACCAAAGCCACGCAGGCGGCGCACCCGCAGGATTTCGGGGCGTCGCCATCGGTTCCGTCTCGCCGCGTATCGAGCGGCGCGGCGAGTGCTGGTATCTGGAGGCGGGCGCGCCCTTGGGCGCTTATCCCGAGCGCTTGACGGAGTGTCTCGAACACGGTGCGCGCGAGCATCCCGGGCGCTTGCTGGTGGCGCGGCGCGATGCCAGCGGCGCATGGCGCGGCGTGACCTACGCGCAGATGCTGGAGGATGCGCGCGCGATCGGCGCGGCGCTGCTGCAGCGCGGTTTGAACGCGCAACGCCCGATTGCCATTCTTTCTGGCAACGGCATCGAACACCTGCAGATGGCGTTCGGCGCGATGTGGGCGGGCATTCCCTATGCGCCCGTTTCTCCCGCGTATTCGCTGATTTCGGGCGATTACGGCAAGCTGCGCCACGTGCTCGACGTGCTGACGCCAGGGCTTGTTTTCGCCGACGATATCGACGCTTATGCGAAGGCACTCGATGCGGTGTTACCCGCAGGCGTGGAGCGCGTGAGCGCAGCACCCCCGCTGCGAGGCGCAGCCAGCGTCACGCGTTTCGCCGCGTTGCTCGACACGCCGCCCGATCAAGCCGACGCCGCCCACGCGAGCGTGAACGGCGACACCATCGCCAAGTTTCTTTTCACCTCGGGGTCGACGCGTCTGCCCAAGGCGGTCCCCACCACGCACCGCATGCTCTGCGCCAATCAGCAGATGCTGCTGGAGACGTTTCCCCAGTTCGGCATCGAGCCGCCCGTGCTGGTGGACTGGCTGCCGTGGAATCACACCTTCGGCGGCAGTCATAACGTGGGCATCGCGCTCTACAACGGCGGCACGCTGTATATCGACGACGGCAAGCCGGTGGCGGGCAAATTCGAGGAGACGCTGCGCAATCTGCGCGAGATCGCCCCCACCGTCTTTTTCAATGTGCCCAAGGGGTGGGAAGAGCTCACCGCCGCGCTCGAAACCGATGCCGCGCTGCGCGAGCGCTTCTTTTCGCGCGTGAAGATGTACTTCTTCGCAGGCGCGGGGCTTTCGCAGGCCGCCTGGGAAAGGCTCGAACGCGTGACGCTGGCGCATTGCGGCGAGCGTATCCGCATCATGGCGGGCCTGGGCATGACCGAGACCGCGCCTTCGTGCATGTTCACGACCGGGCCGGTGGCGCGCGCCGGCTATATCGGCCTGCCTGCGCCGGGTTGCCTCGTCAAGCTCGCTCCGGTGGATGGCAAGCTGGAAGTGCGGTTTCGCGGGCCGAACGTGATGGGCGGCTATTGGCGTGCATCGCCGGAACACCGCCGTGATGTGTTCGACGATGAAGGCTATTACCGCAGCGGCGACGCCGTGCGCTTTGTCGATCCGGCGCGGCCCGAACTGGGTCTCGCCTTCGACGGACGCATCGCGGAAGACTTCAAGCTCGCGTCGGGCACCTTCGTCAGCGTCGGGCCAATGCGCGCGCGCATCATCAGCGAAGGCGCGCCCTATGTGCAGGACGCCGTGATCACCGGCATGAATCGCGACGATGTGGGCGTGATGATTTTTCCGCGCCTCGATGCCTGCCGTGCGCTGGCAAAGCTCGAAGGCAACGCGAGTGCGGCGGATGTGCTGGCCGCGCCGTCCGTGCGCGACTTTTTTGCGGATCTGATGACGCGTCTGAATATGAGCGCCACGGGCAGTGCCACGACGATCGCGCGTCTGCGCCTGCTGGCGGCACCGCCATCGCTCGATCTGGGCGAGATCACCGATAAAGGCTCGATCAATCAGCACGCGGTGCTCCAGCATCGCGACGCACTGGTCGAAGCGATGCACGCACCCGCCGCGGACGATCCCGATGTGTTGTACTTGCACGCGCGCGGCTTAGCCATGAAACATTCATAAGGATGCCGAATGACAGGGGCATGCCGATGACTGTTCGCCTCTGCGTTCATGACGCGCTGCCCTGGGCAGTCGATGACTGCCAAAGCGGACAGTCCGCCTGCGGATTTCGTTCCACCGAAGCCGCAGCTAAGCTGTACGTGACGCTTGCGCGCCGATCCGACTGCGCCGATTTGGGACCCCGGCGCCAACGTTCTAGTGCGCGGCATCGTCGCCCAGTGCTTCGATAAAACGCGAAAACAGCTCGGGCTGCGTGGAAATCCCGAGTTTGGTGTAGAGGTGGCGACGGTGCACCTTGACCGTCTCCGGCGAAATCGCGAGCCGTTCGGCAATCGCCTTCGAGGAATTGCCGCGCAGCACCATGCGCGCAATCGCCATCTCGCGCTCGGTCAACAGCCCCGCGCCAAAGCGGCCAAGCGCGGTTTCCACGCGTGCGCCCAGATCGGCGGCGCCCGGCACGATGCGCGCCGCGTCGCCTGCCAGCCGCCAGTGCTGGCGAATGGCAGCGAGCACCCATGGCAGCGCGGCGGTGAGCTTGCCCAGCGGCTCCGTATCGAAGCGCGTAGCCGAACCCATCGACAGCGAAAGCAGCACGTCAGGCTGCGCACGCACCAGCACCTGGATTTCATCCTCGCCAACCGCATCGCGGAAATAGCTCAGAAAATACTCGCTCTGCCGGAACAGGTCGGGTGCGACTTCCTCCAGCCGGTAGCAGCCGTCCGCGAGGCCGTCGTGGCCCGCCTGCAAAAACGGATCTAGCAGATAGAGACCGTTGAGATAGAGCGGCACCGGCGAGGGCGTGTCGCTGCCGCCCGTATCGTATTCGTCGAGCACAATGGGGACGCCATCTGCGCCGATGGCGGTGGCCAGCGCGTTGTCGAACGGCGCCATCGCGTTGAGCAGCAGCACGAGGAAGCGCCAGAAACGCGGCTGACCAAGATGGTCCAGCACGCGCCCGAGCGCCTGATGCATCGCGATTTCCGTAAAGAGTCGATCCATATCCTGTCTGTCGACACCGCAAGGGCGTAACCCAAAATGGGAATAGCGGCCAAAAAAATGGCTTCCTAGACTGCTACGCAATCTGTGGCCCCGAGTATGGGCGTTCAAAAAAGCGCAGCATAGGAGAGCAGGATGAAGATGATGTCGGAATCCACGGGCGCGATGCAATCGTCGTCCGATACTCAAGGCACGCCGGCCGGTGAGGGACGCACGCTCACGCAGTCGCTCAGCGTACGCGATGCGGTGATGATCACCGTCTCGGGTGTCACGCCCGCAAGCTCGATCTTCGTGATTGCGCCGTTCGCGATCCAGCAGGCGGGCAGCGGCGCGGTGATGTCGTTTCTGCTGGGCGGCGTGCTGGCCTTTGCCTTCGCGCTCTGCTACGCGGAGCTCAGCGCCGCTCACCGCAGCGCGGGCGGAGAATATGTGATGGCCAAACGCGTGTTCGGCACCTTGCCCGGCTATCTGACCTTCGTTACGGTGCTGGCGGTCAGCGTGTTCATTCCGGCGGTGCTGGCGAGCGGCGCTGCGCCTTACCTCAACAACGCGCTGGGCACGCAGTTCGGCAATCAGTCCGTCGCACTCACCATCGTGCTGCTCAGCTATGCGCTGGGCATGCTCAACATCAAGACCAACGCCTGGATCACGGGTGCGTTTCTCGTCGTCGAAATCGGCGTGCTGATGCTGATCGCGGGGCTGGGGTTCAGCGCGCCGCATCGCAGTGCGGCGGCGCTGATGCATCCGCTCGTCGCCAGCGGCGGCGCGCTGATTCCGGCCACCGCCGCGGCCATCGTACCCGCCATCGGCACGGCGATTTTCTGCTACAACGGCTTCGGATCGGCAGTGTTTCTCGCCGAAGACCTGCGCGGCGGCAATCGCAATGTCGCGCGCGCGGTGATGTATTCGCTGCTCGTGATCCTGGTGGTCGAACTGGTGCCGCTGATTGCCATCGTGCTGGGCGCGCCTTCGCTCAGCGAGTTGTCGAAGAGCGCCGATCCGATTGGCTATGTCGTGCGCGAACTCGGCAACCCGACGCTCTCGCGCGTGGTGAGCGGTGGCATCTTTCTGTCCGTGTTCAACGCGATCATCGCCATCGTCATCACGATGGGACGTCTGCTCTATAGCAGCGGACGTCACGCGCTCTGGCCGCGTGGCTGCAATCGCGCGTTTTCGACCATCCACCCGCGCTTCGATTCACCGTGGCTCGCGACGCTTGCGCTCGCAGTGCCCTCGGCGGGACTCGTGTTCGTATCGAGCCTCGACGAGTTGACGGCTTTCACGGTGGATCTGCTGCTGCTCGTGTATCTGGTGGTGGGGCTGGCGGCGCTGGCGAGCCGTCTCGTGCGCCGCGATGTCGAGCATCACTATCGTATGCCCTGGTGGCCGGTGACGCCGCTGGTTGCTATCGCGGGTGCCGGCTACACGCTTTATACGACGCTTGCCACCGCCACCCGGCCTGCCGATCTCTACATTATCGGCGCCCTGCTGGTTGCCGCGCTGGTGATGTATGCGGCCTGCGCGCGGCGCAGCGAAACGTTCCGCGCGCTTTGAGCCGTATATCGAATTGAAGCGCAAACAACACTGCAATTGAGACTGCAATATCGGAGGACAAACATGATGCGCACGAGGGAACTCGGCATCCGTATCGGACTCGGCAAGCCGGGCCGTTTTAACGCGATCACAGACGTGCCGGGGGTGCGGGTCGGACATTGCACGCTCGAAACCGATAACGGCGATGCATCGGTACGCACCGGCGTGACGATCATCGAGCCGCGCGCGGGCGCGGCGCACGACGATCCCTGCTTTGCGGGCGTGCACGTCCTCAACGGCAACGGCGACGCGACAGGCCTCGAATGGATTCGCGAAGCGGGCCTGCTGACCACGCCCATCGCCTATACGAACACGCATAGCGTGGGCGCGGTGCGCGATGCCTTGATCGCCGCCGAACGGGACAGCGCACGCGATCGCGTTTACTGGTGCATGCCGGTCGTGATGGAGACGTATGATGGACTACTGAACGACATCTGGGCGCAACATGTGAGTGCCGCGCACGTGCGAGAAGCGCTTGCCGCGGCGCGCAGCGGGCCGGTCGAAGAGGGCGGCGTGGGCGGCGGCACGGGCATGATCTGCCATGAGTTCAAAGGCGGGATCGGCACCGCCTCACGGGTGCTCGATGCGGATGCCGGCGGCTGGACCGTGGGCGTGCTCGTGCAGTCCAACTATGGCGTGCGGGAGATGCTGCGAGTGGCGGGCTATCCGGTAGGTGAAGTGCTGCGACATGTGCATTCGCCGTTTCGTGAGGCGAACGCAAAGGGCGAGCCGGGCATGGGTTCGATCGTCGTCACGATCGCCACCGATGCGCCTTTGCTGCCGCACCAATGCACACGGCTCGCGCAGCGCGCGGGCGTGGGTCTCGCGCGAGTCGGCGGCGGCACGGAGGATTCCAGCGGCGATATCTTTCTGGCTTTCGCGACAGGCAATCGCGGCTTGCCAGCGGCGAACTATGGCCATAAAGGTACGCCAACCAGCGATATGAAGATGGTCAACAACGACCATATATCGGCGCTATTCGTGGCGGCTGCGGAAGCTGTCGAGGAAGCGATCGTGAACGCTCTGGTGGCGGGACGCGATGTTGTTTCGCGTGGCGCGAAGGTCGAGGCGCTGGGCGCGGCGCGGCTGGTCGACGCGTTGCGGGAAGTAGGGTGGCGGCCGGGACGGGGGATTTGAACGGGCCCGTAAGAGAGTATGCGCGAGGGCGCGCCGCTTATCGATACGGATTCCGTACGATATCTGGCGCGCCCCCGCATTCTTTCCTTACGCTGTTATCTAACCTCAGACTTCGGCCACCGTGATCAGCACATCGATATTGCCGCGCGTCGCCTTCGAATACGGGCAGGTCTGATGCGCGAGCTCGACCAGTTGTTCCGCCACTTCGTGCTCGACGCCCGGCAACGTCACCTTCAGGCGCGCACTCAGCGAATACGCTTCGTCACGCAGCACCAGGTCGATCTCCGCATCGACAGCCGTGTCGCGCGGCAGCGCCACCTTCAGGCGTGCCGCCGCTTTTCCCATCGCACCGATAAAACACGCGGACCAGCCCGCGCCGAACATCTGCTCGGGGTTGGTGCCCGGCGCGCTCGATCCCGGCGGCGCGAGCTTGACGTCGAGACGTCCATCGTCGCTGCGGGTTGCGCCGTCACGGCCGCCGGTGGTGTGGGTCTTGCCGGTGTACAGGACTTGCTCTGCGTTGCTCATGATGATTTCCTTGTAGATTAGAGGCGAGGCGTGCCGGGGATCGGCGCGGTTATGCCTGGTGGTTGATTGACGGACTTAACCGTATTGATTAACTGCCGCGATACAGGCTGCGCAGCGCGTCGAGCTGCCCGTTTTGTTCGGCGTCGACCAACTGCTGGCGAACCTGGGCGCGCGTGATCTTCGTGCCGGCGTTTTGCTGCGCCGGCGTCCAGTTCGGCGTCTGTGTTTGCGCTTGCACAGCAGCCTGCGCCGCGCTATCGACGGAGGCCGGCACGGCGGCGAACGAAGCGGATGCAGCAGCGAATGCGGCGACAGCGGCGAGCGAAAAAACGATCTTCGAAACTTGCATGACGTTCTCCTTGAAGCGGTAGATAAAGACAGCAACCGGTTGATCCTGAGGGCTCGCGCCCGGCAGATTTCGGCGTTGATGCATTAAAACGAGCCGACGTATCTGGCGTGTTTCGTAATCGCGCTTAATTGCAATTCCCTGTATCTGGGCCAGGCGCGGATACATAGCGACACAATCCAGATACCGGCGGCTGCTTCAATCGCATCCACCACGTTCGCCCCCAGGCGAAACGGAACTTCAGTCACTCATCACGGAGCAAATATGTCTGAACTTTGGCAATTGACAGCGGCGGAACTGGCGAAACGCATCAAGACGCGTGAAGTGAGCGCGCGCGAGGCGGCGCAATCGGCGCTCGCGCGTCTCGACGCGGTGAATCCCCTCATCAATGCCGTGGTCGCCGTGCATCGGGAAGATGTCCTGCAACAGGCCGATGCCGTCGATCAGGCGCTTGCGCGCGGCGACGACCCGGGGCCGCTTGCGGGTGTGCCGGTCACCACCAAGATCAACGTCGATCAGGCGGGTTTCGCGACCACCAATGGCCTGCACGCGCAGGAGAATCTCATCGCCCAGGCCAACAGCCCGGCGGTGGACAACCTCGTGCGTGCGGGCGCGGTGCTGCTGGGCCGCACCAACTCGCCCACCTTCGCGCTGCGCTGGTTCACCTCGAATCAGGTGCATGGCCGCACGCTCAATCCGCGCGATCCGTCGCTCACCCCGGGCGGGTCGAGCGGAGGCGGCGCGGCGGCGGTGGCTGCGGGCATCGGTCAACTGGCGCTGGGCACGGATATCGGTGGGTCGGTGCGCTACCCGGCCTATGCGTGCGGCATTCACGGGCTGCGCCCGACGCTGGGCCGGGTGCCGGCTTTCAACGCGTCGTCGCCGGAACGGGCGATCGGCGCGCAATTGATGTCGGCAGCGGGGCCGATGGGCCGCACCATCGAAGATCTGCGCCTGGGTCTGGTGGCGCTGTCCGCGCCTGATCTGCGCGATCCCTGGTATGTGGCGCTGCCCGTGGATGGTCCGGAAGTGCCGCGTCGCGCGGCGCTGTGCGTGCGTCCGGGCGGGCTTGAGACCGTCAAGGCAGTCGAGGATGCCCTGCGCGATTCGGCCAGGCGGCTGCGCGACGCCGGCTGGCAAGTCGAGGAGATCGACGACGTACCGTCGATTCGCGAAGCCGCGCTGCTGCAGGAACGCCTGTGGCTGGGCGACGGCTTCGAGGCGCTCGTCAATGCGGTGGAGAAGGACGGCGACCCGGGCGCAGCGGCGGTGATCGCAGCGGCGCGCGAGAAAGTACGCGGTCTGCCCGCCGATGTCGTCAGCCAGTCGCTGGTGCGCCGCACGACGCTCACGCGCCAATGGCGTTTGTTCCTCGATCAGTTCGCCGTGGTGCTGATGCCGGTATCGGCGGAACTGCCGTTCGCGAGCGATCTCGACATGCAGGGCAAGGAGGGCTTCGAGCGCGTCTGGGAAGCGCAACTGACGCTGCGTGCGTTGCCCGCGATGGGGCTGCCGGGACTGGCCGTCACGACCGGTCTGGTGAACGGCGTGCCGGTGGGCGTGCAGATCGTCGCCGCGCATCATCGCGAGGATCTCTGTCTGCTGGCAGGCCGCGATATCGAAGCGCGCGGGGTGCCTGCATCGCCGGTCGAACCGCGCGCCCGAGGCTGATTTAAAGCGGCTTTGAAGCGTCTTCAAATGCGCTTTTGCGGCGATTTTGATTCGTCGTGTGTATGTACGGCGGCCAGATACATTGGGACACACGGCGTTTGCGCGCTTCCGATATAAAAACGCTGAAGCGTTTATTCGCGCTATCGAGGCCGGGGCATTCCGGCTGTGGCCCATACCGGGCGATCAATAAGGAGAAATGCGTCATGTCAGATCCCGTCAATGTCCGCCGTCGTCGGATTCTGGGCACCACGCTGGCGAGCCTGAGCCTCGCGGACCTGGGGCTGAGCAGCCTCGCCCACGCGCAGTCCACGGACGGTTCCGCGTCGAACTCGCGCACGGGCGGCAACGTATCGTTCGGGCCGATCCAGCAGATCGACGCGGGCGTGCTGAGCGTGGGCTATGCAGAGGCCGGGCCGAAGAACGGTCAGCCGGTGCTGCTGCTGCATGGCTGGCCGTACGACATTCATAGCTTTGTCGAAGTCGCGCCTATGCTGGCCGCAGCAGGCTATCGCGTGATCGTGCCGTATCTGCGCGGCTATGGCTCGACGCGCTTTCTTTCCGCCGACACTCCGCGCAGCGGTCAGCAGGCGGTGACTGCCGTGGATATCGTCGCGCTCATGGATGCGCTGAAGATCGACCAGGCGATTCTGGGGGGATACGACTGGGGTGGCCGCACGGCGGACTGCATCGCGGCGCTGTGGCCGGAACGCGTGAAGGGACTGGTCTCGGTGAGCGGCTATTTGATCGGCTCGCAGGCGGCGAACAAGAACCCCTTGCCGCCGAAGGCCGAATTCCAGTGGTGGTATCAGTTCTATTTCTCGACCGAACGCGGCGCGCAAGGTTATGCGGAGAACCGCGATGCGTTCAACAAGCTGATCTGGCAACTGGCCTCGCCGAAGTGGAATTTCGACGATGCAACGTATGAGCGTACCGCCGCGTCGTTCCAGAACCCGGATCATGTGGCGGTGGTAATTCACAACTATCGCTGGCGGCTGGGTCTCGCGCAGGGCGAATCGCGGCTCGATGCGATCGAGCAGCGCCTGGCGTCCGGCCCCACGATTTCAGTGCCGACCATCACGATGGAAGGCGATGCGAACGGCGCGCCGCATCCGGAACCGGCGGCCTATGCAAAGAAGTTCACCGGCAAGTATGTGCATCGCAATCTGACTGGCGGAATTGGGCATAACCTGCCGCAAGAGGCGCCGAAGGCATTCGCCGAAGCGATTCTACAGGTGACGCATTTGTGATTGGCGTAAAACGATAAGGAATCCGATTGAAGGTGCAGGTGTGACGCCCGGGACATCCGGGCGTTTTTTATGCATGCGCGTTTGAAGTGTGCCGGATTAAATCCTATGGTCAAATACGCTGTAGGGGATCGGTTCGCGATGCGCAAGGCATAAAACCGTTCCAGCAACGGGGAACGATCTCATTCGCTCGACAATGAAAAGAACGGTCGCGTCACCATGCGCGGCTCATATCACGAGACGACCATGAACCGCATTGAGCCTGGCTGGGGATTCGCGGATACCAACGCGCATGAAAACATCGACGGCCAAGCGGCCGACCTGCTTCTGCCCATCGCGCTCGGCTCGCGTTTTAGCAAGAGCTGGGGGGAGATTCGCGCCAGGTCGTTCGAGGCCAAAGGCTCAGTTCAGCTTAGCGGCACGTCGCTGGCGATTCGCACCTCGGTATCGCGTCTGCTCGATAGTGCAATACGCAACGACCTGACGCTGCGTTTCGAGGATATCTATAACGTCCGCGTGCGCAAGCGTCTGGTGCGATTCGATCTTGTCAATGGCCCAGGCGAGCTGGAGCCCGTGATCCTGCGCACTCAGGATCACGAGGATGCGGTGCTGCTGGCAGCGTCGCTGCCCGCTCAGACGACCCGCACCTATGCCACCGAGCAGCGCGTCGAATCGCTCTTTCTCGGGCAGATGAAACAACGCACGCCGTTTGTGTGGGTCACCTGGGTCATTGTTGCGATCACGTCGCTGGTGTTTATCGTGATGGCGGCCAACGGAGCGGGCGTGATGCGGGTGAATCCCGTTGTGGCGATCGCTTGGGGCAGCAACTTCGGTCCCTATACGCAAGACGGACAATGGTGGCGCCTGTTGACGGCGGTGTTCATTCACTTTGGCCTGGTGCACATTGTCTTCAATATGCTGGCGCTGGTGCAGTTCGGGCGGCTGGCCGAGCGTTTTTACGGCAGTGGGCGATTCATTGCGATTTACCTGTTTGCAGGCATTGCAGCGAGCATGATGAGCTTGCTCATGCATCCCGGCTTCAACTGCGCGGGTGCGTCGGGCGCGATCTTCGGCGTGATAGGCGCGGTACTGGCTTACCTGCTGCTTCATCGCCAGGCAACGCCGCGCGGCTTCTACGTCAAGCATTTCCGGCTTGCCGCATGGTTTACGGTCTATGCGCTGATCAATGGACTGACACATCCCGGGGTCGACAACGGCGCCCATGTCGGCGGACTGCTGGGCGGCTTTCTGTTCGGGCTGGTGATCGCGCCGCCGCTCGAACCTGCTTCGCCCCGATCCGTTGTCGCGCGTGCGATGGCGATCGGGGCACCGGCTGTGCTGGCGGGGGGCTTTCTCGTCAGTCTGGCTGCCGTGCTTGCGATGCTCGACCGCCTTCCGGAGCGTCAGGAGTCGATGCAGTTCTCGGAACTGATCCTCAAGGCCAGCGAACTCGATCGACGCGCAGTGGCCGACTTGAAGACCATGCCGCGTGACCACTCGACGCCGCAGGCGCGTGCGGCTCTGGCCGAACGGATTCGCAGCACCTTGCTGCCCGAATGGCGGCAACTCGACACGATGTTTGCGACCGCGCGGCTGACACCGGATACGCCCAGCGCGAGAACACGCCTGAAGATCCTGACCTACTACGACGACATGTCCCAGGAGCTGGAGCTGACAGCGATGCTGGCCGAACAGAATCTTTTGAGCGATCCTGCTTCGAAAGCGGCCCTGCAGCGCTTGATCGACGAGGCGCGCAGGGCGCGCGTCGAAGCGACCAAGACCTTGCGGCAAAGAATGCAGTGAGGATGACGTATTATATTTGCCACGGCATGACTTCGCCTTTCCACCGGGTGAACGTGTCGGTCGGCCGGTGAGCGCTGGCATGCGTCAAGGCGTTGAGCCGAGGATCGGCAGGGTTTAGTGCGTTCCGGCGTGGCGAGCTTGTGCAGCCAACGCTTGAGCATCGTCGCCGGCCGGAATATGCATCGGAGCCGACGGATCGGTGGCCGCGCGCCACACGGCTTCGGCGACGTCCTGCGCGTAGGTGACCGGCGACGACGTATCCGCAAAATGCGCAAGGACATCCTGCACGACATCGGCATAGGCCTCATGATCGAAGCCGTGGATATGCTCGCGCGCGTTGTCGCCAAAGCGGGTCGACGGCGCGCGGCCCGGCATGACGATGTGCGCACGCACGCCGAAGGGCGCGAGTTCCAGCGCCATAACCTCGGTGAAGGCGTTGAGCGCTGCCTTGCTCGCGCGATAGGCGGCAATCAGGGGCAGCGGCTTGAGCGTCACGCTCGACGTCACGTTCACGACAACGCCCGTCTTGCGCTGCCGGAACTGCGGCACGACTGCCTGCGTCACGGCGATGGCACCGAAGGTATTGGTTTCGAAAAGCGCACGCACCGTGTCGAGCGGAACGAGTTCGGCGGGCGACGCCGCGCCGATGCCAGCGTTGTTGACGAGCACATCGATCGGTCCGGCGGCCGCGACCGCGTCGCGGATGCTGTCCGGTTGCGTGACGTCGAGCGCCAGCATGCGCAGGTGCTCGGAAGGCGCTAGCACGTCGTGATTGGGCCTGCGCATCGTGGCGATGACGCGCCAGTCGCGGGCCAGAAAGAAGCGCGCGATTTCGTGGCCAAATCCCGAAGAACAGCCGGTGATCAGTACGGTTTTCATTGGGGCTCCGCTGGAGTGGTGTTCGGGTGCCCCTACGATAGATCGCTTAATCCGTACTTGCTACAATAAAAAATCCGAAAATCATTGGCAGGAGTCCGGAGATGATCGATCCCCTCGCGGAAGTCGTGATGCTGCTGCAGCCGGGCGCGCGCTTCTCCAAACTCGTTCACGGTGCGAGTCCGTGGCGTATCAGCCGCTCGGAGGCGGGCGCGCCGTTCTATTGCGTGATCCTCGAAGGCGGGTGCCGCATCGCCATCGACGGGCACGAGCCAATCGAACTGCGCGCGGGCGACTTCGTGCTGATTCCCGCCGCCTATGGCGTGGCGATGTCCAGCCTCGTGCCGCCGCCCCCGGGTGTCGAAACGCTCGCGCCTGTTGCGCTGGGCAATGGCGAGTACCGGATCGGCGCGGCCGACAACCCGGTCGATGCGCGCATGATGGCGGGCCATTGCAGCTTCGCTTCGCCGGATGCGGCCCTGCTGGTTTCGCTGCTGCCGCAGATCGTGCATGTGCGCGGCAAGCAGCGCCTGGCCACGCTCGTCGAACTGGTGAGGGAGGAGTCGCGCGAGCAGCGGCCCGCGCGCGAGGTGGTGCTTTCGCGGCTCATGGAAGTGCTGCTCATCGAGGCGCTGCGCTCGATGGCACAAACGAGTGCGTCGCCGGGACTGGTGCGCGGGCTGTCCGACCGGCGGCTTGCGCTCGCGATTCGCGCGATGCACGAAGAGCCGACCCGCGCCTGGACCGTTGCCGATCTGGCCAGGCAAGCGGCGCTGTCGCGCTCGACGTTTTTCGAGCGTTTCAACCATGCGGTAGGCGTCGCGCCGATGGAATATCTGCTCACGTGGCGCATGGCGCTCGCGAAGGATCTGCTGCGCCGTAACGAAGGCAGGATTGCGGAGATTGCGCAGCGCGTTGGCTATAGTTCGGCCAGTACGTTCAGTGTGGCTTTTACGCGGCACGTCGGCCGCCCGCCCACGCAATACGCGCGCGAGGAGCGGGGGGCCGCGGGCCGCTGAGGGTTCGATCTTGTGCTTATGCGGCGAAGTCCGTGGAAGCGGAGAGCGACCGCCACGCTTGCGTTTCCTGCTCCACATAAGCGTTTTTGGCAGCGATGGCAGCGAGCGTGTCCGTGCCAAGCGGCAGCCGCAACGGCGGGTTCGCCGCGTCGACCAGCGTGACCATCGCGTCTGCAAGCTTGCTGGGGTCGCCGGGCTGGTTGTGGTTCATCTGCACGGCCTTGCGGCGAACCGCGCCCGAAGTGTCGTCATAATCGTCGATCACATCCGGCGCGACGACCAGCGACGTGCCGTCCAGAAAGTCGGTTCGGAAATAGCCCGGCTCGACCACCGTTGCGTGAATGCCCAGTGGTTTTAATTCGGCATGCAGAGCTTCGGTAATGCCTTCTACGGCGAATTTGGTCGACGAGTACACGCCAAATCCCGCCGCCGCCCGATAGCCGCCCACCGATGAAATATTGATCACATGCCCCGAGCGCTGGGCCCGTAGCGTCGGCAATACTGCACGCGTGACGTTGAGCAGGCCGAATACATTGGTGTCGTACATGCGGCGCACGTCCTTGTCGGCGGACTCTTCGATCGCGCCCAGCAGACCGAAGCCGGCGTTGTTGACCAGCACGTCGATGCGGCCGAAGTGTTCGATGGCGGTTTGCACGGCGGCCTTCGCCTGGGCTTCGTCGGTGACGTCGAGCGCGACCGGGAGCAGTGCGGCAGAGTCGCCAAGACGCTCGGCGATGGCTTTCGCGTTGCGACCCGCCGCCACGACTGCGTTGCCGTCGGCAAGCGCGGCTTCGGCGATCAGGGCGCCGATGCCGCGCGAAGCGCCCGTGATGAACCAGACCCGCTTGAAACCCGCCTGTTGAACGTTAGCCATGATGTCTCTCCTCGGTGTGTGATGAAGTCATGCCATGGTAGGCGCGTCGATTGACATGAACTAGACGTCGCCGACTGGAGTGATAATCAAGTTTTTCTTGCGAATCAAAGGCCCGGAAAATGAACGGAATTCGTGCGATCAATACCTTCGTGCGTGCCGCGACGCTTGGCAGCTTGCGTGGGGCGGCAGTCGATCAGGGCATCTCGCCTCAGGCCGCGAGTCAGGCCGTGATGCACCTTGAGAAAGATCTGGGCGTGCGGCTCTTTCATCGCACCACGCGCAAGCTCAGCCTGACGCAGGAGGGGCAGCGGCTGTTCGAGAGCGTGCAGCCGGCGCTGACGATGCTGTCGTCCGCGCTCGACGATGCGCGTCGCTCGAAGGAAGAAGTAGGCGGCACGCTGCGTGTGAGCGCGCCGCGCGCGTTTGGCCTGCCCGTTTTGTGGCCGCATTTCGAGGCATTCCAGAAGCGCTACCCGGACGTGCAACTCGAAGTTCAATGCGACGACCAGTTCACGGATCTCGTCACCGACCGCGCCGATGTGGGCTTTCGCGGCGGCCCACCGCCGGCGGGCGGCGCGATCGCCCGCCGGCTGGTGCCGATCCAGCTGATCGTGTGTGCCTCGCCCGACTATATCGAGCGTAACGGCGCGCCCCGCAGCATCGACGAACTGGCCGCGCATCGCTGCACGGGATACCGGCGCGCGAACACGGGCAAGCTTGCCCAATGGCAGTTTCGTGTCGGCGATGAAATCGTTTATCGCGATCTGCCCGCCGCCGTCTGCGTCAACGATACGGAGATGGAAACGCAGGCGGTGCTTGCGGGATTGGGCATCGGGCAGTTAGGCAGCTTCAACGCGGCGCGCCATATTCGCAGCGGCCGGCTGGTGCCGCTCTTGACGCAGCATGCGAGCGAATACGGGATGATTTATATCTATTACCGTCATCGCACCGAACAGCCGCTGCGCGTGCGAACGTTCATCGATTTCATGGTCGAGCGCATGACCGGCAATACGGATTTTTTCCTCGAAGATGAGGAGCTTCGCGCCTTCCAGCAGCCCAGGCAAAAACGCGCGACGAAGCGGCGCGCGTAGTGTCCCGCTGCGATGGCGGTTCAATGCTGCGCGAGTTCAGCCGCCTGATTTCAACTGCGTCCAGAGCCTGCTCTCCAGCCGCTTGATGGTAGCCGGAAGCGGCTTGAGCAGATACAGCGTCTTCAGCACCGGGTCCGGCGGATAGACCGTGGGATCGTTGAGGATTTCAGGGCGCACGAACTGGCGCGCGGCGGTATCGGCATTCGGATAAAACACCTCGTTGGTGATCGCCGCGTGCACTTCCGGGCGCTCGATGTAGTTGATCCATTCAAGCGCGGCTTGCGGATGCGGTGCGTCTTTCGGAATCGCCATCATGTCGAACCAGACGGGTGCGCCGCCAGCGGGGATGACGTATTTCAGCTCGTAGTTCTTGTGCGCTTCGCGCGCCCGATGGCTTGCCATCGACACATCGCCCGACCAACTCAGCGCAAAGCAGATATCGTCGCCCGCGAGATCGTTGATATAGGTGGTCGCGTTGAATTGCGTGATATAGGGGCGAATTTTCTTGAGTGTTTCGTAGGCGGCCTGGTAGTCGGCGGGATTCTCGCTGTTCGGGTCTTTGCCGATATAGTGCAGCGTCACGGCGAATACGTCGGCGGGCGCATCGAGCACCGAAACGCCGCAGCTCTTCAGCTTGCTCAGGTATTCGGGTTTGAACAGCATGTCCCAGTTATCGAGCGGTACGTCATTGCCAAGCATCGCTTTTACGCGCGTGACGTTATAGCCAAGTCCAGTCGTGCCCCACGCCCACGGTACGGCGTATTGATTGCCGGGGTCCGCAGTGGCGACGAGCTTGAGCAGATTGCGGTCCAGATTGACGAGATTCGGCAGTTTCGATTTATCGAGTTTCTGGTAGATGCCGGCGTCGATCTGTTTGGCGAGGAAATTCGAGGTGGGCACGACGACGTCGTATCCCGTCGATCCGGTCAGCAGCTTGGCCTGCAAGGTTTCGTCGCCGTCGTAGACGTCGTAGCGCACGTGAATGCCGGATTCTTTTTCGAAGTTTGGCACCGTGTCTTTGGCAATGTAATCGGCCCAGTTATACAGATTGAGCTGTTTGTCTTCGGCTTGTGCGCCCGTGCCGAAAGCAATGAGCAGGAGCGCAGCCAGTATCGGCTTCATGTGGGGTTGGGGCATGATGTGTGATCCAGACAGAGGGTAAGCTGCGTGATTGGTATTCCTACATATTCTGAAGGCGGCTCAATTTCTGGTTGCGCATCAGGCACAGAATGTCGGCGGCGAGATGCGCGGCGGCGAGCGCGGTCACATCGCTGTGATCGTAGGGCGGCGAGACTTCCACTACGTCTGCGCCCACCAGATTGACGGGGCCGAGCGCGCGCACGATCTCCAGCGCCTGCGCGGAACTCAGGCCGCCCGCAACCGGCGTTCCGGTGCCAGGCGCGAAGGCCGGATCGAGGCAGTCGATATCGAAGGTCAGATAGACCGGTGCATCGCCCACGGTCGCCAGCACTTCGCGGATCGTCGCCTGCGTGCCGTTGCGATGCACCCACGGCGCATCCAGAATGCGCACGCCCATGAAATCCTCGTTCCAGGTGCGAATGCCCACCTGGACGGATCGGGCGGGATCGATCAGACCTTCGCGGATCGCCTTGTAGAACATCGTGCCGTGATTGAGCGAAGCGGGATTGTCGTCGGGCCAGGTGTCGCAATGCGCGTCGAAGTGGATCAGGCTCAGCGGCTTGCCGTACTTTTGCGCATGCGCAACCAGCAGCGGGTAGGTGATGTAGTGATCGCCGCCCAGCGTGAGCATGCGCGCGCCGCTCGCCAGAATGCCGCGCGCGTGGTTGATGATCGCTTCGCGAATGCCGCCCGGATTGTGTGCGTCGAACCAGCAGTCGCCGTAATCGACCACGTTCAGATGGTCGAACAAGTCGATGCCCCACGGAAATGCGCCCAGTTCAGCCAGTTGCACGGAGGCGGCGCGCATGCCAGCGGGACCAAAACGGGTGCCCGGACGGAAGGTCGTGGCGAGGTCGAGGGGAACGCCGGAAATCGCTACATCGACGCCGTGCAGATTGCGTGTGTACGGGCGGCGCATGAAGGAGAGCACGCCCGCATAGGTGGGGGCGGGCGTCTGGCCGTCGCTGCCGGCTGCGGCGGTAGGCGTGAGATGCGAGGCCGTGAGATGTGTGAGAGGCGACGTCATATGGGGCGATCCTGTGGGTTTTTATCGGCGTCATCGCACAAATTTGCTTCATACCTGCGAGGCGTTCGAGGCGTGTGGAGGACGGCTGGAGTTATGATTGCGGGTAAGAATTCCGCTGAAAAGCGAAGAATCTTGCTGGAAGTATCAATATTTTTCATACCTGAAGGCGCCCCGCGCATGCGCAGACTTCCTCCTCTCCAGGCCTTGCTCGCTTTCGACGCCGCCGCGCGGCTGGGTAGCTTCACGCGCGCCGCGCAAGAGCTGGCGCTTACGCAATCGGCCATCAGCCATCAGATCCAGCAACTTGAGGAATGGACCGCTCAGCCGCTGTTCCGGCGCATTGGGCGTGGTGTGGCGTTGACAGCGGCCGGCACGCTCTACGCGCAGACCGTGACCGCCGCGCTGGCCACGCTCGCGGACGGGCGCGATCGTATCGAGCCGTATGGCAATCCCGATTCGGTGATCGTGCACTGCACGCCGGAGTTTGCTTCCGGTTGGCTGATGCCGCGCATGGGCGCTTTTTCAGCGGCGTTGCCGGATATCGAGTTCTGGCTCGTGACCGGCGAGAAGGTCAACGAGATCGATCGTGTCGATGTCGATCTCGTGGTATCGACGCAGGAGATTCGTACGCCCGAAGTGATTGGCGAACCCTTGCTGGACGAAGAGGCCGTGGCGATTTGCGGGCCACGCACCGCGCGCCGTTTGCGCGGCGTACCGTTCCCCGAGGTATTGGCGCAGGTTCCCCTGCTGGTTGACGAGGCGCGCCCGGACTGGGCGCCCTGGCTGCCCGAACTCAGGCGTGCAGGCCTGCGAACGCGGCGCGCGATGACGGCCAACGATGCGCGCTTTCTGGTGTCGGCCGCCGAACAGGACGTGGGCCTTGCCATGGTGTCGCGGCTCACCGCCGGCGAGGCATTGTCGAGCGGGCGAGTCAAGATCCTGCGGCAGGTGCCCGGCTTCGCGCTCGCGCCGTTCTGGCTGATGCGCTCGGCGCAACCGCCGCGCTCTGCTGCGGTGGATGCGGTTTATGCGTGGATCAAGGGGCTTTGCCAAACCGGCGATCAAGCGAGTAAGCCAGCAAGCGAATAACCCGGTAAGCGCGCCGCGCCGAAGGGGTGGCGCGCTTTCTCCATCGCATCTCAACCCTTCTTCGTATCGATACCCAGCAGGCTGCGAATCGTCTGCTCGGTCTGGTCGTATTCGCCCTCGCCGAAATGGCTGTAGACCAGCTTGCCGTTCTTGTCGATCAGATACAGCGCGGGCCAGTACTGGTTGTTGTACGCATTCCAGGTCGCGTACGAGTTGTCCTGCGCCACCGGATATTCGATGCCGAAGCGCGCAACCGCTTTCTTCAGGTTATCCGTGTTGCGCTCGAACGGGAGCTCGGGCGTATGCACGCCGACCACCACCAGACCCTTGTCGCGATAGCGCGAATACCACTGCTTCACGTAGGGCACGGTATGGGCGCAGTTGATGCAATCGAAGGTCCAGAACTCGACCAGCACGACCTTGCCGCGCAGCTGTTTCAGATCGAGCGGCTGGCTGTTGATCCAGGTGTTGATGCCGGTGAAATCGGGCGCGGGTGCGCCGTTCTGCACGGCGGGCGGTTCGGTGGCGGCGGGGCTGGCGGTGGACGCGAACACGGCATAGGCGGCCGTGGCGGCCAGGGCAGTGGCGACGGCGGCGATCTTGAGACGTTCGAACATGACGGGCTCTCCATCAAAGGTTGGGGTGCGAGTGGATTGGACCGCGCGCACGTATCTGCTACATGTCCCCAACTGCCGCCCTGTGCAACGTAGTGTGTCGCGGCGCGCGCCGGATACCTGGCGATACAAAACACCCGCGTAGCGCCGGCGGTTATCCAGTTTTGATTCCGCTCACGCCAGTTGGTACACCCGCTGTTTCAGATTCGCGATTTGTATCGGCGTGTATCCCGGCCGTCGCATGACACATGCCGATGCGCCCCAGGCGCTTTCCAGACATTCAGCCGATACATCGAGGCCCTGAAATACCACACATGGCCGGGGCTTTGCTGCGCCCCTCGAAATCTGTGTGGATCTGTCTGGAGACCGACTCATGTTGCTGCTCGTCGTCGCATTCATCGGCGGTGCGTTCACCGTCCTCAGTCCCTGCATCCTGCCGGTCGTGCCCTTCGTGTTCGCGCGCCCGGACCAGCCCTTTGTCACCGGACGTCTGCCCATGCTGATCGGCCTTGCGGGCACCTTCGCGCTGCTCACCGGGCTGGGTGCGGCGGGGCTCAACGGCGCGGCCCAGTTGAGCGAGTATGGGCGCTATCTCGCGCTCGCGCTGTTTGCGGTTTTCGGCGCGGCGCTGCTGTTTCCAGCTCTCGCCGCGCGTCTTGCGCGGCCCTTGACCGCGCTCGCCGATCGCTTCGTGGCGCGCAGCGCCCGGCAAGGGGCGACGGGGCAGATCGGCTCGGCGTTGTTGCTCGGCGCGGCGACGGGCCTGTTGTGGGCGCCTTGCGCGGGGCCGGTCCTCGGGCTGATCCTCACGGGCGCGGTGCGTCATGGCGTGACCTGGCAGACGTGGGCGGCGCTTGGCGCGTATGCCGTGGGCGCGGCGTGTTCGCTGGCCATTGCCGCGAGCCTTGGCAAGCGTGCGATGGATGCGCTCAAGCGCTCGATGGGCTTGGGCGAGCATCTGCGCCGCGCGGCGGGGGCGCTTGTCCTGGTGACGGTGGGCGCGATCGCGTTTGGCGTCGATACACGTGTGCTGGCGCATCTGCCGGGTTCGCCGACCGAAAGCCTGGAAAATCGCCTCACCGCGCAGTTGGGCGCGAAGACGGCCGAACCGGCCGCGGTTGCTGCTGCGGTTCCTGCCGCGGTGCCCACGGTGGTGCGGCAAACGCAAACGTCGGCGGCTGCGCACGTTGTCCGCGTCGCCACATCGGCTGCCACTGCTGCGCTGCCCGTTGAAGGCACGTTGCCGTCGCTCGATGGCGCATCGACGTGGCTGAATTCCGCGCCGCTCACGCCGCAGGATTTGCGCGGCAAGGTGGTGGTGGTCAACTTCTGGACCTATTCGTGCATCAATTGCCTGCGCACGCTGCCGTACCTCAAGACCTGGGCGCAGCGCTATCAGAACGACGGTCTGGTGGTGGTCGGCGTGCATACGCCCGAGTTCGGTTTCGAGCACAACGCCGGCAACGTGAAGCGCGCGCTGGCGGACCTGGGCATTCGCTATCCGGTTGCGCTCGATAACGACTATCGCGTCTGGAATGCCTTCGGCAATGCGTACTGGCCGGCGTTTTATGTGGTCGATGCGCAGGGCCGCGTGCGCTATCACCACTTCGGCGAGGGTAGCTATGGCGAGGCCGAGCAGGCGATCCGCCAACTGCTCGCCGAGAACGGCCGCGCGCCCGCGGCGCACGCCTCGCACGCCTCGCAGGTAGAGCAAGCGACGGGTGCGCAAGTCCCGGCCGATCTCGCCGATACCGGTTCGGGTGAGACCTATCTGGGTTATCGCGAGGGGCGCGGGTTTGCCTCGCCGCAATCGCTGCGCGCCGATACCGATGCGCATTACACGCTGCCCGCCGATCTGCCGCTCAATGCGTGGGCGCTCGATGGCCGCTGGAATATCGGCGCGGAATCGGCGGTGTCCGCCGCGCCGCAGGCGGCAGTCGCCTACCGTTTTCATGCGCGCGATCTGCATCTGGTGCTCGCGCCAGCGGCGGACGGCAAGCCGGTGCGCTTTCGCATCACCATCGACGGCGCGGCTCCCGGCGCTGCGCATGGCGCGGATGCCGCGGCGGACGGTACGGGCGTCGTAACGGGCGCCCGGCTCTATCAACTGGTGCGCCAGGGCGGCGCGATCGGCGACCGGACCTTCGAGATCCGTTTTCTCGATCCGGGCGTGAAGGTGTACACGTTCACGTTCGGTTGAGGCGGGCGGGCGCGCGGCTCAGTCGTCGCCCCAGCGCCAGCGCGGCGGCTCGCCCTTGAGCCAGCAGATGCCGACGAGCACGAGACTGAGCAGCGCGACCACCACGACGAACCCGGCCATGTGGCGTTGCGGCGCGAACGCGTGGAGGGTCGCGCCGAGCAAGGCGAAATAGCCGATCAGGACCAGCCAGCCTTGCCAGCGGGTGGGCAATCCCCAGCCCCAGCCGTAGCGTTTGGCGGGGAACCAGTAGTCGCGGGTGGATGGCATGGGGTTGATCCTTGTTGCGGGGTTTTGCGGCATTGTCGCGTGTTGCGCGCTGCTTCGCAGGTTCGCCGTGTGAATCGGCTGTCTGGGCGCTTGCAGTAATTTTTAAAAAACTACTGCAAGCGCGCATCGCATGATTTGCAGTAAAATTAAAAAAATTACTGCAATTTCTCCCGACCATGCCCGGCTTCCCCCTCTATCAGCGGCACGATCAAGCCTTCTGTTCCCAATACGCGAACGTCGAGCAGGGCGCCGCCGCCCAGCCGCGCGTCCTGGTGGGCGCGCCCGGCACGATTATCGAGCACGATCGCGGCAAGGCCGTCTACTACTACCGCCAGTTCATGGACGCCGAGGGCAAGCGCCAGCAGCTCAGCATGGGCGGCCCCAAGGGCGACGCCGAAGCCGATGCCCGCGCGGCAGCCGTGGCGCAGCAGATCGAGCAGGCCAAGGATCTCATCGGCCGAATCCGGGAACTGGCGAAGCTCGGTTTCCAGATCGCCGACAACAAAACCTACGCCACCATGGCGGTGCTCTACAACTACGGTTTGTTTCAGGCGGGCGCGGTGCTGGTGGGCTCGCACGCTTACGCCGTGCTGCTCAACAGCCTGGGCATCAAGGCGATCGCCTACGAAACGGAAGATATCGATATTGCCCGGGCGCGCCAGCTTGCGTTGCAGAATGTGCCGTCGGGCGGTCTGCTCGACATCCTGCGCGAAACCGGCATCGATTTCGTACCGGTGCCGCCGTTCAACCGGGGCGATCCGTCCACCTCGTTCAAGCAGGCGGGCAAGACACGTTTTCACGTCGATCTGCTCGTGCCGTCGCAGGACGATACGTTTCCAACCATCGCTGTACCCGAACTCAGCGCGCACGCCAGTGGCATGCCGTATCTCGCTTATCTGCTCGGCCAGTCGCATATGGGCACGCTGATATCGCGGCATGGCGCGGTGCCGGTGCGTGTGCCGGACCCGGCGCGTTTCGCGATCCACAAGATCCTCGTGTCGCGGTTGCGCACCCAAATGCTCGTCAAGTCGCAGAAGGACGTCGAGCAGGCCTGCGTGCTGCTCGCGATGCTGGGCGAGCATCGCAGCGGCGATATCGAGACGGCCTGCGCGGATCTGCCGAAATCCGCGCGGGCGCTGGTGCGCCGCGCGCTGCCCGAGGTGCGACGGGCGCTCGAAGCGCACGACGGCGCGCTGGCGGAGTTCGAGGAAAGCATCGGCGCGTAACCCGGGAAAGGCTTCAACCGCCACTGCCGTGAAAAGCGATCGGAAAAGCCGCTGAGACGATCGGGCATGTTGTTGACACTGCCCGGCATTCGCGCCGGGCGCGCCCGCGCCTAAAGTCACTCCATCGACGGCGGCCTTCGCTGCCTCAAGTGTCAGGAGTGAAGTCATGAACGCATGGATGACAAAACATGAGCCGATGCCGGCGGGTTTTTTCGGCATCGCGGTCGGGACGCTCGCGCTGGCGGGTGCGTGGCGGGTAGCCGCTAAGCTCTGGGAAGTGCCGGCCGCCGCCGCCATGGCGCTGACGGTGCTGGGGGTGATCGTGTGGGCCGCCGTGATGGCGATGTACGGCGTGAAGTGGATCGCCCATCGCGAGGCGGCGCGCAAGGAATGGCAGCATGAAGTGCAATCGTCGTTCGTGGCGCTCGCGCCGGTATCGACGATGCTGGCGGCGCAGGCCGTCAAGCTCTGGTCGCATGACGCCGGTCTCGCGCTGTTCGCGGCAGGTGCGATCAGCCAGGTCGCCGTGGGCGTGATGCTGCACGGCCGACTCTGGCAAGGTGGCCGCAATGGGGAACTCGTGACCCCCGCGCTCTATCTGCCCACGGTCGCAGCGGGTTTCGTGGCGGCGGCAACGGCGGCGGCATTCAACTTGCCCGAGCTGGCGCTGATGTTTTTCGGTAGCGGCGCGCTTTCGTGGCTCGCCATCGAATCGAAGCTGCTCAACCGCGCCGCGCTCGCCGCACCGACTGCGCCGGCCCTGCGCCCGACCTTTGGCATCCAGCTCGCGCCGCCGGTGGTGGGGGGCGTTGCCTGGATGGGGATCATGAGCAGCATGCATGTGTCGCTGACGGGCGCCGCTGGCATCGTGGCTTACGCGCTGCTTGGTTACGGGCTGTATCAAGCGATCTTGCTGCTGCGTCTGCTGCCGTGGATTCGCGTCCAGGCCTTCACGCCGTCGTATTGGGCCTTCAGCTTCGGTGTCGCGGCGCTGCCGACTCTCGCGATGCTCATCGCCCAGCACGGTGGCCCGCTTTGGGTGCATGAACTGGCTTTCGCGCTGTTCGTGGCGGCTACGGGTGTGATCGGTCTGCTGTTCGGCAAGACGGCTGCGCTGCTCTGGGAAGGCAAGCTGCTGCCGCTGCGGGCGATGCAATAGGCTCAACGAAGCGCTGTCGAGAAAGGCCTCACCGTTGGGTGAGGCCTTTTTTACGTCATGGCGATGCGATGGCTTTATTGCTGCTGTTGCTTTTGCAGGTACTGGCGCACGTCGTCGATCGACACGCGGCCGGTATGGGCCGTGTCGATCTGGTCGAAATGCTGGGAGATATAGCCAAGGCCATTGCTCTGCGCCTGCGCCTTCGTGAGCGTCGCGCCCTGGCTCAACACCGTATTCGCCCCCATGCGCGCTTCGATGCGCTTTTGCGCTTCCTGCTGCAATTGCGTGCCCGTCGAAGGCGTCACGGGTTGGGGACGGTTAGCCGGGAAGAACGGGCCGTCGACGCCGTGCCCGCCCTTGGGCAACTGGACTGGCGCGACGGACTGGGTTGCCGCCTGCGCCGTGCCGATCACGGCAACGGCCACGATGAGCGGCGCGATGCGCCACAACTTGTCGGATGGATACATGTTCGCTCGCCTTCAAAGAGGGGTTTCGGATAGATCAGATCGTGCAGCTGCCGGCCTCAAGGTTCGATCGCGGCTTGCGCCGTCGCGGTCGGCGAAGCGGCGGGGCTTTCGTCGGGCCACGGCGCGGGCAGCGTCCACACCGAAAGCGCGAGCGGTATCGGCTGGCCGGCGTAATACTTGACGAGATCGCTCTTCATCTTCGGGCGCGCGGTGTCATCCAGATAAATCATATGTCCGCCCGGGAAGAAGTTGACCTGCAGATTCGCGTTCAGACCGGACACGGTTTGCAGACGTGCGAGCTGTTTCTCGGTATTGAAGAATGGCGTGGCGAGATCGTGATAACCGTTCTCCGATAGCACCTTCAACTGCGGATTGAGCGTGATCGCGCCGAGCAGATCGGGCAGCGTGTCGGGAAGCGGCTGGCCATCGTGCGAGAAGTCCCAGACATTGATGATGTTGTCGTTGAGCGGCATGAAGGTGGCGTTGGGCGCGGTATAGCCGAGGTAATCCGGCAACTGCGTGGCCAATGCCGTGGTGAACGGCTGCGAGATCAGGATATCCGAGGGATCGCCATCGGATTGCAGGCGCGGGTCGGAATTCGGCAGCGAGACGCGTCCGTCATAACGGCCGATGGTGGTGCCAGGAATCAGCGAGTAGGTGAAGCCATTCACGTTGAAGTAGCCCTGCAAGGCCTGCAAGGTCAGGCTCGAAGGCCAGCGCCATGAATCCAGCGTGCGCGCGGGCGGCAGCACCGGCGTACCCAGTGCGTTGGGAATACCCAGTTGGCTGAGCGTCCACGTCTGCGCGTACTTCTTGAAGTGGTTGTACTGGCCCGTGGCGAAGATTTCCGATTGCAGCGCGAACAGTCCCTGATCGATCAAGGGCGGCGAGACCTGATTGAAATACGCGGCCACCTCCGCATAGCCCGGGTAATAGCCCGCGAGCGTGTCGGTATCCAGTTGCAGGCCGGCGGTCGAATTGGTGATGGCGGTGGCTTCGATCGCATCGGCATAGTAGTTCAGGATCGACGACTGCAGCACGATGCCGGTGAGCGGTACGCCCGCTGTTTCGAGCGCGAGCGCGAGCATGTCGGTGCGCGGCGTGCCATACGATTCGCCGTAGAGATAGAGCGGCGAACTGCTGCGGTTATTGACGGCAATATAGCGTTCGATGAAATCGCGTATCACGCCAACGTCGGGATCGCAGCCCCAGAACTTCTGGTTGGTGTTGGGCAGGATCGCTTCGGAAAGACCGGTGCCCGGCGGGTCGATAAACACCATATCCGTGGTGTCGATCAGGCTGTCCGCGTTATCGACGACGGGGAAATTCGGCCAGTTCGTCAGCAGCGGGTCGGGCGTGGCGACGCGCGTGGGCGCGAACGAGCCCAGCCGCAGCCAGATCGACGACGAACCCGGGCCGCCGTTGTAGATGAAGGTGACCGGACGCGGCGATCCATTGGTCGATGGCGCGGTATAGGCGACATAGGACAGAGTGGCTTCGGGATTGCCATTGGCATCCGATGCCGTCAAATGCCCGGTCGTCGTCGTGTAATTGATGGTGGTCTTGCCGGATTTCCATTGGTAATGCATGACAGCGGCTTTTTCCGCGACTTGCGAAGCCGGAAGGCCGTCAGTGGCATTGGGCGAATAGGCAACGGGGTCGGTATAAGGCTGATTGGCGCTGGCGCCGGCATTCGATTGCGATGCATTCTGCTCAGTGGCCGCGACCTGTTTCATCGCGGTGGCCGAAGTCCCGGAGCCGCTATCGCCGCCTCCGCATCCCGTCAGCATCAATATTGCCGCCATCAACGCGCCCGGCACGGCCAGGCGGCCCAATGATCGGGCGCGGCAATTGCTAATACGGCTGTCCGCATTCATATCTGTCCCTGTGGATGATGAATACCGCATGCAGAAAATCCGCGTTCGCCAGACGTGACGATTTAAAAAGACAAAGCAAATCCACGCCGGCGCGCTGCGGCTGACAATTAACTTTCCATAACCGACATTTTTAATACAATTTGTTGCGGTGAAAATTAATCAGGATGCCTATAAAAAAGGACAAGAAAAAAGACAAAGGGAAGCCCCTGAAGCCAGAAAGGCCTCTGGAGATTCCCCGTGGAAAGATTTGGTAATGAAAAGATGCAGAGGAAAAATAGAGGGTGTTGCAGTGCTTTGTCAAACACTTTTACACGCTATGCGGCATGGATAAATGGATGGCTTTATATGGCATTTAAAGCCGGTCCATAAAATTCGAAAAATAAATCGGGAAAAATACGGTATCCATTTTTTTTGCGTGTAATTGCATATGCAATTAAAGCGATGCAATGGACAGGGTGAAGCGGCAAGCGTGGGATTGCCCGCTATCACGTGTTTCGCGCGTTGAAGTGCGTGAGACGCGCGAACGACAGCGGGCAGGAATTGGCGGCGCGCAGGGACGCGCCGCGCGCAGGCTTTAGTAGTGAACCACGGTGCGGATCGACTTGCCTTCGTGCATCAGGTCGAATGCTTCATTGATGCCCGCGAGGTCCTTCGTGTGCGTGACGAAGGGCGCGAGCTCGATCTTGCCGCTCATGGCGTCTTCGACCATGCCCGGCAGTTCCGAGCGGCCCTTCACGCCGCCAAACGCGGTGCCCAGCCAGCGGCGGCCCGTGACGAGCTGGAACGGACGCGTGGAGATTTCCTGGCCCGCACCCGCCACGCCGATCACCACCGACTGGCCCCAGCCGCGGTGCGCGCATTCGAGTGCCGCGCGCATGACGTTGACATTGCCGATGCACTCGAAGCTGTGATCCACGCCCCAGCCCGTCATCTCGACGATCACTTGCTGGATGGGCTTTTGGTGATCTTTCGGGTTGACGCAATCGGTCGCGCCGAAGGCCTGCGCGAGTTCGAACTTGCTGGGATTGGTGTCGACGGCGATGATGCGGCCGGCCTTCGCAAGCTTCGCGCCCTGGATCACGGCAAGACCGATACCGCCGAGGCCGAACACGGCCACGGTATCGCCTTCCTGAACCTTGGCGGTGTTCTTCACGGCGCCCAGACCCGTGGTCACGCCACAGCCCAGCAGGCAGACCTGTTCCGGGTTGGCATCCGGATTGATCTTCGCAAGCGAGACTTCGGCGACCACCGTGTATTCGCTGAACGTCGAGCAACCCATGTAGTGATAGACGGGCTGACCGTTGTAGCTGAAGCGCGTCGTGCCGTCCGGCATCACGCCCTTGCCCTGCGTGGCGCGTACGGCAATGCACAGGTTGGTCTTGCCGCTCTTGCAGAACAGGCATTCGCCGCATTCGGCAGTGTAGAGCGGGATCACGTGATCGCCAGGCTTCACGCTGGTCACGCCTTCGCCCACTTCAACGACGATACCCGCGCCTTCGTGGCCCAACACGGCGGGAAAGAGGCCTTCGGGATCGTCGCCGGAGAGCGTGAAGGCATCGGTGTGGCATACGCCGGTGTGGGTGATCTTCACCAGCACTTCGCCCTTGCGGGGCGGTTCGACGTCGATCTCGACGATTTCGAGGGGCTTGCCCGGCCCGAATGCAACGGCTGCACGTGATTTCATAGCAATCCTCGTGAAAAAACAAAAGGGTCCGGGCCGCTCGGGCGGCTACCGGCGCGGGTCAGTCGATCATCGAAACAGCATCAACGAAGATAGGAACGCACAAGCGAAACGACTTCGTCAATGGATTTTCTGGAATTGTCGTCAGAGGGCGCGAGGCCTGAGAATTCCGCGCGCAGATGGCTTTCAAGCACGCCCGCCATCAAGCCGTTGATGGCGCCGCGCATGGCCGCAATCTGCTGGAGAATGGGCCCGCAATCCGCGCCTTCTTCCAGCGCGCGTTCGAGCGCGTCCAGCTGGCCGCGCACGCGGCGAACCCGGGCCAGAACACGCTTTTTCTCTTCGACGGTGTGGGGCATGATGGCTCCCGGTCACATACTGGACGGGAGTATGCCATAGTACTGTGGGGGAGTATGGGACGGCGGCCCGGCCGGCGAGCCGCGGGATTGCACATCTGCTTAGCTGGAGCGGCTCGCGCGGTCGCCCAGCAGCCAGTCGATCGAGATCCTGCCCGGACCCCATGCGGCGATGCCCAGCGCCATCGCGGCCCAGGTGATGTGAATGGGCCAGCCGTCGGGGACGGTCAATTCGATGATGCAGGTCATCAGGAACAGACCCGCCGCCGCGAAACGCGTGCCCAACCCCAGCACCAGCAGCACGGGGAAGCCCACTTCGCCGCACGCGGAAAGAAACGCGAACACAGCGGGCGCGGGAAAGGGATACGGGCCGCCCGGCAGGTGAAGCTGGAACTCGTCGGTGAACAGCGTGATTGCCGTATCGTTGAGATGCAGGAAACCGTGCCATTTGAGGATGCCGGAACGCCAGAACGGCACGGCAAGCGCAAGACGCAGCACGAGTTGCACCAGCCAGGGCTGGGCGAGCGCTTCGATCGCATGCCGGGCGCGCGCAATCGCATTCGTGACAAAGGCCTGCGCGGACGGCTTGAGTTCTTGCTGGGTCGACATCATGATGGGGCTCCGGAACGGATCGCGGTGAATACACCGGCGGTAATCATCGCTTGCAGATTAATATGGATATCGAACGATTCGTTGTCTTGCAGCGCGGCTTCCACTGCTGCGCCCAGCGGCACACCGGCTATCAGCGCCAGCAGGAACGCCGCGCCACCGGCGGGCAGTTGCGAAACGATCACGTCCTGATCGGGGCGCGTGACGAGCGCGTCCTGCGCGTCGCTGGCATGGAGCGGCTCGACCGGCCCGTCCTTGCGGTTCATGGCGAAAATCGATACCGCCGGATAGCGCGAACGCACGATGCGCGCGGCCGGGTGAGCGATAAACCGAAGCTGCGCAAGCGATCCGGCGTCGACGGCGGCGAACGCCT
The DNA here is from genome assembly GCF_014200455.1 of Paraburkholderia bannensis. Taxonomy (GTDB): domain Bacteria; phylum Pseudomonadota; class Gammaproteobacteria; order Burkholderiales; family Burkholderiaceae; genus Paraburkholderia; species Paraburkholderia bannensis_A. Next base: position 79,073 of record NZ_JACHBW010000012.1, on the reverse strand, counting down.
GCGTCGTCAACGGCGCGGCATCGGCTGCATGGTACGCATCCAGCCATGCGCGATCGATGCGCGCGGTATCCGCGAGCCAGGGCATGTCGCGTGCGTATTGATACGATTCGATAAAGCCTGGAAAATCCCTGCCGTATTCGAACAGCAGCGGCGAGTTCGGCGGTGTTGCGCGCACATGAAAGCGCGCCATGGCGCGAAAGAATTCGACGCCGGTGATGCGCTGTACAGCCGGATAAATGGCGGCCAGCGCATCGATCAAGCTCACCGTCACGTTGTTGCGATAGACGTTGTAGCGCTTGACCACGCCCTTGTCGTGCGATGCGATGACGTCGGCGGGCGCGCTCAGTGCAGGATCGAACAAGCCGGGGGCGAATGCGCCCGCATACGCTGAGTGCTGTTCAGCTTGCATGGCAAACGCCCCCGTCATACGCCGTGACGACGCGTGTCATGACCTGCCGCGCCGCTTCGGCCTGCGCGCGCAAGACGTCCCAGTCGGGCAGGTCGCTGTCCCATTCGATTAGTGTCGGCACGGTGCCGATGCGGGAAATCACCTCGCGATAGAGATCCCACACACGATCGGCAACGGGGCGATCGTGACTGTCGATAAGCAAGGGCTGGTTCTCGTCGTCGCGCTGTTCGCTGTGACCGGCCAGATGGATTTCGCCCACGTATTCGAGCGGAAACGCCGCGAGATACTTATGCGCCGAAAAGCCGTGATTAACCGCCGAAACGAAAACGTTATTGACGTCCAGCAACAGCCCGCATCCGGTTCTCTGCGCGACTTCGCGTAGAAAACCGGTTTCGCTCATCGTCGACGACGCGAACATCACATATGTCGAAGGGTTTTCTAGCAGGATTGTGCGGCCAATTGCGTTCTGCATCTGGTCGATATGCGCGCATAGATGCGCGAGCGTTGCGCGGTTATAGGGCAGCGGCAGCAGATCGTTGAAGAAACTGCCACCGTGCGAAGACCACGCGAGATGTTCGGAAACGAAGGCCGGTTCGTAGCGTGCAACCAGATCGCGAAAACGCGCGAGATGGGCCGTATCCAGCGCATCCGGGCTGCCCAGCGACATGCACACGCCATGCAGGGAGACCGCATGGCGCTCCCGGATGGAAGCGAGCGCACGATGCGGCGGGCCGCCCGCGCCCATGTAGTTCTCGGCATGGACTTCGAAGAAACCGTCTTCGAATCCGTCATCGAGGATCGCGCCCAGATGCCCGTGCTTGAAACTCGTGCCGACGAGGGCGGGACGGCCTGACATGGGCCATACCCTTGATCGGAAGAAGTCGCTCATGATCGTCCCGCTCCTTGTCGTGCCTGAACGATCAGGACTTCATCGGCGTGAGCGAGCCGTGGCCGCCGCCCGGCACCTGGATGCTGGTGCAGGTGCCGCCCTGCACGAACTTCCACGAGTTGCCCTGGAAGTCCATCGCGGAGGTGCCCTGGCAGGTCGTGCCTGGCCCCGCGGCGCAGTCGTTTTGGCCTTTTAGCGCGACGCCATAGCACTTTTCCTTGTGTGCGGCGATGGCGGCGCTGGCCTCTGCCTGGGTGAGCGGCGCGGCGTGAGCGGCGGACGCGAGCAGGCTTGCGACAGCGCCAACGAGCAGCGCGGCATTGACGTTGAGCTTTGCGGACATGAGTGTTCTCCGGTGGTAGAAGTAGGTGGTATCCGTCGCGGATACAACAGCTAATTCGCCCACGCCGCGCCAGCGGTTACAGCGCAGAAATGAGTTTTTTGCGGCAGGGGCGGCCATGCCCGCCGCTCTCGATGAGCGCGGTTCCGTGGCGTCGCGCGTGCACGAGCATGTCGCGCTCAATGCGATGACACACGAGAGTCGGATCGTCCACGGCGTACGACGACTCCGCAACATCGCCGCGAAACTCCATCAAGGCGATCAGCGGCATGATCGTCGCGCCGTTTGCGTGAGATCGATTATTTGATTGCAGACGTGCGCGGGACAGAATTCGAACGTTAGCAAGCGTGGCAAGGTTTATAAACCGCGAACTGTACTCCCTTGAGCAAGGCCGCAGTGTGATTCATCGGACGCATTGGCGGCCACTACTATTCAGTGTGGACGCCAGAGCGATTAAACCCGACGAATGAGCCGCCAATTCATTGTATCGGGTCGAAATGGATCATTTTCATCATGCCGGTGCTAGCATGCGATGACACGCGATTGACTCGCGCTGCATTCGTAGTTCGCTCGCTTGCGCATGACAGAATGATCGTATGAATCTGGCCTGACAATTCACCCTTGAAGGGAAGACAGACGATGCACCAAGTCAGTATCGACCATGCCTGGCAATACACGCTTACGCTGCTGGGCGGCGGCTCCGTTCTCCACGATGGCGCGCATGACAAGGCCTGTCATGCCACGAACGGTTTCTCACGATCGACCCACGCCGACATCATGGACGCCGTTCCCGCCCGGCGTGCCAATCTGGCTTTCGTCGAGGTCTGCAAGGACAAACTCATATCGGTGTCATGGAGCGATCCCACCAGCGGGCACTACACCGAGCAACTCTGGCGCCTGTGCATCGCGCGAAAACGCGGACAATGCGCGCTCACGGGCGGCGATATCCAGCGCGGCGACAAAATCTACCGGCCTTTCGTGCGTGGCACCACCCCCATCAACGCGGATTGGGCCGTACTCGCTTCGGCGCTGGAAATCGAACCGGACGAATAAGGCGTAGTCCGTAAAAAAATCCCCAAAGCGGGGGGACTTTGGGGATAGCGGAGGCCCTGCTATGGACGTCGCGCAATTTGCGCGACCGGGGCGATATTACCTGCGCCTGACCTGGGAACGAAGGGCCTATACGCCGATATCAATTATCGGCTGCTTTACCGCACTCAATGTCAGCCACCGGTCACTGGCGGAAAGAACGCAACTTCGCTGTCCTGCCGAACGCAAAGCGTGTCGACCAACGCCTGGGCAACCATCTCATGATTCACGGCCACGCGCACGGGGCGCGCCGTATCCAGCGCTTGCGCGGTGCGCGGATTACGCGCAATCAACTGGGCGCGCAGATCGCCAACGCTGATCTGCGGCGCGTCGATCTCGATCACTTCCTCGGCTGCGCCGATCTGTTCGCGGATGCTCGCGAAATATTTGATGGTGATTTTCATAGTGCCTTGAAGCGATAACGCCCTCAGCCGCCGACCAGCGACATGCGTACCGTGGGCCAGCGCTTGCGCTCGCCACTGCGTCGCCGGTCAGCATTGAGTTCCGAGTACTGGTCGTCGCGCGCGTTCCAGCGCGCGTTGATGGCGTCGATCAATTGTTCACTGGAAACGGCGTCTCCCAGCCACGGTTTCAGATCGGCGCCCTGCTTCGCGAACAGGCAGGTATATAGCTGCCCATCCGCGGATACGCGCGCCCGCGAACACTTGCCGCAAAACGGCTGCGTGACGCTGGCGATAAAGCCCACGGTGCCCGTTCCATGGGCCAGGCGGTAGTTGACCGAGGTCGACGATTCATCGGCGCTGCGCAGCGGCAGCAGCGCGAATTCGCTTTCGACGATCTCCCGCATGTTTTGCGCGGTAAGCACAGTCGAATTCGACCAGCCTGCCGCGCCGCCTACGTCCATGAATTCGATGAATCGCATGGCGATATCGGTGTTCATGAAGTGACGCACGAGCGGCAGGATCTGGCTGTCGTTGACGCCGCGCTCGATCACGGCGTTGACCTTGACGGGCGCGAGGCCGACCGCCTGGGCCTGTTCGATGCCGTCGAGAATGCGCGCCACTGGCATGTCCACATCGCTCATGCGGCGAAAGATGGCGTCGTCCAGCGCGTCCAGGCTCACCGTGACGCGCGAAAGCCCCGCATCGCGCAGGCCGCGTGCACGCGCGGCGAGCAAGGAACCGTTGGTCGTCAGCGCGATATCCAGTGGCTTGCCGCTCAGCGTCTTCACGCCCGCAAGCCGTTCGATGAACGACTCCAGCCCGCGCCGCAGCAGCGGCTCGCCGCCCGTGATGCGGACCTTTTCGACGCCAAGCGCCACGAAGGCGCGCACGAGCTTCATCATCTGGTCGAACGAAAGACGCTCGGAAGCCCGCAGGAATGCGTAGTTGGCGTCGAACACGTCGCGCGGCATGCAGTAGGTGCAGCGAAAATTGCACTGATCGATGACGGACAGGCGCAGATCGCGCAGCGGGCGAGCGAGTTCGTCGCGCGCGGGCGCAAAGGTGATGGCTTCAGCAATGGCGTTCACTTTCTTTCCCGGAGCCGTGGCGAACCGTAAAAATGGGGAGGTCGCGCGCCCTGAGCGGTCGCGAAACAAGGTTCGGACGATCGGGCGAGCTTGCAGATTCAAGCATAGGGGCGCGTCACGGTCTGCCTGGTGCACAGTCCGTGACGGATTGAAGCAGTACAGTTGAAAACCGGCGTCTCAGTGATAGCCGTGGTCGCCTTCGCGGACCTTGCCCCGGAACACGCGATACTGCATGGCGTTGTAGACCAGAATGACCGGCAGCACGATCACCGTGCCGACCAGCGCGAACAACTGGCTCGAATGACTCGACGACGCTTCCCAGATCGTGAGCGAAGGCGGAATGATATACGGCCAGATGCTGATGACCAGCCCCGTATAGCCCAGAAAGCAGATCGCGAGCGAGAGAAGGAAAGGCATTGCCTCGTGGTTCAGGTTCAGCGAGCGATAGATGCCCCATACGCACAGCACCACGAGAATCGGCACCGGCAGGAAATAGCCCAGATCGCCGCTCAAAAACCAGCGTTGCCGTACGGCGGGCAGCCCCAGCACGGTCCACAGGCTCACGATGGCAATCGCCAGCAGCAGGATGGCAACGAGCGGGCGCATGACGAAGCGCATCTTGCGCTGCAGTTCGCCGTCCGTTTTGAGGATCAGCCAGCCGCAGCCCAGCGTGGCATAGGTGAGCAGCACGCCAATGCCGCAAAACACGCTGAACGGCGAAAACCAGTCGAACGGATCGCCTGCGAATTTATCGTCGACGATCTTGATGCCTTGCAGCAACGAGCCCAGCGTGATGCCCTGGCACATCGCCGCAAGCGCAGAACCGCCGATAAACGCCAGATCCCACGCATGCTGCGTGCGCGTGGCCTTGGAGCGCAATTCGAAGGCCGCGCCGCGAAAGATCAGGCCTACCACCATCAGAATGAGCGGCATGTAATTGGCGGGCAGCAGCGTGGAATACACCACGGGAAACGCGCCATACAGGCCCGCGCCGCCCAGCACCAGAAAGGTCTCGTTGCCGTCCCAGACGGGCGCGACCGTATTGAGCATGACGTCGCGCTCGCCTTTGCCTTCGAAGAACGGAAACAGCAGCCCGATGCCCAGATCGAAACCGTCGAGCATCACGTAAATAAACACGCCGAGGCCGATGATGCCGGCCCAGATCACAGGAAGGTCGATTTGCATGGCCTTATTCCCCCACCACGGCGTCGAGTGCGCGATTGTGCAATCCCGGATACTTGAGCGACTCCGTGCTTTCCACGCCGGTTGCCGGGCCTTTCTTCATCATTTTGAGCATGTAATAAACGCCGGTTCCGAACACCAGGAAATAGACGATCACGAAGATCAGCAGCGAAACGCCCGCCTGCTGGGCGCCAATCGGCGACACGGAATCGATCGTGCGCATCACGCCATAAACGGTCCACGGTTGGCGGCCCACCTCGGTGGTGATCCAGCCGGCCAGCAGCGCGACGATGCCGGACGGCCCCATGCAAAAGACCAGCCACTGGAACCAGCGCGTTTCGTAGAGCCGCCCGCCGCGCCGCAGGATCAGGCCCAGCACGGCGGTCAGCAGCATCAACATGCCCAGCCCCGCCATGATGCGAAAGGTCCAGAACACGATGGGCGAGTAGGGGCGGTCCTGCGGGGCGAATTCCTTGAGGCCGCGGATTTCGCCGTCCCAGCTATGGGTGAGAATCAGGCTGCCAAGGTGGGGAATCTGGATCGCGTAGCGCGTGACTTCGGCGTTCATATCGGGCAGGCCGACGAGATTGAGCGCGGTGCCGCCATGCTCCGTTTCCCAAAGTCCTTCGATCGCCGCGATCTTGGCCGGCTGATATTCGCGCGTATTCAGACCGTGCGCGTCGCCCACCACGATCTGGATAGGGGCGAGAAACAGCAGCATCCAGAGCGCCATCGAAAAGCTGCGCTTCACCGGCATGTCGCGCCGTCCCTTGAGCAGATGCCAGGCACCGCACGCGGCGACGATAAACGCCGCAACGATGAATGCCGCAATCGTCATATGAGCGAGACGGAAGGGGAACGATGGATTGAAGATGATCTTCCACCAGTCCACCGGAACGATGCGGCCGTTCTGGATCGCATAGCCTTGCGGCGTCTGCATGAAGCTATTGGACGAGAGAATCCAGAAGGTGGAAATCAGTGTGCCGATAGCCACCATCACGGTGGCGAAGAAATGCGCCCTTGGACTCACACGGTTCCAGCCAAACAACATCACGCCGAGAAAACCCGCTTCCAGGAAGAAGGCGGTAAGCACTTCATAAGTGAGGAGCGGCCCGGTGATATTGCCCGCCACGGTGGAAAAGCCGCTCCAGTTGGTGCCGAATTCGTACGCCATCACCACGCCCGACACCACGCCCATGCCAAAGCCCACCGCGAAGATTTTCGACCAGAAGCGGTACATGTCCTTGTATGACGCGTCGCCCGTGAGAAGCAAACGCCATTCCAGCACGGCGAGAAAACTCGCCATGCCAATACTGATGGCGGGAAACGCGATATGAAAGGAGACGGTAAACGCAAACTGCAGGCGGGCCAGATGAAAAGCGTCGAAGATATTCATGATTCTCGTGAACTCCTGTTGACGACTTCCAGTGTTTGCGTTTACGAGCGAAAACGCATTACGGTTGCGCGTTCGACGCGCGCACGACCTGGACCGGAACGGATTTGTACGACGGCGTCCCGCTGTCCTTGTCGATGTAATCGAGCGGCACCAGTACGTTGGCTTCGGGGTAATAAGCCGCGACCGACCCTCTGGCAATGCTATACACAATTGCCGTGATGTTCTTCATTTTGAGCACACGGCCCGAGGTGACGGTTTCGATATCGACCAGATCGCCGTGTTCGATGCCGAGAGCGGCCATGTCGTCCGCGTTCATGAAGAGCACGTCGCGCCGCCCGAACACGCCGCGATAGCGGTCGTCCATCGCGTAGATGGTGGTGTTGTACTGATCGTGGCTGCGGATGGTGATGAGCCGCAGCACGTTCTCTGCGCCCAGCACGTCGGCATCTTCCTTGACGCCCTCGTAGACGGAGAACTCTGCCTTGCCCGAGGGCGTGTGCCACTCGCGCCCGGTGGGCGGCAGCGGCAGGCGAAAGCCGCCGGGCTCGCGGATGCGCCGGTTGAAATCCTCGAAGCCCGGCACCGTGCGCTCGATCAGCTCGCGAATCTTGTCGTAGTCGGAGATAAGATCCATCCAGTCGACTTTCGAGTTCGGCATGGTGGCACGCGCCATGCCCGCGACGATGGCCGGTTCGGAGCGCAGCTGGTCGGATGCGGGCTTGAGCTTGCCCGCGGAGGCATGCACCATCGACATCGAATCCTCCACCGTCACCGATTGCCGCCCGCTGCCCTGCATGTCGAGCTCCGTGCGGCCCAGGCACGGAAAGATATACGTTTCCCTCGCCACCAGCAGATGCGTACGATTGAGTTTTGTGCCGATATGCACGGCCAGGTCGAGCGCGGCCATTGCCGGGAATGCCTGCTCCGGATCGGGCAGCGCCACCGCGAAATTGCCGCCCAGGCACAGCAGCGCTCGCGCCTTGCCTTCGATCATCGCCTGCATGGCCTGTACCGCGTCGTGGCCGTGAGCGGCGGGCGGCGTGAATCCGCAGGCGTCTTCGATCAGCTTCAGGAAGGCCGGCGAGGGTTTTTCGGTGATGCCGACGGTGCGGTTGCCCTGCACGTTGGAGTGACCGCGCAAGGGGCAGATGCCCGCGCCGGGCTTGCCGATATTGCCGCGCATCAGCAGCAGATCGGCGAGCAGGCGCACGGTGGCCGTGCCCTTGTTGTGCTGCGTGACGCCCATGCCGTAGGTGACGATCGTGGCGTTGGATTTCGCGTATTCGATCGCGACGTGTTCGAGGTCGGCGCGCGCGAGGCCGCTGGCCTTTTCGATGTCTTCCCAACTGGTGGCTTCCAGGTCCGCCGCGAACGCGTCGAAGCCGTTGGTGTGCGCGGCGATGAAGTCCTTGTCGAGCACGCCGCCTTGCTCCGCCTCCATTTTCAGGAGCGATTTCATCACCCCCTTGAGCGCGGCCGCGTCGCCGCCCGCGTCCACCTGAAAATAGGTCGAGGCGATGCGCGTCGAGCCGAAGGTCGCCATCTCCATCATGCTCTGAGGATCGGCGAAGCGCTCCAGCGCCCGTTCGCGCAAGGGATTGAAGACGATGATCGGCACGTTGCGGCGCGCGGCTTCGTGTAGCGTGCCCATCATGCGCGGGTGATTGGTGCCGGGATTATGGCCGATCGAGATGATAAGTTCGGTCGTATCGAAATCGTCGAGCGACACCGTGCCCTTGCCGATGCCGATCGAGCGCGGCAGGCCCACGCTGGTCGGCTCGTGGCACATGTTCGAGCAGTCGGGGAAATTGTTGGTGCCGAATTCGCGCGCGAACAGTTGGTAGAGGAACGCGGCCTCGTTCGAGGCGCGCCCGGAGGTGTAGAACTCCACCTGATCGGGCGAGAGCGTGCGCAGTATTTCGCCGATGCGCGCGAAGGCGTCTTCCCAGTCGACGGGGCGCAGGGTGTCGGAGGCGCGGTCATAGACCATCGGGTGCGTGAGCCGGCCCATGTCTTCCAGCTCGTAATCGGTCTTTTGCAGCAGCGAGGTGACGGTATTCGCCGCGAAGAAGTCGGGCGTGACGCGCTTCGTGGTGGCTTCCCAGGTCACTGCCTTGGCGCCGTTTTCGCAGAACTGGAAGGTCGAGCGATGTTCCTTGTCTGGCCACGCGCAGCCGGGGCAGTCGAAACCGTCGGGCTGATTGGTTCGCATCAGCGTAATCGGCGCTTCGATGCTTTCCATCTGGTCGCGAATCGCCTGGGCGGTGGCCTTGAGCGCGCCCCATCCGCCTGCGGGACCGGTGTAGGGATGGACGCCGGGCACATCACGTAGTTTCGTCATGGGAAACTCCTCGGGTTTTCCGCGCGCGCGGCTAAATGTCTAAATGTCGGCTAGGTGGCTCTTGGATATCGATAAAACGCCGCACCGAAAGCGGGCAAGTGGCTGAAGCATCGAACCGCCGGTGCCTGGGTTTCAGTTTAGATAGTGAACTTCCCGAAACAAGAAATAAATGAAAGGTTCTTAATTGCCGGAATTTTCCCAATTGCGTTTTCCGGAAAGGCGATATGTCCTTGAAAATACATCGTTATTGCGCTTGATTCACTTCGCAATATTTTTCAAAGACATTTCATTGCCAAATTGTCAGCGGAATGCGCAGGCATGACGCCGAACGGGGGTTGCATGCCATGAAAGGCAGATAGCCGCCATCCCATTCTAGGGAGAGGGCGGCCTCGCGTGAACAGCGGCACAGCCGATACAAGGTATCGGTTGCGGTCTTGCGCGTGCTAGTGCTCGACCGGTACGACCTTGCCGCGGAACAGGTGATACTGATAGAGGTTGTAGCCAATCATGATCGGGAACACGATGCCGATCCCGAACAGCATGAAGGTGAGGGTCGTCGCGTCCGAAGCGGCGTCCGCCACCGTGAGTTGTCCCGGCACGATGTAAGGAAACATGCTGATTGCAAGGCCCGCGAACGACAGCACGAACAGCAGCGTCGCGCCCACGAATGGACCGTGCTCGCCGCGCATGTGAATCGAATACAGCGTATAGACGAACGCGAGCGCAGCCAATATGCCGAGTGCGATCAGCAGGTGGAATACGCCGTGATCCTGCCAGCGCGTGATGCCGACGGGGCTGAGCTTGAGTGTTGCGAGCGACACCACCAGCGCGGCCGCCACGGTCGTAAATACCGCGATGATCGCATGGCTGCGCGAACGGCTTTCGACCGCGCCGGTGGTCTTTTTGATCAACCACGTCGCGCCGAGCAGGCAATAGCCCGACACCACGCCGATGGCCGTCACGATCACAAAGCCCGTGCTGGCAAGTCCCGGCACGAAGCCGGTGAGGATCTTGCCCAGTACCACGCCTTGCGAGATGGCCGCCAGCAGGCTGCCGAAACCGAATACGCGGTCCCACACGAGCTTGCTCGTATGCGCGGCGTGACGGAATTCGATGGCGGCGCCGCGCATGATGAAGCTGGCGATCAGCACCATCACCGGCACGTAGAGGTCCGAGAGGATCTCCGCGTAGGCGGCGGGAAATGCACCGAAGAGCGCGCCTCCCAGTGCGACGAGCCAGGTCTCGTTGGCGTCCCAGACATGGCCGATCGACTGGACCATGAGATCGCGGTCGGCTTCACGGCGACGCAGCAGCGTGAGGATGCCGACACCCAGATCGAAGCCGTCGGTGACGACGTACAGCACGAGCATCAGGCCGATAAGCCCGAACCACGCATGGTTGAGCAGGTCCTGAGTTGAAGCGGGATTCATGATGACCTCCTGTTCGATGAGTGCGCGCGAGGCGCTTGAAATGCAGTGGCGATCAATAGTCGACGGTGTGCGGCACCGGCTGGTGTGCGCCTTCGACCGGCGGCATCAGCGTGAGATCGGGGCCGCGGCGCAGCCAGCGGCGAGCGAACACGAAGAACGAACTGATCAGCAGCACGAAGAAAATCGCGAACATGATCATGCTGCCCGTGATTGCCCCGGCGGGAATCGCCGAAGCGGCGTGATCGGTGCGCAGCAGTCCGTAGACTACCCACGGCTGGCGGCCCACTTCACGCACGATCCAGCCGCATTCCACCGCGATATAGGGCAGCGGAATCGCCAGCATCCAGGCGAGCAGCAGCTTGCGTTGCGCGAGCAGCTTTTCCAGATGACCACGCGATTTGTTGAAGGCGTAGAGCGTCCAGAACGCAAGAACCATAAACAGGAAGCCGATACCGGCCATCGCTCGGAACGCGTAATAGAGCAGCGGCAGCATGGGCGGCTGGTCCGCTACCGGAATATCGCGCATGCCGGTGACTTTGCCGTGCAGACTATGGGTACCCAGAATACTCAACATGCCGGGCACTTCGAGCGACCAGTCGTTGCCTTGCTTCGCGGCATCGGGCCAGGCGAGCAGCGACCAGCTTGCGCCCGTGCCCGGCGCGTTGGTCTGCCAGTGCCCTTCGATCGCTGCGCCTTTGGCAGGCTGCGTTTCGAAAACGTCCACGCCGCTCGAATCGCCGAGCCAGATCTGCACGGGCGCGACGAAGGCGAGCAGCAACAGCGCGAGCTTGAACGAGCGCACGAAGAATTCCGGGTTGCGGCGCTTGAGGAGGTAATAGGCGGAAATGCCGGCGATCACGACCAGACCTGTTTCGAGCGCTGCGAACCACATATGCGAGACGCCCCAGTACATGTCGGGATTAAAAATCGCCTTCACATAGTCGGTCACGACGAGCTTGCCGTTCACCAGCGCGACACCGCGAGGCGTTTGCAGCCACGAATTCGCAACCATGATCCAGAATGCCGAAAGCGACGAACCCAGCGCGACCATGGCCGTGGCGAACAGATGCACGCCTTTGGGCACGCGGCCCCAGCCGAGCATCATGATGCCGACGAAACCTGCTTCGAGCATGAAGGCCATCGCGCCTTCGAAGCCGAGGATATTGCCGAAGAACTGTCCCGTGTATTGCGAAAACGGTCCCCAGTTGGTGCCGAACTGGAATTCCATCGGAATGCCGCTGACTACGCCTACAGCGAAATTGAGGATAAGCAGCTTGCTCCAGAAACGCGCGTGGCGATACCAGACGACGTTGCTGGTCTTGACCCAAAGGGTTTCGACAACGAGCAGGAAAGCGGACAGGCTGATCGTGAGGATCGGCCAGAGTATGTGGAAAATCGCGGTCATGGCAAATTGACCGCGCGCCAGATTCAGGGCTTCGACAGACATGAGACTCACCAGGCGGGGTTGAATGACGGCCGCAAGTGAAAGGGCGGCCGTCGAGGAATCAGAAAGCGGGCAGTTCGAGCGGCTCGGAGGAGGCGTGCAGCAGCACGGGGATCGACTTCGAGGTGGGCGTATTGCACACATCGCCAACGCTCGAAAGCGGCACCAGCGGATTGGTCTCGGGGTAGTAAGCGCCGATACAGCCGCGTGGAATGTCGTACTCCACTAGGCGGAAGTGATCCGCGCGGCGTTCGACGCCGTCGTCCCATACGGTGCTCATATCGACCCAATCGCCATTCCTGAAGCCCAGCATGGCGATATCGGCGGGATGGATGAAGACCACGCGACGCTGGCCGAACACGCCGCGATAGCGGTCGTCCAGCGCGTAAATCGTGGTGTTGTACTGGTCGTGCGAGCGCGTCGTCATGAGCGTCATCAGGCGCTCGCCGTGCTGCGCCTTGGCGCGCGCGATCGGCGTGTCCTGCTGCACGGGATGCACGATGAAATTGGCCTTGCCCGTGTCGGTCTTCCAGTCGCGCTCGCGCGAGGCCACGCGCAGATGGAAGCCGCCCGGATGCTGGATGCGCGCGTTGTACTGATCGAAGCCCTCGATCGTCTGTTCGATGGCGTCGCGGATCTTCGCGTAATTGCCGGCGTGGCCGAGCCAGTCCACCTTGGCGTCGCCCAGCGTGGCGTGCGCGATATTCGCGACGATGGCCGTCTCCGACATCAGATTCGGCGAGGCCGGCTTGTTCATGCCGTAGGAGATGTGCACCATGCTCATCGAGTCTTCCACCGTCACGCCCTGGGCGACGCCGTTCTGCACGTCGATTTCAGTGCGCCCGAGCGTGGGCAGGATCAGCGCGTTTTCGCCATGCACGAGATGGCTGCGGTTGAGCTTGGTGGTGATGTGCACGGTGAGCCTGCACGAGCGCAGGGCATCGAAGGTGCGCAGCGTGTCGGGCGTCGCCATGGCGAAGTTGCCGCCCAGCCCCATGAACACCTTGACTTCGCCTTCGATCATATGCTCGACGGTTTCCACCACATCGAGCCCCTGCTCGCGCGGTGGTTCGAAGTCGAACACCTTGCCCAGACGATCGAGAAACGCCTGGGAAGGCTTTTCCTCGATGCCGACCGTGCGGTTGCCCTGCACATTGGAATGGCCGCGCACAGGGCACAGCCCCGCGCCTTCACGGCCGATATTGCCGCGCATCATCAGCAGGTTGGAGAGCATGTGCACCGTCTGCACCGAATGCTTGTGCTGCGTGATGCCCATGCCCCATGTTGCGATCACGCGCTTGCCATTGGCGTAAATGCGCGCGAGGCCCTCGATGTCTTCACGCGCCACGCCCGATTCCGCTTCGAGCAGCGGCCAGCTTTCGTTGCGCAGATCTTCTGCGAAGGCGTTGAATCCCAGCGTGTGCTGGGTGATGAAGTCGAGATCGATCACGCGTTCGGTGCCGTTTTCGAGCGCCTCGTCGTCCAGTTCGATCAGGCGCTTGGCCACGCCTTTGATGAGCGCGAAGTCGCCGCCGAGCTTCGGTTGAATGAAGGTCGAGGCGATTTTCGTGCTGCCGAAGGTGATCATCTCCAGCGGGTGCTGCGGGCTGGTGAAGCGTTCGAGTCCGCGCTCGCGCAGCGGATTCACCGACACAATCGTCGCGCCGCGCCGTGAAGCCTCGCGCAGTTCGCCGAGCATGCGCGGATGGTTGGTCGCCGGATTCTGGCCGAAGATAATGATGGTGTCGGCGAGTTCGAAGTCTTCAAGCGTCACCGTGCCCTTGCCGATGCCAACCGTGGTCGGCAGGCCCCGGCTGGTGGCCTCGTGACACATGTTCGAGCAGTCGGGAAAATTGTTGGTGCCGTACATGCGCACGAACAGCTGATAGAGAAACGCGGCTTCGTTGCTGGCGCGACCTGACGTGTAGAACGCGGCTTCGTCGGGCGAATCGAGTTCGTTGAGGTGTTTCGCGATCAGCGCGAAAGCGTCGCGCCATGCAATGGGTTTGTAGCGGTCGGTGAGGGCGTCGTACACCATCGGGTCGGTGAGGCGGCCGTGCTGTTCGAGTTCATGGTCGGTCTGCTTCATGAGCGACTCGACCGTATTGGCTTCGAAGAAGGCGGGCGTCACGCGTTTGGTGGTCGCTTCGGCGGCCACGGCCTTCACGCCGTTTTCGCAGAACTCGAACGTGGAGGCGTGTTCGCGGTCGGGCCACGCACAACCCGGGCAGTCGAAGCCGTCAGGCTGATTCTGCTTGAACAGTGTGCGGTAATTGCCGCCCGACACGCGCTCCTTGATCAGATTGATGGCGACATACTTGAGCGCGCCCCAGCCCGCGGCCGGATGGTGATAGGCCTCGATTTTGCCCTTGGGTTTCAGCTTGTCCATTACGCCTGGCTCCGTTGTCGTTTGCGCGGTCTCGGGAGAGTTCCGCGAGCTATGCGCAAGCGTAAAAGTTATGGGCCATGCGCAAGACACACAGAAACAGGACATCACTTAGAGTACAGTTTCGCCCGCAGCAGTACACTGCGTTGGCAGTGCTGCGAGCGGCCTCCGGGGAGAAAGCAGTGAAACTCTATGAAAAGCTCGCGGACGACATCGAAACGCTGATCCGCAAGGGCGTATTCCGGCCAGGCGACCGAGTACCTTCAGTGCGTCAGGCAAGCCAGCAGCATCGCATCAGCATTACCACCGTGATTCGCGCCTATTTGCTGCTGGAAAGTCGTGGCGTACTGGAAAGCCGGCCACAGTCGGGCTATTTCGTGAGCGCGCGCGCGGCCGAAAGCGGCACGCACGCCGACGACCTGCGCCCTAGCCGCCCGGTTGCGGCCTCGGCCGAAGTGGATGTGAGCCGGCTGGTGCTTTCCACACTGCGCTCGATTGGCGCGGACGATGCCGTGCCGCTGGGCTCGCCGTATCCCGATCCCCAACTGTTTCCTTACGAAAAGCTCAACCGCTATTCCACCGCAGTGGGCCGCAAGCGATCGTCGTGGGGCGTCACCCACGCCTTGCCGCCCGGCAGTCCTGAACTGGTGCGGCAGATTGCACGACGCTACCTGGAAAACGGCATGGCCGTTGACCCGAACGAAATCATCGTGACAGTGGGCGCGACCGAGGCAATCAACCTATGCCTGCAGGCGGTTGCCAAACCGGGTGACGTGATCGCAGTGGAATCGCCCACGTTTTACGCGATGCTGCACGCTATCGAGCGTTCCGGCATGAAGGCGATCGAAGTGGCGACGCATCCGGAATACGGCATCGAAGTGGACGCGCTGGCCAGGATCATCGACACGCAGCCGGTTGCCGCGTGCATGGTGATGCCGAATTTTCAGAATCCGCTGGGGTTCCTCATGCCAGACGAACGCAAGCGGGAGCTGGTCGATCTGCTCGCGAGGAACAACATTCCGGTAATCGAAAATGGTGTGTATAACGAACTGTATTTTGGCGATTCACATCCCACTACGCTCAAATCGTACGATAAAAAGGGCATGGTGTTGCATTGCGGATCGTTTTCGAAGAGCCTGACCGCCGCCTACCGCATTGGCTGGGCGATACCGGGACGCTTTCGCGATCAGGTCGAAAAACTCAAGTTTCTGAATACGCTCACCACGGCGGCGATTCCGCAACTGGCGATTGCCGAATACCTGGAGCGTGATGGCTACGAACATCATTTGCGGCGGATTCGCAAGCGTTACGCGCAGCAGGCCAATCTGATGAAGGCGATGGTCACGCGCTTCTTTCCGGCGGGCACGCGCATGTCCAGCCCCGCAGGCGGCTACGTGCTGTGGATCGAATTGCCCGCCAGGGTCGATTCGATGAAGCTGTACGAGCTTGCGCTCGCGCGGGGCATCACGATTGGGCCGGGCAATATGTTCTCGGTGTCGGACAGCTATCGCAACTTCATTCGCCTCAATTACAGCACGCCATGGTCGCCGGAAATCGAGCAGGCGATTATTACGGTGGGCAAGCTGGCGGCGTCGTGCGCGCGTTGAGGGTTGCCGGGACACGCGCTTGTCGCGTGCCGGCATGGTGTCACGTCAGCTGATAATGCGGCCCGGGACGCGCAGCGGGCGGCAAGGCTTCGTCGCAGAGTTCCAGCACCGAGCGCTCGATTGTGAGGGTTATCGCATCGAGCGCGAGGTTGTTCGGCGCAAGACCAAACGGATCGGATATTTCACCGGCAATCGCTTCCAGTGCCAGCAACGTATAGGAAACGAATACGCAGACGAGCGGCGTGGCAAAGCCAATCGAATCGATCAGTCCAAACGGCAACAGCGCGCAATACGCGTACACCGTGCGATGCAAAAGCACGCCATAGGCGAACGGCAGCGGCGTGCTGAGAATGCGCTCACAGCCGCCCACCGTCGCGCCCAGCTCGTTGAGCTGATGGTCGAGCATCCAGAGTTTGGTATCGCAGAGTGCGCCCGCGCGGTTCAGTGCGGCGAGATGGCGGCGCGCTGCGTCGAGCAGCATGACCGGCTGGAACACGCGCGCGGCGAGCGCGGCGGCCTGCTCCGGCCCAAGCAGGCGCGCGAGATCGGCGCCCGGGTCCGAATGGCGCAACTGGTGCTTGAGCGCATAGGCGAACGCGACAAGCAGGCGCGGAATGCGCCGGTTTTCAAATGGCGCGGAACCCGGCGGCACGTAATGACGAAACTGCGAAACCAGCGCGCGGGCCGCGATCAGCGCATTGCCCCAGAGACGGCGCGCTTCCCAATAACGTTCGTAACTTGCGTTGTTGCGAAACGCCAGAAAGATCGTTAGCGCCACGCCGCAGAGCGTAAACGGTGTGGTATTGAGCGGGATTTTTTCGCCGAAGATGCGGCCATGCGTATACATCGCGAGCAGGCTCACGAGCGTCATGAAAGCGAGTTGCGGAATGATGGACTTGAGGACTGAGCCATGCCAGACGAAGAGCATGCGAAACCAGTTCGGCGCGGGGCGGATGATCATGAATGAGCGGTCGAGTGAGGCGTCGAAGCGCGCCGGGCGGCTGCGTGCGCGCACAGTACGGAGGTTCAGAGGTTACGCGTACGTGCACCGGGCGCGTACACCACATCGTTGGCGAATCGACGAGTACAGTGAGGGCGGCGCGCCCCCTTAGCGGATAAAGACGCCGCGGCGTCTTTTCACACTGTTTCTGCTTGAAGTGCCTCGCCGACAAACGCCTTCAAGGTATCGACGATCTTGCGCACGCGCGCCGGCACCGGGCGTTGCGGCCGGATCAGCAGATTCAGCGCGAGCGGCGGCACTTCGTAAGCGGGCAGCACGCGCACGAGGCGGCCCCCGGCGATCGCGGACATGGCCGCCGGTTCCTCCAGCACGCCGATCCCCACGCCTGCCAGCACCATTTCATACATCGGCCGCCAATGCGTGGTTTTAATCGCAGTCCGAATCATGGCGCTCTCGACAACGTTCGCATCGGACGAAAGAGGCAACTGATCCGCGTCGAAACTGCCTTTGACGCGAATGAAACTGTGATTGACCAGTTGCGCCGGCGAGACAACCGGATCGTGCTGTTTCAGATACGCGGGCGACGCCACCAGCAGCCGGCGAATCTGCCCAAGCGGCCAGGCGATATACGCGCTGTCACCCAGTGGCCCGAGACGAAACGAAATATCCACGCCCTCGGTCACGAGATCGGCGATCTTGTCGTTGAGTGCGAGTTCGATATCGAGGCGCGGATAATCGGTCATCACGCGTTTTAGCCCTTCCGGCAGTATCGTCTCGCCAAAACAATGGGGCGCGGCAATGCGGATCGTCCCTTTGACGATCTGCTCGTCGTTGGCCACTTCGGCCAGCGCCTGCTCGACTGCGCCGAGCACGGTTTTGCTGCGTTCGTGGAAAATCGAGCCTTCCGGCGTGCATTGAAATGTGCGCGCGTTACGCAGCAGCAATTGGCAGCCAAGGTACTTTTCCAGTCGCTCGATGCGCTCGCTCACGGCGGGCTGTCCGATATCCAGATCGCGCGCCGCACCGGAAATACTGCCGCGCTCCACCACTCTCACGTAGATCCGCATGGCTTCCAGCAGGTTCACGCGCCGCTCCCTGGCACGCGCCGCATGCTTGCCGGCGCTCGCTGGCGCGGATAGGCCATGACTCGACATATGACTCCTTTCATGCTTCAGACTCCTGGATGGGAACACCTCCCGGTTGGTCGGCGTCATCATGGAAAGAGATTAAAAGAGCACAGTCGATGCCGGTAAGCACACATTGGCCCGGTTCGGCAGAGTACAGTTTTCCCCTGAAGCCGCGCTTCGCGCCCGTTCTCCGCGAAAACGGGGATTGTCCGGTTAGGGCAGTGCGATACGATATGCGTCTCGCAACGGGGTGCGCTGCGCCGTCGATAATTTCAAAACGCTTTCACGCCCGTCCTGACCTGCTTTTCCATCGCTACCGGGATCAAGCCTGTTCATGCCTAGCGCCGTCGCTCTGTTGGGGACCCTGATCGTCTCTTGTCTGATGAGTGTGGCCATCCTGGGGTCACTGGCCCGCACTGCGCTGCCGGGCGTGATCCGCTGGTGTCTGGGCTATGCGATGCTGGCGGTGGCGTCTGCGTGGATCCTGATTGCCGGCACGCGCGGCGGTGCGATCACCATCGTCGGGGTTTCGTTCGCCACGATGGGCGCGGTGCTGTTGCTGGTGCAGGGCACGCGATCTTTCTTCGGCGCGCCTGCCGTGCGTCGCGACGAGGTGCTGGCGTTGGCGTTGCTGTGCGCCGCGCTCGCGTACTTCACGCTGGTCTCACCCAAGGTCGGCGCGCGGGGCGTGTTGATCTCCCTGGGGCTGATCTACGGGCGCATCGCCGTGGGCGTGCTGGCGCTGCGCCATGCCAGCGGCGAACGCACGCGCTACGCCTGCCGCCTGATTGCGGCTTCCGCCTGGCTTGGCGCGCTGTTTTATTTCGCGCGTATCGCCGTGATTGTCTTTGGCGTCGCGCCGACCCTCTCGTTCATCCAGCCTTCGCCATGGAATGTGGTGTTGCTCGGGCTGGCGATCGTTACCTTGCCCTGCATGTCCACGGGCATGGTGATGCTTGCGCACGCACGCATCCTCGAACGCATGGAAAAGCTCGCGACCACCGACGAACTGACGGGCGCGCTGACGCGTCGCGCATTCATGGAACGGGCCAACGCCTTGCTCTGCGAGGTTCGCGCGCGTGGCGGCCTGTTATCGATTGCGATTCTGGATATCGACAAGTTCAAGGCCGTCAACGACAGCTTCGGCCACGCGGTGGGGGACCGGTTGCTCGCGCAGGTTTCGTCGGCCATTGCCGCTCAACTGCGCGCGTGCGATCTGTTCGGGCGGCTGGGCGGCGAGGAGTTCGCGGTCGTCTTTGCCTATGCGGACAAGGACGATGCGCTAAGGATGACGAACGAATTGCGCGGCGCGGTCGAACGCTCGTCGGCGGACGGCGTGAGCTGTACGCTCAGTGCGGGCGTCGACGGCATCGGCGCGCACGATACGCTTGAGAGCGCCATCGTGCGCGCCGACTCCGCGCTGTATGTGGCGAAGGCGTCGGGACGCAATCGCGTCACCGTTGCGAATCTGCCCGAGCTCTCTGGCGCTTAAACGAGTTCGCGCAGCGCCGCGGGTTCGAAACCACGCAGGCTGTCGACCTCGCCGTCACGCACCTTGGCGACCCAGTGTGAGTCGGTCAGCAGCGCACGGCCCACGGCGATCAGATCGAACTCGTTGCGCTCCATGCGTTCGAGCAGGCGGTCGAGGCCGACGCTGGTCGAGCTTTCGCCGCCGAACGCCGCCATGAAATCGCCTGAAAGACCCACCGATCCCACGCTGATGGTGGCCGCACCCGTGAGCTTCTTCGCCCAGCCGGCGAAGTTCAGGCCCGCTTCGCCGTCGATTTCCGGGAATTCGGGTTCCCAGAAACGGCGCTGCGAGCAGTGCAGCACGTTCGCGCCGGCCTCCACCAGGGGTTCCAGCCACTGGGCCATTTCCTGCGGCGTGTGCGCGAGGCGCGCCTTGTAGTCCTGCTGTTTCCACTGGCTCAGACGGATCACGATCGGGAAGTCCGGGCCGACGGCCGCGCGCACGGCGGCGACGATCTCGGCGGCGAAACGCGCGCGCTCGCCGATGCTCGGGCCGCCGTAGCGGTCGTCGCGCTGATTGCTGCCAGACCAGAAGAACTGGTCGATCAGATAGCCGTGTGCGCCGTGCAGTTCGATGGTATCGAAGCCAAGTCGCCTGGCGTCGGCGGCGGCCTGGGCGAACGCCGCAATGGTATCGGCGATATCGGCATCGGTCATCGCGACGCCGCGCGCCACGCCCGGCGCGTCGAGCCCCGAGGGGCTTTCGACCGGCGCATCGGGCACCCAGTCGCTCATGAAGCTCTTGACTGCGCCCGTATGCCAGAGCTGCGGGCCCATCTTGCCGCCCGCCGCATGCACCTCGTCGATCACATGTTGCCAGCCCGAAAGCGCCTGCTCGCCGTGGAAGAACGGAATGCCGGGATCGTTGCGCGAGGCGGGGCGGTTCACGACCGTGCCTTCGGACAGGATCAGGCCCACGCCGCCTTCCGCGCGACGGCGGTAGTAGGCGGCGTTGTGCGCACCCGGAATACCTTCGGGAGCGAACGAGCGGGTCATCGGCGCCATGACGATGCGGTTGGGCAGCGTGAGCGAGCCCACGGTGAAGGGCTGAAACAGGATATCGGACGAGAACGACGGCATGGAAAAAGGACTCCGTGTCGATTGAAGCGGTTATATCGATTGGCGTTGCCTGAAATCCGGCGGCATTCAATGCAACTCGTGAGAGGGCTCGCCGTGGAATTCAGCCGCACCCCGAATGGTATATTCTGGATACCAGACGTCAATAACGCACTTTGTTTCGCCCAGGTATCTTTGAGGAAACCATGCCCGACTGCCGAAAGCATTTTTCTGTGAATTGTCCGAGCCGCTTGCTGTTCGACCAGATCGCCGACAAGTGGTCGATGATGATCCTGACCGTGCTCGATGGCGGCCCGCTGCGCTTTAACGCCATCAAACGTCTTCTGGAGGGCGTCACGCAAAAAGCGCTTACGCAATGCCTGCGTCGGCTGGAGCGTAACGGGCTAGTGTCGCGCCGGGTGATTCCGGTGTCGCCGGTGGCGGTCGAATATGAAATTACGCCGCTCAGGCGCTCGTTGCAGGCGCCGTTCAAGGCGCTGTACGGATGGACGCTGCGCAATATGGATGCCGTGGAAGCGGCGCGCGCGGAATTCGATGCACGCATGGAAAGCGCCGGCTAGCGTTGTGTGATGCCGCGTTGCGCCTGCGGCAATGCGCAACGCGGAAAATGGCATTGACAAGTCGCGTCCTTATAATTAACGTTCGTTCACTGAACGGTCGTTCGATAAAGGAGACAGCATGACAGACAGCGCGCAGCCGAAGGTCGTACTCGTGATTGGCGCAGGCGACGCCACAGGGGGCGCAATCGCCGCCAGGTTCGCACGCGAAGGCTATATCGCATGCGTAAGCCGCCGCTCGGCGCAAAAGCTGGAGCCGCTTGTCAATCGCATCCGCGAGCAGGGCGGCCAGGCTTATGGTTATGGCAGCGACGCGCGCAACGAAGAGGATGTCGTCGCCCTGATCGAACGCGTGGAAGCCGAACACGGGCCGATCGAAGTCATGGTGTTCAATATCGGCGCGAACGTGCCGTGCAGCATCCTGGAAGAGAGCGCGCGCAAGTACTTCAAGATCTGGGAGATGGCCTGTTTCAGCGCATTTCTCAACGGCCGCGAAGTGGCAAAGCGGATGGTGGCGCGCGGCCGCGGCACGATCCTGTTTACCGGCGCTACGGCAAGCCTTAGAGGCGCGGCGAATTTCGCGGCATTTGCCGGTGCAAAGCATGCGCTACGCGCACTCGCGCAGAGCATGGCCAGGGAGTTGGGACCCCGAAACATTCACGTTGCGCATGTGATCGTCGATGGCGCGATCGACACCGAATTCATTCGCACGACGTTTCCTGAACGCTACGCCCTGAAAGAGCAGGACGGCATTCTCAATCCCGATCACATCGCCGAAAATTACTGGTATCTGCACCAGCAGCCGCGCGACGCCTGGACCTTCGAACTGGATCTGCGCCCGTATCTGGAGCGCTGGTAATGCATCTGCGCGTGGTCGTGCGACGGCCCGGTACACGCCATGCGAAGGTTATTTGAGTGTGTCGAGATCCAGGGCTTCGGCGAGAAAGCGGCGGCTCGAAGCAAGGATGTCGCGGCGCGTGCGCTCGCTTTCAACCGTGCGGGCAAGCAGCAGCGCGCCGACGCATTGAGCGATCACTGCCCAGGCGGTATCCGGATCGTCGATCTGGGAGCCCCAGCTTTTCTGGATGCGTTTGAGCGATTTCTCGACTGCAGCGCGCGCCTGCGGCGTGGCGCGAGCGATTTCCGCACCGAGCGCCGGCAATGCGCAACCCGATTCCGGATGCAGCGCGTGGGACGTGCTCAGATAACTGCGCAGGCGTTTCGCGAGATCGTCATCGGCGGCATTGTCGCGGCTGGCGAGCAGGTCGGCGCTATTGGACGCTTCCTCGCTGACCAGGGCGTCGAAAAGCGCCTGTTTGGAGGGGAAATGCGTATAGAACGCCGCGCCCGTCAAGCCGATCGAAGCCATCAAGGCGTCGATGCCCGTGGTCGCAAAACCGCCTTGTTTCGCGATCGCGCGGCTGCTCTCGATGAGCTTGCGTCGCGTTTCTTCCTTGTGAGTGCTCGAATAACGCATGGCGGCTTCCAGGTTGAACGTCGGGCGAGAATAGCATAACCGTCGTTCAGTTAAAGATAGTTCATCTATGGAGAGAGGGGAGATTGACGATGAACACGGTCGAGTTTTATTTCGATTTTGGCAGCCCCGCGAGTTATCTCGCGTGGACCCAGTTGCCCGCCATCGCGGCGCAATATGACGCGCAACTGATCTATCGTCCGGTACTGCTGGGCGGCATCCATAAGGCGACGAATAACGCATCGCCCGCCGCCGTTGCGTCCAAAGGCGCATGGATGCAGATCGACCTCGCGCGCTTCGCGCGGCGTTATGGTGTCCAGTTTCAGCACAATCCGTATTTCCCGATCAACACCTTGATGCTCATGCGCGGTGCGACGGGCACGCAGATGCAGGACGAAGCGCTGTTCCTGCGCTACGTGGACGTGGTGTATCGCGCGATGTGGGAAACGCCGCGCAATATGGCCGACCCGGCGACGATCGGCGCAGTGCTCGCGGCGGGCGGCGTGGACGCATCCTTGCTGCTGGATTTGACGCAGCGTCCCGACGTAAAGGAAAAGCTGAAGCTGGACACGGAGGCGGCGGTGGCGCGCGGGCTCTTCGGTGCGCCGACCATGTTCGTGGGCGACGAGATGTTCTTCGGGCAGGACAGGCTCGACTTCGTCAAGGAAGCGCTGGCCTAGTACGTTGCGCGTGCGGGGTTATCGACGCGCAATCAGCGGCCGCAGCGCGTCGATCAACTCAGTGCTGCCACGGCAAACCGTGCCGTTCGGTTCGACATCGACCAGAGCGCCTTCGTTCTGGGCGTCGTTGGCCTTGATGAGAAGCCCGGCGAGGCTTGCGCTCATGCTGCGCTCGAAGGTTGCCTGCCATTGCGAGCGAGGCAAGGCCCGGGCATCGATAGCGCGGTCCAGTAACTGGCTCAAAGCGGCGGCAACATCATGGACGCAATAGCGTCGTGGCCCTTCCGCATGGAAGATTTCAATGTCCTTCCCGCTGGCAGGCCGCAACCAGAGCTCGGCTGCAATGCGGCCTGCATCCGGCGCTGAAATTGTGGGAAACAGTTTATCGAGCGGGTCATGAAAGCTGGGCAATGTCCCGGTTGCGATGGCGACGGGAATCACCCGTCGCCAGCCTTGCATATGTTCTGCTGATCGCAGCACCAGCTTTTGCCCCGGAAGTTGGCCCAGGCGCTCCTCGAAAAGTCGAAACACCGTTGGCATGCCGATGTCATGGGCGATATGCGCGCCGTAATCGGAAATCGCCAGAATGCGTTCCGGGCGCACCTGGTTGAGCGCCTGCACGAGGCTTTCGATTGCGCGGTGCATCTGCGCCGTCGTGTCTTCGGCTTGCGGGTCTGGCGGGAGAATGACCTGCACATGGCTGGCGTTGCCGATTGCGCTTGCAAGCGCTGCACTTTCCTCTAAATTGGCCACGGCGATTTCACAGCCAATTTCGCGTAAGCGCGCGCTTTTTCCGGCATCGCGGACAATCGCCCGCACCGGCAAGCCCGCCTGGCGCAGCGCCGTTGCGCTCGAAAAACCAACCTGGCCCGTCGCCCCAATGATTGCGTACATTTTTGATTCCCTGATTGCGTTGTCAGAGCGCCAAGGTTAGGCAATCGTGCGTGCGGCTTCTTGCAGATTGAGACGAGGCCTTGCAGAATCGGTCCGATTTTTTAGATCGGTCGAGCGATTGCGCCGGGCGTCTGGCCTAGGACGCGCCGCATCGTGGTCGTCATATGGCTTTGATGCGCAAAGCCAGAGGCGAGAGCGACTTCGCTTGCCGGCATCTTTGTTGTAGCCATCAAGGTGCGGGCGTGTTCGACGCGGCGACGGATAACGTATTGATGCACGGACAACCCCGTGCTATTGCGAAACAGGAACTTCAGGCGCGTCGCGCTGAGACCCGCAACGGTCGCAAGGTGGGCGACGTGCAACTGCTGATCGAGGTTTTGGCCGATGAAATCGGTCAGCAGCTGTAACTGTCGCGCCGACATTTTGAGTGCGGGCGCTGGCTGTGGGAGAGTGCAATTGTCGCTGGCGGCATCGAATAGCCGGATCACCAGCGCGCTTGCGAGGTGGTCGATATAAAGCGGATCGGAAGGCGTGTCGGCTTCGAGTTCAGCCTTGATCGCCGCACCGATGGCTTCGATGCGAGCATCGCGAAGCTGCATATGCGGAACCAGTGCGATGGTCGACGCATCCTTGTCCAGATCCCCGGCGACGCGATCTACCAGCGCTTGAGGCAGAGACAACGTGAGTATCTGGCATTGTGCGTCGTCCTCCCAGGAGGAGTCCATTCCCGCCGGCACGAAGCCGATGTCGCCCTGCTTTTGCACGCGACGCAAACGCTTGCCATCGCAGGTGCAATCCGCGTAGACGGGCGGCCCGTAGTGCAGGCCCAGGGTGTGCCGCTCGCGGCCCGGGATGCGCGTCAAACCGCGCGGAATTCTCACGAGCGCAGCGTCCAGCCCATCCCAGCCTTTTCCTGCGCTCGAATGGAGAACTTCAGGTGCCTGCAAGAGTGTCGAAGAAGTCATGGCCGGAAGTGTCCTGAGGGGTGACGGCTGGCAACGGGTGGTGATCAGGTCGCAAAAAAGGGCGTGGTCGTTCACATTGCCTGTTTAGCGCAGCATAGCCGGGAAATCGACCGGCCGTTGATGAGAGGCCGGTGAGCGCCGCGAAGCGCCCGCGAACACGATGCGGTGGTTCGATGTTCGCCATTGGCTCACGGCAAATATTCGCGATCCTGACCAGCCGGCTGAAAATCACGCGCGCCGGATTAAATGCTTGGCCCGGTAATCAGTACGCTGCGAGCAAATCAAGCCCGTCGGGCAATTCTTTCCGGCGAAATACAAGGTAACGTTACGCGATTTTTGAGGGTGGAACTTTAAGGCGGCTGGGGTTTATTGTACGAACCAATTACAAGTTTTGGCCCTTCGCCTGAGAGGAAATCCGCCATGAAGAAAACTCTGATCCTTGCTGTTTCCATTGCCGTGACGGCAGCCGCTTCGCTGCAGGTACGCGCCGAGGAGCCGCATGCGCCGCCGCCCGTTCGCGCTCCTCTGTTCGCCGGCGATCTGGGGCCGGTTCCGCCGTTCCATGGTCCAGACTTCGACGTCATCAACGATCTTGAGCAATTGCGTCGGCTCTACAGCCTGTCGGGGCGGCCTGGCGACATCGTCGCGGTCTATCACGAGGTGCTGGACAAGTCGCGCAATCCTGCGGTGCGTCGCTTCGCTTACGACGCTTTGGCGCGCGAACAACTGAAGCCTTCCGACCCCTCAGCCGCCATTGCAACGCTGCATGCCAGCCTTGAAGAGGATGTCGATCGCGCCAACAAGACGCCGCATTTCGAACCCGGTCAAAAGCAGAACGCTGCGCATCCCTGATTCGCCAGGTAGGCGCACCGGTATCGATTCAGCCGATGCGCGTCGAAACTGTCGACGGATGTCGCTCGCGTGACACTCACCAATGCTTACTGGAATTTTCTTTCTGTAATTCGCGAGAAAGGAAATAAAAATATTGCGTGAATCCGCGCCATTCAATCCGGGTTGGCAATACGCACTCGCTCAGGAAATCCACCAGCGCGCGAATCTTCGGCGATAGATGCCTGCTGGCAGGCCAAAGCACGTGCACGACGCCGGGACGTTCGACGTCATCCGTTAACACCGCGCGCAGGCGGCGGCGAGGCGCGGCGCTCGCCTGTGAGATTTCCATCTGCTCCGCTTCGATCTGCGCGGGAATGCGGCGGCTTCGGCGCAAAGATCCGCCTCAGGCTTCGACTGAATAGTCGCTGCGCCAACGGCAACGCGGCACGTTCGCTGTCATCGAACGTGCCGGGTTGCGCGTAGTCGTCCCGCAGCTACTTGGAGCGCTGCGCGAGTTCTCTTAGCGCATGCCGCCGCTGGCGACGATATGCTCGCCCGTCAGCCACTTTGCGTCGTCCGAGGCGAGGAAGACCGCAATCGACGCAATGTCGTCCGGTGAACCCACGCGGCCGAGCGGAGTCTGGCTGACCGCCGCCGTTTCGAATTCCGATCCGATCACGCCAGCGCTTTGTGCGCCTTCAGTCACGATCACGCCCGGATTGATGGTGTTCACACGAATCTTTTTCGGCCCGAGCTCGCGTGCAAGCGCGCCGCTGATGGCGTCCACCGCGCCTTTGGTGCCGCTATAGACGGCAGTCGTGGCGGGGGTGATCGTCGAAACCACCGAACTGATATTGATGATGCTCGCGCCTTCGCCAAGGTGTTTCGACGCAGCCTGTGTAGTGAGCAGCACACCGAGTACGTTGATATCGAACTGTCTGCGATATTGATCTTCGGTGAACTCTTCGATGGGCCCGAATTCGTACACGCCCGAGTTATTCACGAGAATATCGAGGCGCCCAAAGGTTTCGACCGCGGCGTCGATGATGCCTTTTGCGTCGGCGGCCTTCGACACGTCGCCGCCCACGGCAACCGCCTTGCCACCCGCCGAAGTGATTGCCGACACAACGGTATCCGCACCGGCTTTGCTGCTCGCGTAGTTCACGACGACCGACGCGCCTTCGGCCGCCAGTGCTTTCGCGATCCCTGCGCCAATGCCTTTCGACGCGCCGGTGACGACGGCCACTTTGCCTGAAAGCTTGCCCATGATGGTTTACCTCGCTGTGAGTGATTGCGTTGAAGCGGACCGGCTTGATGTCTTGCGTCACCAGTTTGCCGGCGCGTCTTGCAAATCTAGACAGTCGCGGCGCAGCGATAAAGGCGCGCAAAATGAATTGAGTGGCTTGATTATCTGAACAATCCGCGAAAACGGCCAAAACGGGGCGCAACCATTGCGGGTGAATCAGGCTGAATCCCAGGCGCTGCGCCGGTTTGCGGCTCCTCGGCGTCTGCTCACGCCAGTTCGCAAATCTTCCATTGGACTTTCGACCTGAAAAATACTTCGTTTGGATGTGCGCTCCGCACCATTAGAGTGCGGGCTGTGCCGCCGGCGTTCGACGTGCGATGACGCAACCAACAAAAAGGAATTCAGACAATGAAGATGAAAATCAGGGGCGCAGTGTTTCCCGCACTGCTGACGGCGTTGCTCGCCCTGGCATCGACTGCAGCGCACGCCGATCGGCTCGACGACATCAAGAAGGCGGGCGTGCTGCGCGTGGCCGCGTTCGACAGCAATCCGCCGTTTGGCTTCGTCGATTCGACCAATAACCAGATCATCGGTCTCGATGTCGATTATGCGCGCGCCGTTGCGAAGAGCCTTGGCGTGAAGCTGGAAGTCCAGCCGACCAACCCGGCGAACCGCATCGCGTTCCTCAAGTCGGGCAAGGTCGATCTGGTGTTTGCGAACTTCACGATCACCGATGGGCGCAAGAAGGAAGTCGATTTCAGCACGCCGTATTTTGCCTCGGGCACCCAGTTCATCGCGAAGAAGGGGGTGCTCAAGTCGCCCGACCAGCTGAACGGCCTGCGCATCGGCGCCGACAAGGGCACCACCAACGAACAGCAGGTGCGTTCGAAATACCCGAACGCGACCATCGTGGCCTATGACGACACGCCGTTCGCGTTCGCCGCGCTGCGCACGGGCAACGTGCAGGCGATCACCCAGGACGGCCCGAAACTGGTTGCGCTGCTCGCGCGCGTGCCGGATAAGGCGAACTACGAGATTCCGGCGTTCACCATTTCCAACGACTATGAAGGCGTGGGTGTGCCGAAGGGCGAAACGCGTCTGCTCGACGCCGTCAACAC
The DNA here is from genome assembly GCF_014200455.1 of Paraburkholderia bannensis. Lineage (GTDB taxonomy): Bacteria > Pseudomonadota > Gammaproteobacteria > Burkholderiales > Burkholderiaceae > Paraburkholderia > Paraburkholderia bannensis_A. The sequence goes on along the minus strand of NZ_JACHBW010000012.1, from coordinate 50,608 downwards.
CACGCTCACGCATCTCGAAGCCGACGGTCAGGCCGCACAGATCTATGACAAGTGGTTCGGCCCGAAGAGCGCCGCGCCGCTGCCGCGTCTGTTCAAGATCGGCGATCCGCAGAAAAACAGCTAATCGGTCACTCTGTCAATTTAACCCGGGCCTTGCTTTGCAGCGGCCCGGGCTTTGTGTTTTCTGTTTCCTGATTCATGCATACCTGGCTTGAACCCAAGTACTTGGCGTGGCTCGAACAGGGCCTTGCCGTCACCGTGTTGCTCAGCGCCTGTGCGGGCCTGTGTGCAACCTTGCTCGGCTTTGTGCTGGCCATCGCGCGCACGGCGCGCAGTGCCGTGGTGTCGCGTACCGCCGCGCTCTACGTGTTCGTGTTCCGCAATTCGCCGCTGCTCGTGCAACTGCTGTTCTGGTATTTCGGCGCGGCAGCGTTGTTGCCGTCGGAATGGATGACGTGGCTCAACACTGCGCACTTCGTCGCATGGGGGGCGCTCACCTTGCGCTGGCCGAGCTTCGAATTGCTGGCGGGCTGGATCGGGCTCACGTGTTATACGACGGCCTTTATCGGCGAGGAATTTCGCGCCGGCATGCGCGGCGTGAACGTCGCCCAGGCACACGCTGCTGCCGCGCTCGGGATGGGGCGCCTGGCGACGTTGCGCTACGTGATCCTGCCGCAGGCGTTGCGCATCGCCACGCCGCCGCTCGCGGGACAGTATATGAATCTCGTGAAAAATTCGTCGCTGGCGATGGCGATTGGTGTGGCGGAACTTTCGTATATGTCGCGCCAGGTGGATACCGAAACGTTCAAGACATTCCAGGCCTTCGGCATCGCAACCCTGTTTTACGTGCTGACGATTGCAGTGATCGAAGTGGCGCTGGTCGTCTGGCAGCGCACCGGTACGCGCGCACTGATGCGAGGTCGCGCGTGACAGGCATCGACTGGCTTCCCACCTTGCGCTATTTGCTGCTGGGAGCGTTCCCGGAGGGGCCGCTCGGCGGCGTTGCGCTCACCCTGGTGCTATCCGTGACATCGGCGCTGCTGGCGGCGCTGATCGGCCTCGCAGGCGGCGTTGCGCTGGCGATGACGCGCGGCGTGGTTCATCTGGCACTCACGGCAATCGTGGCGTTCTTCCGCGCGATTCCCGTGCTGATGCTGATTTTCTGGACCTTCTTCCTGATGCCGATCCTGCTGCACATCGACGTGCCGGGTCTTGCCACCGTCGTGTGCGCGCTCGCGCTGATCGGCGGCGCGTATCTGTCGCATTCGGTCTATGCGGGTATCGAATCGATCGGCGCCGGGCAGCGCGACGCTGCGCTCTCGCTGGGTCTCACGAGATGGCAGGCGCTCAAAGAAGTCGTGCTGCCGCAAGCGGTGCGCGTGATGCTGCCGTCGTTCATCAACCAGTGCGTGTCGCTCATCAAGGATACGTCGCTGGCGTACATCGTCGGCGTGCCGGAGTTCACCTTTCTCGCCAATCAGTTGAATAACCGCTTGATGGTGTATCCCGCGCAGATTTTCCTGTTTGTCGGCTTCGTTTATCTGCTGCTGTGCGGTGCGTTGCAATGGATCGCAAATCGGCTGGTGGGAAAGCGCGCGAACGCGTGGGACGGGAGGTCTCACCCCTAGCCATAAACATCGGAATACTGATTAAATGCAGGGCGTTCGCGCGTTGCCCGATGCCGGTTTACCCGGTCACCGCTTCCTGTATGGCGTCGACCAGGTCTGCATTGCTATGGGCGCGGCCCGCGATGCCCCATGAGCCGTCCGCCGCATAAACGATGTTGGTCCAGATGTGGTCGCGCGTAAGACGGCCGTCGGCTGCGTGTTCAAGAATGGCGGTCGCCTTTTCGGTAAAGGCCTGCTTGGCTTCGGGCGTCGCAAGCGCGATCTGCGGCAGTGTCAGTTCAACAAACGCGGCGGCTGTGGGTTGGCCGGCGGAGAACACCCGGCCGGCCGGGATCACATTGAGCGTCCCGATCACATTGGGCGTCATGAACGCGTTGCCTTCGAGTTGGGCGACGCTCAACAGCGCATGTGTCAAGGCCGCGAAGGTCGGGGCCTCGGTTTCGGCGGACAGCACTCCCTCAGATACGGTCAGCGTAATAGGCATGGCAGATCCTCGTCGGTAAGCGACAGCAGTTAGTGGTATATATGTAGCGACTGCTCTCTATGTATAGACACTGACTGCTCTTTAAGCAAGAAAAAAGAGCAGTCGCTCCGAATGGGAGATCCCATGCGTTACACCGCTGAGCACAAGATCGAAACGCGCAAGCGCATCGTCGATGCGGCGAGCCGCCTGTTCCGGCGCGACGGCTATGGCGGCTCCGGCATCGACGGGCTGACGAAGGAGGCGGGCGTGACAAATGGCGCGTTCTACGGCCACTTCAAGTCGAAGAGCGAGGCATTCCGCACGGTGGTGCTGGCGGGCATGGAACAGTTGCGCTTCGCCGTCGCTGATCTGAGGGCGAGCCACGGCAAACGCTGGCTGAAGACCTTTATTGGCTTCTATCTGGGCCCCAAGCGCACCTGCGATATCGGTGAAAGTTGCGCGCTGCCAAGCTTTTCCCCCGAGATGGTTCGCGCCGACGCCGAAACTCGCGAGGCCTATGAGGCGGAGCTGCTACGCCTGATCGAGGCGGTTGCGGCGGGGCTGGGCGACGAAGCCGCAGCGCAACGCGACGACAAGGCGATCGCGCTGCTGGCGATGTTGTCGGGCGGGGTCACGCTCGCGCGGGCGGTGCCCGATCCGGCGCTATCGAAGCGCATCGCCGACGCAATCGAGCGCTCGGCGCTTGCGTTGACTTGCGCGCCGCGCAAACACGGCTGACCGCACGCTGGCAGACAGCGATTTACGTGGCCAGCGTCGATATTGGAGAAGGGCGCCGATTTTCGCGTCCGGGGCAACGACATCCTGAGCGGCCCGCGCTTGAGCGGGCCGTACGGGCTTACTTGATGAGTCCCTTCTGTCTTCGATAGACGTCGGTGGGCAGCCCGCCCCAGCCCCAGTTTTCCGTTGGCACTTCTTCGATGACGACGAAGGTCGCCTCCAGCGGTTTGTTCAGCACGTCAAGCAGGAGCTGGCTCACGCCCTTGATAAGCTCGGCCTTTTCTTCCGAAGTGACGGAATCCGCGCCTGGGCGGGTGCCTTCGCGGGTGACCTGAATGGTGACGATTGGCATTTGGCATTCCTCAGTGGTAATCGTGGCAAGAAGCGCTGGAAACCGGGGCTTCTTACCGGCCCGTGAGGGCCGGTAGAGCATAGTGCGCCTTAGTGACCGGCGCTCTGACCGCCGTCGACGTGGAGGATTTCGCCCGTCACGAAGGGTGCCGAGTCGAGATAGAGGATGGCATTGACGATGTCGCTCATCTCGCCCATATGCCCCATCGGATGCAGCGCGCCGAGTGCCGCGTGGGTTTCGGGTGCGTGCATCGGCGATTTGATAATGCCAGGCGATACCGCGTTGGCGCGAATGCCGCGCTTGGCGTACTCGATAGCCAGCGAGCGCGTGGCGGCGGCGAGGCCGCCCTTGCTCAGCGAGGCCAGCACTGAGGGGACGCCGTCGATCGCGTGATCGACGAGCGTCGTCGTGATTGTGACGACGTGGCCGCTCCCGTGCTTTTCCATGTCTGCGATCGCGAGCTGCGTGATATGGAAGAAACCGTCGAGGTTGGTGCCCTTGATTGCCGCATAGTCTTCCGCCGTGTATTGCGTGAACGGCTTGGCGACGAAAATGCCGGCATTGTTGATCAGCGTGTCGACGCGGCCAAAGCGCGCAACGGCCGTTTCGATGACGCGGCGCGCCGTTGCGGGGTCGGCGATATCGCCGGCCACTGCGACGAGATCGCTATCGTCAGTCTGTTTGATGTTGCGCGAAGTCGCGACCACCTTATGGCCGAGTGCGCGGAATGCCTTGGCGGTTTCGGCGCCGATGCCCTGCGATGCACCCGTGATCACGATGACTTTGGAGGATTGACTCATATGAACCTCGAAGGAAATTGGACTTTGTTTCTGATCGGGCTTGCTGCTCCGATGACGACCAATTTACGCATCCACGCCTTCGGGTTGAAGACAGGAAGCGGACAAACAGTTGTGAGTCGCAGGAACAAATGAGAGCAATCTGGGATCGGCGATGCGCGGCGAGCATGATCTCGTGAATGACGCTGATTTATATCTGGACAACTGAATAAGTTTCGCGGCAGACCGCGCAAGATGATTCAGACCCACATGGGTCTTGCGGTCGAACTCGACCAGGCGGCTTGGGTCGGTCACTTGCCCGAGGGTCAGGTCGCGCACGGTCAGTCCGGCATGATCGATGCCGGGCGTAAGGCTTTTGTCATATATGTTTCGCCTGGGACGCTGCACCGAGCCGCCAGCCCGTTTCATGCGACCTCGAAAATTTTCGCACATAAATCTGCAATGTCAGATATAGTTTCGATCAGATATCGAGGAGGGCGAGCGATGAGCGATCCGGTCAATGAAGATTCCGAGCGCACGCAGAAGCTGCTGTTCGAGTTCGGTCAGGCCCAACACCTGATGGCCACCGAACTCAGGGCAGGGCTCAAGGATGACCCGCGTGCTGGACAGGCTCGAGAACAGCGGGTTCGTGGATCGCGCCGCTTTCCAGGCTGCTCCACGGCCTGGAACGCCCTTTTTTTCGCCAATTATCAGACATGTCAGATAACGGCCCGTGCTTGACGGCATATTCGCATCCAGACGAGAGGACCTAACATGAATCCATCGACCAACCCAGGCGGGCCTGCCCAGCTGACTGGCGCGAAGTTCGCGCTTGGCACCTTCGCCGTGGCGCTCGCTACCTTTATGAACGTGCTGGATTCGTCGATTGCAAACGTCGCGATTCCCACGCTCTCCGGCAACCTCGGCGTATCTATCGACGAAGGCACATGGGTCATTACACTATTCGCCGCAGCCAATGCGGTGTCCATTCCGTTGACTGGTTGGCTGACGCAGCGTGTGGGCCAGGTCAAGCTGTTCATCTGGGCGATCCTGCTGTTCGTGCTTTCGTCGGCGGCCTGCGGTATGGCCCCGAACCTGCTGACACTGCTGGTCGCCCGTATCGTTCAGGGCGCCGTGGCGGGGCCGCTGGTGCCGTTGTCGCAAGCCCTGCTGCTCGCCTCCTTCCCCAAGGACAAGAGTTCAAACGCGCTGGCGCTGTGGGCGATGACCGCAACCGTCGGACCGATCGCGGGGCCCGCGCTCGGCGGCTGGATAACGGACAGCTATAGCTGGTCGTGGATCTTCTATATCAACGTGCCGGTTGGCCTCTTTGCCGCCGGCGTGATCTGGGCGATCTATCGCGACCGCGAGACGCCGGCACGCAAACTGCCCATCGACAAGGTCGGGCTGATCTCACTCATTGCCTGGGTCGCTCCGCTGCAGATCATGCTCGACAAGGGCAAGGACCTCGACTGGTTCAGCTCGCCGCTCATCTGGGTGCTCACCATCGTCGCCGCGGTCAGCTTCGTGTTCTTTCTGATCTGGGAATTGACTGAGGAAAAACCGATCGTCAACCTGCGGCTGTTCACCAGGCGCAACTTCCTCGGCGGCACGATCGCAATTTCGGTCGCCTATGCGATCTTCTTTGCAAACCTCGTGATCCTGCCTCAGTGGATCCAGGGCTTTCTCGGCTACCGCGCGGTGGATGCAGGGCTCGTCACCGCGCCGCTGGGGATTTTCGCGGTGATTCTTGCCCCTGTAATGGGCAAGCTCATGCCGCGCTCCGATCTGCGGGTGCTCGCCACGCTGGCGTTCGCTGGCTTCGCCGCGGTATTCTTCATGCGCTCGAACTACACGAGTGGCGTGGATGCGTGGACGCTGATTCTGCCGACGCTGCTGCAAGGCATTCCCACGGCGCTGTTCTTCACGCCGCTCACCGGTATCATCCTGTCAGGTCTGCGGCCCGACGAGATTCCGGCTGCCGCGGGTCTGTCAAACTTTGCCCGCATTTTCGCCGGCGCCGTGGGCACCTCGCTCATGAGTAACGCCTGGAACGACCGCACGATCCTGCATCACGCGAGGCTGACCGAGCAAACGAGCGTGGAGAATCCGGCTTTCACCGGCGCCATCGCGCACCTGCAGGCGACGCTCGGCGGCGGCATTCCCCGGGCCACGGCCTTTTACGAGGCCTCGCTCAACGCTCAGGCCACCATGCTGGGGTTGAACGATATTTTCTGGATATCGGCGGTGATCTTCGTTGTCATCATCCCATTGATCTGGGTGACGAGGCCGGTCAAGGGCGCTGGCGCGGGCGCGGCAGGCGCGGGCGGACACTGAATTGCTGGCTTGAATACGTTTGAGACAGGCAAAGAGTATCCCGTGTTTTTCTTGACAGTATCTGATATTGCAGATACTGTACGGTCTAACACGGAGGAAGTCGCGATGGACCATTACACGCCAAGGAATTTCATGCTTACCGAAAGTGTCGGCTTCAGGATCGTCAAGGCGCGCAATCTGGTCGTTGCGGAGATGGACGCGGCGCTCAAGGACCTCGATATCACGGGCCAGCAAATGGGCATTCTGCTGTCGCTGGAACAGGGTGTGGCGACCACCCCGTTCGAACTGTCGAAGCTGCTCGGCATCGATACCGGCCTGATGACGCGGATGCTGGACAAACTGGAAACAAAAGGTCTGCTGGAGCGGTCCCGTGACGCAGACGATCGCCGCGTGGTCAATCTGCACCTCACTGCAAAGGGGCTGGAAACGGCGGAACAGATCCCGGAGGTTGCGCCGCAGGTGTTGAACGCCCGCTTGCGCAAATTTACCAAGGCGGAGTTTGCCGAACTGAACCGCCTGCTTCGCAAGTTCACGGACGACTGAACGGTGCGGCCGTCGTGCCGCGTTTTTTCGGCCATAAATCTGATTTGTCAGAAAATGAAATCACAGACTTTTGAATCAAGCATCGGTGCCCGTACGCTGAAGCTGGGCGTATCGGCGATTTCAATGGCTGCACTGGCGGCTTGCGCCAACTATGCGGGCATCCACAGCGACAGTCAGATGGCGCAGCCGCAGCAGTTCGAGACGGCGCAGAGCCTGCCGCAGCAACGGGGGCACTGGCCGTCCGCCGATTGGGTCGACCAGTTTGGCGATGCCCAGCTCAAGGCGCTGATTGCCGAAGCGCTGCAGGGCAGCCCGAGCGTCGAGCAGGCCAAGGCGCGCGTGGCCCAGGCGCAGGCCTATAGCGATACTGCGAAGGCGGACACGCTGCCGCGCGTGGACGCCAGCTACACGCTCACGCGCCAGCAATACAGCGGCACGGCGCTGATTCCGCCGCCGTATGCCGGTTCGTGGCAGACCGAGAACAAGGGGCTGCTCACCGCCTCCTACGATCTTGACCTGTGGGGCAAGAATCGCGAGGCGCTGCGAGCGGCCGTTTCGGAGACGGCCGCGAGCGAAGCCGACGAGGAAATGGTCAAGCTCACGCTGGATACCTCGATCGCACGCACCTACAACCAGTTGGCCCGGCTCTACGCGCTGCGCGACATCGCGCAGGAAGAGGTCGCGCGTCGCGAGCAGATCGACCGCATCACCGCCGGCCGCATTGCCACGGGCCTCGATACGCAGGTGGAACGCAAGACGGCGCAGGCGAACCTGGCGACGAGCCGCTCGCGGGTGAGCGCGCTCGACGGCAGCATTGTTACGACGCGCTACCAGCTGGCCGCTCTGATGGGCAAAGGCCCCGACCGCGGACTCGCGATCACGCGGCCGACGCTGGGCGTGGGCGACGAGGTGCGTTTGCCGGACAACCTGCCCGCCGACCTCGTGAGCCGGCGCCCGGATATCGTCGCGGCGCGCTGGCGCGTGGACGCGATCACGCACGAGGTCAAGCAAGCCAAGGCTGAGTTTTATCCGGACATCAACCTGAGCGCCGCGCTCGGTCTCGACGCGTTCGGCTTTGGCCGCTTCCTGAGCGCCGCGAGTCGCACGGCTTCGGTGGGCCCGGCGGTCCATCTGCCGATCTTCGACGGCGGCGAACTGCGTGCGCAGTTGAAGGGGCGCTACGCCGAGTTCGACTACGCCGTCGCCGCCTACGACCAGACGCTCATCGGCGCGTTGAGCAGCGTGGCGACGCAGCTCGCGCAGATCCAGTCGAGCGATGTGCAACTCGTGGATGCCCAAACCGCACAGCAGGCTGCGCGCGACGCCGACCAGCTTGCAATCACGCAATACAAGGGTGGCCTGACCAATCAGCTCACCGTGCTCAACGCCGACCTCACGGCACTGAACGCCGACGAAGCCATTGCCAACCTGAAGATGGATCGCCGCGACGAGCAGATCGCTTTGGCTTCGGATCTGGGGGGCGGCTATGTGGACCGCTCGGCGGATACGGGCCACCAGGTCGACGCCGCTGCGCAACCCAACACCCGAGCAAATTCCGTCATTGCCGCCGCGCGCTGAAGGGCGCGTGTGCAAACCAGCCAGGGAAAACTGAGATGAGCGAAACGATCACGACCGACCGCGCGCCGGCGGAACAACGCGACGAGCAACAACGCGACGAGCAACACGGCGGCGCGCAAGCGGCCACGGCCCACCACGACGAACAAGCCGCGCCGCCGCGCCGCCGCAAGCGCCTGATCGCGCTGCTCGGCGCCGTGACGTTGATTGCGGGCGCGGCCTATGGCGCGTACTACTTCACGGAAGGCCGTTTTCACGAATCGACCGACGACGCCTATGTAAGCGGCAATCTCGTGCAGCTTACGCCGCAGGTCACGGGCACGGTGGTGGCCGTCAATGCCGACGACACGCAGATCGTGCGGGAGGGGGAGCCGGTCGTGACGCTCGATCCGGCCGACGCAAGAATCGCGCTGGCCAATGCCGAAGCGTCGCTCGGCCAGACGGTGCGACGCGTGAGCGGTCTCTATGTCAACAACGACTTCTATGCGGCGAACGTGGCGCAACGCGAATCGGATCTGGCGCGCGCCAACGACGATCTGCACCGCCGCGTGGCGGTGGCGGACTCGGGCGCCGTCTCGGCCGAGGACATAGCCCACGCGCGCGCCACGGTGCAGGCCGCACAGGCCGCACTCGATGCGGCACGCCAGCAAGGCGCGGCGAATCACGCGCTGACCGATCGCACGTCGGTCGAGCAGCATCCTGACGTGCTGGCGGCCGCCTCGAAAGTGCGCGCGGCCTGGCTGGACTATGCGCGCGACACCTTGCCCGCACCGGTGACGGGTTATGTGGCGCAGCGCCACGTGCAGGTTGGCGAGCGCGTGTCGCCCGGCACGCCGCTCATGGCAATTGTGCCGCTCAACAGCGTGTGGGTGGATGCGAACTTCAAGGAAGTGCAGCTCAAGCACATGCGCGTTGGCCAGCCAGTCACGCTCACCGCCGATGTCTATGGATCGGGGGTGAAGTATCACGGTCGCATCGAAGGCTTTTCGGCGGGCACGGGCAGCGCCTTCGCGACGCTGGCAGCGCAGAACGCCACGGGCAACTGGATCAAGATCGTGCAGCGCCTGCCGGTTCGTATCGCGCTCGATCCACGCGAACTCGCTGCGCGTCCGTTGCGCATTGGTCTTTCGATGACGGTGGATGCCGATACGCGCGACGACTCGGGCTCGCAACTGGGGGCGGCGCAAAACACGCGCTATCGCACCAACGTCTTCGCAGACTACGACGCGCAAGCCGACGGCGTGATCGAAAAGATCATCAAGGAAAACGAAATGGCTGCGACTGCGTTACAAGCCTCGCCGCAGCATGTGGCTGCGCGCGATCACCAGGGCAACGCGGGTTAAGGCGGTCCGTTTCGCGCTCGTGCGCATCGTCGCGCATTTCGCCCCTTCGGATCGCCGCGATGGCCGACTTGTTGCGATGGCCGGAAACGAGCCGGGATTAGCCCCAAACCGTCGCCTGCGCGAACTATACAGGGTGGAATACTGCGACTTCCTGATTGCCGTGGGCGCACGATTCGACGACCATCGCGGAGTTCGTTGAGGTACTGAACGGCTACGTTCGTTGGTACAACGAGAAACGGATCGAGGGCTCCCTTGGCTATTCCAGCCGTTTCTGAAGAACGCGCTGCGATCTCAATTCGCCTATTTCGGGCGAATCATTCATTTCCTTCCTGAAAACGCATCGCTGATCTGTCGCGCCCGTTTGACTTCGTCACTGTGGAGGTAGATTGACGTCGTTGAGACAGAGGCGTGACGCAGGTTGTCTCGCACGGTGGTTAATTCCGCGCCGCGGCCGAGTGCGTGGGTCGCATGCGTGTGCCGCATCCAATGGGGACTCGCCCGTCGCAGTTTTTCCGCAAGCGGTGCGTGATTCGCCTCGATCGCCTTTGCGGCCAGCAGGAAGAAGCGGCGCATCACCATCCACAGGCGCACGCTGCTGATGGCGTCGCCACTGTCGGCTTCGAGACTGCCGACGACCGGAGTTTCCGGGCGCCAGTGCAACTGCGTGACCGGCAGCCCGCGTTCAGCCAGATAGCGCGCAAGCGCGTCCCAGGCGAGCGGCGGCAGCGCCACGCGCGCCAGTTTCTTCCCTTTGCCTGTCACGCGTAGCCAGTGATCGCCGCGCGGATCGGTTTCGACGTGACCAAGCGCAGCGCCGACCAGTTCGCTCGCGCGCAAACCGGTCGCGTAGCCGAAATCGAGCAGAAAGCGCACACGCTGCGCCGCGGGCGCCGACCAGCCGTGGGACCACTCCAGCCCATCCGCGATCGTGCGTGTGAGCGCCCATTCGCCTTCGGTAAATGCGTGGGATGCATCGAGCACGCCAGTCCCACCAGCATCGCGCACCTTCACACCCGCAAACGGATTGGCGAGCACGTAGCGCTGCTCGATCAGCCAGCGGAACAGCGCACCGAGGATCGACAGCGCATGCGCGACCGATCGAGCGGAAAGTCTGCCATTGAACGGCCGCCAGTCCGGCGAGGTGCGCGGCCGAACCGGGCCGACCCAGCGTCCATGCGGCGAGGGGTGGCGCAGGAACGCGCGATAGGCGATGGCATCCTCGGTGGTGAGCGAGGACAGCGCGCGCCCGCGTTCGACGATGGCCCAGAGGATCAGCCGCTCGGCTTCCTTGCGGTAGGTGCGTTGCGTTGCCTGCGACTCGTGCAGCGAAAGCCAGCTCTGGACGGCCTGGTAGTCGTTGGACGCGTCGAGCGTACAGGTGGCCACGGGCGCGCGGAAGGTGCCTTTGGAGCCATCGACCTCGTGCGGCAAACTGATCGATTCCCACGGCACGATGGGACTTTCCCGGCTGGCTGCGATCAGGGCGCGGGCCTTTTCTGTGAGCGCGGGCCGCGCGGCGAAGAATGCTTCGATTGCCTGCGCGCTCGCTGCGCCCAGCCCAGGCACGACTTTCCACCACTGGCGGCGGCGCGGAATGCGCACGGTGAGATCGGCAAGCGTCGTGATCCCATGAGCCTGCAGCACGCGCACGGCGCGCGGGGAGAACCACTGCGCGATGTCGTCAGCGATCTGTGGTTCGCGAGGGCGGGCAGTGCGCAGAATGTCGATGGCCTGCGCGACGGCTTTCGCATGGTGCGTACGCTCGTCCGCGGGGTGATCGAGAAGAGTGGCCAGATCGTCGCGATTGACGGCGCGGGCGATCGCCACGAGCCTGCGTCGGATACGGCCGAGCACGCCGCGCGCGGATTTGCCGTCACCCAGCGCCGAAGGCAGATAGCGCTCGACAGCGGGCCGAACCGCAACACCCGCATACCAGGCGCGCAGAACCGCGAGTTCGGCGGCGTCGGGGAAGCCGGACTGTTCGAGAGTAACAGGAGCGGAAAGAGCAGTGTGACGCGTTTTCATACTGTCGAGTTTACTAGATAAATAAACACCTTATGATAAGAAAAGTTATCTTAATGCTTGTGACATCTCCCCGTTGTTCGCGAAAACTTCAGGCTTTGTCGCAATACGGGAGCTGCCAGGCAGAAGACCCGAGGACGAGCGATCTGATCGATGAGGCAGAGCCTGAATCCGGCTGTAGCGAAGGTGCTCAAGCGCCTGCACTATCCGCTTGATGTAATCCTTCTGCGCATGCGCCGTTACGTTGCGTATCCGTCAAGTCTGCGCCACCTCGAGCAGATGATGGCCGAAGGGCATTTTGGTTGACCATTCGACCGTGCATCGCTGGGCGCTCAAACTGTTGCCGGTGCTGGAGAAAGCGTTCCGGCGCTGCAAGCGGGCAGTCGGCAAGAGCTGGCGTACGGACGAAACGTACATTCGGGTCAGGGGCGGATGGAAATCTGTATCGCGCCGTCGAAAAGACTGGCGACACGATCGATTCCTGCTGCGAGCCCATCGTGACAAGGTTGCGGCCCGGCGCTACTTCGAAAAAGCGATCGCGCAGAACGGCGAGCCGGAGACCGTGACGATTGATAAGAGCGGATCAAATCTGGCGGCGCTACAGGCGCTCAATGTTGAACGTGAGACGCCGATCAGGATCCGCCAGAAGAAGTACCTGAACAATGTTATCGAGCAGGATCACCGGGCCATCAAGTGTCGCACCCGGCCGATGCTGGGGTTCAAGAGTTTTCGATGTGCACGCATCATACTCGGCGGCATCGGGTTCATGCACATGATCGTCAAAGGCCAGATGGAAGACGGCGGCATCGCGTTAGCTCCCGCCCAGCAGTTCTACTCGTTGGCTGCATAAGTATTCCTCATCATCTCGAGTTTGTTTGACTCGACTTCCTTATCGCGACAAAAAACGCTTCGCCGCCCCATCCTCGTTACTGCGACAAAACCATTTAACTTCTTTGTCCCGTCGATTCCCGGCGTACGAGTTGGATGGGAAGCACGTCATGCGATGGCGCACTCATCCCTGACGCGCGGATGCGCTCGACGAGTCTGTGTGCTGCAGTTCGTGCCATGGCCTCGACCGGTTGGCGGATGGATGTCAAACCGATCAGCGGGGATCCCGCCAAAGGCATGTCATCGAAACCGATGATCGAAAGCTCGCCCGGCACACGGATACCGCGCCGGTTCGCGGCCTCAAGCACGCCGAGGGCGATCGTATCGTTACCGGCCACGATCGCCGTCACGGGCTCGGACTTGCCCAGCATCGCCATGGTGCTCGAGTAACCAGCTTCGCTGGTATAGTCGGTCCAGACCACGGAGAGCGAATCGGATGACACGCCGATTTCCTTCAACCAGTCGAGCGCGCCTCGCGCTCGATCCCGACTGGTCGACGTATTGCTCGGTCCCATGATGAAACCGATCTTGCGGTGTCCGAGCTGATAAAGATGCTCGGCCGCGACCGCGCCCGCATGAACGTTGTCGATTTCCACGGTATCGACCGCGACGTCGTCGACCGAGCGAACCACGAGCACGAGCGGCACACCTCTGCGTTGCATCTCCGCGACGACAGGCGAGTCGAGCGTGGCGGTGGCGAAGATCAAGCCGTCCAGATAACCGTCAATCAGCGGACGAAACGCAAGCAGATTCCCCGGATCGTTCATCGGGTCGATCATCAATGTGATCTGGTAGCCGAACTCCTGAAGCGCGTCGTGAAGATGCGTGAGCAGCAGCGTCATGAAGCGGTTGTGAAGCGCGCCGACAACCACACCGATCAATCGCGTTGCGGGCTTGCGTGCGCGCCGTCCCTGCAAGGGCATACGGTAGCCAAGCTCGGCGGCCACCTCGCGCACCGCATTGCGCGTCTCATCGCTGATCGCGGGATGACCCGCAAGAGAACGCGAAACCGTAGAGATGGAGATGCCGAGCCGCTCTGCAACATCCTCAAGCTTGACCTTCGCCGCACGCGTCGCGTGTAAATGTTTTTGCATGATTTTGCATTGGGCGCGTCCTAAAAGGATTGTTCGGAACACGCTGTAATGGAGATTCCAGGGTTTGTTGGGACTGTTTGCGCTGCTTTTGCATAAAAAGTTGCGCTACATTTGCGCCCATCGTAGCGCATGCGTGAGCGCAATGGCAGCGCCGCGTAGACCATCCCCTCTTCAGGAAACAAAAATGGCAATCCAATATCTGAAACACGGCCGCAGCGCCGAAGAATCCTCGCAGGACGCAGCCAAGGTCCGTGACACCGTCACCGGCATTCTCACGGACGTCGCGAAGCGCGGTGACGACGCGGTGCTCGAACTCTCGCAAAAGTTCGACAACTGGGCCCCGGAGAGCTTCCGTCTTTCGGAAGATGAGATCGCCGCGTGCGTGCGTTCGCTGTCGCAAGGCCAACTCGACGACATCAAGTTTGCGCAGGCACAGGTGCGCAATTTTGCACAGGCGCAGCGCGAGTCGATTCGCGACGTCGAAGTCGAAACGCTGCCTGGCGTCGTGCTCGGCCACAAGAACATGCCGGTCGATAGCGTCGCCTGCTATGTGCCGGGCGGCAAATTTCCGCTGGTCGCGTCGGCGCACATGGGCGTCGTGACGGCCAAGGTGGCGGGCGTGCCGCGCATCATCACGGCGTCGCCGCCGGTGCAGGGCAAGCCTAACCCGGCAGTCATCGCCGCCATGCATCTGGGTGGCGCCGACGAGATCTACACGTTCGGCGGCGTGCAGGCCATTGCCGCGATGGCGCTCGGCACGCAGACGATCGATCCGGTGGCGATGGTCGTCGGTCCGGGCAATGCGTTCGTCGCCGAGGCGAAGCGTCAATTGTTCGGGCGCATCGGCATCGACCTCATCGCGGGGCCTTCGGAGACGCTGGTGATCGCCGACGACAGCGTCGACGCGGAAATGTGCGCGACCGATCTGCTGGGACAAGCCGAGCACGGCTTCAATACGCCCGCGATCCTGCTGACCAATTCGCTGCAACTCGCGAAGGACACGATCACGGAAGTCGAACGCATCCTGAAGATCCTGCCGACGGCCAACACGGCGGGTGTGTCCTGGCGCGACTACGGCGCGGTGATCGTGGCGGACACGCTGGAAGAAATGGTGGCCGAAGCGGACCGTATCGCATCGGAGCACGTTCAGGTGATGACGCGCGATCCGGACTACTTCCTGAACAACATGAAGAACTACGGCGCGCTTTTCCTCGGCGCGCGAACCAACGTGGCGTTCGGCGACAAGGTGATCGGCACGAACCACACGCTGCCCACCGGAAAGGCGGCGCGCTATACGGGCGGCCTGTGGGTCGGCAAGTTCATCAAGACGTGCACGTATCAGAAGGTGCTGACGGACGAAGCCAGCGCGCTGATCGGATCGTACTGCTCGCGTCTGTGTGCGATCGAAGGGATGATCGCGCACGGCGAACAGGCGAACATCCGCGTGCGCCGTTATGGTCATCAGGATGTGCCTTACGGCAGCGCCGTGCCGGCCTGACGCATCGTTGCGACGAAAGACGCTTCGGTCAGTCCGCTCAGGTATGACCGAAGCGTCCGCGAATCTGTCTCGGCACGTTCCCCTTTGACCTTCAACAAAGCATTGCCATCCAAAACACAGCAGCGCGCGTGACGGACCAGCACGCCCGGTGCTGAACCGTGCGAAAGCCCTGAAGCGATGGCTTTCGACGTTCACGCAGACGCACACCGGCGAACTCCACGCAAGCACGTTCCCCTGGAGCGCCAGCGTAGCAAATTCAACCGGGTATCCGACCGATCGCGCGGCGCGAGATCTCGACTCGCCGCCGCCGATCGCGCTCGCCGGTTCTGAAAAAAAAGGACTATCAATGAGCGTGATCATCGCACTGGCTGCACTGTGCTTTCTGATGCTGGCGGCCTACAGGGGCTACAGCGTCATTCTGTTTGCTCCCATCGCCGCGCTCGGCGCGGTGCTGTTGACGGACCCATCCTTGATCGCGCCGGTATTTACCGGGCTTTTCATGGACAAGATGGTCGGCTTCATCAAGCTGTATTTTCCCGTTTTCCTGCTCGGCGCGATCTTCGGCAAGCTGATCGAACTGTCGGGTGCATCGCGCTCGATCGTCGCCGCCGTCATTGGCGTGCTTGGACGTGAACGCGCGATTCCGGTCATCGTCATCGTATGCGCGTTGCTGACTTACGGCGGCGTGTCGTTGTTCGTCGTGGTGTTCGCTGTGTATCCGTTCGCGGCCGAAATGTTCCGGCAAAGCGGCATACCGAAGCGGCTCATGCCCGCCACGATCGCACTCGGCGCGTTCACGTTCACGATGGACGCGATGCCCGGCACGCCGCAAATCCAGAACATCATTCCGACGACCTTCTTCAAAACGACATCCTGGGCCGCGCCTTGGCTCGGACTGATCGGATCGGCGTTCATCTTCATCGCCGGCGTTGTGTATCTGGAGGTGCAAAGCCGCCGAGCGATCCGCAACGGCGAAGGCTACGGCACGAATCTTCGCAACGAGCCGGAGACACCTGAGGATGCGCGCTTGCCGCACCCCGTTGTCGCACTGCTGCCGCTCGTGATCGTCGGCGTGGTCAATCTCGTGCTGACGCAACTGATTCCAATCTGGTATCCGGGCACTTATTCGTTCATGTTGCCCGGAATGGGCGCGCCGATCGCGATCGAAATCGCGAAGATCACGGCGATCTGGGCCGTACTCGGCGCATTGTTCGCGGGTATCGTCGTCGTGCTGCTGTTCGGCTTCAACGCGATTCGCGAAAAATTCGCCGACGGCTCGAAAGCCGCAGTAGCGGGCGCGATGCTCGCGACAATGAACACGGCCTCCGAGTACGGGTTCGGCGCGGTGATCGCGGCACTGCCGGGATTTCTCGTCGTCGCGCACGGTCTGCAGTCGATCTCGAATCCGCTGATCAACGAGGCGGTGACGATCAACCTGCTGTCGGGCATCACGGGCTCGTCGTCGGGCGGGATGAGCATTGCGCTCGCCGCGATGGCCGAACGCTTCATCGCATCCGCGAACGCCGCGGGCATTCCGCTCGAAGTCCTTCACCGCGTCGCGTCGATGGCGGCTGGCGGCATGGATACGCTGCCTCATAACGGCGCGGTCATCACGCTGCTCGCGGTCACGGGGCTCACACACCGCGAGTCGTACCGCTACATCTTCGTGATGACGGGCATCAAGGTCATGGCTTCGTTTCTCGCGATCGCGGTTTTCTACGCCACGGGGCTGGTGTGATCGGCCACGCCGACCACACTTGGCCTTCAAAGCCAAAGCCGCGCACTGAATTCAGAACCCAAACCCGCCGCCGTCCACGTTCAGGACCTGACCGGTGATGAAGCGCGAATCGTCGGAGACGAGGAACGCCAGCGCGCCGGTCAGGTCGGCGGGCTCTTCGGTGCGTGGAATGAATTGCCGGGCGCGCAGCGCGTCGAAGGCTTCCGGCGGCAGATTCGCCGCGCTGCCCGGATGTCGCGTGAGTCCCGGCGAAATCGCGTTCACCGTAATGCCGTGCGGACCCAGCTCCGCCGCGAGCGCGCGGGTGAGCCCGATCACCGCCATCTTGCTGCTTGCATAGGCGCTCATGCCGGGGGGCGGTCCCCACACGGTGCTCGAAGCGAGATTGACGATGCGCCCCCAACCGCGCTCGATCATCCCGGCTGAAAACGCTTGCGCGAGCAGGAAGGGCGCGTCCACGTTGACGGTCATGATCTGCCGCCACAGCGTCGCGGTGATCGAAGCGAGCGGCGCCATCGGCATGAAGGCCGCGTTGTTGACGAGCACGTCCACTTTGCCCGTCTGTTCGACGACGCGAGCCGCAAAGCGCGCGACATCGTCCGGCTCGCTCAGATCGCAGGGCAGAGCGCAGGCGCGCCCGCCGTTTCGATGCGCGCGGCGAGGGCGTCGCATGGCGCGCGGTCGGTCAGCACGAGCGAGTGTCCGGATGCCGCGAGTCGCAGCGCGAAGACTTCGCCGAGGCCGCCCGCCGCGCCGGTGACGACGGCGACGCGGTCGTTGTTTGCAGTGAAATCTGTCATGGTGAATTCAGTAGGTTTCGCGTTGTCATGCATCAGATCGGCTCGCGCAGCGCCTGCTGCGCGGCGACCATGACGCGCGTGTGCTCTTCGCGCGAGCCGCCCGTGCACTCGAACTCGCCCATGCGCCCCGACGCCGAGACCACGAGCCGCGCACGGTCGTAGTGGCGTCCCGCGTAGGCGAGCAGTGCGCCTTCGAGCGAGTGGCGGCGCGCGAGTTCGGCGGCGAGCACGAGCGCGCCTTCCACGGCGATGCCCGCGCCCGACGCGAGATGCGGCGTGGTCGCGTGCACGGCGTCACCGAGCAGCACGATGCGCCCGCGATGCCACGGACCGCCGATCATATGCCCCATGAGCGGCCGGTACAAAATCCGGTGCTCGTCGTGCGAACCGTCGAGCAGGCCTTCGCGCAGCGTCGCCAACGGCCCGTCGAATTCTTCGAGCAGTTCGGCAAGCAGGCGCGGCCATTTTTCCTGCGCGACGAAATCCATCCCCTCGCGCTTGTCGAGCACGAACAGATAGCACTGCGTCGCGCTGATCGGATTCATGCCGGCCTTGGTGGTCTTGCCCATGTAGATCGTCGAGTTCTCGCGCGTGCGCGGCACCACCGCGCGCCACGATCCCTGGCCGGTGAATTTCGGGCCCGGAAAATCGGGCTTCACGTGACGGCGCACCGTGGAGTTGACGCCGTCCGAGCCGATCACGAGATCGTAGCGCGCGCGACTGCCGTCGGTGAATTGAACGTCGACGCCGTCCGCATGACAGCATCTCGCTGTCGTTCAACTGGGCGATGCTGACGCCGCACGAACAGGAATTCCTCAAGCAGGAAAACATCGCGGCGGGTGGCACGGGTTATACGGTGGGCCGCACGCAATACGGGCTTAAGCTCGACGCGAATATCGCGCTCTCGCGCAGCATCATTCTGAGTCCGTACGTGATGCGCACGTGGAATACGAATACGTGGGGCAATCCGTCGTTTGCGGGGACGCCGAGGAACGGCTTCGTGGCGGGCATTCTTGCGAGCGTGTTCTTCGACAAGATGCTTGGCCTGACCGATCGTTGACAGCCATCGCTGGTGGCACAACAGCGGCAAGCTGCTCAACAGATGCCTACGCCGACTATCGCGACCACCTGCTGCCGTGGCGACAGTGTGAGCAGCAGCTGCCCGACCACTGCGCGAAGGTCGGCCTGCCCGAAACGGGCAGCGAATTCGTTGCCCAACTGCGTTGCGCGCGGCGAGGCAGGGTGCCCCCGCGCATCCGTTCGGCGACAACGCCCTTTCGCATTGCTCGTTAGCGGAATCGCCTGAAAAAACGGCGCATATCCTCGGCCAGAAGATCAGGCTCTTCCATCGCGGCGAAATGGCCACCGCGAGGCATGTCTGTCCATTGGACGACGTCAAACACGCGTTCGAGCCACGACCTCGGCGGCCTGTTGATCTCCTTCGGAAAGCGAGCGAATGCGACCGGCGGCAGCACGCGCTCTCCAGCAGCGAAGCGAAAGGGTTGCAGCCGGTTTTCCCAATACATCTGCATCGACGTACCGATGCTTCCGGTGAACCAGTAAACCGAAAGGTTAGTCAGTAAGGCATCTTTTGAGAAGCGGCGCTCGATCACGCCGTCACAGTCGCTCCATGCACGAAACTTCTCGCCGATCCACGCGGCTAGTCCCGCCGGTGAGTCGTTGAGTGACGCGGCCGCTGTTTGCGGTTTCGTCGCGTGCATATGCGCATAGCCGCCCTCCAGCACGGCCCATTCGGCTTTCTCGCGAAGATAGTCCTGTTCCGCCGGGGTGAGCGAGGCGTTTGCGGCATCGACGGTGGGTTCGTACGAGCCAGGCAGGAAATTCAGGTGGATACCGTCCACCGCATCGCTGTGCCGCGAAGCCAGCGCGATCGACACGCCCGCGCCGAGGTCGCCGCCCTGCGCGCCGAAGCGCTCATAGCCGAGGCCTCGCATGAGCGCGGCCCACAGATCGGCTACCTGGAATGCGGAAGCTCCGGGCTTCGCGGGCGCGGGCGAAAACGCGAAGCCGGGGAGCGAAGGCACGACGACATCGAATGCATCTGCCGGGTCCGCGCCGAATGCGGCGGGGTCGCAAAGGCGATCGAGCAGCGCGTGGAATTCGACAAACGAGCCGGGCCAGCCATGCGTGAGGACGAGCGGGTAGGGCCTTGGGCCCACGCCGCGCCGATGCACGAAGTGCACGCGCTGGCCGCCCGCATCGGTCGCCACGTCGGCCATGAACTGCGGTTGCTGGTTCAGTGCACGTTCGGCGACGCGCCAGTCGAATTCGTCTGCCCACCACGCGACCAGTTCTCGCAGCCATGCGTTGTCCACGCCCTGCTGCCATGCCGGCGCAGGCGTGGCGTTCGCCCAGCGCGTGGCGCGCAAGCGCCGGCGCAAGTCGTTGATTGCTTCGTCGGGGACGTGGATCTCGAATCGGTCGATATACATGGTGGATCGTCCTAAGCAGGCTGTTGAAAAAGCTCCAGTTCTCGTCATTGAAGCGGGAGCGGCAAACGTTGAAACAAGGGAGTGGACAAGGTTGTGTCGCATTAGTGCGGGGACGCCAGGATGCGCATCTGACGAACCTGCACTGACCCGATGATGATGAAGGCACCGACGCCACGAACGGCCCTTGCCCCAGGCATTGCGAAGGTTCTGAAGCGACTGCACTATCCGCTCGATGTCATCCTGATGTGCGTGTGCTGGTATGTGGCCTATGGGCTGAGCCTGCGAAATCTCGAAGAGATGATGGCTGAACGCGGCGTTGATGTCGATCATTCAACCGTGCATCGAAGGGCCATCAAGCTGCTGCCTGCTCTGGAAAAGGTGTTCCGGGTCCGCAAGCATCCAGTCGGCAAGAGCTGTCGCGCAGATGAGACATCGTTCAGGCCTTTTCAACACGAAGCCGACGTAAACCGCGCCGATATGAGGATGTGGCCCACGTCGGAATTAAACCAGCCTCCCTTTTGGCGGGCCTTTCTTTTTGGGCTTCAACCACCCTCACGCAAGAGCCGCTTTCTTCTTTCTTCGGTTTCGCCGGGATAGAGCGTGCCGCGTAGCCACGGAGTAGGGAGGTCAGTCAAGCAGGGTTCGGAATCAAGCTCGCGCCCGGAGAGCTCCCAGACGCCCAATGCTTTAGTAATGCCCCCTCAAATCCAACGTCGGTAGAAGTAGAATTTTCTCGCTAAGAGTGAGTTCTGCAGACGAGGGAGTCGAGATTCACGGACAGCCAGGTATTGGAGGCGCTCAAGCGCGCGGAGGCTGGGCAGGGGGGCGGGAGCTATGCCGGGAACCGGGCATCAGCTCGGCAGCGTTTTATATATGACGCTCGAAGCACGGCGGCATGAACGCAGCGATGATGTCGCGCATGAAGGAGCTTGAGGCGCAGAATGCCCGGCTTCGTAAGATGTACATCGAAGATAAGCACGGCCGGGCGGTGCTTAGCCGCTGTCCGAGCACGAAGGAACGCTCGACGGGCCAGCCTGCAACGTCGACAATCGATGTTCACTCCATCGACAATCTCGTACCCATGTTGAGAAGAAGAGCTTTCGCCGCGTTTCTGTTCGCCGCCTTGTTTGGCGACTGCCCGGCAGCCTCGGACCAATCGCACAGGCCACCTGGGCCCGTGATGATGGTCCATTTCGACTACTACCCTCAGGATATGCCGAGAATTCACGCTTTGGAGCGCCGGCTAGAAAGCGCGATAAAGCGTGCGGGAGTGGGCGAACTCGGTGAGACCGAATTTCACCTCGACGGGAACGACGGCTATTTTTATATGTACGGAGCCGATCCGGATCGCATGTACACGGTAGTGAGCCCAATCCTGAAATCGTCCAGACTGATGAGCGATGCCGAAGTCACGAAGCACTATGGCTCCCACACGCAAACAGCCGTGTTGCACCGAGACGGCGAGCATAACGACTCGGGAAAGTAACGGGCAATGGCGGCCTTCTGGCGACTCGACTGTCCCTTCGCGTCGCAACGCAGCCGGAGGGGGATCAGGAATTCCAATGGCAGCTTCCAGAGTTCAGTTGCTCCCGGAAGCGACGGTGAACAGGCAACGTGTCGGGCAAAGAGGACGGTGAACTGAATATCCGCGAACGACCGCTGAGCAGCGTATGGCGGTCTCTCCCAGACGACATATGCGCCGACCATGCCGGCCGTCGCGCCTCGGTCAAGCGCGTTTTAGTGTTGACCTCAGGAACTGTCCCGCCACGAAGATATCGCGCTCCACTGCTCGCCGCGCCGCGGCGGCATCCCGCCTGTCCAGCGCATCCATCAGGTCTTCGTGGGCGTCGTTCAACACGGCCGAGGCTTCGGATGCGTCGAAGAGGCGGTTCGAGATTGGGCCGGCCTTCAGCCACAGCGTATCGATCAGTTCGAACAGCAAGGGCGAGCCGGCCGCCTTGTAGAGCAGGACATGGAACTCTTCGTTGGCGGCCAGGTAATCGGTGGGTTGGTCGGCCTTCAAAGAAACGGCGGGCTGCTTCAGCGTTTGTTTGCCTCGCTCGGGCGTCCTGGCGCGAGGCGGCTGATCCGTGGGGGTTTTCAACGCCTTTCCCATGCGCTGGCAAAGCTTGCGCAGCGTGGCAAGTTCGGCCGGCTCCAGCCTCAGGCAGCCGCGCTCGGCGGCCTCGCCTTCGAGCAGCATGCGCATTTGCAGCAGATCGTCGAACTCGGGCAGCGTAAGCCTGGGGACGATCATCCCGGCGTTGGGCACGTTCACCAGCGCACCCTCTGCAGCCAGACGCTGCAGCGCGGCGCGCACCGGCATCTGACCTACCCCCATCTCGGCTGCCACGTTGCGGATCTTCAACCGCTCGCCGGGAAGGAAGCGGCCTACAGTGACCCATTGCCGCAACGTGGCGTAGGTAGTGTCTTGCTGTGTGGTGGTGGATTCGATGTTGTTACTCATGAATCGGTCGTGGCGGTGAGCGAAGCCAGTACAGCATCGAATGCGGTGAGCAGGCGCTGCACGTGCATCTGGGTAGTGTCAGGGCAAACGAGCATCATATTGTGAAATGGAGTGATCAACACGCCGCGGTTCAGCAAGGCCAGATGAAGGGCGTGCTCCAGCTCGGCATCCATGACCGCCTCGGCCTGGCTGCCGTTGCGCGGCGGCTGCGGACAGAACTGGAACTCTACCCGGGCGCCCACCTGGGTGACGCACCAGGGCAGGCTGCAGCGGGCGATGATCGTGCGCAGTCCGGCGGCCAGTTGCTCGGCCAGGGCGTGCATGGGGGCGAAGACCTGGGGCGTCATCAGGTGGGTGAGGGTGGCGCGCATCGCCGCCATGGCCAGCGAGTTGGCGGTAAGCGTGGTGCCGATGCCCGAGTGGCCCGGCGGCGCGGCGCGCTTTGCGGCCTCGGCGCGCTCGGCCAGCGCGGCGCTGAAGCCATAGGCCGCGCACGGCATGCCGCCGCCCAGTGCCTTGCCCACTACCACGGCATCGGGCTGCAAGCCGTGAGCGCGCGCATAGCCGCCGGGGCCGCTGCTGAGCGTGTGGGTCTCGTCCAGCACCAGCAGGCTGCCGTGGCGGCGGATGATATCTTGCGCCTGCGCCCAGTAGCCCGGTTCGGGCAGCACCATGCCGATGTTGGTCATCACCGGCTCGGCCAGAATGCAGGCCACGTCACCCGGCGCCAGCGCTGCATCCAGCGCGGCCAGGTCGTTGAATTCCACTACGCGCGTGGTGGCGGTGAGATCGTGCACCTGGCCCAGCAGACTGGCGCGTTGCGTGGGCTGGCCGTCCACCAGGTCGACGAAGACGTCATCGACCGTGCCGTGGTAGCAGCCGTTGAACACCAGCAAGGTACGCCGCCCGGTGGCCGCACGTACCCAGCGCAGCAAGAAACGGTTGGCGTCGCTGGCGGTCATGGCGAACTGCCATTTCGGCAGGCCGAAATGCTGAGCCAGCAATTCACCCACGACGGATGCGTCCTCGTTGGGCAGCATGGTGGTCAGGCCGCGCTGTGCCTGGGTCGCCAGTGCATCGGCAACTACGGCGGGCGAGTGGCCGAACATGGCGCCGGTGTCACCCAGGCAGAAATCGGCCAGCGTGTGGCCGTCCACGTCGGTGAGTTGCGCCCCCTGGGCCTGGGCCACGTGCAGCGCGAAAGGCGTGGACCAGTCGTTCATCCAGTGCAGCGGCACGCCGAACATCAGCTGCGGCGCGGCGCGTGTGGACATCACTTGCGACTTCGGGTTGCGTTGCGCGTACTCGGCGCGTTCGCGTGCTAGCACGGCCCGTACGCGTTCGCGCTCAATGCCGGTATGTTGAATGGTGTGGTTCATTGCGGCCTCCTCATACCAGCAGTAACAGGTGCTCTCGTTCCCACGAACTGATCACCCGGTTGTAGGTGGAAAATTCCAGTTCCTTCACGGCGCAGAAGGCGTCGACGAAGGTTTCGCCCAGTACATCCTTCATGGCGTCGCAGGCGCGCATGACCTCGATAGCGCTTTCGAGATGGCGCGGCAGTTCGTGGGCGACGTTCCAGGCGCTGCCGTCGGTGGGCTCGCTGGGATGCAGCCGGTCGCGCATGCCGATGTAGCCGCAGGCCAGCGTGGCGGCCATGGCCAGATAGGGATTGGCGTCAACGCCGGGCACGCGGTTTTCAACCCGGCGGGCGGCGGGGCCGGACTTGGGGATGCGGATACCGCAGGTGCGGTTGTCCTGGCCCCAGCGCACATTGATAGGTGCCGACATGTAGGGCGCCAGCCGCCGGTACGAATTGACGTAGGGCGCCAGCATAGGCATCACCTGCGGGATATAGGTTTGCAGTCCGCCGATGAAGTGATGGAAGTGTTCGCTGGCTGTGCCGTCGGTGTTGCTGAAGATGTTGCGTCCTTCGCCGTCGTTGATGCTCTGATGGATGTGCATGGCGCTGCCGGGTTCGCCCTCCATGGGTTTGGCCATGAACGTGGCAAATACCCCGTGGCGCAGCGCCGTCTCGCGCACCGTGCGCTTGAACAGGAAAACCCGGTCGGCCAGGTCGAGCGGTTCGCCATGGCTGAAGTTGATCTCCATCTGCCCCGGGCCGGCCTCGTGGATCAGCGTTTCCACGCCTAGCCGGTGCTGGTCGCAGAAGGCGGAGAGTTCCATGAAGAAGGGATCGAAGTCGTTCACCGCGTCGATGGAGTAGCTCTGCCGCCCCACCTCGGGCTTTCCAGTGCGCCCCAGCGGCGGCTGCAGAGGCTCGTGCGGGTTCTGATTGCGCGCCACCAGATAGAACTCCATCTCGGGCGCCACGACGGGCTGCCAGCCGCGTGCTTCGTACAGCGCCAGCACGCGGCGTAGCACCGCGCGGGGCGAGAGTTGCACCGGCTGGCCGTCCCACTCCAGGCAGTCGTGGATGACCACGGCCACCGGTTCGGCTGCCCAGGGCACGATACGGACGGTGGCGGCGTCGGGCCTGCAGACCATGTCTGGGTCGGTATCGCCCACGAAGGGGCCGTTGTCGGGCTGTTGCCCGTTCACGGTGTTGAGCAGCACGCTCTTGGGGATGCGCATCTCGCCCGACGCCGTGAACAGATCGCGCGGAAGGATCTTGCCGCGCGCGATGCCCGTCATGTCGGGGATCACACACTCCACCTCATGGATGCGGTGCTGGGTCAGGAAGTTGCTCAAAGCGTCATTCATGGCGTATCACCTACGATGTGATCACAAAATTACATTTTTTTGAATGATAGCGCAAATATTGCCAATATTGTGATCACAAATGTAGGCCTGTGGGCGATAGGCCAATTTGCGACAGCGCCAGCACCTGGCAGTCGCAGGTCCACGGGCATCCCCACGGTATGCCCCGTTCCAGCCATTCTCAGAGTCAAATGGCAAATGGCCGGTCTAAATGCAGAACCGGCCATTTCTTTTTAATGGGCTATTGACTGCCAAGGCTGAGAGGTCTGGAAACAGACCTGCCGTCAGATTTCTGGGTGGTGCAGTCGTTTGGGCATCAGCTTCGGAGATCGGACTGCCGGCTGCTTCTGGCCGGTCACCGTCTCGGGCGTCCCGCGTGAGAGCGACGATTCGCGGCGGCGGGGGCGGGGGGAGCCACTTCGGACTTTGTACATCCTATAAAATGGACGCCCGATCTAACCTATTCTCGCCTCTCGGTAACCGGTCACGGAGCCGCAGAGATCGCGCGCTGCACGTAACGATCGAAGTGGTTCCGATACCAATCAATCATTCCCAGCATATGCGACTCGGCCGATGGCATATCTCCCGCGTCTACAAGTTCGGCGCACGCGGCGGCCACTGCGGTAAGAGTTCGCGCCGTTTCCGGGACATAAGGTAGATCGAGATTCCTGTCGTGACGCACCCGGATTACTTCGTAGCGAACGTTCTCGGGTAAAGTCCACGCACTGGTCAAGAATTCTTGTACGCTCACATGCCGGCTGCCTACCTGGAGCGAACGACTGCGATGCTCTTCAGCATAGCCGGCCAGTTCCAACCGCTCGCAACTGTCGATAGCTGCGTTTAGAACTTCACGAATCAATTTCCAGTTCGTTTTCATTTCACTCCTTTTCAGCAGCTTTAATCGAATGTGCGATAGAGATAGACTCACCTGCCGCGGATCTTCAGGTGCGTTTCATCGACGCGTCCCGATTGTCCTGTGGGTGTGCCGAAGCGGCTCCAGCGTCTGACGAACTCCGGCGCATAACGTCGCACCCAACGCAGGATCGTCGTGTGGGCCAGCGACAAACCCCGTTCTGCCATTATCTCCGAGAGATCGCGCAGACTGACCTTGTAACGCAGGTACCAGCGAACGCACAGAATTATCACCTCGCGGTCGAAGTGACGGACTGCGAACAGTTCCTCCAGGCTCTTCGGCTTGCTCATCGTCGGCTCTCTATTCGTTCAGCCCGACACTCTAACCGATTCGCCGGCGCCATTTGCACCAGACTGTTGGCCAAATCCCCCAGCATAGGCGGTGCGATCCTGACGGTTCGTAGGCAGCTAAGGATCGCGTGCCTCGTGCCGCCTGTTGTTTACGACATTTTTCCTTGTGACACGCGGGCACTCTCCTTAGACTGGCGCACCACGTTGGTCGAGCGATGAGGACAAGGATGAATACGCCGGACCCCTGCAAAGAGAAACTGGCAAACCCGGACGAGGTGATGCATCGCCATTTGCTTGCCCGGATGCGCTGGCGCGGATGGCTCAAGGTGGTCACGCTGACGATGGCGGTCGATCAATTGCTGATTGCAGTGTTCACGTTTGCCGCGCGAAGTCTCGATCCCGGCATTGGCGAAATGCCAACGCTCATCTTCAGTTGCATTACGTGCATGCTGGTGAGCAATTGGCTGGTTTCGGACGCGCGCGCAGCGTGGGTAAGCGCGAAAAGCAGCGGCTACATTGGCACCGCGATAGACGCCGTCAAAGGCGAGAGTGTCGTGATTGCCGCGCGCTGCCGACGTCGCTGGCTGGTTGTTTTGCATATCGAACTAAATCCGCAACTCGTCATGCAACGTTAGCAGTGGCGGAGAAAATAAAGTGAAGTCCTCCACAGTATCGGCGTTTGAGTTGCGCGGAAGGATTTTCTTTCCCCTCGTTCAATGAAGCAACATCATTGAAAGGTGTCGTTTTCGGTTCGACGACTAGCATCGCAGCTTCAGGTGGTAGAAGAGCAAATCTATAAAGAATTCGTCGCCAGCTATTTCCAGCCGGTATCGACGCCCTACGAACGCGAAGCCGACACCCAGTTCGAGTAGAAATCGCGTAATGTGCTGCGTGAGTGCGCGCTCGATATCGCGTTCCTGGGCACTTTCAGTCAAGCCGAGCAAGTCGAAGACATACGGATTTTTGAGCACGTCCCGAGCAAGATCGGATTGTGGTGATAGAAGCCGGTTGGCGCGTTGGCCATGCGCGGTGAGATTGGGCCGCGGTTGGCAAGATCGGGAACGACACGTCTACCGCCTACTGTCAGGCGACGAGCAGGATGTCGAAGTGAAATGAATGATTGAAAATTCGTCATCAAGGTTCGATCTCGAATTGGGGATTGATGTCGTGACAGTAAGACCGCGATAAGAAGGATTCTCTTAATGCTTGTGTCATCTCCCCGTTTTTCGCGAAAACTTCGCTCGCTTACGCAGGCAATGTTATGTCCAGATCGCAAGGAGACGGCTCTGTCGCGTTGGTGAACAGGCGGACCAAGATGTCGCGATGAAAAACCGAAATCGATCTATCACGGCCACCGCTTTCCGGCGGCGGTTATCAGCCAGGCCGTGCGCTGGTTCCTCCGTTTTCAACTGAGCCTGCACGACATTAAAGAGTTGCTGTTCGGCCGTGGCGTGACTGTCAGCCACGAATCGATCCATCGGCGGACGGGCAAATTCGGCCCGCGCTTCGCCCGTCAGGGGCACGGCCGCCCGTCGCAAGCCCGGTTCAACGTGGCACCTCGACGAGATGATCGTGACGCTGCGTGGCGAACCGTATGTGCTGTGGCGTGCAGTCAACGAGCACGGCATTGAACTCGACACCCTGCTAAAGAATCGACGCGACAAGGCTGCCGCGAAGCGCTCTTTCAAACGCCTGCCGGCAGGCTGTCCCGCACTGCCGAAGAAGGTCGGCTCCGACCCGCTACGCAGTTACCCAGCCGCCAAAACAGCGCTCCCGGAGCACACCGTAGTCGTCGCCCATAACTCGTAACACGGTCGGCAACGTGACAGAACCGCGACGGCGGTAGAGGGGCACTTGCCCTACTCGAGGAACCGAATGCTGATTGGTCTCCCGGGATGAAGGCTGGCTATCCAGAGACCCTTCATCCCGAGGAGAAACCGAAGCAGGTTACGGCATCAAAACCTTGTCGACGACGTGAATCACGCCATTGGACTGCATGACATCGCCGATCGTTACGTGCGCAACGTCGCCCTTGTCGTCCGTGATTGCCCACCCTTCGCCGTCCCGGCTCACAACCAGGGAGTCACCCTCGACCGTCTTCAGGCTTGCCCTGCCTCCACCGTTTTGGACCGCCATTGCGAGATCATGCGCGGTCAGGCGGCCCGGCACGACATGATAGGTCAGCACCTTGACCAGCGTGTCCTTGTTCTGCGGCCTGAGCAGGGTATCGACGGTGCCCGCTGGCAGTGCGCCAAACGCCTCGTTGGTCGGCGCGAACACTGTAAACGGCCCGGCGCCCGACAATGTATTCACGAGGCCCGCTGCCTTCACCGCAGCAACGAGCGTCGTATGGTCCTTCGAGTTGACCGCGTTCTGGATGATGTTCTTTGACGGATACATCGCGGCGCCACCGACCTCCACGCTGTCCTCGGTTGACATCGATCCGGCCACCGCAACCGGTGCCACCGTTGCCAGCGTCAGCACCATGCCAAACGCCACGCCTATCGTCTTTAATATCTCGATCCGCATTCTGGGTTCCCCCATGTGTGATGCCTCCGGACTGGAAGCTATCGTAGATACGGGCTGAATGCAGAAAAGGATGCATCGATTCCTGGCAAAGCGAAAGAGTGGTGTCCGCTCGCCTTAGTTGCTTACGTCGGTCCCATCGGCCCAGCGGCAAGCACCGGTCCCGTCGGCTGTCCGGTCGGCGAACCCCCGTGAGGTCCCACTGAGACGGCCGGGGGCGCATGCTGGGCCAACTCCGCAAGGTGGTCAAGAGGCAGTCTCACCAAGGTCGCCCGGTTCACTGCAATCAGGCCGAGTGAGACGGGCTTCATTCCCGCAGGAATCATCCAGAGTTCCGTAGAGTGGCCGGGGATGACGGAAGCGTTGGCCGCCGGGACGATCACCATACTCGCATGTTGCACTTCGACTGTCGCGGTCGAGGCAGCGCCACTGCCAGGGACCTGCCGTGCGAGACCGGCAACCATATAGCCACGGCCAGATGGTGTGCTCAGACGGCCTGGCGCCACCAATATCGGCGAGACCGCTGCGACCGCCGCAGCGACCGCGATTGACGTCACGCCAATCCAGCGCCGCAGCCGCACACTGTCCCACAGGCGGGCGCGACGTCGGACGCCGCCTTGGGCAGGGCACTGTCACGTGGGCGACGACTGCGGTGTCTCAGAAAACGGCGGACGGTCTTGGGTAACGCCGGTGAAAAAGCGCCTTGCATCAAATCGTGCGGCGAGTTGTTTTCGGTAGAGCGATGCGCATAGCAGGTGCCGCTTGAGCGCGACGTGTTGCCGGATTGGACCGAAGCACGACAGGAAAACTTGCGTGCGCCCCAGGCGGTCGAAAGCCTCACATCCTGCGCTCGCGTTCGCGCGTAGGCTGATGGCTGTTTTCGGCCCTGTTGTTCACGCACGCGCAGGCCTTGACGAATACGTGCTTCACGTGAGCGAGCTCCAGGAGCTCCGTTTTCGCGGTTGGGTACCATATCCGGCAGCAGCGAGAGGGTCACCTGATCACGGTGATCAAGCCGAATGCTCCTGAACCGGCAATGTCGCGTGATTAAGACGACTGATCAGGGATGCGTAATACACGAATGCACGAGTTTCCCAGGTATGAGCGGCGCTGGCGCCTTTGACGCAGCGCAGGCGAATACGGCGAAAGCAGCACCGGTAGCCGCGCAGCAGGAGCGCAGAGATTCGACACGTCTTTGCAGGATTGAGGAAGAAGTGCCACCGGCAAGAGCCTAGTCTTGTTGTCGTCGTGATTGGGCCGATGGCCACGTCGACGAGATCGGCATCATCCCGTAGTCTGCATAGTGGTCGGGATCGCGATGATCGGCAGGCTCCAGTGGAGCGCGACGCCTTACCCAGGCCGCAATGGGAACATCGATCGGGACTTACAACACTTCCAGCAAGGAGAGATGTCATGGCTGGGAGTGGCAATCGCGTAGTGACATTCATGGGTCCGATGAAGATGGAGCTGCAGACTTTCGACTATCCGAAGCTGGTCGCGCCGAGAGGCAAGAAAGTCAATCACGGCGCCATCCTCAAGATCGTTACGACGAATATCCGTGGCAGCGACCAGCACATCTACCACGGCCGCTTTGCCGGGCCTATGGGAACGGTGACGGGACATGAGATGACCGGGGAAGTCAGCGAGGTCGGGCCGGACGTGGAGTTCATCAAGACGGGCGAATGGCTGCGGGGTGGTTTATCTCACCAGTGACACGCCCGTGCCCGACCAGATCGAAGCGATCCTCGGCAAGCGGGAAGTGGATTGCGGCGTGGATTGCGGCGTGGATTGCGTCGGGCTGGAGGCGCACGGCTGAGCAGGTGCCTGCAAGACGTTCAGCGAGGGCTCGCCGAAGAAATTCGTCATCGATCCGCACGGCAGCGTGAAGAAAGCCGCCTGGAGCCGGTAGATGATAAGGGGCGCTCGACTGCTCCTGCACTTCGGGTGCCCCGATCCGTCACGTGAGGCGGGCGAGATAACGGCACGGGTCATCATCTTGTGAGGGCGCCGAAGGTAGATCCGTAACATCACGCTGGAAGATGGAGCAGGAAGTCATGGCAAGCAATCGGCGTCAAGGCACGTCATTACCATATGCGTTCCAGACGATATTGGTGTGTTGAACAACCCTCGCCCGCTGTAACTGGAATCGTATTTTTATGGAGTACCTATGAAAGCTGTTGTCTATAACGAGTCGGTCCCGCTCGGTTCGCCGGATGCCCTGACCGACACCACGTTGCCCGAGGCTGAGCCAACCGCGTACGATTTGTTGGTGGAAGTGCATTCGGTCTCGGTGAACCCGGTCGATACCAAGATCCGTGGCGGTGTGCTGCCGCCCCCAGTGGTACCAAAGGTGCTGGGCTGGGATGCGTCCGGTGTGGTGCGCGCCGTGGGCGACAAAGTCACCTTGTTCAAGCCCGGCGATCGCGTCATGTACGCCGGTTCGCTGTTACGGGCGGGCACCAACAGCGAGCTGCACCTGGTCGACGAGCGCATCGTCGGTCCGATGCCGAAGAGCCTTAGCTTCGAGGAAGCGGCCGCGTTGCCGCTGACCTCGGTTACGGCGTGGGAGTTGCTTTTCGACCGTTTGCAAGTGCGCGAAGGCAATGACCCAATCGGGATGCTGCTGGTCATTGGCGGCGCCGGCGGCGTCGGCTCGATAATGATCCAGCTGGCGCGCCAGCTGACCGGCCTGACCGTGGTGGCCACCGCATCGCGGCCGGAAACACGGGAGTGGGTGCGCGAGCTCGGCGCGCACCATGTGATCGACCACACGAAGCCGATGCCGGAGCAGTTGCGCGGCCTTGGCATTGACGGGGTCGATTACGTGGCGAGCCTGACCCATACCGACAAGCACCTGGTCGAAATCGCCGGGATGCTGGCGCCGCAGGGCAAGCTGGGGCTGATCGATGACCCCGTGTCGCTCGACGTGCCGATCCTCAAGCCCAAGAGCATCTCGCTGCACTGGGAATTGATGTACACCCGCTCGATGTACCAGACCCCGGACATGATCGAGCAGCACAATATTCTGGTCCGGGTCGCCGAGCTGGTCGACGCTGGCGTGCTGCGCACGACGCTGGCGGAGCATTTCGGCACCATCAATGCGGCCAATCTGCGCCGCGCCCATGCCTTGATCGAGAGCGGCAAGGCGCGCGGCAAGATCGTGCTGTCCGGCTTTTGAGATTTTGAGGCTACTTTAAGAAAGCCACCAGCACCGTGGCATGGATGCTTCCAAGGGGCGAAGGGATCACCGTAACTGTTGCCGGCCTTTCGGCTGGAAAGAGCTCGGGCGTTCGTCAGTATTGGTCAGGCAGACATGTCTGCGCATCTGTCGGCAAGCAGTTCTACTGTGCTGCGTCAGCGAGCATGGTGTGGACATTGCGCCGCCAGGTGACGCTCACTCATCCACATCTGCCAGCAGCCGGACGGCGAGTGGCAAAACACCATGCAGCCACCCCAAACAAAAACAACTCGCTGATGTCCACGTCCGGATCGTCGATGCACATAACAATTGGCTTCTGCAAGGCCATTCGTTCGACCCGTTGATGCTGCGTTGATGCTGGTAAAGCTGCGTCTCGTTCGCTACAGAAGACCGTCGGCTTTGCCAGCACAGGCACCACGCAGCCTGCGTTCTACTCGAACGTCGATAGCTGGAAGATCATTCCGGCCGCCCTATTTCTCCTCGTGTGACTTGCCACGGCCTGGCGCAGTGGCTGCCCACCTGAAAGTCGGTAGCTGATTCATTTGGCGAAGGTGCCGCAAGACGATGACCGCGGCGGCGCAATCGACTGTCTACTGAAAGCGGCGGGTAAGGCCGCTGCGAAGAATCGTGCATCGAGTCTCATGTTCATCAAATACTATCCGCAGCTTCTACGCAATCGTCCCCGCACGATGAGCGGCCTCGCGATCGGCGTCGTCGTCGCGCTCCTCGTACGCGGCCATACGAGTCCGCTAGCGCGCACACTGCTCGGTTGGGACGCGGCCGTCTGGAGCTATCTGATCATGATCTGGGTACATATGGCCCACACCGGGGAACATCGCGCGCGCGAATACGCGATACGCGACGACGAAAACGCGGGCGTCGTGCTTTTCGCAAGCTGTATGGCGACGGTCGCAAGCATCGCCGCGATCATTCTAGAGCTCGCCTCGGCGAAGGGTGCGGGAGGCGCGTCGATCGTATCGCACTACCTGCTGACCGGTCTGACGTTGATGGGAGGATGGTTTTTGATTCCGACAATCTTCACGCTCCACTACGCGCGGCTCTACTACGACACCGACGCCCAGGAAACAGCCTTGAAGTTCCCCGACCACCATTTACTGCCGAACTACCGGGATTTCCTCTACTACTCGTTCACGATCGCGGTTGCGTCGCAGACCTCGGACGTCGTGCTACGCTCGCGCGAAATTCGCCGCGCAACGCTCGCTCAATCGATCCTTTCGTTCTACTTTAACGTCGCCGTGCTCGGCTTGTGCGTGAACATCGCAGCAGGGCTGCTGGGCTCATGACACCGTCCTCGCGCGGTGCTCGGACGATTGCGCGAACGCCGCGCGCGTGCCTGAATGATAGTTGCGACGCAGGTGTCGCCCAAGCTGCGCGGCCACTAGACGCGGACTCGAACCTCGTCGGTCCATCCGTGCCAAACCGGTACACGCCGAGGCTTAACTGCGGCCATTTTCCGTGCCGCCCAGCCGGGGAGGGAGCGTGCCGATGCACGCTTTAGGGGGGGGCTCTCGCCGAAGTAACGGGTCGACATCCGCGCCGACGCTGCGTATGGAGGCCCAACGCGGTTTCGTGGCATCATCATGTGGTCCTTTACACCGTCGCGGGAGCGCACGTCATGGCAACTTATATTGTCTTCACAAGGGAAAGCACGCAGGATCAAGGTGAGCTCGACGTCTATCAAAGCAAGGTGGGCGAGACCTTCAAAGGTCATCCTGTCAAGATTCTCGCTGCCTACGGACCTCAGCAGGTCCTGGAGGGCGACGCGCCAGAGGGGGTCGTGATCGTGGAGTTTCCGTCGACAGCGGCCGCGCGTTCGTGGTACGACAGCCCGGCGTATCAGGAGGTCGCGCAGCACCGATTCAAGGGCGCGCGCTATCGCGCAGTTCTCGTCGAAGGCGTGTGAGAAAAGGCAGCGACGCTCGGCGCGTGGAGTTCAGCGGACCTTGGACCCACGACTGACGCGGCCGGAGAGCGTTTGCGTTTCGTCTGGACGCACAGGTGACGCGAGCTGCCTTGAACATCGATTGGGTGAGTGCCCACCTGGTGATGCAAGACGAACATTGGACCAAGGTCCGATTGCCGCCGCCGGTACATCCATCACCAATACTTCAAAATCGCCGCACGAGCGCAGCGAGAGGATTCGCTGCCGCCGCCAGGAAAAAGTTCGGTGGCAAGCGCGCTTTCAGTCCTGCAAGGTTTGTGACGGGATGTGGCACTCGCTGTAATGACGCCATTTCCGAATGCCTGGATAACGCGGGTCAGCCGGTGACGGTTTCCGGATGCGCGGCGTGGGCCCAATGCGCCGCAATGCAAGGTGGCGGCGGGCGCCGTTGCCTTTGACTGATGGAGGAGGACAATCATGATGCTCGACTGGAAGGCCTATCAGCAGCAATTGATGACCCGCATCGGGTCTATCGGCAAGCTCAGTCCGGACACGCTTCGAGGTTATCAGTTGCTTGGCGGCGCAGGCGGCAAGACGGGGAAACTAGATGCAAAGACGAGGGAGTTGATCGCTCTGGCCGTTGCCGTTACGCGTCAGTGCGACGGCTGCATTACCGTGCACACCGATGCTGCCGTGAAGCATGGTGCCACGCAGGAGGAGATTGCGGAGGCGCTCGGCGTAGCGATAGCCGTCAACGCCGGCGCGGCGCTCGTCTATTCGTCGAGAGTCATGGACGCCTATGCCCTGATGACCTCGTCGTCCTGATGCTTCGCAGGCGCGCTGCTGCCATTAAGGTTTTGTCGCGGTAAGGATCAAGAAACGAACGAGATCGATATGCGAAGTTGTGTTTATGTTACGAGGTCATAGAATTGATCGTCGGCGGACGGATGGGTTCCGTGAGCACACTGCATTTGCCCTTTGGCGATCATAGGCATTAGTTCGATGCCGGCCAGCAAGATCCGGGCACAGCGAAAATTCCTGAACCCCGGCATGGGACGCGTGCGTCGCTTGATCACCCGAAAATTCTGCTCGACCAAGTTGTTGAGATATTTGCACCGGCGGATCTTGATGGGCGTTTCACGATCAGCATCGATCGCTTCGATCGCTTTCTCAAAGTATCGCCGCGCCGCAACCTTGTCACGATGGGCGCGCCGCAGAAAGTCAACGGTATTACCGTTCTTGTCGACGGCCCGGTAGAGATATCGCCATTCGCCATTGACGCGGATGTGCATCTCGTCCATCCTCCAGCTCTTGCCAGCCGGCCGCTTGCGCAGGCGAAAGGCTTTCTCCAGTACTGGCAACAGCTTCATGTCCCATCGGTATACGGTCGAATGATGAACCTCAATCCACGGCTCGGCCATCATCTCTGCCAGATTTCGCAGGCTCAGCCCATAGGCCACATACCAGCGCACGCACATCAGCATGACATCGAGCGGACAGTGCAGTTGTTTCAGAACCTTCGCAATGCCTGGGGCAAGGGCCGTTCGTGGTGTGGGTGCCTTCTTCATCATCGGGTCAGTGCAGGTTCGTCAGATGCGCATTCTTGCGTCCCCGCGCTAATTCGACACAACCCGATCTCCTGCCGCGGGCTCATCGTGACAAGGCCGCAGCTCGACGGTATTTCGAAAAATCTTTCGATCACAACGGCGCGCCAGAGAAAGTGACGATCGACAAAAGTGAGGGAATCTGGCTGCGTTCGAGACCCTCAACGCCGGACCCGAGAGGCCGATCAAGATCCGCCAGAAAAAATTTCTGATTAACATCATCGAGCAGGACCACCGCCTCGTCAAACGTATCATCAGGCCAATGATGGGCTTCAAGAATTTTCGGTGTGCGCGCATCATCCTCTCGGGCAACGAGATCATGCATATGATTCGCAAAGGCCAGATGAAAGACGACGGCCACGAACGCACGGGAGTCGCGCAATTCAACGCGCTGGCGATTTAAGCAATCCTATGTATATGGAGTCGTGATCAGCCCGCCATCCTTATCGCGACAAAACTCCGGCAGGCGTGAGTGCGTGATCGGGTTGCAGCGGGCTGAACCAGCCTGGCCCGAGTTCAATCCACAGCAGATCGCCCATGCGACTCGTCAGGATTGAATCAGATGATCCCGGTGAGTGCTTTGCGATTCCGGCCCCCGAACCTTGCTATATACGAAGGTATGGATCGGACCTTCCTTGTCGTGATCGGCCAATGCCAATGCATAACTGTTCTATCAGTGCTATCCAGCCTATTCTGCTGCTGAAGCATGATTAGCCGCTGTGAAGCAGTGGCGCAGCGCGATTTTATAGGAGAGTACCTGACATGACCGCCTTGCCTGCCCGATCCGCGCCTCCCGTGCTTGAAGCTGGCACGTTGGCGCCGGACTTTACGTTGCACGTCACGCCCGACCAGAAAATGGCGCTCTCCGAGCTGCGCGGCGCGCCAGTGATTATTGCGTTCTATCCGGCGGACTGGAGTCCCGTTTGCGGCGATGAACTGGGCCTGTTCAACGCCGCACTCGCTGAGTTCCGCCGCTTCGGCGCGCAACTCATCGCCATCTCTGTCGATAGCGCGTGGTCGCACGCAGCCTATGCGACCGAACGCAAATTCCATTTTCCGTTGCTGGCCGATTTCGAGCCGAAAGGCGCCGTTGCGACGAGCTATGGGGTCTACCGTACGACCGAGGGTGTCTGCGAGCGTGCATTGTTCGTCCTTGACGGAGAGGGCGTCGTTCAGTGGGCCTATGTTTCCCCCGTCACCGTGAATCCGGGCGTCGACGGAATACTCGGTGCCCTTGAGAAAATGAGCACTTCCGCTAAACAGGACACGCCATGAGCCATCTCTATCCTCCCGTTGGAGCCTCCGACCACATCCAGGGCCCAGCTGACGTGCCCGTGACATTGGTCGAATACGGTGATTTCGAATGCCCTTATTGCGGGTCGATGTACGGCGTAATCAAGGCCGCACAGCGCGCAATGGGAGCCCAGCTTCGATTCGTCTTCCGGCACTTTCCGTTGACGGACCTCCACGTACATGCGCTTCACGCCGCAGAGTTTTCCGAGGCGGCCGCCACCGTCGGAAAATTCTGGGAAGCGCACGACATCCTGTACGAAAATCAGGCAGCATTGAGCGACAGGGAGTTGATGCAATATGCGGCGCAGCTTGATCTACACACCCGCGACCTTGCCACGGCTTTCGAAGGAAGATATGACGAGCACATTCAGAAAGACTTCGACGGTGGTCTGCGAAGCGGCGTGAACGGCACGCCAACCTTATTCATCAACGGACACCGGTATGACGGCGACCGCGACCTCGAAAGTCTGGTCAAGGCGCTGCGCGCTGCCACTCGCTCCGCGTGAATGCGTCGATAGAAAACGGGCGGCAGAGGTCGTTTGACCTTGCCGCCCGTTTTTTAAGGGTGGTGGTAACCAGTCAGGCAATAGTATCGACGACGCCGCCATCCACGCGAAGTGCCGCACCGGTGGTCGCCGAAGCCTGTGGCGAGCACGCATACACAACCATGTTTGCGATTTCTTCTGTGGTGGCCGGCCGCTGAATAATCGAACTACGGCGATGCTCGCGCACAAACTCGATGCCGACCTGCTCGACGGTCTTTCCCTGCGCCTTCGCCGTTTCTTCCACCATTGCGCGGAAACCGTCTGACAAGGTTGGTCCCGGCAATATGGCATTTACTGTCACGCCGGTGCCAGCCGCCTGCTTGGCGATGCCGCGCGCGATGCTCAACTGTGCAGTCTTCGAAAAGCCATAAGCAAGCATATCCGCCGGGATATTCAGACCCGATTCCGACGAAATGAAGACGACGCGCCCCCACTTGCGTTCCATCATCCCGCGCAGATAGCTGCGCGTGAGCCGCACGCCCGACATCACGTTGATCTGAAAGTAGCGCTCCCAGTCGGCGTCGTCTGTGGAGAAAATGTCGCCGGGGCCGAACACACCCAGGTTGTTCACGAGAATGTCCGTGCGAGGTACGGCTTTGGAGAGTGCGGCGCAGCCCTCGGGCGTGCCGAGGTCGGCGTCGAAGCCTTGCAGCTTCGCTTTGGGGACCGTCTTCAGAATGGCTGCGATGGCGAGGTCCACCGCTTCCCGCTTGCGCCCGTTGATGATGGTTTCTGCGCCTGCAGCGGCGATGCCCGTCGCAATGGCGAGCCCGATACCCGCCGTGGAGGCGCTGACGATGGCGGTTTTTCCGGATAGGTCGATGACCATAGGCTTGCTCCTGAAAGGAAAATATTCCGCACCAACAGCCCTATGCGGATGATAGCTTCGCTTGCTCGCTAAACGTCGATCTGCCGGCGCAGGCTGGCGCCAGCCAATGGAAAGTCGCGCAGGCGCTTGCCGGTCGCGTCGAACAGTGCATTGCCGAGCGCGCCCGCGGTCGGGCCCATTGACGCTTCCGCGGCGCCGAGAAAGGGGGCGCCGGGGCGATTGATCAGATGCACGTCGATGCTGGAGGGCGCAGCCGAGAAACGCAGGATTGGATAGCTGCTCCAGTCGAAGCTGCGGATCCTCTTCGTGTCGAACTGCAATTCTTCGTAGAGCGTCCAGCTCGCCGATTGAATCACCCCGCCTTCGATCTGGTTGCGGATGCCGTCTGGATTGACGATCTGTCCAGAGTCCACTGCGGCCACAGCTTGTTCGAGAACGACCTGACCTGTTTCGGGCACGACGGAAACCTCGACCGCGAGCGCGACGTAAGCCATAAGGTTCTTGTACTTGGCGAATGCAAAGCCGACGCCGTGATTGCGTTTGCGTGGCGGACGCGGCCAGCCGAATTTCTCGGCGGCGAGCTGGATCACCTCGCGGGCACGCGGATCCTGCATGTGCTTCAGCCGGAACGCAACGGGATCGACGCCAGCGGCGGCGGCCAGTTCGTCCATGAACGTCTCGATCGTGTAGATGTTCATGTGCGCGCCGAGCGAGCGCATTGCGGAGGTATGCAGCGGCATGGTCGGCGAGAAGTTGTTCATCACGCGCATGTTCGGCAACGCGTACAACGGAATCGCGTTGCGATCGCCGCCGCCTTCGGGCTGAAGCATCGGCACCGACGGTGCCGGCGTGAACGGTTTTTCCAGCATCTGCGCTGGAATGAGCCGGCCGGCATTGACGATGCGTTCGTTATGCGAGCTGCTCCACAGCGCATAGTTCCAGTCGACGATGCTGCCGTTCGCGTCGAGTGAAGCGTTCACTTCCGTGACCATCGCGGGCGTGTAGTGGTCCCACGTATGTTCCTGTTCGCGCATCCATTGCACACGGACAGGTTGGCCCTCCATGTCGCACGCGATCAATGCGGCATGCGCGGCGACGTCGTCCGCGCCGTTGTGACCGTAGCAGCCTGACCCTTCAACATGGATGCAGCGTATCTTGTCTTTTGGCATTGACAGCATTTCCGCCAGCCCGTCGCGCAGCGGATAGACGCCTTGCGAATGGGTCCAGACTGTCAGAGCGCCGTCTTTGAACAGAGCGATTGCGCAAGAGGGCCCAATCGAACCGTGCATCATGTAGCGCTTGGTGTATTTCGCGCCGAGCGTTTTCACGGCCGTGCCGGTTGCGTTGTGCGTATTGGCGATCTCGATGTGTTCGGTGGAGATCACCTTTAGATCGCGATGCACGTTGGCGGGATCGGGCAGCGTGCGCCCGGCCGTCCATTGGCTTCCGGATGTGAGCGCACGTTGAGCCTGCACCGCCTGCCACTCGCCTTTGGCGACTACCGCCAGCATGCTGCCGTTTCTAACCACCTTGACCACGCCTGGCATCTTCAGAATGTCGGCCGTATTTGTCTGCAGCAAGCGCGCCTCGTAGACGGGCGGCATCACCACGCGGGCGTGCACCATGCCCGGCATCAACATGTCCTGAACGTAACTTACGCCGCCTGTCACCTTGCGAGGAATGTCCACGCGCGGTAACGATGTGCCGATCACGTCAAACGTCGCGGGCTTTTTCAACGGCGAGGCCGGCGAGGCCACGCGATGCAGATCGACGAGGCTCACCGCCTCACCGTAGGTCATACTGCGACCATCCGGCGCCTTGATAACCGCGTTGTGCGCGCTCAATACAGCGCTGGCGACGCCAAAGTGTCTGGCCGCTGCGTCGACCAATAGGCCCCGTACCTGAGCCGATGCGTTCAGCAATGCGCTGCCGCTGTCGGCGATCGTGTGGCTGCCCGCGGTGAGCCCTTCGTCCGGCGAGGCGCCTGTGTCGGCGGTCAGGAACGTGATCAACGAAGGCGCCATGTCCAACTCTTCGGCGGCGATCTGCAACAATGCAGTCCGCACGCCTGTCCCCAGTTCTACCTTGCCGGTGTAGACCGTCACTTTGCCGTCCCGATCGATCTTGATCCACGAATCGAGATACGGGTTTGTCTTAAGACTGCCGGAGAGCGCCTCGGTCGCTTTGCCGATGTGCACCGCAGCGCCTTCGTCCGCGATCACTTCCTGCGCCATCGCGCTGACGCCGGGAAACATGCTGAAGCTGACTACGAGGGCGCCCGAGAGCAGGAAGCGTCGGCGTCCTTCGTTGATCTCTTGATCCTGGACGGTCATGACGCAGCTCCCGGGTTGGCGGCGCTTTGAGCCCCCGCTGCCCCGGCATCGCTCGCCGGCAGATGGGCGACTTCGCGGATCGCAGCGAGAATGCGGGTGTGCGTGCCGCAACGGCAAAGGTTCGGTTCCATATGTTCGAGCAGTTCGCGCTCGGAGGGGCGTGGATTCAGGTCGAGCAACGCCTGCGCGCGCATGATCATGCCGGCGATGCAATAACCGCATTGCACCGCCTGGTGTTTGATGAACGCCTGTTGCAGCGGACCGGGATGCTCGATTGTGCCGAGACTTTCGATCGTGCGTACGGGCCGCTTGCCGATCGACGAGACCGGAATCAGGCACGAAAATGTGGCCTCGCCATCCACGATCACGGTGCACGCGCCGCACTGTCCGAGGCCGCAGCCGAACTTCGCGCCATGCAATTGCAGGTCGTTGCGCAGCGCGTAAAGCAGTGGGGTTGAAGGATCGATGTCCAGCGCGTGCTGTACACCATTGACGGTTAAATTGATCATCGCGCGTCGTCCTCCTTTCTGAGCTTGGCTGCCATAGCCTCGATGTCTTGCCACGCGCCGCGCTGCGAATACGTCGCGCGAATGTATGACGCTAGATCGGCGATCTGCTGGTCGTTATAGATCTGGTTGAAAGCCGGCATGTAGTTCATGCTGTCTTCTCCGTGCCAGCCGTTCCCGATTAACATCATCTGGATCGCGTTGCGCGGCGTGGCGGCATTGACGGCTGTGCTGAACGCAAGCGTGGGTCGCTCACCAATCGACTGCATCGGGGCGTCAGGACCGTGACATTGCGCGCAGGATGCGGCGAACAAAGTCGCGCCGCGTTGCACCTCGGGTGATGTGCTGTCAACCGCTGACCCAGTAGCGTGAGTGGCGCCGGGCTGCGCTTTCTGGATCGACAGTACATAAGTGGCGATCGCCTGCACGTCTTCTTCGGGCACGGTGGCAAGATCGCGCGTGACGGGTAGCATCGGGCCGGCTGCCGCGCCGTGCTCGCCGGCACGGCCGGTGCGCAGGTATGTCACGAGCTGTTCCCGGGTCCATGGTTTGGGCGCCGCGCCGAGCGCATTGAGCGCAGGCGCTTCCCAACCGTCGACGATACCGCCGTCGAATGCATGTCCCGATTTCTCGCCGCCGATCAGATTGAGCGGCGAATGACACGACGCGCAGTGTCCAAGACCATCTACCAGCAGCTTGCCGCGGTTCCACTCAGTATCCTTCGATGCGTCCGGCTGCTGTGCGCCGGGGTGCAGGAAGAGCACGTTCCAGAAGCCGAGCAAAGGCCGGAAATTCAGCGGGAAAATCAGGTCGTTGGCGGGTGCGGTCGCCTTGACCGGCTCGCGTGTCATCAGATACGCGTACGCCGCTGAGATGTCTGGATCGGACATGCGCGTGAAGTGAATGTACGGAAACGCCGGATACAGCAGATGGCCGTCGCGGGCGACGCCGTAACGCAACGCTCGGGTAAACGCTTCGAGCGACCAGTCGCCGATACCCGTGCCGACATCGGGGGTGATGTTGGTTGCATAGATGGTGCCGAATGGCGTGGCGAGCGGCAGGCCCCCGGCGAACGGCTTGCCGCCCTTCGCCGTGTGACACACAATACAGTCGCCCAGCGCGACGACTCGCGCGCCCGCGAGTCGCGTTCGCGCGTCGAACGACGTGGGAGCGGGAGGACTGACCGGCGCAATTGCGGGTTTCCACATCAGCAGGAATGAGATGATTAGCGCGGCGGCAATGACCACGCCGCCAGCTATCAGCCATCTAGATTTGCGA
This sequence comes from Paraburkholderia bannensis, assembly GCF_014200455.1. GTDB lineage: Bacteria > Pseudomonadota > Gammaproteobacteria > Burkholderiales > Burkholderiaceae > Paraburkholderia > Paraburkholderia bannensis_A. Next base: position 7,953 of record NZ_JACHBW010000012.1, on the reverse strand, counting down.
GTCATTCGCGCATCTATCATAGAAGTCCTCGATCGAAGGAGCGGCGCGTACGAAGCCGAGCGCTTGAATTGCGAATGGCATCAAGCTTGCCTCGCGCCCGCTTGCAGGCTTTGGCCCGCGGTACTTTGAAATGGATAGTCGATATAGCCGGCGGCACCGCCGCCGTACCAGCCAGTAGGCTTTGGCTCCGCGAGCGTTGCCCCAGTCGCGATGCGCTCCACGAGGTCAGGATTCGCGATGTACGCGCGAGCGAACGCGACCAGGTCGGCGTGGCCTTCGCGGATCAATGTCTCGGCGTGATCGACGGATATGCCACCGTTGACCATCAACGTACCGGAGAAGACGCGGCGCATGCGTTCAATGATGCGCGGCAGGTCCGGTTGTCCGCTCCAGCCGTTCGTGTCCGCCGCGTGAACGTAAGCGACCCCGAACTCGCCGAGCATTTTGCCGACGTAGTCGTAGGTGCCGTCCGGGTCCGCGTCGCGCACATTGTTGTAATGCGCATACGGCGAGATGCGTACGCCGACACGTTCGAGCGAGAGCACCGAGCCGATCTCCGTAAGAACATCGCGCAGAAAATTGGCGCGGTTCGCCACCGAGCCGCCGTAGCGGTCATCGCGTGTGTTGGTGGTCGATGAAAGGAACTGATGGGGCAGGTAGCCGTTCGCTGCGTGCACCTCGACACCGTCGAAACCGGCCGCTATCGCGTTGACCGCGCCGTCTTTGAAGGCCTTGATGGCGAGTTTCACTTCTTCGGTCGACATGGCGCGCGACGGCGTCGCGTGGATCTTGGTGTAATGACCGTTCTGCAATTGGGCCCACACCTGAAGTTGATCGAGGTCGTCGTTCACGCCCGAAGGCGAGAGCGGCGTCTCGCCCCCGAGCAGCGCGAACGAACTGACGCGCCCGCTGTGCCACAACTGCATGAATATGCGACCGCCAGCGGCGTGTACCTGGCTTGTGATATGACGCCACCCGTCGATCTGCCCGGCTGTGATGATCCCCGGTGTGAGCTCGAACGCCGCAGAGGCTGGACTGACGTTGGTTGCTTCCGTGATGATCAGACCCGCCGATGCCCGCTGCACGTAGTATTGCGCCATCATTTCCGTGGGACGGCCTTGCGATGGCGCCCGCGAGCGGGTCATGGGCGCCATCACCACGCGGTTCGGCAGGCGCGTCCCCGAGAGGTTGTAAGAGTCGAGCAGGGGCGAAAGGGAGGACATGTTTTTTCCTTTGCGAGTAATCGAGCGGAGTCCAGGTGAATGACTATGCTGTTCAGCGTATCCCCTACCGCCCAGGAATTCCTGAAGCCACGCTGAAATTATGTTAAGAGCCCGAACAGCAGCAGTCCGGGATCCGGGGGGTGTCAGGCGCGGCGTTTGGCTTGCGGCCGTCCGACGATGAGGTAGTGAGCCAGCGCTACGAGCGGAAAGGCCGTGGCCACGGCGGCGACCAGTGGCCAGCCGCCGTGGTCGTATAGCGGGCTGGCGAGCGCTGAACCGAAGGCCCCGCCGACGAAGATGCTCGTCATGTAAAGCGCGTTCAGACGGTTGCGGCTCGCCGCATGCAGCGCGTATATCTCGCGTTGACCCAGCACCATGTTCATCTGCACGCCGAAATCGAGCACAATGCCCGTCGCGACGAGGCCGAAAACGCCCCACGCTGGATGGATGAGTGCCGGCGCATAGGCGATCGCGCCCACTGACAGTGCGATCAATGTCGCACGCACCGTGTGGCCTCTGTCCGCGAGATGGCCGGCTACCGGCGCGGAGGTCGCGCCGATCGCACCGACCAGCGCGAAGATGCCGATCTCGGTTTGCGTGAGGCCGAATTGACGGGTCAGCTCGACGGGAATCGCGGTCCAGAACAAACTGAAGGAAGCGAACATCAGCCCCTGGTAAAACGAGCGGTGGCGCAACACCGGCATCGTGCGGACCAGATGTCCGAGCGAGCCGATCAGTTCGAAGTAGGTGGCCTTGTGCTCCGGCTGGCGGCGCGGAATCGTGAGCGCGAGCACCGCGGTGACGATCGCCATCAGCACGGCGGCGCAACCGAAAACCGCGCGCCAGCCGATATGCCCGGCCACCACGCTGGAGATTGGCCGCGACAGCAGAATGCCGAGCAGCAGGCCACTCATGATGGTTCCGACCACTTTGCCACGCGATTCGTCCGGCGCCAGGTGGGCGGCGAGGGGGATCAGAATCTGCACGGCGACCGAACTGAAGCCGACCAGCAGCGAGATGGCAAGGAAGCAGCCCGGTTGATGTGCGACCGACGCGACGGCGAGACTGACGATCGACACCAGCGCGGTGGTGATCATCAGCTTGCGGTTTTCCAGCAGGTCGCCAAGCGGGACGAGAAAGAACAGGCCGAACGCATAACCGATCTGCGTGAGGGAGACGATCAGACTGGCGGTGCCGCCGGACATGTGGATGTCCGGTGCGATCAGTTCGGTGATGGGTTGCGCGTAATAGAGGTTCGCGACGATAGCGCCGCAGCAAAAGGCGAACAGCGCGATTAGACCGCGCGTCAGCTTGACGGGGCTGCTACCGCCCGTCACGGCGGATGCTTGGTTTGACATGACAACTCCCGAAGGTAAGAAAACGAAAACGTGGTCTCAGCGTGCGATGTTCATCAGGCGGTTGCCGAGTGAAATGCCCAGATCGGTCATCAGCCTGCCGCGTTGCAATTGCTGGTTTTCCCAACGCTTGAGGGCTGAATCGATCTTTGCGCCGCTTTGCCATGTCGATGACAATGCCAGCGCCAGTGCATGGGCATTGGCCGCCGCCTTGGCGGTGCTGCCCGCTGTGTGTGGGCGCGGTACCGATGCGGCGTCGCCGAGCAGCACCGCGCGGCCGAATACCATCTTTGGCGAACGCAGGTCGACGATCGGCTGCATGAATGGATCGTCGGTGGCGTCAACCAGTGCGCGAAACGTCGGTCCGAGCCATGTTTTGGCGTCGTCCCGAAGCTGGGCGATGTCGACGCTCTTAGTCGAGCCGGGCGGCAACGAAAATTCCCGCGCGACGCCATGACGGTCAACCAGCAATTCGTCCAGTTGCGCGCGGCTGTATTTCCGATACCACACCCAGTTCCAGCGCCGCTCGCCCGCTACGGTCGAATCGTTGTCACCGGGAATCAGATAACAGAGGCCCGAATGCCCCTCGTCTTGCTGAAAGCTGAAGCGGTCGCGCAGTACGTTTGCCGCATGCCGCGGCAGATCGGGTTCCTCGACGATGCCCCGCCAGGCGACATAGCCCGCATAGAGCGGCACGATTTCAGGCATCAGGCGTCGCCTGACGGTCGAGCGAATTCCGTCCGCGCCGATCAGTAAATCCGCCTTCTCAATGTGGCCGCTTTCGAACTGCGCGACGATCTGCTCACCTTCCATATGGAAATCGACAAAGGTCTCGCCGGTATGGAGTGCCTCCGCGGGCAGTGCATTTTTCATGGCGCGATACAACAGACTCCATGAGGTCTGCATCTGTGGCATATAGATCTGTTCAATCACATGGTCGTCGCGGTCAAGATAGATGCGAAGACCCGATGCCACGCCTGGCGGGTCCGGCAAGTCGACACCGGCGAAGCGGAGCGCATCCAGTACGTCAGGCTGCAGCACGACCCCGCCACCGCGGCTGTCGAGTTGACCAGGAGATGTTTCGAATACGTCGACCTCCCAGCCGGCTGCTCGCAGGGTATTGGCCGATAGCAGTCCGCCGAGCGATCCGCCGATCACGACAGCACGCGGTTTCTCGAGCGATTTCATGGTGTGCTCCGATGCTTCTCTCTAGCTAATGGATACCGCTTACCGGTTGCGTTGAGGTTGCCGAATGACTTGCAAATGCAATCTCGCGTTGTGTCTTTTTCAACCGGCTCTATGCGCGACGGCCGGATTCGAACAAAAACCACACCCGTTGCTCCGCTTCGTCGATCCAGCCTTCCAGAAGACTTGTCGTCGCGACGTTGCTGTATTCGCCGCATAGCGAGTGCGTTTCGCGCATGTAGCCCGCGAGCGTCAGATTGTCTTCACGCAACTCGGCCAGCATGTCGTCCGGCGTCACGAAGTCCGCATCGCTATCGAGAATGCGCTGCAGCTTTGTGATCTGACCGGTGAGTGCAGCGTCGTGCCGCCGATTTTCCGTGCGCGCACCGCGATCCGATCGGTCGTCGCGAAGATCTGCTCCGACTGGTCGTCGAGCAACAGGTGATAGTCGCGCAAGCAAGGCCCTGACATGTGCCAGTGGAAATTCCTGGTCTTCAGATACAGTGCGAACACGTTCGCAAGCAGGGTGGTCAGGGCGGCGGCGATGTCGGGGGTCGCTTCTTCGGTCAGGCGGGTTGGTGTCTTCAACGGCGCTGCGCGCTGCGCCTGCGCATTCGATACATCCTTCATGGTGGATCCCTTCGAGTGGGGGAAAGCTGATGTACGAGTAACCAGGTACATTCTAGGAATGCATCGTGGATAAAGTCCTGCAGAAAATATGAAAAGTTCTGAGTAGGAAATAAAACCTGCGGTCGCCTTCTGATGACGCTCCGCTGGCGTGCATTCTTTTCAAGAGCTATTCATGCGCTTTCCGGGAGTGCGGCGAAAACCAGTCGATAGCATGGATTGCAATTTCTGACGCCATGCCAGCACGGGAAGCATGTCTATTCAGGGAAAGTATGCAAATCACCGCGGAGCCAGAAATTCAAAAGAGCGCCTGAAAGCGGACTCATGTGCGGTTGCGTCAATCGACTACAACCGTAAATGTTTTTCGGCACGATGTCGCACGAGCGAACGAAAATTTTGCATACCGTGCGGGCCGTAGCAACAACCGCTAATTTAACCAAAGCGATCGACGGCTTGCTGAAATGGATGCGTGGCAGCGCGCTGCGCTTACACGACCTCCTGCTATCAGTGAATTCGAATCAATGACGGGGTGATTCAGGTTTTTTAAGAATTCGCCAAAGTCTTTAAAGATTTATTTCTCTATGCTGCTTTGGATCGTCACTTTTACTGCACTCGGTTCGGCATGTGCGCGAAGGCGCATTGGGTACGGGGCTGACACGGAGGAAATGACATGAATAAGACCATTGCCGGCGTTGACATTCCGGATGGCGTGATGGCCCGCGCGGCAACGGAGCTGATCCGCAGGACGCAGTCTGAGTTGATGTTTCATCACGCGTTGCGGGCTTTTCTGTTCGCTGCGCTGACTGGATACCGGGAGAATCTGGAATTCGACGCCGAGTTGCTCTATGTCGGCGCGATGTTTCATAACGTCGGGCTGGACGCGCGATACAAGCGGTCGCCATACCGCTTCGAGGTGGATGGCGCCAACGCTGCGCGCGATTTTATGCGCCAGCACGGCATTGGCGAGCGTGAAATCGAAGAGGTCTGGGTGGGGATCGCATTGCACACGACCCCTGGCATTCCGGAACACCTGCTGGCGCTGGTCGCGCTTATCAGCGCCGGCGTGCAGATGGACGTGCGGGGCGCGCGCTACGACGATTTCACCGCGCAGCAGCGCGACGAAATCGCACATGCCTACCCGCGCGAATCGGGTTTCAAGAAGAAGTTGATTGAAGCGTACGCGCGCGGCATGGAGCATCGTCCCGAGACGACATTCGGGACCGTGAATGCCGACGTGCTGGACCGCTGGGATCCGAACTATCGACGCCTGAATTTCTGCGGACTGGTGCTGGGATCGGAGTGGCCGAATTGATTGATGTTTGAGAGGATCGGCGAGTGGCGGTGAGTGGCGGTGAGTGGCGGTGAGTGGCGGGTGGTTCGCTCGCGGGCTACACGCTGGCGTCGGTGCCGTGGATGCCGCGCCTCGGCGTTCAGGTGGATGAGCAGGCAGCACTCTCGGTCAACCGCTATCGCGATGACGGGCTAAAGAGGTCATGATATGAGCACCCCGGACTTATCCGTTGACACAAGCACCCCCTCAGAACTCGAGGTCCCGTATTCGTCGCTGGAGTACCGCCGGCACCAGATGTACCCGCGCCTCTCGGCAGCGGAGATCCAGAGCCTGCGACGCTTCGCCCGGCCGATGTCGTTCAAGGCTGGCGAACTGATCTTCGAAACCGGGCATGCGGCGCTCGGCCTCTTCGTGCTGCTCCATGGCCGCGTGCGGATCGTGTCGCGCGATAGTTTCGGACGTTCGACCGTCGTCACCGAGCACGACGACGGCCACTTCATGGCCGAGATGGCGCAACTCTCCGGCAAACCGGCCTTGATCGACGGCATCGCGCTGACGGACGTCGAGACGCTCGTGATCGAGCCTGACCGCTTGCGCGCGTTGATCGTCGCCGATGCGCAACTCGGCGAGCACATCATGCGGGCGCTGATTCTGCGGCGGCTTGGATTGATCGAGCAGGGTCTGGGACCGGTGATCGTCGGCAATGGGGACGACGCGCGGCTGATCCGGCTGCAAGGCTTCCTGCGTCGCAATGCCTATCCCGCGATGGTGATCGACGCGCGCACCGATCCCGAGGCGCTTACGCTGCTGGGCGGTATGACGACCGGCCCCGCCGATTTTCCGCTGGTGTTCTGTCCGAACGGCTCTGTGCTGCGCGCTCCGGATGAGGCCCAACTCGCCTCGTGTCTAGGACTCGTGCCGACCTTCGAATCGTCGCATATCTATGACGTGGCGATCGTCGGCGCCGGGCCCGCGGGCCTGGCGGCATCCGTGTATGCCGCCACCGAAGGGTTGTCGGTTGCGGTGTTCGATCAGCGTGCGCCTGGCGGGCAGGCCGGCGCCAGTGCGCGGATCGAAAACTATCTGGGATTTCCCACCGGAATTTCGGGTCAGGCGCTCGCTGCGCGCGCGTTCCAGCAGGCCCTGAAGTTCGGCGCGCATCTGGCGATTCCCGGCAAGGTCATGGACGTGAGCCGCCACGACGGCGTCTTCCTGCTGACGCTGCTGGACGGACAACGCATCAGCGCGCGGACAGTCGTGGTCGCGAGCGGAGCCGCTTATCGCAAGCCGACGGTGCCGGGCTTCGAGCGCTTCGAAGGGCGCGGCACTTACTACTGGGCGTCGACGATCGAAGCGAAACTGGTGAAGGGGCTGGACATCGTCCTGATGGGCGGCGGTAACTCCGCCGGTCAGGCGGTCGTGTTTCTCGCCAATTTCGCACGCAGCATCCGCGTGCTGATTCGCGGCGCGGACCTGAACGCGAGCATGTCGAAATACCTGATCGACCGCATCAACTCGTTGCCGAACGTGACGCTTTGCACACGCTGCGCGCTACGCCGACTCGAAGGCGACGAAGCCGGGCTCACTGAATTGCATATCCGCCATGAAGAGGCGGGTGTGGATGAAGTTATTCCCACGCGTCATCTGTTTCTTTTTATCGGCGCGGATCCGACGACGGATTGGCTCTCATCGAGCGGCGTAGAGCTCGATAACCGCGGTTTTGTCGCAACAGGTTTTGCTCGCAGCGAGCACGGTTTGTCTGAAGCCAGTGCGCGGTATCCGCTTGAAACCAGCGTGCCAGGCATGTTCGCGGTGGGCGACGTGCGCTCGGAATCGGCGAAACGGGTGGCTGCGGCTGTGGGTGACGGTGCTGCCGTTGTGAGCCAGATTCATGCTTATCTGGGCCAGCTCACGACAGCTGCCGCCTGAGACGATCAGTCATGCACCGGATTTGCGTCCAGGTCGCGCGTGAGGGCTCAATGTGCCGCGGTGGTTGGCCAGCGCGAGCAGCCAACCGTCAGCCGCGCACCAGCGACATGCGTACCGTGGCATACGTTTTGCTTCGCGCATCTCGCTGTAGCGGTCGTCGAGCTGCCACCGCCGCTGCTGTACCGCCGCGTTCAATTCCGTAATCAACACCGACGGGTCCAGCCGGGGTTTCAGATCGAGGAATTCGCTAGAAGGTGTTATGCACTTTTGTTAAGGGCTGCAAAGTGGACGAGCATAAGCACGGAGAATACGACGAAATGCAACCCAGCCAATGTTTCGGGCA
>NZ_JACHBW010000011.1 GCF_014200455.1 Paraburkholderia bannensis | reverse complement strand
AACCGCGTGCCCGATATCTTCTCGCGCCCGCATCATCCGTACACCCAGGCGCTGCTTGCGGCGATTCCCGAGCACAACACGGGCGCCGCGCGCCTCGCTGCACTGCCGGGCATGGTGCCGGGCCGCGACGACCGGCCGACCGGGTGTCTGTTCGCGCCGCGCTGCAAATACGTGGTGGACGCGTGCAACAAGCAGCGCCCGACGCTCGACGCCGTGGCGGATGCGAGCGGCTGTGCACTGGTGCGCTGTATCCAGCCGCTGAACGTGGCGACTGAAACCCTGAATGGAGGCGCGCGATGAACGCAGTCCAGCAATCCGCGACTCGCGAAGACCGTCACGACGACGAAAAAGTCCTGGTCGCGCACGATCTGAAGAAGCATTACACGGTCAAACGCGGCATGTTCGGCACGGGCACCGTGAAGGCGCTCAACGGCGTGTCGTTCTCGCTCACGCGCGGGCGCACGCTCGCGGTGGTGGGCGAATCGGGCTGCGGCAAGTCCACGCTCGCGCGTCAGCTGACGATGATCGAGCCGCCCACCTCGGGCTCGCTCACCATCGACGGCGAAGACGTGGCGAGCGCGGGCCGCGAGCAGATCGCAGCGCTGCGCCGCCGCGTGCAGATGGTGTTCCAGAACCCGTTCGCCTCGCTCAATCCGCGCAAGACGGTGGAGCAGACGCTGGGCGAGCCGCTGGCGATCAACACCCGGCTCACGGCGAGCGAGCGCGCGGACCGCATCGCGCACATGATGCGCATCGTGGGCTTGAGGCCCGAGCATGCGAAGCGCTATCCGCATATGTTCTCGGGCGGGCAGCGCCAGCGCGTGGCGATTGCGCGCGCGATGATCCTCGACCCGCAGATCGTGGTGGCGGACGAGCCGGTGTCGGCGCTCGACGTGTCGATCCAGGCGCAGATCCTGAATCTGTTCATGGACCTGCAGGAGCAGTTCCGCACGAGTTATGTGTTCATCTCGCACAACCTGGCCGTGGTCGAGCATATCGCCGACGACGTGATGGTGATGTATCTGGGCGGTGTGGCGGAACTGGGCGACAAGGCCACGGTGATCGGGCGGCCGCGCCACCCGTACACGCGCTCGCTGCTGTCGGCCACGCCCGCGATCTTCGAGCAGGACCGGCGCGCGAAGATCAAGCTCGAAGGGGAGTTGCCCTCGCCGCTGAATCCGCCTTCAGGTTGCACGTTCCATCAGCGCTGCCCGTATGCGATCGAGCGCTGCCGCCAGGAAGTGCCGCAACTTCGCGAAGTGGATGGGCGTCAGGTATCCTGCCATCGTGCTGAGGAGGTGGGGGAATAGGGATGCGTGGGTCCTCGACGCTGCGTGTGCCGGCAGCGCAGCGTAGTGGGGCCGCCCTGTGATGGCGGCGGAATCCAGTCCCGCCTTATTCGCGGGGCTGGATTTCAGTGCAGGAGCGCCCGACGCGACCCACATCGCGGCTCGCCCCCGTTTGTACCATCGCATTTGATCCTGCTGTTCAATACCCCTGACTATCCCGACCCGTTAGTCGCTACCGTCCGGCCGCGCAAAGCCGGGCTGTCCTGCCTGATCCGGCAACTGGGGCACGCGCCGGAAGCGCGAGGTGTCGTAGCCCATCGCGTCGAGACGGGCCAGCAGCGATCGATAGGTTTCCTCACTAATCTGCGGCTCACGCGCAAAGACCCAGCCGAGCGTCTTGCCCGGATATCCCAGGATCGTGTAGCGATAATCGGGGTCCACATACAGGGTCAGTTGCGTCACATGGATCGGCCAGAAGAGCCTGACGCTCCACTCGCCGCCGCCGCTGCCGGGCTTGACCGTGTCGAGGAACTGGTAGCGCCGCTCAGGTCCATCGAAACCGCCTTTAAGCCCGATAAAGACGTCGTCGATACGGCCGTCGTCGCGCAGCGTCCATTCGGCCCGGCTCGCCACGAAGCCTCGCTCGGCCACGTAAGGGATATTGGCGATCACATACCAGCGGCCCATATAGCGAGGCAGATCCACCGGCACGGATTGCAGCGGCACGTCGGCGCGCGGATTCGGATTCGGCGGACTGTTCGTGCATCCCCCATTGAATAAGGAAGCCGATGCGGCGAGCAGCGCTGTCATGAAGACCGGGGCGTATGCAGCGCGCAGCCGCACAACTCGCGCCCGCGCCATGTCAATTGCGTATGCGGCGATAAAGACGATGGGATGCATCCTGAGAACGCTCCGGTTGACGACGTCAACCCGCTAATACGGATCTCAGGGCATAACGGATGCACCAGCAGGCGAACAGGCGCGAATTCGCAGCAAGGCGTCAGCGTGGCTTACTGCTGAGCCTTGTGTCGCGCCATGTACGCGAGGTAGTCGATGACGAGTCCGATCTCGCGATCGCTCAGTTGCTCCGGAGTAAACGCGGGCATGGTGCGCCCGGGCCAGTCACGCACCGAGGCCGGATTGCGGATGTAGCGGCGCAAGGCGGCGGCCTGAAAATACTCGACGGGATTCATCGGCAGGTTGAGATCCGGCCCGATGCTGGCGTTGCCCGCGTGATTGAGCCGATGACAGGCGAGGCATTGCGTGATGAACAGACTCTGCCCGGTGCGGATCGGGTCCGTCGCCGGCAAGCGCGGATCGACGGCCAGCGCCGGCCAGCGCGCGGCAGGCGAGGCTTGCGTGGCGAGTTGCGCGATCTGGTACGGCCACTGTTCGCTGCGCACCGAGGCCGCTTGCCGGCCGACCCAGACCAGATAGAAGGGGCCCGCACTGACGGACTTGCCCGGCAGATTCGGCCAGCGGTGCTCGGGGTCCTCAATGGCGAGCCAGGCAACGGCGGTTGCCGTATCGCGATTGCGTACGAGATCCATCGGCAGCTGTGCGGCGAAGCCGTCGGTCGCGCGCGCTTCGAGCACCTGATCGGCGGGCAGTGCCGCGTTGCCGAGAAGATCGGCCAGCGGCACGCCCCGGAAGGTCATCGCTGTGCCGTAAGCAATGTCCTTATCGACGCGTATCGTCGCGATGTCCGCGCGGGCGAGCAGCGCGCGCTGGCTGAAGGACTGGACCGTGCTGCCAATCCGGAGATCCAGCGTGGGCGACGCGCTTGCCTGCGCGTGCACGTAGGGGGCGCTCAGGCATTGCAGCAGCACCATGATCATTGCCAGCCAAATCCGTCTGAACATTTCCGCTCCGTCGTATCAGAACCCTCACCCTCGATCGTTCGCAGTCGCGCTTCGCGGTGAAATTGCCAGCGCCCGGATCGCTGGTTCGGATTGTCGGCGATTCCCGCGCGCATGTCGAAGATGGTTCATTGAGTGTACTGAACCATCCTATTCCGTTATCTCATGTAAATGGGGGTCAATCAATCTGACGTTAGCTGCGCGCGGGCTCTACGCTCCGATGAAGTCAAATAAGATTATGGTATTCCATAATATTTTCAATTTTTTCGCGTCTATACTATGGCATACCATATTATTTACGGCAGGTTTGCCAACGCAATCTCATCGATAGTCAGCCGATAGGTCCGGCCGTCTGAGCGCCAGACTTCGCACGCTGATCGCTCACGTGCTCCCGCGGATATCGAGGTGGGCAAAACAATCAGGATGCCGAATAAAAATGAAAGCAATGACGGAAAGCCGAAGCGGACAGTAGCGAATTTGACGAGGAGAGGGGAAAGCATGAAGCATCGTTCTATCGGGAAGGCGCATCTCGCGTGCTTGCTGGCGAGCAGCGCGCTGGTTTCACTGAATGCACACGCGCAATCGTCGGTGACGCTCTACGGCGTGATCGACGAAGGGATCGATTACGTCAACAACAGCGGCGGTCATGCGCTGTGGCGCATGCGCGACGGCACCTATGACGGCGTCTATGGCAGCCGCTGGGGTTTGAAGGGCACGGAGGATCTTGGCGGCGGACTGAGTGCGATATTCAAGCTTGAGTCCGGCTTCAGCACGGAAAACGGCCAGAGCCGTCAGGGTGGTCGCCTGTTTGGGCGTCAGGCCTATGTGGGACTATCGGATACGCGCTTTGGCACGCTCACACTCGGCCGCCAATACGATTCGGTCGTCGATTACCTGCAACCGCTTACCGCGCCTGGCCAACTGGGCGGCCCGCTGGTGCACGCCGGCGATATCGACAACACCGACAATTCGTTTCGCGTCGATAACGCGATCAAATACGCCAGCCCGAAGATTGGCGGGCTGACGTTTGGCGGCCTGTATTCCTTCACCAATACGAATGCAGCGGGCCGCGGCACAACGGGACTGTGGAGCCTTGGCGCGAACTACGCCTTTGGCGGCTTCAATATCGCGGGCGCGTATCTGTACGCGAAAGACCCGGCCGTATTGCTCAGCGACGGCGATTTCATCGGCAACACCACGGGCTCGGCGATTGGCGCGAGCGGACCGTTCAGCTACGTGGGCAATCCGGCCAATGAACAGGTGTTTGGTGCTGCGATCAATTACTCGCTGGGTTCGGCCACGCTGGGTCTCGATTACACCAATACCCGGTTCAACGATGCGAACGGTACGCACGGCACGGTGACCTTCACCAACTACGAAGCGTGGGGCCGCTATAACCTGACTTCGGCGTGGTACGTGGGCGCGCAATACGTTTATACGCACGGCAACATCGGCTATAGCCAGCAGGTGCCGATCTATCATCAGGTGGGGCTGACGACGGCTTATGCCTTGTCGAAGCGCACGTCGATCTATGCGATGGGCGTCTGGCAGAAAGCGGCCGGCGCGGCATCGAACGCGGATATCTTCGACTATTCGGTGGCGTCGGCTTCGTCGAACAACCATCAGACGATGGTGCGCATCGGCATGTATCACCAGTTTTAAAGCCGCGCTTTAATGTAGCTTGAAAGCCGTTGATTGGCGCGATCCGGTTTGACGCCGGTTCGCGCGTTTATTTCTTTTTCGCGCTTGCTGACTTGCGCACATGGCTTGCGGTATCGGCGAACAGATCGATCACGACGCCGCGCAGCCAGCGATTGCCTTCGTCCTGCTGAACCCGTTCGTGCCAGAGCAGATGAATCGGTGCGGAGGGCAAGGCGACAGGCAGCGCGCACATGCTCAACGAAAACAGCGGCGCCAGTTGCAGCGCAAGCCGTTCCGGCACGGTGGCGATCAGATCGGTGCGCTGCAGAATGTAGCCCACGCTCATGAAGTGCGGCACCGTTAGCCGTACCCGCCGCCGCACGCCGCGCCGCTTCAGCCATTCGTCCACCTGGCCGTGTCCGGTGCCGGCCGACACCACCACCAGATGCTCCGCCTCGCGCCAGCCGGCGAGCGTCATGGGCGCGTCGTCCAGCGGATGGCCTTGCCGGTACAGGCAGACATAACGTTGATCGAACAGGCGGCGCTGATAGAAGCCACCCTTGAGTTGCGGCAGCAAACCGATTGCCAGATCGACGCGGCCATCGGCCATCTCGTTGCCCAGATTCACGCGGGTGTTGCGCACCGTGTTGAGCGCGACGCCGGGCGCTTCGCGCGACAGCCGCTCGACCAGCGCAGGCAGGAACACCACTTCGCCGATATCGGTCATGCCGATCGTGATGGTTCGCGATGCGCGCAGCGGATCGAAACCGGTCATGGGATTGAGCGCGGCGTGCAGCGTGGCGAGCGCCTGTGAAACCGGTTCGGACAGACGCAATGCATAGGGCGTTGGCACCACGCCGCCCGGCGCGCGCACGAACAGCGGATCGCCCAGCCGACGCCGCAGTTTGGCCAGCGCGTTGCTCACGCCTGGCTGGCTCATGTTCATCTGCTCGGCGACGCTCGCCACGCGCCGCTCCTGCATCAGCCGCTGGAACAGCAGTAGCAGATTGAGGTCGATCTCGCTCAGTTCCATCGCGGTTTTCTCTGTTCCACGCGGCCCCTTTGCGCCACGCGCGCTCATTCATTTGAGTGATGAAGACGATTCATTTCATCTTATTGAGCAATGAAAGTCCAGTGCTGAAAATACGGACACGGTTTGCGTTCCAGCAGGTCCGTGCCCATACATCCAGTACAAGGAGACAATTCATCATGCAGATGGATATGAAGATTGCGATCGTCGGCGCAGGAATTGGCGGTCTGACGCTTGCGCTTGCCTTGCGCGAGCACGGTATCGACGCGCAGCTATATGAGCAGACCGACGCGCTGCGCGAAGTGGGCGCGGCGGTCGCACTGTCCGCCAATGCGACGCGTTTCTACGAACGTATGGGCCTGCGCGCCGCGTTCGAAAACGTCTGTGCCGAAGTGCCGGGCCTGATCTATCGTGATGGCCGCAGCGGCGAAGTCATCGGACATCATCGCGGTACGCCCAGCTATCGCGAGCAGTTCGGCGGCTCGTACTGGGGCGTTCATCGCGCCGATCTGCAGGCGGTCCTCTCCACCGCAGTCGGACTCGAACATATCAAGCTCGGCCATCGACTGACGGATCTCGCGCAGCATCCGGACCGCGTGAGTCTGACGTTCGATAACGGCCAGCGCGTCGATGCCGATCTGGTGATCGGCGCGGACGGCGCGCGGTCGATCACGCGACGCTGGATGCTTGGCTACGATGATGCGCTGTATTCGGGCTGTTCGGGTTTTCGCGGCGTGGTGCCGGCCGCTCGCATGCCGCTTTTGCCCGATCCGGAAACCATCCAGTTCTGGGTGGGACCGGGCGGCCATCTGCTGCACTATCCGATTGGCGATCAAGGCGAGCAGAATTTTTTGCTGGTCGAGCGGCATCCCTCGCCGTGGCCGTCGCGCGACTGGGTGCTCCCCGCAAGCGAGGGCGAACAGTTGCGCCTCTTCAAGGACTGGCATCCGGCAGTCGTGGAGATGATCACGGCGGTGCCGATCAGCCAGCGCTGGGGCCTGTTCCACCGGCCGCCACTTGGGCGCTGGAGCCGTGGCCGCGTGACGCTGATCGGCGATGCCGCGCACGCGCTAGTGCCGCATCACGGGCAGGGCGCCAACCAGTCGATCGAGGATGCCGTAGTGCTGGCCGATCAACTCGCGAAGGCGGGACCGCGCAACTGGCGCGAGGCGCAAGAGGCTTACGAGCGTTTGCGTCGCGGCCGCACGCGCAAGGTCCAGTTTGCGTCGATTACCACCGCGGACATGCTGCATCTGCCGGACGGCGCGGCTGCGCAGGAGCGCAATCGCCGTCTGGGGGCGCGAGAAAGCATGCTGCACCACCTGGACTGGATTCATGACTTCGACGCGCTCAAGGACGAGCCGGACGAGCGCCAGGGCGGCACCTGGCTTTGAATGCTTAGGGCTTGAGGGGCACGACGCGACCCGTCTCGCTGCGCTATACTCGTCCGCATGAATACGAAACCGAACTCGCTGAATTTACATGGTTGGTGGCGCGCCTGAATCCGGCGGCCCGTTTTCTCATGCGTTCTCTCACGCAAATCGCAAACGTGATGCCGCCAGTCCTGGCGGCATTTTTGTTTCTGCGCGCTCAAGACTGGTGGCATCGAAATTTTGAGGCTCCAGTGCATGACTCACGCAAACCGTCACACCATCCTGACCGGCGATCGCACGACCGGCCCACTGCATCTTGGCCACTACATCGGCTCATTGCGCGCCCGGGTTCAATTGCAGCATGAAGCCAACCAGTTTCTGCTGCTGGCGGATACTCAGGCATTGACCGACAACGTCGGGCGGCATCAGAAAGTCACGGCGAACGTTATTGAAGTGGCGCTCGATTATCTGGCCGTTGGCATCGACCCGGCGAAGTCCACCATTCTGATTCAGTCGCAGGTGCCGGAACTGGCGGAACTCTCGCAGTATCTGCTCAACCTCGTCACGGTTGCCCGGCTCGAACGCAATCCCACCATCAAGGAGGAAATCCGGTTGCGCGGGTTTGAACGCGATATTCCTGCAGGATTCCTGACTTATCCGGTCAGCCAGGCGGCGGATATCACGGCGTTCAAGGCAACGCATGTGCCGGTGGGCGACGACCAGTTGCCGATGATCGAGCAGACCAACGAACTGGTGCGCCGTTTCAATCACACCGTCGATCGATCGGTGCTGGTCGAATGCGTGGCCGTGCTGTCGCAGGTTACCCGATTGCCCGGCATCGACGGCAAAGCCAAAATGAGTAAATCGCTCGGCAACGCGATTACTTTGGCCGCGACTCCCGACGAAATCACGAAAGCCGTGAACAACATGTATACGGACCCGCTCCACCTGCGAGTCAGCGATCCGGGACGGGTGGAGGGCAACGTCGTCTTCGCTTTCCTCGACGCATTCGAGCCCGATGTGCAGAAAGTGGACGAACTCAAAGCGCACTATCGGCGCGGAGGTCTGGGCGACAGTGTCGTCAAGCGGGTGCTCAACGAGCGACTTCAGGCGCTCATCGAGCCGATTCGTGCGCGTCGGGGCGAACTGGAGAAAGAGCCGGCAGAGGTGCTCGCGATCTTGCGCAGCGGTACGGAGCGCGCGCGGGAAGTGGCTGGGAAGACACTCTCTGAAGTGAAGGGCGCGCTGGGTTTGAGTTATTTCTAACCGGCACGCCACCAGCTCGGTAGCAATCAGGCCCGAACGTGCGGACGTCGAAACACGGTCACCTCTTTGTTCTTGTAAGTGACGTTGCGATCCGCCTGATAAGAAAACTTTGTCGCCAGTCTGATGGAGGCGGCGTTGTCGGGGGAGATGATACAAACCGTTTCGCTGGCAGGCCAGCGCTCAGCCGACCAGCGCAGCGCGGCCGCGAGCGCTTCTGTCGCGTAGCCTGATCGTTGTGCCTGTCGGGCCAGCATCCAGCCTGTTTCGGGAGCAGCGTCAAAGTCCTCGCCAAGCCCGCGCATCAACCTGACGAAGCCAACTTCGCCTACAAAATCGCCATTGCATTTCTTCGAGACGATCCAATGACCGAAGCCCATCGCCGCCCAATGGCCCACACTGCGAAGTAGCCGCGACCACACGTCTTCCCGCGTGAGCGCGGAGCCCGTCACATGGCGCACGACCTCCGCATCGGACCACATGCCGTAGAGCTGGGCAAAGTCGCTCAGCACAGGCGGGCGCATGACAAGACGTTCTGTTTCAATGAGGGATCCGGAAGCAGGCATATCTGGCGGCGAGAATGAGTGGATTAAGGCGTTGCGCTTGAAGCATAAACCAGGCTGGGAGAATCTTGCTGCAACGCCGGGCCTCGAATCGCCATCGTTCGCAGATGGGCAGTGTCTTTCAATAGGCTACGCGATACACGCGGGCGCTATGCACGCCTTGCACGCTTTTTCGAAAGGCCATCGCCACCCGCGCCGCCGGTACGGTCTCGGAGCCTGGAAAGTACGGAGCAAACCGTCCGATAGATTCCGTCAGCACGGTCGGGCTGACGGCGCTGGAACGCTGCGCAATGGCATCAGCGCCATGCTTCATCAAACGGGACAGCGGATAAAGACGGAGGACTCGATGGACGCGGCGCTACAGCCGCTGGGCCTGCGCCTCAAGGTCCTGATGGTGGTGCCGTCCAACACGGGTGCGATGCAGATCGCGCGTCACTCGGATCTGCTCGCCGTCGTGCCGCATTCTTGTCTGCGCAATCGGTTCGTACCGGATCATGCGGCTTCAATCGGATTGCAGTCGTTCGAACTGCCGCTGACGACGCCGGCCTTCAGCGTGTCGGCGATCTGGCATCCGCGGCTCGACCAGGACCCGACGCTGGATCTTTAGGCGCTGTTCGAGCTGCAAGGTGCCAAAGGAGAAGAGGCGCTCGGAGAATCCGGGATCGATGGTCATGGTGTCCGAAGGTACCGGGAATGACGCGTGGAGGGAGGAAGCGGGAAATGAGGTGCAATGCGCAGCGCCGAATCGTACGTCATTACAGGCAGCGGTGCGTATGAGCGTCGACGCGGCGGCAACCGATAAAATGCCCTGCACGACCCTGAACTCAACGGAGACCCGCCTTCATGGACGCCCCGCATCACCCCCGCCTCGACATCGTTCCCGACGCGCAACGCGAGCACCACGTTCCGCACAACGTCATGGCGCGTTTGCCCGCGCAAGGCGTCACGGTCTTCACGGTGGCCGACGACGCATCCGATACCGCGCAATTCAGCGAGCGCTATGGCTTCGGCCTCGAAGACTGCGCTAACACGCTGGTGCTGCGCTACAAGCGCGATGGCGCGGAGCATCACGCGGCGGTGGTGACGCTCGGCTCGCGCCGCCTCGACGTCAACGGCGCGGTCAAGGCGCGGCTGGGTGCGCAACGCCTGTCGTTCGCGAAGCGCGAGCAGGCGGTCGAACTCACGGGCATGGAGTTTGGCGGCATCACGGCGTTCGGTGTGCCGTCCGACTGGATCGTGCTGGTCGATGCCGCGGTGATGGCGCGCGAGCGCGTCGTCATGGGCGCGGGTGTGCGGGCCACCAAGTTGCTGCTCGCGCCCGCGCTGCTGGAGCAACTGCCCAATGTCGATATCGCGCCGCTCGTTTTCGACGAAGACGCTGGCGGCGAGGCCGCCTGAGCATCCCGGGCAATCAGACGCTTCGCTGCGCGCGTCGCGCCACGCTGTCGATCGCATCGACGATGGCTTGCGGCGCGTCGCGCTGCACGAAGTGTTCGCTGTGCGGCACGCGGATGAGTTCGGCGCGCGACGACAAGCCCAGAAAGCTCGCCTGCATCGCTTCCCATTGATGCTGCAAGCCCGCGCGCCGCTGCTCGTCGAAGAACGGCGAATGCGCGAACGAGTCGGCCACGATCACCGCGAGCGGCAGATCGCCCAGCGTGCCGATCGCACGCACCGCGTCGAAGCTCTTGGGGAAGTCGATGCCCTCGGGCGTCGTGCGCGCATCGCGCCAGCCGTCGCGCCAGAGCGCGCGCATGGCGGTGAGCGCGGTGGAATCATCGGGCGTGGGCTCGACGAACGCCGGGCCAAATACCTCGAACTGATCTTCGTGCATGGCCTCGACCAGCACCAGGCCGCAGGTCTGCGCGCGAAAGCGCTGGGCGAACAGCCGCATCAGCAGACCACCATACGAATGGCCCACCAGCAGCCAGGGGGCGGGCATGTGTGCGGCGTGAAGCAGCTTCGCAAGATCGTCGATCATCGCGTTGGCGTCGCGTGGCCCATCGATGCGATCGCTGGCGCCACGTCCCGCGCGGTCATGGCGGAACACGCGAAACCGGTTTTCGATGGCGCTCTGCACCGGCTGCCATTCGGTGCTTTCGGCGCCCAGACCCGTTTCCAGCACGACAGTCGGCGTGCCGCTGCCCGACGACCACCAGGCAAGACGTCTGCCATCGATATCGGCGAAATTCGGCGGGGCAGCGCACGGCAAGGATTGACAGGGCATGGCGCGTGGAGCCAGGGCAAGGGCGAAAGCACCACTATAGCCGCGTGAGCCAGCCGCAGCCTTCGGCCTCGCGCGCAGGACCCGCGCAGGATTCGCGCAGGACTTATAGCGCGCGCAGTCCTTCGATATCGACGATGCGGATCAGCTTGCCCTGCGCGTCGATCAGATTGCGCTTCTGGAAGCGCGACAGAATGCGGCTCACGGTTTCGAGCGTGATGCCCAGATAGCTGCCCATATCCTCACGCGACATGCGCAGATGGAATTCGGCGTGCGAATAACCGCGCTGCCAGTTGCGCTCCGATACGTCGAGCAGGAAGTTGGCCACGCGTTCTTCGGCGGACAGCGAACCCAGCACCATCATCTGCGAGGCTTCGCGGTTGAACTGGTCGCCCATCAGGCGGTGCAGGCGGTCCTGCATCGTGACGGTTTCGCGGCACAGGTTCTTGAGCGCGGCGTAGGGCAGGGTGCAGATCGAGCTGTCTTCCAGTGCGATCGCGCTGAACGCGTGCGTGTCATTGGCGATGCCGTCGAGGCCGAGCGCCTCGCCCGCCAGCTGCAGCCCGGTGATCTGCTCGCGGCCGTCGCGATGGACGATGAGCGTCTTGAGCGAACCGGAGCGCACGGCATAGAGGTTGTCGAAATGATCGCCCGCACGGTAGAGCGCTTCGCCGCGGCGCACCTTGCGCACGCTGCAGATGAGGGCTTCGAGCTTGGGTATTTCGTCGGACGTGAGTCCTTGCGGCATGCACAGATGGCGCATGGCGCAGGCGGAGCAGCGTGCCGCCGTCTGGCGGACCGGCGCGCTCGCGAGGCTGGCCGGGTTGGCGTGTCGGACTGCGACTGGGGATACCGCGGTAGGGGACAGCATCGAAACACTCCTCTGGTCGGTTCCGGATTATTGTCCCCTTACAGAGTAAGGTTAAATAGGCGTCAAAATGACGCGGCTGCGCGACGAACTTATTGGAGCCTTGTCAGACGGCGCTTTGCGCGAGCGTGCTAGCGCCGCCTTGCATCGAAAACAACATCCATCGTGCATCGATAAAACACGCAGCGGCAGGCTCAGGCCGCTTCCGGCCACGGCAGATCGGGCGAAGCCCAGTCCAGTTCGACCGCAATCAGCACCTGCTGATTACCGACATCGATCGCGATCGAGGCGATCACGCACAGGCAGCCCGTCAGCGGCGAGAGCATCGGACCGGAGTAGACCGCCTGGCCGTTCTTGTGCGTCGCCTTCCAGAAGAACGCCCGATGGTCCCAGCGCCCGCCCGCTGCGTCGCTGCCGTTGTGCAGGCTCATGGGCGGCTCGGTGCGCGCCGCGCCGCGTGCTTCGAACAGCGCCGGACGCCCCGTGGGGCCGAGCGCGAAGGCGCGCACGCATTGCCGCCCGGCCAGCAGCCTGGCAAGCGATTCGGCGTACGGCACGCCGGCCTGCACCTGACGGCTGGCTTCGGCGAGACCGCTGAGCCACGGCTGGATCGCGCAATCGAAGCGGCTCATGCGCACGGCGCGGGCTTCGGCGGCCAGATCGAAGGCGTGGTCGATGCGCGTGGGCGTGGTGCTGGCGGGCGCGGGCGACGCGTTGGGCCGCCCCAGCAGAAAGCCCTGGGCGATATCGACCTTGGCCTCGACGGCCAGCACCAGTTCCTCGGTCGTCTCGACACCCTCGACCACCACGACGATGTCCGATTGATGCAGCAGCGTGACCAGGTCGCGCAGCAAAGGGCGGCCTGAGCGGCGGTTGCGTGCGCGGATCAGTTCGCCGTCGAGTTTCACGAGATCGGGCTGGATGCGCAGCAGGCGGTCGAGATTCGAATAGCGCGCGCCGAAGTCGTCCACCGCGATCAGGAAGCCGCAGTCGCGATAGCGGTTGGCGGCGAGCGAGAGCGCGTCCGGGCCCGCATCGTCGGATTCGAGCAGCTCCAGCACGATGTCGCCCGGCGCGAGGCCCGCCGCGTCCACCATGCTGGCGAGTTCGGCTTCATAGCCCGGGCGAATGAACGTGGACGGCAGGATGTTGAGGAACAGGCGCGCGCCTTCGGGCAAGCGTCCCGCCGCGCTTTGCAGATGGCAGCGATGCGCGAGCACGTCCAACTCGCCCAGTTCGGCCGCCGATAACCCGCCGAACAGCACCGCCGGCGGCACCAGCGCGCCTTGTCCGTCCTCGCCGCGCAGCAGCGCTTCGATGCCGATGAGCTTTTCGCGCGGCAGGCTCCATAGCGGCTGGAAATGCGAGACCAGCGCGACGTCACGCCAGCGCGGACGCAACATGGTTGCGGGTGCAACCGTTTGTGGGAGCGCATCGTTGGCCGCCGTATTGCGCACCGCCACCAGCGATGCGCCGCGCTCGAATGCTACCTGATTGCGCCCGGCCTGCTTGGCGCGGAACAGCGCTTCGTCGGCGCGTTCGAGCAGCGCGGCGAGATCGTCGCCGCCTTCGCCCTGCATGCGCGCCACGCCGATGCTCACGGTCACGAAGCCATCGGGCCGCTCGATCTGTGCAATCGCATGTCGCAGCGACTGCGCCAGACCGGCGATGGGCGTGGGCGGCTGTTCCTCGACCAGCACGACGAATTCCTCGCCGCCCATGCGCGCGATCAACGCGCCTTCGGGCGCGTGCTGCACGATCGCATCGGCCACGTTCTGCAGCGCCTTGTCGCCCGCGCCGTGGCCGAATTGCTCATTGATCGACTTGAACTGGTCGATATCGACGAACAGCAGGGCGACCGCGCGGCCCGACTTGTGGCGCGTGGCGATAAAGCGTGCGGCCTCGTCGAGAAAGGCGCGGCGGTTCATCACGCCGGTCAGCGCGTCGGTGGCAGCGAGCGCGGTGAGCGCCTCCTCCAGCTTGAAATGGCGATATCGAAAGTGATAGAAGCCGAAGTGGAACACCACGGCGGTCGTGAACGCGATGACCACCCACACGCCGAAGATCGCAAGCTGGGCCACATCATGCGGCAGGCTCAGCACGAAAGGGACTGTCGAAGCGTAATAGCACACGCTGCCCAGCAGGAAATGGCGCGGCGTGAGCCACAGCGGCGCGGCGCAGAGGGTGATTGCCACCACGGCGGGCGTCATCCAGACGAGCGGATCGCCGGTGTCGCGCACGAGTGCGTTACCGGCCAGCTGCATGATGACCACGTAGGCCGCGCCGATCAGGCCGAATTCCGCAGTCGAGCGCGAGCGCGGAATGGCCAGCACCAGCAGCACGAGCCCGAGGCCTGCCAGCACGGTGATCCAGACCGGAAAGGGCGCGGCGACCAGTTGCGCGCGCGCGCCCGCGAACAGCGCATAAGCCCCGATCGACAGCGCCATGGTGACGAACGAAAGCGGACGCTGATGCTCAAGCGAGCGCGCATGAAATCGATTTCGTTCGGCCGCACTGGCCGGTAGAGCAAAGACGGAAGACCCCATGACTCGCACTCCGGCGATTTGTCGGACAAAAAATGAGGGCCCAGTATAGCCCCGGGGATGCTTTACGGATATGCACGCCAAAAGGAGCGCTGCACGGGGCGGCGGTGCGCGCGGGAGCGGCGGCCCGGATTTGACGCCGGGATAGCCGTATAGAATGAGCCTGATCTCAACCTGAGCCCATGCGTATGCAACTACTCGACCATGTATCGATTGGCGTGCCTGACCTCGACGCCGCGCGTGCGTTTTATGACGCAATCATGACTGCGCTCGGCGCACGCAAGGTCTACGACCGGGAAACCGCGCTGGGCTATGGCGAGCGTTGCGATGCCAACGACACTGCGTCGACCTGTCTGGCCGTCTATCTGGACCCGGCCGAGATCGTGGAAAACAAACGCCATTGGTGCTTCAAGGCGGCAACGCGCACCCAGGTGGATGCATTCTTTCGTGCCGGACTGGCGGCGGGCGGCCGCTCCGATGGTGAGCCGGGCCTGCGCGAGCACTATCACCGCGACTACTACGCGGCTTTTCTGGTCGACCCGGCGGGCAATCGCGTCGAAGCGGTCTGCCACGCCGCGCAGGCTTAACCGGCGCGGCGCTCCCAGGGCGCGTCGCGCCCGCTGCGCGCGAAATGGGCCAGGCGCTCCTGCGCCTTGAGCACCGCGAACACCGGCGCGCGACGCAATTGCTGCTCGTGCAGATCGAGCAGCCAGGCGGCGAGCGCCTTGTCTTCCTCACGCAGCGCGTATAGATCGAGATCGGTATCGTGCGTCGTGTTGCCGATCATTCGTTCGATATCCTTAAAGTTGGCGTGATCGGTGCAACAGACTCCCGCATCGCATAAGAACCAGGTGAGATAGGCGGTTTCGATCAGCACCGCGAGCTGGTGGCCGTTGCCTTTGCCGGCCAGCAGCGCGGCGAGCGCAAGGTGAATGCGCAGCACGCGATCCTGGACCGACGCGGGGGAAGCGGGCAGCAACATCGACTTACTGAGGGGTTTCTTGCCGTACATGGTGCCGTTCAGTCGATGTCACTTCGTGACGTACCACAGGGCGCTGGTCCCCGCGTTGCCCGTCGCCGGCGGTTTGGCGGGAGCGGTGGGCGACGACGGCTTCGCGCCGGGGATTTGCGCAACGGGCCAGGTGGCGCCTGGCGCCGCGGCTTGCGCGGCTTTATTGGAGGCAGTGGCAGCAGCGGTGGTGCCCACCGCGGCGGGCGTGGGCTGAACCTGGGCCTGCGCTTGGGCCTGAACCGGCACCTGAGCCTGCACCTGAGCCTGCACCCGCGCGCCCTGGCGCGGTACCGATAGATACCAGAGCGCGTCGGTCGACGGCGTCGATGACGCCCCGCGAGCGCCAGCAATCTTTTCCTTCGCAGGCGTCACGCTATTGCCCGGCGCGGCTGCGCTCTGCGCGCCAGCAGGCACGGCGCGGCCGGCGTCGCCGTTGCCGGTCTTTTGCGCGCGCGCCTCGGTCGTGCCGATCTGGAAAATCAGCGTGCGCTCCAGCGACGAAATCACGGCATAAGGCGGCTGCGCCTCCCAGCGCAACAGCACGCGGCCGCGCGGCGTGTCCGCGAAAATCGCGGGCGGGCGCTTCATGTCGCTGAACTGCACGTAGACCTTCGCGCCGTCGTCGAAGACCTGTACGGGCTTCACATCGTCCGCGCCCGTGACTGTCCAGCCGAAGCTGTACGCGCCGGGCGCCGCGCCCTGTGCGATCGCCTGCGAGGCCGGCAAGGCGGCCGCAGCCGATTGCGCGGTGCGCGGTGCGTTCATGCGGACCTGCGTAACCTCAAGATTCGAAAACGGGTTGTAGCCGCCTGCGGGTGGCGTGTAGGAGGGCGGGAGGATAGGCATGGGCGAGTCCGGCGAACTGGTGATGGATTGCGCGGTCGCGTAGACCTTTTGCGCGTAGGCGAGCCGCTTGTCGGGCGACGCGGCGTTATACGCTCCGATCGCATTCCATGTCGGGCCGAACTGGCGGATGTTCTCCGCCAGAATCCAGGCCGCGACATAGGCATTCGTGCAGGGATCGTAGAGACTCTGTTCGGTGATCCCCACCTGCGCGAGGCGCGGCAGCCACGAACTGTTGATCTGCATGAGACCGATATCGACCGTGCCATTGCTGTTGCGGTTGACGACATTGGTCTGGGTGCCGGATTCCACTTGCGCGATGGCGCGCATGAGGCTCACGTTGACGTGCTGGAACGCGGCCGCGTCGTCGATGCAATCGGCGATGGCAAGGCCGGGCGTGGCGCCCAGCAGCGCGGCGAGCGCAAGGAACTGAGGCGGGATAGGGCGTAGCAAGGGCGTGGTCGGGCACTGCATGATGGGTCTGGTCTATGCGTGATATTTCGCCGTGCGACGGCGATGGTTATTCTTGTCGGTGACATTCCCCGGTCATGGTGGTTTTAAATCGCGCCGCTCATTCAACGGGCTGGCGGCGAATCGACGGCACACTGCGCTTTCGTCATTTTTGCCGGTTTGCCGTCGGCAGGTATTTTATGCTGATGCTGTTGTTCTCGCGCGGCGTTAATTCGCGCGGTGCGGTATTTTAATTTGAATTTACCCAATGATGATAGATGGTGAAGCGAATCATATCGCTGATGGATTTTTTTATCGTGCTGGAAGGTTGGGTATACGGCGCGAGCCCCGATCTGGCGCGGCGCGGCCGAGTATTGAGGAGTTCCGGTAAAAAATCCCGTCATATGCTATGTGCATCGCTATAAAGGAATTTTTTTCGCGCGGGTTGTTCGCGGGCGCTTAGGGTTCTTTAAATTAATCGGGATTCATATGGCGTATATATAAAAAGTTCAGGACGAATTTCGTCGTAAACGAAAGCATTCCCGGTGCCGCCCTTCAGGTCTTTCAATATCGCCATTGCGGACGTGACTCGATTCGCCAGGCGCATGTCATGCAAGGTCAAGCGGCGATCGCTTCGAAATCGAACAATGATGCGCATCGCCACACACGGCTTACCCGACCCTGGAGACCCGATATGAACTTTCTCGACGGCCATCTGTTTCCCGAAAACCAGCCGCCCCTCATTATCACGGCCGCGCCCTACGCACCGGGCTGGTTGCCCGCCGATTTCCCCGACGACATTCCCGTGACGATGGATGCGCAAGTCCAGAAGGCGGTGGACTGCTATAACGCGGGCGCGACGGTCCTGCATCTGCATGTGCGCGAGCTCGACGGCAAGGGCAGCAAGCGGCTGTCACAGTTCAACGCGTTGATCGCCGGCGTGCGCAAGGCGGTGCCTGAGATGATCATTCAGGTGGGCGGCTCGATTTCGTTCGCGCCCGAAAACGATGGGCAGGCCGCAAAGTGGCTTTCCGACGATACGCGCCATATGCTGGCGGATCTGGAGCCCGCGCCGGACCAGGTGACGGTCACGGTCAATACCTCGCAGATGAACGTGACCGATCAGGCCGAGGACGCCGACTTCAAGGGCACGTCGCGGGAAAACCCTGCAATATTCGGTGCGTACAAGGAAATGACCGTACCGGCGCAGCCAGGCTGGGTCGAGGAGCACGTGCGCCGCCTGTCGGCCAGGGGCATTCAAAGCGCCTTCCAGTGCTACAACCTCAATAGTTTCGAATCGGTCGAGCGGCTGATGCGGCGTGGTTTCTACAAAGGCCCGCTGGTGATGAACTGGGTCGCCATCGCGGGCGGCATGGATACGCCCAGCATCTATAGCCTCGCCAGTTTCGTGCGCGCCGTGCCCGATGGCGCGGTGCTTACGCTGGAGAGCAACGTGCGCAACGTGCTGCCGGTCAATATGATGGCTATCGCTATGGGCCTGCATGTGCGCTGCGGCATCGAAGACTGTCTGTGGAATCAGTCGCGCAGCGCGAAGATGAGCACCGTGAAGCAGATCGAGCAACTTGTGCGCATTACGCGCGAATTCGGCCGCAACATTGCCACGGCACGCGAAGCGCGCGAACTGTCGCGCATCGGCGTGTTCTACGACTCGGTGGAAGCGTCGCTGCTGGCGAACGGCTTTGCCCCCAACCGTAACGGCGGCAATCAGGGCTTTCTGAGGAAGAGCGCATGAGCGCGGCGACGCAGACGGCACACGTCATCTGCGCGGACGCCGATGTGGCCGAAGGCGAGCGCAAGCTGGCCTTTGTTGGCGGGCGCAGCGTGGTGGTGTTTCGTATCGAAGGCCAACTGCACGCCATCGAGAATAGTTGCCCGCACAACGGAGCGTCGCTTGCGAGCGGCTGCCTGCAAGGGCGCGTGCTGAGCTGTCCCGCGCATGGGCTGCGTTTCGATCTTGGTACGGGGCGCTCACTTACGGGTGGCCAGCTGTGCGTGAAACTGCTGCCGACGCGGGTGATCGACGGTCAGATCAGCCTCGCGACGGCATAGCAAATATGCTTAGTGACCCGAATGATTGGCTGGGTATGGCGCGAGGGAGCCGTTCGTGCCTCGTTCAAAAAACGCGCCGCGCCAGTGACTCGGCGCCTGGCGGAATTCGCCGCTGAACCAGCGCGAGAATGCGCTCAATTCCGAAAATCCCAGCAGATCCGCCACGTCGGAAACCGAATGGCGCGGCTGTGTCAGATAGCGGATCGCAAGCGAGGCGCGCACTTCGTTGAGCAGCGCTGAAAAGCGCATGCCGGTCTGTTCGAGTTGACGCTGCAGCGTGCGCGGTGTGAGGCCGAGCCGGGCGCTCACCGGCTCGATCGCACCCTGGCCGCGCGGCAGCAGGATATGCAGTGTGCGGCGCACGTTGTCGGCTAGCGATTCCTGCTGATAGCGCGGCTGCAGATCGAGCAGTTCGCGCGCGTAGTGCGCAAGATGCGCATCGGCGAGCGGGTTGGCGCGATCGAGATCCTGGCGTGCGAGCACGATGCCGTCGCACTCGCTGTCGAATTCGACGCGCTGGCCGAAAAAGCGCCGATGCACTTCGAGGCTCGCGGGCGCGGCATGCGCGAAATGCACGCTGCGCGGCAGATAGTTTGAGCCGAGCATCGCGCGCACCAGGCTGAAAACCGCGCCCACGGCCAGCTCCACCATTTCAGGGCCGGGATGCGGGCGGCCGGTCAGCAGCGCTACGTGCAGCACCGCCACATCGTCAATTTCCTCCACATGCACGGCCACCGAATCGCTGAGCAGATGCCGGTAGCACTCGATCTGCGCGAGCACGTCGCGCAGCGTCGGCTGATGCTGGAGAAACAGGCTCAATGCGCCGAAATCGGCCAGTTTCCACGCCTCGCCGATACGCACGCCCAGCGAACCGCCACCTTGGTGCGCCGAAACCTCGAAGACGCGGGCAAGGCTCGCTTCGGGAATGCGCAGGTCCGGCATCGACAGGCAGGACGGATCGACACCCGCCGCGCGCAGCGTGCGCACGGGATCGATGCCGATGCTGCGGGCGATCTGGGAATACTTGGTCAGGGAGGCGGTGCGAACCAGGAGGGGCATGGCGTAGGAAACGGGCTTGATTCGCCGAGGCTACCGTTGGGACCCGGCGGCGTCTGTCCGGAATAACCATGAACGCAGGCCGGTGTTCTCCGGCCAGGCGCGCCTGTCGTCCTGCGTCAGGTCGTGTCGCGCGCGGTCAAGCGCGCCGCGCGCACCGTTCGCACAATGGGGCCTCATGACAATGCGCTGCATGGACGCATTGATACGAACAAACGCCGGACAGGCATACAGGAGACAGGCGATGGCACATGCAATCCGTTTTCACGAGACCGGTGCGCCCGAGGTGATGCGCTGGGAGGAGGTGGCGGTCGGCGCGCCGGGGCCGGGCGAAGTGCGCCTGCGTCACGAAGCAGTCGGGCTCAATTTCGCCGATACCTATTTCCGCAGCGGCCTCTATCCCGTGCCGTTGCCCGCGGGCATGGGCGTCGAAGCGGCGGGCGTCGTGGAAGCCGTGGGCGCGGGCGTGACCCATGTTGCGCCGGGCGATCGCGTCACGTACACGGGCTTTGTGAACACGCTGGGCGCATATAGCACCGAGCGGCTGATCGCGGCTGCGCCGCTCATCAAGCTGCCCGACGCGATCGCCTGCGACACGGCGGCCGCCATGACAATGCGCGGTTTGACCGCCGCCTATCTGATGCGCCGCATCTGGCCGCTGGCGGCGGGCGAGACGGTCCTCGTGCATGCGGCGGCGGGTGGCGTGGGGCTGATTCTGTGCCAGTGGGCCAGACTGCTGGGGCTCACCGTCATCGGCACCGTGTCGAGCGAGGAAAAAGCGGCCATCGCACGTCGGCACGGTTGCGATCACGTGATCCTCTATACGCGTGAAGACGTGGCGCAGCGCGTGCGCGAGTTGACCGGTGGCGCGGGGGTTTCGGTGGTCTACGACAGCGTTGGCAAGGACACCTTCGCGGCGTCGCTCGATTCGCTCAAGCGCCGCGGCCTGCTGGTGTGCGTGGGCACCGCTTCGGGCAAGGCTCCGGCCTTCGAACCGCAGATGCTCGCCATGAAGGGCTCGCTCTATGTCACGCGTCCCGCGCTGGCCGATTACATCGCCGATCCGGCGGAAAAGGCCGCGCTCGCGGCAGAAATCTTCGGTCACGTCGCTGCCGGGCGCATCCGCATCGAGATCAACCAGCGCTACGCGCTCGAAGACGCCGTGCAGGCGCATCGCGATATCGAGGCGCGGCGCACGACCGGCTCGTCGGTCTTCACGGTCTGAGGAGGCGCGATGAAAATCGAACCATTGACCTGTGCGATCGGCGCGCAACTGCGCGATGTCGATCTCGCTGATGCCGCGCGCGACGATGGCCTGTTCGCCGCGATCAAGGCCGCACTGCTCGAATACAAGGTGCTGTTCCTGCGCGGACAGACCTTGTCGCGCGCGGAGCATGTGGCGTTCGCGGAGCGCTTCGGCAGTCTGGAGGGGCATCCGGTGGCTGGCAGCCATCCCGATCATCCTGGCCTCGTGCAGATCTACAAAACGCCGGAGCACGCCAACGACCGCTACGAAAACGCGTGGCACACCGATGCAACCTGGCGCGCAGCGCCGCCGATGGGTGCGGTATTGCGCTGCGTGGAATGCCCGCCGGTGGGCGGCGACACCATGTGGGCGAATATGGCGCTCGCGTATGAACATCTGCCCGCGCACATCAAGGCGCAGATTGCCGATCTGCGCGCCAACCACAGCATCCAGTCGAGCTTTGGCGCGGCGATGCCGCTGGAAAAGCGCCTCGCCCTGAAAGCACAGTATCCCGACGCGGAACATCCGGTGGTGCGCACGCACCCTGAAACCGGCGAGAAAGTGCTGTTCGTCAACGGCTTCACCACGCATTTCGTCAACTACCACACGCCTGCGCGCGTGCGCGTGGGTCAGGACCATAACCCCGGTGCGGCCCAGTTGCTGCAATACCTGATCAGCCAGGCGTATGTGCCCGAATACCAGGTGCGCTGGCGCTGGCAACCCGGCAGCGTCGCGATCTGGGACAACCGCAGCACGCAGCATTACGCCGTCATGGACTATGCGCCGTGCCACCGCAAGATGGAGCGCGCCGGCATTATCGGCGACGTTCCGTATTGATCAGGATGCCGGATTAAATATCCGATCCTCACAAGAAAACCCGAACCGGAGCAAGACATGCAATTCCTCGACGATTCGCTGCACCCCGAGAATATGGACAAGGTGGTGATCACGGTTGCGCCCTACGGGCCAGAATGGATGCCCGACGATTTTCCGGAGGACATCCCGGTGACGATGGACGAGCAGGTGCAAAAAGCGGTGGACTGCTATAACGCGGGCGCGACGGTGCTGCATCTGCACGTACGCGAACTCGACGGCCGGGGCTCGAAGCGTCTGTCGAAGTTCAACGAGCTGATTGCAGGCGTGCGCCGTGCCGTCCCCGACATGATTATTCAGGTGGGCGGATCGATCTCGTTCGCGCCGGAAGATGACGGCCAGGCGGCCAAATGGCTCTCCGACGACACGCGCCATATGCTGGCCGATCTCGAACCGCGCCCCGACCAGGTCACGGTGGCGATCAACACCACGCAGATGAACATCATGGAGCTGCTCTATCCCGAGTATCTGCATGGCACCTCGCTGGCGAATCCGGCACTGCAGGCGGCCTATGCGGAGATGACAGTGCCGGCCGGTCCGGCGTGGGTGGAGGAGCATCTGCGCCGCCTGACCCATGCCGGTATCCAGCCGCATTTCCAGCTCACCGGCATCCACGCGCTGGAGACGCTGGAGCGACTGGTGCGCAAGGGCGCCTATCGCGGCCCGCTGAATCTCACCTGGATCGGCATCGGCGGGGGCTTTGACGGCCCGAATCCTTTCAACTTCTTCAACTTCGTGCATCGCGCGCCACAAGGCTGCACGCTCACCGCGGAGTCGCTGCTCAAGAACGTGTTGCCCTTCAACATGATGGCGATGTCGATGGGGCTGCATCCGCGCTGCGGTATCGAGGACACGCTGATCGGGCAGCACGGCGAGCGCATGAGTTCGGTGCAGCAGATCGAACAATGCGTGCGCGTGGCGCGCGAACTGGGCCGCGAGATCGCCACCGGCAAGGAGGCGCGCGCGATCTATCGCATCGGCACCTTCTACGACGACGCGGATACGACGCTCGCGGCCAACGGCTATCTGCCCAACCGCGCGGGCGTAGCCGACCCTGCACGCGTGAAGTCGGCGGCATGAGAGCCGAACCGGTCATCGTGATCGTGCCGGGGCTGCGCGAGCATGTCGAAGAGCATTGGCAGACCCTGCTTGAAGCGCGGCTGCGCAGTGCG
Organism: Paraburkholderia bannensis; assembly: GCF_014200455.1. Classification (GTDB taxonomy): domain Bacteria; phylum Pseudomonadota; class Gammaproteobacteria; order Burkholderiales; family Burkholderiaceae; genus Paraburkholderia; species Paraburkholderia bannensis_A. Next base: position 259,832 of record NZ_JACHBW010000011.1, on the reverse strand, counting down.
CGCCGGGCGGTCGTGGCGCTCGCGCCGATGGGGCGTGACGATCTCGATTGCACCGCCCGCGTAGACGCGATAGAAGCGGTAGTGGCGAAGCTGGCGGCGCAAACTTCACATGCAGCGTCCGCGATCATCGTCGCGCACAGCGCCGGCTGCATTGCGGTTGCGCATTGGGCGCGCCGCCATGCCCGCACGGCGTGCGCTGCGATCCGCGGTGCGCTGCTGGCGGTGCCGCCCGATTTCGATACGCCAATGCCCGCGCCCTATCCGGACATCGCGGCGCTCGCGGCGGCGGGCTGGCTGCCGGTGCCGCGCGAGCCGCTGCCGTTCGATTCGATCGTGGCGGCGAGCCGCGACGATCCGCTCGCCAGCCAGACCCGCGTGTCGGAACTCGCGCGCGCCTGGGGCAGCGAGTGCGTCGATCTCGGCGAGGTGGGGCATCTGAATCCGGCCAGCGGCTACGGAGAGTGGCTGGCCGCCGAAGGCTTGATCGAGGTGCTCACACGGCCGGGCGAGCCCTGAAACGGAAGCTGCCTCGCTTTGCGCACAAAGACAAGCCGAACAGACAAGGAGACGAACGTGGGAATGCAAGCGACCATCGCGATCGGCGAGCCCGACGCGGCCGCGCCGGATGTATCGAGAGCCTATGCCTGGTGCGTCTTCGCGCTGACCTTCGGCCTGCTGCTCGCCGACTATATGTCGCGCCAGGTGCTCAACGCCGTGTTCCCCTTGCTCAAGGCGCAATGGCAACTCACCGACACGCAGCTCGGTTCGCTCAGCAGCGTCGTCGCGCTGATGGTGGGACTGCTCACGTTTCCGCTTTCGCTGCTCGCCGATCGCTGGGGCCGCGTGCGCAGCCTGATCCTGATGGCGGTGCTCTGGAGCCTCGCGACGCTCGCCTGCGCGGTATCGGCGAACTACGGGCAGATGTTCGCGGCGCGCCTGTTCGTCGGCGTGGGCGAGGCCGCCTATGGCAGCGTGGGGCTTGCGGTCGTGCTCAGCGTGTTTCCCGCCCATCTGCGCGCCACGCTTTCCGGCTCGTTTCTCGCGGGAGGCGCGTTTGGCTCGATGCTCGGCATGGCGCTCAGCGGCATCGTTGCAGCGCATCTCGGTTGGCGCTGGTCGTTCGCGACGATGGCGGTGTTCGGCCTGGTGCTAGCGCTGATCTATCGTCTGGTCGTCACGGAACGGCGCATCGCGCCTCAATGCGCGCTTGCCGCGCGTGCCGCGCGGCCTCGCTTCACGCCGCGCAGTCTCGCACGCGCACTATTCGCGACTCGCGCCGTGATTTACGCGTATGTGGGCTGTGGCGTCCAGTTGATCCTGCCCGGCGCGCTGTTCGCGTGGCTGCCCAGCTATCTCGTGCGCGCCTACGACATGCGGCTCGACCGCGCGAGCGTGATCGCGGCGCTGTTCGTGCTGACGTCGGGGCTGGGCATGATCGTGTGCGGCGCTTTGACCGATCGCATCGGCCGCCATCGTCCGTGGCGTCGATGGACCATGGCGATACTGTTCTGCGCAGCCTCGCTTGTTGCGCTGGCGAGTGCTTTTCATCTGCCGCCCGGCGCGCTGCAGCTCGGCTTGATCGGCGCGGGCATGTTCATCGCCTCGGGCGCGTGCGGACCCACGGGCGCACTCGTCGCGGAACTCACGCCGCCGGCGATTCACGGCACCGCGATGGCGCTCTGGGCGCTCGCCAACAATCTGCTGGGGCTGGCGGCCGGGCCGGTGCTCACGGGGCTGCTCGCGGATCGATTGGGCCTGCATGCAGCGCTCGAATGGATTCCTTGCGCGGCGCTGGTTTCGGCGCTGCTGTTCGCAGCAGGCCGACGCACTCACGCGCGCACCGAGCGCAGCTGACATTAACGCGGTTCCCGACAAGAAAAAGCGCGAATAAAGCACATGAATAAAGCGCGCGAATAAAAAATACCGGGCCGGCACGCATCGGCCCAATCAAATCGGCCTTCAAAGGCCAACGGAGATCGAAGGAGACACGATGAAAAAGCAGTGGAGTGCCGTGGCCGCCTGCGCGGCCCTGGCGGGCGCAGCGCACGCGCAATCTTCGTTGACGCTGTATGGCGCTATCGACACCGGACTGTTATATCAAAGCTCATTGGCCGCTTCATTTGCACCGAACGCAAAGAATCTCGGCCACGTCTATGCCTTGAAGGACGCCGGCATCTACGCGAGCTTCTGGGGCATCAAGGGCAGCGAGGATATCGGCGGCGGCTACAAGGTCAATTTCCGGCTGCAAGGCGTGTTCAATAGCGGCAGCGGCAAGCTCGGTCTTGCGGATGCCGCCGGCGCCGCCGCCGTGTTCAACCAGCAGACGACGATTGGCGTATCGGGGCCGTTCGGCTCGATCGATGCGGGGCGTCAGTTCACACCCATGATCTACGCGATGGCCGAAACGGACGTGCGCTCGGCACAGTATTTCGGCAGTATCCTGAGCGCCTGGCTGGGGATGAACCAGGTTGCGGGCTGGTCCGGAACCAGCACCAACGTGCCGGTTGGCGCGCTGTATGACAGCAATGCCATCGTCTGGCAGTCGCCGAAACTGCGCGGCGCTTCCGTCGCGCTGGAGTATGCGCCCGGCGGCGTGCCGGGGCAGATTCAGGGCGGCACGCGCGAATCCGCCGTGCTCAGGTATTCGAATTACGGTTTAAATCTGGCCGCCGTGTACTACAACGCGCACGACACGAATCTGGCCGCCAACCTGCCGGCCACGGGTCTCGACAACAACCGCTTTTATTACTTCGGCGCCAAATATACGTTTCACGGTCTCCTGGTGTCCGCATCGTATGGAATCGGCAGGAATCCGTCGAACACCGGACATAGCGATTTTCAGCTTGTTTCAGGCGGGTTGGGCTATCAGTTCACGCCGTTCTTTCGTATCACCTCGGGCTTCTACTATCTACGCGACCGCAACGATTCCGCGAACCATTCGAGTGAATATGCGATTGGCGCGGAGTACAACGTCTCGAAGCGCACGCTGTGCTACGCGCAGGTGGGCTATGTGGCCAATCGCGGCGCGATGAATCAGGCAATCACCTACGGCGAGCCCGTCGCGCCCGGCATTTCCACGACTGCAGCGATGCTCGGCATCCGGCATACGTTCTGATATTCGCAGGTTTCGATTATGGAGTTGTCGATGAAATATAGAGGAATCCTGTTTATATCGATTCTGTCCGCAGGGCTGGCGTTGCTGTCCGGCGTGTCCGTCGACGCCGGTGCGCAGGCCTTTGCGACGCCGCCCGCCGCTCCGACGGCGAACGAGCAGCGCAAAGCCAATCGCGCGCTGAGCCGCAAGGTCTACGCGGCGCTCGCCCAGCACAAGGAGATCGACGCGGGCAATATCAGCGTGGTGGCGAGGGACGGCACGCTCACGCTCACCGGCACGGTGCAGGAGGCGCGCCAGATCGACGCCGTGGCCGCGATCGCGCAAACCGTGCCGGGCGTGAGAGCCGTCAGGAACCGGCTGGCCGTGCAGCGGCCGATGGGTGAGTAGCGCTACCATCGTCGACATCGCGGCCGCAAGCCTCCACGCTCGCCATCGCAATTAAAAGCGACACGTTAATCCGGGCTGGCATGTAAAGATATTGTTAGTATTGTAATGGTTCAGGCTATACTCGCGCGGGCCCGCGTTCAAGACGCGGGCAGTGCGTGCTCCTTGATCCGGGAGGGCCGGGGGATCACCGGTTTGCGCAGATATCGAATACAGACCGGATTGCCACGGCGGGGAAGAAGTCGCCGCGCTCAAGACGCGGCCGCTGGCAATCGATGCAGTTGGCATAGTCATGAAATTTCAAACTGGCAACAAACTGGCGATCGCGTTACCGCCGCCAATCGGGGATAGCCTTATCGGCATGGTCCTGGTGAACAACCTCGTGCGCAACGGTTATCGGCCCGTGGTGTTCGGCTGGGTCGCGCAGGAGTTGAAGGACTGGTTTCCTGCTGTCGAGGTGGGTTGTGTCGACGATCATCAGGGCGCGTTCGACACGGTCATTGAACTGCGGCCGACGGACTTTGGCAAATCGCTGAGCCGTGACGGCAAGACCCAGGTGCTGGCCGATCTGCCTGAATATAACGGCTCGAAGCATATGGTCGACCGTATCGTCGACATCGCGCACAAGCTCTTCGAGTTGCAGGAAGTCACGCGTGCGAACGGCCTGGTGGTTCCACCGGGTTGCCAGCGTAATCGCCATCCGAATCGGGTGGTGATTCACCCCACGGGAAGTCACCCCGAAAAAATCTGGAGCCGGCACAAGTTTCTCGCGCTTTCGCGGGCGCTCTCCCGACTGCATCTGCGCTCCAGTTTCCTGGTCGCACCGAACGAATATACCGCGTGGCGCGACGCCTGCGCGGCGGGCTTCGACGTGCATGCACTGAACGATCTGGACGAAGTGGCGCGCTGGATTGCCGAATCGGGCTGGTTCATCGGCAACGATTCCGGGCTCGGGCATATTGCTTCGTCGATTGGCGTACCCACGCTGACGCTCTTCATGCGCCGCGGCCTGGCGCGCTCGTGGCGTCCAGGCTGGGGGCCGGGCGATATCGTGCTGCCGCCCAATGTGATTCCGTTCGGGGCGCTCAAGGAACGGTTGTGGAAGCAACTGCTTTCCGTTAGCCGCGTGATGTCCAGATTTCACGCTTTACGCACTACCAGCGCTTCAAACACCTCGGTTCTTCCCCGCTAGACAAGTACATGTTTTTATCTCCCGTAGTTTGCTGGTTTGTTGCACTCCTGCTGTTGCTCGCTCCCGCAGTCAATCTGATCTGGCGAGGTGGCACCGGTTACTGCTTCTTCGCTCTGCTTGCGCTTGCGCTCTTTACCGCTGCCAGCACACGGCGCCCCGCCGGATACTTCGCGGCGCTGAAATGCTACCCGTGGTATGTCGCCGGAATGAGCGCATTTCTGGTCGCCATCGCCATACAGCAAGCCATCTATGGCTGGTGGCTGCCACGGCAGTTCGACGCCATTTCCCGCTTTGCGCTGGCGATTCCCGTGTTTCTGCTGTTGCGCCAACTGCCGTCGCGCTACTTCCGCGCGATCGGCTGGGGATGCGCCGCCGGTGCGCTCGTCATCGGCGCGATTGCGCTCGTGCAGCGCCCGTCCGGAGGATGGACGAACATGAATCGCCTCAACAATGACTACACGAACGCGATTCCCTTCGGCGATACCTCGCTGCTGCTGGCGTTCCTTTCGATTTTCACGCTGGGATGGGACGAGCACTGCAAAAAAGCGTCCCTGGCGCTCAAGCTGGCGGCGCTCGTGGCGGGCGGCTTTGCATCCTATTCGTCGGGCACGCGCGGCGGCTGGATCGCCGCTCCCGTCTTCCTCTGCATGCTTGGAGTCCAGTACGGCGTGTTTGCAACGCGCAAGCGCATCGTGCTGGCCACGCTCACGGCCGCCATTTGCGTGGGCGGTCTGCTGGCGACGCCGCGCATCCAGCAGCGCATCTCCGATTGTGTCAGCGACCTCACGCTGTTCTCCCACGGCAACACCGACAGTTCGACGGGAATTCGCCTGGAATTGTGGAAGGGGGCTACGCGGCTTTTCGTGACGCATCCTGTCTATGGCATCGGCAAGGGCAAGCTGGAAGACTCCTACGGCGTGCTAGCCGATCAGAACTATCTTCCGCGACAGTTCGTCAATGAGCGCGCGCATAGCGACTTCTTCTCCACACTTGCAGAGAGCGGCTCGATCGGCGTGCTGTGCCTGCTGACGTTCTATTACGGCTCGGCCGTCTATTTCTGGCGTAAGCGGCGCGCGGCCGATGCTTTCGTGCGCACGGCCGCGTGGTCCGGACTGGCGGTTGCCTTCAGCACGATGATCTTTGGGCTGACCATCGACGTGCTCGTGCCTGTCATGGTTACGACACTGATTGCCGTGCTTGTAGCAGCGCTGCTCGCCGCGATCGACGCACGCGAGCGGGAAATAAATGAAAAGGCCGCAAAGCGGCCAGCATCGGGGAATGAAGTTGCAATCGAACACCTCTCAAACGCCCGGATTCCGGACCAACCAGGCTGAGCGCCAGCAAGCCGGCTTGCTGGCTGGGCAGGCCGACGAAATCGGTGCGGGCGCACAGGCGTGCGAAGTGCAGCATCAGGTTCGGATCGACGATGTGATCGTGCAGGTGGTTCGGTCAGGCCGCACCTTCGATTGCTGTTTTGCCGTGAGCGTATATGACGCGGCAAACCGGACGATCCGCGTGCAGCGCACCTATACGCCGTCGCAGGGCGAAGCGTGGCTGGTGGGCGCGGCGCGCGACGGCAAGGGACGTCTTCTGCTGCGCTTCATGCAGGGCAGCTACGACCCCGAAGCGGTGCTCCTGCGCGTCGACTATCGCCGCTTCTCGATCCCGCTGCTGCGGCCGCGCCTGCGCCTGGTCAGGATGGATCCTGCGTCGCTGGATCCGGCGCTGGCGTGGTCGCTCCATGGCGCGGCTCGCTAGGCACAGAGAGATTCGTCCTGGGCCGGTTGCGCCAGGCGACCTCCCTGGCCGCCACCGCTACGCAGCGCCGCGATCCCCAAGGCCCGGCGTTTCAGGTTCACCGTCTTCGCCGACAAGCCCACGCGTTTGGCCACCTCGAAGTCCGATATCCTGCCGAGCAGCGCAATTTCCTCCGCCGTCCACCGATGCCTGACAGGCGCAATGCCTAGCTCCGTGCGCTTCTTGTAGACCGTCGTGTTGCTGCAGCCGAGGCGCTCCGCCACGACGGCATCGCTGACCGTCCCCAGCATCGCAATCTGTTCGTCGGTCCATTGGCGGCGCGCGCGCATGGCGGGCAGGCCGCGCTTGACGCGTGCGTAGCGCACGGTGTTGTAGCTCTTGCCGAAGCGCCAGGCCAGTTCCAGGTCGGGCACGACGCCGAGCAGCGCGAGACCTTCCTCATGCCAGTTGCCGGCCGGCTGGCTGCCTTGTACGTCGTGGTCCTGCGGGTGCTGCGCGGCGCCAGGCGGGTTCCGGTCGCACGTCCGGCTGCGTGTCCAGTCGCCAGCCCAGTCGCGCTGCCGCCTGCCGCCGCGGTCGGCTACTGCCGCAAGCCCAAGCTTGCGCCGCTGCAGGCGCACCGATACGGTAGAGAGCCCGATACGCCGCGCGACCCTCGCATCGGGCAGTTTGCCGAGCATCTGCAGTTCCTCGGCGCTCCAGTGGTGCCGCGCGCTGGCGATGCCGAGCCGCCGCCGCTTCTTGTTCACCACCGTCTCCGACAGATCCAGCCGCCGCGCGACCCTGGCGTCGGACATCGTGCCGAGCAGCGCGATCTGCTCGTTGGTCCAGACATGCACGGTCTTGCAGCTGGCAATGCCGCGGGCGAGCCGCGCGCGCTGTATCACGCCAGTGCTCACGCCAAGCTGCCTCGCCAGCGAAGCATCGCTTTGCCTGCCCAGCAGCGCGACGGTTGCGGCGCTGAGTTCGATGGCGCGTGACCTGGGCGCGATGCCGAGTTTCTGCCGCATGGCGCCAACCGTCTGCGGGACGACGCCGAAGCGCTGGGCCGCTTCGGTGTCGGTAATCGTGCCCAGCAGCGCAATTTTTTCGCGGGTCCAGCGATGGCCGATCACACCTTGTTTGCGCGCGGATTCAATGCCGAGCTGCCGCCGTTTGGCGCTGACGGTGGGCAAGGAGGCGCCGGTGATTTTCGCGACCCGCGCATCGGTCATGGTGCCCAGGAGGGCGACGATTTCGGGTGGCCATTGGTATTGCGGCGGGCGCCCGCGCCCGTCGCGGCGGCGGCCCTGACGTGCGCTGCCGGGCGTGGGGGCGGGTTTGGGCGCGAGGGTGGACGCCGATCCGGCCTTCGGACGGCGCGCTGGCGTTTGAATGCTGTGTGGCGCACTGGAAGGGCTGCGAGGCGTCGAGTCGCCGATCAAGGGGAAAATGGGCATTTAGTTTGTCATCCTGATGAATGGAATGGGGCAATGCGCCGACGTTGTTCGACGTGTCGATCATCGTCATCGCCGTCGCCTCATGCGAGGGATTCACACAGGGGACTCACGCTAGCTGGAGCGTGGCGCCGCCGGTTTCGCTAGATTGAGCTAAATCTCGCTTTGTAAATACGCGAAAAATCCGAATTTCAACATTCACCGGGGGCGAGCCCCCCCAGGACGGCCGCGATTTCACCATTGATTGACATTCGACAAATCGTCTAGGCCGCAGATACGCGCTCTGACGCACGTTCGCGGAGCAGAACACGCGGAACTCGACCGCTTCGACGGCTGCCAAGCCGTAGCCGGTGCGGTAGATGCCGGCGAGTTTGCCGCGCCGGATGGCCGCGTTGACGGTGCGATAGCAACACACGTCCAGGTCGAGCGATGGGACGGGCGAGGCGTCGCAGACCAGATGATTGATGTGCGTGGCGATTTCCGTACGGCAACCCATGCTGCTGGAACGCGCCGCGGCAATGGACGCAGACAGTCTTGCGAATCCCGCCGTCAAATTAAAAAGCCTGCTTTACGACGCTCGATGAAAGCCATTTAAAAATATAGGAGTCAAGCTGGGACAGTGCCTGCCCGTCTTTCAATCGCTCTGGGCGATGATGCGCCGTCACACCGATGGTTGCGAACGCACGCTCCAAGAAAGCCTTCGCGCGACCGTGCGGCAACTCGCTCCGTTGCGCGCCCGAAGCTGAAACTGCTCGGCGATATTTCGCATGACCTCGTTGCGCGCAAGTTCGCGTGGCCGCTATCGGAAAAGAACCCTATGCGATCATCGGGCCCGACGGCAACGATACGACGGATCGTTGGGCTGAATATTTGCTGCTAAAAAACTGGATCGAGACGCTCTCGCGCGAGCGTGATCAAGCATGTGCGCTGCTTTTGCGTCATTGGCGCGTTGCTTCCACTTCAGGGCATTACCACACAGGCTGCAATAAAGCCGGGGCCGCAAACGTTGTCACCGCAACCGGATTGCACCAGCCTGAATGAAAGAATTTACGCTCAAGAATCATTGCGTGAATGTAACGAAAATGACATAAAGAGTCTTTAGCGTGCTGATTTTCTCATCCGACGAATCAGTTCGCCATGCACCCAGCGCTTGCGCAATTTCACCGTTCCGGTCCGACCGGAGGTCCACGTTGCGCCGGCGATCTGTGTCAGTCCGCGCCGGCCATTGACGCCTCGGATTCCAATTCGCGCGTGATGGAAGTGTTTTATTCGCGCCGCGATCTGATCAGCCTTGCCGTCATCGAAGGCGACCGTCCCATTGGTCTGATCAACCGCGATATCTTTCTTTCGCAGATGAGCAAGCCGTTCCACCGCGAGCTCTACGACAAGAAAAGCTGTATCGCGTTCATGGACAAGGAGCCGCTGATCGTCGACGCCGACATGAGCATCGAGGCGCTCACGTTCAAGACCGTCGAGGTGGGTGAAAAAGCGCTGGTGGACGGCTTTATCGTCACGCGCGAAGGGCGCTTTGCGGGCGTGGGCAACGGCCTGCAATTGCTGGGCGCGGTGGCGGAAACCCAGGCCGAGAAAAATCGCCAGATCATGCAGAGCATCGAATATGCGAGCGTGATCCAGCAGGCCATGCTGCGCGCCTCGCGCGAAACGCTCTCGACCATGCTGCCCGACGCCGCACTCGTGTGGGAGCCGCGCGATGTGGTGGGCGGCGACTTCTATCACTTCGCGGCGTTCGCGGACGGCTGGTTTGGCGCCGTGGCCGATTGCACGGGCCACGGCGTTCCCGGCGCGTTCATGACGCTGCTGGCTTCGGCATCGCTTTCGCAGGCGCTCGAACGTCTGGGGCCGCGCGATCCGTCGAAACTGCTGGCGGCGGTCAATCGCAACGTCAAGGGCCTGCTTGGCCAGGTCAAGGGCCCGGGCGACGCGCCGCAGTCGAACGACGGGCTGGACGCCGCGTTCTTCTGGTACGACGCCGCACAGCAACAACTGCTGTTCGCCGGTGCGCGCGTGGCGCTGCATGTGCTGCGCCCCGATGCGCAGCAGTTCGAAACCATCGCCGGCGAGCGCGTGGGCGTGGGCTATGTGGACAGTCTCGCGGAATACACCTGGCCGCTCCACGCCGTGGATCTGCCCGAAGACAGCCTCCTGTTCGTTTCGACGGACGGGTTGACCGACCAGATCGGCGGTGCGCGCAAGATTGCCTTTGGCAAGCGTCGCTCGCTCGATCTGATTCTTGCGAATCGTGCGCAGACGCCTTCCGCTATCTGCGCGCGCCTCGTGGATGCATTGACCGAATGGCAAGGCGCCCAATCGCGCCGTGACGACGTCACCTTATTTTTTGCACGCGTTTAAGATTGCTGATCAAACTTATGTCTGAACTCCTGGAGCAGAACAGCGCCTTTCTAGAGCTTGCGCAGAAGCGCAATCTGATTTTCTATCATAAAGGCTACTTCTCCCAAAACATCGTCGCGGCCATGAGCGAAGTGGTGAAGCTTCAGCTCGAAGTCGCGGGCGTCAATGGGCCCACGCGGCGCAAGCTCTTTTCGTCATTTATCGAACTGTCGCAGAACATCGTGCATTACTCGTCAGAAACGCTGCCGGCGGATCAGACGCAGGGCGGTATCCGCGAAGGCGCGATGTGCATCACGAGCGACGGCGAACGCCATCTGATGGTGTGCGTCAATCCGATCGCCACCAACTCGGTGGACGAACTGCGCGAAAAACTCGAACCGCTGCGCAGCATGTCGGTCGATGAAATCAAGCAGGCCTACAAGAATTCGCTGCGTGCCGAAACGCCCGCGCAAAGCAAGGGTGCGGGCATGGGGTTTTTGACGATGGCGCGCGACGCCAGCGCGCCGCTCGAATTCGCCTTTCACCCGCGCGAGGACGATCCCGCGACCACGTTGTTTTGCCTGAAGACCATCATCTGAATTCCGCGACTGCCATGGAAAACCTACATATTGCCGCCACGGCGACTTCGCCGGAAATCGAATTCCAGTTTGACCAGAACACGCTTTCGCTGCGTGGCGAGTCCTACCCGGAAAACGCCGCCGCGTTTTACGCACCCGTTATCGAACGGCTGGGCGCGTGGCTCGCGCAATGCAACGATGTCGCCATTACGGTGGATGTGACGCTCACGTATTTCAACAGCTCCAGCACAAAGATGCTGTTCAGCATTTTCGACGCACTCGATCGCGCCGCCGCCGCGGGCAACCGCGTGCAGGTGAACTGGTATCGCGACGAGGAAGACGAAACGATCCAGGAATTCGGCGAAGAATTGCAAACCGACTTTACGGCGATCAAGTTCACCGATTGCCCGGTGGCGATCTAAGGATAGCGATGGTGGTGACGACTTCCTCCGCGCACGCATCGGCCGGTGACGCGCCGGACCTGTTTCAGAGCGAGAGCGAGGCGCTGGAAAAGGCGCGCGCGATCCTCGCCGAGGCCAACGCGGATGCCCAGCGTTACCGTCACGCACTGGGCGAATTGATCGGCCACTATGAGCGCCTGATGCGCGAGACGCGCCGCCTGATCGGCCGCAGCGACCGCGCCGAGCGCGAGATGCATGCGCTGACGCAGCAACTGCAATATCGCGCGACTCACGACGCTCTGACCGACGTGTTCAATCGCAGCGCCGTGATCGAGCGCGCGACCAAGACGTTGCGCACCGATCGCGCGGTCATGGTCCTGCTCGACATCGACGAATTCAAGAAGGTCAACGACGATTACGGCCATCCCGCCGGGGACGCCGTGATTCTCGGCATCGTCGATTGCCTGCGCCGCATCGTCGGCAACAAGGGCATCATCGGGCGCGTGGGCGGCGAGGAATTTACCGTGGTGCTGCCGGGCTACGATCTGGGCGACGCGCTGATGCTGGCCGAGACCATGCGATCGAGCATCGAAGCCCATGTGTTCGGCGCGCCGGTGAACCGGCGTATCACCAGCAGCTTCGGCGTGAGTGCCAACGAGGTCGGCACGAGTTTCGATACGGCCTATGGGCTGGCGGATGCCGCGCTCTACAAGGCCAAGCGCAGCGGCCGCAACCGGGTGGAATTCGCCTGAGCCAATCGCGGGGCGGATGATTTACCGCCCGCTTTGCTAACTGCTTTGCTGCCTGCTTTGCCGCCGGACGCGTGCGGCCCGCGATAACGGTAGCGGCGTCATGGCATCGGGTCCCAGTCCGGGCCTGCTCCTCGCGAAATGGCGTCGATCACGAGCGCGAACAGACCAGCATGGGAAAGCCGGTGCGCCGAAGTATCGCAAGCAAAACTACGGCCGGCGGAGCCGCATGTCCGTGGTTCGGATTTTGCGCTGCACAAGGCCCAAGGACCGCGTATGGACATCCGGAAGGAGCGCGAGTCCGTTTCGGCGTACTTTACGTATCTCGACCCGTGCGCAATGAACAAGAAAGGCGCGCGTCCCCCGTCGATCACCTGGAGACTGTCATGAAGACGGTAACTTTTCGCCTTGCTTTTCGCTTTGCGGCTGCTCTGACCCTTGCACTATCGGGTGCGGCTTATGCACAATCCGACGCCATGCCGGCCAGCATGCCGATGTCGAACGACGCGGCCCCGGCTGCCCCTGCCGCGCACAGCGGCCACGCAACCAAGGCTGACCGGGCGCTGGGCCGCGCGGTGCGGCGTGCGCTCGGCAAGGCGCAGGGATTCGACGTCTCGGGCGTGTTCGTGCGAGCACGTGACGGTGCGGTGACACTGAGCGGCACGGTGCGCAGCGGCGATCAGATTCGCCAGGCCGAGGATGTGACGCGTTCGGTTGAGGGCGTCACGTCGGTCACGAACAAGCTCACGCTTTTTCATGGAGGCAATGGCTGACGAAGGACGCTTGCCGGGCGCACTTCGTTAGTGATGCCAGGGATCAGGCTTTGAGGTTGAGGGCAGGCGCGCCCTTGCGGCTGCTCGACCAGCGTTTGCCGGGACCGAGCCGGTCGACGTGATGTTGCAGATCCTGGCCCCATGCGTGGCCGCTGGCCGCGCCCAGATCGCGTACGAGTTTGACGACCTTCACGCGCGTGCAGTGGGTCAGCAGGCGGTCGAGCACTGCTGGCCGCAGGTCGTGCAGCCTTGCCGCGATGGCCATTGCCTCGTCGAGCGCCTGACCTTTGCCGCCGCGCTTGCCGATATCGCTCGCGAGTTCGAGCAGCGCGCGCTCGGGCCGCGAAACGAGAATCGACGGATCGAGGTTGGGCAGCGGCGCGACGCCGTGGCCGGGCGGCAACGCGTCGTCGAAAAGACGCGTGGTCTGCAGCGTATGGGGCAGATGCGCGCCGGCCCATTCGGGCATGACGTAGGGGCGCTGGGCCCAGAGCGCGAAACGCGCGTGCGCGTCGATGCTCAGCCGCCCGCCTTGCCAGTCGAGCGCGGTCTTGCCGCCGATATGCAGGCCGCTGACGTGGCGGCCCAGATACGCGAGCACTCCCGCACGCGTGGGCATGTCGCCCGCGAGCAGATACGCGCCTTTGGAGAGACGTTGCAGCCAGCCGGCGCTAACGAAGTAGGTGGTTTGCTGGGCGCTGACGCCGCAATCGCGCAGCATCTGCGGGTCGAGCGGTTGCCCGCGCGGGACGCCTTCCATGAGGCGTAAAAGTGTCTTGCTGGCCATGTGTTCGAATGAGGTTTTTGCAGGCGAACCGGCAGGCCAGAGGCTCGGTTGCGCATGATTTATTTTAGTCGATCCCGGTAAAATTTGTATTTGGTGAGAAAAAAGAATGAATCGCGCGACGCGGTGGGATCGCGCCGTTAGTCGCGCCGTTAGTCGCGCCGGTGGCGCGTGCGACGGGCTGGAGGGCGTTCATCTGCGTGCGAAGTTCGTCAGTGCGACTCGCCAGTCTACCGGTCGATGGCCGTCTCCGATGCCCTAAACGCGCGCACCCCGTAGCGCATCGATGGCTTCCAGCACCTCCCGCGCGCCACCTTGAATCCCGACGCCTTTCGCAGGATCGATCTGCGGCTCGCGCGGATTGATGCGAATGACGCGCGGCCCGTGGCGTTCACTAAAGCGCCGCACGGTCGGCAGGCTGGTGCCCGCACCCATTTCGATCACAACGGGCCGTCGCACCTTGCCGAGCCATGTCTGCAGGCGCTCAAGCTGCGCATCGGTGCGTTCAGGCAGCCAGGCCGCGTCGCCGAACATCAGCACATTGGGCCGCGCCATCTCGCCGCAATGCGGGCAGCGCGGCAGGGCGCTCACGAGCCGGCACGCCACGGCGTCGATCTGCGGATCGAAGGCGTCGGCGGGCCAGATGTGTTCGCAGCAGGGTATTGAGCACTGCAGATGATGGATCGAGCCGTGGTATTCGACGATGCTCTGGGCGTCGAAACCGGCGCGCTGGAACTGCCCATCGACATTGCTGGTGAAGACGAACGCGCCATGCTCGGGATCGCGCGCCCAGCGTTGCAGGATCGCGAAACCGCCATGCGGCTGCGTCTCGCGATAGCGCTTGAGGCGATGCCCATAGAAGCCCCAGGCGAGTTGCGCATTCGCGCGAAACGCGGCGGGATTCGCAATCGATTCGAATGCGAGCCTGGCGGACCTGAGCGCCGGGTAGGCGCGCCAGAGGCCCTCGTTGCCGCGGAAATCCGGCAGCCCCGAATCGACGCCCATGCCTGCGCCCGCAGTGACGAGCAGGCCGTCCGCTGCACCGATCCATTGCGCGGCCTGCCCGATCGCGTGTTGCTGTTGTGCGCTCATACCTGTCCTGTTGCGCATCGCCGTGATGCGGTTCGATCAGTATGAACGGGGATCAGGACATTGCGTGTCCGGATTCAGGCTCACTCACGCGGCGGAGGCCATGAAATCGAGCACCGCCTTGAACCAGCCCGAGCTTGTATCGATCACGAGCAGCTTGCCTGTGGACGGATCGATCTGGCCGCTCGAAATCCACAATATGCAACCGTCCGCGCCGGCGGTTCGCAGCGCCTTGAGGCGATACATCATCTGGTCGTAACTGAGGAACTCGCTCACGCTGCGGCTATCGGTCCAGACCGGCGTGATGTAGGGCAGCACTTTCTTCGATGTGCCGTTGAGCGTGTCGAAGGCGTGCGACTGGCCGACGGCATAGACCGCCGCGCTGTTCCAGTTCGCGTCGCCGGTGGCCGTGCCGTCGTAGCCGTAGTTGTAGAGCGAAGGACTGTAGTAATCGACCAGCGCCGCGACCGATGCATATTGCGCATTGAGCGCGTCATAGGTTGCGGTGGTGGCTGCGCTCCAGCCGAAGGTGTTTTGCGGCACTTCCGCGTAGAGGCCCACGCTGGCGCCGGGGTTGTCGGCCTTGAACGCCGTGAGCGCTGCGCTCAGATTCTGCACGATGCTCTGGCCATTGCCTGTCGCTGCCGTGGGGTAGAAGCGCCTGGTATCCCACACTTCCAGATCGAGCGAGACCGGCGTGCTGCCGGTGCGGTCGGCGCTGGCAGCCGCCGTGGCGATCTTGCTGGAATCGACGATGTATTCGTCGGTGCAACTGCTGAGCGGGCAGGTCACCAGCTTGCTGGAGTAGATCAGATCGAGCGGGGTGATGCCCAGGCCGCGAAACCAGCTATCCGAGATCGTATACACGCCGCTTGCGTCCTGATACGACTTCAGCTTGAGGAATTCGTAGACCGCGAACGGCTTCACGCACGTCACGCTTGCGGTGCCGTGCTGCCCGTTGCTGGCCGATGCCGTGATCGTCGCGCTGCCTGCTGCCGCGCAGGTGACGGCGCCGCTCGCTATGTTCGCGATGCGGGTATCGCTGCTGCTCCAGGTGAGGGCGGAATCGGTAGCGTCGCCGGGCTGGACGCTGGCCGTCAACGTGGACGACTTCGCGACGGTGAGCGAAAGCGTGCTGGGCGAGAGGGTGATGCCGGTGACGGCCACTGTAGCCGTGGCTCCCGATGTGAGAACGGCTGCGTTCGAGCCGCCGCTACAACCAGCCAGGCCGACAAGCGCCAGAAATGCGCCCAGGCCGCCTGCCAACGCGATCGAATAATGGCGGCGTGTTTTAAATCCCAACAAAGCTTTGCTGCTCCTTTCAATATTTCCGCTTCTTTCAGTTTCCGGCGAATTCGATGGGCGGGTGATTCGATTGATTTAAATGGCAAACGTTTGCTTTGAAAGCCAATATCGTTTTTTCAATTAAATCGATCGGAATTTTTTACTTGTTCGCCATCGGATAGCAATGCGCCTGCTTTCGTCTTATCGGACGAAGGGCGGAAAAATTGAGGGGCAAAGCGTCGCACGAAGCGTCGCACAAAGCGTCATACGCAGCAATTGCCCGCATCGGTTGACGCTTAAGCGGTCACTCTGCCGCGCAGTTTGTTGAGCAGTTTGAGCCCGCGCCGCGCAATCGCGGAGTAGAGTTCCGCGCCCTTGAGCGCCGCATCGAAGTGCCGCTCGTAGCGCTGTACCTTGATGGGGAAATACGGGGACAGCGTCTCGACGACCTGCTCCAGCGGAATGCGTGTGTTGCTCTGGACCACGGCAAACAGGCCGTCGCTGTCTTCGGCGAAGTGCTGCGCGGCGTTCCATTCCTTCATTTCGTTGGCGAACCAGACGCTTTCGGCAGCGTGCAGCGTACGCTGGCCCGGTTGTGCCCACGTGTGATATTGATCGACCAGGCCTTGCTCGCAGGCGTTGAGCCAGTACAGCGTGTATTCGGTCCAGTCCACCGCATAGTTGGCGAGCAGCACGCGGCGCCAGTCGGTGCCGTGGATCTGCGCGAGGCGCTCGTGCAATTTCAGGCAGAGCGTGCGCGAAAGCATGGTCGGGGTCCACCAGAGGCCGTCGAGGTCGAGGCCGGG
This sequence comes from Paraburkholderia bannensis, assembly GCF_014200455.1. Classification (GTDB taxonomy): domain Bacteria; phylum Pseudomonadota; class Gammaproteobacteria; order Burkholderiales; family Burkholderiaceae; genus Paraburkholderia; species Paraburkholderia bannensis_A. The sequence continues at coordinate 243,134 of NZ_JACHBW010000011.1, read as the reverse complement.
GTCGACATTGAGCAGTCTGGCCGACGCTTGCCAGATATCCGGGTGAAGCCTGCGCGCGCCGCGATGCGTGAGCGCGCGGCCGCCGGGCACCAGCGTCTGTGCGGTGAACGCATGCGTGGCGAAGCAGTCCGGGTCGAACACCATGAAATATTCAGTCTCGATCCACTCGGGCGCGTTGAGCTTGATGATCTGCTGGCGGTGCCAGTTGCGGATCTGATGGCGCTGCGAGAACTCCGCGAAGATGCCCATATGGAGCGATTCGTCGATCACCACGATCGGGAAGTCCGACCACGCCTTCGCATAGCCTTTGACTTCCTCGACTTCTTCGTGCGGCACGACGAGCACGATGCGATGAAACGTAGCGGGCGTGGTGAAGTGGCGTAGCGACGAAAACAGGATGTCGCAGCGGCCGATGTTGTCGGCGTAGTGCCGCCCCCGGGTCTTGATCGGCAGGATCGCGCTGATTTGGTCCATGGTGTTCCGGTCTGGCGCCGGTATTTAGAAGAAGCGGTAGATGAGGTCGGGAATATAGCCGCGACGATGCGTGAGCGCGAGACCCACCAGTCGGCCGCCCGCATCCAGCACCTGCGTTTTCAGGCCCAGCGCCACGGGCTTGCGGGTCGATTCGGCGCGCACGGCCATGATGGTGGCATCGGCCAGCGCCGCGTTTTCGATGCCGGCGAACGACTGGCTCGCGGGCGGCGCGTGCAGCACGATGTAGTCATGCCTGGCGCGCAGCGCGTCGAACAGTTCGCGGGTCTGCTGCCACGAGGCGGGGAACATGCCGCTGCGCGGGCGCGCCACCACGATATTGTGGCCGTCGACGCGCTCGTAAATCAGGCCGTCCGTGCTCAGGGCGTGCGACCCGGCCGCGCTATCGGTGCTATCGGCGCTGGCGTTCGCGGCGCGATCGCGCGCGGCGGCGTGACCCGGCCAGCCCAGCAGGCCTTGCTCGTCGGGCTGGCCATAGAGCGGCGTCGCGTCTGGCGCGGAAGCCATGTCGAGTACCAGCACGGGCCTGGCCGAACGGTGTTCCAGTTCGGCGGTGAGGCCGCGGATCACGGCCTGCAGTCCATCGTTCTTGCTGAAGGACAGCGCCATGACGATCTTCGAATTCGCGTCGGTGCTCGCGTTGATCGCGGCGATCATGCGGCCGTAGGCCAGATGCATGGGGCGGCTCCTGACCGGCGGCTCGACCGTCGCGAGGCCTGGCGCGCCGGCGCCCCGGCGGGTAGCGGTTGTGCCGCTGAGCATGAGCGGCGCGGCCAGCACCGGCAGCAACAGCGAGCGCTCGACCTGCTCCGGGCTCAGGAAGGTTTCGCGCGTGCTGGCAAGCACCAGCACGACGAGCGCCGAGATCACCAGGCCCGCGGCCACCGCCGACATGACGATCAGGCTGGCCGGAATGCTGCGCACCGATGGCGGGAACGGCGCCTGGATCACGCGCACGTTGGTGCTGTTGACCTGGCTGACCTGGCCCTGCTGGATCTTTGCCTGCTCCACCTGGCGCGAACGGTCCTTGAAGCTGTCCGCGAGGATGTCGCGGTTGGACAGCAACTGGCGCATCTGGCTCGAAATATCGCTGAGGTTTTTCAGGCGCGTGCGTGCGTCGCTGATCTGCTGGTCGAGCGCGTGCTGCAGCGCGAGTTCGCCCGCAATGCTCGCATTCAACGAGGACAGTTTGCCCTGCACCACGTCGTAATAGTCGTTGTGACCCAGCCGCGTGGTCGTGGTCATTTCCTGCTTCTGGCGCGCGATATTGGCGCGCATGTCGTTGACCTGCTGGTCGAGCTGCTGCACGAACGGCGAGTTCGGCAGATAGCGCGCGGCGAAATCGGCGCGGCGCGTTTGCAGTTGCATCAGCGAAAGCTGCATCGTATCCAGCGCGTGCGCGGCTTCGGAATCGTCGGTGTAGATCGGGATGGTCGCGTGCACGCCCTTGGACGAAGCCTGCATGGATTGCAGCTCGCCCCTGTCCTGCGCGAGTTTTGTGTCGTTATCCAGTTTGTGCTGGACGAGCTGGCTTTCGAGCTGCACCGCGCGCGAGATCTGGTCGTCGACATCGACAATGCCGTGTTGTTTCTGGAACGTAAGCAGGTCGGCGTTGGCGCGATCGAGCTGGGCCTTGACGTCGTCGCGCTCGCCGGTCAGGAAGTCGACGCGACCCGAGGTAAAGATCGTGGCGCGGCGGCGGAAGTATTTGTCGAGCAGGCGCGCGAGAGCATCGGCGGCGACCTTCGGGTCGGCGTCCGAGTAGTTCAGCTGGATGGTGTTGGCGAGGTCGTTCTGTTCGATGTGCAGACGACGCTCGAAGTCGCCCAGTTGGGCGTTGATTTCGCGCTCGCTTGCGTTCGGCCCCAATTTCGAAATGATGACGTCGCGATGGAGTTCAGGGCTGCTGAGGATCTGCGCTTCGACACTGTCGAGCTGGCCGGCCGCGGGCTGGAGCCCCGCCGAACCGTTGGTATTGTTGGACTGGTCGTAGTAACCGGCGAACAGCACGAGCAGCGTCGCCTGAGCGCGATAGGGCATCGGCACCACCAGTGCCACCACCACCCCGATTGTGACAATGGTAAGAAATACCGCTGCTGCAATCTTGCGGTAATAAAAAAAGGTGTTGAGATAATCCCGGATCGTCAAATCAACAACTGCAGCAGTGCGCTCAGGCCTGGTTCTAGTTGTAATAACCATGTGCTGTGGTTCCCGGCCCACAAGTTAGATACCGAAGGCGCATATAATACGTAAGAAAACATGCCTCAGCCTGCATTTCTATAAATTTAGGGCGGTCCCTGTCGTTCCCTGATGACACTTTTCGGCGTCGATCCGATCTTGATCGTTTGCGCCGCGGGAATCGCCAGTCAGCGCCATCCATGACACGCACTACACGCTCGATGAAGACTTTTCGCCCGGCTCTTGCTCTGGTGCTGCTGACGCTGACCGCCTGTTCCCAGACGTGGGTGCAGCCTCAATACCAGCAGCGCGCCAGCTTCGCCAAATGGGTCGATTCGACCCCTTCCGTCTACCGCATTCAGCCCGGCGACGAACTTTCCGTCTTGCTGCCGTTCAATGGCGAGCTCAACTATCGCGGCCCGGTCGCGCCGGACGGCACGCTGACGATGCCGTTCGCGGGCACGATGCCGGCCGCGGGCCTGTCGGTCGCGCAACTCGGCGAAAACATCAACAAGGCGCTCGCCGCCAACGGCGTCACAGGCAATGCGCACGCCGCGGTGGCCATCACGCAGACCTCCTCGCACATCTATGTGGGCGGGCAGGTGGGCAAACCCGGCGAAGTCGAATTGCGTCCGGGCATGAGCGTGCTGCAGGCTGTAATCGCCGCGCAAGGATTGCTCGACACGGCGCGCACCAATGAAGTCGTGCTGATCCGCCGCAGCCCGGACGGGCGCCCGATGCTGCACACGATCAACCTGGATTCGCTCACGCATCAGGGCGATTCGAATCAGGACGTCGTGCTGCAGTCGTCGGACACGATCTTCGTGCCGAAGTCGTCGATCGCCGAAGTCGATCAGTGGGTCGATCAGTACATCGACAAGGTGTTGCCGTTCAATCGCAGCCTCGACTACTCCATCACGAACAATCACGTTCTGTATTGACGGTATCGAGGGGACAGTAAGCATTCCCGGGCAGAACACCTTGTACGAAATGGAAACCGCCTCTTCGAAGGCCGCGCTCTCCCCGGTCTTTTCCGCCGAACCGGCGAGAGCGCGCGTCATGCTATGGCTGCTCGCGCTGCTGCCGCTGTTCGGCCAGACCTTCCACTACATCAGCGCGCTCGCGCCGTTGTGGGCATTGTCGAAGGCGTTTCCGGTCCTGTCGCTGCCCGCCGCTTTCCGGCTTGCGGGCTATCCGCGCTTTCCGGTGACACGGCAGATTCTCATCAGCTTCGCGTGGCTCGTGCTGTTTCCGAGTTTCGCCGCGATGTTTTATTTCCACGAAGGCTTTTTCACCAGTATTACCGCGCAGGTGAAACTCCTGCCCTTACTGTATTTTTTTTCCTTCCTCGCGCTGCTGCTGACACTCGAACCGACGCTGCACGAACTCGAACGCAGTTTCATCGTCGCGGGCGTGATCGTGATCTGCGCGCTGATCGTGATGGCGGCCATCGTGCCCGACAGCTGGTACAGCGGCAGCTATGTGGTCGGGCAGGCGTCCTTTTTCACCAACGATTCGCGCGGGCATCGCATTCGCATGTCGATGTACTTCCCGATCATCCTGCTGTTTTTCTGCTACCGGCGCACATTCTTCGAGCGGCATCTGGGTTATTTTTTCGGCGTGGCAGTGGCGTTCGCCGTGACGCTGCTGATCGTCAAAACGCGCGCGATGATTATCGGCATCATGGGCGTGCTGCTCATCAATGCCTTCGTCTGGGCGCGGCCGATGGCGCGTCTTGGCCTGCTGGTGTGCGCGCCGTTCGCGCTCGTGGGCGTTTTCTCGGCGGGCTATCTGGCGACCACCTTCAATCTGAGTTCGGAAAACGGCTTCGACACACGGCGTATTTCGATCCAGCTCGCTTCGGGTTTTCTCGGCAGCGATCCCCTGCGCTGGCTGTTTGGCGTGGGCACCATCAGCCCCACGAGCAGCGACAGCCTGATCGACTATTTTCACCATTTCTTTTTTCTGGCCGACATCACGTGGCTGGGCATCGTGTTCGAGTACGGCGTTATCGGCGCGGCGATCCTGCTGTTGTTCCAGCTGCGCGGACTCTTGCTCTACCGGCGTCTGCGCGCGAAGGTGGAGGACGATTTTCTCGGCGCGCTGTTCGATTACCTCATCTATATCCTGGTGATTTCGTTCTTCTATCCGCCCACGCTCACGCCTGGCGAAACCGCGGTGATTCTCGCGGTATTCGTCTATGTCTGGCACGCGGGCAATCTGAATGAAGACGGCGATCAAGCCATTCCTGTTCATGACGCCGATTCCCGGAGCGACCATGCCGCGCACGCGACGCCCTAGAACCCTCATCGCGCCGCTCGCGGCCGCGTTGCTGATTGCGGGCCTGGCCTCGTGCACCGAAGCGACCTCCGGCACTGCGCCGGTCGCCATTGCCGTGGATGCGGCGGCGAACCGCCATCCCATCAGCCCGCTGATCTACGGCATCAACTTTGGTAACACGGCAACGCTGCGCGATCTGCGCGTGCCGATCAACCGTTCGGGCGGCAATAGCGCGTCGGCCTATAACTGGCGGCTCGACGCGCGCAATGCGGGCAAGGACTGGTATTTCGAAAGCGTCGGCGTGAGCACGACCGATATCAACGACCAGTTCGGCGATCGCTTCGTGACGCTGACCCAGGCGGGCGGCGCCACGCCCATCGTGACCATTCCGATGCTCGGACGGGTGGCGAAACTCGGCCCGCAGCGTCAGTCGCTGGCGAGCTTCTCGATTGCCAGATATGGTCCGCAGCCCAACCACGACGTCGACGGCCTGACCGACGCGGGCAATGGCATGGCCATGGGCGACGTGCCGATCACGGGCAACGATCCCAACGACGCAACCGTGCCCGACGATGCGCAGAATGAGCAGGCGCGCGTGGCCGCGCTGGTCGCGCAATTTGGTAGCGCCAATGCGGGCGGCGTGCGTTATTACGCGATGGATAACGAGCCCAGCCTTTGGCACGAGGTCCATCGCGACGTGCATCCGACGGGCGCGCACGCGCGTGAAGTCGCCGACAAGGTCGTGACATATTCGCGTGCCGTGAAGGCGGCTGACCCGCATGCGAAGGTGCTGGCGCCGGAGGAGTGGGGCTGGGCCGGCTACTTCCATAGCGGTTTCGATCAGCAGAATGCCGCCGCGCACGGTTACGATCACGCGCCCGACCGCGAAAACGAGACCCAGGGCATGGACTATGTGCCGTGGCTGCTGTCGCAATGGAAGGCGGCAGGGCATCCCGTCGATGTATTCAGCCTGCACTTTTATCCACAAGGCGGCGAATACGCGGATGGCAACGGTGCCAACGCGTCGCCGGATGCGAACGAGCTCGCGCTCAGGCGAAACCGTTCGACGCGCGATCTATGGGACCCGCACTACACGGACCCCACGTGGATCAACAGCGTCGTGGCCTTGATTCCGCTGATGCGCCATTGGGTCGATACGTACTACTACCCAGGCACGCCGATCGCGCTGACCGAATACAACTGGGGCGGCGAGACCCTCATGAGCGGTGCGACCGCGCAAGCGGATCTGCTCGGCATCTTCGGGCGCGAAGGGCTCGATATCGCCACGCGCTGGGGCACGATCGATGCGTCGATGCCGGTCTACAAGGCGATCAAGCTCTATCGCAACTATGACGGCAAGGGCGGGGCGTTTGGCGCGACCAGCGTTGCCGCAAACGTGCCCGACCCGGATACGGTCGCGGCGTTCGCGGCCTTGCGCAGCGATCACGCGCTCACCCTGGTCGTCGTCAACAAGCAACTGGATCATTCCGCCGAAACCGCGATTTCGATCGCTCACTTCGCGGCAAACGGCGTGGCGCAGAGCTGGCAGCTCGCGAACAACCAGCTCGCGCGCGGGCAGGACGTGAATTACACCCATGGCATGCTGCACGCGACGCTGCCGCCGCAAAGCGTGACCCTATTCGTGCTGAGCGGCGCGGCGTCCTGATGTTCTGTTCCTGCCTGTTCACTTTGACCTTTTACGATCCTTGCCACCGGAAAAACCGCACGTGAGCGACATCCAAACCGCGCCCGCATCGAGCGGCGCTTCGATCGTCCGCGGCTCGCTGATCAGCCTGGGCGTGCGGCTGATGGACCTGCCCAGCCGCTACGGTTTCCATCTGCTGGTCGCCGCCGCGCTGGGTGTGACCCAGGCCGGCAACTTCTATATCGTGTTCAGCACGATGGTGGCGCTGGCGGGTTTCGGGCGTCTGAGCATCGATCAGGCGCTCACGCGCCAGATCGCCATGGACATGGCATCGGGCCGCGCTCACGCCGTGCGTCCCGCGATCCGCCGGGCGCTGACGCTGATCGTGCTGGCGTCGGTGGCCGTGTCGGTGTTGCTGGCGGCAAGCTCAGCGCTGCTCGCGCAGCATGTGCTGAAGAAGCCCGATCTGGCCTGGCCGCTCGTGCTGGGCTCGCTGGTGTTCGTGCCGCAAAACGTGGGCGGTGCGTTTGCCGGAGCGCTGGCGGGGCTGCAGCGCGTGGGCTTGAGCCAGATGATCTATTCGTGGCTGTGGCCGGCGATTTTCTGCGTGGTGGCAATTCCGCTTCAACTTCTGGGCGTCTTGAACGTTGCGCACGCACTGATGTTGATTGCGGCCAGCTTTGCCTTGACTGCGCTGGTGGGGGCGGTGCTGCTCAAGCGCGCGCTTGCTGTCGTGCCCGCGGGCAGCGTATCGGCCAGCGATGCTGCGCACCTCGTCAAGCCAGGGCTGTCGCTGTTTGCACTGGAATTCACCAAGCTGTTGATCACGTCCGCACCCGCCATCGTGCTGGGCATCGTCGCGACGTCACGCGAGACGGGGCTGTTCTCACTCGCATGGCGGCTCGCGCTGGTCGTCAACCTGTTGATCAGCGGCGTGACGGGCATGGCTGCGCCCCGCTTCGCGAGCCTCTACGCGCGCCACGATATCGAAGGCCTGCAGCGTAGCGCGGCGCAGGCGGTGGGGATCGTGCTGTGCCTCGCGTTGCCGTTCACGGCCTGCATGCTGGTGTTTCCGGAGCGCCTGCTTGCGCTGTTCGGCGCAGGTTACGGCGCGGGCGCCAGCGCGCTGCGCGTGCTCGCACTCGGCCAACTGGCGGCGGCCTGCTTCACCGCGATGCCCGAGTTGCTCGGCATGACGGCGCACACGTCCGTGCTGTACCGCATCAACATCTATTCGGTGGCGGTGCTACTGATAGGTCTTGCGGTGCTCGCGCCGCTGGGCGGCGGCGTGGGCGCGGCGGCTGCAGCGTCGCTTGCGCTCGCCGTCAATGGCGCGATCGCCGCATGGGCCGCACACCGGCTGCTGGGTGTCGCGCCGCTTGCGGCGCTGTGGCGCAAGCTCAGCGCCCGGCTGAAACCCGCCATCAACCCCTGATCGGTTGCCGGAGTAGCGGTGCAATCGGGCGCTGCATCGCGCTATGTCCCGATTTGTCGCGCCGCGAAACGGGGCGACAATTGAAGTGCGCGCAAAAGAAAAACAGCGGATTTATTGCGCGCGCAAACGTTAGCGAGTTTATTTTCTTCGGATATTAAAGCGACTCGGTCGATATTGCCGGACTCGCCTCGCGCCGCTCCGTGTTTTAAATCGCGCCAATCGTTTGCGTGTTGCCGACGCTATAAGGAAATTCCCTTTCAGTACATTTCCCGACCGCTGCGACGTTAGCCGATTCGTGCTGCGCATACGACGGTTACACTGGTTTTTCAGGGGTTTTTGCGTATTTACCGTTGCGAGCACAGAACGATTGCTGGGCGCTTCTTGTGTTTCATCTGACGAATTGAAATATGTCCCGTCATGTTTCATCGCGCGCGCCGATCATTTCTTTTGAGTTTGTCGTTGAAAAAACACGACAGGCCGCGCGTATTTTGAGATGCGCTGGTACTATTCGTTTGCAGATTTTCTGCGAATAAAAACCAGACGCTTCTTGGCATCGCCAGGAGACCAAACAACATCACGTCGGACGAATCGCGCCTCAAGTCGTGAGCCCGCTTGGCGGGCGCGCGTGCGCGTCGCATCCAGGCGGGAAGTCGGGGTTGCAAAAACAATGAGCACTGCGCTCTATCAGACGGCGGCGCCCGAGGCGGCCGCGCGGGCGGGTTGCCTGCCCAGTATCGCGTTGTTCGGACTCGATATCGCTGCGGTTTCGTTCGACACCGCGCTCGACGTGCTGTGTGAGGCTGCGCTCAAACGCGATGGCCGCGCGCGCGTGGCGGTGACGCCGAATGTCGACCACCTCGTGCGGCTCGACCGGCAACCCGAACTCAAGACGCTGTATCGTACCGCCGACTTTCTGTTCGCCGACGGCATGCCCGTGGTGTGGGCGAGCCGCATGTTCGGCATGCCGTTGCCGGGCCGCGTGACGGGTGCGGACCTGCTGCCGGGCTTGTGCGAACGTGCGCGCGTGAATGGCTGGAAAGTCGTCGTCGTAGGTGGTATGCCCGGTCACGAGCAGACGCTGATCGACGGTATCGCCGCGCATTATCCGGGCCTCGAAATGGAAGTCATCGCGCCGTCGATGAATTTCGATCCGACTGGCGCAGAAGGCGATGCGATCGCACAACGGGTGCGCGAGATGGCGCCCGATATCATTTTCGTGTGCATCGGCATGCCGAAGCAGGAGCGTTGGGCCCTGCGTCACGCGGCGTCGATGCCGGGCGGCCTGATGCTGTGCGCAGGCGCGGCGATCGAATTCGCCGCTGGTCTGCAAAGGCGCGCACCGGTCTGGATGCAGCGTACGGGCGTCGAATGGTGCTGGCGTATCCTGCAGGACCCGGCGCGTCTGTGGCGCCGCTATCTGGTCGACGACCGCCGCTTTCTCCGCATCTGCTGGCGTCAATGGCGTCTGAGCCGTTCGTAATCGCGGGTCGCTCCAAAAAACTGCTCACAAAAAAACGCCGGTGCCTTTTCAGGGACCGGCGTTTTGCATTTGAGGCCGTGTTTGAGGCCGAATTTAAGGCCTCGTTCCGTTCGTCAGATGGCGTTGCGTCCGGAGATGATCTCGGGAATCGTGCGCATCAGGATCTGCAGATCGAGCCACAGCGACCAGTGCGTGATGTAGTAACGGTCGTATTCGACGCGGCGCTGCATCTTGTCGGGCGTATCGGTGATGCCGCGCAGGCCATTGATCTGCGCCCAGCCGGTGATGCCAGGCTTGACGCTATGGCGCAGCATATAGCCGGGAATCAGGCGTCGATACAGTTCGTTGTGCTCGGCCGCATGCGGGCGCGGGCCCACCAGACTCATCGAACCGCCCAGCACGTTGAGGAATTGCGGCAGCTCGTCCAGCGAGCTGCGGCGCAGAAACCGGCCGACCGAGGTGATACGGTCGTCGCCCGCGACGGCCTGCTGCACAACCCCCTGGTTGGCCGCTTCTTCGTCGTGCGTGAAGGCGCGCATCGAGCGGAACTTGTGCACCACGATCGGCTCGCCGCGTTCGCCGTAGCGCAACTGACGGAACAGGATCGGGCCCGGCGAATCGAGGCGGATCAGGATCGCGATGACGATCATGACCGGCGAGAGCAACAGCAACATGACGAAGGCGCCGATGAGGTCGACCGCGCGCTTGAGCAGGCGCGAGAGGCCGAGGATCGGCATGTCGTGCAGGGCGAGCAGCGGTACGCCCGCCAGATCCGTGCTGTACGTCGCGAGATCTTCGACAAAGCGCGATTCGGGCACGAAGTAGATCGCCGCCGTCGAATCGTAAAGTTGCTGGACGATCTCGTTGGTGATGTTTTCGGCGTCGAGCTTGCCGGTGGCGATAAATACCACTTCGAAATCGTTGGCCTGGATGCGGGCGGTGGCGTCGGCGAAGCGGCCCAGATACGGCGGCAGCGTTTCGCCGGCGCGCGGCACCACGGGCGCGTCGTTGTAATAGCCGATTACGCGCACGCCGAGAATCGGCGAGCGGCGCAGGCGCAGGTTCAGCTTGCGCGCTTCGCTGCCCATGCCGAAGAACACGGCGTCGCGCTGGTTGCCGGGCGCATTGTTGATGCTGTGGGCCACGCCGCGCAGCACCGCGAGACCGACCAGTTGCAGGGGCAACGCAATCACCGCCCATTTGGCGAGCAGCACGAGACCGTTTTCGCCGCCCGGGCGCGCAAGAAGCGCAAGCAACGCGATTGCCGCGAACAGGCGCGTCCAGCGCAGTGCGCCGCGGCCGAGCATCCACCACAGATCGCGCGCGCTGGACAGCAGATGAAAGCGCGCGAACAGAATAAACGCAACAACGGCCAGCAGGCCCGCAAGCACGCGCAAATAAAGCAGCTCGCCGCCAGCAATGTGCGGCGGCAACAAGGCGAGCAAGGCGCCCGCATTGAGGGTCGCGCTTAGGCCGCCGGCCAGCGCCATGAAGAGGCGATGATGGTGGCTAGACTGGGTGGACATGGCAGCTTCGGCTGGTTCGTGCAGCTAACGACTCGACAGCGTTCATCGGGCCCGGCAACGAAAACGCAGCCGGGGCTCAAGTGGTGCATGGGGAGTACGTCTGCGCGAAGCAATCGCCAGAAGCCGCAAGCGGTGGCAGGGCGTTTCGCCTGCACGACACGGCTTGAGCCTGAACGACTTGCGCTCGGATGTATGGTGCGAACGGGCGCACTCTTCTTGATGGTGCGCCTTGTGTTCTCCCATACGGGCGGATGGCCTTTCCCCGATGGCCGATGGCGCATGCTGTTCTATCCGGCAACCCGAGCGGTCTGGATTCGGGCCGATATTCCGGAGCAGCACGCTGCCATCCAATATTCGCGCTCATCTTACCAGCGACTTATGTGTTTTGCTTAGCTCAATTGGAGGCTTCGATAAAAAGACTGGTATGTGTATCCAATTCGTCACGACGCGTCACCGTGCGTAATTTCAGCGCGTGGAAATCGGAATGGGCGCGTGTCGTTTTTTTGAAAAACCTGCGCGGTTTGGGGCGAATCATTTATTCATTCAGGCATGCGCAAACGTTTTTCTTTCGAATCCAAAGTGTTTTATTCCGACGAATGGATTTGCGCCGGAATGCAGATGCGCCAGACGCGCAGGAGGCCACCAGGGTGCCCGTCAAAAAGGGCTCAAGTTACAATGCAACGCGCCGTTATTAGAGGCGTCGAGCATCTGAATCATCCGCGGCCCACCCTGTTGCCGCGCCCCTTCGCCGGAGCCGTAATTGAAGCGTATCGCACTGAGTCTTTGCATGGCCGCCATGGCCTGCGCTTCAACGGCGAACGCCGCTGCGCCCGAGACGTCCGCTGTTTGCTCGGGCAACCGCGTGATTCAGGATTGCGTCGACGAATCCGGCAATAATTACACGGTGCAGCATTTCGGCAATACCACGCCAGTCAACGAAAAGCCGCCGAGGACGGGCGCCCAGTCCGACGGCATTCCGACCACTGCCGGCAGCACCACATTCCTGAGCGGCGTGACACCGGATGGCGCCAACTGGAACGAAACCATCACCGATTACGGCAACGGCACGCGCACGATTTCAGGCATGGCTGGCAATGGCGTGGTTTATACCCACTATTGCACGGTAATGGGCTGTAACTGATTGCCGGGTCAATCAGGCGAAGGGTTCGCGCTTCAATATCAATAAAGCCTGATTGAAACTGGCGGGCTTGCCATGTTTCGTATTCCTGTATGAAACGCACCTAGGGCAATGAGCGGATCGCTGCCATCAGATCGTCGGTATGGACCATGAGGTCGCGAACCTGACCCAGCATCGGATATTGATGCAGTACCGAATGCCAGTGCGGCGACTCCAGCAGCGCCTGCCAGATGGGTGCGAGCGCGTGGGCGTTGGCGCTGCGATGCTCGGCCAGTGCGTTCGCGTAACCGACGCTTGGATGGGCCGATAAAAGCTGCATTCGGCTGGCGGCGCCCAGCAGGCGCGCCGGCGTTTCCGCGGGCGCGTCGCAGCAGTACAGCACGGCATGGCGCAAGGCGTCGTCGTCGGTCGATAGCGCGTGCAGCGACGCTCCGCTCAGTTTCACGTGGCCTTGCTGCGTTTCGAATCCATAGATCCGGTCGACATCGGCGTGCGCGAGCAGACGCAGGCCGCGCAGCAGACGAGGCAGATCGGTCGTGGCAGCATCGACCGACGCCTTGGCTTCCAGCAGCAGGCGGATGTTCCAGACTTCTTCGCCCCCGTGAGCGGCGGCGGCCGGGGCGCGTTCGAGCAGCACGGCGTCCCATTCGGTCTTGGCGCGTTCGTGGCTGCCGGGAATGGCGGAGGGCACGCGCATCGAGCTCACCACGCGCCAGGGCGGCCCGGCCGGGGCGGCGGCGTTCATGCGCTGGGCCAACGCGTCGAGCGCCTGCATGGCGAGCATCTCGACCGCGGCGCCGCGCTGCTGCGAACGCGTGCCTTGCGCGATGGCCTGCGCGCTGCCGGGCCGTGGGCCGTTGCGATCGAGCAAGGCGCGGTACTGGCGCACGCGCTCGTTGGCGGCGAGAGTATCGAGCCGCAACAGATGGGCGAGCGCGGGTTGTGCCGCAAGTTTGGCGATGTCGCGCGCGAGCGCAGGCGATGCCGCGATTTCGGGGCTTGCGTGCAGCGCGTCCAGTTCACGCTTCAGATCGGACCACGCAGCGGCCGATGCCGCCGCCTGCAGACGCGTGAGCGCCTCGCGCTGCGCGCCCGGAGGCTGGCGCTCCAGCTTGGCCGGATGGGCGATCGCATTGACCGACGCATGAATCGTGCGCCGATCCTGGTCGGCGCTGGCGGCGAGTTCCGCGTATTCGCGCACTTGCGCCTCGCGGTGGCGCAGCACGGTGGCTTGCAGCATGGCGTCGCCGCCTTCTTCGCGCATCGCCTGGCGGATCGTCTGCGCGAGCGCGTCGACGAACAGGCGTTCGAGCGCCGCCTCCGGCACATGGGCGCTGGCTACCGCCTTACGGGCCGCTTCGATGGCGACGGCGAGCCTCGTGGCCGGGGTGTCGGCTTCGGTCAGCGACGCGGGCGTGGCGAGCGGCGGCAGGCGATAGCGCCGCTTGACTCGGAGCAGCGTTTCGGCGAGCAACAGAGGCGGCGGAGGCAGCGTCATGCGGGTGCGCACGTAAATTCCGGCATATGGCGAAGCCGGCGATGCAACGATGGTATAAGAATTGCAAGATTCAAGCGGCTGAATCTGCGCCCGCTTTCAAGGTTACCGCAGATGCGGCGCGCCAACCTGGAGCGACTTCATCGATGTTGAACACCGCGGACCTGCTCGACCTGCTCAATACCTGTGGCGACCCGATCGAACTGCGCACGCATCGCGCGGTGCTCAGCGTCGACGAATTCCATGCGCTGGAGTCGGGGCTTGTCGGGGCGATCTGCAAAAACCTGCTGATCCGCGATCGAAACGGCTTGTATCTGCTCGTTGTGCCCGCAAGCAAAAGCGTCGATTTGAAGGCTTTGGCGCGGCATCTGGAATCCTCGCGGCTGTCGTTTGCCGATGCCGTTCAGCTGGAGGCGAAGCTCGGCACATGGTCGGGCGCGCTCAGCCCGCTTGCCCTCGCCAACGATACGGAGGAGGAGATCGCGCTGGTGATCGACACGGCCCTGCAGGCCGAGGAGCGTGTGCTGTTTCATCCGCTCGACAATGCGGTGACCGTGTCGCTCACGCGGCGCACGCTGGAGGCCTTTTGCCAGCGAGTCGGGCACGCGATCCGCTGGGTCGACGTGCCGGCGCGAGAGCCTTGAGTGACGAAACCCGGCGACCAAAACGCACGACAGCGCCGCGCGCGAAAGCTTATTGCGCCTGCGCGGCGCGGTCTTCCAGAAACCCCTGGCGCGTCGCCGCGAAACCCGCGATGCCGATCAGCACGCCGGTGGCCGCCATCAGCCAGCAGGGCGCGAGCCAGCCGCCGCTGAGCGCATGGAGCTTGCCGGTCATCCACGGTCCCGACGCAGCGATCAGATAGCCGATTGCCTGCATGACGCCGCTGAGCGCCGTGGTGCCGCTTTCGGTGCGGCTGCGCAGATTGATGAGCGTGAGGCCGATGGTGATCGCCATCGCGCCCAGTCCCGCCGGGATCACCCACAGCAGCGCCAGTTGCGGGCAATACGCAAGGCCCAGCGTGCCAGCCACGGTGCAGGCCGCCGCGACCATCACCACGCGCTCGGGCCGACGCGTCGTGGCGAGCAGATTCGGCACCACGAGGTTGTGCGCGAGCCCGACGAGGCTATACAGCGCGAGCATCGCGCCCGCGTGGGCGGGGGCGACGTGGGCTGTCTGCACCAGCATCGTCGGCAGCCAGGCGAGCAGGGCGTACATCACCCACGCGCCGCCCGCGAACACGACCACCAGCGCCCAGGTTTGCGGCCAGCGCAACGCCAGCCGCGCGAGCCCGCCGTCGCGTGCGCCCCGTACTGCGGTTCGCGGCCGGTGCAGCAGGAGCCAGGGCAGCGCTGCCGCCACGGCCAGCAGCGACCACGCGCCCACCGACACGCGCCAGCCGAACAGATGCGCGACGGGCACCGCGAGCAGCGAGGGCGCCGCCGCGCCGACGGCCGACATGATGCAGTAGGCGGCCGTCATCGCGCCAATGCGTTGCGGCAGATAGCGCTTGATCGTGGCGGGCAGCAGCACGTTGGCCATGCCCATGCCGCCGAGCGCGATCAGCGAAAACATGCCCAGGCTCCAGACCGACCCGGACAGCCACGCGCGGCCCATGTCGCCCGCGCAGACCAGCAGCATGGCCAGCGCGATGCCGCGCTCCAGGCCGAGCCGCCGGTTGATGGCCGGCGCACAGCAGCCGAATACCGAAAACGCCAGCGCCGGCAGCGAACCGAGCACGCCCTGGGCTTGTGGTGAAACCAGATAACTCTTGCAGATGAGATCGTAGATCGGCGAGAGCGCAGCGACGGCCGCGCGCAGATTGGCGGCGACCAGCAGGATGCCGATCAGGGCGAGCAGGCTGTGGGCCGTGCGCCGGGTGGGGACGGCGGTTTGCGCCCGGGGCGGCAGGAGGCGGGTATTCATCGCAGGTCTTGCTTTGCCGCGGCGCGATACCGCGGCTTCCGTACTGAAGCCCGCAGTGTATGGAATTAACCAGGTAGTTACCGATAGGGGTTTACGTGGAGGCTTTTTTTCGGTTTAAATACCGCAATTGAGCATTGCGAAAGCAGTAATAAACGCGATTTTTCAACGGGGTTGGTATTCTCGTTGCGGTGCTCCTTGATTTGCGAATATTAACTATTTGGTGAGAATTAAAATAGAACGGCAAAGCGGGGAGCTGCAGGGAGCCGTTTTTTAGAGGGGGTGGGTTAGCGAAAGGCGGCTGAACCTGTCCCGACCCTTTCGTGACTCTGTCCTGACCCTGCATTCGCAAGGCCTCGCGCGCCGGCGTCCGCGCCCGCTGCAGGCCCGCCGCCCCCACAAAAACCCCAGCCCTCGCCGCCCATTGGGCTATCATGCGTGTCCTCTCCGAAGTAGCCCCTTATGATTTCCGTCCGTAACGTCACCCTGCGCCGCGGCGTCAACGTCGTACTCGACAACGCGTCCGTCACCTTCACCCCCGGCGAAAAAATTGGCCTGGTTGGCCGCAACGGCGCCGGCAAGTCGTCCTTCTTCGGCCTGCTCAACGGCACGCTGCACGAAGACAGCGGCGAGTTCTCGATTCCCGCCGCGTGGAAGATGGGCCAGGTCGCGCAGGACATGCCGGAGACGGAGCAAAGTGCGACCGCGTTCGTCATCGAGGGTGACACCGTCATGCTGGCCGCGCAGGCCGAAGTGGCCGCCGCCGAGGCCAGCGACGACGGCATGCGCATGGCGCACGCCTATATGGCCCTGCACGATGCCGGCGCGCATGACGCCACCGCACGCGCCCAGGCGCTGATCCTGGGGCTGGGCTTCAGCGCCGCGCAGCTCGATCAGCCGGTCAACAGTTTCTCGGGCGGCTGGCGCATGCGGCTGCAACTGGCGCGCGCGCTCATGTGCCCG
This sequence comes from Paraburkholderia bannensis, assembly GCF_014200455.1. Lineage (GTDB taxonomy): Bacteria > Pseudomonadota > Gammaproteobacteria > Burkholderiales > Burkholderiaceae > Paraburkholderia > Paraburkholderia bannensis_A. Next base: position 226,579 of record NZ_JACHBW010000011.1, on the reverse strand, counting down.
TCCGACCTGCTGTTGCTCGACGAACCAACCAACCATTTGGACCTCGACGCGCTGGTGTGGCTGGAAGCCTGGCTCAAGCGCTATCAGGGCACCATGGTCGTGATCAGCCACGACCGCGAATTCCTCGACGCGGTGACGCAGGTGACGGTGCACGTCGATAACGCCAAGCTCGTGCGTTACGGCGGCAACTACAGCAAGTTCGAAGAAATGCGCGCCGAGCAGATGGCCTTGCAGCAGGCCTCGATGGCCCGTCAGGCGGACAAGATCGCCCACCTGCAGAAGTTCATCGACCGTTTCAAGGCCACGGCCTCGAAGGCGAAGCAGGCGCAGAGCCGGGTCAAGGCGCTCGAACGCATGGAGAAGATTGCCCCCGTGCTGGCCGATGCGGAGTTCAGCTTCGAGTTCAAGGAGCCGCTCAACACGCCGAACCCGCTGTTGTCGATGCTGGACGCGAGCTTCGGCTACCCGGCGCCAGCCGACGCGCCGGCGGGCACGCCGCCGACGGTCATCGTGCGCGGCATCAACCGGTCCGTGCTGGCGGGGCAGCGCATCGGCATTCTAGGCGCCAACGGTCAGGGCAAGTCGACGCTGGTGAAGACGGTGGCGCACGAGCTGAAGCCGATTGGCGGCGAGATCAGCGAAGGCAAGGGCCTGAACATCGGCTACTTCGCGCAGCAGGAACTCGACGTGTTGCGTCCGCTCGACACGCCGATGGAACACATGATCCGCCTTGCCAAGGACACGCCGCCGGGCATGCGCGCGCCCGGCCAGAGCGGTACGGAGCAATCACTGCGTACCTTCCTGGGCACTTTCAACTTCAGCGGCGACATGGTCCATCAGGCGGTCGGCACCATGAGCGGCGGCGAGAAGGCGCGCCTCGTGCTGTGCATGATCGTGTGGCAGCGTCCTAATCTGCTGGTGCTCGACGAGCCGACCAACCACCTCGACCTGTCCACACGCGAAGCGCTGGGCGTGGCGCTCAACGAGTTCGAAGGCACCGTGCTGCTGGTCAGCCACGACCGCTCCCTGTTGCGCGCGGTATGCGACGAGTTCTGGCTCGTCACCAAAGGCGGCGTCGAACCCTTCGACGGCGACCTCGACGATTACCAGCAGTTTCTGCGCGAAGAAGCCCGTCGCATGCGCGAGGAGGCGGCGGCCGGGGAGCAGAAGGTCTGCGCCTGAGGCCAGCGCCCGCCAGGCGCGAGATGGCGACTCACTCGACAGGGGCTTCGCTCAAGGTCGGATAGTCCGTATAAAACTTTTCCGTGCCGCCAAAAAAGCCTTCCCGGCGCGCTTCGTTCAGCGGCGCATTCGTCTTGATGCGTTCGACGAAATCCGGATTCGCCAGCACCATCGCGCCGTAGGATTCGAGATCCGCAATCTGCGAGGCGATATCCGCGCCCACCTGCTCGCGCGCTTTGCCGGGACGATTCAGCATCAACGTACCGGTCCACAGTCTGCGAATGTCTGCGAGCAGCGGCTCGTCGCCTTGATGGGCGATGTGCAGCCACGCCAGCCCCAGCTTGTTGAGTTCGCTCACGAGGTAACGGTAAAGCGCAGGTCCTTGCGCGCCTTCGTCGATGCCCCACAGCGCCATGCCCGGAGACAGGCGAATCGCGGTGCGATCCGCGCCGATCTCGTGCGCGATCGCCGTTGCGACTTCGATCGCGAAGCGCGCGCGATTCTCGATGGAACCGCCGTATTGATCGGTGCGCGTATTGGCACTCGGGGCAAAGAACTGTTGAACCAGATAGGCGTTGGCGCCGTGAATCTCGACGCCGTCCGCGCCGGCCTCGATCGCGCGGCGTGCGGCGAAGGCAAAATCGGCGACCGTCTGCTGGATCTCCTCGACGCTCATTGCGCGCGGCACCGGAATATCCTGCATGCCCGTCGCCGTGAACATCCCCGCGCCCGGCGCGATGGCCGACGGCGCAACAGCCGCACGGTGATGAGGCGTGTTGTCGGGATGGGACATGCGCCCGGCGTGCATCAACTGGATGAACAGGTGGCCGCCTTTCGCATGCACGGCGTTGGCGATGTTTTTCCAGCCTGCGACGTGTGCGTCGGTGTAGATGCCCGGCGTCGAGAGGTAGCCCTGGCCGTCGGCCGAGGGCTGCGTGCCTTCCGTGATGATCATGCCCATGCTTGCGCGTTGCGCGTAATACTCGACGGCCAGCGCGCCGGGCGTGCCGTCGTACTGGGCGCGCGAGCGGGTCATCGGGGCCATGACCAGGCGGTTCTTCAGGGTATATCGGCCAACATTAACGGGTTCGAATAAGGTGCTCACGATGAGTTCCTCGAATGGAGTGGAGACGCAACCATCATCGTCTGCTTCGCAAAAGAGATAAACCCGGTGTATCGGATATCATTGATCCATCAATGGAGCAATGCAGATGGACGATTACCTCAATGACATGGCCTTGTTCGTGGAGGTCGTCAAAGCCAAAGGCTTTCGCCACGCCGCCGAGGCGGTGGGCATACCGAATTCGACGCTGTCGCGAAGAATTTCCGCGCTGGAGAAAAGCATCGGCTTGCGTCTGCTGCACCGGACCACGCGCAGGATCGAATTGACCGAGGCCGGGCAGCTTTACTTCGAGCGCTGCAAGCGCATCGTCGAAGAAGCGCGGCTTGCGCACGAGCAACTTGGCGAAATGCTTGCGCAGCCTGGCGGCGTGCTGCGCGTGTCGATGCCGGTGGATTTCGGCGTCACCTATCTCGCGCCGCTGCTGGTGGAGTTTGCCGCGATATATCCCGGCATCAGCTTCGATCTCGACCTCACCTCACGGCGTATCGATCTCGTGAGCGAGCGTTTTGACGTGGCGCTGCGGATCGGCGAACCGGAAGACTCGCAATTGATTGCGCGGCCGCTGGCTTCACTCAAGCCGTATCTGTTTGCTTCGCCCGGTTATCTGCAGCGCGCAGGCGAGCCCGCCAAGCCCGCCGATCTCGTCAATCATGAATGTCTGACGATTCTTAAGGCATCCGAATGGACAATGCATGCGGATCAAGCTTCAAACAGGCGTTCGATCACGGTGCCTGTGAGTGGGCGCTTCGCGCTCAACAGCGTCGCCATGATTCGCCGCCTGGCGGTGCTTGATAGAGGCATCGTGCTGATGCCGCAGGATGTCGTTGCCGACGATCTGGCCAGCGGAGCGTTGCGCCCCGTGCTGCCGGGTTGGCACGGCGACGCCGTGCCGATCTACGCGATCACGGAGACCCGGCTTTTACCTGCCAAGGTTCAGCGCTTTATCGAATTTCTGCAAGCGCGCCTGGCGCGGTAGGGCGCGCAGGCGTTCACGACAAAGCGTTCACGAAAGCGTGTTCGTCTGCGTCAGCGTGGAAACGAATCGCGCCGTGCGCGCGTCGCGCGGCCGCGCAAACAGTTCGCTCGATGGCCCGGCTTCGACGATCGCACCATCCTTGAGAAACACGGCATCGTGCGCAATCGACGCCGCGAGGCGCAGATCGTGCGTGGCCATCAGCATCGTCGTGCCTTCCTGCGCCAGTTTCCGCAGCACGTCCACGACTTCGGCGGACAGTTCGGGATCGAGCGCGGAAGTAGGCTCATCGCACAGCAGTACCTGAGGCGAGGGGGCCAGCGCGCGGGCGATGGCCACGCGCTGTTGCTGGCCACCCGAAAGCGTCGAAGGCCATGCATCGGCCTTGCTCGCAATGCCGACTTTGTCCAGCAGCGCTTGCGCCCTTTCGCGCGCCCGCGTGCGGTCCCACTTGAGCACGGTGACGAGCCCCTCCATCACGTTCTCGATCACGGTGAGATGCGGAAAGAGCTGAAAGTTCTGGAACACCATGCCCGTGTGCCGACGCACGGCGGCGATTTCCGCGTGCGAAACGTTACGCCCAGGCGTGAAGTCGATACGCGCATCGCCAATGGCGAGCGAACCCTCATCCGGCATTTCCAGCAGATTGATGCAGCGTAGCAGGGTGCTCTTGCCGCTGCCCGAAGGGCCGATCAACGCCGTGACGCTGCCGGCGTCAAGCGTCAGATCGATTGCGTTGAGCACACGATGCTCGCCGAATGATTTGCCAAGGTGTTCGAGCCGGATCATCAGCGCCCCGCCGAGAACAGGGCATGGCGGCCAAAACGCGCTTCGAGCCGTCCTTGCGCATGCGAGAGTACGGAACTGAAAACCAGGTAGATCAATGCGGCCTCGGAATAAAGAATCAGCGGCTCGTAGGTGACTGCGGCAATGCGCTGCGCAGCCTGAAAGATCTCGGGCACCGTAAGCACTGCCGCAAGCGAGGTGTCCTTCACGAGCGAAATAAACGAATTCGACAGCGCCGGCAGCGCCACGCGCGTGGCCTGAGGAAGAATCACCCGGCGCAGCGCCTGTGCGCGCGTCATGTTCATCGAATAGGCGGCTTCCCATTGTCCGCGCGGTATCGATTCGATCACGCCGCGAATGACCTCGGCGTTATAGGCGCCCACGTTGAGTGAGAAGCCGATGATCGCGGCCGTCAGCGGATCGAGCACAATGCCAACGTTCGGGAGTCCGTAGAAGATGACGAACAACTGAACAAGCAGCGGCGAACCGCGAAACAGCCAGATATAGAACCGCACGATCGCCACGAGCCAGCGCGGCCCGAACAGGCGCGCGAGCGCTGCGAAAAAGGCCAGCACGATCCCGAATGCGAACGATGCCAGGGTAAGCGGGACGGTGAAAACCAGTCCCGCGTAAAGCAGGGGCCATAGCGATTGCCCCATCAGATGCAGCCATGCCGGCATCGCTCAACCCGCCTTATTGCGAAACGTCTTTGCCGAAGTACTTCTGCGAAATGCGCGCATAGGTGCCATCGGCCTTGATGTCGGCGAGCGCCTTGTCGATGGCTTCGCGCAGTTCCGGGTTGCCCTTGCGGATCAGCACGCCCGATTGATCGTCGGCGGAACTGGTGTCGGTGGCGGCGATCTTCAGCTTCGCATCCGGCTTGTGCTTCTGGAAGTCCAGGAAGGACAACGAGTCGTTCACCGTGGCGTCGACGCGGCCCGAAGTCAGCAGATCGATCGATTCGTTGAAGCCCTGCACCGGCACGACATCGGCGCCATGCGAAGCGGCGAGCTTGCCGAAGTTGCTGGTCAACGTATTGGCCGATTTTTTGCCCTTCAGGTCGTCGAAGGAATGAATCGTCGTATTGTCCGAACGCACGATCAGCACGGCATGCGTGGCGATATACGGCGTCGAGAAATCGTATTTGGCCTTGCGCGCGTCGGTGATCGAGACTTCGTTGATGACGGCGTCGTAGCGGTTCACGTCGAGGCCGGCGATCAGGCCGTCCCACTTGCCCTCGACGAATTGCGGCTTGACGCCCAGACGCTGCGCGATGGCGGAAGCGATATCCACATCGAAGCCGGTCAGTTTGCCCGTCTCGTCGTGATAGGTGAAGGGTGCGTAAGTGCCTTCCGTGCCGACACGGAACACGCCGGAAGACTTGATCTGGGCGAGTTCATCGGCGGCGAATGCCGGCGCGGCGGCAACCGCCGACAGGAGTGCGGCGAGCAGTACTGAGCGAATGGCTTTCATGGTCGAAACTCGCGAGTGGGTTGACTTTTTAAACGGTCTTTGACGAGTCTTTGACAGGTCTTCGATACCGGGCTCGTTTAACGAGTCGTCAGATTCTACTGATCGCGCGTCCAGGCACAAAAGCGATGATTCGCTATAGATATACACGGGTGGAATATAACGGAGAAAACGTCGCCCCGGCGAAGGGGCGGCGCGAGAGCGAATGCACGAGTTGCGTGGCGACATGCTGCCGACCTGCTTCTGTGCGATTAAATTCCACTTCGTGCCCGGCGATCGTGCCTGGCGAAATACGCACGTTCACGCGCCTTTAGCGCAAACGCGCGGCCCACGCCGCCACTTCATCGCCGCTGCCGATTTTCGGATCGACAATACCGTCGATCATGAAGTTGGGCGATACATGAATGCCATTCTGGCGCGCGTACTTCGCGTGCCATTTCACTTCGCTGTCGAGACCGGGAATGGCGAACGCTTCGCGCAAGGCGAGGCCGCTATAGCGCTCGATGCGCGCGATGATGTCGTTGGGCGTCGCGTCCATATTGGCGCCGCCGCAATGGCGCTCGAACTCGAATTCCTCGCGATGCGCCGCCACGGCGGCCATCACTGCCTTTGCGCTTTCCTTGCCGCCGGGCAGGGTCGAAGCCGCGAGAATGCAGCGCACGATAACGCCTGAATACATGTGCCACGGTTGCGATTGCAGGCGGATCTTCACAGTGACACGCCCGGCTCCGGCAGTTTCCAGCAGCGCGTCGAGCTTGCCGAAGGCGCGGACCGAGAACGGGCAGGTCGGCTCCAGAAAGACTTCGAAAATGTGCGGGCCGTGGCCCCACGTGAGCGGATCGGCGTGCCAGGCGGGTGGGGTGGAATCGGATTGGGTCATGGTTTTTCCGGTTGTTGTGTCGCTGCGGGTAGGGATTCGGCATTCTCGCTGCTGCGGGCGCAGAACGCCGGGAAGCAGGCTTCTACGCTCTGTTTTTCCGTCCTTTGTGGCGAACCGACGCCCGAACATCCGGTGCTGTTTTGACCGGATTTTTTTCTTTCTGTAGCTAAAACGTGTGCATCAGCCCGTATCTCTCACACGCTCAGGAAGCCCTGACAGAACATTGGGGAAACTCCTGGCTAGGGGGTCATAAAAACCAAGATTTAACAAAGTTAGAATGAAATCTCTAGATCGGCGAAGGTGGCGTTCGGAGATCGGGTAAGCGGGCAGTTAGCAGACACAACGCAGACACAACGCAGATTCCTGCGCTCGCAAACGACGCATGCCGGTCATAGGCCGCAGTGGCAGCGGCCGCGCTTGTTGATGACTCTGATGGAGGCAAGTCATGAGTAATCCTGATCAAAATCACGCTGCCACCTCGCACGATGCATGGCTTTCCATGCACACGATGGCTGGCGCAGCGCGTTCGATGTTGGCGAAGGTGACGCCATGCTGAGCCATCACGAGCTCTCCACTCTGCTGCTGGTCAAGGATGCGACCGAGCATATCGGGCCTGACTGTCTCGAACTGGGCGCGCTGCGCGATCTGCAACTGGTCGAGATCGAACCGCCGGAATCGGGCCAGCCGCTGCTGCGCGTGACCCAGCGTGGTGATGCGGTGCTGCGGGCCTTCGCGCGCGGGGCCTGATCGCGTTGACTGCCGGTCCCTGTCGCGGTGAATGCAGACCGTGGCAGCAGACCCGCATAACCGGCGCATAACCGACGGATAACCCGAGGAGGCTGAAGTGGAACAGTCCTGGCTGGGTATGGGCGTGGGCACGGTCGTGCTCTTCATCGCGACGATCGGCGTGGTCGCGCATTATCGCCGCGAGCGCCGGCGCGCCGATCTTTTACGCAATCTCGACCATCACGAATGGTGGCAGTGGTCGCGCTCGCGTCGTTAGTGCGCGGCGTTGAATCGACACCAGCCAATCGATACCAACAACGGGGAATCCATCGTGAGCTTTGAATTTGCAGAGCGCGATCTGCTGCATATCCGCAATGTTCTCGGCTATCTCGAACGCTCGGCCGATTTCGTGCGCCAGACCGAAGCCAACGCCGTGATCGGTCTGGGCTACTGGCGCGCGCGAGTGCGGGCGATTCAGGTCATGCCGCAATTGCCGATGCATATCGACAAACAGGCGAAGGAACTGCTGCGCCGTCTCGATCAGCTCGACAGCACCCGCAAGGAAAACCAGCCGGCTTCGAAGGAGAAGAGCCGCGCCGCGCCACAGACGCGCTCTCTGGCTTCGATGTATTGAGGCGCTGGCGTGCGCCTATCGCCCGGATACAGACGTTCAATTGGGGTCAATCTGCCGTAACGGATATATTAGGGCGTTTCCCCCACGCGAATGGAGTACACATGAGCACGCCCATCGATACACCCACGCCCGATGAAGCCAAATGCCCGTTCCATGCCGCTGCCAAGCCGATTGCCGGCGGCGGCACTGCAAACCTCGACTGGTGGCCCAACCAGTTGCGCGTCGATTTGCTCAACCAGCATTCCAACCGTTCGAACCCGCTCGGCGAAGATTTCGATTACCGCGCTGAATTCAGGAAGCTCGACTACAGCGCACTGAAGGCCGATCTGCGCCAGCTGCTGACCGACTCGCAGGAGTGGTGGCCGGCCGACTGGGGCAGCTACGCGGGTCTGTTTATCCGCATGGCCTGGCATAGCGCCGGCACCTACCGCATGGCCGATGGCCGTGGCGGCGCGGGCCGTGGCCAGCAGCGCTTCGCGCCGCTCAATTCCTGGCCCGACAACGTCAGCCTCGACAAGGCGCGCCGTCTGCTGTGGCCGCTCAAGCAGAAGTACGGCCAGAAGATTTCCTGGGCCGACCTGATCGTGCTGGCCGGCAACGTTGCACTGGAAAACGCGGGCTTTCGCACCTTCGGCTTCGCGGCAGGCCGCGAAGACGTCTGGGAACCGGACATGGATGTGAACTGGGGCACGGAAAAGAAGTGGCTCACGCACCGCAATCCGGAAACGCTCGCGAAGAGCCCGCTCTCGGCCACGGAAATGGGCCTGATCTATGTGAACCCGGAAGGTCCGAACGCCAGCGGCGACCCGGCATCGGCGGCGCCCGCGATTCGCGCGACTTTCGGCAACATGGCGATGGACGATGAGGAAATCGTCGCGCTGATCGCCGGCGGCCACACGCTGGGCAAGACCCACGGCGCGGGCCCGGCAGAGAACGTCGGCCCGGAACCGGAAGGCTCGCCGCTCGAAGCGCAGGGCCTGGGCTGGCATAGCGGCTATGGTTCGGGTGCAGGCGCGGACGCGATCACCTCGGGTCTGGAAGTGGTCTGGACGCAGACGCCCACGCAGTGGAGCAACTACTTCTTCGAAAACCTCTTCAAGTACGAATGGACGCAGACGCGCAGCCCCGCGGGCGCGATCCAGTTCGAAGCCAAGGACGCGCCGGAGATCATCCCCGATCCGTTCGACCCGTCGAAAAAGCGCAAGCCGACCATGCTGGTCACCGACCTCACGCTGCGCTTCGACCCGGAATTCGAGAAAATCTCGCGCCGTTTCCTCAACGATCCGCAGGCCTTCAGCGAAGCCTTCGCGCGTGCGTGGTTCAAGCTCACGCACCGCGATATGGGCCCGAAGGCGCGTTACCTCGGCCCGGAAGTGCCGTCGGAAGATCTGCTCTGGCAAGATCCGCTGCCCGCGCCGATCCACCACCCGAGCGCGGCCGATATCGCCGATCTGAAGGCGAAGATCGCGCAATCGGGTCTCTCGGTGAGCGAACTGGTCTCGGTCGCGTGGGCGTCGGCGTCGACGTTCCGTGGCGGCGACAAGCGCGGCGGCGCGAATGGCGCACGCATTGCGCTCGCTCCGCAGAAGGACTGGGCCGTCAACAAGGCCGCGGTTGCCGTGCTGCCCACGCTGCAGGCGATCCAGCAGGCGTCGGGCAAGGCGTCGCTGGCTGACGTGATCGTGCTCGCCGGTGTGGTCGGTATCGAGCAGGCTGCGCAGGCGGCGGGCGTGAAGGTGTCGGTGCCGTTCGTGGCGGGCCGCGTGGATGCGCGCCAGGATCAGACCGATGTGGAATCGGTGAACGTGCTCGAACCGAAGGCCGATGGCTTCCGCAACTATCGCGAGGTGCAGGATGGCCCGTCGACGGAATCGCTGCTGATCGACAAGGCCCAGCAACTCACGCTGACGGCCCCGGAACTGACCGTGCTGATCGGCGGCCTGCGCGTGCTGGGTGCGAATGCCGATGGCAGCAAGGACGGCGTGCTGACCGACAAGCCCGGCGTGCTTAGCAACGACTTCTTCGTCAACCTGCTGGATATGGGCACGCAGTGGAAGGCAGTGGATGCCTCCCAGGAGCGCTTCGAAGGACGCGACCGCAAGAGCGGCGAGGTGAAGTACACCGGCACGCGCGCGGATCTGGTGTTTGGTTCGAACGCGGTGCTGCGCGCGCTCGCGGAAGTCTATGCGAGCGCGGATGCGAAGGAGAAGTTCGTGAAGGACTTCGTTGCCGCCTGGACCAAGGTGATGAACGCGGATCGTTTCGATCTGGCGTAAGCGCTCGCTTTGGCGAGGGTCGCAGCCAGCGTTATTCGAGTGGCTCGACCTTCGCCTTGCCATCATGTGGACCGATGGGCCTCTCAGGCCAATCGGTCCATTTATCTTTGCGCGTCGCTTCGTAAGCCGTGTTGAGCGGATAGCGAATGCGGTTCTCCTCCTTCGTGGTTTCGCCGATCACGATCAGGCGCACTTCCTCGCTCGTGTTGTTCAGGAACGTGTGACAGATGCCGGTGCCCGCGGGAAATCCCACGGAGTCGCCGGGCTGAAGGCGGTGCAGATGACCGTCGATCCACACATCGGGCGTGCCCTCGACTACATACGCGAATTCTTCTTCCGCGCTTTCCGCGTGCGGATAGGAAGTTCTGCGGCCCGGCAGCAGCCGCACATGATGAATGCCAATGCGCGTGAGACCAAGCTTTCTGGCCAACGGCGCGCCAAGGCCCATCAATTCCGCGTTGTTCTCCTTATCGTCCTCATAGCGGCCGGCTTGCGGGTTCTCTAGCTCGGTCCAGTGCCTTATAAAGCTGGGGCGTTGCATAGGGTCGTCTCCTGTGGGGGCGTGAGGCAGTATTGCACAGGCTTTGCCGCGCCCTTTTTTGCCTTATTCCGCCTTCACCTGCACCGCCACCTCGACCTGATGTGCGCCGCCGCCCAGAATCACACCGCGCAACAGCGACACATCTGTGTAATCGCGGCCAATCGCCAGCGTCACATGCCCTTGATCGACGAGCACGTCATTGGTCGGATCGAGATCGACCCAGCCGAGCGTCGGCGCAAAGAGCGATACCCAGGCATGCGAGGCATCCGCGCCGATCATCGGCGGCGCGCCCGCTGGCGGATCGTTGCGCAGATAGCCGCTGACATAACGCGCCGCCAGGCCGAGCGAACGCAGACAGCCGATCATCACCTGAGCGAAATCCTGGCACACGCCGTGCCGCAATTCGAAGGCGCGCGCTGCGGGGGTGTCGAAGGCCGTTGCCGTGGGCTTGTAGTCGAAATCCGCGTGAATGCGCTGCATCAGATCGATCGCACCTTCGAGCACACTGGCGCGAGGCGCGAAACTTTCGAGCGCGTATGCCCGCAGCGCTGGCAGCAAGGCAATATTCGGCGACGCAAAACAAAATTCGGACTCCGGATGAAACGCGCCGCCCGCTTCATAACGCAGCGCGTGCGCCACGCTCTCCCATGCGGGCGTAGCGGCGGCGTCCAGCGTCTCATGGCGCGGCCTCAGCAGCACCGTGGTTTCGCTCGTCATCTGCAGATCGCTATGCGGCGCATCGAACGAGAAGTACAAGACTTCGTTGCCGAACGCATCGCTGCGGCTGGTCTGGTATGAGGGCGCGGGCTCGATGGCCGAGCGGTGCGCGAGCACGCTTTGCCACGGCAATTCGAGCGGCGTGATCGTGGCGAGGTGCTGGGCCGTCTCGACCGGCGTGGAATAGCGATAAGTCGTGCGGTGCGTGACCGTCAGGCGCGTGTCGCTCATGACCACACCTGCGCGGCGGCCGGCGTGGCGTGGCTGAACCAGCGCGCGCTGATTTCGTTCGAGGTGGCCGCCATGCGCGCGGCCAGGCTGTCACAAAGCGCGACCAGCGCGGGATAGCGGTCGTCGTCGCCGGGCTCGCAGAGTGCTTCCAGCGTGGGCAGCGCCTCGATGGGCGCGAGCTGCGAAGCGAACGGCTCGCGGCGCGGGCCGCCCGCCGCCTGGGCGATCTCGTCCAGGCGCGTGCGCAGGCGTCCATACACGCCGTAGAGTCCGCGCGGATTGGTGGGATCGGTCACGATCAGGTCGAGCAGGGCGGGCACTTCGAGGCGTCCAGGGTAGAGCGAGCGATAGGTGAGCGTGCTGTCGAATAGTTGCAGCATGACGTCGAAACCGGCCGGCGTGGCGAGCGTGCGCTCCTGCGCGGCGATGCGCAGCATCGTGGCCATGGCGGCGACCCGTTCGATATGGCGGCCTGCAAACAGCAGGCGCCATGCTTCGTCGCGGGTCATGCGGTCGCCCTGGCAGCCGCTGATCGCGCTCAGTTGCGTGCTGAGCGTGTCGAGTGCGCGGATCAGCGCCATGCGGTCGTAGGGCGAAGGGCGGCGCAGCGGCGTGACGGCGTCGGCGCGCGCGGATGTCGATGCCGCTGCGGGCGAAAGCGACAATGCCGCCAGCGCGTCGCGGAAGTCGTTGCGCGAGGCCAGCACGTTGCGCCAGTGGTCGCTCGACAGGCGGCCGCGAATTTCCCCGCACGCGTAGGCCTGGCCCGCGAGTGTCTGGCCGATGCTCGCGTTGCCGCCATGGCCCGCGTTTTCATGCAGATTGGCGACGAGCACGCGCTCGAAGGCGTCGAGGCCGCGTCGCACATCGCCGCTCGCCGATGGCACGAGGCCGCTTGCGGCGGCCAGTTCGATGAAGGTGCCCGACAGCTCGCCCGCGTCGCTGCCTTCCAGCGAGCCGAGGATCAGGCGGCACAGGCGCACGCCGTTTTCCGCGCGCTCGCCGTAGCGGCCCGCCCAGAACAGGTTTTCGGCGGCGCGGCTGGGTACGCGCCGCTGTTCGCGGCGCAGGTCGCCGGGCTTCATGGGTCTCGGCAGCAGCGAGAATGCCGTGCCGGGCTGGCTCGACAGCACCCAGGTATCGACGCTGCTGCCGCCCGCCTGCATCGAGACCGATTCCTGATGCTTGCCCGTCGGTTGCCCGCTCAGTTCCGCCGCGAGGCGCGTGAAGCCGCCCGGCAGCACGCGCCAGCCGCACTCCGGATCGGCGATGGCGTAGACGCGCAGCACGGCGGGCCGCGCGCCCAGCATGCCCGCGCCGCTCTCGTAGCGCGGCGTGTAGCTGTAGCGCAGCGGCTGCTGGATCGTGAAGGCGTCGGGCAACTGCCCGATGCGCTCGCGCCAGGCGTCGAGCGATTGCGGCCCGGCGGCGAGCCCCGGTGCCGTGCTGGTCGCACCCGCTGCGCTCGTTACGCTTGTTACGCTGGCTACGCCCCCCTGGCCGCGCGGCCAGGTCGGCAGCAGCAGGGCCTCGCTCAATTGCGTCTGCGCGTCGCGCCAGGCGGCGTCCTCGCCGCACCACCAGGTCGCCACCCCCGGCAGCGCCAGCGCTTCGCCCAGCAGCGCCTGCGCCATCGCGGGCATGAAGCCGTGCAGCGCGGGCGATTCGGCAAAGCCCGCGCCCGGCACGTTCGACACCATCACGTTGCCCGCGCGCATTACCTGCAGCAGGCCCGGCACGCCGATGGTGGAATCCGCGCGCAATTCGACCGGGTCGCAGAAGGTGTCGTCCAGCCGTCGCAGCACCGCATGCACGCGCTCCAGGCCGCCGAGCGTCTTGAGGTACAGCATGTCGTTGCGAACCGTCAGGTCCTTGCCCTCGACCAGCGTCAGGCCGAGGTAGCGCGCGAGAAAGACGTGCTCGAAATAAGTCTCGCTGTACGGCCCTGGCGTGAGCAGCACGATATGCGGCGAGGCGTTCGCGCCGCGTCCGTCGTCGGGGCCGTTGCGCATGAGCGCGCGCGCCGCCGCCGCGAGCGTGGCGACGAGTTGCGAATACGTGGGCGCGAGCCGGTGCACGCGCATGGCGCGAAACGGCTCGGCGAACAGGCTGGAAACGATCAGGCGGTTTTCGAGCAGATAGCCAAGGCCCGAAGGCGCCTCCGTGCGATGCGACACCACGGTCCACTGGCCCTCGGGCGAGCGCGCCAGATCCAGCGCGACGATCTGCAGATATTGACGGTCGGGCGGCACGAAGCCTTTCACCGCGCGCAGATAGCCGGGATGGCCGAACACCAGCGCGGGCGGCAGCAGGCCGCGCGCGAGCAGGGTTTGCGGCCCATAGACATCGGCGACGATCTCGTTGAGCAGGCGCGCGCGCTGCACCACGCCGCGCTCGATCAGCGCCCATTCGTCCTCGCCGATCAGAAGCGGCAGCACGTCGAGCGCCCACGGACGCGGGCCGCCGCGATCGGCATAGACGTTGTAGGTGATGTCGTTTTCGCGGACCTGGCGCGCCACCGAGGCCGCCGCGCTGTCCAGACCCGCCACGCCCTCCTTGTCGAGCAGACCGAAGAACTGCTGCCACGGCTCGCGCAGCCCGCCGTCCGGGGTGCTCAGTTCGTCCCAGTGGCCGCTGCGCACGGGCAGCGTGCGCAGCGGCGCGCGGCCCTCTTCGTCATGGGCGGCGGCATCGAACGGCAGGGTGGTCTGGATCGGCAAGATGAGGTGACGCGCCCGTCTTCCGGGCGCGTTCGCAGTGGGGCTAAATGGTTGAAGCGGTGTTAAGGCAGCCGCAAATCCAGCGTGAACGGAAATTCGAGGCTGCGCGTGGGCGGCGCGGCATCGAAGGCGCCCGGCGTGTGCCCGCTCGTGAAGAAGCGCGCGCGCCGCCGGCTTTCCGCCTCGTAGGCGTTGACCGGGAGCGTCTCATAACTGCGGCCGCCCGGATGCGCAACATGATACTGGCAACCGCCGATCGCGCGGCCACTCCAGCTATCGACGATATCGATGGTGAGCGGCGCATGCACGCCGATGGTCGGGTGCAGCGACGCCGACTGCTGCCACGCGCGGTAGCGCACGCCCGCCACGCTCTCGCCCGCGCGCCCGGTCGGTTGCAGCGGCAGCGCGTGCCCGTTGACGGTGACGAGATGACGGCTCTCGTTGATGCCCAGCACGCTCACCTCCAGCCGCTCCACCGACGAATCGACATAACGCACCGTGCCGCCCGCCGAGCCTTCCTCGCCCATCACGTGCCACGGTTCGAGCGCGTGGCGCAGCGTGAGCGCGATGCCGCTCGTGTGCAGCTCGCCCACCAGCGGGAAGCGGAATTCGAAGTGCGGCGCGAACCAGGCGGGATCGAGCGCGAAGCCCGCCGCCGTGGTTTCCGCGAGCACATCGTCGAAGTCCATCTTCACGAAGGTCGAGAGCATGAAGCGATCATGAAGGGCGGTGCCCCAGCGCGCGAGGCGCTGCGTATAGGGCCTGGCCCAGAAACGCGCCACCAGCGCGCGCAGCAGCAGTTGCTGAGCGAGGCTCATGCGCGCGTGCGGCGGCATTTCGAAGCCGCGCAGCTCCAGCAGACCCAGGCGGCCCGTGGGGCCATCGGGCGAATAGAGCTTGTCGATGCAGAATTCGGCGCGGTGCGTGTTGCCTGTCACGTCGATGAGGATGTTGCGCAGCGCGCGGTCGATCAGCCAGGGCGGCACGCGTGCGGCGCCGTCGCTGTCACCGCTTCCACCCGCGGCTTCCCCATAGCCGCGCAGCAGATCGACCTGGCGCTGGATTTCGGCGAAGGCGATGTCGAGCTCGTAGACCTGGTCGTTGCGCGCCTCGTCCACGCGCGGCGCCTGGCTGGTCGGGCCGATAAAGAGACCCGAGAACAGGTAGGACAGCGACGGATGGTTGTGCCAGTAGGCCACCAGGCTCGCGAGCAGGTCGGGGCGCCGCAGGAACGGGCTGTCGTCGGGCGTCGCGCCGCCAAGGACCAGGTGATTGCCGCCGCCTGTGCCGGTGTGGCGGCCGTCGATCATGAACTTTTCGGTGGACAGCGCGGTTTCGTGCGCGGCCTGGTAGAGAAATTCGGTGCGCTCGACCAGTTCGTCCCAGCTCGACGACGGGTGAATGTTCACCTCGATCACGCCGGGGTCGGGCGTGACCTGCAGCATTTTCAACCGCGGGTCGCGCGGCGGCGGGTAGCCTTCGATCACGACGGGCAGCGCGAGATCGGCAGCGGTGGCCTCCACGGCGGCGAGCAGGTCGAGGTAGTCGTCGAGCGCGGCGAGCGGCGGCATGAAGACGTGAAGCTGACCTTGCGCCTGGCCGAAGGAGGCGTTTTCCACTTGCGGGCCGGCCGCGCGGGCGGGGTTGCGTACTTCGACGCACACCGCCGTGCGGTGGATCCAGGAGGCCGATTCGCCCCGCGCGGGCAGGCGGGCGGCGTCGGCGCTGTGCGCGTCCGGTGCGTCTGGTGCGTAGGCCTCGGCCAGGGCAGCGGGATCCGCGCAACCTGCCGACCCCGCCTCAGCGCTGACTTCCCGATACTGCATGCGCAATTGCGCAGCGCTGCGCAAGGGCGCGGGCGCGGCGAACGGATCGTGCGCATGCTGCCACGGATAATCGGCCGCCGAGACCCACGGCAGCGAATCGAGCGGCAGCCGGTAACCCATCGGCGAATCGCCGGGGATCAGGTACATGCGATCGTCACGGAAGAACCACGGGCCGCTGACCCAGCGCGGGCCTTGCAGTGCAGGCTGCGGATGATGTTCGCGCGCGAGCGGCAGCACGTAGCCCGTGACCGAGTCGAGCCCCGCGTCGAACACGCGGCGCAGGCGTACGCGCTCCATCTCGTCGTCCAGGCGCGAGTCGAACGGATCGACGTTCACCGGCAGGCGGCGTTCGCGCCACAGGTAGTACCAGGTGTCCTCGTAGCCGGGCTGAACGTGCAGCGGATCGACGGCGAGCTTCGCGGCGAGGTGGGTGAGAAAGCGCTGCGCGTCGGCGGCGGTGTGGTGGGTGCTGCTGCGTTCGTCGGCGAACAGTGACGGATCATGCCAGCACGCCTCGCCATCCGCGCGCCAGTAGAGCGAGAGCGCCCAGCGCGGCAATTGCTCGCCCGGATACCACTTGCCCTGGCCGATATGCAGGAAGCCGTGCGCGCCGTATTGCCTGCGCAGCTTGTCCATCAGCGCGATGGCGTAGCGGCGCTTGGTCGGGCCGAGTGCGTCGGTGTTCCATTCGGGCGCGTCGCGGTCGTTCGCGGCCACGAAGGTGGGCTCGCCGCCCATCGTCAGGCGCACGTCCGACGCTTCGAGCGCGGCGTCCACCTGCGCGCCCATCGCCTGCATCTGCGCCCATTGTGCGTCGGTGTAAGGCAGCGTCACGCGCGGCGTTTCCTGCACGCGCGTAATCGTCATCGAATGCGAGAACTCGACTTCGCAATCGTCCAGCGACCCCGAGATCGGCGCGGCGCTGCCCGGCTCCGGCGTGCAGGCCACGGGAATATGGCCTTCGCCCGCCAGCAGCCCGGAGGTGGGATCGAGGCCGATCCAGCCCGCGCCCGGCAGATAGACCTCGCACCAGGCGTGCAGATCGGTGAAATCGCTCTCGGCGCCCTGAGGGCCGTCGATCGCCTTGACGTCGGGCGTGAGCTGCAGGAGGTAGCCCGAAACGAAGCGGGCTGCCAGGCCCAGTTGCCGCAGCGTCTGCACCAGCAGCCAGCCGGAGTCGCGGCAGGAGCCCGAGCCCGTTTCCAGCGTTTCCTCGGGCGTCTGCACGCCCGGCTCCATGCGGATGAGGTAGCCGATCTCGCGCTGCAGCCGCTGGTTCAGCTCGACCAGAAAATCCACCGTGGCGCGCGGCGAGCGGTCGATACTCTCGACAAAGGCGGCGAAACGCGGCGTCGGCTCGCTGCGTACCCGATACGGCGCGAGTTCGGCGGCCAGGTCCGGTGCGTAGGCGAAGGGGAACTGCTCGGCGCTCGGGTCGAGGAAAAAGTCGAACGGGTTGTAGACCGCCATTTCCGCGACCAGATCGATCGTGACGCGGAATTCGCGCGTCGGCTCCGGAAAGGCGAGCCGCGCCTGATAGTTGGCGAACGGGTCCTGCTGCCAGTTCACAAAATGATCGGCCGGCTCCACGCGCATCGAATACGAGAGGATCGGCGTGCGGCAGTGCGGCGCGGGGCGCAGACGCACCACATGGGGCGCGAGATGCACGAGCCGGTCATAGCGATACTGCGTGACATGGTTTAACGCGACACGGATGGACACACCCGACTCCTCGTTCGACAGGGATGGAATGGAAAACTGTACGCGCGCTCATGATGCGCACGCCGCGAGTGGTGGTGATGACAGCGGATAATGCGATGACGAAGGCGGCCACGGCGGCCACGGCGGCCACGAATGCGCGGCACGGGGCGTGCTGTACTGCGCGAGCCGATCTTGGTAATCACAGGAAAGCGGACATGAAGACGTTTCACTGCGACCACTGCAATCAACTGGTGTTCTTCGAAAACGACCGCTGCGAGCGCTGCGATTCGCGCCTGGGCTATGTGCCGCAAAGCGGCGAGATGCACGCCTTCGAGGACGCGGGCGAGGGGCGCTGGCGCAGTCTGCACGCGCGAGCGAATGGCGCGTTGTTTCGTCAATGTCATAACTACGCGGTCGAGAACGTCTGCAACGGCATGATCCCCGACGACGAGGCGCACGCCGCCGACACACTCTGCCGAGCCTGCCAGTTCACGCGCACCATCCCCAATCTCACGCGGCCCGAAAACCGGCTCTACTGGTATCGGCTGGAAGTGGCGAAGCGGCGTCTGCTCTACACGCTGGGCGCGCTGGGCCTGCCGCTGGCCACCCGCGCGGAAGACCCCGAACACGGCCTGCAATTCGAGTTTCTCGAAGCACTGGACGATGGCCAGCAGGTGCTGACCGGGCACGATCACGGCCTCATCACCATGAACATCGCCGAGGCCGACGACGCGCATCGCGAAAGCACGCGCGTCTGGCTGCACGAGCCGTATCGCACCTTGCTGGGGCATTTCCGGCATGAAGTCGGCCATTATTATTTCGATCTGCTGGTGGCCGAAGCGGGCGCTTGCGCGCGCTGGATCGAGCCCTTTCGCGCCTGCTTCGGCGATGAGCGCGCCGATTACGCCGCCGCGCTCGCCGCGCATTACGCCGACGGTCCCGCTCCCGACTGGGCCGAGCGCCACGTGAGCGCCTACGCGTCGGCGCATCCGTGGGAGGACTGGGCGGAAACCTGGGCGCACTATCTGCATCTGGTCGATACGCTCGATACGGCGGCGGCCTGCGGCGTGTCGCTCCTGCCCGTCAGCCCCGACGAACCGGTGCTGCTCGACCAGACGCCGGTTGACGAAGCGAGCTTCGACAGCCTGATGGCACGCTGGTTTGCGCTGACCTACGCGCTCAACAGCCTGAACCGCAGCCTGGGCATGCCGGACGGTTATCCGTTCACGCTGGCGCCCCCCGTCATCGACAAATTGCGTTTTGTTCATCGCGTGATCTCGGCGGCGGCGCGGCACTGATCGGCTGGGCGCGCGCGTCAGGCGGCGGCCGCGACCGGCTCGGGAATCGCCGGGCGCACCAGATCGCGGCCCACGCGGCGCGCCAGTTCGTTCACGCGTGCGATCAGGGCGTTGAGCCAGGCGCGCAGGACGCTGCTGCCCTGGGCGTTCGCGAACCATTCCTCCAGCGGCGCTTGACGCACTTCTTCGCATAGCTGCTGCGCGAGGCGTTCGGTTTGCGCCGATTGACCGTTGCGCAGCCGCACGCTCAGGCGGCGGATCTCTTCAAGGCTGGCGGCAAGCGAGCCCGTCCACTCCTGGCACTGGATCAGCAATGCGGCAATGCGCGCGGGCGCGATGGCGTCGCGATAGATCTCGCGGTAGGCGTCGTGTGCGCAGACGGCGCGCAGCAGCGCGTTCGCACCGTGGTAGTCGAATCCGTGTGCCGTTCCTAACGTCTCGCAATGTGCTTCGAGCGTGCGCGCCATGTGATCCGCGCGCTCTATGTATCCGCCCAGATGCAGGAAGGCCGCCGGCTCGTTCTGCACGGGCGCGGCCAGTTGCACGCCGCGCGCCAGATGCAGGCGCTGCCTGACCCATTCGAAGAAGGCGTAGGGATCGTGCACGTGCAGATTGTCAGCGACGAGTCGTTGCAGATCGAGCCAGGTGGCGTTGAGCGATTCCCACAACTCGGCGCTCAGGCAGCCGCGCACCGCGCGTGCGTTTTCGCGCGCGAATCGCAGGCTGCTGACGATCGACGCAGGATTCGCCGCGTCGGCGGCAAGAAAGGCGATCACCTCACGCGGCTCGATGTCGTGGTGCGAGAGCCGGTAGTGATCGGCGAGCCCCACGGTCGAGAGGATCGTGAGCCAGCCGTTCGCCGCCGGTCGCGCGGCATCGTCGGGCGCGGGCAGCAGCGAGCGCTGATAACAGGCGTCCAGCAGCCGCGCGAGATGGTCGGCGCGCGCGGTATGACGGGTCATCCAGAACAGATGTTCGGCAGTGCGGCTCAGCATGAGGCCTCCGGTGTGGCGCGTGCGTTCGGACTAGTTTCGGATTGCTGGTCGAGTCGGTCGCCGGGCGCCTAGCGTTCGAGCACCCAGGTGTCCTTGGTGCCGCCGCCCTGCGATGAATTGACGACCAGCGATCCTTCGCGCAGCGCCACGCGGGTGAGGCCGCCCGGCACCATGCGCACTTCCTGGCCCGACAGCACGAAAGGTCGCAGATCGATATGGCGCGGGGCGATGCCGCTCTCGACCCAGGTCGGGCAAGTGGATAGCGAAAGCGTTGGCTGCGCGATGTATTTGTCCGGATGCGCGACCAGCACCGCCCGGAAGTCCTCGATTTCCGCGCGCGTCGCAGCCGGGCCGATCAACATGCCGTAGCCGCCCGCGCCATGCGTTTCCTTGACGACGAGTTCAGGCAGATGGTCGAGCACGTAGCGTAGATCGTCGGGCTTGCGGCACATCCATGTGGGCACGTTGTTCAAGAGCGGCTCTTCGCCCAGATAGAAACGCACCATGTCGGGCACGTAGGGGTAGATCGACTTGTCGTCGGCAACGCCGGTGCCCACCGCATTGCAGAGCGTGACATTGCCCTTGCGATAGACATCCATCAGGCCCGCCGCGCCCAGCGTCGAATCGGCGCGGAAGGCGAGCGGATCGAGAAAATCGTCGTCGACGCGCCGGTAGATCACGTCCACGCGCTGCGGCCCCTGGGTCGTGCGCATGTAGAGATGATCGTTTTCGACGAACAGATCCTGGCCTTCGACGAGTTCAATGCCCATCTGCTGCGCCAGAAACGCGTGCTCGAAATACGCCGAGTTGTACATGCCGGGCGTGAGCAGCACGACCGTGGGATTGTCCGTGCCGCTGGGCGCGGCGGCGCGCAGCGTGTCGAGCAGCAGATCGGGATAGTGAGCGACGGGCGCGATGCGGTTGCGCACGAACAGATCGGGAAAGAGCCGCATCATCATCTTGCGGTTTTCCAGCATGTACGACACGCCCGAGGGCACGCGCAGATTGTCTTCGAGCACGTAGAATTCGCCCTCGCCGGCGCGCACGATATCGATGCCGGCGATGTGGGCGTAGATGTCGCGCGCGACGTTGACGCCCTGCATTTCAGGGCGATATTGCGCGTTGCGCAGGATCTGATCGGCGGGGACGATGCCCGCGCGCACGATGTCCTGGCCGTGATAGATGTCGTGAATGAAGCGATTGAGCGCGTTCACGCGCTGGCGCAAGCCGCTTTCGAGCTTGGTCCATTCCTCACGCTGGAAGATGCGCGGAATCACGTCGAAGGGAATCGTGCGTTCCGTACCCGCGCCGGTGACGTCCTTCTCGCCATAGACGGCGAAGGTGATGCCCACGCGGCGGAAGATCGTATCCGCTTCCGCGCGCTTCTTGTGCATCTGCTGCTCGCTCTGCGCGCGCATCCACGCGAGGAATTCGCGGTAGTGCGCGCGCGGCTCGCCGGTTTCGGCAAAGGCCGTGGCGGCCACGCCCCGCACATCGAATTCCCCGTACTCGAACATCTCGTTGAAGAATGTTTGCGTCATATCCGTCTTCCGTCCGCGGCTCTCGTTCGCCGCGCCCGGCAGGTCTGCGCTGCCAGGCGTCGGCTTGTTGTGCGCAAGCGTGCTGCTCTCGATCGGTGACGCCAGAATTTCGCCGACGTGATGAACGCGTGATTCACGCGTGGTTCACCCACAAGTCGGCAAATTCGCCTGATCGAACTGGGGCGCATGACGTCTCGACAGGCAGGCCATGCGCGTTGCAGCAATCCGCTACGCTGGGTGATCGGGCAGGAAGGGTCAATGCAACTTCCATGCCGATGCGCGACGCATCGAAGCGATTGGCCTCGCGAGCGTTCAGCGCACGCGAAGCACTAAATCGATGCGCGATGAGGCGGCGAGAGCGAGGAGAGCCGGACTGCCATGCGCGAAAATGGTGCGCGCGGTCACGCCGGTGGAGGGGCAGATGGGAAGGTTTGGAATCGCAGGAGCGTTCATGAGTGGCAAAGAAACGAATAAGCGGCGCGATGGCTGGCGCCCGGTGCGCGCGATCGTTGGCCTCGATGCGCGTTTTGTTGTCGACATGATTGAAGCGCGCAATCTGTTTCAGCGTGATGACAGGCGCGTGACTGTGATGTTATAGAGCCGTTTCGGAAAAGGCAGGCGTGGGTTGGTGAGCCCAAGTCCTTTCGTTAACGAAAGCTCTGGTCTTTGGCCTCGCGCTGGACACGCTCGAAACTATGCTGGGGCAGCGGGCTGGCGGGATGAGCGTGCGGATTCTGCGCGGCGCGGGCGTCGAAACCGGCGCTGAAGCGTTCGTAGCATCGCAAGCCGAAGTGGCGGTGCAGGCTGGCGGGCGCATCAAGATGCAGCGACTTATTGATTCGACCGATACAGGGCGATTGCCCTCACCCATCATCCAGCGTCACCGCCAATGTCCCGGCCTCGCCTTGCACCCCGGCATAGAGGTCAACTTCATGCGCCAGTTGCGACTGGATCGTCTCGCGCAGGCGCGCAATGAACGACGCGCCGAATTCTGAGATCGCAGCGGCGCGCGGCCCGTCGTCCAGCGTCGCCAGCTTGCGCAGTTCGTCGGCGGGCAGCGCGACGTAGAGATCGAGCGGGAAGGGCGGTTCCATGGCATCGCCGCCTTTTGAAGGCGATTGCGGGGCGCGAATGCGCAGGCCCGGTTCGAGATGGGTTACCAGTTCGAGCCACAACTCGTAGCGCGGCGCTTCATGCAGCGCCGCGCGCGCCTGATTCAGCAGGACAGGTTCGATCGCCTTGACCTGAGCGATTTCCTTTTCGGTCAGCGGCATCGCTAGCCTCCTGCAGTCGGCACTTCCCGATTCCAGCAACAGTCACACGGCGATATCTTTCAGAATCTCGCGTGCGGCGCGCACGACCGTATCGGTGGTGACGCCGAATTTGTCGTACACGTCCTGGATTTTTCCGGACTCGCCGAAGCTGTGCATGCCGACAAATCTGCCTTCGGGGCCAATATACCTGTCCCAGCCCATTTCCACCGCAGCCTCCACCGCCACCCGTACCGGCGATTCGCCCAATACTGCGCGTTTGTAATCCTTGTCCTGTTCTTCGAACAACAGGCGGCAGGGCATGGAGACGACCGCCGTGGGTATGCCCTCGCCCTGCAAGACCTTGCGCGCCTCGACCGCGAGTTGCAGTTCCGAACCCGTTGCCATCAGCGTGACCTGACGCGGGCCGCCTTCGGCTTCGTGGAGGACGTATGCGCCGCGCGCGCTGCGGTTTTCGCCTTGCGCCTCGTTGCGCAGCAGCGGCAAGGGCTGGCGCGAGAGGGCCAGCAGCGCGGCGCGGCGCGGCTGGTCCAGAATCAGCTCCCAGCACTCCGCGGTTTCGATCGCATCGCCTGGCCGATACACCGCAAGCTGCGGAATCGCGCGCAAGGCGGCCAGATGTTCGACCGGCTGGTGCGTCGGGCCGTCCTCGCCCAGGCCGATCGAGTCGTGGGTCATCACATAGATCGTTCGCACGCGCATCATGGCGCTCAGGCGGATCGCCGGGCGGCAATAGTCGGAAAAGCACAGGAAGGTGCCGCCGTAGGGGATCAGGCCGCCGTGCAGCGCGATGCCGTTCATCGCGGCGGCCATGCCGTGTTCGCGCACGCCGTAATGAACGTAAGAGCCGGCGTATTGGCCCGGTTTGATCTCGACTTGCTGTTTTGTTTTGGTGTTGTTCGACGGCGTGAGGTCGGCGGAGCCGCCCAGTAATTCGGGGATCGCTTCGAACAGATGATCGAGCACATCGCCACTGGCCTTGCGCGTGGCGGTGGCTTTGCCGTCGGCGATAAAGGCTTGCCGTGCCGCCACAATCGCCTTCTTCCAGCCCTCGGGCAGTTTGCCTGAAGTGCGGCGCTCGAATTCGCTGCGCAGTTCCGGCGGGGCCTGTTCGACGCGTTTGGCCCAAGCGAGCCGCGTGTCGCGGCCGCGTGCGCCCACTGCGCGCCACGCGTGCAACAGATCGTCGGGAATTTCAAACGGCGGCGAAGACCAGTCGAGAATCTTGCGCGCGCCCGCGATTTCAGCCTCGCCGGGCGCGTCGCTATGCGCCTTCTGTGTGCCAGCCCTGGTCGGAAAGCCGAAGCCGATAATGGTTTTGCAGGCGATCAGCGTCGGGCGATCGGCCGTGGCGCGCGCGGTTTCGATGGCCTGGCGAATCGCATCGGTGTCGTGGCCGTCGATTTCGAGCACATGCCAGCCCGAAGCGTGAAAGCGCTCGATCTCGTTATCGGAGACCGCGAGACTCGTTGCGCCGTCGATCGATATCGAATTGTTGTCCCAGAACGCGATCAGGCGTCCAAGCTTGAGATGCCCGGCCAGCGAAATGGCTTCCTGGCTGATGCCTTCCATCAGACAGCCGTCGCCAAGAAACACGTAGGTATGGTGATTGACCAGATCGTCGCCAAAATGTGCGTTCATGATGCGCTCGGCCAGCGCCATGCCGACCGATTCCGCAATGCCCTGCCCGAGCGGTCCGGTGGTCAGTTCGATTCCTTCGGAATGCGAATATTCCGGGTGTCCCGCGGTCTTGCTGCCCACCTGGCGAAAGCGCTTGATCTGATCGATCGTCATGTCCTGGTAGCCGGTCAGATAGAGCAGGCTATAGAGCAGCATCGATGCGTGTCCATTCGACAGCACGAAACGATCGCGATCGAGCCAGTGCGGATCGGATGCATCGAATTGCATGAAGTCCTTGAAGAGGACGGTCGCTACATCGGCGAGTCCCATCGGCGCGCCGGGGTGGCCGCTATTGGCTTGCTGTACCGCATCCATCGACAGAAAGCGGATGCAGTTCGCCATCGCGCGCAGATGCGGGTCGCGCGGCGCAGGGACAGGATGCGATGGCGTGGGAGTGGGAGTCGCTTGCTCGGTCATGGGGCTTCCTTGTTGCGGGTTTGCAGACATGTTCGCGGTCGATGCAATGCAGAATCTCGCCGCAATTTCCATACCGTAGCGCAAGGCGCCAATGGCTTCACGCAGCGTGGCATGGCTTTCATTGTCGCGCTGTTTTGTGGAAGCAGCGACAAAGCGGCACATCGATTGCGCAACGCTGGTGAGTAGCGCGAGAAACATGCGTCAGGCGGCGCGCTGCACGGGAATGAAGCGCCTTCATGGCTCTACCGGGTTCGCTGCACATGGGCATGCGCGCGAGTCCCGTGCCTGAGTCGCGATCAAGACGGCAGCACCGCCCCCTACCGTGCAGCTCTTGCTGGGATAGTCTCGATCCCGCCCGCCTGATATGCGCGTGCGCCACCTGGTTCAGTTCCGGGCGATAAAACGGGTACTGATTGCGACCCTGTTCCGAGCCTGTTCACCTTGTCAGTTTCAGCCCGTTTCGACACGATTGCGGCCCGATTTTTTCGCGCGGTAGAGCGCGCGATCCGCGCGTTTCATCAGCGCTTCCACGTCGTGTTCGCCAGCCTCGCGCGTGACCACGCCAATGCTGACGGTGAAAGGAATCGGCTTGACGCGCCAGTCGTGTTCGAAATCCTGGCGCTCGAAGCGCTGGCGCAGTTGCTCCGCGATTGCATGGGCCTGCGCGGCGTCGGCACCGGGTAGCGCGGCGACGAATTCCTCGCCGCCCCAACGCGCGAAGAGGCTGGGTTCACCGGTCTGGTTCACACCCACGTTCGCGAGCACGCACAATACTTCGTCGCCGACGTGGTGACCGTAGTTGTCGTTGATCTCCTTGAAGTAATCGATGTCCAGAATGAAGACCGACAGCGCATCCTGGGTGCGCTGCATTTTTTCGACGAACTCAAGGAATTCGCGGCGATTCGGCAGCCCGGTCAATGCATCGGTGACGGCCTGCTTTTTCAGGCGATCCATCAGTTGTGCGCGATCGGTGATATCGCGCACGACCGCGGTGAATTCGGTGTGGCCGTCGACATCGATTTTGGAGATCGCAATCTCGACCGGGATGATCGATCCGTTGCGATGCCGCCCGAACACGCTATTGCTCGCATCCATGCGCGGCGGGCTCATCTGGCGCAGTTCCGTGAGCGGCGAATCGGCGAATTTGCGGACATTCTGCGAATGGTGCGCGCGCACCGTTTCTGGCAGGAGCGTTTCGATACGCTGGCCCAGTATTTCGGCGGCTGAGTAGCCGAACAGATTCTCCGCCGCGCGATTGAAAAGCGTGATCTTGTGCGATTGATCGATCGTGACGATTGCATCGTAGGCCGAATCAACCACTGCGCGATAGCGCGCGGCGTTGGTGGCGCTTTCAGCCGCGCTGCGGGGCGATGGCGGCGCGATCGCTACGGTGGTGAAGAGTATTTCCAGCGGGGTCGCGCTGTCGTTCGCGCACGCAGGCGGCGTGGGCTGGATGAGCGGGGTGAGCGGCGTGAGCGAATAGCGCCAGCTTTGGGTGCTCGTATGGACGGTGCCGATGTGTTCAGTGCCGCGCATGGCGTCAGAAGCGAAGCACGCCTGGAGTGTGTCGTGAAAGCCTGGCCACAATGCGGGCGGCACGAGCGTTTCGAGCGGAGCCGGGAACGAGCCAGGCCCGGTTTGTTGCGTCAGCAACAGCTTGAAGAAGTGCTGGTTCGCGGTGGTAGCGATCAACTCGCCGCGCCCGTCGCGCCGAACGATGGCGACGCCAACGGCGATGTCTTCCTCCTGTTGAGGCGATGTGAGGGGCGGTTCAGTCATGCGCTAACCCTACAAAAGCGTTACCCGGCATTTATCAGATGTTTCTGGCGCATTGTTGCACAGCCAGGGGGGACGCACCTTTCGCGCCCGAGCGGGCCGCAACTTTTTTCGCGGATTGTCTGAAGGCGGCCCTTGCATTTCAATTAGATGATGACTACCATCTAATTAAGGTTGATCCACGGAGTGTTGCTCGCCATGAGGAAGTCGAAAGTCGAAACCGCCGAAACCCATCGCCGCATCGTCGAGGTTGCGGCCGGGATGTTTCGCGCCAACGGAATCCATGCGACGGGCCTGGCCGACATCATGGCGGCCGCGGGGCTGTCGCACGGTGGTTTCTATCGCCATTTCGAATCGAAGGACCAGTTGGTGGCCGAGGCTTGCGAGGCCGGCACCTCAGGCATTCTGGCGGCGCTCGAAGCGGCCGCTGGGGAGCGGGTGGGGGCTGACGGAGTTCGCGCCATCGTGGATGCCTATCTTTCCCCCGCGCATCGCGATACCGCCGCCAGAGGCTGTCCGCTTGCCGGGATGGGAAGCGAACTCGCGCGCGGCGGCCCCGGCACGCGGGCTGCCGCATCGCGCAGCGCAGACGAACTGATCGCACTAATCGCTGGGCGCATTGGCGGCATGGGAGAGGGCGACGATGCGCAGCGCGAAGCGAGCCGTGCACGCGCCGTTTTCGCGCTCTCGACGATGATCGGCGCGCTCACGCTTGCGCGCATTGCGACCGATCCACAGACATCCGCGACCTTGCTGGCCGACGTTCGCCAGCAACTCGCCGCTATCGAAGTTTAAGAAGAGGGCGGCGTATGCCCTCGTAGTTCGCTCCAGAAAGTGCATATGCACATATTAGCGCGGGACCATGTGGGCGCATGAAATCGCCGCGCCTGACCTACTCGATGCAGCTCTTTTGAACCCCTGTAACGGAGAATCGACATGCAACAGCGCAAGTACCTCATCACCGGCGCCACGGGCAAGACCGGCGTTCATACCGTCAACAATCTGCTCGCAGCCGGGCATGCCGTACGCGCCATGGTGCGCAAGGAAGACGCGCGAAGCGCTGGGCTGCGCGCGGCGGGCGCGGAAGTGGTGGTCGGCGATCTGCTCGATCACGATGACCTGATTCGCGCGACTTCGGGTATGACGGGGGCGTATCTCTGCTATCCGGTGCGGCCCGGTTTCATCCAGGGCACCGCCTATTTCGCCGATGCCGCACGCCGCGCCGGTCTGGAGGTGGTGGTGGAGATGTCGCAGATTTCCGCCCGCGAGCACGCGAAGAGTCATGCCGCGCGCGATCACTGGATCGCGGAACGCGTGCTTGACTGGTCCGGCGTGCCAACCATCCATATCCGCCCCACATTCTTTTCCGAATGGCTGATCTTCCCCTGGGTGCGCGACACCATCGTCAAGGAGGGCAAGATCGCGCTGCCCTATGGCGAAGGGCGTCACGCGCCGATTGCCGCCCAGGATCAGGCGCGCTTCATCGCCGCCGTGCTCACGCAGCCGCAGGGCCATATCGGCAAGGCGTATGAATTGTGCGGCCCGGTCGAAATGGACCATCACGGCATCGCGGACGAACTCGGCAAGGTGATCGGCAGAAAGATCGTGTACAGCCCGGTCACGCTCGATGCCTACCGCGCGCATCTGCAAAAGTACGATCTGCCCGAATTCACCATCCAGCATTTCCTCGAAGTGGCCGTCGACTATCAAAACGGCGTGTTCAAGGGTACGGATCGCGTGATCGGGGAAGTGACGGGCACGCCGCCCCAGACGGTGGCCGAGTTCGTACACGCTCACCGCACGCTTTTTGAGGCATGATTTATGATCTGGAGGGTTGACTGGATGAACGGATACGAGACCCGCTGGAACGAAAGTACTTGACGCGTTGCAAAATAGCGCGTAAGTTCAATCTGCTAATTTTCCAGCTGTGTCTGCTCATCAATTGCCGCTCTTTTCGGCATTCGTTGACCTCTCCCGCTCGATATTTGTATTCGCCCGCTCCTGGGCGCGTGTGTTTTTATTCGTTTTGAGGATTTTTTAGTGGAAACCGGTACCGTCAAATGGTTTAACGACAGCAAGGGCTTTGGCTTTATCACTCCGGACAAGGGTGGCGACGATCTGTTCGCTCACTTCTCGGAAGTGCGCGGCACGGGCTTCAAGACCCTCGCTGAAGGCCAGAAGGTCAGCTACGAAGTCAAGAAGGGCCCGAAGGGTCTGCAGGCTTCGAACATCACCCCGCTGTAAGCTGTTTGCAGCGCTGCCGCCCCCCGGCTAGTTCTCGGACTGGCCCCCTCGGCGGTGCGAATGCTCTGTCTCATACCGTGGCAGTCGTATGCCACGCGTATCTCGTGTGTCCCGCATTGGTGTTCACTGCGCTCGCAGACGGACATCCTGCGGGCATGCGCGTTCGATGTTCGTCTTTGCGGATTGACTCAGGCGAACGCCGACGATCCGTGTCCCCGGTTGGCTCATCAAGAGCACGCATTGTCCTGTGCATTGGCATATTGCTTGTCGCGGTGTCGGATCGTCTGACTCTGGCGCGCCAAGGGCTACGTCGTTTTCTGTTCCCGACTGTCGCGGCTGATGCCGGCCTTCAGGGTCGCCGGCGGTGCGTCAGGATCTGGCCGATGGCGTTTGTACGGGGTCACTATCTGCGCTGCGCGTAAGCGCGGCATTGTGTATTTCAGGAGGATTGGATTTGGCGAAGGAAGAACTGCTTGAACTCGACGGTGTCGTCGACGAAGTGCTGCCGGACAGCAAGTATCGCGTGACGCTGGAGAATGGCGTTGTCGTGAACGCGTATGCATCGGGCCGCATGCGCAAGAACCACATCCGTATTATCGCTGGCGACCGGGTTACGCTTGAGTTGTCGGTCTACGACCTGACCAAGGGCCGTATCAACTTCCGGCACAAGGATGCGAGCGGCTCGGCTCCGCGCCCCGCCATGCGCCGCAGGTAAAAGCTTTCGGCTGGATTGCTCACGGACGCGCCCGGGCGCGCCACTCAGGTGCCACTGCGCACCGCGCACCGTGACCTTCCGCCAGACTGACGCACGAAGCGGATCGCGATGATCCGCATTGCGTGCGCATTGAACATCTTCAGAAAGCAGGTTGCGTCGACCCGATCGGCACGGCCTCGCGTCAATTGCAGCAGAGCGTGCGCAAGCCGCGGTCCTCTTGCTTGTCCTCTCGCTTGTCTTCTTGCTGCCGGCTGTAGTCCCGGAATCGACAGATAGCACGCGTCATCCAGATGCGCGGGCAGGTTGTGCGCCTGAGCGTCCCGGGCAATCGCTTTCTGTCCTGCCCCGGACGTGATCCAGCTCGCAGCGCCATCGTTGCCCGCTAGCCGATACCGCGAACCCGGGCGGGAAAGCATTCGAGCAGCCAGTCGATGAAAACGCGCAGGCGATGCGTCACGTAGCGGTTCTGCGGATACACCACATGAAACGGATAGGGCGATGGTCGCCACTTCTTCAGGATTTCCACGAGCGATCCATCCTGAAGTGCGCCATTGACCGCGTGCGCAAAGGTTTGAACGATGCCTAGCCCGGCGACGCAGGCGGCCAGATGCGCATTGCTTTCATTGATGCCGATACGATACTCGATCTTTATTTCGGTCCGCTCGCCTTTGTGCTCGAATCGCAGCGGCACGGCCCTGCCGGTCTGCGTGGAAATATAGCCAACCAGGCGATGGCCGTTTTTCAGCTCGTCCGGATACGCGGGCACGCCATACTGCTTGAGATAAGCGGGCGTGGCGCACGTCACCATCACGGCCTCGCCGATACTTCGCGCGACCAGCGATGAATTGTCCAGTTGTCCGCCGCGAATGACGCAGTCCACGTTATCGCCGATCAGATCCACGGCGCGATCGGCGACGCCCAGATCGATGCGGATGTCTGGATAGCGGGCCATGAAATCCGGCAGCAGGGGAATCAACACTGCTCGTGCGCTCAGCCCGCCGATATCGATGCGCAGATTGCCACGCGGCTTGCCACGCGCGACGCTGAACGAAGAATCAATGTCTTGGAGGTCGCGCAGCACGCGCGTGGCTTTTGCATAGTAATCCTGACCTTCCGGCGTCACGGTAACTTTGCGCGTGGTGCGCTGGAGCAGCTTGACGCCAAGATGCGCCTCCAGATCCTGCACCAGCTTGCTTATAGTGGCGTTGGGCATATCCAGCGATTCAGCCGCGCGCGTAAAGCTGCCTGCTTCCACCACACGACTGAACGCGCGCATTGCCAGCAACTGATCCATTGCGAAGCCGCTCCCGGAAATCGACGTGAAGAATTCACCGTGGATTATACATGCGTGTGGATAGTCATTTATTTGATTCGATATTTATCAATAAATGCCAGGCCTCTACAGTGCTGTTCATGCGATGCACGACGGGCCGGGCAAGTGCAACCGACAAGCGCTTGCCATCGGGCCCGACGCATGAATGAACCCCTTCACGTAACGAAAACGGAGCAAATCATGAGCAAGCAACTCGATGGCAAGATCGCACTCGTCACTGGCGGCAGCACTGGCATCGGACTCGCCGCGGCGCAGGAACTGGCGAAGCAGGGCGCGCGCGTGTTTATCACCGGCCGCCGTCAGGCAGAACTCGACGCCGCCGTTGAAGCGATTGGCCCGGCAGCAACGGGCATTCGCGCCGACGCCTCTGTGCTGGCGGATCTCGACGAGGTCTATGCGCGGATCGCGCGGACTGCCGGCAAGCTCGACATTCTCTTCGCGAATGCAGGCGGCGGCGACATGTTGCCGCTTGGCGCGATCACCGAAGAGCATTTCGACCGCATCTTCGGCACCAATGTGCGCGGTGTGCTGTTCACCGTGCAGAAGGCGCTGCCGCTGCTGGTCGACGGCGCGTCGATCGTGCTGACCTCGTCCATCACGTCGGTCAAGGGCACGGCCAACTTCAGCGTCTATAGCGCGAGCAAGGCGGCCGTCCGCAATTTCGTGCGCTCGTGGGCGCTCGATCTGAAAGAACGTCGTATTCGCGTAAATGTCGTCAGCCCGGGCCCGATCCGCACACCGGGTCTTGGCGGACTCGTGCCCGATGAAGCGCGCCAGGGTTTGTTCGATGCGCTGGCTGCGCAAGTGCCGCTGGGCCGCATTGGCGAGCCGGAGGAAATCGCCCGGGCCGTGGCGTTCCTGGCCTCCGATGCGGCGAGTTTCATCAATGGCATCGAGCTGTTTGTCGATGGGGGGATGGCACAGGTGTAACGGTGTAACGGCCGGTTAGCGCGTCTAGTGGTTTGGGCCGGTGTCTCACCGGCCAACGAAACCCTATGTCCTCGGCCTCCTCTTTCGTTCCTTTGAAACGCTACTAACGGTCAACGTCACGCAACCCCGCCAATCTTGACACCACGAGTCAAACGCACCACAAACCCGTTTCGCAAAGCGCCGCAGAAGTACCACAACGCCAGGACGGGCCGCTACTCGAAAGCGTAGCGGCCCTTTCATGCTTGCACTGTGACGACAGCGAGGCGCCCGTTTTCAACTCGTCTCGCAAGCCTTAATGCCCCACCGGCGATACCACAGACGGGGTCGCCAGCGTGTTATTCGTCTTCGGCGCAGGTGTCGGCGTCGAGCTATTGTTCGGGCCGTTCTGCTGGCTTGAATTCGGCATTGCGCCGCCCATCCCGGCGTCGGAATTGGTGGCGCCAGGCATGCCATAACCGCTCGACGTGTCGTTCATCTGGTTCATCTGGTTCATCGCCGGGTTCGAGGTGCTGCCGTGGCTCGACCCACCGCTGCTGGTGCCTGCGCTCGTCTGGGCGAACGCGCCGCCCGATACTGCGAGAGCGGCGAGAGCCATGATCAATCTGCTGGTTGCCTTGCTCATGATCTGTTCCTCCATGAATGGACTGGAATATCGACGCAAGCGATTACCGCGTGCTTGACTCAGATAGCGCATCGCGCGTGCCACACGTATTTCCTCATTGCATTGGGCGAACGCTCTGCGAGCGATGGGTAGGTGTTTGCACGTAAACGCAGTTTCGTCGATTGCAAATCAGGTTACCTGATAATAAGATTGCTAAAAACTGAACGCCGACACCCACGCCACGCGTCTCTCAGGATGCCCTTGGCCTGAGTTCACCGTAGCGTGCTCAAGAGGCCAACGAGGACTGGTCATTCCTCGTCATAAAGTAGGAATACTGATTAAAAAAACACGGAGATCCAATGAAGAAGTTTGCCTGTATGGCGGCATGCGCAGTTGGCGCCAGTTTTGCCCACGCCCAAAGCAGCGTTACGCTCTATGGCCTTGTCGATGCAAGTCTCTTGTATCAGAACAAGAACGGCGGCCCTGGGGCCGGCGGCCCCTCGCCGCACAGCAACTTTCTTTTCAGCTCCGGCGGCAATAGCAGTAACCGTTGGGGCTTGCTGGGTCTGGAGGATCTGGGCGGCGGCGTGCGCGCGGGCTTTCAACTCGAAGGGCAATTCAGCATCGGTAGCGGCGCGATGTCGCCGTCCAATACGATCTTCGGGCACTACGCCAATGTGTTCGTGCGTTCGAGTTACGGTCAGATCACCGCGGGTCTCCAGCAGGATCCCGCGTACTACGCATTTGGCCGCGCCGATCCGCGCTCGCTCAAACAGGCCTTCAGCGCGGCGGGTTACTGGAACTTTCTGGAAGGCAAAAGCACAACCTCGGGCGTGACGGTGTATGAAGCCAACTCGGTTGGCTACACCTATAAAACCGATACCGTTTATCTCGGCGCGCTGTATCACTTCGGCAATGAAGCGGGCAGCCTCGCGCAGGGCAGAACCGTTTCGCTCGGCGCAGCATACGAAGACGCACACTTCATCGGCGAGGGTGCATTCGTGCAGAAGAACGATCAGTACGGCAATCGCGATCTGACCGTCTGGTCGCTGGGCGGCGGATACAAGCTCGGGCCGCTCACGTTCAAGGCGGCGTGGACCGATTACAACCAGCCCGAGGGCAACGCAATTACCCAGTTCGGCGTCACGGGTCCTTCCGATATCCGCGTCATTCAGGCCGGCGCGAACTGGTACGTAACACCGGCCAGCATGCTCACTTTCGCCTACTACTGGGCCGAAGATCGCAAGGACACACAAAACGCCACCAGCGCCTATGTGCTGAGCGAAGACTATTTCCTCTCCAAATCCACCGAACTCTATGGATTTGTCGGCCTGATGAACGCGAAGAAAATGGCGAACGGCTTGACCAATCTGATGACTGCGTCGCTCACGGGCGGCATGCCGGACACCAACACGGTGGCGGTCGGTGTGGGCATTTCCCATCGTTTCTAACGCCTGTTTCCAAAGCCTGCTGCTGTTTGATACGAGCGCGCCCGACACGCGCGCATGCATTCCTCTCGCAGGAGACATTCGATTGTCGCCCTTCAATCAACGAAAAATTCGATCTGGCGATTGCGCCGTGGCGTTGCTCTTGGCGCTCGCTGTTTGCCCTCAAGCCCGCGCGGCTGATGCAAATAGCTGTGCGCATCTCGCGCAGATTCATCTACCCGGCGGCGTCGTCACTTCGGCGAAATGGCAGGAAGCCGATGCGGCGTACCCAGGCAAGACGCTGCCCGCGCATTGTCTCGTCGATGGCGTGCTGGACCGACGCACCGGACAGCCTGCGCCGACCAACGGAACGGGTCCCGCAGCATCGAACGACCAATACGCAATCCATTTCGAATTGCGCCTGCCGCAGCAATGGGCGGGGCGCTTCTTCTATCAGGGCGGTGGCGGCAGCGATGGCATCGTCAATCCCGCGACTGGCGTGATCCCCTCATGGCGTGACGGACCGCGCGCTTTGTCGCGCGGCTTCGCCGTCGTCAGTTCGGACGCGGGCCATACGCAGGATCAGAACGCGGGCTTCGGCGTCGATCCCCAGGCACGGATCGACTATGGCTACGCTTCGATCGGCCGGGTTGCGGAAGTTGCGAAGCGTGTGATTCGCGATTTTTACGGCGAGCGGCCTAGATGGTCGTACTTCGCCGGCTGCTCGAAGGGCGGCCAGGAGGCATTGCAGGCGATGCAGCGGTACGGCTCCGAATTCGACGGCATCATTTCCGGCGATCCAGGTTACCGGCTTCCGCACGCTGCAATTGCGCAGGTGGCGGACACGCAGGCCTTTAGCCGTGCAGCACCGAAATCCGCCGACGGACGCGTCCAACTGGCGCGCGCCTTCTCGCAGCAAGACCTCGATCTGGTCGCCAGCGCCGTGCGTCATCAGTGCGGCGCGTCGGACGGTACGGACGATGGTTTCAATTACCGGCCCGACGTCTGCAAATTCGACCCCGTGGTTCTGCAATGCAGAGCGGGCAAGACCGATGAGTGCCTGAGCGCAAACCAGGTGCAGGCGCTGCATGCCGTGTTCGATGGCGCGAGAACGCCGGACGGCCACACGCTCTATACGCCATGGCCCTATGACAGCGGCATCGCGAGCGCGAACTGGCGCGAATGGAAACTCGGCGACGAGCAACATCCATCGCGTGCCGAGACGCTGGGCGCAGGCTCGATGCAGTACGTATTCTCGACGCCGCCGCGCAGCGCGTTCGATATCTACACGGTTTCGACTGCCGATCTCGAACAGTCTATCGACAGAAAGACCGCGGAATACGGCCAGTCTGCGGCCGAGTTCATGGATGCCGATTCGATCGATCTTGCAGCTTTCAGATCGCACGGCGGCAAGCTGCTGATTTACCACGGCGGCAGCGACCCGGTGTTTTCGGTTCTCGACACGATCGATTACTTCAAGCGCCTACAGGGCGCCTACGGCAGACATACCGCCGATTTCGCGCGCCTTTACGTCGTGCCCGGCATGAATCATTGCGCCGGCGGCGACTACGCGCTCGATAGTTTTGATTCGCTCGATGCGATGGTGAAGTGGGTGGAGCACGGCCAGGCGCCGCAAGCCATCGTGGCGCATGCCGGAGCATCGGCGGGATCGAAACTGCCCGCTGGCATGACGCGTCCGCTTTGTCCCTATCCGCAAGGCGCGAAATATCTGAAGGGCGACAGGAACGATGCGGGAAGTTTTGCCTGCGCCCGCCAATAAACTCCACGGAGACGCGTAATGAAGATTAGTCATCCTATGAAGTGTCTTGTGGCAACGTTGCCGCTCGTTCTTGGCTGCGTCGCGGGATCGGCAGCCGAAGCCCCCGCCCAACATGTCCCCACGGCGCAGCTCGTGATGGAAATTACGTGCGATCTTGCGCCGACGATCTCGCTTGGCACGTCGCCGATTGGCGAAAGGCGCATGGTGCCGATCGTGGGCGGGCGCTTTTCCGGTCCCGAAATCCACGGCGTGGTGCTGGCCGGCGGCGCCGACCGTCAACTCGTACGGCAGGACGGCTTCAAACAGTTGAGCGCGACCTATGAGCTGAAGACGGACGATGGCGCGGTCATCAGCGTCTCGAATCATGTGCTGGCGCCCGCACAACGCGCGCCGGGTCAGGCGGTGTTTTCAAATATCGATCTGGTTGCGCCGCAAGGCAAATACGGCTGGATCAATGACAACGTCTACGTCGGTACGCTCGACAGCCTGAGGCCGGAGCGCGATGCAGTCCTGATCCGCATCTACAGGCTGCAGTAGTCCGCTGCGCGTGGCTCGACTATAAAAACCAAGGAGATATCGTGTCGTCATCGACAACTCAGGCGCCGTCCAGCCGGACGGCCGCAACGGCGTGGGTGCTCGGACTCTGTCTGGTGGTCGCCGTGCTGGAAGGCCTCGACCTGCAGTCCACGGGCGTTGCAGCGCCGCGCATGGCGCGTGAATTTGGGCTTTCCGTGCGCCAGTTGGGCATTGCATTCAGCGCGGGCATGTTCGGACTGCTGCCCGGGGCGATGCTGGGCGGGCGTCTTGCCGACCTCGTTGGCCGCAAGCGCGTGCTGCTGATCTCGATGGTGGCCTTTGGCGCGTTCTCGCTGCTCACCGCGCAAACGTCCACCTTCGCGACCTTGCTGATTGCGCGCCTGTTGACGGGCCTGGGGCTGGGCGGCGCGATGCCGAATCTGATCGCGCTTTCGGCGGAAGCGGTGCCGCAGAGATTGCGCAACACGGCCGTGAGCATCATGTATTGCGGCATGCCGCTGGGCGGCGCGCTGGCCGCATTGATCGGCGTGCTCAGCGCGGGCGATACCGAGTGGCGGCATATTTTCTACGCTGGCGGTTTCGGGCCGCTCCTGATCGCGCCGGCTATTCTTGCCTGGCTACCCGAGTCGCGCGCGTACGCTGCCGCCAGTGCGAATGCGCAGGCCATGCATGGCGGACCGCCGTCGACATGGCGCGTGTTGTTCGGGGAAGGGCGTGCCACCGTGACGGCGCAAATCTGGATCAGTTTTTTCTGCACGCTGATTGTGTTGTATTTTCTGCTGAACTGGCTGCCTTCGCTGATCGTGAGTCGCGGCTTGACGCGCAGCCAGGCGGGAGTGACGCAGATTCTATTCAACGTCGGCAGTGTGATTGGCGTACTTGCGACCGGCACGTTGATGGACCGCGTGCGTCCGGTGCGCGTCGTGGGCGCCGTCTACGCCGGCATTGCCGTTTCGCTGTTCATGCTGGCGGGCGCGAGCAATATGCTGTGGCTTTCCTTATCGGTGCTGCTGGCCGGCATGGGCGTGGTGGGCGCGCAATCGATGCTTTACGCGCTGTCCGCCACGAGCTACGACACCGTCATGCGCGGGACGGGCGTGGGCGCGGCGGTCGCGGCGGGACGTATCGGGTCGATTGTCGGCCCGCTCGCGGCAGGGCAGTTGCTGGCGGGGGGAGCCAGCGCAACCACGGTGATCGCAGCGAGTATTCCGGTTACGGTGGCCGCCGCGATTGGAGCATTGCTCGCAGTGCGTCGATCAAAAACTTAGAGATGCAGATGGTTTTGGCGTGAGCGATTGACTTGCTCTTTGTATCGAACACCCATCGCAACGCCTGTCGTGCGATGGGTGTTTCGCATGGATCTCCAGCATCTCCTAGACCGCGCGCAGATTGCGCACGCAGGTATGCAGCAAGGTCTGAAGCGTTTGCGCGGTGGCGGGCGCGACGTCGTCCAGCATCGCGCGCTCCACCTGGTCGACCGCTTGATCGCAGGCGTCCAGCAGCGTCTTGCCCGCCTCGGTCAGCGAGAGCAGCACGACGCGACGGTTCATCGGGTCGGGCTCGCGCGCCACCCAGCCGCTCGCCTCCATCGTCTTCACGACTTCATTGGCGGATTGCGGCGTGATGAACGAACGCTCGGCAATCTGGGCATTCGACGAGCGTCCGCGTGCGCGCAACACCGACAACGCGGTGTATTGCGGCAGCGTCAGACCGTGCAGAACGAGCGCTTCGGTAAGCCGCCGCGAGATGACACGGTCGAGTTGCCCAATCAGATAACTCAGGCGCATCGGCGGTAGGGCGCGCTGCGCGACATCGGCGGCTGGCAATTGCGGCTTATTCGCCGGCGTGGCTGAGGCTTCGACGGTGGAGGATTTTCTGGCCATTGGTGATCAAAGGCAATTCAGGAGCAGGGAGGCGTCACGTCGTATTCTACTTTATATGTCAGGGAGCCTGATCCCCGATTGGATACAGACTGCTGGCGCTGCGGCGTGATATCAATTGGGCACGATTGAGCAGCGAGGGGAACGTGGCGAGGCAGGTGCGAAGGCTGCGAACGCGGCCTGCGTGGCCAGGCGGATGAGCCGCAGGCGAAGGATCAGGCGAAACCCGCTTTCTAGGCGTGGACGGGCTTTTTCGCGTTGCCTGCGCCTTGCGCTGCGGTTGTTGCAGAAGCATGGGTTTGGACGTGGGCCACATGTAAAGCATCGCCCAGCGAGTCTGGCATCGCGTTCAAACCGAGATCGGCTGCGGTAATGACGGGGTTTTCGGCCATGACGAGGGTGCGGCGAATGCAATTGAACAGCTCGCGCACATTCCCGGGCCAGTCGTATTGGCGCAAGGCGGCCAGCGCATCGGCGGAAAAGCCGCGAATCTTGTGCTGCGCTTCTTTTTTGTAGAGCGTGAGCGCGTGCTGGGCGAGCATTTCAATATCGGTTCCGCGCTCGCGCAGCGGCGGCTTGGTAACCTTCAGCACGCAAAGCCGGTGATAAAGATCGGCGCGAAATTTTCCTTGCGCCACGGCCGCTTCCAGATCCACATGCGTCGCCGAGATAATGCGCACGTCCACTTTAATGGGCGTATTGCTGCCAAGACGCTCGAACGTGCCCTCCTGAAGAAAGCGCAGCAGGACCGCCTGGCACGAGTAAGGCATATCGCCGATTTCGTCGAGAAATAGCGTACCGTGCGCGGCCGATTCGATGCGGCCGATTTTCTGCTGCAATGCGCCCGTAAATGCACCGCGTTCGTGGCCGAACAATTCGGCTTGCAGCAGCGTAGTGGGAATCGCCGCACAATTGATCGCCACATAGGGCAGACGCGCACGCGGCGAGCGATTATGAATCGCGCGCGCGGCGAGTTCCTTGCCGGTGCCCGATTCACCGCAGATAAACACCGGCGCAGGCGTGCGTGCGCATTTTTGAATGCCGCGGTAAAGCTCCTGCATGGCATCGCATTCGCCAATCATGTCGAACTGCCCTTGAGCGCGACGGCTGCTGATACGGCGAGGCTCGTCCTGAGGGGCTGACGATGCGTCGCGCAGCGTCGCCAGACCATAGGCGTGGCCGATTGCGAACAGCAGGCTTTGTTCGGGGTAGGGCGAAGTGATGAAGTCGTAGCAGTGGTCGACGATAAATTGCCGGGTGGCGGCGCCATCGGCCTGGCCGGGCTGCACCAGCGCGATCCACGTGACTTTCGCGCGGCGCACGTATTTTTGCAGCGCACCCAGTTGCTCCGGCGTGGCGTCTTGAGGCAGTTCGATCAGGCCGACTCGCGGCGCGGCCTTCGTGGGCGTGTCGGGGGCCGCTTCCGTGTCCGTTGCCACCACAACCTGCCATG
Organism: Paraburkholderia bannensis; assembly: GCF_014200455.1. Lineage (GTDB taxonomy): Bacteria > Pseudomonadota > Gammaproteobacteria > Burkholderiales > Burkholderiaceae > Paraburkholderia > Paraburkholderia bannensis_A. Next base: position 186,915 of record NZ_JACHBW010000011.1, on the reverse strand, counting down.
CGGCCGCAGTGAGCAATTCGACGATACGGTTTGCCGGATTGCCCGACACATAAAGGACCTGACGTTCCGCCGCCGATTGCGCCGCTGAGGTATTCATGTTTCCTCCCAGAAACATACTTGGCCTGCTCCATCCGGAATCCAACGTGTTTACCCGGTGATAACCCAAATGGTGCGGTGCCACAGAACTACCTTAATGCATGGGGGGCGCACTTTCAATCAGATCAAAACCGTATCAAGTTTTCAGTTTGTATTTTTCGCGGAGCGATTGTTGAGGTGGCACTTAATTCACATGCGAGCTTGCGCCCCGCTGTGCGCACACGCGAGGCCGTGCGCCGGCGCGCGAAATCCAGCTTCACGACCTGTGCGCTACGCGTTCCCGAGCGTCGAACCGGCAGCGCGCTCACCTTATTGCTTGACTGATAGCGCCGCCGCACCAGATACACGGGGCGGCCCTTGGTTTCGTGGTAAATGCGCCCGACGTATTCACCCACCACGCCAATGCCGATCAGCTCGATTCCGCCCATGAACAGCAGCACGGTTAGCAGCGACGCGTAGCCTGGCACCGGATTGCCGAACAGCATGGTGCGTCCGACGATAAAGCCGCCATACAGGAAGGCTCCCGCCGCGATGCTCAGGCCGATATAGGTCCAGCTGCGCAGCGGCACGGTGCTAAAGCTCGTGATGCCTTCCAGCGCGAAATTCCATAGCCGCCAACCGGAGAACTTCGAATGTCCGGCGCTGCGCGCCTCGCGCTCGTAATCGACGATGACGGTGCGGTAACCGAGCCAGGCGAACAGCCCCTTCATGAAGCGCCGGCGTTCGGGAAGCCGCCGCAGGGCGTTGACGACTTCGCGATCCATCAAGCGGAAATCGCCGACGTTCTCGGGCAGCTTGACGTCGGAGAGCGCGTTGTGCACCCGGTAATAAAGCCCGGCGGCCGTGCGCTTGCTCCAGGTATCGCAGGCGCGGTTGGTACGGCGCGCGGCGACGACGTCGGCGCCTGCGCGCCAATGCTCGATCATCACCGGGATGAGGCTGGGCGGATCCTGGAGATCGGCGTCGATTGGAATCACGGCGTCGCCGAAAGCCTCGTCGATACCGGCGGTTAAAGCCGCTTCCTTGCCGAAGTTGCGCGTCAGATCGATCACGCGGATACGGCTGTCGCGGGCGCGCGCGGCCACGAGCCGGTCGAGCGTGTCATCGCTGCTGCCGTCATTGATGCAGACGATTTCGAAATGCGTCGACGCCATGCCTTCCAGCACCGGCACGATCGCTTCAAAAAAGCGCTCGACAGCGTCGCCTTCGTTATAGAAGGGCGCCACGATCGAAACCAATGGCTTGTTGTTGCGTGTGGTCATGACAAGTCCCCCGGTTCAAGCTGCGCGGCGCGAAGCCGCGTCTTTTTGCTTCTGGATACGGATTTTCCAATTCGATCAGGCACCCGCTCGTGACACTGCGAACCCGCCGGGCTCGCGCACGCGGCGCAGAATCATCAGTAACACGAGCAGCAGCACGATCGGACCGATTTGCGGCAACTCCGTAAAGCGATTGAACAGTTCGAAGAGCGGCAACAGCCACGCAAGCACGATGACCGTTTGTTCTCCGCGCAACCATCCCGCCCGCAGGCCGGTGGCCAGCAGCCATGCGAGCGTGATGCCCAGCCAGGCCAGTTCGTAGTGCCACACATACGGGTTGGCGATCAGCGTGGCGAGCGCGAGGGTGGCGGCACGCGCACCGGCGTCGTGCGTCTTGTGCCAGACATGGCAGGCCGATGCGATTGCCAGCGTGGCAACGGCACCCTGAAGCAGATACGCAAGCGGCAGCGGCACGTCGCCCAGGCGCAGCGCAGCGAACGAGGTGGGCGAAGCGAGCCAGAAGGCCGCGCTATGTTCGAGGATGAGACTGCGCGCGAGATCTGCCGCGAGAAAAGAGAGTTTGACCGTATGCAACCCGCACACGGCAATGCTCAGGCCCGCGCAGGTGAGGGCGGTTGCGGCGGCGCTGGCGAACGCGCGCCAGGCGCGCGTCGCGATCAGTACGAACGGAAAAATCATTGCCATCTGCGGCTTGATGCAGAGTAGTCCGATGCAGATGCCGGCGCGCACGGGATAGCGTTCGACCCAGCGCACCGCGAAGGCTGCCAGCGAGGCCGTGAGCAGCGAATTCTGCCCGAACAGCGCGGCGACGAACACGCAGGGGGAGGTGGCCAGCAAGAGCACGGCGAGCCGCGCGTTGCCGCTCCAGCGAGCCAGTCGCGACAGCGCCAGCGCGCCCTTGACATAGGCATACAGGCTCGCACCGACAAAGAGCGCGTACGACAACAGAAACGGCAACAGCGCGAGCGGTGTGACCAGAACCAGGAAAGTGGGCGGATAGAGCCAAGGCAGAAACGAGTCTTTCACAAAGCTGCCGGAAAGCGCTCGCTCCACTGCAGAGAAAGACGTGAAGTTATAGACCTGGGCTGCCGTGCCGTGGAGCATGACGTGCGACGCGCTCCAGAAGACCGCGAAGTCGCCTGCCGGTTTAGCCGTTTCCGCCGCGAGAAAACCGTGCGTGACGCGCGCCCACATGCCAAGAAAAGCGACGTAGAGAATGCAGATCGTCACGCTGTACACGACGAATCGCTCGTGCGTCAGCCAGCCTTGCACGCGATTGCCGGCGCTGCGCGCCGCTTGAATCGGTAAATCCATGGCCCTGCCCCCGAATGGTCTGCCGGCCCGTAGCAACGTGTGCTCTGGCCGTGCGACTTGTTTAGCGTTGCTATTGCTTTATTGACTGATCGTGCCTTCGCAGATGGGCGGTTTCGTCACTCTGAATGGGTAACCGGACCGTCAACCGCTGCGCATGCAAGTGCCCCCGATCGATTATGTGTAGAAACCGAGGCGCCTTTCAAGCGGGCATATTCCAGCAGCTCCAACGCCAGGACCCGGAAAAGCGGCTGTTGGCTCTTTTCGCCTCATTTATCAGTTCAAACCCGGTGCGATGTTTCAGTGTTGTATCAACCGGGTACGGCTTTGCGGGAGGGTGTCCTGGAAGGCTCGAAACGGCAGCGTGAAGAGAGCCCAGGGAATGTCCTGGTCAGCGGTTCGCAAGCCCTTTATTGACAAGGCTGAGCCCGCCTGGAAGCCCAATCATGGATGCCAGGCGCATGTATCAGATGAGTAACACTTTTAGTTGACAGCCTCAGGCATGAAAAAATTACCGATCTACCTCGAAGCTAGTATTGACAGGCTTGGCGGGGAGCTGGCCCGTACCTTGCCTATGACTGGTTACGCAAGTCGAGCGGTATCGAGATCGCAACAGGTTCCACAGGCTTGACGTACAGCACCGGCAAAGACCGGATGACAAGAAAGACGGGGTAAATCGGGGTATAAAAAATGAGCTACGGGGCTTTTATTCGTTTCCTCTTTTCCTGTCGTTGCGCGCCAGCACGTTGGACGCTGGCCGCACGGCGGACCATACACCTTCACACATGCATCGGCGGGGCGCTTCATTGGACGCCCGCCGTTGCGATGTGCGCCATTGCGGCAACCGCGATCGTATCGCCGGGCTGCCAGCACAGGACCGCTCTACCGCGTTAAACCTGCGCGTCCAGGTCCACCCAGTCACTTGAAGTCGTTCATCCCCTCGCGCCAATTCCGGCAAGAGGATTTATGTAGTCATCCTAATGGAGTCAATCATGAAGAACATCATCGCCAAGGCAAGCCAGTTCATCCGTGACGAAGACGGCATCAGCGCCATCGAATACGCACTGCTCGGTTCGCTGATCGCGCTCGCCATCATCGCGGCCGTCACGGGGCTCGCTGGCAAGATCTCGACCGCTTTCAACACGATCGGCGACTCGATCTGAGTTGTGAGGCGGCGGACGAATCGCCGTTCGCGATTCGTCCGCTCCTCCAGCGCTCAACGTCAACACGATACGAGAAGAGGGCCGCGATGTTTGTCGAGCACCTTCCACCGCAACCCATTCCGCTGTGCGTGGTTCTGCTGGTCATCGTGACGGCCAGTACGGATCTCGTCGCGCGGCGCATTCCCAACCGCATCGTTCTGGGCGGCCTGATCGTCGCGCTGCTCGCGCAATTCTGGTTGTTCGGTCTGTACAAGGGCGGGGTAGCCTGGCTCGAAGGCGCGCTTGTGGGTTTCGGGCTGCTTTTACCGTTTTACCTGGTGCGCGGCATGGCCGCGGGCGACGTCAAGCTGATGATGACGATAGGCGCCTGGGTTGGTCCCGTCTTCGCATTGCACATCGTACTTGTCGCGCTTTTGATCGGCGGCCTGTGGTCGGTCGTGGTGATTCTGAAGCGGGGCAGGTCAAGAGATTTGATGCGGTTGATCCGCAACCCATGCGCGCGCTGGCTGCCCGGCGTGGCGTGGACCGGGGGCGCATGGCGCGCGCAGACGGCCCCGCTGGGCACCTTGCCTTATGGCGTGGCGATTGCGGGCGCAACCATCGGCGTGTTGTTCGCCGCCGTCTACTAGCTGGCGAGATAACAAGGAGCTTTGCCATGAAGAACAGTCGCGCAGTGGTCATGTTTGTGGTCGCCCTGGCGGCGGGCCTGGCAGCCGCGCTTTCGGCGTCACGCTGGCTCGTGCAGACCTCGACGAGCGGCGTGACGTCGGTTGCGGTCGCCAACCAGGATTTGAGCCTGGGCGAGCCGATCGAACCGAACATGATCCATACGACCAGCTGGCCGGCTGGCAGCGTGCCGGCCGGGGCCTTCAGCGACGCGAAGCTGCTGGAAGGCCGTGTCGTGCGCACAAGCGTATCGAAGGGCGAACCGGTGATCGAGTCGCAGCTTGCGCCCGCCGGCACCAAGGGCGGTCTGTCCGCCGTCATTGCCGATGGCAAGCGCGCGATCACCGTGCGCGTCAACGATGTGGTCGGCGTGGCGGGATTCGCACTACCAGGTAATTACGTCGATGTGATTGTCAACACGCAGGCGCCAGGCCACACCGATCAACTGAGCATCTCCAAGACGGTGCTCGAAAAGATTCTGGTGCTGGCGGTCGCGCAGCAGGTGAGCCGCGAAGACACCGCGCCGAAGGTGGTGGATGCCGTCACGCTGGAGGTCACGCCGCAACAGGCCGAGAAACTCGATCTGGCGCGCAGCGTGGGCACCCTGTCGCTCGTGTTGCGCAACCAGATCGACGAGAAGCGGCTTACGACGGACGGCGCGACCAAGGATACGTTGCTGGGCATCGCCGCGCCGGTGGCGGCCCCGGCACCCGTAAAGACCACGCGCGTGCGCTACGCCGAACACCACGCGCCCAAGCGCGACTGTATCGGCGTGATTTCCGGCGTCACCAGCACCCAGGAGTGCTTCTGAACGCGGTTGCAGAACAAGACAAAGATCACGACGTGCGACCGGGCACGCCAGCAAGAAGCTCGATAAAAACAGACAAACAGATAAACAAACAGACACGAAGCGGGGGCATTCCGTCATGAATACAGCACTGCAACACCCAACGCGGCGCCGTGCCTTGCGTCGCACACCGCTTGCCATGGCCGTCACGGCCTGGGTGAGCGCCGGGCTGCTGATCGCTCAGCCGGCACGCGCAACGGATGGGGACGAGAACGCCCAGCCCGCGAAGAGCGCCGCCGCGCCCGCAACGCTAGGGCGTGGTCCGATGCAGATGACCATCAGCATGACGCCGGTTGCCGCCAACCCGACGGCGCCCTCGGCTGCACCCTCGGGGCCGCTGCGCGGGCCAAACTGCACTGGCCCGATCCGCGGCGAAAATACCGTGGTGGTGCCGCTGGGTAAATCCGTACTCGTGCCGCTCGACGAACCGGTCCTCAACCGCACGCTGGGCAATCCGAACGTTGCGCAGGCAACCATGCTCTCGCCACGCACGCTCTATCTGGTGGGGCAGTCGGTGGGCACGACCAATATGATCGTGCAGGGCCGGGGCGGCTCGTGTCAGATCATCGATGTCGTCGTCAACGCCGACGCCGGTGGGCTGATGGCGTCGCTCGCGCAATTGCTGCCCAACGAGCACAACGTGCGGGTGTCGACGGCGGGTGACAACCTCGTGCTGTCCGGTCGCGTTTCGACTGCGCAGGCGGCGCAGCAGATCGTCGAGATCGCCAAGGTCTACAGTGCGCACGCCGCGGGCGGCGATAGCAAGAGCGGCGGCGGTGGCGGCGTGCTCAATATGCTGAGCGTCGATTCCCCCCAGCAGGTGATGCTCGAAGTGAAAGTCGCGGAAGTCGACAAGACGCTGATCGATCAGCTCGGCGCGGCGGTCAATATCCAGGGCGGCTTTGGCTCATGGACCGGCGCGCTGGTGAGCAACCTGCTGGCCGGCGTATCGAGCGCCATCGGCCTGAGCAAGGCGAACAACAAACCCTTGTCGATTGCCGTCGATGCGCAAAAGACCGATAGCCTCGTCAAGGTTCTCGCCGAGCCGAACCTGGTCACCATCAGCGGCCAGGAGGCCACTTTCCTCGCGGGCGGCAAGGTGTTCATTCCGGTGCCGCAAAGCTCTGGCGGAACATCCAGTTCCATCATCCTGCAGCAGGAGGAATTCGGTATCGGCCTGAAGTTCACGCCCACCGTGCTGGGCAACGGCAAGATCAATCTGCGCGTTGCGCCGGAAGTCTCCGAACTGTCTTCCACGGGCGTCACGCTAAGCGCCGCCAATGCGGGCAGCGTGTCGATTCTGCCGCTCATCACGACGCGCCGTGCCTCCACCACCGTGCAGATGAACGATGGCGAATCCTTCGCAATCGGCGGTCTCATCAAGAACAACGTGACCGGCTCGCTGAAGGCGGTGCCGGGCTTGGGCGAAGTGCCGGTTCTTGGCGCGCTGTTGCGCAGCACGTCGTTCCAGCAGGACCGCACGGAACTGGTGTTCGTCATCACGCCGCATCTCGTCAAGCCGCTGCCCAACGCGAACCTGCCGCTGCCGACCGATAGCTTCGTGCAGCCCAGTGAAGCCGATGTCTACGCGACCGGCAACATGGAAGGACGTGGCGCCGCGCGCACCAACGCAACGCCTGCCGCTCCCGCCGCACCGGTCACGCCAGCGCCCGCGCAGGGCGCGCAACCGTCCGCCGCCATCGGCGCACCCGCCAACATGGCGGGCGCCGCGGCGCAAGCCGACGCCACCATCAAGCAGTGATGGGAACAGGGGAATCTCATGAAACTCGAAAGCCTTCGCATCGCTCGCTCACTCGCGCCGCTTGCACGCCTCGCACCACTCGCAGCGGCCTGTGGCCTGCTGGGCGGTTGCATGACCAGCACGCCGGTCTGGGACGCGCACTTCGGCGAGGCCGTGCGCACGCTCACGCAGGCGCAGATCATCGACCCGCATGCCGCCGAGCACAACCCCTCGACGCAGGGCGTGGACGGCCAGTCGGCGGTCTCGGCGATGACCCAGTACGACAAACTGTTCTCGGCGCCGCCGGTTTCGTCGAATCCTTACGCGATCGGGGTAAGTAGCGGTGTGGGTTCAACCGGTCAGTAATGCGAATCGATGTGATCGAGATCGCATGATCCGACCGTTGAAGGACGCAGCATCTGAATAAAGGTACATGCCATGATCGACATTCTCACCCTCTCGACGGATGCCGCCAGGCTCGCGCAGATCATGGATCTGGTGGCCGGATGCGGCAACTATCGCACCACGCGCGTCGTGGGCGACGCCTCCGTGTTGCTCGAACGCGGCGACAGCCTGGATCTGTTCGATATGCTGATTGTCGACGCGGCCTCGATCGACGACTATTCGCTCGATTCCACCGCGCGCCTGTGCCGCGAGCACAAACATCTGACCTGCATCCTGATCGCGCCCGACGCATCGCAGGACACCTTGATTGCGGCGATGCGCGCGGGCTTTCGCGACGTGCTCAGCTGGCCGCTCGAACGACGCTCGCTGGAAGAGGCGCTGTTGCGCGCGCAGACGCAGCACAGCCAGCGCAACGCGCGCGAGACGCAGCTCGTATCGTTTGTTTCCTGCAAGGGCGGCGTGGGCACGAGTTTCATCGCCAGCAATGTGGCGCATGCGCTCTCGACCCAGCGCGGCAAGCGCGTGCTGCTGGTCGACCTGTGCCAGCTTTTCGGCGATGCCGCATTCCTCGTGACCGATGAAACGCCGCCTTCCACCCTGCCGCAAATGTGCGCGCAGGTCGAACGCATGGACGGCGCATTCTTCGGCGCAAGCGTCGTGCATGTGAGCGATAGTTTCGACATTCTCGCGGGCGCGGGCGATCCGGTGAAAGCCGCGGATATCAAGCTCGACCGGCTCGAATGGATCCTTGGTCTGGCCGTGCCGCGTTATGACTTCGTGATTGTCGATGTCGGGCAAACGCTCAACCCGCTGTCCATCCTCGCGCTCGATCGCAGTACGCAGATCCACCTCGTCCTGCAGGCCACGATGCCGGGCGTGCGCGCCGCAAGGCGGCTGCAGGAGATGCTGGTTTCGCTGGGTTATACACCGAGCCAGTTGCGCCTGTTGCTGAACCGCTTTACGCGCCAGGACGAACGCACGCGCGCCGCACTCGAACAGATGCTGGGCATGCGGGCGCATCACGTGATTCCGGAAGATGCGCGCGCCGTGCTGGCGGCCGTGAATCAGGGGATGCCGATTGCGAAGGCCGGTGGCGGCGCGGTCGCGCGCGGCATCAAGGAGATCGCGGCGCAGATTGCCGGCAATGGCGCTGCCCCGGCTCGCGAGCAAGCCAAGGCCCGATCGCTGTTCGCGCGTTTGCGCGGCGACGTCGTTCAGACAGGAGCCCGTCATGTCGCTTCGTGATCACATCAGCGCACAACGCGCACCGCACATCGAGCGTAGCGAATCCCACAACGGCTCGGCCGGTCTGCTGCGGGCCGCATATCAGAAGCTCAAGCGCGACATTCATCAGGCGGTGCTGGAGCGCGTCGAACTGGAGCGTCTTGCACGGCTGCCCTCCGATCAGGTGCGCCAGGAAATTGCCACGCTGATCGCGCGCATTCTGGAAGATCAGAAAGCGCCAGCCAACGATCTAGAACGACGCCAGCTCGTCACCGACGTCTACGATGAAATGTTCGGCTTTGGCCCGCTCGAAGTGCTGCTGCGCGATCCCACGATCTCGGACATTCTCGTCAACACCGGCAGCCAGATCTATATCGAGCGCAAAGGGCGGCTTGAATTGAGCGACGTGACCTTCTACGACGATGCGCATTTGATGAAGGTGATCGAAAAAATCGTCTCGCGCGTGGGCCGCCGTATCGACGAATCGAGTCCGATGGTCGATGCGCGGCTGCCCGACGGCTCGCGTCTGAACGCGATCATTCCACCGGCAGCCGTAGACGGTCCGCTCATTTCCATTCGCCGCTTTTCGGCTACGCCCTTGCAGGTTTGCGACCTGATCGCGCTGCAAACGCTCACGCCGCCGATGGCGGAAGTGCTCGACGGACTCGCGCGCGCGAAGATCAATATTCTGGTGTCGGGCGGCACGGGAAGCGGAAAAACAACCTTGCTCAATCTGCTTTCGGGTTTCATTCCCGCCGATGAGCGCATCGTGACGATTGAAGATGCGGCGGAACTGCAATTGCGCCAGCCGCATGTGTTGCGGCTCGAAACGCGTCCCGAGAATATCGAGGGACGCGGCGAGATCACCCAGCGCACGCTCGTCAAGAACGCGCTGCGTATGCGCCCCGACCGCATCATCCTCGGCGAAGTGCGCGGCGCGGAAGCGCTCGACATGCTCAATGCAATGAATACGGGCCACGAGGGGTCGCTCGCCACCATTCACGCGAACACGCCGCGCGACGCGCTCACGCGTCTGGAGAACATGATCGGCATGGGAGGGCTGGCGCTGCCGCCCAGGACGATGCGCCAACAGATTGCCTCGGCGATTACGGTGGTGGTGCAGGTGGCGCGCCTGACCGACGGGCGGCGCAAGATCATCAGCCTTTCGGAGCTGACCGGCATGGAAGGCGACATGATCAATATGCAGGAGATCTTCACCTTCCGGCGCAGCGGTGTCGATACGAACGGCAACGTGCGTGGCGCGTTCCAGGCAACCGGCGTACGGCCCAAGTTTTCAGAGCGGCTGGAAGCGTTTGGCGTGCGTCTGGCCGATGCAACCTACGATCCAACACGGCGCTTCGAAGCCAGCTGAGCGGTATTCCCTGAACCTGTCATGGCCATGTGAGCGGAGACCTGCATGAGTCCGATCTTCTACGCGAGCGTCATTTTGCTCTTCGTCGCCGTCGTGCTGGCGATGGAGGGCGCGTATATCTGGTGGAACAGCCGCCACGGTCCGCTTGCGCGTCGTCTGGAGTCGCGCATCCGCACGATCTCCGCGGGCGCGCTGGCCAGCAGCGAGCGCCTGTCGATCCTCAAGCAGCGCCAGCTTGGCGATGCGACGCCGCTCGAACGCGCGTTGAAACTCTTGCCGCGCGTGCAGGGTATCGACCGGTTCCTGCAGCAGGCGGGCATGCAATGGTCGGTCGCGGGCCTCGTGACGACGTGCGCGGTCATTCCGCCGCTGGTCTTTTCGCTCGCGATGTTCTCGTCGGCGCCGCTGCCCGTGATTGCGATGCTTGCGCTGCTTTCTGCGTCGCTGCCGGTGCTCTATGTGCGCCGCCGGCGGGCGAAGCGGCTGCGCCAGCTCGAAAGGCAGTTGCCGGAAGCGTGCGACATGCTGGCGCGCGCCCTGCGCGCGGGACACGCATTCAGCCTCGCGATCGACATGGTCGGCACTGAATTCGCCGAGCCGATGGGCGGCGAATTTCGCACCACCTTCGACGAGATCAATTACGGCGTCTCGCTCAACGAAGCGCTCGCCAATCTGGCGAAGCGCGTACCGATCCGCGATCTGCGCTATTTCGTGATCGCCGTGCTGATCCAGCGCGAGACGGGCGGCAATCTTGCCGAGGTGCTCGACGGCATCACCGCGCTGATCCGCGAGCGTTTCAAACTGTTCGACAAGGTCCGCGTGCTCTCCGCCGAAGGCAGGTTGTCCGCATGGGTGCTCGGCTTGTTGCCGTTTATCGTCGGCACCTTGATGCTGTTTCTGAATCCCGGCTTTCTGGAGGTGCTCTGGAAGGATCCGATGGGACTGAAGATGACGGTGGCGGCGCTGTCCAGCATGGCGGCAGGCGTGTTGTGGATGTCGCGAGTCGTGGCATTGCGCGTGTAGCAAGGCAGGAAGCCAGACAAGAAACGTGGCAAGAGACCGGCGAACAAGGGAGAGGACATGCAAGTGCTGAACATGAACCAGATCGTGATGCTGACCGGCGTGTTCGCGGTAGTCTTTCTGATCGTGCTGGCGTCGATGCTTGCGTATTCATCGAAGGACGGGCGTCGCCGTATCGAACAGCTTGGCGCTTCGCGGGGCCATCCGGCGAATCCGGCCGGCGACGCAAGCCAGCCCGCGGCCGGACAGGGCAGCAAATGGCTCGAAACGATCGCCGAAATCTCGCAGCCCATTTCGAAGCTGTCCATCCCCAAGGAAGGCTGGGAAGGCTCGGTGGCGCGCCTGAAACTCGTCAATGCAGGCTGGCGCACGTCTAATGCGGTAGCGATATTCTTTGCCGCCAAGACCGTGCTCGCGCTGGTGTTGCCGCTACCTGCGCTCGTCTGGCTCGTCGGCACTTCGCTTGAGACCAACACCACCGTGTTCTGGATGATTCTGGTTGCGCTCGCTACTATCGGCTTCTATCTGCCCAATCTGGTGCTCTCGCGCAGGGTCTCGACGCGGCAGCGCGCGATCTTCGAAGATTTCCCGGACGCGCTCGACCTGCTGACGGTGTGCGTGGAAGCGGGTCTCGGCCTCGATGCCGCGCTGATGCGCGTGGCCAGGGAGATCCAGCTTGGCAGCCCGATAGTTGCGAGCGAACTCGAATTGATGCTGCTGGAATTGCGCTCGGGTTTTGCGAAAGCGACGGCTTTGCGCAATTTCTCGCTTCGCACCGGCGTTGAGGATATCGAATCGTTTAGCACCTTGCTGATTCAGGCCGATCGATTCGGCACGGGAATTGGGGCATCGCTGCGCGTGCTGTCCGACACGCTGCGCACGCGGCGGCGCATGCGGGCCGAGGAGCAGGCCGCAAAAATAGCCCTGAAACTGCTGGTGCCGCTGCTGTTCTGCATATTCCCCGCGCTGATGGTGGTGCTCGCCGGGCCTGCGTTCATCAATATTTATCGCACCTTGCTGCCGAGCCTGCCGGGTGCGGGCGGATAAAGTCGGGGAGCACGACATGAAAGCGAAACGTCAGCGAGGAACGGCGGCTGTGGAGTTCGCGCTCGGCTTGCCGGTGCTGCTGTTCATGATGTTTTCCATCGTGCAGGCCGGATGGTGGATGAGCAACTATGTTGTCCTGAACAATGCGGTTTCGGCAGGAGCACGGTTGCTCGCATCGGAGCGTGGTTTTGCAACGCCCTACACGGATACCGCGGGCGCGGTCGCATCGGCAACAGGAAGTCTGTCGGGCACGCAGACCGTCACGGTCGCGGTGGTCTCGTTGGGCGTTACCACGACGTGCAGCGGCAAAACCGCCGATGTCAGCTGCGCTGCGGCGCTGGGCACGCTCAGCCAGCCGCCGGCGGCGGGAACGCTGGCGAGCGTGTCGATCAGCTATCAATTTGCCGCGCCCTTTGGCGGCTCGCTGTTCAACCTGGGATCGATCATGCCATCGAGTATCAGCGCGAACGCCTCGGTGGTTGTGCAATGAGGCGCGGCCCTGAATGCAGGCGGGAGGGTGCCATGCAACGCAACAGGCAGAAAGGCGTGGTTGCAGTGGAACTGGCGCTTGCAGCGCCGGTGCTGATTGCCATCGTGCTGGGCATCGCGCAGTTCGGCTGGTTGTTAGGGAATTCGGTGATGGTCGCGAGCGCCGCTTCGGCGGCCGCGCAGAACTTTGCATTCCAGCGCGGCACGACCACGCCCTATAGCTCGACGAAAACGCAGATGACCGCGTCGTCGTCATGGCTCAAATCGCAGAATCTCACGCTCACGACGGCGGTCAACGGAACGCCGTGCAGCAGCGATACATCGTGCGCGACGGCGCTGACCAATGGCACGGGGCAAGCCGCCGCCGTCACCGTTGCGTATGCGTTCACGCCCTTGCTGAGCGGTTCGATATTCGGAATTTCCGCGATGCCGGCCACGCTGAGCACCACCGCCGTCGCACGCGTGCAGTAAAACAACAACACATTCATGCCGGGGGACATCATGAACAGAATGCCAGGCCGATATTCGCGGCGTAACGCGCAACGCGGCGCGGTTTCCGTGATGGTTGCGTTGTCATTGATCGTACTGCTGGGGTTCGCCGCGCTGTCGATCGATATCGGCTATATCGCTTTCAGCCAGCGCCGCCTGCAGGCGGGCACCGACGCCGCCGCGATGGCGGGTGCGATGGATTTGTGGAAAAGCGCCTCGTCGACCGCCTTTGCAGACGCCAGGGCCTACGCGGCTGGACAAGGCAACAACACGCTGCCCAATGGCGTGACGGTCACCAGCACCACGATTCAAGGCCTTTCGCTGAGTGCGAGCAGCGTGCCGTTGCCGGCTTCCCAAGCCGTATCGACTTACAACGGCATCCAGGTCACACAACAGGCGAGCGTGCCGCTGTTCTTTGCGCGCCTGTTCGGCATTACCAGCAAGACGATTTCCGCCACCTCGAAGGCGGGCGCGGGCTTTGGCGCCGTACCGTACAACGTCATGATCGTGCTGGACACCACGCGCTCGATGGCTACGACAACCGATAGCAACTGCAAGAATTCGAGCGGTGTGCCGCTGACCCGCCTGGCCTGTGCCCAGGCCGGTGCGCTACAACTGCTGAGCGGGCTTTCGCTTGCGGGTGACAATGTTGGCCTGATGGTGTTCCCGCCGATCAGCCCGTCTGCCTCGGGTTATAGCTTTTCGTGCTCGTCGACGGAGCCGTCGGTGGTCTCGACTGGCCAGAACGGCTATTCGGCCGTGGGCGCCTCTGGTTCCAACGCGACCTACCAGATTTCTCCGCTGGGCGGCGGCTATCTCAGTGGCGGACAGTTGAGCACGAGCTCGGGCGTCGTGCAAGCGCTGGGCGGCGCATCCAGCAAATGCGGCGGCATTAGCGCGCCAGGCGGGCTGGGCACGTTCTACGCGCAGGCCATCACCGCGGCCAATGCGGCGCTGACGACTTTCTCGCAGAGCCAGAGCCCGGCTGGCAAGAACGCCATCGTGCTGCTGAGCGACGGCATCGCAACGGCCGACACGTCGCAGCTCGGCAATGTCTATGGGAAATCCGGCGGATCGAGCTATGTGTACGGCAGCGAGTGCCAGGCCGCGATCAACGCGGCGTCCACCGCCAAGGGTAGCGGTACGACCGTCTACGCCGTGGCCTACCTGGGTGGGGAGGGCGCGAGCGCGCCCTCTTGCAGCGACGGTTCAGATGCGCTCACGGCCTGCGGCACCATGCAGTCGATCGCGACCAGTCAATCCGATTTCTTTTCGGACACCTGCACGAATGCGGGCAGCACGCAAAGCCTGAACCAGATATTTTCGAGTATCGCCTATAGCTTGACCAAGGCGCGGCTGATTCCGCCCAACGCGACGTGATTGCGGCGTCGCGCGGGCGAAAACCAGGCGCGCGAAGGTACGCGAGAGTACACGCCTGGCCGCTCAAACACCCGATTTAAGCTGCGCCCACAAGCGGTTCTGCAAGCGCATGATGGCGGGTGGTTGGGGGCGCATGACCGTCATCTTGTCGAGCGCTTCGTCGGACGGGAACGTGGCAGGATCTTTCGTTATCGCTGCCTGAACCAGCGGCAGCGACGCCCGGTTCGCAGTCGGATAGAACACTTCATTGGTAATGGCCGCGCTCGTTTTGGGATCTTCGATGTAATTGATCCATTTGAGTGCGGCTTCCGGGTGCGGCGCGTCTTTGGGAATGGCCATCATGTCGAACCAGACGAGGCCGCCTTCCTGCGGATTCACGAACTGGATCTGGTAGCTGCGCTTCGCTTCCACCGCGCGTCTGCGCGCGATTCCCGCATCGCCCGAATACGCCACGGCCACGCACATGTCGTTGTTCGCAAGATCGTTGATGTAACCCGACGAATTGAACTGCGTGATGTAGGGCCGCACTTTCTTCAAGACTTCATACGCGGCCATATAGTCGGCGGGATTCGTGCTGTTGGGGTTGCGGTGCAGGTATTGCAGCACGGCTGGAAAGACATCGGATGCGGAATCGAGAAACGACACGCCGCAACTCTTGAGCTTCGATAGATTCTCGGGATCGAACACCAGCGCCCACGAATCGGCCGGCAGCGCCCCGCCCAATGCCTTCTGCACTTCCTGCGTGTTGTATGCGATGCCATCCGTGCCCCATGCCCAGGGCACGCCATATTGATTGCCGGGGTCGGCGTCGCTCACCAGTTTCATGAGGTGAGGGTCGAGATTGGCGAGATTCGGCAATTGAGATTTGTCGAGCTTTCGATAGACACCCGCTTCGATCTGTCTGGCCAGATACGCGGACGAAGGCACCACCACGTCATAACCGGAACTGCCGGAGAGCAGCTTGGCCTGCAGGGTGTCGTCGCTGTCGTAACTGTCGTAGCGCACCTTGATGCCCGTCTGCTTCTCGAAGCTGGGGATGGTGTCGTGCGCA
The DNA here is from genome assembly GCF_014200455.1 of Paraburkholderia bannensis. Classification (GTDB taxonomy): domain Bacteria; phylum Pseudomonadota; class Gammaproteobacteria; order Burkholderiales; family Burkholderiaceae; genus Paraburkholderia; species Paraburkholderia bannensis_A. The sequence goes on along the minus strand of NZ_JACHBW010000011.1, from coordinate 171,334 downwards.
ATATAGTCGGACCAGTTATAGACGTTGACCTGGTCGTCCTGCGCGCGCGCGGTTGGCGCCATGAGGGCGGAAAAAATCGAAACGAGCGCGATGCGCTGCATGGTCTGATGGAGTTTCATCCTGCTTCCCATTGAGTTGGTCGGGGACGGCATGCGCGTCCCCGCGCCCGGCGTCTGTCGCAACAGACGAGGCGTACCTGGTTGCCGCTGGACGACAGCGGGCATGCCGCTCGCCGGTCGAGACCGGCGTGACGTGACTTCAAGCGGCGCGAGGTGATGCGCGAGGGGAAAGAAGCAGGCTAGGGCTTGGGCAGCAAGGAGGCGATTTCATCCTTGCGAACGCCGATGACATCGCACGTCATGGCCGAGTTATGGCGGCGCACGGAGCGAATCGAAATGACAGTGTCGATCGAGAAATAACTGCAAGGCCGCGCGGAAATGCACGAACCTGAAGAAATGGCACTGCGCATGGCGAGAAACCCGCCATGTCCTCGATCGTACTGTATCAAGGGGCCACGAAATTTCATGATCTAAGGCGCACGGTATGAAGCGTATGAGCGTCAGACTGTTTGTAGGTTTGCCGACTCAAGCGCGCTGAGGAGGCCTCAGGTAAGCGCAGCGCTTTTATAGCGGCGATTTCATGGTACCCCCACCAATAAAGGTGTCAATGGGGGGCGACCACAACGCTGCGCCCAGGTGATCTTCATTGACTGACTGGGTGCGCCAGCAATACTAGGCCCGATACCTGCGCCACGTTTCACTCGGCAACTCGCCAAATTGCTCGCGATATTCACTGGCGAAATTGCCGAAATGCCAGAAACCCCAGCGCGTCGCGACCTCGGTAACGGTCGCGGCGTGTAGGAGATCCCGGCGAACTCGCGCAAGCCGGATGGCACGCATATAGGCCAATGGGCTGATGCCCGTCGTTTCTTCGAAAGCATATTGCAAGGTGCGGCGGCTCGCGTGCATGCGGGCACACAGCTCGGCGACGGAAAGCGGACAATCGGGCGACCCTTCGACGATGTCCCGCACGCTGCGCACCAGTTGCCAGTTTCTCGCGATGCGCGCTTCGCCGCGCTCGGGCTGCGGGACATGCGCAAAGTCGGCGAGCGCTTCGTTCAGCCCATAAACGATGGACTTTTCGAACGACACGACACTCGCGCGATCGCCAAGCACGTGTGGCGCGCCAGCCACGTGATCGAGCAGGATTCTCAACACCTCGCGAAACGGCTCCAGTTGCGTGGGCGCGATATTCACCACGCCCGATCGCGCGCCGATGCGTGCAACGATCGATTCCAGTTGCGCGCGCGTGATCGGGTCCGCGACGGCTGCGGGTTCGATTTCGAGGTTGACGAAGACGTGCTGATCCGGCGAGAGGAATTCGAAGCCGTCTTTGCCCGAAAAAACATGCAGCGCGTCGAGATGGCTGGTTTGGCCCGACAGCAGCGAATGCCCTTCAAGATGGAAGGGAATGCCCACTGCAAACTTGCGTGTATCGACATGGCCACGCTGGTAGACGCTGCGATTGAGCTTCTCCACCAGCACCTTCACCGCGCCCGCCATGAATGAAGTCACCGAGCCGTCGAAAGGGCCGCGAGAGAGCTGGCAATAGCTCTGGTTCCATGTGTCGAGCAGCGCCGCCTGTTCGTCGACGCTGCGGCAACTTCGAAACTGGATGGCCTCGTGTGGCCAGTGGCCCGCTTCCATTAAGTCTCCCTGGAAAACCTTGAAAGCGCGATTGGACCGTGCGCCTCGCGTTCGTGCATCGCAACACTGCTGCTCGCTATCTTCGCGATTCCTGATTTTTACGGCAATTTTATTTTTTTGCCAAATTTGGATAGTTGCCCTTTTTTGGCGCACCTAACTTGGGCATACGGTGGGAACGCACAGGAGCCAGAGATGAGTGAAAAGGCAGGAAAGCTGGAAGGCAAGGTCGCGATCGTATCGGGCGGCGCGACGGGGGCAGGCGGCGCGTCGTCGTTGCTGTTTGCCCGCGAAGGTGCTCGGGTGGCCGTCGTGGACGTCAATCGCGGCGCTGGCGAGGAGATCGTCGCGCGTATCCGCGCGCAAGGCGGCGTGGCCGAACTGTTCGTCGCGGACGTCTCGCAACGCTCGGCGGTGGAAGACGCGGTGGCAGGCATCATCGCGAAGTTCGGCCGTATCGATACCTTGTTCAATCACGCCGGCAGCATCGTGGTGAAGCCGTTTCTGGACACCAGCGACGAAGAATACGACTGGCTCATGAATGTCAACGTGAAGAGCATGTTCATGATGACGCGAGCGGTGCTGCCGCATATGCTCGCAGCGGGCCACGGCTCGATCGTGTGCACGGCGTCGATTTCATCGGTCGCAGCCACGCCGCTGGAAGTGCTCTATTGCACGACCAAGGGCGCCTGTGCAATGTTCGCGCGCGCGATTGCCGTGGAGTATCGCGATCGCGGCATACGCTGCAACGCCGTGTGCCCAGGCTTTATCAACACGCCTCACGGGCAACGTGAAATCAGTGCGCTCGCCCAGTACGGCTTCGATGCCAGCGAAGCGGCGCTATCGCTGCAACAGGGCCGCTTATGCAAGCCGGAAGAGGTGGCGCAGGCCGCCTTGTTCCTCGCCAGCGACGATGCAAGTTTTGTCAACGGCGCACATCTCTACGTCGACAATTGCTTTACGGCTGCGTGATACGGAATCCTTAGGATAAGGATAACGAGTTCGACGCTTCAACTACCTCGCTTGAAGGAACGTCAAATGGACGCGAATACACTCGAACCAGCGGCTGGGCAATCCGGGCATGCCGACCAGGATGTCTCACTATTGCACAAAATGGGCTACGCCCAGGAGCTCTCGCGCCGTATGGGCGCATTCTCCAACTTTGCAGTGTCGTTTTCGCTAATCTGCATTTTGTCTGGCGGCATTACATCCTTCCAGATGGGTTTCTCCGCGGCGGGCGGCGCATCGATCGGGCTGGGCTGGCCGCTCGGTTCGCTGTTTGCGCTGGTGGTAGCCGCGGCGATGGCACAGATCGCATCGTCATATCCGACCGCAGGCGGTCTCTATCACTGGGGCTCGATTCTGGGCGGCAAAACGTGGGGCTGGCTCACCGCCTGGCTGAATCTGCTAGGCCTGGTCTTCGTGGTCGCGGCGATCAATTACGGTACGTACGATCCGTTCTTTCGCACGCTGATTGCGCCTATGTTCGGCGTTAAACCCGAGTCGCTCGGCTGGTGGGATCAGACGATATTTCTCACGCTCATTACGGCATCCCAGGCGTTTCTGAATCATCGCGGCATTCGCATCACCAGCAAGATCACCGATCTGTCCGGCTATCTGATTTTCGTCGTCACGGTAGTGCTGGTGGTCTCGTTGCTCGCATATTCGCCGGTCAAGATCGATCTTTCGCGTCTCTACACGTTCACAAACTTTACCGGCACCGACGGCGGCGCATGGCCCAAACAGACCATGGCGATGGCGTTTCTTTCCGGCCTGCTGTTGACCGCGTACACGATTACCGGTTTCGACGCGTCCGCGCACACCTCGGAGGAAACTCATCAGGCAGCGCGCAATGTGCCGCGCGGCATCGTTGGTTCGGTTTTCTGGTCGACGACGTTCGGTTATGTGATGGTTTGTGCGTTCGTGCTGGTGATGCCGGATCTGGGTGCCGCGGTCAAGCAGGGTACGGGATTTTTCGAGGCGATTCTCGCGCCGATTCCCACGCCGTTACGCATTGTCATCGAACTGCTGATGTTCTTCATCAACTACGCGTGTGGGCTGGCAGCGGTCACGTCGACCTCACGCATGATGTTTGCCTTCGCACGCGATGGCGGTCTGCCGGGATCGAAGTGGCTTCGCAAGGTCAACCCGGCTCATCGCACGCCGGGCGCGGCAATCTGGACGTCGGCTGTACTCGCCATTGCCGCGACGCTTTATGGCGACGCCTTCACGGTGCTCAGCGCCGGCAGCGCGGTTTTTCTGTTCGTCTCGTACGCCATGCCGATCGCCGCGGGCATCTTTGCGGAAGGCCGCACGTGGACGGAAAAAGGGCCGTTCCAGTTGGGCAAGCTGTCGAAGCCGTTCGCGATTGCGGCCGTTGTGGGCGCGCTGATTCTCGCTTATGTGGGCATCCAGCCGCCGAACGAAAAAGTCCTGTATCTGATCGGCGGGCTGCTGGTCGTGCTGCTGGCGATCTGGTATCTGGGCGGCGTGCGCAACCGCTTTGCCGGTCCGCCGATTGCGCAATCTTCGCGTGAACGCGAACAGCGTTTGAGCCTGGCCGAACGGGAAATCGGCGTGGAATGAGGTCTTGACGCAAACGTTGCGAGGGCGCTGCGATAGCGCTGCATGGTGGAGGTTGATTGTCGTTCAACCATGCAGCGCCAGCGTTGAAATGCAGACGCATGGTGTCCGTAAGCCAATTGCTTGCACGTCCTTACCACTGGTTACACATATAACAAGTTCGCCCTCATTTTCGGGCGGCGGCTGAAATATGATGGTCCGATTGTCGACGAGAGACGAGAATGGGCCCGAACAGTCATCATCAGCCACTCCTGAAGCGCCTCGGCTTGCGCGGCATGCATGCCCTGCAGCAAGGGGTGGCGCGCGCACGCGCAGCGTACGAGGATTCGTGCGAATCCGAGGTCGTGCATCACGAGGCTAACGCGCGCGGCCGCGATTTCGTGGTCGGCGATATTCATGGCTGCATGACGGCGTTCGAACAATTGCTCGCTGAAATCGATTTCGATACGCAACGCGATCGCATGTTTTCCGTCGGCGACCTGATCGATCGCGGCGAACAAAGCGAACGCGCGTTGGGCTTGCTGGAAAACGACTGGTTTTATCCGGTGCTCGGCAATCACGAAGAAGCGTTGTGCGCGGTCGTGGATGGACGCTTGCCGCGCCATCGCTGGTACGAGTTGGGTGGCGAATGGGCGCAAGCGTTGTCCGACGGCGAACTCGCCGGTTACGCCGCGAGGCTGCGCAATCTGCCGCTCGTGCGCATCGTGGGCGAAGGCCCGCAGCGCTTCAACGTCTTGCACGCCGAGTTTCGCGGCAACGACGAACAACTCTCCGCAGGCAATTTCGAAGCCACAGTGCGTCGGCGCATGTTGTGGGGCCGCGATCTGGCCTTTAGCGTCGCGCCGTCGCGGCAGGATCTGTCGATCACGTATTGCGGCCACACGACGATGCGCGAAGTCCGCCAGATTGGCGCGCATAGGTATATCGATACCGGCGCATGCAGCCCCGGCGGCAAACTCACGCTGGTTGAACCCGCTACCGGACGTCTGTGGTCGAGCGTCACGCTCAGCGCGTGATAACCGCAACCCCTCAGACCTGATCCACCACCGCGCGCCCCGGCACCGGAAAATGCACGCCCGCGCGCTGCGCGGCCGCCGTAATATGCGCCTCGATCGCCTCGCCCGCGATCGCCGGATCGCGCGTCCTGAGCGCCGCCACAATGGCGCTGTGCTCCCGATAAGTCGATAAAACCAGCTCACGCCGATAGAACGGCATGCGTTGGCTTTCCTTCATGATGTCTGCGCTGCTGCGCAGGATCGATTCAATCGCCGCGTTGCCCGCGAGCGTCACGATACGCATATGGAAATCGAAGTCGAGCTGTGAGGCTTCGTCGAGCTCGTCATGGCTGAGCGCCGTGTGCAAGGCCTCCACATTCGCTTCGAACCAGGCGAGGTCGGCGTCGCCAATCGCCAGCGCGGCCATGCGTGCGGCAAAGCCTTCGAGCGCGTAGCGCATCTGGTAGGTATCGGGCAACGAAGTCTGGTCGGCGAATCGCCACGGATGCGCGCTGGCGGCCTGGGCGCTCGTCACGTACACGCCTTTGCCCGCGCGGATCGTCAACATGCCGAGCGCTTCGAGCGTCGACAAGGCTTCGCGCAGCGACGCGCGGCTGATCTCCAGTTCCTCGGAAAGCTGGCGCTGGGCCGGCAAGAGGCTGCCGACCGGATACAGGCCGTCTTCAATCCGTGCGCGGATCGTGGCGATGGCGGCGTCGGTGACGGTGTGCGGAACGTTGTTCATTGGTTAGCGGGCGCTCGCGTGGTCTGACCGGTATTGTAGTCCGCCTCAAGACGGTGCATGCGCCGTCCGTCTCATGTTGCCCACCCCGGCGAGGGTAAACACTTTTTTTTGACGCCTTGACTCCACTATATCGGCTTCCTACTATCCGCTATAACAAAACTGGTCAGACCAGTCGGAACAGTTGGCCACTCCCTGCGGCTTTGCATGGGACGGGGCAAGGCGCTCTAACGCCGCGTCCCATCGACAAAGGAGAAAGTCGTGACGAAGTTCTTCAATTCGCTGTTTGGCCGGGTGGTGATAGCGCTCGTCGTCGGTATTGCCGTCGGGGCGATCTTCCCCCATTTCGCCCAGTCGCTTAGACCGCTCGGCGATGGCTTTATCAAGCTCATCAAGATGGTGATCGGGCCGATTGTGTTTTGCGTGGTCGTGAGCGGCATGGCGCACGCGGGCGATCTCAGGAAGGTCGGGCGGGTGGGCCTTAAATCGGTGATTTACTTCGAGGCGATGACGACGATCGCGCTGGTGATCGGCGCGGTGCTCGCGTATGTGACGCGACCGGGCGCGGGCATGAACGTGAATCTGCATTCGCTCGACGCGCAATCGCTGACGACGTACACCGAAAATGCAAAAAGCCTTAAGGATACCGCAGCATTTTTGCTGAAGATCATTCCCGATACGGCATTCGACGCCTTCGCGAAGGGCGATATCCTGCAGATCCTCGTGTTCTCCGTGCTGTTTGGCAGCGCGCTTTCGCTGCTCGGTCCCAAGGCGCAGCGCGTGAACAGCATCATCGACGAACTCGCGCAGGTGTTCTTCCGCATCATGGGCTTCATCATCAAGCTCGCGCCGTTCGGCGTGCTGGGTGCGATTGCCTTCACGACCGGTACCTATGGCGTGGCCTCGCTCAAGCAACTCGGCCTGCTGGTGTTCGTGTTCTACGCCAGCTGCATCGTGTTCGTCGCGGTGGTGCTGGGCGTGGTGATGCGCCTCGCGGGCTTCAACATTTTCAAGCTGATCCGCTACCTGCGCGAGGAACTGTCGATCGTGCTGGGCACGGCATCGTCGGACGCGGTGCTGCCGCAGGTGATGCGCAAGCTCGAATTCATGGGCGTGAAGGACTCCACCGTGGGCCTCGTCATTCCCACCGGCTATTCGTTCAATCTGGACGGCTTTTCGATCTACCTCACGCTGGCCGTGATCTTTATCGCCCAGGCGACCAACACGCCGCTCTCGCTGCATGACCTGATTGTCGTGGTGCTGGTGTCGCTCGTGACCTCGAAGGGCGCGCACGGCATTCCCGGCTCGGCCATCGTGATTCTTGCCGCCACGCTCTCCGCGATTCCCGCGATCCCGGTGCTGGGCCTCGTGCTGATCCTGCCGGTGGACTGGTTCGTTGGCATCGCTCGCGCCATCACCAACCTGATCGGCAACTGCGTCGCCACGATGGTGGTCGCGGTATGGGAGCGCGATATCGATAAGGCGCGCGCCGAGCGGGTGCTCAATTTCGAGGAAGGTTATCTCTACGTGGCGGGCGGCGACGATGCCGCCGCACACGACGGCGTGCTCGGCGGCAATCCCGCTCACGCTTGATTCGAACCCCTGAACATCTCTCTTCGCACTCGACCATCATGGCTATTCCGACACTCGATCCCCATGCACCGGCCTTCACGCGCCGCTATATGAATCTCGCGGATTCGCGTCTGGGCGCGCAGGCACTGCTCGCAAGCGACGAGTTTTTCGCGCCCAAGGAACGCATGCTGGAGCCGCAGGCCGCTGTCTTTATTCCCGGCAAATACGACGATCACGGCAAATGGATGGACGGCTGGGAAACGCGCCGCAAGCGCACCACGGGCCACGACTTCTGCATCGTGCGTCTGGCGCGTCCGGGCGTGATTTACGGCGTCGATCTCGATACGAGCCACTTCACCGGCAACTTTCCGCCGGCCGCCTCCATCGAGGCCTGCTATGCCGATACGGCTGGCGACGATGTACCGCCCGAAAGCGCCGACTGGCAAACCGTTGTTCCCGCAACGACCTTGCAAGGCAACCAGCACCATTACATCGAAGTGAGCGACACGCGCGCCTTCACCCATCTGCGCGTGAATCTCTATCCGGATGGCGGCCTCGCGCGCCTGCGCGTCTATGGCCAGCCCAAACGCGACTGGAGCCGCGTGGAGAAGGGCAGTCTCGTCGATCTCGCGGCGGTCGAAAACGGCGCATACCTGGTGGCGGCTAACAATCAGCACTTCGGCATGGCGTCGACGCTGCTGATGCCGGGCCGTGGCGTCAACATGGGCGACGGCTGGGAAACGCGTCGCCGCCGCGAGCCGGGCAACGACTGGGCCATCGTGGCGCTTGCGCGTCCCGGCATCATTCACAAGATCGAAGTGGATACGGCGCACTTCAAGGGCAATTATCCCGATCGCTGCTCGCTGCAGGCCGCGACCGTGACGGGCGGCACCGACGATTCGCTCGTCACGCAGGCGATGTTCTGGCCCACGCTGCTCGGCGAACAGAAGCTGGAGATGGACAAGCAGCACCTCTTCGAAAGCGGTCTTGCGGCGCTGGGACCGGTCACGCATGTGCGCTTCAATATCTATCCGGACGGCGGCGTCTCGCGCCTGCGCCTGTGGGGCGAACTCGCCTGAACGGAGGATGGCGATGGATACCACGTTAAGCACGGCTTGCCTGACGCTGGAGCCGCTCACGCGCGAAGCGTTCGCGCCGTTCGGCGACGTGATCGAACTTGACGGTGCGCGCCATTTTCCGATCAACGGCGGCACGACCGAGCGCTTTCACGACCTCGCGACCCTCGACGTGTGCGAGGCGGGCGGCAAGCCGCTCGTCAGCGTGTTTCGTGCGCAACCGCGCACGTGGCCCGTGCCGATTGCGATGATGGAGCGCCATCCCTATGGCAGCCAGGCCTTCGTGCCGCTAGGCAGCGCGCGCTATGCCGTGGTGGTCGCGCCCGCGGGTGAATTCGACCCGGCGCGCCTGCGCGCGTTCTGGGTGGACGGCACGCAGGGTGTCAACTATGCGAAGGGCGTCTGGCACCATCCCTTGCTGGCCTTCGATCGCGTGAGCGATTTTCTTGTCATCGATCGCGGCGGCACACAGCCGAATTGCGATGAGATTGACCTGGATATTGCGCTGGAATTGCGCGAACCGCTCGCGCCTGCCCATTGAGGCGCGAGTGGCGGCGCGCGTTTGCGTTCAGTGGGCCGGAACGGAATCGAGGCCCGTCGACTGCACAACGGCTTGAGCACCCGGAGAAGCCATGTAGTCCAGCAGCGCTTTGGCTTCTGCGGGATGCTTCGCCTCGACCGGAATACCGGCGGCATACCGCGTGACCGACTGGACCGACTCGGGAATCTTGCCGACGAAGGTCGCGCCCTTCACCGGCAGCAATTCGCTGACCTGCTGAAAGCCAATTTCGTATTCGCCATTCGCCACCACCGAGGCAACCGGAATGCGCGGCACCATCTTCGCTTTCGGCTTCACCTGATCCTCGACCCCCAGCCGCTCGAACAACTCGCGTTCGATATAGACGCCGCTCGCGCTATCCGAATACGCAATCGACTTGGCGTGCAGCAGCGTTTGCCTGAGCGCATCGACGCTGCCGATATCGGGCTTCGGCGCGCCTTCGCGCACCACCATGCCGATGCGCGAATCCGCGAGTTCGACGCGCGAATCCGCTCGCACCTTACCCTGCTTGATCAGATCGTCGAGCGCGTAGCCGACCATGATCACCACGTCCGCCGACTCGCCGCGCGCGAGCCGTTGGGGAATGGCCTCGGGCGATTTGCCCATGGACGGCCCGAGCGTCGTGTCGAGCGTGTTGCCCGTGCTTGCCGCGAATCTTGGGCCGAGCAGTTTGTAGGCTGCCGTGAAGCCGCCGGAGGTCATGACGTGAAGTTCTTCGCCATAGGCATTGGCCGCAAGCGCGGTGCTGGCGGCAAGGGTCAGCGCAATCAGTTTGGGCAAAAGCGATTTCATGATCGTTCGATGTGATGGCGAGCAAGGGGAGAGAGAGCTTCCAATTATCTGCCAGCATGCGAGCCCGTGGCTAGCGTCATGCTGCCGTTGCCGACGTGCGTGCGCGAGCGCTTCCGATGACTTTTCGCGAACGCTGGCATCGGAATATGTCACTTGTCGCCCCTTTTGTGGCTACTTAGGATCAAACCGACTAGTCGCAGTGGGAGCGCCCGGCATAGCCGACGCGGGCCCGGTCTTTACTCTCTCGGCAGGTGCTCAGCATGATCGACCCCAATAAAAGCAGGCGCGCCAGCTTCGCGGTTTTCGCGCTGCTCTATTTCGGCTACTGCATTTCGTATATCGATCGCTCGGCGATTGCGCTCTCGCTCGTGGCGATCGGCAAGGAATTCCACGTGGGCTCCGCGGCGCTTGGCGTCGTCATGAGCACGTTCTATATCAGCTATGCCGCCATGCAGATTCCGGGCGGCTGGCTCGCGGACCGCTGGGGCAGCAAGAAGGTGATCGTCGTTTCGGTGGCGTTCTGGTCCGTGTTTACGCTGATGACGGGGCTGGCGTGGTCGCTCGTCTCGCTGATCGCGATCCGTTTTATCTTCGGTCTCGGCGAGGGCGGCTATCCGGGCGCGGCGGTCAAGGGCGTGACCGAATCGGTGGCGCGTGCGGATCGTCCGAAAATGACCGCGCTGCTGATGTCCTCGAATTATGTCGGCAGCTTTATTGCGCCGCTTGCGATTGCGCCGCTAATCCTGCTGCTGGGCTGGCGGCATGCATTCGTGGTGGCGGGGTGCGCGGGTCTCGTGTTCGCCCTGTTCTATCTGTTCGCGGTAAAAGACACGCACCAGACGCGCGAATCGACCGGCCGCTCCTCGCGCATCGACGGCGCGGCCACGCGCGCGCTGCTCAAGATGCCGCTCATGTGGAAGATCCTGCTGACCTGGTTCGGCATGGGTATCGTCAATAAAGGCCTCGACGCGTGGATGCCCGCGTATCTGCTCACCGAACGTCATCTCGACCTCAAGGCCGTCGGCATGCTTACGCCGTTGCCCTTCGTCGCGGCGAGCATCTCGACCGCGCTGGGTGGCTGGATTCTCACGCGCTGGTTCGATGGGCGCGAGAAATGGCTGATGGCGGCGTGCTGCGCGATTTCGGGCTTCTTCCTCTACGAGATGTACACGGCGCAAACGGTCACCGGCGTCATCGCCTGTCAGTCGATCGTGTACTTTTTCAAATCCTTCGTGTTTGCAGGGGTGTTTGCGCTGCCGGCGAAATTCCTGCCGCAAAAACTCATCGGCACGGGGGCGGGGATGGTCAACTTCGGCGGTCAGGTGGCGGGATTTGTTGCGCCTGCAGTCATCGGTGTGCTGGTATCGGTGACGGGCAATTACAACGCGGTGTTTGGCTTCCTGATCGTGGCGACGGTGTTCGCGCTCTTGACGAGTCTGTCGATCCGTCTCGTACCGCAAGCCGATACAGCGGATTCCGCGGATTCAGCGGATCCCCGACTGCCCGCGCCGCGCAAAGCCTGAGCGCTTGCTTCGTTGAACAGGCGCTATGATGGAACATTACGCGTCTTCCCATCGACCCATCATGAGCGCCCGTATTCTTCAGGAAGCCGCCGTCCGTTACTTCCTCGAAGTGGTCAACACCGGTTCCGTCGCCGATGCCGCCAGTCGTCTGAATGTGGTGCCATCGGCGGTAAGCCGGCAGATTGCGCGGCTGGAGAGCGAACTCGGCACGCCGCTGTTCGTGCGGCAATCGCGCGGCATGGTGCCCAGTAAAGCGGGCGAAATGCTTGCGGCCTATGCGCGCCGCTCCCAGCTCGACGCCGAACAGATCTCGCTGGAAATCGACGCGCTGCGCGGCGAAGCCGAACGCACGATCGGCATTGCCTGCACGGAAGGATTCGCCGCCACCTTTTTGCCGCGCGCGATGGCGGAGTTTCGCCGGACCGTTGCGCCCGCATCGTTCGAGGTGGTGGTGGATACGGCAGCGGGCGTGACGCAGCGCGTGCGCGAGGCCGAATGTGATATCGGCCTCACGTTCAGCTTCGGGCCCGAAAAAGATATCCATACGGCGTTTTCTGCGCCTTCGCCCATCTTCGCGATCGTCGCGTCGAGCCATCCGCTTGCGCGCTCGGCGCAGGTCTCGTTCCGTGAATTGCTGGCGTTTCCGCTCGCCTTGCCGGGCGTGCATTCGACGCTTTACAAGCTGATCGACATCTATTGCAGCCGTGAAGGCGTGGCCTGCAAGAGCGTGCTGAGCAGCGCCACACTGGAAACGCTGCTGGGTTTTACGCTTGCAAGCGACGCGGTGACCTTCAGCGGCGAACTGTTCGTGCGCCCGCGCCTGGCCGCCGGCGAACTGGTTGCGCTGCCGGTGCCGGAACTCGCGACCAGCGAACGCGCCGTCGAAATCCAGACGCTCGCGCGGCGCGCCTTGCCGCCGCTGCTGCAGTCGTTTATCGGGCGCTTGAGCGCCGAGCTGTCACCGTCCGAATAGCGGTGAGCAAAAGTGCATTCACGCTTCGATAATCATCACTGGTCGTGGCCTTGCTCGTCGTCTACATTGGGCGCACCGTTGCATGTTTGCTGCTTAAAGGACTGAGGACTGCCCGATGAACGACCGTCACGAACTTACCCGTCAGAGTGCCGTTGCGTTGCGCGCGCTATTGCAGGCGCGCGAAATCTCCGCGGTCGAATTGCTCGATGCCTGCATCGCGCGAATCGAAACGCTCAATCCCTACGTCAATGCCATCACGGCAACGAGTTTCGATCGCGCGCGTCTTGAAGCTCGCGCGGCCGATGCGGCGCTCGCACGCGGCGACGCCGTGGGCGTCCTGCACGGCCTGCCCATCGGCATCAAGGACCTGGAAGAGACCGAAGGCCTGCTGACCACCTATGGCTCGCCGCTCTACCGCTCGAACGTGCCGGCGCAGGACAACACGCTGGTGCGCCGCCTGCGCGCGGCGGGCGCGATCGTCGTCGGTAAAACCAATGTGCCGGAAATGGGCGCGGGCGCGAACAGCTTCAACCCCGTGTGGGGCGCGACGGGCAATCCATTCGATCCGCGTCTGAATGCGGGCGGCTCGTCGGGCGGCTCGGCGGCGGCGCTTGCGCTCGATATGGTGCCGCTCGCCAGCGGCTCGGACACCGGCGGCTCGCTGCGCATTCCTGCAGCCAAATGCGGCGTGGTGGGATTGCGCACCTCGCCGGGACTCGTGCCCAGCGATCGCAAGCCACTGGGCTGGACGCCGATTGCGGTGGTCGGCCCGATGGGCCGCAACGTTGAAGACACCTGGCTGCAACTCGCGGCGACGGTGGGCCAATCGGGCAGCGATCCGCTCGGTTATCCGTTCGCCATGAGTGCGACGATGGATGGCCGCGCACCCACGGATCTGTCGACGCTGCGGGTTGGCTACACGGAAGATTTTGGCGTGTGCGAAGTCGATGACGAGATTCGCGCCGTGTTTCGCCGCAAGATCGATTTTCTGCGCGGCCAGGTGGCGCTTTGCGAGCCGATTGAAGTGGACTTCGCCGGCGCGCACGCCTGCTTCGATGTGCTACGCGCCGAAGCCTTCGTCGCGGGCCTGCAAAAGGCCTATGAAACCAATCCCGATCTGCTCGGGCCGAATCCGCGTGCGAACTACGAAATGGGCATCAACCTGGGTCTCGCCGATTGCGTGCGCGCCCATGCCGACCAGACGCGGCTGTTTCGCCGCTTCCAGACGCTGTTCGAGCGCTACGACGTCATTCTTTCGCCCACCACGCCGGTTTCGCCGTTCCCGTGGACGCAGCCGTATCTGAAATCGGTGAATGGCGTGGCGCTGGAGAATTACTATCGCTGGCTCTCGCTGACCTATGTGGTGACGCTCGCCACGAATCCAGCCTTGTCGCTGCCGTGCGGCCTGGATCATCGCGGCATGCCGTTTGGCTTGCAGATGATCGGCGCATTCCGTGGCGATCTTGCGCTGCTCGATGCGGCACGCGCATTCGAAACGCTGTTCGAGGCGTCGGACGAAACGCGCCGCCCGATTCCCGATGCCGCGAAATTGCGCGCATCGAACGTGGACCTCAAGTCCATCGTCACGCATGCGCCGGTGCTCGATGCCGTGTCGTCTCCCCATGCTTGCACTTCCGCTGTCTGACCTGAAAATAGCTAATGACCGATTCCATCTACGGCAAGCCGCTCGAAACGTGGCTGCGCGAATATCCGCTTCTGCGAGCGCTGATGGCGCTCGAACCCGTCGAGTGGTTCAACCCGGCCGTCGCGCCGTTGAGCGTTGCGCGCGATGACATCGAACTCGACGCCACGGATATCGCCGATGCCAGCGCGCGCCTGCAACGCTTTGCACCGCTGCTCGCCGAGTCCTTCGCCGATGTGCGCGAGGCGGGCGGCATCATCGAATCGCCGCTGACCGAAGTGCCCGCATTCGCCGCTGCGCTGAGCCAACGCTACGATGTAGCAACGCCGCAACGCCTGTTGCTCAAGCAGGATAGCCATCTGCCGATCTCCGGTTCGATCAAGGCGCGCGGCGGCATCTATGAAGTGCTGTTTCACGCGGAGCAACTCGCGCTGCGCCACGGCCTGCTCAAAGAGGGCGACGATTACCGCGTGCTCGCCAGCGACGCCTGCCGCGCGCTGTTTCGCGAGCACAGCATCGCAGTGGGATCGACGGGCAATCTGGGCATGTCGATTGGCATCGCGAGCGCGACGCTGGGCTTCACGACCACCGTGCATATGTCCGCCGACGCGCGCCAATGGAAGAAGGACCGCCTGCGCGCGCATGGCGTAACCGTGGTGGAGTACGCGGGCGATTACGGCGAAGCGATCGAAAGCGGGCGACGTCTGGCGGAAAACGATCCGATGTGCCATTTCGTCGACGATGAAAACTCAACCACGCTGTTCCTCGGCTATGCGGTGGCGGGCGAGCGCCTGAAGCGTCAACTCGACGCTGCGAATGTGCGCGTGGACGCGCAGCATCCCTTGTTTGTGTATCTGCCGTGCGGTGTGGGGGGCGGCCCCGGCGGCGTGGCGTTTGGCCTGAAACTGGCATTGGGCGACGCGGTACGCTGCATTTTTGCGGAGCCCACTCACTCGCCGTGCATGCTGATGGGCGTGCTCACCGGACTGCACGAGCAGCTTGCGGTGCAGGACTTCGGGATCGACAACGTCACGGCCGCCGACGGCCTGGCAGTGGGGCGTCCTTCGGGCTTCGTAGGACGCGCGATGCAGCGCATGATCGACGGCTATTACACCGTTGAGGATGCCGAACTTTATGCGCTGCTCGCGCTGATGGCGCAAACCGAGGATATCCGGCTGGAGCCTTCCGCGCTGGCGGGCGCACCGGGCTTCGCGCGCGTCACGAAAGAGCAGCAAGGCTATCGCGCGCGTATGAATCTCGACGATGCAACCTTGCGCAACGCCACGCACGTTATCTGGGCGACGGGCGGGGGCATGGTGCCGCAAGCGGAGATGAGCGCGTATCTGGAAGCGGGCAGGCAGGCGCTGGCGAAGGCCTGATCGCGCTTCCTGCTCCTGAGCGGATCAAGCCGAAAATACCGCCACCGCGCCTTGCAGACGCATCGCCTGTTCGTCGAGCGCATGCGCGGCGGCGGCGGCTTCTTCCACCAGCGCCGCGTTCTGCTGCGTGACCTGATCCATCTGCGAAATGGCCTGATTGACCTGTTCGAGGCCGCGGCTCTGCTCGTTGGAAGCCTGCGCGATGGCCTCGAACACCTGTTTCGCCGAAGCGATATCGGCGCGCAGACGTACCATTGTCGCGCCGACATCATGCGCGCGCGTCACGCCGCCCGAGATCGACGCCGTCGAATGCTCGATCAATTCCTTGATCTCCTTCGCGGCCGTCGAGGAACGCTGCGCGAGCGAGCGCACTTCCGACGCGACCACCGCAAAACCGCGTCCTTCGGTGCCCGCGCGCGCGGCTTCCACGGCGGCGTTGAGCGCGAGAATATTGGTCTGGAACGCGATGCCTTCGATGATCGCCGTGATGGACGCGATTTTCTCCGCGCTGCCGGATGCCTCGTTCATCGTCTCGATCATTTGCGCCGACAGGCTATTGCCCGCATTCACGGCGTCCATCGCGCGCACGATCACCTCGCAGGCGTGGCGCGCGTTGTCGGCATTCTGGCGCACGGCTTCGGTCAGCTCGTGGGTGGTCGCGGAGGTTTCTTCGAGCGCGGCGGCCTGCTGCTCGGTGCGTGAAGAAAGATCCGTATTGCCCGCCGCGATTTGCGCGGCGCCCACCTTCACGGCTTCCACTCCATGTGTGACCGAACCGACGATGGTCTGCAACGACGTCTGCATCGCATCCATGGCGGCCAGCAGGCGGCCGGTTTCATCGGTGCGGTTGCGCTCGATGCGGCTGTCCAGACGACCCGCGGCGATGGCCTGCGCGGTTTCGACTGCGCGCGCGAGCGGATCGCGAATCGCGCCCACCAGCCAGCGGCCGGCCAGCGCCGCGCACAACACGGCCAGTGCCGCCGCGAGCGCAACGCTCGTGTAGATCGTGTGGCGCAGCGAAGCGAGTTCGGCGGTGCGGGTATCGATGCGCTCGCGCTCGGCTTTCTCCAGCGCATCGACGGCGGTAATCATGTCGCCGGTACCCAGGAAACTGCCGAAACCCTCGGTAAGTGCGCTCAATTGCGCGATGGTGGCGCTGCCCTCGTTGACATGCGTGCGCATCGCCAGCATCGGATCGACGACTTTGGCCTCCCACGCGTCGTACTGCGTGACGGCGGTATCGACCAGTTGATTGCGCGTGGCGTCGCTGGCGTCCAGCGCCTTGATCGCATCCATGCGCTTGCGGAAGTCGCCGATGTGATCGACCTTCCACTTCAGGTGGCCGGGCTGGCCGTCGAGGTTATAGGCCAGCAGCGCCCAGATGATGTTGAGGTAATCGGCGCTCGCGTCCTTGACGAGCAATTGCGCCTGCACGGACACGGCGTTTTGCCGCTGCTTCTGGTCGATGGCGTCCAGGCCGTACCAGCACACCGCCGAACTCACGAGAAAGACTGCGATAACGACGCAGAACGCCGTGGTCAACTTCTTGCCGATCGAAAGGTTCTGCATCTTCATGGTGACGTCGAAATCGTGGAAATGCCACGCGCATCCGTCCAGCGGGATTGTTGTTGTAATACGGTATACCATAATAATAGCGTGGACAAGTGCTCTGGCTATATGGAATACCACTATGGTCGGAGGAGGGACTTGGACGCGCGGGCGGCCTCGTCCGACGCGACAGGAGCGTCATGGTGTGCCATAGCCTGGGCACGCATAATGCGCCTTGCATACCCCTGGCCGCTTTCTACAATACAGAGCGACACGCGGCTTTTGCATTGGCAGGGCTTCCCGGGTTTCATCCGATCAGTTCTCCGCACGCCTTATCTCTTCTCGCCACCCATTCGCTATTCAGTTCTGTCCGGCGCTGCCCATTTGAGGGGTAGCCGGACTTGTTCGACCGTGTCCAACGGAGGCAATCATGAGCTACCACCTTGAAGGCCGTCTGCTAGAGGTTTGCAACTGTCGCGTGCTGTGTCCCTGCTGGATCGGCGAAGATCCCGATTTCGGCACCTGCCAGTCCATCGTTTCATGGCACTTCGACAAAGGCACGATCGACGGCGTCGATGTCGCGGGCAACACGATCGCCGCCGTTTGCCAGATCCCCGGCAATGTCCTGCAAGGCGACTGGTCGGTGGCGATCTACATCAGCGAGCACGCCACCGATGACCAGGAGGCGGCGCTCCTTAAGGTCTACACCGGGCAGGCGGGCGGCCCGGTCGCCGATCTCGCGAAGCTGATCGGCAAGGTGGTTTCGGTGGAACGCGTGCCGATCCAGTTCGATGTCGACGGCGGCAAGGGTACGCTCAAGATCGGCCAGGATTACCACGCCGATCTCGTGCCCTACACGGGGCCCAATGGCGCGACCACGACCTTGACCGACACGGTGTTTTCCACGGTTCCCGGCGCGCCGGTGTTCGTCGGCAAGGCGCCGGTCTATCGGTCGATGAACAAGGCCCTCGGTATCGACCTGAGCCTGAAGGATCACAACGCGTTGCAGAGCACGTTCCGCTTCGACGCCTGACGCCGCGCGCACGCTTGCTTCTGGAAAGCACGAGTCGACCATGCCCGCCGCCGCGCGTCATCGACGCATCTTCCTGCCCGTGCTCGGCGCGATGGTGCTGCTCGCGTGGATCACCTTGTGGCTGTGGGCGCGCAGCCCCTACGGCCGCTATCTGGATCATGGCGATGCGCTCTCGTCGGGGCCGGGCGCGGGTTTGTGCCGCGCCATTCCTGGCGGCTCGCCGGTACTGCAAGCGCTGCTCTACGCGCTCTCATGGACGCTCATGATCATGGCGATGATGCTGCCCACCACGCTTTCGCTCTTTGGCGTGGTGGAGCGCATCGTTGCGGGGCGGCCCGACCGTTTGCGCGTGCTGTGCCTGCTGTCTATCGGCTACGTCGCGGTGTGGAGCGCGTTTGGCTTGCTCGCGCATGGGCTGCACACGCTGCTGCTCGACGGTGTGGCGCGACTGCCCGCGATGCTCGGCAATGGCTGGCTGATCGGGGCGGCGACCCTGGCGCTGGCGGGCGCGTTCCAGTTCAGCAAACTCAAGTACCGATGTCTGGAGCAATGCCGCGCGCCGCTGGGCTTCGTGATCGGCCATTGGCGCGGCCGCGCGGCGGGTCGTGAGGCGTTCGTTCTGGGCCTGCATCATGGGCTCTTTTGCGTGGGATGCTGCTGGGCGCTGATGCTGCTGATGTTCGTCGTCGGCGCGGGCAGTCTTGGCTGGATGCTGGTGCTCGCGTGCGTGATGGCCGTCGAGAAGAATATCGCCTGGGGCCAGCGCCTGAGCGCGCCGCTAGGCGCCGCGTTGCTGGTGTGGTCCGCGCTGCTGGTTGCGGCGCACGCCTGAATCGCTTGCGAATTCGAATGAACGCGCGTAGGGACCGTTTGCCGCCTGCCGCCCGTACCGCGTTGCTCACGTGCGTTGCGATGGTGGCGTTCGCATCCAATTCGCTGTTATGCCGGTTGGCCTTGCAGCATGCGAGCATTGACGCGGCGAGTTTCGCCAGCGTCAGGCTGATTTGCGGAGCGGCCATGTTGAGCGTGCTCGCGCATCTGGGTCCAGGCTGCGCGCAGCAGCCGAAGGCGGACTGGCTGGCGGCAACGATGCTGTTCGCCTATGTCGCGTTCTTCTCGTTCGCCTACCTGAGCATGAGCGCGGCGACGGGCGCATTGATCCTGTTCGGCGCGGTCCAGCTGACCATGTTCGCGGCGGGCCTGCGCGCCGGCGAGCAGTTCGCGCCGCTCGCATGGCTGGGTCTCGCGCTGGCGCTCGCGGGGCTGCTCTACCTGGTTTCGCCCGGCCTCACCGCGCCGCGGCCATTGGGCGCGATCCTGATGAGCGCGGCGGGCGCTGCGTGGGGCGTGTATTCGTTGCGCGGGCGAGGCGTTGCCGATCCGCTGGCGGCCACGGCGGGCAACTTCCTGCGCGCGGCTCCGATGGCGCTGATCCTGAGCCTGCTGTTGCATAGCCGCTTTCACGCCGCGCCGGCCGGCGTCGCACTGGCGATGGCGTCGGGTGCTCTCACATCGGGCATGGGTTATGTGATCTGGTATGCGGCGCTCAAGGGTCTTTCTTCGATGCGTGCTGCGACCGTGCAACTGTCCGTGCCCCCGATCGCCGCGTTCGGTGCCGCGGTGTTTTTGTCGGAAGAGATTTCTATGCGGCTGGTGTGTGCATCCATCGCGATTCTTGGCGGCATTGCGCTCGCGCTCGCCGGCCGCACGCAGGCCAGACGCGCAATGCCGGTTGCCGGTGAGCAGCGCAAGCCAGGGCATTAAACTCAATCAATCTGGCGGTGCGCACGCAATAGACGAAACCAGGTTCGCGCGGCAGGTCTTCCCACGGAATTCCCGTTTGCAGGACATACAGGAGGCCTTTCAATGCTGAGCGGTCGTCGACCGTACGTCGGCGATCGCCTTTGGGTGATGGTTCGAGAACAGGCATCGATGGTTCCTGTGCGGCCCACATGGCATTACTGATGTTTCGTCTTGCCCTTTCGCCCGGATAGGGCGTTCATGTTTTAAGGGCAAGGGTGTGTTGGCGACGCTAAATCCATGCGCAATCGTGTAATAAGCGAGAGACCCACTCCCGATCTTTTGGCAATCGCTTCCACGACCTGTGTAACCTTCCTCATTGGTTTGCCTCCTTACCGTTCCCGTATGCCGCGCGCGCTCGCGCCGCTGCTTCGTCGCGTTTCTGCTTGCGCATTTCGGGCGTGAGGTAGGGATAGGCGCGGCGAATCGGCATCCGCCACAGCCTCATTTTGAAACTTATATTCGTCTCCAAAATTTGAAAAAACTGATTTCTCAAATGACGAAAATTTTCCGAATATTTGATAATTTTTACTTAACGGTTTATCGTCACGCAAAATCAACATCGCCTCCTCAAGAATAGCCATGATTGCGCTATTTTTTGATTCGACTTCCTGATTAGCCATTTCCGTTGACTCCGAGTTTTCCGAGGATTTGCTCGTATTTTCTTGTGCATACACCGGGATTGAGAAAAAAGAATGATTAGGATCACGCCAATACTGCTTGACTGCATCCTCAGTCGCATATGCATCCTCTTCATGATAGTGGCTACGGTAGCCGGGTTCGTATTGCCCCATCAACTGCGCCTGTTCTGGAGTCACGCTACGCAGCTTGCAGACCTCGGCCTGCACCTTGTCAGCATCCGCAAACATAGGATCGAATAGCTTAAATCCAGGCGAACTAACTTTCTCGGCGACAATAAACCACCAGTAATAGAAAATTAGCATAGGGTGAACTCCAATCTTGACAAGATTGTCGTTGGGAAACGGTGTTTTCTCTGCAATCACCTTGATCGATTCAAGTGCGGAATATTTGAACATCGTCGAAATACCCGGAAGCTGCACATAATCATCAGGATAGGTGAAGAAAAGCGACATCATCCAAAAGGTCTGCTGACAGTGCCGCGACTCATGGTAGATCGTTGCCGCCAGATCACGTAGTTTGTCGTCAACTGCATTGCGGGCAATCGTCTTCCTCATGTCCCCTTCTGCCTCATCGATTGCACTAACTCCACCAAACAGGCGATCAATTGTCGGTTGCGCAATACCCATGCGCCACTGGCGGGCGACAAATTCGGTGGCTGGCTCTGCGACGTTGCGCCTGTCCCCGGCGTAGAAACTGTCTTGCCACCAACCTGCGTCGTCCGCTTCACGACGGAGGCTGCTGGCAGTGGTGGAGGTTGGCCCGCGTCGCGATAGACGGTTGTATTGACCAGCCCGATTACGTTTTCAGGCTCGCTCTGCGACATCAGTTCGATCACGCCGAACGCCGTCGCGTTACTCGTGACCAACTGCATTTCGCCCAACACATTTGTTACCCCTTGAATAACCTGTCCATTATCCAGCGCTAGCCGGTAAGGCTGGTTGGCTATGGCGAAGCCGCCCTGGTTTTCCAACAAAACATGATGCGCCGCTAGCTTGCCGGGGTTCTCCGGTGTCACAGGAGAATCAATCGGCATGGCTCGTGGGTCGTCAATTGCATGGTTCGCCGCGCGCACAAGAAATTTGCCGTTTGTGTAACCCGTCACGCCCTCGGGCGAAACCGCCACAACGTGCCGTTACATTGGATATCAACGCCTCTTAGGGCCGCTAGCCGTAATATGCCGTCCGTGCTGGTAATCGACATATCTCCCTGTGAAACTTGGGAAAGTGGGCCGTTAAGTGACTCAATATGCACCGGGCCGGGCGTGATGAACGTCAATGCCTTTTGCGCATATAACGCGATTTTCTCCCGCACGGACGCGAAGAACGATCTACCGGCTGCGATAGAGACATGACCGCCAGTCGTCATCGCCGTATGGTGTTCGCTCGCAAAGTGCGTTGAACCCGCCGCCGTAGCGTGCAAGTTGGCGGCGCTTGCAATCGCGATATCCGGGTCATCAAATTCAGGGAAATCGTCCGGTTGCGTAGCGGCGCTACCTTTAAGGCTGGCATTGGCGCTCTTTAGCTTGCTGGAGACTTCCGCTTGATCCTTGAGCGCTTCCTGTGCGCCGTGGCGCTGCGCTTCCTGCGCCGCGCTTTCGTGGATATCGCGCGCCGCCGTCAAGCGTGCGATTGCCTCGCCATTTTCCTTTACCTTGCCTTTCGCGCTGGTGCGCCCAAACGTGGTAAGTAGCAATCCTGGCGCGGCCCAAACGGCACCGTGCTTGTCGGTTCGCAGTTCAAACCCTTCGCCGCGTGCGTCCTGCCGCCCCACGTGACCGTCGATTCGGGTGATATAACCCAGGCTCACACTCGATTTGCCGTGGTCGCTCGCCAGTTGCACCTGCATGCGGTCCTGCGTATCGTCCAGCGCGAGATGGTTGGTCTGTGTCCCCAAACCCAGACTCTTGCTCACCATTCCGCTCAGTGCATGATTGACGGGCATTTCCCACGGCACGGGATTGTTTTCATCGACAACGAATGCAGTGATAACGGCTTATCAGGATCACCATTCACGTAGTCGACCAGCACCTGTTGCCCGCATCGCGCATGGTTGACCGTTCCCATGCCATTGCCATGCCATGCCACGCCGTCGCGAGGCGTACCCAGATGGCCGACTTGCCATCATATTTACCGTCACGGTCCCAGATGAATTGCACCAGCGCGCGGTTATATTTATCCACACACATTTCGGCATGATCCGGACCGATGATGACGGCGTATTCCTGGCCACCAATTACTGGACGCGGTGTCACCTGCGGCATGCGGTACCGCTCACGTAGCGGTTGCATGACGAATGACGCGCTGATGTCATAGACGCGTTCGGTGCTGGACAGGGTGCCCGTCGCGCGTATGTCCATATCGCAACTCAGTACGAGATATTCGCAATTAGCCGCGTGATACAGGTAGTGCGTGACGGAGAGTGTCTTGCCGACCTCGACACCGCGCAACGCGCCTTTAGCGCTCGCGCGCGAACCGACGGAGGTGCGCGATTCGAGTTTGACGCGCGCAAAATGGCGTGCCTCCTCGCGCCAGTTCGTTTCGTCATAGGGCGCGTCACGCCGCGTGGCGGGCTGGGCAAAGTCGGCGTGCGTGTATATCTCATGATCGGCGTTAGCCGTCTTACGCGGTTTATCGTAGGTTTCCCGGAAGGGCGTAGCGTATGGCACAAGGCGCGGCGCGCTGTGGCTGTGATCCTGCACGGTCACGCGGCCCGGCGTCACCGCGCTTGCGTAAGTCATCGCAGTAATAGGTTCTTCGTTGATGTGGCCGCCGCCCGCGTGATACCGCAGAGTTTCATAAGCGCGTTCGTGCTTGCGATACGCGTGCGGATTGTCGGCGATCACCAGCACATGACTTTGCTCGCGGTGTTCGATCCAGACAACGTAGCCCCATTCCTCGCACAGCCGCATGAAGAAGTTCCAGTCGCTCTCCCACGCCTGGCGGATATAGTCGCGTTGCGGGTAGTAGTCCGGATTGATTCGCCATTCGATCTGCCCGTACGGTCTGATGACCTCATGCAGGATATCGGCAATCGAGCCCTTGAAAAACCGTGAATTCTCTTGCAGTGTCGCGAGCCAGAACGAAGGATGGACGATGAATTCGTAGACGGTGTTCGGGCCTTCGTCGCCCAGAACGCGGGCATTCCCGATAATGCCGTTAATATGGCGCACGCCTGCGCCGCTGCTCCACGTCAAGCGATATTTGCCGTCCACAACGCCGATCCGCTCAAGATCAATCGTTAGCCATATCTCCGTGCCAGCAATGCGGTCGAGGTCTATGCGCTCGCGTTCGTCTTCGTCAAAGATTGCGGGCAGCGGGTTTGCAGGTTTGCCCGCTTCGACGCCGTATTCAAAGCGTTGTCCGATGCCGTCGTACCCACTAATACGTTGCGGCGTCAGCACGCATTCTTCGTATTTCCGGCCGCGCGAGTCGAACGTTGGCCGCGTCGGCAATTCGGGCCCGCGCATCGTGAGCATTTGCCAGTACCGCGCGTTCATCTTTGCGCCTCCATGAGCGTGGCACCGCATTCGGTCCTGTCACCGATAAGCGCCACCAGAACGCCGCCATGCGTGCGCGGTCCGCTTGCCCTGATTGAAAAATCGCCGCCGCATTTCGGGCATCGGACCCGATGACCGTCAAGCGCAACGCCGCGCCCCCTATGCGTTAAATTCGGCGCAGCCTCAATGACCGTTCCGCCGTGGTCCATTGTATCGCCCAGGCGCGCGACTTCACGCCCGGTATTCGCGTCTCGCATATCCCGTCTCCTATCAAGAGCGGCAAGGAGTGCCGCGTGCATACGCCAGGATGGGCGCGAAGAGGCTTAAGTCATATCCGAAAAATCCGAAATTGGGGATTCGATTTAAAGATTGATGGATTAAATAAGCAAGAAAATTTATACGATTTGATATTCGGCAAAATCTTGTTTAGTATCGTGATTTATTGTGGGAGCCGTAATTTTTTACCCAAATAGATAAAGTCGTATCAATAAGGATAATGCCGTTCGGTTTCCGGCTTCGACGCTGTGGAGTTCATTGGATACGGCGTGAATTGACGCAGCAGGCGCGCGTAATAGATCGCGTGCTATACGGAAACCGCACTCCCCGGGCCATAAACCCCGTAACCGTGTGTGTTGCCGCTCGCCTTTGGGCGTGTTCACGATTTATGATGGCCGGATTGGCTCTGTCCCCACTGCGCGCAGCCGCGTCTCCACGAAGTCGAGTAGAAGGGGTACGCTTGAGAGTACGCCGCCGAACCCCATTTAACTCTCGTGAACCAGCGAATCCGTCCCCCTTTGCCCCCGACATGGCCATTCCCGCCGAGTCGCGACGTTACAGGTCGCGCCTTTGGCGATCTCGTTGCGCTGCAGTATCGCGGCGCGAACGTGTGGCTCTGGAAGTGCCGCTGCGGGTCGCATCTGAGCGCAGCGCTCGCCGCGGTTGAAAGCGGCCAGACGCGCGATTGCGGCTGCGGCGAGCAGCGCCGCGTCTGGCGCTCCCGGCCCGGCTCGCCGTCGCTCAAGGGCGGCGAGGTCTTCGGGCAGTTGACGACCGAACGCTACGCCGGTGACGGTTTGTGGGTGTGCCGCTGCGAGTGCGGCAGTGAAGTGAGCGTGAGCGCCGGACGCCTGCGCCTCGGCCAGGCGCGTTCGTGCGGCCGCTGCTTTGGTGCTTCGAATGGCGCTTCCAACGGCGCTTCTAACGGCGCTTCCAACGGCTAGACCGCTTCGTCCACACAGGCGTCGGCGCGTGATTTCAGCCAGTCCGCGAGCGCTTCGTGCCGCAACGGCCTTGCAAAGAGAAAGCCCTGCAACTCGTCGCAGCCAATGCGCCTGAGCGCCTCGGCTTCGTGAGCCTGCTCGACGCCTTCGGCCACTACCCGCAAACCCAGTTCGTGGCCAAGCTCGACAATGGCCCGGATCACCGCCAGATCGGCGCTGGCTTCCAGCCGGCCATGCACGAAGGCGCGATCGATCTTGAGCCGGTCGAGCGGGAAGCGATGCAGATAGCTCAGGCTCGAATAGCCCGTGCCGAAGTCGTCGAGCGACAGCTTCACGCCCAGCGCGCGAATTTCGTTGACCACGCCCAGATAGCGATCGACGCTTTCCATCAGCACCGTTTCGGTGATTTCCAGTTCGAGACTGCCTGCTTCGACGCGATGGGCTGCGAGGCTGTCGCGCAGTCGGTTCACCAGTTGTGCATCGTCGCGCAGTTGCACCACGGAAAGATTGATCGACACGCGTATTTCCGGCAATCCGGCCGCGCGCCAGCGCGCGATCTGGCGGCACGCTTCGTCGATCACCCATGCGCCGATCGGCACGATGAGCCGCGTGTCCTCCGCGATCGGAATGAAGTCCGTCGGCGACACCGTTCCCAGATGCGGATGCTCCCAGCGCAGCAGCGCTTCCACGCTCGTCAGTTCGCCGCTCGCGGCATGCACGCAGGGTTGCCAGGCGAGCCATAGCTCGTCGCGCTCGATCGCCGAGCGCAGATGCGTTTCCAGTTCCAGCCGATGGCGCGTGCTTTCCGCCATTTCGCGCGAGAAGAACTTGACCAGATTGCGCCCGGCCGATTTGGCGCGATACATGGCGGCATCGGCGTTCTGCATCAGCGTTTCGATATCGTCGCCGTCCTCCGGATACAGCGCGATGCCGATGCTGCACGCCACCTGCAAGGTGCTGCCGCCGATCATGTGAGGCTCGCGCATCAGCGGCAGAAGACGCTCGTCGATCAATCGCGCGACGTCGGTGGCTTCGCCTGCATCGCCGAGCAGCACTGTGAATTCGTCGCCGCCCAGACGGCTGACCGTATCGCCCGCGCGCACCGATTGCAGCAGCCGCCGCGAGACCGAGCGCAACAGGCCGTCGCCCGCGTGATGGCCAAAGGTGTCGTTGATGTCCTTGAAGCGGTCGAGGTCGATAAAGAGCACCGCAACGCGCCCGCGCGTGAGCCGCGCCTGTTCGATGGCGTTGCCCAGGCGCTTCGTGAAGAGCGCGCGGTTGGGCAACTCGGTGAGCACGTCGTGCTCGGCGAGGAACTGGATGCGCGCTTCGCTTTTCTTGCGGTCGGTGATGTCGATCAGCGTGCAGATGTAATGCGAGACATTGCCGCGCTTGTCGCGCACGGCGCTGATCATGAGCCAGGCGGGATAGTCGCCGCCGGCGCGTCGGCGCACCACGGCTTCGCCATTCCAGACGCTGGCGATATCGACCAGCGCGGTCAGTTGCGCCATCAACGGTTCGCCATTGCCGCTGGCGACGATGAATTGCGGCAGCTTGCCGCTGATGATGCCCGCGCGATAGCCCGTTGCGCGGTAGAACGAGGCGTTGGCGGTCAGCAGGCGGCGCTCGCTGTCGAGAATGAGGATGGCTTCCGAAGACGCTTCGAACACCTTGGCCCACAGTTCCAGACGCTGTTCCATCATCTTGATCTGGTTGATCGGCGTGAAGGCGGTGAGGACGGCGTCGCGGCCCTGGAAGGTGAGGCGGCGAGCGGAGAGCATGGCCCATGTGGGCTCGACGCTGGCCATCCAGCGCACTTCGAATTCGTCGATCGCGCCGCGATCGGAAAGTTGCTGAAAAAAGCGCGCCCGCACGGCGGAATCGAGTCCGTACGCCCACGGGTCGGAGGTGCAGCCGTTGAGCCAGTACAGCGCGGGATGATTGGCGTGCAGCACTTCGTGGCCCGGTACGGCCGTGACCATCATCGGCACCGGCGTGGCTTCCACCAGGGCGTGCTGCGCTTCCGAGGCGCGCGCCGTGGCGGCGAGTTCCTTTTGCACGTCGCGTTCGTGATCGAGCTGCGCCAGCATGTCGTTGAAGCCGCTCACCAGCTGGCCGATTTCATCCTGGCTATGCCATGTTGCGCGCTGGCGGTGATCGCCCGTGCGCCGTACGGTATCCATCACGCGCGCGAGATGGCGTAACGGCCGCGAGATCTGCTGCGCGACCAGATAGACCATCGAGAGAATGCCGCACAACAGGAACAGGGCAGTGCCCAGATGCAGCCACATGCGCGAAAAGAGGCCGCTCACGCGCGTTTGCAGCAGCTTGTCGAGTTCCGCTCCGGTGGCGCGCCAGGCGTCGCCCACGCGCGCGACCAGCGCCTGCTGGGCCGCATCGGCCGCCGCACGTGTGGCATCGTCCGCGCCGCCGTTGGCGACGGCAAGATGCGCCGCGCCACGGTACGTTTCGATTGCAGCGAGCAACTGCGCGACCGGCATGGCGAGCGCGAGCTTCACGTCTTCGTTGGCCGCGCCCGCTTCGGCAAAGTCGGAGCGCAGCCCTTGCGCAACGGCGTCGAGCTGGCCTTCGAGCACGAGATAGCGCGTGCTCAGTTCGCGCTGCTTCTGCGCATCGCGGCTGCCTTCGTGCAGACGATGGCCGATGCCGTCCACGGCGTCGAGCAGGGCGGGGTAGCGCAGGACCGACAGCGACATCGAGTAATAGCTGTCGAGATCCGGGTCGAGAATGAGGTTCGACTGATTGCCCACGCGCGTGATCAGATCGCGGCAGGCTTCGAGCGCATCGCGTACGGCTGCGGAGTCAGCCGCGCGCGGTGCACGCGAGAGCGCGTCGAGCGCGCTGCGCAAGCGTGCATTCAAGTCGTCGCTTTGCATGTTGGCGCCGTACTGCTGTTCGGCGCGAGCGAGCGCGGTGCGGGTTTGCTCGATGTGTGGAGGGTCGAAGCTGCCGCCCGCGCCACGCATGGCGACATCGACGAGCGTTTCTCGCACCGTCGCCAGATAGGTATTGCCGATGATTTCCTTTTGCGAGAAGTCGATCGAAATATATTTTTCGTGAATCAGGATGCTGCTGATATAGACGACCGCGCTCAGATCGAGCAGATAGATCAGCAGCAGCTTGCGGCCCACGCGCAAGCGCCCGAGCAGTCGGATAAACGGATTGTGCTTCATCGCATGCGCCAGGATGACACGAGGGGTTACGCCGCATTCTGAACGGTAAATCGACGTGGTCAATATCAGTGCCATGTTTTAGAGCGCGGCTTACTACTGCGTAACGGCAACTTCGCGCGCGCGCTTGAGCGGGATGAGCTGGATTCACCGTGCTGGCGTGCAGATTCTTCGCGTTGGTGCGCCCATGCACTGACATGACGCGCTATCGAAGGCAAGCGCGGAGGCGATTTGTTGCTTTCGCAACAAGCTGCGATGGTCGGTTGGCGCGTGCAGGCATCGCGCCCAATCGTTGCGCATGCATTAATCTTTCATATAACTTTCATGATTGCCCGCCACACTGCGCGTTTATTACAATGCTTTCATCTGCCGGGCTTTTCATGACAGCTCGACTACAAGGCGCGTCACGGCATCCAGTAAGGCAGGGGGCGATGCCGCCGGGCGATTGCAGGGGCGCCGCGACAGCGGGTGATAGACTTCTGCGATTGAATCAACCGCAAATCGGCAAGACAGGATGGACGAAGCAACAACCGGCGCCCCGGCAGATGGCGAATACCTGGCAATCTGCCGCGAAAACAACCCGCTTTCCGCCGCCGCGAACGGCCACGAGCAGGTCTTCCCGCGCGCGCAAATGACGGTGAAGGATGGCTGGGCGACCTTCCATCGCGATGGCCAGGAAATCTGGAACTGCAACGCGCGCTACGCGGCGGCGAATTTCGTGCTGGAGAAGCTTTAGGGCGCGGCGGCGGAACGCGTCGCGGTTACGCATCCGGGACTTCGATCGTCCCCTCCAGGTATTGAACCGCGCGGCCTGAGATATGCACACGGTCGGCGTCCACGCGACAGTAGAGCAAGCCGCCCCGACGCGACGCCTGCATCGCTACGAGATCGGATTGACCCAGACGCTGCGACCACAACGGTGCGAGCGCGGCATGGATCGAGCCGGTGACGGGATCTTCGTCGCCGCCGTTGGCGGGCCAGAAATAACGCGAGACGAAATCGTGCTCATCGCCGGGAGCGGTGACGACGACATCGAGCGGTCCCAATGCCTTTAGTCGATCGAGTGCGGGCACGACCGATCGCACGTCCTGCTCGCAGGCGTAGATCGCCACATAGGCTTGCTGACTGATCAGCAGTTCCAGCGGCTCGATCGACAATCCTTGCAGCAGCGCAGCCGGGATCTCGGTCAACGGTTCGGGGCATCGCTGCGGGAAACTCATTTCGATCAGGCCGTTTGCGGTGCGGCGGACCGTGAGCCTGCCGACTGCCGCCGCGACGAATTCGACCACTTCCAGATCGGCACAGCGCTTGAAGATCGCGTATGCGCTGGCCAGCGTGGCATGCCCGCAGAATGCGATTTCGGTGAGCGGCGAGAACCAGCGGATCTCGAACTGACCATTGGCATTCCTCAAGAAAAATGCCGTTTCGGAGAGATTGTTTTCTGCCGCGATGGCCTGCATCAAACTGTCGGGCAGCCAGCGTTCGAGCGGCACGACCGCTGCGTAGTTGCCCTTGAAGACCTGATCCGCAAATGCATCAATCTGATAGATCGGCAGTTTCATTTGACGTGCGCCCGTATGACGAAGGAAGAAGCCCGCGGCTGGCAGCGGTGTTCGTCACCCACGATATCAATGCGGCACGCCGTTGCACAGGTACAGTTTGCGATGATCGAAGCCAGCAATTGGCTCGTCGATCATGAGCGTGACGCTGGGCGCGTCGCCGACGCCCGGCTCTGGCGGCTGCGGGCCTTCACACCCACAAGCGATAGACCCAGAACGATTCGTCCTCGGCAAAGCGCCGCGCGAACTCGTTGGGAGAAAAGCCCGTGCTGCGTTTGACGGCACGGCTCAAATGCGCCTGATCGGCAAAGCCTTCGTCGTGCGCGATGGCTGCCCAATCCAGCGCCTCGCCGGCTTCATATTGCGCACGTACGTTGAAGAACAGGCCCTCCGTTTTGACGAGCGCTTGCCATTCGCGCAACGAGCGCCCGCTATACGCCTTGATGCGCCGTTCCACCTGCCGCGGGCTATGCGAGCGCCGCCATTCATGCGCCTGCCAGGCGAGCCGCCTGACCCAATAGCGGCCTGCCTCGCGCAGCGACGGAAGGATCGGACTCGCGCCGCTGAGCGCGCGCCAGCGCGGCGTCAGGTGATGCTGGAGCGCGGCGAGCGCTGCGGCGTCGCTGTCCGAATCGAGCAGCGCGTCGAATAGCGCGTGCCATGTGAGGCCGAGCAAGGCGCGCGCGTCGACGATCGCGTCCTGAATCGCGCCCAGATCGACCCCGAACAGGGCCTGCGCGGCATCCGCCTGGAAGCAGATCATGCCCATGCGGCCGTCGTTGCGCGCCCAGCATGTGCTGGGCCGGGAATGACTGCCCGATAGCACCACGGCCGCGTTGAACGGCGTCCAGATTGGGCCTTCACCTTCGCTTTTACCTTCACCGTCGCCGTAGCCGTCACCTTCGCCGCTCTGCTCGATGCGACCCGCATCGACGCCATGGAACCAGCTCAGGCTCACCATCGGCGTAGCAGGGAAATGCGTCAGACGTTGGGCGTCGCTCAGCTCGAAGCCGCGCGCATCGCGGCACAGCACGGCGACCACCGCGCCCTGCAGGCCGGGCGGCGCGAGATGAAGGCGCGCGTACGGCTGCCGCTCGCCCTGCGATACCCGCGGCGCGCGCGTGAGCGGATCGGGGTAGCCCGAAAGGGTTGGCATTGGATTCATGAGCGCGCAGTATAGGCAGGCGCAGTGAGACTGTCGATGTCGTTTGCGTTCAAGAAAACGCGCGCTTGCCGGTCCAGAATCGGGTCCATGATCATCAGGACTCGTGAAGCCATGACTATGCCCTCTGAGCATCAATGCCCGTTTCATCGCAGTTCGCCGCCGGATGCGGCGCCGGTGGGTTCCCGCCAAACCTGGCCGCCAGGTCCCAGGACGGGCCTCACCGGCTGGCGTCTGTTGATCGCCATGTCGCGCGATTTGCCCGGCACGTTGGCCGCGTGGCAAAAGGCCTACGGAGATATCGTGCATCTGCGTATCTGGCCCGAGCATGAGGTCGTGGTCGCCGATCCGCAACTCGCGCGCGAGCTGCTCGTAACGCATCACGATGCATTGATACGCTGGGAGCGCGGCATCCGCGTATTCTCGCAGGTCCATGGGCATAGCGTGCTGACCGCCGAAGGCGAGGCCTGGCGTAGCCGCCGTCACGCCCTGGTTCCGGGGTTTTTGCCCAAGGCCGTGGAAGGCTTTTCGCCAACGATTGTGACTGCGGCCACGCAGGCGTTTGCGCGGTGGCCGGGCGAAGACGCCAACTGGCCCATTGAGAGCGCGCTCACGATGCTGACCATGGACGTGATCCTCCAGATGGTCTTCTCCAGCCACATCGGCGAGGACGTGCGCGTGGCAGAGCAGGCCATCCGCGTGACCAGCGCGGCCGCCAACGCGGAATTCTACTGGCCGGCGAGCATGCCGGACTGGATGCCGTGGAAACGAAACAAGCGCAAATCGCTAAGGACTCTGAAGGATCTGATCGAGCGGCATTTGCAGCACCGCCTGAAGCTGGCGCGCGAGGCCTGGCCCGACGATCTGCTGACCCGTCTGCTGCAATCGCGCGACGATGGCACGGCTTTATCGATGCAGAACGTGCGCGACGAATGCATGACGATCTTCCTCGCAGGGCACGAAACCACGGCAGCGACGCTGGTGTGGTGGGCGTGGTGCATGGCGTCGAATCCGGATGCGCAACGCAGCGCGCGCGAGGAAGTCCAGCGTGTGCTGCAAGGTCGCGCGCCGAGCGCCGAAACCCTGCCGCAACTGGCTTATCTGGTGCAGACGCTCAAGGAGACCTTGCGGCTCTACCCTGTTGCGCCGCTGCTCATTAGCCGACGCGCCACGCGCGCCGTGCAACTGGGCGAGTGGACCTTGCCTGCGCGTACGCTGTTCATGATCCCCGTGCATCTGATGCATCGCGATCCGCGATGGTTTGCCGATCCCGAAGCGTTCCGTCCCGAGCGTTTCGCGAGCGATGCGCCCGGGGTGCCCGAGCCGCCGCGCGGCGCGTATATCCCGTTTGGCGCGGGGCCGCGTGTGTGCCTGGGGCAGCATCTGGCGATGAACGAGATGACGGTGATTGCCGCCATGCTGCTGCAACGCTTTACGCTGTCCGTGCCTGCTGGCGCAGCACCGCCGCGCCCGGTGCTCAATGTGACGCTGCGGCCCGAACTGCCGATGCATCTGGCGATAATGCAACGGCGCTGATTGCGCAGAGTGGGTGCGTGAGCTGGCGTCCGCGCGCGAGCAATGCGCGAGCCTGCCGGATCAGCGCGCGTTCACTCGGGCGCTACAATCGCCCGACGCCTTGAAGAACCTTCGCATACGCCTGCCGCAACTACATCCTTTCAAAAAAGCATGGCCCGTTTCTCTTTGCACAATGCGAGCCTGGCTGCCGGGCTTACCCGGCTCGCGACATGGGGCCCAGGATTGCTCGTCATGCTGGCGGACTGCGATGCCGGCAATGTCGTGACGGCTGCGCAGGCGGGCGCGCAAGCGGGCCTGCGATTGTTGCCGGTGCTGCTGGCGCTCGTGCCGCTGCTGTACATGGTTCAGGAACTGACCGTGCGGCTGGGCATCTTTACCGGTCGTGGCTTCGGTGAACTGGTGCGCGCGCGGTATGGCCCGCTCTGTGCGGGCCTGGCTGCAGCCGGGCTGATCGTGGCGGTGGTCGGCTCGCTCGTGACCGAGTTCACCGGTGTAGCCGGTGTGGGCGAAATGTTTGGCGTATCGCGCGCCGTTTCACTGCCGCTTGCGGTGGCGGCGCTGTTTGGCATCGTGCTGACGGGCTCGCATCGGCGCGTCGACCGTATCGCCATTGCCATCGGCGTTTTCGATCTGGCGTTTTTCGCCGTCGCGTGGAGCGCTCGCCCGTAATTCCCTCTCATGGTGCGGGAAATGACGCAATTGCCGATTGGCGATCGCGAATTCGGCTACCTCGCGGCGGCGCTGATTGGCGCAACGTTCAATTCCTGGATGGTGTTCTATCAACAGGCCGCGGTGGCGGACACGGCCGGCGTGGCCGCGTCCGGCGCGAAGGATCTCACATCGGCAAGAATCGAAACCGCGGTGGGCGCGGTGCTGACGCAATTGCTGACGGGTGCTGTGCTGGTTGCGGCTGCAGCGACGTTGTCGGCGCATGGGCAGTCGCGCTCGCTGGGCAGCATCGGCGAAATCGGCAATGCGCTGGCGGCCGAACTCGGTCCATTTGCAGGGCGTCTTCTGTTTGGCGTGGGCGTGTTGGGCGCGGCGCTGGTGGCGGCCATCGTGAGTTCGCTGGCGCTTGCCTGGGGGCTTGGCGAAGTATTGGGCTACAAGAGCTCGCTCGAAGCGCGCCCGACGCGCGCGCCGTGGTTTTACGCGGCCTACGCGCTGTCCGTCGCGGGGAGCGCCTGTTTCGTGTGGCTTTCGCCGGATCTGGTCTCGCTGAACGTGGCGGCGCAGGTGGTCAATGCGTTGATGTTGCCGTTCGTGGTGGTGATGCTGGTGGCGCTTGGCGTGACGGTATTGCCCAAACCGCACCGGCCGCGGGGGCTTTATCCGTGGCTCGTGATCGCCGTGGGTTCGATCGTCAGCGCGGCAGGTGTCTGGGGCGCGATTCGGGGATGGCGTCCCATGTAGACTGAGGGCCTGACGCTTGCGCTGGTTCCCGGCATTCGAAATCGATATGACGCAACGCGCGGCATCTTCTGAATGCCGCGCGATGGCTGATGCTG
The DNA here is from genome assembly GCF_014200455.1 of Paraburkholderia bannensis. Classification (GTDB taxonomy): domain Bacteria; phylum Pseudomonadota; class Gammaproteobacteria; order Burkholderiales; family Burkholderiaceae; genus Paraburkholderia; species Paraburkholderia bannensis_A. Next base: position 137,100 of record NZ_JACHBW010000011.1, on the reverse strand, counting down.
GCGATGCGCCTTATTACACGGCGTACCCGATCAATTGCCGAAGTAGGTCGGCTTCATTCCCGGTGCGCCAGTGTGTGCGGGTTGTGCCGGTCGTGCGGGTTGCACGGGTGCACCCGCTGCGTCGGAACCCGACATCACGCCGCCGTATCCGCTGCTGGCTGGCGGCGTGTACTCGCCGCTGGCGACTTCACGCACCTGTTCCTGACCGACTCGCGCTTCGGCGGCCTGCAACTGGCGCGGATACGAGGCCTGATCGCCCACTGAAGTGTCGTAACCCGAATGCTCCAGACGCGCCTGGTCCTGTTTGACCTGCGCGCGCGTAAGCGCGTCGTTGCCGGCGAGACCGGGTTCGACGATCGGCGTCTGGGCCTGCGCGAGCGCGGCGAGCGGTACGGCAAAGAGTGCCGCGACCGCGGCAAGGTGCTTGATCGACTTCATCATCGTTCTCCTATGGAGTGGCGAAAGGTACGCTCACTAGAGCATGTGCTGTGCCACGACGGCGGCAATCGACGCAATCGACGCAAGCGACGAAACATGCCGCATGAAGATTCGATGCGCGCGCCACGAAATAGGGCGCAAGTATTGAGACATCGATGGATCCAGGCGCTTCGCGCGCGGACCATAAAAAACGCCCGCAGCGCTGGAAGCGTTGCGGGCGTCCTTGCACGTTGCGGCTGGACGAATTCAGCCGCACGCACATTCGAGGCTTCGCTTAGAAGCGGTGACGCAGGCCCAGGTTCACGAGGGTCTGCGAGCCCGTGCCGGCGTAGCCATACGAGCCGATCGACGCCTGCGCCGAGGTCACGAGGCCCGTGTCCGCGTCGCGCGTCGTTCCGCTTGCGTGCTGGTAAGCCGCCGTCACGTAGACATCGGTGCGCTTCGACAGGTTGTAGTCGCCGCCCAGCGAGAACTGATGGTAGTTCGCCGAGGTGTCGCCGCTTGCGTGCGTGTAGCTGTAGCCAGCGCCGACCAGCAGGGCCGGGGTTGCCTGGTATGCGAGGAAACCTTGAGCCGTGTTGTACTTCTGCTTGCTGTCGAACGCCGAGTTTGCGTCTGCAGCGTATTGGGCGTTGCTGTAGCCAGCGCCCAGGATGAACGAGCCGATCGTGTACTGCGCGGCCACGCGTGCGATCTGCAGCGAGTGCGCCGTTGCGTAGCCGTTGTTGATCGGGCCGTCGAACGTGCCGTCCGAGGTGCTCGACCAGGTGGTGCGCTCGCCTGCGCTGTTGGCCGCGTAGTAGTAGCCAGCGGCAACAGCCAGCGGGCCGTTGTTGTACGCGAGCGCTGCCGAGTACGACTGCTTCGAACCCGTCGAACCCGCCACGCCGCCGAACGAGTACATGACTTCAGCCTGCAGGCCGCGATAGATCGGCGATGCGTACTTGACTGCGTTGTTCACGCGGAAGCTGTTGTCGTAGTTGTCGACGTCGCCGGCCGTGGCGAACACCGAGCCGAAGTAGTTGTCGGCGGTGATGCCCTGGATCAGGTCGACCAGCGGGTCATACTGACGGCCCAGCGTAACCGTACCGAACTGGTCGCTGGCAAGACCGACAAACGACTGGCGGCCGAACAGCGCGCCGCCTTGGCCCGAAGCGCCCGTCGACGGGTTGAAGCCGCTTTCGAGCTGGAAGATTGCCTTCAGGCCGCCGCCCAGGTCTTCCGAGCCCTTCACGCCCCAGCGCGAACCGGCCAGGTTGCCGTAGCTGCTGTTGCCCAGCGCCCAGAGGTTCTTGCTGCCGCTTGCGTGGCTGACGTAGGTGAGCGAGGTATCGACAACACCGTAGAGCGTGACGCTCGATTGTGCGTGGGCGACACCGGCGATGCCGAACGCGGCAAACGCTGCGAGAGTAAGGGCGCGTGATTTCATCTGTAACTCCGATTTGTTGTGGAACTGCTTTTGATTCGAGGCCCGAAGGCTATATTGCGCATTGGTATCCATGCAAGACCCAATAAAAAATTCGTAGCAAAATTGTGACACCGCTGATAATCCAGCCCGATTGAAGCGAAGACGTTGCGGGCGCAATTAGTTTTATCGAATCAATGGTTTGAGCGAGAAAGGAGCACGTGCGGCGGGAGAATATTACGCGCCGGGAAGATTTAAGTATGAGCCGTAAGATTTGCGGCCGTTTAGGGCCGGGCCGCTCGGAGATTGCGGGTGTGTCGAGTATGACGAGGCGGCGAAAATGGCCTGAAACAGGGGAAATTTGCGACGAATACGCACAATGAAAAAAAGCCCCGCTGCAAGAGCGGGGCTATAAAGCGTGGATAACTGTTTGAAACAAAAACAGTTGGGCGCATTGTATGGCAAGCGAATCTACGTATAAATTCAATTTCAGCAATAATCTGGTGACGGAAATGCGGTGGTGCGTAATCGTCAATTGTGCGCTCCGCTACTTTCCAGTGTGTTTGGGTGCGGGCTGGCCGATGCCGCGAATTAGTCATCTCATTGCGGTGTCATGCCATGACTTGCCACGCTTGATCGCTATGCGCTGATGGATTGCGAATGTCGAACGCGCCGTAGCGGATGTCCCGTGTGATTTTGCGTATTGGTCATCGATCCGGATGGCGATGTCGAACACGCAAGGCGCGGCAAATGCGTTGCGGGTAACGGCTTAAGCTGCCCGCCGCTTTCGGCTATAGTGAGCCGGCCGTAAGCGTTGAGCGAACGCCGGTCTGCGGGGCGCGATTGCGTAAGTTTCGCGCCGCCACACAACATCGACCCTTCCAAGTAGGCCCAAACCGTGTCGCGCGCCATTCACAAAGATCCTGTCGGGCCTGGCTTCCGCAAGCGGCGCCGAACCTGGCCGAAGGTCGTGCTGGTTGTCGTCATCGTCGTTCTGATGGCTATCGTTCAGGCAGGCTGGCTGATACTGCGTGCCAGCCTGCCTGAGCTGGACGGCACACAGCCCGCGCCGCTTGGCGCAGCGGTGACGATTCAACGCGACGCGCTGGGCGTGCCGACGGTGGAAGGCCTCACGCGCGGCGATGTTGCCTATGCGAGCGGCTTTCTTCATGCGCAGGACCGCTTCTTCCAGATGGATCTGCTGCGGCGGGTGGCGGCCGGCGAGATGGGTGCGCTCATCGGGGCAGCGGCGCTCCCGCTGGACCGGCGTGATCGGCCCTTGCGGTTTCGGGTGCACGCGCAGGCCGCGCTGGCCGCATTGCCTGCGGATCAGCGGCAACTGATCGAACGCTACACGGCGGGTGTCAACGATGGCCTTCGGTCCCTGCGGGCGCGGCCGTTCGAATACTGGTTGCTGCGCACGCAACCGGCGCCCTGGCGCGCCGAGGATACGCTGCTTGTGGTGTACGCGATGTACTTCGATCTGCAATACGAGCAGGTCAGTCGCGAGCTATCGCGAGCGGCGTTGCGCGAGCGCGTTCCCGCCGATCTGCTCGCGTTCCTGCTGCCGCGGACCAGCCACTGGGATGCGCCGCTCGATGGTGCAAGCGGTGCAAGCGGTGAAAGCGGCCCCGCTGAAACCGTCGCCGTGCCGGCATCGCCGCCGTGGCTGCGCGCTGAACGGTCCGCCATGGAAACTGAACCCGACGCTGGGTCGCAGGCATCAACACTGCTGGCTGGCGTGCCGGGTTTCGTCGACGCGGGGGCGGTGAGTTCGATGATCGGCAGCAACAGTTTCGCGGTCGACGGAGCGCACGGCACGCAAGGCGGCGCGCTGGTCGCGAGCGACATGCACCTGGGCCTGTCATTGCCGAACATCTGGTACAGGATCTCGCTGGTGTATCCCGCGCCCGATGGGGGCACGCGGCGCATCACGGGCGTGAGCCTGCCGGGTGCGCCGCTCGTGGTGGCGGGCAGCAACGGCCATATCGCGTGGGCGTTCACGAACAGCTACGGCCGCTTCGTCGATCTGATCGAATTGCAGCGCGATCCCGCCAGGCCGCAGCGCTACCATGTACCTGGCGGCGCGTGGGAGACCGCACAGGTGATCCACGAGCGCCTCGATGTAAAAGGCGGCGTGAGCGTCGATTTGCCGGTTACGCAAACGCGCTGGGGACCGCAACTCGTGGTCGGCAAGCACGCGTATGCGCTGCATTGGGTCGCGCAGGACCCGCAGGCGGTCAATCTGAATCTGGTGAATCTCGAAGGCCTCAAGAACGTGGCCGACGCCATCCACGCCGCCCCAACCTTCGGGCTGCCGACGCAGAACTTCACGGTGGCCGACGCGCAAGCTCATATCGGCTGGACGCTGGCCGGGCCGCTGCCACACTTTGTCGATCCGAACGCGAGCGCCGCAGCATTCGATGGATTGCCATTTAGTTCGGATACCTATGCAGGGTGGCAAGGCTATCTGTCCGTCGACGCCTATCCGGTGCTTCTGAATCCTGCCATCGGCCGTCTCTGGACCGCGAACAATCGCACCTTGCCTCTGAGCGAAGCGGTGCGGATTGGCGATGCGGGCACCGACCTGGGCGCGCGCGCCACGCAGATCCGCAACGACCTGCTGGCACTGTCGCGCGCCAGCGAACGCGACTTGCTGGCGGTGCAGACCGACGACCGCGCCGTCTGGATCGAATACTGGCGACGGGTTGTACTCGAAGCGCTGGACGCACGCGCGCTGGACGGGCATCCGGAGCGTGCGGAATTCCGGCGGCTGGTCGAGGGCTGGAACGGGCATGCGGATGTTGACGCCGTGGGCTACCGCTTGGTGCGAGCGTGCTATTTTTCGCTGTACGAAGCATGGTTCGGCGCGCTCGACAAGGATCTCGGCGCGGTCGCGCCCGAACTCAGCTATCGCGCGGCCAACACCCGCAACGGCGCGACGATGGAAATACTCGCCAGTCATCATGCGTGGATACCCGCTGGTTTTGCGGACTGGCGCGCCTTCATGCTCGACCGCATCGATCACTCGATCGCCCAGTTGCCGAAGGGCACGAGTCTCGCGCAAGCGCGTTGGGGCGAGCACAACCGCTCGACTATCGCACATCCATTCGCGCGCATGCTGCCAACGTGGCTACCCTGGGTGCGCGGCTGGCTCAGCGCACCGCCCGATCCGCTGCCCGGCGACATCAATATGCCGCGCGTGCAGTTACCGGCGTTTGGCGCATCGGAGCGTTTCGTGGTGTCGCCAGGACGTGAAAAGGAGGGCATCTTCGAGATGCCGGGCGGGCAGTCGGGCCATCCCATGTCGCCTTACTTCATCGCGGGGCATGAAGCGTGGGTGCATGGCGCTGCCACGCCCTTTCTGCCGGGCCCGACGGTGCATACTCTGACGCTGCGCGCCGAGTAAGTGCAAATCAGCGCGGAGCCTGGCGGATCACATCACCCGCACGCCGCAGTCGCCAACCAGCGCGACCGCCTGATCGACGGACATTATCGTGCCTTTGAGATGCTGCAGCACGTCGGTCAGGCGCAAACCGCTCAGGTCTACCGAGCGCAGGTCCGCGCCGTCAAAGCGGCTGTTGCGCAGGAGGGCGTTTCGCAGGCTGCCGCCTTCGAAAACCGCATCGCGGAAGTCGCAGTTGGACAGATCGGCATCGGAGAAATTCAATCCTTCGAGCGTCTGTTTGCGAAACGAGAGTCCCCGCAGATCGGCCCCGACCAGCAGCGAATCGTGAAAGACCAGCCCTAGCGTGCGGGCATCGACAAAGCGCGCGCCAGTGAGTTTCACGCCAGTAAATGTCGCCGATGCGAGTTTTGCGCCGGTCCAGTCGCAATTGTTCAGGTCGCTCTGGCAAAAGCGCGCGTCGCTCGCATTGGCGTAGCGCAAGCGGGCTGCGGAGCCTTTGCATGCCAGCCAGCGGCTTCTCGATAGATCGCAATGTTCGAGGATGGTTTGCGCGAAGCTGCAGCGCGTGAATCGCGCGCCCCGGAAGTCTAGCCTGGAGAGGTCTTCGCCGCTGAAATCGCAGTGCTCGAAGATCGGCGCGTCGCCGCATTCGCGAAGCAGGCGGGCGAGGCTGTCGCGCTCGAAGGTCAACTCGCTGAAGCGCTTTCCCTCTGCGGCGGCCGGTTCTGTGGTGTTGCTGCGCATCTGTGCAGACTCCTCATGGCGAGGGGCGCGCGGCGTTATGTCCACAGCGCGTCCCCTCAACTTGGTCAAAGTAAGGTTGACGCCGCGGCGTAGTAAGAACCCAGCAAGAAGCAAGCTAGAAGCAAGCAAGAAGCCAGCAAGGAATCTTGCAACTGGGCGCAGGAGATACCAACCTGCCACTCTATTTTCGGCGGAGAGGATTTTATCGTCCTCGCGCGGCAGGCGACAAGAGCGGGAGTCATCCCATTGCCGCTGCAACAGGCTATGCTGCGGGTTCGCTCAGGAGAAAGACATGGCAGAAAACTGGCAATTCCAGATCCGGATTAAGGTCACGCCCGAACTGGCCGAGCTGCTTCGTTCGAACGCTCCAGGCAAGCAGCGCGATCTACTCGACGCGCTCCTGCGCGAAGGCAACGCCACATTGAAGTGCCAGTACGATGCATTCGCCGATTATGTGGCTGAAGCGGAGCATGCAGGCCGTGAGCACTATCCGCTTTATCAGTGGACCAAAGATACGATCGACAACCCCACGAAAAAAGCCAAATATCTGCAGTCCTTCACGGTGTATGTGGACGGCAGCGAGGTCTATGACAAGGACTGCGCCGACTGGCTGCAGGCGCGCCTTTCAGCACTGGCCGAGGAGGGCGAGGTGGGCATCGAAAGCGTCAGCCGCTACGACACGAACCCGGCCAATAATCCGCAACCGCCCGCGCATGGGTGATTCAGATGGCGCTGCGTTCTGCTGCATCGCATCATCGCCACGGCCTGGCCGGCTTTCGATAGAATCGGTTTTCGTCGGCGCAGAACAAGCAAATTTGCATGGTTGGCGCGGTATCGGTGCACTCGCTGCCGCGGCCCACAATGTTCATCCCATATCGGAGGCGAGCGTGCCAGGTTTACTCCCCAATGTCGATCGCGAGGGGCTCCTCGAATATTCAGTGGTCTACACCGACCGCTCGATCAATCATATGTCGCAGCTGTTCCAGGGCGTCATGCGCGACCTGTCCGCTTCACTGAAAAAAGTCTATAACGCGAAGGCCGTTGCTATCGTGCCGGGCAGCGGGACCTTCGGCATGGAGGCGGTGGCGCGGCAGTTTGCGACCGACAAAAAGTGTCTGGTCATCCGCAATGGCTGGTTCAGTTTCCGCTGGACGCAGATCTTCGACATGGGCAACATCCCGTCGGAATCGATCGTGCTGAAGGCGCGTCCACTCGAAGAGGGCAGGCAGGCCGCCTGGGCGCCGCCGCCCATCGACGAAGTGGTCGCGGCCATCAAGGCAAACAAGCCGGATCTGGTGTTCGCGCCGCACGTCGAAACCGCAGCCGGCATGCTGCTGCCCGACACGTATCTGCGTGCGGTGGCCGATGCCGTGCACGCGGTGGGCGGCATGTTCGTACTCGATTGCATCGCCTCCGGCACGATCTGGGTGGACATGGAAGCCACTGGCGTCGATATCCTGATCAGTGCGCCGCAGAAGGGCTGGAGCGCGTCGCCGTGCTGCGGGCTCGTGATGTTCAGCCCGCTCGCGCGCGAACGAATCGATTCGACCACGAGCACCAGCTTCGCCTGCGATCTGCGCAAATGGCTGCAGATCATGGAGACCTACGAGGGCGGCGGTTTTGCCTATCACGCCACGATGCCCACGGACAGCCTTGCAATATTGCGCGACGTGATGAAGGAAACCGAGGCCTACGGCTTCGAAAAGGTGCGCACGGAGCAACTCGAACTTGGCAGGCGTATTCGTGCGCTGCTGACCGAAAAGGGCTTCAGGAGCGTGGCGGCAGAGGGCTTTCAGGCGCCGGGCGTGGTGGTCAGCTATACCGACGACGACGGCATTCGCTCCGGCAAGAAGTTTGCCGACGCCGGTTTGCAGATCGCGGCCGGCGTTCCCCTGCAATGCGATGAACCGGCAGACTTCAAGACCTTCCGCATTGGGCTTTTCGGCCTGGACAAACTGCACGACATCGAAGGCGCGGTCGCGAGATTTGCCAAGGCGCTGAACAGTTTCGAATGAATCGATTAAAGCGATTAAAGCGATTAAAGCGATTAAAGCGATTAAAGCGATTGGGGCGATTCGATCGATTCAATCGCAATGTGCTGGCGCATGCCGGTTAGCCGTCGAACGGCAACTCGCATTGCGTCGGCACTTTCGCCGGTGTCTCGCCCGTGGCAGGTTCGAGAGAACCGATGCGCACCCCGATAAGGCGAATACGCCGGTCCAGCGTCACCCGCTTCAAACACTCTCCCACCGCGCGCCGTATGGAAGCTGCATCCGCTACCGGCTCTGGCAGCGACAGATCGCGCGTGACGATCTTGAAGTCCGCGAACTTGATTTTCAGGCCCACCGTGCGGCCGCGATAACCCTTGCGTTGCAGGTCTTCGGTGACGCGTTCGCACAGACGCGTGAGCGCCGGCGTCAGCGTGGCGCGGTCGCGGGTGACGTGCATATCGCGCTCGAAGGTGGTTTCGCGGCTCATCGATTTCGGCTCCGACGACACCACCACTTCACGCTCATCGAGCCCGCGCGCGACGCTGGCCAGCCACGCCGCGTAGGTGCGCCCGAAATGCTCCTGCAACAGCCCCGGGTCCGCTGCGGCCAGATCGCCGATCGTACCGATGCCGATGCTCGCCAGCCGGTCGCTTGCACGCGGGCCAATGCCATTGACCTTTTTCGCGGCCAGCGGCCAGATACGCGATTCGAGATCGTCCATCGAAAGAATCGTGAGCCCGTCGGGTTTGTCCAGTTCTGAACCGATCTTGGCAAGCAGCTTGTTGGGCGCAATCGCAATCGAGCAGGTGAGGCCGGTTGCTTCGCGCACCGCATCCTTGATGCGCTGGCCCAGCTCGCGCGATTCGCCTTCGACGTGAGTGAGATCGACGTAGATTTCGTCGATGCCGCGATCTTCGATCTGATCGGTAAAGGTGTGGACCGCGTCCTTGAAGAGGCGCGAGTAACGCCGATACGAATCGAAATCGGTCGGTAAAAGAATGGCGTCCGGCGCGAGTTGGGCGGCTTTCATCATGCCCATCGCGGAAAACACGCCGAACGCACGCGCTTCGTAGGTGGATGTGGTCACGACGCCGCGCCCGGCGTAGTCGCGCAACTTTGCGAAGCGGCGCGTGCCGTCGGCCAGCAGTTCCGGCGCGGCATTGCGGCCCCCGCCGATGACGACGGGTTTGCCGCGCAATTCAGGGTAGCGGAGCAGTTCTACGGAAGCGTAGAAAGCGTCCATGTCGACATGCGCGATGCGACGAGACGGTGGGGTGCTCACGTCGGCTGTCTGCCTGATGTCATGACGAAGCAGGGGCTGTATATTTATACAGTATTTTACTGACAGCGTGGGGATTAGGCAAGTTGCGCGAAAGTGGGCGCGTTAATCAAACTATTCGTTTTGGCACGATTTAAAGGCCATTTGAGGATCGGCGTTTCAAGGAGGCCGTGGGCCTCGCGCCGTTGGCCTCGTTGCAGAGCTTGCGCATCGAGGTCGACAAGCGCTTGCTGGAGAGCCGGCCTATTGCACTTGAAGCGGTGAGCCAGCATGTGGGTTGCACGGGTTTGCGCGATACCAGCTTGTGGTGTTGCCGTCATAGGCCGCGTTACAACATCGGCGAGTGCAGATGATCGGGATGATCGAGCATATCGGCCACCAGATGCAGCGAGTCTTCCATCGCCAGCACATCGCCCGGGCCGCCCAGACAGATCCGCACGGCGTTGGGCGGATTGCCGTCGGTGCTGAACGCCGCGCCCGACACCACGCCAATCTGCTTGGTGCGCAGATGCGACGCCAGTTCGGAAGCGCTCCAGCCCGTTTCCGTGGGCACCGTCAGCCAGAGGTGGAAGCAATCCTGCGAGGCCTCGATTTCACGACCGGCGAAGACTTGCGCGGCAATATGCTGGCGCACCGCGCATTCGGCGCGAATGGCTTCCAGCATCTGTTGCGCAAAACCGCTTTCGATCCAGCGCGCCGCCAGATACGACATATATGGGCTCGCCATCACCGTGGTGGCGCGCAACGACCCTGACAACCGTTCGGCATGGCGGGCGCTGGGCGCGACCACATAGGCCACACGCAATCCCGCGCCGAAGCACTTCGACATGCCGGTCACGTAGTAGGTCAACTCCGGCGCGAGCGTGGCGAGCGCGACGGGCGGCGTTTCGCACAGCATGCCGTAGGCGTCGTCCTCGATGATCGGTACGTCGTAGCGCAAGGCGATATCGGCGATATGCTCGCGGCGGTTCTGCGAAAGCGTGCGCGTGGTGGGGTTTTGCAGCGTGGGGTTGCAGTAGAGCACGCCCGGCTTGCGCGTCCTGCACAGCGCCTCGAAAGCATTGGCGTCGAGCCCTTCGTCGTCGCGCGGCAGCGGCGCGAGCGGCATGCCTAGCTGGTTGGCGATCACCTTGAGCCCCGGATATGCCAGGCAGTCCACACAAATAACCGTGCCAGGTTTCACCAGACGCAGCAGCAGCGCTACCAGCGCGTTGTGAATGCCGGGGCAGACCAGCACGGCATCGGCGCGATGCGACGGCACCGTATGGCGCAGCCACTGGCTGGCCACGCCGCGCTCGAATTGCGAGCCGCCAAAGTCCTGATAGCGCAGCAGCGACCACGCGTCGGCCGTGCCGATGATGCGCCCCGCCGATTGCGCGAGCAGTTCGGTCATCTCCGGAGGTTCGGGCGGCATGTTCATGGTCATTTCCAGCGCCGTGCCCGCGCTGAGCGGCAGCGCGGGCGGTCGCCCGCGCACATACGAGCCGCTGCCCGCGCGCGAATCGATCAGGCCGCGTTTGCGCGCTTCGGCATAGCCGCGCGCCAGCGTGGTGTAGTTGATCCTGAGGGCTTCCGAAAGATCGCGCAGCGCGGGCAGGCGGTCGCGCGGCCGTAGACGTCCGCTCGCCACGTCCTCTTCGATGAGATCGGGGATGGTCTGATAGACCGGCTTGTCGCTTTCCGAAAGCCGTTTGAGCCAATGCGCGGTGACGTTCGACATGGAATTTGACGGGTGCGTGCGCGTGAGACTACGCGGGAACAGGAGGAGGCGCGTTGAAATTTGCTCATTCATTCTAATGAGGATGTGCGCGAAAAATAAATCAATTGATCGCGCCATATCGCATTGAATGATCCGCTTTGATGCATGCGTGCACTGCATCGGCTACACCTTGCCCCACGGCAGGGCGCGCGCGCAAGCCCGCTATGTCGCTCGCGTGCCTTTGCGCACGGCGCGACGGGCGTCACAGAAAAAATCATTGCATGGATCATTCCAGCCACGCCGGATTGATCGGAACTTGATCGCATGCGGCGTGCCATTTGATGGCATGAGCGTTGCAAAAAGGAGTTTGCCGGCCACCGGTCGGACACGGTCCTCAATTCCTCCACGGAGTCACGCAATGCCCGCTATCACCATGCCTGCCCACAAGACCGGCGACTTCCTCGTCGATTACGAAGAGAAGGTGTTCGAGGACATCAAGGCGGAACCCGGCGAGAAAGCCCTCGTCACGTTCCATACGGTTGCGTTCGAAGGTTCCATTGGCTTCGTCAATATGCTTCAGGCCACGCGTTTGCAGCGCAAGGGCTTCGAGACCTCGATCCTGCTCTACGGCCCGGGCGTGATGCTGGGCGTCCAGCGCGGTTTTCCGACGCTGGGCGCGGAAGCCTTTCCGGGGCATCTGAACTTCAATAACCAGTTGATGAAATTCATGGCCGAAGGCGGCAAGGTCTACGCCTGCCGCTTCGCGCTGCAGGCGCTTTACGGGCAGACCGAAGCGGCGCTGATCGAGGGCGTGCGGGCGATCAATCCGCTCGACGTGCTCGATCTCAAGCTGCTGCATCGCAAGTCGAATGCGCTCGTGATCGATACCTGGACCGTCTGAGCGCGAGCGCCATGTCCACGTCATCCACTTCATCGGCGAGACGCATCGTGCGGGCGGCGGCGGTGCAGATCGCGCCCGATCTCGAATCGGGCATGGGCACGCTCGCGCGCGTGGGCGATTCGATCGTCGCCGCCGCGCGCGAAGGCGTGCAGCTTGTGGTGTTCCCCGAAACCTTTCTGCCGTACTACCCGTATTTTTCGTTCGTACTGCCGCCCGTGCAGTCGGGCGCGGCGCATCTGCGCCTCTACGAGGAAGCGGTGACGATACCGGGCCCCGTGACCGGGACGGTGGCCGCGCTTGCGCGCGAATACGGCATGGTGATCGTGCTTGGCGTCAACGAGCGCGATCACGGCAGCCTCTACAACACGCAACTGATTTTCGACGCCGACGGCCAGCTCAGGCTCAAGCGCCGCAAGATCACGCCCACCTTTCACGAACGCATGATCTGGGGGCAGGGCGACGCCGCCGGTCTCAAGGTCGTGCAGACGGCGGTGGGCCGCGTGGGTGCGCTGGCGTGCTGGGAGCACTACAACCCGCTGGCCCGCTATGCGTTGATGACCCAGCACGAAGAGATCCATTGCAGCCAGTTTCCCGGCTCGCTGGTCGGGCCGATCTTCGCCGAGCAGATCGAAGTGACGATCCGTCATCACGCGCTCGAATCGGGCTGTTTCGTTGTGAACGCAACGGGGTGGCTCAGCGACGCGCAGATCGAATCCATCACCAGCGACCCGAAGTTGCAAAAGGCGCTGCGCGGCGGCTGCAACACGGCCATCGTCTCGCCCGAAGGCCAGCATCTGGCCGCGCCGTTGCGCGAAGGCGAGGGCATGGTGATCGCCGATCTCGACATGGCGCTGATCACCAAGCGCAAACGCATGATGGATTCGGTGGGGCATTATGCGCGGCCCGAATTGCTGAGTCTCGCCATCAACGAGCGGCCTGCCGCGCCCGTATTTTCCTTCGACCAGGCGGGCGCCGTCCCGTCATGGAGTGTGAACGATGAATGCCAGCGTCAATCTGCCGGAATCGAAGCTACAGCTTTTGACTGAGCTTCAGTCGAGCGGCCTGCGGCTCGCCGCGCCGCAAGCGGACGGGCTTTCCCGCCGGGGCGGCGCGGGGCCGTCCGACCACAAGGCCGTCGTGATCGACGGCGTCACGCTGATGGTGCCGGTGCATACGCACGGCGCGCATCAATCCGCGTTCGTCGCCAACGAGCCCGATGCGCAGGGCGTGAGCGTGCTCACGCGCGGCAGCATTCCGATCGCGCAGATTGCCTTCGCGAAGACGCCACGCTTTTACAAGCTGCAAACGCTCGATGGCGTGCCGTACTCGCACATCGCCACGCTGCACGGCACCGACGTGCTCGCCACCACGGTCCTGCAAACCTGCATCCGCTACGAGAGCCGCAAGAAAGCCTGCAAATTCTGCGCGATCGGGCAATCGCTCGCCGCGGGGCGTACGGTTGCGCACAAGACGCCCGAGCAACTGGCCGAAGTCGCGCGTGCGGCCGTGCTGCTCGACCACGTCAGGCACATGGTGCTGACGACCGGCACGCCGCCCACGCCCGATCGCGGCGCGGCGGTGTTGAGCGAAAGCGCCCGTGCGATCCGCCGCGCGGTCGACCTGCCGATCCAGGCGCAATGCGAGCCGCCCGACGACGACGCCTGGTTCGCCCGCATGCGCGAGGCGGGCGTGGATACGCTGGGGATGCACCTGGAAGTGCTGGGCGAGGCCGAACGCGCGCAGTTGATGCCTGGCAAGGCGACGGTGCCAGTGAGCCGCTATATGCAGGCGTTCGAAGCGGCGGTGCGGGTGTTTGGACGCGGCCAGGTGAGCACGTATATTCTCGCGGGCCTGGGCGACCCGCCACAACGCATTCTGGAGACTGCGCGCCAGCTCGTGGCAATCGGCGTGTATCCCTTCGTCGTGCCGTTCGTGCCGATTTCCGGCACGCCGCTCGAAGATCACGCGCCGCCCACGCCCGAACTCATGCGCTCGATCCTCGCGCCGCTTGGCGCGATGGTGCGCGAAGCCGGTCTGCGTGCGACCGATATCAAGGCCGGTTGCGGCAAATGCGGTGCGTGTTCGTCCTTGCAGGCGTTCGAAAAGGTGGCGGCATGAATACGGGCGATACGCAGGACATCGTGGTGCGCTGGGCACGCGAAGCGTGGGAAATCGACGGCGCGCTGGCGTTGCGGCGCAAGGTCTTCTGCGACGAGCAGGGCATTTTCGAGCACAACGACCGCGACGCCATCGACACCCATGCGCAATTGCTCGTCGCGGTCTGCGCGGCGAACGTGGTGGGCACCGTGCGCATTCACCGCCGTGACGCAGACGATCGCGGCAACGCCTGGTACGGCTCACGCCTTGCCGTGAGCGCAGCGTACCGGCGACATGGCGGCATCGGTGCGATGTTGATCCGGCTCGCGGTGAGCAGCGCGCACGCGCTTGGCTGCGAGGTGTTTCTCGCTCACGTGCAGGCACAGAATGCGCCGCTGTTTCAGCGGCTTCATTGGAGCACGCTCGAAGAGACGATGGTGTTCGGGCGGGCGCATCATCTGATGCAGGCGGATCTCGAACATTACCCGCCCTGCGCGACGCCGTACGAGGGCTTCGTGGTCGACCAGCGGAGGGCCGCATGACGCTCGATGAAATCGTGGCGAGTGTGCGTGCAAGCCGCGGCGTGGCGCACAAGACCGATATCGCGCCTGTGCTCGCAGCGCTTTGCGGTGACGACGCCACGCGCAGCGACGCCGCGGCGGTCATGGGCGCAGGCGACGATTGTGCCGCCTTGCCCGATGGCGATGGCTGGTTGCTGTTCGCCGCCGAAGGCATGGTGGGCGATCTGATCGAAGCGATGCCCTGGTTTGCCGGGTATTGCTCGGTGCTCGTGAACGTGAGCGATGTGTGCGCGATGGGCGGCCGCCCGCTGGCGGTCGTCGACGTGATCTGGAGCAATGGCCTCGCGCCCGCCGCGCCGGTGCTGGAAGGCATGGCGGCAGCAGCGCGGCAACTGGGCGTGCCGATTGTCGGCGGCCATAGCAACGCGCGCAGCGAGCGTACGCAACTCGCGGTGGCCATCCTGGGCCGCGCCAAACGGCTCCTGTCCAGCTTCGCCGCGCGCCCGGGCGAGCGGCTGATGATGGCCGTCGATCTGCGCGGCGCGTTCGTCGAACCTTATCCGTACTGGAACGCCGCCACCGAAGCGCCCGCTGCGCGCATTCGCGGCGATCTCGCGCTGCTGTCCGAGATCGCCGGGGAAGGGCTGTGCGAGGCCGCGAAGGACATCAGCATGGCCGGCATCGCGGGCACGGCGATGATGCTTGCGGAGTGCTCGCAGGTGGGCGCGCGCATCGATCTCGAACGCGTGCCGCGTCCCGCCGACGTCGACCTGTTGCGCTGGATGCAGGTCTTCCCGAGCTTCGGCTATCTGTTGAGCGTCGCGCCGCATCACGTGGATGCGGTGCGCGCACGCTTCGAAGGCCGGGGCATTGTGTGCGATGAAATCGGCGAGATTCACGCGGAGCCGACCATCGATTTGAGCTGGCGAGGGCAGACGCGCACGGCCTGGCGGCTCGACGAGCAAGCGTTCATCGTGCCTGCGGATCGGCGGGCCACGCGTGCGCTCTACGTAACGGCAAACTGAATTCATCAGGAGAACGATATGCCTGTCACGCATTTCGTGGTGCGCTGGCCGGACGGCGAGGAAGAGCGCTGCTATTCCCCCTCGTCGATTGTGCGGGAGTATCTGCGTCCGGGCGACTATCCGCTCGACGTTTTTCTCGATCGTACGCGTGATGCGCTGGCCGCCGCTTCCGAGCGCGTGCGCGAGAAGTTCGGCTATGCATGCTCGTCGGCGCTCGATCAATGGGCGGCTATCGAACGCCGCGCCGAGCCGTTCCGGGCGAACGGTGCACAGCTCGCGCAGGTCACAGTCGTGCGCGTCGATTGATATTCACAAGGAGAATCGCATGTCTGCTGGTATGCATGAGGGGCAGCCTGGGAGTGCGCGCCAGGCGCAATCGCCGCGGCTGCCCGCCGCCGATGAGCATTTCAGCGTCGTCATCGTCGGCGGGGGGCAGGCCGGCCTGTCGATGAGCTATTGCCTCAAACAGCGCGGCATCGACCACGTTGTGCTCGAGAAGCACACCGTCACGCACACCTGGCGCGCGCAGCGCTGGGACGCGTTTTGCCTCGTCACGCCGAACTGGCAATGCGCGCTACCCGACTACCCGTATCGCGGCAACGATCCGCACGGCTTCATGAAGAAGGACGAAATCATCGCGTGGCTGGACGGATTCGTGCGCCATGTCGACGCGCCCGTGCGCGAGGGCGTGGCGGTAACGCGCCTGGCGCGGCGAGACCAGGGCGGCTTCGTGCTGCAGACGAGCCAGGGGATGTTGAGCGCCGATCAGGTGGTGGTCGCTTCGGGCGGCTATCACACGCCCATTGTGCCGCGCATGGCCGAGCGCCTGCCCGCGTCCATCACCCAGATCCAGTCATCCGAATATCGCAATGCCGGGGCTTTGCCGGAGGGCGCGGTGCTGGTGGTAGGCTCGGGGCAGTCGGGTGCGCAGATCGCGGAGGATCTGCATCTGGCTGGCCGCAAGGTGGTGCTCGCGGTGGGGGAAGCGCCGCGTTGCGCGCGCTTTTATCGTGGCCGCGACGTGGTCGACTGGCTCGCGGAGATGAAGTACTACGACATGCCGGTGGAGGATCATCCCTTGCGGGAGGGGGTGCGCGACAATACCAACCACTATGTCACGGGCCGCGACGGCGGCCGCGATATCGATCTGCGCCGGTTTGCGAGCGAGGGGATGGAGCTTTACGGCGCGCTCGACGATTATTCAGGAGGCGCGCTGCGTTTCAAAGCGAATCTGCGCGCCAACCTCGATAGCGCCGACGACACCTATAACCGGATCAACGCGTCAATCGACAAATTCATCGCGCAGAAGGGTATCGAAGCGCCCGCAGGGCAGGCGTATCGGCCGGTGTGGACGCCGCCGCAGGAGCGCACCGCGCTCGATCTCGCCGCCAGCGGCATCGGCAGCATCATCTGGTGCATCGGCTTTCATCCGGATTTCAGCTGGATCGATTTGCCCATCTTCAACGGACGCGGTTATCCGGGTCACAAGCGCGGCGTCACCACGCAGGAAAACCTCTATTTTCTGGGATTGCCGTGGCTGCACACCTGGGGATCGGGCCGTTTCTCGGGTGTCGCGCGCGATGCCGCGTATCTGGCCGATCGTATCGTTGCTGGCGCAACGGTCGATGCGCCGGCGGCGTGATTCGCTTGGCTCACGCAAATCAGCAAAGTCATCACCACCGAAAGCGAAACGATCGAGCCCAGGGGCGAGAACAGGATCACGCGTGAAGTGATGCTCGCCTCGCGCCGGTCGACAATTTCCCGACGGAAATGGTGATGAGCGTGGAGGACCGGGTGGACGCCGCGCTGGCCGGACTGGATCAGGGCGAATTCGCGACGGCGCCGTCGCTGCCTGCCATCGCTGCATGGGCACCGTTTGAAACGGCGCGCGGCGCGCTCGTGCCGCAGCTTGAGCTGACCAAGCCTGGCGCGCGCTACAACGTCAATTGATCGCGCGGTAGACGCAAGCGAGGTAATGAAGCCGGATGCCCCGGGCTGTGAATCGCGCGGGGCATCGGTTTTTCCCGGGACGAACAATCCATTGATGTGTCGATACACACCATGCGGCGCAAGTCGCTCGCCGGAACGCGCGATGGTCTAGGCCGCGGCGCCTGGCGACTTTTTGGCGGGAAAGAGGGCGATCAATTCGGCCGAAACGGAGTTGAGGATCTGGCGGGAAAGCTTGGGATCCGCGACGGCGCGCGACAGACCCAGTGCGCCAACGTAAGCGCTGTAGATCAGCAGCGCCTTGGCGCGCCGGTTGCCTTCCGTGTCTTCGGGCATCTGGCTTTCGAGCAGGGCGAGCCGGTTTTCCAGGCGCTCGGTGTAGACCTCGCGGGCGCCTTCCGTGCTGCGCGCCGTGTCGTTGAGCAGGGCCGAGAGCGGGCAGCCGCCGGTGACGTTGTCCCGGTGCGCTTCCGACAGGTACGTCTGGATGCCCTTCTTCAAATTGGGCTGCGCGGTCAGGGCCGATTGCTCCATCTCCTCGCACGCAGCCGCAATCGCCTCGACCACGAGATCGTCGCGCGAGGCGAAATGCTTGTAGAAGCCGCCGACGGTCATACCGGCCTCTTTCATGATGTCGGCGACGCTGATGCCTTCCAGGCCGAGCTCACGAAATCGGCGCGCCGCCACATCGACGATGCGCTGATGCGATTCAGCTTTTTCTGCTTGGGAAGATCCCATATTGCCCTCCTGGCCAAAGATCGCTGAGGATAACCATGATAATCCACATGTCGGCTCCCCGCAGGTCCGCTATATGGCCCGCGAGTTTTATCGTCAAATCGGGTCAAATGATTATACTGCCTCGAAAACGGCGGGTTGGCGGCGCCCGTGATACGCGTCATGCGTATCATCGCGTGCGTCGATGATGCGCAAGCCGAGGCTGGAAAGCGCTCAATCAAGCAGCAGGCCGGGCGCGCGGATTGCCTCCACCAAAGAGTCATCTACGAGATTCATGTTGGGTGCTTGCCAATGCTCTATTTTCTCGAAGGTGCGATCCGGGCAGGTCCGATTGAGCGAAGTCACGCCGCACATCAGCGGGCAATCAGCGAATGTCGTCACGACCCAATCGACAAACGCGCGCACCTTCGGCGAAAGGTGGCGGCTCTGCGGATAGACAATCGAGATGGGCAATGGCAGTGGCTTCCATTCCGGCAGGACTTCGATCAATTGTCCGGCCTTCAGTTGCGGCAGGATCATGAAGCGCGGCGCCTGCATCAGTCCCAGGCCTTTGAGGCCGCACATGACGTAGGACTCCGCTTCGTTCACTGAAATCGTGCCTTTGACCGCAACCTGCATTTCGCGGCCGCCAACCATGAAAGTCCAGTTCAGAATCCGGCCAGAGCGGGTAGAAAAATAGTTGATCCCGCGGTGCGTCTTGAGGTCGTCGAGCGTACGCGGGACACCCTGTTTTTCGAGGTAGGAAGGCGACGCAACGGTCATGCAATCGAACACGCCAATGCGCCTGGAGACGAGCGCGGAATGGTTCAGATCGCCCACGTGCACGGCGCAGTCGGCTTCTTTTTCCAGAACATCCGTATGCCGGTCCGTCAAACCCAGTTGAAGATCGATCTCTGGAAATTGCCCATGAAAGTCGCGTAGCCGGGGCAGGATGATCTGGCGGGCGACTGCGCCCTGCATGCCGATACGCAGTTTGCCGCGTGGCCGCTTTTCCACCTTTTGAAACGCGGCTTCGGTGTCTTCCACTTCGGCGAGGATTCTGAGGCAGTGCTCGTAGTAGGCCGCGCCGTCCGTCGTCAGCGAGAGGCTGCGCGTCGTGCGATTCAGGAGCCGCGTACCCAGATGATCTTCCAGACTCTGGATCATCGTGGTGACTGTTGGCCGATTCATCCCGAGCGAAGTCGCCGCGCGCGCAAAGCTGCTGAAATCGACGATACGGGTGAATACCTGCATGGCTTGAATACGGTCCACGTTGCCCCCTCCATCAATCGGATGCTCAAACGGCGTAATGCTCGCGTTGCCGGCCGTTCATAGCCAACGCTTTGCTTGGTCCGTTCGTGACTGGCGTATCGAAACCGATGCGCCAGTCGCGATGCCGATATCGCGTCAGCCCTTTGGCGCCGTGGATTGCGCGGCCTGTTGCACGGCCGGCTGCGGCGCATCCCACCCGCCGCCAAGCGCCCGGAACGTCCGTACGGCGGCTCTGGCGGCATCCGCTTTGGTTGCGTCCAGCTCATCGCGTGCAACCAGAAGCTGCCGGTCCGCGTCCAGCACATCGGTGAGCGTGATGGAACCCGCTCGATACGCTTTCTCCGAAAGATCGCGTGCCCTGGTCAAGGCCGTGACTTCCTGCTGGATCTCCTGAGCGCGAATTTCCGATTGCGAGAGCGCCATGAAAGCATTCTCGACGTCTTCGGTCGCCTTGAGCGCGGCTTCCTTGTATTGCGCCAGCGCTTCGGCATTGGCGCCGCGCGCCTGCTTCACTTCGGCGTCCACTTTGCCGAAATCGAACAGCCGCCACTGGAGTGCGCCTGTCCCCACCGGCTCGAAGGACTTCGCGCTGAACAGGTGATTGGTCGAAATGCTGTCGAAGCCCAGTGCGCCGGAAAGCGAGATCTTCGGGTAGTAATCGGCGATGGCTACGCCGATATTTTCGTTGGTGGCGGCCAGGTGACGCTCCGCCGCGATGATGTCCGGGCGGCGGCGCAGCACGTCGACGGCTTGATCGCCGGTGCCGATGGCGGGCACTTCGGGGATGATGGCGGCGTGGGTGTTGAGTTCCGCCGCATACGTCCCGGGTTGCGCGCCCATCAGCACGTCCAGGCGGTTCAATTGCGCTTCGAGCGCAATACGCAGCGCGGGCAGGCTGGCGCGCGCCTGGCGAAGCAGCGCCTCGGCCTGGGCCACTTCGCGTTCATCGGCCGCGCCCGCCTGCTTGCGGGCCTGCACGAGGGTGAGCAGATGCGCATCGGTGTCGATCTGGTCCTGCGTGACCGCCACTTGTGCCTGCAAGCCTCGCACCTGCAGATAGGCGTCCGCCGCGTCGGCGGCTACCGTGATGCGCGTGCCGAGCTGGCCAGCCTCTGCCGCCTGCTCTTCGTCGAGCGCGGCAGTGTGGGCGCGTCGCAGTCCGCCTGCCAGATCGATTTCCCAACTGGCCGTTGCGCCCACAACGTATTGTTTCTGGTCGCGGCTGTAGTTGGGAAACGCGCTCGCGAGCGTGCCAAGCGGGCTGGTCGTGCTCTGATGCTCCACCGTGGCGGAGCCGCCCGCATCGACGGTCGGCAGCAGTTGTGCGCCTGCCGCCTGCGCCGCCGCACGCGCCTGGCTCACCCGCGCAATCGCAGCCTGAAGGCCGAGGTTCTGGTCGAGCGCGCGCTGCACGACCTTTTCCAGCATCGGATCGTTGAAGCCCGTCCACCAGTTGTCGAGCTTGGGCGCGGGAAGCGTCGTCTGCCGGTTGGCCACCGCTTCGGTGTTATGAAACGGCGCCATGTCGGTTGTGGGCGCAACGTAGTTCGGGCCGACGGCGCATCCCACCAGACCGGCGCTGACGATCAGGCTGCCGATTAGCGTTTTTGCGGTTTTTGCCATGAAGTGATTCATCGTGCTTCTCCACTACCGAGCTTGCGGTGCAGCGCAGGTGCCCGCTTGACGCCGAGCTTGCGAACAAAGGCATAAAACGCCGGGGTGAACGCGAGGCCGAAGATCGTCACGCCGAGCATCCCGAAGAACACCGTGGTGCCCAGCGACTGACGCATTTCCGAACCGGCTCCGCTCGCAATCGCAAGCGGCGCGACCCCGGCGATAAACGCCAGCGAGGTCATCAGGATCGGACGCAGGCGCACCTGGGCGGCATGCGTGGCCGCGTCTTCCGCGCCCACGCCGTCCTCGTCCTGGCGTTGCCTGGCGAATTCCACGATCAGGATCGCGTTTTTCGCCGCCAGTCCCACCAGCACCACGAAGCCGATCTGCGCCAGGATGTCGATCGGCATGCCGCGCATATTCAGCCCGATGGCCGCCGCAAACAGACACATCGGCACGATCAGCACGATCGCCAGCGGCGTTTTCCAGCTTTCATACTGGGCCGCGAGCACGAGGAACACGAACAGCGCCGATGCCGCGAAGATCACGAGCGGCGACATTTTTTGCTCTTCCTGCTGGTGCGCGAGGTCGGTCCATTCGAACGAAACGCCGTTCGGGAGGACTTCGTTGGCCAGTTGTTCCATGCGCTTCATTGCATCGCCCGACGACTCGCCCGGTGCCGCCGCGCCCATGATTTCAGCCGCGGGATAGAGGTTGTAACGCGGCACACGGTAGGGCGCGGTGTTGTCCCTGAATGTCGCCACCGTGCCGATGGGCACCATTTCGCCCGAAGCATTGCGCACCTTCAAGCGGCCCAGATCATCGGGAGTCCTGCGGAATGCTTCATCGCCCTGAACACGGACCTGATAGGTGCGGCCCAGATAGTTGAAGTCATTCACATACTGCGAACCGAGGTACAGCTCCATGGTCGAGAACACATCGGCGGGCGTGAGGCCAACCTTTTCGGCCTTCAGGCGATCGACATCGGCATAGACGGACGGTGCGCCGGCGTTATAGAGCGTGAATACACCGCCAAAAGCCTTGTCCTTGTTCGCCGCCGCCACCAACGCATTGGCTGCGGCTGCGAGCGCCTGCGGGCCAACGCCTGCACGGTCCTCCAGCATCATCTTGAAGCCGCCCGCCGCGCCCAGCCCCTGAACCGGCGGCGGATTCACGACGATCACGACGGCGTCCTTGACGCCTGCCAGGCGTTGACGCAGCGTCACCAGCATGGTTGCGGCATTCACACCGGGGATGTGCTCGCCGTACAGCGAGGGCAGGCCGGTAAAGATCGTGCCGACATTCGGTGCAATCGTGCCGGTCGTCACGTCGAAGCCCGTCACCGGCGACGTATGGTCGATGCCGCGGGTCTTGAGCGCGATGTCGTTCACTTCGCGCACGACCTTGTCCGTGCGTTCGAGGCTGGAACCCGGCGGCAGCAGCACGATGATGGCCTGATAGCCGATGTCCTGCTCGGGAATGAAGCCGGTGGGCATTCTGCCCATCTGGATGCCGGTTGCGACGATCAGCCCGGCATAGACGATAAGCATGACCGTGGTGGCGCGAACGAAGCGTCCGGTGATCTTGCCGTAGCGTCCAGAGAGCCATTCGAACGAGGCATTGAAGCGGCCAAACACAGCATGATGCACACGGCCGGGCAGCGTCGAACCGCCGTGGGTCTTTTCCATGTCATGCGGCTTGAGCAGCACCGCGCACAACGCCGGGCTCAGGGTGAGCGAGACGAAGCAAGAGATGACCGTGGAAGCCGCAATGGTGATGGCAAACTGTTTGAAAAACAGGCCCGAAATGCCGGACATCAACGCTGCGGGGCCAAACACCGCGCAAAGCGTGAGTGCAATCGCGATCAGCGCGGTCGACACCTCGTTCATGGTTTGATGCGCGGCTTCGCGCGGCGTCATGCCGAGCGCCATGTTGCGCTCGACGTTTTCGACCACGACGATGGCGTCGTCCACCACGATGCCCACCGCAAGCACGATCCCGAACAGCGACAGATTATTGATCGATGCGCCGAAGAGCGAAAGGATCGTGAACGTTCCCAGCAGCGAAACCGGAATCGCCACCACCGGAATAATCGTTGCGCGCCAGTTTTGCAGGAACAGATACACCACGCCCACCACCAGCAGAATCGCAATCGCAATGGTCTTGATCACTTCTTCGATCGACTGGCCGACAAACGTGGTGGGGTCGTAGATCTTCATGTAATCGACGCCCGGAGGAAACTGCTTTTTCAGCTCCGCCATCTTGTCCCACACGGCGTGTTCGACCTGCACCACGTTTGCATCGGGCGTGGCGACCACGAACCAGGGCGCGGCTGCTGCGCGGTCGGCATAAGCCTTCGAACCATAATCGACCGAGCCAAGTTCGACGCGGCCGATGTCGCGAATACGCGTGACGCGGCCATCGGCGTCGGATTTCACCACTACGTCGCCGAACTGCTCGGGCGTGCTCAGGCGGCCCAGCGCCTCGACATTGATCTGATAGGCGCCGTTGCTCGTGATCGGCGGCTGATTGAGCACGCCCGCCGAAACCGGCGCATTTTGCGCCCGCAGTGCGCCCAGAACGTCGCTCGCGCTGATGTTATAAGCTGCGGCTTTGTCCGGATCGATCCAGATGCGCATCGCGTACTGACGCTCGCCGAACAGCTGGAAGTCCGACACGCCCGGCAAACGCGCGATCTGGTCGCGTACCTTCAGCATGTAATTGGACAGATATTCGGGGCTGCGCGAGCCGTCCGGCGAATAGACGTGCACGCCCAGCAGCAGCGCATCGATGGTCTTCTTCACCTGTACGCCTTGAAGCTGCACGTCCGGCGGCAGGCGCGAGAGCGTATCTTCAACGCGATTGCGCGTGAGCATCAGCGCAACGTTTGGATCGGTGCCCACCTTGAAGATGACCGTGATCTTCAACTGGCCGTTGCCGGTGGACTGGCTCGAAATATAGTCCATGTTTTCGACGCCGTTGACGGCCTGCTCCAGCGGCGTGGCCACCGTACGAGCGATGGTGTCCGCCGAAGCGCCGGGATACGACGTGGTGATCTGCACGGTCGTCGGCACTATGTTGGGATATTGCGCGACGGGCAGAGAAAACATCGTCACCAGACCGATCAGGACAGCGAAGATATTGAGCACCGCGGCAAAGCGCGGATGTTCAATAAAAAAATGCGTGAGTTTCATGATTTGGCTCCGCCATCGTCTTGCGACGACGTGAACTCGATGGTTCCGGCATGCGCAGACACCTTCGAACCCGGCCTGACTTTGGGCAGACCGTCGATGATCACCTTGTCGGTGGGCGCAAGACCCGCGCGTATCACGCGCAGGCCGCCGCGCAGATCGCCAATCTCGACCTTCCTCGGCGTGGCCACGTCGTCGGGGCCAACCACGAAGACCATATGATCGGTCTGATCGGCCAGCACGGCTGCATCGGGCACGAGCAGCGCGGGCTGCGGTGCGGACGTCGCCAGACGCACGCGCGCGAAGCCGCCGGGCGTCAGTGAGAGATCGGCGTTGGGAATGGTCGCGCGGGCGTGGATCGTGCCGCTCGAACGGTCGAGCGCGTTGTCGATGAAATTGAGCGTGCCCTCGCGCGTGAAGCCGGTCGCGCCGGTGGGCGAGATGTTGACCTTGTCGGCCAACGGGCCTTGTTGATTGGCGCGCGATTGCTGGAAAGCCGCGTAGTCGTTTTCGCTCATGTCGAAGTCCAGATAGACCGGATCGAGCGAGACGATGGTGGCGAGCAGCGTGGTGGGGCTGCTGCCCGCGCGGCTGCCGGAAACCAGATTGCCGGTCGAAACCAGGTGCGTGCCCATGCGGCCCGTGAACGGAGCCTTGATCGCGCAGCGGTCCAGATCGAATTTCGCGTCGCGCACGAGCGCATTGGCGTTATCGACTGCTGCTTGCGCCGCGTGTTGTTCGGCGACGCGCTGATCGACATTTTCCACCGTGCCGGCTTGCGCTTGTTGCAGTTGCTGGGCGCGCGCCAATTCCCGCGTGGCCAGCGCGAGGCGCGCATTGGCCGATTCGAGTTGCGCGGTCGCTTCGCTGAGCTTGATCTGATAGGGCTCGGGGTCGATTTCGAAAAGCAGGTCGCCCTTATGGACGATATCGCCGTCCTTGAAATGAATCTGCGTCAGCGTGCCGCCCACCTGGGCGCGAATCTCAACGCGATTGACCGCCGAGAATTGTCCGAGGAAACCAAGGCGCGTTTCGATGTCGTGCTGCAGCGGTGCGCTGATCGCAACCGGCGGCGCGGGCGGCGCGGCCGCCGCTTCAGTGTGTGAGCTGCGCAGATGCCACGCCGCAGCAGCTACGGCAACGATGACCGCCAGGGCGACGGGCTTGCCAATCCAACGCGGGGAGCCGGAGTTTGCCGGAGTCGTGGGTACGACGACCCTTTCCTCGGCTTGATCAACGGGCTGATTCATAGTGATCCTAAGTAGGTGAACGTGTTGGGCGCCGGGTGAGTGCTTACGCAGGTGATCGCGTACTGCCCGAGCCCAACTCCGCGTTAGATGACTGACCTTGACTATCTGCAATCAAGATAATGTGTATAATCCAGAATGTCAAGGCTACGAACCAGCGCTGCCAGTGCGGCGAGGAGTAAGACCATGAAAAAGTCGAAAGTGGAGACGGCGCAAACGCGCAGGCGCATCGTCCAGGCTGCGGCGCAGGCATTCAGGAGCAACGGAATTCACGCCACTGGCGTGGCGGAAATCATGTCGGCGGCGGGCTTGACGCACGGCGCGTTCTACCGCCATTTCGTGTCCAAGGAACATCTCGTTGCGGAGGCGTGCGCGGCGGGCATGGAGTCCACGCGCGACGCCATCGACGCCTCGGTCAGAAATGGGGAGCAGGCATTTCTCGATCATTTCGAAGCCCAACTTCTGGATCAGAGCGCGCAACCCTGTCTGGGCGAATGCCCCTTGATCGCCATGGGCAGCGAGTTGGCCCGTGCGGATAAGGAGACCCGGCACGCAGCGACGCGCGGATATCGCGAACTGATCAAGACCATGGCGGCCCACGGCGCATCGGACGAAGGGGCGGCTATGTTCGTGTTCTCCGCGATTCTGGGGGCTGCCACGGTATCCCGGATCGTCGATGACCCGGATCTGGCCGCGCGCATTCTTGCCGAGGCGAAGCAGCGCATCGCTGTGTTCTGGTCAGGCGCTTGCGAACGGGATACGACAGTCGGGCAAGGTATGCCAGAACGTGAAAATCGATAAGAATAACGAACTAATAGTGCCAGGAAATTCGCGTCGAAACGACGGCTGGATTACGTGTCCCGGCCAGCGCCAGCAGCGCACCCGGCACGGCCGGGTTGTGGCCGGTGATGCGGTTGAATGCGACCGGGAGGTAGCAGAAGACCGCGAAGGTGCCGAGCTGCGCCAGCACCGTGGCAAGCAGCGTCAGGCCAACGCGCCAATCCGCACGGCGACATCGGCGCATCGCGCTGCGTGGAGCGCGAACTCACGCCGTCCACACTCCCGAACTGCCGCGTCGATGACTATCGATCAGGTGCGTATCCACGATGCCGACCGCTTCCATGAGCGCAAACATCGTCGTGGGGCCGACGAATTTGAAGCCGCGCTTGCGCAACGCCTTGCTCAGCGCAATGGATTCTTCGGACGACGTGGGGATCTCGGCGATCGTGCGCGGTGCGGGTGTGATGGCGGGCTTGAATGACCAGACGAATTCCACCAGGCCGCCATCCTCGCGCAGCGCAATGGCTGCGCGGGCGTTGTTGATCGTAGCGTCGATTTTCGCCCGGTTCCGGATGATGCCGGCATCCGCGAGCAGGCGCTCGACGTCGTGTGCGCCAAACTTCGCGACGATATCCGGTTCGAAATTGCGGAAGGCCTGGCGCAACGCATCGCGCTTTTGCAACACAATCAGCCACGACAGGCCGGACTGAAACGCTTCGAGGCTGATGCGCTCGAACAGTCCGCGTTCGTCGCGCACCGGCATGCCCCATTCGGAATCGTAGTACTCGCGCAGCAAGGTATTGCCGACTGCCCACGGCGGGCGCTTCAAACCATCATCGCAAAGGACTGCATTGCCCGTTGCGTTGCCGGTCGTGATCGCTTCGATGGCGGCTTCGCTCAGTGCCTTCTCTTTCAAGTCTTGCCTCGCGAGCGGGGAATGCTGTTGATGTTTGGGTCGGCGCGGCGGCATGGTTTGCCGCCGATACGCCGCATCGGGGCATCGTACCATCGGAGCGCAACGGCAGAACTGCTCAGTCGAGCCGATATTCCACTGCAGACGCAAGAATCAGCTGGCCGTCGTTGAAGGGCACCATATAGCGGCCACTGGTCGGCCGATAGACGACATCGCCGGGCTGTATTTCGAGGCCCGTTGCCGCACATAGCGTGCGCGTGCGCGCATGGCACATACGCCAGATCTGCTCGCCATAGCAGCCCGAGCGCGAATCGCTCCAGCGAACTGCAATCGTACGCGTCGTGAGCTGGCCGATCACGACGGCGGGGAAGCCTGGTTTGTTGCCGGTGGCTTCGGCGCTTTCAATGCGTCCTGACACGCGCCGGCCCTTCGTGCGTCCCCGGTGGGCGGTACGCACGAAGGGCTTGACGACGGGCGGCTTCGGTGGAAGCAGCAGGTCCAGCAGGGCATGTTCGAATAGCTGTTGCTCAGTCGTCTGGTGCATGGCTGTTCTCTTTCCAAAGCGCCGAAGAAGGCCGCGAGCGCTCGACGGGACGGTGCTTCGGCGCTTTGTTCGTGGGTCTGGCCTGTCGGCGAGGCGGTGATACACGCCGCGACGTTCGGGGTGTCGAAGGCCGTTCGATATGATAAGCATTCCACGCTGGCCGATAAACACGGTGATCCTGAATTCACTATTCAGATGCGCTCGACAATGACGATGGTGTGAATCGTTGTGCCCGCCACCGTTGCGCAGCGTCGTGCGTGGCCATGCCTGCCGATGTGCGCTTCGGAAGGCCCGGTGTGGATCGATCATCGCGTGGGCGAGCCATTCCTCCGGCCATCCTGTAGTGTGACTAAATAATATGGATAACTATGTAATAAAGGCTGGCGAGGGAGCATTCCGGCGCCGCTCCCGGGCAGTCCAGCACGCCTGCGGCCCGCGATTGCGAGGCGTATCTGGCACTATTTTCGCGTGGAGGCGCACGGGGAGCGGCCCATCCAAACTTGCGGTTTTGCGAAATACTGTATAAATTAACAGTATGTGTATACGTCCAGTATGGAGGGTTACATGAAATCGCTCATCCGCATTGTGAATGAAGAGGATCGTCAGACCGTGGAGTGGTTGGTCGCGAATGTGGGCGCTGCGCGCGTGGAGGCCGCAGTCGCGCGCCTGGCCAGTGGCGGGCGGCGGCCGTTCGTTTCCGCGCTGTGCCGCTATCTCGGCGCATGGCCGCCGGCACAGCGCCGAGGGATTGCGGGCGAGTCGGCGCATACGGCGGTCGGCGATCTGCATCTCGCGCGTATCCGCCAGTTCCTCGCGCAGAGCAACGCCGCGAAGCTGCGAGCAGGCTGACGGGGTGGAGAAAGTGCGTCGCGTGCCTTCTTCAGATTAATTTGCAGTGCATAGTGAGCGGGTCAACGCCCAGGCAATGGGACGCTTAGTTCGCCGGCGCGGCTGCGCTGCGCTGACGCCGGCCTTCGCAGATGCCCAGCGTGAAGAGCGCTAGCGACGCACTCGCAATGGCGAGCGGCCACATCAGCACGTCGTTGCCAAACGCTTTCATCGCGGCGCTTGCAACTAGCGGTCCGACTATCGAACTGGCGGTAAATGTCAGGGAGATCAGCCGCATGTTGCGAATGAGTGCGGTTTTGTCGCTGCATGCGGCGGCGTACATCCCCAACGTGATAAACGCGCTATTCATGCTGCCGGCGGCGAAGCCGCACGCCGGCAGCATCCATGTCGCCGTTTGAGCGAGCGCGAAGGCGGCCAGCGCCAACGTGCTGAGTATCGCGCAGACGACCACGGTGAAAGCCAGGCCAACGCGGTCGGCCATCCAGCCAACCGGGTATTGCAACGCCATGCCACCCAGTCCCAGCCAGGACAGGAGGACGACGGCCTGTGTCGCATTCATCGAGCGTGCAGCGGCGTAGAGCGGGAACAGGCCATAGAGCGCGCCGTCGCTCAAGCCGCCCACCGCAACCACGATCATGCCGGAATAGACAAGTGCGTCGAGCGGAGCGCCACGCGCTTTTTTCTGACCGTCTGCCTCGGTTGCAGCCGGTCGGACTGAATGCGTCGATGCAGTGAGCCAGAGCGGGATGGCCGCTGCGCACGTGAACGACACACCGGCCGTTATCGTCATGTTCCCACCCGGTCCGCACCATGCCGCCAGCGCAGGGGCGATGACTCCGGCGCTGGCAATCAGGGTTTCGTGCACGCCCACCACGCGCCCGCTGAGTCCTTCGGGGACGAGACTATATAGCCACGATTCGTTGGCAATCCAGCGCAATCCAATTCCCAATCCGCTCAGAACGCCCGGCACGATCCAGAGCGGCCACCACAGCCAGTTGGCCGCCAGGAACGCTGCGACGCTGGCGGCGAGGCCAAGCGTCACGGTGCGCTTCGCGCCGGATCGCGCAACCAGAGCCGGAGCCAACACCAGGCCCGCGAGCATGCCCGCCCATTGTGAAGCCGCGAAGATGCCGGCGCGCTGCGCATCCAGTCCTTGATGCGCAAGCCAGACCGGCAGCACGATAAAGCCGATGCCAAACTGGCCGATCTGCGCGAAAGTCGACACACCAGTGAGCGCGGCGATGGCCGGCCAGCGCACCGGCGTTGCCGGTTTCACGGTTCGCCCCGGGATGGCATGGGCAACCCTTCCCCGCGGCATTCAATGGGGCAACCGGCCTTCAGGCACGGCCCCTCGTCGCAAAAGCGGCATAGCTGCATGGCATGTGATGGATCGCGCGTCTCGTGCCAGAGCATCTTGATCAGCATGCCTTCGAGCGCCGCGCGATCTTTCGGCTCAAGGTGGCCCACGATGCGCGCCAGCATGGCTTCCCGCGCACGCTGCAGGCGCTTGACCTCACGCCGGCCGGCAGCGCTTAGCGCGATTGACACGGAGCGTTTGTCGGCGCCCGCGAGTTTCTCGACCAGACCTGCTTCGACCAGACCCGCCACCGCGCGCACGGCCGCGGGATGCGAAAGCGCGACGGACTCGCGCAGCAACTCGATAGACGCGCCCGGATACTGGCCAATGGCATTCAGCATGGCCCGCGCCGTGGCGCCGGCAAGAGCGGGGAGGGTATTGAGCGCGTACAACTCATCCGTTACGAGAACGGCGAGCGCGCCAAGGAGGTTTTCCGTACGCTGCGTCATGTGGCACCTGAATATATGCATTGCACACATATGCAGTGTGCACATATTGTGGGCGAATGGCAAGCGACGGCTATTTATCGGAATGCGAAGTAATTTTATAGGTCGATCTGGCGGATTGCCCCGACTTTGTCTGTCTTTGTCCGTTTATTGGTATTTACCCTTATAGAAGGGGTTTAAATGGCGTTTAATGTGATTCGCATGCACCAATATGTGGCGCTTTATGTGACATGCACCAATTTGTTTAATGAAGCGGAAGTGAATTGATTTTGAAATTTAATTGCTTTCTATTTGTAAGATTAAAGCGATGCTGCATCTAAAATAAAATCTGGTCAATGGCCGAAACCCTTTTCTGACGGGATTTCTCGCGTTTTAGAGGGGTTTTATAAACGTCGTATTCCCGCATCAAAAAAAGTTTGCTAGCAAGTTTTTTACTTGCTATCTTGCACTCCACCAAACGGAATGTGCGTTTCGCCACACAATTGTCACTGTGCTATGCCGTGACACGAGAGTGAGGTGGCCGGGGCGCCAATCCTGCAAACAGTCCGCTGCTATTGCGCGGATTGTCGTTGTAGTGATCCTGTCTGACGTACGACATTAGATTCGTTCTGCAAATGAAGTGAATTGCCCGGTGTGATGGGCTGCGTCCGCTCGTCGGTACGGTCCGGCGCCGCAGAGAATGGGGGCATTGCGCCCAAGGGAGCGATGGTGGTGATGAAAGGGGAAGTGAGTTTGCAACAGGCGGGCGTCGTGCGGCCCGCCCGGCCGCGCGAGTTTGGCCGCAAGCAGCAGAATCCGGTGCGCCGCTTCGGCGGTATTGCGATCGTCCTGCTGCTCCATATCGTATTGATCTATGCGTTGATCAATGGCCTGGCGACCAAGGTTGTGCAGGTGATCCAGCATCCCATCGAAACGAAGATCATCAAACCGGTGACGCCTCCGCCTCCGCCGCCGTTGCCCACCGTGCAGCTGCCGCCGCCGAAGTTCGCGCCGCCGCCGCCGCCGTTCGTGCCGCCGCCCGAGGTGCCGGTGCAGGCGCCGCCACAGGCCACCATTACGCATGCGGCGACGCCCACGCCCAGCGCGCCCGTAACTGCGCCGCCCGCGCCGCCCGCACCCGCTGCGCCGGCCAAACCGGTCAGTCATGAAGTGGGCGTGGTGTGCCCGAACTCGGATCAGATCCGCTCGAGCATCAAATATCCGCAGCAGGCGCAGGAAAACAATGTGACGGGCGATGTGCTCGTCGAGTTCGTCGTCGATCCGCAAGGCCACGTCACGAACGAACGCATTGCGAAGTCCTCCGACGACGAAAGTCTCGATCGGGCGGCCTTCAACGCAGTCAAGCAGTTCAACTGCATTTCGCAGGGGCAGCCGGTCCGCGTGCAGGTGCCGTTCTCCTTCAACCTCAACTGAGGCAAGGCACGTACCGCAGCATTCGGGTGGCGATTTATCAGTCACGATTCGTAAGTTGTACAAATGAACTGGAGCAGGCATGAAGAAGCGTTCTTTCGCCGCACTGGCGGCCAGCATGGTGATCGCCGTAGCCGCGGTTGACACCGTTGTACTACCCACGCTTGCCCATGCACAGGCAAGCGACACACGCGCCGCAAGCGCCGCCACCGCGACCCCCGCGGCCACGGATGCGGCCAGCAACGCGGCCACCACTTCAGCGGCGCCCGCGCCTGCACCGGCAGCCACGGCGGCCGATCAACCGCCGCCCGCGCCCGCCACGTCCGAGAGCAACCCCTATGGCCTCGGCGCGCTGTGGAAAAACGGCGACTTCGTCGCGCGTTTCGTGCTGTTGCTGCTCGTGATCATGTCGATGGGCAGCTGGTACATCATGGTCACCAAGTTCCTCGAACAGGCCCGTGCGAACCGCCGCGCCAAATCGGCGGACGAGCAGATCTGGAACGCGCCCACGCTTGCCGATGGCGCGAAGCAGCTTGAAGAAACCTCGCCGTTCCGCTTTATCGCCGAATCGGCTATCGAAGCGGGCGAGCATCACGACGAGGCATTGCTCGAAGCGGTCGATCGCAATACGTGGATCGACGTGTCGGTCGAGCGCTCGATCACGAGCGTCTCCAACCGCCTCCAGGATGGCTTGGCGTTCCTCGGTACGGTGGGTTCCACCGCGCCGTTCGTCGGCCTGTTCGGCACGGTCTGGGGCATCTATCACGCGCTGACGGCCATCGGCATCGCCGGCCAGGCTTCGATCGACAAGGTGGCGGGCCCGGTGGGCGAGGCGCTCATCATGACGGCGATCGGCCTCGCGGTCGCTGTGCCGGCAGTGCTTGGCTACAACTTCCTCGTGCGCCGTAACAAGGCCGTGATGGAGCGTGTGCGGGCCTTTGGCGCCCAGTTGCATGCGGTGCTGCTCGCAGGCGGCAAGCGCAACGCCCGTCCCGTGTCGCGCAATGTCGCGATGGCCGAATAATCCAGCGAGCGAGGTACGCCATGGCCATGAGCGTGGGACAGGAGGGCGGCGAGGACGAAGTCATCTCCGCCATCAATACGACGCCGCTCGTCGACGTGATGCTGGTTTTGCTGATCATTTTCCTGATCACGATTCCGGTGGTGACGCATACCGTGCCCGTGCAGTTGCCCAAGGAAACGGTGCAGCCGCTGCAGACCACGCCAAAGAGCGTCGAAATCGCCATCAATCGCGACGGCAACTTCTTCTGGAACGAGGCGCTGGTCGATGCGCCCACGATGCTCGCGCGGCTGAAATCGGTCTCGCAGCAGACGCCCCAGCCGGAAGTGCATGTCCGTGGCGATCAGGGTACGCGCTACGAGTTCATCGGCCGCGTGCTCACCGCGTGCGAGCGCGCGGGCATCGCCAAGGTTTCGTTCATCACCGAGCCGCCGCCGCGCGGCGGCTGATCGGGCGGATATCAGGCGGTTGGGCGCGGCGGCACCCCGTGCGGGTGCGCTCCACCGAGTCAATGCAGTAGCTAGATGCCCGTTTCGCGGGGCAGGGGAAAGTCATGGGTATGAACGTGTCTTCGGGCGGCGGTGGCGAGCCGGAGGTGATGGTGGACATCAACACCACGCCGCTCATCGACGTGATGCTGGTGCTGCTGATCATGCTGATCATCACCATTCCGATCCAGATGCATTCGATCAAGATGAATCTGCCGGTGGGCAATCCGCCGCCGCCGATCACGCAGCCGCAGATCGTGCAGATCGACATCGATTTCGACGGGACGACGACGTGGAACGGCCAGCCCGTGCCCACACAGGCGGATCTGGAGTCGCGGCTCTCGCAGGCGGCGGCGCAAGCCGACCAGCCGGAGATCCATCTACGGCCGAACCGGCTCGTGCCGTATCGCGACGTGGCTGCCGTGATGGCGGCGGCGCAGCGTGTGGGCGCGACGAAGATCGGTTTGATCGGCAATGAACAGTACATGCAGTGAGGGATGACGTGACGCGCATAGCACATCGATTCAGACTGGCGCTGCTGGGCGCAGCCCTTGGCGTCGCGCCGTTCGCCATCCACAACGCGCAGGCGCAGGCGCTGCGTCCCGAGGTGGCGAAGCCGCTCAACGACGCGCAGACGCTCTACCGGGCGCGTCGCTATTCCGAAGCGCTCGCGAAGATTTCGCAGGCCGCCGCCGTGCCTGCCCACACCGACTACGAAACCGTCACCATCGAAGAGATGCGCGGCGCGACGGCAGCTGCAGCGGGCGACAACGCCACCGCGGAGCACGCGTATGAAACGCTGCTGGCGAGCGGCCAGCTCAAGGGCGAGGACGGCCAGCGCACAGCGGCGGCGCTTGCCGGGCTGTACTTCCAGCAAAAGGAATACGGTAAGGCGATCAGCGCCGCGCAGCGTTACCAGAAGCTGGGCGGCGGCGATCCGCAGATGCAGACCTTGCTGATCGAGTCGTACTATCTGTCGGGCAACAACGCAGGTGCGCTTGCGCTGCTCAAATCGAGCGTTGACGCGCAGACGCATGCGGGCCACACGCCGGACGAGGCGCAACTGCAATTGCTGGGCACCGTCGCGCAGCGCGCCAACGATCCGGCGGCGTATCGCGGCGCACTGGAAAAACTGGTGGCCTTTCACCCAAAGCCGGAATACTGGACCGATCTGATTCACGCGATCCGCAGCAAGCCGGGCTATCTGTCCGCGCTCGATGTGGATGTCTATCGTCTGCGCCGCGCCGCCGGGTCGCTCGCAAGCGCGGACGACTACATGGAGATGACGCAGTTGGCGATCGTGTCCGGATCGGTTGCGGAAGGTAAGCAGATCGTCGATCAGGGCTTCGCCAGCGGCGTACTGGGGCATGACGCCCAGGCCGATCGCGAGCGGCGCTTGCAGGCCCTCGCGGCGAAGCGCGCCAGCGCGCCTGCCGATCCGCAGAATCCGGTCGCGCCGTTCGACGTGGGCTTTAACCAGGTGTTCGCGGGCCAGCAGCAGGCGGGTTTTGCGGCGATGGACGCAGCGCTTGCGAAGGGCGTCGATCACCCGGATATGGCGCGTTTGCGGCTGGGCGAAGCGTATTACTTTGCCGGCCAGAAAGCGCGTGCGGTCACGGCGTTCAAGGCGGTTAAAGGCACCGATGGCGCGGCCGATCTGGCGCAGCTCTGGTTGTTGATTGCTACGAAATCCTGATTCGTCGTTGTCTGCTTTCTCTGGCCGGGAATTCAATCGAATTGAAAGGAAGGCGCGTCTTTTAACGTCGCCTGTGGGAGGTGTTGCGCCAATAAAACGTTGTTCTATCTAATCAAACAATTTTTGATCCGCTATTTTGTCTTGCTATGGTTTCATCACTGAACGACAAGGCATATGTTGCAGCAATAACAGGCCGCCGGATTCGCACCCTGCGCCAGCGGCTCAGGCTCACTCTGGATGAAACGGCGGCGCAGGCGGGAATTTCCAAGCCTTATCTCTCGCAGGTGGAACGTGGACACGCGACGCCTTCGCTGCGCGCGTTGATCGGCATTGCGCGGGCGCTGGGCGTGAGCTTGCAGTATTTCGTCGGCACCCAGGGCGAGGCGCAGGTGGTGCGTCGCGCCGAGCGGATGACGTTTGCGGATTTCAACGGCTCGGATCATCAATATGGGCATTTGACGAAGCCAGACGGCAATCTCAGCCTTGCCGCGCAGCTCGTGAAGGTCCCGGCGGGCGCAAAGCATTTCCAGGTTGCCGCGCAGTCGGCGGAAGAATTCATGTACGTATTGAGCGGCGAGGTGTCGCTCACGCTCGAAGGCGCCACATTCGTGCTGCGCGCCGGCGATACGGCGCATTTCGAATCGGCAGGGCCGCATGGGTGGGCCAATCCGTCCGAAACGGAAAGCGTATTCGTGTGGGTGGCAACGCCCAGACTGAGCTAGCAGTTGTCGTTGGCGCAGACAATTCGCGCCTCAAGCGAACGAATAACATTAGTAGTACAGAAATAAAAGAGACTTTATCCACGCGGCACATAAAAGGTGCAACAGGGGAGCCGCGTGGAACGAAGGCGCCCGCAATGAACGTCATGGAAGTTATGAATGTTCGATGCTTCGATTGCATGGCGCAAACGCTGTGAAAGCCGTTAGTAGTCCAATTTTAAAGTGAAGTGTGAGCGGATCGTCCTGGCGCGCATGACCGCGCGTTCAGGACGATTCACGCAAAGGGGCGCGACGCGACAGCGTCGTCAATCGATGGCGAGGTCCAAAAGACCTCGCTGAGCATGGCGCAAGTGGGCGTGACTGACGAGTGAGAAGGGGAAAACGTGAAACAGAGGGTTTTGGCGCTAGCCATCAAAAGGATAATTTGGGCTGAACTCGCACTATCGGCGGCTATTGCGGCGCCTGTGTTCGCGCAAAGCCAGCCTGCCGCATCGAGCGGCGCAACGAGTGGTGCAACGGCCGCTGCTCCGGCGGGCGCGTCTGACGCCGCAGCGACAGCGGGCGCCACATCGGCCACCGCCACCAAGTCGAACGGCGAGAACGTCGCGCAGCTCAAGAAGTTCGAGGTGACCGGCTCGCTGATCCGCCAGTCCGACAAGACCGGCTTCCAGCAGGTGCAGACGATCACGCCGCAGCAGATCCAGAATTCCGGCGCGACGAGCGTATCGGAATATATGCGCACGATCTCGGCGAACTCGGCCAATAGCTGGGGCGAATCGAACGACGACAGCTTCGCGGCGGGCGGTGCGGGTATCGCACTGCGCGGCCTGAGCGAGAAATACACGCTCGTGCTGATCGATGGCCAGCGCGTCGCGCCATATGGCTTCGCCGTGAACGGCACCGATACCTTCTTCGACCTCAACGCCATTCCTCTGAACGCCGTCGAGCGCATCGAAGTCGTCAAGACGGGCGCGGTTTCGCAGTACGGTTCGGACGCTATCGCGGGCGTCGTGAACATCATCACGAAGCATGATTTTCAGGGCCTGCAACTCGACGGCAGCTATGGCGGCGCGACGCAAGGCGGCGCGGGCACGACCAAGTTCGGCATTCTCGGCGGCTTCGGCAACCTCACGAGCGACCGCTTCAACGTGACGGCAACCGCGAGCTACTACAAGTCGAACGGCTTCACGCTGGCGGATCGCGATACCACCAAGAACCAGGATTTCAGCAACAAGGGCTACGGCGGTTCGGTCATGTCGCCGTCGTACTGGCTCAATCCGACCACCGGCCTCGCCCAGGCGCTGAGCCCCTGCACGGGCTCGCTCCAGCCGTTCGGCAGCAACGTGATCGCCACGTCCACGGGAGCGGCCTCGGGCGGCACGGTGTGCGGTCACAACACCGCCGAATCCGGTTCGATCGATCCGTGGACCGAGCGCTGGAACGCCAAGGTCCATGCCGACTTCAAGGTCAACGACAGCACCACCGCGTGGGCCGACCTGTGGGAAAGCAACATCAAGACGGTCACGAACGACTTCACTTCGTACCTCGGCAACAAGACGGTCTACAACCCGGCCACGGGCACGCTCTCAGCGTGGCAGGCGATCGTGCCGGCCAGCAATCCGTATAACCCGTTCGGCACGGATGCAACGCTATTCACGTGGCTGCCGAACACCGTTTCCGATACCACCGAAGCGAACTTCTATCGCGCGGCCATGGGTATCAAGGGCAACTTCTCGCTCTCGAAGCAGGACTGGGACTGGGCGCTGTCGTATGGCCACTCGCAGAGCACCGTGACCAACACCACGACCGGCCAGCTCAGCGTGGCGGGCGTGGACTCGATGCTCGCGAACGGCACTTACGATTTCGCCAATCCGTCGGCTACACCCAACGGCCTGAACGGCGTATTCACGGACACCAACAACATCGCGGTTTCCAAGCTCGATGTCGTCGATGCCACGTTGTCCACGCCCAACCTGTTCCATATCCCGACCGGCGACGTGGGCCTCGGTCTCGGCAGCCAGTTCACGCACCAGAGCGAGCGTATCGCCCAGGGCGCGAACACCAACGATGGTTCGGTGCTCAACCCGACGCTGCAATCGGTGGACGGCGAGCGCAACGTCGCGGCCGTGTACTACCAGGTGGACATCCCGCTCTGGCAAAAGATGCTGACGTTCAGCCAGTCGGGCCGCTATGACCACTACAGCGACTTCGGCGGCGCATTCTCGCCGCGCTTCGCGCTGCGCTTCCAGCCGATCGAGCAGTTGACGATGTACGGCTCGTTCAACCGCGGTTTCCGTGCGCCGACTTTTGTCGAGAACACCAACTCGACGAGCACCGGCATCTCGCCGGTTGGCCCGAACGGCGCGGACGAAACCGTTGTGACGACCGGCAACACCAGCCTTCAGCCAGAACGCACGAAGAATTACAACATCGGCTTCCAGCTTTCGCCGGCGCGCGGCACCGATATCGGCTTCGACTTCTACAAGATCCACGTCGATCACGCGATTGGCGCAGTCGTCGATACGGCCAAGACCGTCTATAACCCGGATGGTTCGATCGCCTACATGGTGGAGCCGTACCAGAACCTCGGTTCGTTCGATACTTCGGGCTTCGAAACCACCTTCAGCCAGTCGGTCAATACGCAGATCGGCCGTTTCACGCTGTCGGCGGACTGGGCCTATGTGTGGCACTTCAAGATGGACGGCATCGGCTCGGAGACCGGTACGGTTGACGGCGCCGGCAACGACTCGACGCTCGCCCAGCCGTTCGGCGGCTCGTTCCCGCGCTGGAAGGGCACGACCGATCTGTCGTGGAACTGGCACAAGTGGAACGGCACGCTCGAATGGCAGTACGTGGGTCCGTATTCGGATGCGCTCGGCCTGAACTATTCGACGGCTTCGTATAGCCAGTTCAACCTGAACGTCGCATACTCGGGCTTCAAGCACTGGACCATCTACGGCGGCATCAACAACATCTTCAACAAGGCGCCGCCGTACGATCCGCTCTGGCTGGGTGCGATCGACCAGACGGGTTACGACCAGTCGCTCTACAACTACATCGGCCGTTACATCCAGATCGGCGCGACGTACAAGTTCTAAACGCAGCACGAGTTGAAGTGAGCGCAGGAACGGGCCGGACAACCGGCCCTGTCCTTACCCAGGACGCACCGAAGGCCGCGACGCGAAGCTGTCCTCGCGTCGCGCGCCCCCAACGCAAACCATGCGGACCGAAAGACCGAAGATGAGACTCACGAACTGTGCACGTGCCGTGACCGCGGCGTGCGCGTTTGCAGCGGCGTTCGTGCCCGCGCTGATACCGGCGGCGCAGGCGGCCACGGCGATCGCGCAGTACGATGCGCCGAAGTACCCGCCCGATTTCACGCACTTCGATTACGCCGATCCCGGCGCGCCTACCGACGGCAGCCTGAGCTTCCAGAATTTCAACGAAGCGCAGAGTTACGACTCGCTCAATCCGTTCCTCGTGCGCGGCGCGCCCGCGCCGGACATCCAGAGCCTGATGTTCGATACGCTGATGCAGCGCAGCTGGGACGAACTCGCCTCCGAATATCCGCTGATCGCGCAAAGCGTCGACGTGGCGCCCGATCTCAGCTCGGCGACTTTTCATATCGATCCGCGTGCGCGTTTTTCCAATGGCGATCCCATCACCGCAGCGGACGTCAAATATTCGTTCGATATCCTGACCAGCCCGCGGGCGTCGCCGTTATTCAACGCGCAATTTTCGGTGATCAGGCGCGCCGTGGTGGTCGACGAGAAAACCGTGCGCTTCGAATTCCGGCGCGCCGAACGCGACGCGCCGCTGATTGCGGGCGATTTGCCGATCTTCTCGCCAAAGTGGGCCAAGAAAGCCGACGGCTCCACCATTGCCTTCGACCAGCTCTCGAATGTGCCGCCGATTGCGAGCGGCGCGTATCTGATCGAATCGCGCAAGAACGACAAGCAGATCGTCTACCGCCGCAACCCGCAATATTGGGCCGCCGATCTGCCCACCCGGCGCGGCATGTTCCGCTTCCAGCGCATCGTCTTCAATCTGTATGTCGATCAATACACGATGCTCGAAGCTTTCAAGGCGGGCGACACCGATGTGCGGGTCGAATACAGCGCGACGCAATGGGCGCGCAAATATGTGGGCAAGAATTTCAGCAACGGCATGCTGGAGAAGCGCAATTTCGCCACCAGTCCCGCGCAGTTCCAGGGCATGCTCATCAACACGCGCAAGGACCGTTTCAAGGACGTGCGCGTGCGTCATGCGCTTTCGCTCGCGTTCGACTACGACTGGATGAACCGCATGATGTTCTACGGGCAGTACACGCGCCTGAAGAGCTATTTCGACGTGAGTCCGTTCGCGGCCACGGGTCTGCCTTCGCCGCAGGAACTCGCGCTGCTCGAACCGTATCGCGCGAGCCTGCCGCCTGAAGTATTCGGCCCGATGATCCAGTTGCCGAATACGCTGCCGCCCAATTCGCTGCGCGGCAATCTGCGCGAAGCGCGCGATCTGCTTGCGCAGGCCGGCTGGCACTATCGCGACGGCGTGTTGCGCAACGATGCTGGTGAAGCGTTCACCATCGAGATCATCGACGACGATCCCGGCATGGACCGTCTGATCCTGCCGTATACACAGGCGCTGGGCATGCTCGGCATCCAGGCGCATCTGCACGAGATCGACAGCGCGCTCTATCAGAAGCGCATCGATAATTTCGACTACGACATGACCACCTATATTTACGCGCCCACCACGATTCCGGGCGCGGAACTGCTGCGCCGTTTCGGCAGCGCGGCGGCCAGCCAGGTGGGCTCCGAAAACTATCCGGGCGTGCGCATGCCGGTGGTCGACAAGCTGGTGGACGCCGTGCAGAAAGCCGATACGCTCGCGCAGCTGCAAACCGCCACGCATGCGCTCGATCGCGTGTTGATGAACGAGTATTACCTCGTGCCCGAGTATTACGCGCCCAACGAGCGCATTGCCTTCAAGACCACCATTGGCCGCCCGAAGATCAACCCGGTAACCTATGTGCCCGAAGAGTGGGTAATCGATTACTGGTTCCGCAAACCGGGCGCGCCTGACCCGGCGCGCAACGGCGCGCAAGAAGCGCACGCCACGCAAGCCACGCAAGCGGCAGCGGCCGCAAAGTAAGGAGCAGCATGTACGCCTATATTCTCAGACGTCTTTTGCTGATGGTGCCCACCATCCTCGGCGTGGTGACGGTCACGTTCATCGTCACGCAGTTCGTCCCGGGCGGCCCGGTCGAGCAGGTGCTCACGCAATTGCGTCACGGCAGCGGCGCGCGCGGCGGCGAAGTGGGCGCGGGCGCGGGCGGCTATCACGGCAGCCAGGGCGTGGACCCGCAGCAGATCGAACAGATCAAGAAGCAGTTCGGCTTCGACAAGCCGCCGCTCACGCGCTATTTCATGATGCTCAAGGACTACGCCAGCTTCGATCTGGGCCAGTCCTACTATCAGCACGCGAGCGTGTGGCAGGTGATCCGCGCCAAGCTGCCGGTGTCGATCTCGCTGGGCTTATGGACGGTGATGCTCACGTATCTGATATCGGTGCCGCTGGGCATTGCGAAGGCGGTGCGCAACGGCTCGCGCTTCGACACCGTCACGAGCGTGCTGGTGCTCGCGGGCTACGCGATTCCGGGCTTCGTGCTGGGCGTGCTGCTGCTGATGCTGTTTGGCGGCGGCACCTTCTGGCAGGTGTTTCCGATGCGCGGCCTGACCTCCGATAACTTCGACGACCTGAGCGCCATCGGCAAGCTGCTCGACTATCTGTGGCATATCGTGCTGCCGGTCACGGCATCGGTGGTGGGCAACTTCGCCATCGTTACCATCCTCACCAAGAACACCTTTCTGGAGGAGATCGGCCGCCAGTACGTATTGACCGCACGCGCCAAGGGCGCACCCGAGCGCGACGTGCTGTGGAAGCACGTGTTGCGCAACGCGGCGATTCCGCTCGTCACGGGTTTGCCCGCCGCATTCGTGGGCGCGTTCCTGAACGGCAATCTCCTGATCGAAACGCTCTTTTCGCTCGACGGCATGGGGCAGCTTTCGTATGACTCGGTGATCCGCCGCGATTACCCCGTCGTGCTCGGCTCGCTCTTTCTTTTCACGCTGATCGCTCTCGTCACCAAACTCATTGCCGATGTCTGCTATGTCCTCGTCGACCCCCGCATCCAGTTCCACCGGCTGGACCGCTGATTCCGCAGCGATCGCGCACGCGAAGCCGGTTTCGCCGTGGCGCCGCACCTGGCTGCGCTTTCGCGCGCAGCGGCTTGGCTACTGGAGCCTCGTGATCTTCATGGCGCTGTTCGTCGTCAGCCTGTTTGGCGAAGTGCTGTCGAACGACCGGCCGCTCGTGGTGCGCTATGACGGGCACTACTATTTCCCGATCGTGAAGGACTACCCGGAAACGCTGTTTGGCGGCGATTTCCCGGCGCAGACCAATTATCTCGATCCGTATATCCGCTCGCGGCTGACCACGCACGGCAATTTCGCGCTCTATCCGCCCAATCATTACCGTTACGACACGATCGACTATTTCGCCGCGCGCCCGTACCCCGCGCCGCCCTCGGCGAGCAACTGGCTGGGCACCGACCAGTTTGGCCGCGACGTACTTTCGCGCCTGCTTTACGGCTTCCGTTTATCGGTGCTGATGGCGTTCGCGCTCACGGTCTCGGGCGTGCTGCTCGGCGTGCTCACGGGCGCGGTGCAGGGCTTCTATGGCGGGCGCACCGATCTGATCGGCCAGCGCCTGATCGAGATCTGGAGTTCGCTGCCGGATCTCTATCTGCTGATTATCTTCGCGTCGATCTTCGAGCCGTCGTTGTGGCTGCTGTTCATTTTGCTTTCGATGTTCGGCTGGCTGGTACTGTCCGATTACGTGCGCGCCGAATTCCTGCGCAACCGCTCGCTCGATTACGTGAAGGCGGCGCGCACGATGGGCTTGTCGAACTGGCAGATCATGTGGCGTCACGTCCTGCCCAATAGCCTCACGCCGGTCATCACGTTCCTGCCGTTTCGCATGAGCGCGGCGATTCTCTCGCTTACCAGCCTGGATTTTCTCGGTCTGGGCGTGCCGCCGCCGATGCCGAGCCTCGGTGAACTGCTGCAGGAGGGCAAGAATAATCTCGACGCCTGGTGGATTTCGATTTCGGCCTTTGCGGCGTTGGTCATCACGCTGCTGCTGCTGACCTTTATGGGCGACGCGCTGCGCAATGCGCTCGATACGCGCACACGCGGCTCGGCTTTCGGCGGAGGCAAATGATGAGCGCACCGTTGCTGGATATTCAGGATTTTTCGGTGCGCTTCGGCGACCGGCTTGCCGTGCGCGATTTGAGTCTCGCGATCGGGCGCGGCGAGCGCGTGGCGCTGGTGGGCGAATCGGGCTCGGGCAAGAGCGTCACGGCCTTGTCGATTCTCGGCCTCGTCGCCCAGGCGCAGTTGAGCGGGCGCATGCTGTTCGACGGCGTGGATCTGCTGCAGCAGACGCAACGGCAGATGCGCGGCATTCGCGGCGGCGACATCGCGATGGTGTTTCAGGAGCCGATGACGGCGCTCAATCCGCTGTTCACCATCGGCAAGCAGATCGCCGAGAGCCTGCGTCTGCACGAAGGCTTGCGTCCGAACGCGGCGCGCGCGCGGGGCATCGAACTGTTGCGGCGCACCGGCATTCCCGAGCCGGAACGGCGCATCGACAGCTTCCCGCATCAGCTTTCAGGCGGCCAGCGGCAACGCGCGATGATCGCGATGGCGCTGGCCTGCCGCCCGCGCCTGCTGCTCGCCGACGAACCCACCACGGCGCTCGATGTGACGGTTCGTCAGCAGATCGTCGATCTGTTGCTGGAATTGCAGGAGCAGGAAGCGGCGGCGCGCGGCATGGCCGTGCTGCTCATCACGCACGACCTGAACCTGGTGCGCCGTTTCGCGCAGCGCGTGGCGGTGATGGAGAAGGGCGTGCTGGTGGAGACCAACACCACCGATGCGCTATTTTCGAATCCGCAGCATCCCTACACGCGCCGTCTGCTCGACAGCGAGCCGGCGCGCGCGGTGCAGCCGGTCGCGGCGGACGCGCCGGTGATTCTCGACGTCAAGGATCTGGCCGTCGATTACCGCACGGCGGGCAAGGGCTGGCGCTCCTTGTTCGGCAGTTCGGCGTTTCGCGCGGTGCAGGATGCCAATCTCACGCTGCGGCGCGGCGAAACGCTGGGGGTGGTCGGCGAATCGGGCTCGGGCAAATCCACGCTCGCATCGACGGTGCTAGGCTTGCAGGGCGCCGCGGCGGGCGAGGTCCGCATCGACGGCCAGCCGCTGGCCTCGTTGAAAGGCGCGCAGGCGCGCCAGGCGCTGTATCGGCGCATGCAG
This sequence comes from Paraburkholderia bannensis, assembly GCF_014200455.1. Lineage (GTDB taxonomy): Bacteria > Pseudomonadota > Gammaproteobacteria > Burkholderiales > Burkholderiaceae > Paraburkholderia > Paraburkholderia bannensis_A. Next base: position 93,005 of record NZ_JACHBW010000011.1, on the reverse strand, counting down.
GTGGTGTTTCAGGACCCGTTTGGCTCGCTGTCGCCGCGCATGACGATCGAGCAGATCGTGGGCGAGGGACTCACGGTGCATCAGCCGTCGATGCAGGCAGACGCGAAGCGCCGCCGCATCGGCGGGCTGCTCGAAGAAGTGGGATTGCCCGCCGAAGCGATGATCCGCTATCCGCATGAGTTCTCGGGCGGCCAGCGCCAGCGCATCGCGATTGCGCGGGCGCTGGCGGTCGAACCCGAGTTGATCGTGCTCGACGAACCCACCAGCGCGCTGGACGTATCGATCCAGAAGCAGGTGCTGGCGTTGCTCACCGACCTGCAGAAGCGGTATCGTCTGAGTTATCTGTTCATTACGCACGATCTGGCGGTGATGCGCGCGATGGCGCACCGCGTGATCGTCATGAAAGGCGGGCGCATCGTCGAGCAGGGCGACACGCTGGCCGTGCTCGATGCACCCGCCCACCCCTACACGCAATCGCTGCTCGCGGCTTCGCTGCTGCAGGGTCCGGCTGTACTCAAGGAGAACGTTGCATGATGGAAGAACGCTGGACCCTGGCCGCGCGCGGATTGCGCAGCGCGGCCGACTTCTGGTCGGTGCGCTTCGTCGATGAACGCACCGACGACCATTGCGTGCGCAACGACGTGGCGCTGCCCGCGCGCCAGGTGCGAGAACGCGGCGCGATGGTCACGGCGTGGGCCGGCGCGGGCGCGGGCTATGCCGCCACCGCCGATCTTTCCGCGGCCGGTTTGCAGCGCGCGCTGGAGATTGCCACGGCACGCGCCCAGGCGGGCGCATCGCACGCGCTGATCGACCATCGCCGGATTGAACGACCCGCGCAAAGCGGCAGCTATGTGTCGCCGAATGCGCAAGCTGCGCTGCCGTCGCGGCGCGAATGGCTCGAACGGCTGGCGCACGAATGCGCGGCCGCCAATGTCGATGCGCGCATCGTCGAGCGCATTGCGGGCATGCAGGTCACGCAAAGCGACCAGCTCTATCTGACGAGCGATGGCGTGCGCATCGACCAGCAGTTCCGTTTTCTGATGCCGAGCCTTTCCGCCGTCGCGCACGCCGATGGCGACACCCAGGAGCGCACGCTCAACGGCCATTACGGCACGCTGGCGCAGGGCGGCATGGAGATTCTGGCGCGCTATGGTTTCGATGGCTCTGGCGCGCGCGTGGCCGACGAAGCGCTGCAACTGCTCGCCGCGCCCAATTGCCCGAGCGGGCGGCGCGATCTGCTGCTCATGCCCGACCAGATGATGTTGCAGATCCACGAGTCGATCGGCCATCCGCTCGAACTCGACCGCATTCTGGGCGACGAGCGCAATTTCGCGGGCTGGAGCTTCGTGAAGCCGGAGATGTTCGGCCACTACCAGTATGGATCGGCGCTGCTCAACGTCACCTTCGATCCCGACTTGCGCGAGGAAGCCGCCGCTTACGCCTTCGACGACGACGGCAGCGCGGCCAGCAAGCAATATCTGATTCGCGCGGGCGTGCTGGAGCGTGCGCTTGGCGGCGCGCTCTCGCAGCAGCGCGCGGGGTTGCCCGGCGTGGCGAATTCGCGTGCGGCCAACTGGAACCGGCCGCCCATCGACCGCATGGCGAACCTCAACATCGAACCGGGCGATCAGTCGCTCGACCAGATGATCGCGGGCATCGAGCACGGCATCCTGATGAAGACCAATACCTCGTGGTCGATCGACGACCATCGCAACAAATTCCAGTTTGGCTGCGAATTCGGCCAGCTGATCGAAAACGGCAAGCTCACGCAGGTGGTCAAGCGGCCCGGCTATCGCGGCATTTCCGCGAGCTTCTGGCGCGGGCTGTCGGCGGTCGGCGATGCTTCCACACGTGGCGTGTTCGGCACGCCGATGTGCGGCAAGGGCGAACCCGCCCAGGTGATCCGCGTGGGCCATGCCTCGCCCGCCTGCGTGTTTTCCGATGTCGAAGTGTTTGGAGGGGCATGATGGCCGAATTGCTTTCCACTCGCGGTATCGAGGCCATCGACTGGCACGCGCATTTCACCATGCTCGCCGAGGCGATCGAGCGCCTGTGCCGTCCCGGCGAAACCGTGCTGAGCGCCTTCGCGGGCGAGCAGTCCGATTTCATCCGCTTCAATGCGGGCAAGGTGCGTCAGAGCGGCCAGGTGGAGCAGGGGCGTCTCACGCTGCGCCTCGTGCACGGCGCGCGTCAGGCGTATTTCACCTTCGACCTGGGCGGCGATGCGCATGCCGATGTGAGCGACGTGTCCGACGCGCTGGCGTCGTTGCGCGAAAGCCTGCTCGATGCGCCCGACGATCCGCATCTGTTGTTCGACACGAGTACGTGGACGCGCAGCACGCGCCGCGATGGCCGTTTGCCCGATCCGCAGGCGCTGGTCGAACTCGTCGCGCAGGCGGCAAAAGGGCTGGATTTCGTGGGCTTTTATGCGGGCGGCACGCTCGCGCGCGGCTTCGCATCGACCACGGGCAGCCGCGGCTGGTACGAAGTCGAGAACTTCAATTTCAGCTGGTCGCTCTATCAGCCCAACGGCCGCGCGATCAAGACGAGCTACGCGGGCGACGCCTGGGACGATGCTGTGTTCGTCGATAAGGTGCGTACGGCGGCGCAGCGTCTGCCCGTGCTGCTGCGCGCGCCGCGTGTGCTCACGCCCGGCGGCTATCGCGCGTGGCTCGCACCTGCTGCGCTTTCCGAACTCGTGGAAGCGGCGTCGTGGAACGGCTTTTCGGCGCGCGCCCAGGCGTCGTCCACCAGCCCGCTTTACAAGCTCAATACCGACGCGGCCGCCTTTGATGCGCGCGTGTCGCTGGTCGAATCGCTGGACCTTGGCATCGCGCCCGGGTTCAACGACGACGGCTATCTGCGTGCAAGCGTGCCGCTGATCGATGCCGGGCGCAGCGTGGGACGGCTCGTCAGTGCGCGTTCGGCGCGCGAGTACGGGCTCGAACCCAACGGCGCGCTGCCGCAGGAAATGCCCACGTCGCTGTCGATGGCGGGCGGCGACCTCGCGCAGGACGACGTGCTTGCGCGGATCGGCACGGGGCTCTATATCGGCAATCTCTGGTACGTGAATTTTTCGGACCGCATGAATTGCCGCCTGACCGGCATGACGCGCTTCGCGACCTTCTGGGTGGAGGACGGCGAGATCGTCGCGCCCGTCGACGCCATGCGCTTCGACGACAACCTCTACGGCCTGCTCGGCGAGCGGCTCGAAGCGCTCGGTGCGCAGCCCGAGTTGCTGCTCTCGGATTCCACCTGGGGACAGCGCGCGACCGGCGGCCTGCAATTGCCGGGCGCGCTCGTGAAGTCGTTCGAACTTGTGCTGTAGCGCGCGAAGTGGCGCGGCGCGTGCTTCGAGAGGGCGCGCGCCTGCGCGCCAATCGAGTGACGGAATCGCAGTCAGCAAACGCAGAGAAAACGAACAACAACAAGGATGCGCCGATGTCGAACAACACAATTCAGGAGGCGGGAGTTGGCGGCGACGCGCTCACGCTGCGCGGCATTCGCGCGAGCGACGCCGCGCAGTTGCACGCGCTGATCTATGCGCCGTCGATGGCGCGCGGCGACCCGCAGACGCCGTTCCGCACGCTGGCATCGACACGCGAATGGATCGAAAAGCGCCCGCCACAACTGGTGATGATCGGCGCGTTTGCGGGCGAGCGCCTCGTGGGCGGAGGGCAGGTCGACATCGGCAAGACGCGCCGCGCGCATGTGGCGGAAATCGGCATAGGCGTGCATGGCGACTGGCGCCGGCGCGGCGTGGCCACGCGTCTGGTGGACGAAATGCTCGATCTGGCCGACAACTGGCTCGGCCTGCGCCGGCTCGAACTCAGGGTGTTCGTCGATAACGATGCGGCCATCGCGCTTTATCACAAACGCGGCTTCGAGATTGAAGGGCGGCTGCGCGGCCATACGTTGCGCGACGGCGCGTATGTGGACGCCTATCTGATGGCGCGTCTGCGCGCGCCGCTTCCGTATGTTGAAAGCCTGGCGGGGAGTGACGCATCATGAATCGCCGCACCGATGCCTTCACGGCCCGCAGCGCCTTCGCGCAGAGCGTGCGTTTGCGCGCCGCCGAACTCGACGACTGCCAGGCGATGGCCGATCTGATGAATCTCCCCGGCGTGCGGCGCGGCACGCTTTCGCACGGCTATCGCACCGCCGAAGGACTCCGCGCATGGCTCGAAAACAGCAAGGTTGACAGAACGTCGATCGTCGCCGAACACGAGGGACGCGTGATCGGCCAGGCGGAGTTGATGGCGCATGACGGGCGGCGTTCACATTGCGCCTCGCTTGGCATTGGCGTGCACGACGCGTTTCAGGGGCGTGGCGTGGGCGCGTTGCTGATGGGCGCGCTGATCGACGCCGCCGATACCGCGTTCGGCCTGCGCCGTATCGAGCTTCAGGTCTTCGCGGACAATGCGCCCGCGATCGGGCTGTATCGCCGCTTTGGTTTTGAAGTGGAGGCGCGTGCGCGGGCCTATGCGATCCGCGACGGGGCATTGCACGATGTGCTCCACATGGCGCGGCTTGCGCCTGCGCCTGCATTCGCCGGTGCAGCTGAGCACATCGAGCCTCCCATCGCTTTCTGACCCAGGACGCCACGCGTGCCTTTCTTTTTTATCGACAGACCGGTGTTCGCGTGGGTGATCGCGCTGGCGGTCATGGTGGCGGGCGCCTTCGCCATCACGCAATTGCCGGTGGCGCAATACCCGCGTCTTTCGCCACCGCGCATCGTGGTGATCGCGTCCTATCCGGGCGCGTCGGCGCAAACCGTGGACGACAACGTCGCCAGCATCATCGAGGAAAGTCTCGACGGTGCGGACGGCATGCTTTATTACGAAACCACCAGCGACGGTCTCGGCAATCTGGAGATCGACGTGACGTTCGCGCCGGCGACCAATCCGGATATTGCGCTGGTCGATGTGCAGAACCGCATCAAGCAGATCGAAGCCCGTTTGCCGCAAGCGGTCGTGCAGCAGGGCGTGAACGCCGTGAAGGCGTCCAATACGTTCCTGATGCTGGTGGCGCTCACTTCGACGGACGGCTCGCGCGACTCCGCGCAGCTCGCGGACTATCTCAACCGTTATCTGCTACGCGAACTCAAACGCGCGCCCGGCGTGGGCGAGGCGGAACTGTGGGACTCGGACGAAGCCATGCGCATCTGGGTCGATCCGTGGCGCCTGCGCGAATACGGTCTCACCGCAGGCGAGGTGACGAGCGCGATCACGGCGCAGAACGCACCGGTCACGGCGGGCACGATCGGCGATGCGCCGTTTGCGCCCGGCCAGCAGACCAGCGCTTCGGTCGATGTGACGGGGCAGCTCGATACGCCGCAGCAGTTCGGCGATATCGTGCTCAAGGCCAAGCCCGATGGCTCGATCGTGCACATGCGCGACATCGCGCGCGTGGAGCTGGGCCGCAGCGACTATTCGTTCTTCTCGCGGTTGAACGGGCGGCCTGCCGCGACGGTGGGCATTCAGCTCGGGCCGCGCGGCAATGCGCTCGAAACCTCGGACGCGATTCGTGCGCGGCTTGCTGAATTGTCGAAGCATCTGCCGCCGGGCGTCGCCGTGGAAATCCCGTTCGACAGCGCTCATTTCGTGCGCGTGGCGATCCGCGAAGTGGTGATCACGCTGCTCGAAGCCATCGTGCTGGTGTTCTGCGTGATGTGGCTGTTCCTGCGCGATCTGCGGGCGACGCTGGTGCCCACCGTCGTGATCCCGGTCACGCTGATGGGCGCGTTTCTCGCGCTCTATATGGGCGGCATGTCGATCAATGTGTTCACGCTTTTCGGGCTCGTGCTGGCGATCGGTATTCTGGTCGATGACGCCATCGTGGTGGTGGAGAGCGTGCACCGCGCGATGCACGAAGAAGGGCTCGCGCCGCGCGAGGCGACCCGGCGCGCCATGTCGCGCATCGGCGGGGCGATCGTCGGCGTGACGGCGGTGCTCACGGCCGTGTTCGTGCCGATGGCGTTCTTCACCGGCAATGTGGGCGGCATCTATCGACAGTTCGCAGTGGCGATGATTGCATCGATGCTGGTGTCGTCGTTCATGGCGCTCTCGCTTACGCCTGCGTTGTGCGCGAGCATGCTCAGGAAACCGAAGCATATCGAGGCGCATGGCACGTCGCGCGCCGCGCGTGTGTCGCGTGGGTATCGTGGCCTCGTGCTGAAGCTGTTGCGTCGCAGCCGCCGCGTGCTGGCGATCTACGTGTTGCTGATTGGCGCGGTGGCGTGGCTCTACTGGCAGATGCCGCAAGGCTTCCTGCCCGCCGAGGACGAAGGCCAGCTACAGGTGATGATCCAGCTGCCCGCGGGCGCGACCCAGGCCCGTACGCTGGCGGTCGTGCAGCGCGTGGAGCAGATCCTGCGCAATGAAAGCGCCGTCGATAACGTGACGAGCGTGGTGGGCTGGAGCTTCGCGGGCAGTGGACAGAACGTGGGCATGGCGTTCGTCGATCTCAAGGACTGGGAGCATCGTTCGATGAGCGCGCAGGTCTTGCGCGACCGGCTCAACGACAGGTTCGGCGCGATTCTCGACGGCGACGTGGAGGCCACGCTGCCTTCGCCGGTGCCCGGTATCGGCCATGCGGAAGGCTTCACGTTCCGGCTGGAGGATCGCGGCGGCGTGGGCATGGAGGCGCTGAAGGCGGCACGCGGCCAGTTGATCGATGCGGCTGCGAAAAGCCCGGTGCTGGCGGGCGTGCATTCGGAGGATCTGCCGGACGCGCCGCGCGTCGCGCTCGATATCGACCGCGCGAAGGCTTACGCGTTCGGCGTGCCGTTTGGCAATATCGCCGATCTGCTGAGCACCACCTTCGGCTCGACCTATGTGGACGACTTCCCGGCGGGCGGGCGCATGCGCCGCGTGATCGTGTCCGCCGATGCGGGCGCGCGCATGGCCGACCGGCAACTGCTCGACCTGCCGGTGCAGACGGGCACCGGCTCGACGGTGGCGCTTTCGGCGCTGGCGACGACGCGCTGGACGCGCGGGCCGGTGATGCTCACGCGCTACAACGGCTATCCGTCGCTCGACGTGAGCGGGCGCGAGTCGTCTGGCCACAGTTCGGGTGACGCCATGGCGGAGATGGAGCGGCTGGCCGGCGATCTGCCCTCGGGCGTCGCCTACGAATGGACCGACACCGCCTTCGAGCAGATCGAGGCCGCGCGCGATACGCCCTTGCTGCTGGGCCTATCGGTACTGGCGGTGTTCATGGTGCTGGCCGCGCTGTACGAAAGCTGGATCACGCCCGCCGCGGTGCTGCTGGTGGTGCCGCTGGGCACGCTCGGCGCAGTCGTGGCGATGCTGATGCGGGGGCTGCCCAACGACATCTACTTCAAGGTGGGGCTCGTAACGGTGGTCGGGCTGACGGCCAAGAACGCGATCCTGATCGTGCAGGCGGCGAACGCCAGGCGTCTACGCGGTCTGCGCGCGGGCCCGGCCGTGGTGGCCGCGTGCGCGGAGCGGCTCAGGCCGATCGTGATGACATCGGCGGCCTTCGTGCTGGGCGTCGTGCCGCTGGCGCTTTCGCACAGCGCGGGCGCGGAGAGCCGCCATTCGATCGGCACGGGTGTGCTGGGCGGCGTGCTGGCGGCGACGGCGCTCGGGCTGGTGTTTGCTCCGGTGCTGTATTGCGCGGTGGCCACGCGCCCGCCCAAGCGCATCGCGGGGAGGTCGGGCGGGCTGCGCGGCAGACGCAGATCCGCGCGAGGCGAACCTGCCTTCGAGGAAAGTACCCATTGATCCGCTCGCGTGCGTGAGCGCAGCTTGCGCCGCGCACGCACTCAGAAAAGCCGTGGCGTGCCCACCCAGACCAGCACGGCTTCCTCGTCGCGCAAATTCGTCCAGCTGTGCGGCACCGTCGATTCGTAATGGGCGCTATCGCCCGCTCCTAGCAGGAACGATTTGCCTTCCAGCGTGATCGTCACTTCGCCGCTGAGCACGTGGACGAATTCCTCGCCCGCATGCGTGGTGACCTCGCTGCGCTGCTGGCCCGGCGGCAAACGCACGAGTATCGCTTCGAGCTGGCGTCCGCCCGACTGGTTGGAAAGACGCGCGAACAGATTGGTCGAATCGGCGAAGGCGAAGTACTGCAGATCTTTATGGCGTCGCACGCAGCCTTCTTCGGTGGGCGTATCGACGAAATAGCTGACCGGCACGCCCAGCGCCTTGGCGATGCTCACCAGCGAGGTGATCGACGGGCTGGCGTGATCGCGCTCGACCTGCGAGAGAAAGGGTTTGGAAAGCTGCGAGAGGGTCGCGATATCGTCGAGGGTGCGGCCCTGCCGCTGGCGCAGCGACCGGATCTTGCTGCCGACGGAGACGACATTCTGGGTTTCGACGGTTTTCGATGCCATGGTCAAAGGCGGGTCTTTTGTAATGGAAGCGCGGGTTTCGCACCGGCATTGATGACTGTATGCGGGGCGAATTCATCTGATGAATGCGCAAATTCAACATTCATTTAAAGCCAGGTCTCCATAAAGCGCTTTTCCACCGATCCAGGCCATTCACGTGCGCGCTAGTCCCCGTGCGGCGCAACGAGTTTGTTTCGGTGTCCAGGTTATCTGTTTTGTTAAAAGGCTACTGATAATAGCATTGCCAGTCTGTTTTCAGAAAAGAGGATCTTCGGCCCGGTCGCGTCAGGGGATTATTCGAATGCATATCGAATGCAAATGGGATTGATGAATATTTAGAAATATATCGAGCAACTCAATACGGGAAGTTGACGAAAGAGTTTGATTCGCGGCGGCACTTACTGATTCGCATATTTACCGGTCAGCGCGCGCCGATCGCAAACTCTGGCCGCCCTGATACCAGGAAGCGAGCGGCGCGGTTATGCTTCGATACCGTCCAATCTTAGGAGCGTCCCATGCAGACAGTCCGTCGTTTCGCGTGCCTTGCGCTGGCAGCCGGTGTCATTAGCCTGTCCTTCACGTCGAACGCATTGGCGGATTCGTCCGCGTCGCAGCGAGGCCGTTACCAGGTCGTGTCGTTCGGCGATAGTCTTTCAGACGTTGGCACGTACGCGTATGCCCGCCAGTTTGGCGGTGGAACCTACACGACCAATCCAGGTGCGATTTCCGTAGCGCTCGTCGCGCAGCACTATGGTTCGAGCCTGGCGCCCGCATTGACGGGCGGCTTCGGCCAGCCGGGTGTGGTGCATCCCGATGGAACCGGCTATGCGCAAGGCGGCGCGCGAGTGGCCGCGCCGCCGAACCCAGGCGATGCGACCGGCGATACCGGCGAGTTGCAGACGCCGCTGACTTCGCAGGTTTCGGCCTATCTTCAGGCCCATACGCGTTTCAACGGTCAGCAACTCGTGCTGATGCAGGGCGGCGCGAACGACTTGCAGGATGCCTATGCGGCATGGGCGGGCATGGTGGCGAACGGCGGCAATCCCAACGCCTCCTTGCAGGCCGTCTTGCCTTCGCTGAAGCAGGCGGCGCAGCAACTGGGGGAACTGGTGCATAACGTGCAACAGCACGGCGCGACCCATATCGTGGTGCAGAACGTGCCCGATATCAGCAAGGCGCCGATTGCCAACCTGCTTGATCAACAATTGCCGGGCTCGGCGAAAGTGCTTCGGCGCATGGCCCAGGCATTCAACGCCGCGCTGGATGACGCGCTGCCCGCCTCGCCTGCCGTGCTGCGCATCGACGCCTTCACGTTCATCGACGAGGTATCGAAGAACTATCGCCAACTGGGCTTTCGCTACGACGGCAGCGTCGGCACCAACGTAGCCTGCGCGCCCGCCAGTCTGCCCGCGGCATTCCAGGCCGACGACGCCAGCGCGCTTTTCTGTTCGCGCGCGACCTATGTTTCACCGCATGCCGACGAGATCTATATGTTCGCCGACGCCTATCATCCGGGCACGCATCTGCAACGGCTCATCGCCGATTACGTCGTGGCCCAGATCGATCCGTGGTTGCACAAATAGCCGCTAAATACCGTGGAAGAGCGGGCCTGGCCCGCTCTGACGCGCTGTTAGAATGGCTCCCTTTTTTGTGGGAGAGGCAAATGTCCTGGTTCATTTACGAAGTGCCCGAATTCAACGAAGACGCTGCGCGCATCGAGCCCTTCAGCGATCTGCGCAGCCGCGTCGTCAAGCTCAGCGGCCAGGCGATGGCCGACGAGCTGGAGAGCGTGCGCGAGAACGCTGCGTCGACGGCGAACACGCCCACGCGTGCGCTGCCTGGCGCGGAGAATCCGCACGTATTCCCGATCCCCTATGCCGACTCGATGATCCTGGTCGGCTTTATTTTCGAACTGGCGCGAGAGGGGCGGCAACTGGTGGTGTCGCCCGTGGAAATGCCCTGGCTCAAAGACGCCGTCCAGGCAGCGAGCTAGGCCGCGAGATTGTCTTCGCAATCCTTCCAGTAGCGCAGCGGATCCTGGTGCTGCGGATAGTTGGCGTCGAGCCACACGGACAGCTTGTGCCAGTCTGGATGGTGCGTTCCCGTTTTCGCCGACCAGGTTGCGGATCGCTCCAGAATCCGGTTGGTTTCGCGGTCGCGCACGATCAGGCTGCCCAGCCCGCTGGTGCTGTTGGCCTGCGCTTCGAGCTGGTATCTGGGCAGGATTCTGACTTCGGCGTCTTCGGCCCAGCCGTACAGTGCGCGAACCACGCCAGCGGCATCGCGCAACTCGATCGGGCCGCTCGGCGGGCGAACCGCTGACCAGCCTTCGGGAAATTCGGCAACGACCTCATGGGTGCCTTCCCGCACCCACTTCATGCGCCACGCGCGCGCCATCGCCTCGCGCATGGCGGAGACCGACTTATAGCCCGCAGGCAGTTCGATCCCTGCCGGCAACGTAATGAGGTTGTCTTTCCAGAGCCGGGATTCGTCGTCGGGAAGCGGGGGGCGTTTCACCTCGGCAAAAGGCGAGGCTTCGAACGGGTTCTCGGGCCGGCTCGACGTTTTGACGCTCGTAGCGGGCAGTCCTTCGAAAAGCCGTTCGGCATCCAGACGCGTGAGTTTCGGTTTTGCTTTCTTCATGTGTTCCTCTTCAGCCGCCGGCCCGCTTTACGCTATGGCCGGCTTTTTTGAGCGCGTCCATGACGCGCTCGCAATGGTCGCCCTGTATTTCGATGACGCCGTCTTTGACCGTACCGCCCGATCCGCAGGCCGTACGCAACTGTTTGCCCAATGCGGCCAGCGCATCGGGATCGAGCGCCAGGCCTTTGACGATGGTGACGCTCTTGCCGCCCCGGCCCTTGGTCTCGCGGCTGACGCGGGCGATGCCGTCGCCTGCCGGGCACGCCCTGGCCGTTGCCTTGCAGACGCATTGCGCCAGCGGGCGTCTGCATTCGGGGCACATGCGGCCGCCCTCCGTCGAATAGACGAGGCCGCTTTTTGAACTGCTATTCATGATGGGATGACCTGACGCTTTGAAAGCCGATAATCGGCGAGTTTAGCCGACAGCGCCTGTTATACCGCCATCGACCGCAAGCGTGGACGGCTGGCCCGGCTCTGCTTGCCAATCTCGTGACTATTTCCGCTTTGGCCTGTTTCGTTCCGGTCTGCTCGTGCGAAGTGGCATTTGCAACGCGGCCTGTGCCTCCTTCAGTAACTCAAGCCAGTTTTCCTCGTAGCGAACCCCGGCGCGCAAAACCAGATGGTGCAGGGCGGTTTCGCGATCCTGCGGCTCGGTGGGGAAGTCTTTTTGCTCGATTTCCCGGTATAGCGCGAGTTTCGCTTCATGCAGGCCGATACGTCGGCGAACTTCTTCGTCCAGTCCGGTCGGCCCGACGGCGGCTTCGGCGCGCAGGCGAACCATGAATTCATCGCGCAGTGCGGCTGGCTCGTCTTCCTGCGCGACCCAGGCCCTCAACTCATCGCGCCCGGCCGCCAGGATCCGGTATGCGCGTTTGCGCCCCCGGGTGGATTGCTCCGGAAGCGATTCGATCAGACCCGCTTCCTCCAGACGCGCCAGTTCCCGATAGATCTGCTGATGGGTAGCGTGCCAGAAATAGCCGATCGAACGGTCGAAGCGGGCAGCCAGTTCCGATCCGGAGCAGGACCGTTCGACCAGCGCGGTAAGCAAGGCGTGCGGAAGCGACATCGATGCAGATCAGTTGGCACATCGGCCCGAAAATCGGGGCAGGGAGGGTCGAATAGAGGAGGTTTTCGAAATTCTCGCATCTGCTTGACTCTCCATGCAACTGGTTGCATTATCGAGCGCACCTTAATGCAACCAGTTGCATAAACATGACAAATCCCTATCCCCACTTGCTGCGTCCGCTCGACCTGGGCTTCACGACCCTCAAAAACCGCGTGTTGATGGGCTCCATGCACGTTGGCCTCGAAGAAGCGCCGAACGGTTTCGAGCGCATGGCCGCGTTCTATGCGGAGCGTGCGCGCGGCGAAGCGGGGCTGATCGTGACGGGCGGCATCGCGCCGAACGAACGCGCGCGCCCCATGCACGGCGGCGCCATGCTGACGACCGAGGAGGAGGCCGGGCGGCACCGCGTCATCACGCGCGCCGTGCACGCCGAAGGCGGCAAGATCGCCATGCAGATCCTGCATTTCGGCCGCTATTCGTATCAGCCGATGCTGGTTGCGCCCAGTGCGCTGCAAGCCCCCATTAACCCGTTCAAGCCTCACGCGTTGAGCGACGAAGAGGTCGAGGAGACCATCGACGACTTCGTGCGCTGCGCGGCGCTGGCGCAGCACGCGGGCTACGACGGCGTGGAAATCATGGGCTCCGAGGGCTACCTCATCAACGAGTTCATTGCGAGTCGCACCAATCATCGTACCGATCGCTGGGGCGGCAGCTATGAGAACCGCATGCGTTTTCCCGTGGAGATCGTGCGGCGTGTGCGCGAGCGCGCCGGCAGCCAGTTCATCATCATTTACCGGCTGTCGATGCTCGATCTGGTGGAGGGCGGCTCGACCCTGGAGGAAGTGATCCAGCTGGCCCAGGCCATCGAGCAGGCGGGCGCGACCATCATCAACACCGGCATTGGCTGGCACGAGGCGCGCATTCCCACCATCGCCACCAAGGTGCCGCGCGGCGCGTGGGCCTGGGTTACGCAGCAACTGATGGGCAAGGTGTCGGTGCCGCTGGTGGCCACCAACCGCATCAACACGCCCGAACTCGCCGAACAGCTACTCGCCGATGGCGTGTGCGATATGGTGTCGATGGCGCGTCCGTTCCTTGCCGACGCCGATTTCGTGCGCAAGGCGCGCGAGGGCCGCGCCGATGAGATCAATACCTGCATCGGCTGCAATCAGGCCTGTCTCGACCACACCTTCGCGGGCAAGGTGACGTCCTGCCTCGTCAATCCGCGCGCGTGCCACGAGACGGAAATCGTCATCAAGCCGGCCACGCAGACCCGGCGTGTCGCCATCGTGGGCGCGGGGCCGGCCGGTCTCGCCTGTGCGGTGACGGCGGCCAGCCGTGGGCATAAGGTCACGCTCTTTGAAGCGGGTCACGAGATTGGCGGCCAGTTCAATATCGCCAAAGAAGTGCCGGGCAAGGAGGAATTCAACGAAACGCTGCGTTACTTCCGTCGCCAGATCGAATTGACCGGCGTCGAGTTGCGACTGGACACGCGCGCGAGCGCCGAAGCCCTGCTGCAGGAAGGCTTCGATGAAATCGTCGTGGCGACGGGCGTGCTGCCGCGTGAACTGCACATCGATGGCGCGCAGCATGCCAAGGTGCTGGGCTATCTCGACGTATTGCGCGACGGCAGGCAGGTGGGTTCGAACGTGGCGATTGTGGGCGCGGGGGGCATTGGCTTCGACGTGGCCGAATACCTTGTGCATGAGGGCAAATCAGCGAGTCTCGATGCGCAAAAGTTCTTCGCCGAATGGGGCGTGGATACGCATTACACCGAACGCGGCGGCCTGCGCCGCGCTGCGCCCGGGCCGGCTGCGCGCAAAGTCCATCTGCTTCAGCGCCGCGCTTCGAAGGTTGGCGACAATCTCGGCAAGACGACGGGCTGGATTCACCGCACGGCATTGAAGGTGCGCGGCGTCGGCATGTCGTCTTCGGTGGAGTATCGGCGCATCGACGATGAAGGTCTGCATGTGAGCATCGACGGCGTACCGCAGACGCTCGCCGTGGATAACGTCGTGATCTGCGCAGGGCAGGAGCCGCTGCGCGAACTGGCCGATCAACTGGAGGCCGCGGGCCGCAAGGTTCACGTGATCGGCGGCGCCGCGAAGGCGGCGGAACTCGACGCGAAACGCGCCATTCACGAAGGCACCACGCTGGCCGCTTCGCTATAGGCACGCAGTCGTCCTCACATTCAATCCGGAGTCCATATGAACGACGCAGCACTGAATCTGCCGCCCGCCGTGGCGCGCTCGCTGGCGATCTGGCACGAACTCGTGGTCAGCAAGGATCTTGGCAGGCTGGAGTCGATCGTTCATCCCGATGCCGTGTTCCGCTCGCCGATGGCATTCAAGCCGTACGGTCCCGCGCCCGCGTTGCTGATGGCGTTGCGCACGGTGATCACGATTTTCGAGGACTTTACCTATCACCGCCAGTTCAGCAGCGCCGATGGCCACGACATCGTGCTGGAATTCAGCGCGACGGTGCAGGACAAGCAGCTCAAGGGCATCGATATGATCCGCTTCGACGAAACGGGGCGCATTGTCGAGTTCGAGGTGATGATTCGCCCATTCAATGCGCTGCAGGTGCTGGGCGCGGAAATGGGCGCCCGTCTTGCGCAGTTCCTGCCGGCTTACAAGGTGTAGGCGAGGCTTTGAAGCGCAGCGTTACGCGTGCGGCTGCTCAAGCCACGCGCGCTCATGCGGATCCGAGGTGGTGAACGACCACTGCAGATCGAAGGGCGCGTTTGCTACGCCGTATTGCTGCGTGAGCCGGCCGGTTGCATGCACCGTGTAGGTCGTTTGCGGGCGCAATGGCGAGAATGGCGTACAGACGGCCGTGTTGCGCCCGGCATCGGCGGCGCTCAGGGGCGCGATCTGGCAGCGCACTTTCTTGCCATGGCCGTCGCGTAGCTCGAAGGTGGCGAGTTCGATGTGGGCGTTGGTGCCGCCCGAGAGCGTGATGGGGTAGCCGAGCACCGCGCCGCGATAGCGCGTGTCGGGGCCCATCGGGTCCGGCTGCTCGATGTCCTGCCACGCGAGCGGCGCGTCCTTCTGCCCGTCGTAGGGATAGGCCACGAGTTCGGTGGCGCCGATGGCGGGCTGCGGGTCCGCGAAATCGACCACGATGATCTCGCTATTGCCCGAAGCGACCGCTTCGCCAGCGCGGGCCCAGTCGTAGAGCATCGCGCCGCGATGGTAGGGCGAATCGAAAATCTCCGCGATTGGCCGCTGCGGCGCGCGCTGTCCGCCGTAGACGGCGAACACTTCGCTGGCGCCCGCGGTCTGCGTATGCAAACGCACGCGCGCGGTCACGTCGGCGGCTGAAAAACCGGGCAAGCCGGCGCTTTCCTCGTGGCCCGTTGCGCGATTCGTTTGCAGATACGAGGCGTGCGCGGCGGCCGCTTTGGCGACCAGCGGATCGGATGCGAGCGCGCCCAGACCCAGTTCCGCGCGCCGCGCATTGAGGTACGCGATGGCGGAGGTTTCATCCTTGCTGGCGAGCCCGGCTAGTGCCGCGTTGCCGGGCGCAGCGTGCAGCGTGATGCGCGGCCCGGTGTACGTCGGTTCGGATGCCTGATGCACGGCGGGTTGGGTGGCGCATCCGGCGAATTGCGCCAGGGCGAGGGAAATCAGGGCGGTAGAAAGCGGCAGGCGGTACATCGATTCTTCAGTTCATATCGACGCTTTGAGCGTCCTTCACTGCATATCGGCACAAAAGCCCGCGAGTTTAGGGCATCGCGGGCGGGTTGACTTGCCTCGCCGGCGCGAACAGACTCTGCTCACCATCGATCTGCACGGGAGCGGACTTGGCCCACCCCGATCTTCTCGATCGCGCCCCGAAGGCCGCGCGCGTGATCGCCGCGCAAGCCAGCCCGTGCGACAAGCTCGTCATCCACGCGCAGCCCACCCGCGTCGATCGCCCGTGCCGGCACAAGCGACTCGCGCTCGCCGCGACCATCCTGGGTTCGAGCATGGCCTTTATCGACGGCTCGGTCGTCAACGTGGCGTTGCCGTCGATTCAGCGCGAACTGGGTGCGAGCGTCGCGGCGATGCAGTGGGTCGTCGATGCGTATCTGCTGTTTCTCGGCTCGCTGGTGCTGGTTGGCGGGTCGATGGGCGACCTGCTCGGGCGTCGTACGGTTTTCATCGTTGGCATCGCGTTGTTTACGCTGGCGTCGGCGGCATGCGGATTCGCGCCGGACGCGGCCGCGCTGATCGCCGCGCGTGCAGTGCAAGGCGTCGGCGCGGCGCTGCTCGTGCCCAGCAGTCTTTCGATCATCGGCGCGGTCTTCGACGATACATCGCGCGGGCGGGCCATCGGCACCTGGGCGGGCGTGGGCGCGATCACTTCGGCGGTGGGGCCGGTGGCGGGCGGCTGGCTCGTCGACGCTTTTTCGTGGCGCGCGATCTTTTTTCTGAACGTGCCGCTTGCCGCGCTGACGATTGCGCTGGCCTTAACGTCGGTGCCCAACAGTCACAAGCTGGATGCGTCGCGGCAACTCGACTGGCCCGGCGCGATCACCGCCGCCGCCGGGCTGGCGGCGCTCACCTTCGGGCTGACGCAGGCATCGACGCGCGGCTTCGCTCATCCGCTCGTGCCCGGCGCAATCGGCACGGGCGTGCTCGTGCTTGGCGCCTTCGTGGCGATCGAATCGCGCAGCGCCAACCCCATGATGCCGCTCGATGTGTTCCGCTCGCGCGATTTCGTCGCCGCCAATCTCGTCACGCTGCTGCTTTACTTCGGGCTGGGTGGCGCGTTCTTTTTTCTGCCGTTCGCACTGATTCGTGCGCTTGGCTTTAGCGCGACCGATGCGGGCGCGGCACTGCTGCCGGTGCCGGTCGCGATAGGCCTGCTATCGCGCTTCACGGGCGGCCTGACGAACCGCTTCGGTTCGCGTGCGCTGTTGACGGCCGGGCCGGGTATCGCGGGCATCGGCTTCGCATTGCTGGCGTTGCCTTTCGTGCGCGCCGGCTATTGGGCCGGTTTCTTCCCGGCGCTCGTGATACTGGGGCTGGGCATGACGATCACGGTCGCGCCGCTGACGACGGTGGTGATGGGCGCGGTGTCGAGCGAGCGCACCGGCGTCGCCTCCGGCATCAACAATGCCGTGGCGCGCGTAGCCGGGCTGCTGGCGATTGCGGTGCTGGGCATCGTGTTCGTATGGACGCTCGCGTCGCGCTCCGATGCATACGCCATCCTGGAGGCGATGCGCGCCGTCGCCCTTGTCTGCGCGGCGGGTGCATTCGCAGCTGCGGCGATTGCTGCGTTCCTGATGCACCCGTAAGAATCGCCCCGGCAATGATGCGTCACGCCACTGCAGCACTGGCGTGCATCTGCGCGATGGCGAACTGCGCTATATCGGCGGCAATCGCGATCATCCGCTCAATCTGTTTCCGCAAAATCATCTGTGGTGGGACGTATTTACGCTGGCGAGCGCGTGCGCGGCGGCGGCTATTCAGTACGCCGGCCTCGTGGCGGAGCGCTGGTTTTTCTTTGCCGCGGCGCGGCACCCGCAGAATCTTGACCATCAGCGTTGATAGCGGGTTCCTGGAGGCTTGCGGCGAGGGCGGCGACACCCAGGAAGGTCTGCACGATTCCCCGCTTGCGCTGACTGTGAAGGCAGACCACCGAATCGATATTGCAGCCGCGTAGTTCATCGACGGGGATCGCGATGGTGCGCTTGCTCTCGGGCACCTCGCGCTCAAGCACGAACCCGATGCCGAGTCCCTGCCTGACGGCTTCGATCACCGCTTCGCGGCTTCCCAATTGCATGGCCGTCACAAGCTGAGCCTTGGCGCGCCGGGCGGCTTCGTCGACCATCCGCTGGGTATTGGAACCCGCTTCGCGTCGAATCACGGGAAAGGCAGCCAGATCGGCAAGCGAGACGCTCGCACAACGCGCGAGCGCGTGGCCCTTTGGTACGAGTGCCCGCATGTCCTGTTGCGCAATGGGGATCGAGGCCACGCGCGGGTCGCTTTTGGCATTGCCGATCACGGCCGCGTCGACGCGATATTCGATCAGATCGTCCCAAACCTCGCGCTGGCTGCCAAATGAAATGGAGATCTCGATCTCGGGATAGTGCTTGCGAAATGCGGCCACGACCTGAAGCACGACCTGCGGCCCGTCGGCGGCGAGCTTGAGGCTGCCGTGGCGGAACATCGTCGCCTGGCTCACCATGTCCTCGATCTGTTCCTCGGTCGAAAACATCTGCCGGGTCAGGTCGAAGAGCGGCCTGGCGGCTTCGGTGAGGTGGACGCCCTCGTTCGTGCGTACGAACAGCGCCTGCTTGCAGTCCTCTTCGAGATTGCGGATCTGCGTCGTAATGGCTGGCTGTGTCAGACCCAGCAGACTCGCGGCGCGGGTGAAGCTGCCCTCGCGAGCGACCGCGTCGAACGCCCTGAGCTGGAAATAGCGCATGGCCATCGTCGGTTCTCAAGATATAAATATGAATGTTCAAATATAGCATTCATATTAATTTGACTGACGATGTCGCGGCGTCCTAAGCTCATGATCCACTGGATCACTCATGAGATGGGTATGAGCAAAGCAATCGATTACCTCAACCCCGGCCTTCCTCGCGGCCTGCGTCGCGTGACGATGCCCGTCGTCGATGCGACGCCTGCAACGCTGGCAGGATACGGCAAGCTGGTTGCAGACCCGGCTGAATGCGAGGTCGAAATCGTGCCATGGCCCGCTACGGGAAAAAGACCGATCGATCCCGGTACGGGGGACGAAGGCGGGACCACTGAAGGCGTGTTTGTCAGCGAATGGCGCGGCGACATCCTCTATGGCAGCAACGAAGCCGTTGGCGGCCATTACGTTCTTGCGTATGCGACTGACCCGCAAGACGCGCGCGAAGATGCAACGCACAGGCCGGATCGCATGTTGCTTTGGCATGCGAACTATCATCCGGACGGCGGTCAACTGTTCTTTCCGCTCGATAACAAGCCCTTCTATGTGCCGCTGTCATTGCCGGGCGACGATATCACGCCCGAGAAATTTGTCTGTTTTCGCTTTGATGGGCGGCAAGGGCTCTATATCCACCCAAACATCTGGCACGAAGGCGTCTTCACGCTGGAAGGCACCCAGCGATTCTTCGACAAACAAGGTGCTGTGCATGCGCGCGTGTCGGTTGAATTCGCGGCGGAGTTTGGATGTCTGCTGGAAGCGCCTGTGGTCAACCGCCCAGCGCAATGATCGTCATTGTCAGCACGGCTCCCAGCAGCGTCATGGCGAAGCCCGCCTTCATCGCGCCCGCGCCGGTATAGCGGCCGAGCGCAAAGCCGGCGGCGAACAGCATGGCCAGCGTCAGCACGCGTGAAATGACGAGCGCGGCGATCAGATCCTTTACGAGAATGAACGGCAGCGCGACCGGAAAGGTTGAGGCGACGACCGTGTTGAGGACGGGTTCGCATTTTTCCGGCATGGGCGGATGCCGCTACGCTGGCGAATCACGAATGCGAATACTGGTCCGGATGCGGCGAATGTCGGCTGGTATGGCGACGATGGGCTTGTTTGCGGGTGGGTTTGCTGGCGTGGTGTGACTGAGGCGTGCTCTGACCTTCGCCGAAGTAATAGGTTTGCGATGCCTGGGCGTAGTCGATGGCCGGCAGGAGGAGAGCGATCAATAACAGCGTTTTGGGTGACTTCATGGCTTGGCCTTTGTGAAGCACGGGCTTGATTGCGCGACGTGCACCTGGCGCAGCATACAACACAGACGCCCGCGCTCGACTGCCAGATAAGAACCCACACGTGTCGGTTATATTTTCCATAGGCAGCGCAACTCGCGTTACGCCCAGACTTTCAGCGGTCATGTTCTCACCTGACGGCACAACGGCACAGGGATTGCGCTTCTGCAGACTTACCCTCAGGAGCCACGCATGCCACATCGCAATCGTCCCCAAAGCAAAAAGACCGCACAAGCCCATCAGCCCAATGACCCCGATGCCAAGTCGCAAAGCCTCGAACTCTTTCGCGCCTACCCCGAAGGCGAGGCGCTTCGTACCAATCAGGGCGTAAAGATCGCCGATAACCAGAACAGCCTGCGAGCGGGCACGCGTGGCCCAACCTTGCTCGAAGACTTCATCATGCGCGAGAAGATCACGCATTTCGATCACGAACGCATTCCCGAGCGGATCGTGCACGCGCGCGGTTCGGCGGCGCACGGCTATTTCCAGGTCTACGAATCTCAGGCCGCCATCACACGCGCGCACTTCCTGCAGGACCCATCGAAGACTACGCCTGTTTATGTACGCTTTTCGACGGTGCAAGGGCCGCGCGGCTCGGCGGATACCGTGCGCGACGTGCGCGGCTTTGCCACCAGGTTCTATACCGAAGAGGGCAATTTCGATCTGGTGGGCAATAACATGCCGGTGTTCTTTATCCAGGACGCAATCAAGTTTCCCGACTTCGTACACGCGGTGAAGCCCGAAGCGCCTAATGAAATGCCCACCGGCGCCTCCGCGCACGACACGTTCTGGGACTTCGTTTCGCTGGTGCCGGAAAGCGCGCACATGGTGATCTGGGCCATGTCCGATCGCGCGATCCCGAAAAGCTTGCGTACGATGGAAGGCTTTGGCGTGCACACGTTCCGGCTGATCGACGCAAAAGGACGCGCACGTTTCGTGAAATGGCACTGGCGTCCGGTGCTGGGTTCATATTCGCTGCTCTGGGACGAAGCGCAGAAAATCGCCGGTAAGGACCCCGATTTTCATCGGCGCGATCTTTGGGAAGCGATCGAACGCGGTGATTATCCGGAGTACGAATTAGGCGTGCAGATCGTTGAGGAAGCCGACGAGCACAAGTTCGACTTCGATCTGCTCGATCCGACCAAGCTGATTCCCGAAGAACTGGTGCCTGTCAAGCTGATCGGCAAGATGACGCTCAATCGCAACCCGGACAATTTCTTCGCCGAAACCGAACAGGTGGCCTTTCATCCGGGCCATATCGTGCCCGGCATCGATTTCACCAATGATCCGCTTTTGCAGGGGCGTTTGTTCTCTTATACCGATACGCAGATCAGCCGTCTTGGCGGACCGAATTTCCACGAAATTCCGATCAATCGCCCGGTGTGCCCTTTCCAGAACAATCAACGCGACGGGATGCATCGACAGACCATCAACGTGGGCGACGCGTCTTACGAGCCGAATTCAGTGGGCGAGGGCTGGCCGAAAGAAACCGCGCCGAAGGACGGCGGTTTCGAAAGCTATCAGGAGCGCATGGATGGTGTGAAGATCCGCGTGCGCAGCGAGTCGTTCGCCGATCACTTTTCGCAGGCGACGTTGTTTTATCAGAGCATGTCGGAACCGGAGAAAGCGCATATCCTCGCGGCGTATTCGTTCGAACTCGGCAAGGTCAAGCGGCCGGAGATACGCGAGCGCGTGGTCAATGAGATCCTCGTGAATATCGACGCGGATCTGGCTGGCAGCGTAGCCCAGGCGCTGGGACTGCCCAGGCCCAAGGCGGGAGCGAAGCGTCGCAAGCCAACGCTTGCGGCCTCGCCCGCGCTGAGTCTGCTCAATCGCGTGAAGCCTGGCATTGCCACGCGCAAGATCGCGATGCTAAGCGCGCCAGGGGGCGACGCCGCGACGCTCAAACAATTGCGCGATGCGTTCGCCAGGGAGGGCGCGAGTGCATGGTTGATCGCCCCGACGCTCGAACCCATCGACGGTCTGGTGCCTGACGCGACCATCGCCGGCATGCCTTCGGTGATGTTCGATGCGGTATTTGTCGTTGGCGGCGAGAAGGCGGCGCAAGCGCTCGTGCAATCGGGCGATGCGCGTCACTTCGTCAACGAGGCGTTCAAGCATCTCAAGGCGATTGGCGCGGTGGATACAGGGCGTTTGCTATTGAGCGCCGCACAGTTGCCCGATCACGCCGACGGCGTGGCCCAAGGCGATGCCGCCGATCTCAAGCGCGTACTGGCGGCCTTCATTGAGGCCGCCGGACAGCATCGCGTGTGGTCGCGTGCAGCGCTTGCCGAAACGGTTCCCGCGTGAGTCGTTGAGCGCGACAGCGCGGCGGTCGGTTCAGCGCGGCCGCCGCGCCGCGCGATGTCGCGTGACTTGGCGTCAGACCGGGAGATCGTCACGCAGACTTCGCCAGGTGCGTCGTCGAACTGGGGTGCGAGCCCGATCCACGGCGCCCGGCGAAGTATTACAGGGGCCAATCGTCGCGCGCATCGAGGGTGGCTGCGAGTTGGACCAGATCGGCTTCGGCGTGGCTTTGCCGCAAGAAGACCGGCAGGTCGGCGGCCATGCGTGCGAAGCGCGCGTCCTGGCAAAAAGGGCCTGCGCCCAGACCGCGCGCGCAAGCGTGCAGCACGCTTTGCACCGCGCTTTCGACCACGCCGCGCGTGCGTAGCGCAAGCTGCATGGCGGCCGCAGGCATGGCGTCGGGCGAGGAGTCGATCTGCTGGGCGCTCTCTTGCAGGTACGCGCGTGCGGCGGCCAATGCCACATCCGCTGCTCCGAGGTGCGCGCGCAAATGCGGGTTGTCGCGGCGCTGCGCCGCCTCCCGAAGGCGAGTGGCCAGCGCAATCGCGCCGCCGTACCAGCAGGCCGCGATGCCCGCGCCGCCGTGCCAGAAGCCGGTGCGCTGAACATAGGCGCCGCTTGCGCCGACCAGCGTGGCGTGGGCCTGGTCGAAATCGACCTCCACACTTTGCGTCGCCGCCATGCCCACGGCTGCCCAGCCGCGCGTGCTCACGTTCACGCCAGGTTGATCCAGCTTCACGGCGGCAAGCCAGTCCGCGCCTTGTGCGTCGACGCAGGTAACGAGTGCGTGCGAGACGATGTGCGCACCCGAACACCAGGCCTTGGTGCCACTCAGCCGCACCTGCGCGCCTTCGCGCGATGCAAAGCGCAGTTCATTTTGGCGCGAGCGTGCGGCCCAGACGGCCCAGATCGCGTCCTGGCGCTCCGACTCTGGCTCAAACGTTTCACACTCAAGCTCCGCGAGGATCGCCAGCGCGTCGGCGTGAGCTTCGTAGACCTTGATGAGCGAGAGATCGCGGGCGGCGACATCGGCAAGGAACTGCCAGCGCGCGAGCGTGTTCCCACCGCCCGGCGAGGGCAGCGCCGGGAAGGCCGCAACCAGCCGCCGCGATGCTAGCCCGAGCGTCTGCGCGTCCAGCGGCAGCGTTTCTTCGGCGAGTAAAGCGGACAGCGCCGTGCGCCAGTGCGCAGAAAGCGCGCGCGCCATTACAGCTTCACGCCGCCGGCTTCGGGCGGCTCCAGCGGTTCGTCGCAGGCTGCGCCCGTTTCGATGCGCTTCGCGTGCGCGAGGGGATCGCTTTGCCAGTGCGGGGTGGTGTGAAAGTACGCGTGGACCTGAGTGGTGGCGTAGGCAATGCGCCCGTGCTGCACATCGAGCATGACTTCCTTGATCTTGCCGAGATCCTCGTCATCCGAACTCAGCACGCGGTTACCTTCCAGCGTGTTCGCCGCCATGATGGCCGGGCCGGGACCCGCGGCGGTCTCGCTGCCTCTGCCGACAATGCGTGCACCGCTTTGCTGGGACTGGGGAGTGTTTGCCATGATGGCCTCCTGCAATGGAATCGGCTTTAGTGGGACTGACTGCTTGAGCAAGTCGTGCGCCCGGCGGGATCGGGATGATCTGCACGCCCGGCATCGCAATTGCTCTGTATTCCCCATGAGTTCCCCATGAGCGGGCAATAAAAAGCCGATTTGCAGCCTTGCGCATGCAGATGACCGGTATTCCTCGCGACGTGCGCGCCGACTTGAAAAGTTTGCGGCATTAAAAATCTAATTCCTGATGATGAAGTCTATTTTTTTAAATTAGAATAAATAAAAATCAAATATTTTTGCTTGATTGTAAGCGAGATGAATTGTCAGGAATTTCGCGTAGCGCATTCGAGTTACGTAGCTCGGGACTTTGCAGTCAATCCGCTGCCGCCAACCATGCATCGATCCTGCAGTCCGGAGCGTTCGATTCGAGAATGGCGGGATCGGCAACTTTGTCTCCGCATCGCAGCATGGCGCGAATGATGTGCTGAGCCTCGCGCAAACCGGCTACGAAAACAGCATCCTCGCGACGCAGGTCTACGGATCGGGCAACGACGGATACGTGACGCAGAATGGTATTGGCAATAGCGTTACCCTTGGCACAGCAAGGTAACGGCAATTATGCAAACATCCGCCTGACCGGCTCCAACAATACCGCAACGGTGAACCAGCGTTAATTTTTGCTGATGCTGATACTGATGGCGGGCCGGAGCGGCATCGCTCTGGCCCGCCTTCTGGCCGCTGATTGATACTGCGGTTGCAGCGTGCCGCGCCGAAATAAATTCATCGTGTTCCCATGCGTTGCTTTACACCGGCTATCACGTCTGCCTCGGTCGTCACATGCCGGTTGTCCGCGCAGGACTGTGCGCTTGTGACTGGAGCATTGAGGGCAATCTGAGGCGCAAGCTCGAACCGTTCAACCGATGCTTCGATGTTGAGCAAAATACCCGGCTGCCATTCTTCTGATAGCGGCATATCGCCAGGCGCGACGCCCGGCCAGCATTGGTAAATAGCCGCATTTGGCATCACAGAAGATCAGCTTTGCAAAAATAGGATGGCTCTGATGCTCGCAGGGACGTACACTCGCGGCGGAGCTTTTTTGCCGTAAGCTTCGACTGTACGCTCCTGTTTTCTGGACACCCACCTGATGGACTACTTCTCCGCGATGCGGGCGTTTCGCTACGCAGCCGAACTGGGCAGCTTCAGTCAGGCGGCCGCAAAACTCGGCGTCAAAACCTCAACCGTCTCCCGTAGCGTTAGGGATCTCGAACAAGATCTTGCGATCGCACTCTTCAACCGGTCGACACGCGGCCTGGTTCTGACCGAAGGCGGTCGGGTGTTTTACGAGCAAACGCTGCAGGTCCTGCAGAGCCTCGAAGAAGCACGAGCGGTCACGGCGGCCTTGAATAGCTCGCCGCGCGGCCTCTTGCGTGTGACCATGCCCACGGCGTTCGGCCGGCGCCACATCATCCGCCATCTGCCCGAATTTCTGGAGCGCTTCCCCAAAATCGACGTCGACGCTGTCATGACCGACGAAGTCCTCAAGATCATCGACTCGGGCATCGATCTGGCCATCCGGATCGGCGCCTTGCCCGACTCGCAACTCATGGCGCGCCGACTGGCGCCGCACCGGCGCGTCGTCTGCGCCAGCCCGCGGTACGTGGCCCGGACCGGAACCCCGTCTTCTCCTGAGGATCTGTCGACACATGTGACGCTGCGCTTTCCGCTTGCGGCGGACGACCGCTGGATCTTCGTCGACCGAACCGCCAGGGCAGAGGCCAGTCAGCTCACGGTGCGCCTGGGAGGGCGAATTCGCGCGGACGACACGGAAGCGCTTCTCGACCTTGCAATCGCCGGTTGCGGTGCCGCATTGCTGCCAACCTGGGCGATTGGCGACGCCGTGCGCAACGGGCAACTCGTCAGGCTGCTACCGGAGTGGGAGGTCCAACCCACAGCCGCTACGCCAGCGATCTGGGCAGTTTATCCGCCCAAGAAAACGGTCTCGACGAAAGTACGCGCCTTTA
Organism: Paraburkholderia bannensis; assembly: GCF_014200455.1. GTDB lineage: Bacteria > Pseudomonadota > Gammaproteobacteria > Burkholderiales > Burkholderiaceae > Paraburkholderia > Paraburkholderia bannensis_A. The sequence goes on along the minus strand of NZ_JACHBW010000011.1, from coordinate 67,388 downwards.
TCGACTTCTATGCGGAATTATTCAGCAAAGAAGACTATTGGGACCTTTAATTGCTGGCGGCGCTTGTCTTCGCGTAACGCCGAGCAAAGGGGGCGAAATAACGAGGCTTAAGGGACGGGCCAGGCTATGGCCATGCAAGGTACGTCTTGAAAGCATTCATGAATGCCCTTCAGAATTCATCGGGATCTCGATAAATTGCAGCTGCAAATACTGACAATATTTTCGCTGCATTTATAGCAAGAAAAACAGAGCCGATCGATCAATAGCGTTATCCAAGTTGCGCAATGCTGCTTTTCCCAATGGCATGGCGTCTATCATGGCGAGGCGCTAGCGCGGCAGCCTGTCTTCGAAGGTCGTTCTGGGCCTTCACATAGGCCTTGCCGAGGATGTCGAGGGTGTGTTCCTGCTGGAGACGGTTCTCCTTTCCTTCGATGCCGTTGGCCCTTGCCCGCAAAGCAGATCTCTGGCGCTAGCTGTTGTTCTTGCCTTTTGTCGGAATCTCGCCGATTCGACTGCAATTCGGTACGCACAGGAAGCGTTCTAGCCAAAGGCTACTACCGCGTTTCCTGTCACGCTATCCCCTTTGCGCAAAGCTGATTTTTCGTTGGCGCAGTTCTGGCCGGCCGGCGATCTCCCTATATTGACATCGACACTGCGTCCGTCTGTCACACACGTGCGCGACACGCAATGTTTGCGACCGCATTTAAACGTTAGTAAGGATGTCTCCCATGCTCGAAAAAACCGCTATTTCCTCTCTTCGTCTCGACGACGATGCCGCGATGCGCGACGCTGAATATTTTGAATACACCAGCTCGGCCAACCCGATCGGCGCGAAACTGATTTCGCGCGTGCCGTATCATTCGTTCCATTCCGAGCTCTACGACAGCGGTTCGACACGTATTGTGCCGCTTGATCTCTCGAAGGATCTGGGCGTTGATTACCCGGCGACCGGCCCCGGCCTGCTGGCGAATTTCCTGCGTATCGAAGGGGGCGAAAAGCTTTCGCTCAATCCGAACGCTACCTCACAGGTCTTCTACGTGCTGGAAGGTAAGGGCACGGTCTCGCAGGCCGAGTCGGCGTTCAGCTTCTCCGAGGGCGACTTCTTCGCGCTGCCCGGCGGTGACGAAGCTGTGTTGGCCGCTGATGCCACGGCGCGCATCTACTATGTCAACGATGGCCCGCTGCTCAACTACCTGGGCACGCAGGTGTCGCGCCAACGTTTCCAGCCCACCCTCTATCCGGCTGACCGCGCGAAGGAGGAACTCAAGAAGGTCGCAGCGGCACCGGGCGCTAGCCAGCGCAATCGGATCAGCGTGTTGCTCGGAAACGCTAATTTCCCGCAGACGCGTACCGTTACCCACTCGATGTGGGCCATGTTCGGCGTGGTGGCGCCCCATACGGTGCAAAAGCCGCATCGCCATCAGTCGATCGCACTCGACTTCATTCCGGATTGCAAGCCTGGTGTCTACACCCTGGTTGGCACGGAGATCGACGAGGAAGGCAACATTGTCGATCCGGTGCGCGTCGACTGGACGCCCGGGATGGCATTCGTCACGCCTCCGGGTTACTGGCATGCACACTTCAACGAGTCGGATGAGGTCGCATACGTCATTCCGCTTCAGGATGCCGGTCTGCAGACTTATCTGCGTTCGCTCGACATTCGTTTCGCACGCTAAAGCATAGACGTAGCACACGAGAAGTCCGGCCCGCCGGACTTCTCGTGCCAACCGTTCGTCCACGGCAGACAAATCCGCGATCAGCCAAAGCGCTGATTTCGTGACGTCGCGACACCTAACCGACATTTTCGGGTGACGACGTTAACTTCCAGCAAGGTGCCGCACGGTTATGCAAGGCTCGCCGTGGCGCGGCAGCAAGGATTTCGGTGGTCTCTGCGTACTGTCCTACGGGTGGGACATGCTGGTCGTGACAGTGTGCGCGCCAGTTTTCTATTACCGGGGCGCGGGCGCGGGTTACCGTACTGAATACCTCGATGGGATTGAGCGTCTGATTGAATTAGACATTTCCAGAAATTCTGGCAATTGAAAAGAGCCTTGTTTGGCCGGAGTTTTCGCCGAATGTGCCGTACGCCACGCATGAGAAATATACAACAGCGATTAAAGAACGCTGTGCAGAAAAAATGCAACGGACTATTCTCCCGGTGAAGTTCACCTGTTCTATTTTTGTGAAGAATTGAACGAGTTGGGACGTATTTAATTATGGTCAGGACGAAAATGAAGAAAGTCGCAATCTCGGCTGCTGTAGCTGCGCTTTTCGGTGTTGCTGCGTCATCGGCTTTTGCACAAAGTTCAGTCACGCTGTACGGTCTGGTTGACAACGCTATCCGTTATCAAACCAACGCCGCCCCCGGCGGCGGTGATCAGGTTTCCATGACCTCGGGCCCGGAAACTCACAGCCGTTGGGGCTTGAGGGGATCCGAGGATCTGGGGAACGGGCTCTCCGCGATCTTCCGCCTGGAAAACGGTTTCGAAGCATTTGATGGACAACTCCACCAGGCTAACACGTTGTTCAGCCGGCAGGCCTTCGTGGGGCTGTCGAGCGACAAGTGGGGCGCACTGACCTTTGGCAAGCAATATGCGCCCGCTTACGATACCCTGGGCGATATTTTCGACCCGTTGACGGTGGGTAACTACTGGCAAAACAGCTGGATGTACAACGGTATCGGCAGTTATCTGGAAGTCAACAACTCGGTCAAGTACAAGGGCACGTTTGACAACCTCGCGATCGACGCCCTTTACGGCTTCGGTAACCAGCCCGGTGCAGTGGGTCTCGGAGCGACCTATGCCGTGGAATTGACGTACTCGTATGGTCCCGCCATGCTGAACGCCGGCTTCCAGCAGGTCTCCGTGCCGACATCTGCGACCGGCTCATCTGTTGGCAACAATATCGGCAGTGCAATCAATGGCGGCAAGACCAATTTCTTTCACATCAGTGGCGCGTATCAGGTCAACCACGATGTCCGCCTGCTCGCCGGCTGGCTGCACGGGCAGGACCAGACGGGGTTGACCGACTACAATATGCAGCAAAATGGGGCGCCGCAACTTCATGGTTACAGCCCTGACCGTATCGACGATACGTATTATGTCGGTGCCAACTGGCAAGCTAGCGCTCCGCTGCTGTTCACGTTTGCGTATTACTACGGCAAGACGCGCAATGCGCTTCTGCTCGACGGTCACCTTGGAAGGGGCGTGAACCAGTCGGCCAGTATTCTCGCCGAGTACTCGTTCTCGAAGCATACGGAAGTCTACGCAATCACCGACTGGTCACGCGGCACCGGTGCCTTCGCTGCCGACTATCCGGGTGGAGTCGATGCCGCCAACGTACCGACCAACTCGATTGGTAGAACGAATCAACTGGGTGTGGCGGTCGGGCTTCGCAAGATGTTCTAGCATGTCCTGTACTCCCCGGCTTGACCCGCGCCGGGGAGAGCTGGCCTGTGCACGCCCAGGCGGTGACACCGCAGAAGGCGATCTAACCCATACCGCAGGTGTCGCTTGAGTTGTAAAGGCCTTCAGGCATGAAAGGCTCGATCAGGTCAGCGCGTTGATCCGCTCGATTTCGCAGTGCGCCGGCAGCCATTGTCCCTGCAGCCGGATGCCGTCGCGCTCGCCTTCATAAGCTGTGCGATGGCGTGGAGTTTTCCATCATGAGCGAGCCACAGGCAATGAGCGAGCGGGTGATTCAGGACGTGGTCGCTGCTTTTTTTTCATGCGCATCAGGATGGCAGAAGGGGGTGGCCGAAGCGGTCGCAGAAGGAATCGCCGCATCAGCGTAATTTTGATCGGTTATGATCGGGCAAACCCGGGCCGCCTGCTGCGCGTCGTACCCTCGACGCCGTTGGTGCGCGCGCCGGAAGTACGTTGCGCCGGGCGCACGCCATACCGGAGATCCCGGCATGAGTGCGCATAAAGCGTCCACACAATGCCGGGCTGTCATGCCCGAGAGTCGGCCACGGTCACAAGCCGGGTTGCCGACACGTACGGATATCGTCGACCATGATCGCCGCCTGCTCACGCGCGTTGAATCGCGCACTTGTCCAGGACCCTGAATTCGCGCGTTTGCGCGCAGCCGCGCGTTCGACGCTAGCTTGTCTGCTGACGGCGGGTGTCGGAGTGCTGTGGGCTCTCCAGCATCACGAAGCGCCGACGCTTGCGGTGCCCGGCGCGTTGTTCGCGATGATTGCGCCTTTATTTCTTCGTGAAGCGCGCTGGTCTAGCTGGCTCACCTCGCTCCTCATTCTCTATTTCTGCACCTGCGCTTCCTTTGGCGCTGCGGCCGCGGTTGCCTCGCAACCTTTGCTGCGCGGCGCCGGGGCACTGCTCGTGGTGTTCGTTGGCATGCTGTGCCAACCGTTAGGCGTGCGTGCGGTGGGCGCCGCGCTGCTCACGCTGGTTTCCTTTTACCTCGGCCTGTACCTGCATCCTTCCCATGCACAGCTCATGGAAATGCTCGCCGCGATGGCCATGGTGCCGATCATCCTCGCGCTCGTCGGCCGCGTCGTCATTCCGGTGGAACGAGACTGCGCGGTGCCGCCTTCGTTCACGCTCGCGCATCGGCTTCGCCTGCTTGCATGGCGGCCGGCCCTGGTCGCCACCGCCGCGGCACTGCTCGCCATGCTGGCAGGCGGCGAATTGTCGGAAGATCGCTCGATGTGGGCGGTCATCAGCACGTTCGTCGTTTTTTTTGGGACGACTTCGTATCAGGGCACGCGCGCTCGCGTCATGAAGCGCATTGCGGGCACGTCGGCCGGCGCGGCGGCCAGCGTGCTGCTCATTGCCTTATGCGGCCACCAACCCTGGGTGCTCGTGGCCGCGACGGCACTATCGGTTTTCGGCTGGGCCTATCACATTCTTCATGAGTATGGGAGGGGCGTGTTCTTTATCACCATGGTCGTCGGGCTCGTTTATGCCCAGCTCGGTTTCGACATCGTGCCGCTTGCGAAATTGCGTATCGAGGAAGTATTCGCCGGGTGCTTCGTTGCGCTCGCCGCAGCCATGGTGCTGATGCCATCCTCTACCGCACGGACGTGAGCGACGAACCTGCGCGTATCGCGCTGCTGCACTTTAGTGGTGCTGGTAAATCGGCGCAGAGTAGGACGAGAGCCGAACGTCGTGCGGCGCACCGGCGTCCGACGACGCGTTGGTGGCGCCACCATAACCGCTCGTATTGCCGTTCGTCGCGGCAACCTTGGCTTCTGCGGCCTGAATGTCTGCCGGGTAGTTGGGGTCTTCGCCACGGGCCGGGTTGTAGCCGGCTTTTTCAAGCTGGACCAACTCGGCGCGAACTTGCGCACGGGTGATCTGGCTATTCGACTGGGCGAACGAGGTAAGCGGTGCGACGATAGCAACTGCGACTGCAACGGACTGGATCAGCGATTTCATGATTAACTCTTTCCCATAGGTTTTTTGTGGGCCCCGCGGGCAACGCGATGGCGCTCCATAAAAGTCTAAGCTCACGAGTGGGTTTGGGTTAACCCTCAATTGCCGATAGCATTATTCCGGAATCAAACAGAGTCATATCCCCGGGGTACTTCCCCAGCGTTCTGCCGGTCGGTCTGATGGCAGCCGCCGAAGTCAAAATGCTTTCATTCAGGCATCCTGCGGATTCGATGAACCGCCCGATCGATCGCATGCCGCGAGCGTGGCGCCCGCGCGCGTCAGCAAGAGCCGCACCGCTCCGCGGTCGTCTGCGCACCGCTGGCTCGTGATCAGATTCTTCGCTGCCAGCACGGGAACCCCGTGGGAGATATGGCTGCTGTCCCAGTCGAGGCGTCGGGCCAGTTCCGTGCAGGTGAGAGGGGCAGAGCCTGCCTGCCAGGCAGAGCATGGCGCGCGCATGCGCTAGTGATACGCCAGGCGCGTGCTGGACGTCATCGGTGAGCGCGATGTTCTGGCTCAGCCGTTGCGCGTTGATAGCGAGCAGGGCGCCGCGCTCAAGCAGGACCGCGTGGCGAGCGTCCGTCACCACGAGGCGGCTCGCGACGCCGCGTTGGTACTGCGCCTGCGCGCTCGCCTAGGCGAACGACACGGCCTCGATCCTCTGCGTTTGCAGGTTCGTCTCTTCTTCGAGGTCCTGCAAGCTGTTGCCCGTCACGGCCACGTCACGTACCGCGTCGAGTACGGACTGGTTGTAGTGCTCAATCAGGGCATTCATCGAAGTCTCGGGGTACACGCGTGATGAGCTTGTCGGCCAACCACACAATCTGATCCGCCATCCAGACGTGCCGTCTGCGGCCTTTGCGGATAGGTGGGCGACGATCAAGGCTGGCCGCTCGTGGTCTGCGCTTGCGAAGAACCGCCGCAAGAATGGCGACTTCTATCGGGTACGCGCAAACGTCACGCCGATCGTTGAAAGAGGGGCGACAGTTGGTTATCTCAGCGTGCGCACGAAACCTTCACGCGATGAAGTGCGCGATACCGAGGCGCTTTATGCCGAACGGCGCAACGGCATTGCGGCGAACCGATTCCTTATTCACGGCGAAGTTCGCAGGCGCGGCATGGGTGGAATGTTCGACGCGATGATGCGCCTGGCTGGTGGCAAACAATCTGTGCTGGTCAGCGTCGCGGGAATGAGCGTCCCGTTGCTCGCGGGTCTGCTGTTCAGCGAACCCATGCATGGATGCAGCCCGGAAGGCTCGGTACGCTCGCCGTATCAATGCTTGCGCGTGCCCAGTCAGTCTGGTGATGCTCGCGCAGTCGACGAAGCATCGCCAGATGCAGTTTAGGTTTTCGACCGGAACGCCCTTTCGGAACGAAGAAAGTCGTCTAATACTATGCGTGGTTCCGCGGCTCCAGAGGAACCGTGTTCTGAGCACGTAGTCTCACGGGGGGCAGGTACCGCCACTCAATGAGATTGCTCTTCGCGAGCGCTATTCTGTGCGGCGGCAGCTTTCTCCTTTTTCCTGGCCTCATGATGGCCGACCGCACATCCCAAGGCAGCGCCGGCGATGGCATGGTGGCCGGCGACATGGCCCGCTACGCCCCCTACCGCAGCGCCTTTGAGGCAACCACTGCCATACGCGGCTGACGTCGAGACCAGCACCGAAACGACGGTGAGCAGGGAAAAAATGGCAGTACGTGTTTTCATCGGCAATCCTCTTTTATCATTAAACACGCTGTTCGAGCCTTCACGCCTGGCTCAGTGAATGGTTTCTTCAACGGCTGGCGCAGGTACTTCACTGCTCGTACGTTCTCCGAACAGGCCTGCAACCGTCGCGACAACTGCGCCGAGCAGCAGAACAATGGCGGCCGTCCACGCCACCCGGCTCACACCGGCCGATGCCGCGTCGCCAGCCTCGCGGGCCTTCTGTTCGCCCGTTTGCTCCAGTTCGTGCAATTGCTGCAGAGCCTGGTTGTAAGTCTGTTCATAGTTATCGGCGATCTGTTCGGCGTCCTGCCGGGATTTGCCGGTGCGAGCGACGATGATGTTCACGAGCGCATCGCGGTCAGACGCATCCATCGCGGGTTGGGCCTTCTGTTTCAGCCGCGCGAAAAAATCCTTCAGATCAGAACCGGACGACCGCGGGTTGGCAGCAGCATTGCTTGCAGTCGAGGCGGCATCCGCGGCTGCGGAGCTTGCGGCCGAAGCAAGTTGTGAAGGGGCGAGTGCGGATTTGCCCGACTGACTCAGCAGGGTTTCGATATTCGCCTCGACATCGTCGATATTCGGCGAAATGCCATTCCTGCGCAGCGCTGCCGTGGCGCCCGATGCGACCGTCGGCGCCACGGCGGCGATTCCCTGACCGGCAAGGGACAGGCCGCGGCCCGCTACATCCGACACGGTGCCGATCGCGCCGCTGGCCACGCTTGAAACCAGATAAGCGGTGGTAAGCGTGGTCAACGACCAGCACAAAAAGCCATGCAGTGCACCTTGACGCGGCGCGGAGCGGCCGGCGAAGAACCCGCCAGCCACCAGCGCCAGCAGCGTTGAGACAGCGACCCAGATGCTGGCGGCCGTACCGAATCCGCTGAACGGGTTGCGGTTGCCGAGCGGGTCGAAGGCGCTCGCACCAATCGCGGTGCCGAGCACGGCGAGAAACAGATAGGTGGTCATCGCAATGACAAAGCCGACGAACACCGCGCTCCACGAGAGGCGCGCCGGAATCAGGGGGACGGGTTGGTGGATCGAATCAAACTGGTTCATCAGAAAGCTCCATGAATGTTCGTGTGGGAAGCAAGGCCAGCCTGTTCGACTAGCGCTTCACACGGGTGACCTTCGTGCCTTCGATTGAGACGCCAGCCATCAATCCAGCGTTGGTCAGCACGAAGACCTCGATCGGACTGGTTGCGCTCGAAGTGTCGAGTTCACCGTTCGCGCCGACCTTGAACACAGCCACGGTGGCATCCGCGCCGGCTGCCCAGCCGTCCAGATGCCTGAAGCGGGTGAGCGAGTCTTCGGTAAGGAATGCGAATATCAGTGCTTTCGACTGCACACCGATCTGCGGACCAAAGGAGCCGCCTGCGGTGCTGTAATAACCCTCGGTGCGTCCGCCGACGCGCAATGCGCCTTCGCCGTACTGCGCACCCACGAGGAAGCCTGCCGAGGCCACGGACGGAAACACGAGCGCGCCGTGCGATTTGCCGATCAGCTCCCTGGACCCTTTCACCGTTGCGTAAAGCCGCTCGATGGTCGCGTTGACGTCGGCGTCGATCGCGCGATCATGCTCTGTGATCGACGCTGCTGTGTGCGCACCCGACGGTCTGGTCGTGGTGCAGGCGCCGAGGCAAAGCACGCCGATAGCGGCGCCGCCTGCTGCAATAAACTGTCTTTTGCCCGGTCTGAACATTTTTTCTCCCCAGCATGGCATCAGGTATGGCATCAGGTTGAAACGGAAACGATGCACAGTGTAGGCAGGGGGCGGGCGATGGCGGATGATGCATTCGCACCTTGGCGCCTGGTGCGAATGACAGGGTGGGGCAGGCTTTGCAGTGCGGCGAAGCTGGTGTCAAACTCCGCTTAGCCGACCGCCGCCGTGTGGGCGAGGCGGGCGCCTGGGTGAAATGGGAGAAAACGAAGATGAGCGATGCCCTTGATGATCGTGAGGCCGCTGCGCAGGCACTGACCGACGATAAGGTGCTGCGTAAGCAGACCGACCGCAAGCAGTTGCATCAGATCATAAGCGGCCTGACCGAAGGCGTCATTCTGGTGGAACCGGACCAGACGATCGTGTGGGCCAATCAGGCCGCACTCGAAATGCACGGCGCGCAAGAGCTGGCTGATCTCGGGACGAATGTCGACGAGTATCGCGAACGGTTCCGGCTGCGCTACCGCAATAACCATCCGGTGCAGCCCGGCAGCTATCCGATCGACCGGGTGATCGCGGGCGAAAGCTTTAGCGACGTCATCGTCGAAGTCAGCCGGACCGACGATGAAGAGTCGCATTGGGTTCACCGCATTCGCAGCCTCGTGCTGACCAACGCGAACGACGAACCCGATTGCCTTGCGCTGATCCTTCACGACGCGAGCGACTGGGCGAGCGCCGAGCAGCGTTTCGAGAGAACGTTCAACGCCAATCCCGCTCCCGCACTGATTTGCCGACTGCAGGATCAACGCTATATCAAGGTCAATCAGGGTTTTCTGGAGATGACCGGATATGTGCGCGAAGACGTCATTGGCCGATCGGTGTTTGAACTCGACGTGTTCGAAGCCGCCGAACGGCGCGAGCTTGCCATCGAGCGTTTGAGAGAGGGGGCGACCATCCCCCAGATGGAGGCGATACTGAAATTGCCGGAGGGCATTTCGAAGTTTGTGGTGGTTGCCGGGCAGCCGATCGAAATAGGTGATGAGGCCTGTATGCTGTTCACCTTCATGGATCTGGAGCCGCGCAAGCGGGCGGAGACGGCGCTCAAGCAGAGCGAGGAGCGCTTTGAGCGCTCGTTCCGGATGAACCCGATTCCAACGGTGCTCTACGCGGCCGATGGCGGCATGACGCTCGATATCAACGATGCATTCACGACCACGACGGGCTTCAGCACCGAACAGATTGTAGGCAAGCGTATCGATGAAGTGAAGTTGTGGATCGATGACGCGGACGTGAAGATCGCCGATTTGCTGCAACAGTCCGGCAGTCTGCGCAGCGTCGAATTCCGGATCCGCGCCGAAGACGGGAGCGTGCTCGATTGTCTCGTCTCGGCGGAGCCCGTGACCATTCACGGCACGGAGTGTGTCCTGATGGCGATACTGGACATCACCGACCGCAAGCGTTCAGAAATGGAGTTGGTGTCTGCGATCGAGACGGTCATGCAGGACGCCTCGTGGTTCAGCCGGACTCTGATCGAGAAGCTCGCAAATGTTCGCCGCGCCAATGCGCCGGATGCCGGCGCTCATTTGTCGGATCTGACTGCGCGAGAATGCGAGGTCTTCGAGCAATTGTGCAGAGGACTCTCGGATAAGGACATCGCGAAAGCGTTGGGTCTGTCGCCTGCCACGGTACGCAACCACGTGGCCACGATCTACGCGAAGCTCGACGTCCATAGTCGGGCGGAAGCCATCGTGTGGGCGCAAAGCCGTGGGCATTTCGGCAAGGCGGCTACGGCGGCACGTCAGAGCGGCGGTTCTGCGAGGCGTGGGAAGGGCCAGTGACGCGGCTTCCTCGTGTGGCAAATGCACTGGTTCAGATGATGCATTCGCTTCTGTTGCGCTGTGCCGGATGTGGCGATACTGGATTTAGTCCGTAGCGAGTTGCGCGACGGATGCAGACAACCCATCTTTAACCTGGAGGTAATCATGGACAAAAATCGTATCGAAGGCGCTGCCAGGCAGGTGAAGGGATCGATCAAGGAAGCGATCGGCAAAGTGACGGGGGACCGCGCGACCCAGGCGGAAGGGGTTGCCGAGAAAACCGCCGGCAAGGTCCAGGCGAATGTCGGCAAGGTGGCCGATAACGTCAAGGACAAGCTGAAGAAGTGATGTGCACTGACTGAAGCGCCGAGCCCTGTGTACTGTGTACGCACTACGCACGCAAGGCGTTTCGTGGTCAGGCGCTTCGCTGTCTGACTGTCTGCCAGGTAGCGGTGACTGTGGGCTTATCAGCTCAAGTCATTGCTACCCTGGCAGGCAGTCGCATTGCGAGCGCTGCGCATGAGCGGCGAAAGGCCTTTGCACCAGCCAGGACATTGCCGCTCAGGTAGTCGGGTCGAGTTGCGAAGGCCTGACCTTTGCTCGGATATCGTCGGTCTCTTTCAAAGCTGGTAAAGGCTGCTGGGTGCCATGACAAATTTACTGCTCGCGTTGGAGCGAGGTACGTGTTTGGCGATCCACGTCGCGGTTGACCGGCAGGCCTACAGCCGAGAGCAGGCATCGAGCCTGCGCGAAGCCGCTCTCGGGATAGCGCTCGAAAATCTGGTTGAACTCATCGACAAGCGGACGGGCACGCTCGGGAACGGGCGCGTCCGGCCCAAGCATCAAGGCGGTTTGTCCGAACTTGACTGGTCCGGCCTTTATCAGGGCGCGTAGCCTGGAATTCGCGCCGCCACGCCCGAATAGCTCCACGCCGTACGCGCGGATCATGGCGCGCACGATCGCTTCAGCAGCGGGCGTGAGCGGCGGCATAGCTTCGACCAGGCGCAAATGCGGTGAGCGCACATCCGGCCCGGTGAAACGTTCGATATTGTCGATATCGGCTTCCAGACGCTGTACCGGCAGATCCGCGCTGAAGAGCAGGAGCCGGATACGTTCATAAAGCACGTCTTTGTCGGGATCGATGACTACGATGTCCGTCATTCTCTTTTCCTCGAAGTAGCTTGAACACAGATGGTTCCGCAGGCTTGGCGCAGCAGCATCGGATCGACGATCAATCAAGTCGCGTTTTTTCGCCTCGAGTGCGCTCGGCGTTCGCTGAATGGGAGCGAGGTCCGTCGTACATACCGGTCCGACACGACTGAGCGTTGCTGTATCCATGCGAGCGCGAGTTCCAACGCTTTATCGCATGCCTCCCCGGGGTTCGCGAAGTTCCCGTCCACGCCGAGCGTGCGCGTGTCGCCAGCCCGATCGGTGACGATCGCTGCTGCTGCGTAACGGCCCGTCCCGGTAGCGGTGACTACCGGCCGGACCTCGCAGCCGTGATACTCGATGACTTTGTCGACATTCATATCGCACCTCCGGCAGGTGACTACTTCCAACGCGCCGCGGCGACGCAGTTTCTTTTATTGTTCGATGCGACACACGGCATCTAACATTCAAGCACAGGCTTAGGCTGCGCGTCCTGCGGCCACACATCAAGGCGAGGAAGACAAGCCTGGCGTTGCGATCGCGCTGCCATTCAACCTGCGCGTCCCGGCACCATGATATCCGTGGCCTGGCTGCCGGGCAGGGTGGGAATATCCGATCGTTCGCCTCCCCGCTTGCCGGTCGTCCCTCGGCCTTGACGGGACGCACCGCCCGGGTGGAGCGCGTCGAGGAACATTTGGCCCTTCCCGGTAAGGTATGCGCGTCGCGCGCCTGCGCCGCAGTGTTCCAGCATGACCAGCTGGCGTTCGAGCAGCGCGTCCAGCTCGGCGCGATCCATGTCGAGCTGGTCCGGCGCCTGACGAACCAGCATCAGGGTCGCAAATTCGTGTGGACTGAGCATTTTCTTCTCCCGTCAAGCAGGGGCCGGAAACAAGGGGCGCCCTGCAGAAAAACGAAACGTAGTGCAAGCCAGACAGGGGCTGCGCCACCATGCAACGTGGCACTGTCACGCGACGAATCGCGCCGGCGAACCCGTATCGTTCAGACAGCCCGCGTTGATCGCGCGTATCGCGTACTCGATCGTCTCCCGGTGCGCCTCGTCCGCGCTTCTGCAGTGCTGGGCGTAGCGCGGCAGATGCCAGTCCGCGACCGTGTGCTGCGCACGCCGGATGCGCACAGTGGCCATGTACCTGTCTGGCCAGCCTGCCGGCAACCCGCAGTGTCTGACCGCAAACGCGAAGGTCTCGATCATGAAGCCCTTCCAGCTTTGGCTGCGTACGTTGTCCATAAAATTCTCCGCATGACTGGTGACGCGGCACAGGCCGTGCGTGCCACGCTGCATAAGCGGGCCTTCTTCCGTGCGGATGCCTAACCAACGTTCACTTGAATGCGTCGCGGCTTCGCATTTTCACGGCGAGGTATCGTCAGTTTCAGCACGCCGTCGCGCAACTGCGCATCGATGCGCGAGACGTCGAAATCCGGGCTGAGCGTAAAGGCGCGCCAGAAGTGCGGGTGGCGCACTTCTCCATGCTGCAGGCGCAGCCCGGATGGCGTCGGGATCACTGCCTCGGCCTCGATGTTCAGGCTGCTATCCTGCACCCTCACGTCGAGCTTTTCGCGCGGCACACCCGGCAGGTCTGCAAAAAGCGTGATGCCGTGACTGTCTTCGACGATGTCTACCGCAGGTGCGATACGGAAAGGTGGTTTCGCAGCATGCGCAGCCTCGTGCGAGGCAACATCGGCGTGTGATTCGCGGCTGATCAGTTCAGTGCTGTCGTTCATGATGTCCTCCGTGCTTTCTCGTACTCATCGCCGCCAGACTCATTGGACGGCGATGGCGCGTGGCTTTGATGCCTCGGAACGTCCAACGCTCACCGTCAGACAACCGTTCACGTAGCGCGCACTGACCTTGTCGGGGTCCGCGTGCTGAGGCAACTCGATCACTCGGCGGAACGCTCCCATGAAGCGCTCGCGGGCGTACACGCGCGTTTCGTCCCCGCTTCCCGTCTCGCCAGGGCTGCGTTCGCCGCTGATGGTGAGCAGTCCCTTGTCTATCGAGACGTCGATCGACGCCGGATCGAGTCCAGGCGCGAACGCGACGATCTCGATGCTGTCGTCGGTACTGCCAACGTTGACGGGAGGAAAGGTTTCGCTGCGCGTAGCGCGCAGGCTTGCGGGAAATCCCGCGAAGGCGCTGGCGATCTGCCGTTGCAGGCGGTCGAATTCGCCAAGCAGATCGGTGCTGTAGAAAAAGTCGCTCATGACTGGCTCCCTGAAACGGGGCCGCGCACGCGAGACGAATGGAACCACGCGCTCCAGTCCGCCTGCCCGTGGGAAACCCCGCCGACAAACAAATCGAAACACGCAGCGCTTGATTGCGACTGCCTGAGCGATGCTTAAAATAGCGCAAGGACCGGAAATTTCAAGTAGCCCTGCAACATGTCAACCGGGAGGTTTCATGGACCTTTTCGACAGGCTTCAGGAGCAGATCGACGTCGTGCGTTTGCCGCTCTTTGCGGTCACTGTCACGGCGGCGGCGCGGGTGAATACGCCACTCATCGCAATACTTCACTGGCACGGATTCCGGCGCGCCACGCCGCTTGTCCTGCCGGGCATCGAGATCCCGCCGCGACCGGTTCCCGTGTCGGTTGTCCGGATCGACGCACCGTGGCACAACTTCGAGACCGTGGACGCCATGCTGCTGGATGCGGCCTGGCAATCCGGCGCGTGGGACATCGAGCGCATCGAGCGGCGCGGCTGCAACACCATCGGCGCCAGCGCAGCCGAGGCGCTTGCCTGCCGGCAGGCGTTTGGCGACTACGAAGGGGATGAAGCGTGCAACACGAGGCTTCTCGATGACGAAACGGATCGCGCCGAGCTGATGCAGCTTGCGGCGCGCAGCGGCTATCTGCGCTGGCTTTTCCGCCCGGTCAAGGGCGGCCTGTGGGGCTTGCTCAATGAACCGGACGATACCGTGGATCCCGATGGTGGTCGCCGGCCGCCGTGTCCCGTCCTGCCTGTGCCACGCCGCCGCGAAGGGCGTGGCCGCACGGTTTATCGCCTTGGTGCGGTGCATCGTATCCTGCTGCCGGATTGAAACAATTTGTTACAAATAGGCGATTTCACACCCCCTTGAAGCAGGCGAGCAACGCCCCTACTTCGATTCCCGCCAGATTCTGGCACGGCTGTACCGCAGCGCTGTGCGCGTTGCGGCGCCTCGCAGCCGGATTCCTTCATTGGTGATCCTTTAATCGCTCAGGAGATGAGAATGCAGATTCGTCCCCTCTACGACCGGGTTATCGTCAAGCGAATCGAGACGCAGCGGACGACGGCCTCGGGCATCGTGATTCCCGATTCGGCGGCAGAAAAGCCCGAACAGGGCGAAGTCATCGCGGTCGGCAGCGGCCGGCTGCTGCAGGATGGAACGCTTCGCGCGCTCCAGCTCAAGGTTGGTGATCGGGTCCTCTTCGGCAAATACGCAGGCCAGACCGTCAAGGTCGATGGCGAGGAACTGCTCGTCATGCGCGAGGAGGACGTCATGGGCGTCCTCGACACCGACGACGCCAGCGCCGCCCGCAAGGCCGCCTGAACTTTCGACCGGTCGCGGACACCCGCGCGGTCGTTCGCGACGTGTTGAGTCAACGACTTTACCCGGAGCAAAAACATGAGTGCCAAAGACGTCAAATTCCATGACAGCGCCCGCGCCCGCATCGTCAAGGGCGTGAACGTGCTCGCCGATGCCGTGAAAGTCACGCTCGGACCCAAAGGCCGCAACGTGCTGATCGAGCGCAGCTTCGGCGCGCCCACCATCACGAAGGATGGGGTGTCGGTCGCGAAAGAAATCGAGCTGAAGGACCGCTTCGAGAACATGGGCGCGCAGATCGTCAAGCAGGTTGCATCGAAAACCGCAGATGTGGCCGGGGACGGCACCACCACGGCAACCGTGCTTGCCCAGGCGATCGTGCAGGAAGGGATGAAGCATGTCGCCGCGGGCATGAATCCGATGGACCTGAAGCGCGGTATCGACAAGGCGGTCGCCGCCGTGCTCGACGAACTGCGCAAGCTGTCCAAGCCGATCTCAACGAACCGTGAAATCGCCCAGGTCGGCTCCATCTCGGCGAACTCTGACGAGGCAATCGGGAAAATCATTGCTGACGCGATGGAGAAAGTCGGCAAGGAAGGTGTCATCACCGTCGAGGATGGCAAGTCACTGGAGAACGAGCTGGACGTGGTCGAGGGCATGCAGTTCGACCGCGGCTATGTGAGTCCCTATTTCATCAACGATCCGGACAAGCAGGCCGCGTATCTCGACGACGCCCTGATCCTGCTGCACGACAAGAAGATCTCGAACATCCGTGACCTGCTGCCGGTGCTCGAAGCGACCTCGAAGGCGGGCAAGCCCCTGCTTATCGTCGCGGAAGATATCGATGGTGAAGCACTGGCCACGCTTGTGGTGAACGCAATGCGCGGCATCCTCAAGGTCGCCGCCGTCAAGGCGCCGGGCTTTGGCGACCGCCGCAAGGCCATGCTTGAAGACATTGCGATCCTCACGGGCGCGACCGTCATCTCGGAAGAAACCGGCAAGCAACTGCAGAAGACGACGCTCGACGACCTCGGGCGTGCAAAACGCGTCGAAGTCCGCAAGGACGACACGATCATCATCGATGGGGCGGGCGACGAGCAGCGCATTGAAGCGCGCGTGAAGTCGATCCGTGCGCAGATCGAGGAAACGACGAGCGACTACGATCGCGAGAAGCTGCAGGAGCGCGTCGCGAAGCTCGCAGGCGGCGTGGCCGTGATCAAGGTCGGTGCGGCCACCGAGGTCGAGATGAAGGAGAAGAAGGACCGCGTCGACGACGCGCTGCACGCTACGCGCGCGGCGGTCGAGGAAGGCATCGTGCCGGGCGGTGGCGTTGCGCTCATACGCGCGCGTTCGGCCGTGACGAGCCTCAAGGGAGTCAACAGCGATCAGGACGCGGGCATCCAGATCGTGCTGCGCGCACTCGAAGCGCCGCTGCGCGTGATCGCCTCAAACGCTGGCGATGAGCCTTCCGTGGTCATCGCGAAGGTGCTCGAAGGCAAGGGCAACTTCGGCTATAACGCGGCCACCGGTGAATACGGCGATCTCGTCGAGGCAGGCGTGGTCGATCCCACCAAGGTCACGCGCACGGCGCTACAGAACGCCGCGTCGATTGCCGGGCTGATCCTGACGACCGATGCGACGGTCGCGGAAGCACCGAAGGACGACAAGCCCGCGCAGGCACCGACGCCAGAGCTGGAGTACTGACCCAACTGTAGTTCCTGCATGCGCCGGCTAATAGTCGCGGCCGGCGCAATCCATTCGGCGTCGCACGTCGCCCCCGTCATGCGGCGCCGTTTTTTTTCGATGACGACCATGAAACTGGAACTCTCCATCGACTCGAAGCCGCTGACCATTGAAATTGATGATGTCATTGCGGGACTGCTTGCGGCTCGCCTGAACCTTCCGGCCGGGGTCAATCAGGAAGTGCTGCTCGCTGGCTATCTTAGCGAGAAGGGGGAGCCGTGGACTCTAGACGAAGATCATATGCGTCGTCGTGTCCTTCGCCGGTTGATTCTGGATATCGCGGACCCTGCACTCGTGATAAAGCATCTGATGGCTGATAAATGAGCCGGGCTGTGAGTTATTCCACCTGATCAACATCACGATGTCCGGCTTTTCTGGTCTTCCCACGCGCTCATCGGGTCGACTTCCCAATGGGGTGCTCAGTCTGGACTATCTCAAGTTTCTGCAACTGTCGGTGAATCCGGAGCTTGCCGATGCGAGGATACGGGATGCTGCTGCGCTGGAGCACGCCATGGCCGCTGTGCGCAGTGGATCAATGCGCACGGAGCATCCAGCCATGAAGGTTTTCTTTGATGGCTGTCAGTTCTGGCTTGCCAGCCATTTCCACCGCTATGAGGCAGCACGCCGTCTAGGTGCACGGCATCAGGAATTCTGGTGTGAGATTCAGCCTGGATCGAAGGACGACGCGTTGCGATATGCGTCGAAACATTCAGGCATCCCATGTTTATGTCGCGACCATTCGTGCGCGACGGGCTGACTGCCGACCATCACCTCGTCGAGTCCGGCTGCCGCCCGGTTCCCTTTCGAGCGCATCAGGGTGCGGTTCCCGATTCGCAGCCAGATAGACAGGGCTTGCAGCCTGCAACGACGAGGTTGCGTCCGCGGCGCTTCGCGTCATAGAGCGCAGCGTCGGCGTCACTGATAAGGGTGTCCGGATCCGGCGTTCCGTGTTTGACGGACGTCACTCCAACGCTCGCCGTCACCGCGATAACCTCGCCCTGAACTTCCACGGGTGTGTCGCCAATCGTGCGGCGGATTTTTTCGGCTACGTGTGTCGCATGGTCGAGCGGCGTGCCCGGCAGCAGCAGCGCGAATTCCTCGCCGCCGAAGCGCCCGAAGATGTCTTCTTTTCGCACCACGCCCGCTACACGCTGCGCCATGGTGCGCAACACGGTGTCGCCGGCCACGTGGCCGAAATCGTCGTTGATTTTCTTGAAGTGATCGAGATCGAACAGCAGCACCGAAAGCTCGCCGCCGTAACGCTGCCAGCGCGAGAATTCCTCGGCCAGACGTGTCTCGAAGTAGCGGCGATTGCCTATGCCGGTCAGACCATCGCGGTTGGCATATTCACGCAGCCTGGAGACGGCATCCTCGCGCTCTCGCTGCATCACGCTCACGTGGGTCACGTCGGTGATCGTCACGCACACGGCGATCACTTCGCGATCGCGCAGAAGCGGGATGAAGGTACAGTCCTGCTGCATGTAATCGACGCCGCCCGTAATGGGCCGGTCGTGATCGAAGCGGAACAGGTAGGGGCGCTGCTCCCACGAGCTGAAGGCAAAGCCGCCAAGCTGGAATACGCTTTCAACCTTGCGCTCAAGCCAGGCACGCGGCAGTTCGGGAAAGCGCTCAAACACCGGGCGGCCGATCACGTCTTCGGCGTCAACGCCGCTGTGATCCTGCATGAACCGATTCCACAACAGAACATTGAGGTTACGGTCGAGTACGAAGATCCCAAGGTTCAGCCGCTCCACAACAAGCTGGGTCAGCAAGGCATCGCCCTGAAGCGCATCCGGAATCGATTGCTCGTTAGCGACACCGGCTTTATCGTTTTCTGGGTAGCGAATCATCTGTATCGCTCTGGTAAAAGAGTGCGTGCATGCGCGTGTCTGCAAGCGCCTCTGATCGCGCCTTCGGACGCGTTGTGCTGTTCAGGGGGCACCATCTATGGGCTCCGCCGGCGAGATTCAAGAGCCAGAAGAGCGTTCCATGGTCTCTTTTGTACCTGCGATTGAGCGGGCGCGCGCCCTTGTGCACAGCCTGCACACCTCTGCTCCGGGCACCCCTTGAAATTTTTCATTCTTGCGCTATTTTAACGATCGTCCAGCAGCCGCGATAAGCGCTGCGTGTTTCGATTTGTTTGTTTGCGGGTTTCCTGCGGACGGGCGGACTGGAGCGCGTGGTTCCATTCGTCCTTCCGTGGCGGCCCCGGTTTTCAAGGAGCCAGACCATGAGCGATCCCTTCTTCAGCAACGACCTGCTCGCCGAGTTCGACCGGCTGCAACGGCAGGTAGCGAGTCTTCTTCCAGGGTTGCCCTCAAGCCTGCGCGCGACGCGCAGCGAGACCTTTCCGCTTCTCAACATTGGCGGCACGGACGACAGCGTTGAAGTCGTCGCATTCGCTCCCGGCATCGATGCTTCCAGGCTCGATATCACGATCGACAAGGGACTCTTGACGATCAGTGGTGAACGCAAGCCTGCGCAAGCGCAGGGCGATGAGGCCCGGGTATATGCGCGGGAGCGGTTCATGGGCGCATTCCGGCGGGTCATTGAACTGCCGGAGCATGCCGATCCCGATAAGGTCACCGCGCGTTACACAAACGGATGTCTGACTATCAGTATTGGACGTCTGGAGGCTTCCCGGCCGCGTGCGATCTCAGTCCAGTAATTCATGAAACCAGCAATAAGGAGTCACTCATGAACGTTAGCACCGATCTCGCCCCTCGCCAGTCCAGCAACGGCACCGCAGCGCCGACCGGTGCGCAGGCGGCCAGGCAGGTAACCCGGGTCGCGCCGCCGGTCGACATCCTGGAAGACAGCCAGGGCATTACGCTATTTGCCGATCTGCCGGGTGTGCCCCGGGAAAAACTGGATGTGCGGGTGCAGGACGGCAGTTTGACCATCGAGGCGGAAGCCGTCATCCCGTCGCCAGCCGGTTTGCGACTCCAGCACGGCGAAGTGCGGCACCCGCATTTCTGGCGCGCATTCAAGATCGGTCCGGACTTCGACGTTGCTGGCATCGATGCGCAGTTGCGAGACGGGGTTCTCAAGCTGACCATTCCGCGACGGGAGCAGGCGAAGCCGCGCCGTATCGAAGTGAGCGTGGATTAACAAGTTGCGCGGCAGGTCCGAACATTGTTCCACTGCATTGCCCGCTCCGTTGATGCCGGGTTCGTCGCCAGGCGTGTTTCGGGGCGGGGCGCAGGTACCAGGTCGGCGATCGAATTGCCTGCGATCTTCGTCCCCTGTTTTGGAGGCCTGTACCATGAGTCTTGAGCCGAACAAATGGAATCCCTTCAAATTTCTGCGAGGGAGAACGGGCGAGTCCGACGCCGAGCGGCTTGAAAGCTCTCGGACAAACGCAAGAGAGCAGTCGAGAATCCCGTTGTCAGACGTTGCACGGGTGTTGCTGCGTGAACCATGGCGCGCGATCGAGGAATTGATCCACGATCCCGTTGACGGACGCAGTGCGTTGGAGCGGTGGTTCGGTGATTTCAGTCCTTCGCGCTTTCAGCCCCGCATTGATGTCGTGGATGAAGGACCGGTTCTTCGCGTTACGGCTGAACTGCCTGGCATTGAGCGCGAGGACGTACAGGTGAGCGTCGAGGGCGGTGCAATCGTGCTGCGCGGCGAGAAGAAGCAGGATGTGCACAGGGAAGAAAATGGTTGCTACAGGCTGGAGAGAGCCTATGGACGCTTCGAACGCACGATTCCGATGCCCGAGTACTCCGATCCAGGTCGAGCCCTCGCGAAATTCGATAACGGTGTCCTCACTTTGACCATTCCGAAAACGGAGCCTGTGCAGGCAGCCAGCACCCCGATCGATATCGCCTGACTTCCGGCGCCACTCAATCCGCCATCCGTACCCGGGTACCGGGAGCGGCTGCCGCGCCCAGTGGTCTTCCTCGCGCCTGATCCCGGCTTCCCTTGCCGTTTGTCCTGTCCGAAATATCAAAAGCACCGGCTCTCGCCGGTGCTTTGTTTCCAGCACTCCTGAGGCCGATCAGATGAGCGGATCGTGCGCGTTGCCACCGCTGTGGAGGCCACCATCACCTCGGGTCCGGGGCCGTCGCCGGTTACGCCACGAGGATCTGCGCGCCGGTCGTAGCCGAAAGTGGAATATGTACAGTCATGTTCATCGCCTGATTGGTCGTGGCCGAAGAACATCAGCACCGGGCATGCCCGCGATCCGCCGTCGGTCGAAACCATCGAAAATCGCCGGGGCGGCCCACGGGTCGATCGAAGCTATTGCACTTTCGCGTCCTCCCGCTTCGCTTTCTCCATCGCCTCCGGTTCCAGCTCTTCCGCGGAGCGGTTGAGGTGAACAAACACGCCCCAGGCTGCCAGAAGCGCGGCGGTGGCAACAATCAGCTCCGCGGCATACCGTAGTTCGGATGGCTGCTGATGTAGCGCCTTGAATGTTGCAACAAGGCCCTCTATGGCCAGCGCGACGACCACTACAACGAGGAAGCGGGACATGAATCGCCGGACACGTGTCGGTCCGCTGACGTCAGCCTCGCGGATCACTTCCTCTTCCACAATGGTCTCGGCGATCTGTATGGCGACGACAGCGCCGGCTAGCAGCCCTATCGCCTCAATGATGGACTGCGCGCTCATCTGATCCCACTGACCCGCGAACGCCGCCCATCCAGTTCGTGCGGCAATCGCAATCAGCATCAGCGCCGCGACAGTGAAAAGGGCTGCCATGAGCGCATGGACGATCGTAAAGCAGCGCCAAAGAACGTTCATTGTGTGGCTCCATTGAGATATCTGAAGGCGTGAGGTATTGCCGTGCTCGATGCTTCAATCGTCACTTGACCGAGTGTGGCCACGCGCTCAAGTATCGAATGCTTTGGTGCGTGTCACCTTGCAACTTCCGGGCAGGTAGAACCGGACGGTTGTAGAACTTTCGGTTGCGCTGTACGGGCGAGCCGGGATCGACACGACGCCGGAGTTTGACGAATGGAGGCGATGGATCGGGTAGCCCATGACCACCACCTTGCAAGACGTCACGCCGACGCGAAGCGTGTAGTCCTGCGACGCATGGCACTCGGAGCAGAAAGCGTGCCGCAATGTACAGCGAGGCGCATGCGAGAATGCCGTACCCGTCCTCCCTCTGAAGGAACTGCAATGTCCATTGATCCGGCAGACCTCGAAATTGCCACCCTGCAAGCGGAGAAAAGTTTGCTCGTCCATGAACTGCGGATGGCCCATCACATCATCCGTAATGCCCTGGCTGTCATGACGACAGCGCAGCAAGTCGCCTGGGCCGGGATGAATGCACGCGACGGCGTCGACGGCGAGGGCGCCACCCGCGCTGCGGAGCGCGATGCCTTGCTGGCCCAGCCGCGTATGGCGGTTGGATCGGCATGAGCCGGGCATTCGCTCCGACTGCAGAGCAGGTTATCGCGGTAGATGCCGCCCACCGCGGCGGCAACCTCAAGATCAAGGCCTACGCGGGGGCTGGCAAAACCTCGACCCTTGGTCTGGTCGCGCAACGGCTGGAAGGGCGTCGCGGACTCTATCTGGCATTCAATCGTGCCATCGCGGATGCGGCGGCGCGCCGGTTTCCGGCGCACGTCGCCTCGCGCACGATGCACGCTCATGCGTGGTCCGCAGTCGACGCGCAGCTCAGAAGCCGGGGCAATCTGGAACCCGAGCCACCGCATAGGCTGGCTGCGCGCTTCGGTATCGGCGCAATCGAGGCGCGCACGGTGACCGGGCGGCGCGTGGAGATTCTGCCGTTCGAGACCGGACGTCTGATTGCCGATGCGCTCGGGCGCTTCTGCCGTTCGGCCGACACGGAGCCGGACGTGCGTCACGTGGTGGTTGACGAAAAGATCGACGAGGCGGTTGCTGCCGAATTGCGCGCCTGGCTGCTGCCTGCGGTTCGCCGGCTTTGGGAGGAGAGCGTAGCGGCCGGCTCCCGCAGTGCGGTCTCACCCGACGTCGTGCTCAAGCTTTGGGCAATGTCCGAGCCGCGGATCGAAGCCGATTTCATCCTGTTTGACGAGGCGCAGGATAGCGACGCCGTCATGCTGTCCGTGCTTGCGCGACAGCGCCACGCGCAGGTGATCTACGTGGGCGATCCGTACCAGCAGATCTATGAGTGGCGTGGCGCGATCAATGCCATGTCGCAGATCGCTGCTCCCGAATGCGCGCTCACGGAATCGTTCCGGTTTGGCACGAGCATCGCCGCACTGGCCAGCCGTCTGCTCAGCCGCCTCGGCGAGCCTGTGCCGCTGCGCGGTCAGAGCGCCATCGGTTCCATGCTGGTCGAGGATCCTTCGATCGCGCCCCCGGTCGATGCCGTGCTGTGCCGCAAGAACGTGACGGCGATCTGGCAACTGGCCGCCGGGCTGGAGGCCGGGCACCGTCCGGCGATCAGGATGAGCGCCGCCGAGATCACGGCGTTCGCCGATGGCGCCGATCTCTTGCTGGCCGGGCAGCGCGCATTCAAGCCAGCGGCGTTTTCCCTGTTCGAAAACTGGGCTGATGCGCAGGCGTTCTCGCGCACGCCGTTCGGCCAGGATTTAGTGCCGCTGGTGCAGATCGTCGACGAACTGGGCACCGGTTATCTGCGATCGCTTGCGCAGCACAGTGCGTCCGGTCAGCTGGCGGATTACGTCATTTCAACGGTGCATCGGGCCAAGGGACTGGAGTGGAAGCGGGTGAGGGTAGCGAACGACTTCCGCTTTCGTGGTGCCGATGGCAGTCCGGTTCCCGAGGAGGACGAGATCCGTCTGCTGTACGTCGCACTCACGCGCGCGCAGCATGTGCTGGACATTTCCGGAATGCGCGACGATCTTGTGCGACTGATTACCCGTCGTTGAGCATCCGACCGTGAGCGGCAGCCGCGCCGTAGGCTGCCCCAAAGCGCGCCCGTTAAAGAGAAAGCCCGCCAATTGTGCGGGCTGAATTCATATCCGGAAACACGGAGGAGACAAATCGAATCGTTTTTTGTACGTGGCCCAAGTCGCCGGGTACATCAAGAAGACGAGAAAAGCGATTCGCAGCCATTTTCACGCACGACCACGTGCTTTTCGACTCGCGGCGCACGTCGCGCGAAGGCTTCGTTGCCCCCGGCACGGCACGCCCGGCACGGCGGCCTTTTCTGAGAACCGGCGTCGCCCGCCGTGGCTGCCTACGGCGAAATTTTAGCCGCCGCTGTCTTCCGTTGGCTGGCAAGCTCCGCCGATGAATAGTAAATCAGCGGATTCGGCATGCGTGTCGGCGTGGCGCAGGTTTCGATTGCGTGTGCTTGCGGCGGCGGGCAGGCGGCCAGATCGTCCATCAAGGCCTGGGTGCGCTCCTGATAGCGCGCAGCGGTTTCACCCGACGATGGCAGGCCGCCCGGCGTAATCAGCCGCATTTCGATCTTGCGGATCGGCGCTGCCGCAGCAAAGGTACTCTGGTATTGCAGCACGACGCGCCGGCTGCTCAAGTCGACGGTGGCAAGCACCACGCGCATGGGCACCGGGATGATGGCCCCCGAGCGATAACGCAGCAGCACGTAGGGAACGAAACGTTGCGGCAGTTGCAGGTCGACGCGCATGCCGGTGTCCGCGCGCACGCGCAGCACCGTGCCGTCCGGAATGTAGCGCTGGGTTCGCCAGCCGCGTGTGACGCGTTGAGCGCCGACGCATGGCGCGTAGAAGAATTCGATTTTGTCCGCGTCGTGGCCGGTGTAGATCATCGCGCCATCGTTACGCGCCGATAACGACTTGATGCCGATATTGCCGCCACGGGAAGAAACGGCGGCAAGCGTGCCGCCGCGCACGAATACGCCCGTGTAAGGAAACCATGTCGTGCGCTGGTTTGCCACCGCGCCAAAGGGCTTGCATGCCGTCGACATCGTCTCGCCCTGCATATCGGCGGGCCCAGCAACGGGTTCGCCGGAACGCACATCCAGCAGGCGCAGTTTGCCGGGTGCATCGATGGCAAAGGTCGCCTTCGCATCCAGCGAGTAGTATGCGCCAGCCTGATTGTGGCCCGTGAATAGCTGGCTGGCCAGTGGCGAAAGGTTGGCGACTTCGGGCTCAAGAGACTGGGACTGCGTCGGCGTCGCCGGCGCGCAAGCGGCAAGCGCGAGCGCCACGCCCGCCGCCAGGGCGACCGTGCAACGGGTGGCCACTGGCGGTCGCCGGAGCGACGGTTGCAACGCCTGGCGCGTGCTTGCGAGGAGCAGGCCGGTCAACGAGTGGAATCGTCTGAGGGAAGGAGAGGGGAAGGGATTTAGGCGTGCGCTCATTTCCGCCTCGAAGTGGGTAGCGGGAACGTCATTGTCCAGGAACACGCGAATCGACGACGGCTGTTTGCCCAAACGATGCAGTGAGCACGGGGCGTGGCCTTCCGGATGCTGCGCCGCGTGTCTGGATAAGCAATTTGGACTCCAGATGAAAGGCATGAGCATGGACGCGATCTTGCTGGGCACTGACATCGTCGGCGTGAGTGTTGCGCTGCATCTGCAGGCGCGCGGTGTTGCCTTGCACACGAAAATGCGGACAGGTCCAAATCGCCGGTTTTGACGACGTTTTTGCACCCGGCTTCACGCGTGCCACGACATCATCAGGAGGAGCCTGTCCAAGACGCGTATCTCTACGATCACGTGCGCACGCCTCGCGTCAAAGGCTGCGCGGACGAATGCCTGCACCAAATCACGCCGATCCCGCGCGCAGCCCAGACGCTTGCGGCGCCGAGCGAGCGTAGCCCATGCCCCTATGCAGAAATCGTCATCAGAACCGGGCTACGGAAACAAGACGGCCATTTTTGCCTTGCCTACGATTACCGCCATGAACACAGTCGCGGAATTCGGCTCAGCTACGAGGCGGCGTGTTCTACGAGCGAGCAATCCGCCTTGCGGCTTCCAGATTATTGAGGATCCATAGAACACCATGAGCAACAACATCTTCACGGGTACGATTCCGGCCCTCATGACGCCGTGCACGGCAGAGCGCACGCCTGATTTCGACGCGCTCGTCGCCAAGGGGCGCGAGTTGATCGATATCGGCATGTCGGCGGTCGTTTACTGCGGCTCGATGGGCGACTGGCCGCTGCTGAGTGAAGCGCAGCGTCAGGAAGGCGTGGCGCGTCTGGTAGCGGCCGGCATTCCGACCATCGTCGGTACGGGTGCGGTCAACTCGAAAGAAGCGGTTTCTCATGCTGCGCACGCGGCGAAGGTGGGGGCCGGCGGCTTGATGGTGATCCCACGCGTGCTGTCGCGTGGCGCGAGCGCCGCGGCGCAGAAAGCGCATTTCGCTGCGATTCTCGAAGCCGCGCCCGCGCTGCCCGCCGTGATCTACAACAGCCCATACTATGGCTTCGCCACACGCGCCGACCTGTTCTTCGAACTGCGCGCGAAGTATCCGAATCTGATTGGCTTCAAGGAATTTGGCGGCGCTGCGGACATGCGTTACGCCGCCGAGCACATCACCAGCCAGGACGACAGCGTCACGCTGATGGCAGGCGTCGATACGCAGGTTTTCCATGGCTTCGTGAATTGCGGCGCGACGGGCGCAATCACTGGCATCGGCAATGCGCTGCCGCGTGAAGTCCTGCAACTGGTCGACCTGTGCCGCAAGGCAGCCAAGGGGGATGTCACCGCGCGTCGCCAGGCGCGCGAACTGGAATCCGCGCTCGCGGTGCTGTCGTCGTTCGACGAAGGCGCCGATCTGGTTCTCTACTACAAGTATCTGATGGTCCTGAACGGCGCGACGGAATACACGCTGCATTTCAACGAGACCGATGTCCTGAGCGACGCGCAGCGCAACTATGCCCAAACCCAGTATGCGTTGTTCCGCAACTGGTACGCGGGCTGGTCCAAAGAGGTGAGTGCCTGAGGCCTTGGCGCCACAGACCGTCCTCGCAACCGCCGCAATGCAGCAAACGAAAGCGCCCAGTGGGCGCTTTTTTTGTCGGCTTCATTAAGGACATGCTGATCGGCGCTATGCCGATTTCTGCATTTCTACTGTCGAATTTCGTCAAGACTCCTCGGTTTTTGGAATCTTATATTGCTCTCAGCCCACTACCGGTCAAGCCGGAACAGCGCGAGGCGAGTACCCGCAACACCCATTGCGCCACTGAGCCAATAAGGCTGCCGGGCACGGGGTTTTCCATTATCGAGGAGCACGACAACAATGCAATTTCAGCGCACGGCTATTTCCAGCGCGTTGGTCATGGGCCTGGCCCTGGCTGGCGCACCTTGCTCCTTTGCGGCATCGCCGGTCGATATCAAGATCGGTTTTGCAGCGCCGCTCACGGGCGGTCAGGCGCACTACGGCGCGGATTTCCGCAGCGGCGTTCAACTCGCGATCGAGGACATGAACGCGACCAATCCCGTCATCGGCGGCAAGCCCGTGCGTTTCGTGCTGGACGCCCAGGACGATCAGGCCGACCCGCGCACCGGCACCACCGTCGCGCAGAAGCTGGTGGACGATGGCGTGGTCGCGGTGATCGGCCACTACAACTCGGGCACCAGCATTCCGGCCGCGCCGATCTACGCGAAAGCGGGCACGCCGCAGATCGCGATGGCGACATCGCCCACCTATACGCGTCTGGGTCTGCCCACCACGTTCCGTCTGCTGACGTCGGATACGCAGCTTGGCAGCGTGCTGGGCGATTACGCCGTGAAGGGCCTCAAATTCAAGCGCCTCGCGATCGTCGACGACCGTACCGCATACGGCCAGGGCGTGGCGCAAGAGTTCACCAAGGCTGCCAGGGCAGCGGGCGCAACGGTCGTGGACGAAGAATATACGAGCGACAAGGCGGTGGATTTCCGTGCGATTCTCACCAAAATCAAGGCCTCGAATCCCGATGCCGTCTTCTACGGCGGCGCCGATACGCAGGCCGCGCCGATGCTCAAGCAGATGCGCTCGCTGGCGATCAAATCCGTGCTGATCGGCCCGGATATGCTGCAGTCCGATAATCTCATCAAGGTGGCGGGCGAGGCTTCGGAAGGGACGCTAGCCGCATCGGAAGGCAGCCCGCTGGCGCAGATGCCGGGCGGCAAGGCCTTCGGCGAGCGCTATGCGAAGCGCTTCAACCAGCCCGTGGAGTTGTACGCGCCGTATGCCTACGACGGCACCATGGCCGTGTTCAACGCGATGAAGAAGTCCGACTCCACCGATCCGCACGTCTTTCTCACCGCGCTGAAGGCGACCAACATGAAGGGCGTCACCACCAGCGAGCTGGCCTACGATCAGTATGGCGATCTCAAGTATGGCGGCGTGACTGTGTACAAGGTCGTCAACGGCGCATGGAAGCCGTTGCAGACCGTGGGCACGAAATAAAGGCGGCAAGGCGGCCCGCGCCCTGTGCAGAAATCGTCATCGCTGCGGGGCCGTTCGAGCAAGACGGCCTTGCGGGCGATGCCTACGATTGTCGACATGAACACCGTTACCGTTATCGACTCCCATACCGGCGGCGAGCCTACGCGGCTCGTCGTTGAAGGCGGCCCCGATCTGGGCCGTGGCCCGCTCGCTGAGCGGCTTGAAATCTTTCGGCGCGATTTCGCTCATGTGCGCGCCGGCGTGGTCAACGAGCCGCGCGGCTCCGATGTGATGGTCGGCGCGCTGCTCTGCGAACCGCACGATCCCAGTTGCTCGGCCGGGGTGATTTTCTTCAATAACGTGGGTTTTCTCGGCATGTGCGGGCACGGCACGATCGGTTTGATCGTTTCGCTTGCGCATCTGGGCCGCATCGCGCCTGGCGTGCATCGCGTCGAAACCCCCGTGGGCGTGGTCGAAGCCGAATTGCACCACGACGGCAGCGTGAGCGTGCATAACGTCCCCGCTTACCGTTATCGCTCGGAGGTGCCGCTGGACGTGCCGGGCCTCGGCCGCGTGCATGGCGATATCGCGTGGGGCGGCAACTGGTTCTTCCTCGTTGCCGATCACGGCCAGACGCTCGATTTCGCCCACGTCGAATCGCTTACAGACGCTGCATGGAAGATCCGCGCCGCGCTCGAAGCCAATCGCATCACGGGCGAAGACGGCGCG
Organism: Paraburkholderia bannensis; assembly: GCF_014200455.1. Classification (GTDB taxonomy): domain Bacteria; phylum Pseudomonadota; class Gammaproteobacteria; order Burkholderiales; family Burkholderiaceae; genus Paraburkholderia; species Paraburkholderia bannensis_A. Next base: position 38,381 of record NZ_JACHBW010000011.1, on the reverse strand, counting down.
CTGATCGACCATATCGAACTGTTCGCGGATTCCAGCGTGGCTGGCATCGATAGCCGCAACTTCGTGCTGTGCCCCGGCAAGGCCTACGACCGCTCGCCGTGCGGCACCGGCACCAGCGCGAAAATCGCCTGTCTGGCGGCCGATGCCGTGCTCGCGCCCGGCGCGCTCTGGCGTCAGGAAAGCATCATCGGCAGCGTGTTCGAGGCGAGTTACGAGCCTTGCGAAGACGCGCAAGACACGGGCCGCGCATACGTGCGCCCGAGCATTCGCGGCAGCGCCCACGTGAGCGCCGAAGCGAAGCTGATCTTCGCCGCCGACGATCCTTTCGCATGGGGCATCCGCGCGTGAGCAAGCCTTTGCATTCGAGTCCCGATGTGATCGTGGTGGGCGCGGGCATCGTCGGTGCGGCTTGCGCGCACGAACTGGCGCAGCAGGGCGCGGACGTGCTGGTGCTCGACCGCGCGGGCGTGGGCGGCGGCGTGAGCGCGGCGGGCATGGGCCATCTGGTGCTGATGGACGACAGCCCCGCCGAGTTTGCGTTGTCGGCATGGTCGCGAGATTTATGGCTCGATCTCGCGCCGCGCTTGACGCAGCGCGAGGCGTTCGCGCGTTGCGGCACGCTCTGGGTGGCCGTGGATGACGAAGAATACGAACTCGCGCAAACACGTCGGCAGGCGCTGACGGGTGCTGGCGTGGCGTGCACACTGCTCGACGCCCAGCAGGTGCGCGAAGCCGAGCCAGCCTTGCGCGAAGGCCTGCGCGGCGGCATGCTGCTCCCCGACGACGCCGTGGTCTATGCACCGGCCGCCGCCGCGTGGCTGCTCGCGCAACCGGTGAAAGGGCGTGTGACATGCCGGCTCGATACACAGGTAGCGCGCGTGGATCGTCAGGGCGTTGTGCTGGCCGATGGCGAAACGCTTGCGACGGGCGCCGTGCTGCTGGCCAACGGCCTGCAGGCCGCCGATCTGTTGCCCGGCCTGCCGATGCAGGAAAAAAAAGGACACCTGATCATTACCGATCGCTATCCGGGCACGATCCGCCATCAGATTCTGGAACTCGGCTATATCAAGAGCGCACATAACGCGAGCGGCACGTCGGTGGCCTTCAATGTGCAGCCGCGCCCGACCGGGCAGATCCTGATCGGATCGTCGCGCCAGTTCGATAGTGTCGATCCGGCCATCGAGCCCGGGATCCTCGCGCGTATGCTGCGCCGTGCCGCACAATTCCTGCCGGAATTGCCGACGCTCAACGCCATTCGCGCGTGGACCGGCTTTCGCCCCGCAACGAGCGATGGCTTGCCGCTGATCGGCCCAGCCGGGCCATTTGCCAGCGAAACCTGTCATCGGTCCACGTGGCTCGCGACGGGGCATGAGGGCCTGGGCGTGACGACCGCGCTCGCCACCGGCAAGCTGATCGCCGCGCAGATGCTCGGGCTGGGCGATGTATTGCCGATCGATCCTGCGCCGTATCGACCCGCGCGCTTCGAAGAAGCCGGAGTCAGCCATGTCTGAAATGTTGACGCTCGATGTGGACGGACGCAGCGTGCAGGTCGCGCGCGGCAGTGCCGTGGTGGCCGCCATCGCGATCGCAACCGGCAACGCCGGCGTAGTGACGCGCGAATCGGTGCGCGGCGCGCAACGCGGGCCGCTGTGCGGCATGGGCGTGTGCCAGGAGTGCCGCGTGACGATAGATGGCGTGCGCCATCGGCTTGCCTGTCAGACACTCTGTGCGCAAGGCATGGACATCAGGACGGCGAGGTCTGCGGTATGAATTTCGATATCCTTATTATTGGCGCAGGACCGGCCGGTTTGAATGCTGCGAGGGTAGCCGCGCAGGCGGGCGTGACGGTCGGCATTGTCGACGACAACGCGCTGCCCGGCGGCCAGATCTGGCGTCAAGGGCCGCAATATCTAGCCAAAGGCCGGGCGCGCATTGCTATCGACGCGATTCACGGCGCTGCGAACATCACCTGGCTGAACGGGACGCGTGTCTTGCAGGCTCGGGGCGCTGGCCGCCTGCTGGTGGAAGACGCTGAACGAGGCTTTATCGTCGGCTACGGCAAGCTGATCGTCGCGACCGGCGCGCGCGAGCGTTTTCTTCCGTATCCGGGCTGGACGCTGCCGGGCGTGACTGGAGCAGGGGGCTTGCAGGCGCTCATCAAGAGCGGCATGCCGGTGCGCGGCGAACGCATCGTGATCGCCGGTACAGGGCCGCTTCTGTGGGCTGCCGCAGTGACAGCGCACGAACAGGGCGCGCAGATTGCGGCGATTGTCGAACAGTCGTCGGCGCAGGCGGTGCGCGGTTTTGCGGCGTCGCTCATCCGCACGCCGGCCAAACTCGTTCAGGCAGCGCGCATGCGTTTCGATCTGCGCGCGACGCCGTATCTTTGTGGCGCGCACGTGTGTGCCGCACAGGGCGACGGGAAGCTTGCACAGGTAACGGTGCGGCAAGGGGCCAGGCAAATTCAGATCGACTGCGATCGGCTCGCGTGCGCCTACGGACTCGTGCCCAATACCGTGCTGGGTACGGCGCTGGGCTGCCGTAGCGAGGAAACGCAGGGCGTTGCCGCAATCGTCGTCGACGATCTGCAGGCAAGCACCCAGCCCGATGTCTATGCTGCGGGCGAAGCCACGGGCGTGGGCGGGATGGAACTGGCTGCGCTCGAAGGGCAAATTGCGGCACATGCCGCGCTCGGCAACGTCACGCAGGCGCGGGCGCTGTTTGGCGAGCGTGAGCGTTACCGTCGCTTCGCTGTGCGGATGCACGCGGCCTTCGCGCTCGATCCGCAATTGCGCGGCCTCGCCACGCCCGATACCGTGCTATGTCGCTGCGAAGACGTGCGTTTCGCGGATGCCGCGCAGCATCGCAACTGGCGAGATGCCAAACTGCACACGCGCTGCGGCATGGGGCCGTGCCAGGGCAAGATCTGCGGCGAAGCCGCCGCGTTCTGTCTGGGCTGGTCGCGCAACGGACCGCGTGCGCCATTCTCGCCCGCGCGCATCGGCACCTTGATGGAGACGCAAACGCAGGCCTGAAGCGCTCACGCGGGCGGTGCAAAAAACGCCTTCCGTATTTCTTTGCAGGTGGGCAAGCGCGGGTGACGAAGGCATAATCGAGCCGATCCCGACTTGCCACGCCTTGCGATGCCCGACCTGCTCCTGCCCGCCCTCGGCGCAAAAACGACGTTTCCGGAGATGGTGGCGCATTTCTCCCTGCTCGAACCGTTGTTCGACGCCATGCCCGATGTGGTTTTCTTCGTGAAGGATCACGAGGCGCGCTACGTGATCGTCAACGCCACACTGGCGACGCGCTGCGGCTGCAAGGATCGCCGCGCATTGCTGGGCAAAACGGCGGCTGAGGTGTTTCCCTCGCGCTTCGGTCACATCTACATGGAGCAGGACGAAGCGGTGGTGCGCGATAACAGCCGCCTGATCGACCAGCTCGAACTGCATCTCTATCCGGGGCGGCAGCCCGGCTGGTGCCTCACCTCCAAGGTTCCACTGCACGACGCACAAGGTCGCGTGCTGGGCGTCGCGGGTATCTCGCGCGATCTGCAGGCAGCGGAGGGCACGCATCCGGCCTATCAGCGCGTGGCCCTCGCAGCGAAATATATCCAGGACAACTACGCGCAGCCGCTGAAGCTGTCGAATCTGGCGACGCTGATCGATATGTCGGTGGCACAGGTCGAACGCTATTTCCACAAGGTCTTTCATCTCACGCCGCGTCAAATGCTGCTGAAGACACGCCTGGACGCAGCATCCGAACTGCTCGCAAGCGATTCGACGATCACCGAAATCGCCACACGTTGCGGCTATAACGATCACAGCGCATTTACGCGTCAATTCAAGGCGACCGTGGGACTGACGCCAAGTCAATATCGTGCGCTGCTGCATCCTCAAGCGACGCCGGCCGAATAAGAATACCTGGCGTTCTCGCAAGTTTCACGCTCGAAAATCCAGATGTTGTCCCCGATAGCGCCGGTGCGCGTCATTCGCTCATGCACGCCGATATCGATCATTGTGCTGAATTCGTCACGCTCAGACGAGAAAGCCCTCAAGCCTGACCGAATATGGACAGCGATACTTCTTCGCATCGCTGCCGATCTGGTGCGATGTATTTAACGAAGGCAATCTGCGTCTCGATGAAGACGACGAGTAACGCCTCTCCATCGCACTTGACTCGGTGATTGAACCGCGCCACGCCGGCCCGCTTTTCCATTGCAGGAAGCACCATGAGCGAAAGCACTTTTAGCATTGCCGGACAGTCGTTGATCGGCGCGGCAAGCATGAACGGCGAAAACGGCGTTTTTAAAGGCGTCAACGCGCGCACGGGCGAAGCGCTCGAACCTGCTTTCGGTGGCGCAAGCGCCAGCGATCTCGCGCGCGCCTGCGCACTTGCCGAGGCGGCGTTCGATCTTTATCGGGAAACCTCGCTCGAAGCGCGTGCCGTATTTCTCGAAACGATAGGACAACAGATCGAATCGATCGGTGACGCCCTGATCGAACGCTGCATGGCCGAAACCGGCTTGCCGCGCGCGCGCCTCGAAGGCGAACGCGCCCGCACGACCGGGCAGCTCAAACTGTTCGCGGCGGTGCTGCGTCAGGGCGACTACGTCGATGCGCGCATCGATCCGGCGCAGCCTGAACGCAAGCCCATGCCGCGCGTGGACCTGCGTCTGCGCAATATCGCCGTGGGTCCGGTGGCGGTGTTTGGCGCATCGAATTTTCCGTTGGCGTTTTCGGTGGCTGGCGGTGATACGGCTTCCGCGCTTGCGGCGGGTTGCCCGGTGGTCGTGAAAGCGCACAGTGCGCATCCGGGCACTTCCGAACTCGTCGGACGCGCGATCCAGCGTGCCGTGGCGCAATGTGGCTTGCCAGAAGGCGTGTTTTCGCTGCTGTTCGATAGCGGCATCGACATTGGCCGTGCCCTCGTAGCCGATCCGCGCATCAAGGCCGTGGGTTTCACGGGTTCGCGCGCGGCGGGCGTCGCGCTGATGAAGATCGCGAACGCGCGCAAGGAGCCGATCCCGGTCTACGCGGAAATGAGCGCGATCAATCCGGTCGTGCTGTTGCCGCATGCCCTGGCCGCGCGCGGCGAGCTGATCGCGCGTCAGTTCGCGGCGGCGCTTACGCTGGGTGCAGGGCAGTTCTGCACGAATCCGGGCCTCGTGCTGGCAGTGGAGGGTGAAACGCTGCGCGCATTCGAACTGGCCGCAGGCGCGGCCCTGGCCGATGCGGCGGCGCAAACGATGCTCACGCCCCGCATTCATGCGAACTACTGCGCAGGCGTTGAGCGTTTGTCCCGCACCGCGCAGGTCGAAAGTCTCGCAGCCAGCGAGCAAGACAATAAGCAAGACAAAATGCAGGGCGGCCCTTTCGACGCCCAGCCCGCGCTCTTCGCCGCATCGGCACAAGCCTTTCTCGCCGATGAAGCCTTGCGCGCCGAAGTCTTCGGCCCGGCTTCGCTGATCGTGCGCTGTTCGGACCTGAACGAACTGCACGCCGTGCTGGATTCGATCGAAGGTCAGTTGACCGTGTCGGTGCATCTGGAACCAGCCGATCACGAGGCTTGCCGTACGATACTCCCCACCCTTGAGCGCAAGGCCGGCCGCGTGCTCGCCAACGGCCTCGGCACCGGCGTGGAGGTCGGTTACGCGATGGTGCATGGCGGCCCGTTCCCGGCGACCTCGGACGCACGCACCACGTCGGTCGGCGGCCGCGCCATCGAGCGCTTCCTGCGCCCCGTTTCGTACCAGGACTGGCCTGACGATCTGCTGCCCGCCGCCTTGCGCGGGGCCAACCCACAACGTCTCGCGCGCCGCGTGAACGGCGTGCTCCGCCGTGAGGATTGCGGCCACTGACTACGCGGCCGGCGAGGCACGCGCCGAGCGTCTATTCGAAGCGATTGTCGATCAAGGGGCAACACTGCCGTCCCAGCGCCGCTTCGAGGCTCGCGAGCGCAGCGAACGCCGTGGCGTTCGCTTGCCCCTCGTGCTCTAAAACGATGTGCTCAAGCTTCTGGATTGAAGCTCTCTCAGGTTCTTTTTTCTTGACCCGGCCGACGGCCTGTATACCAGGCTCTCTATTTGAATCGGCCGATGTCGGTTCTCTCAGGTTCTTTTATTGAATTCGCCGACACCCTCTTTATTTCAACGCGCTAAGCCTCCAACGAACCGATCAGACGGTCTATTTCACCGAGCTGTCCTTTCGATAGTTGATGGCTTTGCGCAATATCCCGCAAGCGTTTGCGCCAGTACGACGGCGGCAAACCCAGTTCCTTCATGTCCTGCGCAGACAATCTTCCGAGCATCGAGCTGATGTGCCGGATATCGTCATGGGCGAGTTTGTGCGAATGAGCACCCGATGATTTCGGGCTCGCGCCGACTTGAAGGCCCCCTTTAGACATGATTCCCATTGTTTTCGCCTCGGAAAGCGGTGACGCGCATGCCATGCGCATATCGCCGGCGTTGTGACGTCCTGTTGCTATCTATTCGGGTCGAGCGCCGGATCAAGTGACTCGCGCATCGAACGGATGCCAGATTTATTTTCGTTCGGCTATACCGAACGCCGTTCGGTAGTGTTATTTATGGTAGGTTCCACATTGACGGCTGTCAATAAAGACCATGCACAGCGAGCCGAGGTTTTGATCGGTCCAGCGACGGGAAGAACGCGAAATAAAAATGACACAAGCAGCTCAAACCACCGAAGATCGCTACGCACTTCGCAGTGTCAGCCGTGCGCTGGACGTGCTGGAAGCCTTGGGGACCAGTGGCAGCGAAGGGCTAACGGTTGCGGAAATCGCCACCATCATCGGCGTTTCAAAAAGCACGGCGTTCGCGCTGCTGCAAACGCTGCTTGCGCGCAGCTATGTCATCGACGTGCGGCTGGGCGGTTCGCGCCGCTACCGGCTGGGCTTTGCGCTGGTGCATCTGGGCGATCGCGCGGCGGCCGATACGGGCGTCTCGCAGGTGGCCATGCCGGTGCTGCGGGAGCTGACCGACGAGACCGGCCTCACGTCGCGGCTCGCGGTGCTCGACGACGACGGTTACGCCGTGGCGATCAATCGCGTTGATGCACCGGGCATCGTGCGCATCGCCTCCGCGCTGGGGCAACGCGAACTGCCGCATTGCTCGGCGCTCGGCAAATCGCTGATGGCGCTGCTGCCGCCAGCGCGCGTCGTCAAGCTGCTCGCGCATACCGGCATGCCGGCCCGCACGCAATACACGCGCGTGACGCCCGCCGAACTGATGAAGGATCTGATCCTCGTTGCCGAACGCGGCTATGCATTCGACGACGAAGAAGACAATATCGGCGTGGTCTGCGTGGGTGCGGCGATTACCAACCGCGACGGCGAAGGCGTCGCGGCAATCAGCGTGACCACGCTCAAGTCCGGCCTGAGCGACGAAGATCTGCATGCGCTTGGCCGCACGCTGCGCGCTTATGCCGAACGCATCAGCAGCAAGCTCGGCGCGCAGCCGCAGCTTGTTGTACGCGACTGAAGTGCGCGACTGACGTACTCGACTGACGCCTTTTCGATCACTGCACGCTGATCTTCGAACCCGCACCTGCGAGACGGGCGGAACCATCATGCCGACTACCCTTCTGGAACTGTTCGATCTTCACGGCGCGAGCGGCTATCTGCCCGATTTGCTGCGCGGCGCGCTCACGAGCCTCGAACTGACGTTCTGCATCCTGGCGCTGAGCCTGCCTTTCGGCCTCGTGCTCGCCATCGCCAGAATCAGTCACAGTGCCGTGCTGCGCACGCTTGCCGCCGCCTATATCGAGCTGATTCGCGGTACGCCGGCGCTGTTGCAGCTGTTCTATATTTATTTCGTGCTGCCGTCGTTCGGGCTTCGTTTTGATCCCTTCATCGCCGGCGTGACAGGGTTGTCGATCAATTACTCGGCCTATCTTGCCGAGGTGTATCGCGCCGGCATCAAGGCGGTGCCGAAGAGCCAGGTGGAGGCCGCGAAAGCACTGGGCATGTCCGGCGGCCAGACGCTCAAGCTGGTCGTGCTGCCGCAGGCGCTGCGCATCGTGGTGCCGCCGCTCGGCAATTACGCCATTTCGCTTTTCAAGGACACGTCGCTGGTGTCGATCGTGACCGTCAAGGAACTGATGTTCACGGGGCAAATTATTTCGTCGACGAATTTTCAGTACGCCACCGTCTTTACGATTATCGGCGCGATATATTTGGCGTTCTCGTGGCCCAGTGCGCTCGTCGTGCGCTGGCTGGAGCGTAAGATGGGCACGCCGCGCGTGGCAGATTCGTCGTCTGGACGGCGATGGCCGCTGAGAAGTTGAGTGCACGTCGAGTGCGGGCCGAATGAGAAAAGAAGGCTGTAATAAAAAACACGTAGTCAAAGCGTGTAATAAGACCGAAATTACGATTGTTTCATTACGTCGTTAATACATAATCACACTGGGGGTGTTTCATGCGCAAATTCGTGCTGGCGCTCGTCGCCATTCTGGGCGGGCTGGGGCCTTTGTCCAGCGCCTACGCGGACGACAATGGGGGCATTGTCGGCGTGAGTTTCCAGGGCGGAGACGGTTCCTATACACGCGCGGTCCGCAATGGCGTGACGCTGGCGATTGCCGCGGATCCGCCGTCGACGTTCCTCGATGACAAGACGCATCAGTTCGACGGCGCGGACGTGCGCATCTTCAAGGAAATTACGAAGCGCCTCGGCATCACGAAAGTCACCTGGAACATCATGCCTTTCGACGCGATGATTCCGTCGCTGCTTTCCAGCCGCACCGACATCATCGTCGACAATCTGCACGCCAACGCGCAGCGCCTGCGCGTGGTGTCGTTTACGAGTCCCGCTTACTGGTACGGCTCGGCCATCGCCACGCAACGCGGCAATCCCTTGAAGATTCATAGCTGGGACGATTTCGCGGGACGCACCGTCGGCACCTTGCGCGGCAGTATCAATCACCAGTTGCTTGGCGAGCGCAAGGACCTCAAGGAACTCAAGCTCTACACCAGCAGCGAGGCCGAATTCGCCGATCTGATCGCGGGCCGCATCGACGTCGCCATGGAAGACGGCATCAAGATCAGCATGTTCCTCAAGCAGCATCCCTCGTCGGCGATCGAAATGGTGAGCGACTACAAGCCCTTGCCGCAGGAATACGGCTACGCGCGTTACGCGCTGCGCAAGGGCGATGTCGATCTGAATCACGCCGTATCGCGTGCGCTCGACGAAATGCGCGCCGACGGCACGCTCGCCTCGATCATCCAGCAGTTCGGCTATAGCGACCGCAATCTGTGGTTTTTCCCGGTGAAAAACTGATCCGTGCGGCCGCACGAAATTTGCCGTAACGCGATGATGGATTGATCGTGCATTTATGCCCTTCAGATTTTTCCGCATCGACCGTTATCCAGTAGTCGTAACGCATCGATGCGTTCTTTCGACACATGAAGACCACGCCGCGCTGAGAGACGCGGCGTGTGCATGCCGGATCGGCGTGAAGCCGGGCGGTGTTTGCACGACATAGAAACATAAACAGAATGACGCGCCATGGAAACAGGCGCGCAAAGGGCCACGAATGAACGGTGTCTACAACCCGCTATTGACGTGCCTGTCCGTGGTCGTTGCCTTTCTTGCGTCGTATACGGCGTTGGAGGGCGCTGCCACGCTCAGTAGCGTGACCAGCAGCCGCTGGCGCCACGTCTGGCTCGCGGGCAGTGCGTGCGCGATGGGCATCGGCATCTGGTCGATGCACTTCATCGGCATGATCGCACTCACGCTGCCGATTGCGGTAGGGTACGACCTCGACGTGACCGCCGCGTCGCTGGCGCTGGCGGTGCTGGCGGCCCTGGTGGCGCTTGCCACCGTGAGCCGCGGCTGTCTCTCGGCGCGCCGGCTGCTCGTGGCAGGCGCCGTGATGGGGATGGGCGTGGCGGCCATGCACTACACCGGCATGCTCGCCATGCGCATGTCGCCGTCCATCGATTACGATCCCGCGCGCGTGGCGTTATCGGTGGCGATTGCGACCGGCGCGTCCATCGGCGCACTCTGGCTCGCGTTTCATCTGCGCGACTCGCGCCGCGAAAATATCGTCTGGAAACGGCTGGGCGCGGCAGCGGTGATGGCGTTCGCCATTTCAGGCATGCACTACACCGGCATGAGCGCCGCGACTTTCGCGGACGCCAGCCGATGCCTGAGCGCGCACAAGGTCGATGCCAGCGCGCTCGCGCTGATCGTGGGCGTGGCGTCGACGGTCGTGCTGATCGGCACCTTGTGGATCTTCGGCACGCAGGCGAACCGTCTGTCCGCCTCGCTCGACCGCGCCACTCATACGATTCGTCGCCTTGGCACTCACGACGCGCTCACCGATCTGCCCAACCGCGCTTATCTGATGGCGCGCGCGAAAGAACTCGCGCAGCGCGGCGCGCTTGCCGTGCTGTTCGTCGACCTCGATGGCTTCAAGGTGGTCAACGATACGCTCGGTCACAAGATCGGCGACGATCTGTTGCGCCAGGCGGCCGCGCGCATCGCGCAGTGCGCGCACGAGGGCGATCTGGTGGCCCGGCTGGGCGGCGACGAATTCGTGGTTGTGACGGCCGGATCGCCGCGCACGCGCGGCAATGCGTCTGGCCGTCATATCGGCAATATCGGCGATGCGGCGGAAACCGTCGCGCGGCGCATACTCGCGAGCCTCGCCGAAGAGTTCGTGTTGTCCGAAGCGCTGCCCGTGCGGATTGGCGCGAGCATCGGCATTGCGCTCTCGCAGCACGAAAGGGCATCGCTCGACACCTTGCTGAGCCACGCCGATTGCGCGATGTACGCGGCCAAGCGCAGCGGCCGCAACACCTTCCGCTGCTTCGAGGACAGCATGGGCCGCTCAACGCTGCGCTCGCTCCATATCCAGCGCGACCTGCACGTGGCGCTCGCGCGCGAACAGTTCGATCTGGTATTCCAGCCGAAATACACCGTCGACGGAAAGGCGATGACTGGCGCGCAAGCGCTGCTGCGCTGGAACCATCCGGTGCTCGGCGACGTGCCGCCGCTCGAATTCATTCCCATCGCCGAACGCGCGGGCTTGATGATCGCCATCGGCGACTGGGTGTTGCGCCGCATCTGTGCGCATCTGCTCGAATGGGAGCACGAAGCGCCGGGCCCGATGTCGATAGCGATCAATCTCTCGCCGATGCAATTCAATCTGCCGCGTATCGTCGAGCGAATCGACGCCATCGTGACGGCGGCGGGCGTGCCGCCGGAGCGGTTCATGTTCGGGATCAGCGAAGCCACCGCGATGCAGGACGTGGATCGCACGCGCGAGGTGGTGCAGGCGCTGCGCGATCGCGGCTATGCGGTCGCGATCGACGACTTCGGTACGGCACTGTCGAGCCTTGGCCACCTGCAGGATTTTCGCGTCGATCAGATCAAGATCGATCGCGCCTTCGTGAGCGGACTCGACGACGCCTCGTCGCGCAGTTCGGCGCTGCTATCGGCGGTTATGGCGCTCGCGCGCGTGCTCGGCATCGAAGTAGTGGCTGAGGGCGTCGAGACCGTTGCGCAGTCGCTCAAGCTGCTTGCGCTCGATTGCGACCAGATGCAGGGCTTTCTATGCGGATCGCCGCTTGCGGGCGACGAATTCAGACGCGCGATGTCCGGTCCGTCCACGGTCTCGCTCGCATTGAAGAACTAGTTGCGCGCGCATCGTTTAATCCGATGATGCGCAATTGCAGGTATTCGAGTTGACAAGTTACAATCCGGGCGCTGCTTCGCCATTAAATAAATATTTCCTTTTAGGGAAAACCGAGGGCAGGACTTTATCGAAGTCCATTGAAGCGACCAGCGCACGATAAAAATAAATCTTGAGAAACTGGTGTTATTCATATGGCGAGTGAACGCGATTTTCGGCGGGACGTCCGCACACCCATGTTGTTCGGCCCACTCCTGCTCAATAAGGACGGCAGGGCGCTCGCTCAGGTCGCCGACCTGAGTTCGCACGGGGCGCTGCTGCATGCGCGCAGCGGCCTGTTCTCGCGCGGCGAGACGGTTGCGGGCTGGCTGCAGTCGTCCGCCATCGACCACGACGACGAAATCGTCGTCGTGGTGGCGCTGGAAGTGCGCTGGATCGCGGAGGATCACGAACGCGGCTGGAGCCGTGTGGGCTGCGAAATGCGGCCGCTCGATGCCCGCTCGAAAGCGCGCTTGCATTCGCTCATCGCCAAAGCCGGGCCGTAAGCGGCGCTGCACGCGGCGTTGTCAGCCCGCTTCTACGGCGCGAGATTGCCGAGAAATGCACGCGCCGGGGCGAAAAACGTCGCGCCGGTCACCGCTTTGGAGAAGTCCAGAATCCGGTCGTGCAGCGGCGGCGGATCGCCGATGAACATGCGCTCCAGCATTCTCTCGATCACCCAGAGATGCCGCGAATAGCCGATGAAGTAGGTGCCATATTCGTTGCGTCCGGGGCTGGCGAACGGCATGTTGTCGCGCAGGATATCGTGCTCGCCGTCGGCGTCCTCGATCGTGCAGAGCGTCTTGTGCGACTTCTGCCCTTCGGTGGCGTCCGGCAATTCCGTATTGTCGAATTTGGTGCGGCCAATAATGGCTTCCTGCGTCTGCACGCTTTGCGCTTTCCACTCTGCCATGTCGTGCAGATACTTCTGGATCACGATATAACTGCCGCCCGCGTAATCGGGATCTTCGTCGGCAACGAGGGTCGCGAGGGGCAGATCGAGCCCGTCCGGATTCGCCGTGCCATCGACGAATTGCAATAAATCGCGTCCGTCGAAATAGCGGAACCCCGCCACGTCGTCGACCACCTCGACCGCGCCGCCGAAAGCCTCCAGCAGGATCTGTTCGAAGGCGACGATCACGTCCATCGACGCCGCGCGAATGTGATAAAGCAGATCGCCCGCAGTGGAGACCGCTGTGTGTGTCGCGCCGCGCACTTCCTTGAAAGGCGCGAGTTCCTTTGGCGGCGGCTTCGCGGTGAGCGGCCCCCACGCACGATGCGAGATGCCGACATTGCAGGTGAACAGCCCGCCTTGCGCGCGAATGCGAATGTCCTTGATGAGATCGTCGGTGCTGGCGAGCACCGATTGCGCGGTGGCAATCGACGCGCTGTCGTGCTTCACGTTCAGTACCAGAAACGCAGCCGCCGCGGTGAGGGGGGCGTCGATGGATTGGGGCTCGGTATCCAGCGCGCGCTGTGGATCCGTAACCGGCGATGACGGCGGGTTCATGAAGCCTCCTTCCGCAAGGTGGACAACTCCTGCACCATAGCACCGATGCGTTCGAGCGTCGATTTGCGTGCAGCAGCGTTTTTGTACGAGCATTCGGCGCGATGGCCTGCACATGCATGTGTTCGCATCTATCCCGTATGTGTTGGCAGCAGCTTTGCGATCCGCACGGATAAACCTGGCGGATCTGCTTTTCAGCCAATATTCCCGCGATATCGATAAGGTTCCGAGAACTCGTTCGTTGTGCTGGATGAATCGGCCTCGTATAACTGCACGCTGTTCTTGCCGTCATCCAGGGGTTTATCTTGAGCACTCTCGATATCGATCCGGTTGCGTCCGCACCCATTCGCAGCGCCAGCGATGTTTCCCGCCTGATCAACGCCAGCACGGCACGCGCAAGCCACGCGCGCGTGATCGTGCTGCTCGCGCTGGGCGGCGTGTTTCTCGACGCCTACGATCTGACGACGCTGTCGTATGGCATTCAGGACGTGGTGCGCGAGTTCAATCTCACGCCTGCGCTGACCGGCTTCGTCACCTCGTCGATCATGATCGGCACCATTCTGGGCAGCCTGGTCGGCGGCTGGTTCACCGATCGTATCGGCCGCTACCAGGTGTTCATGGCCGACATGCTGTTCTTCGTGGTCGCGGCCATTGCCGCAGGGCTCGCGCCCAACGTGTGGGTGCTGATTGCCGCGCGTTTCGTGATGGGCCTGGGTGTGGGCATCGATCTGCCGGTGGCGATGGCGTTTCTGTCCGAGTTCTCGAAGTTTCAGGGCAGCGGCAACAAGGCCTCGCGCCTCGCGGCCTGGTGCCCGATGTGGTACGCCGCGTCTTCGGTGTGCTTTTTGATCGTGTTCGCGCTGTATTTTCTGCTGCCGCAGGAGCACGCGGGCTGGTTGTGGCGCGCATCGCTGATCTTCGGCGCGGTGCCCGCGCTCATCATCATCGCCGTGCGCAGCCGTTTCATGAACGAATCGCCGCTGTGGGCAGCGAATCAGGGCAAGCTCGACGACGCGGTGCGCATTCTGCGCGAGTCATACGGAATTCACGCGCACAAGGCCGATGCCGCGCCAGCATCGTATCGCGCCGCCGGCCAGCCGGCTGTGAGTTTTCGCGTGCTGTTCCAGCGGCCCTATCTGTCCCGCACGGTCGTCGCGAGCGTGATGAATCTGTGCATTCCGTTCGAATACACGGCGATCGCGTTCTTCCTGCCCTCGATCCTCTCGCAGTTCCTCGGCGCCGGGGTCTTCGAGACTCTTTCGGCGTCGCTCGCGCTCAACGTGCTGTTCGCGCTGACGGGCGGCTTGCTCGGCATGCGGCTCGCCCATACGCGGCCTTCGCGTCATGTCGCGCTGGCGGGCTTTGCGCTGCAATTCGTGGCGCTGGTGGCGCTCGCGCTGCTAGGCCACCCGCAGACGGCGCTGGGGATCGGCATCGCGCTGGCGGGGCTGGGCGCGTGGCTGTTCGCCGAAGGGTTTGGTCCTGGCGCGCAGATGATGATCTACCCGGCGCTCTCTTACCCCACCTCGATTCGCGGCACGGGGCTGGGCTTTGGCCGCGCGCTCACGGGCATCGGCAGCGCGGTGGCGCTGTTCGTACTGCCGATTCTCAACGCACGGCTGGGCACGGATATGTTCTGGGTCGTCGCGCTGGCGGCGGTCATCCCCATCGGCTTTCTCGCGCTCGTGAAGTACGAGCCGACTGAGCACGATATTGACGACGAAGACGCCCACGCACATGAACGATTGCTCGATGAACGCGTTTGAGGTGTCTAGCGCGTTTAGCGCGTTTAGCGTGTTTAACGTGTTTCAAGCGCCGCGTGCGGGGCGCACAGCATGACGCAGGCTGAATTCGACACCCATCACGCGCGGCCGGTTCTGGGCATTTGCGTGGCGATGGGCTTTACCACGCTGCTCGACCAGACGATCTTCGGCCTGGCGTTGCCGCGTCTGCGCGACAGCCTGCATGCGTCGCCCGATGAATTGCAGTTGATCGTGTCGGTCTACTCGATCGCCTTCGGCATTGCGCTCGTTCCCGCAGGGCGGCTTGGCGATCTGATCGGGCGGCGCTTGCTGTTTCTCGTCGGCCTGGCGATGTTCAGCGGCTTTAGCCTCGTGGGCGGTCTCGCCGCAAGCGCGCAAGTGGTGATCGTCGCACGCGTGCTGCAAGGCGTGGGCGCGGGCATGATCAACACCCAGGTGCTGGGACTGATCCAGGATCTGTTTCGCGGCGACGCTCAGGCGAGGGCGCTTGGCCGTTATGCCTCGGCGGGTGGACTCGCGGGGTTGGCCGGCCCCGTGCTGGGCGGCCTGCTTCTCGCACTCACTCCGGTAGAGGTCGGTTGGCGGCTGCTTTTTCTCGTCAACGTGCCGTTTGGCATCGTCATTTTCTATCTGGCTTTAAGGTATTTGCCGCGCAGGCGCCGTTCGAACGCGCGATTTACCATCGATGCGCTCGGGCTGCTGTTGCTGAGTGCCGTGACATTGTTCTCGATGCTCGCCACGCTGCAGGGCGGGGATGGGCTGCTGTCCGCACGCAGTTGTGTGGTGAGCGCAATCGCCGGTGCGGTGCTGTTCCTGCTCTGGGAGCGGCGTTATCAACGCCAGGGCGGCGTTATCAACGCCAGGGCGGCGTGCCGATTCTGGGCGCGGGCCTGACCGGCTCGCCCGGCTACGTGCTGGGTACGCTCGTCGCGATGTTCCAGTTCGCGGGCGGCACCACCTTCGGCATGGTCACGACGCTGTTTTTTCTCGACGGCCTGAAAACCGGCCCATTGCTGTTCGCGTTGCTGTCGATTGCGCCCGCCGTGGGCATGATGGTGTCGTCTGCGCGTAGCTGGCGGTTTGCCGCGCGCTTTGGCCGCCCCGGCGTGGTTGCGGCGATTGCGGCCTATATGGCGGCGCTGATGGTGCTCGGCGTGGGTGTGATGCGGTTGCCGGTGATCGGCATGTTGCTGCTGTATCCGGTGATTGGCTTGCTGCTGGGCGCGTTTGGCGGGCTCATTCATGCGCCGAACCAGGCGATGGCGCTGGCGGAAATCGGTGCAGGCGAGGGGCGCGGAACGGCTGCCGGTTTTTTTCAGTTGTCACAGCGGATGGCGTCGTCGGTGGGCATGTCGTGGGGGATCGGCCTTTTTCTGGGCGGCGCGAAGGCGCACGGCGGCTTGCTCGCGTGGCGTCTGGCCTTTGGCGAGGCGCTGATCCTGATCCTGGGCCTGCTGGGCGGCGCGCTGGCGGCTGCGCTGGGCGACTGGATGCGCAGGCGGCGTCAGGCCGCACGATACGCGTGGGTGCGTTAGGCAATGCTACAGGGCTGGAGTGAGCACGTCTTCCGTGGCATCGGCGTGCGGCAGCAGATCCGCAAAACTGGCGACGAAATTCGCCACGATCGAATCGACGCCCGCGTCGCGCCACGTCAGGCCGACATCCCAACGCGCGTCGGCGTCCTGGATCGGCAGGCAAACGACTTTATCTCCGGGCGACTGCAGCGCCGATTCGTGCATAATCGACACCCCCAGTCCCGCGCCAACCAGCGAGAGGATGGTAAGCGACTCGTTCGCGTGCTGCACGAAGCGCGGCTCGAAACGTCGCGATGCGCAAAAACGCACGATGTGGTCGTGCAGGCCGGGCGCGCGCGAGCGTTGCAGCATCAGAAACGGCAACGCCTGCAAGGCGTCTAGCGCGGGGGCTTCGAAGCCCTTGATGGTGGGTGCGAGCGCGCGCGGCACCACCAGCGCGAGCCGGTCGGAAAGCAGACGCCGGTGGGCGAGACCCGCCTGCACCGGCAGACGCACGAAACCCGCCTGAAGGCTGCCTTCGAGCAGCCGCTTCATCTGTTCCGCCGACGACAGATCATGCAGCGCGACCTCGACTTCGGGAAAGCGCTCGCGAAAGCGCGGCAGCACGCGCGAGACCGTCTCCACCGTCGAAAAGCTATAGCCGATCGCGAGCCGCCCGACTTCGCCGCGCGCGGCGCGCTTGCCTTGCGAGAAAACGCGTTCGGCCTGCTCGACGAGGGGCCGCGCCTCGCCAAGGAAATAGCGGCCCAGCTCGGTCAGTTCCGTGCCGTGACGGTCGCGCCTGAAAAGCGGCGCGCCGAGGTCGTCTTCGAGACGCTTGATCTGCTTGGTGAGCGCGGGCTGGGAGAGATTGAGCGTCTGCGAGGCGAAGCCGAAATGCAGCGAATCCGCCAGCGTGACGAAGGATTTAAGCAAATGGAAGTTCATATCCGCGAGTTATCACCGCCTGGAAAACATGTCATTGGACCGCGCGGCGCGGCTATGGTCGAATTCGATCTCGTGAAGATTTCGCGCAGTATAGCGGGCGCTTTTACGTCGGAGTGCCATGTAATTCTTATATGGAATGACGTGATTTGAATATTCGAAAAACCGTATGCGGATGCATTGAAATACGTGTCAACGCAACGGTGCCGTCGCTCGTTCAAGGGCGGATTGACTAGCAGGTAATACATGAAAAGATTGTGGGGAGAAACACGCGGGGCGATGGCGTCGCGTGGCGGGGCGCGCACTTTTGTGCGTCCGGTGGGGTTGAGTCTGGGGCTGGGATTGAGCTTGATGGCGCTGCATCCGCTGGCCATCGCGGCGCAACAGGCGGCAAACGCAGCAGCAGAAGCCGATGCAGCACCGGCGACAGCAGCAGCACCTGCAACAACAACAGCAACGCCCGCGCGCGACGCACAGGTCTTGCCGACCGTCACCGTCAACGGCGCGAATGGCAATGGCTGGCGCGCCCGCACGGCGTCGGTGGGCGGTTACGAGAACGCGCCGCTGCGCGACACGCCGGCTTCGATCACCGTGGTCACGCGCGCACAGCTCGACGACCAGCAGGCCAAACGCCTGAGCGATGTGGTGCGCAACGACGCATCGGTGAATAACGACTACGCGCCAGTCGGTTACTACGAAGGCTTTTCGATTCGCGGTTTCGCGCTCGATCCGGCCAGCGCTTACCGTCTCGACGGCCTCACGCTCTCGGGCGAGCAGAACGTCGCGCTGGAAAACAAGGAGCGCGTGGAGATACTCAAGGGTCTCGCGGGTATCGACAGCGGCGTGATCGCGCCAGGCGGCGTGGTCAACTACGTGAGCAAGCGGCCCGAAAACGTGGCGAGCGTGACGGCGGGCGTGGACAGCCGCGGCTCGACTTCGGCGGCGGTGGATCTGGGGCGGCGCTTCGGCCCCGACGATCAGTTCGGCCTGCGCGTGAATGCCGCCAAAGAGAACATGCACTCGTATATCGACGGCACCAACGGACGCCGCAGCTTCGGCTCGATTGCAGCGGACTGGAACATCAACCCGCAGGCCAGCCTGCAACTGAATGCGGAATTCCAGCAGTGGATCCAGCGCTCGGCTTCGGGCTACCAGTTGCTGGGCGGCACGGTCGTGCCCTCGTCGGTATCGTCGTCGAAACTGCTGGGCGCGCAGTCGTGGGCCAAGCCCGTGACGACGGACGCGCTCAACATCAACGGCCGCTTCGACTACGCCTTCAACGACAGCTGGCGCGCCTACGTCACGGCGGGGCGCAGCCGCACGATGATCGACGATAACGTCGCCTTCGTATACGGCTGCTATTACGCGGCGAGCTGCAGCGCGGGCACCACCTCGCCATACTTCTTCGGCGCGAACGGCGACTACGATGTCTACGACTATCGCAGCCCCGGCGAATACCGCCGCAACGACGAAATGCGCGCCGCCATCGACGGCAGGTTCAGCACGGGCGCATTGCGTCACGACTTGCTGTTCGGCACCAGCGCGCTGCATCGCGTGGTGCATCTGTCCGATGCGGTCTACGACTACGTGGGCAGCGAAAACATCTACGGGCCCGATCAAGACTTCTCGCCGTCGCCCAATTCGCCGGGCGTGTCGTATCCGCAGCTCGACGCCTGGCAGTACTCGGTGTTCGCCAGCGACCGCGTGAGCCTGGGCGAGCACTGGCAGGTGCTGGCGGGCGGCCGCGCGGTGTTCCTGCGCCAGAAGGCATGGACGAGCCAGGACGGCCCCGAGAGCGGCACCGATCGATCCGCGTTGCTGCCGCAGGTCGCGCTGGTCTACAAACCGGTCGCGCCCTTATCGATTTACGCGTCGTACAGCAAGGATCTGTCGCTGGGCGACCAGGCGCCGGTGCGGGCGAGCAATGCCTATTCGTTCCTGCCGCCGGTGGAGTCGCATCAGTACGAGATCGGCGCGAAATACGACTGGGCGAATCGCCTGAGCCTCACGGCAGCGGTGTTTTCGATCACGAAGCCGTTCGAGTATGCGCAGCCCGATGCCTCGGCGTCGGGCTACACCTTCGTGCAGCACGGCACGGAGCGGCATGACGGGATCGAACTTTCGGCTGCCGGGCGCGTGAGCGAGCGCCTCACGGTGACGGCCAGCGTCGCGGCGATTCGCGCGCGCGCCTACGATTCGGGCACGCCCGCTTACGAGGGGCATCAGGTCATCAACGTGCCGGCGCTGCATGCGGCGCTCAACGCCGATTGGGCGGTGCCGGGCCTTGCGGGCTTCGATCTGCTGGGCGGCCTCGAATACAGTTCGAGCCGCAACGCCAACGAAGAAGGCACGGCGCGCGTGCCGGGCTGGATCGTGGTCAACGCGGGCGCGCGCTATACGACGAAGATCGCCGGCCATCGCACGGTGGTGCGCCTGTGGGTCGACAACCTTTTCAACCGCTACTACTGGCGCGATGCGGGCGAGCAGCAGGGCGACGCCTATCTGTTCCTCGGCGCGCCGCGCACCGCGCGCCTGTCCGTGACTTACGACTTCTGAACGCATCTGTGGAGACCCTCGCATGACCCGTATCACCCTGATGCTCGAATACTTTCACCCGTGGACCAACGCCGCGGGCTTCTATCTCGCGCGCGACGAAGGTTGGTTCGCCGAAGCGGGGCTCGACCTGGAGATCGTCGTGCCCGATCCGGCGCGCGGCGACGCACTTGCGCATCTCGCGCGGCACGAGGTGGATTTTGGCGTGTTTCCGAGCAATCGCCTGTTCGTGCAGCGCGAGGCGGGCCGTCCGCTGGTCGGCATCGCGGCAGTCAATCACCGCGCGCTGGAAACGATCCAGACCGTGGCCGCCACCGGCATCGAGCGTCCGCGCGATCTGGCGGGCCGCCGCCTGGCGCTGAACCCCACGCCGCGCGGGCTGGCGATGGTGCGTCACCTCGTGGCGCACGACGGCGGCGACCCGGACGCCATCACCATCGTCGACAGCGGCGTGCGCGAGCTTGCGCCGGAAAGCTTTATCGATGGCGAGGCCGATGCCTCGTTCGGCAGCTACTGGGCGTGGGATACGCTGCTGCAGACGGGCGTGCCCGATGCGCAGCGCCGTATCTGGCCGGTCGATGAAATCGGCGCGCCCGCTTACCATAGCTATCTGCTCGGCGCGCACGAGGACACGCTGGAGACGCGCGGCGAGATCGTGCGCGGCTTCCTGGCGGCCGCGCGGCGCGGTTATCTGGCGGTGACGCAGGAGCCTGAACGCGCGCTGCCGTCGCTGGAACGGGTGATTCCGTACTTCCCGCGTTCGCTGCTGGCGCGCTCGCTGCCGCTGATCGCCTCGACGTGGACGCACGAGGGCGAGTGGGGCGTGCAGCGCGACGCGCTGCTGCATCCCTACGCGCAGTGGCTCCACCAGCACGGCGTGCTGCGCGGCGCCTCGCAGAGCACACACGCGTTCACGAACGCGTTTCTACCCGACGATGCCAGTCGCCAGATTCACGCCACGGAAATTGCTATCCATCATGTCTCCACTTGAAATCGTCGGCGTCATCGTCAGCGCTTTGGCAATCTGGCTCACGGCGCGCCGCAAGATGCTGTGCTGGCCGGTCGGGCTGGCCTCGGTCGCGCTCTACGGCTGGATCTTCTTCGACGCGAAACTCTATTCCGATGCGCTCTTGCAGGCCGCGTTCGCGCTGCTCCAGCTCTACGGATGGCAGCGCTGGTACGCGCAACGGCGCGGCCAGCAGCCGGGCGATGAGCTGCGGTCAGACGAGGCCGTCGCTCCAGTCGTTCCTGTCGTTCCAGTCGGCAACCTGCCTTTCGCGCGCATCGTGCCGGACCTGCTCGCGGCGGTGGTATTGAGCGCGCTGCTTGGCGCGGCCATGGCGCATTTCACCGATGCAGCGCTGCCCTGGGTCGATGCCTCGCTCACGGCCTTCAGCCTCGTCGCCCAATACTGGACCGGGCGGCGCTATATCGCCTCCTGGACGCTGTGGATCGTGGTCGACGTGATCTATGTCGGCATGTTCGTATTCAAGGGGCTGTACCTCACCTCGGGCCTCTACGCCCTGTTCCTGGTGCTGGCGGCGCTCGGCTGGCGCGACTGGTCGCGCGCGCTGCGTGCATCCGGTGCGCAGGCGGCTTACGCTGCTTCGGAGAACCGCGTCTGATGCCTCATGCAGCGATCCCGCCGATGACTTCCGATACATCAAACGACACCCCGAACGACACCCCGCACGCCGCGCCGCAATTCACCGTCGACGGCGAGAAAACCGTGCGCGACTGGCCGCTCATCACGCGCGACGAGGTCGAGCGCCTGCTGGCGGACTATGCCGGTCTTGCGCCGCTCGCGAAGATTGCCTGGCACAGCCCGCGGCCGTTTTCGTCGGCGGTGCTCGCGCACACGCTCGATGGCCGCGCGTGGTTCGTCAAGCGCCATCACGCCCGCCTGCGCAGCGCGGCGGGGCTGGCCGAAGAACACGCGTTCATCGCTCACCTGGGCAGCCGCGGCCTGCCGGTCGCCGACGTGCTCGCGGATCGGGCGGGCCGCACGGCCATCACGCGCGACGACTGGACCTGGGAGGTGCACGCCGCCGCGCCCGGTATGGATGCGTATCGCGGCGTGATGTCGTGGAAGCCGTTTTTCGATGCGAGCCATGCGTGGTCGGCAGGTCGCACGCTCGCGCGCCTGCATCTGGCGGCGGCCGACTACGACGCGCCCGCGCGCACGTTGCAGCCGCTGTTGTCGAGCTTTCGGGTGATCGGCTCGCCCTCGCTCGAACCGGCGCTGGAGCAGTGGGTGCAGGCCCAGCCAGGTCTCGCGCGTTCGCTGGCGAAGCACGACTGGCGCGCCGATATCGCCGAAATCATCGCACCCGCGCACGCGCGGCTCGCGCCCTTGTTGCCCGCGTTGCGCCCGCTCTGGACCCACGGCGACTGGCACGCCTCGAACCTGCTGTGGACCGACGCCACGCCCGGCGCGCAGGTGCGTGCCGTCCTCGACTTCGGTTTGTCGGATCGCACCTGCGCCGTCTACGACCTCGCGCTCGCCATCGAACGCAACGCCATCGACTGGCTGGCGGCCCCGGCGGCTTGCGCGGTGGAGTACGCGCACATCGCCGCGCTGCTCGACGGCTACGAATCGCTCGCGCCCTTGAGCGACGCCGGATACGAAGCGTTGATCGCGCTGCTGCCCATCGTGCATACGGAGTTCGCGCTGCTCGAAGTCGAATATTTCGACGATATCCTCGGCGACGAGGCTGGCGTTGCGGCGGCCTACGACGGCTATCTGCTGGGACACGCGCGCTGGTTCGCGCAGGACGACGGGCAACGGCTGCTGGCGTGGCTACGTTCGCGCCGCCGCGAGGAGGACCGGGCATGAGCAATCAGCAGCACGATGACGCGGCGCGCCGCGCTCATATCCTGATCGAGGCGGCGGAACTGGCCGCGCGTCTGGGCGAGCCGGGGCTCGTCGTACTCGATGCGCAGGTGGAGTTAGCTTCGCCGCGTTTCGATGGCGATTATCGGGTCGCAAGCGGTTACGACGGCTGGCTCGCGCAGCGTGTGCCGGGCTCGCGCCACGCCGATCTCACCGAAGCCCTTGCCGCGCCGCACGCGGCGCTTTCGTTCATGCGCCCCGCGCCGCAAGCGCTCGCGCAGGGGCTTGCGGCGCTGGGCGTCGGACCGGCTTCGCCGGTCGCGATCTACGACCGCAGCGATGGTTTCTGGGCCGCGCGGCTCTGGTGGATGCTGCGCTGGATCGGCATCGAGGCCCGCGTGCTCGACGGCGGCTGGCGCGCATGGTGCGAGGCCGGGCTGCCGGTCGAGAGCGGGCCGCCCCATGCGACGCCAGCAGCAGCGAGCTTCGAAGTGCACGCCCGCCCTGGCATGTGGGCCGACCGGGCCGATATCGAAGCCATCGTCGCGGGCCGCACGCGCACCGCGCTCGTGTGCGCGCTTTCAGCCGATATGTTCACGGGGAAAGCCGCTAGCCGCTACGCCCGGCGCGGGCATATTCCCGGCAGTGTGAATCTGCCTGCGCGCAACCTGTTCGATGCGGGCGGGCGTTATGCATCGGTATCGGCGCTACGCGTTGCGTTCGGTGCGCTCGCGTCGGAACAAGCGGTTTGCGTCTACTGCGGCGGCGGCATTTCCGCGGCCGTGGATGCGCTTGCGCTCACCCTGACGGGCCACGACGCCGTATCGATCTACGACGGCTCCCTGCAGGAATGGGCCGCTGATCCCGCCTTGCCGATGGTGACAACGCCGACGCCGACGCCGACGTAGGGCATCGGTCGACCGACCTGCTAAGCATCGGAGAAATGCTTGGTTGGCTGTTGCGCAGGCGCTGACTAGATTGGTCGATATGCCATCCCGCGAGGACATCGTCATGTCGAATCCCATCGCCTGGCGCCTGTGGAATATCTTCAGGCGCGACCCCATCGAAGCCCGGGCGCAACGCCCGGACGCCCACGAGCAGGCCGAGCGTGCCGCGCTCTATGCGAGCCACGGCTACTTCCATTCCAGCTTCACGCCGCTGCTCTTTCCCTTTGTGCCGGAGATCCCGCTCGACTAGGCGCGCCGCCTATGGCCGGGTTTGCGTGCGCCCGGCCGTGCGGCGATAAATCCACCAGCCCGCGATCATCGACGGCAGGAAATAGAGCGCCTCGATGTTCGGATGCGCGAGCAGCGCGATCGCGGGGCCGGGGCAATAGCCCGCCGCGCCCCAGCCGATTCCGAAGATCGCCGCGCCCGCGATCAGCTTGCCGTCGATGGCCCTGGTGTCCGGCAGCGAAAACCGCTCGGCCAGCACCGGCTTTTTGTGGCCCAGGATGAAATGGAACGCGAGGGTGGCGATGGTCACCGCGCCGCCCAGCACGAACAGCAGGCTGCCGTCCCACGCGCCCAGCACGTCGAGAAAACCCAGCACTTTTTGTGGGCGCGTCATGCCCGAAAGCGCGAGACCGCCGCCAAACAGCAGGCCGCTCGCAAGACTTGCCAGCAGTGTCAGCGGGTTCATTGCAGCCCCAGTACGTGGCGCACGACGAACGTCGTGGCGATTGCCGTGACGAGGAATACGCCGGTGGCAAGCGCCGATCGACGCGAAAAGCGGGCCAGTCCGCAGACGCCGTGTCCGCTCGTGCAGCCGTGCGCGAGCGCGGTGCCATAGCCGGTCAGGAGCCCCGCAACGATTAACAGCGCCGGCGGAAAGCCCACCCGGGCTTGCGGCGCGAGATCGGCATGGCCGAACACGCGGGCCAGCGCATAACAGGCGGCGGCGCCCGCGACCAGGCCGAGCAGGAATGCGGCCCGCCAGGCGCGCTCGCGGCGTTCGCCCCAGATCAACTGGCGTGCGATGCCGCTGATGCCGGCGATCCTGCCATTGAGCCAGAGCAGCAAGGACGCCGCGAGGCCGATCAGCAGGCCTCCGGCGAGCGCGCTGTAAGGAGTCAGATGGGTCATGGCGATAAAAGGGCGCAAAAACGGGCGCAAAAGCGATAGCGCATCATACGGCACGTCGCGTAACCCCACGGCATTGAAACAGAATCGAAACAGCATCGAAGCAGGCTGCTCATTTAATTAGCAGATTTTGTTGGTTGGAAGCAGCGTCGGGCAACCGCATAGTGGACTCCTGCCGTCTATAGACGGCGGACGAAGTCGAACCGAAGCGCGCCGGTGGCAACGCGGCGGCTTCGAGCACATGGAGACATCTATGACGGTCGAGATTCTGGAAAAGCCGCTGCATGCCGATCTGGCAGCCGCGCAGCAGGCGGCGCAGGCCGCCGGTCTGCCCTATGCGGGCAGCGTGACGCCGCGCCAGGCGTGGAGCCTGCATCAGGCGGGCGAAGCTGTGCTGGTGGACGTGCGCACGGCGGAAGAACATCGTTTCGTGGGGCACGTGCCTGACACGCTGCATGTCGCCTGGGCGACCGGCACGAGCCTCACGCGCAATCCGCGCTTCGTACGCGAACTCGAAGCCAGAACGGGCAAGCACGCCGTGGTGCTGCTGCTGTGCCGCAGCGGCAATCGATCGGCGCAGGCCGCCGAGGCCGCGGCGAAGGCGGGATTTACCCACGTGTTCAACGTGAGCGAAGGATTCGAAGGCGAGCTGGATGCGTCGGGGCAGCGGGGCAGACAAAACGGCTGGCGTTTTCACGGCTTGCCGTGGAAGCAGGATTAAGCCGGCCTCGTCAACCTGACAACCGCCGCAGGGAACGCGCTGCAACGGGTGTGGCGCGGCCAGGCTTGTAAAACGGGGAGTAACGAGCGTGACTGTGTTTCGTGTAGCGGAAATCGTAGAGACGCTGCAAACCGTGCGCCAGCAGTGGCGCGAGGTGCAGCAGCGTTCGCTGGAACCGGGTGGCCGCGAGTTGCCGGCGCGCGAGGCGCTGGCGGAGATCGTGGATACGCTCAAGGGCGTACTGTTTCCCATGCGGCTCGGGCCGCCCGAACTTCGGCAGGAGAGCGAAAACTTCTATGTAGGCCACGCGCTCGACGCTGGCCTGCACAAACTGCTGTCCCAGGCGCGGCTGGAATTACGCTATCGCGCGCGTCGCGACGAGCCCGACCACGATGAAATCGACCAGCGCGCCGAAGCGGCGATTCATGCCTTTGCGCAACGTCTGCCGTCGATCCGCGTGCTGCTCGACAGCGACGTGCTGGCGGCTTTCGATGGCGATCCGGCGGCGGGCAGCGTCGACGAGGTGCTGCTCTGCTATCCCGGCGTGCTGGCGATGATCCATCATCGTTTCGCGCACGAACTCTATCGGCTGGGCTTGCCGCTGCTTGCGCGCATCATCTCGGAGCTGGCGCATGCGGCCACCGGCATCGACATTCATCCGGGCGCGCAGATCGGCTCCAACTTCTTTATCGATCACGGCACTGGCGTGGTGATTGGCGAAACGGCAGTGATTGGCGAGCGCGTACGGGTCTATCAGGCCGTGACGCTGGGCGCGAAGCGCTTCCCGCGCGATGCGGCGGGCAAGCTGGAAAAAGGACTCGCTCGCCATCCGATCGTCGAGGACGATGTGGTCATCTACGCGGGCGCAACCATCCTGGGCCGCGTCACGCTGGGGCGCGGCGCGGTGATCGGCGGCAATGTGTGGCTCACCGAAAGCGTGCCGCCGGGCGCGCACATCACGCAGGCGATTTCGCGCAACGAGACGCGCCAGCCCGATCCCACACGCGCCGCCAGGCCGGCGAAGGAAGCCGGAACGCAGCCCGCGGGCATCGCATCATGAACGCCATCGTGCAGGATTTCGGCGTGGCCGTGCGGCGGCTGCGCGAGTCGCGCGCGTGGTCGCAGGAGCGGCTCGCGGAGCATGCGGGGCTCAATCGCACCTATGTCGGCGAGATCGAACGGGGCACGGTGATCGCCTCCATTGTCACGGTCGAAAAAATCGCTCTGGCGCTGGATATGAGCGTCGCCGATCTGCTGGGCGCGCTCGTTGGCAGTGCGTATCTTTCGCCGCGCTCGTCGCTCAATCTCTAGCCAATAATCCGCTATAGCCGTCATTTCCACGCTGAGGTATCGGCGTGGCAGGCACCTGCGCGCCTGCACATTGAAGCGTGCCAGACGTTTGGTGTCTATAGCAGGTTGAGCCGGCGATCAGGGGCCTGAATAATCACCACGCGTAATCATCTCTTTTCATAAGCAAAGCTGTTTTCGTTCTAAGCAACCGGAGTCCTCATTCAATGTCCACGAATTTGAACGGCCAGAACGCGCTCGGCGATAACGCCGCGCGGCAATTGGCGAATGCCACCAAGACCGTCCCCCAGCTGTCCACCATCACGCCGCGCTGGCTGACGCATCTGCTGCAATGGGTCCCGGTCGAAGCTGGTATCTATCGCCTGAACCAGGTGAAGGACCCGGAAGCCGTGCGCGCGACCTGCACCGCGCGCGAGGACGAAGGCACGCTGCCGACCACCTTTGTGCCTTACGAGGAAAATCCGCGCGAGTATTTCCTCAATGCCGTGAGCACTGTGCTCGACGTGCATACGCGCATCTCCGATTTGTATAGCAGTCCGCACGATCAGATCAAGGAGCAGTTGCGTCTCACGATCGAGACCATCAAGGAGCTGCAGGAAAGCCAGTTGATCAACAACCCCGACTACGGCCTGCTTGCCAATGTCGAGGAAGAGCAGCGCATTTTCCCGCTGACCGGCGCGCCCACGCCCGACGATCTCGACGAACTGCTTACCAAGGTCTGGAAAGAACCGGCGTTCTTCCTCACGCACCCGCTGGGCATCGCGGCGTTCGCGCGCGAATGCACGCGCCGTGGCGTGCCGCCGCCCACGGTCAGCCTGTTTGGTTCGCAGTTCATCACCTGGCGCGGCATTCCGCTGATTCCGTCCGACAAGGTGCCGGTCGCCGACGGCAAAACCAAGATCCTGCTGCTGCGCGTGGGCGACAAGCGCCAGGGCGTGGTCGGGCTGTATCAGCCGGGCGTGGCGGGCGAACAGGGGCCGGGGCTGTCGGTACGTTTCATGGGCATCAACAATCAGGCGATCGCCTCGTATCTGATCTCGCTGTATTGCTCGCTCGCCGTGCATTCGCCGGACGCGCTCGCGGTTCTCGATGAAGTGGAAATCGGCAAGTACCATGACTATGCAGACACCTACCGGTAATCCCGTGCCTCTGCCTGGCGGCTTGCCCGATCCGGCCCAGCTTGCCCAGCTGGCGAACGCGTTCTTCAGCGCGCCGCCGGGTGGCGTGGGCGCGCTTCATCAGCCGGGCGCACCCCAGATCGCAGCCGGTAGCGGCGCGACGGGGGGGGTACCGGGCGCGTTGCCGGCCGCCGCGCCTGCGCTCGCGTCGGTGAGCAACCTCGCGCCGCCGGGCTCGCCGCTGGCGGGGCCGGGCGGCACGGGCACCGGTGTGCCTGGGCTGACACTGCCGCAAGGCCGCGTGCCGGGCGCCAACCTGCTGCCGGGTGCGCCCACGCATGTGCTCTCGCTGGGCAACCGCGCACCGGCACTCGCGCCGCATGCCGCCGCGCAGAATGGCCTGCCCGATCAGGCGGTATCGGTGTTGCCCGCACTCGAACCGCGCGCGGGCGGCGCAGCGCTCGGTGTGCCGAAGCAGGGCGGGGCGAGCGCGTCGCCGTTCTATTTTCTCGACGACGCATTGCGCGCGGGTTCGCCCGCCGCGGCTCATGTGGCCACGCAGTACGATGCGCCCGCGCTGCATGCCGATCCGCGCGCTTTCGGCCTGCCCACGCAAGACGATCTGCGCGATCTGCTGCCGTTGCATCGCGAAGGGCTACGCGCAAACGACGCACGTGATCTTCACCCAGCGCAAAGCTCGCACTACGCGCTCGACGAAGCGCGTGCAGCGGCGCATCCGCGCGATCAGGCGCGCACCGCGCCATTTGCCGCCGTGCGCGCGCCCTTCGACGTGGATGCGGTGCGCCGCGATTTCCCCATCCTCGCCGAGCGCGTGAACGGCCGTCCGCTGGTCTGGCTCGACAATGCCGCTACCACGCACAAGCCGCGGGCCGTGATCGAGCGCCTTGCGTATTTCTACGAGCACGAGAACTCCAACATCCATCGCGCGGCGCATACGCTGGCGGGTCGCGCGACGGATGCCTACGAGCAGGCGCGCGAGACGGTGCAGCGCTTTATCGGCGCGGCCTCGCCCGATGAAATCGTGTTCGTGCGCGGCACCACCGAGGCGATCAATCTGATCGCGAAGTCCTGGGGCGAGGAGAACGTGGGGCCAGGCGACGAGATCGTCGTTTCGCACCTCGAACATCACGCCAACATCGTGCCGTGGCAGCAGCTTGCCGCGCGTAAGGGCGCGACGCTGCGGGTGATACCCGTTGACGAATCGGGCCAGGTGCGGCTCGATGAATGCCGCAAGCTGTTCAACGAGCGCACGAAGATTGCGGCCGTCACCCAGGTATCGAACGCGCTGGGCACGGTCGTGCCGGTCGCGCAGATCGTGCAGATGGCCCACGCCGTAGGCGCGAAGGCGCTGGTGGACGGCGCGCAGTCGATCTCGCATCTGCGTGTGGACGTGCGCGCGCTGGACGCAGACTTCTTCGTGTTCTCGGGCCACAAGATCTATGGTCCGACCGGCATCGGCGTGGTCTACGGCAAGCGCGAGGTGCTCGAAACGATGCCGCCCTGGCAGGGCGGCGGCAACATGATCGCCGACGTCACCTTCGAGCGCACGCTGTTCCAGCCGCCGCCCGCGCGCTTCGAAGCGGGCACTGGCAATATCGCCGACGCCGTGGGGCTGGGCGCCGCGCTCGACTACGTCACTCGCATCGGCATCGAGAATATCGCGCGTTACGAGCACGATCTGCTCGCCTACGCTACGAGTGTGCTTGCGCCCGTCCCCGGCGTGCGTCTGGTGGGCACGGCCCGCGACAAGGCGAGCGTGCTGTCGTTCGTGCTGCGCGGGTATCAGACCGAGGAAGTGGGCCGCGCACTCAGCGAAGAGGGCATCGCGGTACGTTCCGGCCATCATTGCGCGCAGCCGATCCTGCGGCGCTTCGGTCTGGAGGCAACGGTGCGGCCGTCGCTGGCGTTCTATAACACCTGCGATGAAGTGGATGCGCTGGTGTCGGTGGTGCGACGACTGGCGGCGCGGCGCGGTTGAATCCGGTAGCCGTGGCCGGTGGTCGCGGTGCTGGCGTCGACTTCGGCGGCGTTCGACGGGTGCGAAAAGTGGTCTCGACGCTCGGGATGCGTTCGTTGCCGGCGCTGTCGGGCACGGTTGTGGCGTGGCGCCCGAGAACACGGAGCGCTTGAATGTGGGATTGAATGACGCTATGTGAGCGCAAGGGCCGGTCTGATGATCGGCCTTTGCTTTTTTATTGGATTTCATTTCATAAACACACGATGCGTTATCTTCATTGCGGCTCCAGCAGTTCGCCACGCAGTGGACCGGGCAATACAATCATGAGCGCCCCAACATGGGCCTTGGTGGGGTAACACCGAAACAGCGGCTGATGCCGCCGCATAGCATCTACTTCTGACTCTCGTTAAGAGCGGGGGGATTACCCACCCAAAGTGCTCCCCAGTGCCCCTTGTCCCGGATGGTTACACCATACGCCAGAACTGCACGGCGCGGGACCGTGAGGCACCGGCTATATCGTACCGGTCGCGAACGCCATCGAGAGCCTCAACATGCAACTGCGCAAGATCATCAAGACGCGAGGGCACTTCCCCAATGACGAAGCAGCGATCAAGCTGCTCTGGCTGGCACTGCGAAATATGCTAACGAAATCCGTGCGGGCGACCTTCAACTGGAAATCTGCCATGAACCAGTTCGCGATTCTGTCCGAGGAGCGCTTCACCGCCGCCCGTGGGTGAGTTTTTAAAACCGCCTTGCAAAAAAAATGCGGACAGGTTCCGCACTCAGGGCCCGCGCTTCGTTTACCTCTGTTTTCCCTTTTTCCCTTTGGCGGCCCGGCGTGGCCCAGTGACCGCCTTCTTCGCCGGCGAAGCGTCCGCCCCACTTTGCCACGCTGTGACGCTGATCCATCGGCGCTAACAGCTGAACGATCCATCCTCTTTTTTGACGGCGTGCTCGAACGCCATGACCGCGGCGAGACCGCCGGGAGAGCTGCGCTCGTCGGCGGGCGGCAGGACGCAGATCGCGGGGGCAGGCAGCCTCAGTGCGGCGGCCGGAATGTCATCGCCGACATCACTTTCCTCCATCAGGCGATGAAGCGCCGGGGTAGATTCGTACAGCATGACGTCGCGTCGCCAGAACGCCAGATTAAGCATGTCGATGGCGGAGCCCTGTGCCGTATTCGGCTCCTTTGGTGCCGCCCCTCTGTGAAGTCCAGACGACTCCCCCGGAGGAACGCCGCGAAGCGCTTCACGAAGTCGAGCACGGCCAGTCACGATCGGCAACGCACCTTCCCATCATCGATCCGGGCTTGCCCGCAGTGCGCCATACGGCGTCCCAGCATTCGACAGCACCAGCCGCGCGAAAGCGTACCGGTGCTAGCAACCCCTCGAAGGCCGGTCCGTACGCGCGCTGCGTGGCGTCGATTGCCCGGTTCAGTTCGAGAGCAAATCGAGCAGCGGCTGGTCCGTTTCGTGTCGCTCCTGATTGCGCAGCCTTGACAGCCCGGAGTCTAGCGTTTATCGGCATGATGCACGCTCCATCTGGTGGGTGCAGGGAACAATCGGGGAGTCGATCTCACGTTCAGGATTCCTACCGGTCCTGCTTTACCATGACGGTCACGACGATTCCCCCAGCCCGACCCGGTTCGTGGCCCGTGGTCGCACTTCCATCCATGTGCGCGTCCGTTCAGGGTGCGGGCTCCACGATGATCTCGACGCGCCGGTTACGCGCACGCCCTTCACGGGTCCGGTTGTCGTCAAGCGGAGACATTTCACCCTGACCGCCCGCGTTCATGCGCCCAGGTGCGACGCCAGCCAGTACAAGCGCCTGCATGACGGCCTGTGCGCGCTGCGTGGAGAGCGACAGGTTGGAAACGCCTGGCGTGGGGTCGGGCGCGACGTTATCGGTGTAGCCCGTCAGCCTGATCTGCACGCGTGAACCCGCTGCGGCGAGCGTCCTGCCGATCTGTGCGATGACGGGCACGGAAGAGGGGGACAGGGTGGCCTGCCCGGGCCCGAACATGCCTTCAATAAGGATCACGAGCGACGACATGCCGGCGTTCGTGCGCAGCGTGATGCTGTGGCTGGCGATCTCGCCAGACAACCCGCCGTCGATCGCGTGAACGATGCCGGCAAGCGGACTGGCCGGTGTTACGACGCTACCCGCTGCGCCCACATGGATCCGGTACGCGAGTGCTGACAGCAACGCCGCAGCGATCACGCCGGCGACGAACCAGCACGCGCGTGCGCCCCACCTTCGCCGGACGGGGACCGTCTGCGCGGTTTCGCGATATTTCACATCGACGAAGTCGTCAGGTGAAAGCGGTGCCGCTGCTTGAGCGCCACGCGGGCGTGCCGTGGTTTCGATGGTGGGCCCGGTTGCCCGTGCGCCGTGATGTACAGATTCCACATTGCGGCACAACGTGGTTTCCTCCGGCTGCTGGCTGGGTGAGCCCACCGGGGCATTCTTGCTGCCACGAACCGTCCCAGTGTCCTGGTGCGGCGCCTGTGCATGGCGTTCCGTACAGGTGTTCGCAGCGGTATTCCCCGCTGGGCTCGCCGCCACGAGCCGGGCCCGCATCGCCTCCAGCCGCCTGATGCCGTCTGACTGTTGAGGCGCGTGCAAAACTGACCGTGGGTCAGGATTCAGTCGGCGTTGACAGCTTTGACGTGGAACCAGTCCGAGAAACGACGCAAACTCGCGGCCAGATTTAAACGTTTTGGCGTCCCCGATTGTAGCCACCAGCGCCGTTGCCGTGAGTCTACCGATGCCAGGCACCTCAGCGATCGCCCGGCAGGCCGCTTCGTGCTTGTGCCATGCTCCTATCTGCTTTTCAAGCTGGTCGATATTCTGCTCGATCCCGTCGACGCGCCTCAGCTGGTCCTGCAGGCAGGAGATCATGATTCCCGGCAGGGTGTCCCCAAGTTCAACCATGCGTGCGCGGATCTCATTGAGTCCTGCGACACGACCGGTGCGGAACGATGCACCGAACTCGTATAGCAATCCCCGCAACTGGTTCACCTGCATCGTCCGGAATTTGACGAGCAGCGAGCGCATCCTGTGAAGACCGAGCATGGCCTGCTGGTCTTCCGTCTTCGTTGCTACGGTTCGCATCCCCGGTTGCTGGATCGCCGTCCAGATCGCCCGAGCATCTGCTGCGTCGGTCTTGTTCGTCTGCACGAACGGCCGAATGAACTTCGCATGCAACAGCACCACTTCGTGCCCGAGCGCCTGGATCTTGCGGGCCCACCAGTGCGCACTGCCGCACGCAGCAAAGCACGTCTGTCATAAACGCATCTAACGATCAGTTGCGGTAATCCTTTGCGAACAGCCTGACGGCTGCATCCGTCTGCAGGGTGTCGGATTTCCAGCGCGAGCGAGCTGCCTCCTACGCGCTCTCGGGAGAGGTGAGCCGATTCGGGAGTCGCAGTCGTTACTTGCGGCCCGAAAACGCATCCCCGATCTGCCGCGCGCGCTTGACCTCGTCGCTGTGCAGATAGATCGATGTTGTTGACACCGAGGCGTGTCGCAGGTTGTCCCGCACGGTCGTCAGCTCCGCACCGCGGCCGAGCGCGTGGGTGGCATGCGTATGCCGCATCC
Source organism: Paraburkholderia bannensis (assembly GCF_014200455.1). Classification (GTDB taxonomy): domain Bacteria; phylum Pseudomonadota; class Gammaproteobacteria; order Burkholderiales; family Burkholderiaceae; genus Paraburkholderia; species Paraburkholderia bannensis_A. The sequence continues at coordinate 4,770 of NZ_JACHBW010000011.1, read as the reverse complement.
AGTGCAGACTCGCGCGGCGCAGCTTCTCCGCGAGCGGCGTGTGATCGGCCTCGATCGCTGTTGCGGCGAGCAGGAAGAAACGCCGCATCACCATCCACAGGCGCACACTGCTGATCGCGTTGCCACTGTCCGCCTCGAGACTGCCGATGATGGGCGTGTCCGGCCGCCAGTGCCGCTGCGTGACTGGCAGCCCGCGTTCAGCCAGATAGCGCGCAAGCGCGTCCCACGCGAGCGGCGGCAGCGCGACGCGCGCCAGTTTCTTCCCTTTGCCTGTCACGCGTAGCCAGTGATCGCCGCGCGGATCGGTTTCGACGTGCCCGAGCGTGGCGCAGACGAGTTCACTGGCACGCAGACCCGTCGCGTAGCCGAAATCGAGCAGAAAGCGCACACGTTGCGCCGCCGGCGCCGACCAGCCGTGGGACCACTCCAGTCCATCCGCGATCGTGCGTGTGAGCGCCCATTCGCCCTCGGCAAATGCGTGAGATGCATCGAGCACACCCGGCCCACTAGCATCCCACACCTTCACCCCCGCAAACGGATTGGCCAGCACATAACGCTGCTCGATGAGCCAGTGGAACAGGGCGCCCAGGATTGACAGCGCGTGCGCGACCGAGCGCGCGGAGAGGCTCCCGTTGAACGGCCGCCAGTCGGGTTAGCTTCGTGGGCGCACCGGCCCGACCCAGCGGCCGCGCGGCGAGGGATGGCGCAGGAAGGCACGGTAGGCTATGGCATCCTCGGTCGTGAGCGAGGACAGTGCCCGGCCGCGCTCGACGATCGCCCACAGGATCAGCCGCTCGGCTTCCTTGCGGTAGGTGCGTTGCGTCGCAGGTGACTCGAGCAAGGCAAGCCAGGTCTGGACGGCCTGATAGTCGTTGGTCGCATCGAGCGTGCAGGTGGCGGGGGGGGCACGGAAGGTGCCTTCGGAGCCATCAACCTCGTTTGGCAGGCTGATCGATTCCCATGGCACGATGGGACTTTGCCGGCTGGCGACGATCAGCGCACGCGCCTTCTCGGTGAGCGCCGGCCACGCGGCGAAGAACGCCTCGATTGCCTGCGCGTTCGCCGCGCCCAGCCCAGGCACGACTTTCCACCACTGGCGGCGGCGCGGAATGCGCACGGTGAGATCGGCGAGCGTCGTGATGCCATACGCCTGCAGCGCCCGCACGGCACGCGGTGCAAACCATTGGGCGATGTCGTCGGCGATCTGGGGCTCGGGTGGGCGTGTGGTGCGGAGGGCTTCGATCGCCTGGGCGACCGCTTTCGCTTGCTGCGTCCGCTCTTGCGCAGGATGATCGAGCAGGGTGGCCAGATCGTCACGGTGTGCAGCACGCGCGAGCGCGACCAGCCGGCGCCGGATCCGGCCGAGCACGCCGCGTGCCGATTTGCCGTCACCCAGCGCCGAAGGCAGATAGCGCTCGACCGCGGGACGCACGGCCACGCCGGCGTACCACGCGCGTAGGACGGCCAGTTCGGCAGCATCGGGGAAACCGGACGAATCGTTATCGTCAGGACGGGGCGGAGCGGGCAGCGGGATGTGACGCGTTTTCATATATTTGAGTTTAATCGATAAACGCATACCTTATGATAAGAATACTTATCTTAATAGCATGATGAAGTGCCGATTTTTCGGGGAAAATTGGCGTCTCGGGCAGAACTCTGACCTGCTGTTTCGCTCTCGTGACCAAGTTTCGCTTCTTCGAAAAGGCGAGCGCGGGATGATGCGGCGATCGAGTAATACTATGCTTTCCCGCGGCCGGAATCAAAGGCTTAAGGCGGGTAGCGTTTCGCCTCGTGTTTTCTTTGGCTATGCGGAAGGGCAATCAGACCATTCTCGCCCAGCGTATACGCCACGCTAACAGAGGCGTTGCGCCGCTACGCAGGACCTCTACTAAGCTGCACGCGGATGATACGCCGATCCCAGGACTCTCACGGGGCCACAGGAAGACCCGCACGGCCGGCTATGGGTCTACGTGCGCGACGCAACCGGCTTCGGGCTGGTTCGCGTACTCGCCGAACCGGCAGGGCATCCATCTACAAACCCATCTCGCCAGCTTCAAAGAAATTCTACAAGCGGTCGCCTACGCCCAATGCGATCGGGAGCTTCTGCAGCCGACAGCAGAAGAGGCGTCGTGGCTCATGAACGCGGATACGCAAGAAGCAACCGATCAGCGGAGCGATGTGGTTTGCCGAATGCATTTCGGCTGCTCGTGGGATGCCTACCTGCAGATTTCCGTCAATCAGGACGCCGTCGCCGCGCAAACGTCGCTTGAATCTGCGAAACGTCAAAACCAACGGGAAGAAGCTAGCCTCAAACACGCCGCGATGCAGCGCGAACCGGTGCTAGCTAGGCTGTCAGTGCTTGGCGCGTTGCGATGATCGTCGATCGCATGAAGTTATGAACTGTAAGACAGAATGAAGATCCTAATGTATCCAACCGCGTTCACGGGAGCGCTATTTCGCGACATCCGACACTGAGCGCCGCGGGCAGCGGAAGGCGGTTACGCGATGGATCGACGTGAGCGGCAAATATCAAACCGAGTTATGCATTAAGGTGAGCAAGACGAACTGAATTCTTGCTCATTGGAGATATATATGCATATTGGATCGATAACAACTTTGGCTCTATCGAGCCTTTGCGTAACGTGTTTGACGGTGGCAGCGATTCAGCGCGCCGGATCCTGGACGTGGGCAGGGGGGCGCCTCCGTAGGCGCCATCTGGCTTTTGCAGGTACTTTGATAGACTGGCTGCGCGGATGTCGTGCTCGGCCAATCTATTTGCGTCAAGAATTGCATCTGGCAGCGAAATGACGGGGATATGTAGTCGGGGCCCGCAGGTCAGCCGTTTCAATGACAGTGCGGTGATCACCGTCCGCTGTGAACAGGCCGCTGCCCCTGTTCCTATACCAGAACGAGACATGAACCAACACGACCAGAGCGAAACGCGCGATATGGCAACCAATCCGATGGCCGAACTTCGCTGGCTCACGCCCGAACTTGCAGCTTTTCAGGCGGACGAGAAACTGCACGCCAAGATTCCGCAGGGCATTGTCAAACGCAGCGAGGCGTTAGCAGGATGCTTTTTAGAATCGGGAGCCATCCTGCCCGGCTCGCTGCTTGAAAAGTCGGAGTTTGCTTCGGCGACGCAATGGGCGCTTTACTGGTGCATCGCGGCGTCGTCGTCGTATGTATGTGGCGACCCGCGTAGCGGAATAAACGGAGAAGATTGGCAGACGAAGGAGTTTGTTAGCAAGCTCACGATGCTCATGACTCTCATGAAATACATACCGAACGGGAGCGCACCGCTTGAGCTCGTGCTGAGCGAGATTTGGGCACACAAAATGCCGGGGAGCAAGGAAGCGACGCTGGGAGCAGATCTGCTGCTTGTCCTAGATTTGGGTAACGATGACGAACCTCTTAAGCCGCGTATCCAATTGTTCTGGCTTCAGGGAAAAGCGGTCAAATACGTATTGAAGGAGCAAGAGGCAGTTTACAAGCTCCACTATGACCAGTACAACGACACCGTCGGCTACCAGTCTGAGCGACTTCGTCTGCAACACAAACCGGAAGAAGGCTCGTTTGCTTTCTACGCGCAGTATGCGCACCAGATTCCATTCGTGCCAGTGACGCCGGTGAGCAGGCTTACTGAAGCCCCAGCAAGTGTGACGGCGGATTTGCGAGAGATTGCCGTGCGTTTCGCCGAATGGCTTGTCGAGCGCACGCTCGATCCCAGTGCGCCTTCGTCACGCGAGACACCTCACGAGCCGCGCGGGGCCTTTGCAAGCGAAGAGGACGTCATAACTTTCCTGGAGAATGCCGCAAGACTTAGCCCTGATGCCGAGTTTGCACCGTATTCTATGGTTTGCCTGTCGGCGCGGGGCGCAGCACCTCGTGTCGAATCGGTTGCCAAGCGCATCATGAAGCATTTTGACGCGCAGATTTTGGCGATGCGTAATCGCACGCTGGCAGCGATTTCGACGGCGAATTCGGTTGGGGGTGATGTTGCCGATGTCGGGCAGGACGATCAACCGGATGATGGCACCGAGAATAAACCGACTGGCGGGAAACGCGATTTCAAGCCGTAGTAATTCGTGGCGTGGCGCGGACTATCAGTGTCTTTGACGACGCCCACGATCTCGCAAAAAGCGCGTAGCGTTTTACGCGATTTTTTGCCTTAATTGGCTGTTTTGAAGAAAAGTATATGGCTGGGACTATGCAGGACTCGCACAAAAATGTTGAAGTGGCCGAAGGCGATCAAAGCGCTGAAGATCATGCCGTCAAGGCATGCTGCGGTCATCCCGGAATAGGGCCGCTCCTTCTGGCACTGTTCGAAATTGCGATGTTCGTCTCCCTGTATCAGATCAACTTCAACAAGCTGCCATTCACCCGCTTCATGGGAGCGATGGTCGCTAGAGCTTTCGTAGCGGGATTGACTTCGCTCATGGGCATGATCTGGGCCGGTCGTCTTCTGCAGCGCACGAAACGACGATCAATGTTAGTTCAAGGCCCAGCATTCGTCGCTATTGGCGCCCATAGCATCCTCTGTATCCCGGCATGCATATGGTTGTTGGCGGTGACATCCCACTTTCTGAGGTCAGGTTGAGGTAAATGAGTGGTTCAATTCGGACAGGCGCAAATCGCGCCAGAAAATCATGAAGAATCAAAAATTCGGGGCAGTGTGAACCGCCCCGGGTTTTGTGGAGGCTCCAACTCTTGAGAGAATGGAGCCATGAACAAGAAGGTAACCAAGTTTTCCCCGGAAGTCCGAGAGCG
>NZ_JACHBW010000010.1 GCF_014200455.1 Paraburkholderia bannensis | reverse complement strand
GCTGAGGCAAACTACTATCGGCAACTTGAAACGGTTGCCGCTGAACCGGCATTAACTTAAACCAACCAGCCTCCACGATTCCCGGGGCGGTTCAGTTTTTGATAGAAATATCGGCACGCAGTCTTCGAAAGACTTGCAACCCGCAAGCGCGGTAAGCATTGTGCCGGGTTATTCTTTGCTTGGGGCTTGCGATCCAACGTTCGATGTGTCGGTCGATGGCGGTCCGTTGCCTAGGCATCGGACTTGCCGAACACAATCCCGTTGTTTGCTGCGCGGTACAAGTGACTTATTTAGCTGATCCTTACAGGCCGATGATCGTCGAGATTGTCGGCGCGCCCCGCGTTGGGGGCGCGAGCCACTTGATGTCTGTGTGTAGCCAGCAAGAGAAGAAGCGGCCAATGAGATCGCTGCGGCGTGGCCCGGAATTGGCACTGCGGCACCGCACCAACGTTAGAAAATTTGAGGTTTTGCGGATCTTCGCTGGTTTCAAACCGCGCGTCGCGCGTCGGCTTTTCGCAGGTGTTTGCGATGAATGCTCATGTATAAATTTGGTAGTGATATGCGTGACATTCCTCAACGATTGATTCCACGTAGAAGTGCCGTTCGGACTGTTGCACACTCCCGTCATATGCTGTTTTTTTTGGGGGGAAAAAATTTCGATTAAAATCATGTGCTTACGAGGTGGTGTTGCACGTTTGTGATCGATCACGCTGCAGGCGCCTGCAAACACATCGGTAAGGAACTGTCTCTTGGAGTTTCTGCGGAGGCCGGGCACGTCCTAGTAATCTGAGCGGGCTCGTGCTTCCTGCGAGAATTCGGCTGGACAAGGCTGCGCTCGGTGTCGTATAGATACTTTGCGGACGATAGCTGACTAAAGCACGGTTGGTGGCAACTGCGGGCTAGCGGCCATTGGCTCCGGAGATATAAGCCGATTTCGAATAGTTGTAAACAGCACGTACTTGTTAGCAACAGGAGTAGGTCGAGGTTTAAAGAAACACGCAAATCGGCTTTTTGCGGATGGTATCCGCAGCGTGAACTTCAAGATCTAAATCGAATCTGCGCAGCTGGCCAAATTTTTATTTGCATAAGATTATTTATTTCCCAGGATATAAGGAACTTTTGCGTGGCAGAGACGGGCAACGATTTGGCGAAGCAGAGGGAAAGTAGCTATCAGATTCACAAGTTTCTTCGTGCCGAAGGAGCCGGACCTTGGGAACTCGGGGGGCGCTACAGCTATGAAATTCGTCTTGGAATTTGGCCATCGCAACGTGCCTTGGCAATGGCATTTTCCATTTCAGTTAGCCATGTCTCTCGGTGTATAGCCATTAGCCAACTATCGAAGCGCGTCGTGGACGCATGCGGAGGCTCAGATAACCTCAGCTTTAGACTCGGCAAGAAGCTGTTGAGCATTCTCAAAAAAATAGGCAAAGCAGAAATGGAGAGGCGTGCAATTTATGCAGAAAGACTAGGCCTGACGAGTTTCGAAGATCTGCTCGAGGTGTTTTCATCGGACGTACTGTCGACTCTTATAAAAATATCTACTCGAATAAATGTAAGCGTTAGCGATGATGGGAGTTCGCTTTCCATCCATGGAAGGGATGCGAAAAATTTGATCCCACATATCAGTAGATTGGAGGGTATGATCAACGAATTTTTAGCCTCAATCCCCGAAAATAAAGCGCGCAAGCGTAGAGACAAAGCGAAAAAATTACGCCGAACAAGAATGCGTAGTGCAAGCGGCGGTCTAGACGTATCCTAGTCGGCAATGGAATAGGTCTAGCCTACCGTAAGATTCGACACTACCGCGAATTCTGGATGACGGGGCATCCCGAGTTTTGAGCGCCCCGTTGCAGTGTCCTCAAATCTGTCTATGAAAAAATTGAGGTTCCTCTAATATCTTGTGTAGGGAAGCCCCATTCTCGTGCGTCTTGGGCCTCTCCAATTATGAGGTAACCAGAAACGTTTGCTAAGGATGGTGAGGGGACACTTTTCAAGTGCATATCTGGAAACGCTTGCTGGATTGCTTTCGCATAAAGCGGAACGCCGCCGCCGGAGAGAATGATTGAGCTTACCGAGGGGCTGCTGCCGAGGTGGCTTTGTAAATGCCACGCGGCATTGGCGGCGATTGGGGTAGTCAGCTCTAGAAAGGGGACGAGATCGATGTCTTTGCCATAGAAAAGATAGGTTTCTTTCTCGCGCAGCACTTTATCTATACGCTCGATGTCGTTGACTATCTCATTTTCAGCTCGTGAAATGTGATCCGCAATACGTTTGCAGATATCCCATGTGCCAGAACGCATCCCGCCGCTACGGCTGTCATCTATTGTGAGGCCGTTTGCGGAGATCCAACTGGTCGTGAAGTACCCTACATCGACCACCAGATGTGCTTCGTCATGTCGGAAGTCGTTGTGTCGGTTATTCGCGGTGAGTACAAGCGTTCCCAATGGTTGGGGGACGACGATTACCTCGTCGATAGTCACGCAGCCAGCACCGAAATGAGTTTCACCAAGGAGCCGTTGCTTAAGCAGAGGTGAATACATTTTCATTAGATGGACCGGTAAGCCAAGAACAAGGCGCTCGACATGCGTAACACCGGTAAAGTAAAACGCACCAAACAGCAATGCTCTGTAGTTTGCCGTCACTGCGTAGTCATCGCATAGAGCGCTACCAGTCCAGCCGTAAGCTGCAGTGATCGGCACGTCCGGCCCAACCTCATACTCGATGCGGTCAACCGTAATGACCACAGTCTTGTGCATATGAAAAGGACGTTGATTCAATTCTGGGCCGCCCATCATGATTGGCGCTAAAGGCGTGAGTGATGGAAAGATGCCGGTCATCACGGTGCCGTGGCCATCTCGATAGGTGTACTTCGTACTTCCGTATCCGACGTCGATCGCAAAAACAGGTAGCCTCATCTTGTTGTCCTACACTAGGTTTGAATACTGCGGTTCTGGAGCAGCCAAGAGCGATCCTTCCCGCGTGTGAGGCGTCGCCTCGTCTCGCAACCGCTCTCGCCTTTGGTTACCTCATCTATACGGAAAACTCAACTTTTTCCCTATTAAGTGTATCGATTGGTAAGTACGCAAAAGTCGAGAAACGAACGCGAAATGTGGGGTGCTTTCGTCCAGCTAGTTGGTGAAGTTTGGCTTAGAGTCGCTAACACAACCTGGACATCAAGCCATAGGTTTCGTATCCTGGGCGCATGTCCAGAAGAAAAATCAGCAACGAATTGTGGGCGGCGCTGGAGCTGTTGATTCCAGTATTTACGCCGTCACCCAAAGGCGGCCGTCGGCGCACAGTTGACAACCGCGCGGCTTTGAACGGCATCCTGTATGTCTTGCAAACGGGCATTCCATGGGAAGACCTGCCGCAGGAACTGGGTTTCGGCAGCGGCATGACATGCTGGCGACGGCTTCGAGACTGGCAGGCCGCAGGCGTGTGGGAGCACCTGCATCTGGCGATGCTTCGCCGCTTACGTGAACACGACCAGATTGATTGGGAACGGGCGAGCCTTGATGCCGCCAGTGTGCCCAACCCGACAGACCGGGGAAGGCTCGGGTCGAAACGGCACATCGTCGTAGACGCGCGTGGCGTTCCACTGGCCATCACGGTCACGGGAGCCAACCGACACGACTCGATGGCGTTCGAGTCCACGCTCGATGCCATTCCGGCAGTCTCGGGCCTGAGCGGGCAGCCCCGCAAACGCCCGGGTAAGTTGCATGCAGATAAGGGCTACGACTTTGGCCGCTGCCGGCGTTATCTGAAGCAGCGCGGAATCACGGCTCGGATTGCCCGTCGTGGCGTGGAAAGCAAGGAGCGACTCGGGCGGCATCGCTGGGTGGTTGAGCGCACGCATGCCTGGTTTGCCGGATTCGGCAAACTGCGTATTCGTTTCGAGCGGCGTCTCGACATTCATACTGCTTTGCTTTCCTTGGCTGCTTCCGTTATCTGCTCGCGCTTCGTTGATGACTTGTGTTAGCGACTCTTAGCATTCTCATGGAGCGCAATACCCAGAAGTCGAACCGTGCCCGCAGCAGGCGTAAGCGCTAACGTTTCTTCGGTGTTCAGTTTCCACCAGTAGTTCAGATCAAGGCTGCACCCATAAGGTGCAGCCTTTTTTGTTTTTTGCTCTCGATCTTCATGTTTCGGAAACATGTCACCTTTGCTATCGCCCGAATTGGGAGCTTCTTGAGTTCGCCTTGCACGAACGAGCCTACTCCTTGTGTCGGAAAATATAGAGCACGACATGCTGTTTATATCGGCGGTCGTTTCTGCCGAACTTTGCAGGCGCCTGCAGGCTTTTCTGCAGAATGGTGCAGTTTTTTGTACATCTTTTGATCTTCAGTTGTTCTGGAGCTGTCTTCTTGCCTTGAGTTTCACAAATTTCACGCGTTCATGGACTGCTTATTTCGTTTGTTATCAGATAGTTAAGGAAAAAACCTCTCTCGAAATTCGTACGCGCTTGGAAAACGCGGGCGCCGGAGCCTCAGCTTGACTTTGCGATAGGGACGGAATACTGGATTAGCGAGCGTCTACGGGAACGAGGCGATCGCTAACTTCGTTAGTCAGGAGAGTTGCGATGACGTTTGATGAGATGCCAGTAGGTCATAACCGTCAGCATTGCGCGTGCGGAAATTGCGAATGGTGTTGGGAAATGCTTGTGCACTCTGTGTACGAAGAGCCTCTGGACCGAGAGGTCCAAAGCGCCGAATCAGCGGAAGAACACGGGACTAACGGTGCACCGGGCAGCTTCTATTGCCGACATTGTGCGTTGGTGCTTCTCGACGATAGTAGAAACTGGATTGCTTCCTATGTCCGTACGAGGCTTTTGATTATGTCGACCGACCCGTTATGCATCTCGCGCCATACCGTTGAGGTCGTAGCTCAAGCGGTGCGCGATCGCTTCTTTTCGGATACGGACGCGATATGTAGACGCGTACTTGACAGGGCCGCAATGCGCTACCTGCTCGATGGTTCGAGCACTATCATGGCGGAGGACGTTAGGATTGCGCTGCATTCCGTCGAGCGTGCGGACAAGGCGTGATCAGTTCACGCTGCTGAGGTGATTTTGCACGGAGCGGCGAGCAACCGCTCCTGATCAGATTGACGACGTTGCGGATCAGGACGATATCAGCGTGCGGCTAAGGGCCGAACAAGTTCGGGTCAACGGTCCACAAATTGGCGTGGGCCGTTGATCTGAAAAGTCATGGCGCTGTTGCACGCCAATTGGGATGGGTGCCGTTATTCCATGCTCCCGACTTTCGTACGCTTACGGTTCGCGGTAAGCGGAAACTCCGCTCGCCATTCATCCTGGGAGATGCATGGCAGTCCCAGCAACTCCGCTACGCGCCTGAACGTGTCTGCGGCGTCCAACAGTTCTCGTTGTGCGATGACCTTATGAGCCAGAGCATGCATGACCTTTTCGGGGGCACCGTTCAGACGCGCTACCGTCAATTCCGTCTCGAAATCGACCGATTTGTTCAAGACGGCAGCAATAGGCATCTTGAACTGCTGAGCTTTGGCGAAGGACGTCGAGATAGGAAGGCTCGCTTCCGGGGGCGGCGTGATGCCTGCCTCGCGGGCATAGTCAGCAACCCTCGAGTAGATCTCGCTGCTCGCCGTATTTGGCGGCATGTCGGTGGCGAGAATTCGGATATCGGATGGTGATACGCCAGCCTCGCGAATCGCGGTGAGTGTTTCTACAGCGGCGTTTTGTGAGTCGTCGTCCGGGGAGACCGAGACGATGATCGTTTTCATTTCAGTGAGAATCGCGCGCCGCTTCTGGATGAACGCAATCACGGACTGTCGTTCCTCAGGCGAGACGTCAATAATTCCTCCGCGCCGAGAGGTCATCATGGTGCAGTAGTGATTTTCCAACGCGTCTTCATTCTCGCTGGGTGCGTTGGCAACTCGATTGCCATACGCATCGAACGGACCGGGTTTAAGCAAAATCCCTCCCATTTGCGCGTGAAGGAGTTGCGCTGCCGATGCTTGCGCTGTGCTGTTCGAGCTCTGGAAATGTGCCGCAATCAGATGGGTCATTGATTTTCCTTCAGTAGATATGGGTGAGTACTTGTTTGACGATTTGCGTTATTGCGCGAGGCCATTTACGTGGTCGCTATCGTTGACGAGCGCTTCGCGTTTGGCTCGGCGTCTGCGAGTTCGAGCGCGCTGTGACGATTCGAGAGGTTGGTAAGTGCGTAGGCGGAATGCATCCCATTGTCGGTTTTCAATAGGGCGACGAATTCGCGCGATCACCACAGTACGCAAGACCTTGGCGGAGTAGCCTGCGCGAAGGCAGACGAGAAGCACGGCGCTAAGCGCGACCAGTGCATCATCGATATGGCAGTCCTGGTAGTCGAGATGTGTTGCATATGCGCGAAGCGCTTGCTCCGGGATGTCTAGGATCGATGCTGGCAACGGTCCAAGTGCCTCGAGGAATTTCTCAAACTTGGCCCATAGTGGCAGTAAGGTGCCGATTGCCCCGGCACCGCTGTATCGGTTAAGCGTGATGTGAGCTTGCTCAGTGAGTAACGAATGTGGCACGGCTCTTTTCTCCTTCGTGAATAACTATATGTCCCCATAGGAAGCATTGGACTACTTATTGGTCAGAAATTTTGGGTAGCTTTTCCCTTCGCGAGTTGATCTGATCCGGCGATTTCGCGATGAAGTCCATCGTTTATGAGCTTCGTTGCTCACGCGATTCTTGTCGCCGAAGTCACCTGGTTCTGGCGTTGCCGCTTCCTTGGCAGGCGCGCGCGGAACAAAGTCACTGGGCAACTGGATTTTTTCGGGAAATCTGTGGCGAATCTGCCAACAGTAGACTTCGAGAATCATCTTCATTCGCGAGGGACCGTGCCCGAGGCGGTCGGATAGCTGCGTCAACACTTCAACTGGCGGGGTGCCTCGATCAAGTGCTGCATTGGCGAAGTCCACGGCGTAAGTGAATCTCAAGCTGTGGCTTGCGAGATCGCGTCGCATTGGAAGTTGCTCGAATCGGGACTTCAGGCGCGACTTCGCGCTTTTTAAATCGGCGTTGCAACCACTTATCAACTCGAAGTCGCGATCGCGACAGAAGTCGATTGCGGCGTTGATCGCCTCAAGTGTTTCGTCGACGTGATCCATCAGCACTTCGGTACGACGCGGCCGCCCATTCTTGGCGCCGCGTTCGATGGGCAGGCGTCGATTCCCCTGCAGAATCAGTTCGCGCCAGGTTTCCAGTGACTTACCGCACATGAGGGCTTCACGCATGCGAAGCCCTAGCCACCGCATCAGGCGAATCACGTGCACGACGCCGTTGTCGATCTTTTGCGCCTCACAGAGCAGATCGTTGAATTCCTGTTGCGTGCGGGCGCGGTGTCTGCCGTGTCGATCCCGTCGCTCAAGTTGCAGCGCGCGGCTGCGCGTCGAGTCGGACATGTCTTGACCCGCCATCGTCTGTATCACCGAGAGCGAAGCGCGATAATTGGCCAGGGTGCCTGGCTTCATCGCGCCAGCGACGAGGAACCAGACAAAATGCTCAAGCATCCAGTCTTCGACTTCGTTCACATTCTCCAGCGTGTGGCCGACACGGGCAGCGAAGCGCGAGAACTCGCTCCAGTGCAGGCGACGGTGTTTCTGGGAATCTTTGCTTCCACCTGCGTCGCGGCTCATCTGCGCGGCATGGTTGACGCCCCTTGATCTTCGACCCACGGTTCTTCTTTCCTTTGTATGGTTGCTCCGCCTTGTAGCTATCCTCATGCGCCGGCGGGACGCGCATGAGAGCACCCGGTTGCCATCGGTGTGATGGCGGCCTGTTCCAGGGGAACAGGTGACTAAGCAGACTCAACGAGGGTGCGACGTTCGTCTGCTGCAATTTGTGAGTGAGAAGAGGACGCAGAGGGCGGTTTAGCTGAGGGTCCCCGGTTGATGCCGGTGGAAGGGTCTGCGTGTGTGGAAGTGAGAGCCCGGAGGCGCGTTGAATATCGTGCGTCGCTTAGCGTCGCATCTGATGTTCAACCGCATTAGTGTGCATGCAGCACATGGGCGATGACGGTTCGGGATAAGCGAACTCGATGTGGGCGGATCGTCGGAGGAGAGCGTCTCACCGAGATCACGTCTCATGACGGGGGAATCACGGGGCGCCAGCGGGCGCAGAGCAGACCGCAACGATTGAGGAGGCAATCGTTCTAGAAGGCGAAGTCAACCTGAAACTAGCGCGCCCGCGTAGGCGAGCTAACGACGCATGTTGACGCCGGTGACAGTGCTCGCAAGCAACTTCTGGCTTAGACAAGGGTCTCCGGCGGGAAGGCAAGTCTGGCCGTTCTTGTTCAACAGCAATGAGATGCGCACGAGAAGCAGCCGGGCCCTCGCGCGTGCGCTGGCCTTCGGCATAGTTTTGCCGGGACGTTATCCGGTCGGTAACCTGCTAAGACTACCTCTCTGTGTAGCGCACGTCGCGACATCGTCGAGGAAGGCTTAACGGGAAATGCAACGGCGTTGTCAGCGGCAAAAAACCGTTGCCAACGTTAGGCAGTGAAGAATGAGAGATCGCGAAGTGACGCAGCCATAAGCCGCTAAGACGTGGGCCATAAACCGCTTTAAAGCGACGCCGAACCCGATTGGAGGCAGACCATGGTCTAACCCAGTAAGGCTAGATCAACGTCTCATATAAATCTTGGCGCAAAGCGCCCCTACCCCAAAGATGGGGTGAATCGTCGATGCTCGTAAAGTGAGCGGCCTTTCATCTGATTAAATCGCGATTCCGGGGAGGGCGTCAAGGTTTTTCTTCATCCGCGCAAAGTTATCCTCAAAAATTGCCTCTGCCGATTTCTCTCGCATTACGGCTTCGCGCGAAGGCGTGGCGAGTGTAAAAGGCTAGACTCCAGGCAACTGCATCTTCCTTAAGCATCGGTCGATTACCGTGGGGCATCATTTTGATGACGCATTGATGAGCTGGGTACGCTGAAAACAGCCGCGATCGATTTGAGCGGTGCGGAGTTGAAGTGCTGCTCCTGCGCGATCCATTAACGCATTTTGCATAAAAATTGGTTTGATGTATCTGGAGTGCGGAATTATTTTCCCGTGCGCTATTTAAATTAGGCCAATTCGGTAAAATCGCCTGATTTTACGCAGGGGCGGTGAGTCATTTTTCTTCAGCTTATTGACCGAAAAGGCATTTATAATCGATGGTTGGCAGAAACCCCGCCGAATGCCAATAGAGGTGAAGCTGCATGGATCCCACCACGCTCTACAATTCGCTGAATCAGCGTGACTCCCAATATAACCGTCTGGTTAGACTTGATTCGCCACTCGGTACCGATTGGTTACTACCGCTCTATGTCAAGGGCACATCACGACTTGGACGCGATTGTGAGTATGTCATCGATGCGGTTTCGCCGCGTGGCGACCAGATTGAACTGAAGGCGCTAATCGGCAGAACGGTCACATTGTGGATCCAGCAACTGGACGGCTCTTACATGCCGATCCACGGCTATGTGCACAGGTTCAGTCGTCTTGGGGCTGACGGTCCGCTCACGTTTTTTCAAATCCGCTTTTCCTCCTGGTTGTATTTCCTGCGCTTGCGACGCGATATGCGTGACTGGCAGGAGCAAGCCGGGCAGCAGATTCTGGTGGACGTCTTCAACGAACATCCGCAGGCGAAGGGCGCGTTTCGTTTTGATCTGAAGGGTCAGCTGCCAGCGTATTCAAATCGCGTGCAGTGGGAGTATGACCTGAATTTCGTCCATCGCAGTATGGAGGAGGTTGGCATATTCCCGTACCTTGAGTACGCGGATGACGGTCGTTCGCACACCGTGGTTGTGATGGACGACTCCTACGCTTTGCCCGAGCTTAAACAACCTGTTGTTCAGTTTGGGCGTATGGGCATCGGTGACGAGCTGGATGGTTTCACGCAGTGGAAGGAGCAGTTGCAAATCGAAAGTGCGCAGCTGACGTCGCGCTCGTTCGATTACAAGCGTCCTGATTTACCTCGGGAGGTGCAGGGCGATACCGTTCCCCAGAATGCGTTGCCGACTGACGGTGAAGTCTACGACTATCCCGGCGCGTACATGTGGTCGAACCAAAGCGACGGCGATAAGCGCGGGAATATCCGACTCGAAGAGCGGATGTCGAGAATGAAGCGCTTTCACGGCGCGGGGGCCTTGCGCTGCGCCATGCCGGGCCGGCGCTTTGAGTTACGCGGCCATCCAGTTCACGACGAAGGCAGTCAGGCAGACCGGGAGTTCGTGCTGATCGAGGTGAACTGGCTGATCCGCAATAACCTGCCGGGAATGGCGGGCGTGCAGGATTTCCCGGATGGGCTGTCGAAGGACATCGAAGACGCAAAGGCGGGTGCCACGGTGCGCCATGCTGATGGCAGTGAAGGCCTTTTCCTCGTGACGGTCGAAGCGTTGCCGCGCAATGTACCATTTCGTAGCCCGTTCGAGCACAAAAAGCCGGTGATGCAACTGCAGAATGCAATTGTCTCGGTGCCGAGAGGCGAGGAGGTCTACACCGACTCACTGAACCGGGCGAAGGTATGGTTTCCCTGGAATCGCCGCAATGGTCAGGACGAGCGAGCATCGTGCTGGGTGCGCACCGCGTTCCCTGACGCGGGTACCAATCGTGGCGGTGTGCAGCCGCTGCGCAAGGGCGATGAAGTGCTGGTGGGCTTCATGGAGGGGGATTGCGACCGGCCGGTAATCATTTCGCGGCTGTACGGCGGCGCGACGCAGCCGGTATGGCATTCGAACGGTCTGCTGTCGGGATATCGCTCGCGCGAATACGGCGGCACGGGTTACAACCAGCTCGTGATGGACGACTCGACGCAACAGAATCGCGTCCAGTTGTACTCCAGCAGCTATCAGTCCCACTTGCATCTGGGTTACCTGATCCAGCACACGGACAACACGCGGGGCACATTTCTTGGCAGCGGTTTTGACCTGAAGTCGGAGTCGTACGGCGCCATTCGGGCCGGTCAGGGCCTGTTTGTCTCGACTCATCCGGCGACCATCGCGCAGCCGCTGAACGTGACGGCTGCAAGTGAGCAATTGGCGAGCGCCGAGAGCGTTGTCGAGCTTGCATCCGACGCCAGTTCGTCGAATCAGGCCGAGAGCTTGCAGGAGGGGCAGGACGCACTGAAGAGGTTCACTGATGCGACGCAGTACAGCGTCGGCGGCAGCGTCGGCGGCAGTAGCGGCAGCACAGCAGGCGGAGGAACAGGCAACGCGAACGGCTTTTCTACTCCGATCATGCTGATCGCGAGCCCTGCGGGCGTAGGCGTGTCGACACAGGATTCGGCGCAGCTCACGGCCAACCAGCAGGTCAACATCGTGAGTGGCAAATCCACACACGTGGCCGCCGGTAAATCGCTGATTGCAAGCGTGATGGAAAAGATCAGCCTTTTTGCGCAGAACGCGGGCATGAAACTGTTCGCGGCGAAGGGTAAGGTCGAGATTCAGGCTAAAAGCGATGCGATGGCGCTGACTTCGGAGCAGGACCTCACGATCACCAGCGTAGATGGCAAGGTAGTGATTTCGGCGGACAAGGAAATCTGGATCGGCGCGGGAGGCTCGTACATCAAGATTACGCCCGACCTGATCGAGAACGGCACGAGTGGCCAGATTCTGGAGAAAGGCGCGTCCTGGAGCAAGCAGGGCGCGTCGTCCATGCGTTTGCCTGCACAGATTACGAGTGTTCCGAAGGGGTGTTCCTGGCAGACTGCATCGGCGTCCGCCAACAGTGCCTCGAGCGTCGTGCTGGAGTAAAGCAATGGAAACGTCTCGAACATCGATGCGCGACAACGTCGAGGCAGATGACCTGATGGCCGAGGCCGAGCGTATTCACGCTCAGGTCGGTGCCTTAAAAGCGTGGTTCGCGCAGCATCCGGACATGCATTGCCTGCTTGTGATCGACCCCAGCCAGAGAGATCCTGCGGCGGTCGATGCAGCCGGCAACCAGTCATTTGCCGATCTGCCGGTTACCGCAATCGTCGTTGATCATGACGCGATCTCACCGACGCATTGCCCAAGACTTCTCGAACTGGATCTCCAGACCGACGCCGGTGTGGTTGCGCTGGAGGAAAGCGTTCGACTGGCGTTCAGTGACCGTCGTCCTCAGTCGATGGCCGAAGGGCGGGGGCAGCGCATTGGCGGTTGGCTCGCCAGTGCAGCCTCGCCGGGTGAGATTGCTGCGCACTGCTCGCGTCTACTTCTCCAGCGCGATGATCGCGATCATCTGTGCCTCCTGCGCTTTTACGATTCGCGGGCACAGGCGCTGTTGTGGCCTATGTTGTCACCTCAGCAGCAACACGCGCTATTGGGACCCATTCAGGCATGGCATACCCTCGATGCCGGTGCGCGCCCGGTGACGCGCGTCAATACGCAGGGACGAAGAGAGGACTTCGCACTCGAGCCTGAGCAGTGGCCGGCGATTCACGGCCACGGCATCGTCAATCGCGCGCTTGCACTGTACGCGTATGACCGTAACCGCCAACCTCTGCCGCGCGAAGTCGAAGCGGCTGCTGCGGCGGCCGTACGGGCGCGGCGCTACGGCTTGATCGACGAGGAGGACGAGGTGGTGTTCGTCTGCCACGCTCTCAACTGGCATCCCGAATTCGACCTTCATCCCAAGGTGTTGCAGATACTGGGATCGATGACCGAGGGTGACCTGTACGCTGGCCAGATTGCCGAACTCACCCCCGAAGAAATTGAGGAAATCCGGCAGGGTAACTGGCATGGGCGACTGCGCGTTTCAGATAGTGCGAACGGCCGCGCCTGAGTTACTTATAGAGACCGAACATGGCAAACACTCCCCTTAGCTGCAGCAAGACCTGCATAAACTGCATCAAATCCGGCCTGGCGATCTTGCCTCTACGCTATGCCGTCGTGCCTCAGACTATGTCCAATGCGATGCCATCCGGCATTCAGGGTCCGGGCGTCATGGATATTACGCTCAGCGCGCATCACTATAGCCTCAGAACGCTGCGCGAGGGATGGTTGTATCTCTTCTACGAGAAAGGTGCGCGGGGCAAGAACTATTGGGAAGCCTACAAGGTCACCGAAGACGGGCGGCTCTGGAAACAAACCATCCCCCTGCCGTCGGAGCCGCTTACAGATCCGGCGTGCGCGCAGGTTGGCGGTGCTGTGCCGATGGACATCATCTCCATCGAAAAGCCTGAGTTGGCGACGCGAGTTTTTATCGCCTTTTCCGAGTACCCGTGGAAAAAGAGCGTTTTTCAGAAATACGCGAACGATGCGACGCTGCGCGCAGACCGCATGCAACTCATCATGCCGTCCGCGTGGATCACGTCGGGCAATGGCGTGTTTGGCATGAAGAAGGGCGAGTGTGGGCACGCAATTGTTGCGACCGCGCCGGACATCGACAAGGTCGTGGAGTATCAGCCGAGCCTTAAACCTGCATTGCTTTCGCCGCCTGCAACGGCAATCAAGACCGACGCGGAAGGCCGCGCGACCGACGATTCAATCTGGCAACAGGAAGGCACGCGCTATCCCCTGCATATCCGGCAGGCGTCGCCGCAGTCGGCAAGCGCGGATCTGGTCAAGCTGATGGACCGGATTGGAGAAAACGCCAGCGGGAAGCCGTATAAACCGATGATGCTGGCGTTGTGGGATGGAGTCGGCATCGCGCATGAACTTGCCGGATTTCACAACGATCCTGCGAGCATGTTATTGCGATTTTCGGGCACTCAACCCCTTCGCGTCGACGCTGTACAGTCAATCGATTCTGTCGAGAGGTCAGTGCGCAGCGGCGCGGCGCAAAGCGAGAGCAACTGGCGCAAGTCACTCATGAGCGGACTGCTTAGCGGCGACAGCGGGATGGGGCTGATTACGCCCGGCGCGCAGGCAATGGTTGAGGACGCCGGCCAGCTTACACCAGAGGAAAAGCAGGCCGCGGGCGACAAGGCATGGCGCAAATATACGGCCAGCATCAAGGGTGGCAAATGGCCAAACGCTTTCAGTACCTGGTTCGATGATGTCACGAAGCGGTGCGAAGACCTCCAGAAGCAGCGCGTACCCGATCGTGATGCCTGGCTCAAGGCCGATACATTCCGGCACGCGCTGAATGACTACGACCCGACCGACGGAAACGACGGTCTAGCGTTCCATGGCGTGATTGACGAGGCCTTTGCGGGTTTGCCGGCGACCGCACCGGGATTGCGCATTGTCGAAGAGCTTGTCGGCAACATGGATCCCACCGATGAGCGTAGTTATTTCTGGCGCGCGTTTGCTTACAACCAGACAGACCTTCGGACGGACCTGAAGACGTTCCTCGACCGGGTGCAGGCCGCAAAGGACGAAACTATACTGGGACGCGCGGAGGCGTGGTATGTCGCCAATGAGGCAAAACTCGCGATCGATCTCGGTTACCTGAAATCATTCGTGAAGTTTTACGACAAGATGGACGAGGTGCTCAAACATGAAGTACCGGGATCGGCAACAGAGCGGCCAATCAAATTCCTGCAGATCGATCGGTTGACGGTCTGGGCGGGGCGCGGGTTCGTGAATGTTCTCGGGCCAATTTCGAAATCGCTGGGTGGCATGCTGATCAAAGGTGCGCTGATGATACGCGGTGGCCTCGCGTTCGAAGATGCCAAGCGAATTACCGTCAAGCTGGCAGCATGGGAAGGCCAGATGGATGGCGTGTTGAAGGTCAGGATGGGGGAATTCAGAACTCAATATCCAGGCGCGAAAGACGTGGAAATCCGGGCGAAAGCCTACCAGGCAATCGCGAACGATGAGCGCGGCGCATTGGTGCGCAGGCTCTACGGTGACGCGAAGCTGACGCCTAACGCTACGCGTGACAAGGCGAACGCATCGCTCAAGCTATCCGGGGCCTTGTTCATCATTGAGCTGATGAACTATTACTTTCTCTGGACAAAGCCGAATAAGACGGCGGATGACAAGCTTTCCATCGTGAGCGGGACGTTTTCGCTGATGGGCGCCGCAATGAATGTGCAGAGCAAATGGCTTGGCAGCTTTGCGAAATCGGGAGCATTCATGACGCTCGCGAATATGAAGATGGCGTCGAGCTGTCTGGGGGGGATGTCGTCGTTTATTTCGCTATGGACTGACACGGGAAAGGCGATCGCCGGGCAGAAATCTGGGAATTCAAAACAGGCTATCTTCTATACGTTCAAGTCATTCGTTGACTTTGTGTCGGGTGCGTCTGCAGTACTGACTGCAGTCAGCTCGTCTGCGCCACTATTGATTCGATATACGACTCTGTCACCCGGAAAGGTTAGGTTTCTCGGAAAGTTGTCTGTAAGTATGGCCGGGGCGCAAGCTCGCCTCGAAGCCAAGGCAGCGGGGCTGACTGCTGAGGAATTGACCGCCTCTGTCAGAAGCGCTGCGGTCAAGGCAAGCCGAACAATCGTGGGGGAGACCGCGGCGGCCGAGTTAGCCGCAGAAGTCTCCGCGGAGGGATGGTTGATGATCAGCGGGCGAGTTCTTCTAATCGCAACGGGATGGGAAGTCGCGTTGATTCTAACGATTCTCACCATTCTCTACAATTTGTTCACTCCAAATGATCTCGAAAACTGGCTTTCGAGTTGTCCGTTCGGGAATTCTCCGGATCCCGAACGGACGCTAGAGAAACAGCAGACGGCATTTGAAGCCGCATTAGCCGCTACGGGATATAAAGATGGAAAATAAGGTCAGCCCTTCCCCTGTCCTCATGCGTGGGATCATCACTGGTCTCACTAAGAGACGGGCTTCCTATGAAACCGTATTTACGGGAGCAGATAAGCGCAACATGGAGCGTACTGCGCTGGTTGCGGCACTTGCGGGCTTAAACGATATCGCTCTCAATCTGAGTAATTCGACACAGTTCACAGACACCGTCGGAGACCTCGTGACATTCAATTTAAACGGCGAGGAGGTGCGTGCATGGATCTGGCTGTCGGTGTTCGAAAACGGTGACGAAGTCGAAGTTGTTGCGGAGTGGGCGGACGCGGGGTGGATGGGCTATGCGATCAGACGTTGCCGTGATGGAGTACTGTCGGTTTATCCTCATTGTGAACGAGGAAGTAAGGCTCTTTTTAAAAATCTTATGAAATTGTCAACGCTAATCTGGAGCGGAAGTGCACTAGTGGTGACGGTTATCATGATTCTACGAACACTCGACGAAAGGGAAATATGGGGAGGCCTTTTTACGAGCGTTTTTGCTGCATGGGTGATGGTCGAAATCATGGCAATTTTCATTGCATATAGAATATGGCGTAGGTTTAAAACTCAGCTTCTAATGGCGAATAAAATATTTTCAACATTTGGTTGGAAAAATGCTGCGAACATTGATCTACCGAAGTCGTCTAAAAAACTAAGGCAACCTGAAGATACCTGGCGAATGGGGAAACTCATCTTCCGCTACAGGGAAGATTGAGACTCATTTAGGTTCGATCTCGATCGCTCAAAGATACGGGGTTGGTCGATGACACGGTTCGTTGCTTGGCTAGCGGCGACGAGATACTAAAATGGCAACGAAGCCAGAAAAGAGGGCTGTTCTTCTGAGGGGGCACGTCACCGGTCTGACGAAGCGTCGGGCTTCCTACGAAACCGTGTTCACAGAGGCGGACAAACGGAACATGGAGCGTACGGTGCTTGTCGCCGCGCTTGCTGGTTTGAACGATATCGCGCTCAATCTCAGTAACTCGGCGCAGTTCACCGATACCTTAGCGGACTTCGTGACCTTCGACCTGAATGGGGAGGAAGTCCGTGCCTGGATCTGGTTGTCGGTACTGGAAAATGGCGACGAGGTCGAAGTCGTGGCGGAACGGGCTGAGTCGGGATGGATTGGATATGCGATTAAACGGTGCGAAGACGGTGTGCTTTCCGTTCACCCGCATTGTGAGCGTGGAAGCAGAGCGTTTCTAAAATTCTTCCTGAAACGGTCGGTGGTGTTTTGGAGCGCTTGTGCGTTAGCAATGACAATCCTCATACTCACATCGTTATCACACGACACTTTGCTTGAGCGAAAGACTTTAATTATTCAGGTTTTTGCGACCGTTTGGTGTGTAACCGAAGCCACTGCAATCTTCATCGCATTCAGGATTTGCCGAAAGTTCAAGCGACAACTACAGATGGCTAATAAAATATTCGAAACGTTTGGGTGGAAAAATCCCCCCGACGTCGATTTGCCGAAAGCCTCCAAGAGGCTGAGGCAACCTGAAGATACCTGGCGGATGGGGAAGCTGATTTTCCGCTACAGCGAATCGTGAGAACTGATAGTTGAAAAGGTTTTCGTGAGCGTATATCAACGCGTCACCCCAGTCGGATAGGACGTGTCGTGCCGGTTTTCTTCTAACGCGAGAGTGCCTCAGTGACTAAAGCATTGGTATGCAACGGCGACCCGACGACAACAGGTGGCCATGTGGTAGCCACCGCCTCAAGTATGTACGACGGAGATCGGCGTATCGCCCTTGATCAGGAAATGGCTACTTGTGGCAAATGTCCGGGAGAGCATCCGATCCGTGGCAGCGGAACGGACATGCAGGAAAACGGTCGTGCCTGCGTTCTGGACGGCGATCTCGTCCTGTGCCCTTGCGAGACGAATCACGTATCTGCCAGCGGGGATGCAGGCTGTGGGACGGTTTGAAGTGACGGGTCAGGCGGGACCCGCCGCGCCTCCCGCCAACAAAAATTGACGGCTCAGCTTTTCGCACCCGCAAACACCGCCCGCTTCACCTTCTGCAGCGCGCGATACGGCATCACAAGATGCAGCAGATTCTTGCCGATGCCCGCCCAGTCGCGCCAGTTCAGCACGTTCAGATAACGCGTTTGCAAACGTAGGGTGGACATGATCTGCTTGCGCCGCTTCGTCGCGCTGATTCCGCCTTCGTTCAGCTCATAGTAAAGCCCAAGCTCCGGCAGATTCGCGCAGTCATAGCGCTCCATCAGACGCAGGAACAGATCGAGATCCTCGGCGGCCGGATACTGCAAACGATAGTTGCCCACATCGAGCACCGCATCGATGCGCAACATCACCGAAGGATGCACGAGCGGCGAGCGCAGCATCCGCGTCTTGCGCAGCGTGCGCGCGTCGGCGGGCGGGCGCAGCATGAAAAGCGGTTCACCTGCGCGATTCACCACTTGCGTCCACGTGCCCAGTGCCGCGAGCCGAGGCTCCGCTTCCATCCGCGTGCGCTGTTTCACCAGCCGACGCGGCGCGGCAAGGTCACCCGCATCGATACGCGCCGCGTAACGAAATCCGCGCTCAGCCAACGCACTCACACCGGCTTCGAGCGCGCGTTCGATCCCGCCGTTCTTCGGCATGCGCAACACTTCGATCTGCATGCCCGGCACGTCGGGCGCGACGATCGCGGGCGTGCTGCCGTCGTCCACGATCAGCGCGTAAATCAACGCATCTTCCGCAAACGAGGCCAGCGTGCGCTCGACATCGGCCTGGCCGTTGAAGGCGGGCATCAGCACGGCCACATCAGCAAGTGCGCCAGTACGTACCGGGTTCGGAGCAGCGGGGGAATTCATCATGAAGCCAGCTTGAAGCGGATGTAATAGAAGTTCACGCAGGCCGCCGCGAGGTAGCCAATCGCGAGACCCACCAGCGCGCCATACGCACCCATGCGCGGGATTGCCACCAGGTTCACGGCGAACGCCACCGCGAGCGCAAGCAGCCACTTGGCGAGCAGAACGCACTTCGCCTGATACTTGAGCACGACCAGATTGCCGATTGCCTCGATGCCCGCGGGCAGGGAGAGCCACACTGCCCAGCGGAAAATGCCGATCGCACCCGCGTAATCCGGCCCGAACACGCGATGAATGATGAAGCCCGCGAGCGCGTCGAGCACCAGCGCGCCCGCGACCATCAACGCCGCCGTCATCGCGAAGAGTCGCACCAGATTGCGCTTGAGTTGCGCGGCTTCCTGAACGCGATAGACGAACGCAGGCGCGATGGTTTGCGAGAGCATCAGCGCAAGCGTGATCCAGTTTTCGTTGAGCTGCTGGGCGGCGGAATAGCGGCCAAGATCCGCGAAGGAAATCGTGCGTTCAAGCATCAGCCGGTCGAGCTTGAGGAACAGATACATGCAGATCAGGCCGAGCCAGAACACCGTGCCCGCCGTCGCGAAATGCTTGAAAAGCGCGCGGTCCATCTGCCAGCCCAGCTTCCCGCCGTGGCGGCTGCGGTAATAGAGCACCAGCGCCGCGCCAATCGCCGCCGATTCAATCGCCCACAGCCAGCCGAAACTGCCCGGCGCAAAGGCCGCGCGCGCCAGCAGAAACACGAGCAGGGCCTTCACGACGGCGGTGCTCATGCTCGCGAGCAATTGCGGCTTGCTGTACGTCATGCTCTGCAGCCACGCATTGATGACGCCGACAAACGGCTCGCGAAATAGCATGGTCAAGGCCAGGCCGGCGAGCATCGCGCCCACCATCGGATCGGTCGCGCCCATCGCGATCCCGCCCCACGTGAGCAGCAAGGCCACCGCCGATACCCCGATGCGCAACGCAAACGCACTGCCGAGCACCGTGCCGGTTTCCTCGCGCGGTTTGTTGACAATGGTGGGTACCAGGATTTCCGCGCCGCAGACCCAGGTGATGGGCGCGAGCACGAGCAGCAGCGTGTTGGCATACTGCCATTTGCCGAACACGTCCGGACCGAAGTAGCGCGCCAGCACGCCGCTGATGACGATGGCGACCGCGATCTGCGTGATGCGTTCCAGGCCCAGCCAGACAATGTTGCTGAACGCGCGCGTGACATCGGGATTGGCGAAGCGTTTGAGGCTCAGCATAGGGAGCCCGCGCGAACGAACGATCGGGCACACGGCGTGCGCGCGAGTAGGGTTGAAGTCTGCGCCGCGTAATGCGAAGCGGATTCCGGCGTCCCCAAGGTGGGCGCCAAAGCAGCCGCCAGAGCGCGCGCGGATTTTGTCTTCTGGAAGAAACGGCGGGGCATTAAAATGGGTGCGTAACCTTCGGCGGACGCCGAAAATCCGCAATTATAGTTTGTAACGGATCCCTCTTTTCGTAACTGCCGGTGCCGTTCCGGTATCAAATCATGTTACGAATAGATCCCCCGACTTTCCATCGCACGGTGAGCCTCATCATGATTTCTCAATCGATTTTCAAGGCCTATGACATTCGCGGCGTGATCGGCAAGACGCTCGACACGGATACGGCACGCGCCATCGGCCAGGCGTTTGGCAGCGAGGTACGTGCGCAAGGCGGCGACGCGGTGGTGATCGCGCGCGACGGCCGCCTCTCGGGGCCCGATCTCTCCCAGGCGCTCGCAGACGGCCTGCGCGCCGCGGGCGTGGACGTCGTCAATGTCGGCATGGTCCCCACGCCGGTGGGCTATTTCGCGGCGAGCGTGCCGCT
This sequence comes from Paraburkholderia bannensis, assembly GCF_014200455.1. Taxonomy (GTDB): domain Bacteria; phylum Pseudomonadota; class Gammaproteobacteria; order Burkholderiales; family Burkholderiaceae; genus Paraburkholderia; species Paraburkholderia bannensis_A. The sequence continues at coordinate 290,140 of NZ_JACHBW010000010.1, read as the reverse complement.
GAACCTGCCCACGGGCGAGCGCAGCGTCGATTCCTGCATCGTCGTCACGGGCAGCCACAACCCGCCCGACTACAACGGCTTCAAGATGGTCCTGCGCGGCAAGGCCATTTACGGCGAGCAGATCCAGGCGCTCTATCAGCGCATCGTCGATCAACGTTTCGAAACCGGCGCAGGCACCTATGCCGATTACGACATCGCCGATGAATACATCGCGCGCATCGTCGGCGACGTGAAGCTCGCACGCCCGCTGAAGATCGTGGTCGATACCGGCAACGGCGTGGCGGGAGAACTTGCGCCGCGTCTGTTCAAGGCAATGGGCTGCGAGCTGGTCGAGCTGTTCACGGAAGTGGACGGCAACTTCCCGAACCACCACCCGGATCCGGCGCACCCGGAAAACCTTCAGGACGTGATCCGCGCGCTCAAGGAAACCGACGCCGAAATCGGCTTCGCCTTCGACGGCGACGGCGACCGTCTGGGCGTGGTGACCAAGGACGGCCAGATCATTTACCCGGACCGTCAACTCATGTTGTTCGCCGAGGAAGTGCTCTCGCGCAACCCGGGCAAGCAGATCATTTACGACGTCAAGTGCACGCGCAACCTCGCGAAGTGGGTCAAGGCCAAGGGCGGCGAGCCGCTGATGTGGAAGACCGGCCACTCGCTCGTGAAGGCGAAGCTGCGCGAAACCGGCGCCCCGCTGGCAGGCGAAATGAGCGGCCATGTGTTCTTCAAGGACCGCTGGTACGGCTTCGACGACGGTCTCTACACGGGCGCGCGCCTGCTCGAAATCCTCGCGCGCGTGCAGGACCCGAGCAAGCTGCTCAACGACCTGCCGAACTCGACGGCCACGCCGGAACTGCAACTGAAGCTCGAAGAAGGCGAAAACTTCGCGCTGATCGGCAAGCTCCAGCAGAACGCGAAGTTCACGGGCGCCGACGAAGTCATCACCATCGACGGCCTGCGCGTGGAATACCCGGACGGTTTCGGTCTGGCGCGTTCGTCGAACACCACGCCGGTGGTCGTGATGCGCTTCGAAGCCGACAGCGAAGCGGCGCTCGCGCGCATCCAGGCCGACTTCAAGCGCGTGATCCTTGCCGAAAAGCCGGACGCGAAGCTGCCGTTCTAAGTGTTGTCAGGCGCTCAGGCGTCTGATTGGAAGTTCCAGCGGCGCCGTGCGGTTTTCTCCGCCCGGCGCCGCGGCGTTTTGCGGCAACCGTTTTGCGTGGCCGCTTCGCTTCGCGAAAGGGTAGGGAAGGCAGTTCCGGTGCTTATATCCGCACTTTTCCCCCGCTTTTTCGCTCAACTCCCCGCGGCGCGCTAAAATTGCGCACCTTTTTAACCCGTCCCGCTGAATCAGCCCGAGTTTGCCTTGAGCGTGCAAAAGATCCTTATCGTGCGCGTGTCGTCGCTTGGCGACGTCGTCCACAACATGCCCGCCATCGCCGACATCCGGCGGCGGTATCCCGACGCGCAGATCGACTGGCTCGTCGAGGAAAGCTTCCAGTCGCTCGTCGAGCTGGTGCACGGCGTGCGCCGCGCGATTCCGTTTTCGCTGCGCCGCTGGCGCAAACGGCTGCTGTCGGCGGAAAACTGGCGCGAAATCGGCGCGTTCCGCCGGGCGCTGGCCGCCGAGAAATACGACCTCGTGATCGACTGCCAGGGTCTCATCAAGACCGCCTGGGTGGCGAGCTGGGCGCGCGGGCCGCTGGTGGGCCTGGGCAACCGCACGGACGGCGCGGGCTACGAATGGCCCGTGCGCTTCTTCTACGACCGCTCGATCCGCATCGAGCCGCGCACCCATGTGGTCGAGCGCACGCGCCAGCTCGTGGCGGGCGCGCTCGAACTGCCGCCGCCGCTGCCCTCTGCGCAGGACGAGATCGATTTCGGCATCGACACCTATCGCGCCGCGCAGGCGCTGGCGGGCCTCGGCCTGAACCTGCCGGTGCCCTATGTGGTGTTCGTGCACGCAACTTCCCGCGCCGACAAGCAATGGCCCGACGCGCACTGGATCGAGCTGGGCCAGGCGCTGGTGCGCCGCGGCGCGTCGCTGGTGCTGCCGTGGGGCAGCGACGCCGAGCGGGCGACGAGCGAGCGCCTCGCGCGCGAGTTCGGCGAAGCGGCCATCGTGCCGCCGAAGCTCTCGCTGCCTGCGGTGGTCGGTTTGATCGACGGCGCGGCCGCGACGGTGGGCGTCGATACCGGTCTCGTCCACATCGCGGCGGCGCTGAAGCGCCCCACCGTCGAGTTGTACAATTTCGCGACCGCCTGGCGCACCGGCGGCTACTGGTCGCCGAATGTCGTCAATCTTGGCACCGCGGGGCAGCCGCCCACGCTTGCCCAGGTCAAAAGCGCGCTCGCGGGCTTCGGCCTGTTGTGAGCTTGTTGGTGAGCACGTTGTGAGCCTGTCGTGACAGCGTGGGGTGCGGCAACGTGCTCCAGCTACTTTGTCGGAAAGGCCTGACGGGCTGCGGCGCATCAAGGCGCGCCTCGCGGCCCGCACGGTATAAGGGTCGGCGCGCGACAGCGCGCACCCCGAGCCTCGGGTGCGGCCAACCTCAAACGCGACGCCATGCCGGACACGCCGCCGCAAACACCGCACCGGGCATCCAGATCCATCGCTTCCAGGGGCGACCATGAACGAATCCCAGATCATCGAAATCACTTCCGCGGACTGGCAAGGGCAATCGCTGCCCATGCCGCGCGAGCAACTGCTCGACGCCGTCGAGCAGGGCAAGGTGCTGTACTTTCCCAAGCTGGAATTCGCCATCGAGGGTGGCGAGCGCGCGCTGCTCGATCCGGCCATTGCCGATCCCAGCCGCAAGAACATCAGCCTCGATCCGAATGGCGGCGCGCTGCATGGCGTGCTCGGCGACACGGTGCAGCAGTCGGCGGTACGCGCGCTGATCGCGCGTTACCAGTCGTGCGCGCGCTCGCTCGTCGACGGCCTCTTTCCCGAATACATCGGCAAGCTGCGCGTCGCGCCCACCAGCCTGCGTCTGCACAAGGTGGAAACGCGCGAAACCTCGTGGCGCAAGGACGATTCGCGCCTGCACGTGGACGCGTTCCCGTCGCGCCCGAACTACGGCGAGCGCATCCTGCGCGTGTTCACGAACATCAATCCCAACGGCGCGCCGCGCGTGTGGCGCGTGGGCGAGCCGTTCGAGGACATGGCAAAGCGCTTTCTGCCCAACATCAAGCCGCAGATGCCGGGCTCGGCGTGGTTGCAGAATCTGCTGCATATCACCAAGTCGCCGCGCAGCGAGTACGACCATCTGATGCTCAATCTGCACGACGGCATGAAGGCCGATCTCGACTATCAGAAGAGCTGCCCGCAGCAAACCATCAATTTTCCGCCGGGTTCGGTCTGGGTGTGCTTCTCCGATCACACCTCGCACGCGGTGATGTCCGGCCAGTTCATGATGGAGCAGACCTTCTTCCTGCCCGCGAAAGACATGGTGCATCCGGAATGGGCGCCGCTCGGCATCCTGCAACGCCTCAAGGGCAAGGAACTGGTTTGATATCGACGATGAGCGAACGCGTACGCGGTGTGTTAGCGGAGGCCCGATGCTAAGGGCCATTTATCGCGCGCTCTGGTGGCTGATCGCGCCGCTCGCGGTGCTGCGGCTGATGATCCGTTCGCGGCGCGAGCGCGGCTATCGCGAACATGTGTGCGAGCGCTTTGGACACAGCGCCGGTCGCCTGCCCGAAGACGACACGCCGCTGATCTGGGTGCATGCGGTGTCGGTGGGCGAGACGCGCGCGGCGCAACCGCTGGTCGATGCGTTGCTGGCGGCGCGCCCGGACGCGCGCATTCTGCTCACGCACATGACCCCGGGTGGCCGTGCGACCGGCGAGCAACTGTTCGGCGATCGCGTGCTGCGCTGCTATCTGCCGTATGACATGCCGCATGCCGTGCGCCGCTTTCTGCGCGCATGGCGTCCGTCGCTTGGCCTCGTGATGGAGACCGAGGTGTGGCCTACGCTCATCGACGAATGCAAGCGCGCCGACGTGCCGCTGGTGCTGACCAACGCGCGCATGTCGGCGCGTTCGTTCAAACGCGCGGCGAAGTTCGGCGACAGCGCGCGCGAGGTGTTCGGCGGCTTTACGCGCGTGCTGGCGCAGAGCCCGTCCGATGCTGAGCGTCTCGCTTCTCTCGGTGCGCGCAACGTGGCGGTGCTGGGCAATCTCAAGTTCGATATGGCGAGCCCGCCCGCACTGGTCGCGCGCGGCCGCGACTGGCGTCGCGCGATCGGCACGCGGCCCGTGTGGGTCGCGGCCAGCACGCGCGAAGGCGAGGAGGAACTCGTGCTGGATGCGTTCGCCGCGCTGAATGTACCGGACGCGCTGCTGATTCTCGTGCCGCGCCATCCGCAGCGCTTCGACGAAGTTGCCGCGCTGGTCGCGCGCAGGGGCTTCACGCTCGAACGGCGCTCGCAATGGATGCCGACGGTGCCCACAGTGCCGGCGGCATCGGTGCAAGAGCAGGCCGGTGTGCCGGCGCTGGCGCAGGACGTGAATGTGCTGCTGGGCGATTCGATGGGCGAAATGGGCGCATATTACGCAGCCGCCGATCTGGCGTTCATCGGCGGAAGTTTGCTGCCGCTGGGCGGACAAAATCTGATCGAGGCCTGTGCCGTGGGCACCCCGGTGCTGATCGGCCCGCACGTGTTCAACTTCACCCAGGCGAGCGCCGATGCGATGGCAGCGGGCGCGGCGCTGCAGGTGCAGAACCCCGCCGATCTCGCGCGCGCCCTGCGCGAGCTGTTCGAGGACACGCCGCGCCGCGTGACGATGGGCGCGGCGGCGTCGGCTTTCGCGGCCCGTCACCGTGGCGCGACCGCGCGCACCGTGGATGTCGTGCAGGCACTGGTGGCCAGCATTTGAGTTCAGGGGCGCTCGTGCGTTGCAGGCGGGCAAGCGCTGTGCGTTCGCTTCAGCGAAATTGCGGTTTGCCCCTGTTCTTCGCGAGTTTGGTGCCGTTAACCCGTTTGCGGTGGACGAGGCGATCCGAGGTTTGCGTTCAGCCCTGATTTCAAATTGGTGGCGTCGCGATGGAATTCAGGGCTGCTGAGGATTCGTGCTGCGGCATTTTCAGGCCGGCGAAGTCAGTAGTCCCTGGGACAGGGCGTAACGTGCCTGCATTTTTATCGGCAAAATTAGATCCGACAGATAATGCACGCGCTTGAGTATCTCGCCAAAGCCTAATAGCAACCCTTTTCGTTTTTTGCCGCCGCCAATCCCGTAGGATCCCGCATTTTTTTGCTGCCCGTTCACTGTGACGCAACAGTGAAACGTTTGCCACAAGCGCGTGCCTGGCAAGGCGTCCGGCGCTGTCACCGCGCCGCCTGCGATCTTTGGTATATTCAAAAGCTGGTCGATTTTCGTCGATCACTTACACGTCTTACTGATCCCCCATCGTGGGGCTGATCAACCACAACGCTAATTAAACGGGGAGTCGGGACTTTGATCATTCTCGGCATATCAGATTCGCACAATGCCGCGGCCTGTCTTTATAAGGAAGATGGCAGCCTCTTCGCATTGCAGGAGGAACGGCCGAGCCGGACCAAAAATTATTTCGGCGTGCCCAGGCAGGCCATCGCCAAATTGCTGGCCGAACATAATCTCACGCCGGACGATATCGACGAGGTGGCGCTCGCCAATCTGACCCCGTTCAAACCGCGCAACCGCGAACAGACCATCGCGGCATTTCGCGAAGCGGGCCAGTGGAAAGGGCGCGTGAAAGAATGGCTGCGCCATTCGCCGATCTTCGCCGCCGAGCAAAAGCGTCGCCGCGAAGCACGTATCCGCGCCTATGTCGAATTGGGTTTTCCGGAAAAGAAGCTGAAAACCTACGAGCATCATTCCTGCCATGCGGCTACCGCTTACCATGGCAGCGGCTTCTATGACAAACCTGTGCTGGTGATTACCGTCGACGGCGCGGGCGACGGACTCTGCTGCACCATCGGCGTCGGCACCGACGGCGCGATCAAACGCCTGTACAGCGTCGATTGGAGCCACTCCATCGGCATGGTCTATGGTCTCGTCACCTACATGACCGGCATGGTGCCCGACGAGCACGAATACAAGCTGATGGGCATGGCGCCCTATGCTTCGCCGGCGGCAGCAAAGCGCATCTGCGAAAAGATGTGCGCGCTGTTCGAATGGGATGAATCGGGCAAGCCGGTGTGGCGGCGTCGCGCCGGGGTTCCGCATGTGATGCACATGCAGAAGACCCTGGAGGCGATCTTCTTCGAGGAGCGCTTCGATGCGATGATGGCCGGCGCGCAGTTGTTCGTCGAGCACATGATGTGCGAGCTGGCGCGTCGCGCCATCGCGCAAACCGGTATCCGCGATCTGGTCTGCTCGGGCGGGGTCTTCATGAATGTGAAGGCCAACAAGATGATCCTGGAGCTGGACGAGGTCGACAGCCTCTATATCTTCCCCTCTTGTGGCGACGAAACCAACGCCATCGGCGCTGCCTATCAGGCGGTGGCGCAGCGTCGCGGCGGCAAGAGCGTGGCGCCGCTCAAAGGCTTCTATCTCGGTCCCGAATGGAGCGAGGCAACCATCGCCGAGGCGCTGAAGCCGTTGCAGGACGAGGGCTTCGCCACGGTCGAAAAGCCCGCCGATATCAATGCGGCGGTCGTCGAATGCCTGACCAATGGCGAAGTGGTGGCCCGCTTTGCCGGGCGCGAGGAATTCGGCGCGCGCTCGCTCGGCAATCGCGCTATCCTGGCCGATCCGCGCAATTCGTCGATCATCCAGACCATCAACAAGATGATCAAGAGCCGCGATTTCTGGATGCCGTTCGCCAGTTCCCTTCAGGCGGAGTCCGAAAGCGACTATCTGATCAACGCCAAGGGCACGCCGGCGCCCTATATGATTCTGTCCTTCGATACGACGGAACTGGGCGCGAACTCACTGTCTGCAGGCGTGCATCCCTACGACAAGACCGTCCGTCCGCAGGTGGTGACGCGCGAAGGCAATCCGGATTACTGGGCGCTTATCGATCTGTTCCGCAGCAAGACGGGCGTGGGCGCGCTGCTCAACACCTCGCTGAACCTGCATGGGCTGCCGCTCGTCCATTCGCCAGCCGACGCCATCGAGGTACTGCGCCGCTCAGGGCTGGTGCGATTGCAGATCGGCCCGTTCCTGGTGACGAAGAACGTCTAGCCTGATGCGCGAAACAAGGCGCTCTGGCGAAGCAATATCCAGAGGGCCTTCGCGTGATTCTGGCGGCGAGCGAAATACTTGCCGCCAGAACACAACCGGGAACCGCGAGGCAACTTCCTCAGGATGGGCTTCCGAGCCGCTTGCGCATGATCGAAATCACCGCGGAGCGAACCGCATCGGTTTTCGATTCGAACAGGTGATAGATAAGCGTCGCCCACGCGATCGCCGCAACGCAATCCAAAGAAAATTTCGCGAGCAGGACCGGCGTCATGGGCGACATTTGCCACGGCGTATGGAGCAGCGCACACCCCAAAATCAGGAAGGGCAGGTGCGTCAGATAAAGCGAATACGAGATCTTTGAGGACCAGTCGGCAAACCGGCTATAGCGCTGCGATGTGCACGGCGTCGTCTGACACTTGACGGCATAGATCAGCGCGCAAACCGCTACCGCGACAGCCAGCTCCGCGAGATACAGCGGAAGATGAAGCCTTTTGACGCCGAGAAAGAACATCACAAATAGCAGGCCCGCGATCGAGGCCACCCGGTTTGCCTGTCGCGCGGGAATCCGGCGCGGCAATATCGACATTGCAGCGCCTGACAGCCACGTCAGGAACAAGATGCTGTTGTGAGCGCCGATTAGCCAGGCGATAACGGCGATGCCGACGCCATACGCGAGCCGGCTAAGCGTATCCGTGCCATAGCGGAACGCCAGCATGCCCATCGGGAACAGCATGTAGTACCAGAATTCGTTCGCCAGGCTCCACAACGTGACGTTAGTGCCGAGCGTCGGAACGAAGATTGTTTGAAGAAACAGGATATTTCCAGCGATCACTGGAATGCTGCGTATCTGGCTCCCATTCTCAGGCAAAACATAAATCTGTCCAGGCGGAGATGAGTAAATACTGCCGCTTCCAGCCAGATAATGAAATCCGATCGAATCGATCAGGACGCCGATAAACACGGCCGGGACCAGAACGACCCATAACCGCACAAGACGTTTGGTCAGGTAGGACGACCAGTTCCACGTGCCCGCTCTCATGTCCCTCAGGACACTGCCGCCCACGAGGTAGCCGCTCAACACGAAAAAGACCATGACCGCCTCGTCGCCGATGGTCAGCTCATGGAAACCGGTCTTTCCGGTCAGACTGGAAAAAAACAGTCCGCGCGCGTGGCCTAGCGTGACGATCAATGCCGCGGCGCCTCGAATCGCGTCGAGGTGGACCTTTGTCCATGTTGAATGCTGTTGGGCTGAAGATGTCACAATCACCCCGGTCCGCCGTTTGCCCGATGGTTCAGAGATTGAAATTCCGTCGTTCTGAAACGCCTTGATCCGCAGATGCGACTGCGGTGCGTCAGCGAACCCGGGTTAGCTGGATTTTTCTTGATCGTTGTGGCGCACACTATAGATGAAACTGAAGCGCCGTACATCTGCCAAACGTTTGCCGGCATAAAACTCCTTGATTGAGTTTCCCGGCTGTCCTCACGTGGCCGATTGGGATCGGGCGCAGACAGAGGTCGAAAGGCGGCCAAACTTCGAAGTGAAGCGCGCACCGGAAGCGGGTGTTCCGGCCAGGGGAATGGAAGCATACCGAACGAATATGACGTGATCGAATCGTTGACGGCAAGCCATGAACAACAGACGCTGGACCAGCCACGCTGATCCAGCTACGCCGCGCGAGCGCATGGTATCACGCCCGGCGCGGCAGACATCACGCCGGGCGAGGACGGCAAATAAGGGTCATGCGAGGGTCATGTGTGCGTCATGCGTGCGGGCGGCTGTCGTCGACGAATAAGCCTCGGCGTTCGATAAAGGCGATCACCTGATCGAGGCCGTCGAGCGCCTTGAGATTGCACATCACGAAGGGACGCTCGCCGCGCATCTTCTTTGCGTCCGACGCCATCACGTCCAGATTCGCACCTACCAGCGGCGCGAGATCGGTCTTGTTGATCACCAGCAGATCCGACTTCGTGATGCCAGGGCCGCCCTTGCGCGGAATCTTTTCGCCGCCCGCTACGTCGATCACGTAGATCGTCAGGTCGGACAGCTCGGGGCTGAAGGTGGCGGCGAGATTGTCGCCGCCCGATTCGATAAAGACGATGTCCGCATCCGGAAAGCGCGTGAGCATCTGGTCGACAGCTTCGAGGTTGATCGAGGCGTCTTCGCGGATCGCGGTGTGCGGGCAGCCGCCCGTTTCCACGCCCATGATGCGCTCGGCGGGCAGGGCGCCCGCGACCGTCAGCAGGCGCTGGTCTTCCTTGGTGTAGATGTCGTTGGTGATGGCCACGAGGTCATAGCGCTCGCGCATGGCCTTGCAGAGCATTTCGAGCAGCGTGGTCTTGCCGGAGCCGACCGGGCCGCCAACGCCGACGCGCAGCGGCGGCAGGTTCTTCGTGCGTTTGATGTTCATGAGTCGTGCGATGCAGGTGCGTGCAGATGAGTTCGGGAGCGAATTCAGAAGCGAATTCAGGAGCGGAACAAGCGCGAATACTGCGATTCGTGCCGCGCGGACAGAATGCCGAGTTGCGGCGCAAAGGTATTGAGCGAATCGGGCGGCGTGGCGAGTGCGCGCGCGAGCGCCGCTTCGATCTTCGGCCGCAGCGCCACCACGATGCGCTGGCCTGCGAGCTGGCCGAGCGGCACGGCCTTGAGCGCCGCCGCTGTCTGGTTCTCGACCCAGCTGAATGCATAGGCGGCGAGCGTGGCCTGCGTTGACGCATCGTGCGCCCACGCCGCGAAAGCGAAAGCGGTGGGCTGCGCGATCGGCGTCATGCGTTCGAGTGTGGCGCGCCGTTCGGGGTCGCCCCATTCAAGTTGCGCGCACAACTGACGCAGCGACCAGCCCATCTGCGCGGTCTCGCGCCGTAGTTCCGCCGATTCGCGGCTGGCGATGAATTCCGCATTGGCTTCGATCAGCGCTTGCGTAGCTCGTGCGTCGTGCGCGCGCCAGCGTTCGAGCTGGTGTGCGATGAAAGGGAGTTCGCCGGGCGCGAGTACGTTGTCCAGACCGTTGGCGATCCAGTGCGCGGCATCGTCCGCCTGAGCGATCAAGCCAGCCTCGATCGCCGCTTCGAGGCCCTGCGAATAGCTGAATGCGCCGATCGGCAGCGCGGGCGAGGCAAGATGCAGGAGCGCTGTGAATTCAGCGATGTTCATGGCTGTGATCGTGAGCGTGGCCGTCGCAGTGGGCGTGATCGTGGCCGCAGTCGTCGTCATGCGCGTGGCCGTGGGAATGCGCGTGACCGTGGTGCTCGTCGAACACGCGCTGCGCGAGCGCGTAGTCCTCGGCGAAGGTCTCGTCGTGACCATGCCGATGACCGCCGCCGAGGTGGCGTCCATACGCGCCGGACTCGGGCTCGAACGGCAATTCCACGCGCTCGACCAGCGCACCCAGGCGCTTGAGCATGTCTTCGAGCACCGGGTCGGCTTCGAGCTTCAGTTCTTCGGCGCTCACTTCCACCGGCGTGTGACGGTTGCCGAGGTGATACGCCGCGCGCGTGAGCGTGAGGCGATCGTGCGCGCGCACACGCAGCACGCTTTGCGCCGCGGCGACCACGCGCACGAGAGCGCCGTCGTTGGCCACGAGCATGTCGCCTTCGCGCAGGATCGTGCCGCGCGGCAGCACCACGCCCACTTCCTCGCCGCTGTCGAGCGTGGCCGCAAAGCGGCTCTTGCAGCGCATGTCATACGGCAGCGTGAGCGTGGGGGCGCGCTTCACCAGCACGCTGGCGAGCTTCGCGGTGAGTCGTTTGTCGATCGTACGCATATCAGTGCTTCAAAACGTGAGGGCAGAACTCAGAACAGGAAATAGCGCTGCGCCATCGGCAGGACCGTGGCGGGCTCGCAGGTGAGCAATTGTCCATCGGCGACGACCTGATAGGTCTCGGGATCGACGCTGATCGACGGCTGCCACGCGTTGTGGATCATGTCCGCTTTGGTGACGTTGCGGCAGTTGCGAACCGCGACGATACGCTTTTGCAGGCCGTAACGCTCGGGCATGCCTTTGTCGAGCGCGAGTTGCGAGACGAAGGTGAGCGACGTCTGCGTAAGCGCGCGCCCGCGCGTGCCGAACATCTCGCGATAGTGCACCGGTTGCGGCGTGGGAATCGAGGCATTCGGGTCGCCCATCTGCGCGAGCGCGATCATGCCGCCCTTGAGAATCAGCGAGGGCTTGATGCCGAAGAACGCCGGGTCCCAGAACACCAGATCGGCCCATTTGCCCGGCTCGATCGAGCCGACTTCGTGCGCGATGCCGTGCGTGAGCGCCGGGTTGATCGTGTACTTGGCGATGTAACGTTTGGCGCGGAAGTTGTCGTTGCGCGCGTTGTTGCCAACCTGATCCTCAGGCAGTGCGCCGCGTTGCACCTTCATCTTGTGCGCGGTCTGCCACGTACGGATGATGACTTCGCCCACCCGGCCCATTGCCTGGGAATCCGAAGAAAGCATCGAAAGCGCGCCAAGGTCATGCAGGATATCTTCGGCGGCGATGGTTTCGCGGCGGATGCGCGATTCGGCAAACGCGATGTCTTCGGCAATCGACGGGTCGAGGTGATGGCAGACCATCAGCATGTCGAGGTGCTCGTCGAGCGTGTTGACGGTGTAGGGGCGCGTCGGGTTGGTCGAGGAGGGCAGCACGTTGGCTTCGCCGCAGACCTTGATAATGTCCGGCGCGTGGCCGCCGCCCGCGCCTTCGGTGTGATACGTGTGGATCGTGCGGCCCTTGAATGCGCCCACGGTGGCTTCCAGGAAGCCCGATTCGTTGAGCGTATCCGTGTGGATCGCCACCTGCGTATCGGTTGCGTCCGCAACGGTGAGGCAATTGTCGATCGCGGCGGGCGTCGAGCCCCAGTCCTCGTGCAGCTTCAGACCAATTGCGCCAGCGGCGATCTGCTCTTCGGCGGGCCCGGGCAGGCTCACATTGCCCTTGCCGAGAAAGCCGAGGTTGATCGGCCAGCCGTCGGCGGCCTGCAGCATGCGCTCCATATGCCATGGGCCCGGCGTGCAGGTGGTGGCGTTGGTGCCGGTCGCGGGACCGGTGCCGCCGCCGAGCATCGTCGTCACGCCGCTGGCGAGCGCCTCGTCGATCTGCTGCGGGCTGATGAAGTGAATGTGCGTATCGATGCCGCCCGCCGTGACGATCTGGCCTTCGCCCGCGATCACTTCGGTCGACGCGCCGATCGGAATCGTCACGCCCGGTTGCACGTCCGGATTGCCGGCCTTGCCGATCTTCCAGATGCGCCCATCCTTGATGCCGATGTCGGCCTTCACGATGCCCCAGTGATCGAGGATCACGGCGTTGGTCACGACGGTGTCGGCCACGTCGGCGTGCAGGCGCTGCGACTGGCCCATGCCGTCGCGGATCACTTTGCCGCCGCCGAACTTCACTTCGTCGCCATAGACGGTGTAGTCGCGCTCGATCTCGATGAGCAATTCAGTGTCGGCGAGACGCACGCGGTCGCCGGTGGTGGGGCCGAACATCTCCGCATAGGCGCGGCGGCCGATCTTCAAAGTCATATCGGATTCCTGATGAATTCGAAACGTGATGCGGGCGCGCCGCTCAGAGCGGGCCCATCACCTTGCCGCTGAAGCCATAGACGGCGCGCTCGCCTGCAAGCGCGACCAGCTCGACCGTGCGCTCCTGGCCAGGCTCGAAGCGCACGGCCGTGCCCGCCGCGATGTTCAGGCGAAAGCCGCGTGCGGCCTCGCGGTCGAACGCCAGCGCGTCGTTGACTTCGTAGAAGTGGAAGTGCGAGCCGATCTGCACGGGACGGTCGCCCGTGTTCGCGACGGTTACCGTCACGGTGTCGCGGCCCACGTTGAGTTCGATTTCGCCATCGTCGATGAGCATTTCGCCGGGAATCATGCGCGCAGCCTCAGGGGATCGGATGATGGACGGTGACGAGCTTGGTGCCGTCGGGGAAGGTGGCTTCGACCTGGATGTCGGGGATCATCTCGGGCACGCCTTCCATCACGTCGTCGCGCGTGAGCAGGGTGGTGCCGTAGTGCATGACCTCGGCGACGGTCTTGCCGTCGCGAGCCGCTTCCATCAGCGCCGCGCTGATGAAGGCAACGGCCTCCGGGTAATTGAGCTTGAGGCCGCGGGCGCGGCGCCTTTCGGCGAGCAGCGCGGCGGTGAAGATCAGGAGCTTGTCTTTCTCGCGTGGCGTGAGCTTCATCGTTCTGGGTCTTGGGCGGTGTGCTGGGCGGTGTGGTGGGTGCGGGGTCCGGGGGCGGCCTCCAGCGCGCGAGCCGGCGAAGCTGATGCAAAGCGAATACGCGCGCCGTCCACGTTTGTGCCAGATCAGCTTACGGGAGGCAGGTTACGGCCAGCTTGCAGCCTCGCACGCCGCGCGCGCGAATCAATGCAAGCTAACAGCAAGGGTTGTGCCAATGAAGGGGACAGCGTGAATGCACCAGATGCGATGCGTTTTTGCACTGCATTGCCGATTGTGTGATGGCTTGTCGTGCGCGGGCGCGTGTACGTGCGCCGCAGTGGTGCACGCCGTTCAGGTTGTCCATAGGCGCAGTGGCGCGCCCTTGACGCCATGCACGAAGGGCCGTAGCTGAGACCAGCATTGCGCGAGCGTGTTTTGCAGCGGTTCCATCGAGCGTGCGACGACGCGCACGAGCAGGACGTCGGGCGCAACGCAGCTCGCGCCAGAACGCAACGCATCGTCGAAGGGCAGCGTCGCGGCCAGATCCTGCGCCAGCGCGTCGTTGCACGCCGGGCCGATTGCCCACAGCACGCCAAACGCCGGAAAGCCCGCAAGCCCTTGCGGCGCGTCGCGCAGCGGATCGGCGGCGTCGATCAGCGCGCGCTCGAACCACAGCAACTGTTCGCTGGCGGCTTCTTCGGCGTGTTCTTCTGTGCTTTCTTCAGCATGAGGCGTCGCGGCGCGGACCACGCGCGTGAGCGAACGCACCTTACCTGCGGACCAGCGTTCGCCTGCCGCCTGCCGCCCCAGTTGCATGGCGTCCCAGCCGATGGCCGTCGCGCCTTCTTCGAGCGTCAGCACAAAGTCCAGTTCCGCGTGGGCGTGATCGAAGACGAGATTGTTCTGCGGCAGCCAGTCGAACTTCGCGCCCGCGCCCACGCGCACGTGGATGCGCTGGCGCGCGGTCCGGCCGTTCGACTTGTACCACTTGGTCGCGCCTGGCGTGGTGATGACCGCATGCGCGCCATCGCCCACTTTGACGTCGATGTCGAGCCGGTCGCCGCCCGCGATGCCCGCAGGCGGATGCACGATCACCGCGTGGCAGATCGCATCGCCTTCGGGGTAGAGCGGTCGTTGCACGCGCAACGGACCGGAATGCAGCCGATGCGTGAGCGCCGTGCGCGCTTTCTGAAGCTCGAAGCCGAGTTCGAGTTTCGCGGCCCATTCGGGCGGCGCGGTGTTGCGCAACGTGGCGTCGGCGAGCGCGGCGTGGTCTTCGTGGAGCGACATGCGCGATGAAATGCAAAGGCGGGAAGGAGTGGGCGAGGATAGCACGCGGGCCCGTGCGCGCCGATTGGAGAAAAAATCAGGCGCTCAGCAGCCTGCGCGTAAGTAGCAATTGCATATCCCGTCGGCCATCGGCAATAACGTAGATAACGAGCTGCGTATCGATGATGCGATAAATCGAGCGGTAAGGCTTGAACATCGCTTGCCTTCATTGGCAATACGGTCGAATTCAGCAATGTAATCGTAAATGGACTCCAGATCGTGTTTGGCGCCCTCAGTCATGAGAACGTGCGAAACGCACACCCCGGACAGCCATCAGTCGGTGTTCCGTTTGGCTCGCAACCTTGCGATCACGTCGGAGCCGTCGGTCCCCATCAACGGCCCCTCAAACCGCAATCAACTCCCTAACCCCGTCCGCATCCATCTGTGCGCCCGCGCCGCCTGCGACGATCTCACCACGGCTCATCACCCAGTAGCGGTCTGCAATTTCCTTCGCAAAGTCGTAATACTGCTCCACCAGCAGCACGGTGAGATTCATCTCCTCCACGAGCCGCCGCAATGTGCGCCCGATATCCTGAATGATCGACGGCTGGATGCCTTCGGTCGGTTCGTCGAGAATCAGCAGTTGCGGATCGCTCATCAGCGCGCGGCCAATTGCAAGCTGTTGCTGCTGACCGCCCGACAGATCGCCGCCGCGCCGCGCCTTCATGTCCTTGAGCACGGGAAAAAGCGCGTAGATATGCTCGGGCACGCCTTTCGGCATGCGCTTTTTGCTCGCGGCGCCCACCAGCAGATTTTCTTCGACCGTGAGGCGCGGAAAAATATCGCGCCCCTGCGGTACATACGCAAGCCCTTGCGCCACGCGCACATGCGTGGGCAGTTTCGTGAGCGCGTGATCGTCCCACGCGATCGTGCCGCTCTTCGTCGGCACCACGCCCATCAGGCAGCGCAGCAGCGTGGTCTTGCCCACGCCATTGCGACCGAGCAGCACGGTGAGTTCGCCTTTGGGCACCGTCATCGAGACATTGCGCAGGATATGGCTGCCGCCGTAATACTGGTTCAGCGATTCGATATTCAGCATGGCTAATCAGTCAGGTTAGCGTCCCAGATACGATTCGATCACGGTCTCGTCGCGCTTCACTTCGTCAAGCGTGCCATGCGCGAGCACGCGGCCTTCGGCCATCACCGTGACGCGGCCGGTCTCGCCCGCAAGCGCAGCAACGAACTCCATATCGTGCTCGACCACCATCATCGAGCAACTCCCGCGCAGGCGGTTGAGCAGGGTGGCCAGCTCCATCGTTTCGTCGTCGGTCATACCGGCGGCGGGCTCGTCGAGCAGCAGCAATTGCGGCTTCTGCATCAGCAACATGCCGATTTCGAGGCGCTGCTTTTGCCCATGCGACAGCTCGCCTGCCAGACGCCGCGCATCGCTTTCGAGGCGGATGATTTCCAGCGTCTGCTCGATCTTCGCCTGCGCGTCGCGGTCCAGCCGCGCGCGCAGCGTCGCGAACCAGCCCTTGTCGGCCTTCATCGCGAGTTCGAGGTTTTCCCACACGGGATGCTGCTCGAACACCGTGGGTTTCTGGAACTTGCGCCCGATGCCCGCGCGCGCAATCGTCGGTTCGTTCATGCGAGTGAGGTCGAGCGTCTGGCCGAGAAACACCTTGCCCGAATCGGGCGAGGTTTTGCCGGTGATGACGTCCATCATCGTGGTCTTGCCCGCGCCGTTCGGGCCGATCACGCAGCGCAACTCGCCCGCGTCGATGGCGAGCGAGAGCTTGTTGAGCGCGCGAAAGCCGTCGAAGCTCACGCTCACGTCTTCCAGATAGAGGATGGTGCCGTGCGAGATGTCGATCACGCCTGGCTCGATCACATGGCCCATGCTGGCCACGCCCGAGACCGTGAGCGTGTCGGCTTCGTCGAATGGGTTGTGATTGAGCGGATCGTTGAGCAGGATGTGTCCGTTCATGCGCGCTTGCCTCCCAGGCGTTTCGCCGCCGCTTCGATCAGGCCCATGATGCCGCCCGGCAACAGCAGCGGCACCAGCACGAAGATCAGGCCGAGAAAGAACAGCCAGTACTCCGCGAAATACGCCGTGAAAAAGCTCTTCGCGCCGTTGACCGCGAACGCACCGATGATCGGGCCGATCAGCGTGCCGCGTCCGCCCACGGCCACCCAGATCGCCATTTCGATCGAGTTGCCGGGCGACATTTCGCTCGGATTGATGATGCCGACCTGCGGCACGTACAGCGCGCCCGCGATGCCGCACAACACCGCCGATAGGGTCCAGATAAAGAGCTTGTAGCCCAGCGGGCTGTAGCCGAGGAACATGAGCCGCGTTTCGCCGTCGCGCATGGCGGTCACCACGCGGCCGAGCTTCGAGGTGACGATCGCGCGCGCCGCCAGAAACGCGAGCACCAGCGTGGCGAAAGTCAGCAGGAACAGCACGGTGCGCGTGCCCGGATGTGTGATCGGCATGCCCGCGATGCGCTTGAAATCGGTGAAGCCGTTATTGCCGCCGAAGCCGGTTTCGTTACGATAGAACAGCAGCATCGCGGCGAAGGTCATGGCCTGCGTGATGATCGACAGATACACGCCTTTCACACGCGAGCGGAACGTGAAGAAGCCGAACACCCACGCAACCACGGCGGGCGCCAGCACGACCAGCAGCAACGCCACGCCCAGATGCTGCGTGCCCTGCCAGTACCACGGCAGCGCATGCCAGTCGAGAAACACCATGAAGTCGGGTAGATCGCTGCCGTATTTGCCGTCGTGGCCGATCTCGCGCATCAGATACATGCCGATGGCGTAGCCGCCCAGCGCGAAGAACAAGCCGTGCCCGAGGCTCAGGATGCCGCAATAACCCCACACGAGATCGAGCGCGAGCGCGGCGATCGCATAGCACATCAGCTTGCCCGCGAGCGTCATGGTGTAGGCGGACAGATGCAGTGCGCTCGATTGCGGCAGCACCAGCGCGCACAGCGGCACGCCCACGCCCATCGCGATGATGAGGGCGATCAGCGCGATCCAGGCGCGGCGCGAGAGCAGGGCGGGGCGTGCGGGCAGGCCAAGCGCGAAAGTTTCGGCGGCGCTCTCGCGCGCGCCGAGTGCGTGGGGCGAGGGAGTGTGCGTAACAGAAGTCATATCAAGCCTCCGCGCTACGGCCCTTGAGGGCGAACAGCCCCTGCGGACGCTTCTGGATGAACAGCACGATCAGCACGAGCACGGCGATCTTCGCGAGCACCGCGCCCCAGAACGGCTCGATGGCCTTGGACACCAGCCCCAGACCGAAGCCGCCGATCACCGTGCCGGCGATCTGGCCCACGCCGCCCAGCACCACCGCCATGAACGAATCGATGATGTAGCTCTGGCCGAGGTCCGGCCCTACGTTGCCGATCTGCGAAAGCGCGCAGCCGCCCAGCCCCGCGATGCCCGCGCCGAACGCAAACGCCCACGCATCCACGCGCGCGGTGCGCACGCCCACGCAGGCGGCCATGCGGCGGTTCTGTGTGACGGCGCGCACGAACAGGCCCAGACGCGTTTTTGTCAGCACGGTCCATGCGATGCCCACGACAATCAGCGAAAACGCCAGGATCGCGAGGCGGTTATACGGCAGGATCAGGTTTTGCATCACCGTCACGCCGCCACTCATCCACGCCGGGTTTTCGACCTGCACGTTCTGTGCGCCGAACAGCATGCGGGTGGCCTGGATCAGGATCAGGCTGATGCCGAAGGTGGTCAGCAGCGTTTCCAGCGGGCGGCCATAGAGATGACGGATCACCAGCCGCTCGATCACTGCGCCGATCAGCGCGGCGGTGACGAACGAAACGGGAATCGCCAGCAGCGGATACCAGTCGAACGCGCCGGGCGCGTAGCGCTGGAATAGCGTCTGCACCACATAGGTTGCGTACGCACCGATCATCAGGAATTCGCCGTGCGCCATATTGATGACGCCGATCAGGCCATAGGTGATCGCCAGACCCAGTGCGGCGAGCAGCAGCACGCTGCCCAGCGACAGCCCCGCGAACAGCGTGCCAAAGATCTGGCTGCGGCGCTGGATCGAATCGAGCGCATCGAGGCCTTGCTGAGCCGCGGCGCGCACATCGACGTCGGGTTCGTTGTACGCGCCGCTCGCGTTCTTCGCGACGAGCGGGCGCAGTAGTTCATACATGTCGAGATCGTGGCGCGCGGCAACCAGTTTTGTGGCTTCGAGGCGCGTTGCGGCGTTCGGATCGCGCAGGGCGCTCATGGCCCAGAGCGTGTCAAGGCGGCGCTTGAGCGTGGGGTCGGTTTCCTTCGCGCGCGCCGCGTCGATCATCGGCTTCATCGATGGATCGGGGTTCTTCAGCAGCTCCGCGATGGCCGCGCCGCGCGCCTGCACGTCGGGCGACGCCAGTTTCAGGCCCGAGAGCGCGCCGGCCACTTTGGCGCGCAGCTGGTTGTTCAAGGTGATCGACTGGGCGCTCGACGCTAGATTGGCAGCGACCGGTTTGCCGGTGGCGGCGTCGCGTGCACTATCGCCATCCTGAATCAGCACTTCGCCGCTATCCGTGGCCGCGACGTTGTCTTCCGACAAAGCCTTCAGGAGTGCTAGTGAAGCCGCGTCGTGCGTGGCGATAAGCTTGTCGATGGCAGCGGACTTCGCGTCGAAGTCATCGGCGCCCAGCGGCGCGACATCGGCGGTTTCGAGTGCATAGGCACTCGTGCCGAGCATCGCAAAGAGCGCAGCGGCGGCAAGCGCATGGCGCA
The DNA here is from genome assembly GCF_014200455.1 of Paraburkholderia bannensis. Classification (GTDB taxonomy): domain Bacteria; phylum Pseudomonadota; class Gammaproteobacteria; order Burkholderiales; family Burkholderiaceae; genus Paraburkholderia; species Paraburkholderia bannensis_A. The sequence goes on along the minus strand of NZ_JACHBW010000010.1, from coordinate 270,781 downwards.
GCCCCTGGCGGGTAAAACTCGGGGCGAACCTCGGGAATGAGAGAGCCATGATGTTTTCTTCTTGATGCGGGGCGCGGCGCTTATGTAACGCGGCGCGCCCCGTTCGGGCAGATCGCGCTTCCCGCAAGCCGCTGTGCGTGAAGCGCCGGTGCTTCAATCGAAACTCAATCGAAACTCAATCGAAACTCAATCGAAACTCAGGCGGATATCGAGCGGATATGAAGCGGATATCTAGCAGATATCAAGCCGTGCGCGCGCGGCGCAGCAAATCCGGCAGGACGTCCTGCGTGACGACATCGGGCTTGCCTTCGTTGCCGGCGATGAACGGGCTCCACGGTTGCGCGCGGATCGCCGTTTTGGTCTTCCACACCACGTTGAACTGACCGTCGCCGCGAATCTCGCCGATCATCACCGGCTTATGCAGATGGTGATTGCCGTCCATCGTCAGCGTGAAGCCCGAAGGCGCTGCAACGCTCTGGCCGATCATCGCGATGCGTACCTTGTCGACATCGGTGCTCTTCGCCTTTTCGACGGCCTGTTTCCACATGTGGATGCCCACATAAGTCGCTTCCATTGGATCATTGGTCACGCGCTTCGATCCGCCCGGCAGGTTGTTGGTGGCGACCCACTGCTCGAACTGTTCCTTGAACTTCGTGTTGTTCGGGCCTTTCACCGACATGAAGTAATTCCACGCCGCGAGGTGACCGACGAGCGGCTTGGTGTCGATGCCGCGGAGTTCTTCTTCGCCCACCGAGAACGCCACCACCGGCACGTCCGTCGCCTTGATGCCCTGGTTGCCGAGTTCCTTGTAGAAGGGCACGTTCGAATCGCCGTTGATGGTCGAGACCACCGTGGTCTTGCCGCCTTGCGAGAAGGTCTTGATGTTCGCGACGATGGTCTGGTAATCGCTGTGACCGAACGGCGTGTAGACCTCCTGAATATCGCTGTCCTTCACGCCCTTCGAATGCAGGAAGGCGCGCAGGATCTTGTTGGTCGTGCGCGGATACACGTAGTCGGTGCCCAGCAGGAAGAAGCGCTTGGCGCCGCCGCCTTCGGAGCTCATCAGATATTCGACTGCGGGGATCGCCTGCTGATTGGGCGCTGCACCCGTGTAGAACACATTGCGCGACATCTCTTCGCCTTCGTACTGCACCGGGTAATAGAGCAGGCCGTTGAGTTCTTCGAACACCGGCAGCACCGATTTGCGCGACACCGAAGTCCAGCAGCCGAACACGCACGCGACCTTGTCCTGGGTGAGCAGCTGGCGGGCTTTTTCGGCGAACAGCGGCCAGTTCGAGGCCGGGTCCACCACCACCGGCTGGATCTGACGACCCATCACGCCGCCGTTCTTGTTGATCTCGGAGATCGTCATCAGCGCCGTGTCCTTGAGCGACGTTTCCGAAATCGCCATCGTGCCCGAGAGCGAATGCAGAATGCCGACCTTGATGGGACCGCTGCCCGTGTCGGCGTGCGCGAACGGCACGCGCCCGGCGAGTGCGAGTGCGCCCGACATCGTCCCGAATTTCAACAGACTGCGACGTTTCATTGCATTGCCCCTTTGGGTGAAGTCATGGTCGTGGCGCAGCGGTGTCTCTGTTTTTGCGCCGGCTGTTCGTGTCAGTCTTGCCGGACCATTACTGCAAGGGCTATGCCAGTGCGCCGAATATGCGCGACGCGTGCAGCAGCAAGGCGCGCACGGTGTGCATGGCGCGCAGCGCGGCGCACAGCGCGGCCGAATCTGGTGCAATGCGACGCATGTTCGGGCGTGCTGCATCGTTGCAGTGCGCAAAGGCAGGGCGGTGCGGTGCATGACGATGCGCGAGGCGGCCATGCGCGCTGCTTCGTTGTGCATGTCATGGGCGCGCATCGACCGTCTTTCCCTGCCTACACTGCTTGTAGATGCTTCGTTGTTCTTCGATCGTTCTTCGATGCCCGCCAACTTCGAAAGGGAGATGCAGATGAATGCCAGCTTGCCCGATCTGTCCGCGTTCTGGATGCCCTTCACCGCGAACCGGCAGTTCAAGCGCGCGCCGCGTCTGCTGGTCGGTGCGAAGGGAATGCACTACACCTCGCACGATGGCCGGCAGATTCTCGACGGCACGGCGGGGCTGTGGTGCGTCAACGCCGGGCATTGCCGCGACGAGATCGTCGCCGCGGTGCAGGCGCAGGCCGCCGAAATGGACTTCGCGCCGACCTTTCAGATGGGCCACCCGATTGCCTTCGAGGCGGCCGGGAAAATCGCGAAGCACACGCCTGGCGATCTCAAGCACATCTTCTTCACGAACTCGGGTTCGGAAGCCGTGGATACGGCGCTCAAGATCGCGCTGGCCTTTCATCGCGCGCGCGGCGAAGGGCAGCGCACGCGCTTTATCGGGCGCGAGCGTGGCTATCACGGCGTGGGTTTCGGCGGCATTTCGGTGGGCGGCATCGCGCCAAACCGCAAGGTCTATTCGGGGCAACTGCTGCCCTCGGTCGATCATCTGCCGCATACGCTCAATATCCGCGAGGCCGGCTTTTCGAAGGGGCAGCCCGTGTGGGGCGCGCATCTCGCCGACGATCTGGAGCGCCTCTGTGCGCTGCACGATGCGTCCACCATCGCTGCCGTGATCGTCGAGCCGGTGGCGGGTTCGACCGGTGTGCTGGTGCCGCCGCAGGGCTATCTGCAGCGTCTGCGCGAGATCTGCGACAAACACGACATCCTGCTGATCTTCGACGAGGTCATCACGGGCTGGGGTCGTCTGGGCGCGCCGTTCGCGGCCAACTATTTCGGCGTCACGCCCGATCTGCTGACGATGGCCAAAGGCACCAATAACGCCGCCGTGCCGATGGGCGCCGTTGCCGCGAGCGCGCGCATACACGACCAGATCGTGGGCGCCGCGCCGGGCGGTATTGAACTGCTCCATGGCTACACCTACTCGGGCCACCCGCTTGCGGCGGCGGCGGCCTGCGCGGCGATCGATCTGTACGAGCGCGAGGGCTTGTTCGGCCGCGCCGCGCAGATGTCGCCGGTGTTCGAGCGCGAGATTCACAAGCTACGCGGCGAGCCGCATGTAATCGATGTGCGCAATATCGGCCTGGTGGGCGGGGTGGAACTGGAGCCGCGCGAAGGCGCGCCCGGCGCGCGCGCCTATGAGACCTTCGTGCGCTGTTACCAGAAGGGCGTGCTGGTGCGCTTCACGGGCGACATTCTGGCGTTCTCTCCGCCGCTGATCGCCGACGAGAAACAGATCGAGGAGATTTTCTCGACGGTGGCGCTGGTGCTGCGGGAAATCGACTGACGACGTCGCATTAAAAAGGGCGCGGCCTTTGCAAGCCGCGCCCTTTGCGCATCTGGACAGTGAGACGAGCCGCGATCGGGGGCGTTGTCGTGTCCTGAACGGATGGTGATCAGTAGGTCGGCACTTTAGGGTCGACCTGACGCGACCAGGCGTCGATGCCGCCTTGCAGGTTGAACACCTTGGTGAAGCCGCGCGACTCCAGGAACATCGCGACCTGGGCGCTGCGCGCGCCGTGATGGCAGATGCAGACGACTTCCGCTTCATCGTCCAGTTCTTCGCTGCGCGCGGGGATCTGCGCCATCGGGATCGAGACGATGCCGTCGATCTTCGCCGTTTCGATTTCCCACGGCTCGCGCACATCGAGCAGTACGGGCGCGGGGCGCGAGGAATCGGCGAGCCATTCGGCGAGGGCGGGGGCGGTCAGGATCTGCATGGAAGACTCAATTCTCTGGAATGAACCGGCCGGGCGCGCGGCCCGGCTTCGGCAATGAAGCGGTAGTGAAAGCCGATTTCAGAACTTGAAGCGCGACGGCTGGACGGCGTTTTCAAGCGCTTCGACATAGGTTTCGAAGACGCTGGCGACGCGGTATTGCTTGTCGTCCATGCGCGTGATGATCTGCGCTTCCATGACCGGCGCGCCGCCCACGAATGCGGCCAGGCGCCCGCCCACCTTCAGTTGTTCGAGCAGTTCCTGCGGCACCACGGGCAGGCCACCCGAGACGCAGATTACATCGTAGGGCGCGTTCGCAGCCCAGCCGCGCGAGGCGTCGCCGTGCACGACTTCGGCGTTGAGCACACCGTTCTTGACGAAGTTCGCGCGCGCGAACTCGGCCAGTTCCGCATCGATTTCGACCGTAACGACCTTTTGCGCACGGTGCGCGAGCAGCGCCGCCATGTAACCCGACCCCGCGCCGATCTCCAGCACGTTCTCGTGCTTCTTCACCGCGAGTTCCTGCAGCATGCGCGCTTCGACGCGCGGATGCAGCATGTGCTGGCCGTTGGGCAGCGGCAACTGAAGGTCGGCGAAGGCGAGATCCGCATAGGCAGCGGGGACGAAGTGCTCACGCTTGACGATCGAGAGCAGATTCAGCACGTCCTGGTCGAGCACCTCCCAGGGGCGGATTTGCTGTTCGATCATGTTGAAACGCGCTTGTTCGATGTTCATGGTGACTCGGCGTTGGGTTCTTTCGGATTCTGGGCAGGCAGCCGGGCGCTGAAAACGGTGCCAGGCAACCGCGAGATTGTACCAAAGCGCTTTCGCGCCGCGCCTTGCCGCCGACAGGGGAAAACGCGCAGCGTGCGATGGGAATAGCCATTCGGCTGAGTTTCGCGAATCCAGCCGGGCAGGGAAACTTGCAGCGTGTTTAACCTGCTTCAAGGAACCAGCATGTCTCATGTCATACAGATGAATTACAATGCGGCTTCGACCATCACGCGTAGGAGCTGGGGAATGACTGCAAGCGCATTGGTACAGGTCCGCATCGATCCGGCGTTGAAAGAGCGCGCGTCGACGGTGCTAGACAAGATGGGGCTCACCGTGTCCGACGCGGTGCGTATCCTGCTCACGCGCATCGCCAATGAAGGCGCGCTGCCGTTCGACTTTGCGATCGATCCGGCGACGCACGACGCCTGGTTTCGCGCCAGGGTGCGCGAGGCGCTGGAAGATCTCCGCCCGGCCATCGCGGCTGACGACGTGGAAGCGCATTTCGCGAAGCGGCGAGCGGCGACAGCGGCCAGCGCGCTGGAGGAGGACGGCGAAACGACCGCGCACACTGAAACACGGAAGCGTAAAAGTTGAAGGTCGAATGGTCGCCGCTCGCGCTGGCCGACCGCGAAGCGATCTTCGACTTCTCCGAAACCCGTAGTCCGCGCGTGGCTATCGTGCGCGACGAATACATTTCCGCCACGGTGCGGCGCTTACGCCTGTTTCCTGAAATCGGCCGTCATGGGCGTGTTGCGGGCACGCGAGAACTTGTCGTGCGGGGTGCGCCGTTTATCGTGGCTTACCGGCTGGAAGACCAGACCATCACCGTATTGCGTGTGCTCCATTGCTCGCGGCGTTGGCCTGGCGCGATCGACTAGCCGGGGAGTCGGGAAAGGCGCGGCGTCCAGCCCTGCGCCTACTGCCCCAGATACACAAACTTCCCGCCGCGGATCGTGCCCATCACGCTCGCGCGCTGGTCCAGACCCACGTGGTCCTTCTCGCTGGTGTTGACCATGCCGTTGGGCACGACCACTTCGTGCGCGTGTTCAAGCTCGCTGCGCAGCGCGACCCGGAACGCCTCGGTGCCCGGCTGCGCGCTCTTGAGCGCGCGCGCCACCGCATCCTGCAGGCGCGGATAGACGCCCGCCGCGTCGCCCGCGAACTGGGTGACCGTGCCGGGGCCGTATTTGGCTTCGTAAGCATCCACGAATGCCAGAGCGGCTTTCTGCGCCGGTTGATCGGCGGGCAGCGTGCGCGCGACCACAACGGGTTGAGTCGGGAACAGCGTGCCCTCGACGTCCTTGCCGCCCAGCTTGATGAACTCCGGCGTGGCGATGCCGTGAGTCTGATAGATCGCGCCCTTGTAGCCGCGCTCGACCAGCGTGCGCTGCGGCAGCACCGTGGGCGTGCCCGCCCCGGCGATCAGCACGGCGTCGGGCTTCGCGGCAATCAGCTTGAGGATCTGGCCGGTCACGCTTGCATCGGTGCGGTTGAAGCGCTCGCTCGCCACGATCTGGATGTTGCGTTCCTTCGCGAACTTCGTGAATTCGTTGAGCCAGCTATCGCCGTAACTGTCCGCGAAGCCGATGAAGCCCACTGTTTTCACGCCGTGTGCGGCCATGTAGCGCGTCATCACGTCGGCCATCGCGGCGTCCGTCTGCGCCATCTTGAACGCCCAGACGCGCGTGCCTTGCTGCGGCTCGACCACGGAGGCGGAGCCCACGAGCGTGATCATCGGCGTCCTGCTTTCCGCCACGGGATCGAGTGCCGCGAGCGCGGCGGGCGTGATGTTCGGCCCGACGATCACGTCCACGTGGTCTTCGTTGATGAGCTTGCGGATGTTGCGCACGGCCGCGCCCGGGTCGGAGCCGTCGTCGAGCACGATGTACTCGGCCTTTTGCCCCGCGATCGTCGGCGGCCACATCAGCATCGCATTCTTGCTGGTGATGCCGATGGCGGCGGCCGGGCCGGTGCTCGACAGGTCGATACCGACTTTCAGGTCGGCGTGCGCGGTGGGGGCGATCGTGGCCAGCGCGAGCGCGCAGGCCGTCAGGCAAGGACGCAGATACGACTTCATGCGACGGTCTCCAGGCAGGAAAAAAGCGGGAAGCGTTTTGTTATCTGGCGGTGCGATGCAACCAGGAGCGATTGGCGGCTAGCCATGGCGGCGCGGCCGCCGCGTCTTTACAGTTCGTAAGTCTCGTGTTCGCCCTTGAGCGCCTGTTCGATCAGCTTGCGGTTCAGGCTCGGCGAGAGCAGTTCGACCAGCGTGTATACATAACTGCGCAGATACGCGCCTTGCTTGAGCGCCACGCGCGTCACGTTGCTGCCGAACAGGTGGCCGACGGGCACCGCGCGCAGATGGCGGTCGCGCTCGGCGTTGAAGGCGATATCGGCCATGATCCCCACGCCCAGCCCCAGCTCCACGTAGGTCTTGATGACATCCGCGTCGATGGCTTCGAGCACGATGTCCGGTTGCAGCCCGCGCAGGCGAAACGCCTCGTTGATCTTGGTGCGGCCCGCAAAGGCGTTGTCGTAGGTGATCAGCGGATATTGGGCCAGATCGTCGAGCGAGAGCGGCTTGCGCTCCAGCAGCGGATGATCGGGCAGCATCACGGCCACGTGGTGCCAGGTGAAGCAGGGCAGCGAAACCAGCTCCTTGTAGTTGGAGATGGCTTCGGTGGCGATCGCCAGATCGGCCTGGTCGTGCAGCACCATCTCGGCCACCTGGGTGGGGCTGCCTTGCAGGATCGACAGATGCACCTTCGGAAAGCGCCGCTTGAACTCGGCGATGGCCGCGGGCAGGGAGTAGCGCGCCTGCGTATGCGTGGCGGCGATCACCAGGTTGCCCTGGTCCTGCGCCGCGTAGTCCTTGCCGACGCGCTTGAGGCTCTCCACTTCCTGAAGGATGCGCTCGACCGACGCCAGAATGATCCGGCCCGGTTCCGTGAGCGAGCGCACGCGCTTGCCATGGCGGGTGAAGATTTCGACCCCTAATTCGTCCTCGAGCTCGATGATGGCCTTCGAGACGCCCGGCTGGCTTGTATACAGTGCCTTGGCCGCTTCCGTGAGGTTGAAATTCTGTCGTACGGCCTCGCGGACGAAGCGGAACTGGTGGAGGTTCATATATAACCCCTTGGCATATCAACCTGATTTTTAGATCGTTTGAAATATAAGGCGAGTTTATTACCATTTCCCCAACTTTTCCAATATGGATATCTGTTTTGGTCATTAGCAAATGACCGGCGACTTGAAGGCGCCGGCCAGGCTGGAACAGAAATAGCGAAGTCGAAGTCGGAGAACGCGGCGTAACCGGAACGCCGCGATTGATACAACCCTGGGGTCCCCGAATGTACCAATACGATCAGTACGACCAGACCATCGTCGACGAGCGCGTCGCGCAATACAGCGACCAGGTTCGCCGCCGCCTGTCGGGCGAATTGAGCGAAGAAGAATTCCGCCCGTTGCGTCTGCAGAACGGCCTGTACTACCAGCGCCACGCCTACATGCTTCGCGTGGCGATTCCGTACGGCAATTTGCGTAGCGACCAGTTGCGCATGCTCGGCCAGATCGCGCGCGAGCACGACCGCGAATACGGCCACTTCTCGACGCGCTCGAACATCCAGTACAACTGGATCAAGCTCGAAGAAACGCCCGAAATCCTCGCCAAGCTCGCTTCGGTCCAGATGCACGGCATCCAGACCTCGGGCAACTGTATCCGCAACATCACCGCCGACCAGTTCGCGGGCGTGACGCCAGACGAAGTCGTCGATCCGCGCCCGTGGGCCGAGATCATGCGTCAGTGGTCGACGTTCCACCCCGAATTCGCGTGGCTGCCGCGCAAGTTCAAGATCGCCGTGTCCGGGTCGAAGCAAGACCGCGCGGCGGTGCAGATTCACGATCTGGGCGTGTACCTGGAGCGCAACGAGCAGGGCGAAATCGTCGCCAACATTCTGGCGGGCGGCGGTCTGGGCCGTACGCCGATCATCGGCGCGATCATCAAGCGCAATCTGCCGTGGCAGCATCTGCTGACCTACTGCGAAGCCGTGCTGCGCGTGTACAACCGCTACGGCCGCCGCGACAACCTCTACAAGGCGCGTATCAAGATTCTCGTGAAGGCGCTCTCGCCCGAGAAGTTCGCGCAGCAAGTGGAAGAAGAGTGGCAGCACATCAAGGACGGCCCTTCGACGCTCACGCAGGCCGAAGTCGATCGCGTCTCGCAATACTTCGCGCCGCCGGCCTACGAAAAGCTTGCCGATACCGACGCCTCGTATGAAACGCATCTGCTCGAAAACCGCGCGTTCGCGCGCTGGGTCGAGCGCAATACGCGTCCGCATCGCGTGCCGGGTTATGCATCGGTGACGATCTCGCTCAAGCCGCGCAACATCGCGCCGGGCGACGCCACCGACAAGCAGATGGAAGCGGTGGCCGACTGGGCCGACGAATACTCGTTCGGCCAGATCCGCGTCTCGCACGAGCAGAACCTGATTCTCGCCGACGTGAAGAAGCGCGACCTGTTCGCGCTGTGGGAAAAGGCCAAAGAGCAAGGTTTCGCGACCGCCAATATCGGCCTGCTGACCGACATCATCGCCTGCCCGGGCGGCGACTTCTGCTCGCTTGCAAATGCGAAGTCGATCCCCATCGCGCTGGCGATCCAGGAGCGCTTCGACAACCTCGATTTCGTCTACGACCTGGGCGACCTGTCGTTCAACATCTCGGGCTGCATGAACTCGTGCGGTCACCACCACGTCGGCAACATCGGCGTGCTGGGTGTGGATAAGGACGGCTCGGAGTGGTATCAGGTGTCGCTCGGCGGCGAGCAGGGCAACGGCGCCAACGGCGCACGCCTTGGCCGCGTGATCGGCCCGTCGTTCTCGGCGGAAGAAATGCCCGACGTGGTGTCCAAGGTGATCGACACGTTCGTCGAAAACCGCATCGACGGCGAGCGTTTCATCGACACGTACGACCGCATCGGCATGGCCCCGTTCAAGGAGCGCGTGTACGCCTCGCGCCAGCCGGCCCACGCCTGATCAACGAGAAACGAGAGTTAAAAGCATGACAACATTGATCATCAGGAACCGCGAGATCGTTGAAGACAACTGGCAGGTCGTGCGTGCAGCCGAAGACGGCGCGCTGCCCGACGTGGGCGCGCTGCCCGCGGGCAAGCTGCTGGTTCCGTTCGCGTACTGGCAGGCCAACCGCGAAGCGCTGGCCGCGCGCGGCAAGGACGATCTCGGCGTTTGGCTTGCGCCGGACAGCGAACCGGCTGACGTGGTCGCCGATTTCGACAAGGTCGCGCTGATCGCGATCGACTTCCCGGTGTTCCGCGATGGCCGCGGCTATTCGATCGCGCGCCTCTTGCGCGAGCGTTATGGCTACAAGGGCGAAATCCGCGCGATCGGCGACGTGCTGCGCGATCAACTGCGCTTCTACGAGCGCTGCGGCTTCAACGCCTACGCACTGCGCGCCGACAAGGACATCAACGACGCACTCAAGGCGTTCACCGAATTCACGGTGCAATACCAGGGCGCGTTCGACGAGCCGTCGCCGCTGTTCCGTCGCCGTCTGGCACAAGCGGGCGCCGCCGCATGAGCACCGCTTCTTCCACGCCAGCCAGCGAAGTCACGGCTGACTTGCAGGCGAAGATCGGGCGCCTCGATGCGCTGCTCGATTCGATCGCCGCACGTCACGCCAAGGTGAAGCTAGCCAGCAGCCTCGCCGCCGAAGACATGTTGCTCACCCACGCGATCCTGTCGCGCGGCGTGAACATCGGCATCTTCTCGCTGAATACGGGCCGCCTGCATGCGGAAACCCTCGGCATGATCGATACGGTGCGCGAGCGCTACGGCTACGAGATCGAGCAGTTCCATCCGCAGCAGGACGCAATCGACGAATACGTCACGCAGCACGGCTTGAACGCTTTCTACGAAAGCGTCGATCTGCGCAAGCGCTGCTGCGAGATCCGCAAGGTCGAGCCGCTCAACCGTGCGCTCTCGGGCGTGTCGGCATGGGTGACGGGCCAGCGCCGCGAGCAGTCGGTCACGCGCGCTGAGCTGCACGAGGAAGAACGCGATGAAGCCCGCAACATCGACAAGTTCAATCCGCTCGCGGACTGGACCGAAGCCGATGTGTGGGACTACCTGCGCGCCTTCGAAGTGCCCGTGAACCCGCTGCATGCGCGCGGCTATCCGAGCATCGGCTGCGAGCCCTGCACGCGTGCGATCCGTCCCGGCGAAGACAGCCGCGCGGGCCGCTGGTGGTGGGAATCGCGCGATACGAAGGAATGCGGACTGCACATCACCTCGGTGTCGGCGATTCCGGTGGTGGAGGCTTCCGGCGAGGCATCGCCGCTGGTTTCCCCAATCGGCCACGCAAGCTAAGATTGAAGTTTTCGCGCCGCTTTCAGCGTTACAGCGAACGGTAGCGAAGTCGAATACAGAGTAACGCGCCCTGATTTTTCCGAATCTCCGGAACGGGCGCGATCAGACGAAGGATTCCGAACATGAGCACGACGCTCGACTCCGCAGTGAACGCGCCGCTTCAGGTCACGGCGAATCGCATGGACCATCTCGACTGGCTCGAAGCCGAGTCGATCCACATCCTGCGCGAACTGGTTGCCGAGTGCAGCAAGCCCGCGCTGCTGTTCTCGGGCGGCAAGGATTCGGTGGTCGTGCTCGCACTCGCGCTGAAGGCGTTTGGTCTGGGCGCGAACCGCAAGACTTCGCTGCCGTTCCCGCTGGTGCACATCGACACGGGCCACAACTACGAGGAAGTGATCGACTTCCGCGATCGCCGTGCCGCCGAAATTGGCGCGGAACTCGTGGTCGGTCATGTCGAAGATTCGATCAAGAAGGGCACGGTGCGTCTGCGCCGCGAAACCGATTCGCGTAACGCTGCGCAAGCGGTCACCCTGCTTGAAACCATCGAGCAATACGGCTACACCGCGATGATCGGCGGTGCGCGCCGCGACGAAGAAAAGGCGCGTGCGAAAGAGCGCATCTTCTCGTTCCGCGACGAATTCGGCCAGTGGGACCCGAAGGCGCAGCGCCCGGAACTCTGGAGCCTGTACAACGCGCGTCTGCACAACGGCGAACACCTGCGCGTGTTCCCGATCTCGAACTGGACCGAACTGGATGTGTGGCAGTACATCGAGCGAGAAAAGCTCGAACTGCCGTCGATCTACTACGCGCACCAGCGCGAGATCGTGCGCCGCAACGGCCTGCTCGTGCCGGTCACGCCGCTCACGCCGATGAAGGAAGGCGAAGTCAGCGAAATGGCGCAGGTGCGTTTCCGCACCGTTGGCGACATCAGCTGCACCTGCCCGGTGGCGAGCGATGCCGACAACATCGAGAAGATCATCGCTGAAACGGCCGTGACCGAAATCACGGAACGCGGCGCCACGCGCATGGACGACCAGGCGTCGGAAGCCGCGATGGAACAGCGCAAGAAGCAAGGTTATTTCTAAAGAGCACGCAGAGGAAAGATTAGACATGGTTACGACGCATCAACCTGAAGACCTCGGCGTGCTGCGCTTCATCACGGCGGGCAGTGTGGACGACGGCAAGAGCACGCTGATCGGCCGCCTGCTGTACGACAGCAAGGCCGTTCTCTCGGATCAACTCTCGGCGCTTTCGCGTGCGAAGAACAAGCGCACCGTGGGCGACGAAATCGATCTCTCGCTGCTCACGGACGGCCTCGAAGCCGAGCGCGAGCAGGGCATCACGATCGACGTGGCGTACCGCTACTTCGCCACGGCCAAGCGCAAATTCATCATCGCCGATACCCCGGGCCACGAGCAGTACACGCGCAACATGGTGACGGGCGCGTCCACTGCGCACGCCGCGATCATCCTGATCGACCCCACGCGCGTGACGGTCGAAAACGGCGTCACGCAGTTGCTGCCGCAAACCAAGCGCCACAGCGCCATCGTCAAGCTGCTCGGCCTGCAGCACGTGATCGTCGCCATCAACAAGATGGATCTGGTCGATTACAGCGAAGCCACCTTCAACCTGATCCGCGAAGCGTATGTCGAACTCGCGCGTCAACTGGGTCTGGAGAACGTGCGCTTCGTGCCGGTGTCGGCGCTCAAGGGCGACAACATCGTCGGCCTGAGCGAACGCATGCCGTGGTATGCGGGCCAGCCGCTGCTCGACGTGCTGGAACAACTGCCGGTCGCGCAGGCAACGGGCGACGCGCTGCGCTTCCCGGTGCAGTGGGTGGCGCGCCAGGACGGTTCGAGCGCCGACGACTTCCGCGGCTACATGGGCCGTGTGGAAGCGGGCGAAGTGAAGCTCGGCGACGCCATCACGGTGCTGCCGGCCGGTCGCTCGGCAACCGTTGCGGAAATCATCGCGCCGGTGCCGGGCGGCACGGCGCAGGTCGATCGCGCCTTCGCGGGCCAGACCGTGACGATTCGCCTGTCGGAGGATGTGGACGTGTCGCGCGGCGATACCTTCGTGCCGGCCAGCGATGCGACGCAACCGGCGAAGAAGCTCGAAGCGGACCTCTGCTGGTTCGACGAGGAGCCGCTCTCGCCGCAGCGCAAGTACCTGCTCAAGCAGACCACCAGCACGGTGTTCGCGAAGATCGGCGCGATCAAGGAAGTGCTCGACGTGCATACGCTGTCGCACGCCGTGGACCGCCAGGACCTCGCCATGAACGACATCGGCCGCGTTTCGCTGACGCTGCAAAAGCCGGTGGTCGCGGACCTGTATGATGTGCATCCCGGCACCGGCGCGTTCGTGCTCATCGACGAGGCGACGCATCACACGGTGGCTGCGGGCATGATCCGCGCGCTGACGGCTTAAGCCGCTTCAAGCGCACGTGCTCGCTCCGGTCGATACAGGGTTCTGAAACATGGGTAAGGTCTATCTGATCGGCGCCGGACCGGGCGCCGCGGATCTCATCACCGTACGCGGCGCGCGCCTGCTTGGCCAGGCGCAGGTCGTGCTGCACGACGCGCTGGTCGAACCGGCGATGCTCGACTATGCGCCGCAGAGCGCGAAGTTCATCGCGGTCGGCAAGCGTTGCGGCCAGCGCTCGACGGCGCAGCAGTTCATCAACAAGCAACTGGTGGATGCGGCGCGCGAGCACGATATCGTCGTGCGTCTGAAGGGCGGCGATCCGATGCTGTTCGGTCGCGCGGATGAAGAGATGCGCGCGCTCGAAGCCGCGGGCATCGAGTTCGAAGTCGTGCCGGGCATTACGGCGGCGCTCGCCAGTGCGGCGACGCTGCAACGCTCGTTGACGCTGCGTGGCGTGTCGCGCAGCGTGGCGCTGGCCACCTATTCGCGCGCGGCGGGCAGCGACGAGATCCGCGAGCACGTGAACGCCGATTCGCTGGTGTTCTACATGGGCCGCGACAGTGCGCCCGATATCGCGCAGCAGTTGATCGATGCGGGCCGTCCGGGCTCCACGCCCGTGGCAATCGTCGAAGCGTGCAGCACGCCGCGCGAGCGCATGCTCACGCTCACGCTGGCGCGGCTGGCGGCGGGCGAGGCGCAGGACTGGCTCGATGCGGCGCAGCCGAGCCTGCTGATGATCGGCGAAGCATTCGCCGAGCGGGCACGGCAGCAGGCCGATGCCGACGAGGCCGGAGCCAACGCGCTGGCCGCCTGAAGAATCAAGACGGGGGTTGCGCCATAAGAAAGCAGAAGGGCCGCTGAAAAGCGGCCCTTCTTGCGTTTATAGGCGTGCTTTCAGGGGGCGTGCTTTATTGGCCGTGAGTCAGGCAGTACTGCACGATCGCGTCGAGCACGCCATCGTCTTCGCCCACGGCCGTCGCGCAATCGATCTTGATGTCCGGATGCTCCGCCTGGCACTGCGCGATCAGTTCGGGCAGATCGCGGCGGATATGGCCGCCCTGACCGAAGAACACCGGCACCACGGTGATCGCCGTGACGCCCTGCGCGAGCTGCGCGGCGACGGCTTCGGGCAGGCTGGGCGTCATCAGTTCGAGAAACGCGAGATCGACGGGACCGACGTTGCCTTGCGAAGCGCGCGATGCGGCCAGCTTGCCCGCAAGACGCGTGAACGGCTCTTTCCAGCGCGCGTCGCGCGCGCCGTGGCCGAAGAGAATCATGCCGTGTGAGCCTGTCGTCATCGTTATCGTCGCCGTCAGTGTCGATCCACCCACTTCAAGCCCAACAACCCAAGCGCCAGATAGATCAACGCTGGAGTCGCCGCCGTGAGCGGCGCGGGCCAGGTATTCAGATTGCCGATGTGCGAGAACAGCGTGTTGACGAGCTGGAAGCTCATGCCCAGCATGATCCCGCCGAACACCTTCACGCCCACCACGCCCGCGCGCGTATGCAGATACGCGAACGGCAGCGACAGCACCAGCATCACGAACACCGCGAACGGGTAGAGCAGTTTGCGCCACAGCGCGATTTCATAGCGCTGCGTGTCCTGGTGGTTCTCGGTCAAGTGCTGGATGTAGCGGAACAGATTGAACATCGACATGCGATCCGGCGACACCAGCAGCACCGACAGAATCTGCGGCGTGAGTTCCGAGCGCAGCGAGTATTCAGGCGTCGACGTCTGCGTGGCGCGATAGATCGGCGCGAGCGCGTCGCCCGGCTGATTCTGCGGCGGCGGCACGCTGATCAGTTCGGTGTCCGTCACGTCCTTGAGCAGCCAGTGGCCCGGCGGCTGGTACTTGCCGCTTTGCGCCACACGCACGTTCGACAGGCGGAACTGCGAATCGAATTCGTAGATGCGCACGTTGGTGATGGTCGCATCGGGCAACAACTGGCCGACGTTGACGAAGCGCGTGGCCTGCTCGCCATCGGCGCGCCTGGTCAGCGTGTCCTTGACCCACACACCCGACTTGAAGTCGGTCGAGACCGCCGAACCGAGTGCTTCCAGACGCACCTTTTCCGACAGCTGATCCGTGTACGGACCGACCACTTCGCCGATCAGATAGGTGAGCAGCACCAGCGGAATGCCGATCTTGAGCAGCGAGCGCAGCGCCTGGCCGGTTGCCAGACCCGAGACGCGGAAGATCGTGAATTCCGAGCTGGCGGCCATCTGCGCGAATACGTAGATCGCCGCGATCAGCGCCGCGACCGGGATGATTTCATAGAGCCGCGACGGCGCCTGCAGCGCCACGCGCAGCACCGCATAGGTGAACTTGTAGTTGCCGTGGCCGACCGAGTTCAGCTCGTTGATCAGGTCGAAGAAGAAGAACAGGCCGGAGAAGGCGAACAGAATGAAGATGAACGTCAGGTAGATCTGGCGCGCAAAGTATTTCTCGTAGATGCGCATCGGTCAGTTCCCCTGCGACGCGCGGCTGAACATCGCGCGGGTAAAGAGCGGCCGGTTGCGCACACGCAGCCAGAAAATAAACACGACGAGCGCGAGCACGATGATGTGCAGGATCACAAGGCCAACGCCGAAGGCCATCTTGCCTTGCTCGATCTGCGACTGCACCACGTTGAGCAGGTTCGAATAAGTGAGGTAGATCAGCACGGCCATCACGAGGTTGATGGTGCGGCTGCGGCGCGGATTCTGGTACGCGAGCGGGATCGCCAGCAGCATCAGATTGATCGCGATCAACGGCAGACCCATACGCCAGGCGAACTCGCCCAGGTTGTCGTTGGTCGGGTTGCGCAGCAGATCCGGCGTGGACGTGGTGCTGGACGTGGGCGTATTGACCACCGGCTGGCTCTGGATCTTCACGCCGTAGCGCTGGAATTCGGAGATGCGGAAGTCGGGGTGGCCCGGTTCGCCATCGTAACGGCGGCCATTCTCCAGCACGATGAAGCGGTCGCCGTCCCTGGTGATTTCCGTGTGGCCGGTCTTCGACACGATCACGTTGACCTTGCCGTTTTCCGTGCTGGTGACGAACACGTTCTCCACGCGCGCCTGGTCGGGGCTCATGCTTTCGATGAAGAACACGCGATGCGTGGTGGGCGATTCGCGGAACTGGCCAGGCGCGAGCAGCGACACTTCATCGCGCTGCTGGAAGCGCGCGCGAATCAGCTTGCTCTGCGCGTTCGACCACGGCCAGCCGATAAAGGCAAAGAACACGATCGCAAGGATGATCGGCGTGGAGAACACGGCGATCGGCTTGATCAGGCGCGTGAGGCTCACCCCGGAGGCGAGCCAGACGACCATTTCGGAATCCTTGTACCAGCGCGTGAGCACGAACAGGATCGACACGAAGAGCGTGACGATGAGCATCACGGCGAGATAGCCGATCACGGTCAGGCCGATCAGGACCAGCACGTCGCGCGGGTCGATCTGGCCCGATGCCGCGAAGCCGACGATGCGGATCATCATCGTCGTCAGCATGATCGTGAGCAGAACCATGAACACGGCGCCGGCCGTGTACGCGAGTTCGCGCTGCAGGGAACGTTCGAAGATCATTCTAGATGGGCAGGGCGGGCGGCCTGCGCCGGGCGCCGCGCAGCTTGCGCTACCACCCAGGAGCCGCCGCGGGAAAAATAGCGGATAATTGCGGCTTTCATCCTAAGCCCTGATTTTATCCGAGGACAAGCGCGATGGACTTTAGCATAAAAGCCTGTGATTGGAGCAAAGGCGGGGAAGGCCCCTTCCTGACCGGCAAGTCGGATTGCGTCGTGGTCGGTGTCTTCGAAGCGCAGACCCTCTCCGGCGCGGCGTTCGTGATCGACGGCGCGCTCGGCGGCACCATCGCCCGCGTGGTCAAGGCCGGTGACATGGACGGCAAGCCCGGGTCGACCTTGTTCCTGCCGGAAGTCACTGGCATCGGCGCCTCGCGCGTGCTGCTGGTCGGCCTCGGCAAGCAGGATGCATTTGGCCAGAAGGCCTATGGCGAAGCGGTCCGGGCGGCATGGCGCGCGATTCTCGGCACGCGCATCGCCCAGGTTACGTTCTCGCTCGCGCAGTTGCCCATCCAGGAACGCACCGGCGAATGGGCCGTGCGCGCCGCGATCCTCGCGCTGCGCAACGAGACCTACCGCTTCACGCAGATGAAGAGCAAGCCCGATGTGGCCCAGCGCGCGCTCAAGCGCGTCGTCTTCAGCGTGGACGCCGCCGACGAAAAGGCCGCCAAGGTTTCGGCCAAACAGGCGGTGGCGCTGGCCAACGGCATGGACCTCACGCGCGACCTCGGCAATCTGCCGGGCAACGTCTGCACGCCCACGTATCTTGCGGCCACGGCCAAGAAGCTCGCCCGCGACTGGAAGCTCAAGGCCGAAGTATTGGGCGAGCGCCAGATCGAAGCGCTCAAGATGGGCTCGTTTCTTTCTGTAACAAGGGGCTCCGTCGAACCGCCGCAGTTCATCGTGCTGCACTACCAGGGCGCCAGCGCCAAGGCCGCGCCGATCGTGCTGGTTGGCAAGGGCATCACGTTCGACACGGGCGGCATTTCGCTCAAGCCCGGCGAGGGCATGGACGAGATGAAGTACGACATGTGCGGCGCGGGTTCGGTGCTGGGCACGATGCGTGCGGTCGCGGAAATGGGCCTGAAGCTCAACGTGATCGGCGTGGTTCCGACCTGCGAGAACATGCCGGCCGGCAACGCCACCAAGCCGGGCGACATCGTCACGACGATGGCGGGCCTCACGGTGGAAGTGCTCAACACCGATGCCGAAGGCCGCCTGATCCTGTGCGACGCGCTCACGTACGTCGAGCGCTTCAAGCCGGCTGCCGTGATCGATATCGCCACGCTCACGGGCGCCTGCGTGATTGCCCTCGGCCATCACAACAGCGGTCTGTTCTCGAAGGACGATGCGCTCGCCGGCGAGCTGCTCGACGCGTCGCGCGAAGCGAACGACCCGGCCTGGCGCCTGCCGCTCGACGACGAGTATCAGGACCAGCTCAAGTCGAATTTCGCGGACCTCGCCAATATCGGCGGACGTCCGGGCGGAGCGGTGACGGCGGCGTGCTTCCTGTCGCGCTTTACCGAAGCGTATCCGTGGGCTCACCTGGACATCGCCGGTACGGCATGGAAGGGCGGCGCGGCCAAGGGTGCGACGGGTCGTCCGGTGCCGCTGCTCGCGCAGTTCCTGATCGATCGGGCCGCGGACGGTCGCGCGGGGCAATGACGTTGAACGTAGTGAAGGTAACGAAAGAAGGGCACGCGGCATGACGCGCATCGACTTCCACACCAACGTGGGCGATGCGCTGCTGTACGCTTGCCGCCTCGTGCGCAAGGCGTATCTGGCCGACCAGCAGGTTGTCGTGCTGGCCGAGCCGGCGCGCCTGCGTACCTTCGACGAGCTGCTGTGGACCTTCTCGCCGCTTGAGTTTGTGCCTCACTGCATGGCCGACAACGCGGAGGCCGTGCAGACGCCCATCGTGCTTACCGCCGATCTCGAACGTGCGCCGCATCATCGCGTGCTGCTGAACCTCGGCGCTGCGGTGCCGCCGCAGTTCGCGCGCTTCGAGCGTTTGCTGGAAGTGATCGGCGATGCGCCCGAGGAACTGGCGTCGGGCCGCGAGCGCTATCGTTTCTATCGCGACCGCGGCTATACGCTGAACAACTACAGGCAGGGTGGTTGAGCGCTCGCAGCAGCGCTCGCCTGCCGCGCCTGGTGATTTGCCGGATCGATATCCGAAGGAGGTGATCGTGTCCGACCTGCATGAGATCGAAGAGGCCCCGATCCCGCTTTTGAGCGACATCCTCGTGGCGGGCAATCTGCTGCGCGCGCGCTCGCCGTTCGAGCGTTCGCGGGTGCCGGAAGCGGCGGACGCAGCCGCGCTGGCCGGTTTGGTGCCGGCGTCCGCCCCGGAACCATTCGCGACGCCCACGTCTGCCGAGACGATGGCAGCGGTGCATTCGGTGCACGAGCCCACGCTCGCTCCTGAGCCAACACCTGAGTTCGCGCATCAAGCCGCGCATGGAGCCGCGAGCGAACCCGTCACCGCGCCCGTGCGCGAAGATTCCTATGCGCTCTACGCCCAGGATGCCGACGCGCTGGTCGAACGCCTGCGCGGACGTGCGCTGAGCTGGCTGACCGGCGAGGGGCGCGGTGTGATCGAACAGCGTTGCAGTGCAGCGATGCAGGAGCATTCGCACTGGATCGTGGGGCAGGTGTCGCGCGAGATTGGCCTCGCGCTCGAAACCGAGCTCAAGGGCTGGGTGAAGGCGGCGGTGCGCGAAGAACTGGCCGCGCGCGCCACGCATGGGACCACGACGGGTCAAACGCCCAGCGCGTGATCTCCAGGATCACTTCAACGTAAGAATCCAGCTCGCGAGCATGGCCGCCTGGCCCGGGCTCAGTTGCGTGTTGGCGGGCATCGGCACCATGCCCCATACGCCCGCGCTGCCTTCCATGATCTTGTGCGCAAGATAGGTCTGCGCTTCGGGCCTGGCTGCGTATTTCGACGCCACATCGCGCAGGGCGGGACCCATGAAGGTGCGCGTGACCGAATGGCAGCTCATGCAGTTCTGTTGCTGTGCGAGCGCAAGGCCGCCAGGGGTGCTGCCCGGTCCCCCTTGCGCGTGGGCGGCCGGGGCTGCAAACGTGCAGCTCAACGCCAATGCGGCTAGTGCTGCGATGCTCCGTGCCAGCGGGGCGGCTGGCGTCGCTGTCTTGTTCTTCGCTTGCGACTTCAGTTTCATGCTGGTCTCCGCCAGCGTGGTCGCCGGCTGTGTCGTCGCATTATAGAAGCAAAGGGCGCGCGTTCTGACAGCGCGCCCTTTTGTCTATTGATGCATGGCGACAAACACGCGTCCAGCCTTATCCCGTCACCGCTCCCAGGTTCGAGGGCCGCGTGAGTGCCGCGAACTTCGCCAGCACACCACGGGTGTAACGCGGCGCGGGCTGCTTCCATGCCGCCCGGCGGCGCGCCAGCTCGGCGTCGTCGATATTGAGTTGCAGCAGGAGTTGATGCGCGTCGATGGTGATCGAGTCGCCTTCCTGCACCAGCGCAATCGCGCCGCCCTCAAAGGCTTCGGGCGCGACGTGGCCCACCACCATGCCCCAGGTGCCCCCCGAAAAGCGCCCGTCGGTGATCAGGCCGACCGATTCGCCCAGCCCCTTGCCGATGATCGCCGATGTAGGCGCGAGCATCTCCGGCATGCCCGGCCCGCCCTTCGGCCCAAGGTAGCGCAGCACGACGATGTCGCCGGCCTTGATCTTGTCGGCGAGGATGGCTTCCATCGCGCTCTGCTCGTCGTCGAATACGCGCGCCGGGCCGGTGATGACGGGGTTCTTCAGGCCGGTGATCTTGGCGACGGCACCGTCGGTGGCGAGATTGCCCTTGAGGATCGCGAGGTGCCCTTCCTTGTAGAGCGCCCGCTCGATGGGGTAGATCACCTTTTGATCGGCGCGCGGCTTCGACGGCACATCCTTTAGTTCTTCGGCCATGGTGCGGCCGGTGATGGTCATGCAGTCGCCGTGCAGCATGCCCGCGTCCAGCAGCAGCTTGAGCACCTGCGGAATGCCGCCCGCCGCGTGCAGATCGGTCGCCACGTATTGCCCCGAGGGCTTGAGATCGCAGATCACCGGCACTTTCTTGCGCATGCGCTCGAAGTCGTCGATGCTCCAGTCGATTTCGGCGGCATGCGCGATCGCCAGATAGTGCAGCACGGCATTGGTCGAGCCGCCCGTGGCCATGATGAGCGCCACGGCGTTCTCGATCGACTTTTTCGTGATGATGTCGCGCGGCTTGAGGTCCTTCTTGACGGCTTCCACCAGCACGCGTGCCGATTCGGCCGCCGAATCGACCTTTTCCTGATCGGGATTGGCCATCGTCGACGAATAGAGCAGCGACATCCCCAGCGCCTCGAACGACGAACTCATCGTATTGGCGGTGTACATGCCGCCGCACGAACCGGTAGACGGACAGGCGTTTTTCTCGACGCCCTCGAAGTCCTCTTCGCTCATGCGCCCGGCGGTGAATTCGCCCACGGCTTCGAACGCGGAGACGATCGTCAGGTCCTTGCCCTTCCAGTGGCCCGGGCGGATCGTGCCGCCGTACACATAGATGCCCGGCACGTTGATGCGCGCCAGCGCGATCATGCCGCCCGGCATGTTCTTGTCGCAGCCGCCGATCACGACCACGCCGTCCATCCATTGCCCCTGCACGCAGGTCTCGATGCAGTCGGCGATCACTTCGCGCGAGACCAGCGAGTATTTCATGCCTTCGGTGCCCATCGACATGCCGTCGGAGATCGTCGGCGTGCCGAAGGTCTGGGCGTTGGCGTCGGCGCGCTTGACGGCTTCCACGGCCGCGTCGGCGAGGCGCTGCAGGCCCGCGTTGCACGGCGTGATGGTCGAATGGCCGTTGGCGATGCCGATCATCGGCTTGTCGAAATCGGCCTTCTCGTAGCCGAGCGCGTAATACATCGAGCGGTTCGGCGAACGCGCGACGCCTTGCGTGATGTGCTTCGAACGACGGTTGTAGGGCATGGGGAGTCTCCGTTGGACGTGTCTCGGCTCTGTCAAAACAGGATGGTCCTTGAAACGCCCAATGTCCAGGCTATTATTCGGGCCATATCTTTACAGGGGCTGCGACCAGGCGATGTGTCGCGCGCGCATGGCGCTTTCATATCCGGCCCCTAAAGTGCCCGATGTGCAAAATGGCTCGCGGCCCTGCGCGTCGGCGATAATGTCACGCTTCGGCGTCGCCAGGCGCGGCGCATCCTGCAATCCGCTTTCACAGCTCACCGCCGACAAGAACGCTTTCTACGATGCTCATTCACCCGAATTTCGACCCTGTCGCCATCCATCTGGGGCCGCTCGCCGTGCGCTGGTACGGCCTCATGTATCTCGTCGGCTTCATTCTCGCGATCGTGATCGGCCGTCTGCGCCTGCGCCTGCCGTTCGTGGCCGCGCAGGGCTGGACCGTCAAGGACATCGACGACATCCTGTTCTACGGCGTGCTGGGCACCATCCTCGGCGGTCGGCTGGGCTACGTGCTGTTCTACAAGGCGAGCTGGTACTTCGCGCATCCGCTCGACATCTTCAAGGTGTGGGAAGGCGGCATGTCGTTCCACGGCGGCTTCCTGGGCGTGACCTTCGCGATGGTGCTGTTCGCATGGCAGCGCGGGCGCACGTGGCTGCAGGTAACCGACTTCGTTGCGCCGATGGTCCCTACGGGCCTGGCCGCCGGGCGTCTGGGCAACTTCATCAACGGCGAACTGTGGGGTCGCGTGACTTCGCCCGATTCGCCCTGGGCGATGATGTTCCCGGGCGCGGCGAACGACGACGCCGCCTGGCTGCAGACGCATCCGGCGCTGGCTGCGAAGTGGCATCTGAACGAAGTGTTCGCGCAGTATCACCTGCTGCCGCGTCATCCGTCCGAACTGTATGAAATCGCGCTCGAAGGCGTGGCGCTGTTCATCGTGCTGATCCTGTTCTCGCGCAAGCCGCGTCCGGTGGGCGCGATCTCGGCGATGTTCCTGATCGGCTACGGTCTTGCGCGCTTCACGGTGGAGTTCGCGCGTGAACCCGACGACTTCCTCGGCCTGCTCGCGCTGGGCTTTTCGATGGGTCAATGGCTCTCGCTGCCGATGATCATCGCGGGCGTGTTGCTGATGGTCTGGGCGTATCGCCGCGCGAAGCGCAATCCGGCTTCGCAGCAGACGGTTGCCGCGAAGAGCTGATTCGGCGCGCTGATGCGCGCGCCGCCGCATTAAAAAAGCCACGGTTTTTGCCGTGGCTTTTTTAATGCGGCGGGCGCCGGGTGAGCCTTTACTTCATCTGCACCGAGCCCGACACGTTGACCGTGACCGTCGACGTACCGCCTTCCAGCGGCATCGGCGCCATCTTCGCATCGGCACTGGCGGCGCGTGCGCTCATCATCATCATCGGACGCGGCGCGACGCCGTTGTGGCCCACGTTCACGTCGCGGATCGAGTAGCTGCCGTAGCCGAATGCACGCGCGGCAGCGGAGGCCTGCTCGCGGAACGAGGCGATCGCTTCGCCGGAGAGCTTCTGTTCGGCGGCGCGCTGCGCTTCGGGCGACAGCGAGAACTGCACGTTGCCCACCTGCATCACCGAAGCCATCTCGCCTGCGAGTTTCGACGCCGCCGCGAAGTCATGCGACTCCAGCACGACTTCCGTGCGGCCGCGCCACGCGGAAATGCGGCCATCGCGATCGGTGGACGGATAGATCGAGAACTGGCCCGAGCGCGCGGTCACGCCCGCGACGCCCCTGGCTTTTTGCAGCGCCGAATCGGCGCGTTGATTGAGCGTGTTGGTCAGCGTGGCGGGATCGCTCGCTTCCTGCTCGTAGAACAGCGTGATCGTGACGACGTCCTGCGGGACTTCGGCGCTTGCCTGCGAGGACAGCGAGAGCACGCCCGAAGGTTGATAGCGCGCTTCGCTCTGTGCGTACGCAGCACGCGGCGCAAGCGTCATGGCCAGCGGTACAGCAGCGGCAAAAGCGGCGGCGAGCGTGACGGCGGTTGTTCTCTTCATTTTGGGCTCCTTGCAGAACGGATTGCGCAGGCGGCCGGCACACGTACATCGACACGACCATGGCCCGCGCGAGCGCATGATTGTGCGTAAGTTCGCGAGGGCGTGTCGGCTGTGTGTGCAGGGCCGTGCGTGTTCTTTGAGCGATGCGCCGCGCGCGCGGTTCCCGCTATCGGCAGGGCGTTTTGCAATCTTTAAAGATTGCCCCGAATGAAGTCGAAGCGTTACATCAGTCGCTTCGTAATGAAGTCCCACTCGGACTTCGTAACCGGCGTAATGGAAAGGCGATTGCCTTTGGCGAGCACGCGCATCCCGGCGAGTTCGTCATGCTCGCGCAAGGTGGCGAGCGGTATCAACGCAGACTTCTTCTTGAACACTACGTCGACGAGCATCCAGCGCGGATTCTCCTGCGTGGATTTCGCATCGTAGTAGGGGCTGTTCGGATCGAACTGGGTGGGATCGGGATACGGCGTCGACGACACCTGCGCGAGTCCCGCGATACCTGGCTCAGGACAGCTCGAATGATAGAAGAGCACGCCATCGCCGACCTCCATCGTATCGCGCATGAAGTTGCGCGCCTGATAGTTGCGCACGCCGGTCCACGGCAAGGTGCGTTGCGGCGCGTTCGCGAGATCGTCGATGCTTGCTTCGTCGGGTTCGGACTTCATTAGCCAGTAGCGCATGAGTCGAAGGAGAACGTCGGAAGAGGGAGAGGTGGGGGAGGCCCCAACGGAAAACGGCATCGGACGCAATGTCCGATGCCGTTTGAATAGGTCCCCGCCTTAGCCGCTAGGCCGGCATCCTGAACCGAGGGTTCAGAATTGGTCGCAGTTAGCAGCACTTCGGGTACATCAGACTAGTGACGCGCACACCCGTGCTACAAATTTCCGCAACCGTGCACATGGCATTGGTTCAAGGAATATATGACCTTGGCGAACCAGGCAGGGAAACTGACTAAACTGTTTCGAAACGTACTGTGTACGCTTCCATGAACTGCATTCTAGCGCATGATGAGGCTGCTTTTACAGCGCCAGGTATCGAATACTGTATTTCGAACACCGCGCTTATTGCACACCGTACTGCTGGATCACCGCGCCAAGCTGTTCATTCATTTGGCGCATTGTACGACGGATTTCTTCGGCTGGGAATGCTTCGCCGTGTCGCACGCTGGTCTGCAAACGCAGCAGTTCCGAGGCCAGCGAAAGCGCGGCCATCACTGCAATACGGTCCTGACCACGCACGTTGCTGTGATTGCGGATCTTCGACATTTCCGCATCCACGCGCGCGACGGCTTCAAGCAACGCGGCTTCGGTTTCCGGCGAACAGGCGAGGCGATAGGTCTGGCCCAGAATCGTCGCTTCGATCTGTTTGTTCGTCATGCATTTTCTCCGTGGCGAGCGGCATTGTCGTCGGCGGCGTCCTGCGATGGGGCGAGCAGATCGAGCTGGTTCTCGCGATCTGCACCCGCGCGGGCGCGGGGCAGCTTTTCGAGGATCGCGTTCAGTCGGACCTGCGCGTCGTCGATCTTGGCGGACAGGCCATCGCGCTCGGCCTGCAGCGCGTTGCGCTCTTCGCGCACCTGTTCGAGTTCGACGCGCGTCGCTTCGCATTGCGCGCGCAATTGCGCGAGTTGCTCTTCGAGCGCCACGCGTGCTTCATGATGGCGCTGATTGATCTCGATCAGCCGCCCGATGTTTTGTGAGAGTGTTTCGAGTTCGTTGAGCATGTGCTGCGTCCTCTAAAGACAGGCATTCTAGCGCGGATTGTCGCGTATTCCGACATCCGCGACGTTTCCAGACGTAACAACCCTACTTCTTGCCCGTATCTTGCAGTTTCAGGCACAAAATGCAGACCCGCGGCAATGCGATTGGACGGACGCGAAGCCCTCGCGAGTGCATGTGCGCCGCAATAATGACGCTTTGTTGACGCGCGCGATCGGGCGTTTCTACACACGAGAGCCATCCAGGGCCGCCTGAAAGAGGGCACAAGACGTGGCTGGCGCGGCCTTGTTGCGTGCATGTTGCGTGCATGTCGCGTGCTGCATTGCGCCCGTGATTTACGGCCATTTCATCTCAACAGGCAAAAAAACGGACAATAGCGAAACCTGCTAAGCAGACCTTCTGAGACTCGCCGATACCGACTGGATTTCGACCACCGCCCACGATGCGAACCGTAAGCTCCGACGAACCGCGCCATGCCCACGCGCCGCCGACATCGCGCGCGCCTGGCGCCGCTCGCCCGGCGATGCACGCGCGCCGTGCCGTGACGATCTGGTGCGTGCTCGCGCTCGCTTCCTGCGCGGTGTTTTTCGCGTCGCTCGTAATCGGCAGCGTGCCGGTGAGCTTCACTCAGGCAGTGCACGCGCTTTGGCCCGATGCAGGGCCGCGCGAACTTGCGGTCGAGATCGTGCAAACGCTGCGTCTGCCGCGCGCGCTTGGCGGCTTTGCGTGTGGCGCGTTGCTGGCGCTGGCGGGCGCGCTCTTGCAGGTGCTGCTGCGCAATCCGCTGGCGGAGCCCTACGTTCTGGGCGTCTCGGGTGGCGCCGCTGCTTTCGCCCTCGTTGCGATGATCGCGGGCTTCGCATGGTGGGCCGTGCAGGCAAGCGCCTGTGCGGGCGCCTTCGTGTCGATCCTGCTGGTGCTGGGCCTCGCGCGCCGCGAACTCTGGCGCGGTGAACCGCAGGACAGCTCACCGCGCCTGTTGCTCACCGGTGCGGTGACGGCAGCGGGGTGGGGCGCGCTCATCACCCTGCTGCTCACGCTTGCGCCCGACGCGCGGCTGCGCAGCATGCTGTTCTGGCTAACGGGCGATCTCGACGGTATCGGCAGGGCATGGCCCGCGTGGATCGCGCTGGCACTGGTGCTGATCTTCGCTGTGAGCGCGGCGCCGCGTCTGAACGTGCTGCTGCGCGGCGACGCCGCCGCGCAGGCGCTCGGCGTGCCGGTGCTGCGCCTGCGTCTGGGCGTTTATCTGGCGGCGTCGCTCGCGGCGGCCGCGGCAGTGACGACGGGTGGCACCATTGGTTTCGTCGGGCTCGTCGTGCCGCATGTGTTGCGGCTTGCGTTCGGCAACGACCAGCGCATGCTCGTGCCCGCGGCGGCGCTCGCGGGCGGCCTCGCCGTGATGGCCGCCGATCTCGCGGCGCGTACTCTGGCCGCGCCCACGCAACTGCCGGTGGGCGTCGTGACTGCGCTCGCGGGCGTGCCGATGTTCCTGTGGATGTTGCTACGCAGGCGCCCGACATGACCACGCACGTGCCATCGATGTTGGCCACGCATGCGCTCGCGTTGCGCGTGGGCTCACGCACGCTCGTCGAGAATCTCACGCAGTGCTTCGGCGCCGGCGAAATCTGGTGCGTGGCCGGAGCGAATGGCGCGGGCAAGACCACCTTGATCGCCACGCTTGCAGGCTTGCGTTCTCCCGCTGCGGGGCATGTCGAAATCGATGGCCTTGCCTTGCGCGACTGGAAGCCCGCACGTCTCGCGCAACGTCGCGCACTGATGCCGCAAGATGTGCGCGACGCCTTTAGCGCAAGCGTGCTCGACATCGTGCTGCTCAATCGTTATCCGCACCTCGCGGGCTGGGGCTGGGGGTGGGAAAGCGACGCGGACCGCGCCGCCGCGCATGCCGCGCTCGCACAGCTTGGCCTCGAATCGTTCGCGGCGCGCGACGTGTTATCGCTCTCGGGCGGCGAACGCCAGCGCGTGGCGCTTGCGGCGGCGCTGTGTCAGGACGCACCGCTGCTCCTGCTCGACGAACCGCTCGCGCATCTGGACCTGCATCACCAGATTGCCTGCCTCGAAGCGTTGAAGCGATGGGTATCGATCGAGTCGCGCACGGTGGTGCTGTCCTGCCATGATCTCAATCTCGCGCGCCGCTACGCGACGCATGCCTTGCTGCTCGACGGACGCGGCGCTTGCTGGGCCGGGCCGGTGCGCGACGTACTCACTGCCGCGCGCGCAAGCGAAGCATTCGGCCATCCGCTCGCACTGATACGCGACGGCCCGCACGAGGCGCTGGTGCCCGCGCTGGGGGCCGCTACGCCCATTGAACACACGTACGATCGCTGAATCGCGTTCGTACGAAACCGAACACATCGCATCGCATCCCATATAACCGAACCGCTATGACCATCACGCTTTCCGATCTGATCACTGTCGAGCCGCTGGATACTTCGCTGCGCGAAACGCTGCAGCATCTCATCGATACCAGGACCAAGCCGCCTGGCAGTCTCGGCCGCCTCGAAACCCTCGCGCGCCAGCTCGGCATGATCCAGCGCAGCACGCAGCCGCGCGTCGTGCGTCCCGCGATGATCGTGTTCGCCGGCGATCACGGCATTGCGCACGAAGGCGTGAGCCCGTATCCGCAGGCCGTTACCGCGCAGATGGTGGCGAATTTCCTGGCGGGCGGCGCGGCGATCAACGCGTTCAGCGGCGTGACGGGCCTGGAGCTTGAAATCGTCGATGCGGGTGTGGCGACGCCGCTGCCGGGCGTCGATACCTCGAAGCTGGTTTCGCTGCCCATTGCGCCAGGCACGCGCAACTTCGTACACGAAGCCGCGATGACGCGCGAGCAGGCCATCGCGGCACTCGCGGCGGGCGCGGCGCGCGTGCGTCATCACGCGGCGCTCGGCACCAATGTGATCGGCTTTGGCGAAATGGGCATCGCGAATACATCGGCGGCGGCATGCCTGATGAGCCGTCTGTGCGGCGTGCCGATCGACGAATGCGTCGGGCGCGGCACGGGTCTCGACAACGCGGGCCTCGCGAAAAAGCGCAACGTGCTGGCGGCGGCGCTCGCGCGCCACGCCGATGCGCGCGATCCGATCGATGTGCTCGCAACCTTCGGCGGCTTCGAAATCGCCATGATGGCGGGCGCGTATCTCGAAGCGGCGCGACAGCGCATGGCGATTCTCGTCGACGGCTTTATCGCGACCTCGGCGCTGGTGGTGGCCGATGCGCTCTCGCCGCATGTACGCGATTACTGCGTGTTCGCGCACGCGTCGAACGAAGCGGGGCATCGGCGCATGCTCGATCATTTCGGCGCGCGCGAACTCCTCACGCTCGATCTGCGCCTGGGCGAAGGCACGGGCGCGGCGCTCGCTGTGCCGTTGCTGCGTGCGGCCACGGCCTTCCTCAACGAGATGGCGAGCTTCGAATCGGCAGGCGTCGACGACCGCAGCGAGCGTGGGCGTTGAGCGAGCCGGATAAGAGCGCGAAAGGCGTGCAAGGCGGCGCGCGTGAAGCGCGTGCGAGCGCATTCAAGCCGCTCATGGAAGTGCGCTACTTCTTCACGGCACTTGGCTATTTCACGCGCGTGCCGGTGCCGCGCTGGGTCGGCTTCGAGCCGCCGTGGCTCAATGCGGCGGCGCGCTATTTTCCGCTCGTTGGCGTGTTGGTCGGCGTGCTGGCGGCGCTCGTCTATCTGGGCGCATTGCACGTGTTTCCCGCCGGCGTGGCCGTGCTGCTTTCGATGGCGGCAACCTTGCTGGTGACGGGCGCCTTCCACGAAGACGGTCTCGCCGATTGTCTCGACGCCTTTGGCGGCGCGTATCGGAAAGAGGACGTGCTGCGCATCATGCACGACTCGCGCATCGGCGCGTTTGGGGCGATAGGTCTGGTCGTGATGCTGGCCTTGAAGTGGCAGACGCTCGCCATGCTGCCGCCGCTACGCGCGGCCACGCTGATGATCGCGGGCCATGCGGCGAGCCGTGTGTTGGCGATCAGCTATCTGGCGTCGCTCGAATACGTGCGTCCCGAGGGCAAGGCCAAGCCGGTGGCGCAGCGCTTGAGCGCGTCTGCGCTGCTGCTGGCGGCCGGGTTCGGTTTGCCTTGGCTGTTCTGGCCCGCGTGGCCGGACTGGCGTGCGGCCATCGCGACGCTTGCCGTGCTCGGCGTGCTGCGCTTGGCGCTTGGGCGTTACTTCGTGCGGCGCATCGGCGGCTACACGGGTGATTGCCTGGGCTTTGCCCAGCAGATTTTCGAGCTCGCGATCTACCTCATGGGACTCGCATGGATCTCGTCCTGATCCGACATCCGGCCGTGGCGGTCGAGGCCGGCATCTGCTATGGCCGCTCCGATGTGGCGCTTGCCGCCGATGCCGAAGCGGGCGCGGCGTCGATTGCCGCGCGGCTGGCGGTGCTGGGCGTGCGTGCGCCCGCGCGCATCGCAACGAGTCCGCTCACGCGCTGCGCGAGTGTGGCGCGCGTGCTGGCGCGCGCGCACGGCGCGCTCGTGCCGCAAGAAGACGCGCGTCTCGCGGAAATGGATTTCGGCACGTGGGAGATGCAGCGCTGGGATGGCATCGAGTGCACGCAGATCGATGCGTGGGCCGCGAACTTTCTGCACGCGCGGGATCACGGCGGCGAGAGCGTTGCGCAATTCGATGCGCGTGTGACGGCGTGGTTCGAGGCGCTGGGTGCAGATCAAACGGATGCGCGCGCAACGATATGGGCGGTCGCGCATGCGGGCGTAATCCGCACGGTCGCCGCACGCGCGCTAGGCGTATCGCTCGAACGTTGCGTGCGCTGGCCGCTGGAAATGGCCGCGATCGTGGTGCTGCGTCGCGAATCGTCGAGCGGCGAATGGCTGCTTTCTCGCTGGAATGCCTGACGCGTGCGTGCCGATTGATTCGGATGCCGGATCAATTGGCGCGCGCACGCTGCAAATCTTCGCACAGCTTCTGCGCACCCTGGGCGATGCGCGGCCCCGCGCGCGAAAGCAGATCGCCGTCGATGGCGTAGAGCTTGTTGTGCGCGACCGCCTTCAACTGCGGCCACGCGCGCCAGCGCTCCAGCGCTGGCAAGGGGCGGTCCGGTGCGGTCGCGCCCGCCGAGGCGGTCACGATGGCATCGGGATTCGCGGCGATGACGGCTTCGGTCGAGAGCGTCGGCACCAGCGGGCGCAGCGCGGCGAACACGTTGCGCCCGCCGCATAGCGCGATCGCATCGGAAATCATCGATTCGCCGTTGATCGTCATGAGCGGTTGATCCCAGACTTCATAGAACACGCTTACCGGCGCGCGCTGCGCGTAGGTCGCGCGCAACTGCGCGATCTGGCGGCGGTAAGCGCTTGCCGCCGCCAGCGCTGTCGGCTCCGTGCCGAGCAGCACGCCCAGGCGCGTGAGCGAGGTCGCCACGTCGTCCAGCCGATGCGGTTCGCTGAAGAACAACGGAATATGCAGATCGCGCAGACGGTCGAGTTGCTGCTGGGCGTTGCCGTGTCGCCAGACGACGATCAGATCGGGTTTGAGCGCGGCAATGCGTTCGAGGTCGAGCGCGCGGTTGTCGCCCACGCGCGGCACGGCTTTCGCTTCGGGCGGGTAGTCGCTGTAGCTCACCGCGCCCACCAGCTTCGTGCCACCGCCCGCCGCGTAGATCAGCTCGGTGATGTGCGGCGCGAGGCTCACCACGCGCTGCGCGGGCGCGATGAGCGTGACGGTGTCGCCGTTATCGTCGACGGCGCTCACGGGCGCGGCGTGGGCGATATCGATGGTGAGCGCGGCGGTGAGCGCAAGCGCGAGACAGGCAAGCGTGAGGCGGCAAAGCGCGCGCATCAGCCGATTACCCGAACCGCTTGCGCGAGCGCGCTGGCAAAGCGCTGCCATTGCGCTTCGCAAGCCGGCAGACCGAAACGCAGGCTGGCGGGCGAATCGAAGCGGCGCGTCCATACCGCGCGTGCGGCGAGCGCGTCCTGCAAGTGCGCGGCGCGCGCGTCGGCGATCCATGCGTAAAGCGGCGTGGCGTGCGGCGTGAAGCCTTGCGCCGAAAGCAGCGCGGCGAGGCGCGCGCCTTCGGCGGCCAGACGCTCGCGCATTGCGGCTTGCCAGGCGGCGTCTTCGAACGCGTGCCTGACGGCGTGGCGCGCTGGGCCGCTCACCGTCCAGGCGCCCAGACGCGCGCGCAAGGTGGCGAGCAAGCCGGGCTGCGCGAGCGCGAAGCCGCAGCGCGCGCCCGCGAGGCCGAAGAACTTGCCCGGCGAGCGCAGCACCACGAGGCCGCCGCGATCGACCGCATCGGCCAGCGACTCGGCGCGCGCCTGAGCATAGGCATCGGCGAACGCTTCATCGACGATCAGCGTGCCGCCGCGCGCCGCCAGTTGCGCGAGCCAGCGCAGCAGCGTGTCGCGCGCGACGAGCGTGGCGGTTGGATTGTTAGGATTGACGACGACGGCGTGCGTGACGTCATCGGGCAACGCTGTAGCGCCGATGTCGAGCGGCACGACCGTGTGCCCCGCTTGTGCGAAAGCGGGCGCGTACTCGCCGTAGGTGAGCGGCGCGATGGCCACGCCCCCGGGCGGCAGCAGCGCGGGTAACGCGCGGATCGCCGCCTGGCTTCCCGCGACCGGCAAGACGTGTTGGGCATCGGGCGCGCCGTAATAACGCGCGGCGCAGGCGGCAAAACCATCGCCGTCATCGGGCAGACGTCGCCATGCCGAAGCCGGCACCGGCGGCACCGGATAGCCGTGCGGATTGATGCCGGTCGACAGATCGATCCACGTCTCCCAGCCGATGCCGTAGCGCTGCGCGGCCTCATGCAGATTGCCGCCGTGCGCGACCATGCGCGGTGTGTCAGACATGGGTCGCCACGCTCACGAAAGCCAGCGCGATCAGCGCGGCGAGCCAAAGGATGGTTGTACGTTCGACCAGGCGCAGCGCGGCTTGCACGTCCTGCGCACGCGGCGGCGAGCCCGCGCCCAATGGCGGGCGTTGCTCGATCGCACCGTGATACACCGCCGCGCCGCCCAGCAGCACGTTCAGGCTGCCGGCGCCTGCGGCCATCACCGGCCCGGCGTTCGGGCTTTCCCAGCGGCGCGCCTGCTCGCGCCAGCAGCGCAGCGCCACGCGCGTATCGCCGAGCAGCGCGTAGCTCGTGGCCGTGAGGCGCGCGGGAATCCAGTTGAGCACGTCGTCGATACGCGCGGCCGCCCAGCCGAAGCGCAGGAAGCGCGGCGTGCGGTAGCCCCACATCGCGTCCAGCGTGTTGGCGAGGCGAAACGCCAGCGCGCCCGGTCCGCCCGCGATGACGAACCAAAACAGCGCGCCGAAGATCGCATCGTTGCCGTTTTCGAGCGCCGATTCGCAAGCCGCGCGCGACAGCGCGGTGGCGTCGGCGTTGGCGGTGTCGCGCGAAACGATGCGCGCCGTGAGCGCGCGCGCCGTGGCGAGGTCGCGTTCGGCGAGCGCCTGGGCGATCGGCGCGATGTGCTCCTCGAGGCTGCGTGCGCCAAGCGCGAACCACAGCAGCGCGACATGCACCGCCCAGCCGAACGGCCAGGGCAGCGCCGCGCAAAGGAAGGCGGCCATCGCCACGGGCGGCGCGACGGCGAGCAGCCAGGCCAGCAGGCCGAGCGGACGGCCGCGTCGTCCCGTATTCAGACGTTTTTCGATGCGCCCGGCGAGCGTGCCGAAAGCGACTAGCGGATGCGCGCGGCGCGGCTCGCCCAACCAGCGGTCGACGGCAACGCCGGCCACGGCGAGTGCGGCGGTGACGGGTAGACTCAGCATGACGGATTGGACGGTGCCGGCGACTTCAGCACAAGCGGCAGTCCAGCCGCGACCAGCGTCGCGCGGTCTGCGATGGCGGCGATGCGCTGGTTCAGGCGGCCGAGTTCGTCCACGTAGAGGCGGGTGGCTGCGCCCATCGGCACGACGCCCATGCCGATTTCGTTGCTCACCACCAGCACCGTGCCGCGCGTGCGCTGGCAGGCCGCCGCGAACGCGTCGATGCGCTCGCGCCAGTCCGGGCGCGGATCTTCGGAATCGGGTGGGCACAGCAGCGTGGCGAGCCAGAGCGTGAGGCAGTCGATCAGCACGCAGCGGCCGGGCGCGGCGGCGGCGCCGAGCGCGCCCGCCAGATCGAGCGACGCTTCGACGAGGCCCCAGTGCGTGGGCCGCCGCGCGCGGTGATGGTCGATGCGCGCGTTGAATTCGGCATCCGCATGTGCGCCCGTGGGCACCGCGGCGGTGGCGATGTAGGTGACCGGCAGGCCGCTGTCGGCCGCGAGGCTTTCGGCGTAGGCGCTCTTGCCCGAGCGCGCGCCGCCGACGATAAAGGTGAGATCGCGTGAAATCATCGCGTGATTGTACTGGCTGCGTTCGCGGTATCCGCAGGCGGTAACCGCGCGCCGCGCAGGGGCGCGCTGTGGAGAGGGTAAAGGCGATGGGATAATGCGCCTTCGTCCGAACGCCCCAGCCACGATGTCAGCCGACTCTTCTGAACCCTCCGTTTCGTCCACCGTTACGTCCGCCGTGCCGCGCGGCACGCTCATGATCCAGGGCACCACGTCCGACGCCGGCAAGAGCACACTGGTGGCCGGACTGTGCCGTCTCGCGCGGCGCGCGGGGGTGCGTGTGGCGCCGTTCAAGCCGCAGAACATGGCGCTCAACAGCGCCGTCACGGCGGATGGCGGCGAAATCGGCCGGGCGCAGGCGTTGCAGGCCATCGCCGCAGGGATCGCGCCGCATACGGATCTGAACCCGGTGCTGCTCAAGCCCAATAGCGACATGGGCTCGCAGGTCATCATCCACGGCCGTGCGCGCATGAACCTCAATGCGCGCGCCTACCAGAGCTACAAGCCGATCGCGCGCGAGGCCGTGCTGGAGTCCTACGGGCGCTTGCGCGCGGGCTACGACACCGTGTTCGTCGAAGGCGCAGGCAGTCCCGCCGAAATCAACCTGCGCGCCAACGACATCGCCAATATGGGTTTCGCCGAAGCGGTCGATTGCCCGGTCGTGCTGGTCGCCGATATCGACCGGGGCGGCGTGTTCGCGCATCTGATCGGCACGCTCGCGTGCCTGTCGCCAGGCGAGCGCGCGCGCGTGAAGGGCTTCATCATAAATCGTTTTCGCGGCGACCCCTCGCTGCTCAAACCGGGCCTCGACTGGCTGGAGGCCCAGACCGGCAAGCCCGTGCTGGGCGTGGTGCCGTATCTGCACGGCCTCGCTCTGGACGCCGAGGATATGTTGCCGGGCGCGGCGCACACGCACGCGCAGATCGATGACGAACCCCGCGCCCAGACGCTGCGCGTGGTCGTGCCGGCGCTGCCGCACATCAGCAATCACACGGATTTCGACGCCTTGCGCGTGCACCCGCAGGTCGAATTCAGCTACGTGCGCGCGGGCAACGCGCCGCCGCCCGCCGATCTGGTGATCCTGCCGGGCTCGAAGAACGTGCGCGACGATCTGGCGTGGCTGCGCGCGCAGGGCTGGGACAAGGCGCTGGAGCGGCATTTGCGCTACGGCGGACGCGTGATCGGCATCTGTGGCGGCATGCAGATGCTTGGCCGTTCGATCGCTGATCCGCATGGCGTCGAAGGCGAGCCGGGCACGACGGCGGGTTTCGGCTGGCTCGACTACGAAACCGAACTCACGCGCGAGAAGGCGCTGCGCAATGTGACGGGGCGGCTCGTGCTGGGCGGGAGCGCCACGCCCGCGCCGGTGCGCGGCTACGAGATTCACATGGGCGTGACGCGCGGCGCGGCGCTGGATGCGCCGGCGTTGCGCATCGATTCGATCGAGGGTGAAGCGGAGGAAGCGGACGAAGCGCGTGGCCAGCTGCGCGTGGACGGCGCGCAATCGGCCGACGGGCAGATTCTGGCGACCTATCTGCACGGTCTGTTCGACACGCCGCAAGCCTGTGCCGCGCTGCTGGGCTGGGCGGGGCTGGCCGCCGCCCGGCAGCTGGACTATCCGGCGCTGCGCGAGGCCTCGCTCGAACGGCTCGCCGATACACTGGCGGCGAGCCTGGACCTGCCGCGTCTGTACGCGGCGATGCGCTGAACGCCGAGGGCTGCCCCCGCAATTCGGCTCCCGCAGTACAGCCCGCTCAGTGCAGCCCGCTCAGTGCAGCCCCCTCAGTAAAGCACCATCTGCGTGCAACGGAACAGGGCGGTGGTCTTGCCGTCCGGGCCGGTGACGGTGGCGTCCCAGATCTGCGTGCTGCGTCCCAGGTGCACGCCGGTCGCCACGACGCTCAGGCGCCCCTCGCGGGCGGTGCCGAGGAAATTGCTTTTCAGCTCGATGGTGGTGAAGTTCTTCGCGTTCGGCGGCAGGTGCGCGAGGCAGCCATAGCCGCAGGCGGTGTCGGCGAGGCAGACGACGGTGGCCGCGTGCAGAAAGCCGTTGGGCGCAAGCAGTTCGCTGCGGATATCGAGTTCCGCGCGCAGGATGCCCTGTTCCAGCGCGACCGGGCGAAAGCCGATCAGCGCCGGCAGGCAGCCTCGCTGGCGCTCGCGCAGGAAGTCGAGGGTGATGTCGGTGCGCAGCGTGCTCATGGGGCGAGGGTCTCCGTGGGACTCGATTTGATCGCGTGTTTGCAAACCGGGGGCTTCGACCCCGCGGCATTTGCCGATATTATCGGACGGTTGCGGAAACGGCCGTGCCCGAATCCGCAGTGGGAATCAGCAAAAGAAGGATTGGCAGAATCGGATTGGCAAAATCGGCAAACCGGCTGGCCCACGCGCCAGCCATCCTGACGGGAGCATTCATGACGGTGATCGTGGTGGCGAACCCCAAGGGCGGCGTCGGCAAAAGCACGCTGTCCACCAATCTGGCCGGCTATTTCGCGGCGCAAGGCGAGTGGGTCGCGCTCGCCGACCTGGACCGGCAGCAGTCGGCGCACGCGTGGCTCGACCTGCGCCCCGCGGCGCTGCCGGCCATCGAAAGCTGGCAGGTCGATCTGGATCATCCTGCGAAGCCGCCCAAGGGCCTGGAGCATGCCGTGATCGACACGCCGGCGGGTCTGCA
Source organism: Paraburkholderia bannensis (assembly GCF_014200455.1). Classification (GTDB taxonomy): domain Bacteria; phylum Pseudomonadota; class Gammaproteobacteria; order Burkholderiales; family Burkholderiaceae; genus Paraburkholderia; species Paraburkholderia bannensis_A. Next base: position 234,203 of record NZ_JACHBW010000010.1, on the reverse strand, counting down.
CGGCAATCGCCTGAACGCGATCGTCGAGCTGGCGGACAAAGTCATCGTGCCGCTGCAGCCGTCGATGTTCGACATTCTCGCGACCAAGGATTTCCTCGACCGTCTGGCCAAGGAAAAGGCGGTGCGCAAGGGCGCGATCAAGGTCGGCGTGGTGGGCATGCGGGTGGACGCGCGCACCCGTTCGGCCGAACAGCTGCAGCGTTTCGTGGAAGGGCTGGATCTGCCCGTGCTGGGCTATCTGCGCGACACGCAGAACTACGTGCAACTGGCGGCGCACGGCCTGACGATCTGGGACGTCGCGAAAAGCCGCGTGGAGAAAGACCTCGACCAGTGGCAGTCGATCCTGGCCTGGGCGAACGAGAAGTAAGCATCCTGACCGGAAAGAAGCGGGAAGAAAAACGGGAGCCCGAAGGCTCCCGTTTTTTCGACTGGCGTGCGTGAAAAGCGCTCAGGTCCAGTTCTGGGTCGGCACGTGGTCGCGGCTGCCCTTGATGCGGTTGTTTTCGTCGACGAACACGAGATCGGGCTTCCAGCCGGCCTTGAGTTCGGCTTCATCGACGTTCGCGAAGGCGGCGATGATGACCAGATCGCCCAGTTGCGCGCGGCGCGCTGCCGAACCATTGAGCGAAATCATGCCGCTGCCGCGCTCGCCCTTGATCGCGTAGGTCGAAAAGCGCTCGCCGTTGTTGATGTTCCAGATGTCGATGCGCTCGTTTTCGACGATGTTGGCCGCTTCGAGCAGGTTCTCGTCGATCGCGCACGAACCTTCGTAGTGCAGCTCGCAGTGCGTGACGGCGACGCGGTGGATCTTCGACTTCAGCATATGGCGTTGCATGGATGTCTCCTCAAGCGGGCGGGCGCTGGGCCCGCCGCGGCAGATTCGGAAATGGCGTGATGGAGGGGCCGGCGGCGCGAGGTCGCGCCGCTCAGATTTCCAGGTTGTCGATAAGGCGCGTGGGGCCGAGCTTCGCTGCGGCCAGCACGACGAGCGGGGCATCGGCGTCGGCGGCGACGCCCGGCGCCGGCGGCAGCAGGTTCGCGCGCTTGCGGATGGCGATGTAATCGGGCTTCCAGCCGCGCTGGGCGAGCTTCGCCATGGCGTCGAGTTCGAGCTGCTGGAGGTCGCGGCGGCCCGCCAGCACCGCTTCGCGGATGCCTTGCAGGGCGGCCGCCAGCTGCGGCGCTTCGGCGCGCTCGGCGTCCGAGAGGTAGCGGTTGCGCGAGCTGAGCGCGAGGCCGTCCTGATCGCGCACGGTCTCGGCGGCGATCACTTCGGTCGGCAGCGCGAACTGCTGGCACATCGCGCGCACGATCATCAACTGCTGGTAATCCTTCTTGCCGAACACGGCCACGCGCGGCTGCACACACGACATCAGCTTCATGACGACCGTGCACACGCCTTCAAAGAAGCCGGGACGGAATTCCCCTTCGAGGATGTCGCCCAGATCGTGCGGCGGGCGCACCCGGTATTCCTGCGGCTGGGGGTAGAGGTCGCGCTCGGTGGGCGCGAACAGCACGTAGACGTTTTCCTTCTGCAGCTTTTCGATATCGGCTTCGAGCGTGCGCGGATATTTGTCGAAATCCTCGTTCGGGCCGAATTGCAGACGGTTGACGAAGATGCTCGCGACCACCGGGTCGCCGTGCTGGCGCGCCAGGCGCATCAGCGAAAGGTGGCCTTCGTGCAGATTGCCCATGGTCGGGACGAACGCGGTGCGGTTTTGGCCGCGCAACTGGTCGCGCAGTTCCTGAATCGAGCTGATGACTTTCATGATCGGATGCGTTGTGCCTCGCGCGGGGCAAGACGGGGTTGCTGCACACGGCGGGCCCGCAAGGCGGCCGGCCGGAAGGCGTGCCAGTCCCTGTCAGGGCAGGCGCGGGCGATTGTAGAGGATTTGTGCGTGCTGCGCAGCCGCCCGGGATGGGGGATTGACCTGGACTGGAAAGAAGGGGACGCATGGCTTGTCCGCGATGCAATGACTGCGAAAATGGGGCCATTGCAGGCGGGACGGGTCGTGCACAGGGAACAAGCCTGCTTGGGCAGCTAAATCAGCAGGCAACTCAGGAAGCCAAATCAGGAAGCCAAATCAGGAAGCCAAATCAGGAAGCCAAATCAGGAAGCCAAATCAGGCAGGCAAATAAGCCAGACGCACGTAGATGGGCGCGAACGGTTCGGCCTGGGTGATTTCGAGCAGCGACTCGCGCGCCAGTTCCAGCATGGCGATGAAGTTGACCACCACCACGGGCACGCCGCGCGTGGTGTCGAAGAGTTCCGTGAATTCCATGAAGCGCGCGCCTTGCAGCTTGCGCAGGATCACGCTCATATGCTCGCGCACCGACAGTTCCTCGCGCGAGATCTTGTGATGCTGGACCAGCTTCGCGCGCTTGATGACGTCGGCCCACGCGGCGCGAAGGTCGTTGCTGTCGACATCGGGGAAGCGCGGCGTGATGCTTTGCTCGATATAGACCTCGGCGCGCAGGAAATCGCGGCCGAGTTGCGGCAGCTTGTCCAGCCGCTGCGCGGCAAGCTTCATCTGCTCGTATTCGAGCAGGCGGCGCACGAGTTCGGCGCGCGGGTCTTCGGCTTCATCGCCGGTGTCGGCCTTCTTGACTGGCAGCAGCATGCGCGACTTGATCTCGATCAGCATGGCCGCCATCAGCAGATATTCGGCCGCGAGTTCGAGATTGGTCTTGCGCAGTTGCTCAACATAACCGAGGTACTGCACGGTGACGTCCGCCATCGGGATGTCGAGCACGTTGAAGTTCTGCTTGCGGATCAGGTACAGCAACAGATCGAGCGGACCTTCGAACGTTTCGAGGAAAACCTCAAGCGCATCGGGCGGGATATAGAGATCTTGCGGAAGCTTGAAGAGCGGCTCGCCGTACAGACGCGCGAAAGCGACGCCGTCGACCGTGTCGGGCGTCGAATCCGTGGCGGGGGCGGCGAGCGCCTCGGCGGCGCTGGACGGCGCGGGAGGGGGCGGCTGGACGCCCTTATCACCTCTTTCGCCTTTTTCACCCGGTTCACCGCCCGCTGGACCCATGGACATCTCGGGGCGTTCGGCGCCGTCGGCTTCGGCCATCAGAAGTTCTGGTAGTAGACGTAGGGCGTCTGCTTGACGCGCGAAGCCTGCTGGCGCTCGCGTTCTTCGAGGTCGATCGGCTGCTTGTCCCACAGCAGCGAGCGGCCCTTGCGCTGCTGCTCTTCGAGTTGCGGCTTCTGCTCTTTGAGCTGGTTCAGGAACTGCGTGATGTCCGACTGATACATGGCTGACGTCCGTCGAGTGGGGCGGCCTGTGCCGTTTCGTCCAGTGTGTTGTGACGTCTGGCGGCCGCTGGTGATTCCGGTGTTTCTTGTCGGCGCCAATTTTACCGCATGCGCTGCGCGCGGAACATCCGCGCGGGCGATGCGTCGAAGCCGCGTTGCGGGCGGGCGCGGGGCCACATCGGCTGGCGCTCGCAGGCGTCTCGAAAATGCGTGCGGGTGTGCCGGTTCTGGCCGCAGTTGCAACCTGTTGCACACGTTTGCGCCTCCTCCTGGGGTTTTCACGCGCTGATGTGGTGAAATAATGCGTTTGCGCCGGTCCGGTCAGGGAACCGCACGGCAGTGGGGCGGCGCGCGTCGGGTACAACGAGAAGACAAACGAAAGCTGGAGGTCCTGTTTGGCGGGTAGGCTGATTGAAGCAGCACGCGTATGGCCGTTCGTGCGGCGCGTGAGCCATGCGTGGACAGGCCGCGCCGCGCGCTCCTCTGCGTGCATGGCCGCGTGGCTCGCCGCGGGATTCGCCTTCAGCCTGCTGGGCGCTGCGCCCGCGAGCGCCGCGCTCACCGACCTGCTGCCGTGGTCCCATGGCAAGACGTATTACGACGTCGATATCCAGGCCTCGCCGCGCGAACTGCGCAAGCTGCTCGAAGCGCATCTCGATATCGCGCGCTTCGCCAGACGCGAAGACATCAGCGACGACCAGTTCGAGTTTCTCGTTACCGCCACGCCGCAGCAGGTGCGTGATCTGGCGTCCACCGACGGCTATTTCACGCCGGTCGTGCGCACCGATGTCCACACCGACGAAAACGGCCGCCGCGTCGTGCACGTGATGGTCGATTCCGGGCCGCGCACGATGATTTCGTCGATTCAACTGGGTTTTGCGGGCCCCGTGCTGACCGAAGACCACGCGCAGGAAAACGCCACGCGCTTCGCGTTTTCGCTGCACGAAGGCGACGCCTTCACGCAATCCGACTGGGACGGCGCCAAGAACGCCGCGCTGCGCGCGCTGCAGTCGCGCCGCTATCTGGGCGCGAAGATCGTCCATTCGGAAGCGCGCGTCGATCCGCTCAAGCATGACGCGAAACTTTCTGTGACCTTCGACAGCGGCCCGACCTTCACGATGGGGCAGCTCGATATCTCCGGGCCGCGCCGGTATCCGGAAAAGATCGTCACCAATGTGAACCCGCTGTCGCCTGGCGAGATCTACGACCTCAACCGCGTGACCGAACTGCAACGCCAGCTGCAGAACACCCCGTACTACGCAAGCGTGGCCATCGACGTCGATGACAACACGCAAAAGCCGCTCAACACGCCCGTGCACGTGAAGGTGAGCGAGTACCCGTACAACAATTTCCGCGGCGGCGTGGGGTACTCGACCGACACCGGCGCGCACGTGCAGGGCTCGTACACCTATCTGGACACCTTTGGCGCGGCGTGGCCGTTCCAGGTCGCGGGGCGTCTGGACCAGATCCAGCAGTACGGGCAGATCCAGCTATCGATGCCGCCCGGGCCGCGCGCCTGGACCAATAGCGCGCTGGTTTCCTACACCACAACAGACGTATCCGACACCAACATCTATAGCCTGCGCATGGGCGTGCAGCGCACGCGCACCTCGCAGAACATCGACTACGCCTACTCGCTGCTCTACTACCAGGACCGGCTCACGCAGAACGCGGCGGGACCCACCACTAGCCGCGCGCTGGTGCCCTCGTGGTCCTGGACGCGCCGCAACGTGGACGATCCGCTGTTTCCGCGCTCGGGCAACCTGGTTCGCGTGGAAGCGGGCTTCGCGGTCAAGGGCGCGGCTGCGGACGCCACCTTCATGCGCGGCTATATGCGGGGCCAGCAATACCTGCCGATCGGGCGTAGCGACCTCGTGCTGTTCCGCGCGGAACTGGGCGGCGTGTTCACGTCGAGCAGTTCGTCGAACGTGCCCGCCTCGCTGCTGTTCCGCGCGGGCGGTTCGAACTCGGTGCGCGGTTATGGCTTCCAGAGCATCGGTAACGATGTCGACGGCTCGATCCTGCCGGCCAAATATCTCGTCACCGGATCAGCCGAGTATCAGCACTGGTTCAGCCACGACTGGGGCGGCGCGGCCTTCTTCGATGTGGGCACCGCCACCGATACCTGGGGCGAGAGAGTCTTTTATCCGGGCGCGGGCCTGGGCGCGCGCTGGCGCAGCCCCGTCGGCCCGGTCAACCTCGATCTGGCCTATGGCTTTCGCGAACGCAGAGTGCGGCCCTATCTGACGCTGGGAATCGCATTCTGATGATGAAGTCCGCTTCCGCTCCGTTCCTCCGCTTTGCCTCGTCGTCCCTATCGAGGGAGGCGGCATGAGCGTGCGCGACTGGCTGCGCTGCTGCGCCATTCCCGTGGCGACGTTCGCGGTGCCGCCGCAGGGCGAGGGCGCGCCATCGGCGCAAGGCGCAGACCCGCAAGCCGCGCCGCCTGCGCCGAGGCGCCGTGGCCGCACCTGGCTCAAAGCGCTCGTCTGGATCCTGGCGACGCTGTTGCTGATCGTCGCGCTGGTGGGCGGGGCGCTCTATGGCGCGCTGACTACCGAGCGCGGCACGGCCTGGGCGTGGCGCGCAGCGGTCAAGGTGCTGGGTGGCCAACTGGCGGGCACGCTCGATGGCGGAGCGCTTGCCACCGGCGTGCGCCTGCGCGACGTGAGCTGGCATGGCGCGGACGGCACGACTGCCGCAATCGACCGTGCGAGCGGCGAGTGGAAGCTGGAGATCAACCGGAAGCGGCCGTGGCGTTTCGTTGTGAGTTATCTGCACGTGGGCGATATCGACCTGCGAGTGGTGCCGTCGGGCGAGCCGTCTTCCTCGCCGCTGACGTTGCCCAGGGATCTGCGCCTGCCGCTCGCGCTCGACATTCGCGACGTGCATGTGAACAAGCTCACGCTGCATCAGGGCGCGACCGCCACCGAATTCTCGAACTTCTCGTTCCACGGCCGCAGCGACGGGCAGCATCACGAAGCCGCCGTCGAACAGCTCGATACGCCTTATGGCGCGGTGAGCGCCGAAGCGAAACTCGATGGCGTGCGGCCGTTCGCGCTCGCGGGCACGCTCGGCTATTCGGGCAAGGTCAACAACGAAGACGTGCAAGTGAACGCGAACCTCGGCGGCTCGCTGGAAGCACTGGGCGCGGATGTCACGGCGAGCGGCATGAAGCTCACCGGCCAGGCGCATCTGGAGGCTGCGCCGTTCGCGGCGGTGCCGCTCAAGCGCGCGACGCTGGCGTTCGATCACGTCAATCCGCAGGCCTTCGCGCCGGGCGCGCCGTTCGCCGATCTTGCGCTGCGCGCCGATCTGCAGCCCGCGCAAGCGGGCGTCAAACCGTTCGTGCCCGAGCCGCGGGCTGCGGTGGCGTCGGCTGCATCGGCTGCGTCCGTCGCGAAAGCGCAGGGCGCATCGGCAGGCGCGCGCGCCGATGCGCTCGCACCGGCGCCCGCATCGGGCCTCAAGTCCGCCAGTGAGAACCCCAATGCCGCGGACTTCACGGTCGCGGGCAGTGTCTCTATCGTCAACGCCAAACCTGGCGCGATCGACGCGCAATTGCTTCCGCTCATCGACGCCCGTACCGACGTCGTGCTCGACGCCCACACGCAGCGTCTTTCGAACCTCGACGTGCGGCTCGTGAAGAACGCGACTGTCACGGGCGGCGGCGTCATCAGCGGACGCAATGGCCGCTTCGATCTCAAGGTCGCGAACCTCGACCTCAACGCGCTGCAGGCGAGCGTGCGCCCGACTCAGCTCGCCGGGCCCATCACCGTGCGTCTGGCCGACGACGTGCAAAGCGTCACCCTCGATCTCGCCGATCCGAATTCCGCGCTGCGCGCCCAGGGCAAGATCACGCTGGACCCGGCCCGCATCGCCTTCAACGACGTGCGCGTGAGTTCGGGCGCGGGCCGCATCGATCTGTCGGGCGCGCTCAAGCACGACGCTAAATCGAGCTACAACCTCAAGGCCACGCTGACCAATTTCGATCCGCTTTCGCTGCTCTCGCAGGCGCCCAGCAAAAGCGCGGAACACCGGCCAGCAAGCGTGACGCCGCAGCCTTCTGGGCCGACCGAAGCGCGGCGCAAGGCGCAGGCCGATGCGCTCGATCCCAAACACAGTCTCGCGCTCAATCCGGCGGCGAATCCTGCGCTGAATCCGGCGCAATCGAGTGAACAGGCGGCCGCGCATAACGTCGCGCGCAATACGGTACAGCAGCCTGCGGGTGCGAAACCCGCACGCAAGCCCGCACGCAAGCCCGCTACCAAGGCCCCGGCGCGGCGCGTCGAAGCGCGCGTGAACGGCACGCTCACGGCCAGCGGCACACTCGCGCCGGAACTCACCGCCAAGGCCGAATTCAAGCTCGGTCCGAGCGTCTACGACAACCTGCCGCTCACCGGCGAAGGACTGATCCAGCTGGCGGGCATGCGCCTGCTGCCGAGTCGCGCGAATCTCTCGGTGGCCGGCAATACGGTGGATCTGCAAGGCAGCTTCGGCGCGCGCGGCGACCGCCTGCGCTTCAAGGTCGATGCGCCGCAGCTCGATCGGCTGGGTTTTGGCGTGGCGGGACAAGTTGCTGCGCATGGCGACCTGACCGGCACCATTGCGCACCCCGATGTCGCGCTCGACTACAAGGCCGATCACGTTGCGTTTGGCGAGAACCGCCTGGGCCATGCCGAAGGACACGCCGAACTGCACGACGGCGCGAACGGTGCGCTCGCTTTCACCGCCGACGCCAGCGGCATCGCGGCTGGCGGTGTGGAGATCGCCACGCTCACCGCGCGCCTGACCGGTACGCGGGCGAAACACGCGCTCACTGCGAGCGCGAAGGGCAAGGTGCAGGGCCAGGCGATCGACGTGCAGGTGGCGGCCAACGGCAAGCTCAGCGAAACGCGCGAAGGCACGCGCTGGGACGGCACCGTCACGCAGTTGCAGAACCGCGGCGCGCCGGACATCGATCTGCAAGCGCCGCTCGCCGTCAGCGCGGGACCGGGCAAGGTGACGCTTGGCGCGACGCGGCTTACGGCACTCGGCGCGACGCTCGACCTCAAGTCCTTCGATCTCGATCACGGCCGCATCCGCTCGGCGGGTTCGCTCACGACCGTGTCGCTCGCTCGCATCCTGCAGTTCCAGCAGCAGCTCACGGGCAAACCGTCCAGTCTCAAGACCGATCTCGTGTTCGATGGCGACTGGGACTTTTCGGTCGGGCCGACGGCCAGCGGTTATATCCAGCTCAAGCGCCGCTCGGGCGACATCACTGCGGAAATCGGCCGCGGGCTCGCTTCGGTTGGCATTGGCGATCTGAGCGCGCGCGCGGCCTTCAGCGGCGGCAATCGCCTCGCGCTCACGGCGCACGCGCAGGCCAGCCGCGTGGGCGTGATCGACATCGACGCCAATACGGCGCTCACGCCGCGCGACGGTATGCTCACGCTCGGCGACGAAGCGCCGCTGGGCGGCACCATCAAGGCCGATGTGCCTTCGCTCAAGACCACGGGCGGGCTGCTTGGACCGAGCTATCTGCTCGACGGCCACTTCGCGCTGCAACTCGCGCTGGGCGGCACGGTCGCGAAACCCAATCTCTCGGGTTCGCTGATTGGCGATGGACTTTCCGCGACGCTCGTCGATCAGGGGCTGCAACTCAAGGACGGCGTGGTGCGCGTGATGCTGTCGAAGAATCTGGTCGACTTCCAGCAGGTGGAGTTCCACGGCGGCGACGGCACGCTGCGCGCCACCGGCCGTGTGCGTCTGGACAATGACGAGCCCGATCTCACCGCGAGCATCGTCGCCGACAAGCTCGAATTGTTCGCCGCGCCCGATCGTCATCTGTCGCTCTCGGGCAGCGCGAGCATCGCCAACGGCGGCAAGCTGGGCGGCATGCAGATCGACGGCAAGTTCACGGTCGACCGCGCGCTGTTCGACATGCCGGAATCGGCCGCGCCAGAACTGGGCGACGATGTCGTGATCGTGCGCCCGGACGGCACCACGCGCGGCGGTACGCCGCCGCCCGCGGTGCAGGCGCAGCAGGCGGCGGACAAGCCCGCGCCGCGTTTCGCGCCGCGCGCCAATATCGACATCAATCTGGGCCGCAATTTCCGCTTCCGCGGCATGGGCGCGGACCTGGGCCTCGCCGGCACGATCACGGCGATGAGCGCGCCCGATGTGCCGCTGCGCGCCGTGGGTAACGTGCGCGTGACCGAGGGCTCGACTTACACCGCGTTCGGCCGCAAGCTCAATATCGAAAACGGCTTCTTTACCTTCAACGGGCCGGTGGCCAATCCCGGCATCAACATTCTCGCGATGCGCCGCAACCAGCAGGTGGAGGCGGGCGTGCAGGTGGTTGGCACGGTGCAGGCGCCGGTGGCGAAGCTGATCTCCGAACCCAATGTGCCCGATAACGAAAAGCTCTCGTGGCTGCTGTTCGGCCACGGCACGGACCAGGGCAATAACGTCGGCCAGCAGAGTGCAATGACGACGGCGCTGGCGCTGCTCGGCAGTGCGAGCGGCAAGCGCATCGCCCAGGAGGTGGGACTCGACGAATTCTCGATCGGACGCAGCGAAGTGGGTCTCACGGACCCGCAGGTGGTGATGCTCGCCAAGGCGATCAACGAATGGCTCGTGATCGGCTACGAGCAGGGCTTGCAATCGGCCTCGAACGCGGTCAAGGCCACGCTCAATCTGACGCGATACTGGTCGGTGACCGCCTATGGCGGCACGTTCTATGGCGCGGATATTCTCTATACGCGACGCTTCGACCGGATTCGCTGGTAGGAAGGCCGCCGCTCATCGAGCATAAAAAAAGCACACCCGTGGGTGTGCTTTTTTCGTTCGGCGGCGGCGCCTGATAACAGCGCTTAGCGCACGCGCATGCCCGGCTTCGCGCCGCTATGCGGTTCGAGGATATAGAGGCCCGGATCGGCCTTTTCATCCGCAGCCGAAGCCGCGAGCACCATGCCCTCCGACATGCCGAACTTCATCTTGCGCGGCGCGAGGTTCGCGACCATCACCGTCAGCTTGCCCTTGAGATCTTCCGGCTTGTAGGCCGAACGGATGCCCGAGAACACGTTGCGCGTCTTCTCTTCGCCCACGTCGAGCGTGAGTTGCAGCAGCTTGTCCGAGCCTTCGACGATATTGCAGTCGACGATCAGCGCCACGCGCAGGTCGATCTTCGCGAAGTCGTCGATGGAGATGACTTCCGGCGTTTCAGGTTCTGCGGCAGGCTTCTTCGCTTCCTTCGACGCCTTCGACTTCTTGTTGGCGTCGGCGGCAGCGGCGGGGGCGTCCGTGGCTTGCAGCGAGTCGCGGTTGGCGGCCAGCAACGCCTCGATCTGCTTCGGATCGACGCGCGTCATCAGATGCTTGTACGCGTTGATCGGCTGTTGCGAGGACAGCGCCTTTCCAGCATCGGCCCACGTGAGCGGCTCGATCGCAAGGAACTGCTCCACGCCTTGCGCCAGCTGCGGCAGCACCGGCTTGAGTGCGAGCGACAGCAGACGGAACGCTTCCAGGCTCACGCTGCACGATTCATGCAGCGCGGCCGCGTTGGCCGGATCTTTCGCCTGTTCCCACGGTTTGGCCGCATCGACGTAACCGTTGACCGCATCGGCCAGCTCCATCGTCGTGCGCAGCGCGCGGCTGTATTCGCGGGCTTCGTAGTTCGCGGCGATCTGCGGCACGGCGGCGCGCAGTTGTTCGAGCAGCGGATGCTTCATCGCGCTGTCCTGCACGCGGCCTTCGAAGCGCTTGATGAGGAAGCCCGCCGCGCGGCTGGCGATGTTGATGTACTTGCCCACCAGATCGCTGTTCACGCGCGCCTGGAAGTCTTCGAGGTTCAGGTCGAGGTCTTCCATCGTGCTGTTGAGCTTCGCGGCGAAGTAATAGCGCAGCCATTCCGGGTTCAGGCCCGTCGTGATGTAGCTTTCCGCCGTGATGAAGGTGCCGCGCGACTTCGACATTTTCGCGCCGTCCACCGTCAGGAAGCCGTGGGCGAACACGTTCGTGGGCGTGCGATGGCCCGAGAATTCGAGCATCGCCGGCCAGAACAGCGTGTGGAAGTACAGGATGTCCTTGCCGATGAAGTGGTACTGCTCCGTCTTCGAGCCAGGTTTGACCCACTCTTCGAAGTTCAGGCCGCGCTTCTCGCACAGGTTCTTGAAGCTCGCGTAGTAGCCGACCGGCGCGTCGAGCCATACGTAGAAGTACTTGCCCGGCGCGCCCGGGATTTCAAAGCCGAAGTAGGGCGCATCGCGCGAGATGTCCCAGTCGGCGAGCTTCGATTCGCCCGCGTCGCCCAGCCACTCGCGCATCTTGTTGGTGGCTTCCGGTTGGGCGAGACCGGCCACCCAGCCGCGCAGGAATTCTTCGCAGCGCGGGTCGGACAGACGGAAGAAGTAGTGCGTCGAGGTCTTGCGGATAGGCGTTGCGCCCGAAACCACCGAGTACGGATTCTTCAGGTCGGTGGGCGCATAGGTCGAGCCGCACACTTCGCAGCTGTCGCCATATTGGTCCTTCGCGCCGCACTTCGGGCATTCGCCCTTGATGAAGCGGTCCGGCAGGAACATGTTCTTGACCGGATCGTAGGCCTGCTCGATATCGCGCGTTTCGATGAAACCCGCTTCCTTGAGCGCCAGATACACCGATTCCGAGAGCACGCGGTTCTCGTCCGAATCGGTGGAGTAGTAGTTGTCGAAGAACACGCCGAAGCTGTCGAAATCGCGCTTGTGTTCCTGCCAGACGCGCGCGATCAGCTGCTGCGGCGTGAGGCCTTCCTTCTCGGCGCGCAGCATGACGGGCGTGCCGTGCGTGTCGTCGGCACCGACGTAGTAGACCTCGTGCCCATGCATTCGATGCGCGCGGACCCAGATGTCCGTCTGGATGTACTCGACCAGATGGCCGATGTGGATCTGGCCGTTCGCATACGGCAGAGCAGACGTGACGAGAATCTGGCGGCCGCTCTGGACGCTGGAGGCGCCGGCGGCGAGGTCGGTGGCGGGTGCTGACATAAGTGGCTGGACGTCCGATGTTGCGGGGAAACCGCGATTTTAGCAGGGCGGGCGCGCGACGCGGCTGGGCCCCGGCGCGGCGCGGTGCAGAAAACGCGGGCAAAAAAAACCGGGGCAGGATGGCCCCGGAGCAACAACGACAAGAGGAGAATGGTGACGCGGCGGCATGACCGCACACGTACCGTAAAGACAGACAGCGCTATTTCGCGAGAGTTCGAAAATTTTTTCACATTGCCGGAACGGCGTTGCAGCGGCCTTCCCGGCCGCGTCCGGTGGCTCGAAATGCAAAACGGGACGACTTTTCAGCCGTCCCGTTTGTTGTGTCGCTATTTATCCGGCGGCCTTCAGAGAACCGCCGGACGCGAAGCGCATTACTGCTGATGCTGTGCCGTGGCGCGCAGATAGATTTCCACGCGGCGGTTGGCCGTGCGGCCGGCTTCGGTGCTGTTGTCGGCGATCGGTTGCGTGTCGCCGCGACCTTCGGCGGCCATGCGCTGCATCTGGATGCCGCGGCCTGCCAGGTAGTTCACCACGCTTTGCGCGCGGTTGACCGACAGCGTCTGGTTGTACGCCGGCTGGCCGGTGTTATCCGTATGGCCCACCACCTGCGCGACCACTTCCGGGTTCTGCTGCAGCGTCTGCGCAACCTGGTCGAGCACCGGTGCGAACGACGGCTTGATCGCGTAGCTGTTGGTGTCGAACGTCACGTTGCTCGGGATGTTGAGCTTGAGCGAGCCGTCCGGCTGCTCGGTGATCTGCGTGCCGGTGCCCTTGGTCGCGCCCGACAGCTTGTTGTGAATGGCTTGCCAGTTGTAGCCGGTGATGCCGCCCACCAGCGCGCCGGCGCCCGCGCCGATCGCCGCGCCCTTGCCGCCGCCGAAGATCGCGCCGATCGCCGCGCCCGTGCCAGCGCCGACGCCGGTGCCCACGGCCGTGTTGGTGCCCTGCTGGGTCGCGCAGCCGGCGACGAGCGCGCCGGCGACAGCGAAGACGGACAGACGGGTCAAGATTCTTGTGTTCATTTTCAATCCTCTCTTGAGTGAAACGGGAAGGCTGCACTGTGCCGGCCGCCGGCCCCGACTGGGTTCAGGGTCATAGGACGGCGCGCGGCGGCAGCTACTACAATGACGGCTTGAGCGCTTGCAAAAGCGCTAGCCTGGCGCGAAAAGACTGCTGCCGCGAAGCGTGCCCTGCCGCAGGAATTTGCGCAATCCAGCTTAACAATTTCTTTCGATTTACGGCGTCTAAGCGGCACCCCACGGGCCGTTCGGGGCGCCGGGTCGTTTATCCCCACGGAGTTTCAATGAGCATTGATCGGGCATTGGTGGACGCCGCCCTGGCGGCCCTCGCGGATCCGAACACGGGCCGTCCCTACACGACGGCCAAGGGCGTGCGCAACGTCGCGATCGACGGCGAAACGGTCGACGTCGAGATCGTGCTCGGCTATCCCGCGAAGAGCCAGTACGAGGCGATCCGCGCCCAGGTCGCGGCCGCGCTCGCTGCCGTTCCCGGCGTGCAGGCGAGCCGCGTGACGGTGCGCCATGAAGTGACCGCTCACACGGTGCAGCGCGGCGTGAAGCTGCTGCCGAACGTGAAGAACATCGTGGCCGTGGCCTCGGGCAAGGGCGGTGTCGGTAAGAGCACGACCGCCGTGAACCTGGCGCTTGCGCTGGCCGCCGAAGGCGCGTCGGTGGGCGTGCTCGACGCCGACATCTACGGCCCGTCGTTGCCGATGATGCTGGGCATCGAGGGCCGCCCCGAGTCGCCCGACGGCCAGTCGATGAACCCGCTCGAAGGCCATGGCGTGCAGGCCAACTCGATCGGTTTCCTGGTCGACCAGGATAACCCGATGGTCTGGCGCGGCCCGATGGCCACCTCGGCGCTCGAACAGCTGCTGCGGCAGACGAACTGGCGCGAGCTCGACTATCTGGTGGTGGACATGCCGCCGGGCACCGGCGACATCCAGCTCACGCTCTCGCAGCGCGTGCCGGTCACGGGCGCCGTGATCGTGACGACGCCGCAGGACATCGCGCTGCTCGACGCGAAGAAAGGTCTGAAGATGTTCGAGAAGGTGGGCATCCCGATTCTCGGCATCGTGGAAAACATGGCCGTGCACGTCTGCACGAACTGCGGTCATGCCGAGCACATCTTCGGCGCGGGCGGCGGGGAGCGCATGGGCAAGGAATACGGCGTCGAGGTGCTGGGCAGCCTGCCGCTCGATATCTCGATTCGCCAACAGGCCGATTCGGGTGCGCCGACGGTGGTGGCCGCGCCCGATAGTCCCGTCGCGCAAACCTACAAGGCGATCGCTCGGCGCGTGGCGATCCAGATCGCCGAACGTTCGCGCGACATGAGTTCGAAATTCCCGACCATCGTGGTGCAGAACACCTGAGCACCTGAGCGCATTCGCGTATCTCAGCTGTTTTCAAGGCACGCCGCGTGCGCCTTGCATGACAAGGCCCGCGGCGTGCGCGTCTGCGCGCATGACGGGCTGTTCAAGGCCTCGGAAGGCCACCGAAGGCCCGCGACGGCGCGCGTGCGCGGTATCATGTTGGATTCATGGGTCCGGATCGACAGCCGCAAGGGGCGGGCGTGCGCCGGCAAGAGGAACGCATGGTTAAAGGAAACGACAGGCAGGCGGGGAATGCAGTCCTGGTGGCCGTGGTTGCGTGCATGCTGCTGGGCGGCTGCACGAGCTTCATGGGCCAGCAGGACAAGCGTGCGGGCACGCAGTTGCAGCCCACCGTCGGCAATCTGGTGCGCGGCACCGTGTCGTTCGTCGAACACTCTGACGGCGTGCAGGTGAGCTACAACCTCGCCGGCCTGCCGCCCGATTCCGACCATGCCCTGCAGATCCACGAGCGCGGCGACTGCAACGCCACCGACGCCTCCAGCGCCGGCCCGGTCTTCGCGCCCGCTGCTGAACGTCTGAAGCCCGGGGCGCGGGTTGCCGGCGACCTCGGCAATATTCATGCGGACTCCAACGGCGTGGCCACCGGCTTTCTGGTTGCGACCGACGTGTCGCTCGACGGCGTGCGCTCGGTGCTCCAGCGCGCGGTGATCGTGCATCACGACGCCATCGATCCTTACGCCTATCCGCAACGCGGCACCGGCGCGGCGCTGGCGTGCGGCGTGGTCAAGGTGCAATGAGCGGATGCCATGAGCAACGCGCAACGTACAGCGGGAAGCGCCTGTAAGCCGCCTGCAAAACGTCTCGAACGTGCCCGAAACCCCCGCTAAAGCGTCATGGCGGCGCATTCGAAGCGCACTTCCAGGCACACAGACTCACATCGCGTAAAATAGTCGCCTTTCGCAAGGCAACGCCACGGCCAGAGGGCCTCGGGCGGGTTTTGCGAGCCTTCTTCTTTTTTGTTCCCCGTTTTTTCTGGACCGTAGCGAAACATGGCAATCAAATCCGACAAGTGGATCCGGCGCATGGCCGAAGAGCAGAACATGATCGAGCCGTTCGCACGCGACCAGGTCCGCATGTCGGAAGACGGCCGCAAGATCGTGAGCTACGGCACCTCCAGCTACGGCTACGACATCCGCTGCGCCGACGAATTCAAGATCTTCACGAACATCAACTCGACCATCGTCGATCCGAAGAATTTCGACGAAAAGTCGTTCGTGGACTTCAAGGGCGACGTCTGCATCATCCCGCCCAATTCCTTCGCGCTCGCGCGTACGGTCGAGTATTTCCGCATTCCGCGCAGCGTCCTGACGGTGTGTCTGGGCAAGTCCACCTATGCGCGCTGCGGCATCATCGTGAACGTCACGCCGTTCGAACCCGAGTGGGAAGGCTACGTCACGCTCGAATTCTCGAATACGACACCTTTGCCTGCCAAAATCTACGCGAACGAAGGCGTCGCTCAAGTTCTCTTCTTCGAGAGCGACGAGGTCTGCGAAGTGTCTTACGCCGATCGCGGCGGCAAGTATCAAGGCCAGCACGGCGTTACCTTGCCCAAGACCTGACGTTCGAGCGCACTTAACCCACCGGATTTACGACATACGGGGACCGCTGCGCGTTACATGCAGCGGTCGTTTCATTTGGAGAATCGCCCATGAAGTTTCGTTTTCCCGTCGTCATCATCGACGAAGACTTTCGCTCCGAGAACATCTCGGGTTCCGGCATCCGCGCTCTCGCCGAAGCCATCGAGAAAGAGGGCGCGGAAGTCCTCGGGCTGACGAGCTACGGCGACCTCACCTCGTTCGCGCAGCAGTCGAGCCGCGCCGCGTGCTTCATCCTGTCGATCGACGACGACGAGCTGCTGCCCTACGTGGAAGGCTCGGACGGCGAAGCGCCGGAGCACGCACCCGCGATCGTCGCGCTGCGCGCCTTCATGGAAGCGGTGCGCAAGCGCAACGCCGACATCCCCATTTTCCTGTACGGCGAAACGCGCACCTCGCGCCATCTGCCCAACGACATCCTGCGCGAGCTGCACGGCTTCATTCACATGTTCGAGGACACGCCGGAGTTCGTCGCGCGCCACGTGATCCGCGAGGCAAAGGTGTATCTGGACGCGCTGTCGCCGCCGTTCTTCAAGGAGCTGGTCAAGTACGCCGACGAAGGCTCGTACTCGTGGCACTGCCCGGGTCACTCGGGCGGCGTGGCGTTCCTGAAGAACCCGCTTGGTCAGATGTTCCACCAGTTCTTCGGCGAAAACATGCTGCGCGCGGACGTCTGCAACGCCGTGGAAGAACTCGGCCAGCTGCTCGACCACACCGGCCCGGTTGCGGCGTCGGAGCGCAACGCCGCGCGCATTTTCAGCGCGGACCACGTGTTCTTCGTGACCAACGGCACCTCCACGTCGAACAAGATTGTCTGGCACGCAACGGTCGCGCCGGGCGACATCGTGCTGGTGGACCGTAACTGCCACAAGTCGATCCTGCACGCGATCACGATGACGGGCGCGATTCCCGTGTTCCTCAAGCCCACGCGCAACAACTTCGGCATCATCGGCCCGATCCCGCGCGACGAGTTCAAGCCGGAAAACATCCGCAAGAAGATCGAGGCGAATCCGTTCGCCCGTGAAGCGCTGGCTAAGAACCCCAACGTCAAGCCGCGCATCCTGACGATCACGCAGAGCACCTATGACGGCGTCGTCTACAACGTCGAGATGATCAAGGATCTGCTCGGCGACATGCTCGACACGCTGCACTTCGACGAAGCGTGGCTGCCGCACGCCGAATTCCACGAGTTCTACCAGGACATGCACGCGATCGGCGCGGGCCGTCCGCGCACCAAGGCGCTGGTGTTCGCGACGCACTCCACGCACAAGCTGCTGGCCGGCATCTCGCAGGCTTCGCAGATCGTCGTGCAGGACTCCGAAGACAGCGCGTTCGACCGCCATCGTTTCAACGAAGCCTATCTGATGCACACGTCCACCTCGCCGCAATACGCGATCATCGCGTCGTGCGACGTGGCCGCCGCCATGATGGAAGCGCCGGGCGGCCCGGCGCTGGTCGAAGAGTCGATCGCCGAAGCGCTCGACTTCCGCCGCGCCATGCGCAAGGTGGACGCCGAATACGGCGACGACTGGTTCTTCCAGGTCTGGGGTCCGGACGATCTGGCCGAGGAAGGCATCGGCTCGCGCGAGGACTGGATCCTGCGCCCGAACGACCACTGGCACGGCTTCGGTGCGCTGGCCGAAGGCTTCAACATGCTGGACCCGATCAAGGCGACCATCGTCACGCCGGGTCTGGACGTGGACGGCGAATTCGGCGAAACCGGCATTCCGGCCGCGATCGTCACGAAGTACCTGGCCGAGCACGGCATCATCGTCGAGAAGACCGGTCTGTACTCGTTCTTCATCATGTTCACGATCGGCATCACCAAGGGCCGCTGGAACTCGATGGTCACGGAACTCCAGCAGTTCAAGGACGACTACGACAATAACCAGCCGCTGTGGCGCGTGCTGCCCGAGTTCGTCGCGCAACATCCGATGTACGAGCGCGTGGGCCTGCGCGATCTGTGCCAGCAGATCCACAGCGTCTATCGCGCCAACGACATCGCGCGTCTGACGACCGAGATGTATCTGTCGACGATGGAACCGGCGATGAAGCCGTCCGACGCCTTCGCCAAGCTCGCGCACCGCGAGATCGATCGAGTGGCCATCGACGAACTCGAAGGCCGCGTCACGTCGATCCTGCTCACGCCGTACCCGCCGGGCATTCCGCTGCTGATTCCGGGCGAGCGCTTCAACAAGACGATCGTGAACTACCTCAAGTTCGCGCGCGAATTCAACGAGCGCTTCCCGGGCTTCCACACCGACATCCACGGACTCGTGGGCGAGACCATCAACGGCCGCATCGAGTACTTCGTGGATTGCGTGCGGGCCTGAAGCGGGAGGCGCGCGGCATGACGGTGCGGTTTCTGCGGGGTTCGGTGCAAGAGTCGTTGCATTCGCTGGTGAAGGCGGGATCGGTGGCGGCGGCGCTGTGGGTGGTGCTGGCGTCGCCGCTTGCGCACGCTGAAGTGTCGGCGGCCGATCCGATCGATGCGGGCATGCGCGCGTGTCTTGCGCGCGCCGATCGTTCCTCGACGGCGGGCCAGGTTCAGTGCATGGACGAGGCGCGTTCAGCCTGGCGCGCCGCCGCCGATGCCGCGCTCGCGCAGATGGTCGCGAGGCTGCCGGCGGCGCAGCAAAAGCGCTGGAAGGCGAGCCAGCAGAAGTGGGTCGCCTGGCGCGACGCCGAAGATACGATGCTGGGCGCGGCGTTCGCCACCTCCAGCGGCTCGTCGTATCAGCTTTACGAGGCCGATATGCGCCTGCAGCCCGTGCGCGATCGGGCGCTCGCGCTGCGCGCGTCGCTCGCCACGACCACAGGCAGGCCCGTGCGTGCGCGCGCCTGCAGTGCCGATGCCCGCTGCGAGCACGTGAGCTACGACCTGAACCGCTACTATCGGCAGCTATACGCGCGCATGCCGCAACACGCGCGGCCTGCGGTGGCGCGCGCGCAGAGCGCGTGGCGCGCCTACCGCGACGCGACCACGCCGCTCATCGACGAACATGCGCGGCTCGATCTGCTGGGCGCGCGACTGGCGACGCTCAAGCGTCTGTCGGAGACGGTGAATAATCGCTGAGCCGCTGTGAAACCTCATGCAAAAACGGGCGTGAATCCTTGCGATTCACGCCCGTTTTGTTTGGCGGTTTAGTTTTTCGGGCCGCGGCTAGTCGATGACGAAATCGTCGGGCGCATGAGTAGGCAGCGTCGTCGGATCGCCCAGCAGGTCGTGCAAGGCGGCCTCGATATAGATGGACATGGCGCTGAGCGCAAGGTCGTTGTCCTCGGTGCCGAACGGATCTTCGATCTGCGAAGCAATGGCTTCGTGCGCCATGAACGCATAGGCGACGAACACCGCGAAGATCGGCGTCAGCGCGCCGATGCTGTCCACCAGACCGAACGGCAGCAGCGCGCAGAAGAAGTACACCGTGCGGTGAATCATCACCGTGTAGGCGAAGGGTAGCGGCGTCGACGCGATGCGCTCGCAGCCGCCGATCACATCGGATAAACCGTTCAGATTGCGTTCGAAGGCGAGCACCGCGAAACCGTCGAGGCGGCCTTCGCGCGTTTCGTTGCGCACCCACTCGGAGGCGCAAAGCAGCAAGGTCATGGGCCTGAAGCGCGAGGCCATCACGCGCGCGAGCAAAGCGGGCGGCAGCAGCCGTTCGAGATCGGCTTGCGGGTCGGTGTGGCGCAATTGATGGCGCAAGGCGTGCGGCAGCGCGCTGAGCACGGTGACGAAGGCGCGTGCGCGCGCGATGGAGCCGGTGGCATCGCCGCCGTTGGTCAGCGTCAGGGCCTCGCGCGTGAGCGAGCGCGTTTCGTTGAGCAACTGGCCCCAGAGCTTGCGGCCTTCCCAGTAGCGGTCGTAGCTGGCGTTATTGCGAAAGCCGAGAAAAACGGCCAGCGCGATGCCGATCAGCGAAAACGGCACGGTACTCAGATTGACCGTCACGCGCAGGATGTGATCGTGCGCGGCCACGGCGACGAACGACAGGCACAGCACGATAAAGAGGCGTGGCAACAGTTGCGGCAACACGGAGCCGCGCCACGCCAGCAGCATGCGGAACCATTCGAGATGAGGGCGGACGATCATGAGTGCGAGCAGGTCGAGTCAGACGGGCAACCCTGCAACGATACGATGCCGTGGGCTGCTTCTGCAAAAAATCATAGCCGCCGCCGCACCCGCAGCAGGCGCACACTTCGCCCAATCTGGGGCGGGCACAGCGCCACGCCATGATGCGCGGATAGAAAAGCGGGGCGCGCCACGGTGATCGTCGCGCGCCCCGCTTTCAGGCATGTCCGCCGCTGAAGGCTTACTTCAGCGCCGCACGCGCCGCTGCCACAGCAGCGCGAACCTGTTCCGGTGCGGTGCCGCCCGGATGGTTACGCGCCGACACCGAGCCCTCCAGCGTCAACACTTCAAACACGTCTTCGGCGAGCAGATGCGCCACGGCCGGCAGTTCGCCGCGCATTTCATCGAGCGTCAGATCGGCCAGATCGCAGTTGCGGTCCACGCAGATACGCACGGCGTGCGCCACGGCTTCGTGGGCGTCGCGGAACGGCAGGCCCTTCTTCACGAGGTAGTCGGCCAGATCGGTGGCCGTCGAGAAGCCTTGCAGCGCGGCGGCGCGCATCGCATCGGCCTTGACCGTGATGCCCGCGACCATCTCCGCGAAAATGCGCAGCGTGTCCGCGACCGTATCGACGGTATCGAACAGCGGCTCCTTGTCTTCCTGGTTGTCCTTGTTGTACGCGAGCGGCTGGCCCTTCATCAGCGTGAGCAGGCCGATCAGATGGCCGTTCACGCGGCCGGTCTTGCCGCGCGCGAGTTCGGGCACGTCCGGGTTCTTCTTCTGCGGCATGATCGACGAGCCGGTGCAGAAGCGGTCGGCGATATCGATGAAACCGACGCGCGGGCTCACCCACAGCACCAGCTCTTCCGAGAAGCGCGACACGTGCGTCATGACCAGCGCCGCCGCCGCGGTGAATTCGATCGCGAAGTCGCGGTCGGACACGGCGTCGAGCGAGTTCGCGCAGATGCCGTCGAAGCCCAGCGTCTTCGCCACGGCATGACGGTCGATCGGGTAGCTGGTGCCCGCGAGCGCGGCCGCGCCCAGCGGCAGACGGTTCACGCGCTTGCGGCAGTCGATCATGCGCTCGGCGTCGCGCGAGAACATTTCGACGTAGGCGAGCAGGTGGTGGCCGAAGGTGACCGGCTGCGCCACCTGCAGGTGCGTGAAGCCCGGCATGATGGTGCCCGCGTGCTGCTCGGCGAGGTCGAGCAGCGCGCCGCGCAGATCGCCCAGCAGGCCGCCGATGCGGTCGATTTCGCCGCGCAGCCACAGACGGATGTCGGTCGCGACCTGGTCGTTGCGCGAGCGGCCAGTGTGCAGGCGCTTGCCGGCGTCGCCGATCAGCGCGGTCAGGCGCGCTTCGATGTTCAGGTGTACGTCTTCGAGGTCGAGCTTCCATTCGAACTCGCCGCGCTCGATCTCGCCCTTGATTTGCGCCATGCCGCCCTGAATGGCGGCGAGGTCGTCGGCGGAGATGATTTTCTGCGCGGCCAGCATCGACGCGTGCGCAAGCGACCCTTCGATGTCGACCAGCGCAAGGCGCTTATCGAAGAAGACCGACGACGTATAGCGTTTGACCAGCTCCGACATGGGCTCGGAGAAGCGAGCCGACCAGGCTTCGCCTTTTTTGTGCAGTTGGGACGTCATGGTGATGGGGCTTGAGCGAACGGTGAGAAAGCGTGCCGCGCGGCAGGGCGCTTCAGGGTGCATTCGGAGTGCATTCGAAGTGCGCTCCAGCGCCGCGCGCAGCGGGAAAGTTAGCGATTTTAACATCGGCGCGCGCCGTGCCCGAGGCGCCCGGCGCGGCGGGTCTCGCTTACAGGCGCACCAGCACGACCAGCTTGAGGTCTTCGCGATGCGCGGGCTTGAGCGTGATCTGGTCGTAGGCGATGCGGCCGTGGCGCGGATGGTTGAATTCGCGCCGCCCGCCCTCGCGCTCGAACACATCCTGCGAGCCCCAATAGCGCGCGAATTCGTCGCTGGTGGCCAGCAGCGAATCGATCAGCGCGCGGGTGGGCGCGTCGTTCAGATGACGGATCGAATCGGCGCGGAATTCGGCGGCCAGACGCCGCGCGCGCGTCTCCCAATCGACGATCAATGCGCGCCCGAGCGGCTGCGTGAAGGTGAAACGCAGCAGATTGCGGTCGTGCTCGCCGTCGAGCCAGCCGGTGAAGAGATCCGCTGCATGGGCGTTCCACGCGAGCGCGCTCCACTGGCGGTCGAGCACGTAGGCGGGCGCCTCGATCAGCTCCACGGTCTGCAGCAGCGTTTCGGGCGCCGCGCCCGCGCCCGGGGCGTCGGGCTCGGCGGGGTCGCGTTGCGCGGCCAGTTCGAACAGATAAGCGCGTTCGGCGCGCGACAGGCGCAACGCCGCGGCGATGCGCGCGAGCGCCTCCGCCGACGCCGACACTGGCCGACCCTGTTCGATCCACGTGTACCAGGTGGGACTCACGCCGCACAGCTGTGCGACTTCCTCGCGGCGCAAGCCAGGCGTGCGGCGGCGAGGGCCCGGCGGCAAACCGACCTCCTCGGGCGAGAGCCGCTCGCGATGGGCGCGGATAAATTCGCCGAGCGCGCGCGCGGGCGTGGCTTCGAGGGTTCTGGCGGAACCGCTTGCCGGGGAAGCGGGCGACGCTGCGGGGCTATCGATGCTCATAAGACTGGGACAGGTGCTGTTGATACCAGAATAAACGCTTAACTTGTACTGGTACAGATGGGGCTCTATTGTAGCGGCACGCCGTCCAATTCCCCACAGACAGGAGCATGCGATGAAGCATCACGATCAGGTCGCCGACGCCTTCGGCTCGACCGCTGCCGCCTACCTCACCAGCCAGGTCCACGCGAGCGGCGCGGATCTGGACAAGCTCGCCGCCACCTTCGCAGCCACCTGCGGCAACGCGACGGTGCTGGATATGGGCTGCGGCGCGGGCCACGCGAGCTTCGCGGTCGCGCCGCACGTGAAGGAAGTGGTGGCTTACGACATCGCGCCGCAGATGCTTGCGACCGTCGAAGCCGCAGCGAAAGAGCGCGGCTTGAGCAGCGTGCGCACGCAGCAGGGCGCGGCCGAGGCCCTGCCGTTCGACGATGCGCGCTTTGACTGGGCGATCAGCCGCATGAGCGCGCACCACTGGCGCGAGGTGCCGCGCGCGCTCGCCGAAGTGCATCGCGTGCTCAAGCCGGGCGGGCGGCTCAGGTTCATCGATATCGCCGGTATCGACGATCCGCTTTACGACACGTATATCCAGGCGGTCGAAGTGCTGCGCGACGCTTCGCACATCCGCGACTATCGCGCCGACGAATGGATCGCGATGCTCGACCGCGCAGGGTTCGATGCGAAGGTGAGCGAGCGCTGGCGCATAGACATCGATTTCGATACGTGGGTGGCGCGCATGCGCACGCCGCCCGAGCGCGTGACGGCGATCCGCTCGTTGTGGGGAAGTGCGCCAGATGAGGTGAAGCAGTATTTCGACGTCAAGGCCGATGGCTCGTTCAAGCTCGATGCGCTGACGATCGAGGCGACGCGGCGGGGGTGAGGAGGAGGGCTGCTCAGTGCATCGGCGACGTATGCGCCACGTCGAATCGTCCTGCGAGCGACTGAAGGCGTTTGTCGAGCGTCCACAACTGCGCACCTGGCGTGATCAGGACCGAGCCGAGCAACATCAGGTCGATCAGCCCGCAGCCCAGCCCGTAAAGCTTTTCCCGGTCGATAAAGGCGACGACTTCTTGCAGGCTGATCTGGTTCGCCGCTTGCAGGAGGGCAATATCGCCAAGCGTGCGCTCGCGAGGAGCGGGCGGCGTGCCGCACGCCAGTTCCGCGACGACGAGCGGGTGGCTCAGCGCCAGATCCCATGCCATCAGTTCGACCAATTCAGCGTTGCGGTGCCGGAAATGGTCAACCCAAACCGACGAATCGACGAGTACGTTCATGCCATGTCCGGATCCACGCGGCGGCGCGGGACGTCGTTCATATCGGGGACGCTGCCGCCGAGCGCGGCGAGCCGCTTGGCGGCCTGAACACGCACGAAGGTTTTAATGGCTTCGCGAAAGAGGTCAGATTTGTCCATGCCGGGATCGGCCATTTCGAGCGCTTTTTCGTAAAGCGCGTCGTCCAGCGTGACGGTTGTTCGCATAAAGTCCTCCGTGATTCCCTATTTGATGCAATTGTGCATCAAAATCAATCATCTCGTTATTGCCCTTAAAACAAAAAAGCCTCGCAGATCAACCATCTGCGAGGCTTTTCAATCAGTCAGGCACTAATCCACAACCCGCTCAACCCGTATTACGCAAGCCCGCCGCAATCCCGTTGATCGTCAGATGAATCCCTCGCCGCACGCGCGGGCTCGGGTCGCCGGCGCGATAACGCTTGATCAGCTCGACCTGCAAGTGATTGAGCGGATCGAGATACGGGAAGCGGTTCTTGATCGAGCGCGCGAGCAGCGGGTTATCGGCCAGACGTCCGTTCGAACCGGTGATCTCGTCGAGCACCCTGGTCGTGCGATCCCATTCGGCGACGATGCGCTCGAACACGTGCTTGCGCAGCTTTTTATCGGCGACGAGCTGCGCGTAGCGCGACGCCACCGCCAGGTCCGTCTTCGCCAGCGTCATGTCCATGTTCGAGAGCAGGTTCGAGAAGAACGGCCAGCTCTTGTACATCTTCTTGAACATCGCCAGACGGCGCGTGCGCTCGGCGTCGCTGCCGGCTTCGTCGAGATACGCCGACACCGCGCTGCCAAAGCCATACCAGCCCGTCAACAGCAGACGGCATTGGCCCCACGAGAAGCCCCAGGGAATCGCGCGCAGATCGTCGATCTTGCGGTTCTTCGGGTCCTGCAGCTTGCGCGAAGCCGGGCGGCTGCCGATGTTGAGTTCGGCGATTTCCGTGATCGGCGTCGAGGCGAAGAAGTAGTCGGTGAAGCCCGGCGTCTCGTAGACGAGCGAGCGGTATGCGGCCATCGCGTCATCCGAGAGCTTTTGCATCGTTTCTTCGAATGCGGCGAGCTGATCCGGCGCATGCGTGCCGGCCTGCTTGCCCATCGGCAGCAGCGTGGCTTCGAGCGTGGCGGCCACCACGGTTTCCAGGTTGCGTCGGCCGATTTCCGGATTGCCGAACTTCGAGGCGATCACTTCGCCTTGCTCGGTCAGGCGGATCTGGCCTTCGACCGT
This sequence comes from Paraburkholderia bannensis, assembly GCF_014200455.1. Lineage (GTDB taxonomy): Bacteria > Pseudomonadota > Gammaproteobacteria > Burkholderiales > Burkholderiaceae > Paraburkholderia > Paraburkholderia bannensis_A. The sequence continues at coordinate 208,692 of NZ_JACHBW010000010.1, read as the reverse complement.
GCCCGGCGGCTGCGAAAGAATCGCGTTGTAGGTCGGGCCGCCTCCGCGTCCAACCGTGCCTCCGCGGCCGTGGAACAGGCGCAGCGTGATGCCGCGCTGCTTGTAGAGCGCCACCAGCGCGAGTTCGGCGCGATACAGCTCCCAGTTCGAGGTGAGGAAGCCGCCGTCCTTGTTGCTGTCCGAATAGCCGAGCATGATTTCCTGCTCGTTGCCCCAATGCTCGACCACACCGTCGATGCCCGGCAGCGCCAGCAGGTCGCGCATGATGCCCGAGGCGTGGCGCAAGTCGGGAATCGTCTCGAACAGCGGGATCACCATCAGCGCGGCTTTTGCGGGATCGTCCGCGTGACCCAGACGCCCCCTCAGCAGGCCGGTTTCCTTCTGCAGCAGCATCACTTCCAGCAGGTCGGAAACCGTTTCGGTGTGCGAGATGATGTAGTTGCGCACCGCGCGCGCGCCAAACTTCTCGCGCGTCACGCGCGCCATTTCCAGCACGCCCAGCTCGCTTTTCACCAGATCGGAATAGTCGAGATACGGCGAACGCAGTGTGCGCGGCTCGGCCAGTTGCGCGAGCAGCAGGTGCTGCTTGTCTTCTTCGGAGAGCGCGGCGTAATCGGCTTCGACGCCCGCGCGTGCGAGCAGTTCGGCGATGACGGCTTCGTGGATGTCCGAGCTTTGACGCAAATCGATCGACGCCAGATGGAAGCCGAACACTTCGACCGCGCGCAGAAGCGGCGCGAGACGCGGCGTGGCGAGCGACGCGCCGTGATGCTCGGCAAGCGAATCCATCAGGATGCGCAGGTCGCGCGAGAATTCCGCGGCATCGGCATAAGGCGTCGCGCGCACCGGCGCGGCGTTGCGGCCCGCGCTGCGCACGGCCACCACGCCTTCGCCCAGACGCACGCGCGCGCTTGCCGCCAGGCGCGTGTACACGCCGATCAGCGCACGGCGATAGGGCTCGTCGACGCGATGCGGCGACTGATCGGGCGAGGCGTCGGCCAGCGCCTTGAGTTCGTCGCTCGCGCCCGCGAGCAGGTCCGAGACGGACAGTTCCGCACCGAGCTTGTGCACTTCGTCGAGGTAGTGCTGCAGGATCACCTGAGCCTGACGCTCGCTCGCATCTTCGAGCGTGGCGGCCGTGACGTTCGGATTGCCGTCGCGGTCGCCGCCGATCCAGCTGCCCATCTGCAGGAAGGCGGGCAGACGCGCGGCCAGGCCGTGTTCCTTCAGCTGCGTTTCGATCTCGCCGTACAGCGCGGGAATTTCGCTGAGGAACGTCGTGTGGTAGTACGACAGCGCGTTCTCGATTTCATCGCCGACGGTCAGGCGCGCGTCGCGCAGCATGCGCGTCTGCCACAGCGAGGTCACGCGTGCGCGCAGCAGCGCTTCGTTGTGCTCGCGTTCGCGATGCGTGAGCGGCTGTTCGCGCTCGGCGAGCAGCCGCGCGATATCGTGCTGCGAATCGAGCGTGCTCTTGCGCTGCACTTCGGTGGGGTGCGCGGTCAGCACGGGCACGATCAGCGCGTCGTTGAAGAATTGCTGGAGCACCGGCGTGGCGGCCGCGCCCGCTTGCGCGAGACGTTCGAGCGAATGCGCGATGGTGCCCGCCTGCGGTGCGGAACCGGCCAGATCGTGGATGCGGCGGCGACGGTTGCGATGGCGGTCTTCAGCGATGTTCGCGAGGTGCGAGAAGTAGCTGAAGGCGCGCACAACGCTCACGGTCTGCTCGGGCGAGAGCGCGCGCAGCTGCTTTTCCAGCGCGAGCGCGGCGGCGTTGTCGTCTTCGCGGCGAAAGCGCACAGCGGTCTGGCGGATCGTTTCCACCACGTCGAACACGGCGTCGCCTTCCTGTTCGCGCAGCACCTCGCCGAGCAGGCGGCCCAGATAGCGGATGTCCTCGAACAGCGGCTGGTCCTTGTCGTCGCGCGCGCGGCCGTTGCGGCCAGATTGGGCGGACTTCGCGGCCTTGTCGGCGAGCCTGGGCGCCTTCGGCACCTTCGCGGCTTTTTCGGCCTTCTGCGCCTTTGGTTCCTTTTGTGCCTTTGGTGCTTTCACCGCCTTCGAGGCTTTCGCGGCTTTCGACGCGCTGGCGGATTCGGCCGCGCTGCGCGTCGTGGTCTGCGTGTCGGACTCAGTCGTGGCTTTCGCTGTCTTCGTGGTCTTCGTGCCAGTGGATTTTTCCGCCTGCACGTCGGCGGCGGAAGTTGCGTTCTGCGATGCGTTGTTGCGGCGCTCTGCGCGCGCCGATCCGGAAGACTTCACGATGTTTTCCTTAAGACAAGCCAGCAATTGCCCTGCACGGGCCTGATTCGGGCGCGATCGTCCCGCATCAGGCCCACAGGGGTGGACAGATTATTGTTTGGGGACTGCCAACTGCATGGCCGCGGCCGGGGCCGCGACTCAGTACGACTTCGAGGTACGACTTCGAGGTGCTACTTGGGGTGATGCCTGGGGTGCTGCCGGGGTGCTGCCGGGGTGCTGCCGGGGTGCTGCATGAGGTGCGACTCGGGTGCAACCAGGAGCGCTACGCGCGTGCTCAAACAAAAAAAGACGCAGTGGGCGAATCGGGAGCAGGCCTTGCGGGGCAGCGTCGCCGTGCGCACACATGACGGCCCGATGGACGGAAAGGGAGAGAATGAGGCAACGCGCGCGTCATGGCAATGCCATGGGGGCGCTTTGCCCGTGCATTGAAACGCACGTGCGGCCCTTGTGGAGCCCGGTCTCTTCCTTGCCGCCGCACACGCCTGGCTCGCCCCGTGTAAGGGCATGCCGCCGGGCGTTTCGCCCCTTTCGCTCGCCTGGCGGGCAAGCGGAAAAAGGGGCGCGTGCTAACATTGCCTGTTATCCGATTCTGTTTTTTTCGAACCCGTCATTCGATGTGCTTGCCATGAATTCCGAGACGTTATCCGCGCCTGATTCGGCTACACCGTCGGCCACACCGCGCACGCTGGTCATCGCGTCGCGAGAGAGCCGCCTTGCGATGTGGCAGGCCGAACATGTGCAAGCTGCGCTGCACAAATTATATCCATCCTGCGAGGTGAAAATCCTCGGAATGACGACCCGTGGCGATCAAATTCTCGATCGCACGCTGTCGAAAGTCGGCGGTAAGGGTCTGTTCGTCAAGGAGCTGGAGCAGGCGTTGGCTGAAGGCCATGCCGATCTCGCCGTCCACTCGCTCAAGGACGTGCCGATGGAGCTGCCCGAAGGCTTTGCGCTCACGGCCATCATGGAGCGCGAAGATCCGCGCGATGCCTTCGTCTCCAATGAGTACGACTCGCTTGCCGCGCTGCCGCCGGGCGCCGTGGTCGGCACCTCCAGCCTGCGCCGCGAATCGATGATCCGCGCGCGTTATCCGCATCTGGATGTGAAGCCGCTGCGCGGCAACCTGGACACGCGTTTGTCCAAGCTCGATCGCGGCGATTACGCGGCCATCATCCTGGCGGCGGCGGGGCTCAAGCGTCTGGGCTTGAGCGAGCGCATCCGCGCGCTGCTCGCGCCGGAAGACAGCTTGCCCGCAGCGGGGCAGGGCGCGCTCGGCATCGAGATTCGCGCCGACCGCGCCGATGTCGCCGCATGGCTCGCGCCGCTGCACGACGACGCCACCGCCAAGGCCGTCGAGGCCGAACGCATGGTGTCGCGGGCGCTGGGCGGCAGTTGCTCGGTGCCGCTCGCGGCCTACGCGCAGTGGCAGGACGGCAAGCTCGCGCTGCGCGGCACCATTGCCACGCCCAACGCGAGCCGCGTGCTGGCGGCGCAGGAAGCCGCCGCGCCCGCCACGGTGGCGGACGCGGTCGCGCTCGGCCGCAAAGTCGCCGACGATCTGATCGCCCAGGGCGCGCTAGAGATCGTGCGTGCGCTCGCCGAAGCCGGTCCCGACGAGCAGCGCGTGCCGAATCTGGCACCCTCGGCGGCGCCGTCGAAGCCCGCGTCCAGCGGCGCGGACGGACGATGACGAGCCCCTGGCAGCCGCGCCGCGACGGCACGCCCGGTTCGGCCCGGCCAGGTTCGGCCCGGCGCGATGAGCGGCGCGGGCCCGCCGATGGTGCGCAGTCCGAACCAGTTCAGGGCCACACCGGCGCGCCGTTCGCGGTCGTCATCACCCGGCCGGCCGGTCAGTCGGATACGCTCGCCAGCCAGCTCGCCGCACGCGGCCTCAAGCCGCTCGATTTCCCGCTCATCGCCATCGCGCCCGTGCGCGACGACGCGCCGCTGCGCGAAGCGCTCGGCGCGCTCGACCGCTATGCGCTGGTGGTGTTCGTTTCGCCCAATGCCGTCGAGCGCGCGTTCGATTGCTATCGCGAGATCTCGTCGATCTGGCCGCACGCGCTGCCGGTTGCTGTGGTCGGCCCGGCCAGCGTCGCCGCACTCGCACGCCAGGGCGTGCAAGCACCCGCTCATCGGGTCATCAGCCCCGCAGGATCCGCCGACGAAGAACCGGCGCGCTTCGATTCCGAATCGCTCTATGCCGCGCTCGAAAAGACGCTCGGGGAGAACGCCTTCGCTGGCAAGCGTGTGCTGATCGTGCGCGGCGATGGCGGGCGCGAATGGCTTGCCGACCGCCTGCGCGAAGCGGGCGCCGAAGTCGAGGCCGTGGCGGCCTACCGCCGCGTCGTGCCGGAGCCGCCGATCGGCGCGTGGGCGGCGGTGCATGCGCTGCTCGAAGGCGCGCCGCACGCCTGGCTCGTCACCAGTTCCGAAGGCGTGCGCAATCTCGACGAACTCGCGCGCGAACACCTCACGGCCGGCGAAATCGTCGAGCTGCGCCACGCGCACCTGGTCGCGCCGCACCCGCGGATCGCCGAGACCGCGCGCTCATTGGGTTTTGATAGGATTACGGTGTCCGGTGCGGGGGACGAGCGCATCGTCGACACGCTGGCCGGGCTCGCAGCGTCATCGTCCCCGTCAGCGCAATCAACATCAGCGGCATCCTCGGCTTCTTCAGAAGGATCCTCGGAAGTTTCCTCGGAAGGTTCTTCAGCCGCACAGTTCGCGGCTCAACCGGTTCAGAACACCCCGGCCTCGCCGCCGGCACAATCACGCATGACTGATCAGAACGATTCCAGCCACGTTCCCCATTCAGGCGCAACGCCCGCCGCCGCGTCCGCCGTGACGCAAAGCGCCGCTGCGGCTTCGTCAGCTTCTGCAGCCTCCGCGCGCCCTGCATCGTCGTCGTATGCATCGGCTCCGCCGCCGTCCAGTTCCAATGCGCGCCGCAGCGGCGCGGGTTCCGCGATCCTCTGGCTCGTGGTGGTGCTGGTGGCGGCAGGCGCGGGTGCGGGCGGCTACGCGCTCAACCGCAAGCTTGAGCGCATGGACGCAGCGCTCGTGCAGCGCCAGCAGAGCGCCGAACAGCAGACCGCCGCGCTGCGCGCGCGCGCCGATCAGGCCGTGACCAGCGCCCAGCAGATCGACAAGCAGATGGCGCAGCTCGAAGGCAAGATCGCCGATGCGCAGACCGCGCAGCAGGCGCTCGCGCAGCAATATGCCGATCTCGCCAGGAACCGCGACGACTGGACCCTTGCCGAAGTCGGCCAGATGCTCTCCAGCGCCAGCGAGCAACTGCAGCTGACCGGCAACACGCAGCTCGCGCTGTTCGCACTGCAAAGCGCCGATACGCGCCTCGCCGCCTCGGATAGCCCGCAGGCGCTCGCGGTGCGCAAGGCCATCGCGCAGGACACCGACAAGCTCAAGGCCGCGCCGTCCACCGACCTCGCCGGGATGGCGATCAAGCTCGATACGGCGCTCGCCGCGATCGACAAGCTGCCGCTCGCGGGCGAAGCGCTGGTTGCGCACACCCGGCCCGAAGCCGCCACGCCGGCGGATGTGACGAAGACCGCCGCCGCGACCGGCGAGCCGCGCTGGAAGGCCTGGCTCGATACGTTCGTGAACGGCATCGGCCAGCAGATCGCCAGCCTCGTGCAGGTGCGCCGCATCGATAACGCCGACGCCATGCTGGCCTCGCCCGATCAAGGCTACTTCGTGCGCGAGAACGTGAAGCTGCGCCTGCTGTCCGCGCGCCTCTCGCTGCTCTCGCGCAATGAGGCCACGCTCAAGTCCGACCTCGCCGCCGCCGACGCCGCGCTCGCGCATTACTTCGACAGTGCGTCGAAGGAAACGCAGAACGTGCGCGACCTGCTCAAGCAGGTCGATGCGGGCTCGGCTGCGGTGGCGCTGCCCACGCTCGACGAGAGCCTGAAGGCGATCCAGCAATACAAGAGCCGGGGGTAAGCATGGCGATCCGTGGACTTCTCTGGCTCGCGCTCCTTTTCGCGGTCGCTGTCGCGCTCGCAACGGTGGGGCGCTTCGACGCGGGGCAGGTGCTGTTCGTCTATCCGCCGTATCGCGTCGATGTCTCGCTGAACCTGTTCGTGGTCGGCATCGTCGTGGCGTTTTTGCTGCTCTACGCCATCCTGCGTTTCGCGCGCAATGTCGTGACGATGCCGCGCCGCGTGGCCGCGTATCGTGCGCGCGCACGCAAGGAAAAGGCGAATTCGGCGTTGCGCGACGCGGTGAGCAATCTCTATGCGGGCCGTTTCTCGCGCGCGGAGAAAGCCGCGCGCGATTCGCTCGTCGACGAGAAAAACAAGGGGGCGGCCGGCCTGATCGCCGCGAATGCCGCGCATCGTCTGCACGAGTACGCGCGCCGCGACGAATGGCTCACGCAGGTTGAAGATCCCGAGCTTCAGGAAGCGCGCCTGATGGCCACCGCCGACATGCGCGCCGATGGCCGCGACGCCGACGGGGCGCTTGCCGCGCTCACCGAAATGCGCACCCAGGGCGGCCGCCGCATCCACGCGCAGCAGATCGCGCTGCGTGCGCAGCAGCAGCTCAAGAACTGGGGCGAAGTGCTGAAGCTCGTCAAGACGCTGGAAAAGCGCGAGGCGCTGCATCCGGCCGTGGCGGTGCGCCTGCGTCAGCTGGCGGCGGAAAACCTGCTGCGCGATCGCCGTCATAACGCCGATGCCTTGCTCGAACTGTGGCACGCGCTCACGCCGGTCGAGCGCCATTCGCCGCGTCTGGCCGATTGCGCTGCTGAACTGCTGATCGCGCTGGAACGCCAGAACGACGCTCGCAAGATCGTCGAGGAAGCGCTGGCGCAGAACTGGGATGCACGTCTGCTGCGACGCTATCCGGATACCGCTGGCGACGATGCCTTGCCGCTGATCCAGAAAGCCGAAGCCTGGCGCAAGGATCGTCCCGAGGACGGCGACCTGCTGTTCGCGCTGGGCCGTTTGTGCCTGAAGCAGCAGTTGTGGGGCAAGGCGCAGTCGTTCCTCGAAGCGGCGCTCAAATCGGCCAACGCGGGCCATAACGAGCCGCTCAAGATCCGCTCGCATCGCGCGCTCGCGCGTCTGCATGAAGAGCTTGGCGATGCCGGCAAGGCCGCGGCGCACTATCGCGAAAGCGCGCTGGCGATGAACGTGGTTTAAGGCCTGGTTCGATCGTATCGTGATGCAAAAAGGCCGCTTTCCAGCGGCCTTTTTCGTTGCGCGAGAGGGGCGGTCGTATCAGCGATTCACAAGCTTTGCAGGCGCGCAAAGCGCCAGAAACCCGCCGAGTATCATGCACGCCGCGAGCAGGTACATGCCCGAGTCGTTCGCCGAGGTGGCCTGCTTGAGCCAGCCCACCGCGTAGGGACTCAAAAATCCCGCCAGATTGCCGATCGAATTGATCAGCGCGATGCCCGCCGCCGCGCCCGTGCCCGCGAGCCACGCGGTGGGCAGGCTCCAGAACAGCGGCAAGGTCGTGAGGATGCCGAAGGTTGCCAGCGTGAGCGCCGCCATTGCCAGCACGGTGTCGTGCGCCCACGCCACCGAGAGCACCAGACCGAGCGCGCCGATCGCAGCCGGAATCGCGATATGCCAGCGGCGCTCGCGCAGGCTGTCGGCGCTGCGTGCAACCAGCACCATGCCGAACACCGCCGCCGCGAACGGAATCGCCGATAGCAGGCCAATGGCGAGTGCATCCTTCACGCCCGTCGCCTTGATGATGGTCGGCAGCCAGAAGCTCACGCCGTAAAGCCCCATCACGAACGAGAAGTAGGTGAGGCTCATCAGCAGCACGCGCGGGCTGGTGAGCACCGTCGAGAGCGGCAGGTCTTCCTTGGTGGCGTCTTCGGCGGCGATATTGCGTTCGAGCAGCGCGCGCTCCTCGGGTGTGAGCCATTTGGCGTTGCCGATGCGGTCGTCCAGTACGAAAAACACCAGCACGCCGACGATCACCGAAGGCAGCCCTTCGAGCAGGAACAGCCACTGCCAGCCCTGCCAGCCGTGCGCGCCGTCGAAGGACTTGAGAATCCAGCCCGACACCGGCCCGCCGATCACGCCCGACAGCGCGATGGCCGTCATGAACCACGTCGTCATGCGCCCGCGCCGGTGCGCCGGATACCAGTACGTGAGGTAAAGAATGATGCCGGGGAAGAAGCCCGCTTCGCACAGGCCGAGCAGAAAGCGCATCACGTAGAACATGGTGGGCGTGGTGACGAACATCGTGAAGATCGACACGAGTCCCCACGTGACCATGATGCGCGCGATCCACACGCGCGCGCCCACGCGATGCAGGATCACATTGCTTGGCACTTCGAATAAAAAGTAGCCGATGAAGAAAATACCTGCGCCGAATCCATAAACCGCATCGGAGAGTCCGAGCGCCGTGCTCATCTGCAACTTGGCGAAGCCCACGTTCACGCGGTCCAGATAGGCGACCACATAGCAGAGCATCAGAAGGGGGATCAGACGCCACGCGACCTTGCGGTAAGTGGCTTCCTCGAAGGCGGGCAGGGGCGCGCCCGCGCCCGCATGCGGCAGGTGATTCGCTGGACTGGCCATGGTGTCTCCGTGCGGGCCCTGGATGCGCTCCGCTGGTAGTGCCGTCTTGTTATGGCGGCTATTCGTGGACAAAGCACGACCATTCTATACGCGCCGCCAGGCCCAGGCGGCGCGGGAAAACACCAATGCGTCAATGACTTAGGTGGAGGCTAAACGCAGCGCCCGCCATCCACTTCCACGCAGGTTCCTGTGATGAACGACGCTTCGTCGGACGCCAGATAGAGGCAGGCGTTGGCCACATCCTGTGGCGTGGAAAAGCGCCCGAGCGGGATCGTGGCGATAAAGCGCTGACGGTTCTCGGGCGTATCGGGCACGCCCATGAATTCGGCGGTCAAGCCCGTATCGCCGATCACGGGATTCACGCAGTTCACGCGGATGCGGTCGGGGCCAAGTTCGGCGGCCAGCGCCTTGCTGGCGACGATCATCGCGCCCTTGCTGCCGTTGTACCAGACGAGTCCAGGCCGCGGCCGGATGCCGGCAGTCGAAGCGATATTGACGAACGCGCCGCCGCCGCGCTCGCGAAAATGCGGCACGAACGCGCGCACGCTCCAGTAAAGGCCCTTCACGTTGACGGCGTAGACGCGGTCGAATTCGGCTTCGCTCACCTCCATCACGGGCTTGTTGCGATGCGTGGTGCCTGCGTTGTTGACGACGATGTCCACGCCGCCGAAGTCGTCGACGGCGGCTTTGCGCAGGGCGTGCCAGTCGGCCTCGCGCGTGATGTCGCCCTGCACGGCGATGGCCTTGCCGCCCGCGAGCGCGATTTCGCTGGCCACGCGCTGCGCGGCCTCGACATGGAGATCGTTGATAACGAGGTTCGCGCCCTCGCGCGCGAAGGTTTTGGCGATGCCTTCGCCGAAGCCCGAGCCCGCGCCCGTGACCACGGCCGTCTTGCCTTTGAGTCGCATGGTGTCTCCGTTCTTGTGAGGTCGATGGGCGATGTGACTAGCCGTGGCGGATCGCGATCGTCTTGAGCACGGTGAAGCCGTAAAGCGCTTCGAAGCCCTTCTCACGGCCGTGGCCCGACTGGCGGGTGCCGCCGAACGGCAGTTCGACCCCGCCGCCCGCGCCGTAGTTGTTGACGAACACCTGGCCCGCGCGCACGCGTCGCGCGAGGCGCATCTGGCGCGCGCCGTCGCGCGTCCAGATACCGGCCACCAGCCCGTAAGGCGTGCCGTTGGCAAGCGCCAGCGCCTCGCTTTCGTCGTCGAAGGGCATGGCGGCGAGCACCGGCCCGAACACTTCTTCCTGAGCCAGGCGGCTTTGCGGCGGCACGTCGCGCAACAGCGCCGGGACTTCGTAGAAACCGTGCTCGCTCGCGCGGGCATCGAGCTTGCCGCGCGCGACCACGGCGATGCGTTCGCCCTGCGCCTCGTCGAGGAAATCGCGCACGCGGCGGCGCTGTTTTTCGCTGATGAGCGGGCCGCAGTCGAGATCGGCCCCGGGCGGCCCGACACGCAACGCGTCGAACGCCGCCGCCAGCCGGTCGAGCAGCGGTTCGTACGCGCCGCGCTCGATCAGCACCCGGCTGCCCGCTGAGCAGGTCTGCCCTGCGTTCTGCACGATCGCGGCGACCAGCACGGGGAGCGCCGCGTCGAAATCGGCATCGGCGAAGACGATTTGAGGCGACTTGCCGCCCAGTTCGAGCGTCACCGGAACGTGATGCTCAGCGGCCATTCGCGCGACCAGCTTGCCGGTGAGCGGCGAGCCGGTGAACGAAATGTGGTCGATGCCGGGATGCGCGGCGAGCGCCGCGCCCGCTTCCTGACCGAGTCCCGTGACGATGTTGAGCGCGCCCGGCGGCAGGCCCGCCTCGCGCGCAAGCGCCGCGACGTGCAGCAGCGAGACGCAGGCATCCTCGGCGGGCTTGACCACGCAGGCGTTGCCCGTCGCGAGCGCCGCGCCCACGCTGCGCCCGAAGATCTGCATCGGATAGTTCCACGGCACGATGTGTCCGGTGACGCCGTGCGGTTCGCGGATCGTGAGCACCGTGTAGCCGGGCTGGTAGGGCAGCGTCTGGCCGTGCAGCTTGTCGGCGGCGCCCGCATAGAACTCGAAGTAGCGCGCCAGCGCGGCGACGTCGGCGCGGGCCTGCTTGAGGGGCTTGCCGGTGTCCTGGGCTTCGAGTTGTGCGAGTGCTTCCTGATCGCGCGTGACCAGACCCGCGAGCGTGAATAGCAGGCGGCCGCGTTCGGCGGGGGACAGAGCGCCCCAGGGGCCTTCGAAGGCACGGCGCGCGGCTGTGACGGCGGCGTCGATGTCGGCCGCATTGCCGCGCGCGAGCTGGGCGAAAGCTTGGCCGGTGGAGGGATCGAGCGCGGCAATCGTCTCGCCGCTGGCGGGCGGGCACCACTCGCCGCCGATGAAATGCTTTGCTGCTTCCATGCATGCGCCTCGCTGGTCAGGGAGTGAAACGCTGGACGGGACAGAAGGAAAAAGCAGACAGCCAGGGCATTATCGCGCCATTCGCAGCGGCGGCGCACGGGAATTCAGTAGACGCTTCATCCGGGCCGCCCCTCCGCGCGATGGAATGCTGCGGGCCGCCTCAGGGTTCGTCCTGGACGGCTTGCCAGATTGGCTATAATGCCCGACAACCTCGAACGTCCGGTTTCGCGCCGGCGCGCCCCGCGTGGTCTGCCTCGCGTGCGCCGCCGTGCCGTGCAACCGTCGCTTTTTTCCCTTTTCAACTGAGAGCGCTCATGAGCTTCGCAAACGTGCCCGCCGGCAAGGATCTGCCGCAAGACTTCAACGTCATCATCGAGATTCCGGCGCAAAGCGACCCGGTCAAGTACGAAGCCGACAAGGAAATGGGCGTGCTCGTCGTCGACCGTTTCGTCGGCACCGGCATGCGCTACCCGGTCAACTACGGTTTCATCCCGCAGACGCTGTCGGGCGACGGCGATCCGGTCGACGTCCTCGTGATCACGCCGTTCCCGCTGCTGGCCGGCTCGGTGGTGCGTTCGCGCGCCCTCGGCATGCTGCAGATGACCGACGAGTCGGGCGTCGACGCCAAGCTGATCGCCGTCCCGCACGACAAGGTTTGCCCGATGACGGCCAACATCAAGTCGCTGGACGACGTGCCCGAGTACCTGAAGGACCAGATCAAGCACTTCTTCGAGCAATACAAGGCGCTCGAAAAGGGCAAGTGGGTCAAGGTCGACGGCTGGGCAGGCATCGAAGCCGCTCACAAGGAAATCACGGAAGGCTTCGCGAACGCGCAGAAGTAATCGTTCCTGCGTAAGCGTTCCTGCCGTCCGCGAAATTCGCTGCGAATTTCGCCGGGAAAAAACCGCACGGGCCGCAAGGCCGTGCGGTTTTTTTATGCTTCGGGTTCGGCGCTTTCGACCGATTCCGCGGATTCTGCCGGTTCGGCAGGCTCCGGCGGCTCCGGCGGCTCGGGCTGCACCGGCAGCACCGAATCGATCGAGCGCTCGCCCAAAGCGAGCGCGCGCTTTTCGGTCGGCTTCAGTCGCTTGACCCAATATTCGGCGCTCGATGCGCTGGAGCGGTTGGCGAACTCGAATTGCGCAAGCACCTGCACCGGCTTGCGCGCACGCGTGTAGCGCGCGCCCGTGCCGTTGACGTGCTGGGCGAAGCGCGCTTGCACGTCGATGGCAATGCCCGTGTAGACGCTGCCGTCGGCGCATTCGAGCAGGTAGAGAAACCACGCCATGATCAGCTTCGGAAGGGATTGTGCTCGTTCAACTCGTGCACATACGCGTGGATCTGGTTGGTCTCGCTTTCCAGAAAGCGCGCGACCGCATCCGAGAAGGCCGGATGCGCGAGCCAGTGCGCGGAGCGCGTGACCGTCGGCATGAAGCCGCGCGCCATCTTGTGCTCGCCCTGCGCGCCGCCTTCGAACACGGCGAGCTTTTCCTCGATGCAGAATTCCAGCGGCTGGTAGTACGCGGTCTCGAAGTGCAGGCAGGGCACGTGTTCAAGCGCCCCCCAGTAGCGGCCGTAGAGCGTACCGCCTTTGCCATCGGCATCACGCTGATAGACCACCAGCGAGCTGGCGATCGGCTTGCCTTCGTATTCGGCGATCACGAGCAGCAGGTTCTCCGGCATGCTCGCGCCGATCATGCGGAAGAAGTCCAGATTCAGATACGGCGACGAAAAATGCTCGCGGTAGGTCTGGCGGTAGCAGCGGCTGAAAAAGCGCCAGTCTTCGTCGCGGATGTCTTCGCCGCGAATGCGCCTGAGCGTCACGCCCGCGTCGCGCACCTTGCGGCGTTCGGCGCGGATGTTCTTGCGCTTCTTCTGTTCGAGCGTCGAGAGAAAGTCCTCGAAGTCGCGATAGCCGTCGTTGAGCCAGTGAAACTGCACGCCTTCGCGCTGCATCATGCCCAGATCAGTGAGCGCGGCCGCGTCCTCCGCGGTCGGAAACAGCACGTGCAGCGAGGACACATCGGTCTGCTCGGCGAACGCGAGCAGCGTGGCGGCCAGATGGCGATGCGCGGTTTCGTCGGTGGCCATCAGGCGCGTGCCCTGGACCGGCGTGAACGGCACGGCGCACAGCAGCTTCGGGTAGTACTCCAGGCCGTTGCGCTTGTAGGCATCGGCCCAGGCCCAGTCGAACACGTATTCGCCGTAGGAGTGGCCTTTGAGGTAGACCGGCGCGGCGGCGGCCAGCCGGCCCGTGCGCGCATCGGTAAGCGTGACGAATTGCGGGGCCCAGCCCGCGTCGGGCGTGGCGCAGCGCGCGGCGTCGAGCGCCGCGAGGAATTCGTGGCGCAGAAACGGCGTCGGCTGCGCCTGGCGCGCGAGCAGAGTGTTCCATTCGGCGGCGTCCAGCTCCGACGGTGAGCCGATAATGCCCGTGCGATAATCGAAATGTTCCTTGTCCAACTGGCGTGCCCGTGTTTGCTGCGCTGTGCAAACGGCCATGGTAAAGCAAACGACCCGAACGGGTGAGGCCGCGGGTTGAGACCGCGAGGTTAGACCGCACTCGCCATCCTGCCTCCACGGCCTTCGAGCTATTCGCTTATCGGTTATCGAAATGAAAGAGCGCTTCTTCAATCTCTACTCGCACGGTTTCGCGCGCGTGGCCGTGGGCGTGCCGCGCTGCCGCGTGGCCGATCCGGCCTTCAATGCCGCCCAGACGCTCGCGCTCGCGCGCGAAGCCGCCGCCAAAGGCGCGGCGCTGGTCGCGTTTCCGGAACTCGGTTTATCGGCGTATAGCTGCGACGATCTTTTCCATCAGCAGGCGCTGCTCGATGCCTGCGAACAGGCGCTCGCGCAGATCGTGGAAGCTTCGGCGCAATTGCCGCTGGCGATGATCGTGGGCCTGCCGGTGCGCGTGGGGCATGCGCTCTTCAACTGCGCGGCGGTGGTCGCGGGCGGCCAGGTCGCAGGCATCGTGCCGAAGAGTTTCCTGCCGAACTACGGCGAGTTCTACGAGCCGCGCCAGTTCAGCGCCGCCGATTGCGCGAGCGTGGATAGCGTGCACATTGCGGGTGCCCAGGTGCCGTTCGGCGCGTCGCTGCTGTTCGAGGCGGCGCAGATTCCGGGGCTGCGCTTTCACGTGGAAATCTGTGAAGACGTCTGGGTGCCGATTCCGCCGTCGTCGTTTGCGGCGCTGGCCGGCGCTTCGGTGCTGGTGAATCTCTCGGCGTCGAACGTGGTGGTGGGCAAGGCGGGTTATCGGCAACAACTGGTGTCGCAGCAATCGGCGCGTTGTCTGGCGGCGTATCTCTACACCTCGGCGGGCCAGGGCGAATCGACCACCGACATGGCATGGGACGGCCAGGCACTGGTTTGCGAAAACGGTGAACTGCTCGCGCAGTCCGAGCGTTTTCTCGCCGGTTCGCATCTGATCTTCGCCGATGTCGATCTCGAACGGCTGCAGCAGGAGCGCATTCGCCAGACCACCTTCGGCGATTCGGTCCGCCGTTACGCCGACGAAGTCGCGAAGTTCCGCGTGATCCGCTGCGAACTGGGGAGCAAGTCGGCGGGCGAGGGCGCGTGGACGCGTGAGGTGCTCGCGCTCGAACGTCGCGTCGAACGCTTCCCGTACGTCCCGGCCGACCCGAAGCGCCGCGACGAGCGCTGCAACGAGGTCTACAACATTCAGGTGCAGGCGCTGGTGCAGCGCCTGCAACAGGCGGGCATCAAGAAGGTGGTGATCGGCGTGTCGGGCGGACTGGATTCGACGCACGCACTGCTGGTTTGCGCCAGGGCGATGGACCGCCTCGGGCTGCCGCGCGCCAATATCCTGGCGTACACCATGCCGGGCTTCGCGACCAGCGAGCGCACGCTGCGCCAGGCGCGCGAACTGATGAACCTCGTGGGCTGCACGGCGCGCGAGATCGACATTCGCCAGAGCTGCATGCAGATGCTCGAAGACCTTGGCCATCCGTATTCGGAAGGTAAGGAGGCCTACGACATTACTTTCGAAAACGTGCAGGCGGGCGAGCGCACCAATCACCTGTTCCGCCTCGCCAACTTCAATCACGCGATCGTGATTGGCACGGGCGATCTGTCCGAACTGGCGCTCGGCTGGTGTACTTACGGCGTGGGCGATCACATGTCGCACTACAACGTCAACGCCAGCGTGCCCAAGACGCTCATCACGCATCTGGTGCGCTGGGTCGCGGAAACCGGGCAGATCGGCCAGAACGGCGAAAGCGGCGCGGACGTGCTCGAAGCGATCCTCGCCACCGACATCAGCCCGGAGCTGATCCCCGGCAAGACCGACGGCGCGCCCGAGCAGAAGACCGAAAGCACCATCGGCCCGTACGAGTTGCAGGACTTCAACCTTTACTACACGCTGCGCTTCGGTTTCGCGCCCACCAAGGTTGCCTTCCTTGCGCGTCACGCCTGGGGTGACCGCGAGGCGGGCGCGTGGCCCGAGAACGCCAGGGTCGCGCGCAATGCTTACGATCTGGCGGCGATCAAGCGCAATCTGCGCATCTTCCTCGACCGCTTTTTCCGCACCAGCCAGTTCAAGCGCACCTGCATTCCGAACGCGCCGAAGGTGGGCTCGGGCGGCTCGCTCTCGCCGCGCGGCGACTGGCGTGCGCCGAGCGACTCGGAAAGCGTGGTGTGGCTCGCCGATCTCGATCGCGTGCCCACGCACGAGCCCACGGCGTGAGCGGCGCGCGCGCAGCGTAGAATTGCAGGATCAACGCCGTTTTAGCGTGACTGCTTAACCGAACAACACAACCTGCCTAGAGGTACGCCATGAAACGCATTACCGCCGTCATCAAACCGTTCAAGCTCGACGAAGTGCGCGAGGCGCTCGCCGAAGTGGGCCTCACCGGGCTGACCGTCACCGAAGTCAAGGGCTTCGGCCGCCAGAAGGGCCATACGGAGCTGTACCGTGGCGCCGAATACGTGGTGGACTTCCTGCCGAAGGTGAAGATCGAAGTGGTGGTCGCCAACGATCAGAGCGATCAGGTGATCGACGCGATCATCGGCGCGGCGCGCACGGGCAAGATTGGCGACGGCAAGATTTTCGTCACCGACGTCGAACGCGTGATCCGCATTCGTACCGGCGAAGAGAACGAAGCAGCGGTTTAAGCCGCGCGTCGATTCAAGCCGCAAAAGAACAAAGGGACGGCGCTGCAAGTCACACTCGCAGCCCGTCCCACAATAAAAAACGGTGCAGTACCCTTTCGGACACCGCACCGATACGCGCCTCTCGCAGCAGCGTGAAAACGTCGATGTAGCTGTTCTGTCTACACCCGGTTCAGGTGTTGGCGCGGGCTGCAACGCCCGCGCTCACACACTTAGAACGAGTGCTGGATGCCCGCGTACACACCGCTCTGGCTGTGGCCGACGAGCGGGTTGCCGGTCGCAGCCGACGTACCGTAGTTGTTCGCGTTCAGACCGAAGTTGGCCGACTTGCTGTTCTGCACCGTGGCTGCCTGAATATCGAGCAGCGTGCGCTTGGACAGGTTGTACGAGCCGCCGACCGTGTACAGCGTGGCGTTGCCGCCGCCGTTGTTGGCGTTCACGTGGTAGACCGCTGCGATCAGCGCGGCTGCCGGCGTCAGCTGCCACGTCACACCGCCCCATTCGTGATCGAGCGTGCTCGGCTGGCCGATTGCCAGACCCGTCATGCCCGACGAGCGGATGGCTTCATAGCCGCCTTGAATCTTGAACGGGCCCAGGAACACGTTGACCATCGCCATATAGTCACGCGAGAAGGCGAACACGCCTTGTCCCGTGTTGGCCGAGTTCACGCCGGTCGGATCGTATGCGCCGCCGAGCGTACCGTTGGTCGGGTTGCGGATTTCGTCGTACAGGCCGCGGATCTGGAACAGCGAGTTCGTGTACGTCAGTTGCAGACCGTCTTCACGACCTTGCGTGGTCGTACCGTTGCCGTTCCAGCTCGTTGCGTTCGAGAACGAGTACTGGCCGTACACGTCGAAGCCAGCGAACTTCGGCGACTGGTACGAAATGTTGTTGCTCGACTGCGGCCAGTTGCGGCCACGCACGAGCGACGCCGACGACCAGTTCGACTGACCGAACGGGTCGAAGTCCCAAATGCCGTTGGAGATGAACAGTTCGCGGCCCAGCAGCAGGGTACCGAACTGGTCGTTCGACATACCGACCGTTGCCCAACGATTGAAGAGACCGCCGCCGCCCGGGCCTTGACCCGTTGCGGTGCTGAAGCTGCCTTCCAACTGGAAGAGTGCCTTGTTGCCGCCGCCGAGGTCTTCAACGCCCTTCATACCCCAGAGGCTGGTGCCCCAGTAGCCGCTTTCGAGCTGAACCTGGCTCTTGCCGCTGGTTGCAGCGCCCGTGCCGCCGCCCGTGCCAACACCATTGATGTAGGCGAAACCCGCGTCGAGGCGGCCGTACAGCGTCACGCTGCTTTGCGCATGCGCGAGAACGCCAGCAGACATCAAAGCCGCGGCGAGCAATGCTTTCTTCATCTTCTCCTCCATACCCTGTCAAAGAGTCAACCTTAGTACTGCGAAAGACGTCCGCGCGCCTTCGGGGTGCTGCGGACAGAAATAGTCGCGTAAAGGGAGTGTGACCCGAGGGATCGGCGTATTACGGAACGATGCGAGCAGGACAACCTGTTCGAGTCGTCATGCAGATCCCCTGGTTGACTGGCATCTCCCGTTCTTATTTGAAGTGAAACTACTTTTAATGAACTTTGTTTTGCTACTTTGGTTACTAATTTAGCAAAAAAGGTCCGCTCTGGCGAACGAAATCGCGCGCGGCCTGCGGGGTGTCGTCAAATTGCAATATGCACTTCCTGGATGGTGGTCAGCGCAATCCGAAAAGTATGCCTAAATCCTTGTAGGACAAGGCACGCACGGATTCCACCAGGGCATCTTCAGGATTGCCACTATTGACGGACGAAACGGGCAGGAGTAATGCGAAAAGCGCGCTTTTTACCGAAAATTCCGCTCTGTCAGTGGTTCTGTGAAAGAAAAAAGAAAAGGCGCTGAAAGCGCCTTGAAATACTACTTTTACTACATCGCAAGTTGACGGATGCTGGCAACTACATGCCGTAGTTCGTCAGTCGACGATCACTTGAGGCTGCCCGAAAGGAACTGGCGCAGACGCTCGCTGCTGGGGTTGGCGAACACCTCGGCGGGCACGCCTTCCTCTTCCACGCGGCCTTGATGCAGGAACATCACGTGGTTCGACACGTTGCGCGCGAAACCCATTTCGTGCGTGACGACGATCATGGTGCGGCCTTCCTCGGCGAGCTTCTGCATCACCTTGAGCACTTCGCCCACGAGTTCGGGGTCGAGCGCGGAGGTGGGCTCGTCGAACAGCATCACGTCGGGGTTCATGGTGAGCGCGCGGGCGATCGCCACGCGCTGCTGCTGGCCCCCCGAGAGGTGCGAGGGATACTGCTTCTCGACGCGGGGCGCGAGGCCCACCTTCTCCAGATAGACGCGCGCGCGGTCCTCGGCTTCCTTGCGCGAGAGGCCGAGCACATGCACCGGCGCTTCGATCACGTTTTCCAGCACGGTCATGTGCGACCACAGGTTGAAGTGTTGGAACACCATCGCCAGCCTGGTGCGCACGCGCTGCAGCTGCTTGACGTCGGCGGCCACCAGCGCGCCGGTGCGGCGGTCGGTCCTGGTCGCGACTTCTTCGCCGTCCACCACGATGCGCCCGGAGTTCGGCTGCTCAAGAAAGTTAATGCAGCGCAGCATCGTGCTCTTGCCCGAACCCGACGAGCCGATCACGCTGATCACATCGCCCGCGTTGGCCTTGAGCGAGACGCCCTTGAGGACTTCGTTGTCGCCGTACTGCTTGTGGATGGAATCGACGAAAAGTTTTTGCTTCTGGGAATTCATCTATGACCTCGATGGCTCACTTGCCTTGCGGTCGCAGGTATGCGAGCCAGCGGCGCTCGGCCTGGCGGAACAGCCACACGAGCGTGAAAGAAATGATCAGGTACAGCACGGCGGCGATGCCGAAAGCGCCAAACGACTGATACGTGGCCGAATTGACGTCGCGTGCGATCTTCAGGATGTCCGGCACGGTCGCCGTGAAGGCCACGGTGGTGGCGTGCAGCATCAGGATGACTTCGTTGCTGTAGTAGGGCAGCGCGCGGCGCAGCGCCGACGGCAGGATCACGCGCCGATACAGCGTGAACGGGCTCATCCCGTACGCGCGCGCCGCTTCGATCTCGCCATAGGGCGTGGCCTTGATGGCGCCCGCGAAGATCTCGGTGGTGTACGCGCAGGTATTGAGCGTGAACGCAAGCAGCGTGCAGTTCATGCCGCTGCGAAAGAACGCGCTCGTCAGCTCGTGATTGCGGATGATGTCGAGGCTGTAGAGGCCCGTGTAGCACAGCAGCAACTGCACGTAGAGCGGCGTGCCGCGGAAGATGTAGGTGTAGAGCCACACGAGGCCCGACAGCCACTTCTTCTTCGAGACGCGCGCCACGGCGAGCGGCACCGAGAGGCAGAAGCCCAGGCCGATCGACACCACCAGCAGCCACGCCGTGATGGCGACGCCGCTGAAGTGATAGCCGTCGGAGTAGAGGTAGTTGCGCCAGTATTGCTGGATCAGCTCGATCAGGTCTTGCATTGTCGTTGGCCTTGTCCTGTGCCTGAGTCGCTTCAGAGATCCGCTTTGCGCACGCCGGTGGAGTAGCGCTTGTCGAGATACATGAGCACGAAGTTCGAGACGGTCGTGATGACGAGATAGATCGCGCCCGCGAGCAGCGTGAAGAAGAAGAACCGCAGCGTGCCCTTGCCGGCGTCCTGGCTGGCCTTCACCACGTCGGCCAGACCGATGATGGAGACCAGCGCCGTGGACTTCACCAGTACCTGCCAGTTATTGCCGATGCCGGGCAGCGCGAAGCGCATCATCTGCGGAAACATCACGCGCGTGAACACCTGCCAGTTGGTCATGCCGTAGGCGTGACCCGCTTCCAGTTGCCCGCGCGGCACAGAGAGAAATGCGCCGCGGAAGGTCTCGGTGAAGTACGCGCCGTAGATGAAGCCCAGTACGATCACCCCCGCGAGGAACGGATCGATGTCGATCTGATCCATGCCGAAGTGGTCGGTGACCATGTTCAGCCAGATCTGGATGCTGTAGAACAGCAGCAGCATCAGCACGAGATCGGGCACGCCGCGAATGATCGTGGTGTAGGCCGTGCCCGCGCCGTGCACGACGCGGTTTTTCGACAGCTTCGCCGCCGCGCCCAGCAGGCCCAGCACGAAGGACAGCACGAGCGAGAGGACGGCCAGCTTGACGGTCTGCCAGGTGCCGGCGAGGATCAGCGGGCCGTAGCCTTGAAGAAACATAGGTGAGTCCCTGACGGGGCGCCCTCGAAAAACGTGGGGCGTGTCCCGCGAAAGACGCGGCAGTCGCTGCCGCGGTTCAATTGCCGTTCATGCGCGACCGCAGAGGGTCACACTCCCCCTTGCTGGCCGCGTTCCCGTTGGTGCGATGGTCCGTTGTTCTGCCCGGGCACGGCGGATTGCCATTGCCCGGTTCCTGCGGTGAGCTTGCAACTGCGAGGTTGACGATGCGAGCTTGCCACTTTATACGATGGCCCCGCGCGGTCTATCGGGGCAGCCCCCCGGACGCTCCAGCCTGCTTACCTGCCTTTGTAGATATCGAAGTCGAAGTACTGCTTCGCGATCTTGTCGAAGGTGCCGTCCTTGTGCATCGAAGCGAGCGCCGCGTTGAACTTCGCCTTCAGGTCAGCATCGTCCTTGCGCAGGCCGATGGCGGTGCCGTCACCGATCGTTGCCAGATCCTCGACTTCAGGGCCGGCCCAGCCGAAGCCCTTGCCGCGCGGCGTCTTGAGGAAGCCGTAATCGGCCTGCACTTCATCCTGCAGCGTGGCGTCCAGGCGGCCCGACATCAGATCCTGGTAGACCTGGTCCTGGTTCGCGTACGAGACCACATTGACGCCCTTCGAGGCCCAGTGCACCTTGGCGTAGGCTTCCTGGGTCGAGCCTTGCTCGACCCCCACGTTCTTGCCCTTGAGCGATTCCGCCGTCGGCAGCAGCGGCGAGCCGGTGCGCGCGATCATGCGCGCGGGCGCGTCGAACATCTTGTCGGAGTAGTCGATCTGCTGGCGGCGCTGCGGCGTGATCGTCAGCGACGAGACGATCGCGTCGAACTTGCGGGCCTTGAGCGCGGGGATGATACCGTCGAGGTCGTTCTCGACCCAGACGCACTTCACGTTCATGCGCGCGCACAGCTGCTTCGTCAGATCGACGTCGAAACCGGTGATCTGGCCGCTGGCGGCCTTGGACTCGAACGGCGGATAGCTCGCATCGACGCCGATACGCACGGTTTTCCAATCCTTGGCCGCGACGCTGCCTGCAACGAGGGCGAGCGCGAAGCACACTGCGAACTTCTTCATCTTTCTCCTGATACACGGGCGCGGCTCGTCGCGGGGTGTCGCGAGGAGCCATTCGATCGACGCCGCGGCGCGGGCCGCTCGCCTGCGGGCCGGCTCATGACCGGGCGCCGCCATTTTAGGCGATCAAAAATGCGGGTCGGACGCGTGATGCGTCCCCGACCGATGCGTGCCGGCTGGCGGCCCCGAACGTAGTAAAGCCGTGCGAAGACGCGGACGGTGGCGCCGGCCGAAAAGGGCGGTATTTTACCCGAAGCGCAAGCCCGCGCGGATCGTTCCCAATGCCGCTGTGGCTTCGGTCTGACAGGGTAGCGCTCCAAATGAAGCTAATCGGCGTTCGGGGGACCTTGATTGATGTTGCTGGCGAAACGATCCGGTGCGCTGCTGCGGATTGTCCGCGCGCCCGATCGCCCCTATCTTCTGTCATCGACACGAACATGACCCCAGCGGAGAAACCCATGCTTGCCATCCGACGCTCCGACGAACGCGGCCACGCCAACCACGGCTGGCTCGACTCGTATCACAGCTTTTCGTTCGCCGACTATTTCGACGAAGAACACGTCCACTACGGCGCGCTGCGCGTGCTCAACGACGACCGCATCGCCGGCGGCCAGGGTTTTGGCGCGCATGGCCACCGCGACATGGAAATCGTCACCTATGTACTTTCGGGCGCGCTCGCGCACCGCGACAGCATGGGCAACGGCTCGACCATCCGTCCCGGCGACGTGCAGCGCATGAGCGCGGGCACCGGCGTGATGCACAGCGAATTCAACGCCTCCCAGGACGAAGAAGCGCATCTGCTGCAGATCTGGCTGTTGCCATCCGCACGCGGCGGCGCGCCGGGCTACGAGGAAAAGCGCTTCGACGACGCCGACAAGCGCGGCCGTCTGCGCGTGATCGCATCGCCCGACGGGCGCGATGGATCGGTCACGGTGCAGACCGACGCGTCGATCCACGCGGCGCTGATCGACGGCGACGAACGTGCCGACTACGCGCTGGTGGCGGGGCGTCGCGCCTATGTGCATGTGGCGCGCGGTACGCTCGATGTGAACGGCCGGCGCCTGGGCGCGGGCGACGCGGCGATGATCGAAGCCGAGGCAACGGTCACGCTTGCGAATGGCGACACGGCCGAGGTGCTGCTGTTCGATGTCGCTTGAGCGCCGACGCAAGCGCTAACAAAAAACGCCGCGGGATGCGAAATCCCGCGGCGTTTTTTTTCATTCAGGCGGGCAATCAACCCGCCGGTTCAGGCGCCTGGCTAATGCTCGCTGTCCAGCGCTTACTGTCCAGCCGGAGCCGACGCCGCGCCCTTTTCATGCTGCTCCCAGCGCTCGCGCATCCTCTCGTGGCGCTGTTCCATCTTCGCGAAGTGCTCCTTGAGCGCCGCGCTCACGGTGGTCTTCTGCTGATCGTTCAGGCCGTTGTAGAAGGTCAGCCAGGCCTGGGCGGTCTGCTCGCGCAGTTGCGCATCCTGCTGATCGATCTGCTGATGCGCGTTGTGCATTGCGCTCAGATCGAGGATCGGCTGGTTTTTCTGGGCGTCGAACTGCTGCTTGAGCTGCTCGTGGTTCCTGTGCATCGCTTCGCCGTTCTGCTTCATGGTGTCGACGGCGGCTTGCCACTGCTTTTCCTGGGTGGCGTTCAGGTTGAGCTTGTCGTGCAGCTTTTTGGCGGCCATCATGAAATCGCCGTGCATGCCCGGGCCGCCGGGCCCACCGTGGTGGCCGTGCATCATGCCGGGACCGCCCGCGGGCGGGGGCGGCGTCTGGGCGTGGGCGGCGGTGGCGCCGAAGGTCAGTGCGAGAGAGGCAGCGGCGATCGCGAGAAGGCGCAAAGGGGTCTTGTACATGGTGAAGCTCCTGACAAATCCTTGAAGGTTTGGTCCGGTGTGTCACGTCGCTTCGCTTCGCAAAAAGGTGCGGGCGTTCGCAACCGGTGCCCCTAGCGTATCGAGCGATTGCGCCCCACGTGTTACCGCCTGGGGCGCGGACATTACGCGACATTACGGCGCCCTTTCGCGGTAACTTCCCGTAACCCAAACCCGGTCCGTGTAAGCAAACGGCCCTCACACGCGCGTTAAACTTCGTCCCATGGCTACTCAAATTCTGGTCGTCGATGACGACGTCGAACTGCGCGATCTGTTGCGCGACTATCTGGCGCGGCAAGGCATGGAAGTGTCGGTGCTGCACGACGCGGGCTCGCTTGAGCGCCGCCTTGAGCGCGAGCGCCCCGATCTGATCGTGCTCGATCTCATGATGCCGGGCGTGGACGGCCTCACGGCGCTGCGCAAGCTGCGCGCGTCGGGCGACGACATTCCCGTGATCATGCTGACCGCGCGCGCGGACGACGTGGACCGCATCGTCGGCCTCGAACTCGGCGCCGACGATTACCTCGGCAAGCCCTTCAACCCTCGCGAGCTGCTGGCCCGCGTGCAGGCCGTGCTGCGCCGCCGCCGCACGGTGCCGTCGGCGGCCGCGCCCGAACAACGCGAGCCGTTCTCGTTCGGCCGCTTCACGCTCGATTTCCAGTCGCGCACGCTTCAGCAGGAAGGCAAGCCCATCATGTTGTCGGGCAGTGAGTTCGCGCTCCTGAAGATCTTCGTTAATCACCCCATGCGCACGCTCACGCGCGAGCGCCTGCTCGAACTGCTGCACGGTCCGGAATACGACGGCACCGACCGCGGCATCGACGTGCAGGTGTGGCGTCTGCGCCGCATTCTCGAATCCGATCCGTCCACGCCGCGCTTTATCCAGACGGTGCGCGGCCGCGGCTATGTGTTCGTTCCGGACGGCGAGCAGGGCAGCCATGCGCCGGCCGGTTGATTCGTTGTTCGGGCGGCTGGCGCTGCTCTTTATCGGCGTTCTGCTTTTCTCGCATGTCGCCTGGTTCGCGCTCATGCGTCTTGAGCGCGACCAGATGCAAACGCGCTACGCGGTGGAGGAGGCGATGTTCCTCGTCGACGCCGTGCGTCAGCACGTCGAACGCGAGCCGGACCAGCCGTTGCCGTCGCGCGTGCGCGTGGTCGAGGCGGATAGCCCCGACGTGCCCGCGCTGCGCGACGATTATCCCGAGCCGCTGCGCCGCTTTATCGACGACATGCGCGAGCGCATGCCGCCTGGCACCGAGGTGCGCGTGGGCCTGCCCGGCCGTGCGCCCACGCTGTGGGTGAAAGGCCCGGCCGACGCGCAATGGATCGTCGTGCCTGGCCAGCCGCTGCGCATCATGCGCCCGATCGACCGCGCGCCGTGGTTCATCATCATTTTCTCGGCGGCGCTGGTGGCCGCGCTGGTGGCGGCGTGGATGGTGCAAAAGCCGCTGCGCGCGCTCGCTCATGCGGTTGCGCGCTTCGGCCGCGGCCAGCCGGTTCCGCCGCTGGCCGAGCGCGGGCCGCGCGAGTTGCGTCAGCTCACGCGCGGCTTCAACCAGATGGTCAAGGAAGTCGAGCGCACCGATAAAGACCGCGCCGTGATGCTCGCGGGCGTGGCGCACGACCTCAAGACGCCGCTTGCGCGCTTGCGCCTGCGCGCCGAAATGATGGACGAGCAGAAGATGCGTGACGGCGTGGTGCGCGACGTCGAATCGATGGCGCATATCGTCGATCAGTTTCTGGTGTTCGCGCACGACGGCGCGGACCGCAGCGAACCGCTCGAAGTAGACGACCAGTGCGAGCGCATCGCTCGCAACTACCGCACGGTGGGCGGCGAAACGCTCATGATCGAGCGGCGCTTCAAGGCCGGGCCGGACTTTCGTCTGCCCGCGGCCACGCTCGACCGCGTGGTGTCGAATCTGCTCGACAACGCGCATGCCTATGGCGCGCCGCCGGTGGTGATCGAGACGTCGCGCGGTTCGCACGGCTTCACGCTCACCGTGCGCGATCACGGCAAGGGCATCGCCGATCAGGATCTCACGCAGGCCAGCCGGCCATTCGTGCGGCTCGATCCGGCGCGCGGCGGCAACGGCCATAGCGGTTTGGGGCTGGCGATCGTGGAGCGTCTGGTGCGGCGTGCGGGTGGCGAGATCGCCATCGGCAACGGTGAAAACGGCGGCCTGGCCGTGCGGATGACCTTCCCGTTCGAAGTCGTCGAGCGCACGGTCGCCGAGGCGGCGCAGATCTGGTGAGCGCCTCGCGGCGCAGATCTGGTGAGCGCTTGGGAGTGAGTTTCGGAGTGGGTTTCGGCGGGCGCGCCCGTGTTGCAGTCTGCAAGACGGGGCGCAAATCTAGCGCGGATCAGATCCGGCTCCAGCCTGAATCAAACGCCAATTGAGCGTCGATCAAACAGAAAACAGCGTGTCGAGCGCGGCGGCGGCTTCGTTGTCGACGGTGTTGTACGTCACGCTGCCCGCTTCGAAGATGTAATGCGTCGTGTACTTGCCCAGGCGCGCGAGAATCTCCTCCTGCACCAGTTCAGGCGCGGCCTCAAGCTTCAGGTACCACGCGGTCGATGACAGGCGCGTTTGAAACGCCCCGTATTCGACCATCAACTGGTCGAACGCGAGAGCATCCTGATCGCGACAGACGATGACCAGATTTCCCTTCATGCATGCCTCCTCAATGTGCTGTGACTACGGTGCATCGCTTCACGCACGCGCGCCGCATGACGCCGCACGGCACGGGCAAACGACGCACCCCGCTTGACTGATTTAACCGATGATACCGCGTTAGCGGCGATTGCCCCGGCCGAGTCTTGCAGCGCACCATGCGGGCGGCTTTCGGTTTGTTACGCAGATCACCATGTTTCGGCGGCAGTGCGCGGCGGCACCGCGCCATCGGCGGTCATGGCTTCGCAGCGGTCGCGCCCGCCCGCCTTGGCCATATAGAGCGCGAGATCGGCGCGGCTCATCAGGCGCTCGGGCTGATCCTGGGACGACGCGAGTTCGGTGATGCCGATGCTCACGCTCAGGTTGGCTTCGGCGGGCAGCCCCACGCAATGACTCGCCTTGACTTCGCGACGCAGCCGCTCGATGACGTCGTGGCCGGTGGCCAGCGCGGTGGCGGGCAGCAGGATGCCGAACTCCTCTCCGCCCAGCCGCCCGACCGCATCGTCCGAGCGCAGTTCGGCGCGGCAGGTTTCGACGAAATGCTGCAAGGCGCGATCGCCCGCCGGATGGCCGAAGCGGTCGTTGATCTGCTTGAAGTGATCGAGATCGGCGATCGCCATGCACAAGGGCTTGCCGCTTGCGTAGGCGGCGTCGATTTCGCGGCGCAGCAGGTCGAGGAAGTAGCGCCGCGACAGCGACCCCGTGAGCGCATCGTGGCGCGCCTCGGCGGCCAGCAGCGCATTCGCGGCCTGCAACTGGCCGGTCAGATCGCGGCTCGCGCGGTGCAGGCGCCGCTCGCGCACCCATGAAATCGAAATCACCGCGGCGAGCGCCGCGGAACCGGCCAGCGTCAGAAAAATCAGCAGCCGGTCGCGCCGATGATTGGCAAGCAGTTCGGGCCACGCGGTGACCGGCTCGACCAGATGCGCCGACAGACCCGAATTGAGGCCGCCGCGCTCCTCGTACAGCGCGGGGGCGTGATGGCCGGGCAGATCGACGAGCGACTGCGCGTCCGCCTCGGGCATCCACGGCGCCTGCGAGGTGGCGGCGCGCGCAGCGCTTTGCAGGGAAATCTCGCTGAAACGCTCGCGCAGATAGGTGTTCACGCGATCGACGGCGTTCATCTCCTCGACGTGCGAACCGGGCATCGCCAGTCCTTCGAGGCTGCTGTCGTGCGCCATCACTATCACGCCATTGCCGTCGGAGACAAAGGTGCCCGGATGCGTGACCCAATGCCGCAACCGCGCGATGCTGACCTTGGCGACTACCGCGCCGACCAGCAGGCCGTTGTCGTAGGCGGGGGCAGCCACGAAGATGCCGGGCTCGCCGCTGGTGCTGCCCACGCCATAGGTTTCGGAGAACGCGCCGAGCAGCGTGTCGGTGAGGTAGGCGCGCGGGCGCATGTCCACGCCCACGTAGGAAATCTTGTCCATCGCGTTGCTGGACGCGATGCAGATGCCGTTGGCGTTCACCAGCCAGATCGCGTCGAGGCCGGAGAAGCCCTGGGCGTCGTGCAGGAAGCGGTTGACGCCCGTGAGCTCGCTCACGTGCTGGAGTTCTTCGCGCCGCGCCAGTTCCGTCGAGGCGTGCGAGGCGGCATAATGCGCGGCCGTAGTCAGCGCCTGCTGAACAATTTGGGTTTCGGCCATGGTGGCGGGGATGGCGCGCGACATCGACAGGTCGCTGGCGATGACCTCGGCCATGTTGTCGACCACCGAGCGCGTCATCTGACGTTGCGAGGCGAGCGCACTATCGAGTTCCTGGCGCACCATGCGATCGGCGAGCCAGCCGGCGCCCAGCCAGCAGACGAGCGCGACCACCACGACCCCGATGGGTCCGGCAGCCTGACGCAAGAGTCTCCTGTTCATCGGCCTTCTGGTTCGTGAATGCGGGGGTGGGCGCTCGGGTAACCCGGCGTCGTGACACGGCATCCTTCGGCTCCCGGAATTGTCGGGACTGTCTGGACGGTCGGCGAGCCTTGCCGTGACGCGATTTTAACTCTCGAATGACAGGGAAGAAGGCGCAAAAGGTGCGCATAGGTCCGGTATACCTACACAAAACCTGCGCCTGCGACCTTTAGCGCTCTGTTTGGCGCTGCGCATCATGCAGTGCGCATGGCAGGGCGGGGCGGCAACGCAGCCGCGGCGAAATCGCCGCAAGGCCAGCAGCGCAACCGCGCCGACAGCCGCTGGAAGGTCGCCGGAATGCCCTCGAAAGCAGCCCGAAAGCCCCGTCTGGCGGGACTTTGCGGCGTATCGCCGATATCGCCTGCAAGGTTGAATCTGTCACGAATGTTGGTGTAGTGTCGTGCCGTTCCTGAGCAAGGCCGACCCGCGCCGCTTACCGCGCCCAAGCATATCCACGCTAACGAAACACCGAGTCCATGCGTCTTGCCTTTCCCGTCGGCGTTTTCCGCCTCTTCCTTTCTCCGCTGCAGCTTGCGCGTCGTGCCGTTGTGCGCAGCGCCTTTGTGTCTCGTATTCATCTACCGCAACGCGGGGAGGGCGCCTGAATGGACTTCAGCTTCAACCTGAGCCGCACGGCCAATGCTTCGGCGTGGCGCGTGCTGCCCAATCGCTGGGACTTCGTCGCGTTTCCGCTCATCATCTGCCTGATTGCGATGGCGGCCGTCGGGTTCCACGAGACCATGGCGCCGATCGCCGTGCTCAAGACCCAGGCGATTTCGCTCGATCCGGCCAATCTGCCTGAGTACGCGCTGCGCACCACGCTGCGCATGCTGGCGGCGATGGTCGCTTCGCTGATCTTCACGCTGGTGTACGGCACGCTCGCGGCCAAGAGCCGCCGTGCGGGCCTGGTGCTGGTGCCGATTCTCGACATTCTTCAGTCGGTGCCGGTGCTGGGCTATATCTCGTTTACGGTCACGTTCTTTCTCGCGCTGTTTCCCTCGCGCGTGCTGGGCGCCGAACTCGCGGCGATCTTCGCGATTTTCACCAGCCAGGCGTGGAACATGACCTTCAGCTTCTACCAGTCGCTGCGCACGGTGCCGCGCGATCTGGACGAGGTGTCGCGAGGCTTCCATCTGACCAGCTGGCAACGCTTCTGGAAACTGGAAGTGCCGTTCTCGATGCCGGGCCTCATCTGGAACATGATGATGTCGATGTCGGGCGGCTGGTTCTTCGTGGTGGCTTCCGAAGCCATCACGGTGGGCAACAACACCATCACGCTGCCGGGTGTCGGCGCGTATCTGGCTCAGGCCATCGCCGAGAAAAACATGCACGCCATCGGCTGGGTGATTCTGGCGATGACGGTCGTGATCCTGGCCTATGACCAGTTCCTGTTCCGCCCGCTGGTCGCCTGGGCCGACAAGTTCCGCATGGAAAACACCAGCTCGGGCGACGCACCGGAATCCTGGCTCCTGAACCTGTTTCGCCGCACCCATCTGATCCATCAACTACTGGTGCCGCTTGGCTGGCTCTTCGCCAAGGCCGCGCGCGTGCCGTTGCGTTTGCCGTTCGCGCTGCCCTCGTTCCCGGTGGTGCAGCGCGCCGCGCCCGCGAAGGCGGGTGCTGGCGGCCTGCGCGGCAAGCTCGGCGACGCGCTCTGGACGGTGTTCGTCATCGCGCTCACGGTTTATGTGGTGTGGCGCGTGGTCGCCTTTGTGCGCACGGGCGTGTCGCTCGACGAAGTGGGCCATGTGCTGGTGCTCGGCTTCATCACGCTGTTGCGCGTGATCCTGCTGATCGCGATTGCATCGGTGATCTGGGTGCCGCTGGGCGTGATCATCGGTCTGCGCCCGGCGCTTGCCGAAAAAATCCAGCCGCTCGCGCAGTTCCTCGCCGCCTTCCCCGCGAACCTGCTGTTCCCGGTGTTCGTGATCGTGATCGTGCGCTTTCACCTCAATCCTGACATCTGGCTGTCGCCGCTGATCGTGCTGGGGACGCAGTGGTATATCCTGTTCAACGTGATCGCGGGGGCGAGCGCCTATCCGAACGACTACCGCGAGGCCGCGAAGAACTTTCATATCCGCGGTGCGCAGTGGTGGCGTCAGGCGATGTTGCCGGGCATCTTCCCGTACTACATCACTGGCGCGATCACGGCGTCGGGCGGCGCGTGGAACGCGAGTATCGTCGCCGAGTTCGTGCAGTGGGGCGACACCAAGGTGGCCGCGCACGGTCTTGGCGCGTATATCGCGCAGACGACCGCCGCCGGCGACTATCCGAAGATCATCCTCGGCATCGCCGTGATGTCGTTGTTCGTCACGCTGTTCAACCGCGTGCTCTGGCGTCCGCTGTACACCTACGCCGAGTCGAAGCTGCGGCTGGACTGATCGCGATTGAGTCGCGACCGACGCATAAGCGCCATAAGCGCGCCACGAAACTGATCGAAAAATCGAACGCTGGAAGGCAAAGCGATGCAAAACCCGAAGACCCTCAGCACTCCGCACGGCGACGTTCAGACGGCGCCGAATCCGCCGCGCATCGGCGAAGAACTCCTGCGCGTGCAGAACGTATGCCGGGGTTTCAACAAGAACCAGGGCGAACTGCTCGTCCTCGACGACGCCAATCTGTCACTGCGCGAAGGCGAGATCGTCGGCCTGCTGGGCCGCTCGGGCTCCGGCAAATCGACGCTGCTGCGTATCATCGCCGGCCTGATCGAGCCGACGGCGGGCGAGGTGACGTGGCGCGGCAAGCCGCTGGACGGCCCCGCCGAAGGCGTGGCGATGGTGTTCCAGACCTTCGCGCTGTTCCCGTGGCTCACCGTGCTGCAGAACGTGGAAGCGGGCCTGGAAGCGCAGGGCGTCGGCGCACGCGAGCGCCGCGAGCGGGCGCTGGCCGCCATCGACCTGATCGGTCTGGACGGCTTCGAGAACGCCTATCCGCGCGAGCTGTCGGGCGGCATGCGTCAGCGCGTGGGCTTTGCGCGCGCGCTGGTGGTCGATCCGAATCTGATGCTGATGGACGAGCCGTTCTCGGCGCTCGACGTGCTGACCGCCGAAACGCTGCGCACCGACCTGCTCGACCTGTGGACGCAAGGTCGCCTGCCGATCAAGTCGATCCTGATCGTCACGCACAACATCGAAGAAGCGGTGTTCATGTGCGACCGCATTCTGGTGCTGTCGTCCAATCCTGGCCGGGTGGTCGCCGAGATCAAGGTGCCGTTCAAGCATCCGCGCAACCGCCTGGACCCGGCGTTCCGCAAGCTGGTGGACGACATCTACGCGAAGATGACCGCGCGCCAGACCGACGAATCGACGAAGAAGGGCCTGGAACTGGGTAGCTGGCTGCCGCGCGTGTCCACCAACCTGATGGCGGGTCTGATCGAAACGCTGGCGGCGGCGCCCTACCACGGCCGCGCCGACATGCCGGAAATCGCGCGCTCGCTGCATCTGGAAGTGGACGATCTGTTCCCGATCGCCGAAGTGCTCCAGCATCTCGGTTTCGCCGATGTGCGCGAAGGCGATGTGCTGCTCACGCCGCCCGCGCGCGTGTTCGCGGAGTTCGGCACCCAGGAGCGCAAGATGATGTTCGCGGAACATCTGCTGCGGCATGTGCCGCTCGCGGCGCGGATCAAGAAGGTGCTCAACGAGCGTCCGGGCCATCGTGCGCCGCGCGTGCGTTTCGAGCAGGAGCTGGAAGACTTCCTTTCGGACGGCGCGGCGGAAGAAACGCTCGATACCGTGATCGACTGGGGCCGTTACGGCGAAATCTTCTCCTACAACGACCAGTCGGAAGTCTTCAGTCTGGAAGACGTCGAGTCCTGATCCAGCGGTTTTTGCGGATCGGAAATGAAAAACGGTCGCTGCGGCGACCGTTTTTTTCGTGCAGCGCGAAGCGTTATTGCAGCGTGCCCCAGCGCTCGACGGCGGGTTCGGCGGTGGCCCATTTCCAGCCGCTTTCGTCCTGACAGGCGCTCGCGGTGTACCACTGCTCGGGCGAATCGGGTTTGTCGCCGCCCTGGACCGAGAACGCGAAGTCCTTGCACAGCGCCAGCGCCGACGCGAACGCGCGCGTCACGCGCACCTCGCCGTGACCGTTCTCGACCGGCAGCTTGTGCTTGATGCGCCAGCTGTCGCTGCCGCCCACGGGCAGGCGTCCGGCGGTTTCAGCGATCATTTCCTGCTGATCGGCGTGCATGCTCTTCATGAAGCGGGCGACGGCTTCGTCGGTGGCTGCCTGCACGGCGATGCCCACGCCCACGCCGATGGCGGGATTGGCCGTGGCGATGCCGGTGGCCGCTGCCGCCGCCGCGCCGCTCGCCGCGCCAATCGACGAGCAGCCGCTCGCGCCCAGCGCCACGCCCGTGCACAAAGCCGCGAGCGCCAGCAGGCGAGCGCCCGGCATGGCGAAGGCGGCGCGGGCGGCGCTCAGGCTTACGCGCATGGCGCCGCTCATTGCAGCGCGCCCCAACGGTCGGTGGCGGGTTCGGCCGAAGCCCACTTCCAGTTTTCGCCGTCGCGGCACACCGAAGCCACATAGAAGGCGCTGGCGGCGGCCTTGTCCCTGGTCGCGTCGTGATCGACCGAGAACACGATCTCCTTGCAGTCGAGCGCGCCCGTGCTGATCGCGCGGCTCACGGTCACGCGGCCATGCGCGGCTTCTTCGATCGGAAACGAATGGACGATGGACCAGGGCGCGACGCCGCCCACGTCGAGCGGGCCCGCAGCCTTGGCGATGCTGTCCTGGGTGTTGCGGTGCACGACGCGCTCGGAATACTGCACGCCGGCTTTGGCAGCGGCAACCGCGCCCAGACCGATGCCGGTGGCGACCGCGGCGTTGCTGGTGACCTTCGAGGCGATCGCCGCGCCGCCGATACCGGCGCCCGTGATCGCGCCTTCGGAGTAGAGCGAGCTGCACGCGGAGCAGGCGAGGCTGGTGGCTGCCGCGAGCAGCGTGAGCGACGCGCTGCGTCGCCAGCCTGCCACTGCCGTCATGAGGATTCGGGTCCGCGAAACCGCGAGGCCGAAGCCCGGCGCATTGCGCGGTGCCGACGATGGCGCATTGCACGCCCAGGCACGTCGTTCTTGCATGTTCATTCCCTGCAGCTGGCGGCTGGACGTCGCCCAGCGCAACGTTCCAGCACGTATTGAGGCACCTTTGAATGAGAACAGGGTGCTATTTCGTGCTGCGGATTGTGCAGGATGACAATTGCAAACGGGATAGGGAAAATGCAAGAAATTGCAAAAGGTCGTGCGCCGCTTGACGTTGCATGGTTGCGAGCACGACCTTTTTGTGCGTTTTAGCGCGGTTTTATCCTGCGTTTTTAATCACTCGGAGCTTAGCCGGCGTCGCGTGCCTCGTCGTCGTTTTCCCCATCGTCGGCCAGCGGCGCATCGCCGCCTTCCGCACCATAACTGCCCAGACGGTTGTAGAGCGTCTTCAGGCTCACGCCCAGCGTGCGCGCCGCGAGACGCTTGTCGCCGCCGCAAAATTTGAGCGTGCCGAGGATGATCTGCTTTTGCGCGTCGGCGAGCGGCGTGCCGATCCACACGCTCATCGCATCACCCTGCGTGACCGGTTTTTTCACCTTGGGCACGAGTTGCGGATGGGCGATCTCGACCTGCTTTTCGGCGAGGATGAACGCGCGGTACACGGCATTTTTCAGCTCGCGGACATTGCCGGGCCAGGACCAGTTGCGCACGGTTTCGAGCGCACGCTTGCTGAAGACCTTCTGCGTGCCGCTTTGCTCATTGAGCTCGGTGAGAAAGAGCTGGGCGAGCAGTTCGCGGTCGCGCTCGCGCTCGCGCAGCGGCGGAGCGCGCAGCGGGAATACGGCGAGGCGATACATCAGGTCCTCGCGTAGCGCGTTGTCCTTCACGGCCACGACGGGGTCGCGGTTGGTCGCCGCGATGATGCGCACATCGCCGTGGATCGTTTCGTTGCTGCCGACCGGACGATAGTCGCCGGTTTCGAGCGCGCGCAGCAGCTTGACCTGATGCAGCAGCGACATCTCGGTGACTTCGTCGAGGAACAGCGTGCCGCCGCGCGCGTGCTCGAAGTGGCCGTCGCGCGCCTGCACCGCGCCGGTGAAGCTGCCTTTCTCGTGGCCGAAGAGTTCGGCTTCGATCAGCTCGTCGGGGATCGCGCCGCAGTTCACGGCGATGAACGGACCATCGCGGCGATCGCTGCGGTCGTGGATCGTGCGCGCGACCAGCTCCTTGCCGGTGCCCGATTCGCCGACGATCAATGCAGTGGCGTCGGTGACCGAGACGCGCTCGATCTGCGCGTAGAGTTCCTGCATGATCGCCGACGAACCGTACAGCAAGCCATAGGATTGCAGACCTGGAACGCGTGGTTGAGCCGCAGGCGCTTCACGGCCAGATTCACGGCCAGATTCACGGCCTGCCTTGCGACTTTGTTCGTTACCCTTCTCGTTGCGGCGCGCTTCGCGTTCGTCACGCGTGGTGCGCGGTTCATCTCGTTCGGCGGCGGGCGAGCCCGGCTCGATTGACGCCATAGGTTATTCGTCCTGCAAAGTTGGTAAGTGGCACGGAGCCGGTATGCCCCAGGCCGATATGCATTCGTGTGGCGCGCCGCTTGCGCGCATTTGCGAACCTTGCTGCGCGCACGATGCTTCATATGGCCGGGTGCGCTGCTTCGGACGGGCCGCCGCCAGCCAGGATACGCGCGAACGATGTCGCGCCGGCGGTCGCAGGATTTCCATCTCGTAAACATTTAACCACTGCGACGCCTCGCAGGGCAATGGACGTGCCCGGATCTTCGCTCCAATGGCGGTTGCGGGCCGGTCTCAGGCGGCTGTCAGGCGGCTGTCAGGCGGCTGGGCGCTGGCTGCCCATTAGCGCACTATCGGTGTTTTTTGCAACGATCGCGTTATTTTTGCCGGTTTTCGGCCTGGCTGGCACGCCTCGTGCTGCGCAACTTCGATAGGGCGTACGCGTCTACGTTAGATGCGATGCGTCGAACCGGATAGCCGCACGCACGGTATGCGCCAACCTATCTGTCGCGCGTCTGGCAAAAATACTGGGAGAATCGAAATGTCGAAGAACAAGCCTGGCCTGTTCGGAACCCTGTTTGCGGTGGGCGCGCTCGGCGCGACGGCCGGCATGCTGGCCTTGCGCTGGTCGCAGCGTCACCGCATGCAGCGCCAACATCTGCATGGCGATTTGAGCCGTTGGGAGGACGAGGGCGGCTCGCTGTCCGAATCGGCCAATAAGGCGGAGCATGGAGCAACGGCGAAGTCAGCCTCGGCGACGGCGCCTGCATCGATGAACGAGCACAACGCGGCGCGCGACGATACCGGCGCCGCATGGCCGTTTCCGACCAGCGACGCGGATTCCGCAACGCGGCATTGATGCTACGGATGGACGTGAGGCCCGTTAGAGCGGGCCGCAGGGCGAGGCCCATCGCGCGCGCGGCGCTCGGCAGGTTTGTGCACGAGCGTTGGGAAACGCGCGCCGGGCGATCTCGAAACTGTCTATAATAGTGATATCTACAACAATCGAGGTTCGGGTTGCGCGTTGCGCGCGGTATTGTTGCGCATTGTCGCTACAGTGCAGCTAAAACCGCGCGTTAGCCGTCTTGAACGCACCCGACCGTTTCGCACCCCACTGCAGCGCATCACATGCACCGCCCAGGCTCGCGGCGCCGGCTGAGATTGTCCGGCGTGTCCGTCCTGC
The DNA here is from genome assembly GCF_014200455.1 of Paraburkholderia bannensis. Taxonomy (GTDB): domain Bacteria; phylum Pseudomonadota; class Gammaproteobacteria; order Burkholderiales; family Burkholderiaceae; genus Paraburkholderia; species Paraburkholderia bannensis_A. Next base: position 172,928 of record NZ_JACHBW010000010.1, on the reverse strand, counting down.
TCGCGGCGTGGCATGTATCGCGCATGGGAACCACTCACCTTTCAGGGCTGACGAGACGCGATGCCACATGTATTGATTGTCGATGACGACGCAGAAACGCGCGAAGCGCTGGCCGCCGTGGTGGGCGAAGACGGGCTCACCACCGCCCAGGCCGGCGATCTGCGCGAGGCGCGCATCCAGCTCATCCGGCAGATGCCCGACGTGGTCTTCACCGACCTGAAGCTGCCGGACGGCAGCGGCACCGACCTGTTCCAGGACCTCGATCCGCGCTCCGGCGTGGAGCTCGTCGTCATCACGGGCCACGCGACCGTGGAGACGGCCGTGGACGCGCTCAAGAACGGCGCGATCGACTACCTCGTGAAGCCGATCAACCTGCAGCGCGTAAAGGCGATCCTGAACCGCCTGCCGCGCGCGGGCGATCTCAAGGCCGAAATCGGCAATCTGCGCGGCGAACTGCGTCGCATGGGCCGCTTCGGTCTGATGCTCGGCAATTCGCCGGCCATGCAGGACGTGTACGACCAGATCAGCCGCGTGGCGGTCACGCCGGCTTCCGTCATGCTGGTGGGCGAATCGGGCACCGGCAAGGAAGTGGCCGCCCAAACCATTCACCAGCTGAGCCTGCGCCGCAAGCACGAATTCCTCGCCGTGAATTGCGGCGCGATCTCGCCGAACCTGATCGAATCGGAGATGTTCGGCCACGAGCGCGGGTCATTTACCGGCGCGGATCGCCAGCACAAGGGCTATTTCGAGCGCGCGAACGGCGGCACGCTGTTCCTCGACGAAATCACCGAAATGCCGATCGAGCTGCAGGTGAAGCTGCTGCGCGTGCTCGAAACCGGCATGTTCATGCGTGTGGGCACGACCAAGGAAATCGAGACCGACGTGCGCCTGATCGCGGCCACCAACCGCGACCCGGAGCAGGCCGTCGCCGAGGGCAAGCTGCGTCTGGACCTGTATCACCGCCTCAACGTGTTCCCGATCAACCTGCCGCCGCTGCGCGAGCGCGGCAAGGACGTCGAACTGCTGGCGCAGGCCTTCCTCGACGAACTGAACGAGCGTCACGGCACGAAGAAGCAGTTCCCGGCGGCGGTGCGCGAGATGCTGGCTACCTATCCGTGGCCCGGCAACGTGCGCGAACTGAAGAACTACGTGCAGCGCGCGCACATCATGGCCGGAAACGAGGGCGATCTGACGGCGGCGGTGCCGTTGCAGATTTCGCTGTCGAAGCCGGTGGCGGGGACGGCGGTGACGATCCCGTTTGGCACCTCGCTTGCCGATGCCGATCGCCAGCTGATTCTCGCGACGCTGGAGCAGTGCGGCGGCGTGAAAACACGCGCGGCGGAAATTCTCGGCATCAGCCTGAAGACGCTCTACAACCGCCTCGTCGAGTACGGCAATGAGACGGGCGGTGGCGGCGGCAAGAGCGAAGCGCCCGCGCGTGCCGCGAGCTGATGTTCCGCTCGTTTTGCCACTTGCTATCTCTTGAGCAGGCAGCGCCCATCTCGCGGCGCTTGCCTGCAAGCGATGTAAATCCCACCTCTGCGTAGTCTCTCCGCTTGCTCTGCATTTGCATCCTGCGATCCGTCGAGCGCCTCGCGCGCCGGGGCGCGCATGGCTTTGCGCGGTTCCCGGTGCACTGCTTGGGGTGCTGCTTAGTGCGCAGCTTGGTGCGCTGCTCTGTGCGCTGGTACGTGGCTTGCAATGCGCTCCATGGAACCTAGCGAGGAGCGCGCCATGCCAATCTGCCGACAATCCGATCCATCCCGCGTGAAGCCCTGGCTCGCGCACACCCCGCGACCCGATCCGCAGCCCGATCAACCCGGCACGCCCGACGTGCCGCCGGTGGGCGACCCGCCGCCGCAACCGGGCGAGGTGCCGCGCTCGATCGATCCGCGACTTTATCCGGCGATGCGCGTGGCGTCGTCTTCGCAACGGGCGCGCGAGGAATGGGCGCGTTTCGCGAGGACCGCCCAGTTGGCCACTCGCGCCGCGTGGGCTGGATGGGCTGGATGGACCGGGTGGGCACACTGGGCCGGCTGGACCTGTCACGCCGATTTAGGGCCGAAGCTCGCCGCGCAGGGCGTGGGCGCTTTCGACGTATCCGAATGAGCTTGTGGCGGCGCAATATCCGGCCGCCTGACGTCGCGAGCCGGACGATCGTTACCGATTCTGCCCTTTTATGTACGAGTTACAAACGCCCGGCCATATTTACCGGCAATTTCACGCGGCGATTCCTAGACTATAAAAATGCCACCGCCGTGTGACGGCCAGTACGCAGGAGACATCGACATGAGACATCCCGCTTTGCGCCGGTCCGCACGTCACTCGGGCAAACGTGGCCCGCGCGACGCCGATCAGAAGGCCGGCAACTTGGCCGATTTCGGTCGCAGCGGTGCTGCCGATAGTGCTGCCAATACTGCTGCCGGTTCCGGCGATCTCCCGCCGGCTCACACGCCCGATCCCGCCAGCCAGAATCGCCCCGCGCCCGGCGTGCCGCCCGATGGCGAGCACAACCAGGGCGGCGCGCGGGCGGAAGGAATCGACTATCAACGCGATCTCGGCTCCGAGCAGGACGCCTGATTTCATCGCCGTCGTCGCGCGCGCCGGACCTCGAAGATCGCTTTCGCTGCAACGCGATTGAACCGGCTCCAGCCGGTTTCGCGGCGCTTCGCTTCGTTCAAAAGCACCGTCGTCGGTGCTCAAAAATTCGTGCCAAGAATCCGCGCAAAAACGCAATAAGGTCGCGATCACGACGCGATTCACCAGGATGAGGCATGCATCTTGCGTGATCTTGCATTGCACCGTCTACGGACCCAACGAAACAGGAGGTTTAGCCGCAATGGGCAGACTGATCGTGGTATCGAATCGCGTTGCACCGACCCAGGAAGGGCGTCCCGCCGCTGGCGGCCTCGCGGTCGGCGTACTGGATGCGCTCAAGGAAACCGGTGGCGTTTGGTTTGGATGGAGCGGCGAGACCGTTGCCGAACCCACCGAGCCGGTCATCGAACAACAGGGCAGCGTCACATACGCGACGGTAGGTCTGACCCGGCGTGACTATGACCAGTACTACAAGGGCTTCTCGAATACGACGCTCTGGCCGACGTTCCACTACCGCAACGACCTGGCACGCTATGAGCGTCAGGAATACAACGGCTACCTGCGCGTGAACGTCACGCTGGCGCGCCAGCTCAAGCCGTTGATCCAGCCCGACGACATCATCTGGGTTCACGACTATCACCTGATTCCGTTCGCACGTTGCCTGCGCGACCTCGGCGTGAAAAACCCCATCGGCTTCTTCCTGCACATTCCGCTGCCGGTACCTGAAGTCATGCGCTCGGTGCCGCCGCACGAAGAGTTGATGAAGTTCATGTGCCACTACGATGTGGTGGGCTTCCAGACCGATGCCGATCGCCAGGCTTTCCTCGACTATGTGGAGCGCGGCGGTCACGGCACGTCGAGCGACGACGGCATGGTGCACGCGTGGGACCGCTTCCTCAAAGTGGGGGCGTACCCGATCGGCATCTATCCCGAAGCGATTGCCAAAGCCGCCACGCAGTTCACCGACCGCAAGCCGGTGCGCAGCCTGCGCGATGCGATGCGCGGCCGCAAGCTGATCATGAGCGTGGACCGCCTCGATTATTCGAAGGGACTCGCCGAGCGCTTCCAGGCCTTCGAGCGCATGCTGCAGAACGGCCCGGGCTGGCATGGCCGCGTCTCGCTGCTGCAGATCGCGCCGCCAACGCGCTCCGACGTGCAGACCTACCAGACGATTCGCCGCAACCTCGAAGGCGAGGCCGGGCGTATCAACGGGCGCTTCGCGCAGCTCGACTGGACGCCGATCCACTATCTGAACCGGAAATACGAGCGCAACCTGCTGATGGCGCTGTTCCGTCAGGCTCACGTGGGTTACGTTGCGCCGCTGCGCGACGGCATGAATCTGGTGGCGAAGGAATACGTCGCGTCGCAGAATCCGGAAGATCCGGGCGTGCTGGTGCTCTCGCAGTTCGCGGGCGCGGCTGAGCAGATGCCTGGTGCACTGGTTGTGAATCCTTACGATCTGAACCAGACCGCCGAGGCGCTGGAGCGGGCGTTGTCGATGCCGCACGCGGAGCGTCAGTCGCGCTACGAGGACATGATGGCGGCCCTGCGCGAGAACAATCTCTCGGTGTGGCGCGATACATTCCTCGCCGATCTGCGTAGCGTGGCGACCGCTGCATCTGTAACCGAAAAAGCGCGTAGCGCCGCGCCAGCGGCAAAGGCGCAGGTCGACACCGCCGCAAGCAAGGCGGCAAGCACGACCAGCAAGGCCAGCTAGCGCGCGCTTGCATGGCACACGCGTAACCCCACGGCGGCCTTCGGGCCGCCGTTTTTATTGCGCCGTGCTGCGCGTCGGCCGCGTCGGCCTCAGTGTGCCGCAGCGGCGTAGGGATGCGGCGCTTCGGTCGGATCAAAATCGGCCCAGTGACCGGCGTGCCATTGGCCTGTGGCGCGTTCGACGTCTTGCGCGCCGCACTCGCGCAGCACCTCGGCAGCCAGCGCCTGATTGTCGGGGCTGACATGCACGGTGAGCAGCACGCCCGACTGACGCATTTCGTGAAGCACGCGCGCCTCGTGCCTGGCAGGGCGTTGCCAGCCGCGGCCGATACGTGCGCCGATCCATGCGCCCACGCCCGCGGCGATCAGCACCGAGGGCAAGGAGGCGGACAGCAGCGCGCCAAACAACGCCACGCCGACCACCGCACCCGCCACCGCGCCCGCGGTGAGATTACGCATGCGATGGGGCGGTGCGGCGGCGATCGGAATGGGGTGAGGCGTATGGCGCGCATGTTGCCCGCGCGGATTGACGAAAAAGAGGTTGACGTCTTCCTCGACGAAACCGCGCGAGAACAGCTTCTCGGCGACGGATTCAGCGACGGGGAAGGTGGTGAACCGGCCAGCGATGATCAGAGACATGGGAATCCCCCTTGATGCATCAGGAAGGTTGACTCGCCAGAAGAACAGGACTACGGCGCGCGATGCGCCGTAGATTCATGGTAGTGCGTGCGGGCCGTAAAAACGAGGCGGCCCGCATCACCGTTGAAGAATCGACTGACAGGCTTCAGCGGCTTGCCTGCGCCGCGCGGCTAGGCACCAGCCGCATCATGCTGACAACCGCCGCAGCCGCCGCGAATGCCGTAGCCACGAATAGCGCAAGCGTCGGACCGTGTTGCGGCGCAACGCCGAAGATCAGCGCGACCAGCGCCGCGCCCAGCGTTTGCCCCGTCAGCCGCGCGGTGCCGAGCATGCCGCTCGCGCCGCCGCTGCGCTCGCGCGGCGCGGACGACAGAATCTGCCGGTTGTTCGGCGACTGAAAGATGCCGAAGCCCACGCCGCACAGCGCCATGCGCCAGGCGATTTCCACCTCGGTGGGATGCCCGTGCAGCGTCGCCAGCGACAACAGCCCGAGCGCGAACAGCGCGAGTCCGACGCCCCCCAGAATGCCGGCGGGATAGCGGTCGGACAGCACGCCCGAAACCGGCGCGGCGACGATGATGACGAGCGGCCAGGGCGTCATCAGCAGGCCGGTTTGCACCTGCGAGAAACCGTAGGCATCCTGCAGCATGAAGGGCAGCGCGACGAACGCCAGCATCTGCGCGCAGAACGAACAGACCGACGTGCTGATCGAAAGCGCGAAGAGCGGATTGGCGAGCAGATCGACGGGCAACAGCGGCGCGGGCTGATTGAGCTGGCGGCGCACGAAGAACCAGCCGATCACGACCGCGCCGGCGAATTCGAGGCCGATCAAACCATAGTTCTCGCCGTGGCCCAGACCATCGACGGCGAAGATCAGCAGTCCGAACACCAGTGCGTTGAAGAGCGCGCTCAGATAGTCGTAGGGCGCCGGATGACGCGCGTTGAGCGGCAGCGCGCGCAGGCCGAGCGTGAAGGCGGCGATGCCGATCGGCACATTGATCGCGAAGAGCCACGGCCACGCCGCAATCGACAGCACGCCCGAGGCGAGCGTCGGCCCGATCGCCGAGGCGATGGCCACCACCATCGCGTTGATGGCGACGCCGCGCCCGAGCTTCGCACGCGGATAAATCATGCGCACGAGCGCGGTGTTCACGCTCATGACGCCCGCGCCGCCGAAGCCTTGCACCATGCGCGCGATGGCCAGCGCTGGCAGCGAAGTCGCGAGCGCGCAGCCCAGCGACGCCACCGTGAAGAGCGCCAGCCCCCACAGATAGACGCGCCGGTAGCCGATGCGGTCGCCCAGCGAGGACAGCGGCAAAAGCGCGATCGTCACCGAAAGCTGGTACGCGTTGACGATCCAGATCGAGTTCGCGGCGCTCGCGTGCAGATGATGCGCGATGGTCGGCAGCGCGACGTTGGCGATGGCGCCGTCGAGCACCGCGAGCGTGATGCCGAGCGCGACGACGAGGATCGCGTGATAGCGCTGCGGGAAGGGCAGACCGCTTTCGGGGTCGTGCGGATCGCCAGCAGGCGCGGCGCGCATGGTTGCGGGCGGTGGGTAGTGCGTAGGTGTGGGCATTGATGAGCGGGACGTCGCGCATCTCCTCGCGCGCTGTCTTCAAGTCGATTCAAGGAGTGCAGAGCGTGGTGGTGGCGCGCGGCGCACGATGCGCCGCGCTGGCGGCTTCAAGCCTGATTCGTGCTCATTTCGGTGCTTGTGTGGGTACTTGTGTGAATGCTTACTTGAGCTCATAAAGCCCGACATACGTGGTCGAATCCAGCTCGTTCAGATGCGTCATGAAGCGCGCGACCGCGTTGGTGGTATCGGGCGTCACCGGCAGTTGCGGCGCCTTGAGCGCGTGGAGGCGGAAGATATAGCGATGCGGCTTGTCCCCGCGCGGCGGCGCCGCGCCGCCGAAGCCCACCGTGCCGTAATCGTTGCGCACCTGCACGGCGCCCGGTGGCAACAGGCTGCCATCGGCCTTGCCTGCGTTGCGGGCGAGCGCGCGCGCGTCGGGCGCGATATTCACGACCACCCAATGCCAGAAACCGCTACCGGTGGGCGCGTCCGGATCGTAGACGGTGAGGGCGAAGCTTTGCGTGTCGGCGGGCGGCGCGTCCCATTGCAGCGCCGGAGAGAGATTGTCGCCTTCGACGCCGAAAGCGCGATCGTCGAATTCCTGCGCTTTCGGCATGAAGCCGTTACCCGGAAATTCGTCGGACCAGAGTCGGAAATCAGCCATCGCTTGCCTCCTTTCTCATGAGTTCTGCTTATCCAATCGAGTTTAGCACCGCGATGCGCCGTGCTCAGTGGCAGGCTCCGCGACGCTTCAGGGCGCATCCTGTTGCGCGGCGCGCGCTTCGAACCAGCTCTGGCTGTCGTCGCGCAGCCACGCCGCGAGCCGCTCGACCACCGCTTGCGGGTCCTGCGAAGCACCGCGCAGCGCGCATTCCCAGATCACGGCGACGCGCCAGCCCTGCGCGGCGAGGGCGGCGATTGCTTTGGCGTCGTGGGTGCGGTTGCGGCCGATCTTGGCGCGCCAGAACTCGGGCCGTGTGGCTGGCCATTTGAAGAGCGCGCAACGGTGGCCGTGCCAGAAGCAGCCGTGCACGAAGACCACGGCGCGATAGCGCGGCAACACGATATCGGGGCGTCCCGGCAGTTCGCGCACGTCGAGCCGGAAGCGAAAGCCGCGCCGATGCAGCAGGCTGCGGATCAGGACTTCGGGCCTGGTGTTGCGCCCGCGGATGCCGGACATCATCCGGCTGCGGGTCGCGCTGTCGACGACGTCGACCATGAGGTGTCAGGCGGCCAGCGCCGCTTGGTCTTTCGCTTGGTCTTTCGACTTCCTGCCGGTGCTCGCGCGGGCGCGGCGCCGTGCAGCCGCTTTCGTTTTCGCCTTGGCGGGCGCGGCCTCGCGGGCCAGTGCGGCGTCGAGGTGCGGCATCATCGTGCGCGCGACTTCGCGCATCACCGGCATCACCACGCTGTTGCCGAACTGACGGTACGCCTGGGTATCGCTCACGGGAATGCGGAAGGTGTCGGGCAGGCCCATCAAGCGCGCGCACTCGCGCGGCGTGAGGCGGCGCGGACGCAGCCCTTCGCCCTGATGCACGAGGATTTCGCTGCCGTCCTTGTGATACCGCGCCGACAGCGTGCGCGTGACGCTATGCGGAAACGCCAGGCCGTAGCCGAAGCCATTACCCGCCGCGCGGTGCTTTTCGGCGTATTGCTGCAGATAGGCCCAGAGCCTGGGCGTGAGCGTGTACTTCGGCTGCACGCGGCGCGCGCTGTGATCGAAGAAGCGCTCGCCGTCCCACGGCAACAACGGCTCGCTGCCGTCGGTGCGATGCAGGACCGAGGCGAGACGCGGGCCTTCTTCGGGCAGACTGAGCGCGTCCCAACTGAACGGCGTCGGCTCCCGAAAGCCGACGATGATGATGCGCTCGCGATGCTGCGGCGTGAAATGACGGCCGTCGATCACGCGGTAATGCACGTCGTAGCCCAGCTCGTCGCGCAGCACTTGCAGGATCACCTCGAAGGTGCGGCCGTGATCGTGCGAGAGCAGGTTCTTGACGTTCTCCAGCAGGAAGGCGGCGGGGCGCTTTTCGGCGATGATGCGCGCGACGTCGAAAAACAGCGTGCCTTGCGTCGTGCACTCGAAACCGTGCGGACGGCCGAGCGCGTTCTTCTTGGACACGCCCGCAATCGAGAACGGTTGGCACGGGAAGCCTGCGAGCAGCACGTCGTGATCGGGCACTTCGGCGGCGGGAAACTCGACGATATCGCCCACGTAGGCATGGCCTTCGCCATCCTTCGGGCCGTAATTCTCCAGATAGGTCTTTTTCGAGAACGGGTTCCACTCGCTCGTCATCACGCAGTCGCCGCCGTGGGCCTCGAAGCCCATGCGGATGCCGCCGATGCCCGCGAACAGGTCGACGAAGCGAAAGCGTGCGGGCGCAGCAGGCGCGGCGGGCTTGGCGAAAGCGGGCTCGGTGCTGCGCAGCAACTCGCGCAGCGCGGCGTCGAGCATGGCGGGGCACGCCGTTTCGCCCTTTTCCCAACGACGCACGGTCTTGACGTCCTTGCCGACGTGGGTGGCGATCTGCTGCTGCGTGAATCGCTGACGTGCCTGCGCAAGCAGGTCTCGCGGATTGGCCGGGTGCACGAAGTCCTCTCTGGGTATTTTGGCGGACATTATGACCGATGCCTGACCCAGTGCGCCAGGAATTACGGGCGCGATCGTGCGTGATTGTGTGTGATTGTGCGTGTTTGTGCGCCAGGGTACGCAAACGCCTGCGCCCCGGCTCGCGGAGGGCGGACCGGGGAAGGCAGATCTTGAAGGGAACGACGCGAAACTATTGGTTCGCGATCTGACCCGCAGCCTGTTTTGCAAGCGTCGCGGTCATCGAGGCGGCGTTCAGCTCGTGCAAGTCGATCTGCACCAGCAGGCTGTCGATGTCGGCAAGCTGGCCTTTATTGATATGGCCAGTGTCGAGCAGCCGGTGCAGGCGTGCGCGCCAGTAATTCGCGGAGAGGATCGGTCCGCCGAGGTCGCCCGTGAGGGAGAGCGGCATGACGCGACGGATGTGGGCAATGTCCTGATCGATCAGATTCGACATCAGGTAGCCGGGCGGGAGGGGACGGAGCGTGTCCATGTAAGGAGATTACGACAGCTCCGACCCTAACTTTAATCGAATCATACTCCACGTTTACCCTGGTATCGTGCCCTTTTGTCCCGTTTGGTCTGTCAACGCGGACGATTCGACGCTGTGATCTGGCGCAAATTAGCGCCTGCCGGTTCAGCCAAGCAACAGCATCGTCAGCGACGAATAGACCACGGCGGTCAGCGCGGCGATCAGGGCGAAAATGTAGGGCGAGGTCATGGCGGAGGACTCCGATGGTCTGCGGCTTTGCGCCGGTGTGCTGGAGACCATCGTAGGCGAGGCGCGAGCGCGTGAAGGTTAACAATTGACAAACCTTGGTGCGCTCGCGGACGCAACCTTCAAGCGCTGCCGCGGACCTCCGCGATCCGCCGGGTTGCTTACTCGTCGGCGGCCGGGTCAGGTTCGGCGGACGTGGGTGCCGGTCCTTGCACGGCGCCTTCGAAGAAGCGGCGGGTCGCTTCGAACGATTGCAGCATTTGCTCGGGCCACGGCGATTGCAGCATCACGGCCTGATGGTTTTCGAATGTCGACGACAGCAGCTTGATCAGTTCCGGCGAGCTGAAATGGCGCAGCAGCACGCTCACGGCGATCGCGGTGGCCTGGCTCGCGCCGGCGGTCTGCAGTTCGGAGTGGGTGAGAGCGGCGACTTGCTTGTTGATGTCCATAATGGATCTGCCTCGAAAGAGCGCGCTGCGGCGCGCGTGGCTTCAAGCTCAAGCGAACCGCGTGCCGCGCAGCACTGGAAAATGGAAAACGGGAACCGGGATGGCTCTGGGTGAGAGCAGACTGAACGTGGGCGACGGCGGAGCGGGCGAAAGAGACTGGCGGCGCGATCGGCCGCGCCAATTGCGCGACATCGATCTGGTCCCCCTGGCAGGAATCGAACCTGCATCTAGCGCTTAGGAGGCACTTGTTCTATCCATTGAACTACAGGGAGCGCTCAGTAACCGCTCAGTAACCGCTCAAGGGCATCGGAAGCCCCGACTCCGCCCAACCGCCATGTTTCCCAAGTCACCCGTCATGGCGCGGAGTCCGCGCGAGGACGTTGCCTGCGCAGGCGCAAGAGTATAGCAAAGCCAATGCGGCTGGAAAACGTCGCCCTGAGGGTATTCAGGGGGCTGCCTAACTTCAGAACTCGACGACGGCGAACTCCGGCTTGCCCACGTCGCACAGCGGGCAACGCCAGTCGTCCGGGATATCCGCGAAGCGCGTGCCCGCCGCGATGCCTTCGTCGGGCAATCCTTCTTCTTCGTTATAGATCCAGCCGCAAATCAGGCAGACCCAGCTCTTGTACTCGATGACTTCGCTCACAACACACCTTTCTCAATGCAGTACGCGGCGCGCGGCCGCGGAGAAACCCTTTTATATGGCCCCGTTTAGCCGGGGCGAGGGCGAGCCGCGATGTTACCGGAAAACGGCAGGCGCACCTTCAGCTTGACGTTTGCAATGCTGCGGCAGGCGCGCGGCATCGCAGCGTCGCGTCATCGCTGCGGTGTATGCTTGGCCGCGAGTGGAGTTCACCCAAGGAGCGATCAATCATGAAAAAATCCTGGCTGGCCGGCATGACCTTCGCGGCGTGTCTTTTGGCAAACGGCTTCGCAAGTAGCGTCGCGCATGCCGAGGGCGTCTATTTCATCGAGCCGGCGGACGGTGCGACCGTGAGCAACCCGGTGCATATCAAGTTCGGCATCGACGGCATGACGGTCGCGCCCGCGGGCACTGTCACGCCCAATACGGGCCACCATCATCTGCTGATCGACGGGCAGCCGCTGCCGCAAGGCACGGTGGTGCCGGTCAGCGACAAATCGATTCACTACGGCAAAGGCCAGACCGAAGCCGATATCACGCTGCCGCCCGGCGATCACACGCTCACCGCGCAGTTCGCCAACGGCGCACACCAGTCCTACGGCCCCGAGTGGAGCAAGACGATCACGGTGCATGTGAAGTAAGCCGCGCGAAGTCCGCCGCCGGGGCGCACGCCGCGCCCCGGTACAATATGCGCTTGCTCTCCAACGCAGGCCACGGTTTCCATCCATGTCGCTTTACACCATCACCGGCGCGCAACTCGCGTTCGGCCACGTCGCGCTGCTCGATCACGCGGACTTTTCGCTCGAAGCCGGCGAGCGCGTCGGGCTGATCGGCCGTAACGGCGCGGGTAAATCCTCGCTGCTCAAGATCGTCGCCGAGCTCGCCCGTCCCGACGACGGCCTCGTCACGCGCCAGCAGAACCTCACGACCGTCTACGTGCCGCAGGAGCCGGATTTCGATACCGACGCCTCGGTGTTCGACACCGTCGCCTCGGGCCTCGCGCAGGTGCGCGCGCTGCTCGACGAATACGACGCGGTCGCGCATCGACTCGCGGAAACGCCCGAAGGCGCGGAACACGACGCGCTGATGGCCCGCATGAATTCGCTGCAATCGTCGCTCGACATGCACGACGGCTGGAACTGGCGCACGCGTGTCGCCACCACGCTCGCGCAGATCGGCCTGGAAGGCGAGGCCCGCGTGGGCGCGCTTTCGGGCGGCATGCAAAAGCGCGTGGCGCTGGCGCGCGCGCTGGTGCTCCAGCCCGACGTGCTGCTGCTCGACGAACCGACCAACCACCTGGACTTCGACGGCATTCGCTGGCTCGAAGAGCTGCTGGTCTCGCAGCGTTCGAGCCTGCTGTTCATCACCCACGATCGCGCGTTCCTCGACCGCGTGGCCACGCGCATCGTCGAACTCGATCGCGGCAAGCTGCTCTCGTATCCGGGCAACTTCTCGCAGTATCAGGAGCGCAAGGCGCTACAGCTCGAAGTCGAGCGCGTCGAAAACGAGAAGTTCGACAAGCTGCTTGCGCAGGAAGAAGTGTGGATCCGCAAGGGCGTGGAAGCGCGCCGCACGCGCAGCGTAGGGCGCATCGCGCGCCTCGTGCAGATGCGCAACGACCGCGCCGAGCGCCGCAACGTGCAGGGCAACGTCAAGCTCGACGTCGCGCAGGGCGAAAAGTCGGGCAAGATCGTCGCGGAACTCACGGACGTGGTGAAGCAGTATGGCGGCCGCCGCATCGTCGACCGCTTCACGGGCACGGTGATGCGCGGCGACAAGATCGGCTTTGTCGGCCCGAACGGCGCGGGCAAGACCACGCTGCTCAAGCTGATTCTCGGCGAACTCAAGCCCGATGAAGGCACGGTGCGCGTGGGCACGAACCTGCAGGTGGCGTACTTCGACCAGATGCGCGCGCAGCTCGACCTCGAAAAAACGCTCGCCGATACGATTAGCCCGGGCAGCGACTGGGTGGAGATCAACGGCGCGAAAAAGCACGTGATGAGCTATCTGGGCGACTTCCTGTTCGCGCCGGAGCGCGCGCGTTCGCCCGTGAAATCGCTGTCGGGCGGCGAGCGCAACCGTCTGCTGCTCGCGCGCCTGTTCGCGCGGCCCGCCAACGTGCTGGTGCTCGACGAGCCCACCAACGACCTCGACATCCCCACGCTCGAACTGCTCGAAGAGCTGCTCGCCGATTACGACGGCACCGTGCTGCTGGTCTCGCACGATCGCGCGTTCCTCGACAACGTGGTGACGTCGGTGATCGCGTCGGAGGGCGAAGGTAAGTGGCGCGAATATGTCGGCGGCTTCACCGACTGGCAGACCCAGAGCGCGCGCTCGCAGGAAATCGCCGAAGCGCGTGCGCCGAAGGACGCCGCCCCGGCTGCCGCAGCGCCCAAGGACAGTTCGGCGGGCCGCAACGCGCAGCGCAGCGTGAAGCTGTCGTTCAAGGAGCAGCGCGAGCTGGACGAGCTGCCGAAGAAGATCGAGGCGCTGGAAACAGAGCAGAAGACCATCGGCGCGCAAATCGAAGACGGTTCGATCTTCGCGAAGGACGGCAAGGAAGCGACGCGGCTGACGGAACGTTACGCGGCAATCGACGAGGAATTGCTCGTGGCGCTGGAGCGCTGGGAAGAACTGGAAGCGAAGCGCAAGTGATGGAGTGAGAAGGAAGCGGCCTGCGGGCCGCTTTTTTATGGCAGCGTTCAGGGATGGTCATCGCAAACCACGCAACGAACAGTCCAGCAAACCGCGCAAAATCTCCCTTAGACCCGCCGCCCCCAAGCCCCGGCCGCAAGCGGCCCATTCCACGCGAGTCGCCCTTGCGGGCGCCCGCTGGCCGAACGGCCGACCCTCAAGCAAATTGCCGCGCGGTCCCAAATCAGTACAATACCTCGCGAATACGGCGGACCGGCCTGGCGCGCCGCGCCTGCGCGCCAGGCGAGCAGTCTGTTCACGCCATTGTTTCGTCACGGTTTTTTTGAACACTCAACGCGTTTTCCCCGCAGATGTCCACAGGCTCTGTGGACAAGCGCGCGGACAACTCCCTGCGGATCACCATGTCAACGAAGAAGTCAAACGCTGCAAACGCTGGATATAGCGAAGCGTCGATCAAGGTGCTCAAGGGCCTCGAGCCCGTCCGGCAACGGCCGGGCATGTACACGCGCACCGAGAATCCGCTGCACATCATCCAGGAAGTCATCGACAACGCTTCGGATGAAGCGCTCGGCGGCTACGGCAAGCGCATCACCGTCACGCTGCACGCGGACCATTCCGTCTCCGTCGAGGACGACGGTCGCGGCATCCCGTTCGGCCTGCACCCCGAAGAAAAGGTGCCGGTCGTCGAGATCGTCTTCACGCGCCTGCACGCGGGCGGCAAGTTCGACAAGGCCGCTGGCGGTGCGTACACGTTCTCGGGCGGCTTGCACGGCGTGGGCGTGTCGGTCACGAATGCGCTGTCCACGCGTCTGGATGTGACCGTCTGGCGCGACGGCAAGGTTGCCGAACTCGGCTTCTCGCACGGCGACGTCACCCGACCGCTGACCACGCGCAACGCGGCGCGCGACGAGAAAAAGAGCGGCACGCGCGTGACCGCGTGGGCCGATCCGAAATATTTCGATTCACCGAATCTGCCGCTCGGCGAGTTGCAGCGTCTGCTGCGCTCGAAGGCCGTGCTGCTGCCGGGCGTCGAAGTCACGCTGGTGATCGAGAAGACCGGCGAGCGCCAGAGCTGGAAGTACGACGACGGCCTGCGCGGCTATCTGCTCGAAGGCATGGGCGGCGCCGATCTGCTGATTCCGCTGTTCGAAGGCGAGCGTTTCGCCGACGGCCGCAGCAACGACGACACTTTCGCCGAAGGCGAGGGCGCGTCCTGGGTGGTGGCATGGAGCGAGGAAGGCTCGCTCACGCGCGAGTCCTACGTCAACCTGATCCCCACGCCCGCCGGCGGCACGCACGAAAGCGGCCTGCGCGACGGCTTGTTTCAGGCGGTCAAGAGCTTTATCGAGCTGCACAATCTGCAGCCCAAGGGCGTGAAGCTGCTGCCCGAAGACGTGTTCGCGCGCGTGTCGTTCGTGCTCTCGGCCAAGGTGCTCGATCCCCAGTTCCAGGGGCAGATCAAGGAGCGCCTGAACAGCCGCGACGCCGTCAAGCTGGTGTCGTCGTTCTCGCGTCCGGCGCTCGAACTGTGGCTCAACCAGCACGTCGAGCACGGCAAGAAGCTGGCCGATCTCGTCATCAAGCAGGCGCAGGCGCGCACGCGCGCGGGCCAGAAGGTCGAGAAGCGCAAGAGCTCGGGCGTGGCCGTGCTGCCGGGCAAGCTGACCGACTGCGAAGCGACCGATATCGCGCGCAACGAACTGTTCCTCGTCGAGGGCGATTCGGCGGGCGGTTCCGCGAAGATGGGCCGCGACAAGGAATACCAGGCCATCCTGCCGCTGCGCGGCAAGGTGCTCAACACCTGGGAAACCGAGCGCGATCGCCTCTTTGCGAACAACGAAGTGCACGATATTTCGGTGGCGATCGGCGTCGATCCGCACAGCCCGGACGATACCGTCGATCTCTCGAATCTGCGCTACGGCAAGATCTGCATTCTCTCGGACGCAGACGTCGACGGTTCGCACATCCAGGTATTGCTGCTCACGCTGTTCTTCAAGCATTTCCCGCAGCTGATCGAGCGCGGCCACGTGTACGTGGCGCGTCCGCCGCTGTTCCGTGTGGATGCCCCGGCGCGCGGCAAGAAGCCGGCGCAGAAGCTCTACGCGCTCGACGAAGGCGAGCTCGAAGCGATTCTCGACAAGCTGCGCAAGGACGGCGTGCGTGAAACGCAATGGTCGATCAGCCGCTTCAAGGGGCTGGGCGAAATGAGCGCCGAGCAGCTGTGGGACACCACCATGAACCCGGACACGCGCCGCCTGTCGCCCATCCTGCTCGGCGACCTCGATTACGAGGCCACCGTGGCGCGCATGACGATGCTGATGGGCAAGGGCGAAGCGGCTTCGCGCCGTTCGTGGCTCGAAGAGAAGGGCAACGAAGTCGAAGCGGATATCTGATCCGCGCCTTCTACACAACCTGCCCCTACAGATTACGGACTGATTGAAACATGGACGATCTTTTTGTTGAAGCGAATGGCGCGGCCGACGGCGGCGACACGCTCACGCTCGGCCACTACGCGGAACGCGCCTACCTCGACTACGCCGTGAGCGTGGTCAAGGGCCGTGCGCTGCCCGACGTCTGCGACGGCCAGAAGCCGGTGCAGCGCCGCATCCTGTTCGCGATGAACGAGATGGGCCTCGCCGACAACGCCAAGCCCGTGAAGTCGGCGCGCGTGGTCGGCGACGTGCTCGGTAAGTACCACCCGCACGGCGACCAGTCGGCCTATGACGCGCTCGTGCGTCTGGCCCAGGACTTCTCGATGCGCTATCCGCTCATCGACGGTCAGGGCAACTTCGGTTCGCGCGACGGCGACGGCGCGGCGGCGATGCGTTACACGGAAGCGCGCCTCACGCCCATCGCCAAGCTGCTGCTCGACGAAATCGACATGGGCACCGTCGATTTCATGCCGAACTACGACGGTTCCTTCCAGGAACCCAGGACGCTGCCCGCGCGCCTGCCGATGCTGCTTCTCAACGGCGCATCGGGCATTGCCGTGGGGCTGGCCACCGAAATCCCTTCGCACAATCTGCGCGAAGTGGCGACGGCGGCGGTGGCGATGATCAAGAATCCGAAGCTTTCGCACGCGGAAATCATGGAGCGTCTGCCGGGACCGGATTTCCCGGGCGGCGGCCAGATCATTTCGAGCGAAGCGGAAATCGCGGCGGCTTATGAAACCGGCCGTGGCAGCCTGAAGGTGCGCGCGCGCTGGAAGATCGAAGACCTCGCGCGCGGCCAGTGGCAACTGGTCGTCACGGAACTGCCGCCGAACACGTCGGGCCAGAAGGTGCTCGAAGAGATCGAGGAGCTGACCAACCCCAAGCTCAAGCTCGGCAAGAAGACGCTCACGCCCGAGCAGTTGCAGAACAAGCAGACCATGCTCGGTCTGCTGGACGCCGTGCGCGACGAGTCGGGCAAGGACGCGCCGGTGCGTCTGGTGTTCGAGCCGAAGACCAGCAAGATCGATCAGGGCGAGTTCATCAATTCGCTGCTGGCCAACACCAGCCTCGAATCGAACGCGTCGCTGAACCTCGTGATGATCGGCGCCGATGGCCGTCCGCGCCAGAAGGGCATCAGCGAGATTCTGGGCGAGTGGATCGGCTTCCGTTTCGCAACGGTCACGCGCCGCACGAAGCATCGCCTCGCCAAGGTCGACGACCGCATCCACATCCTCGAAGGGCGGATGATCGTCTTCCTCAATATCGACGAAGTCATCCGCATCATCCGCGAGTCGGACGAGCCGAAGTCGGCGCTGATGAGCGCGTTCGGCCTTTCCGAGCGTCAGGCCGAAGACATCCTCGAAATCCGTCTGCGCCAGTTGGCGCGGCTGGAAAAGATCAAGATCGAGAAGGAACTGGCCGAGTTGCGCGAAGAGAAGGCGAAGCTCGAAGAACTGCTTGCCAACGAAGCGTCGATGAAGCGCCTGATCGTCAAGGAAATCGAAGCCGATGCGAAGCAGTATGGCGACGATCGCCGCACGCTGATCCAGCAGGAAAAGCGCGCGAGCTTCGAAGTGCGCGTGGCGGACGATCCGGTCACGGTGGTGGTGTCGCAAAAGGGCTGGGTGCGTGCGCTCAAGGGCCACGGTCTGGACCAGCAGGGCTTCACGTTCAAGGCCGGCGACGGTCTGTACGCGGCGTTCCAGTGCCGCACACCCGACACGCTGATCGCGTGGGGCAGCAATGGGCGCGTGTATTCGGTGTCGGTGGCGCAACTGCCGGGCGGTCGCGGTGACGGCGTGCCGGTCACCTCGCTGATCGAACTCGAATCGGGTTCGCATCTGCTGCATTACTTTGCGGCACCTGCGGACACGCAACTGCTGCTGGCGTCGAGCAACGGCTTTGGCTTTATCGCGAAGATCGGCGACATGGTCAGCCGCGTGAAGGCGGGCAAGGCCTTCATGACGATCGACGAAGGCAGCGTGCCGCTCGCGCCGATGCCGATGCTGCCGGACGCGATCCAGGTGGCGTGCCTGTCCTCGGGCGGTCGTCTGCTGGTGTTCGGCCTCGACGAGATGAAGACGCTCTCGGGCGGCGGTCGCGGCGTCACGCTGATGCAGCTCGAAGACAAGGAGACGCTCGTGCAGGCGCTGGCGATCAACGCGGCGGGTGTCGTGCTGGAAGGCACGGGCCGCGGACAGAAGCCGGGCGAAGACCTGATGGCCGGTCCGGTGCTCGCGCCGCAGATCGGCAAGCGGGCACGCAAGGGCCGCGCGCCGGACTCGAAGCTCAAGGTCATCACGGGCATGCGCCCAGTGCTGCCGCGCCAGGCCTGACGCGGCCTGCGCATGGCAACGCCTGGCCAGCCAAAGCGGGAGCCAGCCAACGTACGCCCGTGAACGGGCGTACACGTCCAGTGCGCGACCGTGGGCGGCATGAAATAATGCCGCCCACATTACATCCGGGCGTTCGCACCGGAAATCTTTTAAGTACAAGGAAATATCAGCATGGGTCACGCGATCGAAATCGCGCTGTTTGTGCATCTGCTGAGCGTCGCCGTGTGGGTGGGCGGGATGGTTTTCGCGCACTTCTGTCTGCGCCCCGCGCTCGAAGATCTCTCGCCGCAATTGCGGCTTCCGCTCATCGAATCGGTGTTTGGCCGCTTCTTCAACTGGGTGGGCATCGCCATCATCCTGATTCTGCTGAGCGGCGGTTTCCTGCTGATGCAGTTCGGCGGCGGCCATGCCACCTGGCAACTGCACGCAATGGCGGGCCTGGGCGTCATCATGATGCTGATGTTCGGCCATATCCGTTTTGCGCTGTTCCCGCGCATTCGCCGCGCGGTGCAGGCGCAGAAGTGGCCCGACGGCGCGCGCGCGGTGGGGTCGATGCGCCGCCTTGTGATGATCAATCTGGTGCTGGGCGTCGTGACTATTGGTGTTGCGGTGCTGGCGCGCGGGTATTGAAGCTGCTTGATCGTTGTTGATGCAACGTTCGCGCGGCGTTGCCTACAGCCGCTGCGCGAGCGCATAGCGCTGCATGCAGCGCTCCATCGCGCCGAAGAACGCCTCTTCGGCCGCATTGCGCTTTCGCTCGCGATGCCACAGCAAGTGGATATCCACATCCGCGAGACCTTCCTCCGGCGGCAATTGCCACAGACGCTGCCGCGCCAGATCGTCCTTCACGATATGTTCCGGCAGGCAGCCAATGCCATAGCCCGCGTAGATCAGCCGCCGCACTTCATCGAGACTCGGCGACGATGCCACGATGCGCCCCGTAAAGCCGCGCTGATCGCGGAACACCGTGAGCGGCGAAAGACTGTCGCCGATCTGGTCGCTGGTGAACGACACGAAATTCTCGGCCAGCAGATCCTCCATCGTCAGTTGCGATAGCCCGAACAGCCGGTGATGCCGGCCGCAATAAATCGCGTAGCGCTGGCGCAGAAAGCAGCGCATTTCCAGCTTGTCGACGGGCGTGCGGCACAGGCTCAGACCCGCTGTCGCGGTCTTTTGCAGCAGCGATGAAATGATGTCGGTCGAGCGCATCACTTCGATCTGCAACTCGATGCGCGGATAGGCGACGTGGAATTCCGCGAGGAATTCGTCGTAGACGCGCGATTCGATCCGGCTCACCGTGAGCAGGCGGATCGAGCCGGAGATATCGGCTGTGCGCTCGTCGAGCTCCGTTTCCAGCCGCGAAATATTGCCGTAGATGTCGTTGGCGATCCGATACACCTCTTCGCCCGCCTGGGTCGGCACGAAGTGCGCGCCGCGCCGCTCGATCAGCTTGCGGCCGAGCGCATCTTCGAGGCGCTTGAGCGCCTGGCTGACCGCCGGCTGCGTCACGTAGAGGCGCGCGGCGGCGCGGCTCAGGCTGCGCTCCTGCATGATCGCCAGATAGGTGCGCAGCAAATTCCAGTCGAGCCGGTCGTTGAGAAAGCGGGTGGTGTCGGCACGCATGCGCGGTTTCCGTCCAAGATATTAGCCAGATTTATGTGCTGAATAATAACGCGAAATTTGACTAATGTTTTCTGGCTGGCGATAAAGCCTGCATGGCGAATGCGCTGTTTTAGCGCCGCAAACCGCGCCTCGACCACACTCATACCGCACGCGCCCCGAAGGAGACTCACCTCATGGCCCTATCAGCCACCCCGCACCCGACCACACGCCAGCCCGTGCGCGCCGCCGCCGCGGCGTTCATCGGCACCATGATCGAGTGGTACGACTTCTACATCTACGCCACGGCCGCCGCGCTGGTGTTCGGCGAGCTGTATTTCCCCTCCGAAGACCGCTTCGTCAGCACCATGGCGTCGTTCGCCACCTTCGCGGTGGGATTTTTCGCGCGTCCGCTGGGCGGCGTGATCTTCGGCCATCTGGGCGACCGCATCGGCCGCAAGAAGGCGCTGATGACCACGCTGATGATGATGGGCGTGGCGACGGTGTGCGTCGGCTTGCTGCCGTCGTATGCGAAGGTGGGCGCGCTGGCGCCCGTGCTGCTGGTGCTGCTGCGCGTGGTGCAGGGCGTCGCCGTGGGAGGCGAGTGGGGCGGAGCGGTGCTGATGGCGGGCGAACACGCGCCCGAAGGCCGCCGCACCTTCTTCGCCTCGTTCGCGCAACTGGGCTCGCCTGCTGGACTGATTCTTTCGTTGCTGGCGTTTCGCTCGGTCACGTCGCTCGACAAGGCCGATTTTCTTTCGTGGGGCTGGCGTCTGCCCTTCCTCATCTCCGCCGTGCTGCTGATCGTCGGCATCATGATCCGGCTGGGCGTGAACGAATCGCCGGAATTCGAAAAGCTCAAGGATCAGCGCCGCACCGCCAAGCTGCCGATCGCCGAAGTGTTCAGTTCCTCGTGGGGTCTCGTGCTGCTGTGCATCGGCGCGAACACCATTGGCATCGCGGGCGTGTACTTCACCAACACCTTCATGATCGCGTACACCACGCAGTACGTCGGCATCACGCGGTCGATGATTCTCGACTGCCTCTTTATCGTCGCCTTCATCCAGTTCTTCTCGCAGCCGCTCGCGGCGTGGCTGGCGGAACGTCTGGGCGGCGCGCGCTTTCTCAAGATCGCGGCCATCGGCGCGATGCTATCGCCGTATCCGATGTTCGTGCTGGTGCAAAGCGGCCATGTCCTGCCGATGGTGATTGGCATCGCCATCGCCGTGGTCTGCATGGCCAGCTACTACTCGGTGATCGCGGGCTTCGTGTCGGGCGTGTTCCCCACGCGCGTGCGCTATTCGGCGATCTCGCTCTCGTACCAGGTGTGCGGCGCGATCGCGGGCGGCCTGACGCCGCTGGTCGGCACGTGGCTCGCGCATCGCTACACGGGACAGTGGTGGCCGCTCGCGGTGTTCTACACCTGCCTCGCGGCGATTTCGCTGCTGTGCATCGTCGGACTCGATGCGCGCCGCAGCCAGCACGCGCATGACGAAGCCACTACGCAGGCGCTCAGCTCGCACTGAGCCTGCGCGCAACCAACGATTCGATCTAAACGGAAGGACCGATGAAAGACCTCTTGCAAATCGACGGCCCGCGTCTGTGGGTGAGCCTCACGGAAATGGCGCGCATCGGCGCGACGGCGGGCGGCGGCGTGCGCCGTCTCGCGCTCAGCGAGGAAGATCGTCAGGGTCGCGAACTGTTCGCGCGCTGGTGCCGCGAAGCCGGCATGACGGTGTGGACCGACGAAATCGGCAACCTGTTCGCGCGCCGCGCGGGCACCGATGCCAACGCCGCCCCTGTGCTGATGGGCAGCCACCTCGACACGCAGCCCGAGGGCGGCCGCTTCGACGGCGTCTACGGCGTGCTGGCCGCGCTCGAAGTCGTGCGCGCGCTCAACGACGTCAGCGCGACCACGGAAAAGCCCATCGACATCTGCTCGTGGACCAACGAGGAAGGCGCGCGCTTCACGCCTGCGATGCTGGGCTCGGCGGTGTTCGCGGGCGCGATGACGCTCGCCGACGCCCTCGCGCGCGAAGATGCCGATGGCGTGACGCTCGGCGCGGCGCTCGATACGTGCGGCGCGCGCGGCGCGAAGCCGGTGCAAGGCGTCGCCATCGACAGCTACTTTGAAGCCCATATCGAACAAGGCCCGATTCTGGAGGCGAACGGCACGACCATTGGCGTGGTGACGGGCGGCCAGGCGATCCGCTGGTTCGACGTCCACGTGACGGGCGTGGCCGCGCATGCGGGCACCACGCCGATGCGCTACCGCAAGGACGCCTTCTTCGGCGCGGCGCAAATGGCGCTGGAAATCGAGCGCGTGATGGCGCGTTACGCGCCGCTCGGCCTCGTGACGATCGGGCAGATGCAGATCGCCAATTCGTCGCGCAACACCATCGCCGCGAATCTGACCTTTACCGTCGATTTGCGCCATCCCGACGATGCGCAACTCGATGCGATGGAGCGCGATCTGCGCGCGGCCTGCGCGGCGGTGGGCGGCTCGCGCGGCCTGGGCGTGAACATCGCGCATTGCTGGACCAGCCCGGCCACGCCGTTCGATCCCGCCTGCGTGGCGCTGGTCGCCGACGCGGTCGAGCGCCTGGGCTACTCGAACGAGCGCATTGTGAGCGGCGCGGGGCACGACGCGATCCACCTCGCACGCTACTGCCCGACGGCGATGGTGTTCATCCCCTGCGTGGACGGCCTCTCGCACAACGAAGCGGAAGACGCGCTGCCCGAAGACGTGACGGCGGGCGCCAATGTGCTGCTCAACGCGGTCGCCGCGCGAGCGGGCGTGCGCGTGCCGGAAGCGGTGGCGGTCTGAGCAAAAGCTAAGGAAAACGAAATATGAAAACGTGGTTCCATCCCGACCAACTGCTGCACCATCCGTGCACCTATCTGTCGCGCGGCCAGATGCGCGAGCCGCAGGAAGTGCCGCAGCGCGCCACGCGTCTGGCGGCGGCGGCACGCTCGCTGGACTTCGACGTGCGCGAGCCCGCCGATCTCGGCACCGCGCCGCTCGCGGCGGTGCACGATATGAGCTATCTGCGCTTCCTCGAAGAGGCGCACGCCGACTGGAAACGCATGCCCGATGATTGGGGCGACGAAGTGATGTCGAATATTTTCGTGCGCGAGCCGAATCCGCTGCGCGGCGTGCTGGCCCAGGCGGCGCGCTATCTCGCCGACGGCAGCTGTCCTGTTGGTGAGAATACGTGGCGCGCGGCCTACTGGTCGGCGCAAAGCGCGCTGGCGGCGGCACACTGCATCAACGATGGCGAGCGCGAGAGCTACGCGATCAGCCGTCCGCCCGGCCACCATGCGCGCGCCGATGCGGCAGGCGGTTTCTGCTACCTGAACAATGCGGCCATCGCGGCGCAGTCGTTGCGCAGCCGCTTCAGGCGCGTGGCGATCCTCGACACCGATATGCATCACGGCCAGGGCGTGCAGGAAATCTTCTATGGTCGCGACGACGTGCTTTACATCTCGATCCACGGCGATCCGACCAACTTCTATCCGGTCGTGGCGGGTTACGAGGAGGAGCGCGGCGCGGGCGAAGGCGAGGGTTACAACGTCAATCTGCCGATGCCGCATGGCGCGAGCGAAGCGCAGTTTTTCGAGCGGGTGGACGCGGCGCTGCGCGTGCTCAGGCGATTTGAGCCCGACGCACTGGTGCTGGCGCTGGGCTTCGATATCTACAAGGACGATCCGCAGTCGAAAGTGGCCGTGAGCACCGAAGGCTTCGGCAAGCTCGGTCAGGCGATTGGCGCGCTCGATCTGCCTTCGGTGATTGTGCAGGAAGGCGGCTATCACCTCGAAAGCCTGGAGGACAACGCGCGGGCGTTCTTCGGCGGCTTTATGGGGGCGAGGTCGCGCTAAAGGCGCGAAGGGTAGTGCGCTGTCTCGTTCAGCGCGCTGCCAGGGTTTAACGCGACTGCTGTGTGTCGCTCAAACGTTCGTTGCGCTGCTCGCCGGTCTCGTCCGGCGTATCGCCGCACACGCCAAAGCGCTCGATCAGCGCGGGCACGCCTTCCACCGGCACCGGACGCGAGAACAGGAAGCCCTGCGCCTCGATCGGCCCGAGCGCGGCGAGCCAGGCAATCTGCTCCTCGGTTTCGGTGCCTTCCACCACCACGGTCAGGCCCAGCGAGCGCGCCAGATTGACGATCGCCGAGACCATCACGCAAACGCTGCGGTCGGCGGGAATGGCTTGCACGAAGGAGCGATCGACCTTGAGCGTGTCCACCGCGAAGCGATTCAGATAGGACAACGACGAATAACCCGTGCCGAAGTCGTCGAGCGCGACGCGCACGCCCAGTCGCTTCAGGGCGAAAATTTTCTCGGAGACCAGTTCCGGATACTCCATCATCGCCGTCTCGGTGATTTCGAGTTCGAGCTTGTGCGCGGCGATGCCGGTTTCCTCGATGGCGCGCGAAATCGTCTCGTAGAGATCGCCGCGCCAGAATTGCACCGCCGATATATTGATCGCCAGCGACAGCGTCTCGTAGCCTTGCTGCTGCCACAGCGCAAGCTGCGCGCAGGCCGTGCTGATGACGAAGTCGCCCACCGGCACGATCAGGCCGGTCGATTCTGCCACCGGAATGAATTCGCTCGCGGGGATCAGGCCGTATTGCGGATGGTTCCAGCGCACCAGCGCCTCGAAACCCGTAATGCAGCGGCGGCGCAGATCGATCTTCGGCTGATAGGCGAGAAACAGTTGCCCTTCGGCCAGCGCCACGCGCAACTGCTGCTCCCACTTCATCAGATGATCGGCGCGATGCGCGAGCTGCGGCGAGTAAAAGCGGAAGCAGTTGCGGCCCGCTTCCTTGGCGGCGTACATCGCCAGATCGGCCTTCTTGAGCAGATCGATTTCGCTTTCGTGCGCCACGGCGAACAAGGCGATGCCGGTGCTCGCATGCAGCACGAAGGCGCTGCCGCGCACATCGAATGGATGCGTGAAGGCGGCGTTGGTGGTTTCCGCGAGCGTGCTGGCGCGCTTCTCGATCTCGTCGCCCTTGACGATCACCACGAACTCGTCGCCACCGATACGCGCGAGCGTGCCCGCGCCGCCCACCGCATCGGCCAGACGCGCGGCGCTCATCTGCAGCACGATGTCGCCCGCGTTGTGGCCAAGCGTGTCGTTGACGGTCTTGAAGTTGTCGAGGTCGATAAACAGAATCGCCAGCCGCCCGAGATTGCCCGGCTGCGAGACTTCGTGGCGCAGCCGTTGCAGCGTGGCATAGCGGTTGGGCAGGCCGGTGAGCAGGTCGTATTGCACGAGTTGCGACATCTCGCGCTCGCGCCCGAGCAGCTTGCCGATCAAACCCGTCGCCACCGCGAAGAACGACAGCATGGCGAGCGAGATGAACGTCGCCATCATCAGGTAGACGTCGCGCGTGTGGTTGTAGTCGGCGAATTCTTCGGCCTGCGAAAGGCCCACCAGCACGGCGAGCGGATAACCGTCGATATGGCGGTACGAAACGATGCGCGTCACGTGATCGATCGGATCGACATAGATGCCGGACACATGTTCCGAAATCGGATAGACGCCGCTGGCGGAGAACCCGCCTGACGCGTGTTCGGCGCTGCCGGTACGGCGGGCGAGCACGGCGCCGGTATCCGAGATCACGGCGATCACGCCGTCACGGCCAATCGCCGCATTGTTGTAGAAGTCGCTGGTGAAGTAGCCCGGATCTTCCGAGACCACCACCACGCCCGCGAAGGAGCCGTCCTGGTGATTGAGGCGGCGCGTCATCTGCAGGGTCCAGTGACCCGATACGCGGCCCAGCACCGGCTTGCTGATGAAGAGTTGGTCGTCGTTCTCGTGCTCGTGCACCTTGAAGTGCTCGCGATCCGAGAGATCGATGGGCTTGGGATTCGGGTCGGCGGTATTGGCGACCAGCCTGCCGTGCTCGTCGATGATCGACACCTGCACGAGCGAGTCGCTTTGCACCACGCCTTTTTCGACCGTGGTGGCGAGATTGAAGTGATCGGGCGTCTTCTCGAACTCGTACTTCACGAAGCGCGTGATCTGGTCGACCTGATGGATCGCCTTGACGGTGTGCTGTTCGAGCGCCGCGGAAAGGATTGCAGCGGAGGCCGTTGCCTCGCGCAGCGTCGCTTCCTTTTCGACCGAGAGGCGCGTGAAGATCACGGCCCACAGCAGGACCAGCACCAGCACGCCCAGCAGCGGAATCGCGAGCAGCGTGCGCGGGCGCGTATAAGCGGGATCGGGCGCGCCGCGCAAGGTGGCGTTGCGTGCGAAGGGGCGCCAGTTCGTGCTCATCTGGCCCGCCGCGCATGCGGGTTGCCGCACCGCAGATGCGGCGGCCGGGACGACTGCCGGGACGTCAGTACGGCGCTCGGTGGGATCGGCGGCATCGGATGCGAAACGGCTACGGAAGGAGCGCGAGACGCGCGGAAAAAAAGTCACGGCGGACGCCTCTTTTGCGTCCGATGTCTGGATCTTAATGGTTGGGGAATGATTAAGGAAGCGGTCCCCCCCCGGGTATACGCGAGTTGGAGGAACAAGGGCGTCGACGCTCGATGTGCGACGCATAGACGCGCGGACAGGCATAGCGTCGCGGCGAGCAGGGAGAGGGGCGGGGTGGCCGCTGGCGCAGCGGGCGCGCCGGGGCGTGCCCGGTGGTGCCCGTTACGCCCAAGTCCGCGCGAAATCCTGTGCCGCCGTTGTCCCGGCGACGCGTGGATGCAGCGTTCCCTGCGCGGGCCTGCATGCACGTACGCCACGCGTACTTATGCGATCTGAATCGAACCGTCCACGACGGTCAGCGCCGCGCCGCCGATCCAGATCTTGTCCGCTGCATCGTCGTAGTTGACCGAGATGCGTCCGTCGCGCCCCATCGCCGTGCCCTGCCGCACGGTGTAACGCTCGCCGGGGCGGCGGTTCTGCTGGGCGAGCAATAGTGCGATGGCGGCGTTGGCGCTGCCGGTCACCGGATCTTCGCCCTTGCCCAGGCCGGTCATGAGGCAGCGCACTTCGAAGCTGGCGGGGCCGTTGGCGGCGTGCGGGCCGTAGGCCGCGAGACCCTGGCCGCCCACGCTTGCGGCCACGGCGGCAAGTGCCTCGTAATCGATATCGAGCGCGAGCACATCCTGCGCCGACGCAAGACGCACGACGATCCACGGCGCACCGTTATCGACGCCGCACGGCTGCGCCTCGAAGTCGATCGCGTCCGAGCGCAGCGCGGCGCGCAGGGGCTCGTACTGGGTGGCGGGCAGCGGCGTTACCGTGGCGGGCGGCGCGGCGAAGGCCCACTGCGCGGGGATGCCACCATCATCGCCGGCGCGTGCCGCGCTCTGCTGCGCCAGTTCGATGAGACCCGCGCCGCATTCCTGCACGAGTCGGCCAGGCGTTTTCGGCGTGCGGCCGCTGTCGAGAAACGCATGCGCCGAACCGATGGTTGGATGGCCCGCGAACGGCAGTTCGCCCTGGGTCGTGAAGATGCGCACGCGATAATCGGCGCGTTCGTCGGTGGGTGCCAGCAGGAAGACGGTCTCGGACAGGTTGGTCCAGCGCGCGATGGCCTGCATTTGCGCGGTGTCGAGCGCATCGGCGTCGAAAATCACGGCCAGCGGATTGCCCTTGAAAGGCTGCGACGTGAACACGTCGACCTGTTTGAAGCGGACGCTGCGTAGAGTCATGGTCGGCACTATCAGGATAAAAACTCGCGGCGAAAAAGCGGCGAAAAAGCGGCGAAAAAGCGGCGAAAAAGCGGCGAAAAAGCGGCGAAAAAAAACCGCACCTTGCGGCGCGGTTCGAGATCACTGAGGCGCGCCGGCGCGAACTCGCGCACCGGCCGCATCGACATGAACGCTTACTCGACTTCGGCGATCAGTTCGATCTCGACGCATGCGCCGAGCGGGATCTGCGCGACGCCGAACGCCGAACGGGCATGCTTGCCCTTTTCGCCAAACACGTCGGCGACCAGTTCCGATGCGCCGTTCGTAACGATGTGCTGCTCGGTGAAATCGAACGTCGAGTTCACGAGGCTCATCAGCTTCACGATGCGCTTGACCTTGTTCAGGTCGCCCGTGTGGGCGTGCAGCGTGGCGATCAGATCGATGGCGATCGAGCGCGCGGCGGCCTTGCCTTCCTCGGTCGAGAGCGTGTCGCCGAGCTTGCCGGTCCACACCTTGCCATCCTTCTTCGCGATGTGACCCGACAGATAGACCGTGTTGCCGCTCTGTGCGCTCATCACGTAGGCGGCGGCGGGTGCGCCGGCCTGCGGCAGTTCGATGCCGAGCTGTTCGAGACGGTCGTAGATGTTGATGTCAGCCATGTTCAGGAGTCCTTGTACAGGTAACGGGTTGGTCGACGATGGGGCGTCAAATCACATGCGCGCGCGGATCAGCTTCGCGAGCTTCGCCACGCCTTCCTCGATCTTCGCCGGCGGCACGGTGACGAACGACAGGCGCAGCTTGTTCCGTTGCGGCTCGCGCGCGAAGAAGGGCGCGCCCGGCACGAAGGCCACGTTCTGCGCAACGGCTTCTTCCAGCAATTTCATACTGTCGATCTGTTGCGGCAGCGTGACCCAGATGAACATGCCGCCTTCCGGGCGGTTCCAGCTTACGCCTTCGGGCATGTTGCGCTTGAGCGAGTCGAGCATCGCTTCGCATTGGTCGCGGTAAAGCGCGCGCACCTTGGGGATATGGGTGTCGAGGAAGCCGTCCTTGACGACTTCGTAGACGATGCGCTGCGTGAAGCTGGGCGTGTGCAGGTCGGTCGCCTGCTTGGCCTGCACGAGTTTGAAGTGCAGGTCTTCGGGCGCGATGATGTAGCCCACGCGCAGGCCCGGAGCCAGCACCTTCGAGAACGAACCCAGATGGACGACGTGATCCGGCGCCATCGAGTGCACCGTCGGCAGCGGTTCGCCCGCGTAGAGCAGCGCGCCGTAGGGATCGTCTTCGATCACCGGGAACGGCGAGGTCTGCGCGAAGGCAGCGAGCGCCTGGCGGCGTTCGAGCGGCAGGCGGCGGCCCGTCGGGTTCTGGAAGTTCGGGATCGCGTAGAGCAGACGCGCGCCGGCCGTGATTTCGGGCGTGAGGCCTTCGGTCACCAGACCTTTGTCGTCGGTCGGCACCTGCACGTAGTTCGGCTCGTAGAGCGAAAACGACTGCAGCGCGCCCAGATAGGTGGGCGTTTCCACCAGCACGGGGCTATCGGGCGAGACCAGCACTTTGCCGATCAGGTCGAGCGCCTGCTGCGAGCCCGTGGTGATGAGCACCTGCGAGGGGCGCACCTTCGCGCCGTTCACCGAGTGGCGCTCGGCGACCCATTCGCGCAGCGGCATATAGCCTTCGGTCGCGCTGTACTGGAGCGCGCCCGACGGATCGTCGCGCAGGATGCGATCGGCGGCGGCGCGCATTTCCTCGGCCGGGAAGCTGGCCGGAGCGGGCAGGCCGCCCGCGAAGGAGATGACTTCGGGCCGTTCGGTGACCTTCAGGATTTCGCGAATCGCCGAGCTGGTCAGCTTGATTGCGCGCTCGGACAGTTGCCACGCGGGGGCGGCCTTGAGATCGCTCTGGTCCATGGGGTCTCCTTTTTAGGGTCGGGCGAATGTGACGGGAAGTACGGGGAAACGAGTGAATCTGCGTAGTCTGACTGGCGGTCGCGGGATCTTGTCCGCGACCGCCAAAACCTTCGATTATGACGCGAAAACCGCTCAAGCGCGCGCCGGCACAGGCGCGGTGCGGATCGCGGCGCGCCTGCCCACCATCACGGTGGCAATCACGGCGGCAGCGTAGAGCCATGCCGAGGGCGCGACCTGCTCGCCAAACGCCAGCGCGGAGAACGCCATCGTGAAGAAAATCTGCAGCAGTTGCACCTGGCCGACGCGCGCGGTGCCGCCCATGGCGAGGCCCGCGTACCAGGCGAAGAAGCCGATGAACTGCGAAAACAGCGTGACATAGCCGAACGCCAGCCAGGTCTTGAGCGCGACCGGTTCCGGGTGCGCGACGTGATGCGCCCACGCCAGCCAGCCCACCGGCAGGACGAGAAAGGGCGCCGACAGCACCAGCGCCCAGCAGATCACCTGCCAGCCGCCCAGTTGCCGCGCGAGGCGCGCGCCTTCGGCATACCCGAGCGCGCCGATGCCCACGGCCACCAGCATCCACGCGTCGCCGGCGTGCAGGGCCCCGCCGCCCGCCTGCAGCGCGAAGGCCACGACCAGCGCACTGCCGATCAGCGCGCTGATCCAGAATGCCTTCGAAGGACGTTCGTGCGAGAGCCACGCGGCGTAGATCGCCACGGCGAGCGGCTGCAGGCCGTTGACGATGGCGCCGTGCGAGGCGGGCACGCTTTTCATCGCCCAGGCGGAAAACACCGGATAGGCGACGATCACGCCCAGCGAGACGACGGCGAGACTTTTGACCTGCGGCCAGGTGGGCCGCTTTTCGCGGCGGATCCACAGCAGCAAAGCGGCGGGCACGGCGGCGGCGAGCGCGCGGCCCAGCCCGTTGAGCAGCGGATGGAATTCGAGGACGACGATGCGCGTCATCGGCAGGGTCAGACTGAAGATCATGACGCCGACGAGGCCGAGCAGCATGCCCTGGGTTTCACGTGCTTTCATGGTGGTGATTCACGCTCGTCAAACCAAAGTGCGGGGCGCGCCGAGCGATCGCGTTCCCGACGGGGTTTCGAACTGCGCGACCAGCGCAGGACTCAAGGAATCTTCCACATTAATCAGATGGGCCGCGCCCAGCCATTCGAGTTGCTCGCGCAGCGCCTGCGCTTGCGGGTGATACGAGGTGAGCGAGCGCAGGGCGATGCCGGTGTCGGCGAGTGTTTGCGACGGATGGCGCGGCGTGTCCCACTGGATCAGCGAGGGCAGCGCGCCGTCGCCCGCGCCTTGCCACTGCGGGAACGAGCCGTCCAGCGGCACGCTGAGTCGCCAGCTCAGGTCGCCGCGCGTCATCGGCACGAGTTCGGGGATGCGCTGCGGGTACTGCGCGCGCCAGCGGGCGAGATCCTTGGGCGGTTCCACGCGCGCGACCCAATGCGACAGGTACGGCCCTTTTTCGAGGCGCGCCTGCACGTCGGCAGTATCGAGTTCGAACAGGCGCGCGCGAGCGGGCGTCTGCGACGCGCCCGCGCCGCGCGCGTTGGGATCGGCGGCGATCACTTCCAGATAGATGCCGCCCCACAGGCCGAGCAGCCGGTTATGGGTGCGCATGAGCGGATGCGCGCCGCCGCCGGCGGGCGTCGCGCCGAGTTTGTCCGCGACATACTGGACACCTTCCTCCAGTGTGCGGGCGCTGACGACGAGATGATCGAGACGAAGCGGCGTGGCGGTCATGGAAGCAGCGGGAAGGGAGTCAGATGGACCGGAAAGCATACCGGTACGCGTGCGATCAAATGTACCGGTATGGTCGCGGACAGTAACGGTACAATCGGCCCGATAGTGTTCGGTACAGTTGGAGCCGCCATGTCGTCCGTCCCGCTTGACCAGATTCCCGCCCCGCATGACGCGGCCACCGTCACGCTGGTCGACCAGCTCGTACAGTGGGGCCGCCGCCGCATCGAGGAGCGCGTGTTCCGCCCCGGCATGCGCATGCCGTCGATCCGCAAGCTCGCGCTCGACAAGGGCGTGTCGCGCTTTACCGTCGTGGAGGCCTACGAGCGGCTGGTGGCGCAGGGCTATCTGGATTCACGGCGCGGCTCGGGCTTTTATGTGCGCGAGCGGCTGGCCGCCACCGTCACGCCGATCGACCGCCGCGCGGCCACCGCCGCCGCCGAACCGCACCAGCCGCCCACCATCGACGTGGTCTGGCTGCTGCGCAACATGCTCCATCAATCGACGCATCCGGAAAAAGGGCCGGGCCTCGGGTATCTGCCCGCGCGCTGGCTCGACGGCGAACTGCTCGCGGGCGCGATGCGCTCGCTGGGCCGCCAGAGCGGCTCGCAACTGCTCGGTTTTGGCTCGCCGCAGGGTTTTCTGCCGCTGCGCCAGCAATTGCAGACGCGCATGGCGGAAATGGAAATCGGCGCCACGCCGGACCAGATCGTGCTGGTCTCCGGCATCACCCAGGCGATCGACCTGCTGGCGCGCATCTACGTGCAGCCCGGCGACACGGTGATCGTCGGCGATCCTGCGTGGTTCCAGATGTTCGGGCGCTTCGCCTCGCAGGGCGCACGGCTGGTCGGCATGCCGTACACGCCGGACGGGCCGGATCTCGATGCGCTCGAAGCGCTGGTCGAGGCCTGGCGGCCGAAAATGCTCGTCATCAATTCGGTGCTGCAGAATCCCACCGGCACCTCGCTCACTGCCGCGCAGGCGTTTCGCATCCTGCGCCTGGCCGAGCAATACGATTTCATCGTGGTCGAGGACGATGTCTACGGCGATCTATGCCCGTCGGGCTATCCGGCCACGCGTCTGGCGAGCCTCGACCAGCTGCGCCGCGTGATCTATCTGGGCAGTTTCTCGAAGACGCTTGCGCCCAATCTGCGCGTGGGTTTCATCGCCAGCGCGCTGGACGTCACCCAGGCGGTCGCCGACCAGAAAATGCTGGTCGGCATGACGAGCCCCGAAATCAACGAGCGCGTGCTGTTCCGCGTGCTCACGGAAGGCCACTATCGACGGCACGTCGAGCGCCTGCGCGCGCGGCTGGATTCCGTGCGCGACAAGGCCGCGCGCATGCTGGAGCGCACCGGCTGCAGGCTCTTCACCGCGCCGGGCGCCGGGATGTTCCTGTGGGCCGACACCGGCGTGGACGCCGACGCGCTCACCGCAGCCGGCCACGAAGCGGGCTTTCTGCTGACGCCGGGCAGCCTGTTTTCGCCGCACCAGTCGCCTACCACGTGGATGCGCTTTAACATCGCGAACTGCGCGGATCCGGCGCTGCCGGGCTTTCTCGCCGGATATCTGGACGGCGTGGCGCGGCGGGGCTGAGTCGAGCTGAATCGAGCGCGGCGCTGCGTGCACGCCCCCCTTGAAATCACATCGTCCGCCCCTATCTGGGCGGGCAACGCGTCGCGCCGCAGGGAAAGCGCTTTTCCCGTGCGGCGCACGAATCGCTTACGGATCGACTGATCGGCAACGGATCAGCACTGCAACTGCAACGAAAGAGGACTAACGGGCATGGCACAAGAAACCAGGAGCTTTCAGGCCGAAGTGAAACAGCTTCTGCACCTGATGATCCATTCGCTGTACAGCAACAAGGAAATCTTCCTGCGCGAACTCGTCTCGAACGCCTCGGATGCGGCCGACAAGCTGCGCTTCGAAGCGCTCGAAAACAGCGCGCTCTACGAAAACGATCCCAACCTGCGCATTCGCGTGGGCTTCGACAAGGCGGCGCGCACCGTCACGATCGAGGATAACGGCATCGGCATGAGCCACGACGAAGCCGTTGCGAACCTCGGTACGATCGCGCGCTCGGGCACCAAGGAATTCTTCGGCAAGCTTTCGGGCGACCAGCAGAAGGATGCGGCGCTGATCGGCCAGTTCGGCGTGGGCTTCTACTCGGGCTTTATCGTCGCGGACAAGATCACGGTCGAAAGCCGCCGCGCCGGTCTGCCGGCCAGCGAAGGCGTGCGCTGGGAAAGCGCGGGCGAAGGCGAATTCTCGGTCGACACGATCGAGCGCGCGCAACGCGGCACCACCATCACGCTGCATCTGCGCGAAGGCGAAGACGAACTGCTCTCGTCGTACAAGCTCAAGTCGATCATCCAGAAGTATTCGGATCACGTCGGCCTGCCGATCGAGATGAAGGCCGAAGAATGGGATGCCGAAAAGAGCGAGATGGTCACGAAGGACGAATTCGAGACCATCAATCAGGCAAGCGCGCTGTGGACGCGTTCGAAGAGCGATATCAGCGACGAGCAGTATCAGCAGTTCTATCAGCACCTCGCGCACGATCACCAGAACCCGCTCGCCTGGACGCATAACCGCGTCGAAGGCCGCAGCGAATATACGCAACTGCTCTACGTGCCGGCGCGTGCGCCGTTCGACATGTGGAACCGCGATCACAAGAGCGGCCTGAAGCTCTACGTGAAGCGCGTGTTCATCATGGACGACGCCGAGCAACTGCTGCCGAACTATCTGCGTTTCGTGAAGGGCGTGGTCGATTCGGCCGATCTGCCGCTCAATGTTTCGCGCGAAATCCTGCAGGAAAGCCGCGACGTCAAGGCGATCCGCGACGGCGTCACCAAGCGCGCACTGTCGATGCTCGAAGAACTGGCCTCGGCGCAAACCGACGCCGAAGCTTCGGAAGAAGACAAGGCGAAGTACGCGACCTTCTGGGGCGAGTTTGGCCAGGTGCTCAAGGAAGGCATCGGCGAAGATCACGCCAACAAGGACCGCATTGCGAAGCTGCTGCGTTTTGCCTCGACGCATAACGACACGGCCGAGCAGAACGTGTCGCTGGCCGACTACGTCGCGCGCATGAAGCCCGAGCAGTCGAAGATCTACTACGTGACCGCCGACACCTGGCAGGCCGCCACCCACAGCCCGCACCTGGAAGTGTTCCGCAAGAAGGGCGTGGAAGTGCTGCTGCTCACGGATCGCGTCGACGAATGGATGCTGTCGTTCCTCAACGAATTCGACGGCAAGCCGCTGGCGAGCGTGGCGCGCGGCGACCTCGATCTGGGCGCGCTCAACGACGAAGAAAAGCAGCAGCAGGAAAAGGTGGGCGAAGCGTTCAAGCCGCTCGTCGACAAGATGAAGGAAGCGCTGCAAGGCAAGGCCAAGGACGTGCGCCTGACGTTCCGCCTGACCGATTCGCCGTCGTGCCTCGTCGCCGACGAGAACGACATGAGCGGCTACCTGCAGCGCATGCTCAAGGCGGCGGGCCAGCAGGCGCCCAATATGCAGCCGATCCTGGAAGTGAACCCGGAGCATCCGCTCGTCAAGGCGCTGCGCACCGATAGCGCGGAGTTCAACGACTGGGCGCATCTGCTGTTCGATCAGGCGCTGCTGGCGGAAGGCGGTGCGCTGGAAGATCCGGCGAGCTTCGTGAAGCGCACGAATGCGTTGTTGCTGGCGAAGGCCGGTTAATACGCGTATCGCTTGAGCCATTGCGTTCGAGTACGACCCCTCGTGGCCGCGCGCCACGAGGGGTTTTTTCTTGGGGTTTTGTCCGCTGGGCGGCACTGCGCCATATGGCCCGGCTGGCGGCGGATCGAAACCCTCGCAGCCTATAATGCCCGCCATGCCCATCCGATTCGATGCCGCCGACGCGCACTGGCGTGTCGCGCCCCTCGCGGCCTTCAGTGCCGATCAAAAAGACTGGCTCACGCGCGGCGGTTCGCTTACCGCGCATCTGCGTGCGCTGGGTGCCGTGGAAGTGCGCGTGACGCGTGAAGCCGTCGCGCTGCCCTGGTCCGACGAGTGCGACGCGCTGGGTCTCGCGCCCCGCGAACGCGCGTGGGTGCGCGAGATCGTGCTGGCCGTCGACGGCGTGCCGTATGTCGCTGCGCATAGCGCGACGCCGCTTGGCGCGAGTCACGGCGTCTGGCAGGCCATGCGCCGTCTGCGCACGCGGCCTTTGGCGGAACTGCTGTACACCGATAGCGGCGTGTCGCGCTCGGCGCTCGTGAGCCGCAGGGTGGGCGCGCGGCATCCGCTGCACGCGCTCGCCGCGCGCCAGACGGCGGGCGAAGCGCCGCATGCCTACGTTGCGCGCCGCTCGGTGTTCGAGCGGTACGGCGCGCCCTTGCTCGTTACCGAATGCATGCTGCCCGCGTTGTGGACACATCTCGCGCGCGATGCGCAGCCGGCGCTGCCCGCGCATTCGGCCCGCGAACGAGGGCCGCTCGGCCATACGGCGTCACGCGCGCGCGTTTCAACATGAGTTTCAAGCGCTGCTTTCCTCCTGTTGTCGATGCGCGCACGCGCGTGCTCATTCTCGGCAGCCTGCCGGGCGAGGCGTCGCTCGCGCATCAGCAGTACTACGCGCACAAGCAGAACAAATTCTGGCATCTGGTCGGCGAGGCGATCGATGTCGATCTGCCCGCGCTCGACTACGAGGCGCGCTTGCTGGCGCTGCTCGACCATCGCGTCGGGCTGTGGGACGTGGTGGCGCAGGCGCGTCGCGAAGGCAGCCTCGACGGCAATATCCGCGATCACGCGGGCAACGATCTCGTCGCGCTGATCGAAAGTCTGCCCGCGCTCAAAGCGATTGCGTTCAACGGCGGCACCGCCGCGCGCATCGGCGAACGTATCCTGGGCGTACATGCGCGGCGCTATCGTTTGCTCAATCTGCCGTCCAGTAGTCCTGCCTATGCGTCGATGAATTTCGCCACGAAGCTCGTGGCGTGGCGAGCGCTCGCCGATGTCATCGACGAGGCTGAGGATGCGCCCGCAACGAAGCGCGGCACGCCGTAAGCGCACTGCAATCTCACCGCGCTCGCATGGTCTCGCGCACGCCGAGGTGCACAATCCGAGGTGCACAATCAGAGCGCATCAAAGCGAGGCCATAATGAAAAAGAACCATCGGCTCCTGATCGCTTTTTCCTCCGCTTTGGCCTTGCTATTGGCCTTGAACGGCTGTGCATCCGACGACGCCGCTCCGGCGGGCCCGCACGTGCGCGCGACGCCGGAGCAGGTCATGAACCGCTGCCTGAATACCGTCGCGACGCAAGGTTTCGGCACGCCCACCGAATCGACGCTGAGTTCCTGGCAATGGAAGCGTTACGTGAGCTGCAAGTTGGGCGGCAATATGTGGATGAGTCAGAAGAAGGTGCCGCCCGACGGCGATGCCCTGGTGTCGATCCGACTCGCGAGCGACGGCTCGATCGTCTCCGTGAAGCTGCTGCATTCGAGTGGCAACGACGATCTGGACGACGCCGTTGCGCGCGCGATCGATGCGGCTTCGCCACTGCCGCCTGCGCCACTCGCCCTGCATCTTTCGCGCGTCGATCTGCACTTCCAAACGGCGCGCGTGAATCCGGCCTTTCTGCAAGGCGGCATGCCCGCGATTGGCGGCACGAATGCGGGCGGCGGTATCCACGACGAAACGCATTGGCGCATCAAGAATTGCAACATCGTCGGTGGTGTCGGCGCATGTGACTGAGCACAGGCGATCGGGTTTGTGTCCTGAAAAACGAGGCCGATGCGCGGCGAATGCTATGCTCTCGTTCGCCCGCGCAGATGCGTTCGAATCGCATGTGTTTCTCGCGGTTGAAACGACGCCGTAATACGCAGCGCGAATGCTCAGCAAAGCGCATCTGCACCCGCTCCTCACAAGCAAGACATCTTTACATGACGACTCTCATCAAGCGCGCTTCGGCCGAAGCGCGCGCATTCAACAAGACGCCCGCCACCACGACCGCAGATGCCGCAGCGCCTGAACAGGCTGCGCAGGCAGAGCAGGTCGCGCAGGCCGCACAGGCCGAGGTGGCTGCAGCGGTTGCGCCGCAAGTCGAAGCGCAAGCTGACGCACCGGCCGCGAAGCCGGCAGCCAGGGCGGCGGTCAAGCGCGCGAGCAAAGCCGCTGCGAAGCCGGCTGCAACGCCTGCTGCAAAGCCGGCAGCGAAGCGCGCAACGAAGGCAGCGGCAAAGGCAGCAGCAAAGGCTGAAGCAGCGCCGCAGGCAACTGAAGCGAAGCCGCAAGCAAAGGCCGCAGCAAAGCCTGCTGCAAAGCGCGCCGCCAGGACCGCAGTGAAGGACGTCGCCAAGGTCGTCACGAAGGTCGTCGCCGAGGAAGCCGCCAAGGAAGTCGCTCCTGCGAAGCCCGCGCGTGCAAAACGCGTCAGCGCGAAGGTCGCGAAGGCCGCTCGTGCCGAAGCCGCACCGAAGGTCGAAAAAATCACGAAGCGTGCGCGCCGCGCAGCCGACGCTGACGATCTGGACAACGCCCCGGTCATCGAAGCGCCGCGCAAGCCGCGTTTCGCGCCGGTCACGTTCTCGGAAGAGGGCGGCGTGCGTTACCTGCACTTCGGCACCGAATGGGTGCAGGGCGCGATGCGTCTGTCGAAGCCGCAACACATCGAACTCGAATACGCGCAGCAGATGATGTCCTGGCTGCTGTTCCTCGCCACGCCCGCACGCATCGTGCAACTGGGTCTGGGCGCCGCGGCGCTGACCAAGTTCTCGCACCGCTATCTGCGCCCGGCGAAGGTCGAGGCGATCGAGCTGAACCCGGCTGTCGTGGTCGCCGCGCGCACGATGTTCGATTTGCCG
The DNA here is from genome assembly GCF_014200455.1 of Paraburkholderia bannensis. Taxonomy (GTDB): domain Bacteria; phylum Pseudomonadota; class Gammaproteobacteria; order Burkholderiales; family Burkholderiaceae; genus Paraburkholderia; species Paraburkholderia bannensis_A. The sequence goes on along the minus strand of NZ_JACHBW010000010.1, from coordinate 134,837 downwards.
CACGACGACGCGCGTCTGAGCGTGCGCGAACTCGACGCATGGGATTTCGTGCAGGACCGCGCGAACCACGGCACCATCGGCGCGCTGCAGATCGACATCTATGACGCGACCGCACGCGGTCCGGTGCTCGACAGCGTGGCGTTCTACCGCGCCGTGCGCGCCTGTCTGAGCGATGCTGGCGTGGCAACGATCAACCTGTTCGGCGATCACCCCAGCTACGTGCGCAACATGAAGCGCCTGAAGGAAGCGTTTGATGGCCGCGTGATCGCGCTGCCGGAAGTGCACGATGGCAACCGCGTGGCGCTGGCGTTCTCGGGCCCGGCGCTCGACGTGAGCTGGACGGCGCTGGACAAGCGCGCGCGTCTGCTCGAAAGCAAGCTCGGCCTGCCCGCGAACCAGTGGGTCAAGGCGCTGCGCGCAGCGAGCAAGGAAATCGGCAAGGAAGGCGCATCGTTCTCGATCTAAACCATCGATGAATTGCGCGGTCTGACGCTTTTTAGCGTTGGATGAAAACCGGCCCCGCTTCACGCGAGGCCGGTTTTTTTTCGCCTCTCGGATGCTAGTGCTTTCGGATAGCTGACAATTTCGGGTCCGAAATGTTGGAAAAGGTTGGGGTGAGCCCCGGCTTGACCCGCCGTCATGGCGTCGGTAGTCTTTTCAGCGCTTTCGGGGACCTTGCGAGGCCACAAGCTCGCGGGCCTGCACCGGCCTTGATTGCCGCAATGAGGCCGCATAACTACATATAAGTCGCGAGGAGGAGACGTCATGGCTCACGACGCCGACGCCGCAAAGGCCAGCAAGCGCTGGCTCTGGCTGCTGCTCTTGCCCTGGATCGCCATGATCTGGGTCCCGTCGTACAACAAGGTGGAACCCACCTTGTGGGATTTCCCGTACTTCTACTGGTATCAGCTCCTCTGGGTGCTGATCAGCGCCGTCATTACCGCGCTCGTCTACTTCAAGACCAAGGACCGCTCGAAGGGCGGCAAGGCAGGAGGCGCGCGATGAATGCCACTGCAACCTTCGTCTTTATCCTCTTTTTCGTCGGCGTGACGATCATCGGCTTTCTGGCCGCGCACTGGCGCAAGGGCGACCTTGGCCATCTGGAAGAGTGGGGCCTGGGCGGCCGGCGTTTCGGCACCGTCGTCACCTGGTTCCTGCTGGGCGGCGATCTCTATACCGCGTACACGTTTGTCGCGGTGCCGGCGCTGGTGTTCGGCGCGGGCGCGACGGGTTTCTTCGCGCTGCCGTACACGATCCTGATCTATCCGTTCGCCTTCGTGGTGTTCCCCAAGCTCTGGGCCATCGCCAAGCGTCACCAGTATGTGACCTCCGCCGACTTCGTCAGCGCACGCTACGGCAGCCGCATGCTGGCGCTGGCGATCGCGGTGACGGGCATCGTCGCGACCATGCCGTATATCGCGCTGCAGCTGGTGGGGATCGAAGTGGTGATCGGCGCGCTCGGCTTCGATACGACCGGTTTTGTCGGCGACCTGCCGCTCATCATTGCGTTCGCGATTCTCGCGGCCTACACCTACACCTCGGGCCTGCGCGCGCCGGCCATGATCGCGGTGGTGAAGGACGTGCTGATCTATATCACCATCGCCGTGGCGATCATCGTGATTCCGGCGCAGATGGGCGGCTTCGGCCATATCTTCGGCTCCGTGCCGCCGGCCAAGTTGCTGCTCAAGGCACCGGACGCGTCGAGCCTGAACGGCTATAGCGCCTACGCGACGCTGGCGGTGGGGTCGGCGCTCGCGCTGTTCCTGTATCCGCACTCGGTCACGGCGATCCTGTCGTCGTCGTCGGGCAACACCATTCGCCGCAATATGGCGATGCTGCCCGCGTACTCGCTGGTGCTCGGTCTGCTCGCGCTGCTCGGTTATATGGCGCTCGCCTCGGGCGTGAAGGACATGCCGCAATACGCGCCGTACTTCAAGGCCTTCGGTCCGAACTTCGCGGTCCCGGCACTGTTCCTGCACTTCTTCCCGTCGTGGTTCGTGGGCGTGGCGTTCGCGGCGATCGGCATCGGCGCGCTGGTGCCGGCGGCGATCATGTCGATCGCCGCCGCCAATCTCTACACGCGCAACATCCACAAGGAGTTCGTCAACCGCAACATGACGCACGAGCAGGAGACCAATATCGCCAAGATGGTTTCGCTGATCGTGAAGGTGGGGGCGGTGGCGTTCATCCTGGGTCTGCCGCTGACCTACGCGATCCAGCTGCAACTGCTCGGCGGCATCTGGATCATCCAGACGCTGCCCGCGATCGTGCTCGGCCTGTACACGCGCATGCTGGACTGGCGCGGCCTGCTGATCGGCTGGGCGGTGGGTATCGCCACGGGCACGTGGATGGCGATTTCGCTGCACCTGAAAGGCTCGATTTTCGTTCTGCATCTGTTCGGCATGGACGTGCCGGGCTACGCGGCGGTGTGGTCGCTGATCGTCAATCTGGTGGTGTCGGTGGTGGTCTCCGCGCTGGTGCATCTGTTCGGTATGCAGAAGGGTCAGGATCGCACCCGCCCCGAGGATTATCTGGACGTGCTCGAAAGCTGATCCGGTTCCGTGCGTTTCAAACGATGAGGGCCCGCAACTTCACGGTTGCGGGCTTTTGTTTTTCTGGTGCACGATGTTTGCCATGGCCGAATCCGATTCTGAAACCCGTCTCTCACGTGGTCCCCTGCGCCCGCGCTCGCGCGTGGCGCGCATGTGGCGCGCGCTCACTTCGCCGTTCTATCGTTACCGCAATGCCGGCTTGATCCACGCGGTGCGCGTGGGACTGGCGATGCTGGTATCGATCCTCGCGACCACGGGCATCGACATTCCGCATGGCATCTGGTCGTCGGTCACGTTGCTGGTGGTGATCGGCGGTCTGCAGCATCACGGCAATATCCGCAAGAAGGCCACCGAGCGGGCGCTCGGCACGCTGCTCGGCGCGTTGATTGGCTTGACGCTGATCGTGGTGCAGGCCGTGACCGGATCGACGTGGCTCACGTATTCGCTGATGTCGATCGTCGCGGCCGTGTGCAGCTATTACGCGATCGGCAAGCCGGGCTATGTGGCGCTGCTGACGGCCATCACGATGTGCATCGTCGCCGGCCACGGCGACAATCTCATCGACACGGGCCTGTGGCGCACGCTCAACGTGATGGTCGGCATCGTGATCGCGCTGGCGTTCTCCTTCGCGCTGCCGCTGCACGCAACGTACTCATGGCGCTATCGCCTCGCCGACAATCTGCGCGAATGCGCGCGCGTGTACGCGCAGATCGTGAGCGGCCAGCACGTCGAAACCGAAACCCAGGTTGCGCAGTTTCGCCGTCTCAACACGCGGCTCGTGGAGTTGCGGGCATTGATGCCATCGGTGGCGAAGGAGATCGACGTGCCGGTGGCGCGGCTCGAACACGTGCAGCGCCTGCATCGCTCGATCCTCAGTTCGCTGGAAATGATGTCGACGGGACTTGGGCACTACGAGCAGCAACTCGTGCGCGTGGCGTTTGCCGAGCGCAGCGCGTGCGTGCGTGAAGCGCTGCTGACGACCGCACGGGCGCTGCGCTTTGGCGGCGCGCGTCATCCGCAAGCGGCGGCCCGGGCCTTGCGTTCGAGCCCGCTCGACACGGGCGGCGAGGCGGCGTTGGCGCCATCCGCGCCGCTCGCGCCGGAAATGCAGGGACCTTACTGGCTCGAACAGCGTTTCGAGGAGCAGGTGGGGCAACTGCGTGCCGTGCTCCTTGAAACCGAGCCGAGATGGAATATCGAGCGCGCCCATCTGCACCGCATGGTGTGAGGCGCGTGCGTTTTCAGGACATCAAGGCGCAGGGTTTTCGAGCGGCGGCGCGGTGATCATCCACGGTACGCCGAACTTGTCGGTCAGCATGCCGAAGCCGGGCGACCAGAAAGTCTTCTGGAACGGCATGCCGATCTGCGCGCCCTTCGAAAGCGCATCGAAATAGCGCTGCGCCGCGGCGGCGTCGGGCGCCGTGAGCGAGACGTTGAAGCCCGCAAACTTGTCCTGTTGCGTCATGCAGCCGCCGTCGGACATCATCAGTTGCGCGTCGCCGATCTGGATCGTCGCGTGCATGATCTTGTCGGCGATTTCTGGCGGCATGGGGCGCTGCGGATCGGGCGGGCCTTCCTTGAAGCGCATCTTGAACAGCTCCGTGGCGCCGAGCGCTTCGCGATAGAACGCGATCGCCTCCTCGCAGGTGCCGTTGTAGAACAGATAGGGCTGGATTTGCATCGTCATCTTCCTTGACGGATGGACGTCTGGCCGGTCCCTTGAGCCGCGTTCATGCGTTGCATGCGCGGCGCGTCGTTGCGCGTCTGTGGGGTCACGTCGCCCGACATCGGAGACCGGAATCGCGCGGCTCGTGGGCCGCTGCCCTGATTCTAGGCGTGCGCGTGCACCATACGGATGAACGTGTCGCCAGGGTTTGCGAGAGCGCAGAGTGGAATAGAGGTTGCAGGACGCGCTGGGCATGAAAAAGGCCGCCCGTCGGGTAACGGGCGGCCTTTGCTGCGTGCCGCATACAGCGCTTAAAGCAGCGCTTACTTCGTGCGCAGTTCCTCGACCATCTTGTCGAGTTTGACGGCATCGGCGGCGAATGCGCGGATGCCTTCGGCGAGCTTCTCGGTCGCCATGGCGTCTTCGTTGAGCAGGAAGCGGAACGACGGTTCGTCGACGGCCACGCGCTCGATCTGCTCGTTCGCGAACGCTTGCGGCGAGAGCTTGCGCTCGATCTTTTCGCTGCTGTCATGGAGCTTTTGCAGCAGATCGGGGCTGATCGTCAGCAGGTCGCAGCCTGCCAGTTCGACGATCTGGCTCGTGTTGCGGAAGCTCGCGCCCATCACTTCGGTCTTGTAGCCAAACTTCTTGTAGTACGCGTAGATCTTGCGCACCGACTGCACGCCCGGATCGTTGGCGCCGCCGTCCTTCGCGTCGTCCCAGTCCGCGCCCTTGGCCTTCTTGTACCAGTCGTAGATGCGGCCAACGAACGGCGAGATCAGCTGCGCGCCCGCTTCGGCGCACGCCGCGGCCTGCGCGAGCGAGAACAGCAGCGTCATGTTGCAGCGGATGCCTTCCTTCTGCAGCACTTCGGCCGCGCGGATGCCTTCCCACGTGGAGGCGAGCTTGATCAGCACGCGCTCTTTTTCGATGCCGGCCTTCTTGTAGAGGTCGATGAGGTGATGGGCCTTGTCGATCGACTTCTGCGTGTCGAACGACAGGCGCGCGTCGACTTCGGTCGAGACCCGGCCCGGAATGATCTTGAGGATTTCGGTGCCGAAAGCGATCAGCAGATGGTCGATGATCGCTTCGACCGACTCGCCTGCGTGATCGCGCACGGTTTTTTCGAGCAGCGGACGGTATTCCGCCTTCTGCACGGCCTTGAGGATCAGCGACGGGTTGGTGGTCGCGTCCTGCGGCTTGTACTGGACGAATTGCTGGAAGTCGCCCGTATCGGCGACGACGGTGGTGTACTGCTTGAGCTGATCGAGTGCGGTAGTCATGTCTGGCCTTGTGGGCGCGTGCGCGCCGGCGTCGGTAAAAATTTAACGGCCTGCGCGCGCGAGCGGCTGGCTCGTGCTGTGCAGGGCGGAACGCAAAACGCTAAGCGTCGATTACGCCTGAATGCGAAAGGGCGATGCTGCGCCGCGGGCCTCGAGCGGCAGTTGGGTCGGCGCGGCTCACACATTATTTTATGGCGGATCGGCAGGCGGTGCGATGACGCGGGCGTGCCGAACAAAAATAGGCGCAAATTGGGTGCCGGGGCTTTCAATCCGCCCACGACCCCGCTATTTCGCGCCGTCTCGCGCCCTCACGCTTTGCGCGCGTTCAGCACGACCTGCGTGAGCACGCCCGCGACCAGCCCCCAGAACGCCGCGCCGATCGACAGCAGCGTCAGGCCCGAGGCCGTCACCATGAAGGTCACGAGCGCCGCCTCGCGCTCTTTGGGGTTCTGCATCGCATTGGTGAGGCCGCTCATGATCGAGCCGAACAGCGCCAGCGCCGCGATCGACACCACCAGCGCCTGCGGAAATGCCGCGAACAGCGCAGCGATGGTCGCGCCGAAAATGCCCGCGATCAGATAGAAGATGCCGCACCAGACGGCGGCCATATAGCGCTTGTTGCGGTCCTCGTGCGCGTGCGGCCCGGTGCAGATTGCCGCCGTGATGGCCGCGAGGTTGATGCCGTGCGAGCCGAACGGCGCGAGCAGGAGCGAGGCCAGACCCGTGGTCGCGATCAGCGGCGAGGACGGCGTGTCGTAGCCATCGGCGCGAATCACGGCGATGCCGGGCACGTTCTGCGAAGCCATCGCCACCACGAACAGCGGAATACCGATGCTGACGATTGCCTGCACCGAGAACGCGGGCATCGTGAACACGGGCTTCGCCACGGCCACGCGGAAGTGGCTGAAATCGAGCAGGCCCAGCGCCGCCGCAGCCGCGATGCCCACCACCAGCGTGCCGACAATTGCATAGCGAGGCATGAAGCGCTTCATCAGCAGGTAGGCGAAGAACATGGTGAGGACGAGCGGCGTCTGCACCTGGGCGGCGTGGAAAATTTCGATGCCGATTTCGAACAGGATGCCCGCGAGCAGCGCCGCCGCAATGCCGGCGGGAATGCGTTTCATCAGCGTATCGAACCAGCCGGTCAAGCCCACGGCAGTCAGCAGCAGTGCACAGACGATATACGCGCCGATGGCTTCGGCATACGGCACATGCGGCAGCGAGCTGATCAGCAGCGCCGCGCCCGGCGTGGACCACGCGACCACGGTGGGCGCGCGGAACCACAGCGACAGCCCGATGGTGGTCACCGCCATGCCGATCGACAACGCCCAGATCCAGGAGGAAATCTGCGCGTCGGTCAGGTGCGCGGCCTGCCCGGCCTGAAACATCAGCACCAGCGAACTGGTGTAGCCCGTCATCATCGCGACGAAACCGGCCACGATGGTGGCCACCGACGTATCGGCGAGCGGCCGCAGCGGTGCCGGCCGGACGCTCGCCGGCAGGTCGGGGGATGAAGGCGCGGTCATGCTGAAAACTCCTGATTTGTTGTTGTGTGCGCAACCGTCTGGTCAAGCGGCGCGGTGATGCGAGGGGGAGGGAAGGGTTACTTGCTCAGCACGCGCATGGCCGTTTCCAGCCCGGCGACGGTCAGCGGATACATGCGATGCCCGAGAATCTCGCGGATCACGGAGACAGACTGGCGGTATTCCCATAGCCGCTCGGGCTCGGGATTGAGCCACGCGAAATGCGGGAACTGGTCGGCAAGACGCCGCAGCCATACGGCGCCCGCTTCCGGATTGTTGTACTCGACCGAGCCGCCCGGCTGCAGCACTTCATACGGGCTCATGGTGGCGTCGCCCACGAAGATGAGCTTGTAGTCGGGCGTAAATTTGTGCAGCAGATCCCAGGTGGGCGTGCGTTCCGCGTGACGGCGGCGGTTGTTCTTCCACAGGTAGTCGTAGACGCAATTGTGGAAGTAGTAGAACTCCAGATGCTTGAACTCGGCCTTGGCGGCCGAAAAGAGTTCTTCGGTGCGTTTGATGTGATCGTCCATCGAGCCGCCCACGTCGAGCAGCATCAGCACTTTCACATTGTTGTGGCGCTCCGGCACCATCTTGAGGTCGAGCCAGCCCGCGTTGGCGGCCGTGCTGCGGATCGTGTCGTTCAGATCGAGTTCTTCGGCCGCGCCTTCGCGCGCGAAACGGCGCAGGCGGCGCAAGGCCACCTTGATATTGCGCGTGCCGATTTCGAGCTGGTCGTCGTAATCGCGATACGCGCGCGCGTCCCACACCTTCACCGCGCTGCGCTGACCGCCTTCGCCGCCGATGCGGATGCCCTCCGGGTTATAGCCGCCGTTGCCGAACGGCGACGTGCCGCCCGTGCCGATCCACTTGCTGCCGCCTTCGTGGCGCTCCTTCTGTTCCTCGAACAGCTCTTTCAGGCGCTCCATGAGCTTATCGAGCCCGCCCATCGCTTCGATCTGCGCGCGCTGTTCGGGCGTGAAATCGCGTTCGAGCTTTTTCTTGAGCCAGTCTTCCGGAATCTCGAAGGCCTGCTCGGACTTCTTTTCGATGCCGCGAAAATACGCGCCGAAGGCCTGATCGAAACGGTCGAAATACTGCTCGTCCTTCACCAGCGTCATGCGCGCGAGATAGTAGAAGTCGTCGAGCGACGGCGCGATCACGCGTTCCTTGAGCGCCTCGACCAGCGTGAGGTACTCCTTCACGGAAACCGGCAGCTTCGCGTCGCGCAGCGTGTAGAAGAAGTCGATCAGCATGCGGTGTCTCCGTGCTTTTTTCCGTTTCCGGCGCGGCCTGGCGGCCTAGCGGTTGTGGCGGTTCATGTAGATCAGGCGCTCGAACAGCGTCATGTCCTGTTCATTCTTGAGCAGCGCACCGGCGAGCGGCGGCATTGCCTTCGAACCATCCACGGCGCGCAGCGCTTCGGGCGGAATATCTTCGGCGAGCAGCAGCTTGAGCCAGTCGAGCAGTTCGGACGTCGAAGGTTTTTTCTTCAGGCCCGCGACGTTACGCAGTTCGAAGAAGCTTTCCATCGCGGCGGCCAGCAGCTCTTTACGGATGCCCGGATAGTGGACTTCGACGATGCGCTGCATGGTGGCCGGATCGGGGAAGCTGATGTAGTGGAAGAAGCAGCGGCGCAGGAAGGCGTCCGGCAGTTCCTTCTCGTTGTTCGAGGTGATGATGACGAGCGGGCGCTGCTTAGCCTTGATGAGTTCGCGCGTCTCGTAGACATAGAACTCCATGCGGTCGAGTTCGCGCAGCAGATCGTTGGGGAATTCGATGTCGGCCTTGTCGATCTCGTCGATCAGCAGCACGCTTTGCTGCTCCGACTCGAATGCCTGCCACAGCACGCCCTTGACGATGTAGTTGCGGATGTCCTTGACGCGCTCGTCGCCCAGCTGCGAATCGCGCAGGCGCGAAACCGCGTCGTATTCGTAAAGACCTTGCTGCGCCTTCGTGGTGGACTTGATGTGCCATTGCATCAGCGGCATGTCCAGCGCGGCGGCCACTTCTTCGGCCAGCATGGTCTTGCCGGTGCCGGGCTCGCCCTTGATGAGCAGCGGCCGCTTGAGGGTGATGGCGGCATTGACCGCAAGCTTGAGATCGTCGGTGGCGACGTACTGCGAAGAGCCTTCGAAACGCGTGGCGCGCATGATGAACCGCTCGCTGAAAAAAATCCCAGTATAAGTCAGATGGGGTGTTGCTTCAGAGGGGGCTCGCGTATCGTTTCCTGCGCCCGATGCGGTACTCATTGAGCGCCGCCTCACCCATGTTTGCGGACCGAACCGTCAGGGTTTTATCCGTCGTTGCGTGCGGCATGCAGGTCGCGTGCAGCGCATCAGGGATGACCCGCACGAGTCGCCGCAAAGGCCGTCCGCATAACGCCCGAGCCCCGTCTGGCGGGCCTGAGCGGGCACGCGACGGGCGGCAGCCCCGTGGACGGGCTGCGCGGCGTCGCGGTATACTCAGACCGATTTTTTTCGGCCTGCACGGCGACCCAAAAGTAAAACAGCAGTAATGCGGCGCAGGTCGTGGCCTGCGGTTCGGGCGTTCGAATCCCCTCAAGCCAGGTTGGATGCTATGAAAAAAATTGTCGGCAAGCGCGTCATGCTCGGCGTTGTGACCGCGCTGGCGGGCTTCGCGGCCACGGCACACGCGGATGTCGTGGGCGACGCGAAGGCAGGTCAAGGCAAGGTTGCGATGTGTATCGGCTGTCATGGTATTCCCGACTACCGCACCGCCTATCCCGAGGTCTACCACGTGCCGATCCTGGGCGGCCAGAACGCGCAGTACATCCAGAACGCGCTGCACGGCTACAAGAAGGGCGATCGCCACTTCGAAACGATGCACGCCATCGCGACCACGCTGACCGACCAGGATATCGCCGATATCGCGGCTTATTACGCGTCGCAGACGGCCACGTCCAAGAACAACCCCGAGAAGTAACCGGCACGGGAGACAGGAATCCATGAACAAGCCCTTTATGGCCGTGCGTGCCGGTGCGCGCGCCACGACGCTTCGCGAATCGATCTTCAAGGCCGCCGTGCTGGCGTCGGGCGCCGCTGCGCTGGCGGCAACGCTCGCGCTGCATCCGGCGCATGCCGCCGATGCCTCCAACGGCAAGGTGCTCGCCGACAGCCACAACTGCGCGGCCTGTCACGGCGTGAACCTGAACAAGCCCGTGAGCCCCGAGTATCCGAAGCTCGCCGGCCAGCACGCCGATTACATCTACTGGGCGCTGCGCCAGTACCAGATGGGCAACGGCAACCCGCATCTGGGCCGCAACAACCCGATCATGCAGGCGCAGGTGCAGAGCCTCTCGCAGGGCGACATGAAGGATATCGCCGCCTATATCGAATCGCTCAAGGGCGATCTGATCGACAAGAAGTAAGTGAGTCGGCGCGCGATTCTAGACGCGAAGCGATGCGCACTGCATAAGACGCGCGCGAAACGACAACACCCCGCTCGTAGCGCTGGAAATCGCGCTGCGAGCGGGGTGTTTGTTTATGCGATTGCGCGTTGGCGCGCTGGAAACGCTTAGTCACGCGTGGCGCGACGTTCGATGCGCTGCAGATAGGCGTCGGTGTCGGGCGGCGTGTTGGTGCGCTGCGCTTCCCAGATGGTTTCGCCCAGACATTCCATGATTGCGTGCTGCGCGTCGTGCGTGGAGCCCATGCGCGCCGCGAGGCGCTCGTGCGCCGCGCGGATGCCCGGCGGCTGGTCGATCGACAACTGTTCGCTGATCGCCAGATGCATCGACAGATGCAGGAAGGGGTTGGTCTGGCCGCGCTCGGGCGAATAATCCTGCGCGGCGGCCTGGTCGGCGTCGGCGAGTTCCGCGTGATATTCGGGATGCTCGACGATCCAGTCGGCGGCGATCGCTTCGAGCGGCGTGAGGATTTCGCCTGCGCGCTGCTTGCGCCAGGTCTCGGTGAAGAAGCGGCGGACTTCGTCGCGGCTGGGATTGAACATCGTGATTCGTGGGGTGGTGGGATCTTTACGGGGCCAGAAGGCACGCGGCCACCGGGCGCTTCATTCTACGTCGCGGCGCGCAGCCGCGCTGTCACAGCTCGGGCGGCGGCGTCTTCGGCTTGAATTCGCACAGCGGCTCGATCACGCAATGCCAGCATTCGGGACGGCGCGCCTTGCAGACGTAACGTCCGTGCAGGATCAGCCAGTGGTGCGCGTCCTGCAGGAACTCCTTCGGCGTGAATTTTTCCAGCGCGATTTCCACCGCCTTCACGTCCTTGCCCGGCGCGAGTCCCGTGCGGTTGGCGACGCGGAAAATGTGCGTATCCACGGCGATGGTCGGGTGCCCGAAGGCCGTGTTGAGCACGACGTTGGCCGTCTTGCGGCCCACGCCCGGCAGACTTTCGAGCGCCTCGCGCGTCTGCGGGACCTCGCCGCCGTACTGCTCGACGAGAATCCGGCAAGTGGCGATCACGTTCTTCGCCTTGGTGCGATACAGGCCGATGGTCTTGATGTAATCGGCCACGCCTTCCTCGCCCAGCGCAAGCACCGTTTCCGGCGTGTTCGCGACAGGAAACATCCGGCGCATGGCCTTGTTCACCGAGACATCGGTGGCCTGCGCGGACAGCAGCACGGCGATCAGGAGTTCGAACGGCGTCGAAAACTCCAGCTCGGTCGTCGGGTTCGGATTGAGGCTTTGCAGCGTTTCGTAGATGGCGCGGCGCTTGGTGGCGTTCATGGCTCGTGTGGGGGCCGTGGGTTGTCAGGCGGGCTTGTCGTCCGAGCCGCGCGGGTCGCTTTTGCTGGCGTCGCCGGCATCCTTGTCGTCGAGGCCCAGACGCTTGCGGCGGGCTTCGGCGGCATCGATCTGCGCCTGCACGTCGGCGCTCACCTGATCGGTGTTGCGCGGACCTTCGCCACGCGCGGCCAGCTCCGCTTTCTTCTGACGTGCACGTTCGAGCGCGGCCTGGATGATCGCTTTCTTCTTCGCTTCGGCGTCGTTGGCCGGGGCGGCGGCAGCGGTGTCGCCCGGCGCTTCGGCCGTGGCCGGCGTTGCCGCGGGTGCGGCCGCTGCCGCGCGGCGGGCGGCAGCGCGCGCTTCGGCGGCGTCGCGCTCGGCTGCCAGACGCGCCTGATGGCGGTCGTGGCGCAGACGCGCCGCGTCGGCCTGCTGTTGCGTCCAGGCGTTCCAGCCGGTTGCTTCGCCGGTCACGGGGATCATCGCGATGCAGTCCACCGGGCAGGGCGCCACGCACAGATCGCAGCCCGTGCAGAGATCCTTGACGATGGTGTGCATCTGCTTGGGTGCGCCAACGATCGCATCGACCGGGCAGGCCTGCATGCATAGCGTGCAGCCGATGCACACCTGCTCGTCGATCAAGGCGACGGGGCGCGGGCGCTCGACGCCGTTGGCGGGATTGATCGGAATGACGGGTTTGCCGAGCAGATGCGCGAGGCGCGCGACGCCTTCGGCGCCGCCCGGCGGGCACTGGTTATAGCTGGCGGCGCCATCGGCGACGGCTTCGGCGTAGGGCCGGCAGCCGTCGTAGCCGCACTTGGTGCATTGGGTCTGGGGCAGCAGATCTTCGATGCGATCTGCGAGTGTTCTGGAATTGTTCACGGTCGCTATTTCTACGCTGCCCCGGCTACGCTGGCCCAGTGGGGTTCAGACGGGCAGTCGGGCAGTCACGCAAGGCGGGCGAAGCACAGGCGCGCGCAAGCCGGAGGCGTCACTTCGAACGCAGGGAGGTGCGTGCATGACAGGGCTACGTCGGCACCTGTCGGATCATCTGCGGGGGCTGCGCGCGTGCGGCGCCAAAGCTCGCATTATCGCCGATTTCCCGCATTGCCATCGGCAGGGCATGTGCCATAATCAAAGTGCTTAATTCGAATGTCCTGGCCGTCGAATGGCTGGCCCTTGCGGCGAGCCTTCTCGTGCAGGTCATGCGAATGGGGCATTGCCGGACGGCTTCAAACATGCAGCGCCGCACGAGGGCTCCAGGCGGTCTGCGAAAAACGAAAACTAACGAAGATCGAAAACGAAGGGTGTCAGTCCATTAACCTGGCTCGCCCCGTGAATCGCTGCCGCTACATGGGTTTTTTGGAGAGGCCCGGCAGTGCCCAGCGGGAACCCGCGCGCCTATCGAGCGATCCTGCCACCATGAATCAGCCGAAAATCAAAAGAGATCCTGAAGGGACACGCCGTCGCATCCTGCTCGCAGCGGCCGAAGAATTCGCGAGCGGCGGCCTGTTCGGCGCACGCGTCGACCAGATCGCGCGCCGCGCCGAAACCAACGAGCGCATGCTCTATTACTACTTCGGCAGCAAGGAGCAACTGTTCACCGCCGTGCTGGAGCACGCCTTTGGCGCACTCAACGAGGCCGAACGCGCGCTCGATCTCGCGGGCCTCGCGCCCGTCGAGGCCATCACGCGGCTTGCGCATTTCGTCTGGGATTACTATCGCGATCATCCCGAACTGCTGCGACTCGTCAACAACGAGAACCTGCACGAAGCGCGCTACATGCTCAAGTCCACGCGCATCCACGAGATGGTGTCGCCGATCGTCGCCACGCTGGGCAGCATCCTCTCGCGCGGCGAAGCAGCGGGCCTGTTCCGCGCGAACATCGACCCGCTGCGTTTGTACGTGACGCTCTCGGGCATGGGCTATTACATCGTGTCGAACCGCTATACGCTCAACGCCACGCTGCGCCGCGACTTCAGCACGCCCAGCGAGCGCGCCGAAATCATCCAGCTCAACACCGACATGCTGCTCGCGTTCCTGTTGCGAAAATAAGTAAGACTACTAACTGGATCGGTACAGAAAAAACGCCGCGCTCTCATCTTCATGAGGCGCGGCGTTTGTGTATTCAGCGGGCGCAACAGGTGGAGAAAACCTGCCACAAGCCCGTGAGAGGCTTACACGACAGCGCTTTCCTTGGCCGCCTGCTTCGCGTGCGGCTGATGCTGACGGATGAAATCGCGCAGCTGCGGATAGATGATGGTGCGCCAGCGGCGGCCCGAGAAAATGCCGTAGTGGCCGCACTTCTCCGCGGTCAGATGATGTTTGTCCTGTTCCGGAATACCCGAGCACAGGTCATGGGCGGCGCGCGTCTGTCCGGAGCCCGAAATATCGTCGAGTTCGCCTTCGATCGTAAACAGCGCCGTGTCGCGGATATCCTGCGGCCGCACGCGCTCGCCCGCGACGTCCCAGGTGCCTTCGGCCAGGCTGAATTCCTGGAACACCGTGCGGATCGTCTCGAGGTAATACTCGGCAGCCATGTCGAGCACCGCGTTGTATTCGTCGTAGAACTGACGATGTGCTTCGGCATCCTCTTCGTCGCCGCGCAGCAGGCTCTTGTAGAAGTCCCAGTGCGCCGTGGTGTGGCGGCCCGGGTTCATGGCGACAAAGCCCGCGTGCTGCAGGAAGCCCGGATAGACCTGGCGGCCTTCACCCGGATAGTTGGCCGGCACCGGATGGATCACGTTGTTGGCAAACCATTCGAGCGAGTGTTCGGTGGCGAGCGAGTTGACGGCGGTGGGACTGCGGCGCGCATCGATCGGGCCGCCCATCATCGTCATGGTGAGCGGAGTGGGCTCGCCGCGGCTCGCCATCAGCGAAATGGCCGCGAGCACCGGCACCGTCGGCTGGCAAACCGACAGCACATGCAGATTCTTCGCGCCGATATGGCGGATGAATTCCTGGATGTACGCGATGTAGTCGTCCAGATGGAACGCGCCTTCGTCGAGCGGCACCATGCGCGCGTCGATCCAGTCCGTGATGTAGACCTTGTGGTCCTGCAGCAGCGTGCGCACGGTGTCGCGCAGCAGTGTCGAATGGTGGCCGGACAGCGGCGCGCACACCAGCACCGAAGGCTCGTCCTTGAGCGCGGTCACGGCAGCGGGATCGTCCGCATAGCGCTTGAAGCGCAGCAGGCGGCAGAACGGCTTTTCGACGATCGTCTGTTCGACGATCGGGATGTGATGACCATCCTTTTCGATCTGCTTGATATTGAATTCGGGCTTTTCGTAGTCCTTGCCGAGCCGGTAAAGCAGTTCATAGCCGGCGGCCAGACGCGAGGCGCCCGGCACGAGCGAGAACGGGCTCGACGGGTTGGTGAACGACTTGGAAGCAGCCTCGGCCCACGCGGTGAGTGGACTAAGCAATGCGCGCTGGTATTCGCGGATTTGGTAGAGCATGGATGCTCCAGCATCAGGGGCCGGATCGAATCCCATACGCGCGTGTCAGGCGCGGCGAGGATACGGCCCGCATGTTGATCGGTCAGGCCTTGAATCAGGCTTTAGTCATACTGTAGACAGGCTATATATCGGCTGCGCATCGCGCCGCTTGAGCGAAAAATCAGCGGCGCGCCGCGGTCGTACCTGCCCTCATCACCTGACAGGCTGCACGACTGCGGGTCATCCTATCGGACCCCAGAACGTTGTGCAACGCAGCAAGTCAAGTTTAGCGCACCTCCTACAAACGTGTCGGCGTGTTCCTGCGTTGACGCGTCGTTCAGTCCTTTCTGATCCTGACTGCGCGCCATCCTCACGATGACGCGGCAGCCTCGAAATCGGCTTCCAGCGGCGGCACGCCCTCGGGATGGCCGGTCTCGCTGGCCATTTGCTGCTCATGACGCATCAGGTTCAGGCCGGTGTGAACGAGCGCAACGTGCGAGAAGGCCTGTGGGAAATTTCCCACAAGGCGGCCTTCGACCGGATCGTATTCCTCGGCCAGCAGGCCGACGTCGTTGGCGAGCGCGAGCAGGCGCTCGTACATCTTGCGCGCATCGTCCATGCGGCCCTGGAGCGCGAGGTTGTCGACCATCCAGAAACTGCAGGCGAGGAAGGTGCCTTCGCCGGGCGGCAGGCCGTCGTTGAACTCGGTGGTGCGATAGCGCATCACAAAACCTTCACACATGAGATCGCGCTCGATGGCCGCGACGGTGCCCGCGATGCGCGGGTCGTCGGCGGGCAGGAAGCCCACCAGCGGCATGAGCAGCAGGCTGGCGTCGAGGTCGGTGCCGCCGTAGATCTGCGTGAAGGAATTCAACTCCTTGTTGAAGCTGCGCTCGCAGATCTGCGCATGGATGGTTTCGCGCAACTCGCGCCAGTGAGCAAGCGGGCCGGGCAGATCGAACTTTTCGGCGCTGCGCACGCAACGGTCGAAGGCGACCCACGCCATCACCTTCGAGAAGGTGAAATGCTGGCGTCCGCCGCGCGTTTCCCAGATGCCTTCGTCCGGCTCGGTCCAGATCGTTTCGAGGTGTTCGAGCATCGCGCACTGGATCGACCAGGCGGTGTCGTCGGCTTGCAGCCCGCCCACGCGCGCGAGGTGCAACGCGTTCATCACTTCGCCGTAGACGTCGAGCTGTAGTTGCCCGACCGCGTTGTTGCCCACGCGCACGGGCTTCGAATTCTCGTAGCCCGGCAGCCAGTCGAGCTCGATCTCGGGCAGGCGGCGCTCGCCCGCGATGCCGTACATGATCTGCAATTGCGAGGGCGAACCGGCCATCACGCGGCCCAGCCATGCACGCCAGGCGCGCGCTTCGTCGTAGTAGCCGCCTCGCATCATGGCGAGCAGGGTGATGGTGGCGTCGCGCAGCCAGCAATAGCGGTAGTCCCAGTTGCGCGTGCCGCCCAGTTGCTCGGGCAGCGAGGTGGTGGGCGCGGCGACGATGCCGCCGGTGGGCTCGTAGGCCAGCGCCTTGAGCGTGATGAGCGAGCGGCGGATCGGCGCGGCCCAGCGGCCCTCGACGGTGCCGCGGGCGGCCCATTCCTCCCAGAAGTTTTCGGTGCGCGCGAGCGCAGTGAACGGATCGCGCGGCGGCGGCAGACGCAGATGCGAGGGTGCATAGGCCATCGAGAACGGCACGCGCTCGCCTTCCTTGACCTCGAATTCGGCGACGGTGCGCATGTTCTCGCCTTCGAGGTCGACCGGCGTGCGCAGCACGATGGTGTCCGGGCCGACGGTCGCCTTGATGCCGCTTTCGTAGGTCAGACGGCTGACCCATGGCACCGAAAAGCCGTAGTCGAAGCGCAGCACCAGATCGCATTTCATCCGCACGGTGCCGCGGCGGCCCACCACGATGCGCACGAGCTCGGTCCAGCCATTGCCGGGCGGCATGAAATCGATCAGCGTGACCGCGCCTTCGGGCGTTTCGAAATCCGTTTCGAGGATCAGTGTCTCGCCGCGATAGCGGCGCGTGGCGGTGATCTTCGCGGCAGCGGTGGTTGTCGGCGTGCCGTCGGCGGCGAGAGCGGAAGTGGGAGTGGGTGCGGGAGCGATCTGCCAGCGGCCGTTTTTCTCGTCGCCGAGCAGTGCCGCGAAGCAGGCGCCCGAGTCGAAACGCGGCCAGCAGAGCCAGTCGATGGAACCTTCGCGGGACACAAGCGCGGCCGTGTGGCCGTCGCCGATCAATGCATAGTCTTCGATGAGTGCGGGCATGGTAAGCGGATTGACAGCTTCTTGTTGCGGTAGATGAGTCGATCGGGAGCGTCGACTTACGGCGACAGCGCATGCACGCACAAGAGTAGTGGCTGCGGGGCCGAATGCGCAACGCGTTTCGCGGCGCAAGGCTCGCCGGCGCACGCAGGCCAAGGCTGCGGGAGCTTTCGCGGCGCGCCGCTCAGGGCGCGCGCATGCGCATCACGGTGGGCCAACGGCGGCGCGCGCGTCGCTCAAAAATGCCCGCCTGTGCCAAACAGACCAATGATGCCGATGATGATGAGATAGAGCGCAACGATGTAGTTGAGCAGGCGCGGCACAACCAGAATCAGAATGCCGGCGATGAGCGCGACAAGCGGGCCGATGGCGACATGGATATTCATCTTCACTCCTTGGTGGGCGAGGTCGCGCGATGCGCGCCGGGAGCGCGATGGCGCGCAACCTCTCGTATACTTGCCTTCCAACCCTCATAAGATCCGGCTCGCGCAAACCGCGTTGAACAAGGCTTGCGCGCCGCCGGTCAGCTCCAGATTCGACAGTTCGACAAGAAGAAAGGAGGTCGACATGTTTCAAGGCCATGCAGCCGCAATCGCCGTGCCCATGCAGACGCGCAAGCGCGGGCTCGTTCATCAGATCATCAAGGGTATTGCCATGATGGCCACAGCCGCCGCATCCGTTGCCGCTCCCCAGGCGTTCGCGCAATCCGGCGCGGGTGCAGCGACCGCCGCCAACGGCGTCTACGATCTGATCGTCGGCACCTATACGGGCGGCAAGAGCGAAGGCCTCTATGTCTACCGCTTCGACTCGAAGACGGGCGACGCGCAGCAGGTGAGCGTCGCGAAGACGGTGAATCCGTCCTACCTGGTCGTGAGCCACGACAAGCGCTTCGTCTACGCGGTGAACGAACTGCCCGGCGACAACGGCCCGGCCACCACGCGCGGCGACGTGAGCGCATTCGGCTTCGATGCCGCGAGCGGCCAGCTCACCTTTCTCGACAAGGTCTCGGCCCAGGGCAACGATCCGTGCTACCTGAGCCTGTCGCCGGACGGCAAGTATCTGTTCGTTGCCAACTATTCGGTGGCGGCCGATCCGGGCGGCAGCTTCGCCGTCTTGCCGGTTGAACCCGACGGCAAGCTCGGCCAGTCGGTGCTGAGCGTGCATCACGAAGGCGGCGGCCCGGTGAAGGGGCGCCAGGACAACGCGCACGTGCATTCGACGGTGTTCTCGCCGGATGGCCGTTATCTGTTCACGCAGGATCTGGGCACGGACAAGCTCTGGACCTACCGCTACACGCCGGACGGCACGCGCGGCCTGGTGAGCCCGGCCGAGTGGCGCTACACCGACGTGAAGGCGGGCAGCGGCCCGCGTCACCTCGTGTTCGGCAACGACGGCCGTCACGCGTACCTGACGAGCGAACTCTCGGGCACCGTGAGCGTGTACAACTATGACGACGGCCGCCTCAAGCTCGAACAGGTCGAGAAGCTGGCGGACCCCGACTTCAAGGGCGCGGTGGGCGCAGCGGCGCTGCATCTTTCGCCGGACGGCAAGTTCCTGTATGTCTCGAATCGCGGCGACGCCAACGACATTTCGATCTTCGCGGTCGATCAGACGAGCGGCAAGCTCAAGCGCGTCGGCCGGCAGGCGAGCCTTGGCAAGGCGCCGCGCGAGTTCGCCATCGACCCGACTGGGCAGTGGCTGATCGTCGGCAACCAGAACAGCGATACGATGTATGTGTTCCGCCGCGATCAGGAAACGGGTTTGCTCGAAGCGAATCCGAAGAAGATCGACATCGGTTCGCCGGTCGACTTCAAGTTCGTGACGCCTTGATGCGCTCGCGTTAGTCGTTAGCCATCAGCCTGCTGACAAAAAACGCCGCGTGGATCAGCTCCACGCGGCGTTTTTCTTTGCAGCTTCAGACGAGGCGGTTTATTCCGGCTGCCCCGGCACGAGCACTTCGCGGCTGCCGTTGATGCCCATCGGCGAGACAAGGCCCGCCGCTTCCATCTGTTCGACCAGCCGGGCCGCGCGGTTATAGCCGATGCGCAACTGACGCTGCACCGATGAGATCGACGCGCGCCGCGTGCGCACGACGAACGCGACGGCTTCGTCGTAAAGCGGATCGGCTTCGGCCTCGGGCGACTCGCCGAACAGGTCTTGCGGCGCGCCTTCGCCAGCCGGGCCGTCGAGAATGCCGTCGACGTATTCCGGCTCGCCGAACTGTTTCAGATACTCGACCACCGCATGCACTTCCTCGTCGGCGACGAATGCGCCGTGGATGCGCTGCGGATAGCCCGTACCCGGCGGCAGGAACAGCATATCGCCCTGACCGAGCAGCGATTCCGCACCCATCTGGTCGAGAATCGTGCGCGAGTCGATTTTCGACGACACCTGGAACGCCACGCGCGTCGGAATGTTCGCCTTGATGAGACCCGTGATGACGTCCACCGACGGACGCTGGGTGGCGAGAATCAGGTGGATGCCCGCCGCGCGGGCCTTCTGCGCGAGGCGCGCGATCAGTTCTTCGATCTTCTTGCCCGCGACCATCATCAGGTCGGCGAGTTCGTCGATCACCACGACGATCATCGGCAGCGGCGAGAGTGGCTCGGGCGCTTCCGGCGTGAGCGAGAACGGGTTGCCGATCTTGCGCTCGTTGGCTTCGGCGTCCCGGATCTTCTGGTTGAAGCCGGCGAGATTGCGCACGCCCACCGCCGACATCAGCCGGTAGCGCTTTTCCATTTCGCCCACGCACCAGTTGAGCGCGTTGGCCGCGAGCTTCATGTCGGTCACGACCGGCGCGAGCAGATGCGGAATGCCTTCGTAGACGGACAGCTCCAGCATCTTGGGGTCGATCATGATGAGGCGCACGTCTTCGGGCGTCGCCTTGTAGAGCAGCGAAAGGATCATCGCGTTGATCGCCACCGACTTGCCCGACCCGGTGGTGCCCGCGACCAGCATATGCGGCGCCTTGGCGAGATCGGTGACGACCGGCAGGCCGACGATGTCCTTGCCCATCGCGATCGTGAGCTTCGATTGCGAGCGCTGGTACGGCGTCGATTCGAGGATCTCGGACAGACGAATCATCTGACGGCGCGCGTTGGGCAATTCGAGACCCATGCAGGTCTTGCCGGGAATCGTTTCGACCACGCGGATCGACGTGAGGCCGAGGCCGCGCGACAGATCCTTCATGAGGCCGACGATCTGGCTGCCGCGCACGCCCAGTGCAGGCTCGACTTCGAAGCGCGTGATGACCGGGCCCGCGGACGCACCGACCACCGTGACCGGCACCTTGAACTCCTGCAGGCGCTGCTCGATCAGCTGGCTGGTTTCGGCGAGCTTTTCCTCGGAGACGTATTCGATTTCCTGCGACGAGCGCTCCAGCAGATCGAAGCCCGGCAGTTCGACCGCCGAGGCGCTGAGCGGCTGGAATTCGAACGACGTCGGCGCGTGGCCGCGCACCGGCTGGCGTGCGGATTCTGCCGTGGGCGCGGGTGGCGGCGCTTCGGCAGGTGCGGCAAATGTGACTGGTGCTAAGGCCGTGGGCGCAATCGCGGGTGCCTGCGCGGGCGCTTGCTCCCACGGTGGCGTGAGGCCTGCGGGCGGGGCGATGGGCGCGATCGGCGCAATCGGCGCAATCGGCGCAATCGGCACGATAGGGTCGAGCGGAGCGAAGCTGGTCGCCGCGCCCGGTTCCGGCGGAAGGTGCCATGCGGGCGCAGGCGGGATCGGCGCGATGGGAACGACTGCTGGTGGCTCGACCGATGCTGCTGGCGTGAGTGCCTGTTCCCACGGCGGCACGACCGGCGAACCCGGCTCGATTGCGCCTGGGGGCTGAATGATCGGCATGTGCCACGCAGGCGAGGCCAGCTCGACTTCGAGAGCTTCGGTGGTGCTTGCACCGGCAGGAACTGCAGACGTGATCGCGTCGGTTGCGGCTGCAGCCGTTTGGGGCGCAACGATGGCTGGAGCAATCACGTCGATTGCCGCACTCGCGGCTTCCGGCGTGACGGCTGCCACGGACTCAACAGCGGCCGCTGCGGCGACTGGCGCGGCGTTGGCAAACGGCTCGCTGACTGGCTGCGGCTCGACTGGTGCGCTTTCAACCGGAGCAGGGGCCGGACGAACCAGCTCGATAGCTGGCGCTTCGGTCGCGAAGCTGGCTTGCGCAATGAGAGGCTCGGGTTCGGGCTCTTGTTCTGCCGGTGCGGATTCAATCGGTTCAACGTCAGAGGCGACGGGTTCTTCAACCGGCACGGCTTCGTGAACAGGCGTTTCGTCGTGCACTTGCGGCGCGTCAGCGGTCACGACGCCCGGGCAGGGCTGAGCTTCGACGATGGCCGGTGCATCGGCCTCGACATTGGGTTCTTCCGCGGCATTCGCTTCTTCCTCTTCGGCGGCTCTCGCAATGAACGTCGGCAGCGCAGCGCTGAATGCGGCAGTGAAGGCGTCGACGGCAGGCAACAGCGGAGCGACTTCGGGCTGCGGCGTTGCGATGCTCGTCACGGGCGCGTGCGCAATCTGCGCTTCGACTGCCGGTTCCTCGATTGCCGGTTCATCGATTGCCTCCTGCGGTTGCGCGACCTGCGCCAGTGCCGTCACGAGGCGCGGGAAGCGCACGATGTTGCTGGCGGACTCGAGCGCCGGTTCCGGTTGCGAGACTTCGGGCTCCGGTGCGCGCTCGACGGCCTGCGCCGTGTCGACGTGCGCGAGCGCAGGCTCGGGCGCTTCGGCTTCGGCTTCGTCGGCCACCGGTTCGTCGTCGAGCATCACCCACGGCATGCCGTTGTCGAAGTTCGGCCAGTTCACCGGCGTGTCCTCGGTCGCGGCAGGCTCCGCAGCGGGGGCAGGCTCATTCTCTTGTGCACCGACGAGGAAATCGGGCAGATCGGGGGCCGTGCCCTCGCTTGTGTCGATAGACGGTGCTTGCGCTTGCGCGGTCGCAACGGGCTCGGGCCCGGTATGAACGGTTTCAGGCAATGCAACCGGCGCTTCGCGAACTTCAGGCGCGGGTTCGTGCCCGGCCGCGCTCGACGGTTCCGCGAGGGTGTGGGCAGGCGCTTCGGGTACTTCAGCGGCAACGTGCTCGCTGTGATCCACTACGTCAACCGGCACTGCAATCTGCGGCGCGGCCAGCGGCGCTTGCACGAGTTCAGGCGACGCCGCCGGCGACTCGGCAACGTTGGCGACCGGCGCTGCGTCGGCCTGCACCACCGGCTCATCGACACTGTTGCGGCGCGCGAGGCTCGCGCCTGCCAGCGACGTCCAGCGCGCGGCGTTCTCTTCGATCGAGCGCAGCGTTTCGAGCACGCTGGAGGAGAGCGGCGCCTGTTCGGCGGCGGGCGCGGGCGTGGTCGGGCGCGAGTAGGCGGGCGTGACTGGGCTGACCTCGGCCAGCGGTGCGGTGACCGGCGCGGCGATTTGCGGGCTGATAGGGGTCGGCGTGCGTACGGCGGTGCTGGGCGTCGTTTTGGTCGGCCACACGAAGGGGCGCGCTGGCTTGGCCTGGTGGCGCGGTTGCGGCGCGGCGGCGGCAGCCGCGCGTGCGGCCGTGCTGCCCGCGACCGGCGGCGGCGCGCTGCGGCGCGCGGGAGCCGGGCTCGCATAGGGCGAAACGATCGGATCGACCATGGCCGGCGCAACGCTGCGCGGCATGACGGGCACAGAAGCGGTTGACGCGAGCGGCGCAGCCTTTGCGGCTTGCGGCGCGAGCGGCGTGGGAGGAGCCGGCGGGCGCATCGAAGGTGCGCGAATCGGCGTGCTGCCGGGCGTCGCGGCCATGGCACCGCCCGACGTGGGGCGTGCGGGGGCAACGCGCCAAGGCGGCGTCCCGCCCGCAGCGCCAGCCATCGCGGCACCCGCCATCGCCGCGCCTTGCGCGCCGGAACCTGCGGCTGCCACCGCGACACCGCCCAGACCGGTCATCGCCTGACGCTGAACATCGGCAGGGAAGGGCGCGGCGGCGGCCGGCATCGGCGCGCCACGGCGAATCTCGCCAGCCATCGCGCCCGCTTGACCGGATTGGCCAGCCTGGCCCCCGCGCAGCCAGCCAGCGGGCGCAGTCGGTTCGCTGCGCGCCCACGCGGCCGAGTGGCTCGGCGGCGGCGAAGCGAAATCCGGCTCGGTGCGCCACGGGGAATTGCCCGTCGGCGCGACGCCAGGTGCGCGTGCCGCGCCTGCGCCCTGCGCGGCATTCGCGCCCGCCGCTGATGCACCCGTTGCAGCAGCACTCGCTGCCGCGCGCTTGCCCGGCATCTGCGGACGCCAGACCGTCGGGCGCTTGCGCGGCGGGTCGTCGTGCGGAGCGGGGGTGCCTGCGCCCGAGCCGATATTCGGCCCTTCGCCCGCGGCGAGACCGCCGCCCAGTCCGAGCGCGCTACCCAGACTGCCCAGGCCCGCGAGCCCGGCGCTCATGCCGGTCGCTGCGCCCGACGCCTTCGCGCCGTCCTGCGCCGCGCGGCGGCTGCGGCGCGACACGCGCTCGCCGTCCTCGTCGTCGTCATGGGACGGTCGGATGTTCAGGCCAAGGCCGAGCGAGACGTCGGCCCAGACGAAAAAGTCGCGCCAGCGGAACTCGATCAGCCACGGCAGGCTGATGAAGAACAGCGCCGTCATCGCGAGCGGGGCGGCGACGTGGCCGATCAGTTTGCTCAGGCCACTACCCAGCGCGTGGCCGAGCGCGTCGAACCCCTCGATATTCAGGAGCGAGGCTTCGAGCGCGCAGCTCGACAGCAGCACGCAAAAAAAGCCGAGCCACAGGCGGATCGTGCCGGGGCCGCGCAGTCCCGCGCCGCCGGGCAGCACCGACTTCACGAGACGCCAGATCAGAGGGATGAACCAGACGGCCGATAAGCCGAACCAGCCAGGAACTACCGTGTGCATGCCAGAGATCTACGATGAAAGTTTGGGCAAGGTGTCGAGTGTAACCGCTCGACCCTGGTGCGCCGCCATGCGCGTTGTCGCGGCGCCGCGTTGGCGGGGGAGCATCGTCAGGGAAGCAGTCGGCCAGTCGACAGGAAACCTGGAAAACGCGAAGGAAACACGCGACGAATATTCGGAGCAAGCAGGAGCAAGCAGCAGCAGTCGTCAGCAAAGTCAGCAGCAAAAAAACAGCCGCGCGGGATGAGCGCGCGGCTACGGGGCAGTGCGCTAGCGCTTCACTGACCCTGCTGACCTTGCGTCGCGGAGGCAGCCGCGGGGACGGCTGCGCCAGCCTGTGCAAACGTCAGGTGATCGCCGTTTTCCAGGATGAGCAGCAGCGCCTGCGGCGAGCGCATCTGCACGCCGGTGCGGGCGATATGCGCGAGCGCGTCCAGATACGGGCCTTCGATCTCGCCCCCCGCGCCGACGCACGCCATGCGCGTGCCCGCGAGCTGGTCGAACGACAGCAGGCCGTTCTTGAGCGTGTAGCGGCCCATGTAGCGGTTGCAGCCCGAGAAGCCGCTGGCGCGGCGCTGGCCGTTCGCCGTGGACAGATCGAGGGTGAGCGGACGCGCGGGCGGCGCGGCTGCCGCGCCGGCATCGGCGCTCGCGCCCGGAATGGCGCGCAGCGTACCGTCGGCGCGCTTCCATTCGACGAGCTGCCATTGCGTGTTGTCGAGCAACTGCGTGGCGGCGGGATTGAACGGGTCGGGCGCGGGTGCGGAAGCGTCCTGGTGAACCGGCAGCTTGCATGCGGCAAGCATCAGTGCTGCGCCGATGGCGGCCGCGAGCGGCGCCGCGCGCGACGCGAGCAGGCGCGTCATCGTTTGCCCGGCGGGGCGTGTGCTCAAGCGGTGGGACATCGCATTTCCTCGTAACTGGCGAAGGCGTAAGCGTAACGCACCAGGAGACGCCATGCGAGCGCAAACGTTCGCTATTGGGTGACTTCTTCGCGCGAAAGCCCTTCACCTGTAACAGTTAGTTGGAAACAGCGGCGATGGACCGCATTGCACCCGCATTGGCCATCCGGCCAGGCAAAACGCATGGGGTGCGCGTGTTAACATCGACGCTTCCTCGCATTCGTGCGTCATCCATGGAGCGCGCGCCCGTCGTGCGCCTCGTCGTCATTTTTCACCGTGATTTCTGGAGACATCATGCAGACCGGCCCCCGCATCGGCACGCCGCTTTCCGCTTCCGCCACCCGTGTCATGCTGCTCGGCGCTGGCGAGCTGGGCAAGGAAGTGATCATCGCGTTGCAGCGCCTTGGCGTCGAGGTGATCGCCGTCGACCGTTACGAGAACGCGCCCGGCCACCAGGTCGCGCATCGCGCGCACGTCATCGACATGGCCGATCCCAAGGCGCTGCGCGCGCTGATCGACGCTGAGCGTCCGCATCTCGTGGTGCCGGAAATCGAGGCCATCGCCACCGATGCCCTGGCCGCGGTCGAATCCGAAGGCGTGGCCGAAGTCATCCCCACGGCGCGTGCAGCCCAGCTCACGATGAACCGCGAAGGCATTCGCCGTCTCGCCGCCGAGGAACTCGGTCTGCCGACCTCGCCGTATGCGTTCGCCGATTCGCTCGACCAACTGAAGGCCGGCATCGCCACGGTGGGTTACCCGTGCGTGGTGAAGCCGGTGATGTCCTCGTCGGGCAAGGGGCAGTCGGTGCTGCGCAGCGACGCCGATGTCGAGCACGCGTGGCAATACGCGCTTGCGGGCGGCCGCGTCAATCATGGCCGCGTGATCGTCGAAGGCTTTATCGATTTCGAATACGAAATCACCCAGTTGACGGTGCGCGCGACCGACTCGGGCACCGGCCAGGTGCAGACGTATTACTGCGACCCGATCGGCCACAAGCAGGTGGACGGCGATTACGTCGAATCGTGGCAGCCGCAGCCGATGAGCGCGAAGGCGCTGGAACGCTCGCGCGAGATCGCCCACAAGGTTACCGAGGCGCTGGGCGGGCGTGGTCTGTTCGGCGTCGAGCTGTTTGTGCGCGGCGACGAAGTGTGGTTTTCGGAAGTCAGCCCGCGCCCGCATGACACGGGGCTGGTCACGCTGGCTTCGCAGCGCTTCTCGGAGTTCGAACTGCACGCACGCGCGATTCTCGGTCTGCCCGTCGATACGACGGCGCGCGGCCCGAGCGCATCGGCGGTGATTTACGGTGGCATGGATGCGCGCGGCATCGCTTTCGAAGGCATCGCCGATGCGCTGGCCGTGCCGGGCGCGGACCTGCGCCTGTTCGGCAAGCCGGAAAGCTTCGTCAAGCGCCGCATGGGCGTTGCGCTCGCGACCGGCGCCGATCTCGAAGAAGCGCGTGCACGCGCGCGGGCCGCCGCGGCGGCGGTGCGTCCGGTGGCGGCCGAGGCGTCGAAGTAAAGCGTCGAAGTAAAGCGTCGAAGTAAAGCGTCGAAGTAAAGCGTCGAAGTAAAGCCGCGCGGCGGCGCTCATGGTCGCCGCCCAGGCGCGCGCAGCTTGATGTCGCGTAAGCCGCGCGCGCCGCATATGCCCGATAATCGCGCGCTCGGTCGACGCGCACTCGCAACACGCCGTCGGCGTATCGCAGCTTATTGTGTCGGCAGAGGCAGGGAGGTGAGGATGAGCAGGTCGCGTGTGTTTCGTTTTGCTTGCTGGGTGAGCGCGCTGTCGTGCGCTTTTGCGTTGTCGGGTTGCGGGCTGGCGGCAGCGCCTTGCCGCGTGGCGTCGGCGGGACTGAAGATCGTGCCACTGGTCGGCCACGTCGCGGCGGCGCCCACCGATGCCTGCGCCGACGTGATCGATCCTTGATCCGCGGTTCCGATTTTTCCTCCCAACCGGCTCCAACCGGCTCCAACTGGTATGCCACCTCAGGAGTACGCCTTGATCGATCCCCGCAGCGGTGTATCCCGTTTCCTCGCGCTCTGTAGCGCGCTCGCGGCAGTTGCCGTCCCGGCCGCACATGCGGCATCGGGCAATGGCAATGGCGGCGCGCCGCTCGCCGTGCGCGACATCCACGTGCAGTCGCGCCAGACCTTCAGCTATACCTGCGCCAGCGGCAAGACCTTCAAGGTCAGCTATTTCAACGCGTCCAACGGCCAGAGTTTCGCGCTCGTGCCGGTCGACGGCCGCAAGATGCTGCTCGTCGGCGTGGTGGCGGCCTCGGGCGTGAAGTATGTCGGCGACCGCTATGCGTGGTGGACCAAAGGCCCCGGCGGCGATCTCTACGACACCATGGCCGACCCCAATGCCAAGCCCATCGTCGCCGGTTGCGCGACGATCATGCGCTAGTCCCGCCGCCCTCACACCTTCACACCTTCACGCCTGCGCGCCTGGCGACGCATTCCGTCCTGCGGGAGTAATCTGTCGGCCATGCGATGGGCGGCGGCCCTCGCTCCTATCTGCGAGGTGGTCGATGAAGGCATCGGATCTGTTCGTGAGGGCGCTCGAAGCCGAGGGCGTGGAGTACATCTTCGGCATTCCGGGCGAGGAAAATCTCGATCTGCTTGAGTCGCTGCGGCGCTCGAAGATCCGTCTGATTGTTACGCGCCACGAGCAGGCCGCCGGTTTCATGGCCGCCACCTATGGGCGGCTGACAGGACGCACGGGCGTGTGTCTTGCCACGCTTGGCCCCGGCGCGACCAATTTCGTGACCGCCGCCGCCTACGCGCAACTGGGCGGCATGCCGATGCTGATGGTCACCGGCCAGAAGCCCATCAAAACCAGCAAGCAGGGCCATTTCCAGATCGTCGACGTGGTGCGCATGATGGAGCCGCTCACCAAATACGCGCGCCAGATCGTCTCCATCGGCAATATTCCGGCGCTCGTGCGCGAGGCGTTCCGGCAGGCCGAGCAGGAGCGCCCGGGTGCGGTGCATCTGGAGTTGCCCGAGGACGTCGCCGATGAAGAGGGCGACGGCAAGCCCATTCCCAAGAGTTTTAGCCGCCGCCCGGTTGCCGAGGAAAAAGCGGTCGCGCATGCGGTGGCGGCGATCTGTTCGGCACGCCATCCGGTCCTGATGATCGGCGCGGGCGGCAACCGCAAGACCACGCGCAACGTGTTGCGCGAATTTGTCGATCAGACCGGCATCCCGTTTTTCACCACGCAGATGGGCAAGGGCGTGATCGACGAGTCGCATCCGCTGTGGCTGGGCAACGCCACGCTCTCGGATGGCGACTTCGTGCACCGCGCCATCGAGCACGCCGACTGCATCATCAACGTCGGCCACGACGTGATCGAAAAGCCGCCGTTCTTCATGCGCAGCGCCGAAGGCAAGACCGTGATCCACGTGAACTTCCTGGGCGCGGAAGTCGATCCCGTCTATTTCCCGCAGATCGAAGTGGTGGGCGATATCGCCAACGCTGTCTGGCAACTGAAGGAAGCGCTCAAGCCGCGCCAGCACGAATGGGATTTCGCGCGTTTCGAGGAGATCAAGCGCCACTTCGACGCCCATCTCGCCAAAGGGCAGCACGACGAACGGTTCCCGATCTATCCGGTGCGGCTCGTGCACGATGTCTATCAGGCAATGCCCGAGGACGGCATCCTGTGTCTCGACAACGGCATGTACAAGATCTGGTTCGCGCGTTACTACCGGGCCCGCGAGCCGAATTCGGTGCTGCTCGATAACGCGCTGGCCTCGATGGGCGCGGGTCTGCCTTCGGCCATCGCCACCAAGATCGTGCATCCCGAGCGCAAGGTGGTGGCGGTATGCGGCGACGGCGGCTTCATGATGAATTCGCAGGAACTGGAGACGGCGGTGCGCCTGAAGCTCGACATCGTTGTGCTGCTGCTGCGTGACGACGCTTTTGGCATGATCCGCTGGAAGCAGGAAAACATGAATTTCCCCGATTACGGCATGACGCTGCAGAACCCCGATTTCGTCGATTACGCGCGCAGTTATGGCGCGCACGGGCATCGCGTGACGGCGGCGGACGAACTCGGGCCGCTGGTCACGCGCTGTTTCGCCGAGCCCGGCGTGCATGTGATCGACGTGCCGATCGATTACTCGGACAACGAGCGCGTGCTCAATCGCGAGATCAAACGGCTGAGCGCGCAGCTTTAACCATCGCATTGGTATTGCAAACATCGTCGGCGCGGCCTCACCTGCTGTGACGTGGCGCGCCGCGTTTTTCCGGAGAACGCGTCATGCTCAAAGCGACTTATCCGTACTACCTGGCGAACGAGGCCGTCGCCGCCAACACCGACCTGGAAGTGACCGACAAATACAGCGGCGAAGTCGCCACGCGCGTGGCGCTCGCCGACGGCCGGGCGATCGACCAGGCTATCGCCGCCGCCGAGGCCGCCATGCCCGCGCTGCGCGCCTTCCCGCCGTTCAAGCGCCAGGCCGTGATCGATCACTGCGTCGCGCGTTTTCGCGAGCGCTTCGACGAACTGGCGATGGCGCTGTGCATCGAGGCCGGCAAGCCGATCAACGATGCGCGCGGCGAGGTCACGCGCCTGATCGACACCTTCCGCGTGGCCGCCGAAGAAAGCGTGCGCATCGACGGCGACATCGTGAATCTGGAAATTTCAGCGCGCGCCAAGGGCTATCACGGCTACGTCAAGCGCGTGCCGATCGGCCCGTGCTCGTTCATCTCGCCGTTCAACTTCCCGCTCAATCTGGCCGCCCACAAGGTTGCGCCCGCGCTGGCGGCGGGCGTGCCCTTCGTGCTCAAACCCGCGAGCCGCACGCCCGTGGGCGCGCTCATCATCGGCGAGATTCTGGCGGAAACGGATTTACCCAAGGGCGCGTTTTCGATCCTGCCCGCCCATCGTGACGGCGCCGATCTCTTCACCACCGACGAGCGTTTCAAGCTGCTGTCCTTCACCGGTTCGCCGGCCGTGGGCTGGGATCTCAAGAAGAAGGCGGGCAAGAAGAAAGTGGTGCTGGAACTGGGCGGCAACGCGGCCGCCATCGTCGATGCGGACCAGGGTGCGAAGCTCGATTACGTGGTGGATCGGCTTGCGTTTGGCGCGTACTACCAGTCGGGGCAAAGCTGTATCGGCGTGCAGCGCATTCTCGTGCACGCGTCGCTCTACGACGCGCTGCGCGACAAGCTGATCGCCAAGGTCAAGACGCTGAAAATGGGCGATCCGAAGGACGAAACCACGTTCGTCGGGCCGATGATCTCGGAGTCGGAGTCGAAGCGTCTGGCGGGCTGGATGGAGAGCGCGGTGCTGGCGGGCGCGAAGATCATTGCGGGCGGCAAGGTGGACGGCGCGATGTTCGAGGCGACGCTGCTGGAAGACGTGGGCCGCGGCACCGATCTGTATCGGCGCGAGGCGTTCGGGCCGGTGGCGATTCTCGAACGTTTCGACGATTTCGGCCAGGCGCTCGACATCGTCAACAAAAGCGATTTCGGCCTGCAGGCAGGCGTGTTCACCGATTCGCTGGCCCATGCGCATCGAGCGTGGGACGGGCTCGATGTGGGCGGCGTGGTCATCAACGATATTCCGTCATTTCGCGTCGATAACATGCCGTATGGCGGCGTGAAGGATTCGGGCCTGGGCCGCGAAGGCGTGCGCTACGCCATCGAGGATATGACCGAGTTGCGGCTCATGGTGATGCGTCAAACGTGGTGAAGCGTTAAAGCAGGGCAGGGCGGCGCTGCGGATCTGGCCGGGCCGTAACCAGTCAAGGGGCCTGACCATAAGCGCCGCGCCGTTGCAGAAGGCCGCCCTTGGGGCCATAGGGATTTATGCCAAGGTGTTACAATACCGGCCTTTCGCCGGATTGCGCCTGCTCGATCGAGCGCCGCGCCGGCAGCACCCAGGCGGCCAGGTCAAACCGGCACGAGCCGCTACGCAGCCAGGTGCGCGCGCCGTCAGGGCCCGTGCATCGATGCGTAAATAAGGGAACGAGCCCCGGTGATCTCACCGGGTAAGTCGAGCGCAGTGGGTGCAAAAGCGGGTCGAGCGCGGCAGCAAGCCTGCGCACCCCGTGCCAGAGCACTCCCGTCCGCGCAAGCGGCCCGTTCCGCAAGCTGTCCGCCACGACCGGCGCTGCCGGTCGCTCCCGGGCAATCCAGAGAGACAAGGCCGCGCGCCTTGCACCATCTGCCAGCACGACCGCAGTCCCGCAGTGATTATTTGAGGCGCATGGCGCCTCGTGCGCCTAGCGCCTTTATAGCGAAACCCACCATGTCCGACACCGACGTCAAGCCCAGCACTGCGACCTTCGATCAGTTCGGCCTCGCGCCCGACATCCTCAAGGCGATCCAGGAGCAGGGCTACACGACGCCCACGCCGATCCAGGCGCAGGCCATTCCCGTGGTCCTCACGGGCCGCGACGTGATGGGCGCCGCCCAGACCGGCACCGGCAAGACCGCCAGCTTCTCGCTGCCGATCCTGCAGCGCCTCTTGCCGATGGCGAGCACGAGCGCCTCTCCCGCACGCCATCCGGTGCGCGCGCTGATCCTCACGCCCACGCGCGAGTTGGCCGACCAGGTGGCCAGCAACGTGCGTACCTACGCGCAGCACACGGCGCTGCGCAGCGCCGTGGTATTCGGCGGCGTCGACATGAACCCGCAGTCGGACGAGCTGCGCCGCGGCGTCGAAATCCTGATCGCCACGCCCGGCCGTCTGCTCGACCACGTCCAGCAGAAGACCACGAATCTCGGCCAGGTGCAGATGCTCGTGCTCGACGAAGCGGACCGCATGCTGGACATGGGCTTCCTGCCGGACCTGCAGCGCATCCTGAACCTGTTGCCGAAGGAGCGTCAGACGCTGCTGTTCTCGGCCACGTTCTCGCCGGAAATCAAGAAGCTCGCCGCCACCTATCTGCGCACGCCGCAGACCATCGAAGTCGCGCGCAGCAACTCGACCAATGCGAACGTCACGCAGATCGTCTATGAAGTCGCCGAAGGCGACAAGACCGGCGCGGTGGTGCAACTGATCCGTTCGCGCGGTCTGAAGCAGGTGATCGTGTTCTGCAACAGCAAGATCGGCGCGAGCCGTCTGGCGCGCCAGATCGAGAAGGCCGGCATCGTGGCCGCCGCGATTCACGGTGACCGCTCGCAGAACGAACGCATGCAGGCGCTCGACGCCTTCAAGCGCGGCGAGATCGAAGCGCTGGTGGCCACCGACGTGGCCGCTCGGGGTCTCGATATCGCCGAATTGCCGGCCGTCATCAATTTCGACCTGCCGTTCAACGCCGAAGACTACGTGCACCGTATCGGCCGTACCGGCCGCGCGGGAGCGACCGGCGATGCGCTGTCGCTGTGCAGCTCGAACGAGAGGAAGCAACTGGCCGATATCGAGAAGCTGATCAAGCGTCCGCTGACGGTCGAGCATCTGGTCGTGGATACGCCGGTGGCGCATCACGAAGGCGGCAGCCGCCGCCGTGAGCGCGACGGCCACGAAGGCCGTGAAAGCCGCGAAGCGCGCGGTGATCGCGAGGGTCGTGGCGAGCGCAGCGAGCGTGGTCATCGCCGCACGGGGAGTTTCGATCGTCCGCATCATCACCGTTCGCAGCCTGTCGACGACTTCTTCCTGAAGCCCTACGAGCCGTCCGCCGCCGCGCGCAGCAAGACCGAGAGCAAGCCCGAGCAGGCCGCCGCGCCGCAAAAGTCGAAGCAGCCGCTGGCCGCGCTGCTCGGCGGACTGGGTTCGTCGTGGCGCAACAAGCCGACGCCTTCGTCGTCGTCCTGATCTGACGCGTTCCAGACGTGAAAACGGCGTGCGGGTGAAAACCCGGCACGCCGTTTTTTTCGCCTGCGCTTTTATGCTGGCAGGTGCGTGAGACGCCGCTTCCAGGCGTCGATTGCATCAACCTGAAAGGCGTCGATCGAGACGGGCGCGGGTTCGCACAGTTCGAGCCCCAGATGTTTCGCAGCGGCGAGTAAGGCTTCCAGCGGGCGCGACACGTCGAGCGCCTGCGCGCCGGTCTGCTTCGAAAGCTTTTCGCCTTGCGCATTGGTGACGACGGGCACGTGCAGATACGTTGGCGTCGGCGCTTTCAGGCACTGTTGCAGCCAGATCTGGCGCGCGGTGGAGTCGAGCAGGTCCGCGCCGCGGACGATGTGCGTGATGTCCTGCGCGGCATCGTCCACGACCACGGCGAGTTGATAGGCCCATTGCCCATCGGCGCGCAGCAGCACGAAATCGCCCACTTCGTTCGCCAGATCCTGGTGCTGCGGACCTTGCCAGCGATCGTCGAAGCGGATCAGCGCGGGGTTCCCGGCGTTTTGATCGGCGTTTTGATCGGCGTTTTGGTCGGCGTTTTGGTCGGCGTTTTGGTCGGCCTGATCGGCCTGATCCGGCTGATCGTCCGGCACGCGCAGGCGCCACGCGCGCGCGGTCTTGCCGTGCAGGCCGTCGCGGCAGGTGCCGGGATAGATCAGCGTGGTATTGCGCCGGTGCGCGTGCAATTGCGAATCGGCGATTTCCTTGCGGGTGCAACCGCACGGGTAGACGTGGCCCGCAGCGATCAGCGCGTCGAGCGCCTCGCGATACAGGCCAATGCGCTGGCTTTGCCGCACCGGCGGTTCATCGGCGTGAAAGCCGAAGCGCCCGAGCGTGGCGAGAATGTCCGCAGCCGCGCCGGGCACGGTGCGCGGGCCGTCGATATCCTCGACGCGCACGAGCCACGCGCCGCCATGCGCGCGCGCGTCGAGCCAGCTCGCCAGCGCTGAAACCAGCGAGCCGAAATGCAAAGGGCCAGTGGGCGAGGGCGCAAAGCGCCCACGATACCCACGTTTGCGGCTGGCGGGTGCGCTCACGCGCGTGTTACGCGGCGTGCGCTGCGGCGGGGGTGCCTGCTGCCTGCTCGCGCGCCGGATGGCACGCCGGGCAGCTCTTGCCGATTTCGTACAGCGGCGAGGCCTGTTCCTCGGCCGTCACCACGGCGCGGCACGCGAAGCACTGCACCTTGTCGGTGGGTTCGAGTTGCGGGTTCAGCGCGGTGCGCTGGTCGAACACGAAGCAATCGCCGTTGTAATGCGCGCCGCCCACTTCTTCGAAGTACTTGAGAATGCCGCCTTCGAGCTGATAAACGTGCTCGATCCCCACTTCCTTCATGTGGATCGCGGCCTTTTCGCAGCGGATGCCGCCGGTGCAGAACGACACCACGGTCTTGCCTTCGAGATCGGCGCGGTTGGCTTCGATCACAGCGGGAAATTCGCTGAACTTCGTCAGACGGTAATCGAGCGCCTTGTCGAAGGTGCCGACGTCGATTTCGAAGTCGTTGCGCGTATCGAGCATGACGACAGGACGGCCTTCGTCGTCGAAGCCGCGATCGAGCCATTCCTTGAGCACGACCGGCGCGACCGACGGCGCGCGGCCTTCTTCGGGACGGATCGCCGGCTTCTTCATCGTGATGATTTCGCGCTTGAGGCGCACCAGCATGCGATTGAATGGACGGTCTTCGGAGAAGCTCTCCTTGAACTGCAGCGTGGCGAATTTGCCTTCGAAAAGCGGGTCGGTACGCAGGTAATCCATGAAGGCGCGCACGTTCGGCTCGTCGCCGGCGACGAACAGATTGATGCCTTCGGGCGCGAGCAGGATCGTGCCCCGCAGATCGAGTTCATTGCAGCGCGCGAGCACGAGCGGACGCCATTCGGCGGTCTTGTCGAGCGTCGCGAACTGGTAGGAGGAAAGGTTGAGGATACGCATGGCCAACAAACACTCAAAGCTGATTCGGACGGGCCCGCAGTCAGAGAAGCAGTTAGAGCAGCGGTCAGTGAGGCGGGCGCAATCCACTATTATCCCTCAACCGGGCGGCGAGTCGCCTGCAGCGCGTTGTCCCGGCGGCCACAGTGTCGCGCGGCGCTGACGGTGCGCAAGTTCGCGCGCTGATTTCGCCTCGCTGTCGGCACGCGCGCAAACTCGCCGAAACCGCTGCGCCCAAGCCGCCGGCGGCGAAAATCGCCGGACCGTAGAGGTACAATAACGCCCATGTCAGATCCCCGCTTCGTCCATCTCCGCGTCCACTCCGAATTCTCGATTGCCGACGGCATCGTGCGCCTCGACGACCTCGTCAAGGCTGCGGCCAAAGACGGTCAGGGCGCGCTCGCGCTCACCGACCTCGGCAACGCATTCGGCCTCGTTCGTTTTTATTCGGAAGCCCGTGGCAAAGGGGTCAAACCCATTGCCGGCTGCGACGTCTGGATCATGAATCCGGACGACCGCGACAAGCCTTCGCGCCTGCTTTTGCTCGTGAAGGACAAGACCGGTTACCTGAATCTGTGCGAACTGCTGTCCAAAGCCTGGCTCACGAATCAACATCGCGGGCGCGCGGAAGTCGATGTCGCGTGGCTCGAAAGCGGCCTGGGCGAAGGTCTGCTGGCGCTCTCGGGCGCGCAGCAGGGCGACGTGGGTCTCGCACTCGCTGCGGGCAATGTCGAAAGCGCGAAGCGTCACGCGCAGCGCTGGGCCGGGCTGTTCCCGAACGGCTACTACATCGAACTGCAGCGCTGCGGCCAGCCCGGCGGCGAGCAATACGTCGAGCAGGCCGTCGCGCTTGCCGCGGATCTGCAACTGCCGGTGGTCGCGACGCACCCGATGCAGTTCATGACCGCCGAGGAATACACCGCGCACGAAGCCCGCGTGTGTATTTCGGAAGGCGACATCCTCGCCAATCCGCGCCGTCAGAAGCGCTTCACGATCGATCAGCGTTTTCACACCCAGGAAGAAATGGCCGCGCTGTTCGCGGACATTCCCTCGGCGATCGCCAACACCATCGAAATCGCCAAGCGCTGCAATCTGACGCTCGAACTCGGCAAGCCCAAGTTGCCGCTGTTCCCGACGCCCGACGGCATGTCGCTCGACGATTACCTCGTGCAACTGTCGCGCGAAGGGCTGGAAAAGCGCCTCGTGCAGCTTTATCCGGGCGAAGCGGAACGCGAAAACGAACGCGCGCGCTACAACGAACGGCTGGATTTCGAGTGCGGAACCATCATCAAGATGGGCTTCCCGGGCTACTTCCTGATCGTTGCCGACTTCATCAACTGGGCCAAGAACAACGGCGTGCCGGTAGGGCCGGGCCGGGGTTCGGGCGCGGGCTCGCTGGTGGCGTACGCGCTGGGCATTACCGATCTGGATCCGCTGCGCTACAACCTGCTGTTCGAGCGTTTCCTGAATCCGGAACGCGTCTCGATGCCCGACTTCGACATCGACTTCTGCCAGCACGGCCGCGACCGCGTGATTCAGTACGTGAAGGAGAAATACGGCGCCGATGCGGTCTCGCAGATCGCCACCTTCGGCACCATGGCGGCGAAGGCGGCGGTGCGCGACATCGGCCGCGTGCTGGACCTCGGCTACAACTTCACCGACGGCGTGGCCAAGCTGATTCCGTTCAAGCCGGGCAAGCACGTCACCATCGCCGACGCGATGAAGGAAGAGCCGCTGCTGCAGGAGCGCTACGACAACGAAGACGAAGTGCACCAGCTGCTCGACCTCGCGCAGCTGGTGGAAGGTCTCACGCGTAACGTCGGCATGCACGCGGGCGGCGTGCTGATCGCGCCGGGCAAGCTCACGGACTTCTGCCCGCTCTACACCCAGGGCGACGAAAGCGGCGTGGTGAGCCAGTACGACAAGGACGACGTGGAGGCCGTCGGCCTCGTGAAGTTCGACTTTCTGGGTCTGACCACGCTGACGATCCTCGACTGGGCCGAGCGCTATATCCGCATGCTCGACCCGTCGAAGAAAGACTGGTCGCTCGCGGAAGTGCCGCTCGACGATGCACCGTCGTTCCAGATCCTCAAGAAAGCGAATACGGTCGCCGTGTTCCAGCTGGAAAGCCGCGGCATGCAGGGCATGCTGAAGGACGCACAACCTGACCGCTTCGAGGACATCATCGCGCTGGTGGCGCTGTATCGTCCGGGCCCGATGGATCTGATCCCCAGCTTCTGCGCGCGTAAGCACGGCCGCGAAGTGGTGGAGTATCCGGATCCGCGCGTCGAACCTGTTCTGAAAGAGACCTACGGCATCATGGTCTATCAGGAGCAGGTGATGCAGATGGCGCAGATCATCGGCGGCTACTCGCTGGGCGGCGCGGACTTGCTGCGTCGTGCGATGGGTAAAAAGAAGCCCGAGGAAATGGCCAAGCACCGCGAGATTTTCGCGGAAGGCGCGGCGAAGAACGGCCTCACGCGCGAGAAAGCCGACGAAACCTTCGACTTGATGGAAAAGTTCGCGGGCTACGGCTTCAACAAGTCGCACGCGGCCGCGTATGCCTTGCTCGCGTATCACACGGCATGGCTCAAGGCGCACCATCCGGCCGAATTCATGGCGGCGAATATGTCGCTCGCCATGGACGACACCGACAAGGTCAAGATCCTTTTCGAAGACTGCGCGACCAACAACCTCAAGGTGTTGCCGCCGGACGTCAACGCGTCGGCGTATCGCTTCGAGCCGGTCGCCGATCAACACGTGGCCGAGGGCAAGCGCTCGCGCACCATCCGCTACGGTCTGGGCGCGATCAAGGGCAGCGGCCAGAACGCCATCGAAGAAATCCTGCGCGCGCGCAAGGAAGGCGGCCTCTTCAAGGATCTATTCGACTTCTGCGAGCGCATCGACCGTCGTCTGGTCAATCGCCGCACGATCGAAGCGATGATCCGCGCGGGCGCGTTCGACACGATACATGCCAATCGCGCGCAGCTGATCGCCTCCGTGCCGATGGCGATGGAAGCCGCCGATCAGGCCAGCGCCAACGCCATGCAGGCAGGTCTGTTCGATATGGGCGACGCGCCGCTGGCGGCGCACGAACTGGTCGACGAACCGGCGTGGGACGAAAAGCGCAAGCTCCAGGAAGAGAAGGGCGCGCTCGGCTTCTATCTGTCAGGCCACCTGTTCGATGCGTACAAGGACGAAGTGCGCCGCTTCGTGCGCCAGAAGATCGGCGAACTGAAGGAAGGCCGCGACAAGCTGGTGGCGGGCGTGATCGCCTCGCTGCGCACGCAGATGACGCAGCGCGGCAAGATGCTGATCGCGCTGCTCGACGACGGCACCGGCCAGTGCGAGGTGACGGTGTTCAACGAGCAGTACGAGGCACACAAGGCGCTCTTCAAGGAAGACGAGCTGCTGGTCGTGCAAGGCGGCGCGCGCAACGATGCGTTCACGGGCGGCATCCGTTTCACGGTGGATACCGTGATGGATCTGGAGCGCGCGCGCAGCCGCTATGCGCAGGCCGTGAAGGTGCAGATGAACGGTAATGCCGATGCGCTGGCGCTGCGTTCGGTGCTCGAAGCGCATCGCGCCAAACCCGACGATTCGCTGCCCGCGCCGGTGGTCGAGACGCGTGGACGAGGCGGGCGCGATGGCGGCGGTGGCGGATATGGCGGCGGCCGTGGCCGCGAGCGCGAACAGGTGGTGATCCCGAACGGCCTCGCGGTGCAGATCGTCTATCGCAACGAGCGCGCGCAAGGCGAGGTGCGTCTGGGCGACGCCTGGCGCGTCAAGCCCAGCGACGAACTGCTGGCCGCACTGCGCGGCGAGTTCGCCGGTAGCTCGATCGAGATCGTTTATTGATCCGGGGACGCGCTGCGGCGGTTGAGCAGCGCGAGCTTGAGGAAGCGGTAGTACACCGTTTCCGCGTTGAACACCGCAATCATGAAGCCCGCGCGACCGTCGAGGAAGCCCGCGCGCAGCACGTAGGTGCGCACGAAGGCCCAGGCGCCGCGCGCCACCGCCTTGCCGAAGCTGCCGCGCTTGCCGGCCGCGGCGCGTTGCTCGGCGCCCGCGCTCGAATAGGCGTCGAGCTTGCGCAGCACGCCGTCGAAATCCTCGTAAGAGTAGTGCAGCAGCTTGCCTTCGAGACGTTGGGCGCTCGCGCTGAACACCAGTCGTTCGTGCACCAGATCGTCCGAGAAGCGCGCCGCGCCGCGCCGGAACAGACGCGGGATCCAGTCGGGATACCAGCCGCTGTGGCGGATCCACGCGCCGCAGAAGCTCGACAAACGATCGACCGCATACACGTCCGTTTGCGGCGCCGCGATGGCCGCGCACATGGAAGCGGCGAGTTCGGGCGAGACGATTTCGTCGGCGTCGATGGACAGAATCCAGTCGGTGGCAAGGGCGTCGAGCGCGCGGTTCTTCTGCGGGCCGAAGCCCGGCCAGTCGGTCTGCTCGATGACGCGCGCGCCGTGAGCGCGGGCGATCTGCGCGGTGCCGTCGGTGCTGCCGCCGTCGATCACGACGATGTCGTCGGCGAACGACAGCGCGTCGAGGCATTGAGCGAGCCGCAACGCGGCGTTTTTCGTGATGATGGCGACGCCGAGCGTGGTCTGTGTCATGCAGCGGTGAAAGAGTCGAGGTGCGCGCAAAGGCGCGCGCGCCGGCAGGCAGTATACACACCGCGCATACCTGCGCGCGGCCTTCTCGCAGGTATGCCGGGCGCTCCCGCCAACCGTATACAATGCGTACCGCGCTGACGCGGCGTCTTCCCGACGCTGCCGCGCCCCGTTTTCAGAACACGCTTTCCAGAGGATTCCTTGAGCGAGCAGCCCCGACAATCTACCCTCAGCAAGCCGATCGGCGAAGGTGAGGCCTCGAACCCCGGCTCCGTAGGCCGTCGGCTGTGGCCGTATCTGAAGCCGCTCATCTGGGTGGCGATCGGCGCCGTCGCGACGCTGGCAATCGTCGCCGCGACCGAGGCCGGTATCCCCGCGTTGCTCAAGCCGCTGCTCGACCACGGCTTCGGCACCAAGGGCAGCCCGAGCGCGACCTGGATCGTGCCGGTCGCCGTGATCGGCCTTTCGCTGGTGCGCGGCCTTGCACAATACGCGTCCGGCTATCTGCTCCAGTACGTGTCGAACAAGATCCTGCTTGAACTGCGCCTCAAGATGTTCGAGCGCATGATTCACGCGAGCGTCGGATTCTTCCAGCGCGAGACGGCGAGCACGGTCATCAACGCCATCGTGTTCGAGGTCAATCAGATCCTGAACGTGCTGATGTCGGTGCTGGTCACGGCGGTGCGCGACTCGCTCACGGTGGTCTTTCTGCTCGGCTACCTGTTCATTCTCAACTGGCGTCTCACGCTGATCGTGGCCGTGCTGCTGCCGCTGATCGGCTGGCTCGTCAGCAAGATCAACCGTCGCCTGCGTCGCCTGAACCGCGATTACCAACTGCTCACCAACGACCTGTCGTACATCGTCGAAGAGACGGTGGGGGGCTACAAGGTGGTCAAGGTGCACAACGGCGAGCAGTACGAGATCGACCGCTTCACCGAACTCAGCAAGCGCCTGCGCGGCTACCAGATGCGCATGACGGTCTCCGGCGGCCTGGCCCAGCCGATCACGCAGTTCCTCGCCTCGATCGCGCTCGCGGTGGTGGTGACGATCGCCGTGGTGCAGGCTTCGCACGACCAGACCACGGTGGGCGGCTTCGTCTCTTTCGTGACCGCGATGCTGCTGGTGATCTCGCCGCTCAAGCACCTGATCGACGTGAACCAGCCGCTGCAACGCGGCATGACCGCCGCCGAACTGATTTTCGGCCTGATCGACGAGCCCGCCGAACCCGAAGGCGGCGGCAAGCCGCTCCAGCACGCGCGCGGCGAAATCGAGTTCCGTAATGTCTCGTTTGCCTATGGGCCGGAAGGGCGCCCGATCCTCGAAAGCGTGCATTTCACTGCCGCGCCGGGCGAGATGATAGCGCTGGCGGGCCCCTCGGGCAGCGGCAAGACCACGCTGGTGAACCTGCTGCCGCGCTTTTTCGATCCGAGCGGCGGCCAGATTCTTGTCGATGGCGTGTCGGTCGCCGACTACAACGTGCATGCACTGCGCAGCCAGATCGCGATGGTGAGCCAGGACGTCACGCTGTTCAACGACACGGTCGCGAACAACGTGGCCTACGGCGAAACCGCCGATCTGGAGCGCGTCGAACGCGCGCTGCGCGCCGCCAATCTGTGGGACACGATCGCGGCGCTGCCCGAAGGCGTCAACACGCTGGTCGGCGACAACGGCATGAAGCTCTCGGGCGGCCAGCGCCAGCGTCTGGCGATCGCGCGCGCGATCTACAAAGACGCGCCGATCCTGATCCTGGACGAAGCGACCTCGGCGCTGGATTCGGAATCGGAGCGTCACGTGCAGGCCGCGCTGGAAACGCTGATGAAGGGCCGCACCACGCTCGTGATCGCCCACCGTCTGTCGACCATCGAGCGCGCGGACCGCATCCTCGTGATGGAAGCCGGTCGCATCGTCGAGCGCGGTTCGCACCAGCAACTGCTCGAACAGCGCGGTCTCTACGCGCATCTGCACCAGATCCAGTTCCAGCAGAGCGCGGCTTAAGCTCAGCGCTCAGCGGCTCTCAAGGCCGCTGCAGCTGGACAAACGGCCCATCGCGTCAGACGCGATGGGCCGTTTTTTTATTGGCTTGATTTGAGGCTGGAGAAGCAGCGGCGGATCAGTTGCCGGCCGCGATCTCGCGCCGGCGCGACACGATGGTTGCGAGGAAGGTCGCGGTGAGCAGCGAGATCAGCACCATCACCTGGATCGGCACCAGCACGTCGATCGTGAGGCCGAACAGGATCGTGCTGAACGAAACGGCGAGGCCGCTGCACGCTGCCGTGCGGATCACGGCATCGGTGTCGCGGCGTGCGCGCCAGAAGTACACGGAGGTGCCGAAGTAGATCGTCAGCAGGCTCAGCGCGCCGATCGCGCCCATTTCGGCGATGGCCGAGAAGAAGTCGCTGTGCGCGCGCTCGTTGACGATGGCCTGGGCAGCTTCGCCGTGGCTCGCGAGATCGCCGAGCGCCGCTTCCAGATGGCCCTTGCCGACGCCATAGACCGGATGGCGCTCGAACAGGCGGATCGACGCGCTCCAGAGTTGCAGGCGCAGGCCCGTGGAGGTGTCCTTGTCGCCGTGCTGCATGAGCGCGACGTCGGAGCTGACATCGGCGAGACGGTGCTGGATGCGCTCGGTCGACAGCAGCGCGCCCGCGGCCACCGCTACCAGCACCAACGCCACGACGACGCGTTTCCAGTGCGTGAACCAGCCATATTGCACGCCCAGCACGAACATGAACACGGGGATCGCGATCCAGCCGCCCCGCGTACCCGAGAGGTAGGAGACGAAACCGCCCGCGAGCAGTGCGGCGAGCTTCACGACGAGCGCGAGCGGACGCGCCTTGCGGTCCCAGCCGAACGTAAAGACGGCGAGGAAGGCGAACAGCAGGGCCGTATCGCCGAACGGGATGGCGTTTGTGTAGTAGTTGTTCAGGCGTTCCGCATCGCTCCAGCCGCCCACGGGACGATCGACGAACACCCATGCGCTGGCCGCGAGCGCGCCGAATGCGCAGCCCCAGCCGATAGCCGTGAGATTGCGCGAAGGCACGCGACTGAGCAGCAGGAAAACCGGCAGGGCGAGCGTGAAGCGCGACAGCGCGTCGAATTGATGGGGCGCCCAATAGCCCATCAGGAGCTGCTGCACGACGACCACGGCGAGCGGCACGAGCATGGCGGCCGTGTACCAGCGATACTCGCGCCATGGCGCGAAGTAACCCGGCTCACGCCGGCAGGCGTACAGGCCCCAGAGCGCGAATGCCAGCAGCAGGAAAAAGCAATAGCCCGTGCCGCCGCGCCAGACCAGATTGGTAGCCGGGCCGAGGATCAGCAGCAGGGAGACGATTGGAGCCAGGCGGCGAGGGAGGGTGGTTGTTTCGTGATTCATGGCGGCCGGCGCAAATCGGACGGGCAGTCAGTTTTCAGGTCGATGTGGCCGGTGGCGCGTTGCCGACGCCGGGCGGCCAGGGATGGACGCTCTTGTGCCCAAAGTCATGCTCAAAGCCGGTCGATTATACCGGACGGCCTTTTGCCCACGCGCTTGCGGCCTGGGCGGCGCGCGGGGCCGGGCATTACGGTGGCTTTCCTTCGGCGATGCCTGGATGTGGGGCTATATAATCGGGCCCACGCGATTTATGCAAAAAATTCACATGTCGGACGGTTCATGAAGGTTGGTATTTCCGCAAACGCGCTCAAGCATAGCGGCGGCCTCGAACGGTATGCGATGGACCTCGTCCAGGGGCTGGCTGCGCGGCGCTTGCGGCCTGCGTTTTTCGCACGCAAGTTCGACCCGTCTCTGGCCGAATATGCGCTGGTCGAGCCGCATCGCATCAACGTGTCGCTGCTGCCGGGCAAATGGCGCGATGGCTGGTTCTCGCGGCGGCTGACCACGCTGCGCCGCCGCGCTGGTGTGGATGTGCTGATCGGCTGCAATCGGGTCGATACGTCGGAGATCGCAATCTGCGGCGGTACGCACCGCGGTTTTCTGCGCGCGACGGGGCGTCCTGCGCGCGGCTCGGACCGACGCCAGATCGAACTCGAAAGCCGGCAATATGCGCGATCGCGCGTGATCGTCGCGCATTCTGCGCTCATGCGCGAAGAACTTCTCGAACTCTACGGCGTGGACGACGCGAAGATCCGTGTGCTTTGCCCGCCGGTCGACGGTACGCGCTTTTCGCCCGTCGACGACGCGGCGCGCGCTGCGCTGCGCCGGCAATATGGCTTTGGCGAACACGAAACCGTGCTGCTGTTCCCGTCGAGCAGCCACGAGCGCAAAGGCTTGCCGTTGATCCAGTCGGTGGTGGACGCGATCGACGCGCCCGTGGTCGTGGCGGTGGCGGGGCGAGCGCCGGAGCGCACCAGCGAACGCGTGCGCTACATCGGCTACGTGAAGGATCTGGAGAACGTCTACCGCGCAGCGGATTACACGATTCTCGCCTCGAAGTACGAGCCGTTTGGCCTTGTCGGCATCGAATCGGTCATGTGCGGCACGCCGGTGATCTTTTCGTCGAATATCGGCTGCTGTGACGCCATCGCCGACGATGCCAAATACGTGTTCCGTCCCGATGACGCCGCCGATCTGCGCCGTGTGCTGGACGCGGCGCTTGCCGCGCGTGGCCAGCGCATTGCCGGGCTTGCCGGGATTGCCGGAATCACGGGTTCGAGACTGCACCCGGCCATTCGCTACGACATCAGTGTGACGGCCCACGTCGACGCGCTGCTCGGCCTCGCGGCGGACATCCTTTCGTCTCGCTAATTGCCTGCCGCGCCCGCTTCCTGCGGGCGCAACTACATCGGACCCTGCGCAATCGCCCGCCCCGTGGGCTTTCCCGCGATCCTTCCACCAGATGGAAAAGTCTTGTTTGGATTTAGGGGTTAACCCTAGGGATCGGGAAGTCTACGATGTGTACATCGGTCGCATGCACATACCGTCGCACGTCGACCGCTCAGTCCAAACTGGAGGTCGCATCATGAAGTCCCTGATTCAAGCCGTTGCCGTTGCCGCTGCCCTTATCGTTCCGGTTGCTTCGTTCGCCCAGCAGGCACCCGTCACCCGCGCCTCGGTGCGCGCCGAACTGGTTCAACTTGAGCAAGTCGGTTACCACGTTGGCGATGGCGACCAGGCTCACTACCCGGAAGCGATTCAGGCCGCCGAAGCCAAGGTTGCCGCGCGTAACGGCAACAGCGCCTACGGCGGTGTCGCGAATGCGTCGGAATCGGGTGTGCGCGGCGCCACGGTGTCGCAGCAAGACTGGAACGCGATGTACACGCGCTAAGCGCATCGCAGTCTCGCAGTCTGATA
This sequence comes from Paraburkholderia bannensis, assembly GCF_014200455.1. Lineage (GTDB taxonomy): Bacteria > Pseudomonadota > Gammaproteobacteria > Burkholderiales > Burkholderiaceae > Paraburkholderia > Paraburkholderia bannensis_A. The sequence continues at coordinate 89,995 of NZ_JACHBW010000010.1, read as the reverse complement.
GTGCGTGCGCGTATCGCTGGAGGGCGACGCGGCGCGAGTGGCAGGCGGGTAGCGATGCGGTGTGAAGACACTGGCTCAGCGCGCTATCCACCTGAGAACACTTTGCAAGATACCTCCACCATCGGTCACTCCGATGGTTTCGCCCGGGCACGGAATGGGTGTCCGGGCGCTTTTTCGTGAAGGCCGCCGGGCGTGATTGCTGGCGGCCTTCGTGCATTTGAGGGGCGTTATCGGCTGGAGAAGTCGCTGGTCTGAACGGTGCTTTCCAGTTGCGCGAGCAGTGAACGCGCTTCTTCGACGCAATCCGCCGACATCGGATGGAACGTGAAGTGCGGCGCGCGGGCGAGCGCCTCGAAGTGCTTGCGCGTGCTGCGCGCATAGGCCGGATCGTAGTGCTGCATCACGAGCGCCTCGGACAACTCGGCACGGCGGTCCTCATCGAGCAACTGGCACCATGCCGCGATTCGCTCGCGCCCATGCAGCGGCGTGAGCTTGTGCAACTGCTCGCGAAAGTATTCGCGCTCGTTGAGCAGATGGCCGTACTCCTCCAGCAGCAGCGCGACACGTTCGTCGCGCGCCACATCGACGACAACGCACGGCGCGCCGTGCAGGCCTTCGACCAGCGCAATCGGCAAGGTGATCGCGCCGATGCGGCGGCTCTCGGCTTCGACGAAAACCGGCCGCGTGGTATCGAAACCGTGCAGCACCTGCACGAGCGAGGTATCGAACGCCTTCTGCGGCGGCTGCGCACGCGAGGGCAGCGCACCGAGCAGCGAGCCGCGATGCGCGGCGAGCGCCTCCAGATCGAGCGTTTGCGCGCCGGCGCGGGCCAGTGCCTGCAGCAGACGCGTCTTGCCGCTGCCCGTCGGCCCGGTGAGCACGATGAAGCGGAACTGCGCGGGCAGCGTGTGCAGCGCTTCGAGCACGCTATGGCGGTACGACTTGTAGCCACCTTCGAGTTGACGCGCGCGCCAGCCGATCATGTTGAACATGGCCGTCATCGACCCGGAGCGCTTGCCGCCGCGCCAGCAGTAGATGAGCGGGCGCCAGTTGAGCGGCCGCCCGGCGAAGGTGGTGTCCAGGTGCATCGCGATATTGCGCGCGGCGATGGCCGCGCCCACGCGCGTCGCGTCGAACGGAGACTGCTTGTAGAGCGTGCCGACAAGCACACGCTCTTCGTTGCTCAGCACGGGGGCGTTGATGGCGCCGGGGATGTGATCCTCCGCGTATTCGAGCGGCGTGCGCACGTCGACGACTTCGTCGAATTCGCCGAGCTGGGACAGGGTGACGCGCTGGTGATTCAACTGCGGTGCTCCGGTGAGGCGGATGATGCTTTGTGCGCTGCATCAGGATGCCCGTTAGTGGGCATTGGCGTAGATACGGGATGATACACACTGGCTGGCCGCAGGCGTTGCGGGAGCAAGGCCGGGCGTTGCAAAAGCTGGCGGTTCACTGCACGTGAAAACCGCTCCGCACCTGAACAAAACTGAACATTCCGCCAGGCGCGAATGAGGCGCTTTTGCTGTTCCCAACTGGTGCCGTGACAGCAGCCCGGCGTGGACGCATCCCGCAAACCTTCACCGGCCGATGCGTTCGGCATCAAGTCAACTGGCCTCCCGCTTATCGCAAGGTGCGGCACGAGGGCGCGTGCTAGATATACGCGCCTCAGATTGATGCGGAGGCGAGATGTCGTTACCCGAATGGGGATATTCATACAACGCGCTGCGCGTACCGCTCACGAGCGACTGGCAATGCTCGCGTGTGCCTGCCCGCGACGTAGGAGAGCCCACCTCATGGTGGAGCTTGTCTTACGATGAACGTCAGCAGAGGCGAAAGGACCGCGAAAAGCAAATCGAACACGATCGGCGGGACTTCGACCGGCTGTTCCGCGTTTCCACCAGCCGCCGCGCTGCGCGGGCCTGTGGCGATTTCAGTGCCTGCACTGCATTTATCCGCGAATATCTACTTATCTCGGGATTGTCCGCGCCCGTTGATGGGAACGGTGTGACGCGCATCCTTCGCGACGCGGTGCGCGATGGCTCGATCATCCCGGCAATTGACCGGGCTTGGCGCGGGAGTCGGCGAGTCAGCAGGTTCTACGCGCCGCAAAGCTGGCCAAAGCGGGCGCCGGACCCGAAGCCCACTGTCTACGGTGTGCGCGACGCCCAGTTCATCCGCTCGACGCTTATGGCCGCTTTATCGACAACACGCCATACGTCCCGCTCAAAGATCGGGTTGCTGCTGCTGCGGCTGCTGCGGCTAGCAGCGCCGCCGGGGCTGGCGGCGGGCTTGATTGGTCAGGCGCGGTCGAAACAGCGGCGGCTCGGGTTCTGGGTGGCGCTGCCGCGTTGGGTGATGATGCAGCATTCGACGGTGATTTCGCGAGCGGCGTGGGGGAGGATTCAACGCCGCTTGATGATGTGCAGGCATTTGACTATCAGCGGGATATGCCGGATGGCGACGTCGATGAACTCGCTGGGATGCCCTTCAACGGTGAGCCGGGGACGTGGATCTCAAGTATGCCGTGGACGATGCCGCAAATGCGCCAGTACGGGCCGAACGGCACGCCGCTAACCGATTTCGACTTTGAGGCGCATCACGGGAACCCCAATCCGCACGCGCATAACGGGGATGGCTATAACCGCGACGAGGGCGCGCCGGTCTCCCTGCTTCCTTGGTAGATCAACATGACAGACGAACTATTGAAGGCGTGGGGCTACTTCCACGATTGGTCTCTGGATAGCGTAACCGTCGGAGCGAATGCCGAGCCACGTACGCTAACGCTCGGCCTGTACATCGGTGAGAGGCGCGTCGCCCTGACCTTCAGGGGCGTGACCTGTGTTTCGGTCAAGCAATTTGGCTTACTGAACATCGTCTACGGGATTCATGTTGTAGGGCCCGGTGACACGAAGCACGCGCGAGCCAGTGCTGTGCTTGAGACCGGCGAGCGGCTCACGCACAGGCGAGCCGCGCTGCTCGTTTTCGTCTATTCGACACTTGGCGCGGAACTCGCCATTGAATGCGATTCGCTGGAGGTTCGCGAGACCGAAAGTGGGCCGGTTCTTTGAGAGTGAAACGGATGCGGGCGCGCCTGGCTGTCGAACTGGGGCGCTTCGTTCAGCAATACGGCTGCAAAGCACACCGGGGCTTGCTTAACCCAAACGACCGCCGCTATGACAAGAAGGTCGAGAAGGCGATGCGGGCGTTACGCCCTGACGAGCTTTCCGATTTACTGTCTGGCGACGGCGACGAGACCGGGCAGCCAGCGATGGAATGCCCAATCGAGATTGATGAGAATCACTGAGGGCTAGAGCTGGCGTGCCACACCACGGCAAAACTGCGCTGAACCTGAACATTCCGCTAGCAACGAAAAAGCAGCTTTGCTGTTGCTGGCGGCGCAGCGGCCCCAACGCCTCGCCGGTCTATTCATCCGGCATCTAGTCATGCAACTTCGGTTTGCCGCAAGGCTGGACGCGCGTGCGCGTGTTATCAATACCGCCCACGACAACCGCGTTTGACGGTAAGACCATGAGCTACAACAGCCTTTCCGTTCCGCTGGCCATGGGCTCCTGGAGTTGCGAGCTCGTGCCGGTCCGGGACTACCGAAGCCCTTCTGGAGAGGCACTGCCGTTCATCCCGGCAGACGAGAAGCGACAGCTTGAAAGCGACCGCAGCGACTTCGCACGGTACTTTCGTCCCAACTACGATTTTCGGCGAACTATTACCTGCGACATCGACGAGATCCGGGCCTTCGCGCGTGACTGCATAAGCCTTTCGAGCGGGAACCAGCTCACCGACAACGACAATATCCGGCGCATCCTTTGCGAGGCCGTTAGCAGCGGCCGGATCGTGCCAGTGGTCGACCGTGAGCGCCGCACGCCTGTTCGTACCGCACGCGCTTCTTTTGCGCCGCAGTCCTGGAGCGAGGCCGCACCGATCATGCGCAGCGGCAGCGGTGGTGCTGCCGCTCCAGCCAGCCGGTCATTTCACCAACTGGCGATGGACTGGTTGGGGCTGGACTCAGATGGCGCATATGCCTATATCGAGAAGTACAACGCGATGGTCCAGCGCGTCGAGGAAGTGGCGGCCAGGACGGCAGCCGCACGCGCGGCCGCTTTGGCCGAGAGCGATAGCGGCCTGTTTGATGCGGCCGAGGACGTAGCTAGTTCAGCGTTGACCAGCCTGGACGCTGGATTCGGTGATGATGCCGCGAGTGCTGACGATGGCGGGGATTCGTCGCCGTTCAGCGATGCGCAGCCGTTCGACTATGAGTCTGATATGCCGGATGGCGACGCAGAGGAATTAGCGGCGAGGACTAACGACGAAAACTATGCCGCCAAGATGCTGGGCTATAACCGAAAGACCTTTGGAACGATGATTCACGTAATGAAGGAAGAAAACCAGTTGCGCGGCGACGACAATGTGATCTGGCACGACGACGGCGGAGTCGAGTTTGGTGGTGAGATCATAGACAACATGCACAGCTACGCGCCTTGAAAGGAATAAAGCAATGACGGACAGGCATCAACTTGCTCACGCTACTTTCAACATCTATCAAGACATCGAGCCGCCCGAGTTTTGGACCAGTTATTTTGGTGTCTCGCCATCACGCGCTGGGGCGAAAGGACAACAACGCGTGATGGCATCAGGGCGAGTGAGTGAATACCCATGGCGACAGGGCACGTGGAGCCTATCGAGTGGACTGGTAGTGGAAAGTGACGAACTCACCCCTCACCTTCGTTATCTCGTGGATCGCCTCGCACTTCCCCGAGCAGACCTGCGCGGACTCGTCGAACGCACGGGCGCTCGAATGCGCTTCTTTTGCTACTGGATGAACGAGAGCGGCGACCGCGTACCCGACGTGCCCGACGACATTCGGATGATGATGGAAGCGATGGGCGGCACGGTTGAAATCGACGAGTACCGTTAGCTCGAATCGAGTCGCCTTTGCGGATACCGAGCGGCGACCATCGCAGAAAGCGCAGATCACCGCCCCCATCCCCTACATCAGCACAATGTCGTACTGCTCCTGACTCAAATTCGACTCCACCTGCAGCGAAACCGGCTTGCCGATAAAGTCGATCAGCATCGCCAGATGCTGCGATTCCTCTTCCAGAAACAGATCGATCACCTGCTGCGACGCCACCACGCGGAACTCGCGCGGATTGAACTGGCGCGACTCGCGCAGAATCTCGCGCAGCACGTCGTAGCACACCGTACGCGAAGTTTTCACCTGCCCCTTGCCCAGGCAAGTCGGGCACGGCTCGCACAGCACGTGCGCGAGCGATTCGCGCGTGCGCTTGCGCGTCATCTCCACCAGACCGAGCTGCGAGAAACCATTCACGGTCACGCGCGTGCGATCGCGCGACAGCGCTTTCTTCAGCTCGCCGAGCACCTGATCGCGATGCTCGATGTTCTCCATGTCGATGAAGTCGATGATGATCACGCCGCCCAGATTGCGCAGCCGCAATTGACGCGCGATCGTATGCGCCGCTTCCAGGTTGGTCTTGAAGATCGTGTCGTCGAAGTTGCGCGCGCCCACGTAGCCGCCCGTGTTCACGTCGATCGTCGTCATCGCCTCGGTCTGGTCGATCACGAGATAGCCGCCCGACTTCAGATCGACGCGGCGTGACAGCGCGCGCTGGATTTCGGCCTCGATGTTGTAGAGGTCGAACAGCGGTCGCTCGCCGGTGTAGTGATGCAGCTTGGGCTGCACGGCCGGCGTGAATTCAGTGGCGAATTCGCTGAGCTTCTGGAACGTTTCGCGCGAATCCACCTGGATGCGCGTGGTCTCGTCGTTGACGAAGTCGCGCAGCACGCGCTGGCCCAGGTTCAGGTCCTGGTAGAGCAGGCTGGTCGCGGGCAGGCGCTGTGCCTGCGCGAGGATGGTCGCCCACGTCTTGCGCAGATAGGCCACATCGGCGGCGAGTTCTTCGCTGCTCGCGTCTTCGGCGATCGTACGCACGATGTAGCCGCCTTTTTCATCGGCGGGCAGCACGGCGGTCAGACGCGCACGCACGGCTTCGCGTTCGGCCTCGCTCTCGATCTTCTGCGAGATGCCGATATGCGGTTCCTGCGGCAGATACACGAGCGTGCGGCCCGCGATGCTCACCTGCGTCGACAGGCGCGCGCCCTTGGTGCCGATCGGATCCTTCACGACCTGCACCATCAGCGTCTGGCCTTCGAAAACGGTCTTCTCGATGGGCTGATGATGGGCGCTCGTATGCGGTTCGCCAGCCAGACGCGGATGCCAGATATCGGCCACGTGCAGGAAGGCGGCGCGTTCGAGACCAATGTCGATGAACGCGGACTGCATGCCCGGCAACACGCGCACGACCTTGCCGAGATAGACGTTGCCGACGCGCCCGCGCGACAGCGTGCGCTCGACGTGAAGCTCCTGTACTGCGCCTTGCTGGACCAACGCGACACGCGTCTCCTGAGGCGTGACGTTGATCAGGATTTCTTCATTCATGATTGGTTTTAGAAGTCGATGCCCGCGGCGCGCAGGAGGGCGGCTGTTTCGAAAAGCGGCAAACCCATGATACCCGAATAGGAACCGTCGATTCGCTCGATGAATTCGGCGGCGCGGCCCTGGATGCCATAGGCGCCGGCCTTGCCGAACGGCTCCTTGCTGGCCACATAGTGGGCGATGGCGGCGGGCAGGACGGGGGCGAAGCGCACGTGCGAGCGTGACACCGCCACCGGCAGGCACACGCCTTCGGCGTTGACCACGGCCACGGCGGTGAGCACCTCGTGCTCGCGTCCGACGAGGCGTTCGAGCATCGCGAAGGCGTCGGCGGCGTCGTGCGGCTTGCCGAGGATGTGGCCGTCGATGCTCACGGTGGTATCGGCGGTGAGGATCGGCGCGTGCGCATGGGCGCCCGCCACCAGCCGGGCGCGCGCGGCGTCGGCCTTGGCCGCGCACACGCGCTCGACGTAGACGGCGGCGCTCTCGCCGGGCAGCACCGCTTCGAGCGCTTCGGCGTCTTCGTCGGGACGCGGCAGCAGCAGCTCGAATCGCACGCCGAGCTGCTGCAACAGTTCCTGGCGGCGCGGGCTCTGCGAGGCGAGATAGACGAACGGATAAGTCGCGGAATGGTTCATCGGGCGTAGTGACGTCAGAGGAGGCGGAGTTCGGATGAGCGCCTCTACGTGCACGTAACGGCCCGCACGCGCCGCAAGATGCGGCGTGCATGGCCCGTTACGTGCTTCAGGCGCGCTTAGACGCGATGATAGGGGTGATTCTGCGTGATGGTCCAGGCGCGGTAAAGCTGCTCGGCGAGCAGCACGCGCACCATCGCATGCGGCAGGGTGAGGGACGAGAGGCGCAGCAGCGTGTCGGCGCGCGCCTTGAGCTGCGGATCGAGCCCGTCCGCGCCGCCGATCAGGAACGCCACGTCGCGTCCGTCCTGCTGCCAGCCGGGCAGCGCCTGGGCGAGCTGCATCGTGGTCCAGTCGCGGCCGCGTTCGTCCAGCGCGACGATGCGCGCGTTCTTCGGCAACGCCGCTTCGATGCGCGTGCGCTCGGCGGCCATCACGCTTTCGGCTGCGCGGCCTGACGAGCGCTGCTCGGGCTTCACTTCGCGCAGCTCGATACGCAGCTCGGGCGGCATGCGCTTCGTGTACTCCTCGAAGCCTTCGGCGATCCAGTCCGGCATCTTGTGGCCGACGGCGACGATATGCAGTTTCATATGCCAGGCAGTGCGAACGTGCGGCGCTTACTTCGCGGTCTTGCGCGCAGCCGTCTTGCGGGCGGGTTTCTTCGCCGCGACCGGTGCCTTGTCGCTGCCTTCGTCTTCGTCTTCCTCGTCCATCGGCTCGCTCGGACGTGCGCCCACGAAGCCCGTGTTGGCCGCGAGCTTCAGACGCACCGGCTTGTCGCCCCAGATTTCTTCGAGGTTGTAGTACTGGCGCAGCGCCGGTTGCAGGATGTGCACGACCGCGTCGCCGCAATCGACCAGCACCCATTCGCCGATGTCTTCGCCTTCGGTGCTGACGATGTCGCCGCCGGCTTCCTTGACCGCTTCGCGCACGCTATTGGCGAGCGCCTTGGTCTGGCGGTTCGAGGTGCCGCTCGCCACGACCACGCGGTCGAACAGCTCGGTCAGATGGCTCGTGTTGAAGACGCGGATGTCTTGCGCCTTGACGTCTTCCAGAGCGTCGACGATGGTGCGTTGAAGTTTGCGGATGTCCATATTTACCCGTGGTGCCTGTACAGATGATGTTGATGAATATAGTCCCACACGGTTGCGGGGACTTTCCCGGCGGCCAGGCCACCGGGCGTCGTTGTTTGCGCGCCGCTCATATCGTCTTGACCGGACGAGCCGACGGCGCGGCGGATTTCGGTCGCCGAGACATCGAGCGCAAGCGTCTCGTCGATCAGCAGATGGCCGCAGCGCGTGGCCGCGAGGGTGGCGGCGTCGGCGCGGCGTGCGGCGACTGTTGCGCCCACTTCGGGCGGCAGCGCCGCGAAATCGAAACCGGGGCGGCTTGCCACGCCCAGATGCGCGAGCGCAAACAGCTCGCGCCATTCGTGCCAGGAATCCAGATGCAGCAGTTGGTCCGCGCCCATCAGCAGCGTGAGCGCGGCGTTGGCGTTGCTCGCGCTCTTCGCGCGCCAGCGGCGCAGCGTCTCCACCGTGTAGGTGGGACCGTCATGCTCGATCTCGTCGGCGTCGACCGTGACCGTCACGCCCGGCAGATAGAGCGTGGCGGCGGCCAGACGCGTCATCGCCAGGCGATGCGCGGCGGCGCTCACTTCCGGCTTTTGCCACGGCTGGCCGGCGGGCAGCAGGATCACTTCGGTCAGATCGAGCACGCGCGCGAAATGGCGCGCGAGCGCAAGATGGCCGTCGTGGATCGGATCGAAGGTGCCGCCGAGCAGGCCGACACGGCGCTCAGGTGCAACAGGCGCGACAGGCGCCTGCGTTGCCGGGGTGACAGTCGAAGTCGTCACGGTGTCAGATCCAGTCGCGCACCGGCAGGAAGTCGCTGTAAAGGCGCGCTTCCGGCGTGCCCGCCTGCGGCTGCCAGTCGTAGCGCCAGCTCGCGCCCGGCGGCATCGACATCAGGATCGATTCGGTGCGTCCGCCGCTTTGCAGGCCGAAGTGCGTGCCGCGATCCCAGACGAGATTGAATTCGACGTAACGACCGCGCCGGTATGCCTGGAATTCGCGCTGCGCTTCGTCATAGGGCATGACGCGGCGCTTTTCGATGATCGGCAGATAGGCCTTCAGGAAGCCGTCGCCGACGCTGCGCATCATGGCGAACGCCTGGTCGAAGCCGCCTTCGGCGTAATCGTCGTAGAAAATGCCGCCCACGCCGCGCGCTTCGTTACGGTGCTTGAGGAAAAAGTACTCGTCGCACCAGCGCTTGAAGCGCGGGTAGAGCGTCTCGCCGTAAGGCGCGAGCGCGTCGCGGCAGACCCGGTGGAAATGCTGCGCGTCTTCCTCGAAGCCGTAGTAGGGCGTCAGATCCATGCCTCCGCCGAACCAGAACACAGGCGGCTCGCCGGCCTTGGTCGCCAGCAGCAGGCGCACGTTCATGTGCACGGTCGGGCAGAACGGGTTGCGCGGATGCATCACGAGCGAGACGCCCATCGCCTCGAAGCCGCGCCCGACCAGCTCGGGGCGTGCGGCGGTGGCGGAGGGCGGCAGGGCGTCGCCCTGAACGTCCGAGAAGCCGATGCCGCCGCGCTCGAAAAACTGGCCGTTTTCGAGGATGCGCGTGCAGCCGCCGCCGCGCAGTTTTTCGCCGGGCGCGCGCTGCCATTCGTCGGTCGCGAAGGGCGTGCCGTCGAACTCGCCGAGCGCGTCGGCGATGCGCGTCTGCAGGCCGGAAAGCCAGCTGCGCACTGCAGTGCTGTCATGCGTCGCGCCCGCGGGCGTCACGCCGGATTGAATCGTTTCGGTCATCGATGAAAGGGCGCTCGCGGCCGTTGTGGCCGGCGCATCGCCAGGATTGCTTTCGGATTCGGAATGCAGACCGCGCGCGGCGCGGTTTTGTCGGAGTACTTGTGCTGCTGGAGCAACAAGTGCAATAAGTTTACGCCGATCTGCGCGGGTTTAGCCTCTTACGCGACCCTTGGGCAGCGCTCCGGACGCCCGTTGGGGCCGGATGACGCGGCTGGGCCGCAGGGTGGCTGACAGGGCTATTCACCCAACAGCGTCAGCCCGATCGCGCGGCGTGCCCATGCGTCCTGCGCTAGAGCAACAAGTCGCATGGGCACACCGCGAGTCGGGCGAAGGCCTGCGACAAACGCCGCAAGCCCGCGCCCGCCACAGCGTTACTGCTTGCGTCCCGCGGCGCGGTAGCCGATGTCGTGGCGATACTGCATGCCATCGAACGAGATGCGGTTCACCGTTTCATACGCCACGTTCTGCGCGCTGCGCACCGAATCGGCCAGGCCGACCACGCACAGCACACGGCCGCCCGAGGTCACGAGCTTGCCGTCGACGAACTGCGTGCCCGCGTGGAACGTGACCGAATCGGCCGTTTCCGCCGGGATGTCGCTGATCCGGTCACCCTTGCGCGGCGTATCCGGATAGTTGTGCGCGGCCAGCACCACGCCCAGCGCCGTGCGGCGGTCCCATTCGAGCTCGACCTGGTCGAGCGTGCCGGCGATGGCGTGCTCGAACACCTTCGAGAAGTCGCCCTTCAGACGCGCCATGATCGGCTGCGTTTCCGGGTCGCCCATGCGGCAGTTGAATTCGAGCGTCTTCGGGTTGCCTTGCGCGTCGATCATCAGACCGGCGTACAGGAAGCCCGTGAAGCGAATGCCTTCCTTCTCCATGCCTGCGACGGTCGGCAGGATGATTTCGCGCATCACTCGGGCGTGCAATTGCGGCGTGACGATCGGCGCGGGCGAGTAGGCGCCCATGCCGCCCGTGTTCGGGCCCTGATCGCCGTCCTGCAGGCGCTTGTGATCCTGGCTCGACGCCAGCGCCAGCACGTGCTTGCCGTCGACCATGACGATGAAGCTCGCTTCTTCGCCCGCGAGGAATTCCTCGATCACGACGCGCGCGCCGGCATCGCCGAGCTTGTTGTCGGCCAGCATCGAATCGATCGCCTGATGCGCTTCTTCCAGCGACATCGCCACCACCACGCCCTTACCTGCGGCGAGGCCGTCGGCCTTGATGACGATGGGCGCGCCGTGGGTGTCCACGTAGGCGTGCGCTGCGGCTGCGTCCGAGAAGGTCTCGTAGGCGGCCGTCGGGATGTTGTGGCGCTTCATGAACGCCTTGGCGAAATCCTTCGAGCTTTCGAGCTGCGCGGCTTCTTTCGTGGGGCCAAATACCTTCAGGCCGCGCGAACGGAACACGTTGACGATGCCCGCTGCGAGCGGCGCTTCCGGGCCGACCACGGTGAATGCCACCTGTTCGCGCTCGGCGAAATCGGCGAGCTCGTTGATGTCCGTGATGTCGACGTTGGCGAGCCGCTCGTCCTGCGCGGTGCCGCCATTGCCCGGTGCGACGTAGACGAGCTGGACACGTTGCGCCTGGGCGAGCTTCCACGCCAGTGCATGTTCGCGGCCGCCAGAACCGACGACGAGTAACTTCATGAGAATCCCCGAAAGACCAGAACCAGAAACAGTTGCGGCTGACGCACGATGCGTCAGCCGTGAAAAGCGGTGGGGCGCGCCGCTGCGCATGAGCCGATCTTGCCCGTTGCGCGCGCGCCGCCGTTGCGCCCGGGACCCGCCCGCGGCGCCGCGCCGATGCCGTTATTCGTCGGCGATCGAGGCGTTGGTGTAGACCTCCTGGACGTCGTCCAGGTTTTCGAGCGCGTCCAGCAGCTTCTGCATCTTCACGGCGTCGTCGCCCGTGAATTCCACTTCGGTCTGCGGCTTCATCGTGACTTCGGCCATTTCCGCCTTGAAGCCGGCGGCTTCGAGCGCGTCCTTGACCTTCTGGAACTCGAACGGCGGGCAGACCACTTCGATCGAGCCGTCTTCGTTGGTCACGACGTCTTCGGCGCCGGCTTCCAGCGCGGCGTTCATGAGGTCGTCTTCCGGGGTGCCCGGCGCGAACACGAACTGGCCGACGTGATCGAACATGAAGGCGACCGAGCCGTCCGTGCCCATGTTGCCGCCGAACTTCGAGAACGCGTGGCGCACTTCCGCGACCGTGCGGGTGCGGTTGTCGGTCATGGTGTCGACGATCACGGCCGCGCCGCCGATGCCGTAGCCTTCGTAGCGGATTTCTTCATAGTTCGCGCCATCGACGCCGCCCACGCCGCGCTGGATCGCGCGGTTGATGTTGTCCTTGGGCATGTTGGCGTCATAGGCCTTGTCGACGGCCAGACGCAGACGCGGGTTCGAATCGATGTCGCCCCCGCCCATGCGCGCCGCCACCTGGATTTCCTTGATCAGGCGCGTCCAGATCTTGCCGCGCTTCGCGTCAGCAGCGGCTTTCTTGTGCTTGATGTTGGCCCATTTCGAATGACCCGCCATACCTTTCTCCGTCGCACGCTACCTGCGTGCATGGTGCAATTGTCGTTGCTGCAGTGTCGAAGCCGCAGTGCTCAAGTCACGATGACAGGGCGCGGCACGGTGCGCTTCGCGCGCCATGCGGCCTCAATGTCTTCGAGTGTCTGTCCGCCTGGGGCCGGTGCGCCGTGCGTTGCATCCGGGGCGCTGCGCGTTGCTGCTTCGCGCAATAGGGCAGGTGCGCCCGCTGTGCGAGGGCGGCCGGGGCTGGCAGGGCGTCGCCGCCGTCTTTGCCCTGTTTTTCGCACCGCTTGTTGCGCCGCTCGTTGCCCCGTTGTCGCCATTCGGAGCCGTCGCGACCGTCAGGTGGACCAGAATTTTATCACGCCGCACCTGCGCGGCTGCGGCCGTCCGGGAGATTGCGCGCGGATTCGGCATCCGGCGGCGGCGATCCGCGCGCGCCGGGGCATGCCGCCCCGAAACGCTCAGTTCTTGGTGCCGAACAGGCGGTCGCCCGCGTCGCCCAGACCCGGAATGATGTACGCGTGGCTGTCCAGATGCGAATCCAGCGACGCCACGTAGAGCTTGACGTCCGGATGCGCCTTCTGGAACACCTCCACGCCTTCGGGCGCGGCCACCAGCGCGAGGAACAGGATGCGATCGCCCGGCACGCCGCGCTGCTTGAGCACGTCGATGGCGTGCGCGGCGGAGTAGCCGGTGGCGACCATCGGATCGCACAGGATGAAGGTGCGGTCTTCCAGGTCCGGCAGGCGCACGAGGTATTCGACCGGGCGGTGGTCGTCGGCGCGATACACGCCGATGTGGCCCACGCGCGCCGACGGCACCAGCTCCAGCAAGCCGTCCGACATGCCGACGCCCGCGCGCAGCACCGGCACGATGGCGAGCTTCTTGCCGGCGATCACCGGCGCATCGACTTCGACGAGCGGCGTCTGCACGCGGCGCGACGCGACCGGCAGATCGCGGGTGATTTCATAGCCCATCAGCAGCGTGATCTCGCGCAGCAGCTCGCGGAACGTGCGCGTGGACGTGTCCTTGTCGCGCATATGGGTGAGCTTGTGCTGGATCAGCGGGTGATTGAGGATGAAAAGATTCGGGAAACGGCTGTCCTGTTTCATGGCGGGGCGCACAAGGCTGCAAGAGATATCGGGGGATTCGGGCGGGCCGGCCGCACGCGGCGGCCGTGGCGGACGGGGCGTCCGGGCGGCTCGCGGCAGCGCCGGGCCGCGCTACAGCCGCAAGTATACGGGAAGCGGGCGCGAACCGATCCACGAACTGCGAGGGCAGTGGCTTCCTGGGGGCGCTCCACGCGCTTTGGCCGATTCTTCTAGAATCGCAAAAATCGGGCGGGGTGGACGACGCCGTTATCGGATTGAACTGAAGTCAAGCGACGAGGAAGATCAGCATGGACATGGGCATCGCAGGACGCAGCGCGCTGGTGTGCGCGGCCAGCAAGGGATTGGGGCGCGGCTGCGCCGAGGCGCTCGCCGCCGAAGGCGTCAACGTGACGATCGTGGCGCGCACGCTGAGCACGCTTGAGGAAACCGCCGCGCGGATCCGCGCGAGCACGGGCGTCGAGGTCAAGGCCGTGGCCTGCGACATCACCACCGAAGCGGGCCGCGCCGCCGCGCTGGCCGCGTGCCCGTCGCCGGATATTCTGGTGAACAACGCGGGCGGGCCGCCGCCGGGCGACTTCCGCAGCTTCACGCGCGAGCAGTGGCTCGCCGCGCTCGACGCCAATATGCTCACGCCGATCGCGTTGATCCAGGCCGTGATCGACGATATGACCGCGCGCGGGTTCGGGCGCATCGTCAATATCACCAGTTCCTCGGTGAAGGCCCCGATCGATGTGCTGGGCCTGTCGAACGGCGCGCGCTCGGGCCTCACGGGCTTCGTCGCGGGCGTGGCGCGCCAGGTGGCGAGTACAGGCGTGACGATCAACAACCTGCTGCCGGGCGTGTTCGACACCGATCGCATCAAGACCACCATCCTCGCGCAGGCCGAGAAAAACCAGCTTTCGCTCGACGAGGTGCGCGCGCGCCGCATGAAAACGATTCCGGCGGGGCGCTTCGGCACGCCGGACGAGTTCGGGCGCGCCTGCGCGTTCCTGTGCAGCGTCCACGCGGGCTATATCACAGGGCAGAACTGGCTCATCGACGGCGGCGCCTATCCGGGCACCTTCTGACGTGCGAGGATGCGCACGATTCGTCCGCATTCGTCCGGATCCGGATGAATCGATCACGCCAACCCTATAAACCAGGCCAGGAGCCGAACCCATGCTTACCCGCGTCGCACTGATCGCGCACGATCACAAGAAAGACGAAATCGTCAAACTGACGGGCGAATACGTCGATACGCTGCGCCGCTGCGTGCTGCTCGCGACCGGCACGACGGGCGGGCGTATCGCCGCCGCGCACGGTCTGGACGTCGAGCGCCTGCTCTCGGGCCCCCACGGCGGCGATTTGCAGATCGGCGCGCGCCTGGCCGAAGGCAATGTCGACGTGGTGATTTTCCTGCGCGACCCCATGACGCCGCAGCCGCACGAACCCGATATCAATGCGCTGGTGCGCGCCTGCGACGTGCACGACGTGCCGTGCGCGACCAATATTTCCACCGCGCGCATGATTCTCGACGCGCTCACGCTGCGTATGAAAGACGTGATCTGAGTGTTACGCCCGCAGGCGCAGACCAACTCTTGACTGGAGACATGATGACCAAGGCAATCCGATACGATCGCACCGGCGGCCCGGAAGTGATGCAGTGGGTCGATGTCGAAGTGGGCGAGCCTGGCGAGGGCGAAATCCGCGTGAAGCAGAGCGCGTGCGGCCTCAACTACATCGACGTGTATTTCCGCTGCGGGCTGTATCCGCAGCAGTTGCCCGCCGGGCTGGGCATGGAAGCAGCGGGCGAGGTGACGGCGGTCGGCCCTGGTGTGAGCGGCGTGAAGGTGGGCGAGCGCGTGGCCTATGTGGGCCGCCCGCCCGGCGCTTACGCGCAGGAGCGCGTGCTGCGCGCCGACCAGGTGATCCGTCTGCCCGATGCGATCAGCGACGAGCAGGCCGCCTCCGTCATGCTTCAGGGTCTCACCGCGCAATACCTGCTGCGCCGCACGTACCGCGTGAAGGCTGGCGACACGATTCTGATCCAGGCGGCCGCGGGCGGTGTGGGCCTGATCGTGTGCCAGTGGGCCAAGGCCTTGGGCGCGACCGTGATCGGCACTGTGGGCTCCGATGAAAAGGCCGAAATCGCCAGGGCGCACGGTTGCGATCATCCGATCGTCTACACGCGCGAGGACTTTACCGCGCGTGTGCGCGAGATCACCAACGGCGCGGGGGTGCCGGTGGTGTACGACTCGATCGGTAAGGATACGTATGTGAAGTCGCTCGACTGCCTCGCGCCGCTGGGCATGTTCGTGAGCTTCGGCAATGCGTCGGGTCCGCTGCCGCCGATCGATTCGTCGGAATTCTCTTCGCGTGGTTCGCTGTTCTTCACGCGCCCGACGCTGTTCTCGTACATCGCCCGTCGCAGCGACTACGAGGCGATGACGGCGGAACTGTTCGAGGTGATTACATCGGGGCAGGTGAAGACCTCGATCAACCAGCGTTATGCCTTGCAGGATGTGGGCCAGGCGCACACCGATCTCGAAGCGCGACGCACCACGGGGTCAACGGTCTTGACGCCCTAAATCGATACATTTCAAGGTGCGCGTTTGCGTAGCTTGCGTATGCCGCGCACAACTGCGACGTGCTGCACGAGCCAGGCATGCCGGTTCAGGCGGTGCCGGCTTCGTGCGCGGCGTCGTCGGCAGGCGCATACCCGGTGACGACGTCGCTGCCGATACCACGGGCGACGCCGCGCCTGCCAACGCGCCCGGCCCCTTCGTCCACGCCATCCTCGACGCCGCCAAGGCGTGATTTCCGCACGCCAACGCGCCCTGTTTACGCGTTTTTTATACGCGCGCCCCAAGCTTTGATCCGGATTTAACGCGATAAACCTTACCTTACGGCCATCCATCAATGGAGAACACGAAAATGGATGTGCTGTATATCGGGGGGCTGGCGGTCTTCGCCGCGCTCACATACGCGTTGATCGCCGGCTGCGCGAAGCTCATGCAGTACCGTCGCGTCGATCAGACGGCCACGGGAGCGCGCTCATGACCTGGATCTTCTGGCTTTCGGGAGCGGCGACGCTGTTGCTGTTCGTCTATCTCGTCCATGCGCTGCTGCGCGCGGAGGAGATCGAATGAACGCCAACAATCTGCTGCAGACGGGGATCTTCCTCGTTGTTCTGCTTGCGCTGGCGGTGCCGGTGGCGGGCTATATCACGCGTGTGCTCGATGGGCGTTCGCGCGTCGTGCGTCTGTTCGCGCCGGTGGAGAATCTGCTGTACCGCATCGCGGGCGTCGATCCGAACGCGGAGATGAACTGGAAGCGCTACGCGTTCGCCACCATCTCGTTCAACGTGCTGGGCGTGGGCTTTCTGTATGTGCTGCTGCGCGTGCAGGGCTG
Source organism: Paraburkholderia bannensis (assembly GCF_014200455.1). Classification (GTDB taxonomy): domain Bacteria; phylum Pseudomonadota; class Gammaproteobacteria; order Burkholderiales; family Burkholderiaceae; genus Paraburkholderia; species Paraburkholderia bannensis_A. The sequence continues at coordinate 73,042 of NZ_JACHBW010000010.1, read as the reverse complement.
GCTGCCGGGTAATCCGCAGGCGTTTAGCGCGATGACGCCGGACGGCGCGTTCAACACGGCGGTGAGCTTCGTCACCAACACCAACTGGCAGGACTACACGCCTGAGCAGACCGTGAGCTATCTCACGCAGATGCTTGGTTTCACCGTGCAGAACTTCCTGTCGGCGGCCACCGGCATTGTCGTGGTGATCGCGCTGATTCGCGGTTTCGCGCGCCATTCGGTGCAAACCATCGGCAACTTCTGGGTCGACCTCACGCGCACGACGTTTTACATTCTCGTGCCGATGTCGGCGCTCATCGCCGGGCTCCTGATGAGCCAGGGCATGATCCAGAACTTCAAGTCGTATCAGGACGTGCCGACGCTGCAGACCACCACCTACGCCGCGCCGAAGCTGGACGCGCAGGGCAACGCCATCAAGGACGCCAAGGGCAACCCCGTCACCGTCGATACCAAGGTGACGACGCAGACGCTCGCAATGGGGCCGGTCGCTTCGCAGGAAGCGATCAAGATGCTCGGCACCAACGGCGGCGGCTTCTTCAACGCCAATTCCGCACATCCGTTTGAGAATCCGACGCCGTTCGCGAACTTCGTCGAAATGTTGTCGATCCTGATCATTCCGGCGGCGCTGTGCCTCGTGTTCGGCAATGTCGTGGGCGACCGCAGGCAAGGCGTGGCGGTGCTCGCGGTGATGACGATCGCGTTCGCGGTGGCGGTGGGCGTGGAAGTGTCGGCCGAACAGGCAGGCAACCCGATGCTCACGACGCTCAACGTCGATCAGCACGCCAGCGCCCTGCAGACGGGCGGCAACATGGAAGGCAAGGAAACGCGCTTCGGCATCGCGCAGACGGGCATTTTCGTCGTCGCGACCACAGCGGCCTCGTGCGGCGCGGTCAATGCGATGCACGATTCGCTCACGCCGATCGGTGGTCTCGTCCCGCTGCTCTTCATCCAGCTGGGTGAAGTGATCTTCGGCGGCGTGGGTTCGGGTCTCTACGGCATGCTGGTGTTCGCGCTGCTCGCGGTGTTCGTGGCGGGTCTGATGATCGGGCGTACGCCGGAGTATGTGGGCAAGAAGATCGAATCGTTCGAGATGAAGATGGTCTCGATCGTCATTCTGCTCACGCCGCTGCTGGTGCTGCTCGGCACTTCGATTGCGGTACTTTCCGATGCGGGCAAGGCCGGCATCGCTAACCCGGGCGCGCATGGCTTCTCCGAAATCCTCTACGCGTTCAGTTCCGCCGCCAACAACAACGGCAGCGCGTTCGCCGGCCTGACCGTCAGCACGCCGTTCTACAACTCGCTGCTCGGTATCGCGATGTGGTTTGGCCGCTTCGGCACCATCGTGCCGGTGCTCGCCATCGCGGGTTCGCTTGCGAGCAAGAAGCGCATCGCCGTGACGGGCGGCACGCTGCCCACGCACGGCCCGCTGTTCGTCGTGCTGCTGCTCGGCTGCGTGCTGCTGGTGGGCGCGCTCACCTATGTGCCGGCGCTTGCGCTCGGTCCGGGTGTCGAGCATCTGATCATGCTCGGCGTGCATTGAACGGGGATCTTTCGAAATGACACAACATAGTGCAACACGGTCCATGTTCGATCCGGCGCTGGTGCGTCCGGCCATCGTGGATTCGTTCAGGAAACTCAAGCCGCGCACCCAGTTGCGCAACCCGGTGATGTTCTGCGTCTACGTGGGCAGCGTGCTCACGACGATTCTCTGGATCGCGGCGCTGATGGGTCAGGCCGAAGCGCCCGCGGGCTTCATTCTCGCGGTCGCGCTGTGGCTTTGGTTCACGGTGCTGTTCGCAAACTTCGCGGAAGCGCTTGCCGAAGGCCGTTCGAAGGCGCAGGCCGCGTCGCTGCGCCAGGCCAAGCGCGACGTGATGGCGAAAAAGCTCAACGAGCCGCATCCGAAAGCGCCGATCCGCATCACCACCGCCACCGATCTGCGCAAGGGCGACGTGGTGCTGGTCGAAACCGGCGATGTGATTCCCGCCGATGGCGAGGTGATCGAAGGTGTCGCCTCGGTCGACGAATCGGCGATTACGGGCGAATCCGCGCCGGTGATCCGCGAGTCGGGCGGCGACTTTTCGTCGGTGACGGGCGGCACGCGGGTGCTGTCCGACTGGATCGTCGTGCGTGTGACGGCCAATCCGGGCGAAGCCTTCCTCGACCGCATGATCGCGATGGTCGAAGGCGCCAAGCGCCAGAAGACGCCGAACGAGATCGCGCTGACGATTCTGCTGGTCGCGCTGTCGATCGTGCTGCTGCTGGCAACCGCCACGCTGCTGCCGTTCTCGATGTTCTCGGTCGAAGCCGCGAAGATGGGGCATGTGGTGACGATCACGGCGCTCACCGCGCTGCTGGTGTGCCTGATTCCGACCACCATCGGCGGGCTGCTGTCGGCGATTGGCGTGGCGGGCATGAGCCGCATGATGCAGGCCAACGTGATCGCCACCTCGGGCCGCGCGGTGGAGGCCGCCGGCGACGTGGACGTGCTGCTGCTCGACAAGACCGGCACGATCACGCTGGGCAACCGTCAGGCATCGGCCTTCGTGGCCGCGCCGGGCGTGAACGAGGAAGCGCTCGCGGACGCCGCGCAACTCGCCTCGCTCGCCGACGAAACGCCGGAAGGCCGCAGCATCGTCGTGCTGGCCAAGCAGCGCTTCAATATTCGCCAGCGCGATATGGCCGCGCTGCACGCCGTGTTCCTCGCCTTCAGCGCGCAGACGCGCATGAGCGGCGTGGACATGCCGGGCCGCGAGATCCGCAAGGGCGCCGCCGACGCCGTGAAGAATTACGTCGAGCAGCACAATGGCCGCTTCCCTTCGGAAGTGAGCACGGCCGTCGACGAAGTCGCGCGCCGTGGCAGCACGCCGCTGGTGGTCGCTGAACTCAACGATGGCGTCGCGCGCGTGCTGGGCGTGATCGAGTTGAAGGACGTGGTGAAGGGCGGCATCAAGGAGCGTTTCGCCGAACTGCGCAAGATGGGCATCAAGACCGTGATGGTGACCGGCGACAACCGCCTGACCGCCGCCGCGATCGCCGCCGAAGCGGGCGTGGACGATTTCCTCGCGCAAGCCACACCGGAAACGAAGCTGGCGACCATTCGCGAACATCAGGCGCAAGGCAAGCTGGTGGCGATGACGGGCGACGGCACCAACGACGCCCCGGCGCTCGCCCAGGCCGATGTGGCCGTGGCGATGAACACGGGTACGCAGGCCGCGAAGGAAGCGGGCAACATGGTCGATCTCGATTCGAACCCGACCAAGCTCATCGAGATCGTCGAGATCGGCAAGCAGATGTTGATGACGCGCGGTTCGCTGACCACGTTCTCGATCGCCAACGACGTCGCCAAGTATTTCGCGATCATTCCGGCCGCGTTTGCTTCGACCTATCCGCAACTGCGCGTGCTCGACGTCATGCATCTGACTTCGCCTTCGTCGGCGATCCTGTCGGCGGTGATCTTCAACGCGCTGATCATCGTGATGCTGATTCCGCTCGCGCTCAAGGGCGTGAAGTACCGCCCGCTCGGCGCGGCCACGCTGCTGCGCCGCAATCTGCTGATCTACGGTCTGGGCGGCATTCTTCTGCCGTTCCCGTGCATCAAGCTGATCGACATGGTGCTGACCGCCTTCGGTTGGGTTTAAGCCGCGCGCGCGACTTTTTAGACAGGAATGCATATGAAAGCGCAATTTCGTCCCTTGATCGTGCTGTTCGCCGTGCTCGCGGTGATCACCGGTCTCGTCTATCCCGCCGTGATGACGGCGTTCGGCCAGGCGGTGTTTCATCGCCAGGTCAACGGCAGCCTGGTGGAGGTGAACGGCAAGGTGGTGGGCAGCGAGTTGATCGGCCAGCAGTTCGACGCGCCTCAATACTTCTGGGGCCGTCTGTCGGCCACTTCGCCGATGCCGTACAACGCGCAAGGCTCGGGCGGCTCGAATCTCGGGCCGACCAACCCGGCGCTCGCCGATGAGGTCAAAGGCCGCATCGAGGCGCTGAAGGCCGCAGGCACCGACGTCTCGCAGCCGATTCCCGCCGATCTCGTGACCTCGTCGGCCAGCGGTCTCGATCCTGAGATTTCGCCTGCCGCCGCCGCGTATCAGGTCGCGCGCGTGGCCAAGGCGCGCCATATCAACCCCAGCGATGTGCAGGCGCTGGTGGACCGCTACACGAAGGGCCGCCAGTTCGGCCTGTTCGGCGAGCCGCGCGTGAACGTGCTGAAACTGAATCTGGCGCTCGACGGCAAAGATGTGAGCTGAGCGATCTTGCTCGATGGGATGGTGCCGCACGCCGTGCAAGCGGCGTGCGGTTTGCCATTCTGCGGCCGCAGTGAGACCATCGACTCCTGGCGCGCTACCTATGAAATCGACGTATCAATCGGGCTAAATTCGGCCTGAATTCGGCATATACCGGCATAAAACTGCATGAACCGCCCCGATCCCGACGAACTCCTCGACCGCCTGCAGCGCGAGGAAGAAAAACGCCGCCGCGGCAAGCTCAAGATTTTCTTCGGCGCCTCGGCGGGCGTCGGCAAGACCTATGCGATGTTGCAGGCCGCGCGACGCCGCGCCGAAGACGGCGTGGACGTGGTGGTCGGCATCGTCGAAACGCATGGGCGCAGCGAAACCGCCGCGCTCACCAATGGCCTTGACGTGTTGCCACGCCAGCGTCTCGCGTATCGCGGGCGCATGCTCGACGAATTCGATCTGGACGCCGCGCTCGCGCGCAAGCCGCAACTCGTGCTGGTCGACGAACTCGCGCATTCGAACGTGCCCGGTGCGCGGCACCTGAAACGCTGGCAGGATGTCTACGAACTGCTGGACGCGGGCATTGACGTGTACACGACCGTCAACGTCCAGCATCTGGAAAGCCTCAACGACGTAGTGGGACAGATCACCGGCATCCGCGTCTGGGAGACGGTGCCCGACCGCGTGTTCGACGGCGCGGACGAAGTCACGCTGGTCGACCTGCCCGCCGAGGAACTGCTCGATCGCATGCGCGACGGCAAGGTCTATCTGCCTGCCCAGGCCGAGCGCGCGGTGCGCAACTTCTTCCGCAAGGGCAATCTGATCGCGCTGCGCGAGCTGGCGCTGCGCCGCACCGCCGACCGCGTCGATGCGCAGATGCACGAGTACCGCGCCGACCGCTCGATCCAGCATGTCTGGCAGGCGCGCGAGCGGCTGCTGGTGTGCGTCGGCCCCGGTCCCGAAGCGCCTGCGCTGGTGCGCGCGGCGGCGCGTCTGGCCGCGAGTCTGCGCGCCGACTGGATCGCCGTGTATGTGGAGACGCCCAGACTTCAGCGTCTGCCCGATGCGATTCGGGAGCGCACGCTGGGCGCGCTCAAGCTCGCCTCGGAACTGGGCGCGGAAACCTCGACGCTCGCCGGGGAGGACGCCGCCGTCACGCTCGCGGGCTACGCGCGGCTGCGCAATGTGTCGAAGCTGATCGCGGGCGCGTCGCTGCGCTCGGGGCTTTCGCGCTGGCTCAAGCGTCCGTTCGGCGAGCGCCTCGCCGAAAAAGCGGGTGACGCCGATCTGACGCTGGTGCGCGCCACCGGCAACGAGATCGACCGCCTCAACGGCCGCGAACTCGAAGGCGGCTCGGCGGCCGCGCGCGCGGCCAACGCCTGGCGCGCTGCGATCGGGCAGGGCGGCGCGAACCGCTCGCCGCCGCGCGCCTATGCGGCGGCAATGGTGATCTGCGCCTGCATCACCTTGCTCGCGAACCAGTTGAACGACCGCATCGCGCTGGCCAATCTGGTGATGCTGTATCTGCTCGGCGTCATTTTCACGGCGACGAAGCTCGGGCGCGGCCCGGGCGTGCTGCTCTCGTTCGCGAGCGTGGCGGCCTACGACTTTTTCTTCGTGCCGCCGCGGCTGTCGTTTTCTGTGAGCGACACGCAATATCTGCTGACCTTCGTGGGCATGCTGCTGACCTCGCTGGTCATCAGCCATCTCACGTCGAGCTTGCGGCGCGAGGCGAGCGTCGCGCAGCGGCGCGAACAGCGCACCGGCGCGATGTACGCGATGGCGCGCGAACTGGCGGCGGCGCTGGCGACCGAGCAGATCGTCGCGATCGGCAGCCGCCATGTGAGCGAGGTGTTCGGCGCGCGCGTGGCGATCCTGCTGCCCGATAGCGCGGACAAGGTCCAGCAAAAGATCGAGGACCCCGATCCGCAGATCATGCTCGATGCGTCGAGTCTCGATATCGACGTCGGCCAGTGGGTCTACGACCAGCAAAAGCCCGCCGGCCACGGCACCGACACGCTGCCTGCGGCGGCGGCGCGCTATCTGCCGCTCAAAGCGCCGATGCGCACGCGCGGCGTGCTCGCCGTGGTGACGCGCGATGCGCGCGAATTGCAGGTGCCGGAGCAGCAGCGCATGCTCGACGCCTTCGCCGCGCAGATCGCGCTCGCGCTGGAACGCGTGCACTACGTCGAGATCGCGCGCGACGCGCTCGTCAATATGGAGTCGGAGCGGTTGCGCAATTCGCTGCTGTCGGCGATCTCGCACGATCTGCGCACGCCGCTTACGACCATCGTCGGTTTCTCGTCGATGCTCGCGCAGACGCACGAGCCGAGCACTGCTACGCACGATCCGCAAACCGCGCGCGAGGGCGAGCTGATCGAGGCGATCCACGACGAGGCGCTGCGCATGACCGGCATCGTCACGAATCTGCTCGATATGGCGCGGCTGCAGGCGGGCAGTCTCAAGCTCAACCGCCAGTGGACGCTGCTGGAGGAAACGGTGGGCGCGGCGCTGGCTGCGTGCCGACGTGTGCTGGCGCGTCACCCGGTCCAGGTGAAGCTCGAAGAAGGTCTGCCGTTGCTGCAACTCGACGCCGTGCTGATGGAGCGGCTGTTTTCCAATCTGCTGGAAAACGCCGCGAAATACACGCCCGCCGATACGCCGCTGACGATTGCCGCGCGTCGCGTTGACGAAGGCGGCCAGTCCTTCGTGCGTGTGAGCATCGACGATCGCGGGCCGGGCCTGCCGCACGGCATGGGCGAGCGCGTGTTCGAGAAGTTCACGCGCGGCGAGAAGGAGTCGGCCAAGCCGGGCATCGGCCTGGGGCTCGCGATCTGCCGCGCGATCGTGGAGGCGCACGGCGGTACAATCGGCGCGTCCAATCGCGTGGATGCCGATGGCCATGTGCTGGGCGCGTCGTTCTGGTTCGCGCTGCCGGTCGAAGAGCCGCCGCCGCTGCCCGCCGATGTTCCTGACGATGCGCACGACGAGGCACACGAAGAAGCAGACGACGGCGCACAGCTCGATCACGCGGACGATCCGCACGCAGTCTCCACCAAACCTCTCGATTCGAATGCCGCCCATGAGTGACCCGAGTCTCGCCGTTGTTCTGATCGAAGACGAAAAGCAGATCCGCCGCTTCGTGCGCGCCTCGCTGGAAGGCGAGGGCATCGCCGTCTACGACGCCGAAACCGGCAAACAGGGGCTGGTGGAAGCGGCCACGCGCAAGCCCGATCTCGTGATCGTCGATCTGGGGCTGCCCGATACGGACGGCCTCGACGTGATCCGCGAACTGCGTGGCTGGAGCGATCTGCCGGTGATCGTGCTGTCCGCGCGCACCCAGGAAAGCGAGAAGGTCGCCGCGCTCGACGCCGGGGCCGACGATTATCTGACCAAGCCGTTTGGCGTATCCGAACTGCTCGCGCGCATTCGCGCGCATCTGCGCCGCCGTAATCGAGGCGGCGCGAACGAGGAACCGCAAGTGAGCTTTGGCGCAGTGACGGTCGATCTGGGGCTGCGCCAGGTGACGCGCGAGGGCGCGCCCGTGCATCTCACGCCGATCGAATACCGGCTGCTCGCCACGCTCGTGCGCGACGCGGGGCGCGTGCTGACGCACCGGCAATTGCTGCGCGAAGTCTGGGGGCCGTCGCACGTGGAAAGCAGCCACTATCTGCGTATCTATATGGCGCATCTGCGCCAGAAACTGGAGCGCGATCCCGCCCAACCCGAGCACATCATCACCGAGACAGGCGTGGGTTATCGGCTCGTGGGCGTGCAGTAAGCGAAGTGAGCGGGCGCAGTGGGCCAGCTTTGACGCCCTTTGATATACTTACAAAAGCGTAAGGACGACCTGGCGCTTTTCTTTTTTCGGGGACGGCCCCATTTTGCTTATGGAGCGTTCCTGATGCCCTGGCTCTATCTCCTCATTGCCGGCGTGCTCGAAGTGGCTTGGGCCACCGGTCTCAAATCTTCCGAAGGTTTTACGCGGTTGTGGCCGTCGGTCTTCACCGTCGTAACGGCGCTCGGCAGTTTCTGGCTGCTCGCGCTGGCCATGCGCCAGTTGCCGCTGGGCACCGCCTATGCGGTCTGGACCGGTATCGGCGCGGTCGGCGCGTTCGTGCTCGGCATCGTCGTGATGGGCGAAGCCGTCAGCGTCGCCCGCGTGCTGAGCGCCTTGTTGATCGTGGCGGGTCTGGTTGGTCTCAAGCTTTCGTCGGCGGCCTGAACTGGGCGGGTCCTGAGCGCGGCACCGTGATGCGGCGCGCATTTTCGCGCCATTTATCGTGCGATCGGCGTGGTTTCGACGCACCAGGATGCAAAAACCGCACTGCGGCGGCGCAGCGTGCGTGGCTATAATGGGACGGTCACCACCCGAGTCCACCCCATAACACTCAAGCGCCGCGGACGCCGCGAGCGCCGCTGTCTTTTTGTCCCCGGCTTTCTGGGCCGCGCCGGACGAAACTGGACGCCGCGCTACGCCTCGTTTCGTGGGGAACGGCGCCGCGCGAGCCTCGCGCGAGGAGGCAGTCATGCTGGAACCCTTATCTCTCGCCGCAGGCCTGTCCTGGGGCAGCGGCCTGCGCCTCTACCTGACGGTGCTGATGGCCGGCGTGATGCAGCGTCTGGGCATCATCCATCTACCCGACACGCTCGCGATCCTGTCCTCGCCCTGGGTGATCGGCTTTGCCGCCGCGTTCACCGTCCTCGAATTCCTCGCCGATAAAATCCCCGCGCTCGATTCGCTGTGGGATGCCGTGCATACGTTTATCCGCATTCCGGCCGGCGCCGTGCTGGCGGCGGGCGCACTGGGCCACGCCGATCCGGCCATGCTGACGATTGCCGCGCTCGCCGGCGGCACGCTCGCCGGCACCGCGCATCTGGCCAAGGCCGGCACGCGCGCGCTCATCAATCTGTCGCCCGAGCCGGTGTCGAACGTCGTCACCTCCAGCGCCGAGGACGGCATGACCTTCGTCGGCGTGCTGCTGGCGTTCTTCGTGCCCTTGTTGTTTCTGGTGATGCTGCTGGCGTTCCTGCTGGTGGCGACCTGGGCGCTGCCGCGTCTGTGGCGTGGCGTGCAGGGCGGCTTTCGCGGCATGGCCATGCATATGGTCACGCGGTTTTCATTGCGGAGCCGTCACGATTGAACGGCGCTCATCCTTCCTCGTCTGCATCGTCTTCTGCTGCGGTAACGCCCGCACGTGCCTCCCTGAGCGGGTCCGACCTCGTGCGCCTTGCTGCGCGCATGAGCGCGCGCGACTGGCGCGCGGGCGAACTGACCATGTTGCTGCTGGCGCTGGTGCTGGCCGTGGCGGCGCTTTCCAGCGTGGGCTTTCTCGCCGATCGCCTGCAACGCGGCCTGGAGCGCGACGCCAAGCGCATGATCGCCGCCGATTTCATCGTGCGCGCCGATCACCCGCTCGATCCGATATTCGCGCGCGAGGCGCAGGCGCTCGCCTTGCAAACCGCGACGACGGCGATCTTCCCCAGCATGGTGAGCGTGCCCGCCGCGGATGCGGCGAGGCAGGCGCCTGCGCGACTTGCCGCCGTCAAAGCGGTGTCGCCGCGCTATCCGTTGCGCGGCGCATTGCGCATTGCATCCGCGCCCGGCGCGCCGGACCATGAGGCGCAGGGCATTCCGCCGCCCGGCACCGTCTGGGTGGACGACGAATTGCTCGATGCGCTCAAGCTCCGCGTGGGCGGGGCGGTCAAGGTCGGCACCCGAACCCTGACCGTGGGCGCGATCATCACGCGCGAACTCGACCGCGGTTTCTCCTTCGTCAACTTCTCGCCGCGACTGCTGCTCAACGCGGCCGATCTGCCCTCGACGGGCCTCACCGGCTACGGCAGCCGTGTCACTTACCGGCTGCTGGTGGCGGGCGCCGATCCCGCCGTCGCACGGTTCTCCACGTGGGCGCGCGAGCAGGTCGACGGCGACAAAACGCGCGGCAAGATGCGCGGCGTCGCGCTCGAATCGCTCAAGGACGGCCAACCGCAGGTGCGCCAGACGCTCGAACGCGCGCGCCATTTCCTCACGCTCGTGTCGCTGTTGACCGCGCTGCTCGCGGCGGTGGCCATCGCGATGGCCGCGCATCGCTACACGCGCCGCCACCTGGACACTTGCGCGACGATGCGTTGCCTTGGCGCGAGCCAGCGCACGCTGCGCGCGATCTTCGTGCTCGAATTCGCGGGCCTCGGTCTGGTTGGCGGGGGCGTGGGCGTGGCGTTCGGTTACGCGGGGCATCTCGCGCTGCTAGCGTGGCTGGGCACGCTGATCGACGTGGCGCTACCGTATCCGGGGCCGCTGCCCGCGCTCGAAGGTGTCGCGGCGGGGCTCGTGCTGCTGCTCGGCTTCGCCTTGCCGCCGCTGCTGCCGCTCACACGCGTGCCGCCGGTGCGCGTGCTGCGCCGCGAATGGGGCGATGAGAGCCGCACCGCCTGGGCCGCTTACGCCATCGGCATCGTGCTGTTCGCGGGGCTGCTGGTGCTGGCGGCGGGTGAACTGAAGCTTGGCGGCATCGTGGCGGGCGGCTTTGCGCTCGGCCTGCTGGTGTTCGCGGCGATCGCGCGCGTGGCGCTCTGGGGCGCGGCGCGCCTGGCGCGCAGCCAGCGCAACGGTCTCGATTCGCGCGCGGGCGTGGGCTGGCGCTATGCGCTGGCCTCGCTGGAGCGGCGGCCCGGCGCGAGCGCGTTGCAAATCACGTCCCTCGCCATCGGCCTGATGTGTCTGCTGCTGATCGCGATGACGCGCAACGATCTGATCGACGGCTGGCGCAAGTCCACGCCGCCCGACGCGCCCAACGAATTCCTCATCGATATCCAGCCCGCGCAGCGGGACGCCGTGGCCGCGTGGCTGCGCGCGCACGGCATTGCCGATCCCGATCTGGAGCCGATGGTGCGTGGTCGTCTCACGTCGATCAACGGCCAGCCCGTGAACCCCGATCAGTACAAGAGCGAGGATGCGCGGCGTCTGGTCGATCGCGAGTTCAACCTCTCGTACACCACGCAGTTGCCCGACGACAACCGGATCGAAGCCGGTTCCTGGTACGGCGATTCGGCCTCGCCGCAGTTGTCGATCGAGCAGGGCCTCGCGAAAATCCTCAACGTGAAACCCGGCGACGTGCTGACGTTCGATGTGACCGGCCTCGAAGTGAGCGCGCCCGTCACAAGCGTGCGCAAGCTCGATTGGGGTTCGTTCAAGGTCAACTTTTTCGTGCTGATGCCGCCCGCGCTGCTGCACGATTTCCCGGCCACGTTCATCACGAGTTTCCATCTGCCCGAGTCGCAGCGCGCCGTGATCGACGGGCTGGTCGCGCAGTATCCGAACGTTACGGCCATCGATATCGGCCCGATCCTCGCGCAGATCCAGCGCATGCTGGAGCAGGTGATCGGCGCGGTGCAGTTCCTGTTTCTCTTTACGCTCGCGGCGGGCGTCCTGGTGCTCTACGCGGCGCTCGCGGGCACTCGCGACGAACGCATGCGCGAGTCGGCGTTGTTGCGCGCCTTGGGGGCCTCGCACGCCCAGGTGCGTTCGGTGCAGATCGCCGAGTTCGTGGCCGTGGGCGCGCTCGCGGGCCTGATGGCGGCGGTGGGCGCGCAGATCGTCGGCTCGGTGCTGGCGACGCGCGTGTTCGATTTCGATCTTCCCTTCGATCCGTGGCTCATTCCTGCCGGCATCGTCGCGGGCGTGGCGTGCGCGGGCGTGGGCGGCTGGATCAGTCTGCGTCATGTGCTGGCGCGGCCCGCGCTGCAGTCGCTGCGCGACGCTTGAGGGCCGCGGTGCGGCGCAGGTCGCGCCGCGCGCTATGCGAAAATGGCCGCTCGCCCGGCAGCGCCTCGTTAACTGAGCATCCGTGAAGGTGTTGCCGCCCCCGTTTTTTGTACCGATTCCACTGTATGACCGATCCAGCCGACGAAGCGCCGCAGCAACCCACGGCCTTCGAACTTGTCGGCGGCGAGGCGCGCTTGCGCGAGCTTGTCGACCGTTTCTACGACCTGATGGACCTCGAACCCGAATTCGCAGGCATCCGCGCGCTCCATCCGCAAACGCTCGACGGCTCGCGCGACAAGACCTTCTGGTTCCTGTGCGGCTGGATGGGCGGCCCCGATCACTACATCTCGCGCTTTGGCCATCCGCGTCTGCGCGCGCGGCATCTGCCTTTTGCGATTGGCTCGTCGGAGCGCGATCAATGGCTGCGCTGCATGGCGTGGGCGATGCAGGACATCGGCCTGGCCGAACCGCTGCGCGAGCGGCTGCTGCATTCGTTCTTCGAAACCGCCGACTGGATGCGCAATCGTCCGGGTTGATCGAGGTCTCGCTGCGGACTGGCCCGGTTAGCTGACCGGTACAGTCCGGGCATGGGCGTCTGGGGTTGTATTTTGCGACTGCGCGCGCGTCGCGATAATGAACGTCTGCGCCCGAAAGGCGACAACAAACCGGAGACCGCCCCCATGACGACCGCCACGCGCACCCGCGCACTGTTCCGCGAAGACGCCTATCTGACGCACTGCGACGCCACCGTGCTCGCCGTGGGCGAGGAGGGCGTGCTGCTCGACCAGACGGTGTTCTATCCGCTGGGCGGCGGCCAGGCGGGCGATACCGGCGCGCTGGTGCTGGCGGACGGCACGCGCATCCCGATCGCCGATACCCGCAAGGCGAAATTCGAAGGCGCGACCCCCGACGACGCCCTGCATCTTCCCGCGCCAGGCCAGCAAGCGCTGCTCGCGCGCCTGGCGGTGGGCGAGCGCGTGCGCGCGGAGATTGACTGGACGCGCCGCCACCGGCATATGCGTTTGCATACGGCCAGTCATCTGATGTGTGCGGTGCTGCCTTACGCCGTGGACGGCTGCAGCATCACGGCCGACTACGCGCGGCTCGATTTCGCCACGGTCGAGCCGATCGAGCGGGAGCAGGTCGAAGCGCGTCTGGCGGAACTGGTGGCGGGCGCGCATGCGGTGGCGACCGAATGGATCACCGATGAAGACATGGCGCAGCGTCCCGAACTCGTGCGCACGATGAGCGTGAAGCCGCCGATGGGCTTGGGGCGCGTGCGCCTGTTGCGCATCGAAGGCGTCGATCTGCAGCCGTGCGGCGGCACGCATGTGCAGAACACGCGCGAAATCGGCGGCCTGCGCGTCGCGAAGCTGGAGAAGAAGAGCGCACGCACGCGCAGGCTCGTGCTGGAACTGGTGGAATGAGCGACTACTCGCTCGATGCGCGGGCTCGTGAAGTGCTCGACTTCTGGTTCGGCGCGCCGGATTCGGCGGAGTATGGCCGCAAGCGCAAGATGTGGTTCAAGAAGGATGCGGCGTTCGATGCGCTGTTGCGCGAGCGCTTCGGCGCATTGCTCGACGCCGCCTGCGCGGGCGAACTCGACGCCTGGTGCGCCACGCCCGAAGGCGCGCTGGCGCTGGTAATCGTGCTCGACCAGTTCTCGCGCAACTGCCATCGCGACACGCCGCGCGCGTTCGCCGCCGACGAGCGCGCGCTCGCCATTGCGAGGGCAATGGTCGCTAACGGTGCCGATCTGCGCCTGCCCACCGTCGAACATCGCGCTTTCGCTTATTTACCGTTTGAACATGCCGAATCTGCCGAGGCGCAGCGCGAGTCGCTGCGCTTGTTCGGAGAGCTTGCGAAGGACCCACAAGCGAAGGGCTATTTCGACTACGCGCAGCGCCACGCCGAGGTGATCGCGCGTTTTGGCCGCTTTCCGCATCGCAATGCGCAGCTGGGCCGCGAAAGCAGCGAAGCCGAGACCGCGTTCTTACTTCAGCCCGGCTCACGCTTTTAAACCGGCGTTTGGATCGCGCTGTAAATCAGCGCCCGCCGCTCACGTCGAGCAACGCGCCGGTCACGTAAGACGCCGCATCGCTCAACAGCCACACGATGGTTTGCGCGACTTCGTCCGCGCTGCCCGGACGGCCGAGCGGCGTCTGCGCGCCCAGCACGGCGGCGCGCTCGGGGCGTCCGCCGCTGGCGTGAATTTCCGTGTCGATCAGGCCAGGGCGCACCGCATTCACGCGCACGCCCTGCGGCCCGAGTTCCTTGGCGAGGCCGATCGTCATCGTATCGATCGCGCCTTTGGACGCGGCATAGTCAACGTATTCGTTGGGCGAGCCCAGCCGCGACGCCGCCGACGAGACATTGACGATCGCGCCGCCATCGCCGCCGCGATCCTTCGACATGCGCCGCGCCGCTTCGCGCGCACACAGGAACGCGCCGAACACGTTGACGTCGAACATCCGCTTCAGACGCGCGGCGTCCATATCGGCGACCTGACTGCCGGGCGCGACGATGCCCGCGTTGTTGACGAGCGCATCGATGCGCCCATAAGCCGATTCGAGCGCGTCGAACATCGCGATCACATCGGCCTCCCTGGCCACATCGCCGTGCAGCACGCGCGCGTGGCCGCCGGCGCGGCCCACTTCAGCGGCGGTTTCCTCGGCGGCGGGGGCGTTATGCAGATAGTTGACGCCCACGGTCCAGCCGCGTGCGCCGAGCAGGCGGGCGCACGCGCGGCCAATGCCGCGGCTCGCGCCGGTGATCAGGACGACCTTACCCATCGCATTTCTCTCCGCTCTTGAGCCTCGGACGTCGCGACTCAGACGCCGCGCCTTAAACGTTTTCGCGCTGAACGGCCCACTTGTCCGCCACGGGCGCGTGATAGCGCTGCAGCTTGCCGATCAGCGCCGCAGGATCGCTGTCGATCTGCAGCATGTCCAGGTAGGCCTGGCGCATGAAGCCTTCGCTTACCGTGTGTTCGAACAAGGTGATGAGCGGATCGTAGAAGCCGTCGATATTGAGGATGCCGACCGGCTTGTGGTGATAGCCAAGTTGCGCCCACGTGAAGACTTCGAACAGCTCTTCGAGCGTGCCCGCGCCGCCGGGCAGCGCGACGAAGCCGTCCGAGAGATCGGCCATCATCTTCTTGCGGTGGTGCATGTCGGGCACGACATGCAGTTCGGTCAGGCCATTGTGGCCCACTTCCTTGTCCAACAGCAGCTCGGGAATCACGCCGATCGCGCGGCCGCCTTCGGCCATCACGGTATCGGCGATCACACCCATCAGGCCAACCTTGCCGCCGCCGTAGACGAGGCCCAGATCGGCCTGCACGAGCGCGCGGCCGAACGCCTGCGCCGCTTCGTTGTAGACCGGCTTGGCTCCAGACGAGGAGCCGCAATAGACGCAAACGGCTTTCATTCGCGGGTTTCCTTGCTGTCTCTGGCGACGCCGTCGCGCGGCGGCAGATAGTCGTAGAACTCGCGCTGCGGGTGTTTGCCCGAAACCAGATCGTCGAACAACTGCTTCGCGCGGCCGCGCAGGTACGGCGCCATCAGCGAAACGATCTGCACGCTGACCTGGTGCAGCTCGACGCGGATCGCTTCCTGATCGTTGTACTTGCGCGGGTTCATCACGAACTGGTACGAGAGCCAATACGTGGCGATCACGCCGATGTTGGTCGAGATCACCGCGATCTCTTCCGGCGTGGCGACCATCTCGCCATCTTCCTTCAACTGGTCGCAGAACTGCTTCGCGAACGCAACCTTGTGGCTGATGATCTGCTTGAAGTGCATCTCCAGCGTGCGGTTGCGCGCCAGCAGATCGTTCAGGTCGCGATAGAGAAAGCGGTAGCGCCATGTGAAATCGACCATGTATTGCAGATACGCCCACATCTCGTCGATGGTGGCGCGATGGTCGTCCGGGAAGCGCAGACGCTTGTCGATCTCCTGCTCGAACTGGCTGAAGATGCTGTTGATGATGTCGTCTTTGTTGCGAAAGTGATAGTACAGGTTGCCTGGACTGATCTCCATTTCCTCGGCGATGGTCGTCGTGGTGACGTTGGGCTCGCCGATCTCGTTGAAGAGTTTCAACGACAGTTCGAGTATCCGTTCGCGTGTGCGGCGGGGAGGTTTGGCATCCATGTCGTCCGGCCCTGAAAGTACGGCGTCGGGCGAACAACGCTGCGGCCTGCTATGGCTGCGTGGCTGCTGCGTGGGTGCCCGGACGCGGTTGGTCGTTTTTTAAGACTGTCGTTCGATTATAAACCGACGCCAGGGGCGCGACAGGAGCCAACGGGGAATGAAGAAAATCGGCTACCGCATGCGCGCTTGCCGCATGCGTGCGTTGTGTAGTCCGTGCGGCGCTATCCGCGCGCGCCGATCCAGTGCATCAGCGTCGGGCCGAAACGCGGCACGAGGATCAAGCCCCAGGTCATCACGCAGGTGACGAGCGCGACCGTCACCGCCGCGCTGCCCAGATCCTTGGCGCGGCCCGAGAGTTCGTTGCGTTCGAGACCGATACGGTCGACGGCGTTCTCGATGCTCGAATTGAGCAGCTCGACGATCAGCACCAGCATCACCGAGCCAAGCAGCAGCACGCGCTCGACCGGTTCGACCGGCACGAATACGCCGATTGGCACCATGATGGCCGCGAGCGTGAGTTCCTGGCGGAACGCGCTTTCGTTGTGGATCGCGGTGCGAAAGCCCTTGATCGAGTACTGGAGCGCTTTCCACGCGCGCGTGACGCCGCGGTTGCCCTTGTACGGGTTGAACGGCAGCGGGGCGAGCGGATCGTCGGGGCCGAGCGGTTCATGCAGATGGGGCGGCTCCGGCGGCTCGGCCTGCGCCGGCCTGTGAAGGGCTGGCGGGTTCTGCGGCGCGTTGGCGGCACCGCTCACGTGGACGGACGTGGGTCCGCCATGCGTCGGTGGCTGGGTGGCTTGCGGCGTCTCGGAATCGCGAGGCGCGGCAGAGGCGTGCGATGGTGTCGAAGGACGTGGGGCCATAACGGTGCGGGTTGATGCCGCAGTATCGCACGCGTGGTTGCCCGTTGCGCCGGAAACGTCTGACGATGCCGCGCCAGGGCGCACGGGTCCGGGCGCTTCGGCCGGTTCGGTCAGCACGTCCGGGTGGTCGTCAATTGTGTCCTCGATCCCGACGGCGGGCGACGGGATCGAAGAGACGAGGCAGGCAGAGGTAACAGCGGGGGCAGAGGTGGCGCAGGGCCGGTTCATCGTGGTACTCCGGTCCGTAGCGGGGGATAAGCGCGGCTCAGGCCGCTGCGCTGCTTTCCTGCATCGACGCGCGCGTGCGTGGCTTGAGATGCGAGGCGAACTGCTCGGATGCGGCGCGCCACGAAAAGCGCTCGGCCCAGGCGCGCGCCGTCGAGCGGTCGATCTTGAGCGCTTCGAGACAGGCTTCGCGCAGATCGTTGTTCATCGCGCCCGCGCTGCCGCCTTCCAGCACGTCGATCGGGCCCGTCACCGGGTAAGCCGCCACCGGCGTGCCGCAGGCCAGCGCTTCGAGCAGCACGAGGCCGAAGGTGTCGGTTTTGCTCGGGAACACGAACACGTCGGCGGCGGCGTAGACCTTGGCGAGTTCCGGCTGGCTCAGCACGCCCAGGTAGTTCGCCTGCGGATAGCGCGACTTCAGTTCGGCCAGCGCCGGACCTTCGCCGCAGACCCACTTCGAGCCTGGCAGATCGAGCTTGAGGAAGGCCTCGACGTTCTTCTCCACGGCCACGCGGCCCACGTAGAGGAAGATCGGGCGCGCCGTGTTGAGCACTTTCGAATCCATCGGCTCGAAGATTTCGAGGTCGACGCCGCGCGTCCACAACACGACGTTGGTGAAGCCGAATTTTTCGAGGTCGGTTTTGACGACGGGCGTGGGCGCCATCACCGCGAGCGAAGGCTTGTGGAACCAGCGCAGGAAGCGGTATGTGGCCGACAGCGGAATGCCAAAACGCGCCTGCACGTACTCGGGAAAGCGCGTGTGATAGGCGGTCGTGAACGGCAGGTCGTGCTCCATCGCGTAGCGGCGGGCGGCCAGACCGAGCGGCCCTTCGGTGGCGACGTGGATCGCGTCGGGGCCGAAGGCGTCGATGCGCTCGCGCAGATGGCGCGTGGGGAACAGCGAGAGCTTGATCTCGGGGTAGGTCGGGCACGGCATCGTGCGGAATTCGAGCGGCGTGAGCAGATCGACCTGATGGCCGAGCGCGATCAACTCGCGCGTCGTGTTCTTCAGGGTCCTTACCACGCCGTTGACCTGCGGCTCCCATGCATCGGTCACGATCATCACTTTCATCGGTCGTCGGCCCTCGGGGTTCGGGTGTTGCAGTAAGTTAGCGAAAGCTTTGAATCGGGCGAATGCGCAGTTTCAGGCTGCGCTCACACGCGCCTTGCGCGGTGCGCCCTGTGCCTGCGGCGACTTCATCACGGTCCAATGGACGATGCGCAGTTCGCCCTCGAAGGTTTCGACGAGCGCCGAAAGACTTTCGACCCAGTCGCCGTCGTTGCAATACAGCACGCCGTCGATGTCGCGAATCTCCGCCTTGTGGATGTGGCCGCAGACCACGCCGTCACAGCCGCGGCGACGCGCCTCGTCGGTCATCACGCGCTCGAACGAGGAGATGAAGTTCACCGCGTTCTTAACCTGATGCTTGAGGTACTGCGAGAGCGACCAGTAGTTGAAACCGAACTTCGCGCGCACGCGGTTGAACCAGCGGTTGAGCACGAGGATCATCGTGTACGCCGAATCGCCCAGGTAGGCGAGCCACCTGGCGTGCTGGATCACGCCGTCGAACAGATCGCCATGCACGACCCACAGGCGCTTGCCGGCGAGCGTGGTGTGGAACGCTTCTTCGCGCACGTGGATATCGCCGAAAGCGATATTGCAGAACTGGCGCGCACCTTCGTCGTGGTTGCCGGGGATGTACACGACCTGGGTGCCCTTGCGCGCCTTGCGCAGAACCTTCTGCACGACGTCGTTATGCGCCTGCGGCCAGAACCAGCCCTTGCGCAGCTGCCATCCGTCGATGATGTCGCCGACGAGGTACAGATATTCCGATTCGTTGTGACGCAGGAAATCGAGCAGATAGTTCGCCTGGCAGCCGTTGGTGCCGAGGTGAATATCGGATAGCCAGATCGTGCGGTAGCGATGCGGGGCGGGGTGATCGTCGTCGTGCGAATCGGACGAGCCGGTGTCCATGAGGGGCAGCGCAGGCGTCGGGAACGCGGCGGCGCTCGGACCGGAGTGGAAGGCGGCGGGGTCGTTGTCCTGACCGGAGGTCTGCCGGAAAAGTGGGGTCGCGGTCGTCTTCTGGGCCATGGCTCACGCGGCAGGTTGCAATATGCGCATTGCGCCATGAGGCCGTGACGGCGCCGTGACATTCACAAGAAGGTCTTGTTACGCAATCGCGGCGCGCGGGACATGGCTCAGGCCACAGCCACGCGGGGCCTGGGGCGCGCCCGCCGCGCTGCGTGCGCACGGCGCTTTCGCGCTTCGCTGCGTGACGCTTTGATGACGTGGTGCGCTGACTACAGCGCGGTTGAACCAGGGCTTGGCGGGTTGCCGCTCAGCGCGGCAACGATGCGCGTGCCGGCGATCCGGTCGTGCGGGAATTGGCGCTCGCGGTTCAGCCGGGCGCAGGCGGCCCAGAGCACGAACCAGAGTGCGGCAAGCACGAGCGTATGCGGGACGGTGAGGTGCAGCAGCGGATGCAGCGCGAGTGGCGGCAGGAACCAGAGCCAGGCGGCGAAGTAACGCAGCGTGGCGCGCGCGATCGTGGGCGGCTGGCCGTCCGGGCCGGTCACGCGCAGGCGCCAGGTTTTCATCGGCAAGGTCTGGCCGCCATTCCGCCAGAAGCCGACGAAATACGCTCCGGCGACGAAAGCGATCCAGACGGCCATCAGCCGGTGATACGTGTAGCCGTTGCGTTGCTGAAGGACGAGGCTGAAGGCGAGGCCCGCGAGGAAGACCACGCCGAACAGCAGCACGCTCTCGTAGACGAGCGCGGCAAGGCGTCTGCGTATGGACACGGGAGCAGCGGGCGACGCGGCCTGAAACGGCGAGTTCGCATCGGCAGCGGTGACGGCGGGCACTGCGGTGGCGTGTTCGGTCACGGTGGCGCGTAATCAACAGAAGCGTCGGGACACCGTGAGCATAACCGCGAAGCGCGGCGGCGATAAACGCGGGGAAACGTGATGCGGCGCGATCAGGCGGAATCCGGCCCGATCAAGTGCGAGCGCGCGCTCAGGAGCCCTTGAATGCTGCGGGCGCTTCGGCGGGCGATACGGGGATCGGAATCGCCGGTTCGAAGCTGCCTGCGGCCGGAATGCTGGCGGCCATCGCGGTAGCGGGCGGTTCGGCGAGTTGCCCCGAGGTGCCGGGCTGGCCGGGGGCGACAGGCGCAGGCGTGTTGCCCGGCCCGGACGCGCCGGAGGCCGTGCGGGCGCGGGCGCGATGCTCGCGTTCGTTCACGAGGCGCTCGATATCGCGGATCTCGCTTTTGTTGCCGCTAGGCGGTGCGCTCACCACGGTGCGGCGCTTGCGCTCACTGGCGGCGAGCTTGGCCTTCTGGTCTTCGGACAGTTCCTGATACGCCTTCCAGGCACGCTGACGGGCCTGCGGCGGCAATTCCTTCGACACCTGGTAGTTCTCGCGAGCGACACGGCGCTGCTCGGGCGTCATGCGCACCCATTCGGTCATACGCTCCTGCAGGCGCTTCTGCACATCGGGCGTCATCTTCGGATAACGCGCGGCGATGCGCAGCCATTTTCGCTTGCGCGCATCGCCGAACTTGTCCCATTCGCTGGCGAAAGGCGCGAGCGCAGTGCGCTGCGCGTCGGTCAGACGCGTCCAGGAGAGCGGGTTATCCGAATTGTCGATGGCCGGCGCGGCAGCCGTGGCCGCTGCCGTTGCAGCGGCGTCGGACGTCGCTGCCTGCCCCTGTGCGGGGGTGGCCGGCGCGAGCGCCGAATCCGGGGCGGAAGCCTCGGGGTGAAAGCGCGGATACGTCGCCGCATACGACACCAACGCCGTGACCACGCATCCAATGACAACGGCCAGGCCGCGCTTGTAACTCACCCCGTCAATCCCCCGCTGTATTTAGTGCGCGCGCGTCAGGTACGCATTGAACCCGTGATCGAGATAGGCCGTGAGCGGCAGGTCGTCGCTCAGCATGGCCGCATCGATATCGGCGAGTTCTGCGGTGCGTTGTTGGTCTTCGAAATATGCAATGGCGAACAGTCCCGCCACCAGTGCCGCGAGCGGCCAGGCCAGCGCGAAGCGCGCGAGCGCCGAACGGCGGCGTGGCGGCAGGCCGCCGGCGCCGGGCAGCGCGGCCATGCCGGCACCCACACCCGCTGCGGCCAGCGACGGCACACGCACGAGCACCGGCTCGGCCTTCTTGCGTGCGAGCGCGGCCTTGCGGGCGGCGGTGAGGCGGGCAGTGGTGGCGGACGGCAGGCTGGCCGCGCTCTCGTCAAGCGCGCGGCGCATCCCCTGCACGAACTCTAGTTCTTTGATTTCGGGAGTGGAGCTCATAGCGTGATTCCTTTGGCCTTGAGCGCCTGAGCCAGCGTGTGCGTGGCCCGCGAACAGTGCGTTTTCACGCTACCTTCGGAGCAGCCCATGGCGGCGGCGGTTTCGGCGACATCCATATCTTCCCAGTAACGCATCAGAAACGCCTCCCGTTGACGTGCCGGTAATTTCTGGATCTCTTCTTCGATCAGCTTGAGGATCTGTTCACGCTCGAATTGCTGCTCGCTGCTCTCGACGCCGGGCGATCCCGATTCGGACTCGAAGGTTTCGAGGATGTCGAACTCCTCGTCGTCGGCGCCGCCGAGGGACGAGAAAAGGCTCACCCACGTATTGCGTACTTTCTGCCGACGAAAATAGTCGTGCATCGTATTCTGCAAAATACGCTGGAAGAGCAGGGGGAGTTCGGCGGGCGGGCGGTCTCCGTATTTTTCCGCGAGCTTGATCATCGCGTCCTGCACGATGTCGAGCGACGCGTCGTCGTCGCGTACGGCGTAGACCGTCTGCTTGAACGCGCGTCTTTCGACGCCCGCCAGGAAATCGGCGAGTTCCTTGTCTGATGCCATCCGTTGCAGGCGCCGCCACCAGCGTACGCGTAATCGTTCGAAAAATGTCGTAAAACTGGCGGATCGTAGCAAATTTCCGCACAAGCGGGGTAGCCGTCCGGCCAGACGTTTGCGTTCGAACCGGTATGCATCACAGAGATGCCTTTCAATGGGCTTCCGTGAAACACCTGCCGTCCTTGCGTGGCGCTTTCAGACGCCTTGAAGCAGGAGTATCGCCTGTTACGCCAGAAATCGCGTTCGAAGAGTTTCGATTGGCGCCGCGCAAGTGGTCGGTATGGGGTGTCGTTGCCGGTTCTCCGCTCATTCGTGGCACATGCGACGTTCGCAACGTTTCTTGCCGATGCGTGGCGAACGAGCCATGAACGAGTAATAAGCGCTTGACCGAATGCTTTCGAGCCGCTATCTTCGACGGTTCGCAACATAAGTGACTTGTCTCAATTCGGATGTGGCCCAAGAAGCTCATCTGTCAACTGGACGCGCCGCTTGAACCCGAGCCACAAGCCCGGCAGAGAGCACCCGATCAAATTTTTGCCGAAATTTCGAAAGGTGAATGATGAATATGCCCAGCGCGGAATTCTCCACGTCGGTCCCCCCCTCGCAAGAATCTGACCCTCAAGCTGCAACGTCCATCGGCGGAACCGTGCTGATGAAGGCGCTCGCCGACGAACAGGTCGAATTCATCTGGGGCTACCCCGGCGGCTCGGTACTCTACATCTACGACGAGCTGTACAAGCAGGACAAGATCCAGCACGTTCTCGTGCGCCACGAACAGGCTGCCGTGCACGCGGCGGACGCTTATGCGCGTTCGACCGGCAATGTCGGCGTGTGCCTCGTGACCTCGGGACCTGGCGTCACCAATGCGGTGACGGGCATCGCGACGGCCTATATGGACTCGATCCCGATGGTGATCATCAGCGGCCAGGTGCCTACCGCCGCGATTGGTCAAGACGCCTTCCAGGAGTGCGATACGGTCGGCATCACGCGTCCCTGCGTGAAGCACAACTTCCTCGTGAAGGATGTGCGCGACCTCGCCGCTACCGTCAAGAAAGCTTTCTACATTGCGCGCACCGGCCGTCCCGGCCCCGTGCTGATCGACATTCCGAAGGACGTGTCGAAGACGCCGTGCGCGTATGAACCGGTCAAGAGCGTGGCATTGCGCTCGTACAACCCGGTCACCAAGGGCCATTCGGGGCAGATCCGCAAAGCGGTGTCGCTGCTCCTCTCGGCCAAACGTCCGTATATTTACACCGGCGGCGGCATCGTCCTCGCGGATGCATCGCGCGAACTGAACCAGTTCGCCGATCTGCTCGGCTACCCCGTCACGAACACGCTGATGGGTCTGGGCGGCTACCGCGCAAGCGACCGCAAGTTCCTCGGCATGCTCGGCATGCACGGCACTTACGAAGCCAACATGGCCATGCAGCACTGCGACGTGCTGATCGCCATCGGTGCGCGCTTCGACGACCGTGTGATCGGCGACCCGGCGCACTTCGCTTCGCGCCCGCGCAAGATCATTCATATCGACATCGACCCGTCGTCGATCTCGAAGCGCGTGAAGGTTGATATCCCCATCGTCGGCGACGTCAAGGAAGTGCTCAAGGAGCTCATCGAGCAGCTTCAGCACGCCGAACACGGCCCCGATACCGCAGCGCTTGCCGACTGGTGGAAGGAGATCGAAGGCTGGCGTGAAAAGAACTGCCTGAAGTTCGACCGTTCGAGCGAGATCATCAAGCCGCAGTACGTGGTGGAAAAGGCGTGGGAACTCACGGGCGGCAACGCCTTCGTGTGTTCGGACGTCGGCCAGCACCAGATGTGGGCGGCGCAGTTCTATCGCTTCAACCAGCCGCGCCGCTGGATCAATTCGGGCGGTCTCGGCACCATGGGCTTCGGCCTGCCGGCGGCGATGGGCGTGAAGATGGCCCACCCGGACGACGACGTGCTGTGCATCACGGGCGAAGGCTCGATCCAGATGTGCATTCAGGAGCTGTCGACCTGCAAGCAGTACGACACGCCCGTGAAGATCATTTCGCTGAACAACCGCTACCTCGGCATGGTCCGCCAGTGGCAGCAGATCGAATACAGCAAGCGCTATTCGCATTCCTATATGGATGCGCTGCCTGACTTCGTGAAGCTCGCCGAAGCGTTCGGCCACGTCGGCATGCGGATCGAAAAAACGGCCGATGTGGAGCCGGCGCTCAAGGAAGCGCTGCGCTTGAAGGACCGCACGGTGTTCCTCGATTTCCAGACCGACCCTTCCGAAAATGTCTGGCCGATGGTTCAGGCCGGCAAGGGCATCACCGAGATGCTGCTCGGCTCGGAAGACCTGTAACGGTATTTGCACGGCGCCGTTTCGACCTCACGCGGCGCGCGTCCACACGAGGGACGCGCGGGCTCGCGGGGAAGGGCGGCAGTCACGCTCAACTGGATAAATCGCGGATCACATCATGAGACACATCATTTCCGTTCTGCTGGAAAACGAACCGGGCGCGCTCTCGCGCGTGGTCGGTCTGTTCTCCGCACGCGGCTACAACATTGAAACCTTGACGGTGGCGCCGACCGAAGACCGTTCGCTGTCGCGCATGACCATCGTTTCCATTGGCTCGGACGACGTGATCGAACAGATCACGAAGCATCTGAACCGCCTGATCGAGGTGGTGAAAGTGGTCGACCTTACCGAGGGCGCCCACATCGAGCGCGAGCTAATGCTGATCAAGGTAAGGGCGGTCGGCAAGGAACGTGAGGAGATGAAACGGATGGCGGATATTTTCCGCGGCCGCATCATCGACGTCACCGAAAAGACCTACACGATCGAACTGACGGGCGCGAGCGAAAAGCTCGACGCTTTCATCGAAGCGATCGACGCAACCGCCATTCTCGAAACCGTCCGTACGGGCGGCTCGGGCATCGGGCGCGGAGAGCGCATTCTGAAGGTGTAACCCCGACCACAGTCGATCTTGCACCGGAACCTGGCCGGATGAATGTCCCTGGAGACACGCCGCATCCGGCGCAGCAAAAGCTAATAGCAGTACCGAAATTCACCAGACTCTCGCCAAGGAACCAACATGAAAGTTTTCTACGACAAGGACGCCGATCTCTCCCTCATCAAGGGCAAGCAGGTCACGATCATCGGTTACGGCTCGCAAGGCCACGCACACGCGCTGAACCTGAAGGACAGCGGCGTGAACGTCACGGTCGGTCTGCGCAAGAACGGCGCATCGTGGAGCAAGGCTGAGAACGCCGGCCTGCAGGTCAAGGAAGTGGCCGAAGCGGTGAAGAGCGCCGACGTCGTCATGATGCTGCTGCCGGACGAGCAGATCGCTGACGTCTACGCGAAGGAAGTTCACGCGAACATCAAGAACGGCGCAGCCCTCGCATTCGCGCACGGCTTCAACGTTCACTACGGCGCCGTGATCCCGCGCGCCGATCTGGACGTCATCATGATCGCGCCGAAGGCGCCGGGCCACACGGTTCGCGGCACCTACTCGCAAGGCGGCGGCGTGCCCCACCTGATCGCTGTCCATCAGGACAAGTCGGGCGCAGCGCGTGACATCGCCCTGTCGTACGCGGCAGCCAACGGCGGCGGCCGTGCCGGCATCATCGAAACGAACTTCCGCGAAGAAACCGAAACCGATCTGTTCGGCGAACAGGCTGTCCTGTGCGGCGGTACGGTCGAGCTGATCAAGGCGGGCTTCGAAACGCTGGTGGAAGCCGGCTACGCGCCGGAAATGGCCTACTTCGAGTGCCTGCACGAACTGAAGCTGATTGTCGACCTGATCTATGAAGGCGGCATCGCCAACATGAACTACTCGATCTCGAACAACGCCGAGTACGGCGAGTACGTGACGGGCCCGCGCGTGGTCACGGCAGAGACGAAGAAGGTCATGAAGGAAGTTCTCAAGGACATCCAGACCGGCGAATACGCCAAGAGCTTCATCCTTGAAAACAAGGCTGGCGCTCCGACGCTGCAATCGCGCCGCCGTCTGGGCGCCGAGCACCAGATCGAAACGGTCGGTGCGAAGCTGCGCGCGATGATGCCGTGGATCGCCGCGAACAAGCTGGTCGACCAGTCGAAGAACTAATCTGACACAGCTGTGTGACTGGCTGCGCGGTTTTGACGAGCGCGCAGCCGTCATACCTGAACCAGATTCAACAAAAGCCGCCCAGGTGCGATGATGCCTGGGCGGCTTTTGCTATGCTACGGTTTTTAAAATAACAGCGAAGCCACTATGAATTACCCCCATCCGATCATCGCGCGCGAAGGCTGGCCGTTCATCGCCATTGCGGCCGTCGTGACGCTCTTGATCCATGCGGTCGCAGGCTTCGGCTATGCCTGGCCGTTCTGGCTCATCACGATCTTCGTCGTTCAGTTCTTCCGCGATCCGCCGCGGCCGATCCCGACCCAGGTCAATGCCGTGCTGTGCCCGGCCGATGGCCGCATCGTTGCGGTCGAAACCGCGCACGACCCGTATGCCAACCGTGAAGCGCTGAAGATCAGCGTGTTCATGAACGTCTTCAACGTCCACTCGCAACGCTCGCCCGTGGATGGCGCCGTCGCCAAGGTCGAGTACTTCCCGGGCGCGTACCTGAACGCCGCTATCGACAAGGCGTCGACCGAGAACGAGCGCAATGCCGTGGTGCTGACGATGGCCGACGGCACGACCGTCACCTCGGTGCAGATCGCCGGCCTGATCGCGCGCCGCATTCTCTGCTACGTGCGCGCGGGCGAGCCGCTCTCGCGCGGCCAGCGCTATGGCTTCATTCGCTTCGGCTCGCGCGTCGACGTGTATCTGCCGGTGGGCAGCCGTCCGCGCGTGTCGATTGGCGAGAAGGTGTCCGCCTCGTCGACGATCCTCGCTGAACTGCCGACCCAATCGGCATAAGGGGGTAGCGATGGCCGGACTCAAACCGCGTCGACCCCGTAATCCCGGCAGCGCACCGCTGCCGCGTCCGTTCCGCCGCAACAAGGCCATGCAGGAGTCTGTCGGGCCTGCGGCGAGCCGCAGGGCCGCGCGCCAGGAATTCCTGAAGAAGCGTGGCATTTATCTGCTGCCCAATGCGTTCACCACGGCCGCGCTGTTCTGCGGCTTCTTCGCCGTCGTGCAGGCGATGAACGTGCGCTTCGAGGTGGCGGCTATCGCCATCTTCGTGGCGATGGTGCTCGACGGCATGGACGGCCGCGTCGCGCGCATGACGCATTCGCAGAGCGCGTTCGGCGAGCAGTTCGACAGTCTCTCGGACATGGTCTCGTTTGGCGTCGCGCCCGCGCTCGTGATGTACGAGTGGGTGCTCAAGGACCTCGGGCGCTGGGGCTGGCTGGCGGCCTTCGTCTACTGCTCGGGCGCGGCGCTGCGCCTTGCGCGTTTCAACACCAATATCGGCTCGGTGGACAAGCGCTTCTTCCAGGGCTTGCCGAGTCCGGCTGCGGCGGCGCTGATCGCCGGTTTCGTGTGGCTCGCCACTGACAACCGCGTGCCCGTGAAGCTGTCGTGGCTGCCGTGGGTGGCCTTCGTGCTGACCATCTACGCGGGCGTGACGATGGTGTCGAACGCGCCGTTCTACAGCGGCAAGGCGCTCGACGTGCGCCATCGCGTGCCGTTCGCGGCCACCCTGCTGGTGGTGGTGGCCTTCGTGCTGGTGTCGTCCGATCCGCCGTTGATGCTGTTCGGCCTGTTCGTGCTCTATGGCCTGTCGGGCTATGTGTTCTGGGCCTGGCAGTCGGTGCGCGGGCGTAACAACCCGGCAAGATCGTCGCCAAGAGAGCGATAGGGCGGCGGGATCGCCTCAATGCAAAGAGGGCTGCGCGCGAGCGCGGCCCTTTTTATTTTTGGCGCACGCGACGACCGGGCGCATTCGGATTGCGCTATCACCGGAATCCGGCTATAGTCGGCTGATGGACAGCATCCCGTTCCCCTTCTTCTCCCTTCAAGCCGGCGCGCCCCTACGCACGCTAGCGCTAGCGCGCCTGCCGCGCTGATCTCGCTCGCCCTCCGTAAGCCTCGTTCATTGTCAGCGTCGCCATCGGTGGCGCGAACACCCAAAATCCGTTTCTAGACACTGAACAAGTCCCCCCGGAGACCCAAAATGGCAGCAGACAAGCTCATCATTTTCGATACGACCTTGCGTGACGGCGAGCAGTCGCCTGGCGCGTCGATGACGAAGGAAGAGAAGATCCGCATCGCGAAGCAGCTTGAGCGGATGAAGGTCGACATCATCGAAGCCGGCTTCGCGGCCAGCTCGAACGGCGATTTCGACGCGATCCACACGATCGCCGGCATGATCAAGGACAGCACGATCTGTTCGCTGGCCCGCGCCAACGACAAGGACATCCAGCGCGCCGCCGACGCGCTCAAGCCCGCCGATCACTTCCGCATTCACACCTTCATCGCCACGTCGCCGCTGCACATGGAGAAGAAGCTGCGCATGTCGCCGGAACAGGTGCTTGAGCAGGCGAAGCTGGCGGTGCGTTTCGCGCGCAAGTTCACCAACGACGTGGAGTTCTCGCCGGAAGACGGCAGCCGCTCGGACATGGACTTCCTGTGCCGCGTGCTCGAAGCCGTGATCGCCGAAGGCGCGACGACGATCAATATCGCCGATACGGTCGGCTACGGCGTGCCGGAACTTTACGGCAACCTCGTGAAGACGCTGCGCGAGCGCATTCCGAACTCGGACAAGGCGGTGTTTTCGGTGCACTGCCATAACGACCTGGGCATGGCCGTGGCGAACTCGCTGGCAGGCGTGCAGATTGGCGGCGCGCGTCAGGTCGAGTGCACGATCAACGGTCTGGGCGAGCGCGCGGGCAATACGTCGCTCGAAGAAATCGTCATGGCCGTGAAGACCCGCAAGGACTACTTCGGCCTCGATCTGGGCATCGACACCTCGCAAATCGTGCCGGCTTCGAAGCTCGTGTCGCAGATCACCGGTTTCGTGGTGCAGCCGAACAAGGCGGTGGTGGGCGCGAACGCGTTCGCGCACGCGTCGGGCATCCACCAGGACGGCGTGCTCAAGGCGCGCGACACCTACGAAATCATGCGCGCGGAAGATGTGGGCTGGACCGCGAACAAGATCGTGCTCGGCAAGCTCTCGGGCCGCAATGCGTTCAAGCAGCGTTTGCAGGAACTCGGCATCTCGCTCGACAGCGAAGCCGAACTCAACAGCGCGTTCGCACGCTTCAAGGAACTGGCCGACCGCAAGGCCGAAATCTTCGACGAAGACATTATTGCGATCGTCACCGAAGAATCGGCCGAAGCGCAGGAGAAGGAGCACTACAAGTTCGTCGCGCTGTCACAGCGTTCGGAAACCGGTGAGCGTCCGCACGCGCGCATCGTGTTCTCGGCCGATGGTTCGGAAGTCACGGGCGAAGCGGCCGGCAACGGCCCGGTGGACGCCACCTTCAACGCGATCGAAACCGAAGTCGGCAGCGGCTCGGAACTCTTGCTGTACTCGGTGAACGCGATCACAACCGGCACGCAGGCGCAGGGCGAGGTGACGGTGCGTCTGTCGAGGGCTGGCCGTATCGTCAACGGCGTCGGCACCGATCCGGATATCGTCGCGGCTTCGGCCAAGGCGTATATTTCGGCGCTCAACAAGCTGCATTCAGATAACGACAAGCTCAATCCGCAGCGTTCGTAAGCTTTCGCTGATGCGATAAAAGACCCCCGTGCTCGCGAGAGCGCGGGGGTTTTGCTTTTCGGCGTCTTGGGTCGCGGCGCATCAGAACCTGTTGCGCAGATCCGGATCGTGCAGCGGATCGGGCGTCTTCTGCGTCAGCCGCAGGATGCCCTGATCGTCGAAGTAGAAGCTGTAGAGCATGTACCAGACGCCGTCTTCCAGATAGCGATAGGTCCACGCTTCTTTCTTCATCAGCGGGAAGTAGGCGGTTTCTTCCGGGCGGCCGAAGTTCACGAGCACGTCCGTGCGCGTCCATTTGCCGATTTCGGCCTTGTAGAACTCGTTGGGCTGCAGCACCTGGCGCACGTTGATGACCTTGCCGCTGCCATCGATATCGGCGGCGATGGTGGTTTCGCCCATCGGCTGGGTGGGCCACATCAGGCGCTTGCCGCCGTCGGGCAAATCGTAGACTTCCTTGGGCTGGCCGAAGCGCGCGGTCACGGCCTGGGCGTCGTCGCCCGCGTGAAACTGCTGCCACGGCGGCACGCAGCCGGCCAGCGCGAGCGCGCCTAGCCCGGCGGCCATGAAACGAACAAGGGAACGGCGCTTGAACATGGAGTCTCCCGGGCGCGATTGCGTACTGGCCGCAGCCACTGCGAGTGCCAGCGAATGCGCCAGTTATGGAGCCGTTATTTTGACACGGCGCGATCGCGCGAGGAGGGCCGATGAACAGCGTTAAGCTTGCCGCGCAACCTGTGTCCGTCCTATGATCCGCGCTT
Source organism: Paraburkholderia bannensis (assembly GCF_014200455.1). Lineage (GTDB taxonomy): Bacteria > Pseudomonadota > Gammaproteobacteria > Burkholderiales > Burkholderiaceae > Paraburkholderia > Paraburkholderia bannensis_A. The sequence goes on along the minus strand of NZ_JACHBW010000010.1, from coordinate 42,535 downwards.
TCCGTGATGGATCCGATGAGGCGATGAGCGCATGAAGGGACGATACAGACACGCGGCGGCTGCGCTCGCGGCAACGCTGGGGCTGCTTGGTTCGAGCGCCTTGAGCGCGAGCGCGCAGGCAGCCGACGCGCCCACGGGCAAGCCGATCCAGCTCGCGCTGATCGAAGGCATGTCAGGTCCGTTCGCCGATGCGGGCGCGGCGGTCGAGCGCAATCTACGCTTTGGCGTGGAGCGCGTGAACGCGGCGGGCGGCGTGACGCTCGCCGATGGACGTCATCCGCTGGAGCTGGTTGTGCTCGACAGCAAGGGCAGCACCGAAGCCGCGCTGATGCAATTGCGCGCGGCGCAAGATCGCCATATCGGCTTCGTCCTGCAGGGCAACAGTTCGGCGGTGGCGGCCGCGCTGATCGGCGCGATCGATCGCCAGAACGCCCGCGAGCCCGATAACCGCGAGCTGTTCCTCAACTATTCCGCCGACGATCCCGCACTCACCAATGCGAATTGCAGCTTCTGGCATTTCCGCTTCGACGCGCACGCGGGCATGCGCATGGACGCGCTCGCCGATGTGATCGCCGCCGATAAATCGCTGAGGAAGGTCTATCTGCTCAACCAGGACTACAGCTTTGGCCACGACGTGAGCACGCTCGCGCGCGCGGCGCTGGCCAGGCAGCGTCCGGACATCGCCGTGGTGGGCGACGAATTCCATCCGATTGGCCGCGTGAAGGATTTCGCGCCGTATATCGCCAAGATTCGCGCCTCGGGCGCGGACGCCGTGATTACCGGCAATTGGGGCGGCGACCTCACGCTGCTGGTGAAGGCGGCGCGCGAGCAAGGGCTCGAGACGCGCTTCTACACGTTCTACGGCAACGGCCTGGGGGCGCCCGCGGCGCTCGGCGATGCGGGCGTCAAGCGCGTGCTCGCGGTCGCCGACTGGCATCCGAACGCGGGCGGTGCGTCCTCGGACGCGTGGTATCAGGCGTTCCGCGCGCGCTATCCGGCGGCGCAGGACGACTATCCGGTGCTGCGCATGGAAATGCTGGTCGAAATGCTGGCGCAGGCCATCACCAAGGCCGGTTCCGCTGATCCCGCGGCGGTGGCGAAGGCGCTGGAAGGCATGCGTTTCGACAACGGTTTCCATCCGACGTGGATGCGCGCCGACGATCACCAGATGATCCAGCCCCTTTACGTCATGCAGATGGACAAGCAGGGCACGCCGGGCGTGCGCTACGACAATGAGGGCTCGGGATACGGTTTCCGCACGGTGCTGGCACTGCCCGCCGCGCGCACCGTGCTGGCCACGACCTGCCAGATGAAGCGGCCCTGATCGCCGGGCGGTCCGGTTGTGCTACAATCCCGGACTCGCCGTATCTTGCGGTGAGTAGTTTTAGTAAAGAACCAGGCACGGCACGGCCTTTCTTCCGTGACCGCTCGTTTGTTTTACAGGAAAAGCAAAATGTCCGTAGCAGATATCAAGAAGTCCGACATCGTCGCGCAATTCGCGCGCGGCACCGGCGACACGGGTTCGCCCGAAGTTCAGGTTGCACTCCTGACGTCGCGTATCAACGAACTGACTGGCCACTTCAAGTCGCACGCGAAGGACCACCACAGCCGCCGCGGTCTGCTGCGCATGGTGAGCCGCCGCCGCAAGCTGCTCGACTACCTGAAGGGCAAGGACGCTGATCGTTACCGCGCTCTGATCGAGAAGCTGGGTCTGCGCAAGTAATCGCAAGGTCTTGCAGAAAGATGCCTGTGTCAGTTCCACTGATGCAGGCATTTTGTTTTTGAACGGTACGCTTCTCGCGATGCGTGCCGGATAGCGGTACAAGGCAGCACCACGTAGTAACAGGCAGTACAAGTGCAGTAAAAAAGGGCAGTACACCGGCAGTACAAGCAGCAGGGCCGGGCCACGGGGCAGAGTTTTGTGTCATTCCATCGCATCGTGCGGCGCGACAGTGCGCCGCAGCGTGTTCGCCGCCGCGCGATGCGATGGAATGGCATAACACTCCTCTGACCTGCGCGGCATCGGAACCTGTCTTGCCGCATCGTCCGCGTGTGCGGGCGGCGCATAACAAATGAGTAAGGAGTGAGTGACCATGACCATGTTCAATAAAGTCGTGAAGGAATTCAAATGGGGCCAGCACAATGTGCGCCTCGAAACCGGTGAAATCGCCCGTCAGGCGAGCGGCGCCGTCATCGTCGACGTCGAAGACACCGTCGTGCTCGCGACCGTCGTCGGCGCGAAGACGGCCAAGCCAGGTCAAGACTTCTTCCCGCTCACCGTCGATTATCTTGAGAAGACCTATTCGGCCGGCAAGATCCCCGGCGGTTTTTTCCGCCGTGAAGGCCGTCCGTCGGAAGGCGAAACGCTGATCTCGCGCCTGATCGACCGTCCGCTGCGCCCGCTGTTCCCGGAAGGCTTCTACAACGAAGTCCAGGTCGTGATCCACGTCCTGTCGATCAACCCGGAAATCCCGGCTGACATCCCCGCGCTGATCGGCGCGTCGGCTGCGCTGGCGATCTCGGGCCTGCCGTTCAACGGCCCGGTCGGCGCTGCACGCGTGGCCTACATCAACAACGAATTCGTTCTTAACCCGACGCGCTCGCAAAGCAAGCAGTCGCGCCTCGACCTCGTGGTCGCCGGCACCGAACGCGCGGTGCTGATGGTGGAATCGGAAGCCGACCAGCTGCCGGAAGACGTGATGCTCGGCGCGGTCGTGTTCGGCCACGAGCAGATGCAAACGGCTATCGATGCGATCCACGAACTGGTTCGCGACGGCGGCAAGCCCGAGTGGGACTGGCAGCCGGCCCCGAAGAACGAAGCGCTGATCGCGCGCGTGACGGAACTGGCGTACAGCGACCTGCTCGCCGCGTACCAGCTGCGCGACAAGCAACAGCGTTCGACCAAGCTGAAGGAAGTCTACGCAGCAACGTCGGCGAAGCTCGAAGAAGACGCGGCTGCTGCCGGCACCGTCGCCGCCGACAAGGCGACGGTCGGCAACGTGCTGTTCGACCTCGAAGCGAAGATCGTCCGTTCGCAGATCCTGAACGGCGAACCGCGTATCGACGGCCGTGACACGCGCACGGTCCGTCCGATCGAAATCCGCACCGGCGTGCTGCCGCGCACCCACGGTTCGGCGCTGTTCACGCGTGGCGAAACGCAGGCGCTGGTCGTTGCGACGCTCGGCACCAAGGGCGACGAGCAGATCATCGACGCGCTCGAAGGCGAGTACCGCGACCGCTTCATGCTGCACTACAACATGCCCCCGTTCGCGACCGGCGAAACGGGCCGTGTTGGCTCGCCCAAGCGCCGTGAAGTCGGCCACGGCCGTCTGGCCAAGCGCGCGCTCGCCGCGTGCCTGCCGAGCGCCGAAGAATTCGGCTACTCGATCCGCGTCGTTTCGGAAATAACCGAATCGAACGGTTCGTCGTCGATGGCTTCGGTGTGCGGCGGCTGCCTCGCACTGATGGACGCCGGCGTGCCGATGAAGGCGCACGTCGCCGGCATCGCGATGGGCCTGATCCTCGAAGACAACAAGTTCGCGGTGCTGACCGACATCCTCGGCGATGAAGATCACCTCGGCGACATGGACTTCAAGGTCGCGGGTACGGAAGCTGGCGTGACCGCGCTGCAGATGGACATCAAGATCCAGGGCATCACCAAGGAAATCATGCAGGTCGCGCTCGCGCAAGCGCACGAAGCCCGTCTGCATATCCTCGGCAAGATGACCTCGGCGGTGTCGGGCGTGAACACCGAACTGTCGGCTTACGCGCCGCGCATGATCACCATCAAGATCAACCCGGAAAAGATCCGCGACGTGATCGGCAAGGGCGGTTCGGTGATCCGCGCGCTGACGGAGGAAACCGGCACGACCATCGACATTTCGGACGACGGCGTCGTGACGATCGCTTCGACTTCGAGCGAAGGCATGGCCGAAGCGAAGAAGCGCATCGAAAACATCACGGCTGAAGTCGAAGTCGGCCAGGTCTACGAAGGCGCGGTTCTGAAGCTGCTGGATTTCGGCGCGATCGTGAACCTGCTGCCGGGCAAGGATGGTCTGCTGCACATCTCCGAAATCGCCAACGAGCGCATCAAGGACATCAACGACTATCTCAAGGAAGGCCAGATCGTGAAGGTCAAGGTCATCCAGACGGATGAGAAGGGTCGTGTGCGTCTGTCGGCGAAGGCGCTGCTGAACGAAGGCGGCAACGCACCGCAAGGCGAACCGCAGCAGTAAGGCGGCGCGCAGAAGCGGCCGGCAGCGCGATGAGCGCGCCGGCCGTTTTTTTATGAGAATGTAGGTGGGATTGCCGTGCGCGCCGCGTCGCGGGCGCAGCGCCATCCACACCTGGGCCAAGCCCCTTGGGAGACGCGAAAATGAAGGCAATCGAGATCACCGAATTCGGTGCGCCGGACGTGCTCAAACTGGCCGAGCGCGCCACGCCCGAGCCGAAAGCCGGCGAAGTGCTGATCAAGGTCAGCGCCTCGGGCGTTAACCGCCCGGATGTGTTCCAGCGCAAGGGTTCCTACGCGCCGCCGCCGGGCATTTCCGATCTGCCGGGGCTGGAAGTCGCGGGTGAAATCGTCGGCGGCAGCATCGACGAAAAGAACAATCCGTTTGGCCTGAAGATCGGCGATCGCGTGTGCGCGCTGATTGCGGGCGGCGGCTATGCCGAATACGCGGTTGCGCCGCTCGGCCAGTGCCTTCCGGTGCCCAAGGGCTTGACCGATATCGAAGCGGCTTCGCTGCCGGAAACCTTCTTCACCGTCTGGAGCAACGTGTTCCAGCGCGCCCAGCTCGGCCGTGGCGAGGGCGGCGAGAACGAGACGCTGCTGGTGCAGGGCGGTTCGAGCGGTATCGGCGTGACGGCGATCCAGATCGCCCATGCGCTGGGTTTTCGCGTGTTCGCAACCGCCGGCTCGGACGACAAGTGCCGCGCCTGCGAAGCGCTCGGCGCGGAGCGTGCAATCAACTACCGCAGCGAAGATTTCGTCGAGGTCGTGAAGGCGCTTACGCATGACCGTGGCGTCGACGTGATTCTCGACATGGTGGCGGGCGGTTATGTCGCGCGCGAACTGTCGGCGCTGGCGACGGGCGGGCGCATCGTGCTGATCGCCACGCTGGGCGGCGCGAAGGGCGAGATCAATATGGGCGAGATCCTGCGTCGCCGTCTGACGATCACGGGTTCGACCCTGCGTGCGCGTTCGGTCGACTTCAAGGCGCAGATTGCGGGGGAACTGCATGCGCAGGTCTGGCCGCTGCTCGAAGACGGTCGCATCAAGCCGGTCGTCTACAAGGTGTTTGCGGCCGCGCAGGCTCCCCAGGCGCACGCGCTGATGGAAAGCAGCGAGCACATCGGCAAGATCGTGCTCGACTGGAATCAGGCGGCGTGATCGCGGATTTGCTTCAGGCTTTTGGGTTCGTGCTTGATTTTCCTGGTTTTTTCGACGCAAATTTTCGCGTGTGAGCGGTGGGTCGGTTTGACCCGCTTCAATTACACACAGTAAAATGATGTGTTTTGCGTCCGCTTTTAACAGCAACCGAAACAATGACGAAACAACGATCGAAGCTCGTAGTCGGTAACTGGAAGATGCACGGCCGCCTCGCGGCCAACGCTGCATTGCTCGAAAGCGTCGCGCAGGGCGTGCAGGCGCTGCCTGCCGACGTGCGCGTCGGCGTGTGCGTGCCGTTCCCCTATCTCGCGCAGGCGCAGGCGCTGCTCGGCGGCAGCCGCGTGGTGTGGGGCGCGCAGGACGTCTCGGCGCACGAGCAGGGCGCTTACACCGGTGAAGTTGCTGCGGGCATGATCGCCGATTTCGAAGCGGGCTTTGTGATCGTCGGTCACTCGGAGCGTCGTGCGTACCACGGCGAAAGCTCTGAGCTGGTCGCGGTGAAGACTCAGCGCGCGCTGGCGGCCGGCGTGACGCCGATCGTCTGCGTGGGCGAAACGCTGGAACAGCGCGAAAGCGGCGCGACCGGGCAGGTGGTCGGTGCGCAACTGGACGCGGTGCTGGCGGTGCTGTCGGCCGAAGAAGCCGCGCAGATCGTGGTTGCTTACGAGCCGGTGTGGGCGATCGGCACGGGCAAGAGCGCGACGGCCGAACAGGCGCAGCAGGTGCACGCATTCCTGCGCGCGCGTCTGTTGGCCAAGGGTGCGGAGGTAGCGCACGTGCCGCTGCTGTACGGCGGCAGCGTGAAGCCGGAGAATGCGGCTGAGCTGTTCCGTCAGGCCGATATCGATGGCGGCCTGATCGGCGGGGCGGCGCTCAAGGCACAGGATTTTCTCGCGATCTGCGCGGCCGCTGCGGCGGGCGCGAGCGTCGCGGGCTAAAGGATCGCGCACGGCGCCTCTGGCGAGGGTCGTGCCGTCTTACCATGCGCATCCCAGCCAGGGCATGCGTTCAACCAGGACTCAGGTGAGTGTGATGCTGTATTTGAAAACGTTGATTATCGTCGTCCAGCTTCTGTCGGCGCTCGGGGTGATCGGCCTCGTCTTGCTGCAGCACGGCAAAGGCGCCGATATGGGTGCGGCCTTCGGTAGCGGCGCGTCGGGCAGTCTCTTTGGCGCGAGCGGTTCCGCGAATTTCCTGTCGCGTACAACGGGAGTTCTCGCAACAGTGTTTTTCGTGTCGACGCTTGCGTTAACCTACCTGGGGTCGTATCATGCGAAGCCTTCGGCGGGCGTGCTGGGTGCTTCGGCTCCGGCCCCGGTCGTCGCTTCCGCGCCGGTCGCAGCGAGTGTTTCCGCAGCGTCCAATGTCAGCGCTCCAGCAGTGGCTTCAACGGCTGCATCTGCTGCTGTAGCGCCTTCGGCACCGGGTAACGACGTTCCGAAATAAGTTTCAAAAATCTGTTTTTGTGCATTGAACAAATGACGGGAACGGGTTAGAATTTAAGTCTTGAAGCGATTCGCGGGTTGCAAAAATTGTTCTCCCGGATTGCATGTAGTGCCGACGTGGTGAAATTGGTAGACACGCTATCTTGAGGGGGTAGTGGCGAAAGCTGTGCGAGTTCGAGTCTCGCCGTCGGCACCAATGTATTCGATAAAATGCCAGCCGCTTGCTTCATCAGCTTCGGCTGGCATTTTTGCTTTATACGTCGTGTTTGTTTTGTTCGCAGCGCGAAAAAAGTAAAGCAATTCCCGCGGAGCGACCAGAAGTTCTCCTGCGGAACCTCAGAACCAACCGATAGAGGATAGCCTTGAACCTCGCTACCTATTACCCCGTCCTGTTGTTCCTTCTCGTAGGTCTTGGTCTGGGCGTGGCGCTGGTCAGTATCGGCAAGATCCTCGGTCCCAATCGGCCAAACAGCGAAAAGAATTCACCGTACGAGTGCGGCTTTGAAGCGTTCGAAGACGCGCGCATGAAGTTCGATGTACGGTATTACCTCGTGGCCATTCTCTTCATCATCTTCGACCTCGAAACGGCCTTCCTGTTTCCGTGGGGCGTGGCCCTGCGCGACATCGGCTGGCCGGGCTTCCTGTCGATGATGCTGTTTCTGCTCGAATTCCTGCTGGGCTTTGCCTACATCTGGAAGAAAGGTGGTCTCGACTGGGAATGACGGGTTAAATCGCCGGTTAGCATGGGCGGTACTGTGGGGGCACTGCAGGCCGTCCGCTGGAGTGGAAAGCAATGAGTATCGAAGGGGTCTTGAAGGAAGGGTTTGTCACCACTACGGCTGACAAGCTGATCAACTGGACGCGCACTGGCTCCCTGTGGCCAATGACGTTCGGCCTGGCGTGTTGCGCGGTCGAAATGATGCACGCGGGCGCGGCCCGTTACGACCTCGACCGCTTCGGCGTAGTGTTTCGCCCGAGTCCGCGTCAGTCCGACGTGATGATCGTCGCTGGCACCCTCTGCAACAAGATGGCGCCGGCGCTGCGCAAGGTCTACGACCAGATGGCCGAGCCGCGTTGGGTCATCTCGATGGGGTCATGCGCCAACGGTGGCGGTTACTACCATTATTCGTATTCTGTCGTGCGCGGCTGCGATCGCATCGTGCCCGTCGACGTCTACGTGCCGGGTTGCCCGCCTACAGCGGAAGCCCTCGTCTACGGGGTGATCCAGTTGCAGGCGAAGATTCGCCGCACTAGCACCATCGCCCGTCAATAAAGGCCAAACGCCTCCCCCACAATATGGCAAGCAAACTCGAGACCCTGAAAGCGAACCTCGAAGCGGCCCTTGGTGCGCGCGTCGTCAGCCTCACTGAAAAGCTCGGTGAGTTGACCTTGGTCATAAAAGCGGTAGATTACCTGAATGTCGCGACAGAATTGCGCGACAATCCGTCGCTGCGCTTCGAACAGTTGGTCGACCTGTGTGGCGTCGACTATCAAACCTATGGCGACGGCGTCTGGGAGGGTCCGCGTTTCGCGGCTGTCTCGCATCTGCTCTCCATCACGAACAACTGGCGTCTGCGTCTGCGCGTGTTCGCGCCGGACGACGATGTGCCTATCGTTCCCTCCGTTGTGGAAATCTGGAATTCGGCCAACTGGTACGAACGTGAAGCGTTCGACCTGTTCGGCATCGTCTTCGAAGGCCACCCCGACCTGCGCCGTATCCTGACCGACTATGGTTTCATCGGCCATCCGTTCCGCAAGGACTTCCCGATCTCCGGCTATGTCGAGATGCGATATGACCCGGAGCAGAAGCGCGTAGTCTATCAACCGGTTACGATCGAGCCGCGCGAGATCACGCCGCGTGTGATCCGCGAGGATCGCTACGGTGGTCTGAGGAAACACTAAGAGGGTCGCATGTCAGAGATCAAGAATTACACGCTCAACTTCGGCCCGCAGCACCCGGCAGCGCACGGTGTGCTGCGCCTCGTGCTCGAACTCGACGGCGAAGTGATCCAGCGCGCCGATCCGCATATCGGCCTGCTGCATCGCGCGACCGAAAAGCTCGCCGAAAACAAGACCTTCATCCAGTCCGTGCCGTACATGGACCGTCTCGACTACGTGTCGATGATGGTCAACGAGCACGGCTATGTGCTCGCGATCGAGAAGCTGCTCGGCCTCGAAGTGCCGATCCGCGCCAAGTACATCCGCGTGCTGTTCGACGAAATCACCCGCGTCCTGAACCACCTGATGTGGATCGGCTCGCACGGGCTCGACGTCGGCGCGATGGCGGTGTTCCTGTATGCGTTCCGCGAGCGCGAAGATCTGATGGACGTCTACGAGGCGGTGTCGGGCGCGCGTATGCACGCGGCGTACTACCGTCCGGGCGGCGTCTATCGCGATCTGCCGGACGCAATGCCGCAATACAAAGCGTCGAAAATCCACAACGAGAAGGCGCTCGCGAAGATGAACGAAGCGCGCCAGGGCTCGGTGCTGGACTTCATCGACGACTTCTTCACGCGCTTCCCGGGTTGTGTCGACGAGTATGAAACGCTGCTCACCGACAACCGCATCTGGAAGCAGCGTCTGGTGGGCATTGGCGTGGTCAGCCCCGAGCGCGCCATGCAGCTGGGTCTCACGGGCGCGATGCTGCGCGGTTCGGGCATCGAATGGGATCTGCGCAAGAAGCAGCCGTACGAAGTCTACGACCAGCTGGATTTCGACATTCCGGTGGGCGTCAATGGCGATTGCTACGACCGCTATCTCGTGCGTATCGAAGAGATGCGCCAGTCCACCCGGATCGCGAAACAGTGCATTGAGTGGCTGCGCAAGAATCCGGGGCCGGTGATGGTCGACAATCACAAGGTTGCGCCGCCGTCGCGCGTGAACATGAAGTCGAACATGGAAGAGCTGATTCACCACTTCAAGCTCTTCACGGAAGGCTTCCATGTGCCCGAAGGCGAGGCATACGCAGCCGTCGAGCATCCGAAGGGTGAATTCGGCATCTACCTGGTGTCGGATGGCGCGAACAAGCCGTATCGTCTGAAGATCCGCGCGCCCGGTTACGCCCACTTGTCGGCGCTGGATGAAATGGCGCGCGGCCACATGATTGCCGACGCGGTCACGATCATCGGTACGCAGGACATTGTGTTCGGTGAAATCGACCGCTAGGTAACAAACTGCCGGCGCGCACCGCAGGTGCGGTGCGCGCGGCGAAATACCGGGAACGCCACGTCTGACGCAGCGAGCAGGCATGCACAACGCGCGGCAGGAATTTGTCTGGCGGGAATTGAAACGGTAGGAATTGAAAGAGTCGTGTCTGAAATGATCTCAGCTGAAGGCCTGAAAGAAATCGATCGCGCGCTGTCGAAGTACCCCGCCGATCAGCGACAGTCCGCCGTGATGGCGGCTTTGGCCGTGGCTCAAGAGGAGCATGGCTGGCTGTCTGCCGAACTGATGCAGTTCGTGGCCGACTACATCGGCATGCCCCCGGTGGCAGTCCAGGAAGTCGCCACCTTCTATACGATGTTCGAGACCCGGCCGGTCGGCAAGCACAAGATCACGCTCTGCACGAACCTGCCGTGTCAGCTCGGCCCGGATGGCGGCGCGGAAGGCGCTGCCGACTATCTGAAGCAGAAGCTCGGTATCGACTTCGGCGAAACCACGCCCGACGGCAAGTTCACCTTGAAAGAAGGTGAGTGCATGGGCGCATGCGGCGACGCACCGGTGCTGCTGGTGAACAACCACCGCATGTGCAGTTTCATGAGCCGCGAGAAGATCGACCAGCTGCTCGAGGAGCTTGCGAAATGACTGCGTTGCACGATCGTCACATCAAACCCCTGATTCTCGCGGGCCTCAATGGCGAGAACTGGCACCTCCAGGACTACGTTGCGCGCGGCGGCTACGCCCAGTTGCGCCGTATCGTCGAGGAAAAGATTCCGCCCGAGCAGGTGATTGCCGACGTCAAAGCGGGTGGTCTGCGCGGCCGTGGCGGCGCGGGCTTCCCGACCGGCCTGAAGTGGAGCTTTATGCCGCGTCAGTTCCCGGGGCAGAAGTACCTCGTCTGCAACTCGGACGAAGGCGAGCCGGGTACGTTCAAGGATCGCGACATCCTGCGCCTGAACCCGCATGCGGTGATCGAAGGCATGGCCATCGGCGCGTACGCGATGGGCATCACCGTGGGCTACAACTACATCCACGGCGAAATCTTCGAGGTGTATCGACGTTTCGAAGCCGCGCTCGATGAAGCGCGCGCCGCGGGCTTTCTGGGCGACAACATTCTCGGCTCGGACTTCTCGTTCCAGTTGCACGCGCACCATGGTTATGGCGCTTACGTGTGCGGCGAGGAAACCGCGCTGCTCGAATCGCTCGAAGGCAAGAAAGGCCAGCCGCGCTTCAAGCCGCCGTTCCCGGCAAGCTTCGGCGTGTACGGCAAGCCCACCACGATCAACAACACCGAAACCTTCGCGGCCGTTCCCTTCCTGCTGACCGTCGGTCCGCAGGCGTACATGGAACTCGGCAAGCCGAACAACGGCGGCACCAAGATCTTCTCGATCTCCGGTGACGTGGAGCGTCCGGGCAATTACGAGATTCCGCTCGGCACGCCGTTCGCGACGCTGATGGAACTCGCCGGCGGCGTACGCGGCGGCAAGAAGCTCAAGGCCGTGATTCCGGGCGGCTCGTCGGCGCCGGTCATTCCGGGCGATCTGATGATGCAGACGGACATGGACTATGACTCCATCGCCAAGCAGGGCTCGATGCTCGGCTCGGGCGCGGTCATCGTCATGGACGAAACGCGCTGCATGGTGCGCTCGCTGCTGCGCCTCTCGTACTTCTACTACGAAGAGTCGTGCGGTCAGTGCACGCCTTGCCGCGAAGGCACGGGCTGGCTCTATCGCGTGGTGAACCGTATCGAGCACGGCCTTGGCCGCCAGGAAGACCTGGATCTGCTGAACTCGGTGGCGGGCAACATCATGGGGCGCACGATCTGCGCGCTCGGCGACGCGGCGGCCATGCCGGTGCGCGGCATGCTCAAGCACTACTGGGACGAATTCGAATATCACGTTCACAACAAGCGTTGTCTGGTCGGCGGTCATGCCGACTCGCACGCGGCCTCGGAAACCGTGGCCGCCTGACTGGGCGAGTGAAGACAGCGCGTTGTGCGCGAACCGCGTAGCGGGGAATGCCGCTGTGCAATTGAGCGGTAACAGGTTAGGGACGATTAACCATCATGGTTGAACTTGAAATAGACGGCAAGAAGGTGCAGGTGCCCGAGGGCAGCATGGTGATCCAGGCTGCGCAGCGCGTGGATACCTACATTCCGCACTTCTGCTATCACAAGAAGCTGTCCATCGCGGCCAATTGCCGGATGTGTCTCGTCGATGTCGAAAAGATGCCGAAGGCGGTGCCTGCGTGCGCGACGCCGGTGTCGCAGGGCATGGTCGTGCGCACGACCTCGGACAAGGCCGTGCAGGGCCAGCAAGCCGTGATGGAATTCCTGCTGATCAACCACCCGCTGGATTGCCCGATCTGCGATCAGGGCGGCGAGTGCCAGCTGCAGGATCTGGCAGTGGGTTACGGCAAGTCGGCCTCGCGCTTCAGCGAAGAAAAGCGCGTCGTGTTCCACAAGAACGTCGGTCCGCTCATCTCGATGGAAGAGATGTCGCGCTGCATCCACTGCACGCGCTGTGTGCGCTTTGGCGACGAAATCGCCGGCGTGATGGAGCTTGGCATGCTCGGCCGCGGCATGCACTCGGAAATCAGCACCTTCCTCGGCCAGACCGTGGATTCGGAGCTGTCGGGCAACATGATCGACCTGTGCCCGGTGGGCGCGCTCACGAGCAAGCCATTCCGCTTCTCGGCGCGTACCTGGGAACTGTCGCGCCGCAAGTCGGTGAGCCCGCACGATTCGACCGGTGCAAACCTCGTCGTGCAGGTGAAGAACAATCGCGTCATGCGCGTGCTGCCTTTCGAGAACGAAGCCGTCAACGAATGCTGGATCTCGGACAAGGACCGCTTCTCGTACGAAGGCCTGAACGCCGAAGACCGCCTCACGCGTCCGATGATCAAGCAGGGCGGCGAGTGGGTCGAAACCGACTGGCAGACCGCGCTTGAATACGTCGTCAAGGGCATTCGCGGCATCAGCGACGATCATGGCGAGAACATGCTCGCCGCGCTGGTCAGCCCGCATAGCACCGTCGAAGAACTGTATCTCGTGAAGCAGCTTGCGGACGCGATCGGCACGCCGAACGTCGACTTCCGCCTGCGCCAGAGCGACTTCTCTGCGCCGCTGGAAGGCGCGCCGTGGCTCGGCACGAAGATCGCCGATCTGTCGTACGCAGACTCCGCCTTCATCGTCGGCTCGTTCCTGCGTCGCGACCACGCGCTGTTCGCCGCGCGTCTGCGTCAGGCTGCGAAGGGCGGCGCCCAGGTGTCGTTCCTCAACGCGACGGCCGATGGCTCGCTGATCCCGAACGCACAACGCATCGTCGCTGCGCCGTCGGCATGGCTCGACGAACTGGCGGCGATTGCAGCAGCGGTTGCCGAAGCGAAGGGCGTCGCTGTGCCGGAAGGCTTCGCTGGCGCACAGGCGAGCGAAGCCGCGAAGCAGGTCGCCGCATCGCTTGCAGCAGGCGAGCGCCGTTTCGTGCTGCTCGGCAACGCCGCGGTTCAGCATCCGGAATTCTCGCGTCTGCACGCCGCGGCTCACTTCATCGCTGAGACCACGGGCGCCACGCTCGGCTTCCTCACGGAAGCCGCCAACACGGTTGGCGCGCATCTGGTTGGCGCGCTGCCGGGCCGCGAAGGTCTGAACGCACGCGAAGTGTTCGAGCAGCCGCGCAAGGGTTATCTGCTCTTTAACGTCGAACCCGAATTCGACACGGCCAATCCGGCTGCTGCGCGCGCTGCGCTCGCGCAAGCCGAAATGGTCGCGGTGTTCTCGCCGTTCAAGACCGGCCTCGATTACGCCGATGTGCTGCTGCCGATCGCGCCGTACACGGAAACGTCGGGCACCTTCGTCAATGCCGAAGGCACCGTGCAGATCTTCAACGGCGTGGTGCGCCCGCTTGGCGAAACGCGTCCGGCCTGGAAGGTCCTGCGCGTGCTCGGTAACCTGCTCGGCCTGCCGGGCTTCGAATACGACGCCGCCGAAGAAGTGCGCCGCAAGGCTATCGGCGACGGCAGCTTCGAAGCGCGTCTGTCGAACAAGGCTGGCGCAGCGGTTGCACGTGGCAGCCTCGCGAAGGCAGCGCAAGGCCGCTTCGAGCGTATCGCCGATGTGCCCATCTATCACGCCGATCCGATCGTGCGCCGCTCCGAGGCGTTGCACCTCACCACGGCCGCGCGCGTGGCCAACGCGGTTGGCTTGCCGGCCGCGCTGTTCGACCAGCTCGGCCTGAAGGAAGGCGAAGCCGTGCGCGTGCGCCAAGGCGAGCTGTCGGTGACGCTGCCCGCGACGCGTGATGCGAATCTTGCGCCGACGGCGGTGCGTTTGTCGGCGGCCACGCCGGCCGGTGCGCAGCTCGGCAGCCTGTTCGGTGAACTGCTGGTGGAGAAGGCGTAAATGAGCTTGTTCGATACGATCAATGCAGGCGGCAGCCAGCTGCTCGGCGTGGCCTGGCCCACGGTGTGGGCGCTGGTGCGCATTCTCGTCGTCGCGGTGGTGATCCTGCTGTGCGTGGCGTACCTGATCCTGTGGGAGCGCAAGCTCATCGGCTGGATGCATGTGCGTCTGGGCCCGAACCGCGTCGGTCCTGGCGGCATGCTGCAGCCGATCGCCGACGTGCTGAAGCTGCTGCTCAAGGAAGTCATCCAGCCCGCCCAGGCGAGCCGCTGGGTCTACATGGTCGCGCCGATCATGGTGGTGGTGCCGGCCTTCGCAGTCTGGGCGGTGATTCCGTTCCAGGCAGGCGCGGTGCTCGGCGACATCAACGCCGGTCTGCTCTACGTGATGGCGATTTCCTCGTTCGGCGTCTACGGTGTGATTCTCGCCGGCTGGGCTTCGAACTCGAAGTACGCGTTCCTGGGCGCCATGCGCGCCGCAGCGCAGATGGTGTCGTATGAAATCGCGATGGGCTTTGCGCTCGTCGTGGTGCTGATGGTGTCGGGCAGCCTCAACCTGTCGGACATCGTGCGCCAGCAGATGCAGGGCATGTTCGCGAGCCACGGCATCACGTTCCTTTCGTGGAACTGGCTGCCGCTCTTGCCGATGTTCGTCGTCTACTTCATCTCGGGTCTCGCGGAAACCAACCGTCACCCGTTCGATGTGGTCGAAGGCGAATCGGAAATCGTGGCCGGTCACATGGTCGATTACTCGGGGATGGGCTTCGCGCTGTTCTTCCTCGCCGAGTACATCAACATGATCGTGATCTCGGCGCTCACGTCGGTGCTGTTCCTTGGCGGCTGGAGCGCACCGTTCGCGTTCCTCGATTTCATCCCGGGCGTGTTCTGGCTGGTCCTGAAGACCTTCTTCTTCCTGTCGGTATTCATCTGGGCCCGCGCGACGTTCCCGCGCTTCCGCTATGACCAGATCATGCGTCTGGGCTGGAAAGTGTTCATTCCGGTGTGCGTGGTCTGGCTGATCGTGGTGGGCTTCTGGTATATGTCGCCGCTGAGCATCTGGAAATAAGGGGCGAACGAAACATGACCGCTATTCAACAGTTTTTCAAGACGTTCTTCCTGACCGAGCTGCTCAAAGGTCTCGCGCTGACGGGTCGCTACACCTTCAAGCGCAAGGTCACGGTGCAGTTCCCGGAGGAAAAGACCCCGATCTCGCCGCGTTTTCGCGGGCTGCATGCGCTGCGCCGCTATGAAAATGGCGAAGAGCGCTGCATCGCGTGCAAGCTGTGCGAAGCCGTGTGCCCGGCGATGGCCATCACCATCGAATCGGACGTGCGCGCCGACAACACGCGCCGCACCACGCGCTACGACATCGATCTGACCAAGTGCATCTTCTGCGGTTTCTGCGAAGAGAGCTGCCCGGTCGATTCGATCGTCGAAACGCACATTCTCGAGTACCACGGCGAGAAGCGCGGCGATCTGTATTTCACGAAGGAAATGCTGCTGGCCGTGGGCGATCGCTACGAAGCGCAGATCGCGGCGAACAAGGCAGCAGATGCACCGTACCGTTGATCTTCAGTTTGACGCTGCATCGGCCCGCGGTTCGGGCCGGCTGCGGGGTGCGCCTGCGCCTGAAAATGCCGCGACTCCGTATGCCGCCCCTCGCGGCGCGACGCTCCCTGGTCTGGCCGCCAGTCTGCGCTGCGCAATCCGCCTTATGATGGCCTCAACGATGAACCAGTAATCATGGAATTCACGACCGTCCTGTTCTACATCTTCGCACTGCTGCTCACGCTGTCAGGGCTGAAGGTGATCACCGCGCGCAATCCTGTCTCGTCCGCGCTCTTTCTCGTGCTCGCGTTCTTCAATGCGGCCGCGGTCTGGATGCTGCTCGAGGCCGAATTCCTCGCGATCCTGCTGGTGCTCGTCTACGTGGGCGCGGTGATGGTGCTGTTCCTGTTCGTCGTGATGATGCTGGACATCAACGTCGACGTGCTGAGCCGCGACTTCAAACGCTTCATCCCGGTGGCGACCATCGTCGGCGCGATCATGGTGATCGAAACCGCCCTGATCCTCTGGCACGGCTACGGCGCGACCACCACGCCAGTGGCCGACGGCTCGCTCGCTGCGGCGCAGTCGGGTGCGATGTCGAACACGCATCTGATCGGCAAGATCATCTACACCGATTACATCTTCGCTTTCGAAGTCGCCGGCCTCGTGCTGCTGGTGGCGATCGTCGCGGCAATCGGCCTGACCGTGCGCGAGCCGAAGGATAGCAAGCGCCAGGACGTGTCGAAGCAGGTCGCCGTGCGCGCCAGGGACCGTGTGCGCATCGTGAAGATGGCGGCCGTGGTCGAGGTGCCGGAAGAACCCGAAGCCGCGCCGGCCGACGCCGCTGCAGCGGCTCCCGCTGCGCCTGGTGCTGCTCCGGCCGCGCCCGCAACGAAGAGCTAAGGAGCGAATCATTATGTTGACCCTGGCCCATTACCTTGTCCTCGGCGCGATCCTGTTTGCGATCTCGATCGTCGGCATCTTCCTGAATCGGCGCAACGTCATCATCATCCTGATGGCGATTGAACTGATGTTGTTGGCGGTGAACACGAACTTCGTTGCGTTCTCGCATTATCTCGGTGACGTTCACGGACAGATTTTCGTGTTCTTCGTGCTTACAGTTGCGGCGGCGGAAGCAGCAATTGGTCTGGCTATTCTTGTGACTCTGTTCCGCAGCCTCGACACGATCAATGTCGAGGATCTCGATCAGCTCAAAGGCTAAGGCAGGCGGTTATGGCTACGACACTCAACGAAAACTTGCTGCTGGCGATTCCGCTGGCTCCGCTCGCCGGCTCGCTCATCGCGGGTCTATTCGGCAAGACAGTGGGGCGCGCCGGCGCGCATACGGTCACCATTCTCGGCGTCGCGGTGGCGTTCGTGCTCTCGTGCATGACGTTCTTCGACGTGCTGAACGGTGCGAGCTTCAACGCGACCGTCTACGAATGGATGTCGGTGGGCGGCCTGAAGTTCGAAGTGGGCTTCCTGATCGACTCGCTCACGGCGCTGATGATGATCGTCGTGACCTTCGTGTCGCTGATGGTGCATATCTACACGATCGGCTATATGGCCGAAGAAGAGGGCTACCAGCGTTTCTTCTCGTACATCGCGCTGTTCACGTTCTCGATGCTGATGCTGGTGATGGCCAACAACTTCCTGCAGCTGTTCTTCGGCTGGGAAGCGGTGGGCCTGGTTTCGTACCTGCTGATCGGCTTCTACTTCAAGCGTGAAAGCGCCATCTACGCGAACATGAAGGCGTTCCTCGTGAACCGCGTGGGCGACTTCGGCTTCCTGCTGGGCATCGGTCTGTTGCTTGCGTACGGCGGCTCGCTCAACTACAACGATGTGTTCGCGAAGGGCCACGAACTTTCCGCGCTGACGTTCCCGGGCACCTCGTGGAACCTGCTGACGGTTTCGTGCATCTGCCTGTTCATCGGCGCGATGGGTAAGTCGGCGCAGTTCCCGCTGCACGTCTGGCTGCCCGATTCGATGGAAGGCCCGACGCCGATCTCCGCATTGATTCACGCGGCAACCATGGTGACGGCCGGTATCTTCATGGTCGCACGCATGTCGCCGCTGTTCGAACTGTCGGACGCCGCGCTCTCGTTCATCGTCGTGATCGGCGCTATTACCGCGTTGTTCATGGGTTTCCTTGGCGTCGTGCAGAACGACATCAAGCGCGTGGTCGCGTACTCGACGCTCTCGCAGCTTGGCTACATGACGGTGGCGCTCGGCGTGTCGGCTTATCCGGTCGCGATCTTCCACCTGATGACGCACGCGTTCTTCAAGGCGCTGCTGTTCCTCGGCGCGGGTTCGGTCATCATCGGCATGCACCACGACCAGGACATGCGCAACATGGGCGGCCTGCGCAAGTACATGCCCATCACGTGGATCACGTCGCTCGTCGGTTCTCTCGCGCTGATCGGCACGCCGTTCTTCTCGGGCTTCTACTCGAAGGATTCGATCATCGACGCCGTGAAGCTCTCGCACCTGGCGGGTTCGGGCTTCGCGTACTTCGCGGTCGTGGCGAGCGTGTTCGTGACGGCGCTGTACTCGTTCCGCATGTACTTCCTCGTCTTCCACGGTGAGGAGCGCTTCCGCGGTCCGAAGCATCCGGAATCGCCGATGGCGATCGAGGCGGCTCATTCGGCTCAAAGCGGCCATGGCCACGGCGACCACGGTCACGACGATCATCACGTGCACGTTCCGCACGAATCGCCGTGGGTGATCTGGGTGCCGCTGGTGCTGCTCGCGATTCCGTCGATCATCGCCGGTGCTTATGCGATCCAGCCGCTGCTGTTCGGTTCGTTCTTCCAGAGCGGCGTAGCATTCGACAAGGTGATCTTCATCGGCCAGAACCATCCGGGTCTGAGCGAGATGGCAGAAGAGTTCCAGGGCTGGGCCGCGATGGGCGCGCATGCGTTCTCGGGTCTGCCGGTGTGGCTTGCACTCGCAGGCGTGGTGGTGGCGTGGTTCTTCTACATGAAGCGCCCGGATCTGCCCGCGGTGGTGCAACGCACGTTCTCGCCGGTCTACAAGCTGCTGGCAAATGCGTATTACCTCGACAAGATCAACGAAATCGTCTTCGCTCGCGGAGCAGTCGCGATCGGTCGCGGTCTGTGGAAGGAGGGCGATGTCGTCGTGATCGACGGCGTCGTGAACGGGAGCGCCAAGTTTATCGGCTGGTTTGCAACTGTCATTCGTTTCCTGCAATCCGGCTATATCTATCACTACGCATTCGCCATGATTATTGGCATGCTTGGCCTCCTTACCCTGTTTGTAACGCTCAGCGGCAAATAAGGCGAGGAAACGCATGCACGCAACCCCGATTCTCAGTATTGCGATCTGGATGCCGATCGTTTTTGGCATCATCGTTTTAGTAGTGGGTTCCGACCGGAACCCGGGCCGGGCCCGCTGGCTTGCGCTCATCGGTTCAGTGCTTAGTTTCCTCGTTACCTTGCCGCTCGTTTCGGGCTTCGACACCACCACGGCTGCGCTGCAGTTCGAGGAGAAGTCGGTCTGGATCGACCGTTTCAACATTGCCTATCACCTGGGCGTCGACGGCATCGCAGTGTGGTTCGTGGTGCTCACGGCGCTCATCACCGTGATCGTCGTGATCGCGGGCTGGCAGGTCATCAAGGAAGACGTCGCGCAGTATTTCGCCGCCTTCCTTGTCCTGTCGGGTCTGATGATCGGCGTCTTTTGCGCCGCCGATGGCCTGTTGTTCTACGTGTTCTTCGAAGCCACCCTGATCCCGATGTACATCATCATCGGCGTCTGGGGCGGCCCGAATCGCGTGTACGCGGCCTTCAAGTTTTTTCTGTACACGCTGGCCGGCTCGCTGCTGATGCTGATCGCGTTGCTGTATCTGTATCGTGTGACGCACACGTTCGAACTGGCTGCATGGCAGGACGCCAAGCTCGCGATGACGCCGCAGATTTTGCTGTTCGTCGCCTTCTTCTTCGCGTTCGCGGTCAAGGTGCCGATGTTCCCGGTGCACACGTGGTTGCCGGACGCACACGTCGAAGCGCCCACGGGTGGTTCGGTGGTGCTGGCCGCCATCATGCTGAAGCTGGGCGCGTACGGTTTCCTGCGTTTCTCGCTGCCGGTGACGCCGGACGCCAGTCACTATCTGGCGCCCGTTATCATCACGCTGTCGCTGATTGCGGTGATTTACATCGGCCTCGTCGCGATGGTGCAGTCGGACATGAAAAAGCTGGTCGCGTATTCGTCGATCGCCCACATGGGCTTCGTCACGCTCGGCTTCTTTATGTTCGGCCCGTCGAGCCAGCTGGCGGTCGAAGGCGGGATCATCCAGATGATCTCGCACGGCTTCGTGTCGGGCGCCATGTTCCTGTGCATCGGGGTGCTGTACGACCGCATGCATACGCGCCAGATCGCCGATTACGGCGGCGTGGTCAACACGATGCCGAAGTTCGCGGCGCTGGCCATGCTGTTTGCGATGGCCAACTGCGGACTGCCGGGCACCTCGGGATTCGTCGGCGAATTCATGGTGATTCTGGCAGCAGTGAAGTTCAACTTCTGGATCGCATTCGGGGCGGCGTTCACGCTGATCCTGGGCGCGGCCTATACGTTGTGGATGTACAAGCGGGTGTACTTCGGCGCCATCTCGAACGATCACGTTCGCGAGCTGAAGGACATCAACAGCCGTGAGTACGGAATTCTCGTCGTGCTCGCGCTGTTCACGCTTTTCATGGGCATCTACCCGAAGCCCTTTACCGATGTGATGCACGTTTCCGTGGAAAACCTCCTCTCCCACGTCGCAGTGTCGAAACTGCCGCTGTCACAGTAATACCGAGCGGAGGAACAAAAGATCATGCCAAACGCCCCTATGTACGCTCTGCTACCCGATGCGCTGGTTCTCACCGGCATCATCGTCGCGTGGCTCAACGACACGTTCTCCAGCCCTTCGGGCCGGCGCACGACCTATCTCATCGCGCTGCTGACGACGATCGTCGCCGGCATCTGGTTCGCGGTGAACGCCTTCGACCCGCACGTGAGTTATTTCTTCACGCGCATGTATGTGGTCGATCCGTTCGCCAGTGCGATGAAGGCGGTCGTCACGCTTGGCTACGCCGTGTCGATCGTGTACTCGCGCAAGTACCTGGAAGACCGGGACCTGTTCCGGGGCGAATTCTTCCTGCTTGGCATGTTCTCGCTGCTCGGCCAGATCGTCATGATCTCGGGCAACAACTTCCTCACGCTGTACCTCGGCCTCGAACTGATGTCGCTGTCGCTCTACGCGCTGATCGCGCTGCGCCGCGACGCCTCGCAGTCGAACGAAGCGGCCATGAAGTACTACGTGCTGGGCGCGCTCGCTTCGGGCTTCCTGCTCTACGGCATCTCGATGCTGTACGGTGCGACGGGTTCGCTTGATCTGTCGGATGTGTTCAAGGCGGTCGCCTCGGGCCACATCAACGACATCGTGCTTCTGTTCGGCGTGGTGTTCGTGGTTGCAGGCGTGGCGTTCAAGATGGGTGCGGTGCCGTTCCACATGTGGGTGCCGGACGTCTATCAAGGCGCGCCTACGGCCATGACGCTGCTCACCGGCGGCGGCCCCAAGGTTGCGGCCTTCGCCTGGGCAGTGCGCTTCCTCGTCATGGGCTTGCTGCCGCTGGCGGTGGACTGGCAGGAAATGCTGATCATTCTCGCGGCGCTGTCGATGATCGTCGGCAACATCACCGGTATCGTCCAGCGTAACGTCAAGCGCATGCTGGCGTATTCGGCGATCTCGAACATGGGCTTCGTGCTGCTCGGCCTGCTGGCCGGCATCGTCGACAACAAGGCCACGGGCGCAGCCAGCGCGTACAGCTCGGCGATGTTCTACAGCATCGTCTACCTGATCACGACGCTTGGCGCGTTCGGGGTGGTGATGATGCTCGCGCGCCGCGACTTCGAAGCGGAAACGCTCGACGACTTCAAGGGCCTGAACCATCGCAGCCCGATGCTCGCGTTCGTCATGATGCTGGTGATGTTCTCGCTCGCCGGCATTCCGCCGACGGTCGGTTTCTACGCGAAGCTCGCTGTGCTCGAAGCGACGATGAACGCCGGCCTCACCTGGCTCGCGATTCTCGCTGTGGTCACGTCGCTGTTCGGCGCGTTCTATTACCTGCGTATCGTCAAGCTGATGTACTTCGATGCGCCGCAGGACACCTCGCCGATCGTGAGCCACGCAAGCAACCGCGCGCTGCTGACGATCAACGGTGTGGCAGTGCTCGTGCTCGGCATCATTCCTGGCCCGCTCATGTCGCTCTGCCTGCAAGCCGTCACGCACACGCTGCCTCTGTAATGTCGGCAGCCGGTTGGTTCATCGTGTTGTTGGCGCTCGCGGGCGCCAACCTGCCGTTTTTCAATCAGCGTCTGTTTGGCTTTGTCCCGCTGCGCGCAGCTAAAAAAAGCGCGTGGATCCGCATTGCTGAAATGATCGTGCTGTATTTTGTGGTTGGCGCGTTTGGCTTCCTGCTCGAAGCTCGCGCCGGTAACCGCTTCGACCAGGGCTGGCAGTTCTACGCCATCACGTTCAGTCTTTTTGTCGTGTTCGCGTTCCCCGGCTTCACCTGGCAATATCTCGTCAAGCGCCGTCCGGCGTAGACCGACCAGAAGCGCGCGCCTCGCCTGACAGCGGGGCGCACGCTTTCGATTTTCCCGATCGCATCGCGGCTTGACCGCGCCTCGCCGATCCCATTCCTGTTTTCGATCCTCCCGAGGTTGAACCATGGCTGCTGAAGATCAGAACCACGACGCGGCGCTAGCCGAGACGTGTGTGGAAAGCACGACGCTCCACGCGGGCAAATTCCTCACGCTCAAGTGCGACACGGTGGCTTTGCCCGACGGCAAGCACGCCACGCGCGAATACGTCCAGCATCCGGGCGCGGTGATGGTGATCCCGCTGTTCGACGATGGCCGCGTGCTGATGGAGCGCCAGTACCGTTATCCGCTCTCGCGCGTCATGACCGAATTCCCGGCGGGCAAGCTCGACCCGCAGGAAGGGGCGCTTGCCTGCGCGAAGCGCGAACTCAAGGAAGAGACGGGCTACGAGGCGCGCGAGTACATCTATCTCGCCAAAATCCATCCGGTGATTTCGTACTCGACCGAGTTTATCGACCTCTATCTGGGCCGCGGTCTGACCGCGGGCGAGTCGAAGCTCGACGAAGGCGAATTCCTGGAAACCTTTACCGCGACGCTGCCCGAACTGCTTGAGTGGGTGCGCGAGGGCAAGATCACGGACGTGAAGACCATCATCGGTACGTTCTGGCTGGAGAAGGCGCTGTCGGGTAGCTGGCCGCTCGCACAACCGGCGTAAGGCAGCAGAGATGTTCAAAAGAACGGCGGCCCGCAAGGCCGCCGTTTTCACATTCGCGCCACAGAAGGCGTTTAGGTAAAGGCAAGCGGGCCGACGCACGCAGCGCTACAATCGACCACCGATCGATCACGGGCCCACCGGCGGCATCGGTGTTTTCCCGGCCCGGAAATTTTACGAACGGTCGTTCACAAATTTTCATTTTGCGATACACTCCAACGCAAGCCTCGATTCCCCATGAAGGTCCTCGATTTACAGTGCCCAGACGGCCATCGGTTTGAAGGCTGGTTCGCTTCCGCTGACGATTTCGAATCGCAGCTTTCGCGCAAGCTGGTCGAATGCCCGATGTGCGGCGTCACCAACGTGACGCGCGTGCCATCCGCGCCCCGGCTGAATCTTTCGGGCGCGAGCGCGCCTGCATCGGCTCCTTCCGCGCATTCCGGTTCTGCGGCGGAGCAGGCGGCAGGCCAGGCCGGTCAAGCCGGGCCGTCCGCGCAGTGGCAGGCGCGGGCGCTGCGCGCGATTCGCGAGGTCCTGGAGAAAACGGAGAATGTAGGTGACCGTTTCGCCGAGGAAGCCCGGCGCATGCACTACAACGAAGCGCCCGCGCGCAATATTCGCGGCGTCGCTTCCGCGGAGGATGCGCAAGCCCTCGTCGAAGAAGGCATCGATGTGATGCCGCTGCCGGTGCCGGCCGCGCTGAAGGGTCCGCTGCAATAGCCATGCGGGTCTTCGCCGCGGTTCGGGTTTGCGCCCAACCAGCCGCGGCCAGGAGACAAACCGCATGGATCTCGACTACACCCCTACCGACGACGCTTTCCGCGCCGAAGTCCGCAGCTGGCTCGAAGCCAATGTGCCGCAGGACGTGCGCGCTAAAATCCTCAACCACAAGCGTCTGAGCCGCGACGACATCGCGAACTGGCACAGGCTGCTGGGTACCAAAGGCTGGTCGGCGCCTGCGTGGCCCGTCGAATGGGGCGGCCCCGGCTGGACCGAAACGCAGCGCCATATCTGGGACGCCGAGTGCGGCCGCATCGGCGCGCCGCCGGTCCTGCCGTTCGGCGTGTCGATGGTGGCGCCCGTCATCATGAAGTACGGCAACGAGGCGCAAAAGCGCCGCTATCTGCCGCGTATTCTCTCGGGCGAAGACTGGTGGTGCCAGGGCTATTCGGAGCCGGGTTCGGGCTCCGATCTGGCGTCGCTACGCACCAGGGCGGTTCGCGAGGGCGACCACTACGTCGTCAATGGCCAGAAGACCTGGACCACGCTTGGCCAGCACGCCGACATGATGTTCTGCCTCGTGCGCACCGATCCCGCCGCGAAGAAGCAGGAGGGCATTTCCTTCCTGCTGATCGACATGAAGACGCCCGGCATTACCGTGCGCCCCATCATCACGCTCGACGAAGACCATGAGGTCAACGAAGTGTTCCTCGAAGACGTGAAGGTGCCGGTGGAAAACCTCGTCGGCGAGGAGAACCGCGGCTGGACCTACGCGAAGTATCTGCTCGGCCACGAACGCACCGGCATCGCGCGTGTGGGCGCTTCGAACCGCGAACTCGCGTTCCTCAAGCACGTCGCGCTCAACCAGAAGAAGAACGGCAAGCCGCTGTTGCACGACCCGGTCTTCGCGTCGCGCGTGGCCGCCGTCGAAATCGAGCTGATGGCGCTCGAAGTGACCGCCGAGCGCGTGATCGCGAGCAGCAACAACGGCCGCGGCCCAGGGCCCGAAGCGTCGATGCTCAAGATCAAGGGCACCGAGATCCAGCAGGCGCTCACCGAACTGATGGTCGATGCGGTTGGCCCGCTGGCGGCGCCGTTCGATCCGGCCTTCCTCGAAGGCGAACACACGCATTCGGCAGGCGGTGACGACGACGCGGCCCCGCTCGCGGCGTACTACTTCAACTATCGCAAGACGTCGATTTATGGCGGATCGAACGAAATCCAGAAGAACATCATCGCGCAGATGATTCTGGGGATTTGAGGAGCGGCGCAATGGACTTCAATTTCACCGAAGAGCAACAGCAACTCGCCGACGCACTGCGTCGCTATCTCGACAAGAACTACAGCTTCGAAGCGCGTCGGGCGATCGTGAAGACGCCCGAGGGCGTGTCGGCGGCGCACTGGAATGCGTTCGTCGAACTGGGCCTGAGCGCATTGCCGGTGCCGGAAGAGCAGGGCGGCTTCAATGGCTCGACCTTCGATATGCTCGTGGTCATGCAGGAGCTGGGCCGCGCGCTGGTGGTCGAGCCGTACTGGGCGACGGCCGTAGGCGTGGAAGCGCTCAAGCTGGCCGGTTCGAGCGATGCGGACAATGCGGCGCTGCTCGAACGCGTCGCTTCCGGCGAAATCAAGCTTGCCCCCGCGTTCCACGAACCCGGCGCGCGCTACGACCTTTTCACGCTGGCCACGACCGCGAAGGAAACCGGCGACGGCTTCGCGCTGAGCGGCACGAAGTCGGTCGTGCAGCACGGCGCACAGGCCGATTACTGGATCGTCCCCGCGCGTCTCGCGGACGAACTGGCGATCTTTGTGGTCGCGCGCGACGCGCAGGGCGTGGCGGTGAGCGACTATCGCACCATCGACGGTCAGCGCGCCGCCACGGTGACATTCGATGGCGCGAAAGCGCGGCGTCTGGGCAAGACGGATGCGGCCACGTGGGAGCAGATCGCCGATTACGGCACCTTCCTGCTGTGCGCGGAGGCCGTTGGCGCCATTGACGCGCTCAATCACGCCACTGTCGAATACACCAAAACGCGCCAGCAGTTCGGCACCCCGATCGCGCGGTTCCAGGCGCTGCAGCACCGCATGGCCGACATGCTGATCCACGGCGAGCAGGCGCGCTCCCTCACGTATTTGGCAGCGGCGCGTTACAGTAGCGCATCGCCCGACCAGCGGCGCCGCGCCATTTCGGCCGCGAAGGCGCGCGTGGGGCAGGCAGCGCGCTATGTCGGCCAGCAGGCGGTGCAGTTGCACGGCGGCATGGGCGTGACCGATGAAGTGGCAGCGGCGCATCTGTTCAAGCGTCTCGCGATCATCGAAACCACGCTTGGCGACGTCGACCATCACCTCGAACGCTTCGCTTCGCTGCCGGGTTTCGCGCAGGCCGCAGCGTGAATTTGGGGTTGTAGTCGATTGAGTCGAATCGGAGAGCCGTCGATGGGTTTGAGTTACGAAGATCTCGAAGTGGGCAAGGCGTATGCAGTCGGCTCGCACACGTTCGGGCGCGAGGAGATCGTGGAGTTCGCGCAGAAATACGATCCGCAGCCGTTCCACCTGAGCGAGGCGGGCGGCGAGGCGTCGATGTTCGGCGCGCTCGTGGCGAGCGGCTGGCATACCTGCTCGACCATGATGGGCATGCTGGTGCGCAACTTCTTCAAGGACTCGACCTCGATGGGCTCGCCGGGCATCGACGAGATTCGCTGGATCAAGCCGGTGCGCGTGGGCGACACGCTCTCGATGACCAACATCGTCGTGAGCAAGCGCGTCTCGCAGAGCAAGCCCGATCGCGGCATCGTCGAAACGCGCTGGGAAGGGCGTAATCAGGACGGCGAACTGGTCGTGACGGTCAGCTCCAAGGGCATGTTCGGATTGCGCCATCCGGGCGCGCAATAAGCAGAGGCAAGCCGCAGAAAACAGGAGAAGCCGCATGAGCGAAGTTGCTGCTAACGCAACGGCAGTCGTGGAAATCGCCGATCTGGCCGCCTTGCGCGCGCTGGTCGGTGCGCAGCCTTTCGTCAGCCCCTGGCGCGAAGTGAGCGCCGCGAGCGTGCAGGGTTTCGCCGATGCTACCGGCGACCATCAGTGGATTCACATCGATGCGGAGCGTGCGCGCCGCGAGTCGCCTTTTGGCGGGCCGGTCGCGCATGGTTTCCTCACGCTCTCGCTCGTGCCCGTGTTGCTGGCGGGCACCCTGAAAATGCATCAGCGCATGGGGGTGAACTACGGCCTGAACCGCGTGCGCTTTACCTCGCCGGTGCCGGTGGGCGCGAAGCTGCGCGGGCGCTTCGGCGTGAAAGAGGTGAGCGACGTGGAAGGTGGTGGCGCGCAGGTCGTCTGGAATGTCACCCTCGAAGCCGAGGGTAGCGAGCGACCCGCCTGTATCGCCGAGTTTATTTCGCGGCACTACTTCTGAGCATCGGGTGCGCCCGGTCCACCCGGGAGCAAGATATGAAAAGGGCGTCGGGTTTCGCAAACCTGACGCCCTTTTTTATCGGCTCGACCAGTGCGAGAGCTTAAGCCGCTTTCGTGTCGTGCTTCGCGTATTGCGTCGCGCCGAACAGCATTTCCTTTGCCTTGTCGTCCATAAGCGGCTTGCGGGCGTCCGCGAGCACCTGGACGCCGCGCTGCACAGCCGGGCGTGCGGCAATCGCGTCATGCCAGCGCTTCACATTGGGCAGCGCGTCGAGATCGACGCCCTGGTTCTGCCAAGAGCGCGTCCACGGGAACGCGGCGATATCGGCGATGGTGTACTCGTTGCCCGCCAGATATTCGGTCTTTTCGAGCTGCGTTTCCATTACGTTGTAAAGACGCTTCGCTTCGTTCGTGTAACGGTTCACCGCGTACTCGATCTTTTCCGGCGCATAGATGCGGAAATGATGCGCCTGGCCGAGCATCGGGCCGAGGCCGCCCATCTGGAACATCACCCACTGCAGCACGTCGTAACGCGCGGCCAGATCCTCGGGCAGGAATTTGCCCGTTTTCGCGGCCAGATAGACGAGGATCGCGCCCGACTCGAACAGCGAAAACGGCTTTCCGTCCTCGCGTACGGGGCCTTCCGAATCGGTGATGGCCGGGATTTTGTTGTTCGGGCTGATGTCGAGGAATTCGGGCTTGAACTGGTCGCCCGCGCCGATATCGACCGGATGAACGCGGTATTCGAGGCCGGTTTCCTCCAGCATGATGTGAACTTTGTGGCCGTTGGGCGTGGCCCAGCTGTAGACGTCAATCATCGTGACTCCTCATCGTGTTTTATTCAGCACCAGGGAGGCGCTTCGTTGCCGCGCGCCGGATCTCGCGGACGTTAGCATAGTTCGCAGCGCGTCGCCGAAGCCGCGCGAGTGACCTCAATGCCAGCGTGGAAATCGCCGCGGGGCGAGCGATGGCATCATGTTGGGCAACGTTCACGGAAGGCGATTTCGCCTATGGATGCGATGGTCGATCCAACCGCTTCACCTGCACCCTTTCTCGCGGATTACACGTTTTACGAGCGGCACGAAGCGGCCGTGGTCGACGCGCCGCCATCGCGCATCATCGACGCGGTCGCGGCATTCGACATGCGCGACGATCCGGTGATCGACACGCTGTTGCGTGCGCGCGAATGGCCCGCGCGGCTCGTGCAAGGGCTGGGCGGCAAGCAATGTGAGCGGTTCGATCTGTCCGCTTTCACGCCGCTCTATCGCGACGATCGCGAACTGATGTTGGGTCTTGCGGGGCGGTTCTGGCGGCCTGATTTCGGCCTTGTGACAGTCGCCGATGCCGCCGCGTTCATCGCGCTCACGCGCCGCGACATCGCCAGACTGGTGCTGCGCTTTCGCGTGCCGGAGGAAGCAAAAGAAGAAGCGAGGGCCGGCGCGAAACACAATGCGCGGCTCGTTACGGAAACCTTCGTCGCTTGCCCGTCGTTGGGCACAAAAGCGCTGATGACGCCGTACTGGTTCGCTATTCGTGCGTCGAGCGGCTGGATCCGCAAACGCACGCTGGCGGCCGTGGCGAAAGCGCTCGCCACGCCGCGCTGAGGGCGTCTTACGAGCGCGTAACCGGCATCTCCACGCGCGACGCCGCGCCTGGATCCATATAGCGCGAGAGTTCGAGCTTGGCGATGGCGTTGCGGTGCACTTCGTCCGGGCCGTCGGCGAAACGCAGCGTGCGCGCCTGGGCGTAGGCGTAGGCGAGCGGAAAATCGCCGCTCACGCCGCCGCCGCCGTGCACCTGGATTGCCCAGTCCAGCACCTGGCAAGCCATGCTGGGTGCCACCACCTTGATCATCGCGATTTCGCCGCGCGCGCCCTTGTTGCCGACCGTGTCCATCATGTACGCGGTCTTGAGCGTGAGCAGGCGTGCCTGCTCGATCATGCAGCGCGCCTCGGCGATGCGCTCCTGCGTGACGCTCTGCTGCGCAATGGTCTTGCCGAAGGCGACGCGCGAGAGCGCACGCTTCGACATGAATTCCAGCGCGCGTTCCGCGAGGCCAATCAGGCGCATGCAGTGGTGAATCCGGCCCGGGCCCAGACGGCCTTGCGCGATTTCGAAGCCGCGCCCTTCGCCCAGCAGGATGTTCGACGCCGGCACGCGCACGTTTTCGAGCTGGATTTCCATGTGCCCGTGCGGCGCGTCGTCGTAACCGAACACGGTGAGCGGACGCTTGACGGTGATGCCGGCGGCGTCGGCGGGCACGAGAATCATCGACTGCTGCGCGTGGCGCGGCGCTTCGGGGTCGGTCTTGCCCATCACGATATAGATCGCGCAACGCGGATCGCCCGCGCCCGACGACCACCATTTCGTGCCGTTGATGACGTAGTCGTCGCCGTCGCGCTCGATGCGCGTCTGGATATTGGTGGCGTCGGAAGACGCGACTTCCGGCTCCGTCATCAGGAACGCCGAGCGGATCTGGCCTTGCAGCAGCGGTTCGAGCCACTGGCGCTTGTGCTCGTCGCTGCCGTAGCGCTCGATGGTTTCCATGTTGCCGGTGTCGGGCGCGCTGCAGTTGAACACTTCGGGCGCCCAGATCACGCGGCCCATGATTTCGCACAGCGGCGCATATTCGAGGTTCGTCAGACCCGCGCCGCGATGCGACTCGGGCAGGAACAGATTCCACAGGCCGGCTTCGCGCGCCTTCACCTTCAGTTGCTCGACGATTTGGGTGGCGACCCACGGGTTGCCGTTGGCGCGATTGCGCTCGACTTCCGCGTGATAGACGGCTTCGTTCGGATAGATGTGTTCGTCGAAGAACGCGAGCAGCTTCTCGCGCAGCGCCTGCACTTTCGGGGTGTAATCGAAATTCATCCAGGACCTCGCAAATAAAGCGGATTGAGTACGGAATGACGCAACTGCGAAATGGGTGGACCGATCAGCGGTCCGGTCAACGAACCCGTCGGCTAACCCGTCAACGAACCTTCTGCGCGTAGTGCCACGCGAGTTCGGCCATTGGTTTGGCGCGGCGGCCGGCGTCGGCTGCCTGGGCGCTGGCGGCCGTGCCGTCGACCACCCGCTTCATGATTCCCTGCAGAATGGCCGCGATGCGGAACATGTTGTAGGCAAGATAGAAGTTCCAGTCGCCGCGGATCGAGAGGCCGGTGCGCTCGCAATATCGGCGCACGTATTCCTGTTCGTCGGGAATGCCGAGCGCCGCCCAGTCCAGCCCGCCGATGCCGCGAAACTGTCCTGGCTCGACATGCCAGGCCATGCAGTGATACGAAAAATCGGCGAGTGGATTGCCGAGCGTCGACAATTCCCAGTCGAGCACCGCAAGCACGCGCGGCTCGGTGGGGTGGAAGATCAGGTTGTCGAGGCGGAAGTCGCCGTGGACGATCGAGACGCGCGCGGCGTCGATGCCCTCGTCCGGAACGTGCTTCGGCAGCCACTCGATCAGGCGGTTCATCGCTTCGATCGATTCGGTTTCCGACGCCTGATACTGACGGCTCCAGCGATCGATCTGGCGTGCGAAGTAATTGCCGGGCTTGCCGTAATCGGCGAGCCCAATAGCGTTCGGATCGACGTTATGGAGCGCCGCGATCACGCGGTTCATTTCGTCGTAGATCGCGCCGCGTTGTTCGCGCGTCATGCCGGGCAGCGCCTGATCCCAAAGCACGCGCCCTTCGACAAACTCCATCACGTAGAACGCCCGGCCGATCACGGCTTCGTCCTCGCACAGCGCGAGCATCGTCGCGACCGGCACGTCGGTCGCGCCGAGCGCGTCCATCACACGATATTCGCGCTCGATCGCATGCGCCGAGGGCAGCAGCTTTGCCTTCGGTCCGGGCTTGGCGCGCATCACATAGCTGCGCGAGGGCGTCACCAGCTTGAAGGTGGGATTCGACTGGCCGCCTGCGAACTGTTCGACCGTCAACGGCCCTTCGAAGCCCGCGACGTGCGCCGCAAGCCACGCGGCGAGCGCTTCGGTGTCGAAGCGCTGCCGCCCGGCGACGGGGCGCGTGCCTTCGAACGCCGAGAAGTCGGTCGAGCGATCGTTGTTCTTGTCTCCATCCGGGGTGGCTTGCGCCATGGTTGTCTCCGTTCTCCAGTATGGGTTTTCCGCGCTAGCGCTGCGGGCGATAGCGCAGGTATTGCGCGTACAGCATCTCCATCGTCGTGTTGCGCACATCGCGGTGCAGCGGCGTGGGCGGGGCGTAGTTGAGCGTGCGCACCACCCAGTCGTGGGGCGCTGCGCCCACATCGAGCGCGTTGATACAGCCCGTCGTCTGCGCGAGGTGGCCGAAGAACGTGCGCGCGCCCGCCGTGATCGCATGCGAGAGAATCGCGCGGTTCACGCCGCCGTGCAGGACCAGCAAGGCGGTGTCCCACGAGGTATCGGCGCGCAACGCAGCCAATGCGGGCAGCACGCGGTCGAGCAATTCGCCGATGGATTCGCCGCCGAGAAAACGCGTGTCTTCCGGCACGACGCCGTCGAAGGCGCGCAGGAATGCGTCCTCGACTTCGGCAGGCGCAATATCGGCAAGACGGCCGCCGCGAATCTCCTGCCACGCGGGTTGCTCTTCCAGCGCGATCTTCTGGCCGGTGGCGGCGAGCACGCGCTGCGCCGTTTCGACCGTGCGCCGCAAGCCGCTCACGATCACGCGGTCGAAGCGCACGCCTTGCTGCGCAAACGCATGACCCGCCGCGCTGGCCTGCGCCTGGCCGGTTTCGTTGAGCGGCACGGTGTCGGGATCGATCGCGCGGCCGCTGTCGTCGAAGTAGGTGACATCGCCGTGGCGCATCAGATAGATGCGGCGGCGCGTGGGTAGCCGGAATTCACTCATCGGGGCGTTACCGTTTGTAGACCGGCGCGCGCTTTTCGAGGAACGCGGTAATGCCTTCGAGGCCGTCGCGATGATGCAGCGAACTCACGAAGCTTTCGCGTTCGTCGACGAGTTGCGCATCGAGCGTCTGCAGCGGCGCGTCGTTGGTCAGCGCCTTGATGCGCGCGGCCGAATTCGGCGAGATCTTTGCGAGTTCGTCGGCCCATTCGAGCGCCGCGTCGAGCGCGCTGTGGGGCTTGACCACGCGGTTCACGACGCCCAGATCGGCCAGACGCCGCGCGCCGATCGGCTTGCCTTCGAGCATCACTTCGAAGGCAAGGGCGCGCGGCAGCGCACGCGAGAGGAACCATGAACCGCCGCCGTCGGGCGTGAGGCCCACGCGCGAATAGGCCATCACGAATTTGGCGTCCTCGGCGGCGACCAGCAGATCGGCGGCCAGTGCAAGCGAGAAGCCCGCGCCTGCTGCCGCGCCTTCGACGGCGGCAATCACGATCTTGCTCGACTGCCGCATCGCCGTGGCCCAGTGCGCCAGCATGTCGATGCTGGCGGCCTGCACCGACGGATCCTTGGCGCGGTTTTCCAGCAGACGGTTCAGATTGCCGCCCGCGCAGAAGAAATTGTCGGCGCCCGTGAGGACGATGGCGCGCAGCGATTCGTCACGCTCGGCGGCATCGAAGGCTTCGATGGCGGCGGCGTACATGTCGGGATGCAGTGCGTTGCGCGCGCCGGGATTCGACAGCGTGAGCACGAGCGTCGATTCGTGGTGCTGCGGGCGGCTGGTGCGGAGTTCGGCGCTCATTGCCATGCCTCGTTCGAAAGCGGATGCGGGCGGAAAATATCCATAGCGGATGCGGGCTTGCCTTTTGCCGTGACTTTGGCGAAGGTGTCGGCGCAGTGCGCGCCGCCCGATGTCTCAATGTTGGAATGATATGAATTCATTGGATGCGTGGCTCCATGACTGGCCTAGAATAGCACGGTCGTACATTTTTATGAAAAAGGTTCTGCGTTTTGAGCCGTCGCTGCGGGTTCACCCGAAGCCGGCACGCGGGCCGTCGCTCCCATGAGGAAACGAGGATGATCAAGCTGCATGGTTTTGCGCTGTCGAACTACTACAACAAGGTCAAGCTCGTGCTGCTTGAGCACGGTATCGAATTCGAGGAAGTGACGGACAAGCTGCCGCTCGCTGAAGCAAAACTCGCCCAGTCGGCCACGGGCAAGGTGCCATTCATTGAAACGGAGCAGGGCTTTCTGTGTGAGTCGGAAGTGATCGTCGAGTACCTGGCGGCGCGCTTTCCGGAAAAGCCCATCTTTTCCGCCGATCCGTGGCAGGCCGCCAGGGAGCGCGAGTTGATCGCGGTGATCGACACCCATCTGGAACTGGCTGTGCGCGAGCTTTACGCGGAAGCCTTCTTCGGCGGCAAGGTGAGTGACGAGGTCAAGCAAAGTGTGGAGAAACGCGTGACGCGTTATCTCGGCAGCCTCAAGCGGCTCGCGAGCTTCACGCCGTTTGCGCGTGGCGCGCAGTTCAGCATCGTCGATGCGGCGGCGTATGCGAGTCTGCCGCTCGTCGGCATGGCGACGCAGAAGATCTACGGCCGCGACATGCTCGCCGAGGCCGGCGTGGACTGGAAGGCGTATCTGAAGGTGATGGGCGAGCGAGCCTCGGTGCAGCGCGTCAACGCCGACCGCAAGGCGTATATGGAAGCGGCGGCCTGATCGATGGCGCGGGGGTTGAGCGCAAGTCTCGCGCGATGTTCGTGAAACGCAGGTCGTTCGCGCACGCATCGTGCGAGCCCCGGTGCCGTCGCCCGCGCGCCGCGCTCAGAGGCGCGCGAGACGTTCGAGCGCGCTTGCGAGCGTGCTTTCCTGCTTCGCGAAGCAAAAGCGCACGACGCCCGATTCGTGCGCTTCGTGATAGAACGCCGACACCGGAATCGCCGCTACGCCGATCTCCGCCGTGAGCCACTTCGAGAACTCGGCTTCGGGCAGATCGCTGATCGCCGAGTAATCGACGCACTGGAAGTACGTGCCTTCGCATGGCAGCATCTTGAAGCGGGAGTTGGCGAGTCCCGCGCGAAAGAAGTCGCGCTTCTTCTGATAGAAGGCGGGCAGGTCCAGATACGGCTGAGGATCGCGCAGATAGTGCGCGAGACCCACCTGCATCGGCGTGTTCACCGTGAACACGTTGAACTGATGCACCTTGCGGAATTCCGCCGTGAGCGCAGCGGGCGCGGCCACATAGCCGACCTTCCAGCCCGTCACATGAAACGTCTTGCCAAAGCTCGACACGATGAAGCTGCGCGCGGCCAGTTCCGGATAACGCGCGACGCTTTCGTGCGGCTGGCCGTCGTAGACCATGTGCTCGTAGACCTCGTCCGAGAGGATCAGCACGTTGGTGCCGCGCACGATCTCTTCGAGCTTGCGCATGTCTTCGGCGCGCCAGACCGTGCCGGTCGGGTTGTGCGGCGTGTTGATGAGGATCAGGCGCGTCTTTGGCGTGATCGCGGCGGCGAGGCGATCGAACGGGATCGCATAATCGGGCGCTTCGAGCGTCACGAACACGGGCTTGCCGCCCGCGAGTTCGATCGACGGCAGATAGCTGTCGTAGGTCGGCTCGACCACGATCACTTCGTCGCCAGGATGCACCGTCGCGAGGATCGTCGTGAGCAGGGCTTGCGTCGCGCCTGCGGTTACGGTGATTTCGCTGGCGGCGTCGTAGCGGCGGCCATAGACGCGTTCGATCTTGTCGGCGATCGCTTCGCGCAGCGCGGCGACGCCCGCCATCGGCGGGTACTGGTTGTGACCGTCACGCATGGCCTGCGCCACCGCATCGACGATGCGCTCGTCGCAGCCGAAATCGGGGAAGCCCTGGCCCAGATTCACCGCGCCCTTTTCGGCGGCGAGCGCGCTCATCACCGTGAAAATCGTCGTGCCGACATTGGGCAGACGCGACGGAAATGAGGGCGTGAGCAGGTTGTTCGGCGTCGATTCTTGCGAAGGATGTGGTGCGTTCATGGCGCGGACGGTAAAGGACGGTGGGACAGGAAGCCTGATTGTAGGGCAGGGCAGTTTTGGGCGCCTGGGTGCGATTCAGGAAGGCGCAGACTGGCTCAGCCTGCGTGCGCGGCGGCCAGCCCGCATTCGGCCACGAACGTATCGGGCGTGCCGATGCGAAAGCCGAAATCGCGCGCGATGCGCTTCGCCATCTTGAGCACGGCGCGATCCTTCGAGACCAGCCAGGCCGCGCCGCTCGCACGCGCCAGTTCCAGAAACTTCTGGTCGTCGCGGTCGCGGCATTGTGGCAGCGCGCGGGCGTCGGCGGGCAGTTCGGGGGGCTCGATCTGGCGCACCAGCGTGGCCAGCATGGCGAGCGCGCCCGCCTTGTCGGTGCCGCGCCCCTGGAATTGCGGGTAATCGAGCACGTGGGCCAGCTCGCCCTGGCAGCGCGTGTCGATCAGCGCGGCCAGCACGCCGTTTTCGAGCGCGTTGCGGATCGGCCGTGTGTGCGGGTCGTCGAAGATCAGGATGTCGAGCCAGACGTTGGAATCGAGCACCACGGCCAGCGGGCCGGGGGCGGTCTGAGAAGCGTTGAGGTCAAGGGGCGTGAAACCGGTCATTCGTGAATTCGCTACAATCGGGCTTTCGCCTTTGAACATCGGCACCTGTGTGCCTGCAAGCCTCTATGATAATCGTTCTGTCGCCGGCCAAATCGCTCGACTATGACACGCCGGCGCACATTGACACCCACACCATCCCCGATTTCGTCGACGATGCCGCCGAGCTGATCGACGGCCTGCGCCGCCTGTCGCCGCAGCAGATCGGCACGCTCATGAGCATTTCGGATCCGCTCGCCCGCCTGAATTTCCAGCGCTACGCCGACTGGTCGACGAAGTTCAGCCGCGACAACGCCAAGCAGGCCGTGCTGGCCTTCAATGGCGACGTCTACGAAGGTTTCGATGCGAAGTCGCTCTCGCACGCCGATCTCGACTACGCGCAGAACCACGTGCGGGTGCTGTCGGGGCTCTATGGCGTGTTGCGCCCGCTCGATCTTTTGCAGCCCTATCGACTGGAGATGGGCACGCGCTTCGAGAACCCGCGCGGCAAGGATCTCTACGCGTTCTGGGGCGAGCGCATCACGCACGCACTCAACGCGCAGCTGGAGAGCAACAGGAAGGGCGCGCGCGTGCTGGTGAACTGCGCGTCGACCGAATACTTCAAGGCGGTCAAGCCGAAGAAGCTCGCGGCGCCGGTCGTCACGCCGGTCTTCGAAGACTGGAAGGGCGGCCGCTTCAAGATCATCAGCTTCCATGCGAAGCGTGCTCGCGGCCTGATGGCGCGTTATGCGGTCGAGAACCGCATCGCCGAACCCGAAGCCCTCAAGGGCTTCGACGTCGAAGGTTACTCGTTCGATGCCGACGCATCGAACGATTCCACTTATGTGTTCCGCCGGCGCATTGCCGAATAAGCGGTACTCCAACGATTTGATTGCTGACCCAGCGAAGGAAAAGTCATGACGATTTCCATTTCCAGCCAGTTCGACGCGGGTGCGATCGACGTGCTGTCGTGCGAAGAGGCCGACAAGATCCGCCTGCGCGTGCGCCCGGATAACCAATCGGAATTCGCGCAATGGTTTTACTTCCGTGTATCTGGCGTGCGCGGCGAGCGCTGCGTGATGACCTTCGAGAACGCCGCACAGTGCGCATTCCCCGAAGGCTGGCGCAACTATGAAGCGGTGGCTAGCTACGATCGCGTGAACTGGTTCCGCGTGCCGACCTCGTATGACGGCAAGGTGCTCACGATCGATCATGTGCCCGACTTCGACAGCATCTACTACGCCTATTTCGAGCCGTATGGCGAAGAGCGTCACTCGGAGTTCATTGGCATGATGCAGCAACTGCCGCATGCGATGCTCACCGAACTCGGCCAGAGCGTCGAAGGCCGGCCGATGTCGCTGCTCACGCTCGCGACGCCCGGCGACCACACGCCTGCTGGCAAGCCCAAGAAGACCGTGTGGATCATCGCGCGCCAGCATCCGGGCGAGACGATGGCCGAGTGGTTCGTCGAGGGGCTGGTGAAACGTCTCGCGGGCATGGGCGATTGGGCGGGCGATCCGGTTGCGCGCAAGATCTTCGATCATGCGGTGTTCCACATCGTGCCGAACATGAACCCGGACGGCAGCCGCCACGGCAATCTGCGCACCAACGCGGCTGGCGCGAACCTGAATCGCGAATGGATGGAGCCGGATGCGCAGCGCAGCCCCGAAGTGCTGCTGGTGCGCGAGGCGATTGAAGACACCGGCTGCGATCTGTTCTTCGACATCCACGGCGACGAAACGCTGCCGTACGTGTTCGTGGCGGGCTCGGAAATGCTGCCGGGTTTCACCGACCAGCAACGCAAGGAGCAGAGCGCGTTTATCGAGGCGTTCAAGATCGCGAGCCCGGACTTCCAGGACAAGCACGGCTACGAAGCAAGCCGCTATCGCGAAGATGCGCTCAAGCTGGCGTCGAAGTACATCGGCCACAAGTACGGCTGTCTGTCGCTGACGCTGGAAATGCCCTTCAAGGACAACGCGAACCTGCCGGACGAACGCGTGGGCTGGAACGGCGAGCGCAGCGCCGCGCTGGGCGCCGCGATGTTGCAGGCCATCCTGCATCACTGTGAGACGTTTGCTTAAGCTGCGTAGGGCGTGCCGCGTGGTGAGCGCGGCGGCAGGATGAAAAAGGGGGAAGCGGTGTGAGCCGCTTCCCCCTTCGTTATTTCTGGGGTGATCCTGACCGCGATCGCTTCATGAAGAAGCGCGCGAGATCATTGCGTCGTCGACTTCTTTTTGATGGAGGTCTTCTTCGCCGTGGACTTCGAGGATTTGGACGCGGACTTCGTGCTGCTCTTCGACGTCGCCGACGACTTGTGGCTCGATTTGCCCGAGGTTGCTTTCTTCGAACTCTTGCCCTTGCCGGTGGCTTTCTTCGACTTGCCGCTGTGTCTGCTGCCCGCGTGCGCGGCGGCACCGCCGGTAGCGGCGCTGCTTCCGCTATGCGCGCGCGACGGCGGCACGGGGTCGTTCCAGCTGAACGCGAGGATCTGCTGGCCCACGTAGCCGCAGCGGAACTTGAGATCGTAGGGCTCGTGGCTGCTGTCCTGAGGGACGCCGACACCATCGACGGTCACGATCGTATCCACCTTCACGCGCTGCTTGCCTTCGTCGAACGAATCGTTCCACGGCGTCACGGTGGCGTGCGCGCTATCGAAGGAGCTGGGCGGAAAATCGACGTGATCGAGCACGGTCGACGTACTGGCGATGAACTTGCCGTGCGCCGCGCAACTGGCGACGAGCGGATCGGCATGCATCTGCGTGACGTAAGTATTGACGAGATCGTTTTGCTGTTCGAGCTGATCGGCCTGGGCGGGGAGCGAGCACATCAGTGCCAGGCTCGCGGCGCAGGCGGCCAGTCGGCCGAATACGGTCAGCAACTGGCGGGATGCGTTGTTGCGGTCCATCTGATTGTTCTGGATGACTGGATGAGGGTGGGACGTCAGGCACCGTAAGATGCCGCGGCGCGGGTACGAGTTCCGGGCCGGCAACAAATAATTCGTACAAACGGCTGATGGGATCGATTCGCGCGCGGCTGGCGGGCAATCTGAGCGAGCAGGCCATGCACGTTTCAACGTCGGGTCATTCTAGCGCAGGCTTACAGCGTGGCGTTCGAGGTATCTGTCGGGAGGATCGGCGGCACGGCGGCGATGCGCGTGCGCACGGAGGGTACAACGCGTGAAAATCAGGCGCGCGGGCCGCCAAGGCGATAGCGCCGAACATCGTAGGTCGTTACCCACGAGGGCCGATAGACAGCGATCAGCGCGGTGGCCATGCCGGTGAACCATGCTTCGCCCGAGGCGAGCAGGAATACGCTGAACGCATAACCTGCAGGCACGGTCAGCATCGAGCCATTGTTGAGCGCCATGTGTGTGCCGAGCGCGAGATACGCCGCGGCCGACACAGCAATTGCCGGCGAGACGAAACCCTGGCCAATGATAAACATGAAGAGATTGCGCGGCAGCCACGCGATGCAGGCGCGTTGCAATAGCGTCGAAATCCCCACTGGGAACGCGCCGAATACGAGGAAGGTGAGGGCGACGCCATCCCACGGCGCATCGAACACCACGGCGGCCAGCGCGACCACGACGGCCATGGCAACGAGCGCGAGGCCCCAGTCGAACAGCGTGACGACTAGGGTAGCGCCGAGCAGGTGCAGCACGGTGCCGTCCTCGAGCCACGCATTACTCGCCCACAGCACGGAAACGGCCACGATGATGGCGAGCCAGACGTGCTGGAGCGTCGCGTCCTGCAGGCGCTTGAATGGGTTGTTCCATAACGCGAGCGCAAGCAATCCCGCCGATGCAATCCATGCAACGACGATCACCCAGAGCGGCAGCGGCGTGTAGAGGAATCCCATGTGCTTCATATTACTCGTTGGAGGGCAAAAGGTGTGCGCATCCGGGCGGCGCCTCCTGCTCTTCGCTGGGTTCAGGTTGCGATGCGGCGAGCGGCGCTGGCGGGGCGAGCGCGTCCGGCGCGGCGGTGCTGTAGGGCGTGGCGGGCTCCGCGGCGAGTGGTAGCGCCTTGAGGGTGTCGTCTGTCTGCAACGGATAGAGGAAGGCCGTTTTGCTGCGCTTGCGTAACGGTACCTGACCGTGTTCGCCATAAGCGGGTTTGGGCGCGCTTTCGCGGCGCGCGCGCAGCACCTGCAACTGGCTCGACAGCAGGCCGTTGTAGATCGCCACGGCGGCTGCGCGGTTGGGTGCGCCGAGCTGCTGGAAGATGCTCGCCAGATGGACCTTGACGGTGCCTTCGCTAATGCCGAGTGCCCGCGCGATCACCTTGTTCGTACTGCCCATATGCACGCAACGCAGGATCTGCTCCTGGCGCGGCGAGAGTTCGATCTTGCGCGTGCCTTTGCTCCGCGCAGCGGAGCCTCGTGAGTTGCGGCGCGGCGGCACCGGCCATGGACCGGGCGGGCAGGACGAGGGAGCGAAGATGTCGGCGGGCAGATGATCGCCGCCAAGCATGATGAGTTCGAGCAGCTTGACGATAAGGATCGAATCCGTGGTGCGACGGATGATGCCGCGCGCGCCTTCGTCGAGAATGGCCCGCACGCGATCAGGCGATTCGTTGCGGTCCACGAGCACGGCGATGGGCAGCGTTCGATGCCGGTTTGCGAAGTGGCGCAGTTCGCCGGGAAGAATGCCGTCGTGCCAGTCGATCACCAGAAGGTTCGGCGAAAATCGCTGCATCGCGCGTTCCGCGCTGCGCCAGTCGGGCGCATCGTTAAAGCGTGCGCGCCGGTCGATTTGTCGTAACAGCGCCTTGAGTCCTTCGCGCCGTTCGGCGTCCGGATTGAATACTGCAAACCGCATGGGAATGCCCTCCTCTCATATCAGGCCTCTGAAATTTCGGGTGCGACATCGTCTGTGCGCGCCCTCTTAAAGCCGGGCCAACAACACCATCATGACAAAAAGAAAGGCTTCCGACGGCCTGTCCAGATGGCGTAGGACGTAGGGCAAAAAAAAGTCCCGCACACAGGCGGGACTCGGTAGGAAAACGTTAGGTTGCTTAGTGGAAGTGTGGCTGAACGGGCTCAGCATCTTCCGGCATCTCTGCGTGAACAATCTCACCGAGGGGATCGGCGTAGAGCGGCACGCCGCAGTCGTCGCAGTATTCCGGCTCGAAGCGGCCGGCGTGACGGCGGATATCGGTGATGCCCGATTCCTTCAGCAGTGCGACGATCTCTTCGATCGGACCGCCTCCTACATTTTCCTCGGACGGTTCTTCGTCGATGTCAGCGTCGCCATTCTCGCGGCCATACAGCGGCCACACGACACCGTAGAGCACGTCATTACTGCCGCGCTTGGTGAAGCCGACGCGGTATTCGTCGATGCGACGCTCGCCGAAGCCCGCGACGACAGCGCGCAGGTC
This sequence comes from Paraburkholderia bannensis, assembly GCF_014200455.1. GTDB lineage: Bacteria > Pseudomonadota > Gammaproteobacteria > Burkholderiales > Burkholderiaceae > Paraburkholderia > Paraburkholderia bannensis_A. Next base: position 1,329 of record NZ_JACHBW010000010.1, on the reverse strand, counting down.
CTGTGCGGTCGCACCGATCGTATCGATCAGGTAGCGCACGGCGGTGCGGATGGTGTGCGGACGCACGCGCTCGTCGGCGTCGCGGCAGGCCGAATAGTAGGCATCCGGCAGCAGACATTCGAACTCGCAGCCCGGCATGACGACGGCGAGGTTGGCGCCGCCTTGCGTGGCCCATTGTTCGAGGCATTGGCCGCGCTCGATGCGTGAGCCGTTTTCTTCCTCTTGCCAACGGAACAGCGGCGTGCCGACGGGGGCAGCCACGACTGCCAGCAGGAAACGCGGATCGGCGAGGATGGGGGAGGTCTCGGGCAGCTCGCTCGCGCTGATCTTTGCCGTCGTGCCATTGAGCGCGGCCTGCGTGAGTTGCTGGGCGAGACGCCAGGTTTCGACGTGGTGGCGCGGCAACTGGTCGATGCTATAGAGATAGGGCGCCATCGCGACACGCGAGCCGCTCGCCAGCACGTGCGCCTGCAGATGCGTGCGCAGGGCGTCCGACGCTTCCGCCTTCAGCGGACCCGAGGGAATGACGTAGCGCGTCCAGGCGAGCACGGGCGCGGCAACCAGCAGCGCCTCGTATGGCACGCCTTCGTGCTCGACTACGAATGACTCGCTGTGGGTCTCGGCCATGTCCGCGAGTGCGCCGTACGCATCCGGATGGTTCTGCTGCAAATGATCGAGCGCGGCGTCGAGCGTAGTCTGATTGCCGTTGCGCACGACCTTCGCTAACAGCGTGTCGAGCCTGGCCTCCCAGAAGCGGTCTTCGGTGCGGCTGCCCGAAGCGAACAGGGCGAGCGACAGGCCGACAAGCTTGTCGGCGTCAGGGGGGAGGCGTTTGGCGATTCGCGAGCGCATAAATCTTATGAGTTTGGGATGCGGAGAACCCCATATTCTAGTCGGTTCCGCGCAGGCCATCGGTTTGGCCTACAGGAGGGCGCTGGCGGGAGTGTTGCGGCGTCGCAAGGACGCGGTATTGAGATGGCTGCGGATTCATCGGCGGGGCGGCGCAAGAAAGCACTTGCAATGTGGCATCTGCGTGACTAGAATTCCGCTCCTTCGCTTCTGACCTTGGTCGCAGCGAAGCCTGCCGCGAGAAACGGCGGGTCGCTCTGGCGGCAACTTTTCCCTGCTTTTAAGCAGCGATATAAAAAAAGATGTTGACGGAACGAGAAAGAGTCTGCATAATCTCGTTTCTCTGCTGCAGACGCAGCAACGCAGAACCCGCCGGTAGCTGGATCGCTGGCGCGAAGTTCGCGAATCGATCTTTAAAAATTTACAGCCGATAAGTGTGGGCGCTTGATGGTGATGCGGCCTGATGAGTTCTTCGGAGCT